>CAVTRC010000001.1:0-2497063 GCA_963737065.1 Vulcanimicrobiia bacterium
TGCGCGTCGTTGCGGGCGTCGATTGTCACAAGGATTCTCACACCATCGTATTCGTTGATGGAGTTGGGAAAGCGCTCTCGGAGATCACCATTGCAACGAACGCCGCAGGGTATGCGACTGCGATCGAAAGAGCACGGTCGTTTGGCACCGTTGAATGGGGTCTTGAGGGAAGTGGTTCGATTGCGGACGTGGCTTCGCCGATGCTCTGCTGAAAAGCAACGCCGTCGTATACGAGGTTCCAGGTTCGTTCACTAAACGTCACCGCAAACACGCAAGCCGAAGAGGAAAATCCGATCCACTCGACGCTCGAGCGATTGCCGAAGCAGTTCTGCGCGAATCCGATCGCTTGCGGCGTTGCGAACGTCTGGATGAACAGGAAGCAGTCCGGTTACGTTATGATCGCCGCGATCGACTTGTGCGACAGCGGACGGAGGCTGTAAATCGGCTGCGGGATGCCGCATTGCGGCTGGCGATTGGACCGCTGCCCTCGAACATGACCACCGAAATTGCATTGCAGAATGCAGCAGATCTTCTAACGGGTCATCGCGGTAAGAGCTATACCGGCGATGCGCTTGCTGATGAGATGGACGAGGCCATCTCGGAAATCCGCCGGCTCAATGCAGCAGTGAATGCGCTGGAACGCCAACTGCGCCCTTTCGTTAAGCGCCTTGCGCCCGAATTGCTGGAGCTTCGAGGCGTTTCCATTGTCGTTGCTGCCGGGATCATTGGACATGCCGGCAATCTTTGCATGTATCGCAATGCCGCGAGCTTCGCGATGCGCGCCGGGGCGGCGCCCGTTCCGTGTTCGAGCGGTCGCAACGCGAGCGTCCGTGTCAACACCGGTGGTGATCGTCAGCTCAATCGATTACTCCATGTTATTGCGTTGGTCCAAAACCGCACGCGCAATCATCCGGGCCAACTCTATTATGCGCGTAAGCGAGCTGAGGGCAAGACGCATCGAGCTGCGATGCGTTCTCACAAACGGCAGCTGGCAACGGTTGTGTTTTATCGGTTGCAACCGATGCAAGACCGACTTGCGCGCAATAGTCACAAGATGTGTAAACCGAGACTTCGTCTGACAGTTGGCGCATGATCGCGTCGCTGAGTGTCAGATGGTTCCAATGGCGCTAAACTCAGGCTGCAAATAGCTTCTCCTTGGCGAGTTCCAAGCTGTCGAAAAATGTCTGCATCGGCGTCTTGCCGTAACACCAGCGCCCTTGATGCGTGCGTTCTATGTTGTACTCGCGCATCCATGCATCGAGATCGGCTTGCAGCTCGTCGACCGTATGGTAAATCTTCTTGCGGAATGCCACGCGGTAGAATTCGTTAAGCATCGTCTTGTGAAGGCGTTCAACGATGCCGTTTGTTTGGGGGCTCTTTGCCTTGGTGCGCGTGTGATCGATGTCTTCGATTGCGAGGTACAACTCGTAAGGATGCTTCTGGACGTCTCCGCAGTACTCGGTTCCACGATCAGTGAGGATTCGGCTCACGCGAATATCGTGCTCTTCAAAGAATGGAATGACCCGATCATTGAGCAGATCTGCTGCAGTAATTGGCGTCTTTTGCTGGTACACCGCGAATCCAACTTTGCTATACGTGTCGACAAAGGTCTGCTGATATACACGGCCGACGCCTTTGAGCGTGCCGACGTAGAACGTGTCTTGTGCGCCGCAATAACCGGGGCATTCACTCTCGAACTCGCCGTGCGCGTCCTTCTCGTTCTGCGCCTTCTCAAGTGCTGCGAGCTGCGCTTCGGTCAGAACCAAACCTTCCTGTGCACTTTTTGCTTCTAGTGCTTTCAATCGTTTCTTCATCGTCTCAAGATCGTGCCGCTGCCAAACGCAGCGCACGCCGGCGGGAGAAACGGTCATTGCACGTTTTTTGAGTTCATTGGCGACGCGCACTTGGCCGAACGCCGGCTGTTCTATTGCGAGCGTCACGATCGCATCCTCGATCGTTGGATCGATTCGGTTCTTCAGGATCGGTTTTCGGCGCGAGATTTCCGCGAGCGCGGCCTCACCGCCGGTTTCATAGAGCTCTTGGAAGCGATAGAAACTATCGCGACTAAACCCCATCATCTTGCAGGCCTGCTGCACGTTCCCCAACTGCTTTGCAAGGTTGAGCAGGCCAACTTTGGCACGAATGACTTTGCGTTCGGTGGTCAAGATCGTCTCCTTCGTCGCCGACGTCACGCTCAGTGACGCGGCAGGATGCGATGCGACCTTCGCCAACTGTCCGATTAAGTCTTAGCTAATACAGATTATAGAACGCACGGTCCGCGCCTCGTTGGTTCTTGCGCTCAACGAACACTGTCCGATGTGCTGCATCACAATCCATCGATCTATTGGTTACCAGGAATTAAACGGAACAGACCCGCTGACAGGACTCCATGCGCGCGATTACGCCGCTAACCATCATCAAATTCGACCGGCAGTAATCTGTTCGGTACGTAACGTGGGCGATCGAGACATTGTTGACCTGCAGATCGATCCAACCGCCGAGGCGGTGAGCGTACCGCCCGGACCGAACCCAGTACGGCCTCCGCAGCCGCTGCCGCCTTTCGAGTTTGGCCGGGTCGTTGCGAGCGATGTGCGGTATTTTGCGATTATTGACGCGTGGGAAGAACCTCAACCTGTTCCAATGAACGTCACGCTGCCTGGAAAAACGCATGACGGTACGCCGATATCGTGGTCAAATGCTAACCCGAAGACCGGCGCGCTTATTGTCACAGTGATTTTGAACGCGCCGGCCGGTTATTAAGCCTCCGGTCGGTACCCAGAAGCCAGTGCAACATTAAACCGCGTGCCGGTACAGTAAAGAAAAACGCCGCTCGGCTCTTCGGAATCGGGCACGCTTTTTCATTGCGGAGATGAGCTTAACCGCGACGTGCGCGTGGCGCAGGCTTCCATGTGGCTTTCCGCTTTTGATGTCGCGGACAGCCTGAGCGAGTGATGGTATCCCCACTACTCCAGGGAGGATAGGTGAAAATTTCGTTCGTTGGGTCGTCTCCCCAATTCTACTCCGCGAGCGCTCCACGCAAAGCTCTCTGCTGGAGCACGGCCGTTATCGAAACCTCGGTCGCCGAATGCCGGCTTGGCCACAAGTTTAACCGTGCGAACGCGGTTCGCCCTCGGGCTCAACATGGCAACTCAGCGCCGAAACGCGATTGATGTCATTTTTCACGGTGCTCGCTTTTTCTGAAGCCATCACGAATTGAATGAGCTTCGGTTTGCGTTTTGTCGTTGATAGATATTTTCGGGCGGAGGCTGTGCTTTACGACCCGTCGAGCGTGTGGCTCGCACAGCGCCCGCGGCATTGCGTAGCGTCCGCCGAGAAAGCCGACATTTTGCGCAGGCGCTCGCCGCGCCGTTCGACTGTAAAAGGAGCTGAATAGACGCGAGGCGTTGGGCTAATGGACAGTCGGATCTTATTCGTGAACCGTTGAAACGATGTACCCGAATCACGCACCTGGTTGTAAGCGATGCAACGGCATTTGCGCTGGCGTTTACGGTACGTCTTTCTCGAACGTGCGCAAAGTCGCGTGTGCGCCGGTCGCACGTTGCCGTACTTGCGCGACGAACCCGCGGTCCGACGGCGCCACAGTGCCTGGGAAACCCGAATCGGGCTCGTCGCTCAGCGACTGTGATGATATCCGTTGCCAAGCTCGAGTTGGCGCACTGTACCGAAACAATACGAGACATGCACCGCGCGTTGCGCAAGCCCACCGGTCCCCGGCCCGGCATAACCGCAAGGTTAATCGTCGTTGCCGTCGCCTTTAGCGCTACCGACGCCAGCGAACCTCGTGCCGACGGCTGCGTAACGATTCCAGCCGCGGTTGTTTGATCGTTCTTCGGATCGATGATTGCGTAACAGACGGTCAGCGTTCCAGTGCGCGTCTGACAACCGTGAACGATCATGACATCGCCGTTCGCCAGCCCGGTAGCGGTTTTGGCTGATGTTACCGGATAATTTGATGTCGTCCCAAACGGCGGCTGCGCTTCCATCCGCATGTCATAGATGTATGGTGTCATATCGGCGGGGTAGCCGCCCACCGGTGGGCGGACAAATACGGACTGTTGGATCCAAGGCGGTCCTCAGCGCGCATGCCCGGAGCAACCGTGAATGGATATCGGCCGGAACAGTTTGTCCATGTCCAACGGCCGTACTGAGGACCTTGCGATCGAAAACAAGCAATGTTCAGCCCGTACGCGTTATGCGCAGCTCCCATCCATGTTCCGGTTAGTATCTCGACGTCCATAAGTGAATAGATATACTGACCAACACTTATTGCGCCGCCGAAGAGAAAGTGACGATGCAACCCGCTCTGCCGTACGTCGCTTACTTTGTCGATTCCGCGCGCCGAGCCACAGCTGACCGCTCCCGAGCAACTCAGGCGAATTGCCGTTGCCCCGGGCAGCTCGCGGACGTTGCCGTTCTTGAGCGTGATTCCGATCGCAGCTGGGGCGAGCACTCGTCCTTCGAACCGAAGCGTAGGATCGTACTGCACCTGCATCGCTCCGAATTGCGAACTCAACGCACTGCATGTTCCGGCAAAGGCTTGAGCGAGACTTTGCGCAACGGCTTGCGCGTCGCCATTCGAGCTTAAGCTCATACTGCACGAGCGGCCGCCTATAGAAAGCGCCACCATGCCGGTTCCCGTGCTCGCCTGCACGATGCCGAAGTCAAAATACGCATCGTCGTTCGGCGTAAGCGTTATCGTTGAAAGACCGTTGCCCGGCGGCGTATGTGAAGACGTAAAATTCCACGGGCCCGCCGCCGTATCGAACGTCGAAGAGCCATGCAGCGTCACGTACCCTTGCGCACCACTCTGACCACTACGGCTGTTCCCTTGCTCCTGGCCTTCAATGACGGTCACGTCGCCGATCGTCGCAACCGAAGCCTCCGATAATCCCGTGGTCGGAAGCAAATATTCCGGCGAATCGACTAAGGCCTTGACGATAGAAGCTGCCGCTAGCCGGTGCAAATTTGAATGGTTGACAGAACCCGCTTGGACATGCCCACGATTCCGGGGGACGATTTGCGGCGTACGTGCTCGCCGCTCCATACATTAGGAGATATGCGCCATCGGAAGTTCGGACCATCGATGGCGCATCGTGATCGCTACGCGCGGTGGTGTAGTTGCCGTTCGGCGGCTGATTCACTTGGCTCGATTCGACCGCGGTGCCGGTGGCTTGATTCCACAGCGCAACGCCAGGCTGAACGGTGTTGTCAGCGCCATTAGAGCCGTCCCCTGCAATTGCGAATGCACTCAACAAATAGTTTTGGTTTTGAGTTCGCAAAGCATACGTCGTCCGCGTGAGATTCACTTCTTGAGAACCCCTCGCCTTAGAAAGGGCCGCGTTCTCTTGTGAGTGCGCCTGGGCGATGAAAAGTCTCACGATGATCGCACCGCCAAGGACCGTTGCAGACAATCGGTGCATGATGCTCCTATAACGAGAGTCGCTGCGCGCGTTCACGACCTCGTCCAAAACGTCGGCGAAACGCTTAGCCAAGTACGCACTTTCGAACGGCGCTACGGCGCTCGCTTCGACGGTCGATGAACGGCCAGCGCGCCATTCTTGTACCGCTTCGACGATTGCGTGCCTAAGGCCGTCGCTATCCTGGAAACGTTGGCCGGCACCGGTCTGTTCCAAGACTTCGTCGAGAACCATCTTCGGAGGTCCGCCCATCGCGATTATTTTACGTCGTGCGCCAAGATACTCGAAAAGCTTTCCCGTATATGTGCCGCTCTCATGCGGGCCGTCAGCGAGGAACACCAGCAGGCGTGTTGCGGCGCGTTCCAGACGTAAAATCTGCTCGCGTGGAGCATTGCCGTGAACGCGCACGACGTCGTCCAAACCGAGCCGCGATATCGCGTTTGTGAGCCATTCGCCTTGTCGCCCGTATAGCTCTACGGCTATTTCCGAACGCGCAATTGTTCCTGATTTCAGAAGTTCAGCGAGCGTTTCAAAGAATGGGCGCGGATCTCGACCACCCTCATAGAGTTGCCCGGGGTGTAAGAATGTCGCCCGCTTTGGTTCGGCAAATGGCACACCGATCCACTCCCGTTCGGAGAACGCATTCGGTATGCTGTGTACCGCTGTACTCGGATATCGGTTACGCAAATCTTCCGCGAGCGGTTCGGAAACAATCGTCAATGCGGACGCCGTGCGAAACGTGTGAGGCTCCAGGAGACCATCGATCGACACAAGAGCCTTCGGAAAGACGCATCGTCTCTCCGGTACCATGGATCGCGAAGGTCGGCGATCCATGGGACAGCGCCGTGTGCTCGCGCAGCCACGAGATGAGTCGCTGCGGGAGGCGAGGTCGAGATAATCGCGTCGAAGGCTGTTTCGAAAGAGGTCGCGAACGGCCTGCGTACCTGGCCCAACCAGCCGAAACTCGAATTCGCATACTCGCCGACGGTGTACGCCATGCGGACGACGCGCTGTTTCAGCCCGCTTCGCGCGCGAGCTCCGTTCGAAGATTCTCCCGGCGGCAATTTCGTCAGCGACACCGAGTCGTCGCGCGTCGGTCTGTCCTTACGGACTCCCAACAGGCGGCGAAACGGCGCTTTGAAGTCAGCAAATGCGGTCGTGTGGACGTCTTCACCATAGACGACGTCGCCGAAGTCGGGGGTAATCGGCGAAACGGTCCAGCCGAACTCAGGCAGCTCACGCATCAGCTGTCCGACTCGCACCGACGCGATCGCCGCGCGCGGAGGCACGTGATACGTCAGCAACAAAGCCCGCTTCAAGGGCGTTTACTACACAGCGAGCGCGGACGCGTTGCGTCGACTCTTATCATGTCGCGAACCATCGCATCGACGATATGACGCGCGCTGTTGCCGTCGCCGAACGGTTGAATCTTGCTCGGCAGGGGAACGCGATGTGCGGCAGCGAAGATCTGCGCCGGATCGCTTCCACCAAGACGTTCCACTCTCCTCGAGCGTCTCGATCCATTCCGTCTCGTCGCGCAGCGTAACGCAGGGAACGCCGAGCACGACGGCTTCTTTCTGAACACCGCCCGAATCCGTCAGGACGACGCCGCACGCGAGAACAGGGCGAGCATCTCGAGATACGAAAGCGGTTCACAGACGATAATGTTATCGTTCTCGTCCGACGCCGAAACGTTCCACGAGCGGCTTCGTCCGCGGATGAACCGGAAACACGACCGGTCATGTCGGATGCGCGCAACCCTTCGATGAGCGATTGGAAGACGATCGGATCGTCCGTGTTCGATGCACGATGAATCGTCGCTACGGCGTACGATACCGCGTTCACGCCGAAACCGAGCCAAAATCGGCGGATCGTTCCGGCAGAGCGCTGCGACGCCTCGAGGCGCAAGATCGACCATCAAGATCGCCGACGACTTCGATCGCTCCCTCGACCCCCTCCGATGCGCAAGTTGCTCGCCGCGGCGAAGCCGTTGGCACGAGTAACAAATCGCCGACGCGCATCGGCAACGATCCGATTGATCTCTTCGGGCATGTCCCGGTTGAACGATCGCAGACCGGCTTCAACGTGCGCAACCGGAATGCGGAGCTTTGCGCCGACGAGCGCACCGGCGAGCGTGCTGTTCGTATCGCCGTACACCAACAGCCAATCGGGCTGCTCTTCGTCGACGAGCGGATCGAGCCGCTTCATCATTTCGCCCGTTTGCGCGCCATGCGAAGCGCTGCCGACGCCCAAGTGATACTTCGGCGCCGGCAACGCCAGCTCGTCAAAGAACACGTCGCTCATCCGGTTATCGTAATGCTGACCGGTATGAACGATGATCTCCTCGATTCCTCGAGCCGCGAACTCTCGCGAGAGCAGGGCGGCCTTGACGAATTGAGGACGTGCTCCGACGACGCTTAGGACGCGCACTATGCCGGCACCGGTTCAACCGCGCTCAGCAGCGTGTCGGCCACGTGTTGCCGATCGTTTTCATGCAGCTCCGGGAACATCGGCAGCGAAAGCACTTGTTCGGCTGCGCGTTCGGAGTGCGGGAATGCGCCTTCGCGCAAGCCCATCGCCGGCGTGCACCTTTTGCAGATGAAGCGGAACCGGATAGTACACCATCGTTTGAATGCCGGCGTCTTTCAAACGGCGCTGCACTTCGTCACGATTGCTGATTCGCACCGTGTACTGATGGTACACGTGTTTCGATCCAGGCGATTCCTGTGGAACCGAAACGGTCGGGGAGAGGCCTTCACCGTACGACGAAGCGTGCGCGCGGCGCGCGGCGATCCACGAATCGAGAAGCGGCAATTTGATGCGCAGGATGGCGGCTTGAACTTCATCGAGACGGCTGTTGACGCCAAGCTCTTCGTGATGGTATTTGACGCGCCCGCCGTGCGCGCGCAGACTGCGCATTCGCGCACCGATCTGCGCGTCGTTGGTCGTCGCCATTCCGCCGTCGCCGTACGCGCCAAGGTTCTTCGTCGGGAAGAAGCTGAAACACCCGACATCGCCGAACGACCCGACGCGTTTTCCGTCGATTTCTGCGCCGATCGCTTGGGCGCAATCTTCGATCACGGCAAGATGATATTGCTCGGCGAGCGCCATGATCTCGCGCATCGGCGCCGGTAATCCGTAGAGATGAATCGGAAGGATTGCTTTCGTGCGCGGCGTGATCGCGGCGCGAATTGCGCCGGGATCGATGTTGAACGTGACCGGGTCGATGTCGACGAACACCGGGGTTGCGCCCACGATACCGATCGCCTCGGTCGTCGCTACAAACGTGAACGGCGTGGTGATCACTTCGTCGCCGGGGCCGATGTCGAGCGCGCGCAGCGCGAGATGCAACGCGTCGGTTCCGGAATTCAATCCGACCGCGTGCGCCGCGCCGACGTATGCTGCGATCTCCGCTTCGAGCGCCTTCACGTTGGGACCGTTGATGTAGACGCCGCTCTCAAGCACGGCTTCTATCGCCTTCATCACGTCCGGGCGGATCGAGTGAAACTGCTCGGTGAGATCCAAAATCGGGAGCACGTTGGGTTAGACCTTTCGCACGACTTCACCGGACTTTTCGTACCGGCGTGAACACTCCGTGCAAGCGGCACGGTCGCCTTCGAATTCGAGCTTGACGCCGCATTCGCACGCATATCCGCGAACGCGCGCCGGATTACCATAAACCATCGCGTAAGCCGGAACATCTTTCGTAACGACGGAACCGGCGCCGACGAATGCGTATTCTCCAAGCGTATGGCCGCAGACGATCGTTGCGTTCGCGCCGATCGACGCTCCGCGCTTCACCACCGTGGCGGCGTAGTCGTCCGAAGTATTGCGGGGCGTGCCGGAGCGCGGCGTGGTCACGTTGGTGAACACCATGCTCGGTCCGCAAAAAACGTCGTCTTCGAGCACGACGCCTTCGTACACCGAGACGTTGTTTTGGATCTTGACGTTGTTACCGATCGTTACGTTCGGCGAGATGACGACGTTCTGTCCGATCGAACAGTTGTTGCCGACCTTGCTGTTTCGCATGACGTGGCTGAAGTGCCAGATCTTCGTTCCTTCTCCGATCTCGCACGGCTCGTCAACATACGACGACTCATGGACGAAGTAATTGCGCTCGATCTTGTCGGTGACGGTCAAACGATAGCCTCCATTGGACGAGTGGATTGCGCGCCCAGCATGCTGAGCACTTCCACGACTTGCATGCCCTCTTCGCCGTCGGTGATGGGCACGATGCCCTCCGTGATCGCGCGAAGGAATGCTTGAACTTCGAGTTTGAGCGGCTCGCCCGCTTCGAACGAGACCGTCTGCGGCTCATCCCGCCACAATTCCGCGTTGCCGTTTGCATCGGGACGGTCGCCGCACGGCGTCAATGTGAGCACCGCGCCGTTGCGCGAGTCGATCAGCGTGATGACGCCGTTCTGCCCGAACACGTCGAGGCGTGCGGTTTTGTCGGGGTCGAGCCAGTTCACTTCGATGTGCGCGGTTCGCCCGCTCTTGAAGAACAAGTCGGCATACGCAAAATCGGCGATATTCGGACGCACGAACTTCAGCAGCGAACCGCGGACGCGTTCCGGCCGCTCGCGTTCGAATATCTCGAGGACGAGCGCCACGTCGTGCGGAGCAAAACTCCACCAGACGTTTTCGTGCGCGCGCACACGTCCGAACGACAGACGTCGCGAACGGATGTGCCGCACCGCTCCGATCGCGCCTTCGTTGATCAATCGTAAGAGCCGGCGCACGGCGGGGTGATAGAGCAGCACGTGGCCGGTCATCACTTGCACGCCCGCCTCATTGGCAGCCGTGACGATCTGCCGCGCATCTTCGGCCGTCATCGCGAGCGGCTTCTCGACGAAGACGTGCTTACCGGCGGCGATTGCCTCGAGTGCGAGCATGGAATGCACCGCGACCGGCGCAGCGATGATGACGCCGTCGATCGGGCGCTGCAACAGCGCGCGAAAATCGCTGTCAAGATGAAGCGCCGGATACTTCTTGTGCGTCGATTCGAGAATAGCCGGGTTCGCATCGCATACCGAATCCAGTACACCCAATTCGTCGCAAACGCGAACGAGATTTGCGCCCCAATAGCCGGCCCCTACGATGCCGATCCGTGGTGTTCCCGTCATCATATCAGCGTCACGTTCTCGCGGCGGTCCACGACATTGCGCGTGGCATTGCGCGTATCGACAACCGCTTTGGCGGAATTGCACACGGCGGCATAATCGATCGAACTGTGATCCGTGAGGATCAGCACGCAATCGGCGCGTTCCAGCATCTCTTGCGAGAGCGGGATCGAGTGCCAGCTTTCACCGTGCTCGTCGACGAAGTTCGGCACGTGGGGGTCGTGAAAATTCACGCGCGCGCCATCGCGTTTCAAGAGATCCAACACCTTGAGCGCGGGCGATTCACGCCAATCTTCGATGTCTTTCTTGTACGCAACGCCGAGCGCGAAAATGTCTGCGCCTTTGAGCGACTTAGCCCGACTCATTGAGCGTGCGTATCACCTTCTCGCGAACGAAGTACGGCATCGTCCAGTTGATCTCGCCGGCGAGTTCGATGAAGCGGACGTTCATATCGTACTCGCGCGCCTTCCACGCGAGATAGAACGGATCGAGCGGAATGCAATGGCCGCCGACACCGGGGCCTGGCTCGAAACGCATGATGCCGAACGGCTTCGTTGCGGCTGCTTCGATGACGTCCCAAACGCTGATTCCGAGGCGGTCGCACAGCAACGCCATCTCGTTCACGAGAGCGATGTTGACGGCGCGGAACGTGTTCTCGAATACCTTCGTCATCTCGGCGACTTTCGTTGAACTGACCGCGACGACGTTGAGGATCGTCTGCTGATAGAAGCACATCGCGACGTCGAGACACGTGCTCGTCACACCGCCGACGACTTTGTTCGTGTTCTTGGTGGTATAGCGCGCGTTTCCCGGATCGACTCGCTCGGGCGAGAACGACAGGAAGAAATCTTCGCCGACGGTCAATCCCGATTCCGAGAGAATCTTGAGCAAGACTTCTTCGGTGGTGCCGGGATAGGTCGTGCTCTCGAGGCTGATCAACTGTCCCGGGCGCATGTATTTGATGATCTCGTGCGCCACATTCTTGATGTACGAGATGTCCGGTTCTTTATTCGCCGTCAACGGGGTCGGTACGCAAATGACGATGCAATCGCAACGTCCTAACTGGCTGAAATCGGTCGTTGCGCTGAGCTTCGCGTTCTCGACGATTTCCGCGAGATCTTTGTCGTCGACGTCACGGATGTAGTTCAGCCCTTGGTTCACCTGATCCACACGAATCGGGTTGCGATCGAATCCGAGAACCGTAAAGCCTACTTTAGCCTTCTCAACGGCGAGCGGAAGTCCGACGTAACCAATCCCGACGACGCCGATCAGCGCCGTGCGGTCGATGATTTTTTGCTTTAATCCGTCTGCGGACACGGACCGGGTTTCCAACGATATCACAGTTTACCCCTCAGGAAGAGACGTTCGTCATGGCAAGCGATTTCTGCACTTGTTCCTTGTCGCCGGTGACCTCGAGCGACGTCGCGCTTTCCAGGCGCTGCTGCGCGGGGAACAAGTGCTGGCCGGGATGGAATTCCGGAACGAATTCGCGCAAAACTGAAACGCACGCAAGCGTGTCGGAGCGGCGAACAGCGGCTTTTAACCGTTCGATTCCGTCGTTGAGATATGCGTAGTCGAGCCGCTCTTGCTTCGCGATGAAAAGCCGGTCGTGACTGGTCTGCGTTATACCCTCACCGTGCGTGAGGATCTGTTCGAAGAGCCGTTCGCCAGGGCGCATACCCAACTCGATGATGTCGACGTCCGTGTACGGTTCGAGGCCGGAGAGCCGAATGAGCGTCTCTGCCAAGTCGATGATTTTGATCGGTCCGCCCATGTCGAGGACGAAAACCTCGCCATCGGTTCCCATCGTCATCGCTTGCAGCACGAGCGAGACGGCTTCAGGAATGGTCATGAAGTAGCGAACCATATCCCGATGCGTGATCGTAACGGGGCCGCCGCTTTGAATCTGTGCTTTGAAGATCGGTATAACGCTTCCGCGGCTGCCGAGCACATTTCCAAAGCGAACGGAAACGAACTCGGTCGCGCTGCCGCCGGCGAATGAATGGCAGATCAGTTCCGCCATCCGTTTCGTGGCTCCCATCACGCTCGTCGGATTGACCGCCTTGTCGGTTGAAAGCAGCACGAATTTGCGAACGCCCGCGGCGGCGGCCGCAAGCGCGACGGTCTTCGTTCCGACGATATTATTGCGAACCGCTTCGCAGACATTGTCTTCGATGATGGGAACGTGTTTGTGCGCAGCGGCGTGCAAGACGATGCTCGGGCGATACGTCATGAAGACGTTACGGATCGCCGACGCGTCGCCAACGTCCGCCAAAACCATTCTCGTGTTTTTGAAGTGATACTGGTTTCGCAGCTCTTCGGAAATCATGAACAAACTGTTCTCGCCGTGACCCAAGAGCAAGAGCAGTTCGGGATTAAAGGTCGCAATTTGGCGGCAGATTTCGCTGCCGATCGATCCGCCGGCGCCGGTGACGAGGACGACTTGCGATTCGAGGTGCGGACGGACCGCCGCGGTATCGATGACGACCGGATCGCGCTGAAGAACGTCTTCCAGTCGAATGTCGCGAACGTTGGAAACCGCCGTCGTCGTGCGTTCGGTCAACAACTCCGAGGCATCGGGAACCATCGTGACCGACGGCCGATCACCCTCGGGGATCTCCATGCACACTTCTTTGATGCGGTTCGTTAATGCGAGCGGCGCGCCGGTGATTGCAACGACCACCGAATCAATGCGGTGCTGGAGAATCAGCTCAGGCAGCTGATCGACGCGTCCCAGGATGCGTACGCCCTCGATGCGCTTTTCCGAGATGCCGTCGTCGACGCAACCGACGACGTGGATCGGCAGCGAACGGTCCTCGCGCGCCGCATACGCAAACGACTGTGCGGCAACGCCATGTCCCACGATCAAAACGCGGCGTGCGTGCGGACGCCGCCGCAATAACCAATCACGAACGCCGAGCAGCGCGGTATGCACGGCGCTCTGCAAGACAAGCATAAATGCGGCCGCGACGAGCGCCGTACTTAAAAACGCCGGCTCGAAACGGCCGGCGCGCGCAAAATCGATCGCTAGTGCAACAAGCACCCCGGTACACGCTGCGGCGAGGCGCCGCGCGTCGCTGAGCGAGTCGAATACCTGCGCATTCTCGTACCGCAGATCGACATAAGCGCCGAAGGCGATAAAGACGGCGGCGAGTTCCACGAGCTGCACGAACGATCCCGGGCCGAAGCCAAGGCTCTGCGCGAGCGCGAGCGCGAGAGCGGCGGCGATCGCGTCGGCCACGACGAGCGCGAGCCAAAGAAGCGACCGTAACCGGCGCGGCTTGGCACTCTGGATCTCATTCATAGGTGTGACCTCATCGTACGGCGCGTACGAAGAATCAAGAAAGTTGCAGGGCGCTCAACGGGATTGGGACCGTCGACCCCGGCACCGACGCGAATGTGCCTGCCGCTCTAGTATTCGGTATAAAATCGAACCGTCGGCAGCTGGCTTGGCGTACGGTAGGGTTCGCCGACTTGAATCCAAATCGCTTCATGCGAGTACAGCGGGATCTGCGTTGGGTCGCCCGAGTAGGCGCTGTAGTTGCCGACGTACTGCTGCCGCAACGGTGGTCGCGCAACGTCGACCTGCACGAGCCCCGAAAACGGACCGAAGCCGTTGGCCGTCAGCGTCTGTCCCCATATATCTAGAAAGTCGCCGAGCGTGAAGACCGAGCCGGCGTCCGTAACGCTTGTCGCGGCTTCTTGGTGAACCATTCCGCTTGCGTCATGCGTGTGAATCTCGTAAAAGCAGTTTGCGGAGTTAACGAACCCGTTGATCAGCGGACCCGGCCCGTGCAGGCCGATCGAGTCCGGGATCGCCGGTTGCATGCCGTTAACGAGAACGCCCACGAACGAGTGAACGTGGAACTGGTTGTCGACCATATTGCCGCACGGAATCCCGTCGACCGGTTGCCCTGTTCCTCCATTTGACGTATCGCCGCGAGGCGGCGCGAACACGTTGGGCTGGCCGATGGTCCTGCCCGACGCGAGCACGATCGTGGTCGGTAGCGGCGACGGCTGCAACGTCGCACTGACCTCGGACCTGAGGCTCCTCGGCACGTCGGCGCGCGGCAGCTGGCCGGACCCCGAGCCAGCGCCGCATGAGGCCAACGCCGCAGCCATTGTTCCGAAAAGAATGAATCGACAGCCGTTGGACACGCGCATGCACCAGCTCCTATAGAAGTAGCCAACCCCAGGGTTTAATCCTATAGGCAGCCTCACAGCACATCGAGGCTCATCGCGCTCATGACGCTTAGGACGGTCGACCCCTTAAGCGCAGGCCATACGCACTTTCAGTGACGGCTGAATTGGGCGATGATTACGCCGATGAACCCGCTACGACGACTCGGAATTGCACCGCGGCAGCGCCGGAAGGCCGAGCAAATCCGCGGTGTACTGATAGCCGAGGGCGCGATCGTTCGAGGCGCGGACCGGATCACATTCGGATCGAATGTGTTCCTCGATTACGGCGCCTATCTAAATCCGAGCAGCGTGAACGACCGTCGCGGCTTCATCCATATCGGCGACAGTGTCGAGATCGGACCGTACACCGTCTTATGGGGCGGCGGCGGTCTGACGATCGGAAACAACGTGCACATGGGGGCGCACGTGCACATCACGACGCAACAGGGCCGTCCGATTCCGCTCGCGCAAACCGAGATATTGCCGCTACCCGTCGACGTCGCACCCGTGACGGTCGAGGATCACGTGCTGATCTATTCGGGCGCCATCATCGTGCCCGGCGTGCGAATCGGCCACCACGCCGTAATTGCCGCGGGCGCCGTTGTGGTACGCGATGTCGAACCCGGGGCTCGTGTAGGCGGCGTGCCGGCGCGGCCGCTCTCGTCCTCTACGGAAGATCGTCGAGCGACTTGAGCACCGTAAAGTGCTGGTCGAGGCTGGTGATTTCGAAAATCTTCCGGAGCGGCGGCCGCGTCACGATCAAGTAGACGCTGTTCCCGTTCTCGAGCATACGACGGCCGTACTGTGCGATCGCGTTCAGCCCGGTGGAGTCGATGAAGGCTACATTTGTCATGTCGATTGCCATCGCGCGAACGGCCCCCACCCGCTGGAGCGCATCACGGAGCAGGTTCGCGTTCGAGAGATCGATATCGCCGGAAATCCAAACCACCGGCGTTCCTTTGTGTTCGCGAACGTCGATCTGGGCGAGGTCGTCGGACATATCGAACGCTCCTATCCCGCGGTTCGATTCGAGAGTATACCTTCCAGAATTTCGATGAGCACGTCGCGCTTTGTCGCCGGCGCCGCGCGAGCGTAACGCTCGTAGTCGTCTCCGAGCGCTTGGCGTAGGCCGTCCACGACAAGGACTTGCGACTCTTGCGACGCGGGCGAACCGCCGCCCTTCGGACGCAGTTCGGCGTCGATGCGGTCGCGTTCCAACAGCCGCAGAATCGTCGCTTCGCACGGCGGACGGCGGTAGACGTTGCGCTTGGCCCGGACGCCGGGAAATGATCGACGTTCCCGCGACATGAATGCCAGCTCTTCGAGGACGGCGAGCGCTTCGAACACCATCGACGGTGAGTAGAGGCCGAGGTCTTCGCGGATCTGCTCGATCGTCGGACTGCACGCGCCTTTGTCGCTCAACATCGCGAGATAGAGGTACATGCAAATCTGGCGAGGGTTGAGTACGCGGAACATAAACGCACTCCACCACGCCGGGATCAATGCTGTCGGCTCGCACTCATCGTACGGCTGATGCCCCGGAGAACAATTCACGCTAATGCGCTCGTTACGAATGGCGTTGCATTCATGCCTTTAAGGCTAATGGTCCAGAAATTTGGGGGTGTCCTTCCCGGGCAGGGATAGATGAAACGACCCTCGAGCGATTGCGAGGGTCGTGGCTGGTATTCGCGGCGACGTTGCGTTAGGCCGGCTCTTTCTTTTGCTCTTGATAGATCAGCGTCGGCGGGTCTTTCTTCTCGATGACGTCTTTGTTGATGATGCACTTCTTGACGCCTTGCAGCGACGGCAGGTCGTACATGACGTCCAGCATCGTCTCTTCGAGAATCGAACGCAAACCACGCGCGCCCGTCTTGCGGCTCTGCGCCTTGGTCGCGATCGCAACGAGCGCGTCTTTCGTGAATTGCAGGTCGACGCCGTCCATGGTCATGATCTTCTGGAACTGACGGACGAGCGCATTGCGGGGTTCGGTGAGAATTCGGCGCAGCGCGAGCTCATCGAGCGCATCGAGCGTGACGACGATTGGGAGGCGTCCGATGAATTCGGGGATCAAGCCGAACTTCAACAGATCTTCGGGCATGAGCGATTGCAGCAACTTGCCCGTGCGCGCGTCTTTCTTTCCTTCGGGGGTCGCGCGGAAGCCCATGTTGTTCGCGGAAACACGAGATTCAATAATCCGCTCCAGCCCGTCGAACGCGCCACCGCAGATAAACAAGACGTTCGTCGTGTCGATCTGAATGAATTCCTGATGCGGATGTTTGCGCCCACCCTGTGGAGGCACGTTCGCCGTCGTGCCTTCGAGAATCTTGAGCAGCGCTTGCTGCACGCCTTCGCCGGACACGTCGCGTGTGATCGACGGGTTCTCGCTCTTGCGCGCGATCTTGTCGATCTCGTCGATGTAGACGATCCCTTTTTCGGCGCGCTTCACGTCGTAATCCGCCGCTTGAATTAACTTCAGCAGAATGTTCTCGACGTCTTCGCCGACGTAGCCCGCCTCGGTGAGCGACGTCGCATCAGCCATTGCGAGCGGAACGTCGAGTATCTTCGCGAGTGTTTGCGCCAGATAGGTCTTGCCGGAACCGGTCGGGCCGACGAGCAAAATGTTCGACTTCTGCAGCTCGACGTCGTCCGCGGTGCCGCCGGCGTTGATGCGCTTGTAGTGATTGTATACCGCGACCGCGAGCGATTTCTTCGCGCGTTCCTGGCCGATCACATACTGATTTAGAATGTGGTTGATTTCTTTCGGCTTCGGAATGTTGCGCAGCCGCAGATTCTCGTCGACGTTCTTATAAAGCTCTTCTTCGATAATCTCGTTGCAGAGCTCGATACATTCGTCGCAAATGTACACGCCCGGTCCTGCGATCAACTTGCGCACTTGCTCCTGCGACTTCCCGCAGAAACTGCACTTGAGTTGACCCTTCTCGTCTCCGAAACGGAACATCAGTTACGGGCGTCCTCCTCGGCTAAGCCGGCGTCGACAAGGCCCCACGGTCTTCGATAACGTGATCGATAATCCCGTAGTCCTTGGCTTCATCGGAGGTCATGTAGTAGTCCCGATCGATGTCCTTGAGGATCTGCTCGAGTGGCTTTTGCGTCGTCTTTTCGTAAATGCGCGCGATCGTATGACGCGTCGCGATAAGGTCGCGTGCCGCGATTTCGACGTCGGTGGCCTGGCCCCCGATCTGCGAGACCCACGGCTGATGGATCAGAATCTTTGAATGCGGCAGCGAGTAACGCTTTCCGGCTGCGCCGCCGGTCAGAAGCACCGAACCCATCGAGGCCGCCATCCCCATACAAATCGTTGCGACGTCTGGTTTGATGAAACGCATCGCATCATAGATCGCAAGACCTGCAGTGACGCTGCCGCCCGGCGAGTTCACGTACATATCGATGTCTTTATCGGGATCTTCTTTTTCAAGGAACAGCAACTGCGCGATCACGAGGTTTGCCAAGTGATCGTCGATCGGACCGCCGACGAAGACGATCCGGTCTTTGAGTAGCCGCGAGTAGATGTCGTACGCGCGTTCACCACGCGCGCTCTGCTCGACGACCATCGGTACTAAATGACCCACAAATCTCTCCCCAAATTTTCTAGCGAAGATTCGGGGACCCCATTGGTCCGAAAGCGCTACGTGCCTCGCACTACGCACCCCCCACGGCTCCGCCGCGGGGTCCCGCATTTCGCAATCGCTTTTACTCTAGCTGTCGCTGTTCTTCTAACTACCGGTCCCGCTACGAAGTTGCCCGGAGCTACCCCTACTTCTCTTTGTCGACGATCTTTGCGTTGTCGATGAGGAAGTCCAGCGTCTTGTTCCGGACAATGCCGTCCATCAACGATAATACGTTGTTTCCGAGGGCTTTGCGAATGCGGTCCATGGGCTGGCCGTACTGCCGCGCAAGTGCGGCGAGTTCTTCGGCAACATCCGCCGGCGTGGCATTGATATTTTCGGCTTTCGCGATCGCTTCAATTAATAAGGTGCCTTTGACGCGAGTCTGCGCGTCCGCTCGGTATTCCGAGCGCAGGTCGTCCTCGGTCTTCCCCGCTTCCTTCAGGGAGTCCTCAAAGCTGACACCGGCACGCGCGGCGGAGCCCGCCGCATCACTGATCATGTGTTCGATTTCGCGCTCGACCAGCACGTCGGGCAATGGAAAGTCACGCGTGGCAAGGAGCTTTTCCATGACCGCGTTGCCGACGCCACGGCGTGCGCGTGATTCGGAAATCGTTTCGAGCCGCTTGCGCACGTCGGCGCGAAGTGCATCGAGCGTCTCATTCTCGGAAATCGACTTCGCAAACTCGTCATCGACCGCCGGAAGCTCGAGCGCCTTCACGTCGTGGAGGTTGACCGAAAAAACGGCCGTTTTGCCGGCCAGCTCTTCCTGTGGATAGTCCTGTGGAAAAATCGCCTCGACTTGCTTGGTGTCGCCCGCGCTCATGCCGGCAATGCCGCTGGCAAATCCGGGAATGAATTGGTCCTCTTCGAGCTCGGTCATCTGCGCCTGCGCACTGCCGCCGTCGAACGGGACGCCGTCGATCGTCCCTTCATAGTCTATCGTAACGACGTCGCCGAGTTGCGCCGGTCGCTCGACCGGGACAAGCGTGCCGCGCTCCTTCGCGAGCGATTGGATGCTGCGTTCGACGTCCTCGTCGCTGATGTCGACCGCCTCGCGCTCGACTTCTATTCCTTTATATTGGCCCAGATCGATGTCGGGGCGCACGTCGACGAGCGCCTTGAGCTTCGGTGGCTGCCCTTCCTCTACGGGGAGCAGCTCCATCTTCGGACGATCGACGGGATCGAGAGCGTGTTCGCGCACCGCCTTCGCATAGACCTCGGGGACGATGTCTTCCATAGCTTGGCTCGTGATTGAGTTTGTGCCGTACGTCTGCTCGAAGATCTTGCGCGGAACTTTGCCGGCGCGGAATCCCGGCAGCTTCACATTTTTCGCGAGCTTGCGGAAGGCGCGCTCTTCGGCGGCGGCGAGCTCCTCGGGTGTGATCGGGATTTCGAGCTCCACCTGCGTCGGAGCAAGGCGATTGAGGGTCGAGCTACTCAACAGGCGACTGCTTTCTGGAGGTCGACAAACCGAAAGGAGCGCTTGGGCGCGCGAGCGCCTGCGCCCCTGATAAAGGTCGTGGAGCGGAAGACGAGATTCGAACTCGCGACCCTCGCCTTGGCAAGGCGATGCTCTACCACTGAGCTACTTCCGCACACCGAACAAAAAGAACCGTAGCGCCGTTTAGAACTGCCTTCGTCTATCGCTGCATCTGGTTGGCATGGTGGGCAAGCAGAGACTCGAACTCTGACGGGTTGCCCCACTGGAACCTAAATCCAGCGCGTCTGCCAGTTCCGCCACTTGCCCGGCGGCGACCACGATAGATAGAACGCGCAGGGTCCTTTTCCTTCTCCCGCTAGTTCGAGTCCGGTTCTTCGAGCGTTTCGCGACTACTGCCGGCAAGTTCAATGCGTTGCGGCGTCGTTGTCGCAACAATCGATTCGAAGCGGAGAGCGGCGCGCGTGTAGATTTCACCTTGCGTCGCGACCGGCGCGTCCGCATCTTCTTCGCTGATGTAGTGCGCGCCCGCGATGTCTGCAAACCGAATCGTCCACGGAACTGACGTCGCATCTCCGGAGACGAAATTCGTCGCGTCCTTCAACTGCCAAGGTGCAAACGTCGATTCGTCGATCCATGCTTCGCGAATGCGGTAGCGTCCCGGATCCTTCACCGGTTTGAGACCGAGATGATAACACCCGTGGCCGTCGATCGTGTCGGTTCCCAGCAACGCGATTGTATACTGGCGATTCTGGGCGAATACCGTTGCGATTTCAGGCAACGACGGCGACGGTGACGGCTTCGGCTCATGCGGATTGGGATCGTGAAACTCTTTGCGAATCTCGTCGACGAGCGCCATCGAATTGAAGGGCGTCGGCGAGGGCGCCGGCACGAACGGCGCCATTCCGAACGAATAGTTCGGACGCAATTTCGGCACGCCGAGAAAATCAGCAGTCGGTAGTGGTTTGTTGAGACGAACGCCGAGGATGCCGAAATTCATACCGGTCGGCTTTACGGGGTGGTCGTGTTCGTAATCGCTCGTCGGATCGACGTCGACTACGTCGTTGACCGCATCGTACGTCGAGTCGTAATGTTCGACGCGTTTTTTTCCGCCCTCGGTAATGTCGACGGCAATGCGATATTGCAGTTGCGCCGGATAGCGTTGCTGCATCCAGTATTGCCGAGCGTTGGCGAAAATTTGATACGGATCGGGTTGCGCTTGCGCCGGGATCGCGAGCACGCTCACGCAGATCGCCGCCGACGCTACCGTCGAAAACACCGTTCGCATCCTCACGCTACGCATTACACCGTACGGCAGCAGAATGTTTCCGGGTGCTTCCCCGGCGGGAGCAAGTCGTCAAACGCACGAGTGATTACGGACAAGCGACCGGGGGCCGCATGCCGAGATATATGGTCCAGCGGACGGTCGCGCAGGGACTGCACGTCCCGAGCAACGCGGGCAGAGCCGCGATCTGCCTGAACGTTGTCGGAAATAACACGAAAAACGGCGTGACGAGGGTGCATTCCTACGTCTCCGTCGATAAAAACGATGGCGTTTTGCGTGTATGATGGACGAACGAAGCGGCGTTTCGTGAAGCGGCCTCGGTCAACGGCTTGCCCGTCGACAGCATCCAACAAGTGAGCGTGCTCGATCCGAACTTCTACTATGAGGAAGAGCTCGTCACTTCGTGACCTTCGACGGCTCTTCGATCACCTGAGATCGACGGGCACGCTGTGGGCGAAGTGATCGTTACGTGAGTTACGCAAACGCAAAGCCCGCGATTCCGTTTGCCGGCATCGCGGGCTTTCTATTATCTGCACCGCCAGGGACTCGAACCCCGAACCAATTGATTAAGAGTCAACTGCTCTACCATTGAGCTAGCGGTGCGTGTGCTCTGCGCCCTCCGGGACTCGAACCCGGGACCAACGGATTAAAAGTCCGCTGCTCTACCGACTGAGCTAAAGGCGCACGTTCGGCTCCTACGCCCGGATTTCAGGCACCGCATCATACGCGATTGCGCCGGGTGCTCCTGCAGGTTACGCGGAGACCGTGCGCGACGCGCGTCCAAGAATGTCGGGATATATCGCAGCCAGTTCGGCGGCGGAAAGCGCGCGGGAATATAAGTAGCCCTGCGCGTGACGGCACCCGGCATTGCGCAGCGCTTCACGCTGACGGGCCGTTTCTACGCCTTCGGCAACGACGCGCACGTCGAACGCTTCGGCAAGTGTCATCAGCGTACGCACGATCGGCTCGCTCGCAAGATCGCCGTCGCTCGCGGCCACAAACGAACGATCGATCTTGATCGCGTCAACTTTGAACTGCTGCAAATAACGCATCGACGAATACCCCGTCCCGAAGTCGTCGATGCAGATCTTGAATCCGAGGTCGCGGATGCGCTCGAGCGTGACGTTCGCGCGCGTCCCTGCGTCGAGAACGAGGCCTTCGGTAATTTCGAGCGTCAAGTCCGAAGGCGCGAGCCGGTGGTGTTCGATGACCTGTACCAACATACGTTCGAATTCGGGGTCGCTCAGTTCGCTCGCCGAAATATTCACATGCATCGTGAAGTCCATCGTCCCGCCACGGTTTCGTCGCCATGCAGCGAGCTGCGCTGCTGCCGTTTGAAGGACGAACCGGCCGATCGCGGACGCGAGTCCGGTTTGTTCGGCGAGAGGGATGAATTCACTCGGCGCCACGACGCCTTGCGACGGATGGTCCCAGCGAATGAGCGCCTCGCAACCCACAGCGGCGCCGTCGGAAATATTGACGATCGGTTGGTAGAGCAGGCGAAACTCGTTGCGCTCCAGCGCGAGGCGCATGTCGCTGATCAATTGCAGCCGTTTCTGCGCGCGCGCGTGCATTTTCGAATCGAAGACGGCGTAGCGCGGCGCTCCCATGCTCTTTGCGTGCTGCATCGCAATTTCGGCGTCCCGCATGACGTCCTCGGCACGCTCGTAGCTCGCTGAGCCGATCGCAATTCCGACGCTTGCCCCGAGGTACACGCCTTTGGAACCGATCGGCACCGACTTGGAGAGATTATTCAAGATGCGTCGCGCGAGCGACTCGACATGCAGAATATCGCTGAGCGAGTGGATGAGAACCGCGAATTCGTCGCCCCCGAGGCGAGCCACCACGTCACGTGTATCGACGCACGAGCGTAGACGCCCCGCGATTTGCGTAAGCACGAGATCACCTGCCGCATGTCCTAACGACTCGTTGACGTCTTTAAAGTGTTCGAGATCGACGAAGAGAACCGCGAAAAACGAATCGAGCAGTGCGTTTGCTTCATCGAAGCGGTTGCACAGCGCGTGTTCGAAGAGGTGACGGTTCGGAAGTCCGGTCAAACTGTCGTGCGTCTTATCGTGCTGCATGCGCCGTTCGCTGTGCTTGAGCGCCGTCTTATCTCGAAACATGCAGATCGCGAAGAGCGGTTCATCGTCATCATCGTTCACGACGGAAACGGTCACATCGGTCCAAATCTCTTGGCCGCTCGGCGAACGCGATGTCTGCTCGAACTCGAACGTCTCGCTTTGGCCGGCGAGCAGTACCGCGAGCTCCGCTTCGTGGCCCTCGAGCGCGTGCATTATCGATTCGCCGAACATCGTGCGGAAGACCGCGTTCGCATCCACAAGCACGCCGTCGCGATTCACGACCGCAATGCCGACCGCCGCTCCATCGAACACGGCGCGGAATTGCGCCTCGGATAGATGCAGCGCTTCTTCCGCTTTCTGCCGCGCGAGCTCGGCGTGAAGGCGCGCGGACTCCTGTTGCGCTCGACGGAGCGCGAGGCGGCCGCGGCGACCGATGAGCTGCGCGATCGTAAGCATGATGCCGACGATCATCAGCGCGCCGATCACGAACGCCAGGTAGAAGTACCGATTGCGTTGTGCTTGAACCTCGCCGCGCCGTTTCAGATTTGCGTCGAGTGCTGCGCGCTCTGCCTCGTGCATCGCGAGCGCCGCGCGCTGCACGTTCTGCATGTGCATGGCGATCTGCGCGTTGCCCACGTTCGGTACGTCGGTGAGCATCGCATTCGTCGACGCCCAGTCCGCGAATTCTGCGCCGCGCTGCGACAGTTCTCGCGCGAGAACCGGTAGCCGCGCCCACTCGGCAGCACGGCTCGGAATCATCGCGGTAAGCCGCCGCGCGACTTGCGGTAAACCGTCGCTGCTCAGGTCGGTCCCGCTGCGTACGGCACCGATCGCGTTCGCGAGGAACATGCGTTGCTGAAGATCCAATCCGCGCTGATTGACGCCAAGCTCGACGAGCGTTGCAAGGCGTTGCGCTGCCGATATCGCATACGGGGTTTCGTAAACAAATCCGAGGCCGAGGTTCTGCGCGCTCGGAGTCGGGTCGTACGTAAGATTCGACGAATCCTGAACGGCATTGAACAGATCGACAATCGGACGCGCGAACTGTCTCATCGCATCGAGCGATGACGCACCGGGCGCGAGGTTTCGTACCTCGGTCCAGCTCTTTTTGAGCGCGTCCCAACGGCTTGTGATGCCGAGCTGCGCTGCGCCGCCCTGATGGAAGTCCGCGTTCAGTGCGGCGATCGCTGCGTCTGCGGCGTATCGCCGGGCTGCCAAGTCGGAACGGTCAAGAACTAACGAATCGCGGTACGCCTCGAGGCTCTCCAGCAGCGGCAATAAACGCTCGGTTTCGTGAACGCCGAGCTGCTCGCGCGCCAACGTCGCTCGATCGAGACCTGCTTCCGCACCGAGCCGGCTCATTTGCCATAAGACAACGGCCAAGAGAAGGGCGGTAACAACCGTAACCGCTATTCCCAACGACTCGCGCCAATATGCCGCCCCCGCGGCGTTGCGCTTCATGGACGGCGTTGGGACTTCTCGCCTCTCGCACCATCTACTCCCTAGCAGGCGGCGAAAACAAAGAGGAGCCTGTTTTCTTAACAGACTCCCAACGAATTTCGGGGTGGCTGACCGGGGTCGAACCGGCGACCTTCGGATCCACAGACCGACGCTCTAACCAGCTGAGCTACAACCACCGCACGGAGCCGGGCCGTTTTTTCGCGCCCGGAGGGACTCGAACCCCCATCTTCGAGTTTAGAAGACTCGTGCCTTATCCTGTTAGACCACGGGCGCTCGAAGAGGGCGCGGCACCAACGTAGGATACCACGCCCTCGCAACTCTCGGAGTGACTGGGCTCGAACCAGCGGCCTCAACGTCCCAAACGTCGCGCTCTACCAACTGAGCTACACCCCGACGGCGCACGTCACATTTCGCGAGTTCTGCGTCGATCCTTTGCCTTGCGATCAATGCACGATCGTGTCGCTGATGTCTCTCATTTTTGCGCCGCGAGTTTAGAAAGCGAGTGCGTGAAAGCCGACGTACCGTGAGAGATCGATCTGCGGCTGGTCTGTTGCGAAGATACGTACTTGATCGAGCGTGAGTCCGATACGAACGGCGGCGCGCATGATGCGGACGTTACTTCCCGGAACGAGTGCCATGCACCATGATGCGCCGTACGTTCGCCGTAACGACATCAGCGCGAATCCGAAGAACTGCATCAGATATGCGCCGGACGCCGCCACGAGCGGACCGATTCGGCCATCGGGCCACACGTACGCGTATCCGACGATTTCATCGTTCAGGACGAACGCCGTCCCCGTTGCGAGTTGCGCGAAGGCGACGTGATCTTGCGGCCGCGCCGTTCCGCGCACTTCGCGGTCGAGCGCGTTGATTTCAAACGTATGTTTGTGCGGATCGAGCGGCACCGTCGAGAACCGGTAATCACCGGCGGCCATTTGCACGAGCTCGTCCTCGCGTGGAATTTCGCCCGTGATCCGCAGGACCGGAACGTGCAGACCCATACCGCGGCGCAAAAAGAACGCGAGCGCACCGACGTCGTCGGCCTCGATCATTCCCGCGAGCGAGGCGTCGCCGGAATCCGCGGTAGCGTGACGCATGAGTTTCCAGCCGAGTCCGGCATTGCGAAACGATGGTTCGACGAACAGATCCGAGACGAACCATTCCGTTTCCAACGCGTGCACGAACGCGATGCCAACGGGCTCGTCGACGTCGCGTGCGACCCAGCATCCCGCGGGAGCCGATTGCCCAAGATTCACATACAGCCGCCGGCTTTGCTCGTCCGGCCAACGCCGCGCGGCGAGCTTGCTGATTTCTGCGTCTTTCGCGGCGACGATTTGAGTCGAACCGATCACGTAGCGAGTGCCTGCAGCAACGCCCGTGCCGCTTTCCCGCGATGACTCAATTGGTTCTTTTCCGCCTCGGGAATTTCGCCGAATGTTTTCCCAATCGGCGGATAGTAAAAGATCGGGTCGTAGCCGAAGCCGTTCGCCCCGCGCAGCTCCGTCGTGATCCGTCCGCGTACGTCGCCTTCAACGACGATCTCGCGACCCTCCGGCAGAATCAACGCCATCACACACACGAAACGCGCGCCGCGACGATCTTCCGGAACCCTTCGAACCGCGTCCATCATCGTTTCCAACCGCTTTGGCCACGGGGTGGTTTCCCCCGCGTACCGCGCGGAAAGCACGCCGGGCCCGCCGCCAAGTGCATCGAGTTCGATTCCACTGTCGTCGGCGAGCACCGCCGCTTCAATTCGCACGTCGCGCAATTGTGCCCGAAGCGCGCGCGCCTTCAACAGCGCGTTTGCTACGTACGTCTCGTCGCCTTCTATGGGATCGATGTAGCCGTCGTACGTACGCACATCGATCGCCGAGCCGGCGAACATGTTACGGATCTCACCGAGTTTTCCGGCGTTCTTCGTCGCGAGGTACGTCTGCACGCGCGTCGTTGTTTACAACCGTGTCGTCGCTAGTCTGCGAGTTTTAACACGGCCATGAATGCTTCTTGCGGCAGCTCCACGCGGCCGACGCGTTTCATGCGCTCTTTTCCCGCCTTCTGCTTCTCCAGGAGTTTGCGTTTGCGCGTGATATCGCCGCCGTAGCACTTGGCAAGAACGTTCTTTCGCTGCGCGCTCACCGTTTCGCGAGCGATGATCTTGCCGCCGATTGCCGCTTGAATCGGGACTTCGAACATCTGGCGCGGAATCAATTCCTTTAGTCTCTCGGCCAAGGCGCGGCCACGAGACGCTGCTTTCTCACGCGCGACAATGAACGATAGCGCGTCCACGGGTTCGGCATTAAGCAGAATCTCGAGCTTCACCAAGTCGCCTTCCCGATAGCCGATCATCTCGTAGTCGAGCGAGGCGTAGCCCTTCGTGCGCGATTTCAACTGGTCGAAGTAATCGACGATCACTTCGATCAGCGGCATCTCGAACGTCAAGATCACGCGGCCGTCGTGGAGATATTCCATGTTTGCAAGGGTGCCGCGCCGCTGAATCGTGATATCCATGATCGCACCGACGTACTCGGGCGGCGTGATGATCGTTGCCTTGACGAACGGCTCCTCGATCGTATCGATGACGTTGTTCGCCGGAAGCTTCGACGGATTGTCGATCATGTCGACTGCGCCGTCGGTCCTCGTCACGCGAAACACGACTGACGGAGACGTCGCAATCAGATCAAGGTTGAAGTCGCGCTCGAGGCGCTCTTGCACGATTTCCATGTGCAAGAGGCCCAAGAAGCCGCAGCGGAATCCAAAGCCGAGCGCGACCGATGTTTCGGGCTCGTACGATAGCGCCGCATCGTTCAACTTCATTTTGTTCAGCGCGTCGCGTAGATCGTCGTACTCGACGCCTTCATTCGGATAGAGCCCGCAGAAGACCATCGGCACCGCCTTGCGATAACCGGCAAGCGGAACGTGGGCCGGGTTGTTCGCCTCGGTCAGCGTGTCGCCGACGTCGATGTCGCCGAGCGATTTGACGTTCGCAATAACATACCCGACGCTGCCCATCTCGAGTTTCGGGGTGGGGCGCATTTGCGGCGTGAACACACCGACTTCGGTACATTCATAGACCTTTTGATGCGCCATCGACATGAAGCGGTTGCCCGGCTTGAGTTCGCCGTCGACCACCCGAACGTACGAAACGACGCCGCGATAGGGATCGAATTGCGCGTTGAAGACGAGGCCGCGCAAGTGATCGCGATGCCCCTTCGGCGGCGGGATTCGCGTGACGATCGCTTCGAGAATCTCGTCGATTCCGGTGCCGTTCTTCGCGCTCGCGCGTATGCACTCGCTGCGCTCGATGATGAGCAACTCCTCGACTTCGCCCATGACGCGTTCGGGATCCGCGGCCGGCAAATCGATCTTATTGATCACCGGAATGATCGTCAGATCGTGTTCGAGCGCGAGATGGTAATTCGCGAGCGTCTGCGCTTCGATACCTTGCGCGGCATCGATGATGAGCAGCGCACCTTCGCACGCCGCGAGCGAACGCGATACTTCGTACGAGAAGTCGACGTGGCCCGGCGTGTCGATGAGATTCAATTCATACGCTTGCCCGTCGCGCGCCTTGTAGCGCAGCGTGACGGGGTGCATGCGAATCGTGATACCGCGTTCGCGTTCCAAATCCATCGCGTCGAGCGCCTGCTCTTCCAGATCGCGCGTCTCGACCGTTTTCGTCACTTCGAGCAGGCGATCGGAGAGCGTCGTCTTGCCGTGGTCGATATGCGCGATGATGCAGAAGTTGCGAACGTTCGCCGCGAGTTCCGTCCGATGCGGATTCTCGGCTTTCACCGTCACGATAAATCTAGTACAACGCGGCGCACGCGCCGTAGGCGGCGCGGCTGAGGAACGGAACGATCAGGTAATTCAATACGAGCAATACGACGAGGAATGCCAAGTCGAGGCCGCCGACGGGCGGAATGATGCGTCGCACGGGCGCGAGCACCGGTTCTACGAGCATCGCCAAATAGCGCACCCACGCGCCGCGAATATCGGGGATCCACGAGATCACCGCATAGACGAGTAAGACGAGCGAATACAGGCGAGCGAGCCAAATCACGATCTGATCGAGTTGGCAGAGGAGACCGTTCACGGGGAGTGCCTGTTCTACGGAAGCTTCGCGATGACATTCGACGGCACGCCGTCGAGATATGGCGTCGGATCGACGGCGACGCCGTTTTTCATGATTTGGTAATGCAAATGCGGGCCCGTCGCGAATCCGGTGCTGCCCACCTCGCCGATCACCTCTCCTTTATACACGTGTGCGCTCACGCCAACGTCAACTTTCGAAAGATGCGCGTACCAGGTGTGATAACCGTTGCCGTGATCGATATCGATTTTTATCCCGTATCCGCCGTCCCAACCGTTCGCGACGACTGTGCCGGCGGCCGCAGCGCGCACCGCGTCCCCATAATCGGCGCCGAGATCGACGCCGGGATGAAACTCTACGTCCGGCGACGTCCGGTAACAGAAACACCCTACGACTTGCGCTCCGGCAACGGGATCGATCGACGGAATCGCAGCGATCACTTGCGCGCGCGCCAGGTCGCGCAGGTGACGTAAATTCAGCACGTGCAGCGCCAGGCGCTTCATCGAATCCGACTCTTGCGCCATCGCAACGCTTTGCGCGCGCAGTGCCGCAATGCGTGCCCGCGCCGCGCGCAGCGAGCGCGGCGCGACCCACGACGTCTGCGTTCCCGAATGCGCGGGCGCCTTCAGCGGCGGCGCACCGATCAGCTGCCGGATCTCTTGGTTTTGCTTTTGCACGCTCTGCAGTTGCTTGCGCAGCGCTTCCGCTTGACTATCGATCTGCTTCAACGCCGCTTGCTGATGCGACGCTTGGCCCTGCATCGTCGAGACTTCCAGACGCGTGTGAATCAATTCGAAGCCGGGAACGACGACGACCAAAGCGAGCGCAACGATGACGGCCACGATGTGCCGCCGGCGCAAGTGAAAGCCGTGAACGGTTTCGTCCTCGTGCGGGACGATCTTGATGTAATAACGCTTGTGCATCATTTCTTCGCCGTACGCGCGCGTTCGATCGCCTGAAGTTCTTCTTCTGACGCGTTCACCGCCGGCGTGAAGGCTTGGACCGCTTTTCCGAACGTTCGCGTATCTGCGCGGGAGTAAATGCTCGAGATCACGACACCGTCGCCTGCCCGATTGAGAAGCGCTAGCGCATAGGACAGTTCAGCGCCGGGATTATCAAAAGCGTCGTACCGCACGAACCCGACGCGTGAGATATCGGTGCCAGCGAACGCTTCGAGTTCGCTTACCCTCGCCTCGGCGGCACGAAGCGCCGAGCCCACCTCAGCCACCCGGGCGTCCAGGCGGTCGAGCTGCTGCGAGGCGCTCGCGCCGCCGCCGATCAACTGGTCGTGCGCGTCCACGAGCGCCTGCACGCGTTGCAAAGCCGGCGCGACGACCATGCGGTGGTAGATCGCAAGCGCAATGAGCGCGGCAATAAAGACTGCAACCGCAGTAAGAATTAAAGATGTCTGCATAAGGAATTGCGTTAACCACAACGAGGGCCAGGGAGTCCACGGCACCCGTAAGTGCTCGCTTACCGTTGCTACCTTCCGGTCCTGGCGGGGTTCACAAGTTTACGCCGCGTGGAGCCCAACCCCCGTCATGGCCACGCCATGATACCACACGCTGTATCGCGCGCCTGCCGTTGATGTCAGGAGGTCGAAGATGTCGCTTTTGTCGCTTCTTTTCGCACTGCAGTTGCTTCAGCGCGACGTTTGAACCGAACGCAACCGTCCCAGTGACAATGGTGGCGAAGGACTGCGGCGGAGCAAAACATTTCACCGGAACTGCATTGGTCCGGCGCACCGAAAGGCACGAAAAGTTTTGCATTGATCGTGCACGATCCCGACGCTCCGCATCCCGGCGGCTTTTATCATTGGGTCGTGCAGTCGATCCCCGCAAGCATTTCGAAGCTCGCGTGCCGGAACGGCGAAGTTCTCGCGGGTATTACGGCCCGTGTCCGCCGCCGGGAAAAGTGCATCACTACCACTTCACGCTCTACGCACTGAACGAAACGATCGATCCTATGTCGATCGTGGACACGCAGGCGCTCGCGCCGGCCGTTGAGCAACGGATCAAGCAGCACATCTTGGCGCAAACGACGCTGACGGGGCTCTACGAGATTCGATCCCCGTAACATGTTCGCCGCGACGCGGCGGCGAACGGCTACACTATGCACGACGTTTCAATCAAAGTTCGCGAAAACGGCCCGTACCTCGTTAGAGGTTTAGTAACGCTGATGGACGCAGACGGAAACCCGTACGCCGTCGAGCAGAATTTCGTATTGTGTCGCTGCGGCGGATCGCAGACGAAGCCGTTCTGTGACGGCAGCCATAAAACGAACGGCTTTTCGGCAACGGAGCGAGCCGTATCCGCGGCTGCCGAATCCGCCACATCAGAGGAGTAGCGCATGCCGTCATACGTCCGCGCCGGGTCGCTCCCGCACAAACGGCACATTCAGTTTCGCCGTCCGGACGGCGGACTTTACGCGGAAGAACTGCTTTCCACGAAGGGCTTCGAGAGCGTCTACTCCCTGCTCTACCACTTGCGTCCGCCGACCGCGACGCTGGATGTGCGTGAATGGAATCGCCCCGCCGTTCGGCTGCTGGCGAACGACCCGCTTCGCAACCGTCACTTCAAGACCGCCCAGATCGATGCGAGCGGCGATGCGATCGAATCGCGCCGCCCGGTCCTCGGCAACGGCGATGTTTTGATCTCCATCGCGAACGCCGACTGCCCGATGGAGTACTGGTATCGCAACACCGGCGGCGACGAGCTGCTCTTCATTCACCACGGCGCAGGCGTTATCGAAACGAATCTCGGCGAGCTTGCCTATCGCGCGAACGATTACATCATCATTCCGACCGGCACGACGTACCGCGTCGTTCCGTCCGCAACGACGCGCATGCTCGTGCACGAGACGTCGGGCATGGTCAAAATCCCGCGAAAGTATCGCAACGAATACGGCCAACTCGAAGAGCACGCGCCGTATTACGAACGCGACTTTCGCGTGCCCGTATTGAAACCGCCCGTCGGCGAGCAGGGCGAATACGAGATCCGCGTGAGCAACGCGGGACGTTACGCCACGTACGTCGTGCAGAATCATCCGTGCGACGTCGTTGGTTGGGACGGTTACTGTTATCCATACGCGTTCAACCTCGAAGAGTTCGCGCCGATCACCGGCAAACTCCACCAGCCGCCGCCGGCGCACGCAACATTCGAAGCACCCGGCGCCGCGTTCTGCGCCTTCGTGCCGCGTCTCTTCGACTATCATCCGCTCGCCATTCCGGTTCCGTACAATCACTCGAGCGTCGATTGCGACGAAGTGCTCTATTACGTGAGCGGCAACTTCATGAGCCGGCGCGGCGTCGAGGAAGGTTCGATCACCCTGCACGCAGCGGGCGCACCGCACGGCCCGCAACCCGGTGCCGTTGAAGCGAGTCTCGGAAAAACCTCGACCGATGAAATTGCCGTCATGGTCGACACGTTCCAGCCGTTGCAACTCGCGCAAACCGCACTAGACGTGGAAGACGAGCAGTACTTCCGCTCATGGATCGAGCAACAACCCTCGTATTCACCGTAGCCGCCGTCGGCATTCTGCACACGATCGTTCCGGATCATTGGGGACCGATTGTTGTTGTTGCCCGCCAGCGCGGCTGGACGGTTGCGCAAACGGCGCGTGCTGCGGCAACTGCCGGCATGGGCCACGTCACAACAACGCTGCTTCTCGGTTTGATCGTCTGGTACGCAGGTTCGCTCGCCGCCGCTCAGTACGCGCGTGATGTTACGCTAATCTCCGCGATCGCGCTCGTCGCATTCGGGGTTTGGATCGCATATGGCGGCTGGCGGGAAGCCCAGGCGGAGGGACATGCACATCTGCACCGCCATGCCGACGGGACGGAGCACGTTCATTGGCACGAGCATCGCCAACACGGCGCACACGATGCGGGCGACATCATAGTTTTGCACGAACACAGTCATACCGTAGCGGGGCGCACGGCGCTGCTCTTGATTCTCGGCTCATCTCCGATGGTTGAGGGAATTCCGGCGTTTCTTGCAGCGTCGACGTATCGTCCGCACTTGCTGCTCATGATGGCGATGGTCTTCGGCGCGGCGACGATCGTGACGTATGTTACGCTATCGATTGCCGGTCTGCGCGGCGTTCAGCGACATCGGCTCGGTGTGCTGGAGAAATACGGCGAAATGCTAAGCGGAATCGTCGTGGCGCTCGTCGGCGTCTATCAGTTGGCCGGCGGCTGATCCGGGTTGAGCGTGCGTACGAGATAGCGCACGCTCTTGCCGCGGTCTTCCAAATACGCGCGTCCTATTTCGACAAACCCCATCGATTCGTGAAACGCATCCGAGGCTGGGTTTGGCGGATCATAGTAGATCTCGGCGCATACGACCGGATATTCGTCGGCGCGAGCCTGTTTCAGCAACCGTTCGTAGAGCGCGCGCGCGATCCCGCGTCCACGTGACGATCGCGCGACGACGACGCGATCGACGTAAATGAAGCGCTCGTAGCGCCGCGCGAACCACGTGAAGTTCGGGCTGCAGTAGACCGAGCGTTCGTTGAGCGCGATCAGCATCGCATCGCGTTCGGGCGTTAACCACGCGCAATACGCGGTCGCGATCAATGCGCGCACGCCCGCATCATCGAGCGGCGAGAGCAATGCTTCCGACTCTCGATTGAGCGCAAGGAACGCCTCGACGTCCGGCATCGCCGTCATGATGACAACCGGCTCAAACGCACGGGCTTCCATTTCCACGGATCGCCCGACGTGCCGAGGATCTCGAGCGCTTCGGACATTGAGACGGAGGGAAACCGCTTCGCACGGCTGCGCGACCAGCGCTCGACGTCGCGCCAACTCACCGGCATCGATACGGGAGCACCGTCGCACGCGCGCACGGACAACGGCGGAACGATCGTCATGCCGCGACCCACTTGTCTCGCATCGATATAGATCGTTCCCCTGGGGCGTTGCGCCACAACGCGCTCGAGCGTGAAGTACCGCGGGTCGCGTTGCGAAGCGGCGTTAGCGACCGTTTCGACAAACACGTGAACGCCCGCGTAATCGAGCTCGGGGACCAGCGGCACGATCACGTGCAACCCGCCTCGACCGGAAAGCTTTACGAGCGCGTTCGATATGCCGGCGTCATGCAGCGTCTCGCGAAGCCGCAGCGCTGCAGCGGCAACGATTTTCGGTGCAACCTCACCGACCGGGTCGAGATCGAAGAGTGCAAAATCCGGCCGCTCGATGTGACGACGCGTCGACATCCACACGTGCAGCGTCACCATGCGCAGCTTCACGAGGTAGACGAGCGTCGCCGGTGAATCCGCGATCGCGTACGTGACGTCGCGTTCTCGGCCCGCGATGCGTGTGCGTTTCACCCAGCGCGGCGTGCCGCGCGGCGGGTCTTGCTCGAACGTATTCGGACTGGAAATCGTCGTAAAGAACGTTTCGTAGACGATCGGCCGGTCGCGGAGATACGGCTCGAGCCAAGGCCAGACCGCCACATAGTAACGCACGACGTCCCGTACGCGCAGATCGTCGCGCGCAAACACCAGACGTTCGTCGTCTTCGATGTCGATCGCGTGGCCGCAGATCTCATAGCGCATCAGCGCGCAGGTAGAATCGTTCCGCGCGCTTCGCCGAAGCCGACGCGAAAGTCACCCGCGCCGCACCAGCCGCGCAACGTCACTTCATCGCCGTCTTCGAGAAACGCGCGCGTTTCATCGCCGACGCGCAACGGCCGCGTGCCGTTCCACGTCATCTCGATCAAACTGCCGCAGGCGTCGGATCCGCTGCCGCTGATCGTTCCGGACGCGTAGAGATCGCCCGGACGAATTGCGGTACCATTGACCGTCACATGCGCGAGCTGTTGCGCCATGTTCCAATACATCTCTTTGAAGTTCGCTCGCGAGATGGTTTGCGGCGTCGAATCCTTGCGCGCGCATGCGCTGCGTGCGAAGCTCGACCGCGAGCGAAATGTCGTACGCGCAACGATCTTCCGATCGAAGATATGGCAGCGGGCTCGGTTCCTGTTCGGGACCTGCGGTGCGAAACGGCTCTAGCGCTTCGAGGGTGACGATCCACGGCGAGATCGTCGTGGCGAACGACTTTCCGAGGAACGGTCCAAGCGGCTGATATTCCCACGCTTGAATGTCGCGCGCGCTCCAATCGTTCACGAGCACGAGGCCGAAGATATGATCGCGTGCGTTCTCGATCGGGATCGGCCGTCCGAGCTCGTTTCCGGGTCCGGTAACGAATCCGACCTCCAATTCGATGTCGAGTTTCGTGCTGGGTCCGAAGACCGGCGCGTCTGCACCCGACGGCTTGCGCTGACCCGATGGGCGCACGATCGGCGTTCCGCCGACCACGATCGTGCTCGAACGTCCGTGGTAGGCGATCGGCAAATGGCGCCAGTTGGGCATCAACGCCTCGCCGTCCGGGCGAAAAATTCTTCCGAGATTCGTCGCATGTTCGAGCGACGAATAAAAATCGACGTAATCTCCGACGGTTATCGGCAACGCCATCTTCGCGTTTGCCTGATCGACGAACACGCGCGACGAATTGAGTTCGCGCAACCGCGCGTCTGCGGCTCGGTCGTTGCGCAGAAGCGCCGCGATACGCAAGCGAAGTGCTTTCCACGTCCGACGTCCGAGCGCGAGCAACGGGTTCAGCCGTTCGGCTTGCAACACTCGCCCATCGCAAATGTCGTCGAGCAACCCCGTTTCGGCAAGGGCATGGAGGTCGAGAATCTTTGTGCCGATCGCGACACCGAGGCGCGTCGGGCCGTCGCCGGCGCGAAACGCTCCGTACGGCAAGTTGTACATGGTGAAGTCGCAGCCGGCCGGAATGTCCAGCCACGATTGAACGTGTGCCACGGGTCGGCTACACCCGCGGAAGAATCGAACGTTCGATCAAATCGTCGACCGGCTCGCTGAAACTGCAACTGCCGTACGAAACGAACGCCGTCCGCGCGCGCGCGACCGCATCCGCGTCGAGTGCATCGAAATCGCGGGCATCTTCGCGTGAGAGGATCTCGACGAGCGTTGCCTCCGGCGCATTGCGATGCGCGGCGGCCGCGAGCACATTGAGAAAACCGTGCATCGCGAATCCCGTCGCGGCGTTGAAATGCCGCAGCGGATGATGAAGGCCGGCCGTAGCTTTGAACGGCACACCCGCATCGCCCGAGGCGGCAAGAAACGCCGCGAGGTCCTCGGGCGATGGAACCGCCGACGCAACAACGCCGCCGCAGCGTAGCTTCGCACCGACGCCATAGCGCGCGAACGCGGCCATCGTCGGTACGAGCAGTTCGCTCAACCGCGCGTCGCGCGGCATCTCGACATACGTTACGAGCTCGCGCAATCCGTGGCGCTCGGCCAGCATGGCGAATTGACCGATGGCGGCTTCATGTGTTTCGCGTTGCGAGAGCAACGGCGGCAACGGCAGCTCGAGCGCTTCGATCGCGATACGCGGTTCGTGCTCGCGATAGCGCCGCAACGCGTCGAGCAGCCGCGCCGCGTTGCCGAACCACGCGCGCGGGTCCGTGCCGGCGTCAACGATCACCGAGACGGGAATTCGCGCTGCGCTCTCAGATAGCAACTCGTCGATCCGCGTCGCCGGAACGATGAAACGGCCCAGCATCCATGCGTACGGACCGGAGCGGCTCGCCTCGTACTCGGCAATCGCCGCGCGCATTTCCAGTCCGGCGGGCGGAAAAAGTCCCGCGTAGTCGATGAGGCGCTCGAACGCGGCGCGGGCTTTCGGCTGGAGCGGCGTAGACGTGCTCATGAACCGCTCTTTCGACAGGGCCCCTCTCCACGCTTCGCTAAAGCGAACGGTATGAGCACGATGACGGAAGCGCGTAGCAATCCGCTGGCGCGTATCGATTGGGATTACATTGAATTTTACGTGGGCAACGCAAAGCAGGCAGCCCACTACTACATGTCGGCCTTCGGTTTCGACCAGATCGCGTATGCGGGGCCGGAAACGGGCGTCAAGAATCGCTGCAGTTACGTTCTCGAGCAGAACAAAATCCGTTTCGTGCTGACCGCGAGCCTCGTGCCCGATGACGACATCTCAAAACACGTGATGCTGCACGGCGACGGTGTGAAAGACATCGCGATTCTGGTCGATGACGCGCGCGCGGCGTTCGATAAAGCGATCGCGGGCGGCGCGCGATCCGTCGCCGCGCCCGCCGAGTCGAGCGACGAGCACGGCGGCATCATCACGGCCACCATTGCGACCTACGGCGACACCGTCCACACGTTCGTACAGCGCGATCGTTATCGCGGGATCTTCATGCCCGGCTTCGTGGAAGAGCGGCGTTCGATTCCGGGCAGCAACAAGCCGGAATTGCAATTCATCGATCACTGCGTCGGCAACGTCGGCTGGGGCGAGATGGATGCGTGGGGCGATTTCTACGCAAAGGTCTTCGGCTTCTCGCAACTCGTCTCGTTCGACGACAACGATATCTCGACCGAATACACCGCGCTCAAATCAAAAGTGATGACCGACCCGCGTCATCAAGTGAAGTTCCCCATCAACGAGCCGGCCGAAGGCAAAAAGAAATCGCAGATCGAGGAGTATCTGGATTTCTATCACGGTGCGGGCGTCCAGCACATCGCGATCCGTACCGACGACATCGTCGCAACGATCGATGCGCTCAAATACAACGGCGTCGAGTTTCTCGACACGCCGGACACGTACTACGACATGCTCGAGGAGCGCGTCGGAAAGATCGATGAAGCGCTCGACGTGCTGCGTCATCGACGGATCCTCGTCGACCGCGACGATCTCGGCTACATGCTGCAGATTTTCACCAAGCCGCTCCAGGACCGCCCGACCGTTTTCTTCGAGATCATCCAACGCAAAGGCAGCCTTTCGTTCGGCAAAGGGAACTTCAAGGCGCTTTTCGTTTCGATCGAAAAAGAACAGGAACGGCGCGGAACGCTTTAGTCCACGCCGTCGCTCGCCGTTCGTTCATCGCCGGCCGGTTGGCGCATGCCCCGGGCGGTCGATGTCTGCGTCGTCATACTCATCGCGTCGTACGATGGGCCGGGAAGTCGGCTGACTTCACCGAATTCAGCGGGCCGTATGGGTTTGCTCGCACCGTCCGTGTCAGTCGACGCCGTTATGCTCGAGGCGCGGGCCGGTGCGCTCGGAAAGCGCTCCATCAAAACGTCGGCGAAGCTCGAAGGAATCACGCTTGCGATTCGCTGCACCGATTTCACGACGCTCGAAGGTAAAGATTCGGAAGGGCGCGTGCGTTCGTTGTGCGCGAAAGCGGTGCGTCCGCGTCCCGGTTGGCCAAACGTGCCGAGCGTCGCGGCGGTGTGCGTGTATCCCAACCTCGTCGCGGTTGCAAAAAACGCGCTACGCGGCACGAACGTCGCCGTCGCGTCGGTAGCGACCGCGTTTCCAAGCGGACTGTCGAATGTCGAAGTGAAGCTCGCCGATACGGCGGCCGCAATCGCCGCGGGTGCGGACGAGATCGACATGGTCATCGATCGCGGCGCGTTCCTCGCGGGCCGCGAGCGAGCCGTCTACGACGAGATCGTCGGCGTCAAACAATTGTGTGGTTCGACCGGCTCAGCACGGCCCGTTCGTCTGAAAGTAATTCTAGAAACCGGCGAACTCGGAACCTACGACAATATCCGCCGCGCAAGCGACCTCGCTTTGGAAGCAGGCGCAGATTTCATCAAGACATCGACGGGCAAAGTAGGCACGAACGCAACGCCGCCGACGGCACTTGTGATGTGCGAAGCACTGCGTGATTTTGCGCGCCGGACGGGGGAGCGGCGCGGTCTCAAGGTTGCGGGCGGCGTTCGAACGACGAAACAGGCGCTCGCGTATCTCGTGATCGTCAAAGAAACGCTCGGCGACGGTTGGCTCGATCCCAAGTACTTCCGCATCGGCGCAAGTTCGCTGCTCGACGATCTGCTGATGCAATTGGAAAAGGAACAGACCGGGCACTACGCGGGAAGCGATTACATCCCAAAGGATTGATACCGAGTCTGCAGCACGAGGAACGATGGCGGTATTTGAGTATGCTCCTGCCCCCGAGAGCGTGCGCCCGGCGATTCGCGAGCGCTACGGACTCTTTATCGACGGCAAATGGGTTTCGCCGGCAGCCGAAGGCCACTTCGATACGATCAACCCCGCGAATGAGGCGCGCCTAGCGGAAATCGCGTATGCGACACCGACCGACGTCGATCGCGCCGTTCGCGCAGCACGCAAAAGCTACGAGAAGTATTGGCGTCGTCTCAAACCGGTCGACCGCGCGAAGTATGTCTATCGGATCGCGCGTGCAATCACGGAGCGCGCGCGCGAACTCGCGGTGCTCGAAACGCTCGACGGCGGCAAACCGGTCAAAGAATCGCGCGATTTCGACGTCCCGATGGCGGCCGCACACTTCTTCTATTATGCCGGCTGGGCCGACAAACTCGAGTACGCGTTGCGCGCCGGACGCGAGCCGGCGCCGATCGGCGTCTGCGGCCAAATCGTGCCGTGGAACTTTCCGCTCCTCATGGCCGCCTGGAAAATCGCGCCCGCCTTAGCGTGTGGCAATACGGTAGTGCTCAAACCGGCAGAAACGACACCGCTTACCGCGCTCGCGCTTGCGCAGATCATCGAAGAGTGCGATCTTCCGCCCGGCGTGGTGAACGTCGTGACCGGCGACGGCACGACCGGCGCGGCGCTCGTCGCTCATGAAGACGTCGACAAGATCGCGTTCACCGGATCGACCGAGGTCGGTAAATCAATTGCGCGCCGGCTCGCGGCGACGGAGAAACGGTTGACGCTGGAACTTGGCGGCAAAGCGGCACACATTATCTTCGCCGATGCGCCGATGGATCAGGCGATCGAAGGCGTCGTCAACGGGATTTACTTCAATCAGGGTCACGTGTGTTGTGCCGGCTCGCGTTTACTCGTAGAGGAGCGCGCGCACGATGAAGTCGTCGTTCGTCTCACCGAGCGGCTTCAAACACTGCGCCTCGGCGATCCGCTCGACAAAAATACGGATATCGGAGCGATCAATTCGCGCGCGCAACTCGAAAAAATCGAGGAGCTGGTAAAGAGCGGGGTCGAGCAAGGAGCGACGCTCGTACAGCAGCGCGGCGACTTGCCCGCGCGGGGCTTCTTCTTCCCCGCGTCGTTTTTTACGAACGTTCACCCGTCGCACCGCATTGCGAGGGAAGAGATCTTCGGCCCGGTGCTGTCCATTCTCACATTCCGGACTCCCGACGAAGCGGTCGATAAAGCAAATAATACGCCATACGGACTTTCGGCCGGTATTTGGACGGACAAGGGAAGTAAGAATATGTGGATCGCGCAGCAGTTGCGCGCCGGTGTCGTGTGGTGCAACACGTTCAACCAATTCGACCCGAGTTCGCCGTTCGGCGGGTATCGGGAATCCGGTTTCGGTCGAGAGGGCGGTCTCCACGGGCTCTACGAGTATCTTGCGCACTAAAGGACTCTGGCGCGCTCGCCGTTGGACGTCCCGACGGGAGGCGACCGCAGCTTCAGGGTAGGAGGTACCGCATGACGACCGCGACCGTTGAAGTCGACCGCGCGCACCTATTGGACTGGTACCGGCGCAACCGCGAACGTTCCGCGAATTTGTTCGCCTTGATCGACGAGTCGGCGATGCACGAGCGGCCGATTCCCCTGCGTCATCCCTTCGTATTTTACGAAGGGCATTTACCGGTCTTCAGTTATCTGACGCTCAACGAACGCGCACTCGGCGAGCCCGCGATCGATACGGCGCTCGAAAAATTATTCGAGCGCGGCATCGATCCCGCATCGCTCGACGCAGCGAGCGCGCATGGCCGCAGCGATTGGCCGGCGCGGGAACGCATCGAAGAATTGGGACGCATCATCGACGAGCGCGTGCAACGCGCACTCGCGTCGGCGAACCTGAGTAACGATGCCGTTCCGCGTCTGGTCCGCGCGCAAGCCGCGTATACGATCCTCGAGCACGAGCAGATGCATCATGAAACGCTGCTCTATATCATCCATCAACTCGATCCGGCTAAGAAGGGGCGCATCGCGCAGGTTCATGTCGATCATGGACCGGTAGAAAACGAGATGCGCGACGTCGGAGCCGGAATTGCAACGCTCGGCGCCGATCCCGACGAGATTCCGTTCGGATGGGACAACGAGTTCGGGCGGACGGAAGTCGACGTGCCCGCGTTCGCGATACAACGGTATCCCGTCACGAACGCCGATTGGTTAGCCTTCGTTCGGGACGGCGGGCCGCAGCCGGCGTTTTGGGTCGCGCGCGACGGCGAGCTGTTTTTACGCGGCGTCTTCGAAGAATTGCCGCTACCGCTGTCGTGGCCCGTGTGGGTGACGAACCAACAGGCGCGCGCATACGCGCAATGGGCCGGAAAACGTCTTCCTACCGAAGCGGAGTATCATCGCGCCGCATTCGGCGCGCCGGGCGGAATTGAACGCCCGTATCCATGGGGAAAAGACGCGCCGCATCCGATGTACGGCAACTTTGACTTCGAGCGTTTCGACGCCGAACCCGTCGATGCACACCCCGCCGGCGCGAGCGCCTGGGAGATCGAAGATCTGATCGGCAACGGCTGGGAGTGGACGGCGACGGCGTTTGCGCCGTTTCCCGGCTTCGAGGCGATGGCATCCTACCCGCAATATTCCGTCGATTTCTTTGACGCGCGGCACTTCGTGATGAAAGGTGCGTCGCCCGTGACTGCACGCGAGCTGATCCGCCGTTCGTTCCGCAACTGGTTCTATGACGATTACCCGTTCGTGTACGCCAAGTTCCGCCTCGTAGAGTAGCACAGGGGGCCGGGCGCTTCCCGTTCCGAAGCGACGGTTGATGAGACGTTGGATCCCGTCGCTTCTTCTTTGCGCGATTTTCCTCTGCGCGCCGGCCTGTACGAAACAGCGCGGCGGTCCGAGCGCACCGACCGGTGTTTTGCGCATCGCCGTTCCGATCAACCCGACGCAGCTCAACGCCATTTTGGAACAGAACTCGAACGAGAATTTCATCGACGGGCTGATCTTCAGCGAACTCGTCACGATCGACGATCACGGGCATGAAATTCCCGATCTGGCGCAAACCGTTCCAACGCTTGCGAACGGCGGCATCAGCAAAGACGGATTGACGATCACGTACCACTTGCGAACGAACGCGAAATGGCAGGACGGCGTGCCGGTAACCAGCCGCGACGTACGGTTTACGTGGCAAGCGATCATGAACCGCGCGAACAACGTGCTCTCACATCACGGCTACGACCAGATCGCGTCGATCGATACCCCCGACGACCATACGGTCGTCATGCACATGAAGCGGCTGTTTCCACCGGCAGTCGATACGATCTTCGGCGAGAGCGATCAGCCGTATCGCATTTTGCCCGCTCATCTGCTGGCGAAGTATCCGAACCTCAACGCCGTTCCGTTCAACGCCGCACCGGTCGGCAGCGGCCCGTTCAAGTTTGCGCGCTGGGAACGCAACGATCGGATCGTGCTCGACGCGAATCCCGACTATTTTCTCGGCGCGCCGAAGCTCAAGCAAATCATCATCCGCATCGTCCCGGACTCCAATACGCAAGAATCGCTGCTGCGCACGGGCGAGGCCGACTTAGCGTATGAAGCGACGGCGTCGTTCTATAACGACATGAAGGACGACCCTCACGTCGTTCGCCAGCTGGCGAAAGCGCCGATTTGGGTCGGCATCATGTTCAACCTCGGGCGCCCGCCGCTCAATGATGCCGCCGTGCGGCGTGCCGTTGCGCTCGCAATCGACAAGAACGCGATCGTGCAGAAGTCGACGTACGGCACAGGCGTCGTTGCCGTTGCGGATCAAACCGATTTTTCGTGGGCGTATCCGGCAGGATTGCAACCGATCCCCTACGATCTCGGACGCGCGCAAACGATTCTTCAGGACGACGGGTGGACGATGGGACCCGATGGCGTCCGCCGGAAAAACGGCGAGCGCCTTTCGCTGCAGCTTGCGTTCGGGCTCGGCAGTCCATCGGTGCAAGCGATCGTAGCGCAAACGCAGCAGATGCTGCATCAAGCGGGTATCGAGGTCCAGCTCAAGGGGTACGATTACCAACTGCTCTATGCAGCGCAACAAAGCGGCGGTATCGTCAATTCGGGCAAGTTCGATATGGGATACTATTCCTGGGTTGCCGGTGCGGACCCCGACGACTCGTCGCAGTTCCTTTGTTCGATGACGCCGCCAACCGGTAACAACGTGATGCGCTACTGCAGCGCCCAGATGGACGCGCTGCAGCACGAAGCGCTTTCGACGTTCGACCGCGCGCGACGAAAGGCAGCGTACAGGAAGATTCAGGAGCTGATGCTCCACGATGTGCCCGGTGCCTTCATCTACGATCAACGCGAGCGGTACGTGCGCACACCCGCGCTGCAAAACTTTCTTCCCAACGGCGTCAGCGAAGGCTGGAACGCCTACCAATGGAACAGATAACGAAGTATGACTAGCTCACTGGCGACAGAAAAGAACGTTCCCGTTACGGTAGCATACGGGGACGGCATTGGCCCGGAAATCATGGATGCGACGCTTCGCATCATTACCGACGCAGGTGCGGCGCTCGAACTCGAGCCGATCGAAATCGGGGAAGCGGTCTATAACCGCGGATTGCAAAGCGGCATAGAACCCAAGTCGTGGGAATCGTTACGCCGTACACGGGTGTTCCTCAAAGCACCGATCACAACGCCGCAGGGCGGCGGCTTCAAAAGCCTCAACGTAACGGTTCGCAAAACGCTCGGGATGTACGCGAACGTGCGTCCCTGCGCGTCGCTTGCGCCGTACGTGGCGACGAAACATCCGAACATGGACATCGTCATCGTTCGCGAGAACGAGGAAGACGTTTACGGCGGCATCGAGCACCGCCAAACCAATCAAGTCGCGCAGTGCCTGAAGCTCATCTCGCGACCAGGCAGCAAACGGATCATTCGATATGCGTTCGAATACGCGCGCGCGAACGGGCGCAGAAAAGTTACGTGCTTCACCAAAGACAACATCATGAAGATCACGGACGGGCTGTTCCATCGCACCTTCGATGAGATCGCAAAGGAATATCCCGAGCTGGAAAGCGAGCACTGGATCGTCGACATCGGCGCGGCGAAAATGGCGGATACGCCCGAAGCGTTCGACGTGATCGTCATGCCGAATCTCTATGGCGATGTGCTCTCGGACGTGGCCGCGCAAATTACCGGCTCGGTCGGCCTCGCCGGCTCCGCAAACATCGGCGATCATTGCTCGATGTTCGAAGCGATTCACGGCTCTGCACCGCGCCGCGCGGGCCAGAACATGGCCAACCCCTCCGGCTTGCTGCACGGCGCGATGCTCATGCTCGTGCATATCGGTCAAGGCCAGATCGCCGAACGCGTACACAACGGGTGGTTGAAGACGATCGAAGACGGCATTCACACGTACGACATCTATAAGGAGGGCGTCTCGAAACAAAAAGTCGGAACGCGCGAATTCGCCGATGCGGTCATCGCCCGCCTCGGGCAGCGTCCGTCGGAATTGAAGGCGGTCCAATACTCGAACGAAACGCGCATGGATCTTTCGATCCGCGGCGCCGGGCCACGCCCCGAAAAGAAACGCGTCGGCGTTGACGTGTTCATCGACCAGCCGAACGGGAATCCCGATCGCATCGCGGCTTCCATGCAACAGGTCGCAGTCGACGGTGCGAAGCTTACCGTCATCGCGAATCGCGGCACGAAAGTGTGGCCGAACGGCAATCCCGACACGTACTGGAGCGATCACTGGTCGTGCCGGTTCGAGGCTGACAACGGTCGCTTCACGCAAGGTGTGGTCGCGCAACTCTTATCCGAACTGGACAAGGCGGGTTTCGACGTCATCAAAACCGAGGGACTATTCACCTTCAACGGAGAGCGCGGTTACTCGCTCGCGCAAGGACAGTAGCGCGGCCTCATAGCTAGACAAATAAAGCGAGCGTACTCATAATGCTCAGTAAAGGAGCATTTGCATGGTGCGCTCGCTCGCGTTCGCGTGTGTGGCGGTCGTTATGCTTGCTTGCTCGTCATTAGCATACGCCGACATTCACGACTCTGCGCCGGCCGACGAATACTTCGGCCCGTTGAGACAAAGCATATTGGAGATCAGAAACCGCCTCGTCGACTTCGAACGAAAGGCGGACACCGAGCTCGCAGTCGATGGTTCCCTTCGTGCCGTCGACAACGTCGAATTCGCAATCGAAGACTGGAACCGTCGCTATCCGCGCGATCCGTGGCTTGCGGGGTTCATGGATCGCATCTTGCATGTCTACGGGCGCGCGCACGCGCTCGGCACGCAAGGCGCGCAGCGCTGCCTTGCGATGCTCGAGCACGGTTTTCCGCGCACGACGCAGGCAAAAGACGCACTCGCGTACGTCGGACTGATGAAAGGCAAAGATCGATGACCTTGCACTCGGTGGACCGCAACTGCGCTACACGATGCGCTCGTGCGTCCCGATGCCTTCCGCCTTTCCCGTCATCGCTTTACGCGCAAAGCCGGCCAGCAACGCGAGCGCGTTCTGTGTAACGTCCCAATACTCGGCCCGGTCGATCTGCACGCACAAGAGACGCAAATCGGGGTCGTCCAGTCCTTTGGGAAACCATGCCGAAAGTTGCGGATCCCAGAGGTGACTCATCTTCTCGCGATCGTTGCTGACGCTCGCGGTTCCGGCGATCGAAATGAAGATCGAGCGTTTCGCGTCGACATAACTGACGTTGACGCGGCAGTTCTCTTCGGATTCATACGCGGCGCTGGCGGTCTCGCTCGTAAAAAACCAAACGGTTCCGTCGTCTTGTACGCGTTCGACCATCATTGGACGGCTGTGCAACGTGCCGCCTTCGCCGACCGAGGTGAGCATCGCGATCTCTACGGAGTCGATCATGGAGTTGAGGCGTTCGACGGCGTCGCTGTTCATGCCGACGTTCGTACCCACGCCGAAGTCCAAAAAACACCGGAGCCGCGGTTCGTTCGCGTGCTGCGCGTGGCCGCACCGTCACGGGGCGGAATCGAGATGACGAATATCGTCGAGCGTGATTAGCCTCACTTCCTGCGCAGTGATGGCAATTTTCGTGATCGATGCTTGCGAGAAGGTAACGCTGACGCCCTCGCTTGGGCCGTCGGCGATGTTCGAACCGAGCACGTCGAGCACCGCATGCAGCACACCCGCATGCGTCACGATTAGGACGTCGTCGTACGACGCCCGGCGCAAATCGTCGAGAAACGACTGCACGCGCACGCGCACATCGTGAAAGCGTTCGCCACCTTCAGGCTGATAGAGCTTTGCGGCGGTTGCGCCGTGGTCCGCACACTCCGGCCACCGTCCGATGATTTCTGCCCACGTCAATCCCTCCCATTCGCCGAAGTCGAATTCGCGGATGCGGGGATCGATGTTCACCTGGAGTCGGTGGGGATCCGCAATGATCCGCGCCGTTTCGGTTGCGCGCTGCAAATCGCTCGCGTAGACCGCATCGAACGGATCGTCGCGCAGCGCACGGCAAAGTGCACGCGCTTGCGCGCGTCCCTCTTCGGAGAGCGCAACGTCCGTGCGGCCCTGGTAGCGGTGCGAAGCGTTCCATTCCGTCGCGCCGTGGCGCACGAAGACAATTTCTATCGCTAGGTCCTCTCACACGTTATAGTGCTTGCCGCGTCGCGTCGGTGACGAGTGTGCCGAGATGGCCGTCGACGCACTCGTCGAGTACGCGCCACGCGCCGTTGTCCACTTCGAAGCGCGCGTACGCGCCGTTACGCACGCGCGGCTCCCAGAAATCGCAAAGCGGACGCCCCGCCGCAGCGAGTAGCGCGAGACGCACGAGCACGTCGTGCGTGACCACGGCGATACCATCGCCGCCGCCGATGCTGCGAGCAAACGCGCGCCATCGTTCCATTACGTTCTCAAGCGACTCGCCGCCGTGAAAGTGCACGCGTTCGGGCGTTTCGCGCCACGCGCGTATCGCGTCCGGATCGTTGCGCTCGATCTCGGCGCGCAGCCGGCCTTCCCATGTTCCGTGCGAGATCTCGATCAAGCGCCGATCGATCTGCACGTCGAGTCCTAGATGCGCCGCTAATGGACTCGCCGAATCGACACAGCGCGCGAGCGGGCTCGAAATGACGGCTGCAATCGGCGCATCGCCAAGCGCGCGTGCAAGCGCCTGCGCCTGTTCTTGTCCGGTCTGCGTCAAATGCGATTCACGCTGCCCCTGATAGCGCGCTTCCCGATTCCAATCGGTCTCGCCGTGACGCGCAACATAAATGAACATCTTTAGTCCTGAGCTTGTCGAAGGGACATCTTTAGCCCTGAGCTTGTCGAAGGGCCATCTTCAGCTCTGCGCGTGTCGAAGCGTCATACGATCGCGAGCCGCACCGACGCAATCCCCTCGACGCGCGCGATCGCATCGAGCACCGTGCGTTCGACGTCGCGATCGACCTCCAGCACCATCATTGCCTCACCGCCGGGTTCGCCGCGCGCGACTTGCATGGTGGAGATATTGACGTCCGCGTTTCCTAAGATCGTTCCGATTCGCCCGACCATGCCGGGCACGTCGCGGTGACGCGTCACAAGCATCGCGCCCGAGGGAACCGCATCGACTTCAAAGCCGTCGATCTCCACGATGCGCGGACCGTGAGGCAGCACCGTGCCGACGACCCGGTGATCATCGGCGGCAACGACGAGCGAAGCGCGAAACGGCGAACTGCTTCCTTCGCGCGCAACCGTCGCGCGCACGCCGATGTCGCGGGCGATCGCATTCGCATTGACGAGCGTAACGCGCCGATCGGTCATAAACGGTAAAACGCCGGCAAGGAGCGCCGCAAGAAACGGATCGGCGTCGAGTGCCTCGAGTTCTCCTTGTAAGACGATCGCGAGTTCATCGCGCATCGACGCGTCGAAGAGTTGGGGCAGCAACACGCCTAACCGGTACGCGAGATCGACGAAGCCGCCCGCGCGCTCGGCGTCAGCACCCGTGAGGCTCGGCGCGTTGACCGCACCGGTGGCCGGACGCCCGCCCAGTACGTGCACGACGTCGCGCGCGAGCTCGATCGCGATGCGCTCGAGCGCCTCGTACGTCGATCCGCCTAGGTGCGGCGTCGCAATGACGCGTTCGTGCATCATCAGCTTGCGTGACGCCGATTCCGGCGGAGGCGGTTCCTCGGGAAACACGTCGATCGCAACCGCGCGCAGATGTCCGCGTTCGAGCGCGGCGAGCAACGCGACGCCGTCGACCACGGCGCCCCGTGCGCAATTGACGAGCACGGCATCGGCGCGCATCAGCGCGACGGCGCGCGCATCGATCATGCAGCGCGTCTGCGAAGTAAGCGGAACATGGAGCGTCACGATATCGGCGCGCGCGAGCAACTCGTCGAATTCGATCAGCTCGACGCCGAGCGCGTTTGCACGCGATGCCGGAACGAACGGATCGAAGGCGAGCAACGTCATGCCGAACGCCGCGGCGCGAGACGCGATGTTGCTGCCGATGCGTCCGAGACCGACGATTCCGAGCGTCTTCCCGTGCAATTCGTATCCCACGAACGGCTTGCGGTCCCATATGCCGCCGTGCACGCTCGCATGCGCCTGCGGAACGTTGCGCATGGCGGCAAGCATCAACGCAAACGTTTGTTCCGTTGCCGCGAGCGTGTTCGCAGCCGGCGTATTGACGACGACGATTCCGGCCGCTGTCGCCGCGTCGACGTCAATCGCATCAACGCCCACGCCGGCGCGCGCGACCACTTCAAGCAGCGGCGCCGACTGCAGCAGCGTTGCATCGACGCGCGTCTCCGAGCGAACGATCAACCCGCGCGCATCGCGCAAGGCCGCGTGGAGTTCGTGCGCCGGTTTTCCAACGACGGAAACGACTTCGGCACCGGCGTTACGCAGCAGTGCAAGTCCGCGCTCGTCGAACGGTTCAGCGACCACGACGCGTCCAAGCGGTGATTCAACCATGGGCGCAGGTTCGCCCGAGGGCCTATCCTCTCTTGCGTCGTAGCAGCGAGTATGTCCAAGAACGGTGACGTGCGCCTTGCCGTGCGAAAGATGTACAAACTGTACATCAACGGCGCGTTCGTGCGATCGGAATCCGGACGCAGCGAACCGCTCTGGGACGGAAAAGAGTTCGGAGCGAACGTCGCGCGAGCGTCGCGTAAAGACGCACGCGATGCCGTCGTCGCGGCGCGTGCCGCACAAGCGAAGTGGTGGAACACGCCGCCGGGAACGCGCGGATTGATTCTCTACCGGCTTGCCGAGATGATGGAAGCGCGGCGCGCGGAACTCTTGGAACGCGTGCGCGAAGGCCTGGATCTTTCCGCCGGTCAGGCCGAACGCGAAGTCACCGCATCGATCGACCGCACGGTATGGTACGCCGGGTGGTGCGATAAGTACAACGCGCTGCTTTCAACGCGCAATCCGGTCAGCGGTCCGCACTTCAATTTTTCGACGGCCGAGCCGATGGGCGTCGTCGCCGTTCTGGCGCCCGATCGTCCCGCGTTACTTGGCCTCGTTTCCGCCGTTCTTCCGCCGATCGTCGCGGGGAACACCGTCATTGTGCTCGCTTCCGAACTCGATCCCCGTACGGCGGTCGTGTTTGCCGAAGCCCTCGCAACGTGCGATCTTCCGGCGGGCGTCGCAAACGTCTTGACCGGCTATCGCAACGAAATCGCGCCGGTGCTCGCAAAGCACATGGACGTGAACGCAATCGCATTCGAGAGCGGCGATGCGGCCTTGCGTGAATCGATCGAGCGCGAATCCGCCGAAAATGTCAAGCGCGTTCGTCTCTATCCGATGCGCACGCGCGACGAGTGGTACAGCGCGGCGGTGCAAAGCCTCGACGAGATCGCAGCGTACTGTGAAATAAAAACGATCTGGCATCCCGCCGGGGTATGATCGACGACGTCCTTCTCTGGTGCCGCCGGCTATGGGAGCGGCGGCTCGTCATGGGCACATCGGGGAATGTCAGCGTACGGCTCGATGACGGCGACCTGCTCGTTACACCGTCGCAGCGCGGCCTCGGGTATTTGGACGCGACCGATATCGTGCGCGTTGACTGCGACGGCCGGGCTCGCGACCCATCGCAGCGGCCGACAAGTGAATTGCCGCTGCACCTCGCGGCGTATCGCGGCCGCCCGGACGTGCGCGCGGTCGTCCACACCCATCCGACGATGTCGGTGGTGTGGTCAAAGACGGGCGTATTGTTTCCACGCGACACCGTCGGGGCGCGCGAGTCACTTGGGACGTGCGCGTGGACCCCGTATCGCCCGAACGGAACCCAAGCGCTAGCCGACCTGTGCGCAGCGGAGTTCGAACGAGGCATAAACCTCGTCATCATGGAGCGACATGGGGTCACCGCGATCGCGCCGACGCTCGAGGAGGCGTTCATGCAGACGGAGCTCGCCGAAGAAGCCGCGCGAATCGCGTACTTTTCGCAAGGGAGTGCCTTCTAGGATTGGAGAACGGCGTCGTTACGTGAGTTACCGGGTGCCGATGCATCAGCGTCTTTCAAACGCGCTGAGCTATAACGAGTTCAAGGTCTACTATCAACCCGTTGTCGATCTTCCAACGGGCTGCGTCGTCGGCGCCGAAGCGCTTTGCCGGTGGCCGACACGCGAAGGCAATTTCACGCCGCCTGAAACCTTTATCACGCAGGCCGAAACGTCCGGATTCATCGTGCAGCTCGGCGACTGGGTATTGAAAACCGCCGTCGAGCAAGTCCGTTCGTGGCAGCAGCGATTTGCGATCGACTTGCACCTGGCGGTGAACCTCTCCGGGCGTCAGTTCCTACACCATAATTTGATGAAGTCAATCGAAGACGCGATTCAAAAGAGCCGCTACGCCGCTCGTCTCCTCGAGTTCGAGATCACCGAAAGCGTCGCGATGCACAACGCGGAGGATTCGATCGGCATCATGCGCCAGCTCAAAGCCCGGGGCATGTCACTTGCGCTCGACGACTTCGGCACGGGATATTCATCGCTCGCCTATCTCAAACGCTTTCCGATCGACAAACTGAAGATCGATAAGACGTTCGTGCGCGACATACCCGAAGATCACAACGATCTCGCGATCGTCTCGGCCATTATCGCTATGGCGCACGCGCTCGGACTCAAAGTGCAGGCCGAAGGCGTTGAAACGCACGCGCAAGCCGAATTTTTGCGCGATTGCGGGTGTGAACTCGCGCAGGGATATCTGTTCGGACGCGCGATTCCGCCCGATGAATTTGAAGTGATGCTCACGCAATCCGACCCTTCCGCGAAGCTCGCCTCTTCGTAGGACTTCGGTCGTGAACTAACAAATCAACACCGCCGCGTTATGGGGCCCCTGGCGGGCGCGCAGGTGCCAACGCACCGAAGTGCCTGTTCAATCAACGGGGTTCCCAAATTGTGCGAAGCACGAGTACGGGCTGGAGGCCCGTACAAAATTCGGGAGCACACGACGTGCGGTCGCGCGTAGCGCGATCGGAATGATGGAGAGGTGGTCGAGCGGTTGAAGGCACTCGCTTGGAAAGCGAGCAGACGTGATAAGCGTCTCGAGGGTTCGAATCCCTCCCTCTCCGGATCTACACTATGCGAATATCGATTCTCGATCGCTACATCGTCTCCGCAATGATCCCGCCTTTCCTCTTCGGAATCGCGGCATTTCTGATTTTCTGGGCGTTCAACATCTTCTTCATCGCGTCCGACTTCATCATCAATCAGCACGCGCCGGTGCTGTTGGTGCTGCGTTTCGTTATCTACCGGATGCCGCAATGTACGCCGATGGCGTTTCCGTTTGGGTCGCTGCTCGCCGGACTTTGGGCGATGGGGCAGTTCGTGGGGAACAACGAAATCACCGCAATGCGCGCCGCCGGCATTTCGGTGTGGCGCATTGCAGTTGGGCCCGTGGTCTTCGGCATCGTAGCGGCGGTCGCGTGTTATTTCATCAATGAAACGATCGCTCCACAGGCGGTCGACATTTCGACGCGCAGCTTCTACCAAATCGTCTATCATGCCGACGCGCTGCCGGCCGAGCAGCAAATCTTTCGCAAAGACACCGCGACGGATACGGTCTATTACGTCACGCAGGTGATGCCCGATAACACGACGCTCACCGGCGTGCAGATTTTCAAGGCGGCGCGAATGCAGCCGTGGAGCGAAACGCTGCAAGCGAAAACCGCCACGTTGAGCAACGGCTTTATGACGTTGCGCGCTCCGGTGATCTCGCGTTACGACGCGAAAGGCAACGTCACAAAGCAGAAAACGGGCAAAGATGTCACCGTGCCGCTGCCCAGCGGTGAGACGGCGAAAGAATTCCTAAGCAGCGTGAACTCCGATTCGTGGACGATGTCGAGCGGGCGATTGCGCCAGCAGATCGACGCGCTGCAGTCGCAGGGCATCGGTGGAACGGCGCTCGGCGTACTGCGCGTCAACCTTGCGAACAAGACTGCGTGGCCGTTTGCCTGCATCGTCGGCATCTTTCTTTCGGTGCCGCTTGCCATACGTTACGGTCATCGCGGACGGTTTGCCGGAATCGGTCTCTCGATCTTCGCGCTCTTCATCTACTATCTCATGGTCTCCGCCGCGTCGTCGTTTGGACGCACGGGCTTCATTGATGCGACGCTCTCGTGCTGGTTGCCGAATATCATCATTAGCGTTGCGACGTTCGCATTGATGTGGACCGAGGAGCCGCTCATCTCGCTGCGTCCCCGCACCGTAATGCTACGGCGTGCCTCACGACCCGTTGAACAATAGCGACCGGTCGACGCTGTTGTTCTCCTTCATACACAACGCATAGCGATCGACTTCAGCGGGTAACACGCGGACACAATTCGCTATTATCGCCAAGCCGTTCGGCTATTGGAGTGTTGCAATGGAGCAACGCGTGTTTTCGCCCGTATCGCGCCGCGGTGCATTGAAAGTCGGCGGATCGATCGTCGCAGGAGCCCTCGCCGCCTGCAGTGGCGGCTCGAGTGCTTTCAATGGTTCGCCCGACGCAGCGCCCGTCAACGGAACGGGCGCAAGCAGTGCAGGAAGCGCGGCGAACGGAGCGGGTACCCGGTATTCCGCGCAGGCGCTGTCGCGACCGGCGATCGACCTGATTGAACGCATCATCAACGCCAAAGGCACCTATGAGGACGGTGTCCTTAGCATCGAACTCGACCGCAAAGACATCGATAACGTGCGCTGGCGCGGATACTTGGTTTTGCCGTCGTTCGAAATCAACGGAACGCTCGTCTTTCAATGCGCGAGCGGTGATTCGGTCTATCTCAATGCCGACATAGCGTTGAAATCGAGCGAAGTCGATCCGTTCATCGACGCTCTCATCCGCAACGACATCATTTTCCAGGCGCATCATCAGCATTTTTACTCGATGGAACCCGACGTTTGGTTCATTCACTTTCGCAAGTACGGGGAAACGGCTCAGGTCGCACGCGCGGTCAAGAACGCGCTCGACGTGACGGCGACGCCGTTCCCGCAAGCTCCGCCCGCGCATCCAACGACTCCGCTGCCCGCGGAGGAACTCGGTGACATCCTCGGCGCGAGTCCGAACATCGGCGATAACGGCGTCGTGACGTTTGACGTACCACGCGCAAATCCGATCGTTCTCGGTGGCGCACACATCAATCCGTATCTCAATGTTGCGACGAGTATCAGCTTTCAGCCGATCGGAGGTCAGAATGCGCTCGCCTCACCGGATCCCGGAATGATTGCATCCGAGGTTCAGAAGGTCGTGGCCTATATGCGCGCGCGTCACTGGGATAGCGGCTGCCTCTACAATCAAGAAACCGACGAACAACCGCAACTTTACTTCGATCACTTCATCAAGGCTGGCAACTCGCTGCAACTCGCACATGAGGTCCGAGGAGCGCTCGATTTGATGGACATGAGGTTCGAAACGCCGTAGGCGCGCGCCTACTCCAAAATAGCCGATTCGGCTTCGACAGTGTGCGCGAGCCAAAAATCGAACGACGCGCGCGCCTGCGCTTCCAGCATGGCGTCGCCGGGCACGATCTCGCGCTCTAGTTGATGATGCAATGTCGAACGCGCGCCGTAGTTCGTGTCCATGACGATATCTGCGCGCATCAGCGAGTCGAGCATCGGCGGTTCGAACCGCACCTTCGGCGGCAACGTGCTGATGACGATCTCCGGTGGGCTATCGTACGGCCATTCTTTTGCGTCGTAACGGTTGCACGCGCCCGCGACTTTCTGAGCGTCGCGTCCCCACACGAAGAGATACGCATCGTTCTCTTGGAACTGGCCGAGAATCGCGCGCGCCGTCGCACCGTATCCCAAAATGCCGATGCGTTTGAGCGAGATCGGCTCTTCCAGCAAATTTTCCAGCGCGTCGCGCGCGCCAATTCCGTCGGTGTTATGGCCGAGAATCTCACGACCAAAGAAAATCGAGTTGACCGCCTGCGCGCGTTCCGCTTCCTCCGTCAGCGCATCGCACGCTTTGAGCACTTCTTGTTTTAGCGGATAGGTTACATTGCAGCCCGTGTACGCGTCGAGGCGCATGCGCCGTACAACGGAAATCGCATTGATCTTCGGAACCCGAATCGCGACGTAGCTTCCGTCCATCTCCGCCTCGCGCAACAACCGCCGGTAAATTTCGGGACTCCGGCTGTGTTCGACGGGATCGCCGATGAGCGCCAACTTCACCCTTCCGGCCGCTCCGGCAACATCAGTTTTTCGAAGAATCGAAAGACTTTGGTGATCGGGAAGTCTTTAGCTTCGATCGGTTCCGTGAGAATCGTGTACAAACCGCACAGTTTACCCGAGAGCACGTCGGTAAAGAGCTGATCGCCGACGACGGCGACTTGCTTGCGCGGCAGTCCCAGCATTTTCACCGCGCGCATCACGCCGAACGGTAGCGGTTTGAGCGCGTTCGGAATACACGGAATACGCAGTTGATTCGCGATACCGGTCACGCGGGCGGTGAAATTGTTGGAAACCATCACCATCTTGAAGCCGCGTTCGTGCGCGCGTTCGCACCACGCGAGGTGATCGGCGCACAGTTCGGTTTGCCGGAAGCCCATCAGGGTGTTGTCGAGGTCGACGATCAGCCCGCAAAACCCTAACTCCTCGAGATGCTCGTGCGGGACGTCGGCAAGACGCGATACGTAGCGGTCGGGACCCAACATGGCCTGAGCGTTCCCAGCTTATCCCCGGTATCCTCGGATTGCTCCACAGGCCGCCCGCAACGCCAGCCGCTCATCCGCAACATCTCCGCGGGATTCGCGTTCCATCCACACCCAACCACAAGGAGCCGCGGCGCCGACCCCATATCTTGTGTTTACCATCGCGGTATGCCACAATAGGTATCCCACGAGCACGTTTTGTGTGTTCGCCTACATCCACGCACGAGGCGAACAGGTGTTCGATGAAACGCGCGCCGAAGGAGCAACGCATGAAGTTTCGCCGTCTTTATTCAGCGCCCGGCGACCCATACGCGGGGCTTACGTTCGAGCCGCGCACATCGCGAATCGTGAATCCCGACGGATCGGTGATTTTCGAAGCGAAAGATGTGATGGTTCCCGAGGGCTGGAGCCAGGTCGCGGTCGACGTGCTTGCCCAGAAGTACTGCCGCAAGGCCGGCGTTCCAACGGCGACGACGCGCGTGCCGGAACCAGGCGTGCCGGAATGGCTGTGGCGGTCGGAAGCCGCGTCCGATTCAGCCTTCGGCGCCGAGCGCGACGCGCGCCAGGTCTTCAACCGTCTCGCCGGATGCTGGACGTATTGGGGTTGGAAGTACGGCTACTTCGATACCGAGGAAGACGCGCGCGTCTATTTCGATGAAATGGCCGCGATGCTCGCGCGCCAAATCGGCGCGCCAAATAGTCCGCAATGGTTCAATACGGGCTTGCATTGGGCGTACGGTATTTCAGGTCCGGCGCAAGGCCACTATTTCGTCGATCCGCGCACGAATGAAGTGAGGAAATCCGCGAATGCGTTCGAGCATCCGCAGGTTTCAGCGTGCTTCATCCTTTCGATCGAAGACGACTTGGTCAATGAAGGCGGCATCTTCGACGGCATCGTGCGCGAGGCGCGCATCTTCAAAGGCGGCTCCGGTTCCGGCGCCAACTTCTCGAAGATTCGCAGCGCCGGCGAAAAACTCACGGGCGGCGGTACGTCGAGCGGCTTGATGTCGTTCCTCAAAGTGTTCGATCGTGCCGCAGGCGCGATCAAATCCGGCGGCACGACGCGCCGCGCAGCAAAGATGGTCGTGCTCAACGCCGATCATCCCGACATCGAAGAATTCGTCACGTGGAAAGTGCGCGAGGAACGCAAAGTCGCCGATCTCGTCATCGGTTCGCGCATTCTTGAAGAGCAACTGAACGCGATTCTCGCCGCCGCGCATGACACCCGTATTCCGGAAGCCGCGCGTCTCGACGTCGCGCTCAATCCGCATCTTCGGAGCGCGGTGCGCAAAGCGCTCGCGATGGGCGTTCCCAGCGGTGCGACGCAACAGGCGCTGGACTACGCGCGTCAGGGCTACACGCGTCTCGAAATCGAGCAATACGATACGGGTTGGGATTCCGAAGCGTACGGAACCGTTTCGGGACAGAATTCGAACAACTCCGTGCGTTGCCGAATTCGTTCTTCAACGCGCTCGATAACGAACGACGATTGGCATCTTACGTCGCGCACGAAGGGCAACATCGTCAAGACCATCAAAGCCGCCGATCTCTGGGAAGAAATCGGTCTTGCCGCATGGCAATGCGCCGATCCCGGACTTGCAATTCGACGACACGATCCAAGAATGGCACACGTGCGCAAACGACGATCGGATAAACGCTACTAATCCATGCGTCACGGGTGACACGCTCATCTCAACGGCGGATGGCCCCGAACGCATAGCTGATCTGGTTGGAAAGGCTGCGTTCGTCATCGGCTCCGACGGCAAGCCGCACTTTGTCAACAAATCTTTCCAACAGGCCGAAAGACGGTCTATCGTCTAGCCACAAAGTCCGGGTACACGCTGGATCTCACGGCTGACCACAAGGTTGAAACCGCCAATCGCGGTGATGTGCCCGCGCAAGATTTGCGGCCGGGAGACCATATTGTGCTTTCCGGTTCCGGTTTCGGAAGCGTTGCGATCGATGAAAAGATCGCATTCGGAATTGGCGCGGCGGTTGCTGACGGGTGCGTTACAAATGGAAGCAACGTTGGCCTCATTATTACGATGCACGATGATGAGGAGCCGGTGCTGGCTGATATTGCGCGTGCAACTCTCGTCACAAAACCGCCGTCGACGTCCGGGCCTCGCATTTCGACAACGAACGCCCGCGTCGTAGAGCTGTTTTCGACGTACGCGGTTTTGAACGAGGGTAGCGGCGCTAAACGCTTTACGGACGCCATTTATCGCCTCGATCGCACGTCGACTGCCGCAATGCTGCGCGGACTATTTACCGCGGATGGAACGGTGGCCAACTCTGGCAAAAAGTCCCAGTACGTCTCGCTAGACTCGTGTTCGATCGAATTACTCCGCCAGGTACAGTATTTGCTGTTGTCATTCGGCATTAAATCGAAGCTGTACAGCGATCGCCGCACCACGTCATCGTCAATGTGTCCCGATGGCACAGGCAGCCTCGCCCGATACAATGTCATGCAGATGCACTCGCTTCGTGTTTCTCGCTCATCGCGCAAAACATTTGAACGAGAGATCGGCTTCCACCCGGCGTCGCACAAGGCTGCAGCATTGAAGCGCGTAAATGAGACGGTGGCGTGCTATGCAGATACGTTGTCTGATGAATTTGCGCACCTCGTTGAAATTGGAGAAGCAAACGTCTACGATTTGACTGAGCGCGATACGTCGCACTTCGTTGCAAATGGGCTACGAGTACATAATTGTTCGGAATACATATTCATAGATGACACCGCGTGCAATTTGAGTAGCATGAACCTCGTCAAATTCGAAACGCCGCAGGGTGGATTCGACGCGACAACGTTTCGCCGAGGCGTCCCGCATCTGGACGACGACGCTCGAAATCTCCGTGACGATGGGCCAGATGCCGTCGAAGGCGATCGCCGAGAAAAATCATGGTTATCGCACGCTCGGCCTCGGTTACGCCAACCTCGGAACGCTCTTGATGCGCATGGGCTTGCCGTACGATTCAGAAGAAGCCTACGGCTGGTGTGCCGCAATCAACGCGCTCATGACCGGTGCCGCGTATCGAACGTCGGCCGAAATGGCGCAACAACTCGGTCCTTTCGCGCGCTTTCGAGCAAACCGCGAACCAATGCTGCGCGTCGATTCGGAATCACCGCAACGCCGCTTACAACGGTACGCTCGGCGAGTACGAAGGTTTAACGGTAAAGCCGGTCACGTACGCTCCGACGCTTTTTACGCAAGAGACGTGGGCGCTCGCACGCCGGATGTGGGACGATGCGCTATCGATCGGCGAAGTCGCCGGTTTTCGCAACGCACAGACCGTCGTTATCGCGCCGACCGGCTGCCTTGCCGGAAATTCGATGGTCATTACCGACCGCGGTCTAATGCGACTCAATCGACTTGGCAACGTCGATGGCGACAAGTGGCAAGATGTCGACTTCCGCGTTCTGACGGACGATGGCGAGCAAAAGGCGACGAAATTCTTTGTGAACGGCGTCGAGCACACTCGTCGAGTCATAACGAAGAGCGGCTATGTCATTCAGGGAACGCCGACGCATCGCATTAAGGTGCTCGACGCAGCGACCGGCGATCTTCAATGGAAGCGCATGGCCGATGTTACGCAGAAGGACGTCGTAGCGTTGTCCATGGGCAAATTCATCGGCTCGCCCAAGGCCGTCGGCCTTCCCGATCTCAGCGAAGAGTATTGGACCGGCGACTATACGACGCGGGTACCGCGTCAAGTAAACGCGGAGTTAGCAGAGCTCATCGGCTACTTCATGGGAGATGGTTCGTTCCACAGCAAAGGCCTTCGTTTGTGCGTCTCCAACGGAGACGATGACGTTATCACGCGACTTCAGTGCTTATCGAAGTCGTTGTTCAACATCGACGCGTCCATTGCGCGAACGACCGGCTACACTGAAGTTGCGATTACATCGGTCCCGCTCACGCTCTGGTGGGAGGCGTGCGGCTTTAAAAAGCTGCCGCCACACCACGGCCATCGAGGTAAAGGTTACGTGCCTCGTGTTCCGGACGCTGTGCTGGCCACGAACGATCCGGCGGTTTACGGGGCGTTTGTCCGCGGTCTGTACGAAGCGGACGGAACGGTCACCGCAGGTTCGCCGACGTGGTCCACGGCCTCACGTGAGTTCGCCGACGAGGTGAAGACGCTCTTGCTGCTTCTCGGGGTGCCAACTACAACGAAGATCGGCATCTCCGGCTGGGGGCAATCCGAAATATACTGCACCCGCGTGCTCAACATGTCGTACACGCAGAAATTCATGGACGTCGCGGGATTCATTGGTGCGCGCAAACGTCTTAGCGTGCGGTTCAACGATACGTGGCAAGGACGCAAGCACGACAATGTTTACATCGGCGAATCAGCGTTTCGAGAACTCGTTACGAGTGGGAATGTGCCCAAGGGCGTTTTCTATAACTCAAACAAGCGAAATCGCGGTGCCATTTCACGCCACCTTGCATCAGCGATTGTTGAACAAACCCGCAACGAAACATTGGCCTGTTCGCTCGACTTCTATTACGACACCGTAGCAGCTAATGAAGACGGCGGCGAGCAACTGACCTACGATCTGTCGGTACCCGCGAACGTTACATACATTGCAAATGGCTTCATATCGCATAATACGATCGGCCTCGTCATGGATTGCGATACGACCGGCATTGAACCCGACTTCGCGTTGGTCAAGTTCAAGAAACTCGCGGGCGGCGGCTATTTCAAGATCGTTAATCAGTCGGTTGACGTTGCTTTGCATCGCCTCGGATATTCGCAAGAACAGATCAATGCGATTGAAGCGTATGCGAAGGGAACCGGTACGCTCAACGAAGCGCCGCACATCAACCGTGCGACCTTAAAGGCAAAAGGCTTCGACGATGAGGCGGTTGCGCGCATCGAGGCTGCGACTCCCCGGCGCATTCGAGCTGCCCTTCGTCTTCAATAAATTCGTCCTCGGCGAGGAATTCTGCAAAGAGAAACTTCACCTCACTGACGAGCAACTCAACGACTTCAACTTTTCGATCCTGCGTGACGGACTTGGCTTCAACGCGTCGCAAATCGAGGAAGCGTCGGCGCACATTTGCGGCCGTATGACGCTCGAAGGTGCGCCGTATTTGAAAGACGAGCATCTTCCCGTCTTCGATTGCGCGACGCCTTGCGGCAAGCACGGCACGCGCTACATCCGGCCTCTCGCACACATCGAGATGATGGCGGCGGCGCAGCCGTTCGTCTCGGGCGCGATCTCGAAGTGCGTGGTTGGCGAAACGCTGCTGACAACAGAACAAGGCCTCATACGTATCGAGTCACTCCATCAAGGCGAGCACGACGACTCCTTCCGCGAGCATCGCATGCGCGTCGCCTCGCTGAACGGAACCCAAACGACTGACGCGTTCTATTACGGCGGAAAGCGGGCCGTTCGCGAAGTTCGCCTACGTTCTGGGCATCGCGTCGTCGGAACCCCGAATCATCGCGTATTGACGTGCGGCGATCGTGGCCTCGAGTGGCGGTATCTTTCCGATATCAAACCTGGCGAATACATCGCAACGCAATACGGCGATGACATGTGGTCGAATGAACCTGCTCGCTTCGATTCGTTCACCGCATCTGCCAAGTATGGCTCGCAGAAAGATCTTGTCGTTCCTGCGCAGATGAGCGAGGATCTTGGATTCTTCTTAGGCGCTTACGCCGCCGAAGGCCATACGTCGCGCTCGAATTACACCGTGACGATCACGAACGCGATTGACTCTGTCCTCGAACGTGTTCAACAAGCGGCGCGAAACGTTTTTGGGATCGAAGGAAAGATTCTCCGTCCTGAAAATCGGTGTTCGAGCATCGTTTTTGCATCCAAGACGTTGGTCGAGTTCCTTGAATACCTCGGTGCAGGTTCGCGTGCGTCGAACAAGCGCATCCCTGACGCAGTGTTACGTTCAACGCGCGAGCACGTACTCGCGTTTCTCACCGGCCTCTTCCTTGATGCCTACGTGACGACCACCAGCATGAAGAAGTGGGCGATCTGTCTCGATTCGGCTCAATTGCTTGATGATGTACAAGCGGTTCTCACGAATCTCGGTATCGTTCACAGCCGCATAGAGAAACTAAATCGCGAAAACGGAAAAACCTACGGTGAAGTGTATGCAAGCGGTCGCCAAGCGCAAAGGCTGCTCTCGCTCGTTCAATTCCCTGAACCACTAAAACTTGCTCGCTCGTGGGCGGTACTCACCGCGAACATCGCACAAAGTACGGCGGACGTCATTCCAGGCCTTGAAGGGCGCGCGCTTTACAACATGCTGCTCACGGGCCGCTCCGGCAAGTCCGGGACCGGCACGAGCGTTCGTCGTCGCTACACGAAGCTACTCGATCCGAGGACGAAGGCCGTGTCGTGGGATACCGTTCGCGAGCTCGCACGCGACATCGAATTGCCGGAATGGCTCGACGAGATCGTCAACCGTAACCTGCACTTCAGTCCGGCCGAATCCGTTCGTGATGCCGGCGAGCGGATCGTCTATGACATTTCCGTTCCTGTCTCACATGCGTTCGTCGGCAACGGAATCGTCAATCATAACACGATCAATCTGCCTCAATCCGCAACGATCAACGACGTCAAGGAGGCGTATCGCTACAGCTGGGAACGCATGATCAAAGCGGTTGCGCTCTATCGCGATGGTTCGAAACTCTCCCAGCCGCTTGCAGCAAGCTACGATCTCGGGGGAGAGGTCGCGCCCGAGGACGACACGATCGCAACAGCGGCGTTCCAACAGCCGCTGCAAGTCGCCGAGAAGATCGTGTACCGCTACATCGCCAAGCGCCGCCGCATGCCGGAACGGCGCAGCGGTTACACGCAAAAGGCCGTCATCGGCGGGCACAAAGTCTACCTGCGCACCGGCGAATACGACAACGGGCAGCTCGGTGAGATCTTCATCGACATGCACAAAGAAGGCGCCGCGTTCCGTTCGCTGATGAACAACTTCGCGATTGCCGTTTCGCTCGGATTGCAGCACGGCGTGCCGCTCGAAGAATACGTCGAAGCGTTCACGTTCACGCGCTTCGAGCCGAACGGTCCGGTCGTCGGCCATCAGAACATCAAGATGGCGACGTCGCTCCTCGACTACATCTTCCGCGAACTGGCGGTGAGCTATCTAGGCCGCTACGATCTCGCGCACGTGCAACCGTCGATGGAAATGGACGCGATGGGAGTCGAGGAAACCGAAGACTACATCGCGGAAGAACCCGGGCCGACGCAAGTGCGTCGAGCCGGAGTCGCGGAGCAGTTCCATCCGGTGTCGACGCATCTGCGTCCGGGATCGGAAGCACACGCGGGTGTCGCGACCGATGAGCCGCCGATGCAAGCGCCGGCGATGCACGATACGGCAAGCGCGCAACCGCATGCGTCAGCGACGACGGCCGTCATGTCAAAGACGCAAGCGGTAAACGCTGCGAAAGCAAAGGGGTACACCGGAAACGCCTGTGGCGAATGCGGCCAACTGACGATGGTTCGAAACGGCGCATGTGAGAAGTGCGACAACTGCGGGGCGACGAGCGGATGTAGCTAAAATGGTGTCGAATTCCATTTGATGCACCATTGTGCCGTCTGATGGGGCGCTCGTAAACGGATTGCCGGCACGCTTCGCGGTGCCCCGCATCATTCAGAAACTCTTATACGAAAAGCCCTTTTATCGACGGTTGCATCGTTTGGAACATTGTTGCATAATACGAGACATATGGATGCACGCCATTTAGGACTCGATCTGCCCGGCGCTGCCCGTTTTGAGTTGCCGGACTACGTCACGCAGCTCGATCCTGGCGACGCCGTTTTTCAAGCGATGCTGCGAGGATGGCGAGCCCAACAGCACAGTCGTCAGCTGACCGACGACACGATCGAGGCTCGCGAACGCTACGTGGTGCGCCTACATCTATTCACAAACCAATACCCATGGCAGTGGCGCCCAGCCGCGCTTGAAGATTTCACATCGCACGAGTTCCGCTCCAAACAACGCGCGAAGTCGACGATTCGCGGCATGCACAACGCTATCGGGCTTTTCTGCGAATACATCACCGACATTCGGTACGATTGGGTCGCGATCTGCCGCGAGCTGTTTGACGCGACACCGATCCAGATTTGCACCGAGATGAATACGCTCGGGCACGCGAGCGACTACGAAGGCGACCCTGAGCGACGTCCGTTCACTCGACGCGAACTGCAAGATTTCTTCGACTACATCGACGATCGCTATTTGAAGGTTCGCAAGCTCGGACGCAAGGGCGCGCTGGCACTACTCCGCGACTCAACGCTCTTTAAGAGCATCCTGGGCTGGGGTCTACGGCGTCGCGAGGCGAGCCGGCTCTCCATGAAAGACCGCCGACGCAATCCCGCTATCCCGGAATATGGCGTCTATGGTGGTCTGCACGAGCGCTACGGAAAAGCGGTGAAGGGCGGACCGCCTAAGCGGCGCCTTGTCCTGAGCATGCCGCATTTTGAGTGGGCAATTGAGGCACTCAAATACTACTGCGAAGAAGTGAGGCCGTTGCTCAATCCTGGCAATCACCCGGCAATATTCATCTCGGAACGTGCAACATACATGGATCCCGGTTGGATCGATCATCGGTTTCAAGAGTTTAGGTCCGGAGCCGGTCTCCCGGACGACCTGGATCTTCACTGTTTGCGCCATACCTACGTCACGTATCTCGCGGAAGAGAACGTCGACGGCCTGCTCATCCAAGATCAAGTCGGGCACGAATGGGGCGCCACCACGGGCATCTATACGCACGTGTCGCGTGATTTCAAGGTGAGCAAGCTCAAGGAACTGTACGGCGACCTCTACGGGCAAGCATAATGACGCGCAAGTTTGAAGCGCAATGGCATCTGCGAAAGCTCTTGGCGCTGAAAGGCATCTTTAACACAACGGATCTTCTACCGCTTCTGGCCGAGCGGGGCATAAACGTCTCGCGCACGCAGGCGTACCGGCTTGCAGCTGAAAAGCCAAACTACGTTTCCCTGGATCTGATCGTAGCGCTGTGCGATATTCTCGCGTGTACGCCGGCAGATTTAATTGAAAAAGTCGAGATCCGCAAAACCGTTAAGAAGGCGGTAGGTTATGAGTCGGCCGGTAAGGATCCGTCGCGCGCTCGCAACCTCAAACCAGTGCGCGCACGCATAAAAGATGCCGACAAAGACTGAACGCAATCTTGCGGCGCTGCTGGACGCCGTCAGAACACTGGAACCCACGCTTTCCCGGGAGACGATTACCGCGGCGATCCGCAGCGCGACGGACCCCGCTATGCTGGGCAAGCTCGTTCGTTCGATCGCGCCGAATCCACGCGCCCTGCTCGATGCAGCCGCCGCGGCGATGCCGGCACATAGCCGGCTCGTTTGAAGAACTCCTCAAGCGCGGCGCGCGACACATCGTGCGCCCCACGTGCGGCCTGTGCGGAGAGGCGGCGCTCTTAGAATACAAATTTCAAGACCGACGGATCTGCCGAGAATGCTACACGAAGAACCTCAAAGCGGAATGCTGCATCTGTAAACGGATGAAACAAATCTGCTCGCGCATCGATGGAAAGCCAAGGTGTGCTGCCTGTCACGTTCGCGATCCGCAAAACCACGAAATCTGCAGCATATGCAAGGCCCTCGCCTATCCACGGGTGCGCCCCAACGGCCGACCAATCTGTCAGCTCTGTTACGAAGCGCCGAAGCACGTCTGCACAAACTGCGGAAAGCATGCCCCCGCGCAGACGACGGAACCGCGAGTACTCTGCAAAGAGTGCTACGAAGTGATCGTCCTGGGAAAACCAGTGCGGGTCCTTCCACGCGCCAAGCACCGACCGATGCGCCAGCGCGTCTGTGCAACCTGCGGTGAAAGACGGCTCTGTACCAACTTCCTTGGTGATCAGCCGAAATGCGCCGATTGCGCAGGGCGCCCGAAGCTAGAATGCGTTTCGTGCCGCAGGGAACGCCCGGTGCAGGCCATTTGGGAGATCGGTCCAGTGTGTAACACTTGCTATGACGGCAAGCGCGGTATGTGCAACCGCTGCGATCATGAAGGATTGGTTATTAAGTATCGCCACAACGCAATTTGTCACGAATGCGCCGGAAAGCCGAGTCAGTCGAAATGCGGCGGCTGTGGCCATCGTGAAGGGCTTTACGAACGCGGGCGCTGTGCTCGCTGTGTGCTCGACCGAAAGTTGACCGACTTGCTGCGGGACACGAGTGGGGAGTTCGCCAGCGAGCTGCTACCCCTAAAGAACCTACTTCTGGAACACCCGAGTCCTGAGTCGGTGCTCGGCTGGCTACGAAAGAGTCCAAAAGCGACTCACGTACTTGGAGCACTCGCCCGACGCGAATTGGAGGCGTCACATGTCGCATTCGACAATCTCGGCGGCGCGCCGTCCATTAGCTTCTTGCGATCTTTGTTGATGTCGAGCGCCGTTCTGCCGGAGCAGTCGCGTAACTTTTCGCTTCTGCTGCCATGGCTCGAACGTTTTCTCTCACGCTGCCCCGCGGCCCATCGACCCTTACTTTCAGCATTTGCGCAATGGCATGTCTTTCGACGACTACGCGACAAGGCGCGCTTTGGTGATATCACGGAGAGCTCCAACCGATGGGCCCGTGCGCGTTTGCGTTGCGCCGCCGTGTTCCTAAAATTTCTAGATAGCAAAGGTCATACCCTGAACACCTGTCAACAGGCCTTGCTTGATGAATGGCTAGCAGAGGGCTCGACGTCAGCGTACCTCGTGCGTGACTTCGTCTGCTGGGCATATCGCCGAAATCTGATGCGGCAACACGTTGTTCCGCTACGCAAAGTTAAGAAACCGGTCGACCCGATCGATGCGGATGCGCGGTGGGCGATCATTCGTCGCCTCATCACGGACGACACCATCCCCGTGGGTTTGCGCGTAGCCGGAGCATTAAACTTACTCTTTGGCCAGCATGTGAGCAGAATCGTGCGCCTCACCGATGCCCATGTTATAAACATTGATGAAGAAACGTGCGTGGTGCTAGGCCGCGAACCAACTCCGCTTCCCCAACCCTTTGCTCGGCTGATCTTGGACCTCGTTAAAAGGCGGCGCAGTCAAAAGTGGAGTTGACCCGCTTCCGTGGAGACTTTCAATCTTACAGAGAAAGGTCTCCATATGGCAAAGCGCCCCACCTATCCGCCGGAATTCCGGCATAGGATCCTCGAGCTGGTTCGCTCCGGTCGCAGCGTGAATTCGATTGCCGCCGAGTTCCAAGTCGCGCGGCAATCGATCGTGAACTGGCTGAAGCAAGACGACGTTGATACGGGCCGCCGCGACGGCGGTTTAACAACGGACGAACGCAAAGAACTTGCGGCACTGCGCCGTGAAAATAAGCGCTTAAAACTCGAAGCGGAAATCCTGTCAAAAGCCGCGGCCTGGTTCGCTCGGGAAACGCACGCGGTTCCGAGCAAATCTTCGGATTCATAAAGGCGTACCAGGCCAACTATACGATTACGATGCTGTGTCATGTGCTCGACGTTTCCCCGAGCGGATACTACGCGTGGTGCAACCGATCGCCGTCGAAGCGCCGCCAAGACGACATCGTTCTCGGCGATCAGATCGATGCGTTCTATCGGAAGTCGTATGGTATTTACGGCCGTCCGCGCTTGCATGCGGATCTTCGCGAAGCCGGCATTCGGATCTCCGGAAAGCGCCTTGCGCGGTTGATGCGCGAACGCGGAATTGTCGGCGTTTCTCGGAGGAAATCCACAGTCACGACCATACGCGATCGGGATTCGCGTCCGGCGCCTGATCTCGTTGAGCGCAATTTCCAAGCCGATGGGCCTGACCAGCTTTGGGTCGCTGACATTACGTTGTATCTTGGACCGACGCGGCGAACAACCGTCGCGAGGTGGGGATAGCACGGATATTACGTGAGGCAGCAACAGCCTGAGATGTAGATGTCGCACCCCACTGCATTTTCAGCGCCGCAGGAGATCGGACGATAGCAAAGACGTTGCTCATCGAGCGAAGAGTCTGGATTTACAAGGCTGATCCGCGGGTGGCGCGATTTCGATTTGAAATGTGGAGGCGCTGTGAAATTCATCGGGATTGATGTCTCTCGTGATAAGCTCGACTGCGCGGTAGTCGACGACTGTGGAACCGTTATTCAACGATCGCGAGCATTTAAGAATAGCGCTGATGGCGTCGATGCGCTCCTGAAGTGGGTCGGAAAAATCGCCAGTAAGGGGCACGCGCGGTTTGTCATCGAGGCAACGGCAGCCTATCACGAGATGGCCTCACTGCGCCTTGCGAAGACCGGTGAATTCGTCGCAATCGTGAACCCATTTCACGTGCGTTCTTTAGCGCGCGGGCTAGCCATGCTCAGTAAGAGTGACGCGATTGATGCGCTCGTCCTTGCGCAATATGGGCGTCTTGCAAAGCTGCGCCGATGGGTACCGCCAGCTGCGCAGCTTGTTGATATTCAGGCTCTTTTGCTGCGGCTCGATGCGATTGAATCAGACCTCTTGCGTGAGCAGAATCGTCGCGAGCAGGCTGCAGCCAGAGAATCCGCGACGCTTGTGATTGGCTCGATTGACGCGAGTATCAAATTCCTAAAGCGTCAGCGGAAAAGCATCGAATTCGCGATCAGCAAATCGATTGAAACCGCTCCGGGTATCGCGGATGACGTCGAGCGCTTACGCTCGATCCCCGGCGTGGGCGAAAAGACAGCAAACCGCATGGCGACCATGCTGCGTATGCACGACTTTAAGTCGGCGCGTGAAGTGGCCGCCTTCTGCGGCCTCGTTCCGGTCGAGCATAAATCCGGAACGAGCGTCTATCGCAAGCCGCGACTCTCGAAGGCCGGCAACCCAAGAATGCGGGCGGCTCTATACATGGTTGCAGTCGTCGCCATGCGGTTGAACCCCGACGTCAAGGCGCTTTACGATCGACTCGTAGGACGCGGTAAAGCAAAAATGGCGGCTCTCGGTGCGTGCATGCGTAAGATCGTTCAGATATGTTTCGGCGTACTGAAGTCGGGAAAAACGTACGCCCCGCAGGCTGTTGTTAGAGCTTGACTTCCCAGACGATATCTATATCCCGACCTGGGGTGGATTCGTATACCTCGCAATTGTGCTCGATGCTTACAGTCGTCGAGTCGTCGGCTGGGCAACTGCTAATCACTTACGCACCGAACTTGTTCTGCAAGCGCTCAACTCATCAATCTATCGGCGACGGCCGGAAAACGTTATCCATCACTCGGATCAAGGCTGCCAATACACCTCAATCGCCTTCGGCCTGCGGTGTCGCGAAGCCAAGGTACGCCCGTCGATGGGTTCAGTCGGTGATGCATACGATAACGCGATGTGCGAGAGCTTCAACGCAACGCTCGAATGCGAACTACTTGCGCGAAGTTCGTTCAAAAGCCAGCGTGAAGCTGAACAAGCGATCTTCGCGTATATCGAGGGTTTCTACAACCCGCATCGCCGGCATTCCGCAATCGGGTATCTCTCACCGAACAACTTCGAGCGCCGCATGAGTCATGCCGCTTGATGTCCAAGTCGCATTTCTCCGCGAAAGCGGGTCAACTCCAAAGCGCCCGAGGTTGGCATCAGGCGAATTCCTTTTGTTTCCGGGAAAGAACTACGGCAAGCCGACGACAACTGATGTGCTGAGTCATCGGTTGCAAAATATTGGAATCAGCGTACGTGCCGGCCGAAACGCTGCGCTGATGGAGATCGCGGCTAAGCTTCCCGCACCAGTGCTACGGGATTTGCTCGGCATCCACATAAATGTGGCGGTAATTTGGAACCGCGCCGCAGGGCACAGCTATGCCAATTATGTCGGCGGTCTGAAGCGACAGAATGCTAAGACTTAATCGGACAGTTGGCGAAGGTCGCATCGCATCCTGCCGCGTCACTGAGCGTGACGTCGGCGACGAAGGAGACGATCTTGACCACCGAACGCAAAGTCATTCGTGCCAAAGTCGGCCTGCTCAACCTTGCAAAGCAGTTGGGGAACGTGCAGCAGGCCTGCAAGATGATGGGGTTTAGTCGCGATAGTTTCTATCGCTTCCAAGAGCTCTATGAAACCGGCGGTGAGGCCGCGCTCGCGGAAATCTCGCGCCGAAAACCGATCCTGAAGAACCGAATCGATCCAACGATCGAGGATGCGATCGTGACGCTCGCAATAGAACAGCCGGCGTTCGGCCAAGTGCGCGTCGCCAATGAACTCAAAAAACGTGCAATGACCGTTTCTCCCGCCGGCGTGCGCTGCGTTTGGCAGCGGCACGATCTTGAGACGATGAAGAAACGATTGAAAGCACTAGAAGCAAAAAGTGCACAGGAAGGTTTGGTTCTGACCGAAGCGCAGCTCGCAGCACTTGAGAAGGCGCAGAACGAGAAGGACGCGCACGGCGAGTTCGAGAGTGAATGCCCCGGTTATTGCGGCGCACAAGACACGTTCTACGTCGGCACGCTCAAAGGCGTCGGCCGTGTATATCAGCAGACCTTTGTCGACACGTATAGCAAAGTTGGATTCGCGAAGCTGTACCAGCAAAAGACGCCAATTACTGCAGCAGATCTGCTCAATGATCGGGTCATTCCATTCTTTGAAGAGCACGATATTCGCGTGAGCCGAATCCTCACTGATCGTGGAACCGAGTACTGCGGAGACGTCCAGAAGCATCCTTACGAGTTGTACCTCGCAATCGAAGACATCGATCACACGCGCACCAAGGCAAAGAGCCCCCAAACAAACGGCATCGTTGAACGCCTTCACAAGACGATGCTTAACGAATTCTACCGCGTGGCATTCCGCAAGAAGATTTACCATACGGTCGACGAGCTGCAAGCCGATCTCGATGCATGGATGCGCGAGTACAACATAGAACGCACGCATCAAGGGCGCTGGTGTTACGGCAAGACGCCGATGCAGACATTTTTCGACAGCTTGGAACTCGCCAAGGAGAAGCTATTTGCAGCCTGAGTTTAGCGCCATTGGAACGATCCGACACTCAGCGACGCGATCATGCGCCAACCACGACAGACAACGAAAACCCCGAAGATTATCGATTGCGTAGCACAGCACACTGGTACCTGCCGTGCCATCAACGTTGCCGCGAGTTGCCATCAAACTCGCCAAATACCTGCTGAAGCGTTGCATATGCTCTGTCTTCGCGGGCGTATGCACGCCCAACGATCCGGCAATTAAGCAGCGCGAGCAATACTGCCGCCACGAACGCAGTGCCCACGATCACCCAATGAGGAAGCGTTTTCACCGTTACCGCCTCATAGCCAAGAATGATCAAAGCCGCATTACCAGCGAGGCTCGCTATGAATATCGAAGTCAATTGCTTCCCTTCGTTCAGCCGATTAGCCATATTCACGCAACCGAACCCCGCTCGGTAGATGCACGTGGCTTGCGAAGTCGACGTTGAAAATGGAGGCTTGATACATCCTGTTGTTGACGCCGGGTGAAAAGTGACCCACTTTGCTAGGGGATCGCCGGTTTAATTTTGACCCACCTTGGCCTTGGATTTGGTCGCGGGTAGTCCGATCCCCGCTTTGCGGCGTTCGCGTAGTCGATAGCTCTCGCCGCTAATCATCGCTACGTGGGCATGGTGCAGAAGTCGGTCGAGCATCGCCGCTGTCATCGTCGCGTCGCCGGCAAAGGTTGTATCCCACTGCGCAAACGGAAGATTGCTCGTGATAATGACCGAGCCGTGCTCGTAGCGCTGCGCGATCGCTTGAAAGAAGTGATTCGCCTCTTCGCGTGAAAACGGCAGGTATCCAACTTCGTCGATAATGAGCAGGCGCGGCGATTGTACGCTGCGCCGTAAATATTCTTTGAGTCGCCCCTGGCGGTGCGCTTTTGTCAACTGCAGCATCAACTCGGCCGCAGAAACGAATCGCGTTTTGATGTTCGACTGAGCGGCCTTGTAACCGAGCGCGATCGCCAGATGCGTTTTACCGACGCCAGATGGTCCGAGCAGCACAACGTTCTCCGTTCGTTCGATAAAAGAAAGCGTCGAGAGCTCCGTGATCAACGCTTTGGGCGCGCCGCTTCCGAAAGCGAAGTCGTACTGTTCCAATGTCTTGATGCTGGGGAAACCAGCCGTTCTCGTCAACAGCATACGACTACGCTCTTGCCGATCTCGGTGCTCAGCGAGGAGTAAGTGCTCGAAAAATTCTTGAAAACTCAAATTCTTGCGCGCTGCTTCCTCGGCAACATGCGAAAGGTGCGCGGCCATCGTCCCTAGAGCGAGCCGCTGGCAAAGGTTGTCAATGCGTTCGAACTCAAGCATGCGTCAGTTCCTCTGCAAACGCATCGTATGTCGCAAGCGGATGCTGGAGCGATTCGACCGGTGTCGGAACGATTAGTTCTCGCTGCTGTGTAACGTCAAGCCGTTTACCGGCATAGGGCAACGGCAACGCCCGTAAAGCGGCGCGTTCACGCAAGAAACGGTCCACCGGTCGCTCTTTCAACGTCGCGTGAACACGAACGTTCGCGACTTCGTGTAGCCAAGGTAAAACAGCATGATTCGCCTGCACGACGTCGACGAGATCGCTCTGGCCGGCCTGCAGTGGGTCAAAGAACGATCCGCGCATATAGCGATGGAACCGCTCAAGTTTTCCCTTCGTCTGCGCTCGATACGGCGCGCAAAGCCGGATCGCGACACCATAGTGCCGCGCAACGTCGAGCAGAAACGGATTGTATCGGTGCTTTCCTTCGCCATAGGCGTTTCGTTCGATCACGATCGTCTTTGGGTTATCACACAAAATCTGCTCGGGTACGCCGTCAAAGAACCGCAAAGCGTGTTCTAAGCCGGCCGCAAGCGATTCCGTTCGCTCGTTATCGGTGAATTCGACAAATGTGTAGCGTGAATATCCGAGTTCAGCAGTAAAGGCGCGTAACGGCGTATTGCCGCGCCGTAGAACGACGAAGTCGATCTGCAACTGCTTTCCGGGCTCGGTTTCAAACCGTACAATCGGCTTTTCCACCGCTGCCGGCCGAATCGACCGCACGTACTCTTTGAGCTGCGTGATGCCGCCATCGTAGCCAAGCTCGCGGATCTCGCGAAGCAGTACCGTTGCATGTAATTGCACGTCGACGGCGCGCGCGATCCGATCGCGTAGATACGGCGTATACGGATCGAGCTTTGTCGGCCGCGGCTCGCGCCGCTCGTATTGGCCGAGGTGCTCGCCGCGAAGAATCGCTCGAACCGTGTTGCGTGCGAGCCCGGTTTCTCGGGCAATCTCGCGGATGCCCTTGCCGTGACGGCGTAGGGCCTCTATCTCCACCTGAAGCTCCTTATTCAACATCGCGACCTTGCGTTCGCGTTAGATCAGGTGGAACGGCTTAGTCAACTCTGTTAGGCGGCGACTTCAATACTATTCTGACTATTGCGCGCAAGTCGGTCTTGCATCGGTTGTAACCGATAAAACACAACCGTTGCCAGCTGCCGTTTGTGAGAACGCATCGCAGCTCGATGCGTCTTGCCCTCAGCTCGCTTACGCGCATAATAGAGTTGGCCCGGATGATTGCGCGTGCGGTTTTGGACCAACGCAATAACATGGAGTAATCGATTGAGCTGACGATCACCACCGGTGTTGACACGGACGCTCGCGTTGCGACCGCTCGAACACGGAACGGGCGCCGCCCCGGCGCGCATCGCGAAGCTCGCGGCATTGCGATACATGCAAAGATTGCCGGCATGTCCAATGATCCCGGCAGCAACGACAATGGAAACGCCTCGAAGCTCCAGCAATTCGGGCGCAAGGCGCTTAACGAAAGGGCGCAGTTGGCGTTCCAGCTGATTCACTGCAGCATTGAGCCGGCGGATTTCCGAGATCGCCTCGTCGACCTCATCAGCAAGCGCATCACCGGTATAGCTCTTACCGCGATGACCCGTTAGAAGATCTGCTGCATTCTGCAATGCAATTTCGGTGGTCATGTTCGAGGGCAGCGGTCCAATCGCCAGCCGCAATGCGGCATCCCGCAGCCGATTTACAGCCTCCGTCCGCTGTCGCACAAGTCGATCGCGGCGATCATAACGTAACCGGACTGCTTCCTGTTCATCCAGACGTTCGCAACGCCGCAAGCGATCGGATTCGCGCAGAACTGCTTCGGCAATCGCTCGAGCGTCGAGTGGATCGGATTTTCCTCTTCGGCTTGCGTGTTTGCGGTGACGTTTAGTGAACGAACCTGGAACCTCGTATACGACGGCGTTGCTTTTCAGCAGAGCATCGGCGAAGCCACGTCCGAACGAACCACTTCCCTCAAGACCCCATTCAACGGTGCCAAACGACCGTGCTCTTTCGATCGCAGTCGCATACCCTGCGGCGTTCGTTGCAATGGTGATCTCCGAGAGCGCTTTCCCAACTCCATCAACGAATACGATGGTGTGAGAATCCTTGTGACAATCGACGCCCGCAACGACGCGCATGCGTTCTCCTTTTATGCGAGGTTACCGCAGACGTCGGCGATCCCTTATTGAGCATTTGCACTCGGCTTACCAGCCAAAACGCGCTGCGGAAAAGACGCGCCTGCCGGCCATTCCACCCCAAGTCAATCCGACTGTCAATTTTGGAGCCAGAGCAGACGCACCCTAATCATACATATAAGGGTCAATTTTCAACCGGCGGGGTGGGTCAACTTTACTCCGGCGCTAACACTGTCCTTTTCTTAGTTTCGCCGCGATTCGAATTTCGAAAGAGACAGATTGCGCGAATATTGCCATTGTGCAGTTGGAGTTGATCGATTATCGTGGATAGTTTTTTGATCGGAGCCTACGCAGCATGTTCCCGCTCGAAGTCGATTGGCCAGAGATAGTTGAGTCGCGAGTGCGCACGGTGCGCGTTGTACCACGATTCAATGAACGTGAAGATCGCTATACGAGCCTCACTCTGCGCTTTGAATCGCCGCCTTGCGAGCAGCTCGGCATTCGAGCGTGGCAAAGAAACTCTCGCACGTCGCAGTACCTTAGGATTCGGCGGACATCGTTTCAACGTTCAAGGATAACACCGCGTGGACGAATATCAGCGCAAACGCCTCGCATGGATTCGCTTTTTGAGCAGTGGAACGATGCTGGAAAGGTCTGCCTGAAATGCGGAATCTCTCCCCCGACGCTGCGTAAATGTCTGGGAGCACCATAAGGTCCATGGGATCACCAGCTGTGCCAAGGCATTCGGCCGCTCGAGCAACTCTGGCGTCGTCGATTCCGATAGGGTAACATCGTAACCGGCCACCGCTTCGTCCTCTCGGTTAAGAAGTTCGTCGTAAAGCAAATGTTCCGAACCGAAACGCTGGCTCCTCGTCTTTACAGCATTTTAAGAGACGTCATCACTGGGCACAGTACGTCGGAATTCGAGCTAACAATATTGACGTAGAACGACCAGCAGGATTCGACACGGCTTAAACGAGCGATCCTAAATGGCTTCGTAATTCCAGGAGGATCCGTATTTGAAACTGGTTCGCATTGCGCTAGTGCTCGTTTCGTCGCTAATCGTGGTTGCATGCTCACACAGTTTCGGGTCCATCTCATCCAGAACAGCGCCACAGGACGACGAGTGGGTGACGTATGGCCATGATTACGGGAATAATCGCTTTTCTACATCGCAGCAGATAAATCGGACGAATGTTAGCCAGCTCGTGCCGCGTTACGTTGCTCAGACAGGCGTCGTTGGACCGTTTGAAGCCTCCCCCATTGTTGCGGGCGGGGTAATGTATGTGTCGACCCCATACGACGGAATTATTGCGATAAATGCAACAACGGGGAAGAGCATTTGGCGGCGCCCACCCCTCACTGGAAATTTTCTCCAGTGTTGTGGTCCGGTAAATCGCGGCGTCGCGATTTCTGGAAATCGCGTCATCATTGGACAACTCGACGGCGTTTTGGTTGCGTTAGACGCCAAGACCGGGATGGTTCAATGGACCGCCGAGGTAGCCGACAATACAAAGGGTTACAGTATAACGATGGCGCCTCTGATCTATCACGACACGGTGATCGTCGGAGTGGGAGGAGGCGAATTTGGAATACGAGGCTTCTTGGCGGCCTATCATGTCCGAGATGGAAAACTCAAATGGCGATGGTATGCGACGGATTCACGTCACTGGTTTGGAACGACAGCCCGACTTCGCACCGATGAAGGGCTCGCAAGTGAAGCCGAATCCCAGCAATTACGTGCACGATTTTCGAACTCATGGCAACGCGGCGGGGGCGGGATTTGGACGTCTCCAGCCATAGACCCACAAACTCGTACGATTTTCGTGGCGACCGGCAACCCGTGGCCGATGTCGCGCGGAACATCGCGGCCCGGGGACAATCTCTATACGGATTCGATCGTCGCTCTTGATGCAGACACTGGTCGCATGAAGTGGTACTTCCAGCAAACGCCTCACGATGTCGACGACCTCGACGCGGCGTCGCCTCCCCTGCTTTTCGATACTGTTGACACTGCTGGCCATTCGTTACGTGCTCTGGGCGAGATCGGTAAAACCGGAATCTTCTATATTCTCGACCGCTCCAATGGCCATCTCATCCGCCAGTCGCGCCCATTGCTGCGCGGTATTACACCCATCAATAGTCGGCAGCGCTTTGCAGGCGGAAGCACGTGGTCACCAGTCTCATTCGATCCGAGGTTAGGATACGCGATAGTGACGGTGACCGCCCGTCCTCTTGCCGAAGGAAACGTCAAGAGAGGCGCGTTTGATGCGACCGCGTGGAACGCCGCATTTGGAACCGTCTCCGCGATTTCCGTCACAAGCGGACATGTGATATGGCAAGATTGGTTCAACGAAGGAGTTGTGGGTGGCTCATTATCGACTGCCGGCGACCTCACATTTGTTGGTGAAGGGGGCGGGTACTTTGACGCGCTTGACACGAAAACCGGAGAACGGTTGTGGCATTTCGAAACGGGCGCCGGCGTCAACGCTCCTCCGATCACTTACACGATCGACGGGCACCAATATGTTGCTGTAGCCGTTGGTGGCAACCAGCAACTTGGGACGCAGTACGGCGATGCTATTTTTGCGTTCACGCTCTTCGACGATGGACCTTAAGGACTCCCGGCGAGTCGTATAGATAACCATCTATTTTCGAGCGGCGCGCGCTGCTAAGACCGGCGCGTTGAAGGATCGAGTCGATCGCGGCGTAGTCAGCTGACACCCCTTCCGGGGCAATGTCACGGAACACACCCAACTCCAGCCGTAACATGCTCATCGCGCGTTCGTCGAGGCGCGTAATTCTGTTGTAGCGGTATTCTCGTTTTGTTTTTAACTTGTCCGCTTGGATCGCCGCGACATACTGCTCGCGCGCCTTCGTATCTTGGATATTTTTCGGGTCGGTGCAGGGCGGAAGTGATCGCCCATCCGGTTCTCGGGGTGGGATTATACAACCCTGTGGGCGGTTTTTGGGGTCGAGAGGATCATAGCCCGGTTCATAGGCCTTTTCGATCACCGCAAGCACGTTCGCCCATCCTTGCACGAAGCTTCGACGGGTCGCGATGAAGTTGTTAGGTGTCAGTAACTGAACGTCGACGGAACCATCCATCGCGTCCTCTGCAGTTTCAAGATCATCGAGCGAGTGCGACGTTTCATATCGCTGCAACGCTTGAGCAGACGAATTGACATGAGTTGACGTAAGCGCTTCTGCTGCGACCATGCGAGTATCGGCGATAGATACACCCTCGCACCACATAGACATTATCAGGAACCCAGCAATGACGCGTGGACGTGCAATAGTAATCATCCTCAGTTACTGCCCTGGATAACTTGAAGTTGGATTATTTACCGCGCTCGTTGCGCTATTATGGTCCTTCGAGAGCGTAAGTGCACCAGCGGTGTTTCCCGTCGCCTGTTGCGTTATTGTGGGTCCGAAAGTGCGCCAATTCCCAACTAGACTGTACTGCGTCGGGATAGGAGCCGTCTCTACACTATTCTGGAATTGATTGCCTGGGCACGAGCCCGAGTAAGCGTTATCGGTTCTGCTGAGCAACGTGCCACGACCGGGCACGACCGTCGTAGTCATCGGCTGCCCTGGCGCCGGTGTAAGGGGACCGCTTTGGCACCACCAGTCGCCGGGGTTTGTTGCGGTTGTCATCGCAGAGCCTTCTTGCTCGCTTACGGCCGCGAACGAGACGCTATCCGGGTACAGGTAAACGTTAGAATTAAAGCCGATGTCTGCTAAGCCTTGCGTGTGTCGAAGGAGCCCGTCGCCAAAATAATAAGCTTGCGATGGCGCGATCACCGTGACTGTCAAATCAGTTTCTTGACACCCTTTGGTTCCGAGCCCGTACACGGCGACGTCGATTGTCCCCGGAGTATTTACATCGGTTAAGTCCCCCGCAGTTATCGTTGCAGGGGTTCTTGAGCTGCTCAGGTGATCGGTAGTCCCTGTCGGGGTCGCAATAATCATGTTCGAGCCATTCGATGAAATCTGAACCTGCTCGCCGACGCCAATCGTCGTGCGATTCTGCGGTTGAGGCTCAGTATCGACATCAGTTAACATAAGCGTGCAAGACGGATTTCCGCCGCTGCCGCCGCTTCCGCCTCCGCATTTATAATAATTACCGTCTTTATAGCACAGTGACTGCGGCGTCACGCGAAACCTGCCGCTATCCCGGCTGGTATAATCGTGCATTACCGGGACCGAAGACTGACGGCCGCCACAAGCCACTAAAGTGGAGAGCAGGCCAAGTGCGGCTATGAGCGGCGCAATGAGTCGCATTTCACAACCTCGCTAACGCCACGCCCTCGCGCGGCAAACTAGCACATCTACGACAGGCGCTGAGGTATCAAGGAAGCCAAGGAAATTCGTTGCGGTTTGCGCGTACGCGAAATTTATTCTACGCCCACACTTTTACACCGTGCGGTGATGATATACCTAATCGGAATGTGAGGCAAGAGGACGAACCATCTTGCTTGCTAATAAGACTTTAGAGTAGCCCCTTAAATCCCCGGACACGGCAAGTCTCCATCTAAGTGTTAGGAGAATGCCTGTGTTTATGCCTAGTTCGAGAGAGACCATTGACGTTATGACGTCGGTCCAGCGTCGTCGCCGCTGGTCGGCGAACGAGAAGGTGCGTATCGTCAACGAGACCTATCAGCCCCGCGCGTCAGTTTCGGCCGTCGCCCGTCGTCACGGCATCGCGCCGAACCCGCTCTTCCAATGGCGCCGTCTTGCAGCGCAGGGGGCGATATCTGCCGTCGGTGCCAGCGAAGAGCTCGTTCTGGCCTCAGAATTTTAGTCGCTGCAACTGCAGAACGGTGAACTCCAGCGGCTGCGCGGTGAGAAACGATGGAGAACGAGATTGTTCACGAAGCGCTCGCATTCGGCGCATCAAAAAAGTGCATATCGCACGCGCCGCCATCGTTGCCGCCCATCCACGACGAACAGCAGCGACGGTTGCGCGTCCGATTGGTACTTGTCGTTCCGTACTCACGGTTAAGCTGAAGAGCGGCAAGCGTCGTGTAAAGCGTTGCCAAGTCGCGAGCTTCTCGAAGAGATTCGTGCGGTTATCGAGGAGCGCTCCAGCTATCGATATCGTGCGTGAGCATACTTCCACGTAGGCGACGTCTGCGCGGCGAGCTTGGACGGAATCGCAAGCGCGTGTACCGCGTAATGAAGGCGAACGGGTTGCTACTGGAACGTTCCACCAGTGATACCGGCGAACGGCACCATGATGGAAGATCGCCGTTGCGGAAAGCAACTTGCGCTGGTACTCCGACGGCTTTTACGATTTCATGCGATACTGGCGAACGCGTGAATGTTGCATTTACGCTCGATTGTTGCGATTCGCGAAGCGATGGATGGAAATCGGCACGTCCGGTGTGATCGCGGGCGATCATATCCGCTTCTTGATGATCGCGAGCATCAAGAAGCCATTCGTCGGTGAGACGCCCGAACACGCGATTCAATGGCTTTCGAACAACGGCTCAATGTATACGGCACGCGATACGCGCAACTGCGGTCCTATGATCGGTCTCAGTCGTCGACGCAGCGTCCGTCCGAAGCCCACAATCGATCGGGATGGCCGAAGCGTTCGTCTAGACAATGAAGCGAGATTATGTCGCTGTGCACGGAGCTCCGGACGCGATCACCGTGCTTAAGAATCTTCCTCGATCGATTGAGGAGTACAACGAAAATCAGCCGCACAAGGCTCTCGGATATCGGTCGCTAAGAAAATTCAGACGCTCAAAGCTAAGTAAGATCGCCTGAACGGAATTTTACCGGCAACTCCAGCCGCACCGCGCACCTGTTTGCACGGTTTGTCCGCTCTCGCGCCAGACGGTCTCGTGATCGTATCGAAGCCGAAGGTGCGCTGAACCGTAGCGAGCCGGAACTCCGAAAGGCGATTGCTTTCGCGCAGCACAGTTTGCGCGACTGAGCGGGCATCGTTATCGTCTGACTTTCCGCGCTGCGTGCTGGCACGTCGATTATGCTTGGTGCATACGCCGGCAACTTCGACACGAGTGCGCGGCGGCGGCCCAGTGAATCGCAAACGCATATCCGTATAGAGACGGACCCTTCGACTCCCCAAACGCAACAGCCGAGCTTCGAGCTTCCGCAACCGCGCTCTCGTAGCTCTCAGTGTTCGTCAGAAATCTTAGGCTTCCAAGAGCCTGGCCGGCGGAATCGATAAAACCGGCGGTGTTCGTAGATTTATGGCAATAAAGCCGGCAACAACTCGCAAGTGTGCGTGCGCGTTCGAAGGTGTCCACGAAACTCGAACCAGCCGAGACGTCGATCACCAAGCACTTGTTGGGCGCGCCACGAGCGTGCCATAAGAACGACACAAGAATACGGCGTGGTTTGAATAGGTGTACCTTACCAGTAATAGCTAAATTGTCGTGGTGACGTGACGTGTGCATAATGTGACTTAAGAGTTCGTAAATTCCTAGCCGCACAAACAAAAAAGGCCGAGGAAAAGCCGCCGGCTTTTTTATTGACGGATTCTCAGGATGCGCCCGCTATTTGGAACGTCGCGTGTACGCCATGAGCGCATCATTGGTGAAATTAACGTTTGAAACACGGCGTGTACACGTCGAAGATCGTTAGACCGATCGCGCGACCGTAATGCGGTTCGCTGCCTCCACCTTGGATTACGGATCCCGCCGGCAAGAGGCGCTCCGCCGATCGCGCGTGATGCTTGTCGAAACCGACCGCGAGCGTGCCGTGCAGGACCGTATATATCGCGTAAATGTTATGGTTCGTATGCCACGGATAAATGAAACCCGCGGGAAAACTTCATTCGAACCAAGTTGTCGCAGACATCCGAGTTCCTCCCGCGAATCACCGCATAAAAGCTTCCGGTCCCTTTCCCGGTATCAGCGATCCAGTGTACCTGGTTCGGAAGCGTATACGTGGTTTGCGAGGCGGCGCCGGCTGCACGCCAAGAGCGCAGATCGCAATCGCGGCCGGCAAAGCTAAGCGAAAACGGAAACGACCCATTTTACTCCTTTTCAAATTGGCACTTACCCCATCTCGCAAAGCACTGGAGATTTCGCGGCGCCAAGCGTGAGCAGCGCGTACGCGCTTCGGATTCGGTGCGTCACTAGCGAAAGCGTTTCTACTTCTCGGGAGAGATAGCGGGTGGTCTCCGTTCGGTGCGCAAGCGATGAAGCCTATCAAAACTTCGCGCATCGTAATCGACAGCAGCACTGCGCCGAAGAACGGACGGGTCTTCTCGTCGCATTCAAACGGCTCGTGCCATCCTTCTTCGTGGTCTGTGAATCACCGAAACGAAACGATGCGAACGCGTGTTGACTCGAGGATGATAATGGGACTTAGGAGATGGGCATGCCGCATAATCGGACTTACAGTGATAATGTCACTAGCGCCTAGCTAAATAGCTAAAGAGCTTAAACGTCCGGAATCCCATTTGATGCAACGTTCTCGCCTCTGATGGGACGCTCACGAACGCATGAAGAGGCAGCGCTCGCGCTGCCTTTGTTTAGGCAGTGAAGGATGCACAGAGACCGGGACAGGAAGCTGGTTCCGTCAGCAAGCCCAAACCTTGCGCGGGAGCGGCGCTCTATAGAAACCCCATAGAGTCAAACAACCGCTTCTGGAGAAAGAAAGTCGAGTGATTGATGTCACGAGTGCTAAGGCGCGCCGACGCTTCTATCTGGAGCGTGGGATGCGCAAACGACCGAGCGGGGGCGGCAGCAATTTCGCATTTCTCATGGCGCTTCCAAGAACTCCACTTCCGATGAAGCCGGAAGAGATCTTCGAAGACGTCGCGTTCGTCGTGATAGGCGGTGTTGCAACGCGTGCTTACGCTCCCGAGCGTTCCACCAAAGACATTGACTTCATGGTTGAGCACGACCGTTTCCAAGATGCCACTACGCAACTGCGTACGCACGGGTTTACCAAAGTAACCGAACTATTTTTTCCAAACACGACGCTTGGACTCCACGGCGAAGCGTGGACTAAGGATTCACTTGAGATAGACATTATGTCTAGTCCGCAGGAATGGTGCAAAAAGGCCTTCGGTGGACGAGTTGAAGACGAAACCGGACTTCGCGTTATTCCCCTGCCATATCTTGTGCTCATGAAATTCGACTCAGCACGAGGTATCGATCAGGGCGATCTTACACGAATGCTAGGTCCGCTTGACGACGAGAAGATCGAACAAATCGTTAGAGTCGTCGAACGGTATTCCGGCGATCCCGGTGCAGGCGATGAAATCCGTCAATATGCTCTACTTGGTCGTTGGGAGCTTCAAAATAGCACTCGCAAAGCCAAACGAGGAGATGCTGCACGATGATCCTTCTCTTGCGGTCACCGCGCAGTCGAACGTGCAATCATGCGACTTACCGCTCTCGGCGACCGCATTATGTTCCTTACGGCGTCTCAATAACCACGCGACCGAAATCGCACTTCCGTCTGTAAACGGTACGAGAGCCCACCGGTAAGGCGTGCGAAGGGCTGCGCGAGACCGCAAGCCAACGCCTATCACGTAATGGCGAAACAACATCTTCGCGCGGGTCCCGTTCACAGTATGCCTACGGACCTTCGCAAAGCGATCGACTCCGACTCGATTGCGAAGGAAATGTGGGCGGATATTACTCCGCTGGCACGCAATGAATGGATCTGTTGGGTTACGTCAGCGAAGAAAGACGAAACTCGGGAACGACGCATTACCGTCGGGCTTGATAAACTGCGCAAAGGTATGCGCCGACCGTGCTGCTGGCCGGGTTGCCCGCACCGATAGCGCGTTTCACCGATCGCGTACAAAAGCGATTGTACGCGGGTGCCATGCAAAGCGATCGCTGCGTGGAACGTAGCCGTAGTAGCCGATGCCACGGTCCGGCAGGTTTGCGACGTCTCGTGTCTGCCGGGTGTCTAGATCGTATTCCCGCAGCCGATCGTGCGAAACAAACAGCAGGCGACTCGCGGTGATCCACGTCGGCCAAGACACATCCGTACCTGCTTCGCTCACGGTTACCGCGCCCTCCGGAGAACGCGCAGGCGCGAGAACCAGCCGCCGTGTGTTGTTCCAAGCATCCCATCCTGCAATCGCGCGCGGTCCTTGCCCTGCGTGAAGTTCGGCGGCGCGTACGAACGCCACGTACTCACCACTTGGCGACCACGCCGGATCCAAATCGACGAAGCCCGGCTTGTGATTCCACGACGCGCATGCCGCGGTACGAATCGTGCAGCGGACTAAATGCTCGGAATTGAAAATTTCACGCGTCTCGCCTGCGATCGCGGCGAACGCGCGCCCGCCGGGCGCAAAGGAGATCCAATCGCGCAGAGGATATGCGGCGATCGGAAACAGTGCGACGACCGGCGGTGCGGTTCGCGGTAACCAAACCGCGACGTCGTGGCGAACAGCGGAGAGCGAAATCATTCCGAGAGGCACGGTGTCGGACATCAATGAGGCCGAATGCTGCGGGTCGTTCCAGAAGAGCGCGGTCGCTCCGTCACGCGCAAGTCCCGGCAAGATCCAGATCATCATCATCGCTAGCGTGCACCTGAACGGAGAGCGCGCCGTTACTCGCAAGCAGCGTCGCGGGCCCGGGCAGCCCATTGGACTGCGCCGCTCCCGCTTTCACCTGGAGTAACCAATGCCCGTCGGTTGTCCTCTGCGTACGCGTGCACATCGGCAGCGGTTCGGGACAGTAAGGCGCCGGATCCGGCACGATCTCATCGCGACGCGCGCCAATATCGTAAACGTGGAATGCACCGGCGGAACGGAATTGTAAGCGGCTTGCATTGTGTGAGAATGCGATCGCCGTCGCATCCGTACGCGGCGTGACGACGATCGGCGTCCGTCCGGAACGGCAGAGGATCAAACCGTTTGTGCCCGCGAACGCAATACTGCCCGGCAGATTAGACGGACATGCCGGCGACGCGTGCGCGATCTTTTGTCCCGCGCAAACGAACAGCGAAATGCCCGCCACAGCGGCAAGAACCCACATCGCCTTACCTATGCCCATCGCTTCTCCTCGTTGACTAAAGAGCGATGCGGTCAGGCCGGTCTGCCGTCCTGCTCATCACGACGGTATAGCAACGTCGCGATCGTCGCCGTAGCGAACTCGTCGGCAACATGCTGCCCGCCGCAAACGACGCTCGTCGCGTACGATGTTATACGCGCAGCTTGTCGAAGAGACCACGCAACAGAAACGCCGTGTTAATTCGACAAGGAGAGCGCGGTTAATGCTTAGATCCCGATCGCTTATTGTCGCGTCGCTCGTGTTGCTAGCGGCAGTTGCGCCTCGTGCAGCCGCCGCGTTCACGCTGGCGCCGTCCGACGCGACGCAATCCGACCCGGTGATACTCGACGTCGATGCGACGCAGGCATCGCGCGGCATTCTCTTCGTGCACGAAACGATTCCCGTCAGCGCGTCGGAGTATAAACTGGTCTATCCGAAATGGATTCCTGGCGAGCACGGCCCGACCGGACCGTTAAACGACTTAGCGGCGCTTCGCGTCAGTGCCGGCGGTAAACCGCTCGCGTGGCGCCGCGATACGATCGACATGTGGGGATTTCATGTTGCGGTGCCGCGCGGCATACGAAAGATCGATGTTGACTTCGACGTGCTGATGAACGGGCCGGACGACGTAATGGCGTCGGGCGACGTCGCGGTCTTGAATTGGAACCGCGCCCTGCTCTATCAAGACGGCGTCAACTCGCATGAGTATTTCGTGCGTCCGTCGATCGCCTTGCCGAATGACTGGCAGTACGGAACGGCATTGCAAGGGATGCGCTCGAGCAATCGGGTCGACTTCCCGGTCACTGCGCTTAATATGCTTGTCGACTCGCCGCTCGATATGGGCCGATTCGTCAAAAAATGGACGCTTTCCGATATCAACGGGACGGATGTCGAGCTCGATGCGTTCGCGGACGCGCCGCAAGATCTCGACGTACCCGCTAAACTGCTCGACGCATACAAGCGGGTCCCGGCCGAAGCATTTGCCCTCTATGGATCGCATCATTTCACCGCATATCATGCACTGCTGACCCTGACGAACGAGATTGGGTTCCAGGGGATCGAACATCACCAATCGAGCGACGATCGCGCTCCGGCGCAGTTCTTGACGAATCCCGACGAGTCACTTGCGAGCGGCGATCTCGTCACACATGAGTTCTCTCACTCCTGGAATGGAAAGTATCGCCGTCCCGAAGATTTGACGACGCCGAACTTCCAAGTCCCCATGCAGACGGATTTGCTCTGGGTCTACGAAGGCATGAACCAATATCTGGGCGATCTGCTCTCCTTCCGATCGGGCATTCGCCACTATAGAACGTATCCGCAATATTTGGCGATGATCTACGCCGAAATGGATACGGAGACCGGCCGCGACACGACGCCGCTCATCGATCTCACGACCGGCGCCCCATATTATTACGAAGCGGGAGGTCAGTATCACGCCATACGGCGTAGCGCGGGCGACTTCTACACCGAAGGCGAGTTGGTGTGGCTCGACGCGGACACGGTCATTCGCGAACGATCGCACGGCGCGCGATCGCTCGATACGTTCCTGCACAAGTTCACGGCGCCGGAGGTAACCGGACCGGTCACGCAAACGTACACCCGCGCCGAAGTGGAATCGCTGCTGAACTCCGTTGAGCCTTACGATTGGCACGGATTCTTCGAGAAGCGAATCTACGACGTGGCACTCCATCCGCCCACGCAAGACCTCGCTCGCGCGGGTTGGAAGTTCGTCTATACCGACAAGCCGAACGAATACATTACCGCAGATATGAGCCGCGACGATGGACCGCCGCACATCGATGCCTGGTACGATATCGGTGTCATGATGAGCGGTGAGGGCAAAGTTACCGACGTACGATACGGCTCGCCTGCGTGGCAAGCGGGGTTTGCGGTCGGCATGACGATCGACGCGATAAACCGCCAGCATTTCACCTCACGCGTGCTCGATTACGAGCTGCGCCAGGCAACGCGCACCACGGCCCCGATGACGATCGCCGTCGACATGGCGGGTTGGTTCCAAATACTCAACCTCAATTATCATGGGGGTCCACGCTACCCGCACCTCGAGCGCGTTGCGGGCACACGGGATATGCTTGCCGACATTATGCGTCCGCACGCGGAACTTGATGCGAGAACCCCTGCGCGGTAACGACACCTCCAGTATGGTGGCCACGCGAACGCTTCACGAAGCGCTCAACCATCACTTTGGTTTTGAGACGTTTCGTCCATTGCAGCAAGAGATCATCGAAGCGGCGCTCTCGGGCGCCGATGTGCTCGCGCTTCTTCCGACGGGAGGCGGCAAATCGCTGTGTTACCAACTGCCGGCGGTCGTCTCGCAGCGTTTGACGCTCGTCGTCTCGCCGTTGATCGCGCTCATGAAGGATCAAGTCGATGCGCTACGCGCCAACGGCATCGCTGCGACCTTCTTGAACAGTTCGCTCGATGCAACGCAAGCGCGCCGGCGGATTGCTGCGCTCGACCGCGGGGAGTATCGTATCCTCTACGCCGCCCCAGAACGAATCGTCTTGCCCGGCTTCCTTGCCGCGCTCGACCGCTGGAATATCGAGCGCATCGCGATCGACGAAGCGCACTGCGTCAGCGAGTGGGGCCACGACTTCCGTCCCGAATACCGGCAGATTGCATCGCTGCGCTCGCGTTTCCCGAACGTACCGCTCATTGCCTTAACCGCCACGGCAACCGACCGCGTGCGTTCCGACATCGAGCGTTTCCTAGAGATGCGCTCGCCGCAACGGTTCATTGGGACCTTCAACCGTGCCAACCTTCGTTACCACGTCTTCGATAAGACGGACGCATCGAGGCAATTGCTTGCGTGGTGCGAAGCGCGCAAAACGGAAAGCGGCATCGTGTACGCGCAAAGCCGCCGCGCCACGGAACAACTCGCGGAGCGCTTGTCCGCGGCCGGAATCGCCGCGCTTCCGTATCACGCTGGACTCGCGGCCGATCAGCGTGCGCGCAATCAAGAGCTCTTCATTCGTGACGAAGTCCGCGTCATCTGCGCCACGATCGCGTTCGGCATGGGCATCGATAAGCCTAACGTGCGCTACGTCGTGCACTACGACATGCCGAAGTCGCTGGAAGGCTACTATCAGGAAACCGGCCGTGCGGGCCGCGACGGGCTCGAGAGCGATTGCATGATGCTCTTCTCCGGCGGCGACGCGGCAAAGCACCGGCACTTCATCCGGCAGATTACCGATGACCGTGAACGCGAGCAGGCGGGACGGCTTCTTACGCAGATGCTGGATTTTGCGTCCGCAACGCGTTGTAGACGCAAGCATTTGCTGGAATATTTCGGCGAGTGCGGTTCTCCGGAACGGTGCGAAAACTGCGACAACTGCATCTCGCCGCCTCAAACAATGGACGCGACGGAAGCTGCGCGCAAACTCCTCTCGTGCGTTTATCGCATTCGCGCGCAGGGCGGATTCGCAACCGGCGCGCACCATGTCGCCGACGTACTGGTCGGCAAACGCACCGAAAAGGTGACGGCGTGGAATCACGACCGGCTCTCGACGTTCGGGATCGGCACGGAGTACGACCGTAAGGATTGGATCGCCATGGCTTCCGATCTCATTCGACTCGGCTGGATCGACCAAGACGTCCTGCGCAAGACGCTCGCACTTACCCAAGCCGGCCTTACGGCCTTACGTGAATCGTGCCCGTTCTTCTTCGCAAAACGTTCTCGCGTTAAGGGCAAGAAGGCACGCGCCGTGGAGCGGTCGTCGACGAGCGTTGCGGATGACGTCCTCTTCGAACGACTGCGCAGCGTTCGGAAGTCCATTGCGGATGAAGCGGGTGTGCCGCCCTACGTGGTCTTTTCGGACGCAACGCTGCGCGAGCTCTCCTCGCGCAAGCCGTCCACGCTTACGGCGTTTCGCGCGATCATCGGTGTCGGCGACGTCAAGCTCGAGCGATACGGCGAGCAGTTCGTTGCAGCCATTCGTTCGGGAATGCACGAAGAATGACGCTATGAAACGTACACGCAAGACGTTCCTTGCCGACGCTGCCGCGGTCGGTGCAGTGACGCTCTTAGGCGCCGCTGCAGCGCCGAAAGCTTCTCCGACCGCGTCCCCGACGCCGTCGCCGGGCGCACTTGAAGCCGCTCGCGCAATGCGCCGCTTCGACCCCAATTTGAGCGACGAGCAGATCGCCGGCATCGCGCGCGGTATCGACGAGCAGAACGCCTCCGCAGCGCGCATCCGCAAGCGCATGCCGCTCCAGAACGGCAACGAGCCGACGCCGGAATTTAGGGTCGGCTCGTGACGAATGACGACGTGGCATTTTCCGATGCTACAACGCTCGGTGAAATGATCGCGGGCAAGAAGATCAGTTCGACCGAGGTGACCCGCCTTTATCTTGCGCGTCTCGAGAAGTACGGCCCGCACTATAACGCGATCGTCACGATCCTTCACGAGCGCGCATTGCGCGAAGCGAAGACGGCTGATAGCGAGCTCGCGCGCGGGATTCGACGGAGCGCACTGCACGGTGTACCGTACGGCGTGAAAGATTTGCTTGCGGCGATCGGCGGTCCAACGACGTGGGGAGCCGCACCGTATCGCAATCAAGTATTCGATTATGATGCAACGATCCTCGAGCGGCTAAGAGCTGCGGGTTGCGTGCTTCTCGGTAAGCTCGCGATGGTCGAACTGGCAGGCGGCCTCGGATACAATGACGCCGACGCGTCGTTCACGGGTCCCGGACGGACGCCCTGGAATCGCAACTATTGGAGCGGCGGAAGCTCGAGCGGACCGGGCGCATGCGTTGCCGCAGGACTCGTCGGCTTTGCAATTGGTTCGGAAACCAATGGTTCGATCATGACGCCTTCGGCCATGTGCGGCGTCAGCGGACTTCGGCCGACGTTCGGCCGTGTCAGCCGCTACGGCGCGATGGCGCTGATGTGGAGTTCGGACAAACTGGGGCCAATGGCGCGATCGGCCCGCGACACGGACGCAGTTCTGCGCCTGATCTCCGGAAGCGATCCGCGCGACTCGACAGCGCGCACGCAACCGTTTCATACCGGCTCACGCCATCCGAAGATCGGCGTGATCGCGCGCAGCACTGAAAAATCACAGCCGGCCGTCGTTCGCAACTTCGATGAATCGTTGGGCGTTTTACGCGAATTCGCCGACGTACGCACCGGCGTCGCGCTTCCGAACCACCCGTACGGCGCGGTGCTCGGTACGCTGCTCAATGGCGAATGCGCTTCGGCGTTTCGCGAGTTGATCGAGAGCGGGCGCTGCCGCGAACTACAGAGTAAAGACGATCGGATCGGCGGATACATACAGTATGCAAGTCTCGCCGTCGACTATGTCGACGCAATGCGAGCGCGCACATCGATCGATCGCGACGTGCGCACCGTACTGTCGACGTATGATGCGCTTGTTTTTCCGACGCTTCCGACCGTCGCTTATCCCATCGGCATCCCGTTCGACCACGCTTACACAGAGGCGCCCGGCGCGGTCGATCCGATCACGCCGGGGAACCTCGCCGGTGTTCCGGCGCTGAGCGTGCCGAACGGATTCGGCGAGCACGGGCTGCCGACAGGCCTAGGCTTTCTCGGGAACGCTTGGGCCGAAATCGCGCTAACGGATATCGCCGCGCAGTATCAACAGCGGACCTCGTATCACACGAAGCGTCCGCCGTCGAGCACGTAGCCCCGTTGTCGTGCCAATAAACCAGTTATCAAGCGAAAGTTAAGGTATCCAGTGAACAATGCTCGTATGAGAACTTCCGTCTTTTTCGCGAGCATCGCATTCGCTGCAGCCGTCGCGGCGCCCGCGTTTGCGCAAAGTCCGTCCACCGAACCGTCGCCGAATCCCCAAATGCGTCAGCAATTCCGAGCGATGCATCAGCAGTTGGACGACATTCACGCGCAAGCGCGCGCGCAGATGCTTGATGCGCTCACGCCCGCGCACCGTCAGTTACTTGCAACGATTGCCGGCGAACTGGCCACATCCTCGACGCCGGACTATCGCGGTGCGGCAGCGCGGCTCGATGCGGCGCTTTCTTCATCAGAGAAGCAAGCGATTCTTAGCGCATCGCAATCGGCCCGCGACAAGATGCGATCGGCGATGCAAAGCGCGCGCGAGCGAATGTCGCAAAACGGCGGACCACCGATGGGTCCCGATGAACGGATGGGACCGCCCGGAGGACCGCTTCATACGCGGCACACGCCGAGCGCCGGTGAGATTCTTCTCCGCACGGCGATGGGTGGTGTTGGTATGGACATGCATATTCGAGGCTCGATGCGACCGTAACGTTCGTGATACACTGCGCGCATGAGTGTATCGGTCGATCGTTCAGCGGCGGTCGCCTCAGACAATGTCTGGGAGATGGCGCAACAGCAACTTGACGAAGTCGCGCAGCTTATTGGCCTCAGCGACGCGATTCACGAATACCTGAGGGTTCCAAAACGTGTTCTCGAAGTCTCCGTTCCCGTCAAAATGGACAACGGCGACTTCCGCATGTACGCGGGATATCGCGTGCAGCACAACATGTCGCGCGGACCGGGGAAAGGCGGCATTCGCTTTCATCCCGACGTGACGCTCGATGAAGTCAAAGCGCTCGCGATGTGGATGACGTGGAAATGCGCGCTCGTCAACATTCCGTTCGGCGGCGCAAAAGGCGGCGTCATTTGCGATCCGAAATCGATGTCGCTGCAAGAGCTCGAAAACCTGACGCGGCGGTTCACGAGCGAAATCTCGATCATCATCGGACCCGAAAAAGACATCCCGGCACCCGACGTCTATACGACGCCGCAAATTATGGCGTGGATCATGGACACGTTCTCGATGCAGCACGGTTACTCAATCCCCGGCGTCGTTACGGGCAAGCCGCTTGCGATCGGCGGCTCGCTCGGACGCGATAAAGCAACGGCGCGGGGCTGCATGTACGTCGTCGATGAAGCGATCAACGTGCAAGGACGCGCGGTCGAAGGTACGCGCGTCGCGATTCAAGGCTTCGGTAATGCCGGGTTGCATGCCGCCGACTTGATGAGCAAACGGGGATACGTCATCGTCGCGGCTTCCGATTCCCGCGGCGGCGTCGCAAATCCAAAGGGACTCGACGTCACGGGACTGATCGCGCACAAAGCCGAGACGGGCTCCGTCGCGGGATTCTCGGGTGCGGAACGCGTCACGAACGCGGACGTCCTCGAATACGACTGCGATGTGCTCGTTCCAGCAGCTTTAGAAAAGGTCATCACGGCTGGGAACGCATCGCGTATTCGCGCGAAGATCGTCGCGGAAGCAGCGAACGGGCCGACGCTGCCGGAAGCCGACGACATTCTCTTCGAACGCGGCATCACGGTCTTACCCGATATCCTCGCGAATGCGGGCGGCGTTACGGTTTCGTACTTCGAGTGGGTGCAAGATTTACAAGAAAACTTCTGGGAAGAGAACGAAATCAACGATCGGCTCAAACGCAAGATGACCCGTGCTTTCAATGAAGCGCACGAGCAATCACGGCGTCACGGCGTCAACATGCGCAAGGGCGCGTACGCGGTCGCCGTAGACCGCGTCGCCGAAGCAACCAAACTTCGCGGATTGTATCCGTAGCTGCGTCGAAGCCGGTCGCCCGTTGCTAAACTGCACCTTACCGCGAAGCGATGCCGCCACCAGCGGGTACACAATGCCGAGAAGGAGAGCAGCGCATAGCATGACGACACAAGACAGTAACTTCGGCCGGAACTTCCAGGGCGGCGTGTACTACGATCGCGACAGCGCCGAGAGCGCGGTGAATCGGTTGAGCAAGATGGGATATGACCGCAACGACATTAGCGTCATGGCGCGCGATCCCGAGCGCGCGCGCGCGTTTGCCGATGAAACCGGGACGAAAGCGACGGAGGGAACCATCGCCGGCGGCGTTATCGGCGGCGCACTTGGTGCGATTGTTGCCGGCCTTACCGCTACGGGAAGTATCGCAGCGATCGCCGGCACAGGCGGTGCTGCTGCTCCGCTCGTCGCCGGTCCGCTCGCCGCGGCGCTTGCCGGTTTAGGCGGCGGCGGCCTGGTCGGCGGGATCATCGGAGCGCTCGTCGGCGCAGGCATTCCCGAAGACCGCGCGCGCGAATATGAGGACGGTTTAAATCGAGGCGGTATGTTGATCGGCGTTACGCCGCGCACCGATCACCCCGACGACGTACGTGACCTCTTCTCTGGTGCGCCCGCAACAACCAGTGAACGTGGAGATGCGGGCACCTTGTCACCCCAAAGCGCAAGCGAATATGGAGCGAGCGGCTCCACGAGCGCAAACAAAAATGTTTAGCGCTTCGCGCGCCTCGGAATACTTACATCGTCAAGTAAATGTCAAAGGTTAGTCCAATGGCGTAGCAAGGCACGGAGCCGGTTCTTACCGGCTCCGTTTTCGTTGCTGCGCGTTTCGGGTACGGGTGACGCATGGCAGAAGTGTTTGGTCATCAAGGGCAGCGCGTTCCCGAGTCGGGACAATATGAATGCGCCGAGTGCGGCCACCGCGAGCACTTCAACGCGGACGACGTCTTTCCGCAAGATCATCATCCGCAACGGCCCTGGACGCTCTACGTGCGCGACGAGGCACCAACGCGAAAGTAGCGATTACTCCGGCGCTTCGCTGAGGTGTTGAGCGTAATCGCGCGGATCGAAATACCACCCCGGCAATTGAAGCGGAAAGACCAAGTCTTTGAAATCGTAATCGACGACTTGGCCGTCGCCGTCGTACCCGCCGTACACCACACCGTGAATGTGCGTTATCACCGGAACCGAGTGAAACATCTCAAAGTTCACCGTGAACAACACGGGATAGATCGGTCCGTTTTCGACGAAGAGTTTGTCGGTTGCAACGAGTTTGCGCAGATCGAGCGTCTTTGCATCGACCCATAGCTCACGCAGACGGTTGCGGTCGGGTTGGCGGCGCGGCTGCAGCTTCACATGTATCTGGTCGCCTTCACGATTGATCTCGGTCACGCGGTAGTCGAACTCGCCGCGCGCGCGAACGGTCGCAATGACGGGTGGAAGCGACGCTTCCGGTGTTGGAACGAAGTTCGGCGGCAGCGTATGCAGCGGCGCCGGTTCAAAGACGTCGGCCGTCGGCGGACCAGGATCCGTCGCCTGATTGAACAGCGGCCGCTCGAATCGCATTTGGCCGATATCGCCGAGCTCCGTTTCGCGCCGCTCGAGCGCAGCGTGATCGTACGAACGATACCACACGTGGTCGGTGTAACTATTCGCGTAGTCGGGATATCCGTAGTTGGTTTCTTGCTTGCGCACGATGACGTACGTTTCGAACGGCGGCGGTGGGCGATGCGACCGGAAGCGGTTGCGGATTGCTGCCAGGAGATCGTCCGGAGACATGGACGGCGCCGGCGCAGCAGCCACCGCGTGGACGGTCTGAGCGCCCGCGTGCGCAAACGCAACGAAAAATGATACGCCGAGCAATAGCGCGACGAGCCACGGCATCACTCGAGGGCGTGAGTTCATTCCATAAGACATACTTCGCTCTTCCTAACGATTCCTGAGGGTCAGGCGTTACTTTCCATCTGGATCCGCCTTTCGGGCGTTACCGAGGTACAATGAAACGCCGAATCAGCGGAATCGCCTTTGCGCTTGCACTGCTCTTTCACCCGGTCGCGGCTGCGGCTGCTACGCAACACGTAGTTTTGGCCGGGGGCTGCTTTTGGGGAATGCAGGCCGTGTTCGAATCGCTCAAGGGCGTGCAACGCGTCGTGGCGGGGTTCTCGGGCGGAGCGGGCGCGACGGCGCATTATGCGATCGTGAGCACCGGCGCGACCGGGCACGCGGAATCGGTCGACGTCACGTACGATCCGGCGCAAATCTCATTCGAGAAACTGTTGGACGTCTATTTTCTCGTTGCGCACGATCCGACGGAATTAAACTATCAAGGCCCCGATGAAGGAACGCAATATCGCTCCGAGATCTTCTACACGTCGGACGCGCAGCGCGCCCAAGCGCAGGCGTATATCGCGTCGCTCGAGCGCCGTCATGTCTTTCACGCGCCGATCGTCACGAAGCTCGAGCCTCTCCAGGGATTCTATGCGGCCGAAGGCTACCATCAGGACTATCTCGTGCACAATCCCGACAGTCCGTACATCGTCTACAACGACATGCCGAAGCTGCGGACGCTCGAAGAGAAGTATCCATCGCTCGTCAAAGCCGACAGCGCGCCGATGAAGGTACTAGCGCGGCGCTAGACGGATCGCGCCATCCAGACGAATCACTTCGCCGTTGAGCATCTGATTCTCGATGATGTGACGCATGAGCGATGCGTATTCGGCCGGACGTCCGAGCCGCGCGGGGTAGGGCGTCTGCTTTCCGAGCGATTCACGCGCGGCTTCCGGCAATCCGGCAAGCATCGGCGTATCGAAAATGCCGGGCGCAATGGAGCAAACGCGGATCCGGCTCTGTGCGAATTCACGGGCGAGCGGCAGCGTCATGCCGATCACGCCGCCTTTTGAGGCGGAATACGCGACCTGCCCGATCTGTCCGTCGAACGCAGCGACTGACGCCGTGCAGACGATCACGCCGCGATCTTCATCAGGTTGCGACGGCTGCTCCATCATCCGCGCTGCGGCGAGCCGGATCACATTGAACGTCCCGATCAAGTTGACCGACACGACCTTCGTGAAATGCGCGAGCGGCTGCGGGCCTTCTTTGCCCACGGCGCGTTCCGCTGTTGCAATCCCGGCGCAGTTGATCGCTCCGTGCACGCCGCCGAACGCGTTCACGGCTATCGCAATCGCGTCGGAAACCTGCGCTTCATCGGTAACATCGGCCTTGCAGAAACGAACGCGCTCACCGAGTTCGCTTGCGAGCTGCGCTCCGTGGGCGCCGATATCCAAAATTACAATGCGGCCGCCCGCACCATGCAGCTCGCGCACGCAAGCGGCTCCTAAACCGGAACTTCCACCCGTGACAAGAAATGTTTTCCCCGCGATATTCACTGCAGCGATTCCCCTCTGTTCACATGAATCATCGAACCGCAGCGTTCATCGCACGGCCGCGATCGGGACGTCGTGTCGTTCCGCCAGCTGCTCCCATTCGCGCGCGCTCCGCCGCACGAACGCGTCGCGCAACGCGTCGCGCGTCAGATTCGTAATGCCGAGCAGCGAGCGGAGACGATCGACGAAATGTGGCTCGAGCGCCGCGACCGCTACCCATCCGTCTTCCGCCGGATAGATCGCGTACGCCGGCAGCGCGCCGCCGAGCGATCCATCGTCGCGCGTCAAGCCCTGCACGTACGGCTGCGCGAATGCACGGGCACAATCGACGATGCTTACATTCGCAAAGGTGCCTTCACCCGTGCGCGCGCGCTTCACAAGCGACGCAAGCGCGACCGACACAACGCGTTCGGCCGCGGCCATGTCGCCGACCAGTGCGCGCGGCAGCGCCGGCGGCGTAACCGTTCCGGCACGTGCCTGATACGTTAAATCGTGCCCAGGACGATCGTCGTCCGGCGGCGCTTCGCCGGTCAGCGAAATCATCGAGAGCGCGGGATGTTGCGCATGCAGGTGTTCCCACTGCAATCCGATGCGCTCGAGCGATCTCGCGCGCATTGCGGTCAGCACGACATCGGCTCGTTGCAGATGCGCGTCGAGCACGGCGCGCGCCCCGCGCTCGCGAAAATCGAGTTGAACGATCTCGATTCCGGTCGCCAGGCGCGCGTACCATTGCGGGGCCGCTTCGGCGAGCGGATCGCCGCGCGCCGGTTCGATTTTCGTAACGCGCGCGCCGAACTCGCGCAGCCGCGCTGCAGCAACGGGTCCCGGAATGTTGGTCGTCAGCGCAACGACATGGACGCCGTCCAACGCGCCGGCGAGATCATGGATCATCGGCTCCGTGATTCGACGCGCGCTGCACGCGACATGTAAAACGTTACCGGCAGCGCATAGAACACGATGTGCGGGATCAAGCCTTGCACGAACGCCGGTTCCCACGGAGAGCCGGTCTTCATCGCAACGATCGACTGCATGAGCCCATCGACGACGATGCCCCACACGACTGCACCGGCAATCCAATTCTTCAACTGCCCGAGCGCGCCGAACAGATACGCGTAAAGAACGGCCCACGCGATGGAAACGATGAAGTGCACGATGAAGCCGAGCGCTGCGTACGACGGTGAGGCAAACGCGGCTTCACCCACGATCGTCGAAGCGATGAACTGCCAAATGGCGACGGGCGAACGATGCCCGGAAATTGCCAGGAATACGTCGATGACGATCCCGCCGATAACGCCGGCGATCGCCGCGTGTCCCAAAAGTGACGTCCTGGAAATCGAGCGCGCGTTACTCGCGGCCATAATGCTTCTCCTTACGAATGGTAGCTTTACGCCGACTCTATAAACGTATTTATAGTAAGTCAATAGGCGCGCGATATAAAAAAGCGAACGACCGTTCGTCGTGCCCAAGCGTAAATCACCGCGGAGAAAACGAGCGTCGCGCGCCGGGTGGCCGGTTCTCCTTCTCCTCGTGATCATCGCAGTGGCGGCGGGCTGGTATCTGCTCGGACCGACGACCCATTCTCCGAACCAGCCGGTCGTCAGCGAAGAAACGGCCGAACCGACCGAGGCTGCGACCGAAACACCGCTGCCTACGGAGACGTCCGAAGCGAGTGAAACGCCGTCGGTGGTGACGACGCCGGCCGAAACGCCGAGCGCCGCCGCAACGGCAATAGCGTCCGTTCCGCCGCGCGCCGCGAATCCGAACGCGCCGAAACTCGCGCTCATCATCGACGATTGCGGTCAGTGGTTACCGACCGAACGCCGATTCATCGCATTGCCGGTTCCGCTGACGCTTTCGGTGCTACCCCACGTCCACGGCTCCGCCATCATCGCGGAAGAAGCGAAGGACGCAGGAAAAGGCGTCATGCTGCATTTGCCGATGGAGACGCTCTCCGGCATGAATCCGGGGCCGGGCAAAGTCACGACCGAGATGACCGACGCACAGGTCGCTGCGCAGGTTGAAGATGACCTCGCACAAGTTCCACTTGCTGCGGGTGTGAACAATCACGAAGGAAGTAAGGCGAGCGCCGACAAGCGCGTGATGAGCGACGTTATCGGCGTACTGAAGAAACGCGGCGACCTGTTCTTTATCGATTCACGCACGAATGCGGCGTCAGTCGGCGAACAAATCGCGTCTGCCGACGGCGTTCCGACTGCGGCGCGCGACGTATTCGTCGACAACAGAGAAGACGTCGCATACTCCGAAGGGCAGCTGCGCGATGCCGAAGAGATTGCGAAACGAACGGGTAGCGCGATTGCGATCGGTCATCCCAAAGCAACGACGCTGGAAGCGGTCAAAGCAATGATTCCGCAATTTGAAGCGGACGGCGTGCAATTCGTTCTCGCGCAGGACCTCACGCACTAAGGCGTTACGACGCGGCGCTTTCGTTATTCATGCTAATCCAGCGTTCGGCCCAACGTCCGAGCGCATCCATCGGCTCTTGCAATTCCGCGCCGGCGCACGTGAGTTCGTAGACGACTTTGATCGGTGAGCCCGACTCCACGTTGCGCGAAATCAGCCCCTCGCTTTCGAGTTCGCGCAAGCGTTCCGTCAACAAACGATCGGAAATACCGGGGATCAACCCGAGAAGTTCGTTGAACCGGTGCGGTCCGGAGAGCAGCACGCGAATGATCGCGCCGGTCCAGCGGCGGCCGACCAACTCGACGGCGCGGTGGAAACGCGGGCATAACGCACCGTTCGTATCTGCATCGTGGTGTGAGCTTCGGCTGGTTGCCATCGTTCCGATACCCCCGATACGTCCTCACCATTGAGCTTACTCAAAGTCGCCTTCGACTTCAATGCGAGCCCGCATAACTGAAATATCGGTCGTTGTTTCGACGCGCCGGGCGCTGTGCCATAGCGCGGGCCCTCATCGGTCGTGGTGGGCCAGCTCTGCGCGCAGCGCTTTGAGTTCGCTCAACACGTCGGCCAACGAAGGCTCGCTGGACGTTCCTTTTTCACTGGCGTCCTGTCGCACGAAGAAGCTCGCGATTGCCGCGGTGATGTATCCGAAAATCGAGAACGCGAACACGGAAAGCAAGAAACACAAGACGCGGCCGCCCCATGTTTGCGGATAGTATGCCGAGCCCATCGTCGTCATGATCATCCCGGTCCACCACAGCGCATAGCCGTAGCTCGGGATTGCATCTTGGCCGTGCGGCTCAACCGCATATATGCCGGCTGCGCCGGCAAACGTGACGACCGTCGCGAGCAGTAAAACGTACGCCATGCCGCGCCGGCGCATCGTCGTGCCGAGAACGCTGACCGTTCGATTGAGTCCGGTAAGCAATCGGAAGATCAGCACTTGCCAGGACGGCAGCAATGCGAGGACACGGGTCAGACGCAGAATGCTAAGCGCAGGAAGCATGAGGCTCAGCGCTACGAGCCAGTGGTGTTTGAGAAATGAAACCTTTTTAGGTGCGAGGATAAACCGGATGGCGAAATCTATGACGAAGATCGCCCAAATTGCAACCGTGAGATCGTTGCTCCACGCGCTGGATCCATAGATCAGCTGGACGACGAGCAACGCGAGCCACGCGACGCCGAGAACGAGCATCGGGCGGTCCAGCATCCGGTCGATCTTGCGAAGAAGATGCAGTCGTTCTTTCGCGACCGTTCGGGGATGTGGGCTTGGGGAGGAAGCGCCAGTCGCCATGCATCCTTTATTCCCGCCGCTACGCGCGCGGCGTGGGATAGGGCAGCGGCGTTCGTCGCGGAAGCGCCGAGCCGGTCCACACGGGCCGTGGCGTCGCGACGGGAGCCGGCGTAAACACCGCGCTCGGCGCGGCGGACGGCACCGAGCCGTTGTACGGCGTCGCCGTTGTGACGACGGCAGCGTACGGCGAGCGCACGACGATCCGGCCGAACGGCTGGTATTCGACGATTTCGCCGAGCGACCGGAGTACCGCAGCGAGCGGGACATACGCGTGGTCGAGCGCGTCCGGTTCGCGCGACGGAATTCGGACGATCACCGAACGTCCGTCCCGTACGATGATGAGGCTGTCACCGTCAAACCACATCGCGTCGGCAATGGTCGTCACGAACGGGCGTAGCGGAGCATAAACGCGGCCGGCGCTTTCGAACGCGCCTGTGTACGAACGCACCGTTCTGCCGTCGACGACTACGGTCACCGGCGCTGCGGGTGGGAATACAGCCAAGGCACAGCGATATTACCGCATCGAATGGGACGAGTCATCTCCGCGCTCCGCGAAGCGGGCTTGCGGTTCTCACGCGACGGCTGCGCATTCCTAGCACAAGCAGTCGCGTTCAATGCGCTCTTTGCGCTTTTCCCGCTCGTCGTCCTCATTCTCACGGTCGCTTCCTACGTCTATCCGATGGCGCAGACGCGCGTCCTCAGCTTCTTCGATACGTTCAGTCCGACGCTCCATGAATTCGTTGCGGCGAACCTGCAATCGTACATCTACGGTCGCGGCATCTCGAGCATCATCGCGCTCGGTGTGCTCGTGTGGTCGGGAAAGAACCTGTTCATGGGTCTTGCGTATGCGCTTGACCGCGCGCTCGGCGTGCCCAAAGGACGCCCGCTCATTCACAATATCGCGCTGTCGATCGTCATGCTTCCCGTGATGGCGTTGTTCTTGATGGTCGCAATGGCATTACCGGTTATTCTTTCGATTGCTATGTACGTCGCGGACGTTCCCGACCAGCAAAACCTCACGCATCTTGGAGCGTATCTCATCTCAATTGCGCTCGTCTTTACGGCAACGATGATTCTCTACCGGTTTTTGCCGAATCGCAGCGGGATGACGTGGGCGTTTTCCTTGCCGGGCGCAACGGTGGTTGCGGTGCTGTGGCCCGCCGTGCAGTTTGCGTTTTCGGAGTACACGATCCACGTGAACTTCACCGGGATCTACGGCGCGCTCTCGGTTCCGCTCGTGTTATTGCTGTGGTTTTACGTTATCGGCTCGACGTTTTTCTTCGGCGCCGAATTTTCAGCAGCGTGGCACGCGCATTCCGGCAAAGCCCGGATACCATTGGTCGTCGATCCGATCGAACCGATACGCGATACGACGACCACGACTGCCTAGTGGCCCAACTCATCTTCATTCACGGCGCGGGATGCATGCCGTCGGTCTTCTCGCAGCAACTTGCCGCGTTTCCGGACGCGATCGCGCCGCCGTTACCCGGTCACGGCGTGCCGGGCGAACCATCATCGATCGGGGAATTCGCGGACGCAATCGCGCTGATGCTCGAATGCAACGGTGTGCACGACGCCGTGCTCGCAGGGAGTTCCATGGGAGGCGCGATTGCGCTCGATCTCGCGCTGCGCCGCAATCCGCGCGTGCGCGCAGTCGTCCTGCTGGGTTCGTCGGCAAAGTTGCGTGTTGCGCCGGCCATTTTTGATGCGATCGATCGCGACTTTGCGCAAGCGGCGCATATGCTGGCACGCTACTTTTATGCGCGGCCGACCGAGGAGCTGCTCGAACGATCCGTTGCACAGATTCTCGCGGTCGGCGCGGCGCAGACGCGGCGCGATTTCGAAGCATGCAACCGGTTTGACGTGCTCGACCGCCTCGGTGATGTCAACCTGCCTCTACTGGTGCTCAGCGGCGAGAACGACGCGATGGTGCCGCCGAAGTTTGCACTTTCAGTCGCTGACCGGGTGCCGGGTGCGCAATCGCGAATATTTGCCGGAACGGGACACTTGCTCTTCATCGAGCGGCCCGACGATACGAACGAAGCGCTTCGCACGTTCGTTAGCAGTATTGACTCGTCGTCCACGAAGTAAAGGAGTGCCGTGCGCCGCACCTTCGGTATCGTTTTGTTGTGCTCGAGCCTAGCGCTGATAGCGGCTGCGCCGCCGTCACCACAGCCCGTGCCGCTGCCGAAGCCGTCGCCAAGCGTTGCGCCCCTCTCGCCGTCCACGCCGGCAGCAGCCACACCGACGGTCGTGGTGTACCCGTTCCAGACGCCCTCAGACGTCGACGTGCGCACCGGCCAGGCGATCGCGCAAATCTATTCGCAGGTCATGGCGCAGGCCGGCGGCTTGAACGTGCTGCCGATTCCGCAAAAGATCAAGCAAGAAGACTGGGCCAAGTACGCGCATTCGCAACGCGCCGACTACTACGTCAGCGGGTACGTGCAGCCGATCGGTAGCGGGGCGGCGATTGTTGCACGCGTCGTCGACTCCAACACGGACATCGCCGTCTATTCGGCTACAACGCAAATTCAAAGCGTCCCCGATATCGCGTCACAAGCGCTCACCGCGCGCACGGTTGTGCTTCAAGCCGCGGGCGTGGATCGGCCCGACGTGGTTCGCGAAGGAAAATCAACGCCGGCGCCCGCAGCATCCGGACAAGGCGCATCGTACAACGTCACCAGCGTGTTGAGCCAGCTCGGCAGCGTCTTCAAGCACGGCGCGAAGAGTGTAGCGGCAGCCCCAACGCCTGCACCGGTTGCGAAGCCGCCGATGGCCGTCATCGTCGCGCGCCTAAGCGGTGATGCACCGTCAAGTGACATCAGCGTCGCGACGGATGACTTGTTTCGCGCGATGAATGCGTTCTATAAGACCTCGATGACGCACGCAACATCATCGAATTTTCCGAAGCAAGCCGACTCGATCTGCGGCGCGAATCGCCAAAACACGATTGCATCCGGCGTGTTGAACGCCTCACACGTCGGCGGACTCCATCCCCACGATTCGTACACGTTCACGCTGAACGTCTACACCTGCTTCGGCGCCGTTCTCTACACCAACACCCAAACGGACGACGATAAGCGCAAAGCCGTGCAAGACGCCGTGGCCGCCTATGTAAAGGATCACCCGCAGAACACGTAGGTCGATGGAGCGCGATCCTTACGGCCCGTTCGTCGGAAGACGTGAAGAACTAGCGTCGCTCGAGCGCGCGCGTCGCGATTCACATCGGTACGGTCAATGTGTGATCGTCGCGGGTGAGCCGGGCATCGGCAAGTCCCGCTTGGTCAAACAGTTTCTCGCCAAAATTCCCGGTTCGCGTGCGGTTATCGGCGTTGGCCGCGCGATCGATCACGTGCGTTCGCCGTTCACTCCATGGATCGCGGCATTCGACGCCATATCAGCACCGGCCGCGCACGCAATGCGGACGGGTGAGGCGTCGCGCGGCAAGGATGCGCTGCACGCGGCGGTCATCGAATCACTGCGCTCGAGCGCGCAGACGCGCTCGACGATCGTTGTCTTGGAAGACGTCCATTGGGCCGATGCGGCTTCGATCGAGCTGCTGCATGCGCTTCTCGCGCACGTTCAACGGATACGGCGACTGCAGATCATCGTAACGGTTCGGCCGTCCGAAGCGACCGATGCGGTCCGGCAACTGTTTACCAACGCGGCCGCGCGCATCTTGGATTTGCGTCCGCTCGAGCAACGCGAAACGCTTGTATTGGTTCGGATGCTGTTGCCCGCCGCGCAAGCGCAGTCGGTGCGCGCGCGGCGTATCGCGACGCTCGCGGGCGGTAATCCGTTCTTCGCAATCGAGCTTGCGAAGAACCGCGAGTCGAGCGAGATCCCGCTGACGCTCAGCACGGCGATCGACGCTCGGATCGCGCAATTGGACGCGCCCGAGATCAGCGTTCTCGAGTCTGCCGCGATCGTGGGCGAGGAATTCGATCTTGAACTCGTCGCCGACATCATCGAATCGACGCCTGCGATGGTGGCTAGACAGCTCGAACGGGCGCAGCGTAACGGAATCGTCACCGACGAAGCGGGCCGTTCGTTCCGGTTCGCGCACGCGCTTACGCGAAGCGTTCTTGCCGCGCGGTTGACGTCCGCACAGCGGATCGCGTTACACGAACGAGCCGCTCGAGCGCTGGAACGGCGCGAGCGTTTCGATGCGCTCGGCTTCGCGCAGCTCGCATATCATTACGACGGCGCGCACGACCGCGTGAAGGCATACGGCTATCGAATGCGCGCCGGCGCTCTCGCTTATGCCGTTCACTCGCATATCGACGCGGCACGTTTCTATACCGACGCTGCCGAAAGCGCCGAGCCGGGGTCGCTCGAGCGCGCGCGCGCACTTGCGCGTGCGGGCGATGCGCTACATCGTGCGCCGTTGTTGCACGACGCCGACCAGGCGTATATCGAGGCGATCGGCATTTACCGGGCCGCCGGTGCCGTGGAAGATGCCGCACGATTGTATCAAAGCCTCGGGCGCAGCCTGTTCAATCAAGACCGTTTTCGCGAGGCGCTCGCGCTAATGGAGCATGCGATCGGGGAACTCGACCCGCTGCCGGTCGATGTAGCGGACGAACTCGTCTTGGAGCTTGCAATGCAGGCCGCCGAAGTAGACGCCCAGTTGGCCAGACAATGGCTCGCGCGCGTCGACGAGCGACGGGTACACGGAACGCACACCGGCGGATTGTACTTTGCGTTGTGCGCCGCCGTCGCAGCGACGCAAGGCGCCCTCGAAGATTTCCAGCATAACGTCAAAGCATTTCAAGACAACGTCGCGACGGTACATCCGAATGCGACGTATACGGCGCACTTCGGCAACCTTGCGGCGAACGCAATGTTTCTCGGGTTGCCGGCGATGCCGTTGTACGAGCAGTGCTTCGCGATTGCGCGCGTTCATAAGTTGGACGTGTACGAAGCGGCGTATGCTTCGCACGCCGCGTTCGAACGTTGGCTGCATGGCGATGATGCCGCATTTGCGCGGTTCGCCGATTTTGCAACCGGCCACGACGCTCCGATTCCGGCGCTCCACGCCTACGTGCTGCTCGCAACGTTGCTTCGTGACGGGCCCGTTCCGGACATCAACGACGTCGAACGTTTGATCGCAGTCGGTCATACCGAGTTTTTCGGCCCGCTCGCCGGAACATTCGCTCGTAAACTGCACCGTTCGGGAGATTCGCGCGCGGCCGTTAGAATACTCGATGCTGCGGCAGAGCGTCTCACGTGGCCTTACGCCGCTTGGGAAACGCTCACGGCAATGGCGGAATTCGGCAGCTCCGCCGCGCGGACGAAAGCCGAAGCGTTGACCGAGTCGCATTACGACGCGCACGCGCCGGCCTTTGCCGCAACGGCCGCAATGGTCCGCGCGCTCGCAGCGGAGCGCGACAACGATCTCGCGACGCGCGACGTCGCGGCGGCGCGCGCAGCGGGGCTCTATGCAACGATGGGTTGGGTCCGCCACGAGCATCGCGCTCGCGAATTCGGTAAGCCGCCGGTCCGCGAAGAACGGTTTTCCAAGCGCGAATTGCAGATCGCGCAGCTATTGCAGCAAGGAAAAAGCAATCGCGCGATGGCGGCGGACTTGTTCATCAGTGAGAAGACGGTCGAAAAGCATCTGGCGCGGCTTTATGAAAAACTCCAGGTGAATAATCGCGCCGCTGCCGTGCGCGCGCTCTCCCAGCTCGAAGCAAAGTAGGGATTCTCCCCATACGCTCCCGGTTGCGTAGGGCGTAGGCTTTGCGTCATGACGGGTTTGGATTTGCGACGACACGCGCCGCGCAGCCCATACGAGCGGCTTGACGGACTCGTATTCATGCCTCGCACGATCGATAAGATCCGTGCGACCCTACCGGGCGGCGATCTCGGGCCGTATCTCATCACGCCGGGTCTGAGCAACATATTGCTCGCGATGATCGGCATTCCGCTCAACGCATTACGCGCTGTGGTGATCGTTGCGATGCATGACGATCAGATCGCTGCGTGGCTTCGTCACCACACGGACACCGCGCAGTACGAGCCCGTAAACCGCGTGCTGGCGTCGCGTCGCAATGCTGATGTCCCCACGGGCGAGCGCGATCACTTCGAATCGCTCTATCCGCAGTATCTGCGCGCGCAATACCCGGTGCTTTTCGATTTGCTCGTTGCCGACGATCGGGAGCTCTACCCGGCGCTGCAGCACGAGTAGGGATTCACCCCATCCCCGCCGCGATCGGAGTCCGCTACATTTCGTCTATCAAGAGCCCAGCTATTACATCCGAGGTGCAATGATGTTCGATCGTACTCTCTTGCTTGCCGCCGCTTGCACATCTCTTTTTCTTGCCGCGTGCAGCGGCGGAACGGTGAGCGCGCCGCCGGCGCAACCTTCGCACACTCCGCAACTCCATGCGTGGAGAACGCAAGCCGGCGCATCAGCCAACGAAGAAGCCTATCAAGGCTTGCAATTCTATCCGAATGCGCTGACGGTCGATGCCGGCGATACCGTCATCTGGTCGTTTCCGGCGGGCGAGCCGCACACGGTGACGTTGCTCGGCCCGCGTTCCTCTCCGCCACCGCCGAACGATCCAAGTGTTCAGCAACCTGCGGGCGGCGTCACGTACGACGGGAGCACGTACACCAGTTCCGGCTTTCTTGCAGCCGGGCAAACGTACTCACTGACGTTTACGAAACCCGGCGTGTACACGGTGTACTGTCTGATTCACGGCGGGATGATGCAAACGATTACCGTGCAGCCAGCCGGTACCGCGTATCCGCAAACACAAGCGGATGTAGATTCAAAAGGCAGCTCGATGATTCAAAGCGACATGCGAATCGCCGCGAACGCCGTGACGGAATTTCCATACGGTCCAGGCGGAACGCACGTGGCGGCCGGAATTTCAGCGGGACTAGCAAACGCGAATCCGCCATCATCAGCGAGCGTCGTGCGATTCGTCGACGGCAAATCGTTGGAGCCGACAACGACCGTACCGGTCGGGGGGACGATTACGTGGACGAATCTGTCGAGCAACTTGCCGCACACGGTGACGTTCCCGGTGGCGGGACAAAATGCGCCCGCAATGCCGCCGTTCTCGCCGCCTGCCGGTCCGACGTCGTACGACGGTACGCAGCTGGTGAATTCGGGGGTGATGATGCCCGGGCAATCGTTTAGCCTCACGTTCACGAAAGCCGGAACGTACACGTACTATTGCCTCTTCCACGACGATCTCGAAAAGATGATCGGCACGGTCGTGGTGCAGTAAACCGCGCTTCGATCTCATCCCGAGCGAACCGTGGCCGAGCGGGCTACACGCTCGGGATGAAAGCCGGACGTGCAATAATTTTCTCTTCGCGGGGCATACAAGGTACTCGAGGGTGTCTACGTAGTGCGGTCGGCCGCCGGAGGAGCAAGCACGATGAGATTACGAGCAGCCCTATTGACGTTTGCATGTACAGCCGCGATGCTCGCACCGGCGCTGTCGGTCGGTCAAGTGGAAACGATGACGGTCGTCTCTCCCGCGAATTACACGAAGCACAGTTACCGTGGAAAGCCCGACCTCGGTTTGACGCTCGCGGTCATTGAAGCGGGCGGCGGCCCGGAGCACTTCGATAGCGTACGCCTATTTCGGGTTCTGGGAGGAGCGAACGCGCGTAGCGAGGCGGCGAAATTGCAGCACGAGTACGGCAAAGCAAGAATGGCGGCGTTCGAGCAAACGTTCACGTTCGCGATGCGCGACACGGTGAAGGTGTTCTCGCTCAACCACATAGCGCTACCCTCGCAGCCGAGCGTTTCTCCACATGACGGTCGGGCCATGGCAGTTGACGTCTATCGGGACGGGGTCATGCCGACGGGCAAATTCGACTGCGGCTACATGATGGAACATATGATGACGCATCCCGTCCACATGATCCTTATGCACGATATCAATGATGCGCGCGATCAAGGTCCGTCGCACAATGCGAATTTTCACATCATCTTGACGCGGCTGATTGCCGATCTCCACCGCACGTACGCGTAGGTAGCTTACCGCGCAGCCGCCTCGCAGTCGTCGAACTACCGCAGGTCGCGAAGCGCGCTCTGTACGATCGCGAGGATCGGCAACGTTTGCGAACGGTTATCGCGATCGAGGCGATTGACACTGATCACGAACGACGCATCGTTTTTCTTTACGTAATACATATCCGTACTGAACCCATTGATCGTCCCGGAATGTCCGCAAAATCCCGAACCGACGGCGACGCCTTCACCGTACTCCGTTTGTGTTCCGGCGAGCCGCTGACCGCGCAGTTGTTCCGCATGCGTCTGCGGCTTCAAGAGGCCGCCCGCGCAAAGGGCGCGGGAGAACGTAAGCAGGTCCGCAACGTTCGACACAACGGCTCCGGCCGCGCCGGCCAGCGGTGGATTGAAGAGCGTCTTGTCGACATAGCGTTTCGTTCTCGGATCCCAACCGTAGCCACGTAGTGGGCCCGGAATGGACGTCCCGCTCGGATACGACGTGTGCCGTAAGTGCAGTGGCCGAATGACGGTCTCGTTGATGAGCTCGCCGATATCCCTTCCCGTCGTTTCGCGTACGATTCCGGCAAGAATGTCGTAGTTGAAGTCCGTATAGGCGCCCGACGTGTTCGGCGGCATGAAGTGCGGTGCGAGTTTTGCATACGAAGCGAGCTCTGCTGCGAGGTCCGGCGCGGGTGCGAGCGGCGCGTCATACACGCGCGCTAACACTTCATCGTCGTTCGGAGCCGGTATGCCGCTGCGCATTCGCAGGAGATCGTCGATCCTGATGCGGTTCGCATGCGGGAAAGCCGGATACCATCTCGCGACCGTTTCGTTTTTTCGTAGAACGCCGCGATCCACCAACGTTAGAATCGCGGTTGCGGCGAAGGCCTTTGTGATGCTCGCCACGCGAAACGGTTGGTCGAGCGTGCGCGGTATTCGCGCGGCGAGGTTTGCATAACCTTCCACAAACGTGAACCGCCCGCGCTTCGGCACGGAAATGCTCACCGTTACACTCGGAAGATCGTTTTTCTCGGCCACAGCCGCGATCGCGGCGGTCAGGCGTGCCGCTTCTTTGGGAGCAAACAAGCTGTTCGACGTCTCGACGCCGGCGCGTTGTGTACCGCCGGTCAATATGACGGCGCCGGCGCACATGAAAACCAGCACCCATTTTTGGCAGCCGTTTCTCACGACGATACTGAATCTTCGTCTAGTAAACCCGGTGGGATGTCGACGACGACCGCTTTGTTTGCGACGTCGACGCTCTTGATGAAGGCGTCGACCATGGGCAACATTCGGTCGTCGACGACGAGCATGTCGCTTGCCGGATAGTGTTCCACGCGAGAGACGGTTCCGTAATGTTTTCCGCTTTCGCTGACGACGTTGCATCCGACGAGATCGACGTCGAGATACTCGCCTTCGGCAACGTCGAGCGCTTCACGCGGCGCATAGAATGTCGCGCCGACATATTTGTCCGCGCTCGTTGCATCGGGTGCTTCATCGAGGACAATCAACAGTCGGCCCTTGTGTTCTCGTACGCTTGCGACATGGACGTTCTCGCGACGGCCGTTGACGTCGCATCGCAGTACGGCCCGCGCGAGAAACAGCGCGCGACCCGAACTCGTCGGGTCGCACTTGAGTTCTCCGCGAATCCCGAAAGTGCCGGCAATGCGGCCGATCGGGAACTCATTATTCGCCAGAGTTCGACTCGTCGAATGCGGCCGCTTCTTCTTTATCCAGAATATCGACCGAGATACGGCCTTCGGCGGTTGCGCGCACGATCGTGCGGAGCGCTTGCGCAACGCGACCACTGCGCCCAATGACTTTGCCTAAGTCTTCGGGATCGACGACGAGCTCGATCACCGGTTTGCCTTCTTCGTCGGTAAAGAGCTCGACGCTCGCGTCGTCGGGCTTTTGCACGAGCTTCTTCGCAATGAAATCGAGCAATTCGCTTGCGCGCCGTTGCGATGCCCACGGATCGGACGGTTGACGGTCGCGTCGCTCGTACGCACCGCGGCGTCCACCGCCGCCACCGTAGTCGCGCCGTGGCTTGCCGACACCCGAACGCGGCGGGCGTTCTGCGCGCGCCGGACGCGCTTCTTCCGGTTCGACGTCGTCGATGATCGTTTCGTTCGACGCGATCTTGCGCGCGCCGAGCGTGGGACGCCGTTCGGCCTCATCGGACTCCTCGCCGAACAGGCCGAATTCGTCATCGAACGATGACATTACTCAGCGCCTTTGCGCGGAGCGCGTTTCGTCGTCGGAATCGGACCCCGTTCCATAATGCCCTTCTCCGCGAAGAGACGGCGAACGGTCTCGGTCGGCTGCGCGCCCTTGTCCAGCCACTCCTTCGCCTTGTCCGCATTCACTTCGAGCGTCTTTGGCTCGGTGCGCGGGTTGTAGTGACCGAGGATTTCGATAAAACGGCCGTCACGCGGCGCGCGCGAGTCGGCGACCACGAACCGGTACGTCGGTTGTTTCTTCGCGCCCATGCGGCGCAATCTGATCTTCACCATGGTGTTCTGTGACGTGTCTTTCTTCTTTTGCGAAAAGACGCGATTAAAGCACGCGACCAGCTAGAGAGCGATTCCCCAAAGTGCCCTCCACTTCAGGGACCCCTAGAGTTAGAACGCACTCCGCTTGCTTCGCAAGCTCCGCGCCCCCGTGCAGCCGCACGGGTCCCCCAGGAATTCTTTTCATCGAAACATACCGGCGGGCAGCCGCGGTCGTTTTCCGCCTTTTGCGCCGCCGAGTTGTTTCATCATTTTTTGCGCGCCTTCGAAGTTTTTGATCAACTTGTTGACGTCGCTCACTTGCGTGCCGGATCCGAACGCGATGCGTTTGCGCCGCGATCCGTTGAGGATGTGCGGATTGCGGCGTTCGGCGCGCGTCATCGATGAGATAATCGCTTCGACCCGTTTGACTTCCGCCTCCGGAATATCGAAATCTTTCGGCAGCGCGCGCGAGAGGCCCGGAATCATCTTCATGATATCCGACATTGACCCGATTTTCTTCATCTGGCGCATCTGCTCGAGAAAGTCGTCGAGCGTGAAGGCATTCTTCTGTAGCTTCTGCTCGAGTTTTTTCGCTTGCTCTTCGGTGTAGATGCTCTGTGTTTTCTCGATGAGCGTGAGCACGTCGCCCATTCCGAGTATGCGCTGCGCGAGACGATCCGGATAGAACGGCTCGAGCGCCGCGAGCTTTTCACCGACGCCGACGAACTTGATCGGCGCGCCGGTTTCTTTGAAGATCGAGAGCGCCGCACCGCCGCGCGTATCGCCGTCCATCTTCGTCAGAATAACGCCCGTAATACCGAGCCGATCGTTGAAGCCTTTCGCAACGGCTGTCGCGGCTTGACCGGTCATCGCATCCGCGACGAAGAGAATCTCTTTCGGGTTGAGCGCAGCCTTGATCTTTTCGAGTTCGACCATCAAGTTTTCGTCGATCTCGAGACGGCCGGCCGTGTCAATGATCACCGTCGAAAGGCCCAGGCGCTTCGCCTCGTTGACGCCGTCGCGCGCAATCTTCACCGGGTCGCCGGCGCCTTCATCGAACACCGGCAGATCTATTTGCTTGCCGAGCGTCTTCAGTTGATCGATTGCGGCCGGACGATAGACGTCGGCGGCAACCAGCAGCGTTCGCCGGCCCTGCTCTTTCAAACGCAGCGCGAGCTTGCCGGCTGTCGTCGTCTTCCCCGAACCCTGAAGACCGACCATCATGATGATCGACGGCGGCGCATCGGAGAACGTGAGCCGCCCTGAAGCCTGGCCCGAGCCGGGTCGAAGGCCACCACCGAGCAAATCGACGAGATCGTCATGAACGATTTTGACGATCGTCTGCGCGGGCGTGAGCGACTCGAGGACGTTTTGCCCGATCGCTTTTTCTTTGACGCCGTTGACAAACTGTTTTGCCGCAGCGAGCGAAACGTCAGCCTCAAGAAGCGCCACGCGAACTTCGCGCAGTGCCTCGTTGACGTCGCTCTCACTGAGTTTCCCGCGGCCCGTCAACCGCGAGAAGATCGCGTTGAGCCGGTCGCTGAGTTGGTCGAACACGGTGGGTTAGGTTACGCTCCTGCGGTTGCCTGATCGATGCGATTCACCGCATCGCCGACGGTCTTGATCTTTTCCGCTTCCTCGTCCGGAATGTCGATGTTGAACTCGGTCTCGAACGCCATGACCAACTCGACCTGATCGAGTGAGTCGGCACCAAGATCATCCGTAATCGAGGCTTCGGGCGTGACTTCGGATTCGTCTACGCCGAGCTGCTCTACGATGATCTTCTTGACTTTGTCGAACGTGGACATTACAGCTCCTTATCAATAGTTCGCATAGATCACATCAGCACGCCGCCGTCAACAACAATCGTTTGACCGGTGACGTACGCGCTCGAATCTGAGCAGAGGAAGGCGACCACTCTGCCGACGTCCTCAGGCGTTCCCGGGCGACCCAGTGCGGCCTGTTTGATCAGAGCCTCCCTGGCGGCGTCGGGGATCTTTTCGGTCATCGCCGTTTCGATCAGACCCGGCGCAACGGCGTTGACTCTTATGTTCCTTGAACCCAACTCCTTTGCAAGCGACTTGGCAAGCGCGAGGAGCCCCGCCTTCGACGCCGCGTACGCCGCCTGACCGGCGTTTCCGGTGAGGGCCACGATACTCGATACAAGAACGATCGAACCGGCACGTTGCTTCATCATCGGCTTCGCAACCGCGTGGCACAGGTAGAACGCGGACTTCAAATTGACGTTAAGCATGTGCTCGATGACGTCCGATTTGAGGCGCAGCAACAACGAGTCGATCGACTGTCCGGCGTTCGCAACGGCGTAATCGATGCGCCCGAAGCGTTCGAGCGTCTCGTTGACGGCGCGGTCCATCGCGGCCTGATCAGCGACGTCCGCCGTGATCGCGTGCGCGACTGCGCCCGGACGTTCGCCGGCGCAACGCTGCGCCGTTTCATCGAGCGCGGCGCGATCGCGTCCGACGAGCACAACATCGGCGCCGTGTTTGCACAACTCCGTTGCGATCGCGCGACCGATACCGCGGCTCGCGCCCGTAACGAGTCCAACGCTGCCCTCGAAACTCACGCGGTCACGCCGGTGAGCGTCGCGCGCAACTTTTCGATGCCCGCATAATCGCTCACGATCGATGCTTTCGATGCGCCTTCCATGCGGCGCATCAGCGGGGTCAGCACGCCGCTCGCGCCAAACTCGACGATCAAATCGATGCCGTACGCGGCGATCGCGGCAGCGGTGTCATGCCAGCGCACTTCGTTCGCGATTGACAAAACGAGGTTCTTCTTGATCGTTTTGACGTCGCGATACGGCTTCGCGTCGACGTTCGAGATGACGTCGAAACGTGGCATCGAAAACGCCACGGCGTCGACCGCTTGAGCGAAGCGTTCGATTGCAGGTTCCATCAGCGCGGAATGCCACGCGCCGGAAACATTGAGCGGTACGACGCGCTTGGCCCCCGCGGCCAGCATCGCGTCGCCCGCGGCTTCGACGCCGCTCAAGTCGCCGCTGATGACGATCTGCGTCGGCGAGTTGAAATTTGCAAGTTGCACGCGTTTACCGGTCGCGACACGCGTCTCGTCGACGACGCGGCGTATTGCGGCCGCATCGAGTCCAAGCACCGCCGACATACCGCCCGGCGCGAGCTCGGCGGCGTACTGCATCGCCTTGCCGCGTTCATCGACGATACGAAGCGCGTCTTCGAACGAAAGCGAACCCGCGATGCAAAGGCTACAAAACTCACCAAACGAGTGCCCCGCGCTTACAAGCGGCGCAAGGCCGTCGCCGACCGCGTGATACAGCGCGACATTGGTCACGAAGATTGCGGGTTGACTAAATTGCGTTTCGCGCAGCTTCTCTTCGGGCCCGTTCTCCTGCAACGCGAGCAGATCGTAGCCGAGAATGGCATTCGCGCGTTCGAACAAATCGCGCGCGGTGCCGGAATTCGCAGCGACGTCGACGCCCATTCCGAGCAGCTGCGATCCTTGTCCCGGAAATACCGCTCCAACCTTCATCTGTAATCCGGCGCCTCGCGAAGGATCACTGCCACTTCCACGCTACGGCACCCCACGAGAGACCGCCGCCGAAGCCGACGAAAACAATTGTATCGCCGGGCTTTATGCGGCCGCCGGCGACGGCTTCCGAGAGCGCGATCGGAATCGACGCGGCCGACGTGTTGCCGTACTCCTGAATGTTCGTAACGCACTTTTCAGGCGGCATGTCCAGATACTTCATGGCTGCGTCGATAATGCGTTTATTCGCTTGATGGGGAATCAACACGTCGACGTCCGCCTTCGTCAAACGCGCTTTCGCGAGTGCCGCGTCGGTCGCTTCAATCATCTTGGTTACCGCGAACTTGAAGACTTCGCGGCCTTCCATATGAATGAAGTTCTGCTTATGTTCGAGCGCCGCACCATCGATCGGATGACGCGATCCGCCGGCTTCAACGAGCAGCAGCTCCGGCTTGCTTCCGTCTGCGCCCAGTTCCGAGCCGAGAAACGAGTCTTCTTCGGAGGCTTCGAGCACAACCGCACCAGCGCCGTCACCGAAGAGGATCGCGGTCGCGCGATCATCGCGATTCACAAGCTTCGAGAGGGTCTCCGCACCGATCAAGACGATGCGCTTAAATACGCCCGAGCGCACGAGCGACGACGCGACGGTGAGGCCGTAAATGAAACCGCTGCACGCAATCTCCATGTCGAACGCCGCTTTGTTTGGTGCGCCGAGTTTCGATGCGATGATGCACGCGGTCGCCGGAAAGAGAAAATCGGGGTAGACGGTGCACAAAATGAACGCGTCGATATCGTTTGCTTCGAGCTTCGCATCGGTGAGCGCATTGCGCGCCGCCGACAATGCCAAATCGCTGGTCGCCTCGTGTTCCGAAGCCCAGTGCCGGCGTTTCATTCCCGTGCGGGTCGTGATCCACTCGTCGGACGTATCGAACCATTTTTCGAGTTCGAAGTTGTCGACGACACGCTCGGGCACGTAATGCCCGACGCCGACGATCTTTACCCCGCTCAAGACGGTTCGGCCGTCCTTCGGACGGTCGCGCGTCCTGCGCTCCGAACCTTCACGCGCGTCCTGCGCGACGGTTCGGCCGTCCTTCGGACGGTCGCGCGTCCTGCGCTCCGAACCTTCACGCGCGTCCTGCGCGACGGTTCGGCCGTCCTTCGGACGGTCGCGCGTCCTGCGCTCCGAACCTTCACGCGCGTCCTGCGCACGGATTAGTCGTGATCGTGACCGGCGTGTTCGTCGCGGATCTCGACAACCTGACGGCCATCGTACGTCCCGCAATGTCCGCAAACAAAATGCGGGCGCTTGGGCTGATGACACTGGCCGCACTCCACGGTGGTAACCGCGCTCAGCTTCCAGTTCGCCGCACGACGGCTGCGCGTTTTACTGCGCGGCGTCTTCCATTTGAGGTTCGCCACTGCTTTTCACCCCGACGTGGTCGCCACGTTGGGGCCCCTTTCTCTTTAAAAAGTACTCCGGCGTTTCACGCCTGCGCACCCCCGTGCGGCTCAGCCGCATGGGTCTCCGTTTCAGATGTGCACGAGCACGCGCCCGTGTTTCTATTCGCTCCACAGATGCCGCACAAGCCTTTGCACTCGTCGCTGCAACGCAACCCCATCGGCATCGCGCTGAGCACCAGCTGCTGCGCCAGATCGGCGAGGTCGAGGCGGTTGCCCACCAAGACGTTGCTCTCGCCGAACGGATCGTCTTCACGATCGCCGTGCGGATCGAGCCGCTCGTCGACGTCGACCCGTACGTGCCGTTCGACGTCTTCCAAGCACGAGTCGCACAGGCCCTTGGCATCCGCTTCGACAGTCCCTTCAATATGAAGGAAGCGGTCGACGTAACGCAACTCCATATGGACCGCGCCAGGCGCCGGAAATTCCGTTCCTTCGAAGTCTTCGATCGGAACGTGATCGTCGACCAGCATGATCTGCCGGCCGCCACCGAGCAGCCCACTGATATCGACCTTGTGCGAGCGGTTCATAAACGTATGCAAGTCGCAGGATGGGGGCCCCACCGGAACGGCGGGACCCCCACACGACTGAAAGATTGTAGAACCCGCCCTCACTCTTGTCAAACGGCGTCGGCCGCGTGATGGCCGGGCATGAACGTAAGCTTCAGCCCTCAGATCGAAACGGCCGCGCGACGGCACGGCCTCGACCCGCGCCTGCTCGCGGCCGTCGCCGCTCAGGAGACGGGAGGCCCGGGCAGCAACAGCGGCCGGAACATCATCGGCGACGGCGGTCACGGTCACGGCCTGTTCCAGATCGACGACCGCTACCACGCGTTTGCGCGCTCGGCCGGCGCGATGAATCCGTCAGCCAACGCCGATTATGCCGCCGGCATGATCGCCGACAACCTGAAGCGCTACGGTGGAAACGTGCGCGAGGCGCTTTCCGCTTATAATGCCGGCGATCCGAACGCGACCGGCACGACGACGCAGTGGGGTGACGGAAAGGTCCTCGGCTACGCCGACTCGGTCATGCGCCACTACACGCAAATCTGCGGCGAGTCCGGTTCCACGCCCGTCGAAGAGGCACGTGCCGATCAGCCGGAGGCTACGTCAAACGCGAATGCATTGCTCAACGCACTCCTGTCGATGAGCGCATCGAACGGCGCGTGTCAACTTCCGGCGACGCCGGCGCCGAGCGCCGGAGCGTTTGCGCAACAGCGCGGGCTAGATTCAACCGGACACCGGCGTGATAAGGCAAGCGACTTCAACAACAATGACTTCAGCATCATCGGAGGCGACAACGAATGAGTTTTCTTGCACCGATACTCGAGGCGGCGGCGCCGTCTCTAATCGGCGGTCTCGTCAGTGGCGGAGCAAACGCGATCCTCGGCGGATCGAACGGTGTGCTGAGCGGCGCACTCGGCGCGAACAACGCGTTCAACACCGGTCTCGAGATCCAATCGATGGTCGCGCAAGATCAGCTCAATTTGCAATCGACCGTCTTTGACGAAGCCATGAATCAGCAAGCTGAGAACATGCGCGAGATCAATACGTTGAGTGACGTCGCGATGCAGCAGCGTAAAGCCGATGACGGCATCACGAAGAAATTTATTGAGAGCATCACGCAATGATTGCTCCCGTCACGCCTGCGGCGCCGCGTCCGAAAGCGCCGCAGGGCAAAGCGGCAGACGACCCGGAGTTGAAAGCGCGTCAGGATGCGCTCGATCTTCAGCAAGCCGTCTTCAATATGGAGATGGCCGAGCAAGCCGAGTTCGAACGCGAACGCGAGGCTCTGGAAGCGCTCACGATGGCACAGCTCAAAAATGAAGACGCCATCATGAAAAAGTGGATCGAAATGATCTAAGCGGGAGAACTCGCCTTCGCTGCCAGGAGCTGTTGCGCCGCGTGCTATACTACTGACTTGTCACGGGCCATTAGCTCAGCTGGTTAGAGCGCATGCTTGATAAGCATGAGGTCCCTGGTTCGATCCCAGGATGGCCCACCATAGTGGAAACGCCTGCATGTCGCAGGCGTTTTGTTGTTTTCCGCCGCCGCACAGCACGCCGGCGTTGCGCGTCCCGCGCAGTAACTCAGATGCGCACGGAAAATGTCCATTGGCCGTATTCGTCCTGCGGATATTTTCCGTAAATGTCGTATGCGCGCCAGAGGCATGTGAACGTTTGCACGCCCGGCTTGATGCTGAATTGGAAGCGATTGATTTCCGCGGCGATGTCGTTTGGAAATAGAATGTGGTTGTATTGCGCTGCGATAACGTGGTAATACACGCCGTTGACCGTGCGGCCTTCGGGATGGCCCGGTCGCAACGCATTGTACGCCGAATCCTGTGGAACGAGGAATTCGAATAATAACGCGGGCGTCAGTTTATCGCCTTCGTTCGCTAAACTCACAACGACCATCGCGTTGATCCAATCGCGACGATCCGACGGGTACTTGAATTCGGACCACTGCGTTGCTCGAAATCTCGGCATACGAAGCGCGTCGTCGATCATCCGGCGGTTATTGTTTAGGTCTCGTTTAAGCAAACCCAACGAACGACGCGCCACGTAGATCTGATAGGCAACCGCAATGAGCGTAAGCACCGCAATAGCTAGCGCCCACGTCGCAATCGTTACCGCCGTGTGCGCGATCGGCTCATGGCTAACGATATTGACGGGTATTGCCTGCTGCGTTCGCTCGATGATGACATGCTGCACGAGCGGTGAATGGTGTACGGCCGGGTGCTGAACTCGATGCACCGCATGATGCGCGACAAGGTGCCTCATTGCTTAAGCGCGTCCATCATCATTCTCATTCCCATCTGCGACGCAAAACAACCTAGCCATTCAACGATTGGGCGGTCACGACGAGATTATCCGGCGTAACCCGGATGAGACCTTGATGCGTGCTATCTAAATCAGCGATCATGAAGAACGAAATAGCAATGAGCACCGGCAGAACGAGGTGACGGCCGAAACGCCCGGACGGCCTTCTCGTGTCAAAACCAATAAGCGCGCAGCAGAAAAGCGCGATGACGAACATCAGCGCCCATGCTTCGAACGGGATTCGATTGTCCCAGGCAGCGGCCGCGTATGCTTGTGCATCAATCAGGTCGTTCATACCTTGCAGAACGAGTGACGTCATACTGTTCGGCCGCGTTGCGGCTTCCTGTTCAACGATCGACCACATCGTTTGTTGAAGCGACTTGCTCGTCGAGCGATTCTCGAGTAACACGGACTCCGTTCCGCCTGCATACGTTGCGATGCGCTCGCTGATATACCGGCGCAGCACGGCACGCAGCCGCGTTGCTTCATCGGGCGCGAGCAAACCCGCACGAAGATACTCGGTCCGTATCGTCTTGGCTTCTACCGCCTCGTCGTGTTTTCGCTCGTCATAGCGACCGACGGCCATCGAGAAACTAAAACCGATGATAAGCGCAAGCAGCGTGAGCGAGCTCGTCAGGACCAGGCTCAGATCTTCACGCTCGTCAGTGGTCATTGCGCCCCGCCGACGACGCAATCGCAGCCCGGTGTATGAGGCGAGCAGCATCACGACCAGCGTAAATGCGAAGAAATACCACGGTTGATCGACGAGACTCAGCGCCATAGCACGATCTTCGCATCCGCAGCGCTGCGACGGCTATCCCGTCCGTGCAAGAAATCGCGAGGCGTGCAAGAACGTTGCACGCCTCGTCGACACGGAAGCACCCACGGGTAACGCGCTACGCGCTAGTCGTCATATCCGAGCGAACGACCGAATAACGTCCCGAGCGGCGGTTTTGTATCGAAATGGAATGCGTCAAACGTGTATTCGGCGCTGATGGTCGAATATTGGCTGAAGACGCGGTACGTGTACTCCCAGTTCACTTGCCGAATCACATTGTAGCCCTCGACATTTCCAACTTCGATCGTGTAGTCGATCAGTCTCTGTCCGCGTTTCCCGGAATAGTCGTAGAGAAACGTTAGCCACTGGCTTACGACCGCGCGTCGCATCGCAAACGTCTTGCGGTCGATCCAAATCGCTTTGAGCGCGGGGCGATCTCCCGGCGCGTCGGCGATGATCAAGTGCGCCGCCGGCTTTCCGTCAACGACGTCATCGCCCTGGTCGACGCATTCATGGCGCGAGTTGCGCGTATCGGCGATGACCGGCAGCGCCGTGCCGGAGGACATTTCGTCCGACGAGAGCCACGATGCGCGGTTGGGGCCGTACGGACCGAGCACCGGCGGTCCCGGTTCGAGTACGCGGCTGACGAACGGATGCACCCACCGGTCGTCGTCGACGTAGGCAAGGCCATCGTCGCGATAGGTGACATTGGCACTCGCAAACTCATAGCGATGACCGTCTTGCGTAATGTGAATCGATTCCGCATAGCTAATATACGGGGCGTGAGGAGCGGCTGCGTTGCGCTGCAAAGCCGAGTAGAGCAGTTCCCAGCACGGATCGAAGTTCGCTGCACGAGCAACGGCCGTGCAGCAGAGAAAAAGAAGTGCGGCGGCGAGGCCGCCGATCGACCGCATCGTCATCGGAAGTACCTCTAAGGCTTTCTATCGTCTCTCAACCGCGGCCATGTGACAATACTCTCCGATCACATATGAAAGGGTCCATTCGACCCGGCACGAATTCCGGGTGGCTCTTTCTCGGGGACGTAGCTCAGCTGGTAGAGCGCCTGCTTTGCAAGCAGGATGTCAGGGGTTCGAGTCCCCTCGTCTCCACATCGGCTTTGGGGGCATAGCTCAGCTGGTAGAGCATCACGCTGGCAGCGTGAGGGTCAGGAGTTCGAGTCTCCTTGCCTCCACATTCCGTCATACTCGAATGCGAACCGGAAGCGATCCGGCGGCGTTTGCGCGCCGTGCTACAATGCCCGAGCGAAGTACGCCGGGCGATCGCGCTTGTTCCGCATCGCGGGATTGGTGAGGAAAGTCCGGGCTTCACAGGGCAAGGTGCAGGATAACGTCCTGTCGGCGCAAGTCGAAGGAAAGTGCCACAGAAACATACCGCCCCAACATCTGCGACGCAGCTTGCAGGTGATGAGGCAAGGGTGAAATCGTGAGGTAAGAGCTCACGGAGTTCCACGGTGACGTGGACTCGGGTAAACCCCACCTGAAGCAAGATCGCTCGATGCGCACCGCAAGGTGCCGGATTGCCCGTCCGTACGAGCCACATCGCATCGAGGTGCGCGGTAACGCGTGCCCCAGAGGGATGGTCGCCGCCGGTGGTAACACCGGTACAGAATCCGGCTTATAGGCGTACTTCGCAGTAGTTCAGCGCGCGGTCGTACAACGTTGAACTATGGTGCGGTTGTGGCAAGCCGCCATTTGTGCGCTGATGCTGCTCGGACTCGTCAACATGGCGGGGCAGATTGCGCAATTACACAGTTCCGGCACATTCGGCTTCACGGTCTCATCGAACGTCGGCGCGTCTTCGCTCCGTACAGTCGACAGTGTTTCACCGGGTAGTCCCGCGTTCAACGCCGGCATCAGGCGCGGTGATGTTCTCGAACTGGATTCCGGAATTGCGAACCGCGTCGTCCTGACCGCTCCCCTCCCCGGCGATCGTCTCGTCGTCTATGACGGTAGGCGCAGGATCGATCTTACGGCGGTCGTCGATACCGGACCGCAGCCGCGTGCATTGCTCGCGCTCGTCTGGACGACGAAAATCGCGTACTTCACGATGGGCGCGCTGATTGCGTGGCGGCGACCACGTGACGCGGCTGGCCGCGCGCTCGCGTTTTTCCTCGTCTGCTTTGGCACCGCGGTAAACTTCACCGGTGCAATCCCATCGGCGATTTGGCTGCGCGCGGCAACGTTCATGGCCACGCAAACGCTGCTCATTCTCGCGGCATGGGGATTCTATACGTTCGCCCTTCGCTTTCCGTCGGTACCCGACCGCGGACTTCGACGGACGATGGCGCGCGCAGCGGTCGCGTTAGGTGTCGTCGGCGTTGCTCTCGCCCTCGGAACGGTCATGGACTCGTTCTTCGGAACAAACGGTCCGGAGGTATTCCGGCGCGCGCTTCGCATCGGCTTCATTGTGACGCTCCTCGTGCTCGTATTCGGCGCACTGGCGTCGTTGATCGTCTCGTATCGTGACGCGCTCGGCGATCAGCGCCCACGTATGCGTTGGGTGCTCGTAACGTTTGCCGTGGGACTATCCGGGCTGGTTGTTGTTCTCGTTGCATACATGTTCGGACACGGCAACGACGTGCAATTATTCAGCGCAACGACGCTCGTTATTCCGTTCGGCCTTGCGTACGTTATTTTGCGCCATCGGATGTTGGATATCGGTTTCGTCGTCAATCGAGCCGTGGTCTATACGATCGTCTCAATCGTCGTCGTGGGCTCATTCATCGTTTTTGAGTGGCTGTTGGGTCACGTCGTCGAAGCGAACAGCAGAGCGTCCACGATCCTGGAATTGCTCGGCGCGCTCGTGCTCGGTCTTTCGACTCGTTTTATCCATGCGCGCGTCGACCGGTACGTCGACGACCTCTTTTTTCGCGACCGCCACATTGCTGAAGCTGCAATTCGCCGATTCGCCGTCGAAACCGGACTGGTCACCGACGCCGACATCCTCATTCACCGCACGGTCGACGTTGCGGAACGCAACGCGCGCTTGATGGGCGCCGGATTCTTCGCGCGCCTCGGAAAGCACTACATACCACTGCATTCGACGTTCCGTTCGACGCCCGCCGAGATTGAGGAGAACGACGCAACGATTCTTGCAATGCGAACGTGGAACGATCCCGTCGACATGCATGACGGCACGTCGGTTCCCGGTGTTACCGCGTTCCCTATGACCGTGCGCGGACAACTCGCCGGATTCTTAGCATGTGGCGAGAAGGCCACGCATGAAGCGCTCGCGCCCGACGAACGCGATGCGTTGCGCGTGCTCGCGCGTGACGCCGGCATCGCGCTCGACTCGTTGCGGATCGCGCGCATTAAGCAGGAGCTTGCATACTTGACCGACGACGGAGCGCTTCCGCCGGACATCCGGCTGCGTCTCACTGCGCTCCTCGATGCGGAAACGGCATCGCAACCTGCGGGGGCCGACCTGCGTTCTATCCAATTGATTCAGGAATCAAAAACCCAGGAGTTACTGTGAGCAACCAACGTTTCACCCCGGACATGACCGTAGACCAAGCCTTCGCGCTTCACGCCGGTGCGCGGCGCGTCTTCGCGCGCTTTCACCTCGGCGGCTGCTCGAATTGCGCGATCAGCGAAACGCACACGATCGCGGGAATCAGCGAAGACTACGGCATCCCGCTTCCGATGTTGCTCGACGGTTTGAACGCGCTCTTCGACGGCGGCACGCTGACCGTCGGCGACAAGGTGCGCATCCCGGAAGAGATTCGCTCGAAAATTCCACAACTCGCGAACGTGCCGGAAATCGGCGAAATCACGAGCGTCGAGAACGGCGCGTATATGGCGGAGTTCGGCGAAGTTCGGCTTCAGGGGTTGTCCGAGGACTTCGTTGCCGTGGAAGCCACCGCAACAAAAGCCTCGTAGGGCAGCTCAACCGAGCAGTTTGCGGTTCGAAAAATTCTCCTCGATCCCGTGCCAATGCGAGATCGACGGCTCGCCTGCTTTCCAACATAAATAGACCGGCTGACCGTCGCGCGTGGACGGGAAATCGATCGTCCCCAAGTCGATATCTTTAACGATGCATCCGAACGACTCGATCCGATGGATCAGCCGGACGATTTCGCTTTTGAGCTCGCCGAAGCGCGGCGGCGGAAAGGGAGAACGCAGCCCGGCGAGACGGGAGACGCGCGGCGGCGTGTTGGTGCGCAGCGCGGGGTCGTTCTCGAGGAGCTTGATCGCGAGGTCGCGCCGTTTTTCCAACAACTCTTCGACGAGCGGCGCAACTTTTGGAATGAGGGCGTTGGCCCGTTCAGGCGAAAAGAACTTCATGCTCGTCCAACGCTCCCTCTGCCAACCATGACGGCGGCGCGGATTATCTTCGTTGCCGGACTTTCCGGAGCCGGTAAAAGCCAAGCAATGAAGACGTTTGAGGACTTGGGCTTTTACTGTGTAGAACACCTTCCTCCGGCAGCACTAGATCAAACCTTGAGCGTGCTCGATGCGGCGCACGTTTCCGACGTTGCGGTTACGCTCGATGTGCACGCCGATGCGTCGCTCGGCGACGCAATCGCCGCCATCGAGAGCGCGCGCGCGCGACGCGACGTTTCGGTGCTTTACATGGAGGCGCGGAACGACGCGCTCGTTCGCCGCTTCAGCGAAACGCGGCGCCGCCACCCGTTCGCTTCGCGCGGTTCGCTGCGCGAAGCGATCGCCGCCGAACGCGACGCGCTGCTTCCCATGCGCGAACGAGCGACGATGGCGATCGATACGACGGCGCTTACGCACGGCGAACTCAAGGAGCGACTCGCGGCGACCTTTGCGCCGGAACAACGCGCGCAACTCGCCGTGACGCTCGTGCCGTTCGGCTTCAAGTACGGGCTCCCACTCGATCTGGATCTCCTGTTCGACGTGCGATTTTTGCGCAACCCGAATTACGACGACGCCTTACGCCCGCTCACCGGCGACGATCCTGCGGTCGCGGCTTTTATCGAGCAGGACGCAGCATGCAAGCCGTTCGTGGCGAAACTGATCGACGTCATGGATTTCCTCTTGCCGCGGTACATCGCCGAGGGTAAGGCGCAACTAACGGTCGGCATCGGCTGTACCGGCGGCCGTCACCGTTCCGTCTATATCGCGCGCCGCTTGTACGAGCATCTCGCGGCTAACGATCGTCTCGCACTGGCGCTCGATCCACGGGATATCCGATAGTGCGTCGTCGCTTGATGAAGCCGCTGCAGTGGCTGATCCCGGGTCTGGGCGTCAAACGCTGGCTGCTGCTCGCAATGTTCGGTCTGCTCATTCTCGTCAACGGCATCGACCGCTGGCTCGTCGCCGAAGGCGTCTCCCTTCCACTCAACGAGATGATCGACAACGTCGTCGATGACTATTTCTCGCCGTCATATCTCACGTACATCTTCGTCGCGCTCGGCATCGTGTTGATGCTCGCCGGCATCGGTCAGGGTCTTCGTTCGATCGTGCGCGCCGCGTCTTCCGGCGGCGGAATTCTCGATACGCTTCGCGCGCGCAGATTGGAACAAGGGTACAACATCGTCGCCATCGGCGGCGGCACCGGTCTCTCGACGCTGCTGCGCGGGCTCAAACGCCGCACGTGCAATCTCACGGCGATCGTCACGGTGAGCGACGACGGCGGTTCGTCGGGCCGGTTGCAAAAAGAATTGGGCGTCTTGCCGCCCGGCGACATTCGCAACTGCTTGGTCGCGCTTGCCGATGACGAAGCGCTCGTGACGGATCTATTCCGCTATCGGTTCGAAGAAGGCTCAGGATTGATCGGACACTCGTTCGGTAATCTCTTTCTCGCGGCGATGACCGGTATCACGGGCAACTTCGACAAGGCCGTGAAAGAATCGAGCCGCGTGCTCAACATCGTCGGCCGCGTGCTTCCCGCTACGCTGTCGATCGTGCGCTTATGCGCTGAGCTCGACGACGGCACGATCGTGGAGGGCGAATCGAACATTTCGAAGGCAAACCGGCCAATCCGTCGCGTATTCTTTGATCCCGACATGGTCGCGCCGCTCGATGAAGCGCTCGAAGCAATCCGCAATGCCGACGCTATCATTCTCGGGCCCGGATCGCTCTTTACGTCGATTCTGCCGAATTTCTTGATCGACCGCATCACGCAAGAGATCGCGCGGGCGCGCGGCGTGAAAATTTACGTCTGCAACGTGATGACGCAGCCCGGCGAAACGGACAACATGACGGCCGCGGATCATGTCGACGCGCTTTTCGGAAATGCCGGTGCGCGCGTCTGCGAGTACGTCCTCGTCAATGACGAGCCGCCCTCGAAGTTACGCAAAACCTACGCCGAAGAGAATCAGATTCCCGTGGCGCCCGACGTGGACCGCATCGAAGCGATGGGATTGACCGCCGTTAAAGCCGACATGATCAGCGAAATCGGAAAACGTTCGTCACGACCCGGATCGACTCGGTGATGTGGTGCTCGGTGTCATCGATCGCGCGGTCGCCGAGCGCGCGACGTTCGTGCGGCCGGCGAGCTCCTACGCTAAGGCGGCGGTTGCTGCAGGGCGACGTTGAGCTCGAACGGCTTTCCGGGTTCCGCGTTAGAGCTCGAATTCACATCTTTATAACCTTGTGCGCGCACGACGTAATCGATGATACCGCTCGGCACTTTATCGATCGTAAAGTTGCCTTGCGCGTCGGTCGTCGCGGTGAGCACCGTATCGACGATGACGGTTGCATTTGCGACCGGCGCGTGCGTTGTAGCGTCGGTAACTTGTCCTTTGACGCTCGCGAACTTTGTAGCGGGCGGGAGATCGCCGTTGTCGCAAGCAGATAGCGAAAGCGCCAGAATGCCGGCGGCGAAGAGCGACCGTGCGACGTTTCTCATAGTCATGGAACGTTCTAGCGCGTAGGTTCGTCCCCTCGTTACATTGAAGCGCTCCGCCATGTCGACGACAGCTCCCTCGGACCGGGCAGCCGGCCCCAGCTACTGCGAAAACGCGCTCGAAGCGATCGGCAACACGCCGCTGGTGAAATTGAACAAGGTAACCGACGGCGCGCAATGTCTGGTCCTCGCGAAAATCGAGTACATGAATCCCGGCGGCAGCGTGAAAGACCGTCCCGCTATCGCGATGCTCGACCAAGCCGAGCGCGCGGGACTGCTAAAACCCGGCGGCACGATCGTCGAACCGACGAGCGGGAACACCGGTTCGGGTCTTGCAATGGCCGCTGCAATCCGCGGCTACCGTTGCATTTTGGTCATGCCCGATAAGATGTCGAAAGAGAAAATCGATCTTCTAAAGGCATACGGAGCGGAAGTCGTCGTCACGCCGAGCAACGTGCCGGCGGATTCGGCTGAATCGTACTACGGCGTCGCGAATCGCCTCGCATCGGAGATTCCCGGCGCCTTCCAACCAAATCAATTTCACAATCATCACAATCCCGAAGCGCACTATCACACGACGGGCCCCGAGATTTGGCGGCAGACAAGCGGGACGATCACACATTTCGTCGCGGGTATCGGAACGGGTGGAACGATCTCCGGCACGGCGCGCTATTTGAAGGATCAAAATCCGAACATTCACGTCATCGGCGCCGATCCGGAAGGTTCCATCTATTCGGGTGATACGCCGCGTTCGTACGCCGTCGAAGGCATCGGCATGAATTATCTGCCGGAAACCGTCGATTTGAAGGTCATCGATGAAGTCGTACGCGTCTCCGATCGCGAGTCATTTCTGACGGCGCGCCGCATCACGCGCGAGGAAGGCCTACTAGTCGGCGGATCGTCCGGAACCGCCGCGGTCGCCGCAGTCAAGCTCGCGAAGACGCTTCCTAAACATGCGATCGTCGTCGTGATCTTTCCGGACTCGGGCCGTGGGTACATGTCAAAGATCTTCAACGACGACTGGATGATTGCCAACGGCTTTCTGTCCGAAGGCAAACGCAAGTCGACCGTCGGTGATGTCTTGCGTAACAAACGTCCACTTCCGCGGATGATCACGGTGAAACCGAACGATACCGTCAAGACGGCGCTCGATCTGCTTCGCCAATACGAAATCTCGCAGATTCCCGTCGTGGCGGCGCACGAAATGGTCGGCAGCATCAACGACGTCGGCGTCATGCAAACCGTCTTCGATCGAGCGGACATCATTCACAAGCCCGTGAGCGACGTGATGGGGCGGCCGTTTCCAATGCTCGAACAATTCGCGGAGATTGAGAAGGCCTACAAGTTGCTCACCCTTGCAAATCCCGCCGTCGTGGTCACCGATGACGGTGATCCGATCGGCGTCTTGACTCGCCAAGACATCATTAGCTTCTTGTCGAGCTCATCGGACGGCGGCAAAGCGCAGTAATGAAATTTAGCACGAAGGCGATTCACGTCGGCCAAGAGGCAGATCCGGCGACCGGCGCCACGATCGTGCCGGTGTATCAGACGTCGACGTACACGCAAGACGGCGTCGGCGAGCACAAAGGATTCGACTACAGCCGTACGATCAATCCGACGCGTCTTGCGCTCGAGAAGCAACTTGCGTCGCTTGAGGGCGCGCGGTACGGATACGCGTTCGCCAGCGGAATGGCGGCGACGGCAGCGGTGTTGAATCTTCTCTCGGCCGGCGATCACGCGGTGGTCACCGACGACCTGTACGGCGGAACATACCGCTTGTTCTCACGTGTGCTCGAACGCTATGGTCTCGAATTCACGTACGTTGACATGAGCGACCTCGCCGACGTACGCGCCGCCATCAGACCGAACACGAAGTTATTCTGGGTGGAGACGCCTACGAACCCGCTGCTGAAGTTGATCGACATTAGAGGCGTCGTTGCACTTCGCAAGCCGGGGCAGGTTGTCGTCGTCGACAATACGTTTGCTTCACCATACTTCCAGCAGCCGCTGGCGCTCGGTGCGGACGTCGTCGTGCATTCGACGACGAAGTACATCGGCGGACACTCCGACGTGGTCGGCGGGGTCGCGATCACCAACGACAAAGAGATCGCCGACGTAATCAAATTTCATCAGAATGCCGTTGGCGGCGTTCCCGGCCCGCACGATGCATGGCTCACGATGCGCGGCGCGAAGACGCTCGCGCTACGGATGCGCAGGCATGCGGAGAACGCGCAGATCGTCGCCGAGTATCTCGCAGCGCATCCCGAGGTCAAACGTGTCTACTACCCGGGGCTTCCATCGCACCCGCAGCATCAGCTTGCGCTCGCGCAGATGAGCGGCTTCGGCGGCATGGTCTCGTTCGAGCTGGAGGGCGAGCAGTCGCGCGCGCTCGATTTCGCACACCGCTTGCAGTACTTCAGTCTCGCCGAAAGTCTCGGCGGCGTTGAATCGCTAATCTGTCACCCGGCACGTATGACGCACGGGTCGATTCCGAAGGATGATCGCGAGCGGCGCGGCATAACCGACGGATTGCTTCGTCTTTCGGTCGGCATTGAAGACGTCGACGATCTACTCGACGACTTAGGTTCCGCGTTAGCCGCGGTCCCGCGGATACGCGACGGCGCTGGCGTTTGAGAGCAGTTGCTTTGCGGTTTCGCTGTTCATTTCGCCGACTTGCGCGGTGACCGACAACGCGACGCCGCGCACGCCGTCGACCCAACAATAAACGTACATCGTGCTCGCGTTAAAGCCCGTTCCGGACGTCATCTCGAAGTAGGCAGCCGGCATGCCGTTCTTTAACGACGCGTGCTCCTTGTTGCGGATCAAGGCATCGCCGAACGCATTGCGCAAATCTTGTTCGAACGTAGATTCGAAGCCGTCCAGCGGCCCTTGGTACGCTTGAACTTGAAGCAGCATCCGTTTGGGCCGCGACGGATCGCCGCTAACCCACGCGGCAACGACCTGCGGACTATCGCTCAGATCGTCGATGGAAATCTTGCGCTGCCCCACCGGGTGGTACGAAAGCGGAGCGACGAAGTGCATCGCGTCGTCATTGTATTCCTGGAAGTTGGGCTTGGGCGTCGGCGCTGCTTCCTGCGCAAATGCGCCGAGGGGCGTCAAAAGCAGCATCGCGCACACCAATAGACTACGTCGCGTCATCATTCCTCGTCGAGTACGCCGGCCAAAGCCGGCATGGAAACTTCGTACCGGTATCCCACGTTGCGATGATCGTCGTCGAACTCCTCGTGGCGCAGGTCAAGTCCAAGTTCACGAATACGCTCGGCGATGATCCGCGCGCCGATGTCGAGCGCATACTCGTCGCGTCGCCCGCAATCCAAGTAACGCAAGCGTAGCCGCCGCAGTTCCGCGTCGCGATGCGGCACCCGTTCCACCGGATCGAAGGCGAGCCACTTCTCGAACACGTCGGCGCGAAGTTCGCCGCTTTGCGGATCGAACGGCAACTCCAAGTCGAATGCCGTGTTCGAACGTGGTGAGTAGGCTGCGGTGTAACCGAGAATTTCCATTGCGACGTACTCGCTCTGCGAGCGCTTGGGCTTCTTCTCGAACGCCTCCACAAACGAAGCGATATTGAAGTGATGCCTCTCGAGCGTTCGCTGCACGTCGGGAAACGCGCGCGTTTGCGCGTACTCAAAATACGAATCGCCGCTGTGCGACGCAAATGCGGCGAAAATACCGGGATATTCCATCACGAGATGCATCGAACCGAAACCGCCGGACGATTTTCCGAGCACCGCGCGTCCGCCCTCGTGCGCGATCGTCCGATACTGCGTGTCGACGTGCGCGATAACGTCGCGCGTGACGTACGTCGCGTAATCGCCGTTGTGAATCGAGTTCACGTACTGCGAACCGCCGAGTCGCGTCCACCCGTCGACGACGACGAGCAGCACGGGCGGCATGCGCCGCTCGCGAATGAGGCGATCGATCCATTGCACCGCGTTGGTCTCCCACGCACGTCCGGCAATCACACCAAGCGCATCGCCCGTATAGCCGTGCAGGAGATAGAGCGCGGGATACCGCCGCGAACCCTGCGCGTCGTATCCCGGCGGCGTGTAGACGGGCACGGGCCGTTCGGCGGGATCACCGAGCGGATTATTGCGTAACGCTTCGCTGTCGATGCGCTCGATGTGCAGCTCGCCATGCAGTCCAAGGAGTTGCCCGTAGGTCATCTTCATAACGTGCGATAATTGGTTGGACCAATGCATGCCTGCCTCATGCTCCTCGCTCTGCTGTGGGGCGCGTGGAAGACATCGGCGATCGCGCACGACAACGGCACGCCGGTCTTTACCGTGAACGGCCGCCCGTTTTATGTGTACGGCGCATCATTCTTCTACGAGCGCACGCCGCGCGACGAGTGGCGTACCGATTTGGAATCGTATCGCGGACTCGGCATTAATACGATCGATCTCTATCTGATCTGGAATTGGCATGAGCCGGACGCGCACACGATCGACTTCGACGGACACACAAATCCGCGTCGCGATCTACGCAGCCTGTTCTCGCTCATCCACGAACTGGGGTTCAAGGTAGTCGTTCGTCCGGGGCCGGTGATTCGCAACGAGTGGCGCAACGGCGGGTATCCGGATTGGCTCCTGGAGCGCCCCGAATACAACATGCCGCTGCACGACATCCTCGAAGGACGGTATCCCGCTACCGCGACCTTACAAAACGCGCACGCGGACGCAGCGGCAAATGAGTGGATGCACAACGCGACACACTTGCGCTACGCATCCGGGTGGTTGCGCGATGTGCTCCACGCCATCGAGCCATGGTCGAGCGACGTAATTGCGATCGCGCTCGACGACGATCAAGGCGCCTATCTCGACAACGACACGTGGCCCGCGCCGCATTGGCACGCGTATATCGACTGGCTGAAATCAACCGTGCAATCCGTCGTCGGCACGCGCGTTCCGCTCTTCATCAATACGTATCAGATGAAAGTGACCGCATCCACACCGGTGTGGGCATGGGGTAATTGGTATCAAAGCGACGCTTACCGCATCGGCGATCACGACATCGCGCAACTGGCGTTTTCGACCGCTCTGCTCCAAACGCAGCCGGACGTTCCGGTGATGACGAGTGAATTTCAAGCGGGATGGCTCCAAGGCGCCGACGAGATCACGCCGCGTGCCGCCGCACCGGAAAACACGACCCTTGCCCTGCATGAAATGCTGCAGTTGGGCGCGCACGGCGTCGTCAATTTCCCCGTTGCGGACACGCTAAATCCCGCGGGGTATGAGGCGCCGTGGGCAAACTGGTTTTACGCGTGGGATGCCGCGCTGACGCTGCAGCGTTCGCCGTCGGCGCGCTATGGTCCGACCGCCGGATTCGGTCAACTCGTGAACCGGTATGGAGCGTTGCTCGCAACGTTGACGCCGAAAGCCGATCTTGCGATCGCATGGCTCGGAAGCGCATACGATCCGTCGGTGATGACCAACGACCGCTTCGCGGCGCTCGCCGAAGCAACGATCGCGCAACAGCAGCGATGCCGCGCGCTCGCACTTACCTGCCGGTTCGTCGATCTGCGCTATGCGTCGCTCGATGCGCTGCACGAGATCCATGCGCTGGTGCTTCCGAACATCGGGCCGTTAGCATTCGAGCCGCACACCGCGGCAGTCGTCAATGCGCTTCGCCGCGAGATCGCCGTCGGCTCGACGGTCGACGCCGTTCGATCGCACGTAACGTCGAGTACTGGTGGCATACGAGACGCGGCGCTGCTCGTCACGCCCGACGGTCGAAACGCGGAATTGGACGTCTTCAATGCAGGCACGTCGCCTCGGTGGATACCAAAGACGACGCTGTCGTTCAATGGACACCGATTCACCGTTCCGGCGATGCGCCTGCGGCCGGGGAGCGCCGTCGATATTCCGTTCGCTCCTCCGCATTTTTTCTCAGCGATATTTACGAGCAGCGCAACCGACGTTCTGCAAATCACGGCCAAGGCACATCTAAACGATCCCAACGGATTCCCCGCGACTCCTGCCGGAACCGCACGAGCGTATGCTGACGATATCTATCGCGACGGCAGCAAGACGTTCGTGCTCGAAAACGGTCGCGTGCGTGTCGTCGTGTCGGCCGATGCGGGCGCGCGTGCATTCGTTTTCGAGGACGTCGTTACGGGACGCAACTATTTCACAACGATCGGCGCACTACGCGACGACGTCGCGGCACCGCTTCCCACGTCGGCGCGCGACTACATCGGTATGTATACGCACCCATTTCCGACCGGCACGTTCAATCGCAGCTATTCGTGCAGCGTAAAGGATCGCGCGCCACGGGCGTCGCTGCTGTGCACGTACGATGCGCCCGATCTCGCGAGCGCCCCGGTGCGTTTCGAAAAGGAATTCATCCTTGCACCGAACGCGACGTCGTTCACCGTCCGTCTTCGCGCGACCGCGGATGCAGCGTCAATCTCCGCGGTGCTTCCGCCGACATTCCGAAGCGCGCCGTACGATCTCTTTCGCTTCACCTACCCCGCCGGAAAGACGCGATGGGTACGGTTCTCGCTACAAGGACCGCCCACGGTCGACGCGAATCCGGGCGGGTCACCCTAGGGTGCCGTGCGGGGAAGTGGCGGAACGGCAGACGCAGCCGCCTCAAAAGCGGCCGGGGCAACTCGTGTGGGTTCGAATCCCACCTTCCCCACCAAGAACTCGCCCGTCGCGACGTCCCACCGCGTCTCAATATCTTGATATGCTCACGTAAAGATAAACTGTGCGTTATCCTGACGTCGCCTATCATCGTTTGACGCCTTAGTACCAGCGGCGGGCCCGAACGCGACCTTCCACAGCCTGCGCGCGGCTAGGCTTTCAGAACCAACGCGCAGTGTGCGCGCAGGCCGCGATATTCACGTAGGCAAAACGTTGTGTCGTGGGCACTACCGGCTTTGCTCCCGGTCGCCGTGCGCGCGCTGTTGCGTTCACACTCGTAACGACAGCGATCGTGCTGGTTCTCGCGTTGGCCGAATGGGGAACTGAACGCCTCCTTTCGGCTCATTCACGCGGCGCGAGCATTGCGATCGAGATTGCGATCGTGCTCATTGCGGCGCTCCTCGTTCGTCCCGTTCACCGCAAACTGGAAGAACTGACCGAAACTGCATTTTACTATCGTAAGCGCCAGGCGCTTGCTTCGGTCGAGCGCTTCCGTCGTGAGCTGTCGTCGTTCAACGATAAGCAGCAACTGCTTGCGGCGCGTCATCGAGGCGATCGATCATCATTTAGAGGCACGCGCCTGCGCCGTATATGTGCGGCGCGATGCGTTTCGCGCCGACGGCGTCGTCATTCGACGTCCCGGCCGAGGCGATCGCACTCGACGATCCGCTCGCGACACGATTCCAATCTAGCGCGCTGCCCGCGCGTCCGCCGCTCTTGAAGTCCTCCGCGCCGGGAACCGATGCTTTCCCGATGACCGCGGCCGGCGATCTCGTGGGATTTATTTGCGTCGAACATCCCAAGGACACAATACGATCCCGATGAACTGGCGATGCTTTCGGGACTCGCGCAAGATCTTGCCGTCGCGCTTCTCGCGCTCGATCCGTCGCTTGCGAACCAGGCGCGCTTCGCTCACGAATATCCGTGCGGATTTGCCGCTGCTCGTCGGACGCGACCTCGAGATGCGCGAACTCGATGACGCACTCGTCCATTACCAACTCATCACGATGACCGGTCCAGGGGGCGTCGGGAAAACGGCGCTCGCGCTGCAGTGTGCGCGCGCCGCATCGAACGGTACGAACACGGCGTGTGGTTCATCGATCTTGCGCCGCTCACCGATCTCGCGGTTCATCGCAGCGACGATCGCAAATGCGCTCGACGTGCCGGGTAGTGACGACGATGACGAACTCTCGCGACTACTTGCATTCCTCCAACCTCGCACGGCACTGCTTCTTATCGACAATTGCGAACATCTCGTCGAGGGCGTTGCCTCGGTCATCTCGCGCATTCGCAACGTTTGTGCGGGCGTCTCGATACTCGCGACGAGCCGCGAACTGCTGCATCTCGAAGCCGAACACGTTTATCGGCTGCGTCCGCTCGACGGCGAAGCGTCTGCGCATCTCTTTGCCGATCGTGCGACGGCGCTTGCGCCGCAGTTCGACCCCGCCGCCAACGATGCGATGATTCATAAAATCTGCGAGCAGCTCGATGGCATTCCGCTCGCGATCGAGCTCGCTGCAGCGCGTGTACGCGCGCTCGGCGTTGATGAGCTGTACGATCGACTCACCGAACGCTTTCGGCTGTTGACGAGCAGCACGCGCACGGCGCTTCCGCGCCACCAAACGCTCGCCGCAACGATCGAATGGAGCTACGATCTCTTACCCGGCGACGAGCAATCACTGTTCCGAAATCTCGCGGTGTTTCGGGGAAGCTTCTCACTCCAAGGCGCTGCAGCGGTATGCGGAAATCGCGCGCGATGCGATGAATTTCACGTCTTGGACCTCTTAACGTCGCTCGCGGATAAATCGCTGCTCACCGTGTCGCTCGCGCTGAACACGCGCTATCGCCTTCTCGAAACGATTCGTCAGTTCGCGAGCGAAAAGGCGACCGAGGCGCGCGCGACAGATGTCGCGAGGGAGGCGCACGCGGGATATTTTGCCGCCGTCGCAAGCGGCGCGTATCGCGAATTCGATTCACAAATGCCGCAAGGCTGGCTGGAGCGCTTGATCCCCGACATCGACAACTTTCGCGCCGCGCTGCAGTGGACGCTCGACGAGCGCGGCGACCGGCGGCTGGGAGCGCAGCTGGCAGCGGATTGCGGTCCGCTGTTCCTTCGCATGGAACTGCTCGGCGAAGGTTTGCAATGGTGCGAGACGCGCGCTTCGCGTTTCTTCGCTCGCGCCGTCGACGGAAGGCCGGCTCGAATACGTGTCATCGATGTTGTACAACAACTTGCGAGCATATCCGAACGCGCTCGCGGCGGCGCAGCGAGCGGTCGCGCATTACCGCGAGTCGCCCGACCAGCGAGGTTTGGTTCGCGCGCTTTCGCAGCTGGCGCATCAGTATGCCCGCGCTCAACGCTTTGACGACGCGCAAGCGCCGGCAGCGGAGGCGATTCAACGCGCGAGGACGCTCGGCGAACCGCGCGTTCTCATCGCCGTGCTCCGGCGCTGCGCGTATTCGATGCCGCCGGCACGAATTGCCGACGCGCGTGCGCTCTTCCAAGAAGCGCTCGATGCGGCGCGCAATGTCAGCGATACCGACGAAACGTGCAAACTTCTTCAATGGTGGGCTGCGAGTGAAGCGGCATCCGGGGCGTTCGATCGCGCCATACAACTCAATACCGAGGGTTTGTTATGTGCCGACTCCGACGCGACGAACGTACATCGAAAGCGACATCACGGGAAACGCGATCGCGTTGCAAGCGTGGCACGTTGCGCGCGAACACGCACATCAGGCGTTCGAACTCGCGACGTCGGCGCAACATCCGGTACTGTGCGCACTCGCCATCGCATATTGCGCGCCGTTGTGCGCGGATGACGACCCGGAACAGTCGGCGCTACTGTTCGGCTATGCCAGCGAACGGTTGCGCGAATTGCAATTCGACGGAGACCACGCGGAAAAAGTCGCGCTCGTCAACGCGCGAACGCGGATTCAAGAGACGCTGGCCGGCAAAGACGCCGACGTACTGTTCGAACGCGGTGCCGCGCTGACGCAACAAGAGGCCGCTACGATCTTCGAATCAACATCTTACGGTGTTCATGGTGCGACGCTCGGCGCTCGTGACGGCGTCGCTGCATTGCTGCGTTAACGAATACGTACCCGGACTGCCCGGAACAGCCACTGACCGCAGAGTACGTTCCCGCGATCACGTTGGTCGTGAAATTATACGTTGCAGTGGTACTGAACGTGCACGTCGTTCCACTCGGATAGTCGATAACGATCGCACCGCGCAGTGCGCCGCCTGCCGCAATGGCGAAAGAAACGTCGGCCGTCGTCGTCACGCTCGCCGACGTTATCGTGAGCGATCCTCCGGCGTTCGTTCCTTGCTGCGCGAATGTTCCGGTCACGGTACCCGCGCCATTGGCGCTGTCTTGAATCGTCCCGGTGTAATCGCCGGAGACGTTCGCGGGACCCGGCGTCGGAGTCGGTGATGGTGACGGACTGATGAAGGGCCCGTTGTTCGATGAATTGCACGCGGACAGCACGAGAACGCCGATAAGCCCGAAGGTGCGCAAATGAGACGTGAGCATCTTTTCACCCCGTGGTTGACGTGCGAACTATCCACGTACGACTAGCGGTTCGTAAACGCCTCGGAGCCCGCATGGAAGCGAACAATCTACGGTGCTGCCGTCACGATATCGAGCGTGACATCGACCGGGATTGCCGATCGCGGGATCGAGCGGCACGACGTGCATTCCGAAGGCATGGCGATCAATTTGACAGGTCGCGTGGTAGTGCGGATGCTTGCTTTGTCCCGAGCGACGGAAACCGTCAATGGTTTCGCTTCGCGAAACACCGTGAATCGTCAACATGCCGGTCATCGTGAAGCCGCCCGGCGCGGGCGTAATTTTCGTACTTTGAAACGTCCACGTCGGATATGTTTTTGTGTCGAACCAGTCCGAACCGGTAAGCGCGGCGTCGCGGTCCGAGTCGTCGGTATGCAAACGCGCCTGCATCGAATTCCGCGCTCACGTTCGCCGGCACGGCGGAGCCCGCCGGCAGATCGATCGCGCCGCGCACGATCGGCAACGGTGCCCGTGACGCGTTCAACAAACACGTGCGTCACGGAAAAGTGCGCCGTCGACCGCGTGGGGTCGATCGCGAGCACAACGGCGACTCACGAACCCGAGCATCAGTAGCCCACCGTGAACTGAACGTTGATCGTGTTGTTCGTTTGCGGCACGTGACTGATAACGTCTTCGATCGTGACACGGCTATTGTGCGACGGGCGCGTAACCCAGCAGCAGCACGCCGTCGCGGCTAAACGTCCCAGGCAACGTTTCGTTCGTTCCTTCGTACCGCGCGAGCGCAAAGAAGCGGCGCGAGATCGCAAACCGCAACTGTTCGAATCCGCCGCTCGATGCCACGCCGTATCCGCAATTCCGGGATCGGAATCCCAACCGGTTTGGAGCGATCAGCCTCACTCGTCCAGCGTCCAGTTTGAATGATGAGGCTGTATCCATTGCGGGTGAAATCGATCGCGCGATCCCGATGCTTAGGCGGCGCTCCCCGGCGTAATGATAGAATCCCGGCGTCAGCGGGCCCATCGCGTCGGCGACGAATTCCATCGTGTCGGTTCCGCTTTTCGGTAACCCGCTGACGCGGTCGTAACCCGAGGCCGGCAAATATTTGCGCATTCAATCCGTGAAGCGTGTCGCCGATCGTGAGCTTTCCGCCGGCTTTGGGATCAAAAAAATTGAACGGATTCCCGCGCTACGGTTTGTTCGTAGATCGTGTAGCCCTGATACGACTCGCGAAACGTCTCGGGATCCACGGGCAGCGGCAGCGTGAACGAGCCGATTTGCCCGTAGAGCGGAATCCGCGCGCTCCACGGATTCAACCGGTCGTTGATCCACGCGTCGCGAAGCAGCCCGGGCATTGCCACCATCGATGAGATATTGCTCTACGAAATAACTGGCGCGCGAGCCGAGGGTACCGGCGGTAAAGAGCTCGATTTCGTCGATGATTCGCTTTCGGGAGCCCCTCGCCATTCGGGCCGTCGCCTTGATACGCACTCGAGCCGACGAGATTGATTTTGGTTGCGAGCGGCACGGCCGGTCCGGCCGAAACGCCCGGCATCCGATCGCCGCTCGCCAAAAAATGCGCGCCGAATTCATTGAGATGCGGGATCACGGTGTGGCACTTCTGGCAGACGACGCCGTATTGGTGGGCGAATAGGGCGATTGCCAACGCTGCAACAGTTAGGCTCACCACCGAATATTATTAGGCAAGACTAATTACGTCAAGAAGTCAACTCGGATCCCGATGCCCGAGCTCCAATCGCAATCGCGCACGTTTCTTCCCGGCTCATTGCGAGGCACGATTGAGCTGCCCGGCGATAAGTCGATTTCACACCGGGCGTTGATCGCCGCCGCCGCGTCTTTCCGTCCGATCGAGATCCGGAATCTCAACCAAGGACGCGACGTGCGCGCGACGCTGGAAGCGCTTGTCCGTCTGGGCGCGCATGCGGAAGCGAGCGGAACGGGATTATGGATGAACGGCGGCCGGCTAGCGACGCCGATGGGCGAGATCGACTGCATGAACTCGGGTTCGACCGCCCGGATGCTTCTGGGCGTGTGCGCGGGCGCGGACCTTTGCGCGCGCTTCGATGGCGACGGATCGCTGCGCAAGCGGCCAATGGAACCTGTTGCCGCTCAACTGCGTGCGTTCGGAGCGCACATCAGCACCACCGGCGGCCTTTTGCCGATGACGATTGCCGGTACGCCGCAGGTCCACACGCGGCGCTTCATTCTTCTCACGCCGTCGGCGCAAATCAAATCGGCGCTGCTCTTTGCGGGCCTCTTCGCGAACGCATCGCTCGAGATTCTGGGCGACCGCTCATCGCGCGATCACACCGAACGATTGCTTCGATATCAGGGCGCGCACATCACATGGGATGGCCGCACGGTTGCGCTTCGCACCGGGATCACTCGCGCCGAGCCGATCGACGTCGCGGGTGATTTTTCATCGGCCGCATTCTTCATCGTCGCAGCGACGATCGCACGAGGCAGCGAGCTAACGATACGGCGCGCCGGCGTTAATCCGACGCGAACGGGGTTGCTCGACGCATTGCTCGACATGGGCGCAGACATCGAAATCCGTGACCCGCGCGAGGTGTCCGGCGAGCCCGTCGCGGATCTCATCGTGCGCCACGCGCGGCTGCGCGGCAGTGCAATCGATGCCGATCGCGCGCTGCGCTCAATCGACGAAATTCCGATTCTCGCCGTCGCTGCGGCATTCGCGCAGGGCAAGACGAAAATTACCGGCGTGCGCGAACTTCGCACGAAAGAATCAGATCGCGTCGCAGCCATTGAACGGCTTCTCGGCGCCGCAGGAATCAATGTGGACGTTGCGACGAACGGACTGGTGATCGAGGGTGGAGCGCCGAAGGGAACGGGCGCGATGGTCGATACGCAGGGCGACCACCGCATTGCGATGGCCGCAGCCGCGCTCGCTGCCGGCGCCGGCCCTATTGCAGTGGACAGCGACGCAAGTATCGACGTGAGTTTTCCGGCGTTTATCGAGACGCTACGGAGTGTGCAAGTCGCGTGAATCAGCAACCGGTATACACCGCGGACGAATTTGCGTCCGAAGCCCGCTATATCGATACGCTGATTTGGGAAGCGCTTGCGATCGAAACCGGCAGCAAAGTTCTCCTCTGCGGATACGGACCCGACGGCGCATACGCGCGCCGCGCGATCGGTACGGGCGCGAAGGTCACGGTCATCGAGCATCGCAACGACGCGATCAATCAACATGCGAAACTCGATGCGAAGCTCTTGCGCGGAAGTACCTCCGTTATTCCGGCAAAACCCAGTTCATTCGATCTTGCGATCGCTTTCCATTACTTGCACGAAATCGATCCGTTCTTTCACGCACAGGTGCTCGCGGAACTGGCGCGTGTTGCAAAGCGTGTCGCGGTCGTTGAGCCGGCACCGCCGGCGGATCCGCTCGGCAAACGAATTGCGCTGTTGTATTCGCAAGCCAAACGCGAACTCGGACAGTTTGAATACTATCAGCCGCTCGAGTATTGGAAGAAGTTACTGCAGTCGGTGAAAGCGGACGTGTCTCAGCACGTTTTCGCGTTTGCGAAAGTTCCACCGCGCGAATATCTCTACGATACCGTCGACCTGATGTTACACACGATCGAAATCGAAGACGCCCCGCCGGAATATATCGAGGAATTGCGCCAGATCGCGCGGCGCTCGGACGCGCAATTGCTTCCGCCGCCGCGGTACGTGCTCGTCGGAGCGGCGGCAGGCGAATTGGTCTTGCCCCGATTCACGCAACGCCCGTCCGCGAGCGTTACGGCGAAACCGTCGAAAGCCGTTGCGCCGGCAAAGAACCGAACCGAGGCGTCGGACGAATCAGGTTATGAGTTCCCGCCGGTGCCGGCGCCCCCAAGCAACGCCGCGCCGCGCGAACAGAGCGCGCCGCCCTCTAGTGTACCGGCCGCGCCGGCCGCGCCGCCCGCGACAGGATTTGGGCCATCGACTGATACGCCCGCGCCGGGGTTCGGCGTCCCGGGCCTTCCCTTCGGTACGCCGGCGCCGGCCGTTCCGGCGCCCGAAGCGCCTCCGGCATCCTCACCGTTTGGCGTTCCATTTGCCGTTCCCGGTCCCGAACCGCAGAGCGGCTTCGGCGTGCCGCCCGAAGGCGCACCTCCTACATCGACGTGGCAATGGGAACCGCCCGAGAAACCGGACGACCCGTCGAAGAAGTCGCGATGAGCCGCGTCGACTAGCTCTGAGAAAAGAGCAACCGGACGGCTGCACGCGCTGTACGAATGGCTGCGACGGCCTCCGGAATGCGGAGCTCCGCAACGCCGTCGCCGATCGTGCGGATCGCGATGTTTGCGCGTGCGGTTAGTCCATCAATCGCGGCGACATCCTGCTGAATCCGCTGCGAGTAGCCGTTCACTTTCGCGACGTCCTCGCGGAGGGGTTGCTGCTTCATGCGATCGATGTGCTTCTTGACGGCGCCCAACGATGCGATCGCGCGCAGCCGCGCCATATGCCATCAGAGCAAGCGCGGCGACGATGCAGATCACCAGGACCCAAGCCGGCCAGGCCATTCGAAGCTAGGCCGCCGACTCGCCGGAAGACGAGGCGCCGGAAGACGGTGCGCCCGAAGACGATGGACCCGAAGATGATGGGCTCGAAGGTGCCGACTCGCCGGCGGACGACTTACCGGACGGTGATGGAGACGAGTCGCCGGACGAGCTCGACCGTGAATCCGTCACGTAGAATCCGGACCCTTTGAAGACGATCGGCGCGGGATTGAAGACGCGGCTCATCTGCCCGCCGCAGTGCGAGCACGGCTCGGCGTGGGTTTCATTGAATCCGTGGCGGACTTCGATGTCCTTGCCACACGCAGCACAGCGGTAATCGTAGAGCGGCATACGGCTTTCTTTATACCAAAGCTAGCAGTCGCGGTCAACGACTGCCAACGCATGCGCGTCAGGCGCAACGCGGTTTAGAAGTATGGAAGCTCGCTGTGATGGTGTTCGACGAGACCCTTGAAGTGCATGAGCGAATCGGAAAGGACGCGTTCGAATTTCCGACCGTTTTTCCATGAATCCATTATGGCGCCAACCGCCCCGCCGTAGGCCGGGTAGGACAGCTTGACATGAATCCTCGCGCGCGACGTTTTGCGCTCGATCCGAAAATCGATGCGGCGGCGCACTGAGAACGCGCCGACGAGCGACAGATGGTAATTGGTGATGAATTGGTCGACTTCGTACAGCTGTTCTTCTTCGCCGGGAAGCGTCGACCGGACGATCACTTCGGAGCCAAGCGCGATCGCAGCGGACGGCTTCGCCGGTGTTGCGCGCCGAATGCAAGAGAGCCACACAGGCCATTTCTCGACCGAGCAAAGGAGCGCGAACGCCTCTTCGGCGGGAGAATCCAGATCCACGCTTGCGCTGTACGACCGCAGCCCGGGGCGGGCAAGGGCATCGGTCATGATAGCCATGGACCGACAGCTTCGTCATACTACTCGTTGTGCCTTCAGACGTTGCGCACACTATCAGTAGCGGTTCAGGCGCCTAGTTGTTTTGCCCGCCGCCGACGAACCGCGCGAAGGCGACCAGCGTCTCGACGCCGACCGGCAGCGCCGCTTCATCGATGCGAAACTGCGCGCTATGTCCGGGATGAACCGATTGCGCGGATTCGCTGCGAATGCCGAGCCGTACGTGCACACCCGGCACGCGCTGCGCAAAATATGCGAAGTCTTCGCCGCCCATCGTGGGCGGCAAGCACTCGACGCGAACGTCTTCGCGCGCGCGCATATGTGCTGCAAAAGCCTCGGCAAGCCGCTCGTCGTTCACGACGGGCGGATATCCGCGCACGATGCGGACTTCCGCGGTTGCACCGTAGGCGGCCGAGACGTTGTTCACGATGCGGCGAACGCGCGGGTCGAGTGCATCGCGAATAGCCGGATCGTGCGCGCGCAACGTGCCCGACATTTGGACTTCATCGGCGATGACGTTGTTGCGATAGCCGCCGCTAATCGTTCCGATCGTGACGACGACACTTTTGAGCGGATCGGTTTCTCGCGCCGCAATGTTCTGCAGCGCAAGCACGATTGCACTCGCCGCCGGAATGGCATCGACCGCGGTGTGCGGATATGCGCCGTGTCCGCCCTTTCCGCGCACCGTGATGTACAGTTCGTCCGCCGATGCGTTGACCGGTCCCGGCGTAATGCTGATCTCTCCCGGTGCGATACGCGGATCGACGTGGAGCATTGCAACGGCTTCAACCTTCGGATCGTCGAGCGCGCCGCCGGCAATCATCGGTTGCGCGCCGCCCGGGCCCTCTTCCGCCGGTTGAAATAACAACACGGCCGTACCCGCAAACGACGCACGCGTGGCATGCAGGACGTGCGCGGCACCGAGCAGCATCGCCGTGTGCGCGTCGTGACCGCACGCGTGCATCTTGCCGTCGACTTCGGATGCATACGGAAGATCGGTGCGCTCCGTAATCGGCAACGCATCCATATCGGCGCGCAAACCAACGACGTGCCCGGGAAGCGCGCCGCGCACGACGCCGACGATCCCGGTCTTTGCAACCCGGCGATGCGGAATCGCGAGCGCATCGAGTTCCGCCTCGACGAGCGCGCTGGTGCGATGCTCTTCGAACCCGAGTTCAGGATGGCGGTGGATTGCACGACGCAGCTCCACGACGCGATCGGCGATCGTTGCGGGAACACGCTCAATCATTGGGCAACCCGTTCTGCCAATGATCGGACCCGACCTCGCCCTTGCCACACTGATCAATCGCGCGGGAAGCGTCTACGTTTCAAACGCGCCGGCGTATATCACGTACAACGAGCACACGCACGTTGAAGGCGGCGGACGCTCCGAAGACATCGACCGCGCGGTCAGCGTGCGCGTTGCCGACAATTTTGCCGTCATGCAAGATCTACCGAACGGCGCCGTGCGGACCGGCTCAGCGTTTCCGGTTATCCCGTTCTTCGATCCGTTTTCGACTTTCCGGTTCAGCTACTTTGCGAATCTGAAGAAGATCGACATCACGTTCGATCCGGGAAAACCATACTATTTCAAGCTGCCTGATTCCGACGCGAGCGTCGACGTCGTCGTTCCGTACATCAGCGAATTTGCGCCGCGCTACGCGCCCGATTCAACGCCTGATGCGTTGCATCTTCTCGTCGATCCGACGCCGCGCACGGGCGACGCATTCTATCCGACCGAAGTTCGCGAAGATCCGTCGACGCAGTTGCCGTCGCTCGTCGCGATGCAAGTGAACGGCAGCGACATGGCCATTACGCTCGAATATTCGATCGTCGACGGCCATTGGCTCATTACGCGAGGCACGTTCAGCGCGACGCAACATGTCTTCGTCAGCACGATCAAAGTGACGGCCACGACGGTGTTTTCGGATTTTACGTTCCCGGCTGCCGCGCCGGACCCACGTTTGGCGGGTAGTCCTAGTCCTCGTCCGAGCGCGACAGCATTGCCATGAGCGAGAGCTTCGACTCTTGCATCAGCCGTGCGAGCTTCACCGCGCAATAGCCGCAGAACACGAACGATGGAGCGGCGATCATGAGCAGACTCGCCACCATAAAGTTCGATTGATCGGCGCTTAGGAAATTAGTCGACGCAGCAATCGCCCAGCGTGCGGCAATGACGCATAAAAGACCGACAACGGGCGCGCCGATCGTCCAAACGAGAAGTCGAGGCGCAACTTTACGCGCCCGCTCTTTTTTGTACCAGTCGTGTAGCATGGCTCATCTAAAGTTTCGTCGGAACAACGTGAAATTTGTACTTGCCTGGATAACAGACTAGCCGGGACAAGTTCGAGGTTTTGTTCTCGTTCGCGGGCTGGAATCTTTGCGATGCGTGCGGCCAAGCGAGCACGTCGGCGCGCATATGTGGCGTTAGACGCGCGGTTCGGCGGGCACGAACAACTCATGCAAAGGCAAACAACAATTGCGCCCGCGCAAGGCGCGACTGCGATTGACATTCTCGTCAACGATCACCGCACGATAAAGAACCTGCTCGCTCGCCTGGCCGATAGCCGGTCGCGCGAAGAACGCATGCAATGCCTCAAGGAACTGCAAGGCGTCTTAACCGTGCACAACGCGACGGAAGAAAACCTCGTCTATCCAGCGCTGAACAGAATCGGCAAGAAAATGTTCGAGTCGTTGCACCTCTACTATGAAACGGCGAACGCTGCTATCCACGCATTCGAAATTGATACGATGCTCAAAGAGGGCGCCGACGACGACAAAATTCAGGCGAAGGTTGAAAAATTCCGCGATGCGATCTTGGAACACATCGATGACGAAGAGAATAAAGCGTTCCCGCATCTGCAAGAAGCGGCGGACGGGACGGAACGGCAACAACTGAACCAGTCGGTGCAAACGTTCCGCGGTTCCATCAGCTTTGAGCCGATGGACGGGCCGCCGGACGAACTGACGAATCGATAAAACGAGAGCCCGGCATCGCCGGGCTCTGGTCAATGTGGGCGGGTATTACAGAAGGAGCGTTTCCTTCACCGTGTTGGGACAGACGTCGACAGGTTTCCGTGAATGCAAGCTTCCGGCGCTACGGTGACACTGCCCTCGGCAATCACGTCGCCTTGCACTTCGCCTTCGATGATGGCGAGCGCACCGGCTTCGACGGTCACATTCTGATGGACGTTCGCATCCTCGGCGATCGTGAGACGCGTTCCGCGCGCTGCGCGAACGTCCCCTTGCACTTCACCGTGCACTTCGTAGTCGCGAAAGACCTCTGACATGGCGCCTCCTAGCAAGCAAAGAGCCGCGCGTCGCGAGGCTCTTCATATCATGGCGGAGAGGGTGAGATTCGAACTCACGGTACCCTCATCAGGTACGCCCGCTTTCGAGGCGGGTGCCTTCAACCACTCGACCACCTCTCCCCAATGTGTCGATTCGCGCGTCCGTAACTACCCCGTTTGCGACGGGATACCTTCATCCTCGACGTTTTGACGCTTTTGCCGAAAGTACCGTTGCAACTGCGCTGCGGTTTCTCTTTCCAATACACCGGCGGTCACTTCCAGCCGGTGATTTGTTTTCGGATGAGCGCAGAATGTCGAACGCTCCGCCGTCCGCGCCGCCCTTCGGATCGCTCGCGCCGTAGACGACGCGTTTGATGCGCGCGGCGATCATTGCACCGGCACACATGACGCACGGTTCTTTCGTGACGTACAGCGTTGCATCCGATAAACGCCACACGCCGAGGCGTTGCGCCGCCTCGCGCAATAGAATCATCTCTGCATGCGCCGTTGCATCGGGACGCGACTCTTTTTCGTTTCTTGCTTCGAGAACGAGATCGCCGGAAACGAGCACCGCGCCGATCGGCACGTCACCTGCGTCCGCAGCTCGATCGGCAAGCTGCATCGCGCGGTGTATGTACGCTTCGTCTTCCGTCATTGCAGTTGTGAAATTACTCGCGCCCGAGATGACTCGAACATCCAACCTTCGCCTTCGGAGGGCGACGCTCTATCCATTGAGCTACGGGCGCAGGCTCCGCCCCGTTATTCCGGAGCGCTTCCCGATGCGGGAAGGTGTTTGAACAGGTCAAGCTTATGATCGACCAGCGAACGATAGAACTTCCGCACGCAGTCGGGGTGACCGAAGAAATACGTCCTCGCGTACGCGAGGTCGTCGCCGGAGCTATCCGGCACGTAGTGCGAGATCTCGATCTCTTCCATCTGGTTCCGGTCGACCGGATGGGGACAGAAATCGCACGGGATCGTGGACATTGAAGCACCTCTAGAACGGGAACGGCCGTCCGTCGGACGGCCGCACCTCAAGACTGGTGACTCGGGTAGGATTTGAACCTACGACCAAGGGCTTATGAGTCCCCTGCTCTACCACTGAGCTACCGAGCCGTGCGCGTTGTGTCGTTTTCGACACCTGACTGTAGCAGAACTCTCCGCGAGGTGCAACGCCCGGACGCAGCTAAACGGCCGGCATGGGCAAGCACGGTTGTGCGCGGTTTTTTGTCGCGCTCGCTATGTCTACGAGTGCGGTGACTTTTGTATGTTCGACGGCAGCGCGCGCGCCGGCCGAGGACGGCACCGAACTTTTGCAGCGACATCGTCAGTACGTCGGATGGCAGTTCGGCGATCCGGCGTTCCACTTCGTACGCGCGACGTGGCTCGAAGACGAAACCACGAACGGCAAAACGCAAACAGCCGCTCATGTCACGACGATCCGCGCGAACGTGGTTTTCCGGACGACGGCCGTCGATGCGAAAACGCAGTTTGAGACCGATTCCGGATACACCGGAAACATATTCTGGACGACAAACCAGAACGGCTTCATCCGGCCGATTATAGGCGACGCGGAAAAAGCGATGATCGCGCGCGAGGTTGTGTTGAACGAAGCAGCAACCTCGCTGCCCGGCACGTTCAAACGCACCGAAGCGGTGGACGGCGTCGAGACGTCGGTCGTGCACGTTCAACCCGAGAACGCAGACGGGATCGATCTCTACATCGACCCGTCGAGCGGCGCGTACAAGCGCGTAGTGATCGATCCCGACGGCCCGTATCAAGCCGCGATCGACATCGTCTCGTACAAGCCGGTACGGGACGGGAAAAGAGTCATCAGCGCATACAAGACGCGGCAAGGCCGATATACGTTTCGCCTCGACACGATAGAGCTTCCGCAGTCGATCGATGCGCAAGCGTTTGCACCGCCCAAGCAGACTGCTACGTGGCACTTTGATCCGTCGCATGCTGCCGTCCCGCTAACACTGAACTGGTATCGTCAGCGACGTATCTATTTCACCGCAAAGATAAACGGCGTCGACGGCAAGTTCATCCTCGATACGGGCGCCGGTGCCGGCATCGTCTTTACGAAGAGCTTCGCCGACAAACTGAAGCTCAAGCAACTGAAAAGCTCGCAGGCGCTTGGAGTGGGCGGTTCCGTCATCACACAATCGGCGCTCGTCGACTCGATCACCATCGGCGGAAACACCCTCTCGCACGTCGCGGCCTCCTTTCAGGACACCGCGCTCGACGCCGATGGACTGATGGGATTCGATTTGTTCGCAGGAGTCGTCGCACACGTCGATCTCGACAAACTCGCCCTTACGCTCTACGACCCGTCCACCGACATTTCAACGCTCGCGCACGGCGTCAGTGCAACGGTCGATCTCGAAAACGGCATCCCCGCAGTCCCGATGAAGATGAACGGTCGCATCGACGTGAACGCGCAATTGGACACCGGTAACCCGCTCTTCATGTTGTTCCCTCGCGGGCTTATCTATAGCGACCACGTGAGGATGTATCGGCGCGCCGCCTTCGTCCGCGGCATTGCCGGATACGAACTCGACGAATGCGGAACGATCGATTCGCTTACGATGGGACCGATCGATTATACGGGCGTCGCTGCGTGCGCGAGCCCCTCCTACACCGGACATAACATTTTGGTGGGTTTAGATTTCATTCGTCACTTCAATCTATGGTTCGACTATCCGCGGTCGGCAATGGTGTTCGAACCTCGCGCCAGCGTACCGGACCCGTAAGACGCTAGCAACCGCGCGTTGAGCTAAACAAGACGTACGCGTCGGTGCCGTGCACCAGCAACGGATTCGTGACCGCTCGCCGCTCCATATCGACGTACGACGATGCCGGCAGCGGAAGCGCTGCAGCAGCAGCCGAGCGCGAGTCATTCGCAACCACGTATCCGCCGCTAAACTTTCGGAAAAATAACGAGCCGCTCGACGCATACGGTCCGCATGCGGTGCCGATGCGCGCGTCAACCGTCGCGTACTCCGGGAAGTACGACGGTGCGCCATACGGCCCGCTCGTTACAAAAAACGCGGCGTGGCCGAGATTGCCCAGTAAGTAGGAACCGACCGCCCACGACAACTGGGACGGCGTGATCTGCGCGGTTGGGCAACACCCGGATGAATGTTTGTTGAACTTGTCAATCGCGAGAAACGTCGCGTGAGATTGCCAGAATGTCATGTATCGCAGCGTGCGTCCCAGCAGTCCGCCGCGTATATACGTCCCATAGCCCGCGAAACCGGACTCGTCGAGGTTCGCGTCGGCGTTTTGTGCCAGTGTTTGCTCGTGCGGATCCGTCGGCTCGCCCGTTGGATGATTGATGACCAAGCGCAGATGGTGCGGCGCAATCGATGCGTCGGTCGTGAGCGTTTGCTTTGCAAGCTTCACCCATGTTGCAACGTCGGATGCCCACTTCGGATCGTAGTTTGGGAAGCCGCCGCCGCTCGCCCCCCACTTCCGAACGAATCGCGTGAAATTCGCACCACTGTACACACCGCAGCCGAACCATCCCGGTTGCTGGTTTCCGTCGAAATCAAAGAAGACGGTTTGGTCGGTCCCAATTGCCGTATCGTGACGAGCGATTGCAGCGCGCGCAGCAATGTCCATCTGATACGTCACGACATCGCGATTGCTGATGTCGAGCGGAACGCCTTGTAAACCGGGTTGATATGCGACGGTTGTCGTCGGCCGATTGTGCGCGTCGCAATCGTAGACGATCCAGTCGGGATGGTTGGCTTTGAACCACGCGAGGTTGCTGCCGCCAATTCGATTCGAGTCGATGTTCGGATCGTCGACGCCTTGATACGTGTAGAGAATCGGGACAAGGGACGCATTTCCAGCGAGCCACGCTGAGGCGCTTGCACCGTAACGGCCGCTGCCTGCGCCCCACACCCAACCGACGTGATTTGCGGCCGAAGTCGCCTGCGTGGCGTTCATTTGCGTGTCGAAAACCTGCAACAGCGTCAATGCGCTCGTCGACGGCGGCGGTGGCGTTTGCGTCGGTAACGGGGTCGGCGTTACAGGGGGCGGTGGAGTTATGGGCGGGGGCGTTGCCGTTCGCGGCGGGTGTGTCGGCGTTGGCCCGGGCGCCGGAGTCGGTGTCGTGCCCGGCGGCAGTTGCGGCGGCGACGATCCGCCTCCGCCACCGCACGCGCTCAGCGTGCCAAGAGCAAGGAAAAGAACGGCATGCACACTGGCAGAGACTCGCATAGTACGCCTCCCAGCTATCCATCATCGTAACTGAACGGTGGCCGAAATACGCAAGTACGCGCTGTAGGAAAAAGATAGTAAACGAGCGAGCGCGGAGTTACGTTCTCAGCGCGATGAACGCTTCGGTGATGAGATCCGTGAGTTCGCGGACGCCGAGGCGTTCGAGTTGAACCAGCACCGCCGGATATCCGTTGAAATGCGGCGTTGTGAAGTACACGCGCGGATCGCGCGCAACGAGCATGTCTTTCATTTCCAAATTGCCCGTACGCACGCCGAGAATCGGGCCTGTAGGCGCGGCGTCTCCAAGCGCTTGGACGTCGGCCTTCCGCAGCGGACGCTCCCACACGAGAAGTTTCTTCTTCACCTTCCACGCAGCGTTACCGTACGATGTCTCTTCGACTACGTCAGGAAGCGTTCGAACGATGCGCCGTACGTCGTTCCATGTTGCCATCGCGAATAGCATTCGTCGCTGCGCATGAAAAAAGCCCGGCGAAAGCCGGGTTTTCGTTGAATGGCGCGGTCGGAGGGACTCGAACCCCCAACCTACAAGTTCGTAGCCTGTTGCTCTATCCAATTGAGCTACGACCGCGTACGTCTTACCTGGTAAGCGACCACCGTAGATACGGGGTCGTATTTTCATTCCCTGCTTTCACGGATGCGGCGCGCGCCGGAACCCGGCGATCCGGAGAGAGAGGGATTCGAACCCTCGATACGACTTTACATCGTATAACGGTTTAGCAAACCGCCGCCTTCAGCCGCTCGGCCATCTCTCCAAAGCAATCGATCGCATCGTCATTGCGATCAGGCGCGTGCGTTCGCTTCAGCCGCCCGCCGCGCCTGCGCAACGAGTCGCCATTTCGAACCGCCGTTAAGACGGCGGCGCGCTCGGTCCGGTCATGGGTGGTTCGTCAACAAACACGGCTTGTTGTGTCGCGCGCGCTGCGGGGCGGCGCGCGAGCGCCAACAGACCGTCAATCCCGAGGAAACGACCCGTCGGCAAAACGAGATTGATCGCACTGAGTACGATCGCCGCTGCGTCAAGTCCGGACCAGGCCGTCGTGTGCGTGAGCGGGCCCTTCGCGCTCAGATAGTTAAACGCGAGCACGACACCGATCAAACCGCCGAGTCGCGTGAAGAAACCGAGAAGCAGCAAACATCCTGCCACGACTTCACCTAAGCGCACGAGTTCGGCGAAGATCGATATATTCGGCAACACGGTACTCACGAGGAATTGCCGATACGGTCCGCTCGTGTGCGCAACCGAATCGTTGAGCATCTGAACGATCGCGCCGTTGGGCGGCATGAAGTCTTGGCTTTGCGTGAACTTCGGAACGCCGTGCATCAGCCAGAACGCGCCCGCGAAAATTCGCAAGAGCGCCAGCCAAAACGCATACGTTGATGGGGACGGCAGCCTCATGCCACACCCTCCTTTGTTCCCGATGCGAGCTGCGCAACGAGTATCGCAGCGTCTCTCGCGGCGTTTGGCCGTCCGTATCGCCGCGCGGCTTGAATCATTCGGTTGCGTCGAGCGGAATCCGTCAGCACATTCATGAGGAGTTGCGGCAATTCACGCATTCTGCGTGCGCGCACCGCCGCTCCCCATTCCGTGAGCACCTTCACGTTGCGTTCTTCTTGTCCCGGCAACGGCTTGCAGAGAACGAGCGGTACTTCAGCGGCGAGCGCCTCGGCCGTGCTCAATCCGCCGGGCTTGCTGACGAACGCGTCGGCGGCGTGCATGTAGTCGTACACGTTGTGTACAAAGCGCAGGACGCGCACGGGATATTGCATGCCTTCGGCAACGCTCAAAACGCGCGTCTCGACACGCGAATTCCGGCCGGCGATTACGACGGCTGCGATCGGCGCTCCGACATCCTTCATCGCGCGCAGCATGTTTGCGAGCGGAGCGAAACCGAGCCCACCACCCATCATCAATGCCACTTGACGGTCCGGTGGAAGACCGAGACGCTCGCGCAGCGATTCGGCGCTTTCTTTCGTCCGCGCAAAATGCGGATCGACCGGAATACCGCTCGCGACGATGCGCTCCGGGCGTACGCCGCGCGCGATCATCGTGTCGCGAATGGCGTCTGTACTCACGCAGTATGCGTCGATATTGTCGTGAATCCAAAACGTGTGCACCGCAAAATCGGTTACGATTCCGACGACGGGTGGCGCATCGGCGAACATGCGCTTGTACTCGGCCATTGCGCCGGTGGGAAAGGCGTGCGTGCAGACGACGACGTCGGGGCGCTCTCGTGCGAAGAGCGCGCGCAGATTGCCCGCGGTGAACTGGTGCGCCCACGTACGGAATGGGCCGACTTCGGTCGCTCGTTCCGCGCGATTGTAGATGTAGCCGTACATCTGCGGAATCGTTTTGACCATCTGGAGATACCCTTCGGACACCACGCGCGACACGACGAGCGCCGCATATTTGTACGAGTCGACGACGGTCGTGCGGGCCGCGGGATCGATCTCGCGCAATGCGGCGCACACCGCGTTCGCGGCGGAGAGATGACCGGCGCCGACGTTCGCGGACAAAAACAGGACGCGGATTACGTCTCGCCTCCGCCCTCGTCTCCCGCCTCTTCGGCGAAGACGAGGAATTCGTCGAGAATCTCTTGCGCTAGATCGTCGTCTTCGAGAAGATTGCCCTCGAGGTCGGTGACGATGAATTCGCTCTCGCCCTCTTCTTCTTTCGGTTCGTGCATCAACACCGCGTACGATGATCCGTCATCGGGATCTTCGAGAATGCCGACGACTTCGAACGGCAGCTCGCCACCGTCCTTGGTTTCGATGTAGAGCACTTCGCTCAGTTCGAGCGGGCCGCTCTTAGCTTCACCGTTGTTGGACGACATGGTTAGCTCCTATACCGTTTAGTGCAAGCACCGCGCCACATTGGCCTGATGCTCAGCAAGCGTCTTCGCAAAGACATGGTGCCCGTTCCCGCAATACACGTAATAAAGTGCGTCGGTGGGAGCCGGGTGGAAGGCGGCTTCGAGGGACGCATGTCCGGGATTGGCAATCGGCGTGGGCGGAAGCCCGGGATACAGATACGTGTTATACGGCGACTGTATCTTCAGGTCGCCGAAGGAAAGCTGCGTCTTATGCTGCGGAAGCGCGTATTCGATCGTCGCATCGATCTGCAGCGCCATATTGAGTCTCAAGCGGTTGTAGATGACGCCGGCGATCAATGGGCGATCGCTATCGACTTTTGCCTCGCGTTCGACGAGCGACGCTACGGTAACCCCCTGCGGTACGGTGACGTGCAGCGCTCGTGCACGCGCCGTTGCGTCCGGCGGCAACTCCTTGAAGAACTCCGCGGTGAACTGCTTCTGAATTTGCGCACCCGTTGCATCGAGCGGAATCAGGTACGTGCTTGGAAACAGAAAGCCCTCGAGATTGCGCGTCGTCGTTCCGTCTACGTCGAGCGGCGTATTGAGAAAATATTGCTCGAACCTGCGCGCCGAACCGACGCCGGCCGACTGCAGACGGTCGGCAATTTGGGAAGCGGTGAAGCCTTCGGGAATCGTCACCCATGTTGCGATCTGCGCGCCGCCGGTCAACAGCGCGTGCAGCACTTCCGACGCCGATTGATGCGGCGAGAACTGAAATCCGCCCGCATGTGCCTGCGCGTCAGCATGCTGGATGCGGGCGAGGAGACGAAACATCGTTGCGTTCGAAATCACGCCGGCGTCCGCAAGTTGACGCGCGATATCGCCGAGCGTCGAACCGCGCGGCACGACGATCTGCGTCGACTGCACGGGATGCGACCGGTCGCCGTACACGCTGTACAAGAACCACGTGAGGATCGCCGCAACGAGCAGCGCGGCGGCACCGATGATACCGCCCGTTACGCGAAGCGTCTGCTTCATCGTCCCTCGTTGCGCCGGCGGGCAAGAAACGTTTCGAGGATCAACGCCGCCGCCATTTTATCGACGACTTCTTTGCGCTTCTTACGCGACACGTCGGCGGCGATCAGCGTCTTGGTCGCCTGCGCCGTCGTCATCCGTTCGTCCACTCGGTGAATTCGACCGGAAAATACCTCGCGCAGTTGCTCGACGAAAATGTCCATCTTCTGCGCCGCGATTCCGCGTTCGCCCCCCAGGGAAACCGGATCGCCGACGACGAGTTCGCGCACCATATATGATTCGAAATACTCTGCGAGCTTCGCGAAATCGGCACGACGATTGGAACGCTCCACCGTGCCGACCGGCAATGCGAACGTTTCGGTCGGATCGGCAACGGCAATGCCGATACGTTTGCTGCCGACGTCGAGCGCCATGATGCTCACTACTGAGAAGCGCCTGAAGACGTGGACTTCGGCCTGCGGCCGAGATGATGTACGATGAGCGCGTCGACCGCGTGGGCGACACGCGGTCGCGCGAGGAGACCTGCGCCGCCTTGCCCGCGCGGTGTGGCGAGCTGGGCGAGATTGCTCAAGTCGCCGGCATCCAGCTCGATGAGATCGCGCCACCGCTCGCGGCATCGCGAACAAATAAACCCGCCGGCCTCACCGTCGACCCACGCGCGAGCGCTTTCAAACGGACGTCCGCAGCGCACGCACGTATCGACGGGCGGTTCAATTCCGAGAGCGGAGAGCAGGCGCAATGAGAACCGCGGGACGAGCACGCTCGGCGAACTACTTGCCGCAATGGCATTGAGCATATTGGCAAGCAACGCGTAGACGTCGGGAAGCGCAAGCGCCGGCTCGCAGAACGCGTCGATCAATTCAGCGACGAGCTGCGCAACAGCGAAACGTTCCGGTTCGACGAGCGACTGCCACGGCGCGTTGACGATATCCGCATGCACGATGACGTCGAGCGAACGGCCGCGATGCATCTGGAGTACGCACTCGTTCGCGAACTCCAACCGTCCGCCGAGATGACTTTTGGCGCGACGCACGCCTTTTGCGACCGCATCCAACTTGCCGCTTTCGGTAGAAAACAACGTGACGATGCGATCCGCTTCTCCCAGTGGGCGCGCGCGCAAAACGATACCGCGAGTCTTATACGAACGGTCCGAAGGAATGCGGCAATAGCTCCGCTGCAGTCGTCTCGATCGTACCGCTCGATGCGGTGAAGACGACCGCCATATTGAGGTTGAATTCGGCAAGTACTTGCCGGCAGGCGCCGCACGGACTGGTCAACACTCCTTCGGGTCCCGCGATCGCAATCGCGGCGAACTGGCGAAATCCCGCGGCAATCGCCGCGAAGATGGCTGCGCGCTCGGCGCACATCGACAGTCCGTAACTCGCGTTCTCGACGTTTGAACCGACAATGAGATTGCCGTCCCCCGCATCGACGGCCGCTCCGACACGGAAATCGGAATACGGCGCATACGCGCGTTCGCGAGCTTCGCGGGCAGCGGAGAGCAGCTCGTCAAAATCAGGGGGCGACATCGTGTTCCGCTCCTTCGCCTTCGACGCGTTCCTCGGCAATGGGACGGCTGGTAAAGACGCGCACGGTCAAAATACGCCGTCCGCGCGTACGCTCGACCTTGAAGCGCGTCTGTGGATCGGCTTCGATCTCTTCCCCTTCTTTCGGTAGCCGGCCGAAGAGGCCGACGATGTACCCGCCGATCGTTTCAAAATCTTGCGTCGGAATGTGCGTGCCGAGCGCGTCATTCACATCGTCGATATTCGTGCCCGCTTCGACGACCGCTTCATCCTCCGAAACGACGTGGATCGGTTCCTGCTCGTCGACGTCGTGCTCGTCGCGTATCTCACCGACGATTTCTTCAAGCAGATCTTCCATCGTCACGAGGCCGGCCGTGCCGCCGTATTCGTCCATTACGATCGCCATCGAAAACTTCTCGCGCTGCATGTCGCGCAGCAGCTCCGCGAGTTTCTTCGTTTCCGGAACGTGCTGCACCGGGCGCATTAAGGTGCGCAAACTGGTCTGCGCGAGCGAGCCGTTTGCAAGTGCAATCAGCAACTCGCGGTCGTGCACGACCCCGATGATGTCGTCCTTCGATTCCTGGTAGACCGGGAGCTTCGAATAGCCTTCGGCAATGACCACGTCGAGCGCGCGCCTCGGCGAGTCGTCGATCGAGACCGCGACGATTTCGGGACGAGGCGTCATGACTTCGCGCACGATCGTATCGCCGAACTCGATGACCGAATGTATCATCTCGCGCTCTTCTTCTTCGATCACGCGCTGTTCCGCACCGACATTGACGAGCGCGCGAATGTCTTCTTCGGTGACGTACATGTGAGGCGAGTGCTTGACGCCCACGATCCGCAGCAACAGGTTTGCGATGAAAATGAAGACGTTCGTAATCGGCGTGAGGATAGCGTTTGCCAGACGCATCGGCTTTCCGAGTATGAGTAAATACCGTTCTCCCGCCGAGCTTGCAACCGTCTTCGGAATGATCTCACCGAAGAGCAGCAGTACGATCGTCATGACGATGGTTGACCAAACCGCGGGATTCGGCACACCGAGATCGAGCATGATCGCGGTCGCGAGCGAATCTGCGGCCAGCAGCGCGATCGTGTTCCCGATCAGGATCGAGCTCAGCATGTGGCTCTTATCGTCGACGAGTTTCAGCACGTTGCTCGCGCCCCGGACCTTCCCCTCGATCAGCGAGCGGGCGCGCAAGCGCGAGACGGCGACCAGCGCCGTTTCCGACGCCGAGAAAAACGCGGAGAAAAATACGAGGAGGACGAGTGCGGCGATTTCAAGCCAGTGGGGGTGGGCCGCCGTCATCGATCCATGCCTCGCGTGAGGTGGCCGGGCCGCGGCCCGCAGCTTCGGTACGGGTCTTTCTTCAAATCGGCGCCATTATAACACAAGGTGCGGGCGCGCCAAGAGGTAGATTGCCAAAGCGGCGACGGTACCGAGCACTGCCCCGGCGACGACCTCCGCCGTCGAGTGGATGTTCGCCTCGACGCGAGTCTGCGCCACCAGAAAGGCAATGAAGTACGCGAGCAGCGCCGGGAGCGGTCGCTGGTAGAGAAACGCAAGCAGCGTCGCGGCCGCGAACGAGAGTGCCGCATGGCCGGAAACGGCACCGCCTTGCAGTGCGGAGCCGCGCCCGACCCAAGCCTTCGCGAAGATCGTGACGATCGCGACCGCAAAGAGCACAACGAACGCCACGTTGCTCGGTACGGTCGCGACGGCGGCGAAGACGCGTTGGCCGCCGTTGATGATGCCCTGGTAAAACACCAAGTATCCGACGAGGACGGCCGCGATCGAAGACACCAGCACAGCTCCCGCGGCTGCATCTTTTGCGGTCTTCGCAAGCGGATGGTGGGTTACCGTCAACAGGTCGACGATCGCTTCGACCGCCGTATTGAGCAGTTCGAGCGCCAGTACGATCGCAATGATAATGACGAGCGCGACGATGTAGTAGCGGTCCAGCCGTAAGAATAGCGACGCAAGCACGACGAGCAACGCAATGAGGAAATGGATGCGCATATTCTGCTGCGTGCGTGCCGCGTACATAATGCCTTCGAATGCATGATTGAACGAACGCCAGAACTTCATTGCCGGCTCTCATACGGCCACGGCATCCCGATCGTGCCGGCAAGCCGCCGTTCTTCGCGCTCCATTACATTGCGCTCTCTGCTTTTCATGTGATCGTGTCCGAGCACGTGCAGCAGGCCGTGAATGAGCAACCGATAGATCTCGCGCTGCACCGGCGCATCGTAATCGGCGGCCTGACGGCGAGCAGTGTCGATGCTGATCACGATATCACCGAGCAATCGTTCTTGCGAGAACGGTTCGGGTTCAAGGGGAAAGCTCAGCACGTCGGTCGCCGTGTCTTTGCCGCGGTGCTCGCGATTGATCTCGCGAATCGCCTCATCATCGACGATCGTTACCGAAATCGTGGATTCCGGTTCACCAACCGCGTTCAACAACGTGCGCATCGTGGCTTTGAGCGCACGCGCATCGACACGGCTGCCGCGCACGTCATTCCGATAGTGGACGTGCATACGCGCGGATAATGTGCGCAACGAGCGGATGACGAACGACGTCGCTCTCGGTGAGCTCGACGACCCCGATGTCGTCGAGCCGCTCCAGCCGTCCCGCCGCATCGCGCAAGCCGCTGCGCGCGCCCGACGGCAGATCGATTTGCGTCACGTCACCGTTGACGACCATCTTCGAACCGGTCCCCAACCGCGTGAGAAACATCTTTAGTTGATCGGACGTGGCGTTTTGCGCTTCATCGAGGATGATGAACGCGTCGTTGAGCGTGCGTCCGCGCATGTACGCGAGCGGGGCGACTTCAATCGTCGCGCGCTCGAGATACTTTGCGACCACGGTGCCGTCGAGCAAGTCTTCAAGCGCATCGTAGAGCGGACGTAGATACGGGTCGACTTTCTCTCGCAGATCGCCAGGGAGAAAGCCGAGTTTTTCTCCGGCTTCAACGGCGGGACGCGAGAGGATCACCCGCGAGACGTCGCGATTTTTCAGCGCTCGCACGGCCATGACGACGGCCAGAAACGTTTTACCGGTTCCGGCGGGACCGATGCCGATCGTTAATGTATTGTGATCGATGGAACGCACGAACGCGCGTTGACCCGCGGTTTTCGGCCGGATCTCTTTGCCGCGATGATTGCGCAGCAACGTTCCCGGCAACTTGCGCCCGCCGGGCGCTTCACGCACGTCCGACACGGCAAGCGCAACGTCATCCGGTGTGATTTGCGCGCCTTCTACCGCTGCATCGAGCATGCGGCGCACGGCGTGTTCCGCGCGATCGACGTTCTCTTGTTCGCCTGCAAGCAGCAACCGGTTTCCGTCGGCGCGCACCCTGACGTCGAGGCGGTCCTCGAGCGCCGAGAGATTTTGATCGAGTTGTCCGAAGAGCCGGACGTGGTCGGTTAATTCACTCAGATCGACGGTTCGCTGTGCCGTGGACTCCAGGTTGATTGCTCCTGCAAAGCTTTGGGCGGTCCGAGAACCTCAGCCGCGATGACGGTACGCACCAGGTTCCCTCGTTCGAACATACCACGAAAGCCACCCGTTCCATGCGCAGGCTCCGGCAGGAGCATCGGCGCCGCCATCGCAGGCGGTGGTGCGACAACCGGCGGCGCCACCACGCTGGGCGCTTCCGCCGGTGCTGCTTGCGCTTGCTGCACAGCGGGCTGCGTGAACCATTGGCGCTGCGGAACCGGCTGTTGCGCTCGAGACTGACGTACGGGGACCGCTTCCGCACGACGCGACTGGATTGTCTGTACGGAGCGTCTAGCTTTTCGCGCGTTCGATACGATGCTGCCGATCCCGCCGATGACGAGCAAGACGATCCAGATGAGCGTCTCCGGATGAATCGCCGCGAGAATCGGCGTCATCGAGTACCCGGCGGCTGCGGCGGACTCTCGGGAGGCTTTTCGCCGTCGACGCCTCCGCCGATCGCATCGCGCATCGTCGTATCGGCCTGAATGTTCTTCAACCGATAGTAATCCATCACGCCCAGATTACCGCTTTTGAATGCACCCGCAATTGCGAGCGGAATCGCGGCTTCGGCTTCGACGACCCTCGCACGCATTGCTTGTGTCTGCGCCTTCTGCTCTTGTTCCGATGCGATCGCCGCATATTGACGTTCCGAGGCTTTCGCTTGCGCGATGCGGCGGTCGGCTTCCGCTTGCGACGTCTGCAACTCCGCGCCGATGTTCTTGCCGACGTCGACATCCGCGATGTCGATCGATACGATTTCAAAGGCGGTTCCCGCGTCCAGTCCCTTCGTGAGCACCGTCTTCGAGATACGATCCGGGTATTCGAGTACTTCTTTGTGATCGATCGCGGCACCGACGGCTGAGACGACGCCTTCACCGACGCGCGCGATAATCGTCTGCTCGCCGGCACCGCCGACGTAGCGGTCGAGATTGCTGCGCACCGTCACACGCGCCTTGACGTTCAACTGAATGCCGTTTTGGGCGACGCCTTGAAAAACCGGCGTTTCGATCACCTTCGGAACGACGGATGTTTGCAAGGCTTCGACGACGTTGCGGCCCGCGAGATCGATCGCTGCCGCGCGCTGCCACTCGAGCGGAATCTGCGCACGCTGCGCGGCGATCATCGCAAGCGTGACGTTTTCCACGTTACCGCCCGCGAGGTAATGCGACTGCATTTGGTCGACGGTGAGGTCCAAGCCGGCTTTGCGAGCGCGGACGTAGTTGGTAACGATAACGCCGGGCGGAATGCGAATCAAGCGCATGCGCAGCAGCGATATGATGCTGAGCGGTACGCCGGCCGCAATCGTGCTGATCCACAGACCGATCGGAAAATAGTAGAGAAACGTGAAAAAGAGAATGACGGCGACAAAGAAGATTACCGCCGCGCTCACTGCAACCACCGTGTTTCCAACCTTCCTTTTTAGTCCTGAGCGTAGTCGAAGGGCCTTTTTAGTGCTGAGCCATATCAAAGGCTCATTTATAGCTCGGGAGAGTTACGGGCTCCACGAATATGCGCGCACCTTCGACGCGCGTGACGCGAACCGGCGTCCCTGCCGGAATGAATTCCCCTTCGGTCAACACATCGACACGCCGCCCGTCGATCGACACGATACCCGCGGGACGAAGATACGACGATGCGGTGCCGACCGCACCGCGCAGCGCCGTGAAGTCGGTGCTCGTGACGTAGTCGGGACCTTGCGCGGCGACGAGCGTCAGTTTGTGCATCCACGCGTTTTCCGGGAACACCCGGGTGAAGAATGCGAACGCGATGACGGTGAGGATGATTGCCGTCGAAACGCTTTCGATCGCGACGAAGAAAAACGGCACGCCGAACGCGAGCAGCACCGCTGCCAGTAAGGCAAGTGCGCCGAGTATGCCGGGAGCACCATGTCCGGGCACGACGTGCAATTCCCAGAGAATGCCGATCAAGCCGAGGAGCGCGAGCGCAATAACCAGCCCATTGGAGAATCCCGCGTACACGTGCGATCCGAAGAACAGCGCGAGTGCGGCAACGCCAACCGTTCCCGCGATGCCGTGGAGTGTTTGCATCTCGAGGATGAGTCCGAGCGTGCCGAGCGTGAGTAACAGCGTGCTGACGGCCGGGTTGGTCGCGAATCGCGCGAGATCTTCGGCCCACGTGTACTGCGGCGCGATGCGCGGCGCATCGGCGAGATGCTGTGCTGCAAGCGCTGCATCGAGCGTCGGCGCTTGCGCCTGCGCAATGCCCGAACGCAACGCATCGGACGTATTGAGCGTGAGGTATTGATTCGTCCCTTTATATTCGGGAACGGAAACGCTCGGATCGACCATCGCAGCCGCAAGCGTGGGATTACGGTGCGTACGCTGCGCGGTCGATTCAAAATCCGCTTTCACGGCGGAGACGATTTCGCGGTCTGTCGGATGCGGTTGCGCGGCGCCGATCGATGCTCCCGGCGCCATGATAAGCGTATTCGATGCGAGTGAAATCAATGCAGCCGATGAATTCGCGCGGCTCGAGATGTACGCGATCACGGGTACTTTCGACGTGTAGAGCGCGTCCTTGATCGCGAACGCATCCTGTAACAAACCGCCCGTGCTGTTAACGTCGAGCACAAGCGCGCGCGCGTGATCGTCGTTCGCCGTGGCGACCGCCCGTTGAACCAAGTGTGCCATGCCGTCGTCGACGACGCCTTTGATCGGAACGATCACAATCGGCGCACCGGTCTCGGCGGCGCGCGCAAACGCGCCGAGCCCGTAACCGGTCAGGCCGAACCCGACCAGCGCGAGTGCGACCCAAGCGCGTAGAGTCCTCATATTTCGTGCTACCTTCGGCGCATCTGAAGGTTGCAACCTCGATGCAAACGAGCCCGGCTTAGCCGAGCTCTTGTTTCACGATCTCGCTGATCAGCTTGCCGTCTGCGACGCCGCGAAGTTGTGCGATCGCCGCTTTCATGACGGAACCTTGGTTGACGGCCCCGTCGGGCAGTTCCGCAATAATCGTTTTGACCGTCGCCCGCACCTCGTCCGGCGATTTCTGTGCCGGCAAGTACACCAACAAAATGTCTCGCTCCGCGCGTTCTTTGTCGGCCAGATCTTGACGGCGCGCTTTCTCAAACTCGGCGAGCGAGTCGTTCCGTTGCTTTACGAGCTTCTGCACGACGACGAGCTCATCGGCATCCGAAAGTTCACTGCCGGCTTCCGTCCGCTTGTACGTAAAGCCGGAAAGCGCTGAACGGAGCGTATCGAGGCGGATTTGGTCGCGTGCCTTCATCGCCTCCTTGAGATCGGAGGAAATGCGGTCTTTCAACGCACCCATGAACTACGCGCGGCGTTTGCGAGCCGCCGCGGATTTCTTCTTGCGGCGCACGCTGGGTTTCTCGTAGTGTTCGTGCTTGCGCGCCTCGGCGAGAATCCCCGCCTTTTGGGTGGCCTTTTTGAAACGGCGCAGCGCGCTTTCGATCGATTCGCCTGGAGCTACGCGAACTTCCATCGTTATATTGACCCCCCTTTCGCGCCATGCGAAGCACGGCAAAAAATTCTACCGGGCTCGGGGAGCCCGGTACCTGCCGTACTCTATCTTATCCCGGCGGCCATGTCAAATGACGCCCAGCGAGCACGTGCACGTGCGCGTGATCGACGGTCTGCCCACCATCCGGTCCAGTATTGACGACGAGCCGATAGCCGTTGCTTGCGCGTTCGCGTGCAAGCCGCGCGGCCGTCGCAATCAGTTTTCCGATCAACGCAGCATCGCTCTCCGGCGAGAATTCTCCAATGTTGGCAATGTGGCGAACGGGCATGACGAGCAGATGCGTCGGCGCCTGCGGGTGTACATCGGCGATCGCGATGACGTCGCCGTCACGATAGAGCGTCTCTGCCGGAATTTCGCCCGCAATGATTTTGCAAAAAATGCAATCCACTCGCTCGCTCCTATTTGATGACGAACGTCCAGGACTTGGTGGTGGTATTCCCGGCCCGGTCGCCGACACGCACGGTGACGCGTATTTGTCCCGCGGGATACGTGTACTCGGGCATATATTGCACGTAACGCTCGGTGCGCACGGTGTTGGCCGTAACGTCGCGTCCGTTCACCCAAAGAATGATGCTGGAGGGATTCACGGGCACCGCTTCCGTTGCGAACGTGGCATAGATTGCGGGGCGGTTCGTGTTCACGACGGCATTTTGGTCGGGCGCAAAATCGTTGATCCCCGGGGGACTGCCGGCAACGGAAAGCGTACGCGGAGCCTGCGCGTCGGGCGCATCGGAATCGTCAACGCGTAAGTGCGCGATAATGGGAACGTCGCTGAAATTCGCGGCGCGCGGCAGACTATACGTGCCGACGTATATTCCCGGACTGCGCTCGGCCATCGAAACGTTCGTCACATACGGCCCGATGTCGAACGTCGCCGCGCCGCGCGGCGTGCCGTGCACCGTGACGGTGATGGAGTCGCCGGCTTTCAACGGATGGTTCGCATCCAGATCGACGCTGGATATCGACGGCCCGGACGTCGTCGCTTGCGTCGCGGCAACGTTACGGCTGAGCAGGATTGAGCGCACTTCATTGGTCTCGATGTTATACCGCACGCTCGCCATGTCGCCGACTCGTACGTCCGACATTTGCGCTGGCTTGCCGTTGACCGAGACCTGCGTCGTGCGCGACGGCGCGACGACGTGGCCGTCGGTCAAAACGAAGCGATCGGCGGTCGCTGCAGCCACCGCGCCGTAGTACGAACCGAACGCGTCCTCTACGCGCATCACGTGGCCGTTCTTATCGATGTAGAGCCGTGCGAAGTCGCCGGGACGCACGTCGCCGAGCTCACCCGGACCCGTGACGTTCGCGTTCACGTCGTGCATTTCCACGACCGCATTGCGCGTGATCGGAATCGTTTTCACGGTCGCATTCGACGCGAGCGTAACGGTCGGCGGATCGGAGTTGACGTCGATCGCGGAGACCGTACCGAAGCGTTCGGTCTGATTGCCGTGCTGCACCACACCGGCATTGCTGCGCCCAACGAGTTCGGCATCGATTGAAACCGTGCTGGTGCGGCGATCGTACGTCGCTTGCGCGCCGAGCACATCCGTGAAGAAGCGCAACGGCGCATAGAGGACGTATTTGATCTCTACCGGCGCGGCGTCGAGTACTAAGGTCGACGTCCCGTTATGCGCGAGCGTGCTGCCCAGCGTCAGCGAGACGACGTTTGCACCGACTTCCGTCCAAATCAATTTTCCGGAACGATTGAACTGCAGTCCGAGCGCCTCGATCGTGCGGCGTACCGGGACGAATAGGCGCCCGTTGATAAACTTGGGCGGTGGCTCGAGAGGCAGGCGCGCATTGTTGATGACGATCGAAATGCCCGGCGGCGGCGTCGGTGTGGCCTTCGGCATCGGTTTTGCCGGCGGCGCCGCGCCGGTGAGCGCGATCGCTAAAACGAGCGCAAGGGCGCGGGTCGCCTTCACTTTCCCTCCAGCACTTCGGCGTACACGTCGGCAGTTGCACGCGCCGTACGATCCCACGTTAGCGTTCGCACTACGCTAGCCCCGCGTTCGACGAGATCGCGCCGGACGCTTTCATCCTCGAACACGCGGCGCATATGATGTGCAGCGGCTTCCGCGTCCCCGACGGCAAACTGCAGCGAGACGTTCGAAAGCGGCTCCGGAATGGACTCGTCGGTTGCAATAACCGGGCACCCGGATACGATCGCCTCCACGAACGGCAATCCAAAGCCCTCGAGCATCGCCGGATGCACGAGCGCGATCGCGCCGGCATAATACGACGCGAGCGCGTCATCGGTGACATTGCCGAGCGCGATTGCCTTGCGCCGCGCGGTGGAGTACCGCTGTAACTCGCCGTTCAAATCATCCGGGCCCGTCAAGTACAAATCAGCGTCGTACTGCGGCGGAAGCGAGGCCCAGGCGCGCAGGAGCGTCGGGATGTCTTTGTGCTTGCGATGGTTTCCGACGTTGAGAAAATAGGGCCGCTCGCCGCGAAATGGTTGTGCGCGATTGAAGAACCGCTCGCGCGGCGCGAGCGGCACGACGCGAACCTTTGCCGGATCGACGTTGAAGTAGTGAACGAGGTCGGCGACCGTTCGACGATCGGACGTAATGATGCGCGCGGCTTTGCGGCACGCGCGCTTCACGACACTGTTGTAGTACGGGCCGATGTAGCTCCGAAAGAACTGCACGAAGCGTAAATGAATCAAATCGTGAATCGTGAAGACGAAGCGGCCGTCCGCAAGCGCCGGCACATAGTGCGCCATGAAGTGCGCGAGCTCGATACGATCTCGCCACATTTCGAGCGGCAATACCACCTGCTCGGCAATGCCGAGGTTCTCGCCCTTCGTATACCTGATGTACTCGAACTCGGGCGCCACGCGCGGCAACCGGGAAGCAACCTCGCGAATATAGGTCGCCATTCCAACCGAAACGCGCCGCCCGCAGCGCACATCAAGACCGACCTTACGGCGCAGCTGCGTCATGCGAATCGGCTTTGCAATGCTTTGCTCGCGACGACGAGCGGATACATTGCCGAGTACCATGCGACGTACCACCCACGCGGTCCATCGAGCAACGCGCCTTTAACGAAGAGATTGTTCAGGAACCGCAGCGGCAGCAGAAGCATATGCGCGATGAACCGCCCGCTATTGCGGCTCAAGCCCTGCGCTTCAATCGACGTGTATGCATCGAACTTCTCCCGATACTCCGCGCCGTCGGCATACGAGTAGTGCAATAGCATGCCGGGCAATTCAGCGACGCGTCCATCGCAGACGAGACGCTCGTGCAGCGGGGACGCGCCGCCTGCCGCCGGAAACGGTTCTACGCGCACGCGTTCGCGTCGCGCGAGTCGTAAGAGCGGTTCGTTGCTCCACATCCGCATCGGTTTGCCGTGAAAATATGTTGTGCGCCGGACGATGTAGCCGTCGGCATCGCCGGTTGCGGCTTCCACTGCTTCGCACAGCACGTCGTCGAGCGCTTCATCGGCGTCGATCAGCAGCACCCAAGGCGTGGAAACGCGCGAAAGCGCATGGCGTCGCGCGTCGACGAAGTTCGTCCACTCGCGGGATTCGACGTCCGCGCCCGCCGAGCGCGCAAATTCGACGGTGTGATCGTCGGAATACGCGTCGAGAACGAACGCACGCATACCGTGCGGCAAACTCGTCATCGCGCGCGGCAAGTTGCGTTCTTCGTCGCGGGTCAGGATAAGGGCTGTTACTTGACTTGGGTCCACGTGTGCGCAGCAGGCTCGGCGGCGCGGCCGTTATCGCTCGACTCGTGCGCAAGCGCAGCGCCGACAAAGTCGCGATACAACGGTGCGGGGTTGTTCGGACGCGACTTGAATTCGGGGTGCGCCTGCGTTCCGACGAACCAAGGATGCACGTCGCTCGGCAGTTCGACGATCTCCACCAGCGTCGTCTTTCCAACGACATGGTGGCCGGTGAACCGCATGCCCCGCTCCTCGAACGCCGGACGATACGTGTTGTTGAACTCGTACCGGTGGCGATGACGTTCCCTTATTTCGTCGCTGCCGTACGCGCGTAGCGCATGCGAATCGCGATCGACGCGGCAGCTATACGATCCAAGGCGCATGGTGCCCCCGTAGATCTCCAGATCGCGCTGATCCGGCATGAAATCGATCACGGGATCGGGCGTCGTCTCATCGACTTCGATTGACATCGCCGTCGCGAGCCCGCAGACATTGCGCGCGAATTCCACGCACGCGAGTTGCATACCGAAGCAGATGCCGAGAAACGGGATTCCCCTCTCACGCGCATATTGAATTGCATGAAGCTTGCCGTTCACGCCGCGCGCTCCGAAGCCTGGAGCGACCAGAATGCCGTCGGCACCGTCGAGCACGCCGACGCCTTCCGTTTCGACGGTCAGCGAGTCGATGCGCCGGATCTCGATGTCGGCATGATGGTAAATCCCGGAGTGGTAGAGCGCTTCATTAATGGAAATGTACGCGTCTTTGAGCTCGACGTACTTGCCGACAAGCGCAATCGTCACGTTGCGCTTGGGATGCGTTATGCGTTCAACGATACTGACCCACTCATCGAGTTTCGGCGCACTCGTCGGCAGCCCGAGTTTCCGCACGACTGCATCGGCGAGGCCCTCCGCTTCGAGATTCAGCGGCACTTGGTAGATCGTTTTCGCGTCACCGTTCTGCACGACCGCACCGGGCGGAACGTCGCAGAAGAGCGCGATCTTTTCCTTTAGCTCGACCGGCATCGGAAGCGCGGATTGCGTGCGGCAGACGATTGCATCGGGTGAGATACCGATGCCGCGAAGCTCGCGCACCGAGTGCTGAGTCGGCTTCGTTTTCAGTTCATCCGCTGCACCGAGATGCGGAACGAGCGTCAGATGGGCGTACATCACGTTCTCGTCGCCCACGTCGTAACGCATTTGACGAATTGCTTCGAGGAACGGTAGCGACTCGATGTCACCGACCGTGCCGCCGACTTCCACGATGCAGACGTCCGCGCGGCTCGCTTCGGCAACGCGCTTGATGTGCGCCTTGATCTCGTTCGTGATGTGCGGGATCACTTGAACCGTGGCACCGAGATATTCGCCGCGCCGTTCTTTTTCGATGACGGAGTTGTAAATCTGACCGGTAGTGACGTTGTTCGCGCGCTGGAGGTTCTCGTCGATGAACCGCTCGTAGTGGCCGAGATCGAGGTCGGTTTCGGCGCCGTCTTCGGTAACGAAAACCTCGCCGTGCTGATACGGGTTCATCGTACCGGCGTCGACGTTGATGTAGGGATCGAGCTTCTGGATCGACACGCTGATACCGCGCGCCTTGAGCAGCCGCCCGAGCGAGGCTGCCGTGATGCCTTTACCAAGCGAACTGACGACGCCGCCGGTAAAGAAAATATACTTCGCCATCTCGGGAAGAGAATATTCGCCTTATGCCCGGTTTCGTACCTTGACGTACCGCCCTCGGTGGCCGTAATCCTTACCGATCGTGACCTCGGCTTGCGGGAAAGCCGCACGGGCGAGGGTTGCGAGCTCGGCGATGACCGGCGGTGCCGCTTCCATTAATAGAAGGCCGTCCGACGCCAGCAGCAGGGGCGCGTGCTGGAGAAGGCCGCGGTATCGCTCGAGCCCGTCGGGTCCGCCATCGAGCGCGATACGCGGTTCGAAGCTCACGGGGTCCGGCGCCGGCGCAATATCGTCCGTTGGAACGTAGGGCAAGTTCGCGACGATCACGTCGTAGAACGGACGCAAGGCCGGCGTCGATGCGTCACCGAGGAAAACCGCGAGCCGTTCTTCGATACCGAGGCGGCCTGCATTCGCCGTCGCGACGGCGAGCGCATCGGCTGAGACGTCGACCGCATCTACGCGCACGTTGTTCCCCGCCGCCGCGAGAATCGAGCACGCGATCGCGCCGCTGCCGGTTCCTACGTCGAGCACTCGCGAACGCGCTTTCCCTCCGATGAATTCCAGCGCTTCATCGACAAGATGCTCGGTTTCCGGACGGGGCACCAGCACGCGATCGTTGACGACGAACGAATGACCGTGAAATCCAACGCTGCCAAGAATATACGCTAACGGTTCGCCGCAAGCGCGCCGCGCGGCGTATTCGCGCGCCTGTCGGCGCATCTTCGCGCTGACTTCAGCTTCACCGAACGCGCGAAGCCACGCTTCCGGCCGTCGCATGAGATGCGAAAGAATCCGCTCGACATCCAAGGCGTCAACGCCCGTCTCCGACACGAGCAATCCGCGCAATTCTTCGACGGTCACCGGTACATTCGAACCTATACGGGTTGCGCTTCACCGGCCAAGAGTCGCGCTTGTTCGTCTTTCAACAAATCTCCGACGATCGAATCGATCGCGCCATCCATGATGCCCCGGATGTTGCCGTAGTTTTCGTTGATGCGGTGATCGGTGACGCGGTCTTGCGGGAAATTATACGTACGAATCTTCTCCGAACGATCGCCCGTGCCCACTTGGCTTCGGCGCAGCGATCCCATCGCTTCATCTTTTTCGCGTTGTTGCCGCTCGTAGAGCATCGCACGCAGCATCTGCATTGCCTTCTCGCGGTTCTGCGTTTGCGAACGCTCTTGTTGCGAGGCGACGATGATGCCCGATGGAACGTGCGTAATACGAATCGCTGATTCCGTCTTGTTGACGTACTGGCCGCCGGCGCCGGACGCTTTATACGTATCGATCTGCAAATCCGAGGCCTTGATGTCGATGTCGACGTCTTCGTCGACTTCCGGCAACACCGCGACCGTCGCAGTCGATGTGTGGACTCGCCCTTGCGCCTCGGTTGCGGGAACGCGCTGCACGCGATGAACGCCCGATTCGTGCTTGAAATAGCGGTACGGCGATTCACCGCGCACGCCGAAGACGATCTCCTTGTAGCCGCCGGCGTCGCTCTCGTTTTCGGAGACGAGTTCGACTCGCATGCCGTGCGATTCGGCATATCGCATGTACATGCGCGCGAGATCGCCAGCAAAGATTGCAGCCTCGTCGCCGCCCGCACCCGCGCGAATTTCGACGAAGACGTCTTTGTTGTCGTTGGGATCCTTGGGAATCATCAACACGTGCAGTTGGTCTTCGAGCTCGTCACGGCGCGCGCGCAGTTCCTCTGCCTCTTCTTCGGCGAGTTCGCGCAGCTCGAGGTCGTCGCTCGTCTCGCGCAGCAGCGCTTCGTTCGCGCGCAAGCCGTCGAGCGTTGTACGATAGCGGCGATACGCGTTAACCGTCTCTTCCAACTGCGCGCGCTCCTTCACGAGCGCGGTGTACCGTGCCTGATCGAAAACTTGTCCTGAGCCCGTCGAAGGGCCGCCGGCGGGGTTAGCCAAACTTGCTTCGATTTCATCGAAGCGTCGAACGGTGGAATCGAGTCGTGCGAGCACACTTCGTGTTAATTCAGCCATATGCGTTTCACCGGGTTAAGAGCAAAGAAAAGACGAGCCGCAAGCACGGCTCGTCTCAAAGATATCTCCGGGCAGCTACGCTTCCGTTGCGGCCTTCTTCGCCTCTTTGGCGGCCTTGCGCGACGCAGCTTCCTGTTGCTTCTTCTCGGCCGCCGCGGCACGTTGGTTGAACTTGTCAACGCGTCCCGCGGTGTCGACGAGCTTCTGCTGGCCCGTGAAGAGCGGATGGCACGCGGAGCAAATTTCGACCGCGATCTCTTTCATCGTCGAGCCGGTCGTGAACGTATTGCCGCAGGCACAGTGAACGCGCGCCTCGGGGTACCAGTTTGGGTGAGTCTTCTCTTTCACAGCCCCATGATTATAGCAGGGGTGTCAAAGCGACTTCGGTAGACGAGACGGCGCGACTCCGGCAAGCGTTATTAAGGTAAGCCAACCTCGGGAGGGATGAATGAAGAGACTGTTCCTCGCCGGACTCGTCATCGGAGCGGGAGTGAGCGCTGCGATCGTCGCTTTCGGGGCGGCGCAGCCGGACGGCGCGATCATTCGCAACTCGGGATCGACGAACACGGCGGCGTACAACATCAAGATCTGGTCCGACGGACGCGGCGAGATCGTCATGGGCCGCATGGGGGGCGCCGGTAAAAGCTTCACGGTCGACTCGTCGCTCGCGAAGAGCTTCTTCGACAACCTGAAAGCCGCGCGCGACGATCCCGGCACGCCGGGCCGGTGCATGAAGAGCGCGTCGTTCGGTACAGCTACGACCGTGCAGTGGCACGGCTGGAACTCGTTCGACCTGCAATGCCCACCGTGGTCACAGCCGGTTCGAGCGCTGGCTTCCGACGTACGAGCAATTCAGGCCGCTGCGAATATCGACACAGGTCTCCATCGCATTCCATTGCCGCGCGAGCCTCGGATGATTCCGTCAACCGCTCCCGAAATTTCGCCAACGTGAAATATTCGGTTCTCGTTCTCACCGCGGCGCTTGCGCTTCTCGCCGTTGCGCCGCCGCCTCCGCCGCCACCGCCCGTTCCCGGATCGACAAACACGACGAATACGGTCACGCCGGGAACAGCCGCCTCAACGCCGCCGCCAAGCGCGCAATCGCCCGCGACTGCGCCGACGGACGATCCGAACGGTTCACTCAATAATCTTTTCGGACCGCCGAAACCCGCTACGAGCGCGTCACCCGGTCCGAACGAAAGCGCAACACCATCGCCGCCACCCGACGATCGCAAAGGGCTCGACGGCGTGTGGGAATTGCAAATTCAGCGCGGCGCGAACACCGAATACGAACATTTCAATTTGAAGCAAACGGGATCGGCGATCACCGGCACGTATCTCACCCAAGACAAGAAAAAGTTTCCGCTCGCGGGTTCGATGGATGGGCGCAACGTTCGCCTCGTTGTTTCGCTTGCGAACGGCTCTACGATCCTGCTGGAAGGCCGCGTCGACGGGACGACGGATATGCTCGGCATGTTGACGGATTCACAAGAGCGCGTACCGTTCACCGCGGCATATCGGCCGAAAGAAAAGTGGAGTGACAACGTCAACGCTCAACCGGGCGGAATTGGGTCGCCAAACGGTTATCCTCCGCAGTAACGTTCTACTTTGCTGCGAGTCGTCGCTCGACGTACGGAACGAGGCCACCCGAGTCAATTAATTCACGCATAAACGGCGGGAACTCGGCGGACTTGTACTCGGTTCCTTTCGTCGTGTTGCGAATGACGCCGCTCGCCGGTTCGACTTCGACGGCGTCGCCGTCTTCTATGCCATCGACTGCCTCCGCCGATTCGAAGATCGGCAAGCCGATGTTCAGCGCGTTGCGGTAAAAGATCCGCGCGAAACTTTTCGCGATCACCGCCGACGTGCCGGAGCCCTTGATCGCGATCGGCGCGACTTCGCGGCTCGAGCCGCAGCCGAAATTCGTGCCGGCGACGATGATGTCGCCCGATTTCATTTTCGCCGTGTACTGCGGATCGAGTCCCTCGAGTGCATGTTTGCCGAGTTCGACCGGATCGATGATGTTGCAGTACTTGCCGGGGATAATGACGTCGGTGTCGACGTTCTTTCCGTACTTGTGTGCGGTTCCGTTCAGTTTGCTTTCCATCTATACTCCCGCCAGTTCTAAGACGCGGGGATCGGTGATTTTTCCGGTTAGTGCGGATACCGCGCACGTAGCGGGCGAGGCGAGATACACTTCGGACTTCGGCGAACCCATGCGGCCGACATAGTTACGATTCGTCGTCGAGATCGCACGTTCTCCATCGCCGAGCGTGCCCATATGTCCGCCGAAACAGGCGCCGCATCCGGGCGTATTCACGGCGCAACCCGCTCCCGCGAGCGTCGTAAGCACGCCTTCGGACGCCGCCTGCATCCAGACTTCTTGCGATCCGGGATTGACGATCACGCGAACGTTCGACGCGATCTTCTTTCCGTCGAGAATCTTCGCCACGATCCGCAGATCATCGATGTAGCCGTTCGTGCACGACCCGATGAAGACTTGATCCACTTCGATCTTGTCGCGCGCGACCTCGGAGATCGGATGCACGTTGTCCGGCGTGTGCGGGCAGGCGACTTGCGGTTCGAGCTGGTCGACGTCGATTTCAATCGTACGCTCGTAGTTCGCGTCCGCGTCTGCGCGCTCGACGATGAACGGACGATCCGTACGCTCCTTCACGAATGCAACGGCTTTTTCGTCGGCGTGGAAGATGCCGTTCTTCGCGCCGGCTTCGATTGCCATGTTCGCCATCGTGAAGCGGCCGGTAACCGAAAGATTGTCGACCGTCGTGCCGTGATATTCGATCGCGCGATAGGTCGCGCCGTCGATCCCCAGTTCGCCGACCGTTCGCAACATGAGATCTTTCGCGTACACCATGCGGCCGAGCTCGCCGTTGTAGACGATCTTGATCGTCCCCGGGACTTTCAACCACACTTCGCCGAGGACGAACGCTGCCGCGATATCCGTCGATCCCATGCCGGTCGCAAACGCGCCGAGCGCGCCGTACGTACAGGTGTGCGAATCGCCGCCGACGATAACCTCACCGGGTGCGACGAGTCCTTGTTGCGGCAAAACGACGTGCTCGATCCCGCCGCGCCCGACATCGAAGAAATGCGTGATCTTCTGCTCGGCGGCGAAGTCTTTCATCAGCTTTGCGAGCTTTGCGGATTGCGCGTCTTTCGCCGGAACGAAATGATCCTCGACGAGCGCAATCTTGTCGCGATCGAAGACGGTCGAAGCGCCTTTCATGTTCCGCATAACGCCGATTGCAACGGCGGCGGAAAGTTCGTTTGCGAGCACCAAGTCGACGTTCGCGTTGATAATTTGGCCGGGCTCAATGCGATCGAGACCGGCGTGGCGGGCGAGTATTTTTTCGGTGAGTGTCATCCCCATAGGCAAGCGGTTCTTGGCGCATCGTGCAGAATCCCGGGCTCATGATTCTCAGCTCGGCCGCCGAGCGCAAGGCACTTCTGGAGCGCAGTTCAACAGTTGCCGTAGTCGGTGCGTCCGCAAAACCGGACCGCCCGAGCCACGGCGTGTTTGCATACCTTCGCGCGCATGGCTACGATGTGACGCCTATCGCGCCGAAACTTGACGAGCTTCACGGGGTCAAGGCATACCCGAATCTCACCGCGTACGCCGCGGAGCGCGGTGCGCCGGACGTGGTTGACGTCTTTCGTAAACCCTCGGAGGTACTTCCGATCGTCGACGAAGCGGTCGCGGTCGGCGCCAAAGCGATTTGGTTTCAGCTCGGCGTGATCAACGAGGAAGCAATCAACCGCGCAGATAGGGCCGGTTTAGCGGTCGTTGTCGACAAGTGTATGAAGGTGGAGCACCGTGATCGCGTATCCGGATGAATCGCGGCGGCTCGATGAAACGTTGTTACGGTACATCGAGCGCTGGCGCAGCACGGGAGAAGCGATGACGGACGGCGAGTTCAACGATCTCGCCCTCACGATCTTTGCGTACCAGCTTCAGTACAATACGCCCTACGCGCAGTATTGCGCTTCGTTGGATGTTACGCGCGAAAACTTCCCGTCGCAATGGGAAGAAATTCCGTCGCTGCCGAGCGCCGCGTTCAAAGAAACGCGACTCGCGACATTCGATCCGCTCACCGCGGCAGCCGTCTTCGAAACAAGCGGTACGACGCGCGGCGAAGGCGGCCGGCATTATATGGAGACGACCGCAATCTACGACGCATCGTTGTTAGCAACGTTCAGCGCGTTCATGCTGTCGGATCATGCGTCGCTGCGATACCTCAACCTCGTGCCGAACCCCGCCGAGAATCCGCACTCGTCGCTCGGTTACATGATGGCGAAGGTGTCGCAGCAATTCGGTGACGGACGAACGGGCTGGTTCATCAGCAACGGCGTGCTGGACGTCGAATCACTCATCGCGGAACTGCAGACGGCCGCCGAGCGCGATCGTCCTGTGTGCATCGCAACGACGTCCTTCGCGCTCGTACATCTGCTCGACGCGCTGGAACAACGGGCGCGCTACTTCGCGCTGCCCGCCGGCTCGCGTATCATGGAAACCGGCGGCTTCAAGGGACGCTCGCGCTACGTCGATCGTTTCGAACTGTACCGAACGACCGCGGAACGGTTGGGCACGAGGCTTGAAACGATCGTTTCGGAATACGGTATGACCGAACTCAGTTCGCAATACTACGACGACGTCTTGGTGCGGCGCGCGGGTGCGCATGGGACGGAACCCCGATATAAGACGCCTCCGCCCTGGATGCGCGCCCGCGTTGTCGGCGCGGATGGAAAGACCTTACCGCATGGGACGGCCGGCGCGCTGGTTCACGTCGATCTCGCGAACCGTTCGTCGTGTATCGCAATCCAAACCGAAGATGTCGGTGTCGAATTCGCGCCGTCGATCTACGGGCAACGCATCGTCCTGATGGGACGCGACGCCGGCGCCTCGTTGCGCGGCTGTTCGCTCACCGCCGAGGATCTCGCCGTGCCCGATCACCGCATCCTGCGATGATGGGGCACCAATACACCTCCTGTGCGGTGCCTGATCACCGCATCCTGCGATGATGGGGCACGAATACACCTCCTGTGCGGTGCCCGATCACCGCATCCTGCGATGACCGCTCTTGCGGCGGTGCCGGCGCGGCGGATTATCGCGGCGGTTTCCGGCGCGGCGGCGCGGTGGGCCGACGCGGATTTTCCTCCGCGCGTGCGGGTTCTCGATTCGATCGTGAAGCGGACCGGATACTCGGTTCCCGTCGTCGAGTACGCGCTCGATCAGCTCTTCACCGCGGTGAACGCCGCTGACCTCGAAGCAACGATCGCGAACGAACTGGGATCGGTCGATATTCTGGACCGATTTGTCGAACGCACGTCGCGAAGCAAAGCGCGTGCGCGTCCGGTGGGATCGGTATGCGTCATTTCCAGCCGTACGACGATCGGCGTCGCGATCGTTCCGGCCGTCTTTGCGCTGTGCGCCAAATGCGACGTGCTCGTGAAGGACCGCGAAGACGGCATCGTGCGCGGCTTTTTCACCACGCTGTGCGACGAGCTCGATGAGTTCGTAACCGCGGCTCGCGCCGGCGCGTGGCGCGGCGAGGACCATGCGGTCGATCTCGCGCAGTTCGGCGTCGTCGTTGCGTTCGGCAGCGATTCGACGTTGGCGCGCATCGCGAAAAACGCGGCGCCGAGCGCGTTTATCGGCTACGGATCCAAGGCGACGATCGGGTACGCCGGCCGCGATGCGCTCTCCGATGAGGCGAACGTGAAGGCGATCGCTCAGTGCGCTGCGCGCGATCTCGTGCTCTACGAAAGCCAAGGTTGCCTGTCGTTGCATGCGCTCTTCGTAGAACACGGCGGTGCGGTAACGCCGCAGCGCTTCTGCACGCTCCTCGCCGAAGCGGTCGAACGCGCCGCGGTCGAATTTCCGCCGGGACCACGCGATGTCCGCGCCAGCGCGCGCATCGCACATGCACGCAAACTCGCCGCATTTCGCTCGGCGACGGGCCGTGGCGCGGTTTTTTCAGACGAACGCGCAAGTTATCTCGCGGTCCTCGATCCTCCGCCGAGCGAGCCGCCGGCGTTTCTGCCGCGCGCGCTGTCGATACACACGGTGAATTCGCCGGATGATGCCGTCGCATACGTGCGCCGGCATGAACTTTCGCTTGAAGCCATCGCTGTTGCGGGCGTTCGCGATGATATCGTCGATGCGGCGCTGTCGCTCAGCGTCAATCGCATCACCGCATTCGGTGAACTGCAGCGTCCGCCGGCAAGCGGAAGCCACGGCGGACGCGCGCGCATCGCCGATTTCGTTCGCTGGGTCAGCTTCGAAACGTGAACGACGAATTCGAAGCCGTGCGCGGGCCGATCCCCGGGCCGCGCACTACCGCGTTGCACGCGCAGCTCGCCGAATACGAATCGCAGAACGTCACGTATCTGAGCGATGAGTTCCCGGTTTTTTGGGAGACGGCATCGGGTTCGAGCGTGACGGACGTCGACGGCAACCGCTATATCGATCTCACGTCGGCGTTCGGCGTTGCCAGCGTCGGTCATGCGAATCGGAGCGTGACCGCGGCCATCGCGCGGCAGGCCGCGACGCTCATGCACGGCATGGGCGACGTGCATCCCACCGAAGTTCGTTCGCGTTTGCTCGAGCGGCTCGCGGGACTGCTTCCCACCGGACTGACCAAAACGTTTCTTGCGACAACCGGATCCGAAGCGATCGAGGCGGCGTTGAAAACCGCGATCATGGCGAGCGGTAAGCATCGTTTCCTCGCGTATCGCGGCGCGTATCACGGGCTGTCGCTCGGTGCGCTCACCGTATGCGGGATCGACAAGTTCGTCGACCGCTTCCGCGGACTCGTTCCCGGCGTGACGACGCTGCTCCACTATCCCGACGCGCAACGCATCACGCTCGATGAAGCAACCGCGCAACTCGAACGGGAAGCCGGAGATTGCAACGACATTGCGGCGCTCGTCGTCGAGCCGCTGCAAGGACGCGGCGGGTGCATCGTTCCGCCGGGCGGCTATCTTACAGCGCTTCGCCGCTTCTGCGACGAGCGCGGCATCATCATGATCGTCGACGAGATCTACACGGGGTTCGGCCGCACCGGCTGCTGGTTTGCGTGCGAAGCGGAAGCCGTCGTACCCGATATCGTCTGCATCGGGAAAGCGATGGGCGGAGGATTTCCGATCAGCGCGGCCGTTGGGCGGCCGGCGATTATGGACCGGTGGCCGCGTTCGTCCGGCGAAGCGCTGCACACGTCGACCTATTTAGGCAATCCGATGGGCTGTTCGGCCGCGCTCGCGACGATTGAGGAAGTGGAACGCGAGGATCTCCCGAAACGCGCGCGCGAGCTCGGCGACGTCGTCGGCTTGCAGCTCGAGCGGTTTCTGGCGCGCGAATCGGTCGTCGCGGTCCGCGGGCGCGGCATGATGTGGGGCGTCCAACTTCAGAGCGCCGAGGATGCGGGCCGCGTTGTGAAACGCGCGTTGGCGCGCGGTGTGATTCTTCTTCAATCGGGGCCGGCGGGCGACGTGCTGTCGATCACACCGCCGCTTGTTATCGATCGGCCCGTACTTTTACGTGCTCTCGACATCATCAACGAGGAACTGTGAAAACATATCGCGTTGGCATCAGCGGCGCCGGCTTCGGCGTAAAAGCACATCTTCCGGCGCTGCTTGCGCATCCGCGCTTCGATGTCGTGGCCGTTGCTTCACCATCATCGGCGCAGGCCGTTGCCAAGGAACGAAACATTCCGCATGCATTCTCGAGCGCTGCTGAAATGGTCGATGGCTGCGAACTGGACGCAGTGGTCGTCGCGTCGCCGCCGTTCGCGCATCGCGACGATGTGCTGGCGGCGCTCGACGTGCGCAAGCACGTATTGTGCGAAAAACCGTTTGCGCTCAACGTCGAGGAGGCTGAAGAAATGCTCGCGGCGTCGCTCAATGCGCAGAGCGCCTGCGGCGTCGCGCACGAGTTTCGTTTCGTACCGCAGCGTATGGCGATCAAGCAACTCGTCGAGAATGGGCACTTGACGCCGCTTCGCGAGATCGAGATCACGCAACTCGGCACATTCTTACGATGCGACGGCACGCGGTCACGCGGCTGGTGGTTCGAACGCCAACGCGGCGGCGGCGTTGCCGGTGCGTTGATGTCGCATGTGATCGATAGCGCGAACTGGACGATCGGACGGCCGCCGAAGTCCGTCACCGGTCTGCTCCGTACGGCGAACGCGCAGCGTACCGATGCAGCCGGCATCTTCACGAGCACCTCAGACGACGGCGCCTTCGCGTTACTCGATTACGGCGACGGGTTGATCGGACGGCTGTCGGTGGACGCCGCTGTTGCGGTCGAATCGTTCACGCTCGCCGTACACGCCGAGAACCGCACGGCGGTTGCGAGCGGCCAAACGATCGTTGATATGACGCTGTTCTCTATCGATGATGAAGAGACGAACGAACTGGAATGCAAGCCGTCGCCGTATGCGAAGTTCAGCAGCATCAATGCCAACGTTCCGCTGCTGATGGAACTGTACGACGAATGGATCAAGCAGATCGAAACGGGCGCCAGCGCGCTGCCGAGCTTTGAGGACGCCTTGGAAACACAACGCGTGCTGGCGGCGATCGGCTATACCGCGGCATCCTAGAACGGCGGCCGGTTTTCCTCGCCGATGCCGTGTGCCGCGACTATGTGAGCCGTTCGCTGAGCGGCGTCCGTAATTCGTGCCAAAACAGGCCGAGCGCCATGACCGTTGCGCGCCGTTGGATCGCATCGCGATCGCCTAAAAAGGTATACGAACGCGCGGTCACGCGCTGCGCATCCGCGATGCCGAACCACACGAGCCCTACCGGCTTGTCGTCTGTACCACCGGCCGGACCGGCGACGCCGGTCGTCGACATGCCATACGTTGTCCCGAGCCGCATGCGAACGCCGCGCGCCATTTCGATCGCGGTTTGCTCGCTGACCGCGCCGTAACGAGCGAGCGTCTCTTGCGAAACGTTCACTTCACCGACTTTCACGGAATTGTCGTACGCGACGACGCCGCCCCAAAACGTTTCCGATGACCCGGGAAGACGCGTAAACGCTGAGGCGATGCGACCGCCTGTGCACGATTCAGCGGTAGCAACCGTTGCGCCGCGATTGCGCAGCAACTCCGCAACTGCCGATTCGATCGTCGCCTCGCCAGTACCGAACACGAAGCCTTGCAGACGCTCTTCGATCCGTTGCTGCAGCGGTGCAATCATCGTTTCAGCTTCGGCCGCTGACGTGGCTTTCACCATGATCTTCACGTCGCATATGCCTTCGTGCGCGAGCACGGCGATCTTCGGGTTCTCGCCGGCGCGAAAGAGGTCGCCGATGCGATGATCGATCTCGGACTCGCCGATGTTGATCGTGTGTACGACGCGCGTAAAAATCGCGGCGCGCAGCTCGTACCGTTCGCGCAAAAAGGGGATGAGGTGCTCGGTCAACATCGGTTGCATCTCGCGCGGTACGCCGGGCATCGATGCAACGAACTTTCCCGACGAAGCGAACGCAACGAACCCAGGAGCCGTGCCTCGAGGATTTTTCAGCACAAAACTCCCGCGAGGCACGTCGGCTTGTTTGCGATTGTTCTCGCGCATCTCCCGCCCGCTCTTTGCAAAGAAATCTTTCATCTGGCGCAGCGAACGTTCGTCCGGCACGGTGTCGACGCCGAGCGCATCGCACACTGCCTCTTTCGTCAAATCATCCACGGTCGGTCCCAGTCCGCCCGTGGTGATGACGCCGTCGACGCGACCCAGCGCCGCCCGCAACGCGTTTGCGATACGAACGCGATTATCACCAACCGCATGCGTGCCCAATACATCGATTCCGGCGTTCGCGCAGTGACGCGCGACAAACGCGGTGTTCGTATCCGCCAACTGCCCCAGCAGCAGCTCGGTGCCGACCGCGACGAGTTCAACCGCGAGCGACACGCGGGCGCAATCCTTCCAATTCGTCCTCAAACCATTGGGGATACGAGAACGTCACCGCAACGTCGAAGCCGTCCGCCGCGTCGATCATGGCCTTGCGGCGAACGCCGCTGTTTTCGGCTCCGGGATGGGCGCGTTTTATTCTCGTTTTTTGCGTCCCCAAACATTCGATGAAACGGGCGAACGTCGCATCCATCGCCGCCTGAAGGCGCGACTTCAGTCGCTTGCCGACGCGCGGCGCAAGCCCCGTCGTCGAGATTGCGACACGCACCGGCCCCGCTTTTGCGATGGCCGCCATCGCGACGAATCCGTGCTGCGGCTGATCGATGCAGCACAACAAGAACCGGTGCCGGTCGGCGAGCTTGCGCAACCGAGCGGACAGCTCTTCATTCTGCGGGGTGGAGATCACAAAAAATGCGTCCACTACATCGTCATCGCGCAACGCATCCGGCTTGGTGATCCAGCGGACGACCGCACCCGATTCGCGCAGCGACGTTTCTTTTTCGATCGCTTCGCGGTCGTCGCGCTCGCCGATCACGACGCAACGACGCCCCACGAGATTGAGGCTCACCGGAAAGAAAACGCCTTGGTCCAGCATATTCAAAAATCCACCGGGCGGAGGTAGAACTCGTTGATGGCGGTGTTCGTGAGCATGGCGGTCGTCGGTAGATGGCGTTTCCAATGCGTGGAGTCCACGCGCCGACGAACGATGGCGACGTCGCGCTCCTCGAAGCCGCGTTCGACGAGTTGCGCGTCGCTGTAGCCGAGAAGCATCTGCGCGAGAATCGCATCCGCTTGCGCGTACGTGATGCCGAGATCGCCCTCGTCGGTTTGATTCGCTTCCAGATCCGCACTCGGCGCTTTTTCGATCAGCGATTCTGGAACACCGAGGTAACGCGCCAGATCCCATACCTGCGTTTTAAAAAGATCGCCGAGCGGATTCACCGGCGGCGTGTCGTCGGCATGCCAGGTGAAATACCCTAAGAGCCGTTCGGTTTTATTGCCGGTTCCGATCGGGAGTGCGTCGAGCTTCGCCGACTGATCGAAGAGGACGAGCATACGCGTGCGGGCCATGACGTTTCCGCGCCGCCGCGCGTCAGCGTCCGGCTCAAATTGCAAATATCCATCGACCGCTCCGGTAATTTCGATTGTCCGGCAATGAATGCCGAGCGCATCGACGACGAGCTGCGCGTCGGAAAGGCTCGCGGAACTCGACGTACGGTACGGCATCCGAAACGCGTGCACGTTATCCGGCCCGAGCGCGCGCGCGCAGAGAAACGCCGTGACGGCCGAATCGATTCCGCCGGAGAGACCGACGACCGCACCATGGATCTTGCGACGCGCGATCAATTCGTCGTGCAGAAACGCAACAAGCCAACGCGTTGCCAGTTCGCCGTTGATCCGCGGACCGTCCAGAACGCCGTCCAATGTCGCGCGCACTTGTACGAGCGGCTTCATGCGCGTCCTTTCGGCAGCGGTAGCTCTTCATCGAGAATCAAATCGGGGAGCACCGCACTCAGATCGCCGAGCAGCGGAAGGCTCGCGCGCGCGAGGTCACCTTCACGCGGATCGATGAAACCGCGCACGACACATTCGCCGATGGCCGGAGCCTCGACTTGCATGCGTCCCCACGGATCGATCACCGACGACGATCCCGTCATTCCTTTGCCGCCTTCGAAACCCGTTAGGCCGGCGTAGAGCACGTAGACGCCGTGTTCTGCCGCAATCGCGCGCAGCAGTTCGCGCCAGCGCGTAATCGACGTCAGCTCTCGGTCGCCGTCGATTCCGCGTCCGGGTGACGCCGACGGAACGATCAGGATGCGGGCGCCCTTCACCGCGGCGATCGTCGGCATGATGGCGTGCCACGAATCTTCGCAGATCAACATCGCGGCGCGGCCAAGGGACGTTTCGAACACCGAGAGCCGGCGGCCGCGCGAGAGAAAACGCTCCTCGTCGAAAACACCGTACGTCGGCAAAAACATCTTTCGGTGCACGTGCACGATCTCGTGCGTGTTGGCGCGCACGCGGATATAGAGCGAGCTATTGTAGTACGTCCCGCCGTCGTTTTCGTAGAACCCGCAGCAGAGCTCGACCGGCGTATCGCCCGCGCCGTCGTGCCACGCGCGCGCCAAGTCGGCGGCGAAGCGCGACGCGGGAAGTGCCAGATCGTACACCGCTCCTTCCAAGAAGTATCCGGTCGTCGCGGCTTCGGGAAGGACGACGATATCAGGTGAATCGCCGTTGCTCAGCAGCTCCGCGAACGTCTGGGCAATGTTCGCGAGATTTTCCGTGTAACGGCCTTTCACCGGCTGCACTTGTACGATGGCGACGTCGCCCGTACGCGGCGTGCCCCCGACGTTAACCGGCGGTTCCACTCGTTGCGACCTCGATCATCTGGTCGTCGGGACCCTTGAGGCCGAGTTGCGCCGCGCACTCTTCCGCCGGATACGTCCAAATTTCCGCGAGCGTGGGATGCAGATGCGGAATGCGCATGAACTGCTCGACCGTCGCGTCATAGTTCATTGCCACGATCACTTCATGAATGAGCTCCGAGGCTTGCGGACCGATGACTGCCGCGCCGAGAATTTCCCCGGTAAACGGTTCGGCCATCATCTTCACGAAGCCGTCGGTTTTGTTCAAGCACATGGCTTTGCCGTGTTCGGCGAAATCGTAGCGTCCGCGTACGTATGGAGTACACGCGCGCGTCAAAGACTTCTCGGTTTCGCCGACGACGGCAACTTGCGGGTCGCTGAAGATCGTATGCGCCGTAACGATCCGGTAGTCGGCTTCTTCGTTGGTTCCCTCGACGGCGTTACGCGCCGCAATCTCGCCTTGATAGATCGCGACGTGGACGAGCGCATAGTCACCGGTTACATCGCCGATCGCAAAGATATCCGGATTGCTCGTGCGCAACGCGAGATCGACGTCGATTCCCGAAACGGGATGAAAGTTCACGCCGGCAATATCAAGTCCCAGACCTTGAACGTTCGGTACGCGCCCCAGTGCGTAGAAAATCTCTTCTGCGGCAAACGTTCGTTCTTCGCCGTCGACGCTCGCGACGACCACCTTCACGCCGTCATGGACTTCAACGCGATGCAGCACGGCATGCGTGACGACGTCGATCCCGTCGCGCCGGAAGCATCTCACGAGTTCTTCGCCGATGTCATCATCGGTTTCGGTTAGTAGGTGTCCGCTGCGGATGATCATCGTGATCTTCGCGCCGACACGCGACAGAAACTGGCCGAGTTCACACGCGGTATATCCGCCGCCGAGCACGACGATCGACTTCGGGATACGTTCGAGTTCGAGCACGGAATCGCTATCGAGGTAGCCGGCCTCGGCAAGTCCCGGAAGCACCGGCGGAGCAATCGAACTTCCGGTCGCGATGATAAACTTGGGGGCACGAAGCCGCGTGCCGTCACCGACCTGCACTTCGTGCGGCGATAGGAATTTCGCGCGCCCGATGTACGTCGGAAAACCCTTGATGCCGTCGATGCGGTAATCGGCGAAATCCTTCACCAAGGCGCGCTTGCGTTGGACGATGTACGGCATGTCGGCCGTAACTGTACCGCCGATACGAATGCCGAGCGCATCGGCATGCTGCGCATCGTGCATCGCATCGCTCGACGCGAGGAACGCTTTGCTCGGCATGCATCCGCGCAGAATACAAAGGCCGCCGAGCGGCCCTTGGTCGACGAACGCAACCGCGGCGCCGCAATCGCGCGCGGTTCGCGCAGCCGCATAGCCGCCCGATCCGGCTCCGACGACGACGAGATCGTAATCCTGAATCTCCATCCGACCCTCGTAACGCCGCAATCCGGCGAAAGGTTGAGCGCTAACGTCCGCTCGGACGCGCGCCGAGCCGATGCACCGACTCGATCATGCGCACCGTGCCGCGGGCGTGCACGAGGATCGAATGCGTGCGCGCGTGATTTCCGAAGAAACGCACGCCCTGCATCAAGTCGCCGTCGGTGATCCCTGTTGCGCAAAAGATCACATCGTCACTTTTAACGAGATCGTCGATCTCGAGAACGCGGTCGATCTCGCCGAACCCCATAGCAATCGCACGCTCTGCCTCTTCGCGGTTGCGCGGCTGCAGCCGCCCCATGAAGTTGCCGCCGAGACATTTGATCGCCGCGGCCGCCAGCACACCTTCGGGCGCTCCGCCGGTGCCCATCGCGACGTGAATACCGGTCGTTTCGATCGCCGTCGCAATGCAAGCGTCCACGTCTCCGTCCGAGATCAGCTTGATGCGCGCGCCCGATTCGCGTACTTCACGAATCAACTCGGCGTGGCGCGGACGGTCGAGGATTACCGCGCAGATATCGTTGCGCGGTTTTTCGAGCGCATTCGCAACCGCTTCGATATTCTCACGAACCGGCGCATCGATGTGGACGTATGGTGCGGCCTTCGGGCCGACCGCGAGTTTCTTCATATATGAGTCCGGCGCATGGAGCAGGCCGCCGCGTTCCGCGATCGCCATCACGGCGATCGAGTTCGGCAACCCGTTCGCAACCAGATTCGTACCTTCAACCGGGTCGACTGCGATGTCGACCGGAGCGCCGCCGCGGCCCACTTCCTCGCCGATATAGAGCATCGGGGCCTCGTCGCGCTCGCCTTCGCCGATGACGATACGGCCGGCGATATCCATTTTGCCGAGCGATTCGCGCATCTTCTCCACGGCAGCCCCGTCGGCGGCGTCCCGTTCACCGCGACCAATCCATCGGGACGCGGCAAGGGCGGCGCTCTCGGTGACCTTCACGAAGTCGAGCGAATTTACCATAGCTCCTCGTTTGCATGCTCATCGGCGCAGGCGGTGAACGGGCCGCGTTCGAGCCGTGCTTTCGTCCGCCCTTGCATTGCCTCGGCGCGCCGGTGCGTCACTGCGCCGTAGGTGCGCTGCGCGCTCCTCAGGAAAATGGTGGGCCGTGTCGGCCCGTATTCACGCATCGCGCGCACCGGTTCACCTCGAAATCATTGCGGAATTGACGAGCGGCGGAACGCTTCCGCTCGCCGTCGTGGCCGCCGCCGGAATCACGCTTGGATTTTTCGCGTGGCTGATGGTCGTGGTGCCCCGCCACGACGCGCTTCTCTCGAATCTGGCGCTGGCCGGCTCCGTCGTCGTTGCAGCCGGCGTCGTCCTCCTCGCGTGGAACGGGTATGCGAAGTACTTCGCGCGGCGAACCGGGATCACGTTCGCGCGCGCGCTGCAGTACGATGCGATCGCGTGGGCACCGTTTATCCTGTTGTGGCTCACATTCGCGCTCTCGGTGACCTTCACGCGCGATGGTTCGACGGTGCTTGGGATCTCGCTCGGGCTCTTCGCAATAGCGAAAGTGCTGATCGCAGCGCGGTTCAATCAAACCGTGCGCGAGGTGCTGATTGACTTTGTCGCGACACGAGCCGCCGTGATCGTCATCGCGGAACTTGCGGCCGTCATTATCGGACAGCGCGCGGGCACGCACGTGCAAGAGTCTTCGAACCTCTTGCTCAACGTGTGGGGTCGCTGGGACGCCGTACATTATCTCGATATCGCGACGCAAGGCTACCAGGGAACCGACATGGCGTTCTTCCCGCTCTTTCCACTAATGATCCGCGTGCTCGGCAACTTGATGGGAAACCATCTCGTCGCCGGTATCCTGATCGCGAACGCCTCGTTCTTCTTCGCGCTGCTCTACCTCTATAAGCTGCTCGAGCACGAATTCGACCGGTCGGTGGCGCGACGTGCGATCTTCTACGTCTCCATTTTTCCGACCGCGCTCTTCTTCTCGGCCGTGTACACCGAGTCGCTGTTCTTCATGCTGACCGTCGCGTCGTTCTATTACATGCGCATGCATCGGTGGTGGCTGGCGGCGGTCATCGGACTGTTCGCATCGACGTCGCGGGTCGAAGGCATCCTGCTCGTCGTGCCGTTCGTGATGGAGTGGTATGCGCAGCATCGCGACAATATTCGCGACCGCCGCGCGCTCATCGACCTGTGCGCCGCCGCGCTGATTCCGGTCGGGCTCGCGTTCTACATGGCCTACCTCTGGGTGTTGCGCGCGGATCCGCTCTACTTCTCGCACGTGCAGATTCATTGGAATCGTCACTTCGCGCCGCCGTGGGTTAGCGTAATCAATGCCTTCTCGAAGATCGGCCACGCGACGCAAGCGCAAACGATCGCGAATCAGTCGCTCGAGATCGTGTTCACCGCACTCATGATCGCCGTGCTGCTCGGCGGATGGAAACAACTGCGGCCCTCCTATATCGCCTACATGGCGCTTTCGGTTCTGATTCCGATGTCCACATCGAGCTTGATGAGCATGCCGCGCTTCGCGCTCGTCCTCTTTCCGATGTTCGCGATCCTCGCGCGCTGGGGTGAACGTCCGGCAGTGAATAACTTGATCGTCGCGCTCTCGCTCCCGCTCCTAGGTCTCTTCACCGTTCTCTACGCAGATTGGTATTGGGTTGCATAACAATCTCTCGTCGATCGCGGGACGCCGCGGCGTCCGTCAATTCGTAAAGTTCGGCATCGTCGGCGCGTCTGGTTTCCTCGTCAACTTCATCGTCTTCACGCTGCTGCAAAAAGTCGATCCGCAGCACGATGAAGCCTTGCACTATTACGTGCTCTATTCCATCGCATTTCTCTCCGGCGGCGTCTCCAATTACTGGTTCAACCGCATCTGGACGTTTCGTTCGACCGGACACGCGGTGCACGAAGGCGCAAAATTTCTCACCGTGTCCATCATCGCAATGGTCGTCGGCTGGGTCGCATCGGCCGCCGTCGCGCCGTGGTATGGGCACGGGCATCGCACGTGGTTCGTCGGTACGCTCGCCGGTATTTTCGTGAATTTCTTCGTCAACAAATACTGGACGTTTAAAAATGGCGCTCCGGCCTAGCTCGGAGCCTGTCCTAAGCTTGTCGAACGACGCCGGCCGCCTGCGGTGGGGCCCCCGAGTAATGGGGCGCTCGACGTGCCGGTAAGCGAAGACTCCCCTAGGGCGCCCCAAATAAACATCACGTCTTCAAGCAACGTTCATCGGGACTTCGTCGCGCTCTTGTTCGACAAGTATTTTTTATGGATACTTGGCGCGGTCGTGCTGCTTGCGGCGGTGTTGCGGTATAAGGGAATCCATAGCCCGATTCTCGATCACCCGGGATGGCGGCAAGGTGATACGGCCAGTATCGCGCGCAACTTTGCGGTCCTGCAGTACAACATTTTATTTCCGCAGACGAACTACAACGGACCGCCGCCAAACTACGTCGAGCTCGAACTGCAGATCGTGCCGTTTCTCGCGGCGACGCTGTACAAAATGTTCGGCGTTCACGAGATCTTCGGACGGCTGATTTCCGTAGCGTTTTCGCTCGGAACGGTCGCGGTCACCGGCCTTTTCGCCCGTTGGCTCTTTACGAGCAGCGTTGCCGGAATTATCGCGGCATTCTTTTACGCGATCTTTCCGGGAAGTCTCTACTACGGGCGGACGTTCACGCCGGATACGACGATGGTCTTCTTCTTGACGGCCGCACTCTACGTAACGACGCGCCTTATTATCGAAGACGAAATCTTCTCGCAGCGTTCGCTCGCGCGGGCAACAGCGCTTCTGACCTTCGCATACCTCGCCAAGCCCGTCGCGGTCGCCGGAATCGTGCCGGTGATTGCGGCGTTGTGGGAACGCGTGCGCAGCGGGCGCACGATGCGGCCGACCGCGATTGCCGTCATGCTCGTCGTACCGCTCGTGATTCTGTATCTTTACGATGTGCGCGTCGGCGAACACGCGGAGTGGCATTGGGCTAGCGGCATTACGAAGCTGCACGTCCTGCCGTCGCTCATCGCGGCGGTTACTCATCCGCGCGCATTCGTTGAGAAGGCGGAAACGTTCTGGCAGGTGCTCGGGATGCTGCGCGATACGATGCTCGGAACGATCGGCTTCTGCGTAGCGATTGCTTCGTTCATTGCGCTTCCGTGGCTCGCCGCGCGCAGTCGCGCGATGGTATGGGGCTGGCTCGCCGGCGGCCTCGCCTACACGTACGTCGTCGTGACGGTGGAGCGCGTCGACTACTACCTCTATCTGTTCCTGCCGCTTTGCGCGCTCGTTATCGGCGGCGCGCTCGCCGCGTTCTTTGAACGCATGCTTCGCACCGATGCCGCGCCCGCAACGCGGTACGCCATCGCATCGCTCGTCCCGATCGTCGCCATCGCGTCCGCCGTCAACGGTCATGCTGCGATCCGCGGCTACTACGCATATAACAAACAAACGTATCGTAATGCCGTTGCGCTCGACCGGACGCTGCCGAAAAACGCGATCGTCGTCATCGGCCACTACGGTCCGGACGTGCAGTACTACATCAATCGCTATGGCTGGGAAGAAGACCCGTACCTTTGGACGCCGTTCGACGAACAGAGCGCAATCCGAAAAGGCGCGCGCTACTTCATCTCGATCGAAGACAACCGATTCCGCCGAAACCTAGAACTCTGCGCGTGGATGTCGCGCTTTCCGGTGCGCGATGCGAACGCGACGGGTTCCCGCGTTGCGCGGGAACCCATCTGGCCGGTTTATGAGACCGACCCGGCGCGCGTGCGTCCCGGCACGCAAGCGTTTTGGCGCGCGTTCCGCAGCGCGGAACGAGCGGGCAGCGGACGCGCGTTCTTAGACGTTCGCGGCGTATGCATGCTCCGCCCGAATAGTGTCCGTCGCATTCGGACGTAAGAAGGTCTTCACCATTGCGTCGCGATGGCGCGCCATTTCCTTGTAATAGCGCGGCGCATCATCGAGCGAGCCGCGATGGGTGATGATGAACGACGGGTCAATTTCGCCTCGCGAGATACGTTCGAGCAACGGCTGCATGTAGCGCTGCACGTGCGTCTGCCCCGTGCGTAGCTGCAGCCCTTTGCCGAACACGGTGCCCATCGGCATCATATCGATGAAGCCCGTATAGACGCCCGGAATCGACACCGTTCCTCCCTTCGCACATGCGGTAATCGCTTCGCGAAGGACGTGGGGACGGTCCAATTCCAGCCGCAGTTCCTGCTTCATTTTGTCGAGCATGGCGTCGGGAGTGACCGCGTGTGCTTCCATACCGACGCAATCGATGCACGCGTCGGGTCCTCGTCCACCGGTATACTGATAGAGCGCTTCGAGCACGTTGTTCTCATCGTGATTGATGACGTCTGCGCCGGCTTCGCGCGCGAGATCGAGGCGCTCGTTGAACCGGTCGATCGCAATCACGCGCGCCGCGCCGAGCAAGAACGCGCTGCGAATCGCAAACTGGCCGACGGGTCCGCAGCCCCACACGGCGACGACATCGCCCGGCTTGATGTCGGCGTTCTCCGCCGCCATATAGCCCGTCGGCAAGATATCGGACAAATACAACACTTGCTCGTCGCGCAACTCATCAGGGACCTTGAGCGGCCCCGAATCGGCAAACGGCACACGCACGTACTCTGCTTGGCCGCCGGAGTAACCGCCGAAGAGATGCGAATATCCATACAGGCCGGCCGGCGAATAGCCGTACAGCTTTTCGACGACCGCGGCGTTTGGATTGGAGTTGTCGCAAAGCGAGTATAGCGCTCGACGGCACGGCTCGCACCCGCCGCACGAAATCGTAAACGGAACCACGACCCGGTCGCCGGGCCTAAGCGTCCGCACTTCCGGGCCGACTTCTTCGATCACGCCCATGAATTCGTGGCCGAGGATATCGCCCGGCTTCATCATGAGGACGAGCCCGTTGTACAGGTGCAGATCCGAACCGCAAATCGCCGTCGACGTCACGCGGACGATCGCATCATGCGGATTGATAATTGCCGGATCTTCAACGTTCTCGACGCGCACGTCGTGCGTTCCGTGCCAAACAACCGCCTTCATTGGCGCGCTCCCGTTGCGATCTCACCGGTTTCGAGCAGCATCTTCATGCGGCGCACGATTTCTTTCACATGGTACTTCTCGCCGTGCATCGCCGCGTGCAACTCCGTACCGCGGCGTTCCGGCGCGGCGATCAGTGCAAGCCGTCCGCTTTCCTCCGGATGCGGCCCACAACTCCACTCGATCAGGCGATTGTCCGCGAGATCTCGGACAATCATGAGTTGGTCGCAGCCAACGGATGTTTGAATGATATCGTCGGTCAAGCGATCGATCGCCGTTTCACGATCGAGCGAGACCGTCATCGTCTGCGCCGTCATTTGGCGTTTTCCGCTCGTGTACGAGCGGATGATTCGCGCTGCTACGGCTGCGGCAAGTACACCGCCTGCCGCAATAGCTACATTTCGATACGAAGACTTCATGCGCACGCTTTTCCCCGGGTAAAACTCGCCCATGCGTACTCGTCTGATTTCCTTGACCGCGCTCCTCGCCGGCACGTATGCGATCGCGTCGGCGGTCAGACGCTTGCGTGCAAAGCGACTTGACGGGCAGGTGGTCGTCATTACCGGCGGCTCGCGCGGACTTGGCTTGGCGGTGGCGCGCGAGTTCGTACGGCGGAAGGCGCGCGTGGTGTTGATCGCTCGCGACGGCGACGAACTCGCCCGCGCTCGAGACCAGCTCATGAGTATCGGTGCCGAATCAATGGCCGTGCAAGCAGACGTGCGTAATCGCCGACGACGCACGGCTGGCGGTTGCGCGAGCGTTGGAGTCGTTTGGAAAGATCGACGTGCTTGTAAACGATGCGGGCACGATTGTCGTGGGGCCGATGGAGACGATGACGCGTGAAGACTACGCCGACGCACTCGACACGCATTTCTGGGGAACGTACAACATGGTGGAGGCGGCTTGGGACGAGCTTCGCCGCAGTCACGGCGCGATCGTGAACGTCACGTCGATCGGTGGACGAATCAGCGTACCGCATCTCCTTCCATATAGCGTGAGCAAGTTTGCCCAAGTCGGATACTCCGAAGGTCTTCGCGCCGAGGCGGCGCGCTTCGGCATCTCCGTTACGACCGTCACACCGGGACTCATGCGCACCGGAAGTCCCCGCAACGCGTGGTTCAAAGGAAACAACCGCGCGGAGTACGCGTGGTTCCATGTCTCGGATGCGCTACCGGTTCTTTCGGTTTCCGCATCATATGCTGCGCGCCGCATCGCCGATGCGTGCGCGCGCGGAGAAGCTAACGTCAGCATCGGGCCGTCGGCGTTTTTCGCAACGCGCATCCACGGACTTTCACCCGGCCTCACCGCACGCGCATTGGAAGTCGCGGCTTTTTTGCTGCCGAAGTCTCCCGCGAACGAAACGCCACGCCGGCGAGGAATGGAAAGCGAAACGGCAGTCACGGCATCGCCGCTCACCGCGCTCAGCAGAAAAGCCGAGCGGGAGTACAATCAACTGCCTTAATGTTGCGAGTCGATGGTATGAAACGTCGTGAGGGCGCGTTCGAACGCGTCGGGCCCGACGTGGACGTTCCCGCGGAACGGATAATCGAGACTCATCGTAAGAAAAATCACCAAGCCGATCAGTAAGGCGAGGGTCCCGACCATCGCGGTCTGCATCGCGGATTGCTTGAATCCGAAGAGATACGTAAATGCGACGGTAATGAACCCACCCAGAATGACGGTGAGCCACATCATCCCATTGAGTCCGGTGGCGTCCTGCGTCAGCCGCTCGTCTCGCGCAGCGAGCGACGCAGCCATCGCGCCGATCATCTGCTCGTGGAGGTTTACTTCGCGCGAATCGCGCGGGTCGAGCGCGTTGACGTCGTGCGAGAGCCGCTCGGCTTCAGCTTCCGTGTCATCGCTTACGCGACCGGCTTGCATTGCGGGCCATCCGCGTGCGATCACGTCGTTAACGTACGAATGTAGATCTCTGCGAATGAACCCGCTTTCCGGCAACGATGCGGCAGCGCGATAAACCGTCGCGAGACTGCTAGCCTCGCGATACGTTGCCGCCTCCGAATCGCTGAATCGTTCCCAAACACCGATCGCGATGAAGCCTAAGACGACGGCGTAGATGACCCCGACGACAGCGAAGATGAAGCCCGTGAGGTCGTTGTGATCGCGCAACATCTCGGGCGATGAGAACCGGCGCGAAACGCGCGCGAGCGCAATGGAAAGCCCGACGAAGCCGCCCACGACGATGATCGCGCCAAGCAGCAACGGAAGCCGTTCGAAGAAAGCGACCAAGTACGTCATGGCAACGGCAAGAGCGACGCCGCGCTCGAGGACGTCGGCGCGTGCGCCGATTCGGGAATTCCCGCGCTCACGAGTTCGCGGTAATTGATCAACCGGTTCGTGTTGCGTGCGACGTCGAGTTCGAGCGAATAGCTGCGCTTGATCGCGCTCGTAAGATCGACGGTATCGTACGTATACGAGAAGCGTGTTATGCTCGCGAGGATGCCTTTGTTCGTGGCGTTGAGCTGCTCGTAGGCTTTTTGAATCGTCGCACCGGCTTCTTTATACGTCGGATAGTTCGAGATCACGATCTCGCGCTTGAGCTTGGCATCTTCGATCGTCGATTTCAATCCGGCAAGACGCACGCTAGCGGGATCGACCTTCAACCCCTCATCGAGCGTAACCAGGGCATCGTCGAAGTCGCCGCTCGTGTAGAGGTCTTGCGCGAGCGCACCGGAGGCTTGAACGAGTCCCGCGCGCGCTCGTGGATCTTTCGGATCGACGCGCAGCGCAAGACGGTATGCGAGTTCCGCGTCCCGCACGTTGCCGCGGTCCATCGCGACGTCGCCTTGATGCACGCGCGTATTGACGATCCAATGCTCGACGCTGCCGGCACAGCCCGCGAGCGGGAATGCCGCCAATGCGACAGCCAGAATCCTAAAAGTGAACCACATTTGCGAACCGTGCCACATATTCGATCACCAAAGCGGCTTGGACGAAGACGAGCTGTGAGAGGAGCGAGCCGACAATTGCCGTCACGCTCAAGTAGAACACCATCGTACGGACTTCCTCGACCGTACGTTGGCCGTGGATGGCCTGATCGGTGATCATCGACGATGTCGGATCGACGAAGAGCGTGAAAAGGATCGTTCCGATCCCGTTGATGACGCCCGAAAGGCTCGTTGCGGTACGCGCGACGTTTGGATCGAATACCGAGGCGAGAAACGCGGCCTGCACCCCGATCGAATACACGCCGGTCACCAAAATGTTGGAGATCAGCAATCGTCGGGGTACCGAACGCCAATCGAACGATCGCACTTCCTCCCACGATGGGAGATGTTCTGAGCGCAGCACCTCCGCGACGTTTTTTGGTTTGAGCAGTTGGGCGAGCGCGTGCGGAACGGACCCTCGAAGTTCGAACGATCGCACGCCGCGGCGGAACAGATATGTGAACAACGGCAACAAGATCGCGCACACGAGCATGCCAAACGTTCCCGCGAATACGATGAGCCGCAGTTGCCATTCGAACGTGTGCTGCCAGACGCCGAGATCGGCGTGATGTCCTTGCAATTGCGCCGCCGCATTTCCGGCTGCATCGGAGAGCGGAGCGATGAAAAAGACGGAAAAGAGCGTTGCCAGGCGGCCAACCGTCATGAAGAGGTTGTAGAGCGAGATCGACGTGGCGATACGATGCGTCTGAACGCCGGCCAGCCGCGCGGCATATGCGCCGATCGTGACGCCTTGCGTGATGAACGTGATGATCATCGCGCCGATGAGGCGGCCCGACCACAAATGGGGAGTGACGTCGATGACCGTCTTGACGGTCTTCGTAATCGTGATGTAGTGGTCGGCGCTCACCGAGCGTTACGCTGCGTCTCGATTAAACTCGATTGCCGCCTCATCGACCGGTCCAAGGATGCATAAGCCGAGTTGATCGTCGGTGAAAAGCTCTTGCGCAACGTCGGTGATTTGCGGCGCCGTGACGCCGTCGACGCGTTCTTCGAGCTCTTCGGGCGTCATGTGACGTCCGAGCGTAAACTCGTTGCGGCCCAGACGAATCATACGGCTCGACGTCGACTCGAGCGAAAGCGTTAGGCTCCCTTTGATGTGTTCCTTCGCCAGTTGCAACTCTGCATCGGAGATGCGAACGTTACGCAGTGCGCCGAGTTGCTCGACGATAAGATCGATACACGGCTGCACGGTATCCGGTGATGTTCCGGCGTAGATGCCGAACAACCCCGCCTCACGATATGCGGCTTGAAACGAATACACGGTATACACGAGCCCGCGCTTCTCGCGAATCTCTTGGAAGAGCCGGCTCGACATTCCGCCGCCCAGCACCGTGTCGAGCACCGAAAGCGCGAAACGCCGGTCGTCGCGCGCGGAAAGTCCGCGCGACCCGACAACGACGTAAGCTTGCTCGCTGTCCTTATGCCGGATCAACGTTCCAGGCGTCGTGGACGGCGCGTCGGGTTCGAAGCTTTCGCTCGTCCCGCGGAAATTCGCAAAACACTCCGCAACGAGTTCGACGAAGCGGTCATGATCGACGTTGCCGGCAGCCGCGACGACGACCGAATTCGGCGCATAGTGGCGCTTCATGTGCGCCCGTAGGTCCGCCGGCGTGACACGCGTCACGGTATCGACGAAACCGATCGTCGGATCGCCGAGATTCGACCCGCTCCACATCGTCTGCAGAAAAAGATCGTGAATCAACTCGTCCGGTGAGTCTTCGTACATTTTGATCTCTTCGAGCACGACTTTTTGTTCTTTTGCGAGCTCGTCGGGATCGAACGCGGAATGCAGGAACATGTCGGCCAGCACGTCGAGCGCGAGCGGCACGTGCCGGTCGATGACCTTCGCATAATAGCAGGTCGTCTCTTTATCGGTGAATGCGTTCAGATTGCCGCCGACGCCGTCCATCGTCTCGGCAATGTCGCGCGCGCTCCTGCGGGCGGTTCCTTTGAACAGCATGTGCTCGACGAGGTGCGAAATGCCGCGATCGCCGGGCGTTTCCAACGACGAGCCGACGTCGGCCCAGATGCCGATCGTCGCGGAGCGCACCGCGGGCATGGTTTCGGTCAGCACCCGCAAGCCGTTCGGGAGCGTCGTCTTCTTATACACTCAGGATCTCCCTAGGTACTACTTTTGAAAGCGGTGCGTGCCCATTCCTCGTCGACGAAGACGTCTTCGCCGCCGCGGAGGCGCTCGGCAAGCGCGGCCGGCGTCTCACTACGCCGCGCGCTCAGCGTGAACACCGTACGCGAGGTCGGTTTCGCAAGGTCACCGGCGACGATCACGCCTTTGCCCACATTGAGCGGCACAGTGGTCCAAACATCGATTTCTTCAGCCTGCGGCGCAGCCGCAAAACATTCTCCAACGAGCGAGGCAATCTCGTCGTAAAACGCTTCGCGTGTAAGGGAACGGTGGAAATGCACCCCGTTGAGCCGCAGTCCGAGCACGAGATGCGTGCCGATCTGGTTGGCCGCGACCTGCATCACTTGCGCGGGCCATTCTTGACGAAAAACGTGATCGCCCACGGCAATCGCAATATCTTTACGATTACCTGTGGCGCGCGCGTGCGCATCGAGATCGGCAACGCTCGGCGTCGATGCAACAGACGTCGCCGCCGTTACAGCCGCTAGGATTGCTGCTAACATAGCAGGTGACTTTAGCCAGCGAGGCTTTAGCTTTGATGGACAAAGTCTAGTAACTTTGCGCAAAGTATGCTCTCACCGTGGCTGGTTCGCCGCATGCTACGCAACGCGCGCCCGGCTCATCGAGCGGGCGGGTAACGCGCGTTGTTGCGCCCGATTGCGCTTTCACGTGCGCTTCGCACTCCGCGCGCCCGCACCACGCGATGTCGATCATGCCGGCGCGCGCTTTCGCTTTGGCATAAAACTCGTCGCGATCGCGTACCGCGAAGGTGTGCGCGTCGAGGAACTGCTTCGCTTGCGCATACAGCGACGACTGAATTTCTTCGAGCAGCGCGCGTAGTCGCTGCGCGAGCTGATCGATCGGCACGTCTTGCTTCTGTTCGGCATCCTCCTTCGCGCGATCGCGCCGAACGAGCACCACATTTCCCTTATCGATGTCGCGCGGCCCGATGTCGATGCGAACCGGCACGCCCCGGACGTCCCATTCAGCGTATTTCCATCCCGGCTGCTGATCGCGATCGTCGACCTTGACCCGAAATCCGCCCTTGCGCAGCGCGGCAGCAGCTTCATGCGCAACATGCACGGCGCGATCGTCGCCGGAGCGAACGATCGGCACGAATACCGCTTCCAGCGGCGCCATCTTCGGCGGAATACGCAGGCCGCGATCGTCGCCGTGCGCCATGATCATCGCGCCGAGCATGCGCCACGACATGCCCCATGACGTCGTGTACGCGTATTTTATCTGCTGATCGGCGTCGAGAAATTTGATGTCGTACGCTTTGGCAAAGTTTTGGCCGAGGTCGTGCGACGTTGCGGACTGCAGCGCTTTCCCGTCCGGCATGAGTGCTTCGATCGAAAACGTTTCAACGGCGCCCGGAAACCGCTCGCTCGCGCTTTTGATGCCCGCGTAAACGGGCACGGCGGCAACGTTCTCGGCAAACTCGCGATACACGTCGAGCATCCGCAGCGTCTCTTCGCGCGCTTCCTGCGGGTGCGCGTGCGCCGTGTGCCCCTCTTGCCAAAGAAACTCCATGGTGCGCAAGAACGGGCGCGTGGACTTCTCCCAGCGCAGTACGTTCGCCCACTGATTGATCAGAATCGGAAGATCGCGATACGACTCGACCCACTGCGAATACATAACGCCGATGATCACTTCGGATGTCGGACGGATCGCGAGCGGCTCCGTCAGCTCTTCTTGTCCGCCGCGCGTCACCCAAGCGACTTCCGGCGCGAAGCCCTCGACGTGTTCGGCTTCTTTGAGCAGCAGCGACTCCGGTATGAGCAGCGGGAAGTACGCGTTCTCGTGTCCGGTTTCTTTAAACGCGGCGTCGAGGTGCTTCTGAAGATTCTCCCACAAGCCATAGCCGTACGGCCGCAGGACCACGCAACCACGCACCGGAGAATACGACGAAAGTTCCGCCTTCAGACAGACGGCAGTGTACCATGCAGAAAGGTCGGCCGCCTTTTGCGGGATCTCCTTAACGTCCTTCGATTGGAGCGGCTCGGCGTCGGACATGACCGGCCCCGCTTCGGCTCGCACGGCGGTGGGGCCTTGTGGCGGGAGCGACGCTGCTCGCCGCGTAAGCGCAATCAACATGCCCAAACTCACTCGCATTTACACGCGCACCGGCGACGAAGGCATGACCGGATTGGTCGGCGGGCAGCGTGTGAAAAAGAACGCGCTTCGCATCGAGGGCTACGGAACGATCGACGAGACGTCGAGCGCGATCGGTCTTGCGCGCAGCGCGATGCGACCAATCCTCGCGGAAACGCCGCGCGCGGCGCGTTTGGATGCCTGGCTTGCGTGGACGCAAGATGCGCTCTTTAATCTCGGCAGCGACTTGGCAACGCTAGCCAAGGATCGTTGGGACGGCATGCCGCGCATTACGCAGGGCGACGTCGACGCGCTGGAGCGCGCAATCGATGAAGCGCAACGGGATCTCCCGCCACTCGACACCTTCATTCATCCCGGCGGGTCGATGGCCGGCGCATTCCTGCATCTTGCGCGCACGGTCTGCCGCCGTGCAGAGCGCCTGCTGGTGCCGCTGCGCGACGAAGACGGTGACATTTCAGGCGAAGCGATCCGGTACGTGAATCGCTTGTCGGATGCGCTCTTCGTCTGGTCGCGGTGGATCAGTGAGGCCGTCGACGAGCCCGAATATCTTTGGAATCCCGCGACCAAAGCGCCCGAATAACATGCGCAGTTGGCTACCGGTAATTCTGGCGTGCGTGTTTGCGTTTACGCCGAGATCGCCCGCATGCGCGGCGATCGGCGTTTCGGGCATCGTCATCGATGCGTCATCGGGCGTTGCGCTTGCGTCAACGCGCGTACAGGTCGTCGAAACGCGCGCGTGGACGCTCACCGATGCGTCCGGCCGGTTCACCGTCGACGTCGCGCGGACGGGATCGTATCACATTGCGTTGACGCGCGCGGGCTATCAGCCGGCGCTTTCGGCCGTCGTTCACGTCGGCGCTTCACGCGTCGCCGTGACGCTCGTGATGCATCGCGCAACCGACAATCTTCGAACGATCGCCGTAACGTCGACGTCGCGTTCGCAGAGCATCGTTCAACCGAGCACGTACACCGTGACGCTCAATGCGGAGCAACTGACGCGCAGCGGACGCGTTCGCGCGGCGGATTCACTGCGTCAGATTCCGGGCGTCAATAACGGCATCACCGGCGACACCGGTGCGCTCGGCGACGACGTGAACTTGAGCATTCGCGGCATCGGCACGGCGGAAACGATTGCGGCAATCGACGGTCATCCGGTCGGCTACGGCATCAAGGGCGGCTACAACTATCAGCTTTCGCCGGTATATCCGTACCGCAACATTTCCGTGCTCTTTGGTTCGGGCGGTAGCGACATTCTGGGCGTCAACGCGATCGGCGGGGTCGTGAACTTTTCGACCCTCGACCCGACCCTCGATCAACGCGTCTCTGCAACGCAAGGCTACGGAACCTTTGAACGCCTCGCGACAAACATCGGCGCGACCGGCACGGCGGGGAAGGCCGGTTATGCGTTCTCGTACGGAGCCTCGGGGCTCGACGGGCCGTTCCGTAATGCAACGTTTTACCAGCCCGCTGCGTCGTCCGATGTTTCCGCCCCGCCCGGAACGCTCCCATACGATCGCGCGATCTACACCGATGACTCATCCGTAACGTCGAAAGCCGGACTCGTAAAGCTTCGCTTCGATCCGAGCAGTACGACGTCCGTGACGTTCACCGGCGTGACGCAATCGTACTGGGAGAATAAAACCGGGAACGGCGACGGCGATTATCTTCCCTACGACACCGCGCTTGCACGTGCGAGCGCGCGGCTCGCAACCAACGGGTCCGGCAGCTGTTCACCGGGACAGCTGCAGACGCATAACCAATACCCGGTCGACGGCCAGGCGCAGGGATGCCAAACACCCGCGCAATTCGCGGCGCTCAACGCCGGTTGGCAAGGCGCGGGTCCGGCGTGGCATTCGTTCAATCTTTGGTATGATAACGGCGAGCTTCGTCAGCGCCTCGGCGCGGGCACGCTGCGTTTCGATGGTTTCACCACGCGCTACGAGGACACGCAGTGGCGCGACAATCTACCGTTCAAAAAGGTGCCGGGCGACACGCGAAAGACGACGTTCGAAAGCGTCACCACATCGGGTAGTTCGTTTTCGTACGATGTCGAGAATTCAAATAACGATTTCGAGGGCGGGCTCAACTACCTCAATAACGCGTACCGTTATGCAACAATGAGGGTTAGCAGCTCCTCCGAATCCGACCCGTTTGCAACCGAGTCGTCGTATTTCTTGCGCGACGTCTACCATCACGAATCCTCGCCGTTCACGATTCTCGCGAATCTCTGGTTGAAACGAGCGGCGCTGACCCGCTCATCGTACACCGATGCGCGATTGTCGGCGCTCGAGCATCTCGATGCGCACGACGTCGTGCGCGTCGCGTACGGTGCGACGACGACGGAGCCGACGGCAGACGAACTGAGGCAGCCGTTCTCTGCCGGTGCACTCGCGGAGGGGACACTGCAAGGCGCGGGCGGCGGACAGTCGTACGTGTGCGGAGGGTTGAACTCGCTCGGAACCGGCGCGCCGCAGTTGCAATCGTCGCTCATTCCCGAGCGCGGCGTCGACTATGAAGCCGCGTATGCGCACGGTTGGAAGAACGGCTCGACGTTCACCGCGCAGCTGTACGACGTCAATGTCTTCGACAAGCTCTTTCCGACGATCGTGCCGCTCTCGCAGACCGGGACGGCGTTTTTGCCCGCGAATGCCGTCGCGAATGCGACCACCGCCCTCGACTCCGTCTGCGGAGCCGGCAATTACGACCTGGGCGTGACACAAACGCTCAACGTCGGAACGATGCGCGCGCAGGGCGCCGATCTGTCGGGACGCTGGCGGTTCACGTCTCGCCTGTTCGCCGACTATGACTGGGCGGTGACGTCCACGACGCTGGTCGACGCGCCCCCGGGATTGCTGGCGTCAAATCTGACGTACATCCCCGGCAGTCAGCTGGCGCGCGTGCCGCTCCACACGTTCGACGGTTCGCTCGACGCACTCGTGGGCCGAAATCTCGACATTCGCTACACGCTGCATACCGTTTCTGCGAACAACACGAAAGCGTTACCGGCGTACAACTACAGCGATCTGCTTCTGACGTACACGCCGCCCGGCAACGGCACGCTGACGTGCTTCATATCGAATCTGTTCGATCAATACGCAAACATCGCCGGACTGATCGGCATGGGCGTCCCGCTACCGCTCAACAACTACGCGAACATGGCAAGCTACACGCCGCTCATCGGCACGTCTGCAACGGAACGATACGGATTGCCGTATCGCCAAATTTACTTCAGCTACCAGTTCCATTGGTGAGCGTTTCTCGCGGGCTACGCAATCGCTTAACTTCGTAGACCGGGGTTGCAGCCGGAAGCCTTTCAAACATGCGAAAACCGCGCGCTGAAGTGTCGAGGGCAATCTTCGCGTCGTTGCTTTTCTGCTATAGGACCGGTCCGGCTAAATCTTCGTTACCGGTGTGCTAATCACCCGAATCGCTTGCGAGGAAAACAGGGCATGAGGCGGCGTATACGCAGCGCAATGAAGCCGCAAATCCTCGGAGCGCTCGTATTGGCGACGGCGGCTACTGCGCTGCCCTTCGTCGAAACATCGGCGACCGTTCTTCCGCCGCTCGCAGGATCACGATGTCCGCTCGCGCAATCCGGCCGAGCGCTCGCGCAATACATCGGGCCACAGCGTAGAGCAAACGAAATCACGCAGATCGCAGTGCTGTCTAAATACGATTCAGTCTTAGGCTGGATCTACTACACATTCAGCGGCCAAGAATGGTTTGAGCCGAACTTCACCGTTGCGTTAAGCGCAACGTCAAGCCGGATCGTGAACGGAAAGTCCTCCGGCGGCGTGGCATATCTCCGCGCGCACGATGCCGTCGCGATACATGCTGCAACACTCGACGTCGTACGACTCTACGGCTTACCGGCATCGGACCTTCCCGCTGGCTATTCCGTCGAGTCGCTAGCGGCAAAGGACGTCACACTAGCGAACTGTTTCAGCCGTCCCTACGAAGGAGCGCAGTAAGCTGCGAAGCTCGCCGTTTCGGCGCGTGCAGCCTTCATACGTAAAGCGTGGGGGCGCGGGCCCGCAACCGCGTGAAGAGCGCGTCGCTACGAGCAATCGCGTGTAATGCTTGCTTCAGCTCGATGCGGCGCAAGACTTCGCCGGGGTGATAGATGGCGCGAACCTCGTGCGTCCGCTTGAAGCGACGAGCCGTGGAACTGCGATGGCCATAACGGTTGAAATCATGGCAGCCTCATCAGCCGATAACGCAGCATCGCCGCGAGCGTCACCGCGTCGTCGATCGTGCCGTCGAGCGCGGCGCGATACGCGTCGTCGATCGGCATGCGCACTTCTTTGATCTCTTCGACGTGTTCTTGATCCGTCTCTACGCGCAGCAGTCGTGACGCGAGGAACAGAGCAACGGGGGAATCCATGATCGACGGAATCTCATACGTTGCGCCGAGCGGTGTCCATTGCGCCGCGTGGAGACCGAGTTCTTCTCGCAACTCCCTTTTCGCGCAATCGAATGCGGATTCGCCGTCGCCCGCGCCCCCTTTCACAATCTCCACGTATTGCGCGCGCGCGCCGAAGCGCGGCTGCGACGCGAAAAGAAACGCATCGCCTTCAACGACGAGCACGCCGCTCGGGCGGCCGCCCACAACCAATACGTGTTCACCGCGTGCGCCCGTTGGATGGACGATCTCGTGCACCTCGACCGCAAGCCACGGATTGCGGTACACCTCGCGCTTCGCGATGCGCTGATAGGGATCGTTCATAGGACGTTCCTTTCCGGGGGGACGGCCGACCCGTCCTTGCGAACGTGCGCGGAATGTCCTTTGTGTCCCAGCTGTTCGCGACGACGAACGTCGACAAACTTCGCGCGCTCGGTGCGCAGAGAATTCTCAAACGAGCGCTCACGGCAAAGGACCTGGTCGCGATCGGCCTCGGCACGATGATCGGCGGCGGCATCTTCACGACGATCGGCACGGGCGTCAAAGGCGCCGGCCCGGCGGTCATCGTCTCATATCTGCTCGCCGGACTCACGTCGTTCTTCGCGGCGCTCTGCTATGCGGAACTCGGATCGATGGTTCCGGTCGCGGGAAGTGCCTACACGTACGCGTATGCAACGCTCGGCAAACTCTTTGCATGGATCATCGGATTCGCGTTGATTTTCGAATACGGCATTAGTGCCGCGCCGGTCGCACAGCAATTTTCCGCTGCGATTCAAGACGTGCTAAAGACGATTGGAATCGCACTTCCAAACTGGGCCCAACAGTCGAATCTGATCATGCACGGACCGTGGTGGCAGATCTGGACGTGGGATTTCGCGCACTCGCAGTACGACCTCGTCGGTGCCTTGTTCGTGATCGGCCTATCGATGATTCTCTCGGTCGGCATCCGTGAATCGGCGACGACGAACAACGTCTTCGTCGTACTCAAAATCTCAGCACTCATCATTTTCGTCATTGCGGGCGTGTCGCTATTTCACGGCGCACATTTCGCTCAGTTTGCGCCGCACGGATGGGGCGCGCTTCAACCGTTCGGCGGCATGGCGGATTACATGTCGTCGGCGCAGCCGTACGGTATCATTGCGATCTCGGCATACGTCTTCTTCAGCTACATCGGGTTTGATACGGCAACGACGACCGCGGAAGAATGTAAGAATCCTCAATTCGACGTGCCGATGGGTGTGATGGGCGCTCTTGCGATCGGAACGCTCATCTATTGCGCTACCGCGATCATCCTCATCGGTGCCGTACCGTGGAATCAAGTGCCGATCAAAGACCCGCTCGTGTACGCGCTTGCACCATTGCATCAGCCTTGGCTCACATGGGTGATTACGATCGGCGTGCTCGCGGGAACGACCAGCGTCGCGCTAAGCTCGCTGCTCGGTCAGACGCGTATCTTTTACGTTATGGCGCGCGATAAGATGCTTCCCGACGCTGTCGCGTACGTCAATCCGCGTTTCAAAACGCCGGTCCGCACCACGATGCTGACCGGCGTTGCGGTCGCGCTTCTCACGCTGATCGTACCGCTCAATGAGTTGCTGAATCTCGTGAACATTGGAACGCTCATCGCCTTCACCGTCGTCTGCGGAGGCGTCATCTACCTGCGCAAGCGCCGACCGGATCTCCCGCGCGCGTTCCGCGTGCCGTTCGTGCCGCTCTTCCCGATCCTCGGCATCGTATGCTCGCTTTTCCTCGCGATCTTTGGGCTGTCGAGAACCACCTGGTCGTGGTTTGCCGGAGCGCTGATCGTCGGCTTGATCTTCTTCTTTAGCTACGGCTTCCGTAAATCGAATCCCGAAAACGTTAAGCCGGTGGAAGAGCCCGAAGGCCTCGCGGAATACGCGTGAAGCTACCGTTTGATCCGCCGACCGTTCAACGAAAGGACGTTCGGGCGCTGTCGGCCGTATTCGTCAGCGTGCTCTTCGGTCTCGGCGCATATTGCGCAGCGATGCGCGGTACGTTCTACCCGGACAAACCGTACTGGCACGTCCTCGGAACGTTTCTTCTATCGAACGCTGTGGCATGGGTGCTCATCATTTTCGTGGTACGGCCGCTTCGTGGAATGCCGCCGCTGATTCGAAAGAGGCCGCAAGACGATTTCGAAACGTGGCTTACGGGTTATGGCTTTCGTTGGGGGCGCTTACGTGAACGGTACAGCACGAACGAACTGATTTGGCTCTTTGGTGTGCTCGTGGTCCCCTGCGTCGCCGCATTCGTCTCGTCTATACGAATGTAGACCGAACGCAAGCGGTCCCGGGGCGCCAAGGAAAGTTATTGTGTGTCGGGTGACGCGGGCGTGGCGGCGGTACCGAGGCCGGAGAGGATTTCTACGCGCGCACTTCGCGCGTTGTAGCTGGCGCTGACGCCGAAAGCATCGGCGATCGGTTTGAGCCCGATCATAACGCGGCCGCGAACGCGAAACGGCGCGTGATGCATCGTGAAATGCATGCCGTTGATCGTTGCCTTGTCGCTGCCCAGTTGGACGCGTAGCGATCGCGTGCCGCGCACAACGAAGATCTTGTCTCCGTCGAGGATCGTTTGCGCGCCGAGCGCATCCGCGACCGACCGTAGCGGCACGTAGACGCGTTGCGCCGAAGTTGTGACGGGCGGCACGTCGCTCTGCACCGGTTGACCATCGACGAGCATGTCGACCGGCCGCGAGAAGGTCAGTATTCCACCGCACGCCGTTGCAACGATCGCGGTGACGATCAGCGTTTGCGCGCGCGGCCAGCGGTACACCACTAATGAGCCTGTCCTGAACCTGTCGAAGGATGTTCCGGGTATTTTTCTGCGATCACTTTCTCGATTTCTAGTCGCAACATGCCGAGAAGTTGATCTTCGGGAAACGTGCCGACCAGCTCACCCGCGCGGTAGATCGCACCCTTACCCTTGCCGCCCGCTACGCCGACGTCGGCCATCTTCGATTCGCCTGGGCCATTGACGACGCAGCCCATGACGGCTACTTTCACAGGCGCCGTATACTCTTTCGCAATCGCTTCGACCGCGCGCCCCAGTTCAAGCACCGAAATTTCGGCGCGCCCGCACGACGGGCATGCGGTGATTTCGAATCCTTTTTCGCGCAAGCCGAGCGACTTCAAAATCGACCAGCACACCGGCACTTCTTCGATCGGATCGGCTGCAAGCGACACGCGGACTGTATCGCCGATGCCTTCGAAGAGAAGAATGCCCAGACCAATCGAGGATTTGATCGTGCCGTCGCGGAGCAGTCCCGCTTCCGTGATGCCGAGATGCAGCGGATATGGCGTGTCGCGCTCGCGAAGGCGTTTGTCCATCAGGCGATACGCTGCAACGGTCGTCATAACGTCGTGCGCTTTGAGCGAGATTGCGATATCGTGGTGGCCGTACTCCTCGATCAGTTCCACGTGGCGCAACGCAGACTCGACCATAGCCTCCGCCGTGTGGCCGAGCGTCTTCTCGAGATCGGGCGCAAGCGAACCCATGTTCACGCCGACCCGAATCGGAATACCCTTTGCTTTCGCCGCCGTGACCACTTCGGCGACCTTCTTCGGATCGCGAATGTTGCCCGGATTGAGCCGCAACTTCGCGACCCCGGCTTCGATTGCGGCGAGCGCCATTTTGTGATCGAAATGAATGTCCGCGACGATCGGAACGGGCGAACGATAGACGATCGCCGGAAGTCCGGCGGCGTCGGGTGGGTCTTTCACGGTCACGCGAACGACTTCACACCCTTCCATTGCAAGGCCGTAAATCTGTTCGAGCGTTTTATCGGCGTCCGCTGTATCCGTCGTCGTCATTGACTGCACGACAACGGGATGATCGCCGCCGATCCACACGCTCTTCGCATCGGCTTTGCCGGTTTTGTTCTGAAGAAAAATCGGCTTCGACTTACGGCGCAAACGAATCACGAGTGTTTCCCGCCGTTGCTACAGCGCCGACCGGCTGACGCGTTGTTGATGGGGGCAAACACTATAGCACTCCTTTGCCCGACACGATGCGAGCGATGTCGTGGAACGCAACCAGGACCATCAAAGCCATCAACGCCGCAAAGCCCGCGATGTGAACGAGTGCCTCTTTTTCCGGATCGACCGGTTTTCCGCGCACGAGTTCTGCGATGATGAACACGCCGCGACCGCCGTCAAGCGCCGGAAACGGCAACAGATTGAAGAGACCGAGCGCGAACGAAATTGTCGCGGCGAGCGCGAAATATGGGCCCCAGCCGAAATCTTGAATGACGCCGGCCGCTTGCCCCATACCGACCGGTCCGGAAACTTGCCCGGCGTACTTCGTGAAGTGCGTAACGAGCAACCCGAGCTGTCCCACCATTTGATCGGTAACGTTGGCGTACTCGATAGCGCTATATCGAATCGATTGCGCAAAGCCGACGCGTTCGAAAGCCGGTTCCGGGACGAATCCGATACAGCCTTGTTTTGCGTTTCCCGGACACGCCGCGGGTACGACGTCAATCGTCGTCTGGGCGCCGTTGCGCGTGTACGTCACGCTCATCGGCTTGCCGAGCGATCCGTGAATCGTATCGATCAATCTCGACGCATTTGTAACCTTGGCGCCGCTGATGTCAACGGAGAGGATCCGGTCTCCGGGCTGTAATCCCGCCCTCGCGGCAGGCGTATTCGGAACGACCTCCGTTACGACGGCGCGGTCGATGCGATCGCTCGGCACGCCGAACGCAAGCGCGCCGACGAGCAGGATGATATAGGCGAGAATGAAGTTCGCGACGGGACCCGCCACAATAATTGCGAGACGCCGCCACGCCGACTTCGATTGAAAGTTCCCGCCGGGGTCGACCGGGCGCTCGCGGTAATCGCGCTGCTGCTCGGCCTCACTTGTCTTATTGTCCTCGCCCTCCATCGAACAGAACCCGCCGATGGGCAGCGCGCGTAGCGAGTAGAGCGTCCCGCTGCGCGGACTTCGCCAACCGGCAAGTTTGGGACCCATGCCGACGGCAAACTCGTTCACCTTGACGCGGTTGCGGCGGGCGACGATGAAGTGCCCGAGCTCGTGGAGGACCACGAGGATCGAGAGCATCACGAGGAACGTGATGATTTTGTCGATCGACGCAACACTGACCATGGCTAAGACACTGAACACTTCGTCTTGATTTCCTCGATATATCGGCCGGCTCGGACACGCGCGTCCCGGTCTGCTTTCCTAATACCGTCGAGCGTCGCCGGCCGTTGCGCGACAGCGTCTACGGTCGATTCGACGACTTCGGCGATCCGCGTGAATCCGATTTGCCCTTCGACGAACGCCGCCACAGCGACTTCGTTCGCGGCGGAGAGGACGGCGGGCGCGACACCGCCACGCTCGAGCGCCTCGTAAGCAAGCTGGACGCACGGGAACCGTTCGGGATCCGGCCGCTCGAAGTCATAACGTAGCGGCCCGTTCTCAGATTTCGCTCCAAGCATGATAAGGGGATCCGGGGCCCCCGGGGAGCCCGCGGGCGAAGGCGAGGTGCCTTTTACACGTTTGGGAGCCGCCAGCACTGGCAGCCGATTGGGGAACGCAAGTGCGTATCCAATCGGAACCCGCATGTCGGGGGCGCAGAGTTGGCCCTTCACGCTGCCGTCGGTAAAGACGACGAAGCCGTGGGCGATGGATTGCGGATGAACGGCGACCTGCAAACGCTCCGCCGGCGTCGAGAACAGACGGCTCGCTTCGATGATCTCGAGGCCCTTGTTCATCATCGTCGCGGAATCGATCGTATTCTTCTGCCCCATCCGCCACGTCGGATGCGCGAGCGCTTGCGACACCGTCGCGCGCTCGAGCTCATGCAACGAAAATCGCCAAAACGGCCCGCCCGACGCCGTCAGAATGATCGATCCGACCGACGACGGATCTTCGCCGACCAGGCACTGGAAAATCGCGCTGTGTTCGCTATCCACGGGAACAATACGCGCGCCGCTTTCACGCGCGCTCGCCATCAGCAACTCACCGGCAGCAACGATCAACTCTTTGTTTGCAACCGCAACGTCAGTGCCGCGACGCACCGCTTCGAACACCGCATCAAACGCAACCGCACCGTCCGTCGCCGCGAGCAGGATATCCGGCTCACTCTCGACGGCGACGCGCATCAGTCCCTCAGGACCGTCCGCCGCGCTCGTTACGATAACCGGATGAAACCGCTCGGCCTGGCGGCTCAATAGTTCGATGTTGCGTCCCGCAGCAAGCGCAACAACGGCAAAGCGTTCCGGATACCGTGCGATTACGTCGAGCGCTTGCGTCCCGATCGAACCGGTGCTCCCTAAGATCGCAACTCTCTTAGCCTGTCCTGAGCTTGTCGAAGGGCGTTTCATATCTGTACCTGCATCACGCCGAGCAAATGGACGGTTCCGAAGAACGCCATGCCGCCGAAAAGATACGAATCGAAGCGGTCGAGTACGCCGCCGTGTCCTTGAATCATCGTGCCGGTGTCCTTCACGCCGGCATCGCGTTTCAACGCGGATTCCGCAAGGTCACCGGCTTGCGCCGCGATGCACGTAACGAAGCCGACCGCGGCCGCCTGCCACCATCGCAGGTGCAACTCCGGTAGCCAGAATGCCGCGAGCGCCGCCACCGCGGTAACGATGATGAGCGCGCCAAGCGAACCTTCGACGGTTTTACGCGGCGAGATTTTCGTGAGCTGATGACGCCCGACCATCGTGCCGATCAGCATCCCGAATATGTCGGTCAGTGCAATCAACACGATGACGTAAAGCGTCCAATAGAACCCGACACCCGGCACACTTCGAATAAAAACGAAATACGTTAGCAGCTTGCCGATGTACAGCACGGCAAGCAGCGTGTAAGCCGTGCGCGCAAAATAGCCTTGCTGTTCGCCGTACATACCGATCGAAAAACTCGCGATCGTGACGCCGGCGAGTAAGACGCCTTCCCACGTGTGCAATCGTCCGATTGCGGCCAGAATAACATAGGCCGCAACGCCAAATATCGCGACCGGATATTCCAACGGCTGCCCTTTCATCGCGCATAGTGCATTCAACTCGTAGAGCGAGGTCAGCGCGATGACGAGCACGAGCAGTGAAAAGAGCCACGGCACGAACACGGTCGCAAGGCCGACCGCCGCAACGATACATCCGACGACGACGCGGCGAATGGTGATCGGATGCGCCCGCGCTCCCGCGACGCCCGCGCTCACGATCGGCCGTACCACGATTGACACGGGGCGAGCTTTCGCACGGCGTCGTAGAAATCTGCGCGCAAAGTAGGCCGGTGGACCTCGGTCATCAGGTTTTCAGTGTACGGTGCGGCGACTTCGACGACGATCATGGCTTGTTACTGTCGTTTCTCGTACGATTCGTAACCGCAAACGAGGTGCACCATTCCAACGTGCTCGGCCGCGCGAAGCACGCGCAAGCGGCCGACTCCCAACCACAACCCGACGGGAGCAAGGATGGAGATGCGGATCGAGCGGCCGGAGAGAGCCGCCCGAGCATCTATGTCGGTCATGAGCGTCAGGTCGCCGGGATGCGCCGACATTACACCTCCATGATGTCTTTTTCTTTGGCGACGACGAGGTCGTCGATATCTTTCACGAACTTGTCGGTCAGCTTTTGAAGCCGATCCTGCATGCGCTTGTTGTCGTCTTCCGTGATTTCATGACTCTTCAACTGCGTCTTGAGATCGTCGTGCGCTTTGTGGCGAACGTTCCGTACCGCGACTTTGCCGTCTTCCGCCTTCTTCTTTATTACTTTCACGAGATCGCGCCGCCGCTCTTCGTTGAGCGGCGGAATGACGAGACGAATCGCGGTCCCGTCGATGTTCGGCGTCAGCCCCAAATCGCTCTTTTCGATCGCCTTACGAATCTCGCCGACAACTCCCTTATCCCAGGCGGTGATCAGCAGTGTACGCGCATCGGGCGTCGAAACGCCGGCGACTTGTTTGAGCGGCACGGCGTTGCCGTACGCTTCGACATGGAGGCGATCGAGGAGCGCGGGAGTCGCGCGTCCCGTCCGAATCGACGCGAATTCCGAGCGCGTCGCATCAACGCACTTGGTCATCTTCGATTCGACGTCTTTAAAGAAATCAGTCATCGAACGCCTCCCGTCGCGAGTTGCGGTTCTTTGCCGACGATCGTACCGATCGGCTCGCCTTCGACGACACGGCGGATATTGCCCGGCACCGCCATGTCGAACACGACGATCGGCAAGTTATTGTCCATGCACAATGCCATCGCGGTCGAATCCATCACTTCGAGTCCGCGTTGGAGTACTTCCATATACGCAAGCCGTTCGAAGCGTGTTGCGGCGGGATCTTTCTTCGGATCGGCGGTGTAAATACCGTCGACCTTCGTGGCCTTGAGAATTGCTTCCGCGCCGATTTCAACGGCGCGAAGCGCAGCCGTCGTGTCGGTCGTGAAGTACGGATTGCCGGTGCCCGCCGCAAAAATAACGACGCGACCCTTTTCCAAATGACGCATCGCCCGGCGCCGAATGTAGGGTTCGGCGATCTGATGCATCGCAATCGCGGTTTGCACGCGTGATGGTACGCCCATCCGTTCGAGCGAATCTTGCAACGCAAGCGCGTTGATTACCGTCGCGAGCATCCCCATATAGTCGGCGGTCGCGCGATCCATACCGGCATCTTCATGGTGCTTACCGCGCCAGATGTTTCCGCCGCCCACAACGACGGCAACGGAAACCCCGGCGCGGCTGACATCCGCGATTTGTTCGGCCATCGCCTGCGTCGTATTGACGTCAACTCCGGCCTCGTTTCCGGCGAATGCTTCGCCGGAGATCTTTAACAGGACGCGTTTATATTTAGGACTCACCGAGTGCAAACTTTGCGAACCGGCGAACCCTGATGTTCTCGCCGAGCGACCCGACCGCCGCGTTGATTAAATCGTTCACGGACAGCGTGTCATCCTTTACAAACGGCTGATCGAGCAGCACGTGCTCCTCGTACCATTTGTTGAGCTTCCCTTCCACAATTCTCTCTACGATGTCGGCGGATTTGCCCGAAGGAGCGGCGGCTTTGAAATCCTCTTTGACCTTTGCGACGGTGGCGTCCGGGACGCTCGCGCGATCGAGGTATTGCGGCGACATCGCGGCGATGTGCATTGCAATGTCGCGCGTGAGCTCGGCAAACTTCGGGTTGCGCGCAACGAAGTCCGTCTCGCTGTTGACTTCAACAAGCACGCCGATCTTGCCGCCGGCGTGAATGTAGCTCGAGACGAGCCCTTCGTTCGCCGACCGTTCGGCCTTCTTCTCGGCTTGCGCAGCGCCGCGTTCGAGCAGATACGCTTTGGCTTTCGCCATGTCGCCGTTTGCTTCGATGAGCGCTTTGCGGCAGTCCATCATCGGCGCGCTCGTCTCTTCTCGCAGCGCTTTGACTTCGTCGGCTTTCGGTGAATAGGACATTGAGGTGGACACGGTTTTTCCTTATGTAGCTACAGCGATGCTTCGGCTTGCGCAAGGGTCATCGGGGCTTCTTCTTCGTACGTGTCGCTCGCTTCCGCATACGCGGTCTCGGACTCGTACGCACTCTCGCCTTCCGTCTTCCCGTTGATGATGGCGTCGGCAATCTTGCTGACCATCAGCTTGACGGCACGTATCGCGTCGTCGTTACCCGGGATCGGATAATTGATCTCGTCCGGATCGCAATTCGTATCGATCACCGCGATGATCGGAATGCCGAGTTTGCGCGCCTCGAGCACTGCGATGCGCTCTTTCTTCGGATCGACGATGAAGATTGCGTCGGGCAAGCGATGCATGTCTTTGATGCCGCCGAGGAAACGCTCGAGCTTGTTCATCTCATCTTGAAGCTTCGCGACTTCCTTTTTGGGAAGGCGGTCGAAGTCGCCTTGCATCTTCATGCCTTCGAGCTCGCGCAAACGCGCGATGCGTTTTTGAATCGTCGCGAAGTTCGTCAGCGTGCCGCCGAGCCAGCGCTGGTTGATGTAGAACGTACCGGCGCGTTCGGCTTCTTCGCGCACGACGTCCTGCGCTTGCTTCTTGGTGCCGACGAACAGGATGACTTTCTTCTCGCGCGCCATCTGCTTGACGGCCTCGTACGTTTCGCGCAGTTTCTGCACGGTGAGCGCGAGATCGATGATGTAGATGCCGTTGCGCTCCTGGAAGATGTACGGTTTCATCTTCGGGTTCCAGCGCCGGGTCTGATGACCGAAGTGCACGCCGGCCTCGAGGAGCTCACGCATGGAAATGACAGACACAGGGTTCTCCCTTCTGGCCCCGGGCCGCGTGCGTCGTGCGTGCGATCCGTGTCGTGGGACCATATGGGTTTCCGCGCGACGCGGAAGCCCTCGCCCAGCGTCCGTGCCGGAGCATAGTGAGATGCGCCCTCTCAAGGGCAGCCGGACGAGTATATCACGCAGCTCAAATATTGCGGAAGTGGGGATTCGGCGCAGCCGAGGGCCGCACGGCGAATCGTCGATGCGGGACACCGGATTAAGGACGTGACCTCAACGACCGAAGACCTGTACGATGCGCTGGCTAGTTACGGGCGGACTCGGCTTCATCGGGTCCAACTTCATTCGATTGGCCCTTCGCGAGCGTCCGGGCCTCGAGGTGATCAACCTCGACGCGGTGACGTATGCGGGGAATCCCGCAAATCTGCGCGACGTGGAGTTCGATCCACGCTACCGTTTCGTTCGCGGCGATATTTGCGATCCGGCCGCAATCCAGTCGGCAATCGGAACCGGAGTGGACGCAATCGTAAACTTCGCGGCGGAGACCCACGTGGATCGATCGATTCTCGAGCCCGAAGCGTTCCTCCGCACCGATATTCTTGGCACGCACATGCTGCTCGAAGCGGTGCGTGAACGATCGATCCCACGCTACCTTCAGGTATCGACGGACGAAGTGTACGGCGATGTCACGGAGGGGAGTTCGGTCGAAACCGATGCGTTACGCCCGCGCAGTCCGTACTCAGCTAGTAAGGCCGGCGGCGACCTGCAAGTGCTCGCTTACTGGGCGACATACAGAACGCCCGTTCTAGTCACGCGCGGCAGCAACACGTACGGACCGTATCAATATCCCGAGAAGCTGATCCCGCTCTTCGTGAGCAACTTGCTCGACGATCGGCCCGTCCCGCTCTATGGCGACGGAATGCAAATACGGGATTGGCTGCACGTGGAAGATCACGCGCGCGGGATTCTGCACGTGCTCGAGAACGGGGCGGCCGGGAACGCATACAACATTGGCGGCGGCAATCCGCGTACGAATGTTGAGATTACGGAGCTGCTCGTACGCGAATGCGGACGCCGGATGGAAACACATGTGCGGCATGTCACCGATCGGCCGGGCCACGATCGGCGCTATGCGATCGACACGTCGAAAGTGCGTGCGCTCGGTTGGATGCCTCGCGTGGCCTTCGACGAGGGTCTTGTTCGCACGATTGCTTGGTACCGCGAGAACGAAGACTGGTGGCGTCCCCTCAAGTCGGGCGAGTTCGTCGATTATTACAAACGACAGTACGCCCACCGATAACTGAAGAGACTATGAAAGGCGTCATTCTCGCCGGCGGCCTCGGTTCGCGCCTCCGCCCGCTCACGAAGGTGACCAATAAGCACCTCTTACCGATCTACGACAAGCCGATGATCTACTACCCGATCGAAACGCTTGTACGCGCGGGCATCAAAGACATCATGATCGTTACCGGCGGTAATTCCGCGGGCGATTTTCTGCGTCTTCTGGGAAATGGCAAAGAGTTCGGTCTCAAAGACATCTACTACACGTATCAAGAAGGTGAAGGCGGCATCGCGGACGCCTTGAAGCTGTGCGAACATTTCGCTGAAGGACAACGTATCGCCGTTATTCTCGGCGATAATATCATCCAAGACGACATCGCGCCGTTCGTTCGAAAGTTCCAGGACCAGGACTCCGGCGCGCGCATTCTTCTCAAAGAGGTCGACGATCCCGAGCGCTTTGGCTGCCCGCAGCTCGATGGCGATCGAATCGTTCGAATCGAGGAAAAACCGGTTACGCCCAAGAGCCGCTACGCCGTAACGGGCATCTACATGTACGACCGGCGCGTATTCGACTTTTGTAAGCGCTTGCGGCCGTCCGCACGCGGTGAACTCGAGATCACCGACGTCAACAACGCATACATCAGAGAAGGCGATCTTTTCTACGACGTGCTCGATGGCTGGTGGACTGACGCCGGTCAATTTGAATCGCTGTATCGAGCAGCAGAACTCGTAGCAAAAGAGCGCCAAAGGCCGACACTCGTTGCAGCCTCTTCCCGATGAACCGGCGGAGCAGCCGCTCTATGTAACGCAGCCGTATCTGCCGCCCATACGCGAGTTTCTGCCGTACGTCGAACGCATCTGGGAATCGAAGTGGCTCACGAACGGCGGCCCGTTTCATGCGGAACTCGAAGCCCGCCTCTGCGAGCACCTCGACGTCGAGCACCTCTCGCTTTTTTCAAACGGTACGATCGCGCTGATCACGGCTCTTCAGGCGCTGCGCGTGACGGGCGAGGTCATTACGACGCCGTACAGCTTCGTCGCGACGACGCACGCGCTGCATTGGAACGCGATCACGCCGGTCTTTGTCGACATCGACAGCCGCACGTTGAATCTCGATCCGCTGAAGGTCGAGGCGGCAATTACGCCGCGCACGACCGCCATTATGCCCGTTCACGTGTACGGCGTTCCGTGCGACGTCGGCGCGCTCGAAACGATGGCGAACCGATACGGCCTTCGCGTGATCTACGACGCGGCTCATGCATTCGGCGTGCGCGCGTCGTCGCGCTCCATCGCTTCCGCGGGCGATCTTTCGGTCCTCAGCTTCCATGCGACGAAAGCATTCAACACGTTCGAAGGGGGTGCGATCGTCTGCAAAGATCGAGCGATGAAACAACGGATCGATCTGCTGAAGAACTTTGGGTTCGAGGATGAAACGACGGTCGTCGCGCCGGGCATCAATGGAAAAATGAACGAGCTGCAAGCCGCGTTTGGGCTCGTTCATCTGCGACATATGGGCGAAATCCTCGCGAAGCGCCGTGCCGTCTACGACCGCTATGCCGACGCGCTCGAGCGCGTTCCGGGAATCCGGTTCGGCGTCGCACTCCCGGACGCGACTGACTGGAACTACTCGTATTGCCCGATCTTCGTTGAGCACAACTTTGCGATGAGCCGCGATGGCCTTTACGAACGTTTGAAGACGCGCGGCATCCACAGCCGGCGCTATTTCTATCCGCTCATCAGCCAATTTCCGCCCTATCGCGCGCTCGCGTCCGCGACGGCCGCGAACTTGCCCGTCGCGACGCGAATTGCTCGGCAAGTTCTTTGTCTGCCGATCTTTCCCGACCTCGACGAGCGGCGCCAGAACGACGTCATTTCGGTCATCGTGGAAGCATCGCGATGAACGTTCTCGTTGTTCCGTCCGGCACCGAAATCGGTCTTGACATTTTTGATGCGCTCGTGCGCCGGCGTGATATCGCGCTCTTCGGAGCGGAATCGACGGATAACAGCCATGCGCAGTTCGTGTATCGGTCGAATCATCGCGTCGCACACTTTGATGCTCCATCGTTTGTTTCGGACGTGAACGCTCTCGTCCAAGCGTACGCGATCGATTACATCTTCCCGGCTCACGACGACGTACAGCTCGCGCTGATGGCCGCGCAATCAGCGATCCCCTGCGATATCCTCTCTTCGCCCTTGTCCACGGTCAGCATCACACGATTCAAATCAGCAACATACGAGGCCCTCGAAGGCCGCGTGCCCGTTCCGCGAAGATACATGCCGGATGAGATTCCCGAGCGGTTTCCGGTGTTCATAAAGCCGGATCGCGGACAAGGCTCCCAAGGCGTGCTCCTGTGCCACAACGAGGCGGAACGGCGACGCGCGGCGTCGTCGATGCACGGCACCGTCGTGTGCGAGTATCTGCCGGGGCGCGAGGTCACCGTCGACTGTTTCTCCGACCGAGAGCATGGGTTGTTGTACGCCGCCCCTCGCGAGCGCGTTCGCGTTCGCGCCGGCATCTCGGTGCGTTCGCAGGGGGTCGAGGTTATGCGCGCGCGAGAGTATGCCGAATCGATCGCGCGGCGTTTCCAATTTTATGGCGCGTGGTTCTTTCAGCTCAAGGAACGCGCCGCGGACGATTGGGTGCTGCTCGAAGTGGGCGCACGCATTCCGGGCGGCGCGACATTGGCGCGCGTGAATGGCGTCAACCTTCCCTTAATGACGATCTTCGAGCATCGGCGGCTGCCCGTCGATGTTTCGCCCACGGCTCACGCGACCGTAATGGATCGCTCGTTCGTGTCTCGCTTCCACCTCGATCTGGACTTTGACGATCTATTCGTGGATTTCGACGACACTCTGTGCATCCGAGGGGTGCCGAATTTTCAATTGATCGCCTTGCTTTTCGCGGCGAAACATTACGGGAAGCGCATCGTCCTGCTCTCGCGCAATGCGGGCGACGCCGTTCAATGGTTGCACGAACGGCATTTGATCGAGCTCTTCGACGACCTTGTATTCATCGATCGCAGCGCCGTGAAAGCCGAGTACGTGAGGCGCGGCGGTCTGCTGATCGACGACAGTTTTGCCGACAGGCAGGCGTGCATCGACGCCGGTATCCCGTGCTTCGATACGGACGCCGTACCCGCGGTACTCGAACATCTAGAAAGGAGCATGCATGTTTACGCCCGATAAACTTGACTCGCTCGTCGAAACGTATGCGATCGATACGGTTTCCGAGCAATACAAACGCCTCGAGTTCATCGATAAGCTGACGGATCATGTCGCAGTCGCGGACGCCGGCGTCATAGAACTCGGATCGGCGTCGGGGCGGCTTACACGGTTGCTCGCGCAACAATGCCGCCATGTAACGGCGGTTGATGGTTCGGCACGCTTCATTGCAATCGCTCGGGAACACGTCGCGCCGTTCGAGGTCGACTTCGTTCACTCGATGTTCGAGACGTTTGCGCCGGGGTCTCCGTGCGATCTCGTCGTGATGCATCATATCCTCGAACACGTCGACGATCCCATAACGCTCATGACACACGTGAAAGGGTTCATGAAGCGGGGTGGGCACCTTGCGCTAACCGTGCCGAACGCAAGGGCGCTCTCGCGTCAGCTGGCGGTCGAGATGGGATTGCTCGAATCGGTCTACGCGCTCACGGAAAACGACTACCATCATGGCCACCAGCGCGTGTACGACTGGGATGCACTGCGTCATGATGTGCGCGCGGCCGGATTCGAAATCGTTGGCGAACACGGTCTTGCCTTTAAGCTTTTCGCCGACTTCCAAAACGAGAAAATTGCCGAGGCGGGCATTATCGGCGACCGCCAATTCCGTGGCTTGTGGCCGATCGGCGATCGCTACCGCGACGTCGCGGGCGCGATCATGATCGTGGCGCGCCGCTAGACCGCCACGGCGGGTCGTGCAAGTGACGCGACACGCGCGCGCAGGATCTCGTTTGCCCCGCCCAAATCTTTGCGCGTGTAGAAGGCGTGAAACGCTTCTTCGCTGCCCCACGTAACGGGACGGGGACCGAGAACCTCTTCGTTGAGGTAGTGAAGTACGCGGACATCTGCCAAATCGATGAGAAATTTGCGCTCGGCCCAGTCGAGGTTCGGAAAGTTGAACCTCGGTTCGAGCGCGAGGTGCGGCAATCCGACCTTGTAGATAGCGAGCGTAAGCGCAAATTGCGCCCGGTAAGCTGCGTAAACCGCTGCGCGTTCGAAGACGAGATCGAGACAACGCTCGTATTCCGGCCCAAAATCCTTCATCGCCGGCCCCGGCACGAACACCGCACCGAAGTTGTAGTAGATCGGAGCGAAGCGGTTCACTTCTTCGTTGTACATCGTGCCCCAGCCCAGGTGCTGAAAGCGGTCTACCGGGAGCCGGTATCCTACCGACGCAAAAACTTGCTCCCATGACAAACCGCTTCCGCGAAAAGGCGGAACGTGCGCCATAACCCCCGCAGCAACCGGCTGGGCGAGGAGGCTGACGATGATATCATCGAGCGGCCGGATCAGAACGGTGTCGGCGTCGAGGAAGAGCACCAGATCAGCGTCCGTATCCATTCTGATACGATCCGGTGCAAAGTACGACATTCGGCGGAATTTTTCGCGGTCGATGAACCGCCATTCAATGTTTGCTTCTCGAGCCCACGCGTACCGCGCCGGCACATCGAACGGATCGCAATCTTCCCCGATAAATACGATGAACTGCGCGGTCGCCGTAATGCCGCCGCATGCAAGAAACGACCGCCAGACGTATTCGACCTGACGAAAAAATGCGGGCGTCGGGCTGATGTGGATGCGTACTTCAACGTTCATTGGCGCGCCTCTTCAGCCACGCGATATGCGGCCCGTACCCGTTGCATTTCGACCTGCGCGTTCGCGACCACTCGATCGAGCTCGGTTTTGAACTCCGCCCGCGCACCCGCCAACATCACTTGCGCGAAACCGCGCGAAATATTGAGCACTTCCGTTAGGCCGATCAGCTGGTGAAGGTCGCGCGAGAGCAGCGCCGAGTACATCGGCGCGGTGAACGGAAGCCGAAACCCTGCGTTCGAGCCAGCGTGATGCGCAAGGCGCGAATCGATCACGCTGCTCGTTAGCGACGCGAGTTGTTCACGCGTTCCCGTCCATGGCAAGTGCAAACGGTCGACCAAATATGCGGCTTGATCGACCGGTGTCTCCATCCAGTAACGGTAGTCCACGATCGCGTGAACGTTGCCCTTCAGCCGGGAGATGGCGTCGGCATTGTGCTCGAGCCACATTACCTCCGAATGCATCGGATCGATGCCGTCACGCGCCTCCAGCGACTTCGCAACGTCGTTCGGGTTGCGCGTGACCAGAACGAAATGCGCGTCGAATCCCCGTTGCTCGATGATGTCGAGCCACACCGGTAACAATCGTGCTGTTCGCGGATCCTTAAATCCCCACAAACCGCCGTAACGATCCAGCTCTCGTACCGCAATGCCGGCGAGCTCTTCGCGAAATTGCTCGATTTGCGGCACGTGCCACCAATCTTTGGGGAACGGCACGATCATCGAGCTCGTCTTCCACTCCATTCCCATCGTGGCCAAAATCGCGTCGTGAAGACGAGAAATCTCTTTGGATTCGAAATAGCCCTTGGCGTTGTGAGCGGTGGGGGGCATCAAGTCGTCACTGAGCGGAACGCCGAGTGCATTGAGCAGATTCGTCGTTACCGACGTACCCGAACGATGCATTCCGAGAACGACGATGAGGCGCGGGCGGCTGGCGGTCACAGAGGATGTATCGGCTTCGCGGAGGACGGGCGTTAGAAGACGCCGGCGCGCGCGAGTACCTGTGCCTCGATGAACTCGAGAAGCCCGGCTGCCGATTCGTCGACGCGTTGCGATGCCGTATCGACCACGTAATCGGGCGTTTCCGGCGCTTCGTACGGCGATGAGATGCCGGTAAAATGCGCGAGCTCTCCGCGGCGCGCCCGCTGGTAGTGACCCTTCACGTCGCGACGTTCGGCGGTCGCCAGATCGCACGATACGTAAACTTCGTAGAAGGCGTTCGGATAGGCGGCGCGCGCCAGCTCGCGGTCGGCGGCGAACGGTGAAATCAACGCGCACACGACAACGAACCCCGCGTCCGCAAAAACGCCCGCGACCGCAGCCGTGCGCCGAACGTTCTCCGCCCGATCTTCGTCGGTGAATCCGAGATCGACGTTGAGCGTCGTGCGTAGTGTGTCCCCGTCGAGAACGTAGACGTTGCGGCCGCGTTCGAACAGCATTCGCTGAACCGCCATTGCAACCGTCGATTTGCCGGCGCTCGGCAACCCCGTGAGCCAGAACACGCCGCCGCTATGTCCGTTACGTTGCGCGCGTTCCTGCGCGTCGACCGACGACGTCATTGCTACGACGTTCGTCGCGCCTTCGCCGCGCGCGCGGCCGACGACGGCGTCGACGCGTCCGCCGGCAACGATCGTGCCGTTCCGCACGAGAATAAATCGCGTAATGCTCGATCCGTCGAGTCCCACGTCGGCTGCAATCAGTTCGCGCGAGACGAGCGTCACCACGGCGACGTCGCCGCTGCGCAGCTCTTCGCCGGTTTTCGGCTCGAGCGTCTCGGGATCGACGATCTCATCGATGCGCTGAATCGTGATCGGAATTTCACGCGTTCCCAGACGCAAGCGCAGCGTTTCACCCGCCTTTGCGGGATCCGCGCCGAGCCAGACCACACGGGCTTGCAGTACATGTCCGAGCTCCGGAGCATCGGAAGCACGGCTTCCGACTGCGCCGCGATCGACGAAGACACGCGAATCGAGTTCGATTGCAACCGGCGAACCGGCGGCTGCGCGTCCGACGTCGTGCGGCCATTGCACGACGCGCGTTACGCGCGCACCGGTCTGGAGCGGCCAAAACGTCAAGTAGTCGCCGCGACGCAGTTCTCCGCTCTCGACGCGGCCCGCGATAAAGCGAGAACCGTCGCGACGATAAACGTCTTGTACGAGCACGCGCAGCGGCCCGCCCGCAGCCTGCTCCGCCCGTTCCAACGATTTCAACGCGTCGAGCAACGTGGGTCCGTTCCACCAGGACGTCAGCGAACCGCGGTTGACGACGTTGTCACCGGTACGCGCGGCGACCGGAACAATCGCATGCGCTTCGATCTGCAACTGTCCGAGAAACTCGGCAACTTCGACTTTGCGGCGTTGAAATTCCGTTTGCGCGTCTCGCACAAGATCGAGTTTGTTGACTGCGACGAGAATGTCTCGGAATCCGAGCCACTGCAAGAACAACGCCTGCTTGCGCGTCTGCGGCGTGATGCCTTCGTCGGCCGCCACGACCATTACGGGCGCATCGACTTCAGAGGCACCGCTCAACAGATTACGGATCAGTTCGCGGTGTCCGGGCGCATCGACGAAGACGAACTCGGCGTCCGTGGTTCGGACCCACACGCGCGAAACGTCCAGCGTAATCGCTTGATCGCGCTCGACCTGAAATGCGTCCAAGAGAAACGAGTACTCGATCGGAACGCCCCGTTTGGCGCTCGACGATTCAAGTTCACGGAGTTTCTCTTCGGTGACTTGTCCGACGTCAACGAGCAGACGGCCGAGAATCGTCGATTTGCCGGCGTCGACGTCGCCGACCATGACGACGCGCAGTTGTTTCACATGTACCCCGACGTACGCAAACGTTCGAACGCGTCTTCGCTTTCACTGTCCATTGTGCGGCCTGCGCGCTCCGGTTGACGCGTTACTTCCAATTCGGCGATGACGCGCTCGACCGTATCGGCGTCGCTGTCGATCGGGAACGTGATATTGCTCTCACCGAGCGAACGGTAGCGCTTCCCGTCCTTCGCGAGATACAACGGAACGTACGGAATGTTCTCGCGCAGCGTATAGCGCCAAATATCGAGTTCCGTCCAATGCAAGAGCGGATGAATTCGAACGTGAGCGCCGTCCGGAATGTCGTACGGGAAGTACTCCCAGAGCTCCGGCGGCTGCGTGCGCGGATCCCAGGATCCGTCCGCGTTTCGCGGGGAGAAGATGCGTTCTTTTGCGCGGATCGCTTGTTCGTCGCGCCGGATGCCGAGGATGATCCCGCGATACTTGCCGCGCTCGATCAATGCGCGCAAACCTGCGGTTTTCCGCGCAGCGTGACGCGCGGCCGGAGGCAGCGTCTGGTCGACCGTACTCTCCGGCGGGCAGCGTTCCGCGTCCACCGGAAGATTCCACGCTCCCACGAGCCAATCGCGGAACGCGTAGACTTCCGGAAATTCCATGCCGGTATCGAGCAAAACAACGGGAAACGGCACGTCTCCGAGAAACGCTTTGCGCACCATCCAAAGAAGTGCGGTCGAGTCCTTGCCGATTGACCACAACATCGCCAGCGGATTCACGCACGAATACGCCTCCCGCAAGATGTAGATCGTCCGAGCTTCGAGTTCGTCGAGATAGGCGTCGAGCGACGTGGGCATGCCGTTTAATGAATCGGCACTGCGGTCCGATAGCTTAGAAGTGACCGAGCGCATTTGTGTGCTTCATATCGGGACGCACAAGACGGCGACCACCCTCCTCCAAAACTTCTTACAGTGGAACGCGACGACGCTGACCGACGCTGGACTCTATTTTCCATGCGTCGGCTGGTATGGCGTTGTACCGGGCCAGCATGCGGTCGCATGGGAGCTCCTCGACGGCGGAGATACCGCACAAACCGACCGGCTCATAGACGATTTAACGGTGGCCACGGCTCCGCATGTCATCATCTCTTCCGAAGAGTTTTCCCTACTGTTCGACCGGCCGGCGGCTTTGCGGGTGCTCGTCGAGCGAATTCGCGCGGTTGGATATGACGCCAAAGTGCTCGTCTACTTACGCGCGCAACCGGCATTCGCGGAGTCGATGTACGCCGAGCGGATCAAGCACGGCGACATCCGGCTGTTCTCGCCATTCATCGGCGAGATACTGCAGCACGGCGGGTTTGAGGCGCGCGGCCGGCGTGTCACGGTGCAATCGAGCGAATTGCTCGACGCGTTCAAACGAGCGACCGGGCACGAGAACGTCCACGTGCGCCAATATACGGGGGGCGGCGATGCCGTCACGATCGTCCATGATTTCTTGGCTGCGCTAGCGACGCTCGTGCCGTGCTTCGATCCACGCAACCTTCGTCTCGACCTACATCGGACGCGAATGAACGAAAGTCTCAGTTTCGGCCATCTGCTCGGCACCGCATTCGTGCAACTGTTTCCGGACATTGGTTTGCCGGCGAACCCTGAAGAGTTCATCGGTCAACATGTGCCTTCGCTCCCGCGCGATCTCTTCAACAAGCGTTTCTCGCTCTTGCACCGCGAAGAGTACATCGGCTTCTTGGAACGCTTCGCGGACGACAATCACCGCGTACGCTCGCGTTATGGTATGTCGGCAGCATTTTTGAACGACGCCGATATTCCGGCGGCGGACGATCCGCGGTGGACGATCGCTTCAATAGAACGACCGATCCTCGATGCGTGCGTCTCGCAATGGCTCGAACGCGCGAACCGTGCCGTAGGATATCGAGCGTGAATGCAAGCGCAGTCGTCGACCTCCATTTGCACACACGGTGCTCCGACGGCGTATGGACGGTCGCGCGTCTCTTGAACGAAGTCCGGGCGCGACGGCTCGATTGGTTTTGCATCTCAGATCACGACACACTCGAAGCATATCCAATGCCCGTAGATGTCGCGCCGCGTTGCATTCCCGGGCTTGAGGTCGATTCGCATCACGGCGGTCATACGGTCCATCTTCTTGCGTACGGCGTGAGCGACAACAGATCGCCGCTGCTCGAAGCGCTCCGCCGGCAGCGCGTTTCACGCGAAGAGCGCATGGCATCGATGGTAGATGCGGTGCGGCGCCAGGGCATCGATCTCTCGCTCGACGACGTGCGGGTGCAAGCGGCTGGCACGGCAAGTTTGGGCAGACCGCATTTAGCGCGCGCGCTCGTCGCATGTGGCGCGGTTTCGACGGTGCAAGATGCGTTCGATCGCTACTTGGCCGACGACGCGAAAGCGTACGTCGCGCTGGAGCGTTTAACGTCCGATAAAGCGATCGCGTTAATCCGGGAATCATGCGGCGTAGCGATCGCGGCACACCCGAAGCGCCTGCACAGCGAATCGCATCTCGCCGAATTAATCGAGCTCGGAATCGACGGTATCGAAATCGCGCATCCAACCGCGGATGCGAAGATGCAGACGACGCTGCTCGAACGCGTACACGCGCGCGAACTGCTTGCGACCGCGGGGACCGACTTTCACGCACCGGTCGACGGTCGCCCGATCGGCGTTCCGTTTCCTGCGGCGGAGATCGAACGGCTTCGCGAGGCGGTAGAACGCCGGGCGCGACAATGAGCTTGCGCGTGTGAGGTCAAACTAGGCTTCACCCCATGTCGAGGTATTTTCGCTTCTTCGGACTCGAGCGCGATCCGTTCTTAGATACGGCTGATCCGTATTTTTATTGCGAACTCGGAGCACTGCGCAAGGCCAAGGACCGGCTTTACGATTCCGTCGACGCATCGCGAGGGCTCACCGTTGTCCTGGGCGATCCCGGGACCGGAAAGACGAGTCTGAGCGTTGCGCTCGAGCAAGAACTCCTCGGCGACGACCGCGTCGTCCTCGGCAAAATCCTCGACCCGTCATTTGCGACCGAGACGGAATTTCTGATCGCAATCGGCCGCGTTTTCGGCCTGGCGCTCCCGCCGCGTTCGAGCGCCGCGCTTAAGAATGCGCTGAAAAATTTCTTCTTCGAAACGGCGGTTCTCGAGAAACGCACGCTCGTACTAATCGTCGACGAGGCGCAGAATCTCAGCGACGAAAACCTTGAAGCACTGCGCCTGCTGCTGAACTATCACGTGCCGCAGCGTAAACTGCTCAACATCCTGCTCTTCGGCCAAAGTGAGCTGGAAACGCGCATAAACGCGAAGGGTAATTTGGTCGATCGTGTCGATTCCTGGATCCGTTTGATGCCTCTGGACGAAACAACCTCAGTCGCGGTCCTCGACTATCGCCTCGCTCGTGCCGGACTGGCGGCCGGCACGCAGTTGTTCACACCTGAAGCGCGCACGCTACTGACCGAAGCGGCAGCCGGCGTTCCGCGACGGCTGACCATGATCGCGCACCTGGCGATGCAAGAGGCTGCGGACCGCGCCAGCACGCTCGTCATCGAAGACCACGTGCGGACGTCGCTCGTTGCGCGCGGGATTACGTTGAAGCCGAAGCCCGTCCTAGCAGCGCCGCCGCCCGTCGAAACGCCATCAATCAACGGCGGCGCTTCGCACGCAGAAACGCCGCGTCCGCACGGGTTTTTCGCGCGACTCTTCGCCCGTCGAGCGTAGTGAACGTCGATCCGGAGTTCGACCTGAGCGCGGATATGCGGCTGATCGAGCTTCAGCGCGCCGCGCTCGGACTTGCACCGCCCGCGCCCACGGCATGGCAAACGCGTACGCTCGCTGAGGACGGAATGGCCGTCGAGGAAGCGCCCGTGCCGCGACCGCAGACCGCTGTGCTCGCCGCATCGCTGACGGCTAATCCGTCCGCGGACGTGATTCCGGGTGCCGTCGTCACCGCGTCGCTCAGCATCGCGAACGAGGGCGCCGAAATCGCAAGAAACGTCATCGTCGGCGTGCCGGTGCCGGGCGGCGCCGGCTATCGTCCGGGTTCATTTGTGATGGACGGGCGCAGCGTAGACGAAGACACGGCAGAGCAGTTCCTCGGCGCCGGGATAACGGTCGGCGAGATGGCAAGCGGAACGCGGCACACGTTTATCTGGAAGCTCGGTGTGAGGCTCGGCCGGCAGCCGCTGATTTTCGCGCCATCGGTGCGCGCAACGGGAGCCGCCGTCGTCGGTGCGCGGACATTTCAAGTCGATCGCAAACACCGCGCCTCGATCGGTTTCGCCACCGAGCTCGAACGAACCGATCCGACGCTCTTCGTGCCGAAGCCGCTCGTCCCGGTCGATATTCCGGCCGAAGACCTGCCGTTCTACGAACTCGACGCCGAAGAGACGCTGATTCACGAAGCTGCAGACGCTGCGCTCTCGTCCGCCGCACCGCGCGTTGAATCTGCAGTGGTCGCCGAAGCGCCGCCGCAACCCGAAGCGGTGCGCGAACCGCATCCGGGGCCGGAGAGCGAACCGGAACCGGCGCCGGCGCCTCGCGAAGCGGTCGTGCTCTACGCCAAGATAGACCGCGCTACGGTAGCGTTTTTCGAGCAGACCTTCAACGGTTCGAAAGCGCCGACGATTTTGAACCATTGTATCTTCGCAAGCGCGCTCGCATGCGCTACGGATGCCGATGGCAGCGACGCATTGGGGTTGCGCAAGCATCTCGACGCGCAATCGCAAGTGCTGCACCGGATTGCACTTCACGAGCGGCTCGGCAAAAAGGAACCGATAACGGAGTACGCGGGACGCCTCATCGCTTCGCTCGACGACATAACGCCGGCGCCGATACGCGATATCCATGCGTCGAGGGACGCCTTGTTCCTCGAAACGGAGCTGACGGAACCGACGCTCGTCGTCATCGCGAAGATCTATGAGGACCGCGAGCGATGGGACTTCGTCAAAGCACGGCAATTGACGCTCGCTCTGCAAGCTCGACGTCTCGCGGGGCGCGATCTCGATGTCGCATTAAGCGCGGCATTGGAAAACGCGCTTCGCGTCTATGCACAAACCGCAATGACGACATTGCAGAAGTTATTTGTTCGGTTGCGCCTCGATCGCACGACCGGCGTGTTGTTCCAAACCGAGCATCAGCTGGACGTCGCTGCCCGCGCGCTCGTGACCGCGTTCAAGAACGCGCTCGCGGAGTGAAACTTCTTATCGGGATCCCGACGAGCGGCTCGCCGGCGAAGCCGTTCCTCGAAAGTTTGAGCGCGCTAGAAATTCCCCAAACGTTCGCATCCGTCGATCGTGCCGTCGTAAGCGGAAACTATGTGCCGGCACAACGGGAGTTGATCGTGCGGCGCGCGCTTGCGCGCGGCGCGGATCGCTTGTTGATGTGCGACGACGACATGATCGTGCCGAAGGACGCCGTCGCGAAGCTGGGCGCCGTGCTCGACGACGACCCGGCGTGCGCGCTTGCCGGAGCACTCTACTACTCGCGCGACGGCTTCCGCCCGATGGCGGTCGATGGTTGGAATCCGAACGACACGACGAGCGCAAACATTCCCGGCTTCACTGACGGCCCGGTTACGGTCGACGGCGTAGGCTTCGGATGCGTACTTTTGCGTCTCGATGCGCTCGCCGCGATGGACCCGCCGTACTTCAGCGCGCACGTTTTTATCGAGCCGAACGCGTCGCGCGTTCGCGTCTGCAACGAAGACTATCTCTTCTGCGCGCGACTCCGTGCGCAAAACGCACGCGTTGTTCTTCATGCCGGCGTGCGATGCGGTCACTTCGATCGCGCGACCGCTGCCGTGCAACCGCAGCCCTGGGAAGATCCGCGCGTAACGGCGGAGGCACGCATGGCGGTCGTCAAGGAGGGCCAACCACGGCTCGTTCCGGTCGCGGCGTCGCCGCCCGGTGCCGAACGGCACGAAACAGCGGCTATTTCGTACGTCTGGCCGGCGATTTAGTGCCGGCTGTCTAATCCTGCCGAACGGCGCGGACTTTCTCCGATCGTCACGCCGCGCGCATACGTCTTCCAGCGCGAGAGCTGGCGCAATCGTTCACCGATGCGGTCGTGGATCGCTTGTAGCTTCTGCATCCGCTGCTGCCGGTACGCATAGACGTACCGGACCCGTGCAAACACGGCGTCGTCGAAGTCGAGCGTGCGATGCGCGACGGCGTCGTTCATCCCGTTGTGCAGTGAATGCGTTACGCGGCGAGAATCCGCAAGCGCTACGCCGAGGCGGGTCCAATTACGCTCGTCGATCGACGCGTCGATCTCGACGCACAAGCGTTCCAGTTCGTTAAGGTCGCGTGCGACGGCTTCGAGCAACGCTTGGCCGCAGTCAGCCGACGGCTGCAAACGTCGACCCTCCTTCGCCGCCCGCTACACTGCGCTGCGCGTGCTTCATGACCTTGAACTGCCCGACGGCCATGTTCCACGTCTCGCGGTAGTCACGGAAATACGGCAACAAGCGCTCGACGCGGCTCGCGTCCTTCTGCATGTTCGCCATCACGAGTTCGTGATGCCAGAATTCGTAGACGCGGAAGAGATTTTTTGAGAGGTCGCCGCCGATCTCCATATCGAGCGATCCCATCAGCAAACTGCACGCGCGCTGCGCGCGGAGCAGCGCCTTGTGAATGCCGGTGATATCGTCGCGGTCGCTCGTCAGTTTCTCGAACGCTTGTTGTCCCGCGATAATGAGCACGTCGAAGATCTTGACGATCAAGTCTTCTTTCGACGCGGTCGCGATCGACGTCTCGAGATATTTCTGTTCGACGGATGCCTTCATGAGACGTTAAGCGCCGCTGCTCTGGCTGAAAAAGCCGGAAAGCTGCTGTTGCAGCGATTGATAGACCGCCAATTGACCTTCCGTTGAAGTGAACTCGGTACGGAGTTGATCCGCCTGCATGTTCGCGTTGTCCGTGATTTGCTGGATTTGTGCGGTGAGCGAGGAAATGCGGTCCGTGTTCGTGTTTTCGAACCCTTGCACGATCGCGACACCGCCGTCGGGCATCTCGCCCACGATGCCGTTGGTGAGAAGGGTTGGCAATCCCGTGACGTTGCCGAGGTAGCTCCCGAGGCTGCTCGTCAGGCTGCCGGAACCTTGAAAAATCTGCTGAACCTGGCTCGGATTCGCGGCGAGAGCAGCGGTCAACTTCGACACGTCGAGCGCTTGAAACGTTCCGTCCGTTCCCTGCATCTGTTGCGTGGAAACGGGTTGGTTCGGGTTTGTAGAACTCGTGTTACCACTCGTCGAGGACGTCGAGAGCGTCGTGAACGAATCGGTTAGCTGCAGACCGATTGATGCTAAGGAGTTGTACGAGCCGTTCGAACTCCCGAAAAAGCCCGTTACAAGACTCGTCAGCTCGTTCTTGACGTTCTGAATGTCGCTGTTCCACAGCACGCCGCCGCCGACCGACGCGGATTGCGCCGTCGTCGAAGAGCCAATTTGCGGCGTGATCACGGCGGGTGCAATCGTTGCGTTGTCGATTTCCGTGACCGCCGCATTGTAGGCGGATACGAAGGTGTTCAACGCGCTCACGAGTTTCGATGAATCAGACCCGACGCTCACCGTATACGGGGTCGTGAAACCGTTGATGTTGAGTTGAACGCCGGGGATCGCATTCGTTATTTGATTCGAATTGCTATAGACGGTATTGCTGACGCCCGACGGGCCTTCAACCGTCACGGAAGCCTGCGTACCGACCATCGTCGTCGCACCGCTCGTCGTCGTAAGGCCGGCCGCATTCAAGAAATTGCTCGTGTCCCCCGCCGCCCCAACCACGATGTTTTGGGGACCGGTCGCGCTCGCCGTAAGCGTTATCTTGTTCGTCGTCGCATCGTAGCTCGCGATGACCCCGGCATTGCTCGAGTTGATGCGCGCGACGACCGAAGCAGTGTTGTCGCCCGACGCGGAGACGTTGATGTGCACGCCGTTGATCGTGAAATAGCCTGACGTCACCGGGGTCGTGTACCCGGCATTCGTCGAGCTGTTAAACGCGGCGCCCTGGTTGATACCGCCGATGTCCGACGTACTCGTTACACTGCCGCTCGTCGCCGTGTTGTTGATCTGCGCCGACGACAGCTTGAAAACATCGAGCAAATTGCCCGTATCGCTCGGAGCACCCAATGTGATCGGCTTATCGGTGGACGAAAAGGTGACTTTACCAGTCGACGAATCGAGGCTTGCGTGGAAGCCGGAATCGATCGGCGTCGCGCCGCCCGCGATGTCGTTATTCAACTTCGTAATGATCGAATCGACCGAATCGACGTTGACGTTGTACGTTAACGTGAAGCCTTGCACCGTAATGCTGCCGTTTCCGCTCGCGCTGTTGCCGTTTGACGGCGTTACGGCTGCATACGACTTCGCGAGGATCACCTGATCCGAGGGCGGGCTGCCGTCCACGATCGAGTGCCCGGCCGCCGGATTGTTCGTAACGGTTGTCGCGGCGGCTTGCGTTTGACCGAGAATCGTGTAGGTGCCCGCGACCGGCGTTTGACCGGCGATCGAGCTCGCGGCGCCTTCGGCGCTATTGCTCGAAGTCGCCACTGACGAATTGAACAACAGCGGATCGGAAAGGTTGCCCAGTGCGTTTTGCACGCAGTTGAGCATATTATTGATCTTGATCAACTCGGTGTTCGCGGCATTGAGCGTGGCGATTTGCGCGTTGAGCGAGACGTTTTGCGAAAGCGTCAGCTGCGTGAGCTTTGAAATGATCGCGTTATAGTCGATGCCCGAAGCGATGCCGGGAAACGAAACCGGGGGAACGTTAGTACCCGGAACTGAATTCGAGGACACGGTAGCTCCTTGCTGCTATGCGTTCTTGTCGAACGTGACGCCGGATTGCTGGTCAAAGAATTTTGCGAGACCCAACAACAGCTCGGGCGGAAACTGCGCGACTTCTTTTCCGGTCTTCGGGTCCGAAAATACCGTGACGACGTCGTTGCCTTCGACGCGGTACGAAACGTTCAAACGGACGGGCTGCGAGCCGCCGCCGAACAGTTTTGCGATAGCGGGAGCGATGCCGGCGTGGGAATCATCGTTCGCCGGTGATTCCGCCTGCGCTGCGGGGAGGGCGCCCGGCACGCTTCCGGGCGTTTGTGCTGCTGCCGTCGACTGCGCGACCGCCGGTCCCGGCTGTCCGTCAACTGCTGGAGCCGCTTGAACTTCCATGTGCGCTCGTTCTCCTTAGAATCCGTCTTGTTCTAAAATCGGCGCCAAGCGCACTTCGGTTTAGGCGACCGGAACGGCAGCGGCGTGCCCGTACGCGGTGACGGCGGCGACGAGTGCAGGCCAAGCTGACGTTGCTGCCGCCTCGCGGAAAGCGGCAACGTCGACGGTGCGTTCCCATGCCGCCCGGAATCCGGCTTCGATCGAAGATACGTCCATCGGGTCGACGGATGTCACGAGTTCCGGCCATACGGCCGATGCGTATCCCGGCTTCGGCGCGACGGCGGCCGCGCCGTAACCCATGCCACGCGCGAGACGCGAGAGGCCGCGAGCCGCCGCACCGACATCGGCAACGACCCGCGCGCGCGCGTAGATACCTTCGATCTCCGGCGCGTGGAGGTCGCCATCGCGAACGAGGGTGACGGCCGGGCCGGCCGTTTCGGTGAGATAGCCGTAATACTCCACGTTTTGTACGGGCCCGAGAAGGACCAGCGGCAGACGCGTGCGATTGGCGGCGTGGATCGCGAAATGCTGATTGCGCTCCGCATCGAGCGGTGCATGAATCAGGATGTACGGCTGCGTACCGACGATGGAACCAATGCGCGAGGACGGCGTAACACAATCGACCGGAACGCCGGCCGGAATGACGCTTCCGCGGTATCCGAAGCGCTCGCGCAAGAAGTCCGCCTCAGCATCGCAACTGACGAGCGCCGCGGCGGCGCGTTTCATGAGCACGCCGGAAGCCTCGTCGTAAAGCGAGCCGCTCGCAAGTCCGCCGATTCGACGGCGCGCGAAGGCCCAGTGGTACTCGTCGATCACCGGCGCATCCACGGAGCCGCGCGCGATCGACATGCTTCCGTCGCCCGCTAAAATCGTTTCGCCGAACCGGTCGTCCGCATATGGAGTGACGACGACCGGGACGTGTGCGGACTCTGCGTCGCGGAGTAATTCGACGAGCGTCGTCCCATGGCGTAAGCCGAACACATGAATCAGGTCGGTGCGACTGATCTCGACGTCGCGCGCGGTGCAGAGGGCGGCGTCAAAACCTTCGTTGCGTAGTTGTCCGGCGAGCGCGCGGGCCTCGTCGAGATCGGCGTCAGGAAACCGCAGCGCATCGTCACGAACGACGAGTCGTATGACACCCGAAGATCCGCCGACCGCTTTCGGCGCTTGGATCGACGACGCGACGACCGGAACGTCGTGCTCGGCAACGGCAAACGTGCCGATGACCGGCGCATCTTCACAATCGAACGACACCGTAACGTGCATCGGAATCGGCTGCACGATCGAAATCTCGCGGTCATCGTTTCGCGGGCCGCCCTCATACGCGCTGAAGCGCGCCGCAACGGCATCTTCCCGCGGCCCGACATAACACTCGTATTCGCGCGAGCGGTTCAGCGGCGCCGTACTACGTATCGACGCAAACCACTGCGCGGAAAGCGGATCTTGTTCGATGCCGATCGATGCGGCCACGTTCGAAAGCGCGGCGGCCGTATTTCCCGCATTACGTCCCGCGACCGCGACGTCTCGCCCACGCGCGAATCGCTGCGCGTAGACGCCCGGCGCAACGCGTTGAAAAGCTTCGCGATATGGCGCTGCCCCATAAAACCCAGCCGATCGTGCCGCCTCGAAGCCCGCCCGCGCCTCGTCATGATAGAAACGAATCTGCTCGCTATTGAAGAACCGCGCCGTCGTCAAGCTGCGCAACCACGGTAAGATGCGTTCCTCCACCTGCGAAATTTCAGCATCGTTCACAAACGAAAGCGAGCGCGGCCACGCAATCGCCGGCGCTTCGCGCGTCACGAGCATCAGTCCGTTGACGCGTACGAGCGGAACGAACAACCATTCGCCGGCGCGATGAAACACGAGATCGGCGAACGCCTCCAACCGGGCGGACAGCGTCGGCTCGATCCGCGCGACGGCAACGTATTCCGCACGTAGAAGATCATCGGCGCGTGCCCGGTCGAGCGACGGCCAAAGCGCGGAGTGGAAATCATGCACGTTCATGGCACCGCGACGCTTTCGAGCAGCCGGCGCAGCGCGCTCGGACTGCGATCTTTGATCCGATCCGTATCGATCGATACGCGCGCTTCGATGCTTGCGCGCCATGCGGCAAGGTCTTCTTCATCGCTGATCGCAATATCGGGGCTGCGTTCGGCCGGGACGTTGAGCTTCTCGAGGAGACGCACCAACCGGTGCGCGATCGTTGCAGCACTCGGCTCACCGCGCGAACCGATCATCAGTGTGACCGGCGATTGTACGTCGAACGCCTGAACGTAACGCCGAACGAACTCGGCGGCCCGCGTCCAGGTTCGCTCGTCTTCTATGGCGGCGACGAAGACGCATTCGTTGTCCGGCCGAGTGATGGCCGCATCTCCGGAATCCGCCCGAGGCGCCGGGAGCGCTGCATAGTGAACGGTTCGGTCGAAGCCGCGCACGATGCTTCGCCGTGGATCGTATCCTTCGGTAGGAAGCTCCGCCGATGGATAGCCCCATTTTTCGGCAAACTTTATCCAGTTCGATCGCATGGTCGCGCCGTAGTCGACGTTGTTCGCAATGAAGGACTGGCTGCCGAAGTGATGGATGAAACTGTCATCGCAGACGTAAATGTGATAGCCCGCCGCGCGCACGCGCATCGAAAAGTCGTCGTCCTCGAAGTTTCCGACGGCAAAGCGTTCGTCGAAGCCGCCGACCTGCTCGATGACCCGGCGGTCGATGCACAGACAAAAGCCGATTGCACGATCGGTAAGGAAACCGCGCTTTTCGAATCGCCGGCGACGCCGCGCGGCGTAGACGTGCATCTCGGCGATCGTTTCGTATTGCGCGTCGATCACTTGTTGATCGCCGACGATCTTGTTGCTGCGAGGCGCCGTGACGCCCACGCCGGGGACTCGCGCGAACGGATCCAAGAGCGCGTCGAGCCATCCCTCGGTGACGATGACGTCATTGTTGAGGACGACGATGTACTCGCCCGACGCGGCGGCGATGCCATCGTTGTTCCCGCCGCCGAAACCGCGATTGCGATCGTTGTAAACGACGCGAACGTGCGGATCGTCGATCCCGCGCAACATTTCGAGGGTTTCCGGGTTCGAGCCGTTGTCGACGACGATCACTTCATACGGTTCGCTCGTGTATGCCGCAATCGATTCCAGCGCGGTTTTCGTGTACTGCGGCGCGTTCCAGCTCAGCGTAACGATGGAAACGAGCGCGACGCTGACGCCGGGGCGCGGCGAGATACGGTTCCATTGCAACGGGATCGGTATCGGCCAAACTCTCGAGCGAACGTCCATGTTTCGACTCGAAAGCAAGGTCGCACGCTACGTCTCCTACGTTTGCAATACGTTCACCCGCACCTCGGGTAGCATAGCCCATCGGCAAGAGGCGCAGCAGTAAGTCGGCGATCGAACCGTCCATCGTATCCGACGCGTTCAGTTGCATATCGGCGGGAATCACGTGGAGCGCGAGGATCGTGCAACGCCCGTCGGCGGCAAGCGTTCCGACGTTCTCGCCAAGCGGCAATTGCGGCGAGTACGTTGCGGCCGCCGCGGTCTGGCCCGAGACGACCTGCCGATAGAGTTCCTCCAACCAATGCGGCTCGAGTTCGGTATCGCCGCGGACGAACGCCACATGACGCACCCCGCGCACGCGCATCGCTTCGCGTGCGCGTTCGAGCGCGTCATCGTCGAACGCCCACACGATCTCACCCACCGGCATTGCGGTGTCGCGGATTCGCGATGCAAAACCGTCGCGGCCCGCATTCGGCTCGACCGTGTGCACGACGACCGTTACGGGTTGAATTTGAAGGACAAGCGGACTTTTGAGCGTTCGAAGCGTCTGGTACGGATGGCGCAGCAGGCCTCGCTCGATGAGCTTCGCGACGCCGTCATACACGAATTGTCTGCCCCAACGGCGATGCAACAACTCGGTGTTCCACGCGACCTTCCGGAAGCGTTGCAGTCCCGATTGCGACTCGAAATGATAGAGCACCGCGTCGCCGGCATAGATCACGCGCAGTCCTTTGCGGCGCACCTTCAGGCAATAGTCGACATCTTCGTAGCCGTTCCAGTACGCCTCTTCGAGACCGCCGAGCTCTTCATACAACGCGCGCGGCGTCAAGAGACACGCACCCGTCACCATGTGCAGGTCTTGCACGCGCACCGCGTCGGGATCATCGAATCGAACGAGATAGTTGTGGTGATACGGCATGCCGTCCGGCAAGCCGAACGTGTTACCACCTACGACGACCCCGCCATGCTGAACCGTTTTGTCGGGATAGAGAAGCCGCGCGCCGACGATTCCGACGTTGTCTTCGCGCGCATGGTGCAGCATCGTCCGAAGCCACCCGTCCCAGGGCTCCGTGTCGTTGTTGAGCAGCACGAGAAACTCGCCGCGCGCAACACGTGCGGCTTGATTGTTCGCGCCCGCGAAGCCGAGATTCGTTTCGTTCCGGATCACTCGAATCGACGGGAACTCTGCGAGAACAGCCGCGGTGTGATCCGTGGAGGCATTGTCGACCACGATCACTTCGCCGATGCCGGCGCCGGCCGTCGTGCGCGGAATCGCGTCCAGGCAACGCTTCGTCAGATCGGCCTTGTTAAAGACGGGGATAATGATCGAATAATCCATCGACCCTAGCGCCCGATTGCGTTTTCGGCTACGCGTGCCGCTTCTTCAAACCGTCCCTGACGAAGAAAGAACGCCGCGAGTTCGACCGCGCCGCGTGCCCCATCCGTTTGGGCAATCGAGGCGAGCGCGTCTTCAGCCCGCACGAGGTCGTTGCGTGCTTCAGCAATCGAGGACTTCAAGCGCAATGCGCCGGTGTGCGCGGGCGCAACCGCAAGGATCTTCTCGACTGCGCCGAGCGCTTCGTCATCGCGATCGAGCGAATGTAAAATGGTCGCGCGCAGAAACATCCCGTCGACGTGCAACGCCGGCGTGTCCATCGTGATCGCGTCGAGGTGCTCGAACGCAGTTTGAGTGCGGTGAAGCGATGCCGCGGCCGCTGCCGCGTTGAAATGGAGATACGCGTTGCGCGGCTCGAGCGCTAAGCCCGCTTCGGCTAATCCGAGACTTGCTTCATGATCGCCTTCCCCGCTGCAGCGGTAGGAGCGGCGAACGTAATCGGCGGCGCGGCGCGGCTCAACTGCTTTCTCGCGCGCGAGCATCCGCTGCAGTGCTTCGTCGTTGCCACCCTCGCGGTACTCCGCTTCCAGCCAATTCAAAATCTCGGCGGACCCGGGCGCGCGATCCGCTGCCGCTTCTAGGTATCGCAACGCTTCCGGTTTGCCCTTGATGCTCGCGGCGAGCTGCGCGCCTGCGAGAAGCAACTGCCCAGCGACGTCGTCGCTGAGCGACGGATGACACGCGTCGATGATTGCGATCGCCGCTTCGCCGTCTTTGCGTCGCAAGAGGTAGTTCACGTAGTCGATCGTCCCGTAATCGTCGCCGAACTCTTCGTACACGTGCCGGAAAAGCGCTCCGGCTTCCGTAAACTGTCCGAGCCGTTCGAGCGCGCGCGCGAGGTTCAACATGAGCGGCTGTACCTTCGGCGCGTTGGCGAGGCCTTTACGGAACCACTCGACCGCCGCCGCATCGTCGCCTTGAATTACATAGCTTGAACCGATCTCCGAATGCGCCTTCCAAATGGAGACCTGATCGTCGACGACGAACTGCTGATGCACGAATGCGCCGTCAGCGATCGCCTCGAGAAACGCCTCACGTGCTTGCTCGTAGCGCTGTTGCGCGACGAGCGCTTTGCCCAGTTGAAAGTGCGCGTTCGCGTAGCGGGGAGAGAAGCGCAGCGCGCCGAACGCGATCTCTTCACCCTTCTTCGGGTCGCCCAGCTTGTCGCAGTACGTCTCCGCCAGGATCGAATATCCGTTTGCAATGAACCCACGCGTTTCATCGCCGTTGAGCGCACGCATATGCTCGAGCGCGTCACGCGCCGCTTCGAAATCCTTCATCATGAACGCGGTGGTCCCGAGATTGAACCAGACGAAGGGATCGCTCGGATCTTTTTTCGCCGCCGCTTGAACGATTTCGAAATTTCGTTTTGCCTTGTCGCGCTGCTTGACGACCTCTGTTAAGTATCCATGGTGAATGACGGCGACGGGCGCGTTTACCGCGTTCAGTCCGCTGGCGCTTTCGTCAAGCGTGACGAACTCGTGAATCAAGCCGCGAAACCGGATACGTTCGTTATTCGGAAAAATGCGCACCAGCGCGTGCGACATCTCACCGGTACCGCGGTAGTCGTCGGAGCGGTTGTAACACCGAATCCATACCCCGGTCGTGTGCGCGGGGACGTTTTTCAACGTTTCGAGCACGGGAATCGACTCCGGCTTGAGTTCTTCGTCGGCATCGAGCATCAAGATCCAGCGACGCGATGCCATTGAGATCGCCTCGTTGCGCGCCCATGCGAAATCGCTGCGCCATTGGCGATGCTCGACGCGCGCACCAAACCCATGTGCGATCGCGACGGTGCGATCCGAGGATCCCGTATCGACGATGCAAATCTCATCGGCGACGTTTCCGACGCTGCGCAAACATTGTTCCAGGAAACGCTCTTCGTTCTTGACGATCATGCATAACGTCAAGCCCGCCGGCTTCTGGACGAATCCCGCGGGCGGTTGCGGAAGACCGTAGGAAAGAGCTTGTTGCGGCGCGGGCGCCGCGCGCCGCGAGGTCACCCGGATAGGCATCGTTCCTGTTTTCGGCTCACGCTCATAAAAAAGAAGAGAGCCCGCCGGAGCGGGCTCTCTGTTTCGCGATTGCTCGCTTGCTTCCGCGTTTAACGGAAGAGTCCCAGAACCGTTTGCGCGTTCGAGTTCGACTGCGCCAAGACCGACGTGCCGACTTGCACGAGGATCTGCAGCTTCGTGAACTCGGTCGTCGCTGCGCCGACGTTGAGGTCGCGGATGGACGATTCCGACGCCTGCAGGTTCACCGCTGCGACGTTGTCGTTGCTCGCATCTTCGTTGAGGCGAACGATGACCGCGCCGAGTTGCGCCTGCTGATTGAGGATCGTCTGGAGCGCGTTGTCGATCTGACCGATCGCGTCTTCCGCACCGAGCGACGGAGCGTTCGCGGCGGAGAGCGCCAGGTTGATGTTCGAGATGCGCAGCGTTTGCGTGCTCGTCGCCTGGATACCGATCTGGATGACGTCGCCTTCATCAGCCGCCGATTGGAAGCTCAGCGCCGGGTTGTTCGGGTTCGTCAGAGCAGCCACGTTCTGGCTGATCTTGATGTACGACGTCGTGCCGACATCCGCGGTCGTGAACGTACCGAGGCGAACGCTGACGTTGTCGAACGCCGCCGCAGCGCCTTTGGCACCGTAAAGGCTCGAGGACACGCAGACCTTACCGGTCGCACTGTCGACGAACGTTTCTTGCACGGCGATCGACACGCCGGTGTTGATCACCTGAAGCTCGATCGTACCGTCGGTCGTACCGGTGCCGCCGAAGCCCGCCGTACCGCCGGTGGTCGTCTGGAACTTCGCGTTCGCGGCAGAAACCGATGCCGCGAGGAAGCCGTAGTTGATGCCTTGGCTCGTCGCGATATTACCGTTCGTCGAGAGCGCCGTGTTCGCCGTGATGTGCAGGTTCGCTTGTTGACGCGCCTGGAAGCCGGCGTGGCTGCCGTCGAGGAGTGCTTGACCGTTGAAGTTCGTGTTCTGCGAAATCCGGTTGACTTCGAGCAGAAGCTGCGAAACTTCAACCTGCAGGTTCTGACGATCGCTGTTCGAGTTGATGTCCGACGCCGCTTCGACCGCGAGATTGCGGATCCGTTGCAGAATGTCGGTCGTCGTTTGCAGCGCGCCCGACGCGACTTGCGCCGCGTTGTTGGCGTTCTGCACGTTTTGAACGGCTTGGTTGTAGCCGTCCACCTGCGTTTGCAGATTCGTCGCGATTGCGAGGCCCGACGGATCATCCGACGCATTGTTGATGCGCAGACCCGACGAGAGCTGCGTGACGATATTCTTGAGCGCGTTTTGATTGTTGTTCAGGTTGAGCTGAACGTTGTTCGCCAACAGATTATTGGCAATGCTGAGTCCTTGACTCATTTTTCCTCCATGAACGCGCGGTGCGCGTGTTGTTACAAGACTAGTCTGAAGGGGAACGTCCTGTCCCCTCCGTTGGAATATCGGAGCCGCGATTTACCGACTTTAGCAGGCCTCGAACTATTTTCGTCGCGGCTGCAGGCGCGCGCGCGAGGCCGTTCCGATCGTCGCCGGCGTCGCGGCGGGCGCGTTCGCTGCTTCGGTCGCGGGAGCGCCTGCGGCTTCGGCCGCAACGCGGTTCGAGCGCTGGATTTCTTCGTAAATTTCCGAGCGGTGAACGGGTACTTCGCGGGGCGCCTCGATGCCGAGTTTGACCTGATCGCGGTCAACGGCAACGACGACAATACGAACGTTGTCGCCGATCATGATCGACTGGTTGATCTTACGGCTCAGAACGAGCATGGGGGCCGGCCCTCCTTGGCGATTCGCTAGGCCGGGCCTTCTCGCCGGAGGGCGGACACACCCTCTTCTTCCTTAATTACGCAGGATTATGCGGACTCAGCTTTGACTGAAGGCGGAATCGGTGTGCGCGGAATCGGCTGGCGCACCGAGAAGCCGGAATTCTCCAGCACGATCTGACGGCCGGTATGCGTGCGCAGATTGACGACGATCGGCGCGAAGAGATTCATCGTCATCTCTTCGGCGTTATCCGTCACGACGACCACGCAGAGCATCGTGAAGTCGGACGCGCCTTCGATGTCGAGAGCGGCGACGGCATAATTTGGAAGCTTCGGATCGTACTCTTCGAACACATAGTACGGATCCATCGTCGGCAGCGCCACGTTTACGTCATCGAGCGACTGCAACCACACGAACGAATTGTTTTGGTCGACGTTGAGCGCAAGCCAGCGGCGCAGGTTGGGAAACCCCGGGATTCCCCACGGAAAACGAATGACGTCGGTTTCAGAGAACGTGCAGATCCCGAAGCGCCGAAACTCCATCGTTTGCGTGTCGGTTACGTTCATATCCGATTCCATCGAAAGACTCATGCGTATACGACGCTCCTAGCCGCCGTTGAGGTAGTCGAAGAGGTCGTGTTGTTCGAGCCGCGTCGTCGTCGCATACGCGGCCTGAAGGACCGTCTGCGTCTGCGAGAATTGCGTCGTCACCTTAGGTATATCGGTATCTTCCAAGCCCGACTGCACGGCCGTATCGTTATTTACTTGTGAACCGGCCGCGCTTTCCAGCGTTTGCGAACCCTGAATGTCGGAACCGACAATCGCTCGCGCATTGAGCGTCGTGCTGAGGACTTGATCGATGTCGGCCAGTTGCGTCGAGATGTAGTTCGTGTTCGATGCTTGCGTCGACAAGCCGAACGCCGTCGTAAAATTTGACGGTGATGCAGCGCCTGCTGAGGCGACGTCCGTAATAGTAAACGGTGCGGGCGGATTCGACGTGCTCGTGAACACGAACTTTTGCGTCTGCGCGTTGAACGACGCGGTAACTCCCATATTTGCGCCGGTAAGCTGCGCGTTTATTTGCGCAACGGCGCTGGCGACCGTAACAGCCGGTCCCGGCGTAAGCGTGATATCTACGCCGCTCGTATTCACGCCGTTTGCAATATTGATTTCAACGTTGCCGCTCGAGTCCGGTTTCAGCGGCGTCGCCATCAGTTGTCCAGCGCCGCTCGCGGTCAGCGCGGAGAGCAGCGTGTTGTTTGTGATCGCCGTTCCGGGCAGATTCAACGCCGCCTGACTTTCGTCGACGACGGAACCGCTATCAAGCGCGTCGCGCAGGTCGATCAACGCCTGGAAAACGCTCGGCGATCCATCCGGCGCATTGACGTTAAACGCCTGTTGCAATGTGACGCCCGTCCCAATGCTCGTTCCGTTCGGCGCCTTCTGCGTCTGTTGCACGACGTTGCCCTGCGTCGTCACACTCGTTATCGGGCTGCCTTGGCCCTGCACGAGTGGGACCGATGCCGGCACGTTGGTTCCCGAGAAGACGTATTTTCCGTTGTACTGCGTATTGGCAAAGCCGATCACTTCTTGAAGGATTTGATCCACTTGCGTCCCGAGATCGGCGCGCTGCGACGCGTTCATCGTATCGCTCGCGCCTTCAACGGCGAGATTTCGCGCGCTTTGCAAGGCGTTCGTCAGGTTCGAAAGCGCTCCGTCAACCGTCGTCAACTCATTGGTGAGGTCGCTGTAATTCTTTCCAAGCTGCGTCTGGACCGCGTTATCGGCGCGCACGTTGAGGTCTTGGGCGATGACGGTAGGATCGTCGGAGGGAACATTGAGCGACTTTCCGGTCGAGAGTTCCTGCCCCTGGTTCTGGTATGTCGCGTACAGATCGTCGATTGAAGACGATTGTTCGCTGTAGAGCGACGACGTTGCAATGCGCATCGGTTAGCCTCCTTACTGTCCGACACCAAGTCCGTTGATGATCGTATTGAGCAGCGAGTTCAAGGTCGAAATCGTCTTCGCTGCCGCTTGATATGCGTTCTGATACTTGATCAAGTTCTGCGTTTCTTCATCGAGGTTGATGCCGTCGATGCTCTGACGCTGCGCATCGATCGTACTGGTCAGATTCGTCTGCGTCGCCGTGCCGGTGATCGCCGTCTGCGTGTCGATCCCGACCTGCGTGATGATCGAACCGTAGAACTGCTGCAGCGTTTGCGTCTGCGCGCTTTGAATCGTATAGTTCGCCGCGTGATTTCCGGCCGGGGTAAACGTCACCGACTCAACGCCGGTCGTCGGATCGAACGCAATCGCGCTCACGGTGACCTTTTCGGTCGAATTCGGCGCGGTCGGCGGGCTGTCGATGGTCAGCACTTGGCCGACCTGTACGTTCGTAATGCCGGCAGGCAATGCGACCGTCGTCGGCGACCCCGCTGCCGCAGGACTCGCAGACGTGAACGCAAGCGCCGGTACACCGACGTTCGACTGGAACATGCTCGTGAGCGCGTTGGCCGCCCCGTTATCGCTTTTCGCGAAGGCGTTCGTCCCTTGCACGACCGCACCGCCCGCCGTCTGCAGATTCTGCGCGCCGAGCACGCCGAGCAGCGACGCTGCCGGTTGACCGGCCTGCCAATTGGAATCGTCGATCGCGAACGTCGGGGAGGCCGGGCTCCCGGCCAGCGCTTGCGCGCCGCGAAGCGCGAGGCTCTCGTTCTCCGGATCGCGCGCAAAGACGATTTGCTGCGAGGCGGAATCGAATGATGCGCTCACACCGAGCTGGGCGGCATTGAAGTTGCTGATGAAATCGTTGATCGAGTCGGCGTTGCCGCCGGCCGCTACATTATAGTTGAACGCCTGTGAAACGCCGTCGACCGTCACGCTCAGCGTGCCGGTCGTCAATGCGGTGACGGGCGGCGGACCGGGGGATGCAACTTGCGGCGGATTGGCGAGCGAACCGTTTCCGATTAAGGCTTGCGACGTGTCGACGGTGTTGTTTGCGGAATTCAGCGGCACGACCAACGTACCGGCGCTCGTGTTCGCGAGCGCAACGGGCAACTGATTCGGATTGGTCATTCCGCACGCGATGTTGCCGGCCGAGATCGGAAGCGACGCCACGATGGGCTGGAAGAGCGCCGTTCCGGCAACGCCATTCTGATCGTAGGCCGACTCGGTTATCCGGTTCACTTCGTTTGCGAGCGAACTCGCGAACTGATCGAGCTGCGTGCCGTACGACGCAAGCTTGTTGTTGTAGACGTCCTGCAATGCCGCGAGCTGGCCGGAGCCAAGCGGAATGCCCGGCGCGTTCGCCGCCGCCGGCGGATTCGTATCGAAATCGAGCTTGAATGCGGGCGCACCGTTCGACGCCTGCCCTACGACCGGCGCGGCAAGATGATACACCTTCGTATCGTTCACGAGCGCCTGACCGTTGACCGTGACGAGCGTCGAACCGTCGGTCTGAATCGACGTTTGGGTGCCGAGATATTGCGAAAGCTGATCGATAAGGTAATCGCGCTGATCCGCAAAGGTATTCGGGCTGTCGCCGACCGCGGTCGACGCGCGAATCTGTCCGTTGAGCGCAGCAATTTGGTCGAGAATGCCGTTGACCTTCGTGACGAGCGACGCGCCCTGCTGGAGCACCGACTGTTCCTGCGTCGTGATCGCGTTCGATGCACTGCCGAGCGAACTTGCAAGCGACTGCGCAGCCTGCAAGACGTTTTGCTGCGCGGCCGAGGGATTGCCGCCGCCCTGCTGCGAGACGAGCGCGGCAATTGCGGACTGGAAGTTGGCATACTGAGTGCCGATGCCCGAATTCGGATCGCCGAGTTGCGATTGAATGCCCTGCAGCACCGTCTGCTCGGTCGTATAATAGTTCTGCGACGACGATGCCCCGCGAAACATCGCGTCGTACGCGTTGTCGTGAATGCGCTGGATCTGCGAGATCACCGCACCTTGGCCCACGGTGCCGGGCACGTGCGTCGCCATGAAAGGCGAACCAACGAGCGGCGTCGCCTCCGTAAGATCGACCTGCTGGCGCGACGCACCGGGCGTGTTTGCGTTCGAAATGTCGTCGCTCGTTACGTTCTCGGCAACCGAGAACGACTGCAACGACGCCGACATCATGTCGAGCCCGAAGAACGTACTCTGTGGAAAGTAGCTGCTCATACTTTACTGCTCAAGAGCACGCTGTTGGTCGGAGGCGGCACGAATCCGCGGCGCTTATACGTGCCCGGCCCGTCGTTATGCGCCTTTTGGAGCGCGGCAGTCACCTTCATCAAGCGGTCCATACCGCCGACGATCAGCGACTTATTGTTGTTCGTCGTAATTCCGAGCGCGATCGACGTCGTCGTCAATTCTTGAATGCGCTGACCGAGCAGCGGCCACATTGGGCGCGGCGCATAGCCGCACACTTGCCGCAGCGACAGCGTTCCGAACCCGCGGACTTGCATTCCGCGCCGTTTTCCCGAGCCGGCTTGATAGGCCTGACGCGCCGAATCCAATTCGCGCTCGGCGGTCGAGATGCCGGCGAGATTGTTCGCAACGAGTGCCTGCGTGAGGCGCTGCGCCGCATCGTGCACGCGCATCAACAAGCTCGATTCTTCGTGCAGCGCTGCTGCAAACGCGTCCCAGGAATCGGTCACGGTTCCATCCTCCGATCGACATCCACGTGGGCTTCTTGGTGAGCATCGGATAGAACTTGACCGCGCATCTGCTCTTCGAGCACGCGTCCGATGCCGAGGCCTCCATTTTGCGCAATCGCTTGCGCGCGTTGGTCGTTGAGCATCGACTGCCACGTCGACTCCGACGCCGACTCCTTGCCGAAAATCGAATTCGTCGGCACCGTCTCTTGCATCGCGTTCATGACCATCTGCATGAATACGCCTTCGAACTGTGTCGCGGCTTGGTGGAGCCGCTTGAGCGCCTCTTGCTGCTCCGGCGTCAATGGTTGCGCCTGCGCATTTTTGCCGACGCCGCTGATATCGCCCGCCATTACAGAATCTCCACGTCGGCTTGGAGCGAGCCGGCCGAACGCAGCGCTTGCACGATGGAAATCAGATCGCGCGGCGAGACGCCCAGCGTGTTGAGCGCGCGCACGACCGATGCGAGCGTCGCAGCGCCCGCGATGAACGTCAGTTGTTTGCCGTGTTGCGTCGCGGAGACTTGCGAGTTCGCTTGACGTGCCGTCCGGCCGTTGCTGAACGGCTGCGGTTGCACGACCTGATTGTCGGTCGTGATCGTGATCGTCAGATCGCCGTGCGCGATCGCGCACGGTGCGAGCTTGATGTCGCCGCCGAAAACGACCGTTCCGGTGCGCTCGTTCATTACGACCTTCGCCGGCTCGTCTTGCTGGAAGGTCAGATCCGAGGCGTCCGCGAGAAATTGAACGGGATTCCCCATGTAGCCCGGCGGCAGCGTGACATGTACGGTTTCGCCGTCGAGCGCTCGCGCGAAGCGGCCGCCGAACCGACCGTTGAGCAGCGATGCGAGGTTCGCCGCGGTCTTATAGTCGGGCGTCGTCAGCACGTAATTGAACCCGGTCGGATCGCTCTGCAGCGGCGTGACCATGTCGCGCGCGATGACGGCGCCGTTCGGAATCCGTCCCGCGCCGGTGAAATTTGACGCGACGCCCGAGGCGTTCGCGCCCGCGACGAATCCGCCGACCGAGACGGGCCCTTGCGCCGTTGCGTACACGAGATTGTTTGCCGCTCGCAGCTCCGTGAGGACGAGCGTTCCGCCTTGCAGGCTTGTCGCGTCGCCCATTTCGGAAACCGTCACGTCGACGTTGTCGCCCGAGTGCGCAAACGGCGGCAGCGTTGCCGTGACGATCACGGCCGCAACGTCGCGCGTGCGCACGCCCTGTTGATTCACCGAGAGTCCGAAGCTCTGGAGAATGTTCTGGATTGTTTGGCTCGTGAAAATGACCGACGTCGAGTCGCCTGTACCTTGCAGTCCGACAACGACACCGTAGCCCACGAGTTGGTTACCCGTTACGCCTTGCACTTTCGCGATATCGCGCACGCGAACCGGACGGCTCACGCCTTGCGCGGATACGGGAACGCCCGCCGCTGATACGGCGAGCATGAAAGCAAAGAGCGCACACAGTAAGTTTCGCATCAGAACAACCAACTCAATATCCGTGAAAGCAGCCCTTTAGCTTTGAGATCGTTGCCTTTGAATTCAGCGTGCACGTTCGCCACGCGCGACGCGAGCACCGAATCGTCTTGCGCGAGATCTTCGGGACGGATCACACCGGTAATGTGCAGCGTCTGTTTGCGCCCGTTGATGTTGACGTCCTGATCGCCGGCAATCTCCATCGCGCCACTCGGCAGCACGTTTGTAACGGTCGTCATCATCGTCGAAATAAACGAATCCGCACCGCTCGCGCTTTGCGCCGTGGACGTCGTGGACGCACCGCCGATATTCGACGTGTTCTTCAGCAACGCAACCATGAAGTTGCCGGTGCCGCCGCTCAGGGACGTGTTGAACTGCTTGTCGCTCGAATAATTGTTCGTGTGTGAGTTCAAGTCGTTGAAGTCGAACTGCACGTAGACCAGGTCACCGATTTGCTGCGCGCGATGATCGGGCCCCAAACGGAGCGGATGTCCGGGGGCCGCCGGCGCGGGCGCTGCCTGATAGAGGGTGTCCGCCGTGGCTGTGACGGGCGCCAGGACGAACATCGCAATAATCGCAACGGCGCGTCGCATGCTACAGTGCTCCTCCGGTTATGTCGAGTTCTGCGCGATCGGGACCAACGACCGTTCCCGAAAGCACCTTCTTCGTTTGCGGGTTCCACAATTGAATCTCGTCGCCGAGTCCGCCGCCCGTGCGCGCGACGACATCGGCCGCAATCGCGACGCCGCCGTCGTGTACGATCAGCATGACCGTGCTGCCGGGTTTGACGATCTCATTCGTCTGCGTGCTCTCGATCGCAATCGGCTGTCCTTCGCGCGTAGCGCTTACGACTTTGCGCCCGATCAACGCGTCGACGCCGTTGATCCGCTGACCGTGGAAGGGAACCCGCCGGACCGTTACATCATCCGCCGTGATAACGCATCCCGGCACGAGATCGTGCGCGGCAACCGCGGTGCGGACGTATTGTTGAATGCGATACCCGACGAAGACTTGACGCAGGAACTTGCCGTCGACGTCGATCGTGACCGGAACGTTGATGTACGACGGATTGTACATCGCTGTACCTACCGCGAGCGTCACGGCTCCCGCTGGTACGATTTGATCGGGCACCGGATACGCTTGCACCAGTTCCGCGTCGCCGGTTAGCTCGACGGACCTCGTCGCAGCATTCGCGAGTTGCTCGAATCGTTTGCCGGACACACGCGTCCCGGGCTGCGCGGAGGCAATCGACGGCACGCATCCCAAGAATGCGAGCACGACGACGGAAACGGCAGCGGCCCTCGACAACGTCACGGCGGCAGTGCGCATGGTCACCTAGCTTATTGGAACGGCGACATCTGGACGGCGGTCTGCAGCATCTGATCCGATGCGCCGATCGCTTTGGAGTTTGCTTCGTACGCACGCTGCGCCACGATCATGTTGACGATTTCGTTGACGACCTGCACGTTCGACGATTCGAGATACCCGGTCTGCAACGCGCCCGCCCCGTTGAGTTCCGGTTGCGAGACGACGGGCGGACCACTCGCAGCGGTTTCGGTATAGTAATTGTTGCCGGTGATCGGCGAAAGACCGGCAGGATTGACGAAACGCGCGAGTTGTAGTTGTCCGAGCGTCTGCGGCTGCGCGCTGCCCGGGACTTGCGCCGTGACCGTTCCGTCCGCACCGATCGTAATGCCGGTTGCGTTTTGCGGAATCGTGATCTGCGGCTGCACGAAGTATCCTTCGGCGGTCACAATCGAACCGTTGGCGTCTTCCTTGAACGAACCGTCACGCGTATATCCCGTTGTGCCGTCCGGTAACGTGATTTGGAAGAATCCGTCACCTTCGATCGCAACGTCGAGCGGATTGCCCGTCTGCTGCAGCGAGCCTTGGGTGAAAATTTTCTCCGAAGAACCGACCTTCACGCCGAGACCGACCTGCTGACCGACCGGAACGATCGACGCGCCGACGGGTGTTCCCGGCGCTTGAATCTGCTGGTACACGAGGTCTTGAAAGCGCGCAAGGTTTCCCTTGAACCCGGTGGTGTTCACGTTCGCCAAGTTGTTGGAGATCGTGTCCATATTGTATTGCTGGGCGATCATTCCGCTTGCTGCGCTGTAGAGGGCTCGCATCATGTCGGTATCGTGCTCCTAGTACCTGGTTATTGTGCTTTGGCGACTTGAGTGATCGCCGTATTGGTGGCATCGTCTTGCGTCTTGATCGATTTTTCGTTCGCATCGAACCACCGTTCGGCGGTAATGAGATCGACCATCGAGCGCACGACGTTGCCGTTGCTCTTCTCCAGAAAGCCTTGTTGAATGCTGTAATTTCCCGCTGGGGCCGGCTGCGCGTTTCCGCTCGGCGCGTAGGTGTTCGCGCCTTCCGGTCGCAGGTTCAAGAGGCTGTTGAACTGCGTGATCTGCAACTGGCCCGCCGCAACGTTCGCGCTGTTTACGCGCTGCGTCACCGTGCCGTCGTTTGCGATGCCGATGTCGCCTTGACCGGCGAGTTGAATCGGCTGACCGTTGGTGCCGAGAACCGCGTCGCCGTCTTGCGTCGTCAAGATCCCGGCGGCATTGCGCAGGAATTCGCCGTTGCGCGTGTAGCGGACGCCGTTGGCCGTCTGCACGGTAAAGAATGCGTCATCATTTCCACTGATCGCAAGATCGAGCGGATTGCCGGTGGACTGCAAGGCGCCTTGCTGAAAATCGGATGGCGTGTCGCGTACCAGCGCGCCCGTTCCCAGCACGCCGACGTACTGCGCGACGGAGACGCCGGGGAGCGGCGTATTCGGCGACTGGCCGGGATCGGTCTGAACGCGGAAGATGTTGAACGACGGCGCGGACTGCACTTGAAGCAGCGTCTGTTTGAAGCCGCTCGTGTTAACGTTTGCAAGATTGTTCGCGATGTTGTCGACCTGCGCTTGTGCTACAAGCGCACCGCTCGCCGAACTGTAGAGCCCACGTACCAAAAGAAAAACCTCCGCACGAAACGGTCTGCGTCCTTACCGGACACTACGCGGAACCGTCAATCGATCCGGTTCCGCCGCGGCCCCCACCCTTCGTGCGCAGGTAGTCCAGCCGCTTGTTCTCACCGCGCTTGCGCGCGGTGCTTTTCGCACAGCATCCTGCTATGCGTTCCTCTTCTTCTTCGGCAAGAGGCGTCGCCGAGTTTAACGGAGGTTAGAACTGCATCCGTTCGACTTCGGTGTAGGCGTCCATGATTTTGTTACGCACCGCCATCGTGAACTGCATCGCGAGCGCAGCCTCTTCAACGGCTTTCACCGTACCGACCTCATCGTTGCTCTTGCCGAGCGCGAGGTCCGTCGACTTTTGCTGTGCCGTCGTCATCTGCTCGTTGACATTGCCCAGCATTGCGCTCAGCGTATCTTTGAACGACGACGATGCGCTCCGATCGGCGTCGCCGGAGAGCAGCTCCGCTTTCGGGGCACCGGGCGCGATATCGGGGACGAAGGTTCCGGGCGTGACCGAACTGATCGCCTTGCCGTAGCTGTTGATGTCCATCTTCCTCTATATCCGGTGCTAGCTCTTGAGAAGAGAAATGTTCGCGTTGCTCATCGCCTGCGTCTCTTGGATCGCGGCGACGTTGGCCTGATACGCGCGCGACGCGGCCATCAGATCGACCATCTCCTTGACGACCTGAACATTGGGGTAGTGCACGTAGCCGCGCGCATCGGCTTCGGGATTGCCGGGCTCGAAAACGAGGCGATCGGGGCTGTTGTCGTTCTGAATACCGAGGACTTGTACGCCCTCGACGCTCGCGTGTTCCGGTTGTGTCGGATCGAAGGGATCCGCGTTCGAATCGTTAGCGCCGGGCTTCTGCGCAAAAACCACGAGCTGCCGTTTAAAGGCCCCGCCTTGCGGCGTACGCGTTGTGTTTGCGTTCGCGATGTTGTTCGCGATGACGTCCATCGCGAGGCGCTGCGCGGACATGCCGGACGCGCTGATGTCGACGGGGTTGTAATAGCCCATTAGCTGGTCTGCTCCGTGATCGCTTCGCGCATGAATTTGTACTGCTCTTGCAAGAGCTGCGACATCGTCTCCGAGTACGACGAATTCTCTGAGAGCCGTGCCATCTCTTGATCGACGTCGACGTTGCTGCCGTCGACCCGCATCTGGATCGTCGAGTCGACCGTCGCTTGCGGGTCGAACGGCTTTGGCGCCTGCGCGCCCTCGATCCCGAACTGGCGGTCGTCATCCGTCGCGAGCGCGAGATCGTCCGTCGAAGCCGGCATCCCGAGCGACGCCTGGAGCGCTTCTTTGAAATTCGTCGTAGAACGGCGGTAGTTCGGCGTGTTCACGTTCGCCAGATTGTTAGAAATCTGGTCGTTTTCCAGCGTCGCGCCCTTGATCGCGTGCCCGAGCAAATCGGTCGTTTGACCAAAGGAAATAGGGTTGATGTCGCTCATCCCTCTTCGTATCGGCTTGCTATGCGCCGGTCTTGAGGCCGTTCGGTTTGGCGGCTGGGCTGTGTCGCGGGGCGTGTACGTCTCCCGAACAGCCAAGAAATTCTCAGACGGCAAACTGTGCGGCGTGAAGACGCGCATAATGGCCGTTTTGCACCATGAGTTCTTCGTGTGTTCCGAACTCTAGAACGCGCCCGCTTTCGATGTAAAGAATTTTGTGCGCGCGGCGGATCGTCGATAGCCGGTGCGCGATGATGAACGTCGTGCGCCCCGGCAACAACCGGTCCAAGGCCTGTTCGATCAACGCTTCCGAATGCGAATCGAGCGCGCTCGTCGCTTCGTCGAGAATCAAGATGCGCGGGTCGCGGACGATTGCGCGCGCAATCGCAATTCGTTGGCGCTGACCGCCGGAGAGACGATAACCGCGCTCGCCGACTTCCGTGGCGTAGCCGTCGGGAAGTTGCGCCACGAACTCGTCGGCGTTCGCTTCGACGGCGGCGTTGCGCACTTCGTCATCCGTAGCGTCCAGACGGCCGTAGCGAATGTTTTGGGCGATCGATGCGCGGAACAGTTGGGGGTCTTGTGGAACGATTGCGATTTGCGACCGCAGGTCGGCTAGGCGTACCGACGTAACGTCGATGCCGTCGATGCAGACACGCCCTTCTTGCGCCACGTAGAAGCGCGGAATCATGTTGACGAACGTCGTCTTGCCGGCGCCGGACGGACCGACGAGCGCGACGATTTCGCCCGCTTCGATCGTCGCCACGACGCGCGAGAGTGCGGGCGGTTCTTCGCGGCTATACCAGAATGTGACGTCCTCGAATGTCACGCGACCTTGCACGGCGGGCAGCGGCCGCGGAGAGGCGCTACGTTCTTCTTCGACCGGCAGCGTCAGTATTTCGTAGGCGCGTCCCGCACCCACCATCGCTTTGCTGATGTCGCCGACGAATGCCGCCATTCGATTCATCGGATTGATAAGGTTGACGACCAAAAGCCAATAATTGAACAGCGATCCGCTCGTCAAGCGTCCGGCCAATACTTCACGCGCGGAAAACCAGATGATCGCAACGACGGCAAGTGAGATGATCGCCGAGATCACGGCCGGCTGCATGTAGACGAACTGATTCAACTTCATAAAAGCGCCGAAGTAGTCTTCGTTGCGGTTCGCAAAGCGTTTCGATTCATACCGCTCGCGCCCGAACGCTTTGACGATGCGTTGCGCTTGCAAGATCTCGGTAAGCGCCGAATACAGATCGGCGATCCGTGCTTGCGAACGTGACATGCTGGTCGAAATCAGCTTTTGAAAGAACGACACGGCGAGCGAAATGAGCGGCGCGAGGACGATCAACACGAGCGTCAGCAGCCAGTCAAGATAGATCATCACGACGAACGATGAAATGAACGTCGCGATCGCGGTGATCAATTGCGGCAGTGAAACGCTGACCGCATCGCTCATAACCTGCAAGTCGCTCGAAAAGCGTGAGATCAATTCGCCGGGACGCCAGCGATCGAACACGTGGATCGGCGCGCGCAATAATCGCTCGTAGAGCTGCTGTCGCAGGTTCGCGAGAAAACGCTGCCCACACCACGTCGTGATGTAATTCGTTCCGTACGTCGCGAAATTGGCGGCGACGAGCGCAACGTATGTTGCGCCGAGCGCCATGTAGAGCACGCCGAGTTCCGGTTGACCGGTATGCTTGCTTGCCGGCTCGATGACCGCGCTGATGATGCGGTTGAGCGCCCAGGGTGGTACCACCATGAGCAATCCGGTGATCACGCCGAGAACGATGGCAACGAATAGGCGAGGATAGTAGGGCCGGGCTTGCGCCGCCAACCGGCGCAGCGTCTCTCCGCGGGTCATTCGGGCGCGGACTCCTCGGCCCGGGCGAATGAAACCTCCCCGCAGGTTTCCGGTACGTGATTATGGATCACAGAGGAAAGGCTAATATGCAGGACTGCTACTTCCATTCGAACGTTCCCGCGCTTGCGCCATGTGCCGATTGCGGAAGAGCGATTTGTGCAACATGCCGGGACGAGCGCGGCAGCTGCCCGAGTTGCCGGCTCGCGCAGAAAATCGATGCGACGGTCGGAACGCGCCAGCCGTTAGGCGGTCAAGTACCGCCGCGCGCGAGTGCGCCGCCTCCACCGCCTCCACCGCCGCCGCAAACCGCGCCGCGTGCCACGGTGACCGTTTCGGAACCGCAGGATCCGATTGAATCGCGTGCGCTCGTTGCACTCGGATATCCGCTGTGGCCGCTCGCGTTGCTGGGACTCTTTGACCGCAAGCAGTCACGCTATTTGAAGAAACAAGCTCTTCAAGCACTTGGATTCAACGTCGGTTTTGCCGCGTTTTGGGGTTTGCTCGAACTCGCCGGTAACGTGCCATGGCTCGGTATATCGGCGCAAATCATCCAGCCGTTTCTGATTCCCGTCTTCCTCGTCGCGAGCGTCTTCTTCGGCATCAAAGTTTGGCACGGTGACGACGTTCACGTGCCCGTGATCAGCGACTGGATCGACGAGCGCCTTCCGGCCGCGTAGGCCGCTAGCCGGATCGCGCTTCGACGTACGCGCGGTATCGCGAGAGAAACTCGCGGGCGGTGCGTTCGTGATCGACGACCGGGCGCGGATACGAATCGCGCGAGAAGAGCGGCAGCATAAGTTGCTCTTGCTTTAAGCCGGTTGATGCGCGCAGTGCGGGAGCCGGGACATGCGCGAGCTCTTTGATCCACGTTTTGACGTAGGCGCCGGCCGGATCGTACCGGCGCCGTTGCTTTTCCGGATTGTAGATGCGCGGGAATTGCGCCATGTCGGCGCCGACCCCGGCGATCCACTGCCAGTTTCCCGACGCGATCGCGAGATCGTCTTCGATCAGCCAGCGATCCCATTCGTCGCGCCCGATACGCCAATCGACGTTGAGGTCGAAACAGAGAAACGATGCCGCCACCGGACGCACGTGCGGATGCATCCATCCGGTTGCGCGAAGTTGGCGCATGCCGGCGTCGACGAGTGGATATCCCGTCGTGCCGGCGCGCCAGGCATCCAGCGCGGCGTGCGAACGAGCAAAGGCGAAGCCGCTCATGCGTTCCTGCAGCGGCTTCTCGTCGACTTCGGGATGGAAGTGCCCGAGCTGCAGAAAAAAATCGCGTAACGCGATCGAGCGCAAAAACAATCGCAGCGATGCGCGTTCTTCCGTCAAGAGGAACGGATCGTCCATCCGTGCGCGCGTTGCACGAACCACCGTGCGCGCGGAGATCGTTCCAAACGAGAAGTGCGCGGAAAGATGCGAGGTCCGGTCGTCGCTCGGAACGTTGACCGCGACGGCGTACTGCATCGCGGACTCGGCAAGAAATCGATCGAGCGTTTCGCGCGCGGAGAAATTGCCACGTTCGATCGCCGCTTCTCCCGCACCGAAGTCGCGCGGTTGCGGCAGCGATTCGCTTTGTAACTCCGTCTGCGCGAACTTCAGGAGTAGGGGCGCTTCGTACGAGGGCAGTTCGCACGTGCGCCATACGTCGAAATACGGCGCAAACGCGCGATAGCCCGCGCCGCCGCTCGCCCGCACGGCGTCAGTTTCTTCGGGTGCAACGGCAGATGCATCGTGGACGATGATCGCTCGCAGCCCCGCTTCTTCCAGTTGCGATTGAAGCCGCTCGTTGTGGCGCGCGCTCGCGCCATCGTAGGCGGCCGACCATGCGACGGCACTTGCCCCGCACGCGCGCGCGAGGTTTTTCAACGTGCGCGACACCGAGCCGCGACGCACGAGCAGTCTTGTTCCGCGTGCGCGCAACGCTTCATCGAGCGATGCAACCGCCGCGCAGAAGAACGCCGCCCGACGGGGCGAACGGCTCAAGCGCGCTTCCATCAGCCGATCGATGACGAGCACGGGCACGATCTCACCGATCGACGCCGCTTGTGCGAGGCCGGCGTGATCTTCTACACGCAGATCGCGCGTGAAGCGGTACACGACGCGTGCACTCACAGCGTCTCCACGTAGGCCGTTACGTCGTCGACGTCTTGTGCGGTCAGCTGCGACGGGTAAAGTTTCGGCATGGGCGGATCGGGCTCTTCGATCATCGCACGAATCTCGTGCACCGATTTACGGCGCCGTTCGTCACGCAACGACGGTCCGACCCGGCCTGCAACGCCGCGCATTCCGTGACACGACGCGCAATTCGTCGCAAAGAGCGTCGCTCCGCGCGCGGCGCTCGGCGCCGTCGGCGTCGCACGTGCGGCGCTGCGAGCGCCGTTGCGAGCGTGCGAACACGCCGTCGCAAGAACGACGATGGTCAATGCGATGGTTAGCGTTAGGCGTGACCTCGGCATGCTGGAGCGGCGTTTCGGTTTAAAGGGCTCCTTCTCCCTATTTGCGGAATTGACGCCTCCGTGGCGCGAAAAATCTTCCTGCGCTTTGCTCAAACTGGCGATATCGAACGTCTGCAACGTGACGGCGTTCTTACCGGCGCGCCTTCGGCCCGCGAAACGTGGAGTGAACGCATGACGCTATGCCTGGCGGAGCAGAAGGCGGGGCGTCGCGTAATTCTCGTCGCCGAAGATCGAGGCGGACTACTCGGGATGGTGCAACTCGTCTTCAAATTGCCGACCGGCTACGTTGACCCCGAAGCGGCAAACGGCATGGACGTCGCGATGATGGAAAGCTTGCGCGTGCGTCCGAGCACGCCGCCGGAAGTGGGGACGGAACTCGTCGGTGAAGTGCAGCGATTAGCGATGAAGCGCAACGTCAAAACGTTGACCTTCCTGATCTCGATGGATAATACGCGCGGGATCAATCAAGCCAAAAGCTGGGGATTCGAAGAATTTCGCATCATGCCGGAAGCCGACAAAATGCTTGCATTCTTTCGCAAATCCGTCGATTAACCGCGACGCGGGCACGAGCTTCGAATCGATGCTTCGGCCGCCGGATCGGGATGGCTTCCGGCCGGATATGCATAGATCGCGGTCAGCGCGATCGTGCCCCATTGAGAACGGATTTCATCGCGTACGTCTTTTGATCCCGGCAGCGCCTCGTGCACGTAGAGCGCAGGATGTCCATCACAAACCGTTATCGGCGACATCGTCTCGAACGGTTTCGCAATCACACGCTCGTTGTCGCGCCGCGCCGACCGCATCAGGAGTATCGTAGACCGGAACGACGGTGCCACCCAGCTTCGCACAGAAGAGTGTGACAACGACGGAACCCACTGCTCGGCCCACGCCGGCGGTGGACTAAACGCAAAACCCGCCGGGATCGTAGGTTGATTCTTCCGCTGCGCTCGCGCGAGAGCAACGATGGCTATTCCGGCAGCGATCAGCACGACTACCGTGCCGAACGCTAGCAGCAACATCGTATTCCGTATCGTTCGAGGTCGGTATGTTTCAAACGCTTCGAATGCACGGACCCATCGTGCTCGTCCGGACGCTAACGCGGCCGTTGCCGCGTCACGCGCTGCGCAAACGTTCGGGATGATTTACTGCTGAAACGGTTGTTGGTCGGTGTTCGGCGGCTGGAGTGCGCGGAATGTGAACGCGTCGCGATAGAGCCCCGCCGTGGCGCGGCCGTTAACCGTGCGCGGCGAATACCGCGCCTTCATCGCGGCCTTGCACACCGCGTCATCGAGCGAAAGATACCCCGACGTCTTCGTGATGGTGCACTTGACCGGATTTCCGCGCTCGTCGATACTCACTTCGAACGCGGTCGTTCCTTCGGCGCCTTGGAGATAGGCAATTTGTGAGGGACGTGGATTTATTGCAGTGTCGCCGCCGATCGGCGTGGCATCGCGCACCATGTAACTCGGCGCAACCGCGATCGACTCGGCGTGACCCGCGAGCACCGGCGTCGCGTCGGCATGCGATACGTTCACCGCGGAGTTGTACGCATGCGGCATCGCTTCGTTCCGGCGCCATACCGGAACGTTCGATTCCGCGTCCTTCGTCTGCGGGGCGGGCGCCACAGCCGTTGAACCTTCAGCAGCGACCGTTGTTTCAGTTGTATGAACCGGCGCTTTCGTTTCCGCACGATCCGTTTGTTTGAGCGTAATAACGTTGTGAACGACGACGATCTTTGCTTGAGGTTGCGCGGACGGCTGCACGGGTGCGGGCGCAGCCGTCGCTTTCGCAAGCGTACGCGGCAGCGGGCGATGCTCGAGCGCAACGTGGAATGCGGCTGCAGGTTGCGGCTGCACTTCTTGCACTGCGACGGTCACCGGTGCGGACGTTTTCGCCGTGAGAACCGTATGCATCCCGAGCGATGCGATGATGGCGAGGATGACCGCCGAAACGCCGACGCTCCATACGCGGCGTACGGTGCGCATCCGGCGCTCTCCCGGACGAAGCGGCACCGGTTGCCACACTTCACTTTCAGCGGCGTGCTTGACCGTAACCATCACGCGTTCGATTTCGCGTTCGCCGCCCAGCGCGCGCAAACACGCCGCGCACGCCGAGATATGGCGCCGGTAGTCGTCGCGTTCGGTTTCGCTCGCTTCGCCGAGCGCGATTGCACCGGCGAGAACTTCAGCGCGAGCGCAGTCCTTGTTCATTCCTTCTCCGTCATAACCGCTCGAAGGGTCTTCATTGCGCGGCAGACACGTTGCCGAACCGCGTCGGACGAGGTCCCGAGCATCGCTGCCGCCTCTTGCGACGAGTACCCGGCGTAGCTCGTCAACAATACCGCGGCCGCCTGATCGGAAGGCAATCGCGCAAGTGCGGCCTGAAGATCGACAGACGCCGCGCTCTGCTCGTCGATACGCCAAGAACGCACGTCGTGATCGCGATCGAGCGGCAGCATGCGGACGATCTTTTTTCTCCGCAAAAACGAAATCGCACTGTTCGTCGCGGTTTTGTACAACCAACCGGCCGTCAGCGGGCGGTCGGGATCCGCTTGCAGCGTACGATACGCCGCGAAGAACACATCTTGCGTGAGGTCGAGCGCGACTTCGCTATCGCCGACCATGCGCCGGAGATAGCGCGCGAGCTTCGTTTGATATTCCCGAACGAGCGTCTCAACCCGCAGTTGTGCGCCCGCGACCGAGCTGGTTGCGAGGTAGACCTCATCCATTGATCTGCCCCCCCTTTCCGACCCCAACGCCGGAGCGGCGGAATTCGTGACATTAGGCAACGGCACCCGGGCTCGCTCACACAGCGAGCGCTTGAGGCGTCTAAGCGGCCAAGCGACGGCGCTCGGGGACTTGCACGAGACTACTATATCTCGCACAAGTAGCCCCGAACCGGCTCGAGGGCGCATTGGTTCGAGCGGAAGCGTACCGGCAACAATACGGCGGTGCCGTGATTGGGCAGGCGCCTCGACGCTGCAGCGCATATTGTCCATTTTCACCTATCCGAATCGCAACGAAGAAGTCAGTTGCATCCTTGCCGAAGCTCTTCGAGAACCGAATGAATGTAACGGAACCCATCGTAGACACGCGCCGGCGCGGACTGCGTGATCTGCGCATCTCCGTGACGGACCGCTGCAATTTCCGCTGCGTGTACTGCATGCCGAAGGAAGTGTTCGGCCCGGACTATCAGTTCATGCCGCAGGCGGAGCTCCTAACGTTCGAAGAGATCGTTCGCCTCGCCAAGATCTTCCACGCGCATGGAGTGGAAAAGATTCGCCTTACCGGCGGTGAGCCGCTGTTGCGTAAGGGAATCGAACGGCTCGTCGAGATGCTTGCAACGGAACTGCCCGGCGTCGTTCTGACGCTTACGACGAACGGCTCGGCACTAAAAGCGAAGGCGAAAGCGCTCAAAGCCGCTGGCTTGACGCGCATCACCGTGAGCCTCGATTCGCTCGACGATGCGACGTTCAAAGCGATGAACGACGTTAACTTCCCGGTCGCCAAAGTTCTCGAGGCAATCGATACCGCTGCGGATGCGGGGCTCGCTCCCGTGAAGATCAATATGGTCGTGAAACGCGGCGTCAACGATTCGCATATCGTCGAGATGGCACGGTACTTCAAAGGTTCCGGAAACATCGTGCGATTCATCGAATTCATGGACGTCGGCACAACGAACGGGTGGAAAATGGATCATGTCGTTCCGAGCGCCGAGGTCGTACGGTCGATCGATCGTGTTTTTCCATGCGTTCCCGCGCATCCGAACTACGCCGGTGAGGTCGCGAAGCGGTGGCGCTACACGGATGGTTCCGGCGAGTTCGGTGTGATTTCGAGCGTCACCGAAGCATTCTGCAGTTCGTGCACGCGCGCGCGTCTTTCGAGCGACGGCATGATGTTTACATGCCTCTTCGGGAGTAAAGGGCGCGACTTCAAATCGATGCTGCGCGAGGGAAAAACCGACGACGAGATCGCGCGCGCGATTGGCGCGATTTGGCGATCTCGCGACGATCGCTACTCAGAAATCCGCACGAATGAGACCGTGAAGGAACGGAAAGTCGAGATGAGCTTCATCGGCGGATAGCCGCGGGAGCGAACGCCTTATGCACGTCGCAAGCTACTTGATGCATCGAGAGCATGCGCCGCCGGGCTTCTGGCCATGGCGCGATGATGTCAGGTGCATCGAAGGCGTGGAGTTCGAAAGCACGGGTCCGACGCGCTTCTTCCAGACCGTGGATACGCACCCACGCAGTTGGGGACGATTGAACTGGCGCGTTCAGCTCAATAAACTTGCAGACGATCGCGCTGCACTTCCGCTCTTTCGCACGTTTTACCCGGGCGTTGAGTGGAAGCTCGCGCCGTCAGCGGACCAGCGGTGGTTTGTGACGGCGTGGTTTCGCTGGGATCGGCCGGCGGGTGAGCACGTCGAAGGATGTGCCGGCTCGGTTGCGGCCATTGAATCCGGCGTTATCTCATTTCGGATTCCCGCGTTCGATCGCGACAGCGGTGAGACGCTGCAGCTTCGCTCGCGTGTCGACGCGCGCGACCGGCGAAGCATTGCCGATTCCGTTCAATCGGTTCGGAAAAGCGACGCGAGCACCAAGAGCACGCTCATCAACTTGGATGACGTTCTCGACCTTCACTAGAATGAAATAACTTTGACTTTAATTTCCTTGATTGCGTCGCGCCATACCGCGTAATTTTTTTATAATGCGGCTATAATGCGTGAGTAACCTAGGCGACAACGTGCAGATCTGGGGTGCAGATTGTTGTGTCACTCTTGAAAGCCGATTTTGTGGAGTTGCCGGACGAGCGCCCGCCGCAGCCGAGCGACGGAGCAATTCGCGCGTGGGCCCTCAGTGATGTGCTCGATGCCGCACTGAGCAGCACCGGCGCGGATGTCGCGGAAATATTTCTTCGCGACGGCGATTCGCACGGCGTCTCTCTTGCGGCGTTCCGCGGCCCGTTTTCCGAAGCATTTCATCAAATCACGCACTTCGAAGAGGGTCAAGGATATCCGGGCCTGGTCGTGCTTCACGGCCGGCCGGTCGAAGCAAGCGATGCGTTCGCGGATATTCGTTTTCTTCGATCGCACGTCAAGCACGCCGGCTTCCGTCACTTTCTCTGCGTTCCAATTCCCGGGCAAAGACGGGCGATCGGAAGTTTGGACGTCGCGTGGCGGCGCGCGGCAGGACAATCGGCTTCGCGCTGCATCCCGTTATCCCGCGAAGCGGAGCGGCTCGCATTGTTGCTCGAGCGCGACTCGAACGACGTCCCGCAAAGCGGCGCTGAACCGGGTGCGGTCGATGGGACATTGATCTTGCACGTGCTCGGCGGATTTACCGCGCGCTTGGGTTCACTCTGCCTCGGCATGGATCAGTTTGCGCGACGCAGATCGCTGACGCTGCTGAAGATTCTCGTTGCGAATTATGGGCGCGTGCTCGGGCGAGACGAATTGGTCGATCAAATCTGGCCAACCAAGCCGCCGGAAGACGCGCCGCAGCTGCTCAAATCCGCCGCGCACTATCTGCGACGCGCGCTAGGCGAAGCGCACGATGAGAAACCGAGCGCGCGATTCATTTTGACGACGGCAAACGGGTACGCGTTCAACACCTCGTCACCGCACTGGATTGACGCCGTCGAATTCAAGCGGCTCGCCGAAGAAGGGCTACGGTTGGAACGACAAGGCCGATGGCGCGAAGCGTTAGGGTCGCTCGAGCCGGCCGCGGAACTGTATCGCGGCGCGTATCTCGATGACGAGCCGTACAGCGAATGGGCGATCGCGCAGCGGCGCCGATTCAGTGAATTACATTTCGACGTCCTCGCGGCGTCCGCTCGGTTATTTCGCATTGCCGGCGACTTCGAAGCAGCGATTCGGTCTAATCGGCGCATGCTGCAATTCGATCCGTGTTTAGAAGACGTGCATTGCGATCTCATGGATTTGCTCTTCCGCTCCGGCAAGCGAATTCAAGCGCTACGTCAATTCGAGGCGTGTCGCAGAGCACTCAAGGAAGAGTTCGATTCCTCACCGCTTTTGGAAACGGAAACGCTTTACCGCAGCATTTTGAACGGATGCCTTCATTAGTAGCAACGGAACCGGCACGGAACCGTTCGCGTCTACTTTTATCGGAAGTGAGCTTTTTTCGCGTTGTTCGTGCGTTCAAGCTCCTAGCGATCGGGAGGGGCACATGATTCGTGTTATCGCGGCCGCATCGTTCGCCCTAATTTTCGGATATGCAACCGCATGCGCGCTTGCGGACGAAGGCGCCACCGTCTTTGCTTCCAAGTGCGCCGCGTGTCATACGATTGGTAAAGGCAAGCTCGTCGGTCCGGATTTAAAAGGGATAACCACCACGCAAAGCCCCGAGTGGCTTGCTAAGTGGGTTTCCTCGCCGAGCGCAATGGTGCATTCCGGCGATCCGACGGCGATGAACATCGTCAAGCAATATCCGATGCAGATGCCGGACCTTGGTCTTTCGCAAAGCGACGTCACCGCCGTGCTTGCATATATCGCGCAGCAATCAGGCGGCGGCGCGTCGTCAGCGGCCGCCGCTCCCGCGGTCAAATTTCCCGCGGGCGATGCCGAAGCCGGGCGCGAGCTCTTCGTCGGCAACAAACGGCTTCAGAACGGCGGGCCGCCATGCATGTCGTGCCACAGTATTTCCGGCATCGGCGCGCTCGGCGGGGGAACGCTCGGACCCGACCTCACCAACGTGTTTACGACGCTTGGCGGTGAAGCGGGGACGGAGTCGTTTCTGAGCAGCGTGCCGACGCCGACGATGAGCGCCGTTTGGTCGAAGCACCCGCTGACGCCGCAAGAGATCGCGAACCTCGTGGCTTTCATTAAAGAAGGCGAAGTTGCGCAGCGCTCTCCCGGAATTTTGGCGCAGCTGATCGTGCTTGCGATCATTGCTGCACTGATATTGGTCATCATTTTTGCAACGTATTGGCGGCGGCGGCTGCGCGGGGTTCGCATCCCGCTCGTCGCGCGCGCGAATGCGACGTTCCTCAGTAAAGAACCTCGGAGGCTGTAACCGATGGGTTGGATTCAGGACTTAGTCGACCCGAAGTCTCGCCGCTGGGAAGAGTTTTACCGTAATCGCTGGATGCACGATCAGATCGTGCGCAGCACGCACGGCGTAAATTGTACCGGTGGATGCTCGTGGGCCGTCTACGTGAAGGACGGCATCATCACGTGGGAGATGCAGCAGACGGATTATCCGCTGCTCGAAAAGGGGCTCCCACCGTACGAACCGCGCGGCTGCCAGCGCGGCATATCGGCTTCGTGGTACGTTTACAGCCCAATTCGCGTCAAGTATCCGTACATTCGCGGAGCGCTGCTGGATTTTTGGCGCAAAGCGAAGACGCAATACTCGAACCCCATCGAAGCCTGGGGATCGATCGTCGAAGACGACCAAAAGCGCAAACGGTATCAACGCGCACGCGGCAAAGGCGGCTACCGGCGGACGAACTGGGACGAGGTCCTCGAGCTGATCACCGCCTCATGTCTCTACACGGCGAAGAAATGGGGGCCGGACCGCATCTTCGGGTTCGCGCCGATTCCCGCGTTTTCGTTTGCGTCGTATGCCAGCGGTGCGCGCTTCCTGCAGCTCATCGGCGGCGTCAACATGAGCTTCTACGATTGGTACGCCGATCTCCCGAACGCGTTTCCGGAAGTCTGGGGCGACCAAACGGATGTCTGTGAAAGCGCCGACTGGTACAACTCGAGTTACATCGTCTCGATCGCGGCGAATTTAAACATGACGCGTACACCCGACGTGCACTTCATTTCCGAAGCGCGCACGAACGGGAGCAAATTTGTCGTCATCTCGCCGGATTTCAATCAGGTCGCGAAGTACGCGGACAACTGGATTCCAATCAAAGCCGGCCAAGACACGGCGTTCTGGATGGCGGTCAATCACGTCATCTTGAAAGAGTATCACCACGATCGCACGGTGCCGTACTTCGATCGCTACGTGAGGCAATACACTGATGCACCGTTCCTCGTCGAGGTGACGGGAGACGCGACGTCGGGATACAAGGCCGGTCAGTTGCTGCGCGCGAATCGCGTCGCCCGCTACGCCGACGTAGAGAACGGCGAGTGGAAGATGCTGATGATGGACGGGCAAACTAATGCGCCGAAAATGCCGATGGGCACGGTTGGCTTCCGCTGGCAGAAACAAAAAGGACAGTGGAACCTCAAACTCGAGGACGGCATGGACGGCAGTCCGATCGATCCGGTCCTGACCTTCATCGATAAAAACGACGGCGTGGTCGACGTCGACTATTATGAGTTCGCATCGAAGACGATGAGCCGCCGCGGCGTTCCGGTCCGTTACATTGAAACAGCGAAGGGCCGCGTCCCCGTTGCGACGGTATTCGATCTTTACATGGCGCAGTATGGCGTGAACCGCGGGCTTTCGGGCGAGTACGCGGCAAGCTACGACGAGGTCGGACCGTACACGCCGGCGTGGCAAGAGCAATACACCGGAATCGGTCGCGAGACCGTGATTCGCTTCGCGCGCGAGTTCGCGACGAACGCTGAGCTCACGAACGGCCGCTCGATGTGCATCACCGGCGCGAGCCTCAATCACTGGTACAACAACGGCCTTGCCTACCGGGGGCCGATCAATGCACTGCTCTTCACCGGGTGTTGCGGCGTGAACGGTGGCGGCATGAACCACTACGTCGGCCAAGAGAAGCTTGCGCCGGCCGCCCCGTGGGCCACGATTGCGTTTGCGCTCGACTGGCAGAAGCCGCCGAGGCGCGCGCAGTCGCCCGTCTGGCATTACGTGATGAGCGATCAGTGGCACTATGAGGGCGACTTCACCGAGTATGCGGCCGTTCCACCGGACGCGAAATACGCCAAAGGCCACTGCATGGACATCGAGCGCGATGCCGTTATGCGCGGATGGATGCCGCACTATCCGCAACTCGAAGACAATCCGCTCGACACCGTACGCGAGGCGCAGGCGGCCGGCGCAACCGACGACGCCGCAATCATTCAGAACGTCGTCGATCGATTGAAGTCGGGCAAGCTGAAGTGGGCGATCGAAGATCCGGACGCGGAGCAAAATTGGCCGCGCGTTTGGTTCATATGGCGCGGCAACGCAATCATGGCGAGCGCCAAAGGTCATGAGTTCTTTTTGCGTCACTACCTCGGCACGCACGATAATGCGATCGCCGAAGACCGCGCAAAAGGCCACGTGAAAAAGGTGACGTTCCGCGAGCCGGCGCCGCGGGGCAAGTTCGATTTAGTCGTCGACATCAACTTCCGGATGGATACGTCGGCGTTGTACTCGGATATCGTTCTGCCGACGGCCATGTGGTACGAGAAGAACGATCTCAATACGACGGATCTTCACTCGTTCGTCCACGTGCTCGGCGCCGCCGTGCCGCCCGTTTGGGAATCGAAGACCGATTGGGACATCTTCAAAGCGCTTGCGCGCAAGTTTAGCGAGCTCGCACCGCTTGCGTTCCCTGAACCGGTCAAGGACGTCGTGATGCAGCCGCTCATGCACGACACGCCGGACGAGATCACACAGGCCGAAGTGCTCGATTGGACGGCCGGCGACTGCGAGCCGATCCCGGGCAAGACGATGCCGCATATGCGCGTCGTGACCCGCGACTACAGCCAGGTCTACAACAAATATATTACGCTCGGGCCGAATGTTCCAAAAGACGGGATGTCGTTCAACGGCGTACACGTACCGGCTGAGAAGTTCTACAATCAGCTTCTTCAGAATCCGGTTAGCCTTACGCCCGATTCGCGCCATATGCGTTGCGTTCAGTGGAACGGGCAAAAATATCCGAGCCTCGAGGACGCGCTCGACGTCTGCAATACGATCCTGCATCTTGCGCCGGAAACGAACGGCGACGTCTCATACGAGACGTTCGCTCACGAGGAAGAAGAAACGGGCGTCCCGCTCAAGGATCTCGCTGAAGGAGTCCGCGGGGTGCGCATGAACTTCGGCGATATCACGAGGCAGATCAAACGCTTGCTGATCAGTCCATGTTGGACCGGAATGATCAATGACGGTCGAGCGTATTCCGCGTGGTGCCTAAACGTCGAACGCTTGGTGCCATGGCGGACGGTTACCGGACGTTCGCAGCTCTACATGGATCATCCGTGGTACATCGACTTCGGCGAGCACTTCGCAACGTACAAGCCGAAGCTCGATCCGCACAAGACCGGCGATATCGTGTTGAGTCCGGTTGATGACAAGTGCCTCATCCTGAACTACATCACCCCTCACGGAAAGTGGCACATCCATTCGACGTACTATGACAACCTCCGCATGCTGACGCTTTCGCGTGGGATGGAGCCGTGCTGGATCAACGACAAAGATGCCGCACGCATAGGAATCGTCGACAATCAATGGGTCGAGGTCTATAACGACAACGGCGTCATGGTGACGCGCGCTGCGGTCAGCGCACGCGTGCAACCGGGAACGTGCATGATCTACCACGCACCCGACCGCACGATCTCCATGCCGAAATCACAGGTTCGCGGCGGACGGCGCGCCGGCGGACACAACAGTCTCACGCGCACGCGGATGAATCCGCTTCAAATTGCCGGCGGGTACGGCCAATTCACGTATGGTTTCAATTACTGGGGGCCGATCGGGATTATGACCCGCGACACGTACGCCGTCGTGCGTGCGCTCAGTAAATTAGAATGGTAAACGGCGCTAAATTAGAATGGTAAACGGCGATCGCAGGATCCACGGGAGTTCGTAAATTATGGACATACGCGCACAAGTATCAATGGTTTTCCACCTCGACAAGTGTATCGGTTGCCACACGTGCAGCATCGCGTGCAAGAACATATGGACCGACCGTAAAGGCACCGAGTACATGTGGTGGAACAACGTCGAAACGAAGCCCGGTACGGGCTATCCCACCACATGGGAAGATCAAAGCAAATATCGCGGCGGCTGGGTCAAAGACGGCGACCGTCTGCGGCTCAAATTGCAAGGCCGCGCCGAAGGATTGGGAAACATCTTCTTCAATCCGAATCTGCCGACGATCGACGACTATTACGAGCCGTGGACGTATCAATACGACGAGCTCTTCAATGCGCCCGAAGGCGACGATCAGCCGACTGCCCGTCCCATATCGCTGATCACCGGCAAACCGATGGATATCGAGGCGGGGCCAAACTGGGACGATGATCTCGGCGGCTCGCCCGTCTATGCCAGCAACGACGTCAATCTCGACAAGCTGAGCGACAAGGAACGCGAGCAGCTCAACGAAGTCGAACGGCTCGTTTTCTTCTACCTTCCCCGCATCTGCAATCACTGCCTGAATCCGGCGTGCGTCGGCGCATGCCCGTCGGGAGCGATCTACAAGCGCGGCGAAGACGGCATCGTCCTGATCAGTCAGGAAAAATGCCGGGCGTGGCGCATGTGCATCTCCGGCTGTCCGTATAAGAAGACCTACTACAACTGGTCGACGGGAAAGTCCGAGAAGTGCATTCTGTGCTATCCGCGTCTCGAGACGGGACAAGCACCGGCATGCTTCCATTCATGCGTCGGGCGCATCCGGTATCTCGGCTTGCTGCTTTACGATGCGGATCGCATTACCGAGGCTGCGCTCCACGACGACGCGGATCTCGTGTACGCGCAACGCGATATCATTCAGGATCCGTTCGATCCGGTCGTGATCGCCGCGGCGAAAGCAAACGGCGTCACGGATCTTCAGCTCGCTGCCGCGCAGAACTCCCCGGTCTACAAGTTCGTGAAGCGGTGGGGCCTCGCGCTGCCGCTGCATCCCGAATTCCGCACGATGCCGATGTTGTTCTACGTACCGCCGATGCTGCCGGTCCTCGGACGAATGAACGAAAGCGGCATCTACGATAACTCAGGCATCGAAGGCCTCGGACAAATGATCAGCTCGCTCGAACAAGCGCGCGTTCCGATCAAGTACATGGCCAGCCTATTCACCGCAGGAAACACGCAGATCGTGGAAGAGGTTTACCGCAAACAAATCGCCGTCCGCTTATACAAGCGCTCGCAGCGGGTGAAAGACATCAGCGCCGCTGAAGCGCAAGAAGCGATGCGTATCGGACGAACGACGCCGGAAGAGTGCGAGGCGATCTTCAATCTCACGTCGCTTCCCACGTTTGAAGAACGGTTCGTGATTCCCGCGATGGCTCGCGAAGAAGCGGTGGAACAGTTCCTCGATCCGTACACCCACAAACCGGCGGCCGGCTTCGGCTTCCGCGAGACGCCCGCACGCAGATGGTAGGCGCATGAGCATGACATCCCAAACGCGGATACTCGAGTTGTTCGCCGATCTTCTCGACTATCCGCGTCCGGATTTGGACATCCCGGCGGCAGCGCGTGAATGTCGCGCGCTCGTTGTTGAGGAAAGCCCCGACGCGGCCGCGATGTTGGACGAATTCATTGGGTTCGCAGAGCGGACGCCGCGAGACACGATTGAAGAAATCTTCTCTGCGACGTTCGACTTGAATGCATCGTGTCATCCGTACGTCGGATACCACATGTTCGGCGAATCGTATCCACGCAGCTTGTTCATGTTGGAACTCAAGGAGCGCTTTCGGGGTCAGAATTTCGACCCCGGAATCGAACTGCCGGACCACATCGGAGTGCTGCTGCGATTCGCATCGGTATGCAACGACGATGCGTTGCGTGACGAAGTCATTCGGGACGCGGTACTTCCAACACTCGGGCCCATGACGCTTGCGCCGGAAAGCGCACCCGTACTCGACGAAGGCGAAGGTGCGGCGCCCGAAGTGTTCGACGTCGGAACCGATTACCGTCGCATCTTGCAGGCCCTGCAATTCGTATTACAAGCACGCTACGGTGCGCCGGCGAAGCTGAAGCCGGTGCCCGTTCCGGAGTCTGAGCGTCTGGTTTCCTAACGTTAGCAGAACGAGCGGAGGAACTTCATGTCTGACACGTTTCTCTGGGACGTATGGCCCTACGTCGCCTTCGCAATCTTTATCTTCGGCGGGCTGTACCGCTACCTGAGAGATCGCTTCTCCTTCTCCAGCCAGTCGTCGCAATTCTTGGAGAATCGTTTCCTCTTTTGGGGATCGACGATGTGGCACTACGCGATCATTCTCATCTTGATTCCGCACACGCTCGGGTTTTTGTTCCCGCAAGCATGGGCGGCGCTCATCGAGAATCAGACGCGGCTTTACATCCTCGAGATCACCGGCCTCGCACTAGCCGTCATGGCGATCATCGGCCTCTTCACGTTGATCTTCCGGCGTTTATCGAGTCCGCGCATACAATTCGTCACCACGGGAATGGACTGGGTCCTGCTCGCATCCCTCGCGCTTCAAGTCGTCATGGGATTTTGGATCGCGTTCTTCTATCGCTGGGGCTCCGAGTGGTATCTGCATACATCCGTGCCGTGGCTGCGTTCGCTTGCCGCGTTCAACCCGCAAATTCAATACGTTACCGCTATGCCGGTGCCGGTGAAGATTCACATGTTCAACGCGTTCGTGTTGCTTGCGCTCTTCCCGTTCACTCGCCTCGCGCACGTCGTAACGGCTCCGCTGTTCTATCTGATCAGACCGTATCAAGTCGTAATCTGGTATCGCCAGCGTAACCTTCCGTATGGTGCACCCGCCGGAAGCGAGCGCGTCGGCCCCGATGTACCGTATCTGCGACACGGCTGAGGTTTAACGAGTCCGCCGAAGCATGGCACGTGATGGCCGCGTCATGCCTGCGGCGGACGATCGATTGGAGCGGTTGTGTCAGATAAGCTCGACCGTCGCTGTTCCCGCGTTAATGGCCCTCTTGACGGCGACGCAGCACGAATTTCTTCAGCCTGCGACTGCGTTTTTGGTGCTGCCTCCGTTCGCCGTCGTCATTTATCTGCTTTTCCGAGACCCGTACGGCAAATGGGCGAATCTCCGATCGATCGTCGTTTTGCCGTGCCTGGGCGCAGTGATCGGTCAGTTGAGCTTCCACTTCTTCGGGCTCACGCCGCTCGGGATAGCGATCGATACACTTTGCGTAGTGGGTGCTCAAACGCTTTTGCGAGGACGCATGCCGCCGGCATTAGCGCTCTCGGTTCTTGCGATGCTGCTGCGCGTTCAGTCATTCACGTACACGCTCGGCGTAGCCGAAGCGTCGGTCTCGATCGGAATCGTGTTCTTCGTGTGGCGGCGGATCTTGGTCGCGCCGCTTCTTCACACGTCCTCATATAGGATACATCCCCCTCAACGCGACGTCTTGCCGGAGGTTCGCCAATGAGCTCGAGTACAGACACAAACGCGTCTCTGTTAGCGGCACCATCAATATCGGCGCTAGCGGATTCAGGAAAAGACGCAGGCACGTATGACGGAATTGCTGCGTTAGATTTCGTTAAGCCGCCGCAGTTATTGCGAACGATCATCGAAACGGGCGCGTCGAAAGGGGATTTGCCGATCATCAAAATCCTCGTGCGCGGCATGTTCGGCGGTGCGTTTCTCGCGTACGGTACCGCGATGGCGTTTTTCGGGATTGCGCAGGGGCTGCCGCCGATTGTGGCCGACGCGCTCTTCCCGCTGGGATTCATCGTCATCAACCTCTTACAGGTCGATCTCGCGACCGGCTATTTCGCCTACGTGCCGGTCGCGTACATGAACGGACGCATTACGTTCGCAAAGATGGCGCGCGCAATCTTCTGGGTGTACGTCGCCAATCTGATCGGCAGTCTGATCGTGGTGGCCTTGCTGTGGCTCGCGCTCACGATGTCCGGACAGGCGCCCGATACAACCGGAATTTCAGCGGTTCTCGTCAAGGTGGGAACGTCAAAAACGCTGCACTACGCGCAGTTCGGCATGGCGGGCGTATTCACGGCATTCATCAAAGGGATCTTATGCAACTGGTTCGTGACGCTCGGCGTTGTGCTTCCCTTCACGACGCGATCGGTGATCGGTAAAGCGATCGCGACGTTCGTCCCAATTTACATGTTCTTCGGCATGGGCTGGGAACACTTAGTCGTCAATATGTTCATCATTCCGTCGGCGATGGCATATGGCGCGCATATCACGCTCGCCGATTGGTGGATCGGAAATGAACTGCCGGTAACGATCGGCAACTTCGTCGGAGGCTTCCTTTTCACCGGAGCGGCGATCGGCTTCATCTACGGCGTACGTGATAAATCGGCAACGAGCAATCCGCGCGGTGTAACTCCTGCTGCCGTTCGATGAGCGAGAGCGCCGGCGAAGGCGTTCGTGATCCATCGCTCGGTGACGAAGAAGCGTATCGGCTGTGCACGGAGTTGGTTTCGCTCGGCGAATTGAGGGCTGCAGTCGACTACATGCGACGCAAGGTGAACCGCGCGCGCAAGTCGATGCCGGCAGATTCCCGGATGCATCTCCGCCTGCTCTCACAGTACGCCGCCATATTAGAGCTCACGGAAACGTACGGTGAGGCAGAGTTTCTTCGCGCGAAGGCCGTTGAAATCGTAGAAACCGGAACGGTCTCCGCCGAAGACGCGCTTGACGCGTATCTCACGTATGGGCTTCTTCTCACGCGGAACCGCAACTACAACGCCGCGCTGGCGCCGCTGAAGGAAGCCCTACGCCGAGCCGAAACGGTCGAAGCGATTGCACCCGTCGAGCAGCAAATTGCGCTCGCAAAGGCCTGGAGAGCGTTGCAACAGGCATACGAAGGGCTCGGCGAGCTCTCGCAAGCGTCGGACGCCTTGGACGCACTCGACAACATCAAACGGCTCATCCGTTATCTAGTCTTCTCAATGTCGAGGTAACACCCAGCATGTATATCGTCAACGGCAAGCCGGCGTGTCTGTTGATCACCGAAAATCTCTCCCGCGCGCATGCCGACGGCGAACGGCATTTCTATCCGGCGCTCGTCAAGGCGTTCGAACCAGGATATGAAGCAACCGATTGGGACTACGGTGCCGACTATCCCGAGGCGCAGCAACGCGTGGAAGCCTTCAACGCCGAACACGGCGTGAATAAGGACGCGGCGCTACTGATCGTCACCTCGTCGATGTTTCCTTCTGCACCGATTTCCACAGCGGATATCTACCGCGCGAACCTCGAGGAGTATGCAGACGATTCGAGTCAAAAGACGCCGGGATAATGGGAGCGCAGTGATTGCTTGAGCTGCATATCGCCAAGTCGATCGATGGCGTCGAGAATCGTCTGCTGCGCGTGTTCCGCACCGTGTTCGGCGAGCCACTGCAACGCGCTGTTGACGCCCGAAGCAGCGGCGCGCTCTGCCGCAATGTCCTCGACGAGTTCATGCGCGCGCGTTTTGACCGCATCGGTCCAGCGTTCGACTTCCGCCTGTTCCGAAAGCGTACGTTTGATTCGCGACATCTCAGCCGCTCTCCACGGATACGGATTGCCGCACTGAAAGCAGTACGGATGGTACGGAACCCACTTCAGCATCTCCCCATCAGCGGGCAGCGGTGCGCGGCAGCCGGGACACGCAACGATCACGTCGGCGCCGCATTTCGCGCAATGTTTCGGGACGAGCGGCGCTTCGGTGAACCACGCATAGACGTGGCCGTTCGTGCAGACGGCTGCGCACGGCCCGTGCCGTTCGGCCGCTAGCGCGGGCAGTTCGATCGGTTCAACTGGTCTATCGTTGGACATGGAAACATATTCGATACACGCACGTCGTCTGCTTTCGGAACAGATGTGGCTCGCGCTCTCCACCGTCGATGACGCCGGATTACCGATGGTAAGCTATACGCCGTTCGCCGCCGTTGCGGGCGCACTCGGCATCGTCGTGAGCAGGCTCGCTGCGCATAGCGCGCCCTTGCACGCGCGGCGTCCAGCTGCCGTACTCGTCGTCGAGACGCACACGCAAGCAGGCGATGCCTATATGCGCGCTCGGTTGTCGATCGCGGTCACCGTATCGCCGCTCGCAGCCGATTCCGAGCATGCCGTCGCCATTTGGTCCGCACTGGAGCAACGCCAGGGGGAGACTGTACGCACGCTTCGCATGCTTCCCGATTTCGATGCAATTCGTTTGGAGCCGAAGGAAGGCCGCCTCGTTCTCGGTTTTGCTTCGGCCCACAACCTCAGCGGCCCGCAGATTGCAGCGGTTTTGGAAACCGGCGTCTGAACGCGCTTGCGGAGGTTATAATTACCCTATGAGACGGCGCGTCTCCGACCGTTTGGGACCCAACGTTGCGCGACGACCGTGGACGCGTGCTGAGCGCCGCGTCGTGCTGCGCGGCTTTTGGGGCCGTCTGACGATCGCGATCGAGCCGCTCATCGTTGCAATATTCTTCGCATTGCTTCCGATCGGCATGATGCTGCGGCGACAAGAAGCCACGTTGCTGCTCGCTCCGATCTTCGGACTTGCATCGATTTCGTTCCTGATCTATGCCGTCGTGCTCATTGCGCCGTCCGCGCGCGCACTGTTCGAGACGTTCAATCCTATCTACACGGTCGACGGCTACATTCGGTATCGCTTCAAGGACGGCGAACCGATCTACTATGTGGCAGCGCTCGACGCCGAGCATCTGATCCTCGGTGAATGGCCACTCGCCCAATGGCCGCCCTCGATCAAAGAACGAGAACTGTGGCCGGTTGTCGTGGAATTCAGTCCGTACGGCGGTATTCACAAAATCGACGGTCATCCGACGGGCGTCCTTCCAACGGAAATCGCGCCGTTCGGCATCGGCATCGCAGACGAAGACAAGCGCCGGCGCAAACTCGGCTAAATTACACGAGCGCGCGCCCGCAGAGATCGCAGAACACTATGCGCGGTCTGCGCGGCGGTTCGGCAGCTGCAGGCTGCACGACGTCGAGAGCGACTCGCTGCATCTGTACCGCTTCGTTCTCCGATTCGAAGGCCGCGACAATGTTCGCGGCTTGATCGTACGCGAGCGTGCCGTCGGTGCGGCCGTACGACGCCGGATAGTACCAGCCGTCGACGAGCAGCGTTAGCCGGTCTTCGCCTCGCCGCGCAACGTGAACCGCTAATTCGCGCGGCGTGAGCGACGCTCGGTGCGTCGGAAGCAAACCGCGTGCGTCAAGCGCGCGGAGTGCGCGCGACCATAGCGCGTCATTCACCGTCGCCATAGCCGCGCAGCAACCAGGAACCCAACAACGGCGATCGCATCGATCGCTAGTGCCCATGGAGTGATCAGCGGCCACAACACCGACCGGCGTTGCGCTTCGGAGGTCCGCGGCGCGCCGCGCGCCGTCACGTCGGACGGTGCGATCGTCGCTTGTTGCGTCGCCCGCGCTTGCTGCAATTGTTGCTGCGCTTGCGCGATGGAATTCGGCACGTAAACCGACGCGAATGCCAGGACCAAGGAGAGGGCGACGGACGCGATCGCGATTGCGGTAAGGGCAAGCCGCAAACGCAGTTGCGAACTATACGAGCCAGCAGATGACGGCATGGTCGTGAGAACGTTCGAGTAGTGGGACGATGCTTTGCGGCAAAGAGAGCACGCCCTCCGGGCGCGACAGAAGCTGCGCGCGGTGAAGCCGTCCGGCGATCGCACACACGGCCAAGTACGCAACGGCGATCGTGATGATGCTCAGCGGCAGGTGCAACGCGATGACCGCTTCATTGAAGGCGATCGCGAACGCACAAACGAGGAGCAGCCCTGCAAACGCGGCCCACGTTACCACTTGCGGCCGACTGCGCCACTCGCGTGCGATCACGATCGTGGAAACCAACGAGACGCCGGCAGCCACCATACCGACGAGCGGTGCGACGGAAACGGGATGCGTGTGAAGGCCAAAGAGAATGCCTATGGCGGCGGCGGCGAGCATAGCACGCAGACGCGCGTGCAATCGAGAAAGCACGACTGCGACAAGTACGGCAACGCCTAGGATCGCAATGTCAATCGCGCTCCAGACGAGCGGGCTCGCAATCAATCCGTACGCGGCGAAGGAAACGACCGTCGCCGCGGCACGAAGCAGCCAATCTGCACGCAATACTTCGAGGCGCACTTCGACTTGCGCATCCTCGCCGTACCGCGGAATCTGCGCCTCGCTGCGCAGCACGTGCGGCTCTTTTTGATAGAATGCCGGATCGGCCCGGCGCATCCACTGCACTACTGCGCGACGACCTCGCGGGTAAAGATCGGCACGTGGTCCGGCGTGAGCGTCACCATCGGAAGCCGTTGCTGCTCGACCTGCTCGCGTTGCCGTAGACTAACGAAGACGACCGCCAATCCATGCCGCGCTACCTCGTCCACGAGCAGCCGCGCAATCGTCGTGCGATCGCCGTGAAGGCCGATCGTTGAGAGTTCCATTTGCAGCCGATCGAGATCCGTATCGCGCGGGCGCAAGCGTAACGTCACGATCTCATGTGCGTTACGCTGAACGATAAACCGCACCGTAAGCTTCAGCGTAGCGAACGTCCGGCACAGTGCATACACGAAACAGATGGCTTTCTCGAGGCGGTAATGCCGAAGCTCGTCGTTGCCGTCGAGCGGCGGCGCCGTATCGAGCACGAGGCTCAGATCGTCGGCGGTCGGATCTTCGAATTCGCGCACGTAATAGCGATTGGGATCGCGCGTGCGCAGCGAGAGCACGCGATGGATCAGCTTCGGTGAATCGCCCGGGCGGTATTCTCGCACGCCGACGTACTCTTCGATCGCCGTTGGCAGCTTTTCGAATCGCCCCGACGCCGCGTGCCGTCCCGCGAGCAACGAGTCGACGAACGGTTCCAATTCATAGATCGCGGGCAACACCGTGACCGCGTGCACCGTATCGAAGACCGCGGTGACGCGTACCGCGCTCCCCGGCAATGCGACCGCTGCGCGGAACGGTCCTACGAGCAACATTCCGCGCCGATTCGTCGTGACGTCCCATTGTGACGCACCGGCGAGACGGCTCGAAAGAATCGGAATCTCAGACCACGGACCAGCTTCCATCACCGAACCGGCAATCGAAAATCGCGCGGTCGCCTGCACGCCGATCGCCGGAAACGTTCGTCCGCCGAGTGAGAGCGTAAGACGTAATCGGAACGTCGTGAGCGCTCGCGTTCGCGCCGGCACGTCGACGCGTCGAATCCGAAGCGCGCTTGCCGCCATCAACGTAGCGATCGTCGAGAGGCCGACCCACAGCAGCGGAAAAGCGATCGCGAAGACGGTGAACTCGCGAATCGAAGGACGAAACGCGCCGGCGACTGCTGCAATCGCGATCGATGCTCCGAGCATCGCGATACCGGCCGGCGGCGCGCTTGCGAATTCGAACTGCGACGGCCGTTTCATACGCCGGCGACTTGCGGAACCGGAATTCCATCCACGAGACGCCGCACGAGCTGCGTCTTCCATTCGGTCATGCTCATCAGTGATTCCGGCATGACCTTCGGAATGAGCCGGTGTGGAAGCGCGTGAACGAACAGCGCCTTGACGTCGTCGGGAGTTACATAGACGCGTCCTTGCACGAGTGCATACGCGCGCGCCAGCTGCATCAGCTGAACGGCCGCGCGCGGGCTCGCGCCGAGCACGAGTTCGTCGGAGACACGCGTCTGCCGTACCGCAGCAATGATGTAGCGCAGCAGACGGTCGTCGAGCACGACGTTCGTGACCAAAGCCATCAGTTCGCGCACGCGTTCGATCGTCAGCACCGCCGGAATACCCGCAAGCGGATCGTCTACCATCCGCTCGCGCAGGATCTCGATCTCTTCGTCTTCGCTCGGATACCCGGGCGAGAGCAACAATTGGAAACGATCGAGCTGCGCCTCGGGCAAATCGTTGACGCCTGAGTGCTCGATCGGATTCTGCGTCGCGATGACGATAAAGGGATTGGGAAGCGAATGCGTCGTGCCATCGACGGTCACTTGTCCCTCGCCCATCGCTTCCAACAGCGCACTCTGCGTGCGCGGCATCGCTCGGTTGAGTTCGTCCGCAAGCACGATGTTCGCGAACACGGGCCCCGGAACGAACACGTCGTTGCGCGGATCCACGTACCCGGTGATATCAACCGGCAACAGGTCCGGCGTGCATTGAATGCGTTTGAATTCGCACGAGATCGAGCGCGCGAGCGTTCGCGCCAGCATCGTTTTTCCGACGCCCGGCCGGTCTTCGAGCAGCACGTGCCCGTGCGAGAGAAGTGCCGCAACGACGAGGTCGACGACTTCACGTTTGCCGATGATGACGCGCTCGATGTTTTCGATCAGGCGCTCCACGTCCGCGCGTGCGGCGTTCAATGGAGTGCTGCTGTTCACAGCGCCCGCTTATGCGGCACATGCGGCGCCGCAAACGCCGTCGGCGAGCTATTGAGCGCGAACGGAACCAGCCACCGTGCCGCAAGCGCGCCGATCGCTGCGACCAAGAGTATCGCCGCAGCAACATAAATGGCCGCGATCGACGGAAGGTCAGATGCAAGCGCAGCTCCGACGCCGCCGAACAATCCGGCGATTCCGTGGCCGGGAAGATCGGGGTGCTGAAACAGATATGCGGCGAGCACGACACCGAACCAGCGCGCCCCGCCGCCGATGACCCGTGCGATGTCGGCATCCCACGTAAACTGTCGCAAAATGTGCCCCGCGATCAGGCGCGCGAAAAAGTCCGTTTCGGCCGCGACCGCCAGAACGGCAACGACCGCTGAAACCGTCAAGAGTACGCCGCCCAGCGTAAAGCCGCTCTCATACGATGCCGCAACGAACGGCAATGCGACGAGAAACGCGAGCGCGCCCACGGCAAGCGCATCTGCAACGCGCGCTACACGCTCACCTCGCGCGTGCAGTTGCGTACAATGCGTGCAAAGCAATAAGTCGCCGGTACGATTCCGTCGTTGGCGCACGAAGAACGTGACCCACACGACGAGGGCCACTGCCTCGAATGCAACGAGAAGGGCGAACGGTACGTAACCGGGTACGACCGGCGCCATCGTCACACCGCCGGTATGCTGCTACGGCGTCAGATGGGACGGCGGCAGCGTCAGGGTTGTGGAACCGATGGCCGGCCAGATGTGACCCCACGGTGCGGCGGCGACGACGAACGCGCCTTGCATGATCGCAAGGATGATCGAGAAGAGAACGAACAGCAACGCGCCGTTTGGTATTGCGAAGCCGAGCTTATCGAGCATATGCGGCGGAATTCCGCCGCTCGATGCCGAGTGCACGTCATGGCTCATGCGTGTTCTCCTAAGATATGAAGCGCTGCCAACAGCGCGAAAATACAGCCGAGCGCCATCAGGCCGAGTAAGACTTTCGTTACGACGGCGTCGAGCCCGCGCGCGTCCCAATCATTACGGAGTTGCACGAAGGCCGTTACGCCTACGATAATCGCTCCGACGAGCGCGATCCATTTTTCAACTGCTGCTGCGTCCATCAATTCACCATAAGTAGAACAGGAAGAACAGTGCAACCCAAACGACGTCGACGAAGTGCCAGTACAGCGTCCCGCACGTGAGGCCGAGATATTTCGACCCGGTGTATGTCCCGCGGTTTGCTTGCATACCGAGAACCGCGAGGAAGATGACGCCGACGAATACATGGAATCCGTGCATGCCCGTCAACGTGAAGAACGACGCACCCATCGTGCTGCCCGGCCACGTTACGCCATCGTGTAAAACGCCCGTCCATTCATGCGCCTGACCGAGAAGAAACAAGATGCCGAGGATGATCGTCGCGATCAGCCAGAGGTTGAATTTGGCTTTGTGTAAGTACTTCCAGTTCTCCAGCGCGAAGTGCATCGTCACGCCTGATCCAAACAGAATCACCGAGTTGACCGCGGCAAAGCTCGTGTCGAACCACGGCAGCTGGTGGCCTCCGACGAACGGAGGCCATGTCGGCGCCGACGTACGGAGGTAGACGTACGCGAAGATGAACGACGAGAACAGGATGCAGTCGCTCAGCAGAACGAGCACAAACCCGAGAAGCCGGATGTCGCGAGTTTCCCAATAAATGGGATCGACGTCATTGTACCGGGCCGCGACGGCTGCGTGTCTGCCGAGATGCGGTGCAGTGATAGCTGCCAACGTCTATCCTCCCACGAGAGCCGGCTGCGGCATGACGAGCTTGCCGTACTCGGGATACGGCTCGATCGCGTTGTCGGTGTCTTTATACGGCAATGGCTTTTCGAAGTCGTACGGTCCGGCCGTGACCTCGGGCAGAGATTTGAAGTTGTAGTATGGCGGCGGAGAGCTGGTCGTCCACTCCAACGTGCGGGCGCCCCACGGATTGATGCCTGCGAGCCGTCCATGCTTAAGGCTCCAAAGCGCGTTGAAGAGCAACAAGCCGACCGATGCGACCATCAAGAACGAGAACGCGGTCTCGAATTGGTTCCAGAACTGCGCATCCGGATTTCCGGCTGCGAAGGCGGCGTAGGAAGCATAGCGCCGCGGCATACCTTCAATGCCCAGCCAGTGCATCGGCAAAAACGTTCCGTTGAGTCCGATAAAGAACAGCCAAAATCCCAGTTGTCCCAAACGTTCGTTCATGAGTCTGCCGGTCGCTTTCGGATACCAATACGGAACGGCCGCGAGGAAGCCCATGACCGCGCCGCCCGCAACGACGTAGTGGAAATGCCCTACGACGAAGTAGCTGCCGTGCAAATGGAGATCGACCGGCACCGAGGCTAAGAAGATGCCGGTGATACCACCGAACGTAAACGTGAGGAGAAATCCGACCGCGTATAGCATTGACGCCGTGAACCGGATCGAACCGCCCCATAGCGTCGCAACCCAGGAGAACATCTTGATTCCGGTCGGGATCCCGATCGCGTACGTAAGGATCATGAACGGAATCTGCAACCATGGAGCCAGACCGCTGGGGAACATGTGATGCGCCCACACCGTGAACGCAAGCAACGCGATCGCCATCGACGAGAACGCGATCATCTTGTATCCGAAGATTGGTTTGCGCGAGAACGTCGGCAGCACTTCGGAAACCACACCGAACGCCGGAATGATGAAGATGTAGACGGCGGGATGCGAGTAGAACCAGAACATGTGCTCGAAAAGCACCGGACTGCCGCCGCGAGCCGGATCGTACCACGGAATGTTCCAGACGTGCTCGAGGAAGAGCGCGCCCGTTGCGACCGACAGCGCGACGGTCGCAAACATGTTCATCAATGCCGTTGCGAACGTTGCCCATACGAAGAGCGGCATACGCGTCCACGTCATACCGGGTGCGCGCATCTTTATGATCGTTACCATGAAGTTCATTCCGGTAAGCGTCGAACTTATGCCGACGACGAAGATCGCGGCGCACCACAATGCGCCTGCCGTTCCGTCCGCGAGCGAGATCGGCGGATACTCGGTCCATCCGGCGTGCGGGCCGCCGAAGAGCATCGAACTGAACAAGATGACGGCCGCAATAGGTAAGATCCAGAAGCTGATCATGTTCAGCCACGGAAACGCGACGTCGCGTGCGCCGATTTGAAGCGGCATCACGAAGTTCCCAATCGCTCCGGTGACGAGCGGAATCAAGACGATCCACACCATCGCCGTACCGTGCATGGTGAACATCTCGTTGTAGGTATTGTGATCCATGATCGCGCCGTTCGGATCGGTCAACTGCAAGCGCATGAGTTCGGCGAACGAACCGGCGATCAACATGATCAGCATGCCGGTGATGAAGTACTGGATCCCGATCACCTTATGATCCAGCGAAAAGACGTACTTTCGGACGAAGCCTTGCGGTGCCGGGTGAATGTGCCCGATCGCGACGTGTTCTTCGTGTCCGGTATCGTGAGCGGTTAAGTGCTTTCCAGTGGTGTCCATATCGCCTCTACTTTAGGCTTTGAAGGTAAGCAACGAGATTTGCGATGTCTTTGTCGGACAGGCCGTTGGCTTGCCGGTTCGGCATCGACCCCATCGAACCGGTAAAGCCGTTAACCAAAATCCACGCAATGTTCTGCGCCGACGGCGCTTTCCCGGTAACGAGCGTGGGATGCTGCGGATCGTCGGTAATGTGCAGCAGCCCCGGGCCGACGAGTTTCTGATCGAAGGGCGTCGGCGGATCATGGTGACACGCCGAGCACGTCTGATGGAACTTCGCCAGACCCGCTTCCACATTGCCGCCCGAGAGGTTGATCGGAGCGCCTGCCGCAGCGGCCGCCTTCTTCTGTCCTTCGAGCCACGCGTTGAATTGCGGAACGGTCTCAACGACGAGTTTCCCCTGCATTTTGCTATGATCGACGCCGCAAAATTCGGAACACGTGATCGTAAACGATCCGGTTCGATCGGGAGTGAAATTGAGGTTCTGGACTAATCCCGGAACCGCGGCCATCTTCAGTCTGAACTCCGGAACCCACCATTGGTGAATTACGTCGGCGGACGTGATCAGGAGCCGCACCGGAACACCGACCGGAAGATGCATGCCTTCCGTAGTGGCGGTAACGGGCGTTTTCAGGCCCGGATAGCGCGTGTCGAAATAGAATTGGTGGGCGACGACTTCCGTCGTGAGCCCCGGTTCCGAGACGCCGAATTGAATCTTGTGCCAGACGTTGATACTCAACGCGGTCAGAATCACAAGCAGCAAGGTCGGCAGTAGGGTCCACCAAAATTCGAGCTTCGGCCGGTCGTGGACGGGAACGCCGATTGCATCGGGCGGATCCCCCGCACGGGCGCGAAACGCGATCGAGAAGTAAATGACGTAACCGGCGACGATGAACATGATATCGCCGCCGAATACCGCCATAAATTTGAAGAGCCCGTCGACATCCGACGCGCGATCACTCACCGGGTGCATCGCACTCGGCAATAGCCAGTCAAGATTTCCGAAAAGCCAGTACGCCGTATTTGCGATGCAAATAAGCAGCAGTAGCGTGGTTACTTGCCAAAACCCGGGGCCGAGGCCATTAACCCGTACGATGTTGGGCCCCGGTACGATCCGCTGAGCCAAAACTATTCACCCCTCTGCGGAAGCTAATTTACCCTGTCGCTGCGCGTCCCTTCGCGATCTTTCAGCGGAAACTAAGAATATTCGAGTGGGAACCGCTGCGGAACCGCTGCGTAACTAGCATGTAATCGGTCCGTTAACCCGAGTAGGGTTTCGTCGGATATCGGCGATCAAGAATCAGTCCGATTCCGGTGCCGATGAGTACGCCGTAGATGGCGCCGACCACAACGCTTCCCGTCGGATACCCGACCGCAGCCCCGATCGCGAGGCAAATTATTACAGCCGCCCAAACTTTTCGTTGCATAGATCAGCCTCCGTATATAGCATAATGGTACCATGCCGACAAACAATACTCGCGATGCCGCCGCCGGAATTGCCCAGCGGATAAAAACGGGCCGAACCGATCCTTCGCAAATCGACGAGGCGGGCCGCGCGCCCAACGACCGTCCGCCGGGATATGCCGAAGTGCTGATGTCCGAAACGCCGACGTCCGTCGAGCAGAATGCTCAGTTGTCGAAAGCCGATTGGGATGTGATCGAGCTCGCACTTACGCATTACGCTACGTGCGAAGGTAAAACGTAAACCGGTCGCAATGCCGGATACGCGTTTAGGAGAGATCGCGCGGAAGCTTCTGCCGCTCCTTGCAGAATTCAAAACCGAAGCAGGGCGCGTGCTGGACGAGAACGGCAAGCGCGACGCGGTGATACTCCAGGATTACATGATGCGCAAGTACCCGCGCATCGTGACCTTTGTTGCATGTATCGATACGCTTGCGGAGTTCGCCGAACATGCGCCGGATTAGGGTGTAGAAGCCCTTCAGTGAACTTCCGGATCACCGTTCGTGCGCACTTCGCTCATGGGATCCGGCGGTCGCGGAACTTCTTGCTCGCGGCGTTCGAAGCGTTCGATCAGAATGCGTTTGCGTTCCTCTTCGATCGCTCCACCGCTTAACACGCGCGTCGCTGCGCTGGGGTGCACGGCTGCGATATGATCGCACACCTCGCATTGCACCGCCGGTTCCGTGCGAGATTGAAGTATCGCGAAGCACTCGCATGGCCCGAGGACGTCATCGTTGTCGTCGTTCACGTCAGCGCCTTCAACACTTCGATCTGATGATCGAGCACGGACACTTTCGGCCACACGTAGACGAGCTTACCGCTACGGTCGAAGAGAAACGTCGAACGTTGGATCGCATTCTTGCCATAGACATTTTCATCGACGATGACGCCGAAGGCGTTGCATAGCTGCGAATCCACGTCGGCCAAGAGCCGGAACGGCAGCATGTACTTCTCTTTGAAGCGGCGGTGAGACTCGACGGAATCGCGGCTCACGCCTATCAGTTCGGTGTCTTTGCTTTGCAACGCCTCGTACACGTCGCGGAATTGCGTGGCTTGCTTCGTGCAGCCCCACGTGTCGTCTTTTGGATAAAAATACAAGACGAGCTGCTTGCCGACGAGATCGCTCGTCGAGATTTCGGTTCCGCTGTCGTCGCGAACCGTCAACGAAGGCATCATCGTTCCGGGTTCAAGCATGGCGTGATATTCGCGCCCTACACCACGCTCCCCTCAACGACGTTTGCAATCGCGAGCGCCGTCGTGGGGGCAAGCAAGATTCCGTGACGGTAGTGTCCGGAAGCAACGAAGTAACCGTCGAGTGCGGTTTTTCCGATGAACGGGCGGAGATTCGGCGAACGCGGACGCGACGCGGTCCACGTGTCGTTGACCGTAAGCTCGCTCAGCATCGGCATCGCACGCGCAACGCGCTCGCGTAACGATTCTGATCCGTGCTCCGCGTCGGTCTCGCCGATCAACACGCTACCGTCGGTTCGTGGGATAACATAGATGCCTTCGAGGCGAACCGGCCGTTTGAGGAGTCGCTGCGGCATTGCGAGCGCGAGCAGCGACGCTTCTGCCGGAACAACGGGAACGCGCGCGTATTCCGGCACCCCGTGAAACGCGCCTGCGAAGGCGCCTGCTGCGTTGACGACCGTCTCCGCGGGCAACAACTTCTCGCCCGTACGGACGCCGGCGGCGCGCTGCGCGTCGGCTTCCAGTGCAACGAAGCCCGTTTGCTCTTCGAGCACGACGCCGACATCAACGCACGCTGCGCGTAATGCGCGGCCCAGATACCGGCAGTCGATCTGACCCTCTTCTTCGATGAGCGACGCACCATGCAGCATCTCGGGTCCGAGCGCCGGTTCGATGCCGCGCGCTTCGTCGCGTTCGAACCAATGTGCGTGAATTCCGCGGTCGGCGAGGACCGCCGCGCGATTGCGCAAACAGTCCGCTTCGCTCTCGTCGTATGCGGCTTCGATGATTCCGTCGAATCGAAGACACGGGTCGATACCGGTGCGCTTGTGAAGTTCTTTGACGAAGACCTGATACAAGCCGAGCGCCCTCGCCAAGAACTCCTCTTCTTCTTCACTTTCGGAATCGCTGAACGGCGCAAGCAGTCCGGCGCCTCGCCACGACGACGCAGCCGGTGAATCACCGGCCTCGACCACATGCACTTGCGCACCGCGCTTTGCCAGCTCGTACGCGATGCAAAGTCCGACGATGCCGGCTCCGACGACGACGATCATGAGCCTAGAGGCCGGCAGTCGCAGCACTCTGCGCAGAGCGTGCAGCCCAGGTGCAGCGGCACGTCTTCTTTGCCGCATCGTTCGCAGACGATCGTGTTCGGTCCGGCGAACGCGGATGCGTTTTCTTCGAGTGCATCGCGAGCTTCTTCAGGATTCATACGCTATGATATTCTCGGTGCTGAGTACCGTTCTCGTCGTAATATTCGCATTCGCATGCGTCGGCACGTTCGCCTTAGGAATACGAAAGGAGTGGAAGAGCTTACGCATTCTCTCGACCGTCATTGCGATCGTGTCGTTCGCACTCGCGTTGGCGGTTTCTGCAATGCAGCGGTGAAGCGAGGTCCGCGTCACGGGGGAAGCACGACGGAATGTGGCGGAATCCGCCGCCGGACGATGTCGATGGCCCGCTCGCGGTCTTCCATCTGCTCTTTCAGTTCGATGAGCGCGGCTTCGACGAGGGCCGCCGTCTTCACGCGGAAGCCGATCTCCTTCAGTATTACGACGATCGAATCGAGCGCTTGCACCGAACCTGCGGTGAGTGCCACGTTCGTCGGTGCGCCGCCTTTTGCCGGCTCGTTCATGCCTCGCGGATTCTCGCGATGACGCGCTGAAGTCCTGTGGCATGGTGCACGTTCAGATGGCATTCGCTTGCGAAGACGTTACAAGCGAGTCAGGCGGACCGGTAACGTTCAAAAATGTCATGGACGGCATCGTCGCCTCGGATTTCCCCGCGCCGACCGGCCGCTGGTTCGCTATTTTTTGCTTTTTCAGCGTCGAAGCGCAGCACTTCGCGAATTGCCGCGTCGTCGTCGAACACGAAAACGGCGAGTCGGTCGCGGAGAAGACGCTGCGAGACCTGGACTTCACGCCGCACAATCCGATATCGCGCAACGTCGTGAGCTTCCAGGGTCTGCAGTGGCCGTATCCCGGCGGATACGTCGTCAAATGCATGGCAGACGGCGACAACATCCTCGCATACTTTCCGATCTGGGTGCAGCACGCGCCCGCGCCGGATGCAAACGACGAGGGTGCGTAACCGCCGTGGAACCGCTCCGCGTATCGTTAAACGGGCATGGCGCTCTCACACGAAACGGCACTGTCGGACGTGCGCGCCCTCGTGCAGCACGCGGAAACGCTTCGAGAGAACGAAGTGCGGCGGCTGTTCGCGCGTTGCCCAGACCTCTCGGAGCGCGAGCGTTCGCTGATCGCCGCGATGTCGACGGCGCTCATCGGGCGGCTCGTGTACAGCGCAATTTCTAAGATTCACGACAAAGACGCAGTCGACCGCGAACAAGCCGTACGCGACGCGCGTGCGCTGAGCGAGCTCTTCGGCGTATGAAGTTTTTTCGAATCTCGGCTACTGCTGCGGCATCGCTTGCGTTCGTGCAAGTCATATTGGGAAGCTGGGTACGGATCAACGGCGCGGGCATGACATGCCCGGACTGGCCGCTGTGCCGCGGCGCACTCGTGCCGCAACTGATCGGCGGAGTCGTACTCGAGTGGACGCATCGCGCGACCGCGCTCTGCGTCGGCTTCGTCATCGTCGCGGCATTCGTAGCGGGATGGCGCATGCGGCATCAAATTTCCGGAGTCACGCCGACGCTCTTTGCGCTCGTTGCAGCTTTCGCGCTGCAGGTCGTGGTGGGCGGCATCACGATTCACGAATCGAACAATCCGCCCTCGGTCGTGCTTCACTGGGCGTGCGCAATGGTGCTCCTCGTCTCGCTGACGTTCTTAGCGGTGCTTGCGCATCTCGCGCCGCGTCCCGGCAGCAGGCTTCCCGCGATACGCGGCGGCGCGTGCGTTCTAGGAATCGGGCTTGTCGCGCTGCTGGCATACATTACGATGTGCATCGGATCGTACGTCAGTTCTAGCGGCGCCGGCCTAGCATGCGCGACGTTTCCGGATTGCGACGGCACGCTGACGGGCACGACGCCCGCGCAATGGGCACAAATGTTGCACCGCGCGGCGGCCGGCGTATTTGTTCTTTCCGCGCTCGTTGTTTTGATATACGTCGTGCAGAGCGGGTTGCCGCGCGTACGCGCGTGGTTCTTCGCCGGCACTGCGCTCGCGCTCGTGCAGGGAACGTTGGGGACGCTCAATGTGATCTTACGCATGCCGTCGTTCTTGCGCGAGGCGCACGCGGCGAACGCAGCGCTGACGTTCATCGTCTTCGTGATCGCGACATCGCTCGCCATGCTCGAGCCGCTTCCGGTTCGCTCGGAAGTGAGTAGACCGTGCAGAACTCACGCCAATCCTACGTCAATTTAGCGCTTGCGACCGCAGCACTTCCTGTAGCGTTTGCCGCATGGCGCCCGATCGCGGCGCTCTCGCGTGAGATTCGAAGCAACATCATTGCCTTTGTACACGACAGCACGGGACGTTATGCGCTGCTCCTCGTTGGGCCGCATAAACCTCCGGCGCCCGTTGAGGCGCATCAGACCGATGGATTAGCGGAATTGAACCCGCTGGGGAGTGGGCGCTAATGGAGACGAACTTACTTCAGCAGACGTCATTGCACGGTATTTCGATGTGGTCGTGGTGGCAGCCGGATCGCTCGATCTTCTTCAACTCATTTTTCGTGCGCGGCGATGAGAACATCATCGTCGATCCGCTTGCACTCGGGGAAGATGACGTCAGGACCATACGCGAGCAAGGATCTGCTCAATGGATCGTCGTCACGACGCGCGATCACGAACGCGAAGCAGCTATCCTCGCTGAGGAGCTCGACGCGAAGGTCGCCGCTCCGCAGCTGGACGTCGACGAAATGGCGGTCGGTGTCCATCGCAGGTTACGCGACGGGGACACGATTGGACGGGTTCGGGTCGTGCAACTCGACGGGATGAAGTCGCCCGGCGAGTTCGGCCTCTACATCGCGGACTGCTCGACCGTTATCGTAGGCGACGCGCTGTGGGGCGATCCACCTGGGACGCTTCGCATGGTGCCCGATGGAAAGCTGGGCGATCCCCAGCGCGCGGCGTCGAGTTTGCGGCGCCTCTGGGAACTGGAACCGCAAAATATCCTCGTCGGAGACGGTCACTGCATCTACGGCAATGCGACCGAAAAAATCGCAGCATATCTCGAATCACGCGGCGTGCCGCTGGAAAGGACCATACAATAACATGAACGATGGAAAGAAGCTCTCTCGCTCGGAGATGATCGAAAAGCTGATCGTCGCACCAATCGCAATCGGCGCCTTTGCCGCGCTTTGCGCGGAGGCCGATGCCGCTGCGACGATCGATCAGAAAACGGCCGCGTACGTGCCGCATCCGGTGGGCGGCAAGCAATGCGATAAGTGTATCCAGTTTCAGCCGCCGTCAGCTTGCAAGCTTGTGAAAGGCAAGATTTCCCCGAAGGGCTATTGCAAGTTTTATACGGCGAAGAAGTGAGCCGTTAGGTGCGGTTGCCGCCCGGCGCCACCGACGCGGGGCGGCTACCGATGAATGCCGGATCGTTGCGCAACGGATATGCGAGCGGATACGTTCCCCATCCGCCGCGGTTCCAGCGGCCGTCGGGAGTATAACTCCCGGCAGTTTGTCCGTTCGCGGGGAGGGTGAACACGTCGCCACGTGAAGTCCGTGTGTCAGAGGCCACAATCGGTTCTCCTAATCGCTTCGGTTTGCGCGTTGCGTGCAAACCCATATGATGTTCAAGTATAGCAGCATCGACACGGAGGTTCACCCGCCATGCCAAAGCCTGATGATATTCGCGAAGCCCTTAGTTCCGTTCAAGACCCCGAACTGATGATCGGCGCCGTCGATCTCGGATTGATTTATGGGATCGAGTGCGCCGGCGACACCGGCGAACACGTTTCCGTGACAATGACATTTACCTCGCCGATGTGCCCGGTCGGCCCGGAATTCAAGCAAGCCGTCGAAGCAAAGGCGAAATCCGTCCAGGGCGTTGAGTCCGTCAAGGTTGACGTGACGTTCACTCCGCCGTGGGATCCCCGTACGATGGCGAGCGAAGATGCAAAATTCGACCTCGGGATATGGTTCTAGGAGCAAGACGAATCGTGCTGGGCTATTGTGTGATCTGTCAAACCAAGTGCGAGCTGCGCGACCTCAAGCAAATTCAACGCAGTGGCTTACCGGCCGTTGAGGGCACCTGTACGGCCTGCGGCACGAAAACATTCCTTCTCGGCGCCGAAGTACCGACGCCGGAGGATGCGCCTAGCCCAGAATGATCCAGCGGCGCGTGATCCACACCAGCAGGGGGATCGTAATCGCCGAAATGCCGCCGATCATCGCGACAAGGAGCAATGTCGAGGCGACCGACGCGTTCCCGCCGCAGAACGCGACGAGATTCGCAACCGTCGCAAACCAGAAACGGCGGAGCGGATTGGACGATAAGCCCGCGATGTTGTTCGCCATCGCAACGACATCGTCCGGATTCCAATCCGCAGTCTGCACCACGTCGTGAATCACGCCGTGACGATCCAGCAACGCCAAGCGGACGTCGTGTATATAGCTTGCCGAGCCGCTCGCGATCGATGAAACGCCGAACGCGTCTATAACGTCCTTTACTTGAGCCGGCTCTCCGGTGACGATCGACCAAATGCGCGGATCGGCGCCGAATGTTTTTCCGTAATCCGACAGAACGGCCGGTGAGTCGTACACCGGATCGAGCGTCACTTCGACGAGACGGAAAAAGCGTGGATCGAGATGACTCTGCAGATACGCAAACTTTCCGCTGATCGCGGGGCAGACCGTTTTATCGGGACAACGGCTAAAGACAAAGCTCAAGATGGTAATCTTGCCGTCGACCCGGTCCAGCCGGAACGGTGCCCCGGTCTGATCGACGAGCGTGTACGCCGGTGCCCGATCGCCCGTGGTCAGAATGTGCTTCACGGTGGGGTTCTGCGTGCCGGCGATGAATCGCGGCGCTGCGACCGGCGCTTGATAGAACTCAAGACCGGTGCCGTGACGCACGATCAGCGCGTCGACTTCCGTCCCGGGAGCCGGAACGCGCGATTTGCGCGGCATGCGCACCGCGTACACGCCTCCCGGAAGCATTCTCGGCACGCCGAAAACGCGCATGATGATGCGTCCGCTTGCGAGGGGTGAAAGCACGTACCCGTGCACCGGAATCAGTTCAGCCGCCGAGCTGATTTGCGTCGAAGCGAACAAGACACCAAGCGTGAGTGCGGTTTGAAGGATCGCACTTCGCACGAGGCTCGACAAGCGTTTGTTGGGTGAAACCATGGCGAAGATACGAATTTATAGGCGAAAGCAGTGATTCCCTCGAATGCGCGCGTAACGCGAATTACGGGGTAACGACGATGATTACCGCACCGACGAAGCAAGACCCGAATCTCGCCTATGCACGCCGCGTGTTCGAAGCATTGGGCAACGGCAACGCGGCACGGCTCGATAACGCACTCGCCCGGAACTCGATGAACGATCAGTTGATCGAGTACTTTCGCATGCTGCGCGAGCAGACGGGACGCGCGTACCAACTGGTGCCCGGTGCGTTCGCGGCATCCGGCGACAAAGTGCTTCGCCTCACGATCGCCGGCGGGAAAACCGTTGAAGTCTCAAATCACGTGGAGGTCTGCCGGCGCCGCGGTTCGTAGCTCCGGTGCGACAAACCGGTCCGCGTGCTCGGTCGACGGCGCTGCTGCTTTCGACGCTCGCTTTTGCGGTCTGCTTTTACGGATGGACGCTTTACGGTCCGCTCGCACCCGCGTTACAAACGACGCTGCGCCTTAATGACGTTCAGGTAGGGTGGCTCGTCGCGATCCCCGTTGTGCTCGGATCGCTGATGCGTATACCGCTGGGTTTTCTCAGCCAGCGATTCGGCGGCCGCATCGTATTCGTTGCGCTGATGGCGTTTGCACTCGTGCCGCTTCTGGCGATCATCGCATGGCACGAGTCGTATACCGCGTTGCTCGCGTTCGGCTTATTGCTCGGCTTCGCCGGTGCTTCGTTCGCGGTCGGCGTTCCATTCGTCAATGATTGGTATCCGCCGCAGCAGCGCGGATTCGCGCTCGGGATCTATGGCGCCGGGACCGGCGGAACCGTCATCGCGGGTTTGACCGCTCCACGGCTAGCCGCGGCGTACGGCATATCGGCTCCCTTCGTGCTCGCCGCGGTGCTCGTCGGGGCGATGCTCGTCATCTTCACGCTCTTTGCGCGCAATGCACCAAACGTCGAGCCGTCAACGGGCAGCTTCGCCTCGACTTTCGACGTCTTTCGCAAGAGTTTTCGCGCGTGGACGCTCGCCCTCGTCTACTTCGTGACCTTCGGCGGCTTTGTTGCGATGTTTCTTTACCTTCCGCAGATTCTCGTCGGCGTCTACGCGTTGTCGAAAACGGACGCGGGAGCGCGTGCTGCGGGGTTTGCACTCGTCTCGGTGCTCGCGCGTCCCATCGGCGGCGCGCTCGCGGACCGATTCGGCGCGGAACGTGTTCTCGTCTACGCGCTGGCATGGGCGGTTGCGGTGGCGGCTCTGCTCGGTGCAACGTACACGTGGATGGCCTTCTTCACCGCATGTTGCTTGACGCTCGCAGCAGCGTTCGGCGCAGGCAGCGGCGCGGTGTTCAAGATCGTCGGCAGCGAATTTCCGAAGAGCGTGGGAGCCGTCACCGGAGTCGTCGGCGCGACGGGCGGCCTCGGCGGTTTCTTTCCGCCGATCGTCATGGGAATCGTCAAGGCCTACACCGGTTCGTATGCTTTGGGTTTCGCGCTGATGGGCGTGATGTGCGCCGTATGTCTCGCGCTGCTGCTCCCGAGACGCGAGCACGACATCAGCACCGGAAAACCGACGCTATGATTGGTGACTATTTACTGCGCGAAGACGGCGTCCGGAATATCGGGATTGATTTTGTAGTCCGAAAGGCTTGACGTAATCGTCCCCTTATACTGCGGTTCGTCGACGACGCCGTTCTGCGAGGTGACGAGGATATACCCTTTGACGTTGCCGTACGCGTTGGTCATCTGCGCGGTGCCCCCGTTGGCGTACGTCCACTTCATCGACGTCACGACCGCGCGCTTGTCATCGGCAACCGCATCGATTTCTTGAACGTTGCCCTGCTCTTTCGGAACGAGCTTGAAGTGCGCGGCCGTGCCGTCGTCGGAGATTTTCGTGATGGTGAACACGGCGTTCCATTGAGAAGGCGGAACGATGCGGGGGTAGAGCTGACTGAATTGCTGCGCGATTCCCGGCAACCCGCTCGTGATCGAAAGCTTGTCGCGGTCCGGATCCTTATGATAGTACGTCGCCATTAGGTCGGTGGAGAGATACGGGAACGTCGTCATCGCGACGTGCGCCTTCATCGTCGCCGTATACGAATGGAGGTTGGCGTTCACCGCGCTCATCCGCGCGAGCAGATCGTCTTGCGCACGCGTCGCAGCGGGGATTGACGCGGCCAGGATCGCGAGCACGCACAGTACCGGCTTCATGTAGTGCGTAACGTTGCGTCGTCGACGAAGGGTTCCAGCGCGCCGAAGACTTCCGAGCGTACGCCCGGGTCTTCTTCGACCGCGTAGTGCGCGCGCAAGTGCGCGATCGCGGGCGGCGAACCGATGCGGCCGAGCGCCCACGCCGCCGCGCTTCTTACCATCGCATGCGGATCGTCCGCTAACGCTTGCGCGAGCGCAGCGACCGCACTGCGATCGAGCGAATTTCCAAGCGCAAGCGCTGCATTGCGCCGCAAAACGGCTGCCCCGCGCCATCCCATTGCGGTCCGCGCATAGCGGCGTTTGAATTCGCCGCTGCGCAATCGTAAGAGCCGGTCAAGCTGCGGCGCACCCGTCGCGGCATCGTACGGTTCGAAACGCTCGTCGCCGCGGTGGCGCGCCCGCATCGTGGGAGGACAGACGTCCTGGCATATATCGCAGCCCCATATCCAGTCGCCGAGCAGCGGTCGCATCTCACGCGGAATCATGTCGGTGCGTTGCGTTAAATCGGCAATGCAGCGATTGGCGTCGATCGTATAGTCGCCGCGCAATGCACCGGTCGGACATGCGTCGACGCATCGCGTGCATGTACCGCAGCTCTTACGCAGCGGTGGATCGAGCGGCAAGTCCAGCGTGGTAATCAACTCGCCGAGGAACACGAACGAGCCGGCACGCGGCGAAATAAGGTTCGTGTGCTTTCCGATCCATCCGAGTCCGGCTCGCGCCGCAAATGCTCGCTCGGCGATCGGTTTCGTGTCGCACGCGATTGCCGTCACGGCCGCGCCGGCGAATCGGTCGACGATCGCGGAGAGCTCGCGAAGCAGCGACCGCATCCGATGGTGATAATCCTCGGACCACGCGTAGTTCGATACGCGCCCATGGAGCCGGGTACGCGGCGCGGGCGGCGTCGCATACGGCACTGCGACACAAATGATGCTTCGCGCGCCCGCGAGCACCGTATCGGGATCGCTTGCGGCACGTGCATAGCGTTCGTCGTACGGCCACGTGGCGAGATCGCGACGCGCGAACGATGCGCGCAAGCGCGCGCGCAGTTCGTGATCGATCGACGCCTGCGTTACGCGAACGTCGACGGCTCCGCGAGCGCGTGCTTCGGCGACGATTCGCTCCTTGAGCGCTTCGCCGTCAGAGCGTTGCGATTGGGCGCTTGCGTCCGAGAGGGAACGCTGCATCGATCTCCTCGATGTCGTGCGCATCGAGCTTGAGGGCGCCCGCGCGCGCGTTGTCCTCAACGTGCGCGACGGTCGACGCCTTCGGAATCGTGAACACGTTGGGATGACGCGTGAGAAACGCGAGAACGACCTGACGCGGCGTCGCGCCGTGCTTTGCGGCGATACGCCCCAGAACGCCCTCCGGCGCCGTCGCTTCGCGCGGAAATCGCCCGCGACCGAACGGTGTGTACGCGACGATCGCGACATCGTGCTGTGCCGCCGTTTCAATCAACTCGTGCTCGGGGCCGCGCTCCTTTAGATGATACAGCACTTGGTTGCACGCGAGCGGAACGTTGTCGAGGTGGCGTTCGGCTTCGAGCATGTCGTCGACGTCGAAGTTGCTGATGCCGGCGAAGCGAATCTTTCCTTCACGTACGAGTTCCGCAAGTGCGCGCATCGTCTCTTCCAACGGCACGTCGCTCGGCCAATGCAACAGGTAGAGATCCAAGTACTCCAGCCGCAATCGCCGAAGACTGCGCTCGCATGCAGCAATGGTCTTACTGTACGTCGCGTTTGCGGGCAAGACTTTACTCGTAACAAAGATCGTTTCGCGCGGTATGTCGCGTATTGCGTCGCCGAGAATGCGTTCGACCGCACCGCCGCCGTACATTTCCGCGGTATCGAGGTGCGTCATGCCGAGTTCGATTCCGCGCCTGATCGCCCGCTTTGCCTCGTCAACGGCAGCACCGCTTTCCGGAATGTCCCACGTGCCTTGGCCGATGACGGGCAGGTCGATGCCGGTCGCTCCGAAAGGTTTCTTGCGCATCGGTTGCCTGTCTAATACAGCGTGAAATCGTCGTGGGCTGCGGCATATGCGAGCAAGCCGCCGCGCAAGTGTCGTACCCGCGTGAAGCCGGCATCACGCAAGCGACGTGCCGCCCACAGCGATTTTGCGCCGACGCGACACGCGACGACATACCGTCGCGCGCTATCGAGTTCGTGAAGCCGTGCCTCCAATTCCGACGCTGGAACGTGCAGGGCGCCCTCAACGCGCGCAACGATGACTTCATGCGGTTCGCGCACATCGAGGAGCAGCGCATCCGTCAGCGCATCGTCGAGTGCGGAAGGCTCCACTTCATCGTCGTCTCGCTCTTCTTCGTCTTCGTGGAGGACGGCGTCGCGGATGACCGGCGTATCGCCGCACACCGCACACTGCGTATCGCGCTCAAACCGAACCTCGCGCGTGCGCGCGCCGAGGCTCTCCACGAGCAACAGACGGCCGACGAGCGGTTCTCCGATGCCTACGATCGTCTTGATCGCTTCGTTGGCTTGCCATGCACCGACGAGCCCCGCAAGGACCCCGAGAACGCCGCCCTCCGCGCACGTCGGCACCGTTCCGGCGGGCGGCGCGTCGGGATACAAGCACCGATAACACGGACCGCCGGACGAACCGAACACGCTCACCTGTCCGTCGAAACGGAAAATTGACGCATATACGTCGGGCTTGCGCTCCAACACGCACGCGTCGTTAATCAAGTACCGCGTCGGAAACCGGTCCGTACAATCGACGACGACATCGTACAAACGCACGAGCTCGCGTGCGTTTTCCGGCGCGAACCGTATCGCGAGCGTGTCGACCGCCACAAGCGGGTTGAGCGCGCGCACGTATTCGGATGCAGCTTCTGCCTTTTTGCGCCCGATGTCGCGCGTTGCAAAAATCGTCTGCCGCTGCAGATTCGTCTCGTCGACGACGTCGTCGTCCATAATCCCGATGCGTCCCGCGCCTGCTGCGGCAAGGTATTGAAGTACCGGCGCGCCCAAACCGCCGGCTCCGATCACGAGCACGCGCGCTGCCGCCAGCCGCTCTTGGCCGGCAAGGCCGACTTCCGGAATCAACAAATGGCGGCTGTACCGGCGCAATTCCGGGCGCCCGGCGAGCCTTATTCGCGGGGGTGCAGTTTGTTCAGCCATTGCAGCAGTTCCGTGCGGGCGTTTTCGGCGGCGTTGGTGTGATCGCTTTCGATCGTCGCGAAACTTTTTGGGTCCGGCGCGTTGTCGTAAAGTTCGCGCGAACTCGCCATGCTCACCATTGCGTCCTTCGTTGCAGCGATATATATGCACGGCCGTCCCGCGAGTTTCGGAAGGTAGCGGTCGTACCACGTGCCGACGTCGGCAACGAGCGCGGAAAGATCGACGCCCTCGACATATGACGAGCGAAAATCGGTCTTGCCGGCCGCTTTGAGTGCTGCAATCGCACTCGGGCGGCCGTATCCGGTTGCGATCGCCATGGCCCCGTCGAGCTCGGGATTTCGCGCCGCGGTAAAGAGCGCCGTCATCGCACCCATGCTATGCCCCATCACATAGAGCGGCTGATCGTCGATTGTGCGCGCCATGTCGACGACTGCTTCCATGGCATCGACGCAATCCTCGATACCGCGCAGTTTTCCGCCGCTCGCGCCGAGCTTATGTCCGGGAAAGTCGAGGCTGAAAATGCTGAAGCCTTGCGCGGAAAGGAACGAGCAGAGCGGATCGAGATTGTGTTTGCTCGATGAATAGCCGTGGCCGGCAACGATCGTTACGCCGCGCGGACGCCGTGGGCCATAGCGAAGTACGGCGATGTCGTTATTGCGCGCTCGTGCGACGAGCAGATCAACAGGCATTCGCGATCCATTCACCGCCACCGTCCGTATAGCGTTCCTTTTTCCAAATAGGCGCGCGCGCTTTCAGCTCGTCGATCGCATATTCGCATGCATCGAACGCTTCACCGCGATGTTCCGCTGCTGCGCACACGACGACCGCCGTTTCGCCGACATTCAAAGCGCCTATGCGATGCGCGATCGCGAGGCGCGCGCCGGGAAACTGTTCGCGCACTTCGTTTGCGATCGTTTCGAACTCCGCGAGCGCCATCGCTTCGTGCGCTTCGTACTCGAGCCCGGTGACTTCCCGTCCGTCGTTCGCGCGGTTGCGAACGACGCCGAGAAACGTGACGACGCCGCCGGTCGCATCGCTGAGCACGGCGGTTTCCAATGCGCGCGGTTCGATCGGCTCTCGCTGAATGCGGAACACGCTGATGTCCCTACCCGCCGCCGACGGGCGGAAGCAATGCGATCTCGTCGCCGCTCGCGACGCGTTCGTTCAACATCGCGACAACGCGTCCGTTGCGCGCGATACGCGTGCTCGACGCTAACGCATCGATTTTCCGATTGCGCGCGCGCAAGGCGTCCCACACGTCGACGAGCGTCGCGCCCTCGGCAAGCTGCAAGTCGAATTCGGCGACGTCGAGCAGCTCGCGCATCCGGGCGAATGCACGAACGCGTATTATAATCGTCAACTTAGAAGCCGCCGATGTCGGTTGTGTATCCATGCTCCGTGAGCCACGCACGCGATGATTCGTGCTTTGCAAGCATATCCAAACGGTTGCAGATCAGCTTGTGCATCATGACTTCCCAGAAGTGCTGACCCTTTTCGTAGACTTCATCGGGAACTTGATTCTCGCTGCGCGCGAATTCACGCAGTGCGACCCAATCCATCCGCTCGAGAATCGCCCGTAACCGCGACTCGTACTCGGGCGAAGGAATGCTTTGCATCGCTGCTCTCCCTAGGCACTCTTCTTCTCATCCTCGATAGGATCCAGCACGAAGCGTTCGATCGCGAGCGCTACGCCGTCTTCATCGTTGCTGGCCGTGGTATGCTTCACGGCCGCGCGCACCTCCGGTAACGCGTTTGCCATCGCGACGCCGACCGCCGCCCAGCGCAGCATCGGAACGTCGTTGCGTGAATCGCCGACGGCCATGACGCGACTTGGCCGCACGGCCAGGTCGCGGCACAGTCGCGCGAGCGCGTTCTTCTTCGTCGCCTCGATGCTCGTGACGGCAAGCTCTTCGAAGTCGCCCCAGGTCTCGTACTTGAAGTGGACGGGAAAGGGCGCAAACGTTTCACGAATCGACCGGACGGCGTCGCCCCCGAAGAACCGGATGAACGTCGGTGCCGACGAGAGGACGCGCGAAAGCGAGTCGACTTCAACCCAACGCGGTCCGGCCATATCGGCCATGTAGGCCGGGCTTCCCGCGAGCCGGTGAAAGCGTTCTTCGACGTAGATGGCTGCGTCGATGCCGTTGTTCTCAGCGAACTGGATCATCGGCATCGCGTACTGGAGAGGGACCGGAATGTGTCCCAGGATCTTTCCGGTCATGACGTCTTTGGTCAGCGCACCGTGCGCGCAGATGATCGGAAGGTTGATCTGCAGTTCGCGCGCCACGTCGCCGGCCGCGTCCGCGCCGCGCCCCGTGACGATGACGACGCGCACGCCGGCAGCCAGCGCTGCGGAGATGGCCGCCCGGTTTGCGGGAGAGATGTGATCGCTCGAATTCAAGACCGTTCCGTCGAGGTCGAGCGCGATGAGATCGATAGCGGGCACCATCTACAGCATACCTCGCCTCGTCAAACGGGCGGCAGCTTGGGCGCCTAAGGGTGCGATGGTTGCTTGAAGCGAATCGTTGTAGTACAGAATGAAGCCCTCGTCGTTGGTCGCCGCCATGGTCATAGCTGCCGTGCCGGCAATTGCACCCGCGCAAAGCCATTGTTCCCGCGAAACGTTAACCGTGCGGGGGACGGCCGTCACAATCTCCTACTGTCCGAGTGCACCGGCGGCCGACGGTCGCGAACTGACGGTCCCGGTGAACGAAGCGTACTCGTCGAGCGGCGGTTCGTTCTCCCGCAGCGCGAAGCTGCGGTTCATCACGGGCGAAGGTCCTTCGCGGGTCCTCGAAAACGTCGACCTGGACCGGCTGGGTTTGACCGGAACGCTGCATCTCACGCTCGTCTATACCGGCGGTGAGGTCCGTATCGAGAACGCCATGCTCACTCCGGGTGCCGTCATCATCAAGTAAATTTGCCCGGTTGCCCGGTTGCAACCGGGTCGCGAACGGGGCAATCTAAGGAGACGATATGCGACGCCGCTACATCGCGTTCAGCAATTTCAAAATCCCCGACGGCTGTTGTCGTCGTCCAGAGGAGTAGATCGTTCATGGCCTGTACGGCCGTTGTGCCGAATCTCACGGCTCGCGAGCAAGCGCAGTTTATCGAGGATAACGTCCCGCCCGGACTCTTCAAAACCGAAGACGAGAGCGCACGAATCCCGTGGCGCGTCAGCCCCGAGCCGTTTGCATTGTCGGCGAAGACCGTCGCGCAGATCGAAGAGATCGGCCACGACTTACTCGCCTTCTATCGCGCGCTCAACAACCTCTACAACCGCAGCGCACGCGGCACCGCACCCGCGTTCATCGCCGACTATCTCGACCGCGGGAAGCCCGAACATATCGTGCGCCTCGAACGACAGAATCGCTTCAAGCAAGAACTACCCGGTGTGATTCGCCCGGATCTGCTACTGACGGACGACGGATTCGCCGCGTCGGAACTCGACAGCGTGCCGGGCGGCATGGGGTTCGTCGGCGCGATGGCGGAGGCATACTGCAAAGCGGGCATCGAGTCCATCGGCGGACCGGACGGCATTCCTTACGGTTTCGCCGCGATGCTAAGATACGCAACCGGCGTCGAAAAGCCGACCGTGGCGATCGTTGTTTCCGATGAATCGGGCGATTACCGGCCGGAGCTGCGATGGCTTGCAGCAGCGATACGGCGCCTGGACATTGCGAACGCGCACGTCATTGCGCCGCAGGACGTGATCTTCACCGAAGAAGCGACGTTCGCGCGCCTCGAAGACGGACGGGAAGAGAAGCTCGACGCGATCTACCGCAATTTCGAACTGTTCGATCTGCTCAACGTGCCGAAGTGGGAGCTGATGACGTATGCGGCGCGGCACAATCGTGTGAGGCTGACGCCTCCGCCGAAAGCAGCGCTTGAAGAAAAACTTTCATTTGCACTCTTCCATCATCCGGCGCTCGCGCAACTGTGGCGCGGCGAGCTCGGCAGGGAGATCCACGAACGGTTGAAGTCGCTCTTCCCCATGACGTGGGTGTTGGACCCGCGTTCGCTGCCTCCGCAAGGCGTGATCTGGGGACTGCAAATCAACGGCTCGCCGGTGTCGGATTTTCATCAATTGATCGAGCTCGGCAAAAGCGATCGCGACTACGTCGTGAAGCCGTCCGGTTTTTCGGAGCTCGCGTGGGGATCGCGCGGCGTGAAGATCGCGAACGATTTGACGAAAGAAGAATGGCGTGCGGCGCTCGAGAACGCGCTCGCGTCGTTCGATCATACGCCGTACATTCTGCAACGGTTCCATAAGGGCAAGCGTATCCGGATGCCATATCTCGACCGCACGGCAAGCGAGATCAAGACGTTCGATGCGCGCGTTCGTCTCACGCCGTACTTTTTCGTAACGGGCGAGAATGCGGTACAACTGGGCGGCGTTCTTGCGACCGTCGCGCCCGCTGACAAGAAATTGATCCACGGAATGAGCGATGCGGTGATGACGTCGTCATTCATCAAAGACAACGGCTACTAAAACGGCCGGACGAGCTATGGCCTAACGCGCTTGCCGGGCAGATCCTGGCCGTTCTGATGGAGGACGAGTGACGTGACTTTGCCCGATGCATCGCGGCTGAACGTTACCGTCGCGTCGACTTCCTTGATGCGCCAGCGATCTCCAGCCTCTCGCACGAGCGTGAAGCGGGACTGTCCTGTGGCTTGTCCGTACAGCGTGCCGTTTTCTTCGAAGATCGTGATTCTGAAGTTCGGCGCGAGCTCGTACACGCCGACATAGGGAGAATTGCCGCGGGGTGCCGGCGGACCTTCGACGGGCGGCACCTTCGGTATTACGGATGGCTCGAGGAGGTGCGTACCGAGGGCCGTGACATTGTTATTCGCAACGTTGCTCAGAACCACGACGCCGACGTCGCCGCTAAATCCGATGAAGCTGGTGTAGCCGCCCGTTTCACCGTTATGCCATGTGACGCCGCCGTTGCTCGTCATCCACACAAGACCGATGCGCGAAGGCGTTCCGAGCGCGATCGGTACGCGCGGCATGTGAGCCATCGCAATTGCGGCGCCTAGACTGCCCTGCGGCGCCTGCATGTTCGCCTGAAGGTACTTCAGCATATCGGCGATGGTTGAATTGATTGCACCGGCGCCCGCGGTAGCGTCGGTAAACGTCCACGGTGACGCAGCCGAAAGGTCCTCGGCAAAGCCCGGCATCATCTTCGAACGCAGCGCCGGCGTTAGCACTGCGGCCGTCGACGTCATGCCGAGCGGTTTGAAGATCGACTGCTGCACGAGCGCATCATACGATGCGGCCTTCGCGCGATTGACCAGCAGCTGCCCGAGTAAGCCGACGCCGAGGTTCGAGTATTCGTACTGCGCACCGGGCGCGCGCGTCAGCGTATAGCCGTTGAGAAAGTCGTAGAGCCGCTGCGTCGTGTAGTCCGCGTACGGATCGTTCGCATCCGCGGGACTGAGGTTGTCGGGTAAGCGCGGGAGTCCGGAGTTTTGCTCGGCAAGATTCAGCAGCGATATCGACTTGCCGTGATACTGCGGCGCTTTGACGTTCGCGGGCAGAAAGAGCGAGATGGGATCGGAAAGCGAGACGCGTTTCGCAAGCACCATCTCTGCAAGCACCGTCGCGGTGAACGTCTTGCTGATCGAACCGATTTGGAACTCGGTGTTCTCATCGAATTTCGGCGCGCCCGGCTGCGGTGAGCCGGCGTAGTATACGTGCGTGGCTCCGCGTTCGACGGTTCCAACGACCGTTACAACGCCGTGCGCTTTGGCGACGAAGGCATCGATCGTCTCTTGAATCGCTGCCGGTGGCGGCAACCCGACCGCGACGGCAAGCACGACGGTAGTGAGAAACATACGGCTCCTTTCTCTTCGATGCTGCGGCACCCGCGTCGATGCACCCCCGGCCAAGTTCACGTTCCGGATATGCCGGTCGAGTGCGATTGGAACGAACCGCCGGTACACTTCGCGCCTCGTATGGCTCTTTGGTAGAGGTCATCGAGTTCAGCGGTCATATAACGGAAACATGCGTTCAAAAGCCTGTTTTTTACCCGACTCGTGCATTTCGACTTACCTACTCGTCACGTTCTTATCGACGGTCATCTGCATACAGCCGGTATGCGCGAATGAATCCCGTTCGGGATACGCGCCCACAAGCGCGAACGTCGAAGCTCGCGCTACGGGCGGCATATCGATCGCAATGTCAGGATGGCTTAACCGGCCGATTCGATCGTTTGCGTCAAACGATGGCGCCTGGATACGTCAATATCGACGTTGCGGGAAATCGCGCGACTGCGGAGCGGACGGTTCGAGACTCGGAGGCGTCGTTCAAGCAATATAAAATTGAATCGTGCGCGACGCGGATTCTCACGAGCGAGCAACGTGGTAACAAGATCGTCACGACGATTATCGAGCAGACGCGCGGCAAGGTACCTGCGGGGCATACATTGGCCCCGTTAGATATTTCGCAAAAGATGAACGACGCTTGGATTCGACAGGCCGACGGGTCATTGAAGATCGCGTCGTCCTCCACGATTGAATTGACCGTCCGTGTAAACGGTAAGGTCGTTCAGCACGCGATGGCAGCCGCAAAGCCCCGCATTTGAGGCTGCATTCGTATCAAACGGTCATTGCGTTCTTGTGATGGTTACGCCTTGCGTTGCGATATCGATTTCGTCGGGGACGAGCGTCGTGGGACTGTACCAGACGGTAAATGGCGCGTGCTGCGACTGAAACGAAAGCGCGACGTCGCTTGCGGGCACTGAGGCCGGGCGCGTTGGCGTTTGTTTGGTATCGGGCGCGATCACGATCGACTGCCCGAATGACGGAACGACGGCGCAGACGCTGGCGTTCTGCCACGCTTGCATTTGCGCCGGAAGCGGCACAAAGCCCGCAACGGTGCCGAGATCGACGACGACAAAGTGCTTCTGCTGCGGCGTCAATTTGAATGTCGCCGCCGTTCCCTGCGCGTTGGTCACTTGCGCCGTATCGCCGGATACCGTCGCCGAATCGGAAACGGGGTTGCCGGCCATCGTTCCGGTTGCCTTGTAACTCTCCGGCGATAAGTCGGCGTTGAGCACCAGCGTCGCGCTCGCGTTGCCCGAGGTCCCGCTGTACGAACCGGCGGTCTGTTCGCTGACTTGCATCGATCCATTACTGCTCGTGACCGTGACTTTCGACGTGCCGACGTCGACACCGTGATATGACGTTTTATAAGTATAGCTGCCGGCGGCGAGATTCGCCGCTAAAAGAAGACCGATCATTCTACCTCCGAAACGAGCGTCAACAGGCGATCGATATCGTCCATCGAGTTGTATCCATGCGGTGCGACGCGAATACCGCTTGCCCGCCATGTGGTGATGACGCCCTCGCGCTGGAGCGCTTTTCCGAGCGCAACACTGTCGCGCCCCGGCATGATGAACGTTACGATGCCCGAGGAAATTCCCGGCCCTCGCATCGTCAGAATATTCGCGCCTCGTTCGCGGAGTCCGTCACACAAGCGATCGGTTAACGAGAGAACGTGCGATGCGATTGCATCGGGACGCGCTTCTTCGATTGCATCGATGGAACGTTCGAGCGAGAGAGCGCCGACAAAGTTCGGCGTTCCGCCCTCGAAGCGCGACGCACTTTCCGCATAGGGTTGTTCGTAGTTCAGAAAGTCCCAGATGTCGCTCATCGAACGCCAACCCGGCGCGCCCAGCAACAGCTTCTCGAGGAGGGTCGCGCGGACGTACGCGAAGCTCACACCCTGTAACGCAAGCAGCCACTTTGCGCCACCGGCGTACAGCACGTCGATTCCCATCGCGCGCACGTCGAGCGGAAACGCGCCCAGACCTTGAATCGCGTCGACGCAAAACAGCGCACCGCGCGCGTGCGCGATTTCCGCGAGCGCGGCGAGATCGTGACGGTAGCCGTCGGCGAACGATACCCACGATACCGCGACGACGCGCGTGCGATCCGTCATCTCGCGCCGGAGCACCTCGGGCGTCATGCGCTCGCGCGCGCTCGCAATCAGGCGAACGTTGACGCCGTTACGCCGAAGCGCAAACCAGGGAATGGCGTTAGCCGGAAATTCATTGTCGGTCAGAAGCACTTCGTCGCCCTCGTGCCAATCGAGACCGAGCGCAATGATATTCGCGCCGTCGCTGGTGTTGCGCAACACGGCGATCTCCTCGCCGCTTGCGCCGACAAACCGCCCGATGCGTTCGCGAAATTCCGGCATTCTGGCTTCGGTCATGTAGACGCCCATCACGCCGCCCTCCGCGTGAGCGCACACGAACGCGTCGATCGCTTCACGGGTGCGGCGAGGTAATACGCCCACCGCTGCATGGTTGAGATACGTGAGGCGTTCGGTTACGGCGAATTCGGATCGATCGAGCGGCGTACGTTTCGCTCGTTGGACAGGTCACGCGGGTCCGATCATATCCTTCGTATGCCACGCGATGTTGCCGGCGCGATCGCCAACGCGTTCGAGCGAGGCGAGAATGAACAAGAATCGCGTGCCCGAACGCACCAGCTCGGGATCCTGCTGCATCTCTTCTTGCAACAGTTTGATGCTGCGCTTGTAGAGCTTGTCCACTTCATCGTCCCGATCGATTACTTGGCTTGCGAGGTTCGAGTCACGCTCGGTGTACGCACGCATCACATCGAGCAGCATGCCGTGCGCGACGCTCGCGATACGATCGATCTCGACTTTATGCGGACGCAGCGGCTGATCCGCGAGTTTGATCGCATTTTTTGAAATGTCGACGGCGTAGTCGCCGATGCGCTCGAGGTCGGTTGCAATTTCGAGCATTGCCGCGATTTCGCGCAACTCGCTAGCGACCGGCTGCTGACGCCAAATCAATTCGATACAATTCGATTCGATCCGGCGGCGAAGATCGTCGATGGCATCATCGCCTGCGACGACGCGCGCGCCTGCGGTTGCATCGCGGCGATCGAGCGATTCAACGGCGACGCGAATGGCATCTCCGCAAAGCGCGCCCAAGCGAACCACGTCCAAACGTGTAGATTCGAGTGCTTCGTGGTAAGCCGTACGCACCGCTTCGTTGTCCTCCTTTACGAGCAAAGGTGAGTCTACCGCATGGCAGAAAAAGCCCCTGCGCTCTTTATATAACCATAAGATGGGCTAGGAGAATCGTTTTTGGCACAGATTCGAACGGTCGGCGTTTGCGGCGCCGGCCTCATGGGCAACGGCATCGCGCAGACGTGCGCTGCGGCCGGTTTCAATGTCGTACTCATGGAGGTCGCCGACGAACCGCTTAAGCGTGGTATCGCGACGATTACGAAATCGCTCGACAAATTCGTGGAGAAAGGGAAGCTGAGCGCGGCCGACCGCGATGCGACGATCGGGCGAATCAAGGGGACAACGAGCACCGGCGACCTCAAAGATTGCGATCTCGTGATCGAGGCGATCGTGGAAAACGTCGACGTAAAGACCGCGTTGTTCCAACAGCTCGACGAATTGCTCGCGCCGCACGGTATCATCTGCACCAATACGTCGAGTCTGTGCGTGATCGAACTCGCCGCAAAGACGCGCCGGCCGAACCGCGTCGCGGGACTACATTTCTTCAACCCGGTTCCCATCATGAAACTCGTTGAAGTCGTAAAGACGATCGCGACGACGCAAGATGTGATTGACGATCTCTTTGCATTTGCCAGGGCGCTCGGCAAAGAACCGATTCTCGCCCAAGATACGCCGGGCTTTGTGGTCAACCGGCTGCTGATCCCGTATCTGCTCTACGCAATTCGGTGTCTCGAAGCGGGGCTCGCGACGAAAGAAGACATCGACAAGGGCATGAAGCTCGGCTGCGGCTATCCGATGGGACCGTTGGAACTGCTCGATTTCGTCGGGTTGGATACGACGTATTACATCGCGGAGATCATGTTCGACGAGTTCAAGGATCCGATTATGGCGGCGCCACCGCTGCTCAAGCGCATGGTGCTTGCCGGACGTTACGGCCGCAAGAGCGGCAAGGGCTTCTACGACTATGCCTGAATCGGAAAATATACTCGTCGAGCGCGACGGCGCGGTCGCTGTAATCACACTGAACCGTCCCAGCGTGCTCAACGCGCTCAACGCCGCGCTGCTGGACGAAGTTTCCACCGCACTCCACGAACTCGAACGCGATGATGCAACTCGCGCGGTTGTCATTACGGGCGCGGGCGATAGAGCGTTCGCTGCGGGTGCAGATATCGCCGAATTGAACGCGCTGAAGAATGCGATCGACGGTGCGGACAAAGCGCGCACGGGACAGTTGCTGACGCTGCAGATCGAACGCATGAACACACCGGTGATCGTGGCGGTCAACGGATTCGCGCTCGGAGGCGGATGTGAACTCGCGATGGCAGGCGACATTCGCATTGCGAGTGAGAAGGCGAAATTCGGCCAGCCGGAAGTCAACCTCGGACTCATTCCCGGTTACGGCGGCTCGCAGCGCACGACGCGTTTGGTCGGAAAAGGCATGGCGATGTTTCTCTGTCTCAGCGGAGAGATCATCGACGCGCAAACAGCGCTGCGCATCGGACTGGTCGATCGCGTCGTTCCGCATGACGAACTGATGCCGGCATCAAAGCGACTTGCGAGCACGATCGCGGAGAAAGCACCGCTTGCAATAGCGGCGTGCAAACACGCGATCAACGCCGGCGCGCATCTTTCGATGGAAGACGCACTGGAGTTCGAGGCGCTCGCGTTCGGCACGTTAGTCGCCACGAACGATTTCCGTGAAGGGACCGGCGCGTTTCTCGAAAAGCGAAAACCGGCCTGGACGGCTAGCTGAGAACAGCGTCCGCCTGCGCCGCGCCATCTTCTTCCTGGTGATGGGGAGCAAGCGCTGGAATTCTATCGCTCGTCCCTCGGCGGCGCGGTGACCAGCGCGCGTTATAAGGATGCATCACCCGAAATGACGCCAGACGCCTCGTACGATGACAAGGTCATGTACGGAACGCTTCAATCGCCGTACGGCAAGGTCAGTGCGATGGACGCGCCTCCGGAGCGTGCCGGTCGAAGCTGCGGACTAGCAGCCGTCACGTCGACGTTTACGTGAGCGTCTACCTGATACATGGGCACATTGCGCACCGTCGTTGCCTGGCTCGGTGCATCGACCTTGGGGTTAGTTAGCGGACTTCCTCATGTGACGTTGGCCGATGACGCCGGGCCGGGCAAGGAGGTGCGCGCGATTCGCCATGACTTGCCGCTCATTTTGAAGGGCCAATTACAGCAGCCGTATAGCACGGACGCAAACGTTCAGATCGAGGACGTCGTGGTGAGCGGCTCCAGTGCGCTCGTTCAATGGCGATCGGCGTCCGCTGAGCGAGTCGGTTATCTCACCCGCCGCTATAAAACATGGTGGCTCAGCAATGAACTCTATATCGGCGACGCCGGCGCGTTCACGCTGAACGAACATTCGTCGTACGGGCCGACGAATTGGTTTCTTGCTCGTGCTTTTGGCGCGCCCGTCCCGCTCATTGATCTTGCCGCTGAATCCCTTGCCGCGGTGAAGACGGCAAACGCGCGTCCGACGAAATGCGGAGCGCGGAATGCACAACTCGTCGAGCCGTGTTCCATCGGTGAAGGGATCTTTCCACTTCTTTCCACGACGCTCTACCCGGGGCGTCGTGCGCAACCGCTAATCGTGGGCGACGGATATCAGATGCGGTTAGTTTTCGCGTCGAACGACGCGCACCCGGATGCGACGCTCGTAAACGCCGCCAGCCGTGCACCGACCGAAGCGGAGAGTTGGATGACGCCCGGCGGAAATAGCTATTTTTTCTTCAGCGGCACGGTGGAATCGGATGCGCCAATTCACGTCAGTGCCGGCACGGCGATCGATGTGTGGTTTCCCTTTTTGCTCGCTCCGTCGCTGTACTACGGCTTGACGATTGCGCATGCGGATAAGCCGGTCGGACCGATCGATGGGACGTTGAGCGACAATGTCGTGCACTTCGTGCTGCCGGCGTTGACGTTGCTCCCCGGCGCGACGCTGATGGGAGAAATCGAGGGCGATTCGTTCCGGCACGAGTAGTGCGCGCAGGGGCTGTTTGCTTTACCGCATTGCGCGGTATCACATCAAGGCATGGCATCGGTTGAGGCTGCAGGGAGCAAGGAACAAACCGGACTGACGGGATGGCGCCGGTGGTTCGACGTCCTCGGCCCCGGATTGATTACCGGTGCGTCCGATGATGATCCCTCAGGCATCTCAACCTATTCCGTAGCCGGCGCAACTGCCGGCTTTTCGATGCTTTGGCTGATCCTGATCACGACGCCGATGATGTCGGTGATTCAAGGAATGTGCGCGCGCATCGGCATGGTTACCGGCGTCGGCTTTGCAACGAACATGCGCAAACGGTTGCCCGCGTGGATGCTATATCCGCTCGGTGTCGCCGTGATCGGCGCAAACATTCTCAACGCCGGCGCAGACTTGGAAGGGATGGCAGCCTCCGCGCAAATGGTCGCCGGTTTGCCGCACTGGATCTGGATTCTGCTTTTCGGCGGAATGTTGCTCGTCTTTCAGGTATTTTTCTCGTATCGCAGCATCTCGGCGGTCGTCAAGTGGCTTACGCTCACGCTCTTTGCGTACATCATCACGGCGTTCATCGTGCACGCTCATTGGGGAGACGTCCTTCGCCATCTCGTCGTGCCGCAAGTCTCGTTCAACTCCACGTGGATGACCACCGCCATGGCGGTGCTCGGCACAACAATCACCCCGTATCTCTTCTTTTGGCAGGCGTGTTTGATGGTCGAGGAAGAGAAGGCGATGGGCCGTGAGACGGTGCGCCAACGACGCGGCGCGACGCAACAAGAGATTACCGACGCGCATCTCGATATCAACAGCGGCATGATCTTTTCTAATCTCGTCGCGTTTTTCATTATCGTGACGGCCGCCGTGACGCTCAACGCGCACGGGCTGACGCACATTGCGTCCGCACAAGATGCCGCAAAAGCGTTGGAACCACTCGCCGGCAAATTCGCATTCCTGTTGTTCACGCTCGGCATGGTTGGTACGGGATTACTCGCGATCCCGGCACTCGTGGGCTCCTCGGCATACGTCGCCGCGGAATCGTTTCAGTGGAAACACGGCCTCGACTTGCCGATGCGCCGCGCGCCGGGATTTTACAGCGCGCTCATCGCCGGCATGCTTATCGCCATGTTGATCGGATTCGCGCACGTCAATCCCATCGCGGCGCTTTTTTGGTCGGCAGTGCTCAACGGCATGGTCGCCGTGCCGTTACTTGCGGTGCTCGTTCATTTCGCAAGCGATCAACGCGTTATGGGAAGATGGCGCAGTTCGCTTGCCGCGCGCATGTGGGGGTGGGCGACGGTAGCCGTCATGGGCGTGGCCGCGATCAGCATCTTCGTATTCTGGGGTAAGAGTTAGCCCGCTATCGCAATTCCTTTTGTGCGTTCGACATCGCGAGAGCAATGGCGGGGTTGAACCCCGTCCACGTCGCGCGAATCAGGCCCTTCGGATCGATGACTACGATCGTCGGGAAGCCTTGAACGTGGAACAAACCTTGCGCGCTGCTCGTCGGGTCGAGGGCAACGTCGAGCAGCTTGTATGACTTTGCAAAGCGCGCGGCGACGATGGGCGGTTCGCCGACGTCGACCGGCACGACGATCACCTGTGGATGTGAGCGCGCGTAGTGCTCGACCATCGGCATCTCGAGTTTGCACGGCTCGCACCACGAAGCAAAGAAGTCGAGAAACAGCACGTGTCCGCGCGCGTCGCTGACGTGAAACGTACCGCCGGCGAGCGTGTGATATGCAATTCGCGGCGCCGGATAGGCGTCGGCGCCTTTGAACGCGCGCGGCGCGATAAAGATTTTCCAGACGACGAAGGCGACGGCGGCGACCGCAATGACGTCGAGGAAGCGGCCCGGCGTGAGCCACCGTTGCCGCCTCACGCCGGTCATCGTGTCATTCGGCTGCAAGCACGGCGGCGATGCCTTGTCCGCCGCCGATGCACGCGGAAGCAACGCCGTACCCGCCGCCGCGATGGCGCAGGTCGTTGAGCACGGTGACCGCGAGACGCGCGCCCGATGCGCCGAGCGGATGCCCAAGCGAAATCGCACCGCCGTGCGGATTCAACCTTATACGAGCCTGCCCTGAGCTTGTCGAAGGGTTCGTGCCCATGTCTTTCAGACACGCGAGCACTTGGGGCGCGAATGCTTCATTGATCTCCATGACTTGAAGATCTTTCTCCGTGAGGCCGGCGCGCTGCATGGCTTTTGGTATCGCAACCGCGGGACCGATACCCATGATGTCGGGGTCGACGCCGACGACACTGCCCGAGATGAGGCGACCGATCCACGTGCGTCCGTCTTTGCGCGCTTGTTTCACCGTGGTCAACACAACCGCAGCGGCGCCGTCCGTAATACCGCTTGCATTCCCCGGCGTGACGACGCCGTCTTTGACGAAGCGCGCCGGGAGCTTTGCCAACTTTTCCATCGTCAGTCCCGGGCGCGGGCCTTCATCCTTATCGACAACGGTCTCCGCGCCTTTCGAACCCGGCACGGTGACCGGTGCAATTTCATCCGCGAAGTAGCCGTTGTTCTGCGACTCAACCGCGTTCGTTTGACTCATCAGCGCAAGCTCGTCGCACGCCTCCCGCTCGATGCCGTACTTCTTCGCAAGATTTTCGGCCGTTACAGCCATTGCCGTATCGCTGTATGAATCGGTGAGCGCGCTCCACAGTGAATCTTCGAATTGCGCGTTCGCGCCGAGATGAAACCCTTTGCGCGCGCCGCGAACGACGTGCGGCGCCTGGCTCATATTTTCGGCGCCGCCGGCGAGCGCGTACGTCGACTCACCAAGCCGCAGCGATTGCGCTGCACTGAGAATCGCTTGCAAACCTGATCCGCATAGACGATTGAGCGTGAGCGCCGGGACGCCGATCGGGAGACCGGCGCGCAGCCCGATGTGACGCGCAAGATAGATCGCGTCGGCGCTGCTCTGTATCACGTTGCCGAAGACAACGTCGTCGATCTGCTCGGTCGGCACTCCGCTGCGTTCGATTGCGGCTTTGGCGGCCGCCACGCCGAGATCCGTTGCAGTTAGCTCGGCGAGGACGCCGCCGAAATTGCCGAACGGCGTGCGGGCGCCCGCGAGAATGACGACGTCATTGTCGTTGGGTGTACTAGTCATGGCGCGGCACTATTCCGCACCGGCGAACGAGGAACCCCTAGCGAGCCCAGATAATGAACGCGGGTCATGCCAATAAATCGACCCGCCGCCATGACGCTCGATGCCCGGTCGTTACCCGCTGCCAGCAAGACGGAACAGATCCTCGAGAACTTCGACAAACTCCAACTCGGAGGAGCGCTGGAAATCAACGAGGAGAGCGACCCGCGCGCGCTGCGCAATGAGATGACGCAACTGCGTCCCGGACGGTTCTCGTGGGACGCGCGCAATCTGGGCGGCAGCCGCTGGACCATTCGTCTCGAGCGAATCGACGAAAACGCGGACGGCGAAACGTTCCTGCAACACGTTCCGCAGTTCACGCAAGCGAAGGCGACGACGATCAAAGAGCTCGCCGGGCAGATGAGCGAGCGCAGTTACAAGTCGGGCGACACGATTTTCGACGAAGGCGAAATGTGGCCGTACCTCGGCATCGTGAAGAGCGGCAAAGTCATCTATACGCTGCTTTCGCCGGACGGCAAGACGCATACAATCGGCGAGCGTCTGACGCACGACACCCTCAATGAAAGCGGCACCTTCGACAGCGGCGGGGCAACGACGCGCGCCGAAGCGCTGACCGACGCAACCGTCGTGACACTCCCCAGCGAAGCGGTGATGCATGCGATTCGTAACGATGCCGAACTTGCGCTTGGATTTCTGATCGCGAGTTCGCAAGCACGGCGCCGTTCGATCGACACGATTGCCGATCTCGCGTTCGCGCACGTGCTGCAGCGCGTCGCGAAGTTTTTGCTCGGCTATGCTCGTACGTCCGTCGGCATGACGCGCGGACTTCCCGGCGTCGAGAATCTTTCACAAGCGCAGATCGCCGCAGCGGCGGGAACGGTTCGTGATATGGCCGCTCGCGCGTTGCTTCGTTTGAAGAACGCAAATGCGGTGGAGCTCGATCGCGGACGCGTCAAGGCGATCGATCGCGCGCGTCTCGAAGCGTTCGCGCACAACGTTCAAGCACCGCCGGTCTAAAATGGTCGAGCTGCTTCGTCCGAGCAACTATCGGCGGCAGCGTTGGAAAAACAATGGCGGCGTGACGGACGAAATTGCCGCCGATGCGGCGAGTCCGCCGGCATGGCGCGTGTCGATTGCGACGATCGAACACGATGGCCCGTTCTCGGATTTCCGCGGCTACGATCGCACGATCGTCGCGCTCGATGGCGGCGTAACGCTCACGGTCGACGGCAGCGAGCTTACGCTACGGCAACACGAACCGTTCGATTTCCGCGGCGAATCGACGGTTGAAGCGCGCATCACGACCGGCACCGCGCGCGATCTCAACGTCATGACGCTGCGTACCGAGTTCGCGCACGACGTCGAAGTTCTTCGAACGCCGCGGCGTTATCTCGTCGATGAGGACGAGCTGGTCTTCGCATACATGCTGTGCGGCGAAGCGACGGTTCACGACGTGCATTGCGCCGCCGGTGAAACGGCATACCTCGATGAGGTGGAGCGCTTCGATATCGTGCCGGCTGCCGAGTCGGCCGTCTGCGTGATTCACATCACCCCACGCTAAGTGATTACGGTCAGCGTCGTTACCGCCGATGATTGGCATACATGGCGAGCGATGCGCATCGAGGCGCTACGCGAAGCACCGTACGCGTACAGCTTAACGCTCGCGAGCCCCATTGCGCTTTTCGCATTGCCCGATGTTACCGTCGCCGCTAGTGCCGTGTCCGTTTCGCGCAATCGCAAAGTGCCTGACCACGATTAGATGAAGAAAATCGAGGAGAACTGCGCGCGCCGAACTTGGCCCACGACACGGTGCGGGCGCGTTCAAGATCGTGAGTCAAACATGGGACGGCTACGGTTTAGTGAACGATGTAGACGTCTGATGTTTGGCCGGGGACTACGAGTGCGCTGGTAACGCCTTTGCCGATGCAGTACGCGCGGTCTTTTGCGATTTCGATACGAACGCGTGCAATCGCGCCGCGATAGATATCGGACGTCTCACATCCGGTTCGAAGGCCATCGGCCGTCGCCGTTACGACGTAACGGCCCGGTTCAAGTAACAGGTTCCCGAAGAAACCGTGTTTGTTCGTGTGCAACGTCGAGATAGCGGTAGCTGCATCGCCGATCGGCATGCGGTAGATCGCGACTTGAGCGTCGCGGAGCGGTTTATGCGTATCGGCGTTCATGACAAAGCCGTCGATCCCCGTGGGTTGGTTCTGCGCCAACGCAGGGAGAGATGCCAGCGCCAAAGCCCCAACAATAAGGGCGAGTGCTCTCATGCTTGCGAGCATTATACTCGCAACTCGCCCTTTTGAAACGCGTTGTTACGGATTAGGCGGCCGTGATGGAAGAAGTCCCGTAAATCCGTCGCGCAGGTAAGCCGCATTGCAAGGAACCTGCTGCGCAATCGGGATAGCGCTTATGTAGAGATAACGGATAAACGTGCATCGCGGCTTTTCGTTCTCAAGGAGCGGCGTTTCCGGCACGCGCTTCACGCGACGCTCGACATCGACGACCGGCGTGCGAGCCGCGACCGTGTGAACCGGTGCGGAAATCGGGGCCGAATGGACTGCGGCCGCGGCAGTTATCGCGAGCAGAAGCATGTCATGATCCTCCTCTCCAATTATACCGATTCCAGTTCCGCCGTTTCCTGAGAGGCCAGGTCGAACGCAGCTCGCTTACTCTTCGCCGCCGCGTCGGCAAGCGGCGCAGACGCCGGCGTTGCTGCGGGACGCGGAGCGTTCGCTAGCGCTGCGCGACCCTTTTGCACCGAACCCAGCGCCGCCGACAAGCGTCCTTCCATCTCCGCAAGGATCTGTGCCGCGTATTGATCCGCGCCTTCCTTAATCTTGCGCGCGCGCTCTTCGGCTTCGCGCAGCACGATCTCCGCCGTCGTACGCGCACGATGGACGATCTCGTTCTGATCGACCAGTTCTTCATGCACCGTCGATGCTTCATCGACAATCGCTTGCGCCTTCTCTTGCGCCGCGCGAATAACGCGCTCTTGATCCTTCGCGATGATCTTCGCGCGGCCGACTTCTTCGGGCAGCGTCGCGCGGACTTTTTCGATATATTCGATTAGCCGCTCTTCGGAAAGAACACGATATCCGGCCGGAAGCCACGTTCCTTCGTGAACGTACGCTTCCAATTTGTCCAGCACGCGATAAACCGACATCAGGATACCTCCGTTACGAACGTTTGAGCGCGGCTCGTTTGCTCGACATCACGTCGAGTACGACGTGCGGCACGAACTGCGACACGTCACCGCCCAAGAAAAAGACTTCCTTCACTAAGCTCGAGCTGACGAACGAATATTTTGCATCCGACATCAGAAAGAGCGTATCGACGTTCGAGAGCGACCGGTTCATCAACGCGGTCGACATCTCGTTTTCGAAGTCTGAGACGACGCGAAGCCCCTTGACGATCACGTCGGCATCGTTTGCGCGAACGTAATCCGCGAGCAAGCCGCGGAAATGTTCGACGTGCACATTCTCTATGTGCGCCACGCATTCTTTGAGCATTTGTTCGCGCTCTTCGAGCGTGAACATCGGGTTGCGCTTCTGCGGGTTGACGACAATCGCGACGGCGAGCTCGCTGAATGCGACTGCGGCGCGTTCGATGACATCGAGGTGACCGTTCGTCAAGGGATCGAACGATCCGGGGTAGACTGCCCGCGTCGGGCGTACGGGGCGACCGTTGTTCAATCAGCCGTCCGCACGCGCAAAGAATGCCAAGGCGACATCGCCGTACACTTCTTCGCGCGTCGAGCGATACCCCGGTATGTCGGGAAGAATTCGTTTCGCAGCATGTTCATAAATCACGAGCGCGTCGGACGCGAGCAGCGCTCGGTCGAGCAGCAGGCGGAAGATTTGCAACGGCACATCATTCCCATAGGGCGGATCGAGATACACGATATCGAACGGCCCTTCAATACGGTAGAGCGCGCGCTCAACGGGCGCTGCCATCACCGACACGCGATCGTCGATCCTGAGTTGCTTTGACGCTTCTTCGATCGCGTGCGCCGTTTCGCGATTTGCTTCTACGGAGACTACGCGCGCCGCACCGCGCGACGCAGCTTCGAATCCGATTGCGCCGGTTCCCGCGAAAAGGTCGAGCACCGCTGCTCCGTTGATGCGGTTCATCAGGATCGAAAACAATGACTCTTTGACGCGTCCCGGTGTGGGACGAATGCTCGTGCCTTTCGGCGACTTCAACTTTCGACTCCCAAGCGATCCGCCGGTGATCTTCGGACTCATCGCGACGCGACGGCAGTCACGAGCGGAATTAGCTCGCGCAACGAGTGCACGACATGTGTCGGCTCCGGTAGATTGGTCGGATAGGCTTTCCCTTCATTGTCGATCCAGACCGCTTGGAAGCCTGCTTGCATAGCGCCCGCGATGTCGACGTCAGGTGTGTCGCCGACGTACACGCAGCGTCCCGGCTCGAGGCCGAGCTCGTCGGCCAGGGCGCGAAACGCTTCCGCATCCGGCTTTTGGATCCCAAGGTCGCCGCTCGCGAGGACTTTTCCGCTGAAGCCGGCGCGCCGCGCCTTTACGACTTGCAGCGGATTCCAGCCGTTGCTAAGGATCCCTAAGGCGAACGGACCGCGCGCCAACTCGTCGAGCGTCGACTTTGCATCGGGATCCGGCACGATAAACGTTTCCGCCATCGCAAGCGCCATGCGGCGGAACCCTTCGGCGAACTCGCCGCTCGGTTCGACGCCGCGGTCGCGCACGAACGCGTGGACCGCTGCGTCGATCGTACAGTGGCCCGCACGTTGCGACGCAAGCAGCGCGTCGATGTTCTTCGTCTCGTCCGCGAGCGAGCCCAACGCCTGGCCGCCCTCCTCTACGATCTGCTCGAGAAGATGCAGAAACGCGACGCGCTCGAGCTTGTTGTCGATGCAAAGCGTGTGATCGATATCAAACCCGACGCCGCATACGCGGCGCGAAGCCCCCGAATGCGCGATCATCAGCGGCGCTATTTCGGACCGGGACCGAGGATCACCCGGACGAAGTCGTTCGGACGCACCCACTTGTTGAGCGCGTGCACGACCGAGGTGTTCGTCGTACCGACTTCGCGTTGTGCGTCGGTCACATACTGATCGAGCGGCAGTTGCAGCTGCGCGTAGCCGATCAACTGAGTCGCGATTCCGCTAAAACTTTGTTGTTTGAGCGGAATTTGCGAGACGAGCATCGCCTTGCCGCGCGCCAAGTCATCGTCGCTCACGCCGTTTTTCATCATTCCGTTCAAATCGGCGAACGCGAGATTTTGCGCCGCGATGATCTTCTCGGGATCGGACGCAAAGTAGAGGCCGAAGCTGCCCCGATTTTTGCTGGCCTGAAAGCGACTGCCGATGCCGTAGACGAGCCCGTGTAAGTCCCGAACGTCATGGAAGAGTATCGAACTTCCACCGGAACCGAACGAGGCATTTGCGACGGCGAGCGCGGCCCAATCGGGATTGTCTCGGGTAAGCATGTTGGTTTGCATGTACGTGACTTGCGACTGCACGCGCGTCGGATCGGGCACTTGCACCGTGCTCGGCTTATTGTTTGCGACCGCCGGCAGATAGACGTCGGGCTTGGCTCCCGTTGCCTTCCACGCGCCGAAGTATTTCTCGAACGTCGCGCGTACCTGATCGGGCGTCACGTCGCCGATGACGACCGCAGTCGTCATGTCAGGGCGATATGCCGTCGTAAACCAACTCTTCACCGAATCGAGCGCCACGGCGCCTACCGTCTCTTCCGTTTGCTGCACCTGCATGGGATCGTCCGACGGATAAAGCGCTTTGTTCAGCGCGACTTCCTCGCGATAACTCGGTGAGGACATCACGCCCGGCATTGCTGAAACGTCTTGCTGTTTCACGATCGCGAAATTTTGCGCCGGGAAGGCCGGATGCAGTTCTTCATCGGCGAGCAGCGCCACGCCGCGGTCGAATTCATTTGAGAGCGCGGTGAGCGAAAACGCCGTGCCGGCGTCGACGTCGGCTGCAATGTCGTCGAGTTGCTTGCGCAGCTCGAGCCGATTGTACGTCGTCGTGCCGAACGGAAGCAGCTGCGCGGTGATATCGGCGACGCCTTGCACGTCTTTCGGCGCCTGTATCGTCTCGTTCGAAAGAATCGAGCCGGAAACCACGACGGTATGCGAAACGTGTTCCGGAACGACGATCAAACGCATACCGTTCGAGAGCGTCATGTCGACCGGCGCTAGCGTCTGCGTCGGTACCCTGACATTCTTGAACGCAGCAACGGCCCAAGACGGTAGCGGGTCGTGATGTTGCAGCGTGAGTTTGTTGCTCTCCTTTGCAATCGGCTCTTCACTCGTTTGTGCTTCGCCGCCGTGCTTGGGGAGCGCCACAACGGTCACGGCATGATCGAAGTTGAAGTTCGCGCGTAACACGCGATTGACGTCAGCGACGGTGACGGCTTGAATCTGCGCGGTTTGTTCATCCGGCGAACGCAATCCGCGTTTGGCAACCGCGTCGCTCCATTCGAAAGCAAGATTTTCGATCGAGTTCGCCTTGAATGCGTCGCTTGCCACCTCACGGCGCTTTTCAACGTCTACCAAGTCGGCCGGCACGCCGTCCTTCTTATAGTCGTCGATAACCGACTGCAGCGCCGCTACCGTAGATTGCACGTTTCCGCCGATCGGCATCACGCCGAGCAGCAGCGTTCCGGAAGCGAGCGGGTGCGACTCCAGCGGCTCGACTTCAGCCTGCAGCAGTTTACCCGATACAACGAGATCGTAGAGCTTCGAACGCTGGTCGTCGAGCAGATCGGTGAGAATCTGCGACGCCGCGTAGTCCTTGGAGTTCCATCCCGGAAGCCGGAACGCGAGGCTGACGACGTCGACGGGCAAATTGCTCTCGATCGTGCTCGATGACTTCTTCACGGGTCGCAGAACGATCGAAGGCCGCGCGGGAAGCGTCGCTTGCCCGAAGTGTCCGAAATACTTCTTCACGTCGGCAACGGTCGACGGACCGTCGACGTCGCCGGTGATGACGTATACCGCGTTGTTCGGGTGGTACCACGCATTATAGAATGCATGCAGCTTTTGACTGTCGATAACATGCTGGAAGCCGTTGACCGTTCCGAGCCCGTTCTTCTGATACGGCGTTCCGGCATACAGCGCGTCGCTCACTTTGGCGAGCAAACGCCATTCCCAATTGCTCTGGTCTTGCGTTACTTCTTGCGTGATTGCGCCCTTTTCGATGTTCCAGTCCTTTTCCGAAAGGTACGCATCGCGCATGCGCGACGCTTCCATCCGCAACACCAGATCGAGATACTGCGACGGCGCTGAAAAGAAGTATTGCGTGATCTCGGCCTGCGTATCGGCGTCGTTGTTTCCGCCTAAAAGCTCACTGATGTCCGAGAGCTGCGATTCCGAGAGCGTCGGGCTGCCGCGAAACATCATATGTTCGAGCGCGTGCGCCTGCCCGTCGTACTGCTGTTCGTTCGATCCGACGCGATAGTTCAGCACGGCCGTTACGACCGGTGCAAGCGGATCGTGCACGACGACGACATGCAGCCCGTTCGGCAACGTCGCGCGCGTCACGCTCAGTGCCGGCGTGTCGACGCCCTCGGCCGATGCGATGCCCGCGCCAATCAGAACGAACGCCAGTACGGGAAGCACCAGTCGGATCAATCGCATTCTTCTCCCTATTTCTTTCCTTACGATGACAGCACGAGCGCACGGGTCGTCGGTTGACGTTCGAGTGCCGCTCGCAGCCCCGCGTGTTCCGGTTTGCGCAATTCCGGGTCGTTTGCCAAGAGCGATTGCGCGACCCGCTTGGCTGCGCGATAGACGTCGATGTCGCGAACGAGATCCGCGATCCAAAGATCGGCGGCGCCCGATTGCGCCGTTCCGGCGAATTCGCCCGCACCGCGTATCCGCAGGTCCTCTTCCGCAATGTGGAAGCCGTCCGTAGACTCCGTGAGGATTTCCAAGCGTTCGCTCTCGACGTTATCGTCGGGATAGACGAGGATGCAAAAGGACTTCGCCGCACCGCGTCCCACACGTCCGCGCAGTTGGTGCAGTTGCGCGAGACCGTAGCGGTGCGCGTCGAGAATGACCATCACGCTCGCATTCGCAACGTCAACTCCGACTTCGACAACCGTTGTTGCAAGCAGCACGTCGAGCTCGCCGCGCGAAAACCGCGCCATGGCGTCGTCTTTTTCCCTCGGCGCCATGCGTCCGTGCAGCAAGCCGATTCGCAAGTCCGGAAAAACATCGTTCTTCAAGCGCTCCGCTTCCGCGACGACGCTCGTCAATTCGCTTTCTTCATCGATTGCCGGCGCGACGATATACGCCTGGTGACCGAGTTCCACGTTGCCGCGAACGAACTCGTAGACGTGTTCTAAACGGCTCACGCGGACGGCGTAGGTTTCGATCGGCGTGCGTCCCGGCGGAAGTTCGTCGATCGTAGATGCATCGAGATCGGCGTATACGGACTGCGCGAGCGTGCGGGGAATCGGTGTCGCGGTCATGTGCAGCGTGTGCGGCGCGGCACCTTTCGCGCGCAGACGCGCGCGCTGTTCGACCCCGAAGCGGTGCTGCTCGTCGATAATCACGAGCCCCAGCCGGGCGAAATCGACGCCTTCCGTTAATAGCGCGTGCGTGCCGACCGCAAGCGCCGCTTCGCCGCTCGCAATGCGCGCAACGGCGGCGTTGCGCGCGCGTGCGCCTTGGCTGCCGAACACCGCTTCAACGGGAATGGCCAACGGCAGCAACAGCGGCGCGAGTTTCGCGGCATGCTGCGCCGCAAGAATCTCCGTTGGCGCCATGAGCGCTGATTGCACGCCGTTGCGCGCAGCGAGCGCGATCGCCGCGGCGGCCGCCAGCGTTTTTCCGCTTCCGACATCGCCTTGCAGCAACCGGTTCATTGGGACGTCACGCGACATGTCGTCCCAGATCTCGCGGATAACGCGCCGCTGCGCGCCGGTCAACGCAAACGGTAAGGCCGCTTCGAAATCCTCCAGCAGCTGCGCCGGTACGTTCAATGCGTCCGCGTCGTGTTCGCGCTCGCGCTCCGAACGGCGCATCTCCGCCGCCGTGGCGAGCGTGAGAAATTCCGTAAAGATAAAGCGCTCGCGCGCCACCTGCGCTTCTTGTGGCGTTGAGGGCGCATGCACGGCATGATATGCGCTCGCCATGGTTCCGTACTTGCGTTCAAGCGCGACGGCGGGCGGAAGCGGATCGTCGCCGGCCAGCGCGACCAATCGCGGCAGATTTTTTCCCACGACGCTTGCAATTTTGCGCGTCGGCAGATCTTTGCTCGCGCGATAGACAGGGAGCATTTCGCCGTGGTAGGTCTCATCCTCGCGCAGTTGCGAGTACTGCGCCACGTTGACGGCGGCGCCGGCCGGCGTCTTGTCGGTGCGCCCGCGCACGAACAACCGCATGCCTTCGCTGAACCGTCCGATCACGTAGCGATTGCGTCCGATCCACTTCGCGGTGAATTCGCCGGTATCGTCGCGCAGCCGCACCTCGACGATTTCGAGTCCACGCACGCGCCGTTCTTTCACCTGCGTCACGACGCCGACTGCGTTTTCTTCACCGCCGCTCGCTCCGAGCTTGTTCGACGGCGTCGGAAAGCGCAAGTCCTCGTAGCGGAACGGCAGGTAGTCGAGAAGATCGTGCGCCGTGTGGATGCCGAGGTCGTGAAAGAGCGGCGCGGACTTCGCACCGACGCCCGCGAGGGACTCGATGGGAAGATCGCTCATTGCAAGCGCAGTTCCATGTCGCTCGTCGTCTCGAATCCTAAGCTGCGATAGAGCGGCATCCCCATGTCACTGGAGTGCAACCGCACGGAATAGCAGCCGCGTTCGCGAGCCCAATCGATCGCCGCCTGCGTCAATGCACGCGCGATTCCGCGACGCCTATACGCCGGTTTCACGAACACCCCATGCAACATCGCATAGGTTCGGCCGAATACAGCCGTGCGATAATGCTCTCCGATGTACGTAATGCTCATCCCGATCGCTTGCGCACCGTCGTAGGCCAGAAACAGTTGCGCGCGGCCCAAGGCTTGGCGGCTCGTGAAAAATTCGCGAAAGCGCTCGCGCCAGCCGGGGTCTATTTCGTCCCACGGCGCAGCCTCATGCGAGTCGCGCGACATCTCCGCGCGCAGTTCGATTCCGGCCTCGTATTCGTCGAGTCCGGCGGCAAGGACGCGAACGCTCACGCGGTTGCAGCCGACAGCGAGCGCAGACGATCGTACACGTCGCGCACGCGCGGAACCGGCACGCCGAGTCGCTCGCCGACTTCGATGACCGCGCCGAGAATCGGACGCGGCTTCGAGCGCGCGCCCCGCTTGATAATCTTGCAGCATCGAGGTTCGAACGTCCGCCAATCGCTGCGCATACGCGAGGCGCGCTTCGATATCGACGTGCGCGACAACGCCAAGTGCTTGACCGACTGCTAGCGCTTCTTCCATCAGCATACGCACTTCGTCGCGCGTCGAGCTGCGCTCGAGCATCTGCCGAATTGTCAGTTCGTGCAACGTGCTGATCGGATTTAAGCCAACGTTATTCACGAGTTTCAACCAGACGGTGCCGCGGATATTCGTGTCGACTTCCGGGGCCAGTTCAGCGGATGCAAACGCCGCAATCAGCGCGGCGACGCGCTCGTTCGTTCCGCCGGGGGGAGCGCCGAACGCGTAGCGCGTTCCGCCGCTTTGGTGAATCTTTCCCGGTTCGACGATGTGTCCGGAGACATGCACGACACCGCCGACAACTCGCTCGTCGGCAAACAACGCTCCGATGCGTCCGCCGGGATCGACCGACTCGAGCGCAGGCGTACGAACGAACCAAAACGGCACGCCGTTCTGAAGCGTGACGATCGTTGCGTTCGTTTGCGCAACAGCGGCGAGCTGCGGGAGCAGTTCGGGGTATTGATGCGCTTTGAACGTCAGGAGCACCGCATCGAACGCGCCGAGCGTCCGTACATCGTCCGTCGCTTCGACGCGCGTTGTAAACGGGCCGAGGTCGCTGTGAACCAGCGTAATCCCTTTGCGACGAATGACGTCGAGATGCGCGCCACGTGCCACGACCGCGACGCCCGTACCGGCACGGGCGAGTGCAGCAGCGATGAATCCGCCGATGGCGCCCGCACCCATGACCGCGACTCTCATCTTGCAAACAACTTCGAGGCGACGGGCAGATTCGAACTGCCGGATGGGGCTTTTGCAGAGCCCTGCCTTACCACTTGGCTACGTCGCCGTGGAGCGGGTAGTGGGAATCGAACCCACGCATCAACCTTGGGAAGGTCGCAGGCTACCATTACATCATACCCGCAGACGATCCATCGGCGCCCGCCGGATTCGTTGCAGGCCACAACCCGTCCTTTGGGTGAACGGTGGAGCTGTGACGTGGGTGTATAGCCTGCCCCTTTGGGTTGCAGCGGTCGTCTTTATCGGCGGCTGCTGCTTGCTTTCCGCCGCAGGGTTATACATCGTTCGCAAACAGTACGGCGAGGCCGAGGGATTCACGCACAACGACGTCGCGGGCCCGATCATGGGAACCGTCGGAACCGTCCTTGCGGTGTTGCTTACCTTCATGGTGGTCACCGTGTGGCAAGAGTACGACAACGCCGCGCAAGGGGCTAATGAAGAAGCGGCGGAGCTTTCCGATCTCTATCACGAAAGCTACGCGTTGCCCGCGCAGTTCGGAACATCGTTACGCGTGAAGGTCCTCTCGTACATTCATCTCGTGATTCGTGAAGAGTGGCCGTTGATGAAGATCGGCCTGGAGAGCCATACCGCCGAAAATCTCGCGCGAAAAATCGTCGATACGGTTCAATCGTATCCGCCCACGACGATGGGACAGCAGACGGCGCAGGCCGACGCACTGGACCACGCCCACAACTTCCTCGATCAGCGACGCGCGCGGCTGTTCAACAACGGCGAGTCGGTACCGGGGCTCGTTTGGGCGATGATGATCTTCGTTGCCGCGATTACGATTAGTTTTTCGTACTTCTTCCGCGTGGCAAACGCGCACGCGCACCTCTTGATGATCCTCGCGCTCGCGTCGGTGGTCGGTGCGACGTTCCTGATGATCGCCGAGCTCGATTTGCCGTTCCGCGGACCGTTGCAGGTTGCGCCGAGCGGGTTCAGCCACGCCTTGCAGCGCCTAAGCCAGCTTCACTAACTCAAAATGTTGACCGAGCGCGCCAAAATGAGGGCCACGGTGATGAACGAAATCAGCGACTCAATGAGCATCAACACTTTGGCGATCCGCGTGAGCGGCATTACGTCGGTCGGACTGAAGGCGAGCGCATTGGTGAACGAGAGATAGAGGTAATCGAGGAACATCGGGCGCCAATTGGCTGGTACGCATTGTGCATGCGTCTGGATCAGCGTCAGCTGCGGAAAAAGAAAGTCCGCTTGTATGGGACCCTCACTCAAAGTACCTTCACGAATCTCTACTCCGCCCTCATCGATCTCCCAGAACCATAGTGCGAAAACGATGACGTTCGTGCACCAGATTAGCGCACCCGAGTGCAGCAGCTCCCCGGCGACGATACCGTGGTGTTTCGTATGCGGATTGAGCAAGTCGTTGACCAACAAAATCACCGACATGATGTTGAAGAAATTAAGGATCGCAATCAACGTCACGGCTGCGCTGCTGCGGACGGTTCGCGACATCCGTCCGCTGAACAGGAGCAGTGGCAAGAGTAAGATTGCGACGAGCAACGGCGCCACCCAAATCGGACCGAACGTCAGTTTTGGAGGCAGGCGCTCGTACAGCACGAGCGCGGCGACGACGGCAATCGCAGGATGCCAGCGCGGTTCGGGATTCACGAGCGCGTTTTCGCGCAGCAACCCCTTCTTACCGCCCGGCGTTGTTATCAATATGGCTACAGATTTTCGCGATGGCAAGGCGTTCCCACGCCGCGGCCGGGAACCGATGGGCGACGCGCTTTGGCTCGCTCGCGTGTTCGACAAGGCCCGCGCAGCAGCGGCGGGAACGATCGATGACTACATTTATCCCTGCCCGATGGATAAAGGCGTGATGGAGCGCTGGGGAATAACGCCGCAGGAATTCGACGAAGCGATTCGCACACACACGAGCGATCAGGCGATTCGCGCTTGGCTTGCGTCACGTGCGCCCGCCGATCGCGTTCGCGCCGCAAACGACTGGCTTCTCAATGAAAGAAAAGAGAACTTAGACCGGCAAGACGCTGAGGAAGGGATAACGGTTTGAGCGAGACGATCGAGTTCGCGCGGCCCGACGCTAAAGCGGCGCCCGGGTACTACACCGCCCCCCAAAATGCGAGCACAGCGCCGGGCGTCGTGATGATCGAAGAATGGTGGGGCGTCACTGATTCAATCAAACAGATGGCCGACAAACTCGCGAGCGCGGGATTCCGCGTGCTCGTTCCGGATCTTTTCCGCGGCCGCAAAGCGGTTGTGCCCGATGAAGCAAACCATTTGGTCGAAGGCCTCGACTTCGGCGATGCCGCGAATCAAGACGTTCGCGGCGCGGTGGAGTACTTGAAATCGACGGGTTCGAAAAAAGTCGGCGTCCTCGGTTTCTGCGTCGGTGGTGGCCTCGCGCTGCTCGCCGCGATGAACGATTCGCAAATCGATGCCGTCGTGACGTTCTACGGCGTGACGCCGCCCGAAGCCGGTGACGTGGGCAAAATCAACGCTCCGGTACAAGGCCACTGGGCTGAACATGATGAGTTTGCAAGCCCGCAGGCCGTGAACCGCATCGAGGCGCGCTTCAAAGAAGCGGGCGTGTCACACGAGTTTCATCGCTACGATGCGCATCACGGATTCAATAATCCGAATCCAATCGGTCAGGCGGGACTCGGGCACTACGACGAAGAGGCCGATGCGCAGTCATGGTCGCGCGCGATCGATTTTCTACGCAAAGCGCTTCAATAGCGGGGCGTTAGTGCGAGAATAGCGTGCCCGCATTAACGGGCACGCTTCGCAACGCGCCCTGTCCGAGTCCCCACTTCTTTAGCAGCCTGTCGTACGTGCCGTCGCGGATTACCGCTTGCAGCGCGGCAATCACCCGCCGACGCAGCGCTGCATTATTCTTCGCCAACGCGATGCCGTACGGCACAAGTGCGAACTGGCGTCCCGCGACTTCATACCTGCGATCGTTCGTCTTCGCAAGATACGCGATCACGGGGTAATCGGTGACGTGCACGTCGGAGTTTCCGGCCGCGAAAAACTTGAACGCCGCTTCGTCGGTCGAAAATGCGCTCAATTTGATCTCGGCGAGACCGATTTGCTTGCAGCGCTTCGATTGGTCGTTGAGCGCCGTCTGCTGCGACGTGCCTTTTTGTACGTCGACGCGAAGTCCACAAAGCGCGCCGAGATCGAACACGTGCTTGGGATTGCCGGCAGGCACGAGCATGCCGCTGCCCGCGAGCATGTAATCGATGAAATCAACTTGCGCTTCGCGCTCGCGCGTATCGGAGAGCGCCGAAATAGCGAGGTCGAACGAGCCGTTCTTTACAGCCGGGATGAGGTCGTCGAACGTGTGGTTCGAAATCATCACCGGCGTACCGAGCTTTTCGCCGAGCGCTGCCGCGAGGTCGATATCGAATCCGCGCAGTTGATGGGCGCCGGAGTAGAATTCCAGCGGCGCATACGAGACGTCGGACGCACCGCGCAGCGGTGCACCGGCGGCCATGGCGCGTGCGGCGCACACGGAAAAGACGACCGCGAGTACGAGGCTACTCGCGCGGCGGACAAATGAGCTCATAAAGCCGTTATCGGTCGCACGTTGCGCCATTCTTTAGATCGGCGCCGCGACAGCGAAGAAGCCCCACGAACCGCGAGGCTTCCGTTTGCTTTCATGGTGCCAAGGGCGAGAATCGAACTCGCGACACCGCACTTTTCAGGCGCGTGCTCTACCGACTGAGCTACCTTGGCACGGCGACCGGGCCAGATTCGAGACGGTAAGTCTGGTCCCTTTCGATGAGCGTCATTCCGCGAGCAAGACGTCAGATATTGCGCCGCCGACATGCATCAGCAGCGATCGCATCGGCGTGCCGAATCAAGAACGAAAGTGCTGGCGAAGGTTAACGATTCGGTGTATTGTATCAGCGATTGCGACACGGGGTGGTCTCGTCCTCGGTGAAATTTGGCGGCTGCGAGTGGCACCGGAAGTTCGAGAAGTAACACGGTCGCCGCCTAATACGAAACACGCCTGGCGCGATAGGACTCCCGCGAGTACGCAACGCGCACTGACGAACGCCAACCGTGATCGCGGTGTTCCGCGCGGCGCAGCCGGTTGTGAGGTAGCCATTTCAGGCGACAACCTATACGAAAAGCCCCGATTCGCATCGGGGCTCCTCCAAAAGTGGCGACGTTGATGGGGCTCGAACCCACGACCTCCGCCGTGACAGGGCGGCGCTCTAACCAACTGAGCTACAACGCCATGCGGCGCCGTCGACTCGGGGCTTGACCGAGATGGTGGGCACGATAGGATTCGAACCTATGACCCCTCCCGTGTGAAGGGAATGCTCTCCCACTGAGCTACGCGCCCGAAGTGCCCAACGACGATTGGACAAGGTGGGAGTTTATCCTATCGGAGGGCATGTTGTCCAGCGCGTTCGGTAGAACCGCCGGAAAGCGATGCTCGAACGATTCCCTCTTATCATGCGTTTCACCGTTCCGTTCTCCGACGTCGACATGATGCAGCACGTAAACAACGTCGCGTACATCCGCTGGTGCGAAGCGATGCGCGCGGAATACTTTGCTCAAGTGATGAACGAACCGATCAACGGTGAACGCGGCATGATTCAAGCGAACATCAACTTTACGTACGACCGGGAACTCCACTATCGCGAAGCCGTCGCGATCGGCATCAAAGTTTCGCGGATCGGAACGAAATCGTGGGATTTCGCGTACGAAATTTGGAGCGATAGCGCGGGCGAGCGCGCTGCGCACGGAACGACGACCGTCGTCGCGTACGACTTCACGAATCACCAGACGATCGTCATCCCGGAACAATGGCGTGACGAGATCGCGCGTTTCGAAGATGGGCCGCAGCACGTCTTCATATGATTCTGGCTCTGACGCTCGCGGGATCGCTCGCCGCACAAACCGCATTTTCAACCGGGCTTACCGACCTCTACGCGTACGCCGGTCCGCAAGCTGCGGAACAATTCGTCGCCGCGCAGCGTGCCGATCCAAACGACGTGTTGCCGTACTGGGGAGAGGCGCTCGCGCGCGGGACTGATCTCAACAACGGCCTCACCGCGACGAAGTTCGCCGCGTCGCAAGCCGCGATCGCGAAAGCGGCACCGTACGCCGCGCTCGCATCCGATCAGCATCGCGCGCTCGTCGAAGCCGTTACCGCGCGGTATGCGGGCACCTACGCCGATCGTGATCGCGATGAGGTCGCGTATCGTGCGGCAATGGAGCAGTATATCGCAGCGTATCCGGATGACGACGACGGCAGCATGATCCTCGTAGAGGACCTCATGGAGCGCCACGGCATGAAGTGGAACGCCGACGACACGCCCGCCGATGATACGTCAGCGGAAATACTGCGCCTTACGCAGACCGTGCTCGCACGTAATCCGCAGCACCTTTTCGCCAATCATCTCTGCATTCACATCTATGACAATGCGCCCGACCGGACGCCGGCGATCGCGTGCGCGCAACGATTAGACGCGATAACGTTCGTCGAACCGCAAGAGCATCTCGCGCATATGCCGGCACATACGTGGATTGAACTCGGCGACGGAAAAGCCGCGCTCGCATCGAGTGCTCGCGCGTGGGCGCTCCATCCAACCAAATACGCCGAACACGACGCGTACGTGGGGCTCTCCGCGGCGTTATTATGCGATGACAGTGCGGCCGCCGCAACGTGGAGCAAGCGTCTCGGTGCGATTGAAGGATCCCATCCCAACCTCTCACCACCGCCGTATATTGAACGCGCACGAGCGGACGAAGCGGCCGGAAAAATCGACGACGCGATCGCGATACTGGAACAGCAAATAAAGACGCAAGCGTCGGTCACCGAGCTCGTTCCCTTCTATCCCGCCGATGAAGCGTTGGGCGCACTACTGCTTCGCAGCGGACAGTACACGAAAGCGCGCGATACGTTTACTTCGATTCTCGTTGATCACCCACGGCGTCCACGCGCATTGTTCGGCATGAGCGTTGCACTGGCGCATTTGGGGGATTCGACCGCCGCCCAGCACTATAGCGATGCGTTTGCACAGTACTGGGCCGGCGGTACGTTGACGATCAACGATTTCTAGGGCGTTCGTCACGCTCGCGAAACTCCGCGAAGTACCGCAGCGAGACGGGCGAGCACGTCGCTCGCATATTGTGCGCCGTCAGCCGCGATCACGCGGACGCTCGTACTTCGTGCACTTTCGCACAGCCGCGCTCGGCGCGCGCGTTCGGCAGAAGCAAGAGCATCATCGTGACGTACACGGATTTCGGCTTCGTGCCATAAGTCCATGAGTGTCCTCGATTGCAAACAAATGATGAAATGGAAAGGCCCCCGAGCGGTACGCTGGAGGCCTTCAGAATCGAACGGGGCGCGAACGTTTACATGTACGCGACGCTACGATTTCGACATGAAGGCACAGCGGTGATGAATCCGCCTTGCGACGGCACAAGCGGGCTGCAATTGACCATCAGTGAACGTGTGATCATTGTTCGTGCCTCCTTTCATGCGATTCAAGTAGCGAGTGACAACTCTACCACGCTTGGCTTCCCATTCGCAAGAGCGCAAGGAGGGTTAGCCGACGCCCCTCACCAATCCGTTTGACTCCCTCGGATCGCGTTTGATATACTGCCGCGGTTGTCCGATACGCGAGTGCGTGTAGCTCAGTGGGAGAGCACCACCTTGACACGGTGGGGGTCGTAGGTTCAATCCCTACCACGCACACCATTTCGTCTCAATGGTCTTCGTAGTCGGAGAAAACGCAATCAGAATAGTACGATGCCCCTTTGCCGCATATTCGGCGGCCCAATTCGTATTGTCGCGTTGTCACGTGGTTCAACGTCCGCAGCATCGGAAGCACGATCGGTCGAACTAGAAGTTCGTCGTTTGCGACGTTCGCGGAAACCATTACGTCCCGAACAGCGCGCGAGCGGCCGACAACGACTCGCACGCGCCCCGGCACGGCCGAAAGAAAGCGGAAATATCCTGCGCCCGACGTAGTCGTCCGCTGAGGCGGTTCGTGAGATGACGTTAACGTAACCGAGATCGGACACACGGGTTGGTTACTTCCGGCAATTAGTACGCGACCATAGATGCGCCCCGTGTTTCCATCGGCTGACGCGTTCACGATCAACGTCCACCAAAGAGCCAGCGCAACGCTCAGGATCCGCATCCTCATAAAGAGCGCGCTGGTCTGCGAGTCCGTGACTCTTAGGGCGATGCGTCGATGTGGATCGACCAAGCTAACATGGACAGTTTGCGGGGGCCAGCGTGATCGGAGTTGACCCGCTTCCGTGGAGACGTTCAATCTTACAGAGAAACGCCTCCTCATGGCAAAGCGCCCCAGGTACCGGACCGGAATTTCGGCATAGGATCATCGAGCTGGTTGGAACGCCTGTCCGCGTTCGACGCTGTACTACAAGCCGCTACCGGGTCTCAGATCGATTTGGAGTTGATACGGCGGATCGCAGCCAGCTTTGATGGACCCGCGGCTGGTACACGGACGTGCTGTGATCTCCGCGCGCAAAACGGCAGGCGCTAAAGACGGCCGACTATTCCTCTTTGCGCGCGTCGAAGAATCCGATATCCATTCCGTTTTGCCAAAACGTTCCCGAGAACAAGCCGCGATTCGCGGAAAGACCGGCGACGTGCACCTCGCCCGTCGATGAGATTCCTTGGCAATTGATTTCTTTGTAAGAAATGCGTTGTGCTGAAGCGCTTATAGGAATCGTCAAATGCAAGTTCGTTTCTTGCTCGCACGGCGTAGCCCGCTGTCCACCCACGCTCTCCTTATGCAAATCCATGACGATCGTATTGCTGTTCGAGACGGTGGCGTTTCCAGCCCACACGATCGTACCGACCACAACGTTCGACTCGGTGATGCGCCACGTACCTTGAAGCGCGATCTTGCGACCTGCCGGAGCTGCCGCCGCCGTCGGTGGGCGGCTCGATTGCGTAGGGGACGCAGTTGGCATTGCAGGCGCCGGCGTAGTCGATTCTGCTGTTGCTGGAGACGCCGCTACCGAAGTATGCCTCACGCTCGCCGACATCGACGGCGATGGGATCGCCGTTACAGCGACACGCGTGCTCTGTAGTTTTGGAGGTCGAGTCGACAACGCACTAATGGTCGCACTCGACGTATTGCGCGGCGGAACGGTAGTCGGCACAGCAGTTGCGGTTGCTGTCGCGGTCGGCGTAGTCAAGCGCGTTGGCATCGCTCTTACCGCGGGAATCGGCGTTCCCGGTGCGGCGCCGAGTAGAGTCGTCGCCGTCGCGCTGGGAGTCGGCGTGATCGCTTCGGAGACGCGGCTTGGCCGCGGTGTCCAACGCGGCATGACAACGGCCAAAGCTATTCCAATTGTGAACCCGACGAGCACGACGACGACCGCCGACACGACCATCGTCAGAGGTGAACTGAGCATTCGCCGTGACAGACGGCGGGGCTGGTTCGATCGGAGTTGAAGCATTCGCTCGATGTCTGCGTCATCGAAAAAGGCGATCGCACGCGGATGCGCAAGCAGAAAGCGTTCCAGACGCGTCCTGAATTCCGAGGGCAGCGTCAGGAAGTGCGCGAGAACCGCTGTTTCACGCGGCCCGTCATCGAACATCCCAAGTAGTGAATCATCGGGCGGCGCCACCGGCACATCAAATGCTATTGCGAGCTGAGCCAAGTCAGCGGCAGGCATGCGTGGCACTGCTCGGCGCAACGCCGCATAGCTCTCGTCTATCGGGACGGTCCGTACGTAAGACGATACGCGGGCTACGACATCTGCAGGCCGTAATGTCGCGAGCGCTCGATCAACCCATGCCACGCCGTGTATCTTACCCACCTTCGTTTGAACGTGGCACAGCGGTACGACAGCGGTGCGCAAACGGCGCAGACAACGGCCGTGCGCTTGCAGGCTCTACCGCTAAAAAATCGTCGAGCAATCAGAGGTCGATGTGCCGATGCGAAATCGCGTAACACCGTACGGTGAGATCGTCGCGCTTCCCGGCCGCGGGACGATGCTTGGCAATCGAGGCGTCATCCACAATGCACGCAAGGAAATCGTGCGCTCGTGGCAAGTCAAACGCTGGATTGCGTGCGCGCTCGAGTTTCGCGGACGGCGGCGTGAAGTGATGGAGCCAAATCGATGGACGCACCTCTTCTTTCTCGACGAAGCCGCCGCGTTTAGCGCGGGGCATCGGCCGTGCGCGGAATGCCGTAACGCCGATTACAAACGTTTCCGCGCACTGTGGGAAGCGGTGCACGACACAACGGCCGGTGCAGATGCGATCGACGAAGCGCTGCACGCGAGCCGCTTACAGCATCGGCAAAAGCGAACGTATCGAGCGGCGATCCACGAACTACCCGACGGCACATACGTCGCGCTCGACGGCGAGCCATGGTTAATGTGGGGTGACTCGATCTACCGATGGTCCGACGCCGGGTACACGACGCAACGGCCTCGTCCAACGCATCGCGAGGTCGAAGTCCTTACGCCGGAAGCCGCCGTAGCAATCTTCGCGGCCGGTTACCGGCCGGGCGTTCACCCGACGGTCGATACGCCACGCATCTCTCCGTGACGGAGCATGTTCGACGCATCGGCACTGCGAATGGCGACGTAAAACGGGAGGTACTCGTGAAGCGCATTCTCGCCGCTCTTTTTTCGCTGTCGTTCTTCGCGTACGCCGCGCCGCTGCACGCACAGACGCCGGCGCCGCAAGCGCCGTCCGATGACGCGCTCGCGGCGCTGGTGCGTCAGAAAATCAAGCACGTTTTCGTTATCTATCAGGAGAACCGCTCGTTCGACTCGTACTTCGGTACGTTTCCCGGCGCTGAAAATCTGACGTCTACGCTCGCGCAGACGCAAGGGTTTCGCCAGTACGATCCGCTCGGCAATCAGTGGGTGACCCCCTTTCGAATCACGACGCCCGATACGGCAGACGCCAACCACGCGCGTCAAGCGCTCATCACGAAGGCCGACGACGGACGAATGGATCTCTACGTCGCGACCGAGGAGTTTGGATTGCTCGCGCGCGGCTATTCGCGCGACGACGCCCAACGCGTCGGCCTGCTTACGATGGCCTTCGAAGACTGCGACATGATTCCGTACTACTGGCAGTACGCGCACAACTTTGCACTCTTCGATCATTTCTTTCAAGCGATGTACGCGCCGTCGACACCGGGCAACATCGACCTAATCGCCGCGCAAACCGGGCAGACGCAGTGGGCGCGACATCCGAACGAGGCATTCAAGTCGAGCGGAAACGGATCGGGCGTCCCGGTCGTTGACGATCTTCCGCCCGCGTTCGGGCCGTACGGTGACGGCGAAACTCCAAAGACGACGCAAGACGATCTCACGTTTGCAACGCTTTTTCTTACGCTTTCCGGCAAGGACGCGACCAACGCCAAACGCGATGACGACGACATCAAAAATGATGTCGCTTCACTCGCGCAGCGCGGCGCACCGGCAGTTCCGTGGGGCTGGTATCAGGAAGGCTTCGGCGCTACGCCGGAAAACGGCCGCTCGCCGTATGTGACGCATCACAATTCACTGCAATACTTCGGGTATCTGCGCAACAACGACTACTTCTGGCGCGGCGTGCACAACGTCAGCGAACTGCTGCCCGCGATTCGAAACGGAACCCTGGGCGACCGCGGCGTCGTTTTCGTCAAGGGCGGATATCAGGATCCCTTCGGGTTCAAGCCCGCAGACACGAGCGCGTACGTTCAAAAAACGTTTCAAGGCGACGATGATCATCCGGGATATTCCGACTCACAAATATCCGAAGCATTTGTCGCAACGTTCGTGAACGCGGTGGCGAAGAGCACGTACTGGAACGATTCCGTAATTCTGATCACGTGGGATGACTCGGAGGGCTTCTACGATCACATGTCGCCGCCGAAGTTCGAACGCTGCCCCGACGGCTATCCCTGTGGCGACGGTCCACGCGTTCCGGCGATCCTCATCTCGCCGTACGGGAAAGATCGCACGATTGTGCGCGATCCTTCCGATCACACATCGTTTGCAAAGATGCTCGGACGCGTCTTCAATCTTCCCGCGCTTGCATCACTTCCCGACGAAGCACCGTACCTTCCCGAAGGACCGCGCGACACGAACGCGCGTCTCTCTGATTTGCTCGGGGGGTTCGACGCGGAACGACTGAGCGGAACGAAACTCCCGATTCCCGCATCACAGGCGATCGTCGCGGACATCGGCGTTCCACCAAAAGAATCGTGTTCATCGCTCGGCATCGTCCCGAACCACATCCTCGGCGAAGAAAAAGCGCCCGCCGGGTTTGCTCCGCTCACCGTCGGGCACTGACGCGCATCGCACACGTTAACGCGAGGTTCGGCCGCGATTCAACCGATATTCAACGAAGCTGCGCGCGAGCAGATTCGTGAGGAAGACGAAGATCATGAGCAACGCCGCCGCCGCGTACGCGAGCTGATGTGATTCTTCGAACGGCTGACTGATGTACGTCCACACGACATACGTCAAGTAGCCGACGGGCGAGTGCGTCGGGTGCAGCGTCGGCATGTAACTCGACCAGCCCGCGGTGTAGATGAGCGGCGCCGTTTCACCGAGCCCGATGCCCGTCGCAATCAGTAGGCCGGTGAGAATCCCCGGCAACGCATACGGAAAGTCGATCGACGCGACAACCATTGCGGGCCGGGCACCGAGTGCGACCGCGCCCTCCCGCATCGTACGCGGCACGTTCGTCAACGCAACATCCGCCGCGCGCACGACATACGGCAGCATAAAGATCGCAAGCGCGAGCGATCCCGCGATCAGCGAGAATCCCCAGCCCACTTCTTCCACGAGCGCGACGTAGAGAAAATAGCCGACGACGATCGACGGCACGCCGGCAAGCACATCGACCATGAACCGGATCGTGCGTTTGCCCCACCGCGGCGCAAACTCCACCGTCCACAGCGCCGTGCCAAGACCAACGATAATCACGAGAACGAGCCCGATCGCGACCAACATGATCGTCCCCACAATCGCGTTCGCTAGACCGCCGGCGACGCCGTGCGTCGTCGTCACGAATATCGACGGTTTTAGCGCCGGAAGGCCGCGGCCGAGAACAAATGCGAAAATGGAGAACAGCAATCCGATCACCGCAACGAGACACGCGACGCTAACCGTCCACCAGCCGCGGCTGATCCACGTGCTTCGCGCGGTGCCGTGCAGCGGTTCGAAAATGTCCGCCGTCGTCATGCGGCACCACGCCCTTCACTGCGGTCCGCGCCGCGCATCACGCTTCGCGCAATGATGTTGATCAGCAGCGTAATGAGAAAGAGCACCACGGCAAGTTCCGCAAGCGACCGTTGCGCCATACCCGTGGCGTCCGTTAGCGCCGATTCCAACTGCGAGACGATCACGGCAGCGATCGTGTTGATCGGCGAAAAGACGTTTTGCGGAAACGTATTGACGGCCGCACCGCACACCATGAGGACCGCCATCGTCTCACCGATCGCGCGTCCGAACGCAAGCAACACCGATGCAAGGACTCCCGCGCGAACGCTCGGCAACACCGCGCGCGTCATTGCCTGCCAACTGCTGCTGCCGAGCGCCATACTCGCTTCGAAGATCGCATTCGACTGCGCGAGGATCACGTCGCGCGTCGTAGCGACCATGATCGGAATAACCATGAGCGAGAGAATGAACACCGACGCCGCGAGCCCGTTGCCGCTTCCCGCTGAGCCTCCGACGAAGGGAACGAACCCCAGATGCGACGTGGCCCAGGGCCCGAACGCGCGCGCAATCCACGGCACGAGCACGACGAGTCCCCACAGTCCGTACACGACCGACGGGATTCCCGCCATCAATTCAACGAGCGCATTCGTCAATGGCCGCACTGGGCGAGGCACGCGATAGACGAGCGAAAGCGCAACCATAATGGAAAGCGGCACGGCGATCACCATCGTGCACACCGCGCTCAGCACCGAACCAAAGATGAAGACAAGCGCACCAAACGATGCGTTCGGCGCGCCGGCGAATCCATGACGCGTGGTGACGCCGTTCGCGTACTGATTGCCGATGTTCCAAATCGGACTTGTAAGAAATTGCAGTCCGTTGAACCGTATCGCCGGATACGCGTACACGAGCAGAAAGAACAGCATCAAAAAGATAATCGCGAAACTGATGACCGCTGCAACCGCCGTCAGAATGCGAAGTACGAGCTGCGCGCCGATTCGCTGGAGCGCGGCCGGCGATACGGCTTTCGCGGTATCCCCCCCACTGATGGCCATCTTTGCTGTCGCCATGCTATGTGCTTATTGGATCTTGTCGATCTGCGCCCGGCTCAGTTTCACGATCGACGCCGGAAGCGGCAAGAAGTGAACCGCGCCGAGATACTTTGAGTTCTGTCCGGACGTCAGCGTCCAATTGAGGAATTTTTTGAGCGCCGCGGACGTCGCGCTGTCGGGCTGCTTCGGATTGACGATCGCATACTCGTAATTGATGATCGGGTACGATTGCGCGCCGGCAGCGAACACAAGCGAGATGCGTTCGTCTTCGGGCGTCGACTTGGCCGTTGCCGCAACGGCCGCTGCGATCGTCGAACGCGTCGGAAGAACGAACGTTCCGTCTCGGTTTTGCAACGCCGCGTACCCGAGGCCGGCCTTTTGCGTTTCGTTCAGGAAGCTTACGCCGACGTACGCAACGGAGTACCTCGTGTTTTGACACGTCTGCACCATACCCGGGTTTCCCGTCGCACCGACGGCGTTGCCGACTGCGGGCCAGCTAATCGTCGTGCCGTAGCTCGGTCCGTTCGCCCATGACGGCGTCGATTTTGCCAAGTACTGCGTGAACGTAAACGTATCGCCCGAGCCGTCTGCACGATGGATCGGAACAATTTGTTGATGTGAAAGCTTTGACGCAAGCGCCTTGTTGATCTGTTTGATCTTCGAGTCGTCCCAGTATTTGATGTCGCCGGAGTAGATGCCGGCGAGAACGGGACCCGATAGATTCAAGTGTTGGTTCGCGTTGATTCCCGGAATATTGTAGTTGACTTGTTGCGCGGAAATCGCGAGCGGGATGTTGAGCATCGGGCTGTTCTTCATCTGCCCGTTCGGTAAATACGCGTCGGAAGCGCCGATTTGCGCAACGCCGGCGATCGTTTGCGAGATCCCCGTACCGCTCCCCGTTCCTTGCGTCGTGATTTGAACGTCGCGGTGTTCCTTTTGATAATCCGCGACCCACAGATTCATCAATGGATAGAGTAACGTCGAACCGGTCTCGAGCAGGTTCGTCGCAGCGAGAACGCGTCCGGCTGCGGACGCGAGCAGCAGCGCGGCGACTGCCAAGGCAAGGATCGTACGCATCTGCACATATCGTGCTGCGTTTCGAACTAAAGTGACTTTAAAAGCGGCTTATGGTGTCCTTAATAGTGCGACGTTGCGCGCAGCGATCGGGGTGCTTGCGCTGACACGCGTTCTAAGGATCGATCCCGCCGATGCCGAATCGGCGTCCTCTATGCCGGAAACCGCCCACAAGACGAGCCTGCCAGAACTGCGGCACACCGCGGCGCACGTGCTCGCGTATGCCGTTCAGGACCTCTTCCCCGAAGCGAGGCCGACCATCGGCCCGGCAATCGAGAACGGCTTCTACTACGATTTCGACCGCGAGACGCCGTTTACGCCGGACGACCTCGAACGCCTCGAAGCGCGAATGCGCGAGATCGTGGCCGAAAACTATGAAATGACGAGCGAGGAAGTCACCCGGGACGAAGCAATCGCGCGTTTCAAGAACAATTCTTATAAGGAAGAGATTGCGCGGGCGATTCCGGAGGGCGAGCCGATCACGCTCTACACGATCGGCGAGTTTACGGATCTCTGCCGCGGCGGCCACGCGCAGTGGACCGGCGAAATCGGCGCGCTGCGGCTGCTCAACGTCGCGGGCGCCTACTGGCGCGGCCACGAGCAGAACCCGATGCTCCAACGCATCTACGGCACCGCGTGGCACGATCAGACCGAACTCGATCGGTACGTCACGCAGATCGAAGAAGCGCAAAAGCGCGATCACCGCAAGCTCGGCGTCGAGCTCGATCTTTTTTCCATTGAAGAGGACGCCGGCGCCGGGCTCGTCTTTTGGCATCCGAAAGGCGCGATCGTGCGCGGCATTATCGAGCAATTCATACGCGAAGGATTGCGCGACCGCGGATACGAGCCCGTCGTCACGCCGCACGTCGTGAGCGAGAAACTCTACGAGATCTCCGGACATCTCGAGAACTACGCACACGGCATGTTCGGCGCTCTTGAAGTCGAGCAGCAACGCTTCCGCCTCAAACCGATGAACTGCCCCGGCCACATTCTGATCTATCGCAGCCGTCAGCATAGTTATCGCGAACTGCCGGTTCGTTATTCCGAGTTCGGTACCGTCTACCGCTACGAACGCTCGGGCGTCATGCACGGTCTAACGCGCGTGCGCGGATTCACGCAAGACGACGCGCACTTATTCTGCATGCCCGAACAATTGCAAGGCGAATTCGAACAGACACTCGATGAAGCGTTGCGGCTCATGAAAGCATTCGGCTTTCACGACTTCGAGTACGTCATATCGACGCGCGAACCGCAGATGCGCGGCGAAACCGATGCGGTCGGCGAAGAGGCGATCCGCAAGGCGCTGGACCGTTATGAATTGCAGTATTCGGTCGATGAGGGCGGCGGGGCGTTCTACGGACCGAAGCTCGATATCAACGTCCGCGATGCAATCGGACGCAAATGGCAACTCGGCACGGTGCAAGTCGACTTCGTTTTACCAAAACGTTTCGATCTGAAATATCGCGGCGCCGACGGCGTGGACCATACGCCCGTAATGATTCATCGCGCGCTCGCCGGATCGCTCGAACGCTTCTTCGGCATCCTCATCGAGCATTATGGCGGCGCGTTCCCCGCTTGGCTTGCTCCGATTCAAGCGGTCGTCGCACCGATCTCCGAAAACCAACTCGAATACGCGAAACAAATCGGGGCGCGATTGCACGGCTTGGGCTTTCGCGCGCACGTCGATGAAACGAACGAGAAGCTAGGTTATAAGATTCGTCATTGGAAGACGCAGAAAGTGCCGTACATCCTCGTCGTTGGTAAACAAGAAGCCGCGGACGGCACGGTGAACGTAAACGAACGTTCTTCGGAGAAACGCACCGTTTCGATTGCCGGCTTTACCGAAGAACTCCGCCGAAAGGTCGACGCCCGCGAATGAAACCCCGTCTCACCCTGAGCCTCTCGAAGGGTCTGCTCGCACTAACGCTCGCTGCGTGTCAAGGGAGCTTTGGTTCCGGCGGAACCGAGGCACCGGGCGGCATGGGGCCGCCGATCAATCCACAGACGGCGCAGCAAGGACCCGCGAACATGACGCCGCCGCCGATGAGTCCCTCGCCGGGCGAGGGCGGCCCGACGCCGGGCCCGAGCGGTTTCGCGTCGTTTGCATTCAGCGATGCGCCGAACGGCATCAGCTGTCCCGAAGATCAAGGATTCTCGTGCAAGCTCCGGTTCAACGTGACCGATGAAACCGCAAAGACAAAGGCCGGAGCAAAAGCATCTGCGTCGCCGTCGCCGTTACCATCGGGATCGGCCGATCCGAATGACGTCGCCGATCTCGGCGAACTGATGCAACCGCCCGACGCATCGACCTCGCCCGGCGCGTCATCATCGCCTTCAGCGTCACCGTCGCCCGCCGCGTCCATTCCACACATCATGATCGCGTCGTCGGCGATGCCCAAAAATGCGCCGAAGATGATCGATCCGAATCCAAAAGCGCTCGCGACGGTCGCGTTGATGCAAGTTCGATTGAAGACCGACGCAGACGAAATTTTGCATGGCAAAGCAATTGCCGAGTTCACGTTGCCGAAGGAGCAAATCGGCGGACGCGGATTCGCGCTTCAGCTCTTCCGCGAAACGGAGAAAAAGAAAAAACGCACCGACGACTTCGTCGGCAACTATTCGCAGTCAAAGCTCGATAAAGAGACGCTGCGCTTTCAGTTAACGCTACCGAAAGTTCAAGTGAATAAAAACGAGACGTGGCTGCTCGTACTTTACGGTGACGAACTGCCGAGCGCGAGCGCCTCACCGGGAGCAAGTGCATCGCCGAGTGCGAGCGCTTCGCCGGGTGCAAGTCCGCAAGCGGGGGTAAGCGCTTCACCGGCGGCGAGCATGAATCCGTGACCTCGGCGGCGAGGAAAACGTTCGTCGCGAGCTTCCTCGGGTGGACGCTGGACGCATACGACTTTTTCCTCGTCATCGTCGTCGTGCCGCATCTCGCACACGATTTCGCCCGCTCAATTACCGACATCGCGATCGCGTCGACGCTCACGCTTGCACTGCGCCCCGTCGGCGCGTTTATTTTCGGCTGGTTCGCCGATCGTTACGGCCGGCGTACACCGCTGATGGTCGACATCGCGTTGTACTCGTTGATCGAACTGCTGACTGCGTTCTCGCCGAACTTTACCGTCTTTCTGATTCTTCGCGCGATCTTCGGCATCGCGATGGGCGGCGAGTGGGGACTCGGGGCTGCGCTCGCGATGGAGTCGCTACCCGCTAAACGACGCGGCTTGTACTCGGGAATTCTGCAAGAAGGCTACGCGGTTGGCAACCTGCTTGCGGGGCTGACATACGGATTGCTCTTCGAGTCGATCGGATGGCGCGGCATGTTCGTCATTGGTGCGGTTCCGGCGCTGCTGATTCTCTACATCCGCACGCAAGTTCCCGAATCCCCCGCGTGGCAGGCAAAAGAAGCCGATCGACTTGCTCTGGGGACCGACGTTTTGCTCGACGCAGCGAAGCGCTTCTTCCCGCTGTTTCTCTACGGCGTGGTGTTCATGGCAATGTTCAACTTCATGTCGCACGCCACGCAAGATCCGTACGCAACCTTCTTGATTGCGCAGCATCATTTCGACCCGCATCAGGTCGCAATTGTCAACACGATTGCGGCGCTCGGGGCCATCCTCGGCGGCATCGCGTTCGGCGCATTGTCGCAACGCATCGGCCGCCGGCTCGGAATTACGATCGCGGCCGTCCTCGTGGCGTTCGCGATTCCGCTTTGGGCATTTAGTTCCACAATAGCAATGCTCGCGCTCGGCGGATTCATCATGCAATTCATGGTGCAGGGCGCATGGGGTATCATCCCGGCACACTTAAACGAAATCGCGCCGCCGCTCGCACGCGGAACGTTTCCCGGGTTCGTCTATCAATTGGGAAACCTAATCGCATCGGGCACGCTTCCGATCATTACATCGCTCGCGGCAACGCAATTCGTCACCCCGTTCGGACCCGATTACGGCAAAGCGATGGCGCTGTTCACGCTACTCGCAGTGATCGGCGTCGTCGTATTCACCGGCATCGGTTTCGCCGTTCGCTCCGAACACCGCGAAGAGTCATTCGTATAATCGCGAGCGTATGCGGGCGCCCCGTTATCATCGGACAAACCGCTCATGGTCGTCACCGGATGGTAAAAGCTTTCTTTCAATAACGGTGATCAATGGCGTCAAAGCGATCGATACGTCTTCCATCGGTCGCTCATACCGCGCGACAACGATTTGCGGTGGCCAAGAAGCGTTCGAAATCATCCGAAAGCCTATCTTTGCCCCTCGCCGAATCAAAGCTCCGCTAAGAGGATGGCGCCAGATCGTTGCTGGGCGCCTGCCGTTGCAACATCGGGCGTTCTGCGGTATGATGGACAAATGGCCACTGAGGCTTGGACAAATGTCCCCCACCAGCCCTCCGACCGGATCATAGTTCAATTACTGAACGGCTGCGACGTCTCCGATTCAGAGGTTGTCGATGCAGTGTCACGGTCGTTCAACGTTGATGCCGTACGCGCACTCTTTGCGACCGGCCTCAGCGTCGAAGAGGTAGCGAAAGTGCTCGGCCTCAGCGACCGCACGCTTCGGCGCTACTTGAAGAACGGAAACGCCCCTCTCAGTCTCGTCGAAAGCGACCGACTTGTTCGCATTGCTCGGATCCTCGGGTTCGCCTTCGCCGCCTTCGGCGACCACGTGAAGGCGCTGGGATGGCTCCGCACACCGGTATGGGCCGTCGGGAACCGCGTTCCCCTTGATCTGATCGCGATTGAGAGCGGCGTACAGATGGTCCGTCAATCGCTTAGCGCAATTGCGTACGGAGGCGTCGCCTGATTCAAGTCGCGCGCCTGACTCGCGCCGTTCACGCGAAAACCGCGCGCGACGCGTTTTACGGCCAGGGCGCATACAACAACGGAGCGCGATGGAACAACGCTGGGACGCGAGTCGCTTACGCGGCACAATCAGCGTCGCTTGCGATTCTCGAAACGCTTGTCCACATCGAGGAACGGCGATACGCCCCGAGCGATTACGTTCTTGCGTACGCAACAATCCCGGACGAGATCATTCGTCAACTGCAACAACTGCCCGATGGTTGGCGCGAAGCAGCAGGGAACGAGCGAACGAAGCGCGTCGGCGATAAGTTCGTACATGCGCGTGCAAGTGCAGTGCTTGCGGTGCCTTCCGTCATCGTGCCGAATGAGTGGAACTATCTACTGAACCCGGCGCATGAGGACTTTACACGCATTACGATTGTCGAAGGGATGGAGCCGTTCACGTTCGACGAGCGACTGTTCGCGGCATAACGGCGTGGTGGCCGTTCCACGCATTTAGGAAGCGTGCCCTGAAGTGGCCCATTGAGCTAGGACACGCAAATTCGCTAACCAACCCGAGCGAAATCTGCGATAAGACGTGCCCTACTACTGGCATAGGGCCGGTCTACAATGTCGTGCGGCAGGGGGTGACGATCAGAAATGCATGCCGTGGACGCTTTTTTTGTGACGGTTTACCACGCAGCTGCCGCGATCAGCGCGGTGCTCGCCGTGAGCGGTAGCGTGTGGGCGCTTATGCACAGCATCCGTGCGAAAGGACAGTGCCGCGGCGCCCGTCACAATCGCTCCACCCGCACGTTGCGCGGGCATGGAAGAGCGGGAGTGGATTCGCCGCACCTATCGGCCGATCGCTTTTCATGCACGCAAGACGAGTCGCGATCGCGGCTGGCGTGGTCTTGATGCGGTGTTGTGGGACGCGAGCGACGGTTACTCCGATGACTACTTCGTCGATCACAGCATCAGCATGCACGTCGGCACGCCGGTAATCGTGGCGAGCCGTTGTGACGATCAACGCGTACATCGTTTGCAGGCCCCGGCGATATCAAAGTCGTGCCCGCGGGATATTCGCGCATCTGGGAGATCTCCGCGCCGACGAGCAAACTCACCGTCGGCATTACGGCACCGTTTATGCGCGAGACCGCGTCGTCACTCGGCCTCGACGCCGACCGCATTGCCATTGCCCCGCAATTGCACGTGAAAGACGCACGCATCGAACGCATCTGTTGGGGACTTCTCGACGAACTGCAATCGGACGCACCACTCGGCCGATTATATGCTGAAAGCCTGGGCTGCGCGCTCGCCGTGGGTCTATTGAAAAATTACGGACCAGCGCTACCGCCGCGCACTGCCGCGATTCCGAAGCGTCGCCTCACACGCGTGCTCGAGCATATTCGCGAGAACATTGCGCGCGATCTCTCGCTCGTCGAACTCGCCGATGTTGCCCGCGTGAGCCCGTCGCACTTCAAAGTACTCTTCAAAACGGCGCTCGGCGTTCCCGTTCATCAGTACGTCATCAACGCGCGCCTCGAGCGCGCATTACATCTGCTCGTGCATAGCGACACTCCGGTTGCGGACGTCGCATTGCAAGCCGGCTTTGCCAATCAAAGCCATCTCTCGCGCCATATGCGCCGTTTGCACGGCGTCTCTCCCGCGACGATTCGCCGCCAAGCGCGCTAACTTTTCTCATCTCGTCCGATTGTGTTCGCAAACGTCCGATTGTGAACGACGGGCGTTGCCTCGTGCTGCTACGTTTCCCAGCAGCGAGAGGAGACGTCATGAACATACGAGTTTTTCTGTCCCTTGCCGGAGCGCTGTCAATTGCGGCATGCAGCGGCGGCACGACTTCGCAGAACGTCACGCCACCGTCGTCATCGTCCGCCGTATCGCAAATCGCGACAACGAACCCGCTCTATCAAGTATCGGAGCTGCCGACGTTCGGCGGCGTACTCGGCAACGGCGCAAGTATCAACCAGCGCGAGTGGGTCGCCGGCGCGGCTGATCCGGCAGGCGACGTCGTCTCGCACGCGGCGCTTTGGATTAACGGAAAAGGCCACGACCTCGGCACGCTGGGTGGTCCAAACAGCGCGGTTTCATGGCCGAATCTGAACGAGTTCGGTGTTATCTCCGGCATCTCGGAAACGGCGCAGATGAACAGATATAAAGAGCCGTGGAGTTGCACGGGATTCTTTCTGCCCGTCACAACGCCGACGGGCCACGTCTGCGTCGGCTTCAGATGGCAGAACAATATCATGAAAGCGTTACCAACGCTCGGCGGGCAAGACGGCTATGCAGCCGGTAATAACAACGGCGGCGAAATCGTCGGATGGGCGGAGAACACGGCGCACGATCCGACATGCACGAACGGCCAGGTGTTGCAATTCCAACCGGTGATGTGGGACGGATATAACCGCGTCCATCGCTTGCCAACGCTCGCCGGCGATCCGGATGGAGCAGCAACCGCGATCAACGATCTCGGGGAAGCGGTCGGCATTTCCGGCATCTGCGATCAAGCCGCGGGCCGTTTCACCGCGAAGCATCCGGTAATCTGGCACAACGGGTACGTACGCGAACTATTCGATCCCGGCTCGAAATCATGGAACACGCCGCAAGCGATCAACGATCGCGGCGCAGTGACCGGTTTCATCAATATGCCGGGCGCGGGCGACGACGCGGGAGCGCTGCAACCGATCGCCTTCGTGTGGACGCCTCAACACGGGTTGACGAAGATCCCGCCGCTTTCCGGCGATGCATACAGCTTCGGCAACGGCATCAACGACGAAGGCGACGTCGTCGGGAACTCCTACGGTCCGAACTTCTCTACCGTACGCGCGTTCATATACCACAACGGAAAATCGGTCGACGTGAACGCCCTCGTGCGCAGCGGTACACCGCACCTCGCATTCGCGAACGGCATCGATGATTTCGGAACGATCGTCGGCGAGACCGCTACATCATCTGGTTTGGGCGCGGCGTTCATCGCACGCTTGCCGATTGGCTGCAACCTCGACGCCGCGATCGCCGCCGCCGCAATGCATCCGTCAATGAGGCCGGTCGTTCTCTCCGTACAAGCGCGCGAGCAGCTATTACGCAAGTACACGATCCGTTAGTTCAGGTCGCCGCCCTTCGTATTATGCACTTTCGTGACGATCCACCGGACCAGAAAGAATCCCGAGATGACGATCGCAACCTGAGCGGCTACTGGCATGTGACTTCTCCCTTTTGACCCTATGGACCGTACGACGTATGCGGATGACGTTCCTTAAAACGCGAGCTGCTCGGAGCGTCGAAATGTGCCGGCGCGGCGCCGACCGAGGCGCCGCTCCATCTGTTGAGCAGCTCGATGATTGTCTTCCAACTGCGGGCGTCAGCCTCTGCATACGCGCTAGGCGTTCCTCCGAAGCGAAGCACACCGTACGGGGTCTGCAGACGTTCCAAATTGGCGGTTGGCGTATACGGCGCATCGATCAGGTGTCCGGCTCCTGGAAAATTTTCAAAGACATCGGTGCGCGCCAGATGTAGATATGGGAGCGCGCGCGAGAAGAGCGCACCCGAGAACCCCAGCGTGTCGTCGCCGCCCGCAATAATCGCAACTGGACCGTTGATCTTCACGAAATCGATCAGTGCATCTCGAACCGGACGGATGTCGCCGCTATGCAACAAGGCCTCAATTTCGGGATATGTTGCAAACGGTATCGGTTTCCCATCATATGTCCATGCTGGTTCATTCACTGGACCTTTGCCATAACGCAGGCCCGGCTCAACAAGCGGACTGGGGACGATGCCGATCGCGATCTTGTTCGCCCTTACGTCACGACGTCGCGCGAGGTAACCCACCGCGTCGGCGACACGCTCTACCGGAATGTCAACCAAATCCTTCGGCAAACCCGGTGCACCAAAGTACGCCATTGCCCGACGGCGGCGCTGATTCCGCGCAACAGTGACGCCGACAGAAATGCGAGTTCGGCGCCGCGTGAAACGCCGACGATTGACGTTCAAGCGGGTAGCTCAACAATGCGCCGGAAGCGAATCCGGCCTCACGGTCACGTCCGAGTAGCCACCACTTCTTTCGTTTGCGACACGGCGTATTTTCCGTACAGCATGTCGGTGTGGATTTTGTAGCCGTGCCCGGCGATATCGAGCGCCGCATGCTTCGGAAGCATGTAGCTGCGTTCGCGTTGCTCCTGGATAGCCGCTTTGACGGACCATCCGCCACGCACCGTCCACGTCGCGAGGATCGGCGACGACGGCCCGGCAGCGTCGATCACGAGGCGCTGGACTTGTGAAGAGCGCGCGCGCGGAACGCCCGCAATAACGTACTGGTGATGTATCGGATCCGCGCTCACGACGTGAAGGTTGTACGTCTTGCACCACGTCAGCGGCGTACCGAGTTCGCCGAACAACGACTTGAAGCGCTTCGGGACGCCCTTTCCGTCAAACGCGACGTTCGCCGGCGCTGTATAGTGCACGCGCCCGTTCATTCCCATATGAAACGAGAAAATGAATTTGTGGACCGATACCTTCAGCGTCAGCGGCACCTTGTATGCCGCGATCCCGCGGTCGTTCCCCATCTGCGAAAACAGCGGTACCGCGCTTAAGCCGTCCGAAGGACGCGCTGAACTTGCCGCCCCGGCAAGCGAATTCATCGAAAGTACTGCAGCAAATGCTGCAGCGACCGGAACCAGATTCTTACGAGGAAGACGACGCACGTTTATTATATTCCCACCGCATATACCGCGACCGCGCTGCCCGCGCGGACGTGCGCGGAAGCGGTGACACGTGTCATATGCGCGGCCGGCCGGCGCTGCTAAACGGGTATAAATAATCCAGCAACGTACGGAGGCACACCATGCGGACGGTTGAACGCGGCGAGACGCTCGCGATGCTGGCGAGATCGTCCATTTTCGGCTCGTGCGACGAGAACATACTGTCGTTGCTTGTCGAACACGCATCCGTCCACTTCGCGGAGCGAGGCACGGTGATCGCGGGCGCCGGCAAGCCGTTTCCCTATGTCGGCCTCGTCTCCAAAGGCATTGTCAGCGTTACCGTAAACGCGAATACACCGGCACGTTCCGTCCGGCGCGTCGAGCTCTACGAGGCGCGCGACGGCGGTGTCTTCGGCGCCGCCGGTTTCTTCGGATCCGCGCCGCCCTTGGGCGACATCGTCGCGATCGCCCGGCGCACGACGTACGTGCTCATTCCCGCAAGCACGCTAAAACGCGCGCTCTCGATGGACCGCCGGCTTTTTTGGCGCATGACGTCTGCGCTCGCTACGCGCGTCCGCGCGATGGCACAACAACTTACTGCGACCAAAGGTCTTCCCGCGACCGCACGTGTCGCTTCGGTTCTCCTCCGGTTCACGTCCGACCAAGACGGGCTGCAGCCCGCGCATGCCGCGCTCGCAACGATTACGCACCGCGACATCGCAGCGGCAGCGGCATGCGTGAAGGAATCCGCAGCACGCGCAATCTCGAAGCTCGAGTCAGCCGGTGCGCTGCGTCGTGAAAAGGGACACATCACATATCTCGATCGCGGCGTCTTATCGCACTGCGCGGAGATGACCGGGACCGGCTCGGCGCTTTAGCATGGTTCGCATCGTTCTCGATGGAGAGTTGGATCTGAGCGCAAAAGACGCTCTAACCGAGCGACTCCATGAGGCGACCGATGCGGACGTCGCTGTCATCGACCTCTCTCGCGTAACGTATCTCGATAGCACGGCGATCCATTGCTTCATTGAGCTGAAAAACCGCATGATCGGCCGCGGGCACGCCGGAGTCGTCAAACTGCTCTCTCCGCACGATCGCATCCGGAAAATTTTTGAGCTATGCGATCTCAACCGCTTGTTCCCAATCGTGTAAAGCGCTCCAGGGCATTATGCCTGCACGTAGCGCGCCCGCTTTCGCACGCTGCCGCACGAACTGCACACGTTTCGACGGCGCGGCGGAAGGGCAAGCAACTGAAGGCCAATGACGAAGAACGCCGAGCAACTCATGACGCGAGTGCGTGCACGCGATACGGATGCGTTCGAAGCGCTGTACGACGCGCATCATCGGCTCGTGTACGGACTAGCTGCTCGCATGCTAGGCGACGTTTCCGGCGCTGAAGACGTAACACAAGCGGTGTTTTTGAAGGTATGGCTGGCGCCAGACCGATTTCACGGCGGGAATTTTCCGGCATGGATCGCGCGCATAACGCGCAATCGCGCGCTCGACGTGTTGCGCACACGAAGCACTCGCGAGTGTGAGCTTCCGTTCGCTATGTCCGAAGACGTCCCACTGGAAGAAACGGCGTTTGCGAATCTTGATGCCGACATCGTGCGCCGTGCGGTTGCAGCGCTGCCGCAAGAGCAGCGTGAGCCGATCGAACTCGGCTTCTTCAGCGGCATAACGTACGAAGAAATTTCGCGGCGAAGCGGCGTTCCGCTCGGAACCGTTAAAACGCGTATCCGCATGGGATTGAGAAAGCTGCGCTCCTTACTCGAAGGAGCGGTAACGGTATGAACGGCGCACACGCGGACATGCTCGATGAAGTCGCCGTGTACGTGCTCGGAACGCTGCCCGAGGATGAGAGCGAACGCGTGCGCCGGCACATCGAATCATGCAGCGATTGCCGGGCGGAATACGAGGCGCTTCTCCCCGTCGTCGGTGCACTGGCCCGGGTTGCTGAAGCGCCCGCCGGCGCCGCGATCGGCTCAACTGATGCGTCGTCCTTACTGAAGGCGCGCATCATGCGTGAGGTTCGTCCGAGTAAGCGTAACACCGCGTTGCCGGCGTATCTCGTGGCCGCGGCCTGCGCGGTGATCGCACTCGGCTTCGGCTGGGAGACTTTGACGCTCGGAAAACAGCTTCACAACGTACAAGAGTCGTATTCCTCGATTGCGCGAGCGCATACGAACGACGAGAGCGCATTGGCTGACTTAGTGAGCGCACGGGCGAAGCGGTATATCGTTCCGGGCGGTGAAATCGTGAAGTCAAACAATCGCATATACATTGCGATGAGCCATATGCCGAAGCCACCGGCTGGGAAAGTCTATCAAGCGTGGACCCAGCCGCACGGGTCGAAGACGATGGTTCCCGGACTGACGTTTGTGCCGAACGATCGCGGTGTAGCAATCGTACGAGTCTCGTCCGATGCAAGCGCGTTGCACGCGGTCGCGGTCAGCATCGAGCCACCGGGCGGAAGTAAAGCTCCCACAACGTCCCCGGTGGTCGTCGAAGTCCTCGACTGATGATTTGAACGAACCGTCCGGTTCGGTCTACATGAACCTATAAATGTTGGTCGAGCGACGCCAACTCTGTACGAGCCTGCTGTGCGTACGTTGGATCGAATTGCGGGTTCTCCGCGAGTGCCGAACTGGAGAAGCGACCGCGCTCTTATCGTCTGCCCGTCGTGCAGCGCGATCATTGCTGCATGATACCGTATGCGGGGATCTTGCGTGTTATATCTGGTCGCGAGGCGTATAGCGTTCCGCGCCATCGTCCATTGTCCGGCCGCAGCCGCACACCAGGCGAGCGTATCTTGCGCATAGATTTCGTCACCGCGATGCGCCACCTCGCGTTGCGCGATGTGTAAGCCGTCCGCAACCCGTACACCGTGTTCGCAATAGTAGACCGCAAGAAGACGATCGTTGATGTGATAGGCATTTCCAAGCCGCTCGACCGCGTAGATCAAGTCGCGCGTTCGTTGAGCGGCCGCCGCGTCGCCGAGTGCGTTTTGCGCGTCGCTCTCGTATCCTAGGATCTCCGGCTCCGGAACGATATTCGCGCCGGTTTGCGCAGATTTGAGCGCGCATTCCCAGTCGCGGCTTGCCCAACAAAAGCGCGCGAGGGCACGGTATGCCATTTCAAAATTACCGAACTGCGATATCGCAACACGCTCCTCGCGCTCGGCGGAAGCAACGTCGCCCGCCGAAAATGCGAGTTCACCCGCGCGAAAATGATACCAGGCACGTGCTTGTGCCGAATTGTCGGCTACAGCGTCGGATTGCGCGGTAGCGCGCGCTAGCGCTGTGCGCGCGCGTTCGAGATTGCCCGTGAGCTCGTCATATCGAGCTTGAACCGCTAGGACGGTTGGCGTCACATGGATTGCGGACGCGATTCGAAGATCGCGCGCTGCGGCCCGGTAATCGCCAAGCTCCATCTGCAGCGACGCCATCTGCGAGGGCGCATTTGAGTCATTGGGTTGATCCGCGTGCGCGGCTGTCTCGTACGCCAACGCCGTCGGAAAAAGGTGCAGCGCCGTATATGCCGATGCTGCGATTTCGTCCGCTGCAGCATTGTTTTGCGGTTGTAGCTTAAGGGACCGCTTCGCGTCGCGTATCGCGCGCAGAATGTCGGCTACATCCTGTTCTTCGCGGTAACGTTGCATGTACTGCGCCGCCAGAAGTTTCGCGCTGATTTGATCCTGCGGATATGCCCGCACACGCTGCTCGTAAAATGCGATCGTCGCGTTTCGAAACGTGTAATCGGGCAGCACCGGCGCAACGTACGCCTGAGCCGACGCCGGCCGGTGCGACGCGAATACCGGCCATGCGGCGACTGCTATAATTGCAGCCGCCGCTATGATCGTCGTCGAGATGCGAAGCTTCAGTGAGGTGCTCCTAAGTAGGGGAACGCCGTCGTGAAATGCTTCGGTGCGGTTTGCCACGATACGTGATCCGACGTGAGGTCGGGGCGGTGCCCCGACGGGTACGTCGCGTCAGCTCGTCCATCGGACTCTTTCATATCGTCGGGGGCGAGTCCAAGGCTCGGAATCGTTTTTCCGAAAATCGTTCCAAGCGAGAGATCAACCACGTCGTCCGTGAGCGCGCGACCGCCGAATGGCTTTAACGCCGCCGGCGCTTGCGTGGCGCCTTTCGTTTCAATGCCAAGGTAGTTGTTGCACGTGCCCGGAGCAGTGCCGATACACGATTGGCTTGTTCCGGAGAGATCGACGATTTGCACGTCCGGCGTCAGCACGCTTCGCTCGACGGTCGCGATCGCGGTGCTACGGCCGGCAACGTTCGTCATGAACGCCATGATTTGAGGACCAAGGACGGCCGCATCTTGATTAGGAGTATCGATATTGTTCCCTTGATGCTCGGCGAACGTCGCGAACACTTCGTTAACGGCCGGCCGATTCAAACGGTCGAGTTGCTTGTACGGGCCGGCGCCCAATGATGTTAGTTCCGGATTGCCGCCCGGGGGATTCGATGGTGCAACGGGTGCTCCACCGTTTGGCGATGTGGTGCTGCCTCCACCCGAACAGGATATGAGCAGAAGCGATGCGGCAAGAGAGACGGTAGCTGAAAATAGTATACGTCGCATCGTTCACCTAGCTCCCACTCGACGTGTATGTCGTGACCCAGTATGCGATCTTCGGTCCGTTGCAGCCGGCGATCAAATCGGCACGCGGCATCTCAATGACGATCGAGAGCACGTTGTAACCCGTGAAAAAGTCTTGTCCCGGATCGTTGAATCCCTGAGGACACGTTCCGTTTCCGAGTTTCGGAAGGCAGCTTGGCGCCATGCTTCCTCTGTTGCGATCGGGAAGTATTTTAAGGAACTGCGCCAGATCGAAGAAGAACGGCTCTTCGCGGGCGCCCGCGAAAACCTGCATATCGCCGACCTTGAAGGGCTGGCCGATCGTTCCTTGCCCGGTCATCGGCACGAGCGATGCTTGATTTCCAAGCGATACGGGGTGCGCGGGCCCGTTGACGTAGATCGGTTGATTTGCACCCGGTTGACCCGCTACGACCTGGATCACGAACGATTGGTAAATGCTTTGCGATGGCGTCATCGTGTTCTCGTCTTCGCCATCGAAGTTCATTTGGTAGATTACGCCGGGATCGAAGAACGTGGAGGAGCCCTGGCCGCTCGGGATGAGCGGATGGACGTTCATCACCATGACGACGTTCTTGGCGTTGTCCGGCGCCGGGAAAATGTATGGATCGGTAATGTCGGCGCCCGGTCTACCGATAGTGACGGGGGAGTCTTGATGATCGGAAGCTCTCGCGGCAAACGTCATATACAGTCCGAAAGCAAGCACGAGAGTTGCGAGCATCGCGACGCCGCCGAGCAGTCGCGATTTCATAGATTGGTAATCGCTCCGTTGAAGGAAATTCCGAGTAATGGGGACACAACGGCCGGGATCGATAGGCGGATGTAACGACGCGCGATTTAGGGTCGGAAGCCCTAAGCAAACCCGGTAAAGGGCCTATACCAAAAAAGGCAATCCATACCGCGCGTCTGCACGTTGATACCTCGTGCGCGCGTTTCGTGTAATCGCCGTTATTGCGGCGGTGGCAATCATACTCTGGCCATTTTTCGGGAACCGGCATGGAGACGCGGCTGCATTCCAAGCCCCGATAACACGCGACTATCTCGTGCGCGATCGTGTCATCTCGTTTTACGAGCGGCGCATGCGTGAAGATCCGGCTGATGGTTTGAGTGCGCGTTTGCTTGCGAGCCAGTATCTGCAGCGCTACCGCGAAACACTCGACGTTGGGGATGTCACGCGTGGCATCGGCGAAGCCGCATATTCGCTTCGCCGGCAACCCGCGCACAACGCAGCCGCAGACGAACTCGCTGCATCGGGATACTACGCGCTCCACGATTTCACGCGCGCATTGTATTTTGAAAATCTAGCGCACGGTACCGATTCGGCCGATGCAAACGCTCCCTCGCAGATGGCCCTGCTCGCGATGGAGTTGGGGCACTACGCGCAGGCACAATCGTTCATCCGGGAGGCGGCGCGCGCGGGCGCAGGGCCGGCGGAATGGTCGGCGGAGGCGCGCTATGACGAATTGACGGGATCGATCGACTCCGCCAAAGCCCTAATGGAGCGCGCCGCGCAACGAAGCGATGCGGTGATCGACACGCCGGCGTCCTCTCGAGCTTGGTACCACGTTCGTCTTGGCGAGATGGCTTTCGCGACCGGCGACGTTAACCGTGCAGAAGCCGAGGAGCATATCGCGCTCGTCGACTTTCCTCGATACGAACTCGCATATCGAGCGCTAGCGCGATTCTGTTGGGCGGACCGTGACTGGCGTTGCGCGCTCGATACGGCGCGAACCGGCGCGCAGATTCTTCCCGAACCCGAAATTCTCGGTTACGAGAGTGATGCGCAACGTGCGCTCGGCGACGTTCAAGGCGCGCGTCGAACACGAGACCTTATCTTCGCCGTTGAACGCATCGGCAACGCCTACCACATCAACGATCGCCTTCTGGCGACATATTATTCGGAACATGGTGTCCGGCTCGAAGACGCGTTTGCGATCGCACAGCGAGAAGTAACGCTCCGCGGAACCGAGATCTTCGCACAAGACACTTTTGCTTGGGCCGCGGCAATGGCCGGTCGTTGGGCGATCGCCGACCGCGCAAGCGCGAACGCCATGCGGTTTAACACCCAAGACTCACGGATTCTTTTCCACGCGGGCGCTATCGCGTATCACTTCGGTCGAACGGCGCGCGCTCGCGCGCTGCTGCGGCGCGCCCTCGCGCTAAACGCGCATTTCGATCCTTTCTACACCGTGCAAGCGCAAAGCATGCTTGCTACACTCTCGCAGTAACATCGGAGCAACCACACAACAATGAGATCGTCGTCTCGCCTCGCTTTCCCGATCTTTGCCGTGTTCCTCGCCGTTGTCGCACTCACGCTGTATCTACCGCGGACGGCGCGCACTTCCGACCATCAAGACTCGCCGCTGATGGTGGGGCGTCCCGGCGCGGACATCACCGACGTGTTCGTCTTTCCCGCAGCGAACCCCAATGATGTCGTCCTCGCAATGAACGTTCATCCCTTGATCGCCGCTGGAACGTACAGTACGGTATCGTTCGATCCTGGGGTTATGTATCAGTTCAAAATCGCGACGAACGGCGGCTATCGTGAAAATAAAGTCATCCAGTTCCGTGCAATCGGATCGGGCCCGTCGCAACGCATTGAGATGTATGGGCCCGCGGCACCGGCAACACCGGGAACGGTCTCGCAGTGGGCCGGCTCACCGCAAACGTTCACCGTTAATCGCAAGGCGCAACTCTCCGGCGGGATCATCGCGATGGCCGGTCCAAGGCAAGACCCTTTCTATTTCGATCTGGCCCAGTTCCTCAAGATCGTTCCTGACCGCAGCTATAAGTACCACCCGCCGGCGGGGAACGGCGTGCCGGCGCCCTCGGCGCGGTGTTTCCGCAAGCCGGGTGTCGATACGCTGCGCGGTTACGATGTTCTATCGTTCGTCGTAGAACTGCCGCGCCGGATGCTCGCCAACTCCAACGGAAAACTCGGCGTTATTCGTGTCTACGCGACCACGTCAACCGAACAGAACGGCCGATGGATTCAGGTGGAGCGGCTCGGGCGTCCTGCGGTGAAGGAAGCGTTTCAAATGTATGAGCGTCACGACGCGACGAATCGGAGTGCTCCGTGGAACGATCCGCTGCTGCCGCACGATATCATTTCGTTTATGACGTCGCCGCGCGCCGCGCACCGTTCGATGCAACTCGCGAAAGCCGTAGAAGCCGTACTGATTCCTGATGAAATGGAAGCAGATCTCTCCGCCGACGGACCCGCGCGTTATCTTGCTGTCGAGACGAAAGGCAAGAGCGGACTGCCTACCGGCATCGTGCGAGTTGTCCCGGACTTTCCGCTCGGCGGCGTGAAGAAAGCGTTGAAGAACCCCTACCGTGATTTCGGCGGCCGCGATCCATCGAGCCCGGTCATCGATCTTTCACTCGGCATCATTTTCGGAACGCTCGGTGAAAAGGTCGGACTAGCGCCGCCCGACGGGCAACAGACCGATTGTCTCACGAGCGACAACGTTCAACCACCGGATCGAGGCGTAACAAAAACGTTCCCATATCTCGGCGTGCCACTCTAAGAGTGCGCGCGCGATCGTCTGCATCACGAGTGGGGCAGCGCGTCGAGTTCGTCGACGTTGACGTATCCGCGGTGTCGCGGTGGCGGCGGTGAAGTGACGACGATTCCCGCCGTCTGAATTTTGCCCGGAAGCGTGCCGCTGTCGTATACAAGCACGTGCGTTTGTTTCCGTGGCGCATAGAAATCGACGCTTTGCGGACGCCGGCCGGGGATGACGACGCTTCCGGTGCCGCCGTTCTTCCCTCGGATACCAAAGATCCGCAAACGGCTTCCCGAAAAAACGATGGTAATGGAATCGCCGCCGTCGAAAGAGCGCGCGCTCTCGCCATGAAACCGTCCGTCGTCGCGATGGATGATCTGCCAACGGCCCGAGTACCGAACGTCCAAGATAGATTTTTCGTGTTCCGCGGCTACCGACTGTACAACGGCCGACGCCGCGGCGGCCTGCGCCGCCCGTGGATCGGCCGCGTGACAGTCGACCAGCAGCGTTACGGCAACCGTCGCGGCCAAAACCTTCATTGAGTCGGATACGCTCGGTGCAAATCCATTATCGCTGCGGAAAGGATCACGTGAAATTCGGCATTGTTTCGAGGGCCGACGGCGGTATCGGCATCCGCCTCGTGCATCAACGTAATGTGCATAGGCCGCGAAAGCATGTGTTCGAGCATATACCCGACGTCATATCGGCCATCCGGCATGACACCCGCATTGTACAGTGAACGTGCCAGCGTAGGCGCCGGCGGAACGGATGCGTCGGGAAGGGAGATATGCTGACGTTCTACTTGGATAACGGCAAGGTGCACGAATGCGTCAAACGTTTTGAAAAACTGAGCGACGTTTGCCGCGCCGAATCGATGTTGAAGCGACGCGCTTTCCTTCGCCATATCCGGTCCCGCCAGATACGCAACGAGCTTCTCCGACGAAAACGATTTGGCGCCGCCACCGGCGGCGATCATTTGCGCGGTCAACGTCAGATCGGGCTTACCATAGTATCGCCCGTGCGATGCATTCATCGCCGCTGACGAAGCACCATGAGTCAACGCCGCTGCCATCAAAAGCCCGAAAACCATTATCACCGCCTCTCGTAGTCGCCGGTTGCTATTTTGCGTTTTCCCTCCAACCGGTGAATCGTTCCTTCCCTCGATGGATGGAGCACAATCCGTCGCGCCGGCATCAACGTTGATTGCGTATGGATCACGACGAGCGACACCACTCGCATGTGCATGCGCATCTTGACGGCACGGTTCATTTTCACCGGCACGAACATGGCGGTTTCGATCACGAACACGAGCACGAGCACGAGCACGGAAACAATCGGCAGGCGTTCGTCGGCGTGTCGAAAGCAAACAAAGAACGCGCGGACCCCGGCGCTCGGACATCGTAATGCCGCGCAGAAAAGGCTCTGGCCGACTGGGACCTGTACGGTCGCTTCGACTACCGCTCGCCTTGGAACGCTGGTTCGGAGCGACTCTTTGCCTGCGGCCCGATCACTCGGCGAGCAGTCTGTTACTTGAGCTCGTACATGGAGGTCTGCGCCTCGCCCCGGGGTACATGCGGCGACACGCGGCAGCACTGCTCGCGCTTGAACGTGACGGTGCAGCGATCGCACGCGAAAACTACGCGCGCGCGCTCGGCGATACGTTCGGCGAACGGTATGTTGCACATGTCGAGGCGTGGATTCAAAGCGAGCGCGGCACTATCACCGCGTCGAGGTAAACAACACGCCAAAATTATGGGGTGAAGGAATATTGCACCCGAACCGTACGAGCTTCCGACGGATGGAAATGATAGTCGTTTATACCGGCGCCGCCGAGTGCGGGATTCACGCCGGCGTTGTGGACGTTCGCGAGGCTGGCGTCTTGCGGCAACCAGGAGGCGTAATAGTACGTAACGTCGTCCGGGTGCGCGTTTAAGACATTAAAGAGTCCGATCGTCAACCGCCGGCGTCCAGAGAGTTTCGCCGTGTATTCCGCGTTCAGCAGCGTAGACGGGCTGGAGTACGCGTCGCCTTGCGTATCCAGTGGACGGGGGCCAAAATAGCGCATGCGAACACTGGCCGCATAGTGCGGCTTGTCGACCGTAACGCCGAGCGACGCGACCGCGCTCAGTGATTCGGGAACAAACGTTCCTCGACCGTCCGGATTCGTGAGGAACCGCGCAGCCGAATCGGCAATGTCCGCGTCGATCACAAGCCATTTCGTCGGGCGATAGTTGTTGGCAAATTCGATGCCTTTGCGCCGGCTCGGACCGCCCAGAGACGTCGTACCGTGATCGCCATCGAAGATCAGTTCATTCGCCTGAAACAGCTGCCACAACGACACCGTGCTGACCAGTTTATCGTTTGTGAAGCGATAGCCGACCTCATCTCCAACCGACCGATTCAGCAGACCGTTCTGAGCGACAGCCGTGCCCGTATAGTCGAACCGTTCGTGCGTCTGCGGATCGTCGATGTATGTCACGCCGCGCACGTCGTTTGAGTGAAAGCTTTCTCCGAAGTCGAGATACAACTCGTTTCTTGAGTTGATTGTATAAGCAACGTTCATCTTTGGACTAATGAGACCGGCTGATCCACGACCGCTATTTTTCGGGTCGTACGCGGCATCGCTGTAACCGTACACGTCGGCTCGGATCCCCGGATCGATTCTCCATTTACTGGAGAGCCGGAGTTTCGACTGGATATAGATATAGGCGGGCCGCTCAACCACGTGATCGTCACTAAGGGTTCCATCACGAAATCGCTCGCGATCCCTTACAAGAAACAAGCCGACGGTCGGGATGTTGAAGTTTGTGAATCCTGCTCCGAAGGTCGTCGTGCTACCGGGAGTATCGACGGTCCGGGTAACGTTTAACCCCTCGAAGAAGCGATTGTCGAGCTGTTCCCGCTGGTCGCCGCACTGAAAGTTGTAGGAGACGGGCGTAAGCGATCCGGGCGCCGCACCCGCCGGCGCCGTATACGCGGGGCAGTACGAAGCGTAGTTCGGTGCTCGTAGTCTGCTTGTCCCATTCGCGACGCATGTGGTATATGCGGTGTTACACGTGATGGGGTTGGCGGTTTCGTTGAAGTAATTCGTCGCATCGTAGAAATCGTAGGTGAAGTTCGAGAAAAGGTCGAGCCGGTACGCGACTGCATAGGCGTCGACCGCAAACGATCCATTGTGTACGTTGCGCGTCCATTGCGTCGAAAGCGTGAAGTAGCTCGTCGTGCCACCGTCGCTCGCATCGATGTAGCCGAATCGGCTAAGTTCGTCATCGTCGACGAGGCGCTGCGGAATTTGGTCGCTCGAGTCAAACGTGCCGCTATAGGCGCTCGCAGTGGCCGTGAAGCTGCCACTCGGACGCACCACGCTGTAGCGAAAGACGCCGTCGTATTTATTGTATTCGTCGGGCTTAACGAATGAGCCGTTATCGTGATAGACCTCGATCGCGTACAGCAGATTGCCCGCACCGCTCGGATGCGACGCCGCGGTGAAAAACCGGTCATATCCGAAGTCGCCGATTCCAACCGACGTCGTGGCCGCGATCGTGTCGCGATAGTAGACGTTGTAAGAACCAGCCGTAGAGAAGTCGCCTTGATCGGCGTAATACGTTCCTTTTTTGTATTCGACATTGTTTACCAGCTCGGGCATCAGCCAATTGATATCCGAGTAGCCCTGGCCGTGAGCGTGCGTCGGCAGGTTGACGGGAATCCCGTTCACCGTGGAGTCGAGATCCGTTCCGTGATCGAGCTGAAAGCCGCGTAGATAGTATTGATTCGCCTTGCCTTCGCCGCTGTGTTGGCTGACGACGAGTCCCGGGATTTGCTCTAGTATTTCGCCCGGACGCAAGATCGGACGCGTCGCGATGTCTTGTTGACTGATGAAACCTTCCGAGGCCGCCGTCGCCGTGCCGATCAGGTTCGTGCTGCGGCCGGTCGTTTTGACGTTGCCGATCAGCTTGAGCGGAGGCGGAGATGGCGAGGGCGTGGGCGACGGTGTGACGATCGCGAGCGTTGCGCTGAAAAGCACGACAAGCAGCATGGTTGTGCCGACAACGTTCTTCCGCGCGCATTCAGATTGAATTTGCCGTTATTGTCTACGAAATTGCACTGGCAAGCGCCCTGTCGTTGATTTTCGTCAGCTCGTTACGACGAATTTCGCTGACGTGGCAATCCAACCGGCGTCTTTGCTCGTTGATAGCGCATATCGTGACCGGTCGGGGAGGCAGAGTGCGTTCGGGTCTTTGGAGCGGAGTAGTTGCCTGTCTCGTTTTGCTTTTCGCCGCCGGTCAACCGGTCGAGGCGCATCCGCTTGGGAATTTCACGATCAATCGCCTGGTTGAAGTCCGCGCAACGTCCGGAATGCTGCACGTTCGATACGTGGTCGATCGGGCGGAAATCCCGACCTTTCAGCTCATGCGCGCTTCATCGACCGACGCAAGCTGGACGCCCGCCCAGCTTCGTGCATGGGCAGATGAACAGCCCGCGCTCATCACCGAAGGGTTGAATGTTCTCGTCGACGGACGGCGCGCGCCGTTGCGGCCCGCCGGCGATTTTGCGAAACTGCGACCCGGGGCGGGTGGCCTGCCGATCCTCTACTGGTCAGGCGCCTTTACTACGCCGCTCTCCGACGGTCGCCATCACATCGTCGTAGAAGATCGCGTGTTCGACGCGAATCGCATTGGGTGGAAAGACGTCGTCATCGCGCCCCAGACTGAGCCGACGCACGAACTGCTTTCGTATCCACCGGCGCTCATTTCTTCACCGCGCGCCGTGGAATCGGCGTCGTTTGATCTGTCGGCAACCGCCGGCGTCTCGCACATTGTCGATAATGTCGATGACAACGGCGAAGGCGCGTCATCGGGTGTCTCAATTGTCAGGTCGAATGCGCTTTCCGACATGTTCGCGAACCCCAACCGCGCGCCGCTCTTTCTGTTATTGACGGCGCTTGTCGCGTTTGGGCTCGGCGCACTGCACGCAATTGAACCCGGTCATGGCAAGGCGCTGCTGGCGTTCACGTTGGTTGGATCGCGCGCAACCGTTAAACAAGCAGCAATTCTCGCGGCGTCTCTTACGTTCGCTCATACGATCGGCGTGCTCGTGCTCGGCGTCGTGCTCTTCTTCGCCGCCGGGTTCGCAACCGAGTCGATCTATTCGTGGATAACGTTGATCTCCGGTATAGCGGTCGCTGTCATCGGCGCGAGAAATCTTTCGCGATATCTTCATGCGCGCGGGATACACGCCCACGGCGACGGCCACGTTCACGCGCATGATGCGCACGATCATCACCATGGTGATGCCGCGCACGCGCATTCGCACGCGATTCCGGGAACGCGGCCCATCGACTTTCGCGCGGCCGTCGTCGCGGCGATGAGCGGCGGCGTCGCGCCATGTCCCGCGGCAATCGTCGTCATGCTTGCGGCGCTGCGATTGCATCAAATCGGCTACGGCATCGTTCTCATCGTCATCTTCAGCCTCGGTCTTGCATGCGTCCTCACCGGAATCGGTATTGCGGTCGTTCATGGATCGGCGTGGATTGGACGAAGCGGGCGGTTCGATCGGATGATCGCATACGGTCCGCTCGCTTCGGCCGTGCTCATTTCGCTCGTCGGTGCGGTGATGGTCGGTCAAGGATTCGTCGCGGAGGGAATCCGAGCTCCCCTCGCGCTCCTCGTTGGAATTACCGTGCTGGCAATTGCCGGATACGCGCTCGCACCGCAACACACTCACGCGCACGCAATAGGTGAATCATGATCGGTACCACGGCATTTACCGTCTTCACGTTGGGCCTGCGACACGGCGCCGACCCCGACCATCTTGCCGCGATCGATAACATGACGAGAAACTCGATCGTACGCGCGCCGCGTCTTTCGCGTTTCATCGGTGCGCTTTTCGCGGGCGGCCATACGATTATGGTTCTCGCGATCGCAATGCTCGTCGGCTTCTTAGGAACGCGTTTCGCCGCACATGGCGCAGCGATCGAAACAGCCGGAACGTGGATCTCAATCATCGTGCTTCTCGCCATCGCGGGCCTTAATCTGCGGCAACTTCAACTCGGGCAGAACGATCGGGTTGCCGGACTGAAATCGCGACTGCTTCCGGCGAGTCTGCGTAATGCGACGTCGCCTCTCGTCGCGATTCCGGTCGGCTTGCTCTTCGGGTTCGGCTTTGAGACTTCGAGCCAAATCGCAACGTACGCGCTTGCGTTCGGTATTGACGCCGGCATGGCGGGCGCGCTGGCCGTCGGTTCGACATTCTGTGCCGGCATGATCTGCACCGATACGCTCGATTCGCTCTTTGTCCACCGAATCGTCTCCTACCGCGCCGGTCAGTTACCTCGCGTAATGCGCGTGTGGATATGGTCGGTTACGATCTTTGCAATCGTCGTTGCGGCGTACGAGCTCGCGCAACTGCTCGGGTGGAAGCCGCCCTTCCCCGACATTTCGGTGAGTGCGGTCCTCGTCACAGCGCTCGCGGCAGTCTTCGCATGGATCTTTTTCGCGACGCGCGCGGTCCGGCGCGTCGATCCGGTCCTGCAACAGTATTAATTGTCTTCCTGCGCTAGTAATGGATGTCGTTGTCAGGTACGCGCGCCGTTAAACCGCCGATAGATGCGTGGAGGGACTGCGTGACGAAAGTGCGCACAACGTGTTTCACGTAGAAGCGTTGGAGAGCAACATGAACGACGACAACAAGAAACCGGCACCGCCGCAGCCCCCGCAACCAGACACGTGGTCTTCCGTCCCCCTGAAGCCGCAGACACAAAAACCGCAAAACGGCGATTAATCTCGCTACTCGAACTCCCATAGCGCCGCGCGAGTCCACGCCCCACTGCAATCGCGCAATTTGATCGGCGCGCACACGAACAAGCGTCGCTTGCCGTCCATCACATCGTCGGGGAAATACAGCTCCTCGACGATGAATTTCCCGTTCCCGAGCATAGCGCGATGCGAGGGGCCGGCTTTTGCCGGATCGTTGTATCCGCCGAAGCTGACCGCATCGATGCCGGCGCCCTTCGCGCCGGCTTTCACGATCGCTTCGGCCGCATCACCGCCGCAATAGACGTACTCCGTGAGAAACTCTTTCGTATTTGCGCGCTTGTGGCCCCAGCCGGTATTCAATAGCACGATGTCGTCGCGTTCGATGCGATCGAGATACGGCTCAACATCATCGGCCGTAATCGCAGAACCCGGCGACTTTCCACGCACGTCGACGATCGTTGCCCAGCCAACGTAGGCGTCCAACGCAACGCGGTCGATTGGTGTCCCATCTGAAAAAAAGTGAAACGGCGCATCGCAGTGCGTTCCGGTATGCGTGCTGATCTCGACGATCTCTTTATTGACCGGCTCGACGCCCTGAATGTACATCCACCGCACTTCCGCCGGCCGCGGCGTCGTATCGGGATATTGCGGACAATTGCTGAAAACCGGCTGGCTAATATCGATAATTCGCGTGGGAATCATGCTTGAACGGTGCCGCGATGGATCTCGACAGTGTCACCCTGAGCCTGTCGAAGGGCCGCCTCGTCCCACATGCGCTCGAACGCCATGATATTGCGATCGATGACTTCGTCGAGATCGGCTCGCCACAGCGAGTCGGGCAGCGATTCCGACGAAAAGATTTCGACGACGTACGGCCGGTCGTAACCCGTTGCGCGAATCGCGCTGAGGAGCTCGACCGTCGGAATCGTCCCGTCGCCGAGGCATCGCCGGTCGGCGTTGCTGCGCGGCCGCCGCCAATCACTCACTTGCACGAGAAAGATGCGCTTGCCGCACTCCCGGATGACGGCGCTCACGTTCGGCGTTTGAAAAATATTCCACGTGTCGCACGTCAGGCCCAGCGCCGGATGGTCGATGCGCTCGATCAGTTCGAGCCCGTCATCGAGTCCCCAAAGTGAGGTATCCGAATTGAACAAGATCGGATTGAGCGGCTCGAACGCAATGCGCATCCCGTGCGAGGCCGCCAGATCCGCCAGCCGCGCGAGCGCTTCCACTGCAAATCGATACACACGCTGGCAATTGCCGCCGGGCGCTGCGCCCGTAATGATGTTGAACGGCGTTCCTTCCGGAACGTGCGGCGCAATCCGTTCGATCGACGCCATGATGTGCGCGAGACGGTCACCGGGCTCCGTCGGTGCGGGGACGAGCGAATCGACGAAGAGCGAGTGCACCGTCGTCTGCACGGAGCTGACGCCGAGCCCTACTTCGCGGATGCGTTGTAACTGCGGCGCATAGTCGTCCCGATTGAGCTTGAACTCGCATACTTCGATATCGTCCACGCCGTGCGCCGCGTACCGCTCGATGTCGCGTTCGAACGACCAGGGCGTCGTCGTGAACTCACTGATGCCGAAGCGATACGACGATGAGGAGTTTTTCATCAGATAGTGCGCCTCCGTAGTTCGACCACCGAAAAGCCACGCCGGTCGATCTGGACGGCGAATCCTTTGTAGATTTCTTTGCTCGTGCGCGTCTCCTCGAGCCACTCGCCACGCATGCTCGTATACGTTCTCACGTCAAATGTCGCTTCCAAGTCTTTCGTAAATTTGATCGATGTCGAAACCGTGCGATCCGCGGTATTGCCGACGAAGAGTACCAGCTCGCCGTCGCGCTGCAGCAGGATCGCCGTAACGTCGTCGTTGAGCGCCTCGAGCAGTTCATCGGTCACGTCATCGTCGTACTGGTGATATTCGAGATCGCTGCGCACGCGAAACGTCGCGTACATCACTTCAGCCGGCGTACGGGCGATGAACCACGTCACGAACCCGCCGCGGAAACGCAACTTGCGCACGCCGAGCCAGCGCCAATCGGGTGCGAGCCGCGGATTACAACTCGGCTCCTCAACGGAAAGATCCAGTCCCGCCGCGCCTTCGATGGCAGCCCACACGTATCGCGGCGGAAACCATGGCGAGAGCATCATGCCGCGATTCACCAGCGTCTCGCCATGGAGCCATTCGCTGAACTGACCCGGAACGGTGTTGTTTGCGCGCGGATCGCGCGAATAGTGCCGAAAACTCTCGCTCAATGCCGACGCCATAAAATCCGGATTGAATCGTGCGGCGGCAAACGCATACCAGAATGTAACGCCGACCCAGACGCCGCCGCGCAATCCGTATCCGCCGGACGGCGTGTACGTGATATCGTCACGCGGAACGGTCCGGATGCCGGCCTCGGTCCAGAACGGCTCGACGCTCAAACGCGTGATGATCTGCGCGGCGCGATCGCGGTCGGCAACGCCGAACATCACGGGGAAAACCAAATCGCACGTCACGTCGGTGCGTTTTGTCCCATCGACGTCGATCGTCAGGTAGTACAATCCGGTTTCCGGATTGACAAGATGCTCGTTGATCGCCTTACGCAACGCCTGCGACTCACGCTTGAAGCGGTCGCTCTCTTCCGCCTTGCCGACTTCCCGCGCCATCTTCGCGACGGCGCCGAGCGCCGCGTAACATTCCGAATTCAGTTCGGTCACCGCGCCGCTGATGCGATAATTCTCGATGACATTCCGCCAGCCGGCGATGCCCCAATCGGCCGTTCCACGGGCCGTACAAAATACCAATCCTTCCTCGTTACGCTGTGTCAAAATGTATTCGGCAGCGCGTTTGCACGGCCGGTATGCGCGCTTCAAGAACTCGCGATCGCCCGTCGCGTTGAAGTGATGCCAAGCCGCAAGAATAATGAGCGGCGTGTCGTCGTTGATATTTAAATCGTAATCGGCCGTTTTGCCGTTGCGGATGTCGTAGTACTCGACCGCCATCCCTTTGCGCTCCATGTGATCGAGATACCAGAGCAGTGATTGGCGCGCGAAGTCGGGCGTAACGTAATCCGAGCCGAAGGCGAACCACGCGGTGTCGCGCGCGACGCTGTTGTTCGAACGCGTCGGATCGTTGACGAAACACCAGCCGGTAGGCGAGAGCAGCTGCGTGCGCAGCATGTTGGCCTTCGCCCAGAGCACGCCGCGATTGACGTCGGCGTCGGGCGTCATCACGACCGCGCGGCTCAAGATCGAATGATAGCGTGCCCGCGTGCGGCGGCCGGCGTCGGTATGCGACGGCGCGCGGTCCAAGATGCGCCGAAGCCCCGCCGTACCGTTCGCCGATGCCGCGAGCGTAAACGTAATGGAAAATCGTTCGTCGGCTTGGAGCCGAAAACGGTGCTCCAAGAGCGCGATGTGTTCGTGTCCCGAACGATTTACTTTGCCGCTTAGCGGCCCCGGATAATCGACGCGGCTGCACTTGCCGTGGTCGTTCGTGACCTCCCAATGTCCCGGCCGAACGGAAGAAACGAACGCCCGCGCACAGTCTGGTTCGCTCGCATTGGTCGCCATAACCGCATGCCGGCGCTCGTCGTAACGTGCGCGCACGTCGTTCCCGAGCGATCCTCGCAGGTCGGCCGCCGCGATGGACGCCATGTCGATCGCTCGCCCGGACGAGTTTTCGAGCTGCACGTGGTAATACGCGATCGCCGGATCGGCGCTCTCGAGTTCCGGCAGCGTATTGAGCATGAAGACTCGCTCGCGCACCATTACGCCGTTGGTAAGTTCGTAGACATGCTCTTGCCGGTCGGGATGGATGATGTACTGACCGGGCAGTTTTCCGAGTGACACGTTCGTGACGGGATTCCAATAGTAGATCTGCATCCCGCCGATGACGATGTGTCCCGTATCTATCGAGAAAAACCGGTCGATGGAGCCGTCGGCTTTGAGAATGATCGCGCCCTTCGGTGCGCCGAGCGTGCTCCCGGCCGCCATCTGCGTATCCTCGACTTCGTACGTCGAAATGCGTTCGCCCGAACCGGTGACTTTTGCGATCACAGGCTGCCCGACTTCTTCGTCATGCCGCCGTCGATGATGAACGATGCACCCGTCACGTAGGACGCTTCTTCCGACGCCAGATACACGCACATCCCCGCAATTTCGTCGGGCTTTGCCATACGATGTAACGGAATCTCGTTCAACAGCGCATCATACTTCTTTTCATTGGTCTTCAGTTTCGCGTCCATCGGCGTATCGACGGCGCCCGGACAAACGTTGTTCACCGTAATCCCGTACTGCGCGAGTTCGACGGCGATCGTCCGCATCAACATGCGCAGCCCGCCTTTCGCGGCACAGTACGGCGCGTTGGTGGGCATCGTCAGTTCTTCGTGCACCGAGCTGATGTTGATGATCCGCCCGCCCGACTGCTGGCGCACCATCTGCTTCGCTGCGGACTGCGAACAGAGCCACGGGCCGGTCAAGTCGACGTCGATGACCTTACGATACGTGTCGAACGGCATCTCGAGGAACGGATGCTTTTGCTCGATTCCGGCATTGTTCACGAGGATGTCGAGCTGCCCGAAGTGCTTCGCCGCTTCCTTGACGATCTTCTCGACGTCATCCGGTTGCGTGACATTCGCCTCAACGGCGTGCGCGCGACCGCCGAAATTCTCGATTTCGTCGATCAACGCATCAGCCGTCGTGCGATCGCCGAGATAGTCGACGACGACGCGCGCGCCTTCCCGCGCCATCATGGTGGAAATCGCTTTCCCAATCCCCGTATCGCCGCCGGTAACGATAGCTACCTTATCGTGCAGTCGCATCACTGTGTCATCCTGACCGGGTCGAAGGAACGCAACGCGTCATCTGCGCGTCCGAATGCGACCGCGAGCGTCCAATCCAACGCAACGCGCGTCTTCCGAGAGAACCCCGGTAACCGTCCCAAGTAATACGTCCGCCACAGCACCCACGCGGGTAATCCGGTCAGCGTCACGCCGCCCGGCAAGTCCGCGAGTGCACGCCGATTTCCAAGCGACGCCATCTGCCCCTTCGTTTTGTATCGAAACGGTTTCGTCTGTTTTCCCTGCAATCGCCGAAGCACATTACGCGCGAGCAACGGTCCTTCACGCGTCGCATTCTGCGCAAGCGGCGCGTACGTTCCGCCGCTCTTCTTCGGAATCGCGGCGCAATCGCCGATCGCCCAAAGATGCGCATGTCCCTCGACGGAAAAATCGCGCGACGTCTCGACCGCCCCGTGTCGCGAGACCTTGAGCCCCAACCGCTCCACGATCGGTGCCGGCTTCGTCCCGGCAGCCCACACGATGGTGCGACTCTCATATCTGTCGCCGTTTTTCAACGTCACGCCGGCCGGATCGACCGCGGAGACATCCGTGCCGACGCGAATCTCCACGCCACGGTCGTGCAGCACGCGCGCCGCGTACTTTCCGAAGCGTTCCGGCAGATGCGGGAGCAAACGCTTTTCGCCTTGCACGACAACGACGCTCGGCACGTGTTGCCGCAACGAAGCATAGTAACGCAAGAGCGACCGCAAGAACGCGCTCAACTCGCCTGCCGCTTCGACCCCGGTGAACCCGCCGCCGACGATGACGAAGCGCAGCAATCGGTCGCGCTCCGACAGATCGTTGCTTTGCGACGCGACCTCAACCGCCGCAATGACGCTGCTGCGCAACCGTTCGGCATCGCGAAGGGTACGCAACGGCAACGTACACCGGTCGACACCATCGATTCCCATCGTTGATCGAGTCGATCCGAGCGCGAGCACGAGTTCATCGTATTCGAGCGTCTTCGACTCATTCGTCAACGGATGGCGCAGCGTAACCAACCGTCGTTCCTCGTCGACGCTCAACACCTCGCCGAGTTCGAATCGTACGTGACGGAGCTGCTCGCGAAAGGGCTGCGTGATGTGCTGCGCCTCAACGCTTCCCGTGGCCGCTTCCGGCAACATCGGCGTGAACAACATATAGTTGTTGCGATCCACAAGCACGATCTCGAGACCGCGCACGCGCTTACACCGGCGCTCGAATTCCCGCGCCGCGGAAAACCCGGCAAATCCGCCGCCAAGAATTACGATCCGCGGCATCAGCGTCGCCTCCGTAACACGGCAGCACTTGCAATCGCCGCTACGCAAACGGCCGCAACGCCGAGTGCACCGAACAACCGATACTGCTTCGCTTGCGCACGCGGGTCCGCCATATACGCGCGCTCGGGATACGCCGGCGCGTCGTGCGCGGAGCCGTTCGTAGGAGAATCGCGGCGATCGATTGCCATTTTCAGGAGTTGCGCGGGATGCAACGCCAACCGGTCCGTCATCTGCGCGATTTGCTCGCGGCAGCTAAACCCGTCGGCCACGATGATCGTCTCGGCGTCCGCACCGCGCACCGCCGGCAGCAGGCGGCGTTCGCCGACCGCGACCGAGACGTCGTAGTGCCCTTCTTCAAAACCGAAGGCGCCGGCCATTCCACAGCATCCGTCATCGGGCGCCGTGTAGTTAACGCCGGTCTTATCAAAGAGCGCCCGTTCGGCAGCGGAATTCAAGATCGCCTTATGGTGACAGTGCTGGTGCACGATCGCGACGCCGTCAAGCTTCGGCGGCTTATACTCCGGCGCGTGTTTCGTCAAGAAGTCCGAGAACAAAAACGTCTGCGCCGCAAGCCGTCCCGCATCGATATCGTCGCCGAGCAAGTCGCACATTTCGTCGCGGAACACCGACACGCAACTCGGTTCTAAGCCAACGACCATCGTGCCCGCACGAATCTCGTCGCGCAATTCGTCGAGAATGTCGTGCAGCATCGCCTTCGCACGATCGAGCATCCCGTAATCGTAGAACGGCCGCCCGCAACAGAGAACCTTTTGCGGTATCGTCACGTGGAATCCGGCATCTTCCAGCACTTCGACCGCCGCAATCGCCGTCGACGGATGGAAGTGATCGTTCCAGGTATCCGGCCACAGAATAACGCGCGTCTTTCCAACGTTCCGCGGCTGATGCGACGCGAACCACGCGCGAAACGTTTGCGTCGCAAAGGGCGGAATGCGGCGCCGCGCATCCATTCGCGCGGCCCACTTCGCGATTCGATTGAGCCCCGGAGCCTGCGCAAGCGCATTCGCAATCCATGGGATAAGCGCCGCAATGCGAGCCCAGTACATCATCAACCCGAACGCATACGCATTGCGCGGCCGCGGCGTGCCTTCGTAATAGTGCGAAAGAAACTCCGCCTTATATGTCGCCATGTCGACGTTGACCGGACACTCTTCCTTGCACCCTTTACAGGCGAGACACAGATCGAGCGCCTCTTTAACGGCGTCGTTCTTCCACGTGCGCTTCAGCGGATCGCCGCGGAGCATTTCAAAGAGCAGCCGCGCTCGCCCGCGCGTCGCATATTTCTCGTCGAGCGTCGCCATGTAGCTCGGGCACATCGTGCCGCTATCGTGCTTGCGGCACTTTCCGGTGCCGACGCAACGATTCGCCGCATACGCGAAGCTGCCGTTATCACGCTTCAGATGAAAGTGCGTCGACGGATTCCACGGCTCGTACGACGTGCCCCAGCGCAGATCGGCGTCGAGCTTGTTCGGATGGACGACCTTTCCGGGATTCATCTTGTCCTGCGGATCCCAGATCATCTTGAATTCCCAAAACGCCTGGCACAACGCATCGCCGTACATGATCGGCAGCAACTCGCCGCGCGCCTGACCGTCGCCATGCTCGCCGGAGAGCGAACCGTTGTATTTCACGCACAAGTGCGCGGCGCGGGTAACGAACTCGCGATAGCGCCGGATACCCTCCGCGGTGAAGAGATCGAAGTTGATGCTGCAGTGCAAGCATCCTTGCCCGAAGTGGCCGTAGAGCGACGCCTTGTAGCCGAACTCATTCATCAGCGGCTGGAAATCGCGCAAGTAGTCGCCGAGATCTTTGGGGTCGACGGCAGAGTCTTCCCACCCGGGATAAAAGTCCGGCTCGTTCGGAATCTTCGACGTCGAGCCCAAGCCCGCGTCGCGTAACGACCACAACTCCGCTTGTTGTCCGCGGTCTTTGATCAACCGGTACGTCGGCGCATCTTGGCGCGACTCGAAGTCTTTGGCAAGCGCGTTCGCCTTCGCATCCGCGTCGTCGGCATTTTCGGCGCCGAACTCGACGATCAGCCACGCGTTTCCGTCCGGAAACATACTGCGTTGCTTCGTCGACATGCCCTTGTCTTGCATGTACATGAACATGCTCTCATCGAGTCCTTCGAGCGCAATCGGCCCGTGTTCATTGCAGAACGGAACGTGATCCGCGGCCGTAGCAATGTCTTTGAACCCGAAGAGCGCAAGCGAACGATGCGGGGGACTATGCACCAGGCGCACCGTCGCCTCGGTGATCGTCACGCACGTCCCTTCGGACCCGACGAGCGCGCGCGCAACGTTGAATCCGTTCTCCGGCAAGAGCTGATCGATCGCGAAGCCGGACACGCGCCGTGGAATCTTCGGAAATTTCTCCCGGATGAGATCGGCATACCGGTCGCGCAAGTCACGCAACTTCGAGTAAATTTCACCCTTGCGGCCGCCTTCGGAAATGATGCGCTCGAGTTCTTCATCGCTCGTCGGCCCGACGCGCATGCGAAGCCCGTCGTACGTGATGATCTCAAGCTCCTCGGTGTTCTCTTCCGATTTGCCGGCCATTTGCGCGTGCATGCCGCACGAATTGTTGCCGAGCATACCACCGAACGTGTTGCGGTCGTGCGTCGCGGGATCCGGTCCCCACGTTAAATGACGCTCTTCGGCGGCATGGCGCAAGTCGTCGTTCACGAGGCCGGGCTGCACGCGTGCGCGCTTACGATCCCATTCGATCTCCAAAATGCTGTTCATGTACTTGCTGAAGTCGATGACGACCGCAACGTTGCACGTCTCGCCGGCGAGGCTCGTACCGCCGCCGCGCGCGACGATCGGCGCGCCGAATTCGCGGCATACGCGCAGCGTCGCCTCGACATCTTGCGTATCGCGCGGAATGACCACGCCGAGCGGTACTTGCCGGTAGTTGGATGCGTCGGTCGAATACATCGCCCGCGATCCACGATCGAATCGGACGTCGCCGTGCACCGCGTCGAGCAGTGCCTTTTCGAGCGCGTCCAAATCGACCTCGACACTCGACCGCTCAACGGTCTCTTTCGTGCCGAGAACTTTGATCATTGCTAGCCTTTCTTCAAACTTGATAACGCCGCGCGTCTGCGCGCTTCAACGTTAAACCGATTCCGGGCCGAGTCAAATCCGGCTCCAGTTTCCCATCGATGGGATCGCTTATGCCCTCGAACAACATGCGCTCGATGCGCGCGTGATCGTAGAAATACTCCATGTGGCGCAGCATTTTGCACGCGAGGGCCGCATGCAGTTGCAGGTGCGGCGCGCAATGTGTCGAGAGCGGCATCATCGCCGTCTGAGCGAGACCGTCGACGGCAAGCAATCCGCTGAAGCCGCCGCAGCGCGTCGCATCCGCTTGTAAACAATCAACGGTCTTCGCTTCGAGCATGCGCCAAAAATGATACAAGCCGTATCCATACTCGCCCGATGCAACGTCCATGCACGCCGGCGCCCGTTCGCGAATCTGCGAGAGCCCTTCAAAGTCCTGATGGTAGACCGGCTCTTCGAACCAGCTTACGCGCAGATCCGCAAATTTCTCGGCAAACTGCATCGCCTGCTTGCGCGAATAGGCGCCGTTCGCGTCGACGAACAACTCGGCGTCGTTGCCAATCGCACGCCGCGCTTCGGTAACGCGCTCCACGTCGCGCGAAGGCTCTCGTCCGATCTTCATCTTGACGCGCGGAATGCCCGACGCGACCCAGCCGCTTAGCTGATCGCGCAGCCGCTCGAGCGTATACGAAGTAAATCCACCACTCCCGTAGACCGGCGCCGCGCTGCGCGCATTTCCGAGCAACACGCAGACCGGCGCATCGAGCAATTTGCCTTTCAAATCCCAGAGCGCGACGTCGACAGCCGAGATCGCCATCGACGTAATCCCATCGCGACCGAGATTGCGGATCTTCCCCTGCATGTCGGCAAATCGTTTGCCGGTTGCGAGTGCGTCCGCGCCCTTGAGCAGCTCGCGAAACTCAGAATGAATGACGCTCGCCGTCGCTTCGTCCGCGTACGTGAAGCCGATGCCGGTTTCACCGCCGGCCGTGACCTCGACGAAGACCATCGTCGTCGCATCCCACACGGCGGTGCCGTCGGATTCCGGACCGCCGTCGGTTGGGATTCGAAAGACCGATACGTCGACCGCGTCGATTGCTGCTTCCGTGCGCGGCGTCGTCGCCGTCACGAACGATCCCCGGTCGGTACGACGGTTGCCATCACGCTCTTGATCGATTCCTTGATGATGTTGCCTTCGTCGGGATCGCCTTTGACGAGCGCCTCGAAGTACTTGTGCGCTTCTTCGAACGTGATGTGCGGTGGCAGTTGCGCGATATTTGCTGAAACGTGCGCATCGACGATCACCGGGCGATCGGAGGCAAACGCGCGCTCCCACCCACTGTCGACGTCGTCGGGGCTCTCCATCCGAATCCCGAGGAATCCGAGCTGCTGCGCGTACGCCGCGTAATCAAACGGCGGCAAGTCCTGCGATGCATCGAACTTGGGATCGCCGCTCATAATTCGCATCTCCCACGTCACCTGATTGAGATCCGAGTTGTTGAGCACGAGGAAAATGACACGCGGATCGGTCCACTCTTTCCAGTATTTCGCGACCGTCAGCATCTCGGCATTCCCGTTCATCTGCATCGCGCCGTCGCCGGTGCACGCGATTGCGACGCGACCCGGATACGCGAACTTCGCAGCGATAGCGTACGGGACGGCTGCACCCATCGTCGCGAGTCCGCCGGAGAGCGAACCCTTCATGCCGCGGCGCATCATAATGTTGCGCGCGTACCAATTCGTGGCCGTGCCTGCATCGCCGCTGAGGATCGCGTCATCGGGCAAATGATCGTTGAGCGACGTGAATACCAATTGCGGGTTGATCGGATCCGCGGTCACGTGCGAGCGCGCCGTTTCGTCCTCGTGCCACTTCTTCTTTGTCTTTTCGAGCCGGTTGCGCCACGAGTGGTGCGTCTTCGTTTCAAGCAGCGGCAGTAGTGCGCGCAGCGTTGCGGCTGCATCGCCGACCAAGTTCAATTCCGTCGGATAGCGTAAGCCCAGGTTCTTCGGCTCGATGTCAATCTGGATACCGCGTGCATGACCTTCCTTCGGCAAGAATTCCGCATACGGAAACGACGTGCCGACCATTAGGAGCGTGTCGCAATGTTCCATCATGTCAAAACTCGTCAACGTGCCAAGCAGTCCGATGGTGCCGGTTACGAACGGTAGATCATCCGGCACCGCAGCTTTTCCAAGTAGTGCCTTCGCAACGCCGGCGCCGAGTCGTTCTGCAACGGCGATTACCTCATCGGTCGCATTCAAACATCCCGCGCCGACCAGCATCGCGACGCGCTCGCCCGCGTTGAGAATATCCGCTGCAGCGCGCAACGCCTCGGGCGGCGGAACGGTCACTCCGAGCGTGATGCCGGGGCTCGAATGAATCGTGTTGTGTTTGTGCGGCGGATTGGAATACTTCTCTTCTTGGATGTCTTTCGGCAGCACGATTGCCGCCACGCCGCGATGTCCGATCGCCGTACGAAATGCGCGATCGGTGATGTGCCGAACCGCAATGGGACTCGAAGCGGTGTAAACGTAGTCGCACACATCTTCGAAGAGTTGTTGAAGGTCGACTTCCTGCTGGTACGAACCGCCGAGCGCCGTCGTTGCCGCTTGCCCGACGACTGCTACCACGGGAACGTGGTCCATCTTCGCGTCGTACAGTCCGTTCATGAGGTGGATGGCGCCCGGACCCGACGTCGCCATGCATACGCCTACTTCGCCGGTGTACTTGGCGTGCGCACACGCCATGAACGCCGCCATTTCTTCGTGCCGAACTTGGATAAACTGAATTTTTCCGTCGATGCGCTGCAAGGCGCCAAGCACGCCGTTGATTCCATCGCCGGGATAACCATAAATACGTGTGACGCCCCAGTCCATCAGACGGCGCATCAAAAAGTCGCTCGCGTTCATGTTTCTGTTCTACCCGCCGCGACTTTAAGAAGAAACAGATGACGCGCATCACTACGTGCACGCTTGCACGTTAGACCAGCGCGCGAACCTTGCAAGCGGTACGCTACGCAACGAGCATGCGCGCGTCAGCCGTTCACTGACACATCGTTCATCGTGATTTGCGCCCATTCGAGCGGCGTTGGCGCGTGATGAATATCGCGCACATCGCTCGGTTAGCTGCAGCCGTTTGCGGTCGTAAACAGCACGTATGCTTTTGCTCCGCCGACCGGCAGCAAACTCGTGATCGGCGCACCCATGAGATCGGTATACGTGTGGCTCGGGAGCGTGATACGTTGCGTTCCGGCACCTCCATCGTTTGCAATGACGAACCCGTGCGTATACCGGCGATAGAACAGGTGTCCACTCGTTGCGTAGGCCGCACACGCGCTGCCGATGCGCGAATTGACCGTCGCGTACTGCGAGAAATACGACGGCAATCCGTACGGACCGCTCGTCACGAAAAACGCAGCGCGCCCGTCCGTGCCGAGCAGATCGGTTGCGATCGCCCACGCGAGTTGCGCGCTTGTGATGCCGGCCGTCGGCGTTCCGCTCCGGCTCGCCCCAAATTTGTCGATCGCCAAGAACGCCGGACCATGCGACTGCACGAACGTCATGTACCGCAACGTCGCGCCGAGCAGCGTCGGGTTTGTTGTATATTTCCCGTAGTCCGTGAAACCATCCTCATCGAGCTCCATATCGGCGTTGCTCATCAGCACGGCTTCATTTGCGGACGATGGATTGCCCAACGGATGATTGATCGCGAGCTTCACGTGGTGCGGTGCGAGAACCGGATCCGTCGTGAGAATGTGCTTCGCAACCTTCACCCAATTGGCGACATCGGTCGCCCACTTCGGATCGTAGTTCGGAAAGCCGGTCGTCGACGAACCCCATCTGCGCTCGAACTTCGTAAAATTCGGCCCCGCGTAGACGCCGCAACCGAACCATCCGGGTTCTTGATTCCCATCGTAGTCGAAGAACACCGTTTGATCGCTGCCGATCGCGTTGTTCTTGCGGCTGATCGCAGCGTTTGCTGCAAGATGAATTTGGTAGCTGATTACATCAGGATTGCTGATATCGAGCGGAACGCCGGTCAGCCCCGGCTGAAACGCCACGGTTTTCGTGGGACGATTGCTCGTGTCGCAATCGTACACGACCCAACTCGGATGGTTGGCGGTAAACCAGCTGATGTTTTTGCCTGACAGCGACGGATCATCGACACCCTGATAAAAATAGAGGATGTTGGTCAAACTCGGGTTCGCCGCTTGCCATTGCGCCGCCGTTGGACCATGGACTCCGCTTCCACCGCCCCAAAGATACGTGATTTGCTTTGCCGCCGTTGGAACTTGCGAGGGCGTCATTGAGAAGTCGAACACCTGAAGTAAGCGCAGTGCCGGTACCGGCGCCGGCGTTGCTTCGCTTACGAACTCCGCACTCGGTGCGCGGGGCTCGTGCGCGGACGGCACCGGGGCCGGGCCACCGGAACACGCGGCAAACGCAAGCAAAATGACGCAAAGCCAGAACGGTTGCAACACAATACGCTTCATTGCAGCACCTCCGCAACGAGGCTACCTCGCCGTAGGCTGCAGTTCCATTTACCTCCGGTAATGTTTCGCACCGTTCTTTTACGAAGTCTTTTGCGAAAACGGCGTTCGTTACCAACGGTGCCGAGGCCGTGCAAGCGTGTTTGACTGTTCCGGCGGCGGTAATAACTGCAGTCTCTACCGTTCCTGGAGGCATCATGCAAGACCGTTCCACCACCATCTACTTTTCCAACGACGACGATGCACGCGACGCGATGCGGGAATTGGAAACGAGCGGATACTCGAACGCGAGCATGCGTCTTGAACGCGCCGACGGCGAGCACGAGTCGGGCACGTTCATGGATAAGGTCAAAGAATTTTTTGGCGCGGCACCGCCAACCGATAGTTCGGTGAACGGCGTCTTCCTCGTTATCGACCGGCTGGACGCGGAGGCGGTCAACGTCTTACGCCGTTACGGCGGCCAATTCAACGAACCTCCGACCGGCGCTACGGACATCGCGAGCCCGACGTCAAGAATTGCTACGGACGCGACTACCGGCGACACCGATGAACAACGGTTGCGGCTGCATGAAGAGCGTCTGCAGATCGAAAAAGAGGCGCAGCAGCAGGGCGAATTCCGCGTACGCAAAGAGGTCGTCACCGAGACGCAACAGGTCGATGTCCCGGTCAGCCACGACGAGATTTATGTCGAGCGGCGCCCCGTTACCGGAAGCGATACCGGCACCGATGCGGCGACGATCAACGAAGAAGGCGAGATTCGCATACCGCTGACACGCGAGGAAGTGCATGTCGAGAAGAGACCCGTGACAACGGAAGAAATCGTCGTCGGCAAGCAGCGCGTCACCGAAACACAAACCGTCGGAGCCGACGTTCGAAAAGAACGTGCGCGGATCGAGAGCGACGTCGACGTGGATTCCGCGAACGTGCGCGACAAGCTCAACGATAATCCGTAAACGAGTGGCAGTAGCGGAGTAAGTCAGGATCACAGTGATTGTCTGCGAACCAGCGTTGCAGAAATGCGATGCTGGTGTCGTAGGCTTTCACTTCGTCGTCTCCGCGGCTCTTTGGCGTGTCGGGTTTCTTACCTACGGGCTCGGGGCGATGCTCGCACGTCGCTCGGTGCACTGCCTCGTGCGTCTCAATGCCGTCCCGTATGACGCCGTGAGGGCGCATGGCTTCCCAGTACAAGGTTGTGTCGCACATTTGCACGTCGGTGAAGGCGAGTTTCATTACATCGTTCTTTCCGTTTGAAGCAGCCTTCCCAGCGGATTTCGGCGATTTAACGCGGTTTGAACCATCGCTAGAGAAGCCGGGGATACCGGAAAGGGACTGGATCTGCGCAAGAACCGCAAGCGTCAGCGTGGACGATGCCACCATACCATCCACTCCTCTAGTACACAGCGTAGCAACGCGGCGTCCGGAAGGCGTGCGTTCTCGCAATGTGGGCGGCCGCACGGCAGCACGATTGAACGATGCGCCCTGCGCCCGAGATGGCTCAATCGCGTGCTGACGAACAGCTAAGGCATTACCGCACCCGTGCTCCGACGTCGTATGGTCAGAGAGCTTTACATCCACGAGATCAACGTCCCAGACGCTTCGGCGCGCGTCGAAATCGATGCGAACGTACCGGTGTTTCTTCTGACGTTTACTGCGTGCGCGACGTATCTTTTCGGCGGCCCGCTGGTCGCAATCAGAGGACCCTACGAGCAACGCCATATCGTCCTCGAACCGAAACAAAGCGGCTCATGGTATCTCGCCGGCTCGAGCCCTGGGAACGGAAAGTACCGATTGGTACTGAGTGAGCGCACAACCGATTGGGATGAGTTCTATTTGAAAGTCTGCGGTTTCGGATAGGGCGACGTAATGGGTAGAATCTTGAGGTCCATCCGCGGAGGTCTTTTGCATGAACGAGAGTGGCAATCGCAGCAGTGAGCGTGGAAGCGTCGAACCGCGACGAAGCGGCATGCTCGGCCTGGGAAACCTTTTCGATATCGATCCGTTCCGCGCGTTTTTTCCCGGTAACTGGAATCAAACGCTCGGGATGAACGTGACGCGTCGAGAGAACGGATATGAGATCGAGATGCCGGTCCCCGGTTTCCGCCCGGAAGATCTTGACGTGAGTTACCAAGACGGCGTCATCACGGTAAGCGGACGCAACGATCGGCGAACGTTTACCCGATCGCTCACCGTTCCCGACGACATCGACGAGGAAAACATTCAAGCAACGGTCGAGCACGGAATGTTGGTATTGACGCTGAGTGAAACACCGCAGAAACAGGCTCGCCGGATTCCCGTTTCAACAGGCGCCGCAGGGACGCAGCCGAGCGGCGGTTCACAAACGTCGCAAACGACGACGGGAACAGCCGGGACCGACAGCGGCGCAACGACGACGAGCAGCTCGGGAACGTCGCGCTCGAGCGGTACCAGCTAACACGTGAGAAGGCCCGATACATCGGGCCTTTTTACGAACGTCTGGCCTTGTCGTCCGTGGTCGAGGTGCCAATGCTGCGAACGAATAGCACGAGCAATCCGATACCGAATAGCCATGCCACCAAACCTTCGGCGACCGGTCCGATGTGCGCGAGCGGTACGCCGCCGGCATCGATACTATACGGTTGATCGGATTGCGTCTGCACGTAGTTGATGTAGCGCGCGATGTCGCTGACATCTTGGTCGCTCAACACGTCAGGCCCAAAGCGCGGCATGATCTCGGGTCCCGAGCGAATCGCTTCGGCAACTTGAAATACCGTCGCATTCATCAACGACGGCGCAACGTTGTCGTACCCGACCGATGCTCCATTGCCGACGGCGCCGTGACAATGCGCACAGTTCTCGTTGAAGAGCGCGCGCCCGTGCGCAATATTTCCCGGCAGAATCGTTGGAAGTCTCGAATCGGACGAGCCGTGCGTGAAGGACTGCACGTACCTGACGATCGCGGTCATTTGCGGGAACGTAAACCGCGGTGCTTTATGGATCTCGTTGATATACGGCACCGCGGCCGGCATGCGCCCCGTATCGAGCATCAAATGGATGTCTGCCGCGGACTTGCCGATAAGCGGCGGCGCGACGGCGGACCCTTGACCGCGCTCACCGTGACACGACGAACAATGCGTCATGTATAACGTCTGTCCGTCATTCGGCAAGCCTTGCACTGCCAGTACGAGCGCGATCGCGGCCAAGATCATCGTAAAAACAGCGTTCCCCAATTGTGGGTAAAACGCACGTGCAGGAGGAGCCATGCCACGTCGTCTCTGCGCGGGCCTTGCATTGATCGCCATCGCATTGTGCGGATGCGCGCCGGCGGTCGCCGAAAAAACCGACACGAGCATCGGAACGTCGACGACGCTCGGCGGTGATGCAAAGATCGGCGCACAACTCTACAAAAGCAATTGCGCTACGTGCCATGGCCCAACCGGCGTGGAAGGCGGCGTCATCGGCCCCTCACTACGCAACGAAAGATCGCGCATGGACTTCGCGACAACGGACTCGTGGATCAAAGACCCCGAACCGCCCATGCCGAAACTCTATCCGCAATCACTAACCGACACCCAAGTCCGCGACCTAACCGCGTACGTTCAGACGCTCTAACGTTCACACGCGCGTTAATCGGATGTCAACCTCACGGTCGACATAGCGCCACTCCGTGCTCTCGCGCAGGCGCCGAACAAGCACTTCGAACGCATCACTCTGTTCCGGCGCATATTGAAACCAAGTAAGGAAATCGAACGGCTCGCGAACATCGCGGCTGTGGTATAGGCGACGCGCGATGGCCGGCAGATATTCCGAACCGATTTCTATGTGGTGCGATCGCTCTTCGAAAATCGCGCGCCGCTCATCCTGAGCGAGCTTCCACCATGCCTCGTTCTTTCGAATCGGAATCAGAGCAGCTCGCGTCGCTTCGGCGTGTGGCAAGGCGTGCGTACGTTGCGCAAGCGAAGTGGCTTCCGCGCGCGTCGTATAACGAACGTTGCTCGTAACGCCTCGCAAGCTCCAGCGCGAGTCCCGGCCGGTAGGACACGGTAGGTCTTCCACTACGTCAAGCCGGTCAGCGAGTGGAAGGCCCTCACCGACAACTGCACTGATTCGTTCGATGCACCACGTGCCGTGATTACCGGCGATGAAGCTAACCGCGAAAACCGACGCCGGCTCTTGCATACTGCTATACGTTGGTTCAGGTTAGAGTGAACCCTTCGAGTCGCCGACACTTCCAGCGAGCGTGAGCGAGAACCAAGCCGCTCGATGAGCGTAACGCGAGGTTAAGGAGAAGTGTCGCATGTCACAGCGACGTGTATCTCACGTTCTACGGAGCATGCATACGCCGCCGCCCGCCTATGTGTCGCGCGCTTGCGCAGCACCGCATCACCGCGAATTCGATTATTTTCTCGGAAACTTCATCGTGTTCAATAGAGCGGGAAAGCAAATCGGAACCGACGAGGTGACATCCGAGATGGATGGTTGTGCGCTGCTCGAACACTGGCACGGCCATACCGTTCAAGGCGTCGGCTATTCCGGCTACGACGACACGCGCAAACAATGGCTGCAAACGTTCTTCCAGAACGACGGAACCGTATTGATCTTCCGCGGAAATATGACGAGCGACGGCATGCTGATCTCAGGCGTCGACTATCCGAAACGCGGCGTAACCGAGCAGAATCGCGTCTTATTCCGGCGCCTTTCGAACGGCTTCGAAGAATACTGGACGGCATCGACCGACAATGGTCGAACCTGGCACGTCGTCTTTGACGGCTTCTTTCGTCGCCGCTGAGCTCTTCGTTCTCCTCACGTTCCGCAGTTGTCCAGGACAAACCACGACGTGTTATTCCGCAAGCGGCGGGTATACCGAGCATGCCGGCGTTCCGGCAGTTTCACACTCCGCGCACTGGATAAGGATTTTGGAAACTATGCAAGATGAAAAGCACAGCCTTCAGACGTACGTGAGCGATATGCTCGCGTTGGAGCGGCACGTGCGCATTCCGTTCGAAACGCAGACGAAGGACGACGACTTTTCGAAGTACGGCTCGGCCGACCGGTTGGTCTCGCAGATTCTTTCAACGTCACAACAGCATATCGACGCGCTGGAAACGTGTCTCGAACGGCTTGGCGGGCACGCAGCGGCACCCGTTAAAGACACGGTCTCTCAAGTCGAGGGCTTCTTCGCCGGCGCGATCGACAAGATGCGCAAAACGAAGGTGTCGAAAGCACTTCGCGACGACTATACGGCCCTGGCGTTGTGCACGGCTGGATACACGATGTTGCAGGCGACGGCAACCGCAATGCATGACACGACGGTCGCGCAGCTCGCACAGCTGCACTTAGAAGACTACGCAAGCCTCGTGATGCGAATCGGACGCGAACTTCCCACGGTCGTTATCGCGGAACTTGCCGATACGGGCCTCGCAGTTGATCCGACGATGGCCACGCCCGCGACGCAAGCGACAGAACAAGCATGGAGAAACGGCGCGCAACGTACGTCAACCCAAACGGGCGACATCGGGTCAAACGCTTCCGCCACCGTGTAACGTAGCAGCGCGAAACACTCCAATGGCGCGATCGCGCGCTTCACGGTGATCCACAATGGGCGCCGGATAATTGCGCCCGATCACAACGTCAATACTAGCCTGAAGCAGCGGAGGCATCGTCCACGGCGCGTGAACGAATTCGCTTGGCACATTGCGAAGCTCTGAAACGAACTGCTTGATGTAGAGGCCGTCGGGATCAAACCGGCGGCCTTGTGCAATGGGGTTGAAGATTCGAAAATACGGGGCCGCGTCCGTCCCCGTTGAAGCGGCCCACTGCCAACCGCCGTTATTTTGTGCACGATCCGCGTCGATGAGACGACGTTCGAAATACCGTTCACCGCGGCGCCAATCGATGAGCAGATGCTTGGTAAGAAACGACGCCGTAATCATGCGCAGGCGGTTATGCATCCAGCCCGTGGAGTTGAGTTGCCGCATGCCGGCGTCCACAATCGGATACCCGGTCTGTCCATCGCACCAGGCGTCGAACGCTCCATTCGCCGATTCCCAAGCGATGGGTCGAAGCTTCAAAAAGTTCGATGTTGTTACGGCGGGAAAGTTCTTCAAGATCATTTGATAAAAGTCGCGCCAGATCAATTCGTCGACCCACGCCTGCACGCCGGCGCTCGCCCCACCATCCGCGGCCTCGCAGAAACGATACGCCGACTCGACACACGTGCGAATTCCGATCGTTCCGGCTCGGAGATGAACCGACAATCGCGACGTGCCTTCCTTCGAAGGAACGTTGCGGCGATCAGCGTACCGCGCAACCGTTTCGCTCAAGAACTCCGCCAGACGCGCGTGCGCGATCGCTTCACTAACGCGCGTAGCGACGCCGAAGCTCTCGAACCCGTAGTCGTGCGGTTTCGGCAGCGCGCCCGTTATATCGAGCGAATCGCAGCGCATGAGACGGTTTCTCAGTGCAGCGCGCGACGGTACCGGATGACGCGGGCTAACGGCTCGCTGTTCGCGCCACCGCCGTCTATACGGCGAAAAGATTCGGTACGGCGATCCGTCCGCGCTCAGCACTTCGTCTGCTCCGAAATAGACGTGATCGACGAACGTCTGAACGGCAACGCCCTCACGTTCGAGCGCCGCGCGCACAACCGTATCGCGGTCAATCGCGTCCGGCTCATAGTCGACGTTATAGAAGAGCGCTTGCGCGCGCACGCGCTTGATGAGCGTAAGTAACTCTGCTTCGAAGTCGCCCGTGAGTACAACCAGGTCGCTGCCATAGCTTCGAATGTCACGCCGCAGGCCTTCTAACGCGTCGAAGAACGCCGTAACGAGCGGCGCTCCCATTCGATCGTCGCGAAGCAGCGGCGGATTTACGACAAACGCGATGCAGACGCGACGGCTGGAGCGACAGGCTTCGAAGAGCGCGACGTTATCAGTAAGCCGAAGATCGCGACGCAGCCAGACGACACTCGTCTCGTAACGATGCGCCTCAGTCACGTTAGCGCTCGTCCAAGTTTTCGCAGAACGATGCGAGCGTTTCCAATCGCAACACGTCGCCGTGCCACCGGTCGACACTCGAGACGCCGGCGCCCCCGACCCACACCTGCATTCGGCTCGGAGCTCGCGCGCGAAGCGACGCCACGAAGTCTGTAGCCGAACCGGCGAGATCGCGCAGCGTGACACCGATCACGATGGTCGAGGGCGCAATGTATCGAGCCGCACGCAGCACCTCGGCAACCGGAACTTGTGGCCCGAGCACGCACGGTTTCACACCGCGCATCGACGCCAAGAATGCCGCGAGCGCAATGCCGAATTCGTGCGGTTCACCCGGCGGTGTCGCAAAGAGCATCGTCGTGCCGTTCTCGATCGGACGCAGCCGCATCATGCTGCCGAGCAAGTTACGAACCAACACGGATATCAAATGTTCTTGCGCAATGCTGAAGTAACCACGCTCCCAAAGGCGCCCGACGCGATTCATAAGCGGCGTTAAAACGTTGACAACGAGACTTTCGGGCGACTGCAGCAGTGCCGCCGCGCTGAGCAACTCTTCCGCGTGCCGCACATCGTAACGCCGGATGCTTTGGAGGATCTTGCCGACAACCCGGTTTCCGCCGGAACCGCGTTCCTCGTCCTTTTCGCGCACGATAACGAGCGATCGAAGTTCTTCGTCAGAAAGTGAAGCCAGCGTACGGATAGGATGGCCGAGCGCCGTCGCAGAGCGCGCGAGCTCCAAGCGTTCGATGTCGGTCTCTCCGTAACGCCGGTTGCCGCTCGGATCGCGGCGCGGCGTTACGATCCGGTAGCGGCGCTCCCATGCACGCAAAGTCTCAACCGAAAGACCGGTACGCTTGGCAGCGGCCGCAATCGAATACGTGGCTATCATGACACGCCGAAGCGTACCGTAACGCGCACACTGTTGTCTAGCCTTTGTTCAGGACAAGCAGCGAACGAAAACGGCTACCGTGCGGCTCCCTGGTTCAGTACATAGCATCTTGTGCCGTGGAGGAACGGAGGTTACGCTCAACACTGAGCCGAGGCATCCGTTTGATGCATGCGGGGTGCAGTTATGTTGCGACACGTCGTTTTCGTATTTGCTTTCATCGCGCTTGATGTTCTATCGATCGGATCTCGTACGAGCGCGCAAACGACCTCTGCGGCGGAACGCACGATCCGCCACGTCCTCGGACGGAACGCAACCGAAGATCAAATCAAACAAGCCGTAAACGGTTTCGAAGATCAAAAGCGGCGAGAGAGCCAGCCGCGCCTCGTTCCCGTAGAAGCAGTTCCCGGCGGCGCAACGCCAACTCCGCCGAAACTCGCGATAACGCCGATCGCGACCAGTCAGCCGATTCCGCCGAAGCAAACAAGTTCCGGCGGGAAAAGCGTCTTCAAGCAAATCGGTAGGCTGATTGCAATTTGCGCGCGGCAATGGCGCTCGGGAAAGTGCATAATAGACGTACGCGATCCGAACAATCCCGTCGACGGATCGAACGACAAACAGATCACCGACATGCTCGCAAGTCCCGGCGAAGCGTTTACTGACGTTTCGATCCCAACCGCATTTCCGACCGATCCACCAAGTCCAACGCCCGCGGAGCAACGCGTGCAAGCGCTAAAATCCGCGATCGACGATGCGTTCGTCGGGAATGCGAATCCGCCGGAAAACTATGTGCCGAATCCCGAGCTCGAAACGGCGCTACACGACGCGACGGCTGTCCACGTTACCGCGCCTGCCGATCGGAGTCTTATCCCGAATGCAACTCCTACACCGTCAGTCATCGTACGCCTTGCCGATGGCCCGTACGGATCGGCTGAACTAGACTTCGAAACGTCAGTGACCGCGCCGGCGTTTTTCCCCTCGGACCCAACCGCTGTGCAATTCGGCGCCGGCATATGCAGCACAGCAGTACTTAAACTCAATCTCATTCTAAGCGGTCATCTCTATCAACCGGATCCAATAACGGTTTCAGCGCTCGACGTCGAAGGTGCGCTTGCAGACGGTTCAAAGCCGTCTCTGACCGTGACACCGACGATTTTCGGCAAAACGGGCTCCGCCCTCGTCAAACTGTCGAGTAACGCGACGCTCGAATATAACAATGCATCCGTCGCGAGCTTCTCGCAGGATCTGTGTGGCATCACGGAGCCGTTTCAGCTCCTTACCGGTATCAACATCACCGCTCAGTTGCAGTGCGAAATATCAGCGGGGTATGGAGCCTACGTCGACGCGAATGTCGGCGTGCAAAGGCTGCTCGTCACGCCTGTTATTCGCGCGTACCTTATCGGCTCGATCGATACGTCATTTTTCGGCAACCTCATCGAGGCGAAAGCCGCCGGACGATACAACGTCATCGATGCGTACGGCAATGCGGGACTGTACGCTCGTCCGGTTCACGACTTTGCCGCAGGAGCAAACCGGCGCGCAGTTTTCCTCGCAATGGCGCCCTACACGTACGCGTCCGCTAATACCGGCGAGAGCCTCATAACATTCACCGTGTCGGCATTGTCTAAAAGTATCGTTTTTGTCGTCGGCCTCACCCCGGCACGGACGATTGCGGAGTTCCCAGCAGCGAGCAACGCGAACGGTGCCGGTTATTTCTACGCGATCTCAACGCCGCTCCACGCATCCGGTACGACGCCCGGTAACTGCACCGACTACTCACTGACGCGTCGACTACCGAGGATAGATAGGCTCGCCGCCGCTCGCGGCCGTTGGAGCTGTAGCGACCTACGAGCCGCCCGGTAGCCGATCCGGGCCGACTACTCAGTTTTAGGTATTCTCGCAAGCGCTCCCACAGCCATACGCTCGTGGAGGTGGTTCACTTCGCAGCCCGTGCCTCGGGCGTTCCGCGCTATTGGAGATGCCGCGATGAAGAAACTGTTTCTCTCGTTGTTCGCAGCGGGAATTGGCATTGTGCCGGTGTCCTGCTCGCACACCACGACGTCCACGATGCCGCCGATGGCGCCCGAATCCGGTGCCGGCGGATTTTCACAAAGGTTTGCTGCTACAGCAAACGTCCCGTCGGGCTGGGCCGCGACCGCGACGCGAGCGGTATCGATCGGGACTTCGTCGGCTGGCAAGACGTCAGCGGCAGCGGTCCTATCTGAATCGGTTCCGCTTCGCATTGTCGTCGGCCTCAGCATGCGAGATGCCGCGGGCGCGCAGGCGTTCGTCCAGCGCGCGTACACGCCTGGGAGTGCTTCGTTTCACGCCTGGATGACTCCGGATCAGTTCACAGCAACGTTCAATCCGACGCTCGCGCAAGCGAACGCCGTCGCGTCGTACTTGCGCGGACAGGGCCTCACCGATGTTTCGATCGAGCCGAATCGATTGATGGTGACGGCCACCGGCACGCCTGCGCGCATTGGAGCCGCGTTTCACACGTCGATTCGCACGTCAACGGCAAATGGCCAACGCGTGTACGGCAACGTTACACCGGCACTCGTGCCGGCGCAGTTCCGCGGTGTCGTGGTTGCGGTTCTGGGACTGAACAATACCTACCAGATGAAAACGCACTTCATGCTGAGCCAGCATTCGCGCATATTGACCGCGCCCGCGTTTGGAACCGCAGAGCCCAACGTTGCCGGCACGCCATCGCCGTGTCTTCAGGTCGTCAACGGCATCTGCATCGGTGGCGAATACGGGCCACCGCAATATCAAGTCGCGTACGACGCGGATGCAAAACAGTGCCCCGCGACCTGCCAGGGCGGCAATACGTCGATTGCCGTGATGGCGGAAGGGAAAGTCAGCCAAGTTTTAACGGACCTGCGCACCGCCGAAACATTTTGGGCGCTTCCGAAGGTTGCGTACTCGGTGCGGCAGGTGGGCATCTCGAGCGTCGATACATCGGGCATCGATGAGTGGGATTTAGACACGCAAATTTCGAGCGGAATCGCGCAAAGCGTGAAACACCTCTATCTGTATGACACGACCTCGCTCACGGATTCCGACACGGCACTGGAGTTCAGTCACTGGGTCAACGACAATCTCACGCAGGCCGGCAATGCATCGTTCGGTGAGCCCGAAAGTTTGGCATACGCGGACGGATCGATGTTGGTCGACGATGAGGAATTCAATCAGGCCGCGGCTCAAGGAATGACGATGTTCGCTTCAACCGGCGACAACGGCGAAGGCTGTCCGGTCGTGGCGGCAACCGGCGTACCGAACACCGGCGTGCCCGAAGTATGCTATCCCGCAGCATCGCCGTACGTCGTCGCCGTGGGCGGCACGACGCTCGACACGAACGCCAGCGGCACGCAGCCCGGCACCTATTATGGTGAGCACGTATGGGTTGGAACCGGCGGCGGCGTCAGTAAATACGAAACCGCTCCGTATTGGCAGACGAACGGCATCTGCGCTGCATGCACGGCCGGACGCAGCATCGCGGACGTCGCCATGTGCGCGGACAATAATGGGTGCCCGATGGACGTGTTCGTCAACGGCGCGCAAACCGGCGTTGGCGGCACGAGTCTCTCGTCGCCGATGTCGATGGGAATCTGGGCGCGCTTGGAGACGCATTTCGGCAACAAGTTGGGCTTCGCGGCTCCGGTCTATTACGGCGTCTATGCGCACTACGAACCGTGTCCGTTGGGATCGACGGCGTGCGTGCCATCAGGCGAACCGGCCGACAATACATCAGCGCTACCGCCGGACACGACCGCTCCAATCGGAGGCTTCCACGACATTCTCTTTGGAACCAACGGCATTCCAAGCTCCGCAGCGCCGGGTTGGGACACGCCGACGGGACTCGGCTCCGTGAACTACTGCGTCATGCAAAAGGATCTTTCAAACTCGGCGTTCTCCGGTCACTAAGTCGAATTTGTGCAGCGGCAAAAGAGGCGCAGCTAAAAAGCTGCGCTTCTTGCCGCATAGGTCGGCGCGCTGCAGCGGAAGTCCACAGCAGCACATTGGTCCAGTCTGCGAGATACGCTGACCACCACTCGAGTCCGTCACTTGCGCATTGTTCGAAAATACGCGCAGCGAGCGGTTGCGTTACGGCGCGATCGCGAGTAACGATTTCGATTACGCGCGCGACGCGTTGTGCGCAAAGCGTTGTGACATCACCAAGATCGGTAAGTTGTAAGTGGCCGGCCTCCATGATGGCAGGCGCGTATGGTCCTCGGGGGCTGCGAAATGTCTTTGGCCGCCAAGCGCGAAGCTGCGCGAATCGTTCGCCGATCGCGCCCTCGGGCGACGTCAAGCAGTACAGCCCGTGGTGCAGGTCAGTTGTCAAAGCGACCCACTGACGATGTTGGACGAAAGAAAACGCCGCCGGGCGCATCGACGGCGGCGTTGTGGTCCCAAGAAAAGACGCGGTAGAGCCTCAGGCAAAGCCCCGGCTTCGATTCGATCCAGCACTTCCAGCACCGGCGCCGCGCCGCGAGCAGCGAGCATGGCGACGGGTTGGCAGAATCCGAACGTCGGCTCTGAGCCTTCGAGCCAATCGATCACGACGTTGGCATCGCCGAAGACTTGGACGGCTCGCGCGAGAGTAGACGCATGAGCTGGACAATTAACGCGAGCCGCATCCCGGTTGCCAAACTGCACGAATTAGGCGCAATGCAGCTGCGGCTTGCCCGCTTTGCCTCGATCATCGGCACGAGGGCGTTGGCCGATCTCCTAGGCGTGGACAACGGAAACTTGTCCCGTATGATTGCCGGCAGCCGTTCTGTCCCTGAACAAATTGGAAAGCGGCTCCTCGATCTGGATCACGTCTTACCCCGCGCGTTTGACAGCGTAAAGCGCTGTCAGCGCATTCCCATGATTCGAACCGTTTCCGACGCTGCCGCGCGAAGCTACTATGTCGTTAGATATACCATTTTACGAAGATGACGCGTGGAAGTTGCCCGCTCCAGCCCTATTCGGCACCCGAATGCGGACCGCGCTTTTAATGCTTATCGCCGTGCTGGAGCAAACCTACCCAGCGGAAATCAGTCGCTACCTTGGTTCCACCATTCCGGCAATTCAAAAAACGCTCGACAAGCTGGAGGACGAGGGCCTACTCGCCACGCGGCAAGTTGCGGTGAGGACGGTATCTCTAAACCCACAATATCCCGCATTTCGAGAACTGCGCGCTTTCCTACTGAGGCTTGCGGAGGGATACGAGCAATATCGTCTCGTCAAGGAGTCGCGTCGAACGCGGCCGCGCAGGCGACGTAAGCCACTTTGATTTCGCGGCAAAGTAGCCTCGCTGATATCTGCTTTGCCGTGTCGCAAGCGCTTGAGGTACACGGCATTAGCGCCGTCCTCACCGGAGGCAGCGCAGCGGCTGTGCATGCCCGTGGCGCCTATACATCATACGATGTGGACTTCATTCTCGAACGGGATGAGCCACTTACGGAAATCGTCAACGCGCTCGGCTCGATTCGGTTCATACGTAACGGAAAATCGCGCATGTTCGTCCATCCGGATACAAGTTATACGATTGACTTCCCACGCGGCCCGCTGGCCGTCGGTGGCGATTACGTACATGAAACTGCAACACTGACGAATGGGGACATGACGTTGCGTATTCTTTCACCGACGGATTGTGTGCGCGATCGCTTAGCCCATTTCTATCGTTGGGGCGACTACACGGCGCTCAATGCGGCCGTCGCTGTTGCAGCCGCCAACCGTGAGAACATCAATTTCGATCTCCTACGCTCGTGGTCGACTCGCGAGGAAGGTCTAGAGGAATTCGCCGAGTTCGAGCGTCGACTCGCGAAGGCCAAGGGATAGACACATAACGTTTCGCGCAGGCGAAAGCAGCAGTTGTCGACGCTGCCTCATTCTCTAACTTTGATAACTTCATGTGATGGTATCCCCGTGAGTGCGCCGCTGGTATGTCGAATGTGAGGCCTAAGCCTCTAAGGACGCCACACGTGGAAATCTCGATGCAGCGAAACTCAATCGTCGGGATCCTCAGGAGCTCAAAGGCGGCTCGGCGCGCTGTGCCGCAAGTACGGGATCAGCAAAGCAACGTTCTACAACTAGCGATCGAAGTACGCCGGCCTGGAAGTGAGCTACTTGATGCGGCTCAAGCAGCTCAGACGAAAACGGGGATTGAAAAAGATCGTCGCTGAGCGTCAACCGCAAACTGTTGCGTGATCGGTCGCTACGGAATGACGATTCGTTGCGGTTACGTCTGATTGCGCGTGCGGCGGAAAACCGGCGATACGGTCTTCCACGCCGCGATTCTCGCCGATGTCGCGATAGCGGCAGACGAGCTGCGCGCGCTGTTGTAATGATTTCACTGCATGGCAATCGGGCGCAGCGGTTCCGTTAACCGTTCGCGTCGCTCGCGCGCCCATGAACCGATATTCGGTGTGCAGATGATCGATCCGCCGCATCATCTCCAGATCGGTGTGCGAAACCGGTACCGGCGTGTAATACAAAGAACTGCGCGAAAGATCGAGCAGATCGGCTTGATGCGTAAGCGGAAGACCGTGCTCGCGATCGATCATCGCTTTCCGCTAGGGCCGCCGACGCGCCCGGCGCTTTTCCTAGAAATTGTTTTCCAACGTGAGCCGGCCGATTTTCGCGTGGAGCTTTTCGACATCGACTTCCTCGGTCTTCACGCTGCTGCCGTGGAACGCCGAGACTGCGTTCTCGAGCAGTTGGCTCTTCCACTGCGCGATGAGGTGTGGATGGATATCGAACTTCGTCGCGATTTCGGCGACGTCGGTTCGCCGCGAACGGCGAGGAGCGACACCTTTGCCTTGAAAACCGGAGAGTGATTCCGGCGGGAACGCCTGCCGCGAAAATGAACTTGTGACGCCTTTTCGCTTCGGATGGAGCGAAGTCATCAATTACGCGGCTGTCCGATTATTCGAGGCGATCTCTAGGTGGAGCGGCTTAGTCAGCTCTGTTACGCGGCGACTTCAATACTATTGCGACGATGCGCGCAAGTCGTTCTTGCATCGCGCTTACGCGCATAATAGAGGTCGCCCTGACGATTCCGCGTGCGGTTTTGGACCAACGCAATAACATGGAAGGATCTTTTGAGCTGACGATCACCACCAGTGTTGACACGGACGCTCGCGTTGCGACCGCTCGAACACGGAACGGGCGCCGCCCCGGCGCGCATCGCGAAGCTCGCGGCGTTACACTAGATGCGAAGATTGCCGGCATGCCCAATGATCCCGGCGGCAACGACAATCGAAACGCCTCGAAGCTCGAACAATGCGGGCGCAAGGCGTTTAACGAAAGGGCGCAGTTGGCGTTTCAGCTCATTCACTGCAGCACTGCGTCGGCGGATTCCGAGATGGCCTCGTCGATCTCATCAACAAGCGCATCACCAGTGTTGCTTTTACCGCGATGACCCGTTAGAAGATCTGCTGCATTCTGCAATGCAATTTCGGTCGTCATGTTTGAGGCGCAGCGGTCCAATCGCGAGCCGCAATGCAGCATCCCGCAGCCGATTTACAGCTTCCGTCCGCTGTCGCACGAGTCGATCGCGGAATGGCGCCCACGCTCGTGGAGGCGCTGATGGGCCGCTTTGCCGCAACGAAGGCCAGAAAAAACGACGTCGTCCTCGATGGGGTCGCCGAAGCGATCGGGCAAGAGCCGGCAAGCCTCAAAGACTGGCGAGTCGAAATGCCGCAGCGTTCACGTGATGCGTCCGGCGCATCGATATTTCATCAAAGTCTGAAACTATCGTTGGACAGCGTTACGCGACTGAGCCACTCCCGCCGCGACACAACGCGGGCGCGTCACGCGTTATGGCAGCATGTTGAAACGACTGACTGATCCGGCGGACTGCGAGCGCCGGAGCGTTGTTCAAGTAACGAGCAAAAATCGAAATTGGGCCGGACTCGAAGCATTCGTTTGCGATGTGTCGGAAGGGTTTTCGTTGCCGGCACCATCCGAAAATTACAAAATCTGCATGCACATCGGCGAGCCGATCCATTCGACTTGCCGTTGCGATGGTGCAGTGCATGCCAGGCTTCAGGTTCATGGCGACCTCGACATCATGCCACCGGGATCATTTGCCGCGTGGCACGATGAAGCGCCATCAAGGCTGCTTTGCATCCGGCTTTATCCATCACTACTTAGTGAAGTGAGTCGAACAATGGGAGGCGCGTTCGCCGGAAGTCCTCGGCTTCAGATACGCGACCCACGCATCGAACACATCGCTTGGGCAATCAACAGCGAGCTGCAGGCAGAGGAACCCTTTGGCCGGCTGTACGCCGAGAGTCTCGGCGTAGCGCTGTGCACGCACGTGTTGCGCCAATACGCCTACATGGCGCCGATCGCCCAGCCTCGGGCCTTGCCGAAACGGCGGGTGCAGCGCGCCGTTCATCATATCCACGAGCGAATCGATGCGGAGCTTTCGCTGCAGGAACTGGCTGCTGTAGCGGATCTAAGCGTCTCGCATTTCAAAGCAGTGTTTAAAGAAGTCGTCGGCATGCCGGTGCATCGGTACGTAATGAAAGCGCGCGTAGAATATGCCGTTAACCTTATTACGCTCGGGCGCCTCCCGCTATGCGACGTTGCTGCGCGATCCGGGTTCGCAAATCAAAGCCACATGGCGCGCTGCATTCGGCGCATGACTGGTTCATCGCCGAGCGGTTTGCGCTAGTGCGTTTCTCGCGCAGTTTGCACAAGTCGCGCTGGAAGCCTCCGGCGATAACACAAAGCGATGAGGTATGCGGCACATTACAACCGCGCGATCGTGGAGTACGCGTCGGACCGCTCGCGTGACGTGTTCGCTCGGGGCGTCAACCTCAGCCTCTAGCTTTTCCGGAACCTGACGCAGAAAGCACATGATAGGACGCGGCCGAAACGTGTGCAATCGTGAACATTCCGGCGCCTCGGCGCAGTATTCCCGCCGCCCGCCGTTCCTCTGGTATACCTTTACGAAGCGTTTCGATCCAAACAAAGGCATTGTGTGATTGGCTTTTTCGTGTCGTTCCACACAGCGGTCCGCGCGGATGCCGCGCAGTGAAGGCTTGCCATCGATGCTGTAACGTCGCTGCGCAGCGCTTGCCGCGCGCTATGGATCGAAAGAATCGGCGCGATTCCAACCAATCGCGTAAGGACTGGTGAAGGTGCTTATGTCAACGCCGAAACCATCGGCTATCAGCTGCGCATGTTCGTGTCCTGCTGCGATCAGGAGCTTTCGGATTTCGGAGCATACACAGCTTGCGCTACTTCGAGTCCTTCGTGCATGTGGTCTTTACCGTCACAAGGTAGCCCGAAGGCTCCTTGAACGATGCGGCAGTGAACGACTTCCTGTCATTAATCTTCATCAATTTTCGTGGATCGTTCACGGCGGTCGCATGCGACTGTGGATAAGCGAGGTCCGTCCATACGATCTTGTTTTTGTTCCAACCCGGTGACGTGCTCAAGTCGTATGCTCCATAGTTATCCATGCTGATATCCACCCATCGAGAAGTGGACGAATCAAAGGTTACGTACTCATTATTGACGATCGTGATTGGATTCCATGGCACGCTCTCGGTAACGGTTCGCGTGACCATCCAATAGCCGTCAGGGCTGATTGACGTGGTAGATCGCGTTCGGAAAGCCGTCGGCCGACGGGAACTCATGACACTGCATGTCCACCTTCCGGTCAAGAAGTGCATGCTCGAAAAATCGGGTTTTCTGTCTCGGGGAATCGGGGTGCTCTCTGTGCGAGGATGCTGCGCTAATGCTATACCGTTTAGGAATGCGATTGCCAGCGTCACCATGCATGCAATACCGAAGCGAGGCAAATGACCCCCTAGAATTCCTGAAGGCGCTTGCGTACAAGTAACGGTTACTATCACGGTAGCAGCTCGACTGACGAGCCGTCGCGCCCATTCGGACGTTTTCAAGTACAAATGAGTAGTATTCGAAATGAACTGAAATTTGGTACAGTCGTGATCCGCCCGGCCGGATACTAGGAGGCTCTATATGCATACTACCGCGCCCGTTACCGTGCGTCTAGACGAACTACGCGTCGTTTCGACGATGATCGACGGCAAAGGGCCGTATCATTTCGTGCTAGACACCGGAGCCGGCATCACCGTGATCACACCGGAACTCGCCGAACGCATCGGTCTCGAAGGAAAGAAAAGCGGGCAAGTTACCGGTAGCGCAACGGTACCGGTAAAGATGCTAACCTTGCAAGATGTACGCGTTGGACGCGCCGAAGTGCGCGGCGTTGCGGCTGCAATCGTTCCGCTACCGCTCGATCTCACGTATCAGGGCGACTACGGCAGAATCGACGGTGTACTCGGTTACTCTTTTCTCTCGCACTTCGCCGTGACGATCGACCTGAAGGACGACGTAGCTACGTTTACGCCGCCGCAAGCTTACCGAAAGCCGGCACGCGCGTACGGTGTTGGAGCCGATCTCTCCGATAAGACGCCCATCGTCGAAGGTCGCGCCGATGGATTCACGGGAACGTTTAAAATCGATACCGGTGACTCAGGAGCGCTGACGCTGACTGCGCGGTTCAGAGCAGCGCACAATGTCAAGGAGCGCTATTCGGATGGAGAACCGGAAATGCTGGAGGGTGTAGGCGGTATGGAGGCAGCCCTCGCGATCCGCGTGCAGACCTTTACACTTGCAGGAGCAGCAATTGGCAATGTAAGCGCCTCGCTTCCAGCTACGAAGACGGGGGTCTTGGGGACCGCAAGCGGCAACGTTGGCGTCGGCGTGCTGCGCCGCTTTACGTTCACGGTCGACTACACCGGCCGACGCGTCGACTTCATGCCGAACCATTTGATCGACTCATACGTACCGTATGAGTCAACGGGCCTAAAATCGATGCGACAGTTTGACGGAACCTTTCGAGTGATCGCTGTCATTCCACATTCGGCCGGTGAGAAGGCCGGCGTTCAAGTCGGCGACGTGCTTATCACAATCAACGGCGATCAGCTCCGATCAATGAGCGTTGCTCAAATTGCGGACGCAATGACCGCTGATTCGGTGACATATCTCATCCGATCGGGAAAACATAGTCGCCGCGTGACGCTCCCGCTCTTCGACTTGCTTCCGCCTCGCTACGTCAGGAAGCGTTGAACCGGTGACGCACCCGTTCAACACCACGCAGTTGGATCCCATGCATCGGCGCAGACGTTCGTCAAACTCCGCGCGTGCCAAGCGCTAGCTACGTCAAACGATTTTTGAATTTCCAGCGCTTTGGGACCCGATCGTGCGGATGAAGCCGAATGCCGCCGGCGCGTTCCGCTGGTGATGCAAAGCTAGCCGAGTTCGGCGTCTCCAGCCGGCGCGGGCGGCACATTCCTTGCCTCCTCGCTAAGCCGCAGTCGCCGTCGCGCGGAAAACATCGCACCGTGTGCGGGCTGAATGGGCGCGAACGCAGAGAACCCTATCTCCCTTTTCACGTCGTCGTAGATCGCCTCCATGCCGCCACGGGCGAAATAGGTCTCATGCCAGAAGCCGGTACCGCCGGAATTTTTCACGTATTCCTGCCACCAGACTTGGTGCGGCTCGCTGCGCGCCCAGCGCTCCAACGAGTCGAAGTCGCGCCAGTACTGCCGCATGCCTGCGTGCGGCGGAACAAGCGAATAGACGATATTTTCGTGCAACAGTAATCCATCGGGTTTTTCCGCGACGCTGCTCTGGATTTTTGGGCCAAATCCAAACAGTGTTTTCAAGCCAGCCCATGTTCGAACGCGCATACCGAGATAAATAACGACGAGATCGGGATAACCAGAAAGATCGACGGTTAACCGTTGGACCGGCGCCATAGCGTGCCTCCGGGAGTGCCGCAGAGCGGCGTCCTCGACGTGGCAACGGATGCTCGCGATTCCGCGCTACGCAACAGTCGCCCTATACTTGTTTGGGTTCGGCATTGTGGTTCCGGATCGGTGCAAGCTCCATGAACAGTAAATCCGCGGCAACATCCCGCGCCACTTCGCTCGCTGCATTAGCAGGCCGTTGAATTTCAACGAGCCGGGTTTGCGATAGAGCTGGATCGCTTTCCCCGTCGTCGGTACGTGCGTGCCCAAACGCATCTGTTGATATCGGCATGTACGCGCGTGCGATGTTTGGCGATCAAAGCAGTCCGGAGCTGCTCGAGCCAATCGGCGCGGCGCGCCATGAGCACGAACGTGGCGACCCGTGCTGGAAAGCTGGATGGAGAGCTCACGCCCGATACGTGCGGTGCACCGGTAATTAATACCCTGCCACCGTTCATCGCTGGTCGGCCCGTGGTTATCCGGACGACCGAAGAGGCGTTTAAACAGTCGTTGCACGCAATTGTCCTCATCATAAAGAACATGGCCGACCGCAATTCGGTTTTCTCGTACTGGCACGCCTTCAACGCGAACGCAAAGGATACCGTCAAGAACCTCGACAGGTTCGGACGATCTAACGCACGTTCGGACGAAATTGTGGCGCATCAGTATGGCGAAGGCCACTCTCGCCATTGTGCGAAAGGCTTCGGATCTTTCGGAGTGGCCGATTTGCTGGCTGGTCAGCTCGCTAAGCGTCGCAGTCGCTCGCGTCCCGAAGACACTGCTGGCCGCTCCGTCGATGCCGGCTCGCGTGGGCGTACGCTGCGGTTGACATCGAACTGTGCCTCGACGTCCGCAAAGAGCGCGGCGACGAGATTCCTGCCTCCGAAGCCCAGCGGACACGGAGGCACTAAACTATGATAAAAAAGTCGCACAGTGAGCGCTCGCGTTAATCGGATTCGCTTTCATTATTGCGATCTTCGTCGTGCGAGATCACAACCTCGCCTACACGCTATCGGTTACCGGCCGTATCATCATGGCGCTAAACAACTCCTTTCTCGGAGGGCCTGATGCCGAAGTCGAGCCGCATAATCGTCGCAATAACTGTACCCGTTTCGCTGGTAGCGGTATGGACAATCTACTTCCTCGGTGGAAAAGCGCCTTACTTAACCGTCGCATTGGTTGTTTTTATAGGCTTTGCTTTCGCATGCTACAGCACGTCTCGGCGTCTCGCGTCGCCATGTTTGGGTTCGGCATGGGCGCGTATGGGCTCTCCTATCTACTGGTCGGCACACTGCCTGCGGCGCTGCTGTGGCAGTGCGAGCACCAACTGTACAACGTTGCTTTCAAACGGGCAGCAAACTAAGATGCTGCGATTTACGAATCTGCGCTTTACGTTGTCCTTGTTCTCCTAGCGATTGGCACGGCTTCTAGTGGCCGCTAAGAAACTTCTTCGCCAGTAACTACGCCTATGCGAGCAACAGTAGTGCAGCCGTGACAACGAATCCAGACGGCTCCATTGTTAGCGACGTGGCGCCGACGCCGCGCATGGGCCATGGCACCCGCACATCATGCCGTTCATCGCACAATCAGCGGTCGCGAACTGGTCCGCCGGATTCGATGGCTCTCCCGTGATCCTGGGCCCATACCAGCGCGCGTACGAGCCGAATACCATCTTTATTCCCGTGCGCGCGTGGTCGGACGGCACGGCCGACGTGCTCAATCGCGCGTGACACGTACATAATTTCCGCGCGCCACGCTGCTCGCCAGGTAACGATCACTACAGACGTTCCGCGTAGGAAGCGGTGGTTCTAGACGCTACCGCGACAATGGCTCTTGAGTGGCGGTGCGATTCTACCTACCATCTTATGATGAACAAGCGGTACAGGATCGGTCGAGCATATTTCTTCTTGATGGGAATCCTTTCGGCATTGTTTGCGGTGACCGGCACAGATGCAAGGGCGACGAGCTGCTTGGATACCGCGATGAAAGGCATCGATCGACGGTCTTCGACCGCGCGGTCATTCGATTTTTTTGAAGGCCACTGGACCGTGTCGATGCAACAACGAAAAATCGATCGTGAATTGCACCCATCATCACACTGGGTGCGCTTTCCGGCAACGGTTTCAGTGCGGCGCGTGCTCGAGGGCGCAGGCTTTGAAGAAGACTATACCCTTATCAAGCCGCGTGGCTCGAAATATGCAATCGGTACTCGGCTGTACGACCCAAGAAAGAATCAATGGGCGATCTACTGGGCGAACAAAGACGACGGCCAATGGCAGCCTCCCGCCATTGGAGGTTTCAAGACGGCGGCGGGATTTACCGTAATTTACGACGACACGTGGGCGTCGCGTCCGATCTTGACTCGATACGAGTGGACGACCCGAGATCCGAATCATCCGAGTTGGGTTCAATCACTTTCCGGCAATTGCGGCGCAACGTGGATTTCGAACTGGATAATGCAGTTTTCACGATTGAAGCGACGCTAAGATCGGTGAGTGAAAGATTGTCCGATATTCGGGTGGCTGGGATAAACGAATGCCATGAATAAAATGCGAAAGGATGCGCCTACATGCGAGTCCGGCCACATGAGGAAATCGAACGCAAACTGCGCGATGAAGATCTTCAGGTAGGCCGTCTCGCGCAGATAAATGTCCGCGTTCAGGTCTATCCGTGCCGGGGAAGAGCGGCCTGAGTTCTCAAACGACGACGCGCAGATGCTTTCGCCGATACGCGCTTCCGGCCTCGCCGAATTCCGCTTCGGTCACTAAGACCAGTTGGTCATTCTCAGTCGCGCGATTAGCTGACAGCAGAAGAACGATGTCGCTAGAAGATCTGCAGTGCGCTTCGAGCGCCGGCGCGATAAATTCTTCTCTGCCACCCGTCCGTTCATCGTTGACGATTTCACGAATAACGCGCGCCGGATACGCTAGATAGAGTTCGTTGGCCTGGCGCACGACCGCGGCGCGTTCGGTGTACTTGCGCAATATGTCGGCTACGCTTGGACGTGCAATGAATACCAGATGGACCCTGTTGCCGAGTGGGCACTCGAGGGCGACCCGCCGTGAACCGACGTCCCAGAAAATCGTGTCGTCGTCTTCGACCGGCGCTGCAGTGACGAACACCGAGCGTACCATCGCAGTAGCATCATCGTGCGTCCGAACGACGATCTCGAGGACGAGCGACTCCCGAACGTTCTCCATCCTCGTTTCGTTCGCGTATGGCAGGTAGTTCACTTGGAGTCATAAGCCCCAATGAACCGCTGCCGCACGCCCTATCAAGATGGCGGAGCGAACTCCCGGCGGTGATTTGCAACCTAACCGTCCCATCGCCTGGTAGGAGCGTCTACAGCAAGTCCTCGAAGCGACCGCTCGGGGAGGCGCTTTTCATGAAGGGCGATGGGAATCGGGACGTCGCGTACTACGTTCTGGCATCAGCGACGATCGCGATAACGATCATTTCGTTCAGGGCTTCGCACGAATTCGGTTTTGTCTTATCAGGGATGGGTGCGGATCTGTTCCTCGTTTCCGGTTGGCGCAGCTCTTTCAATTTCGACGATCGAACCGCACTCAACATCATGCTTTTCGCGCTTTTGGTCGCCGTCCCGTTGCAACTGTACTCATTCCAATATCATGTTATGTGGCCGGGCTCCGTCGGAAGCGCGGCGACTCTCGCTGGGGCATTTCTTCTTATGCGCCGCGCAAAGCGTATCTCGAAACAAAGAAGCGCCGCTTCATAGTCTGCGCTCTTTCTAATGCGCTGCGCTCATCGCCGCGCGTAGCTTTGCCTCGGCTCTTGCGGCGTCGGAGCTCAGTTTGTCGAACACCTCGTACTCCGCGGCGGTCGGACGGACGTATCCTGTGTCGACTTCCGCGTTGAGGTACGCGATGAAACTGCGTAAGCGCGATTCGTACAGCAGCGCGCCTTCATCGGACTGCTTATGCACGAGATCGACCACATTGCCGATCGCATCATCCAGTTGCTTCGCAGCCGCGCTACCCGCGAGCAACCTTCGCGCGCGCCGCAACCGCCTCGTTCACAGTGCGATCCAGCGCGTCTTGCAATGCGTGGATCTTCAAGCCGAGATCGCGACGTGCCGCGAGATCAGCCGCCGTTGCGGTACTGCGCGGATCGAGCGTCAGCACGAGCGGCTGCGACACCGTCGCACCACCATACGAAAGCGTCACCGTGTAGTTCCCCGGCACGATCTGCGCTCCGAGCAGCGAATCATCGAGCCCACCGCCGGAACCCGACGGTTCGAATCCGGTAATCTCGGTCGAATCCGGATACCGAAGATCCCACTGGAACGTATTCATGCCCGGCGCAATACCGGTGAGCCGTTCGTAGGCATGCTGACGATCTTCCGTCGGATGATAACGCTCGCTCGGCGCTTCGGGCTCACCGCGTTGCCGCATGTGAAGATCGAACGTGCGCACGACGTTGCCGGCACTATCTTTGAACGTCAACGACGCCGGCGTGCTACCGCTGTACGACCGCGGCACGTAAAAGATCACCGCTGCGCCGAACAGCGGATTCTCACCGTTGCCCGCCGCATTCGGTCCGCCGCCGAACATCGGTGCACCATACGCATGCGTCAACCACGCGCGCTGCGGTTGATAGAGAACTGCCCCATTCGCATTCGACGGAGACGCCTTCGCGAGTTGCTCGAGCAACGTCAGGTTATCGAGCACCCACATCGAGCGGCCATGCGTTGCGATCACAACCTTGCCTTCACGGCTGTTGATCGCGACATCGCGCACCTGAACGTTCGGCAGGTTGAGCGTCAGCGGTTGCCAGTGATTCGCACCATCGAAGCTCACGAAGATCGTGCTCTTCGTTGTCAGGAAGAACAGGTTCGGCGCGTTCGGATCCTGCCGCACCGTGTACAAATACTGATCGGTAGGCACACCATCGGCGATTGCCGTCCATGTCTTGCCGAAATCCGTCGTCTTGTAGATGTACGGATGAAAATCGTCGTACTGATAACGCGACGCGGTGAGGTATGCCGTGCCTTTCTCGGTGTGCGACGCTTCGATCGACGTAATTTCCGCCCACTGCGGCAATGCCGGCGGCGTGATCGCCGTCCACGTCGCACCATGATCGGTCGTCACGTGCACCAGACCGTCCGCCGATCCGGCCCACATCTCGTTGCCGTCAAGCGGTGAAACCGAAAGCGCGGAGACATATGGGAAAATCTCGGCACTCGACGCATCGACATCGATCGGACCGCCGCTCGCCGCTTCGCTTTTCGGATCGTTGCGCGTCAGGTCCGGACTGATCTTCTTCCATGTTTGCCCGTAATCGGTGCTGCTGAGCACGTATTGCGCGCCGACCAGCAGTTCTTTCGGATTCGTCGGCGAGAAAATAATGGGATGCGTCCACGCGAGCCGGTACTCGAGCTCGCCGGAACTTGCGCCTTCGCGGTAGAGCGGGTACGGACTGACGCTATTGTACTCGTCAGTCGTATTATCGTGGCGCATCATGATGCTGTAGTAGCCGCTGCCGTAGTCGATATTGACGTTGCCCGGCTGCGGTGCGACGTACGTGCTCTCGCCCAGCGCCGTGCGCCGCCAATCGCTCGTCAAAACAACGCCGCCTGAAGCCGCGCTCGGCCCTTCCCATGAACCTTCGTCTTGTTGCGCGCCGTAAATGTTAAACGGAAACGCTTCGTCGAGCGCGACGTGATAAAACTGCGCCGTGAGTTGATTGTGCTCGGTGCTCCACGTCTTGCCGCGGTCGGTCGACACCGTGCCGCCGCCGTCGTTGCCCTCCAGAATGATGTTCGAATTCTTCGGATCGATCCACACGATGTGATTGTCGCCATGCGGCGGACGTAACAAGCTGAAATGATAGCCGCCGTCATGCGAAACGAAAAACCGTGCGTTCGGCACGTAAATCGTGTTCGGATCACTCGGATCGGTATAGACGGCCGTGTAATAGAACGCCCGCTGACGCATCTCCATGCTGTCGTTCACGCGCTTCCAGCGAGCGCCGCCGTCGTCCGACCGAAAGACGCCGCCATCCTTTGCTTGCACGATCGCATACACGATCTTCGGATTGCTCTGCGCGATGCTCACGCCGATACGTCCCAGCACGCCGATCGCAAACCCGGGATTCGTCGAGATTTTCGTCCAGTGCGCGCCGCCGTCGGTCGTTTTATAGAGACCGCTACGGGGACCGCCTGAACTCAGTCCCCACGCTCGGCGATAGGCCTGCCACATCGAAGCATAGAGCGTGTTCGGATGTGAATTATCCATCACGAGATCGATCGCGCCGGTCGCGTCGTCAATGTAGAGAATCTTGCGCCAATGCGCTCCACCGTCCGTCGACTTGAAAATCCCGCGGTCGGGATTATTCGCGTATACATGACCCATTGAGGCCGCATACACCACGTTGGCATCGTGCGGGTCGACCACGATCTTTGCGATCGTATGCGTGTCCTTTAGCCCCGAGTAGTGCCACGTTTTGCCGGCGTTCGTCGTCTTGTACACGCCGTCGCCGGTGATAAACGTGTTGCGTATATCAGCCTCGCCGGTGCCTGCGTAGATGACGTTCGGATTCGACGGGGCAACGGCAAGCGCGCCGATGCTATTCGAAGCATTCAGCTGGCCGTCGGTAATGTTCGTCCACGTGAGGCCATAGTTCGTCGAACGCCATACGCCGCCGTCAACCCCGCCGAAGTAAAACGTAAACGGATTTCCGGGTACGGCATCAACGGCGACCGCGCGCCCGCCGATGCCGGGCCCGACGTTACGCCAATGCAGCGCTCTTAAAACGGTTTCCGTACTGGGCGCAGCAGTTTGCGCCCCGGTTGGTATAGCAGCAAGGAACAGCAATGCAGCGATCCCCGCAAATCGCTTCGTTCTCCACATGCTGCGCACTTTGACGAGCGACGGGTAGTGCCTCCACTACCCGCCTACAAACAAGAATTGACTTACATCAATTCAGCGCGCAGATTGCGGGAGCGCGCAGTGATGCGCCAGGCCGAGCGTTGTGACGATTTGATGCGGTAACAGGTTTGCGGCAGCCGCGAGTTCATCGAGGTCGTCGTCGGCTCCGAGAACTTGCGTCTCGTCGCCGGTGGTCGCATCGTCGAGGACGCTGTACTGCATTCCCACCGAAAGAATGTTGCGATACGGCCGCGTAACGCGCGGGAAACCGTCGCTATAGCCGCAGCGCACCACGCTAACGCGAGACCCGGCTGGAAGCGTTGCGGTGCCATACCCCGCACCGAGGCTGCCGTCGGAACCGATCCGATCGACAACCGGCGCACAAACGTCGATCGCGCACGTCAGCGGCGTCGTCGCATCAGGCTTCCCCGCGCCGAAGAGCCCGACACCAACACGTATGGTCTTGTCGCAGCTACGGCTGCGACTCGCCGGAAACGTGCTCTCGACGTCTTCTCCGACGACGTGAACGCCGCGGTTTCGAAATGCTGCGACGAATCGAACGAACTTCTCGCGATCGACCGCCTCGGTATCGTCGTTGGTAAGATGCGTCCACAACTCCACACGCATATGAGAATCGGCGAGGAGCGTCGCGTATCCGTGCGCGTCTTCGATGTCGATTGCCGACCACCCGGCCGCCAAACGTAGCCCGAGCCGAACGGTTATTTCTGAGGCATCCGAGCGCATCGCGAGCGCGGACAACGAATCCAGACGAGCAACGTTGACGATGCCGCGAAGGTCCGCCGCGCGGGTCGCGTCTTGCGGGCCCCCATCGTACAACGTCGCAGCCGGCGCCTGCGTCATCGCGCGTACCCGCTTGAGCTCATGGACGTCCGAAACGACGAATCCGTCGGCGACGCCGTCGAGTTCGCGAACGACGCGCTCGAGGCCAAAGCCGTAACCATTCGCTTTCACGACGGCTCGCACCGCGGCGCCCGTTCGCTGCTTCCACGCGCAGACGTTGTCGCGAAGCGCCATGCCGCGAAGGTTTATCGTCGGCGCGTCGTTCATCGGCCGAGCGAATCCGCCGGCCACGCGTAGTTTCCGAGCGCATCCCATTGATACGGCTCCGTACCGTCCCACGCGAAAAAGCACTCACCGAGTGCGCCGATACGTTTGCTCGCAGCGAGCGACGAGGTAATTTCTTGCGCTGGCGGCGCGCCATTGCGACCGACAGCGCTCGTCTGCCCACCGATGCTGATCGGAATCATTCGCCCGGCATAGCGCAGCAACGTCTCGTACGATGCCTGCACGATCTGCTCGACATCTTCCGGTGTCGTGGGCGTTCGGCGCATCATCCGCCAATACGTCATCGGCTGCAACGCCGTGCTGAAGCGCGCAATCTGCGCGTACGGATACGTGCGATCGTCGAGACGTTCGAGGTACGCGTCTTCAACCGTCGGCATTATGAGATATGCTGGACCCATTGCATTGCGAACGAATTCAACGTAGTGCCACAGCGCGCTCGGCCCTTGCGGCGCGCCGCCCATAAAATCGTCGCCGCGCTCCACGTCGAGCGCGAGGCCGTCCAGCGGCGTTCCGTTCGCCGTTCGATAGTACGCACCGCGCACGGCCGTTTGCACATCCTCGAAACTCTCGTCGCGCGGCACCGCCCATGCTATCGTCTTGATGCCGTGCGCCGCAAGTCCGTCGATTATGGCATCGATCCGTCGGCTTTGCCTCCGGGGTGATTTCCCAATACGCGCCGTATGACGTGCGCAACTCGACGTAGTGCAGCCCCGCGCGTACCGCTTGCGCGACGATCGCTCCGGGATCGAGATGCTTGAAATAGATCGCGTCAACCGGATTCGACGTGAAGTACAGCCACATGCCTTTGCCGCGCACGTTGTCGATCGGCGTCGCGGGCGCCGTCTGCGGTGTCGTGACGGCAAGGCGCGCCGGTTCGTGTCCTGTGCGCTCGACGACGTACTGGTACGAGCGGCCGGGTTCGGCATTCGTGTCGCGAAACGTCGAGCTTGGCCCCGCGATGAGCGCAAGGAGACGTCGCGCACCGCCCTCTTCCGCACGAAAGATCCGCACCTCGCCCGCTTCGCGCGGAAACCAACCGATTTGCACGAGATGCGGACCCAGCGCTTTCGCGACGGCGCGCGGCGAACGCCAAGACCGCGTATTCGTGCGCACCGTTACGCTGCCGATGCGCGGCTCGTTTGCGACAACGGTCATCGTCAGGGCGCCATCCACAGTCGTCGAGAGAATCGCCGATGGTTGGCCATACGCGAGACGCGTCTGCCATTGCACGTAACCGTCGCTCGAGCGATACGTGAAGTCGCTGTTTGCGATAATTCGCGTCGGTTTGTTCTGCGCATCGAAGAATTTCGTCACGACGAGCCACCGTGCGTTGCCGTCGGGATCGAAGCCGAGCGCGCGCGCATCGACCGCCATGCGCACGGCCGGATTTCCGAAATAGACCGGAACGTTCGGCGTCGGCGCCGGTGAGGGCAGCGGCGTCATCTGCGTCAGGACGGCTGCCAGCATGAACGCGTAGTGCATCGTTGCGCGCTCTCTTCGTTGGCAGGCGCGCGAACTCTGTTGAACCAACCTTCGCGTTTGGTATGGGTCGACGTCTAGCCGCGCTCGCGATTTGCATCATGCTTGTGGCCGCAATGCCGCGCCCCGTCCCGGGCGGATCGCCGTGGACGCGTGCGCAAATCGCAGCATTAGGGCACACGATCGACGCGCTGCTGAAAAACGGCGCACTGCGCGGCGCGCAGATCGGACTGATCGCGGCCGATACGGTGCGCGGCACGCTGCTTTACTCACGCAACGCCGACGAAGAATTCATGCCGGCGTCCAATTTCAAACTTCTTGTCGGTTCCGCTGCGCTGCAGATTCTCGGGCCGAACTTTTCATATGTTACGTCGGTTCTCGGCGACCGCGCACCATCCGACGGCGTCATCGCCGGGAATTTGTACTTGCACGGCGGAGGCGACGCGCTTCTCAGCGCCGCGGACCTCAACACAGCGGCCGCGTCGCTCGCCGCCGCGGGCATCAAGCGCATCGAGGGTGATCTCGTCGCGGACGCGACGCATGACGACGCGCAGCGCTATGGATATGGTTGGTCGTGGGACGATCTGCCGTATTACTATGCGCCGGTCATCACGGCGCTCGAACTCGAAGACGGCGTCGTGCATATCATCATGCTGCCCGGAACATCGGTCGGCGCGCCGGTGGTGCTGCGAATCGAACCGCAGACCGGCGCGTTCACCATCGTGAACCGGCTGCAAACGGGGGCGCCCGGTTCACAAGACACGTCGGAGATCGTACGCTCGTGGGATGCACCGAAGCAAATCGAACTGACCGGCACGTATCCTCTAAACGCGAAACCCTCGGGCGATATTGAACCTAGCGTTCCGGATCCGGAATCCTACGCGGCGGATGTTTTCGCGCGCGCGCTTGCGGCGCACGGGGTCACCGTTACGGGAACGGTTCGCGACGGCAAAACGCCGCCGCACGCAACGGTACTGTGGTCGCATGATTCGCTTTCAATGCCGAAGCTGATGCAGCAGTTTTGGTATCCAAGCGACAACCTCATGGGTGAATTATTGCTCAAAGAGCTCGGCGTGGCGCTGCGCGGCGAGCCGGGAACCGACGAAAACGGCAGCATCGCCGAACAGCGTTATCTTCGCTCGATAGGCATCGATCCGCGAACGGTCACGATCGGCGACGGCTCGGGCCTTTCCAGTTACGATCGCATCACGCCGCGAGATCTCTTTACGATCTTGCAAACCGATTGGAACGGCCCGTATCGCGACATCGTCGTTGATGCGCTTCCGATCGCCGGCGTGCGCGGGTCGCTGCGCCGCCAATTTCTCAAGACGCCGGCGCAGCGTAAGGTGTTCGCGAAAACCGGCAGCATCAGTCACGTGCGCACGATCTCCGGCTTCATTCAAACGAAGACACACGGCGTCGTGACGTTCTCGTTCCTCGTGAACCAGTGGATGGGCGCGGATCAGCCGCGCGGCGTCGCCGCGCTTGCGCGCGTGCGCGGCGCGGTGCTCTCCGCGATTGCGGATCGGTAATCGCGATGACGGGTGAAGGCGATTGTTGCCGTGGCTGGAAGGAAAATCGTTTCGGCCATTTTCCGGAGGGATTTGGATGCTTCAACTATCGAGCCGATGGCAATCGCTCGTCGCGATCGTGCTCTTTGTGATTGGATTTTCCACGCTCCCAATCGGCGCCGTTGCGCAGCAACTCACGACGGGAACCATCAGCGGCGTCGTGACCGATGCGCAAACCGGCGCGCCGCTCGCGGGCGTGAAGGTTACCGCCACTTCACCAAGCGGCGTGAAGACCACCGTGACCGACAGCCGGGGTTTTTACACGCTGCAACAGCTCAGCGTCGATACGTACACCGTCTCATTCGAACTGAGTGGATATTCGTCCGCGAGCGTGCCCGGCATCAATGCACCGCAAGCAGTCGTCGAACGCGTGAACCAAACCCTCACGAAAGAGATGCGGGTTATCGCAAACGTCAGCGCTCGTTCATCAGCGAGCTTGGTGCAGCCCAATGTCACGACCGATCAATATACGGTGAGCGGGGAGCACCTTGACGCCGTCTCCGGCGGGAACCAGCTGCAGAAAACGCTCTACCAGTACGTCGATACGATTCCCGGCATCACGGTCGGCGGCTTCAGCACGCAGCCGCGTATTCACGGCGGATCGGTCACCGACGAACAGTACGAGTTCGACGGCATCCCGATTCGCGATCGCATCACCGGATTTTTCACCACGAATTTGTCGAATCTCGGCGTCGCGAACGTCGAGGTTTCAACGGGCGGGCTCGGCTCGGAAACCTCCGATGCCGGACTCGGCATCATTAATACGGTGATGAAGACCGGTACGTATCCGGCGTTCGGGACCATTGCGTACGGCGCCGACGTTACCGACCGGCTCCTAAACTTTATGTTCGAGTACGGCGGTGCGACGCCGAACCGTCGCTGGTCGTGGTATGTCGGCGCGCAGAAAACCGGATCGCAGAACGAGTACGCGTCCGGCGCAAGTTATCCGGCCGTCGTGGTCGAGGGTTTCAACGGCCCCGGTCCCGTCTATACCACCGACATCGTCGGCAACTTTCACTACCGTCCGAATAACAAGGACGACTTCCAATTCTTGATCCAGAACGGCCTCGGCGATTTCATCTTTGGTTACGGATTCCAGCGAAACAGTCCCGGTCAGCCGCTTCCGTTGACCGCCGTTCCGTGTCCCGGATACACGGTGAGTTCGACGACGCCGACGGGAGCGGCCGGAGGCACAGCGCCGAACGGCCAAACGTGTCCGGCCGGTCTGTATTTTGGTACCGCGAGTGGTGCGACGCTCGGCATGGGCGGCAATATCTGGCATCACTACTCCGGCATCGGTAAGCTGCAGTGGAATCACATCATCAACGATCACTCGTCGTTCTCACTGCGCCTCGCCGAAAATTTCAACCAATATATCTTCGACCAACCGATCGTCGACGCGAACATTCCAGCGATCGAGAACAGTCCCGATTTTCACCCCGGCGACTGCCCGCCATATCCCTACGCACCAAAGACGCCGATCCCCGTCGTCGGCGGCCAACTTTGTGCCGAGCAAGATCTCTTCTTCGAGACCGGCTACTTAGGCGATCGCCGCTCGAACATGTGGCTCGGATCGCTCGATTACACAAACCAGATCAGCGACAACGCGACGATCCGCGCGGGCGTGAGCGAAGAGTACGACAATAATCTCGACAATTCGTACTACACGTTCTACATGAATCCCGACGGCTCGTGGCCCGGCGTGAACTCGCTCTCATCGTATCCCGACCATATTCCGGCGTTTTACGTGAACGGCTCGCTGCGCGCGCGCAAATGGCTCCTCGAGCCCGGCGTGAGGTGGCAGCGCATGTATTACGATTATCCCGCGAGCACGATCGGCGGCGTGTCGTATCCGGCTGGTCCGTACTCCGTTGGCGTCTGGAATCCGACGTTCGCCGCAACCTACACGATGAACAACCACAACGTCATTCGCGGATCGTGGACCGATTCGACGTCATTCGTCGGTACGGCGTACATCTGGCGCGAGGGTTCGAGTGAATACAATCCGGGTGGCATATTCAGCGCGAATCCGACGATCTTCCACAGCGCCGATCTCATGTGGGAGCACGAGTTCGATCCCGACACGTCGCTGCGAATCGGACCGTATTGGAACAAAGCGACGAATGTGTTCTACACCTATCGTCCGGTGCTCAGCGTCAACCCGGCAACGGGCGCCATTACGTACGGTCCGGCACGCCCGACAAACGGTGGTCTGCGTCAATCGTTCGGAGCGGAGCTTGGCCTCAATCACGTGGATCGGCACCGGTACGGCGTCTCGTACTGGCTCTCCGGAACGTACGATAACTTCTGGACGAACATCACATCGTCGTTGACCGGCTCGTACGGCGGAGCCGGACTACCGTCGTTTCTCCCGGTCGTTCGCAGTCCGTACAATCCATTGATCAGCGCGTCGCTCGTCGCCGACGTGCACGCGGATCGCTGGCACTTCATGCCGACCGTGTACTACCAGGGACCATCGCCGTATCAGACGGGCGAATGCGCAGCGTCGCAAAAATGGATCAATCTGACCGGTTATCCGTACTACTCGACCTGCTTGAGCGCGAGCAGCAACCTCGTGCAGCCGGTTCGGATGTTGCCTGAACTCTGGTCCACGCCGTACTGGTGGTCGAACGCAACGCTGGCCTACGACCTGGGGCCGACGCGCGCCACTCGCATCGGCGTACAGGTGACGAATCTGTTCAACAACGTCAACCCGAGCAATCCGGCCGTGCCGTGCTACTCGAACGTGCAAGCGAACACGCCTGCACTCGGTGCCGGGTGTTCGCCGTACTATCCGCTTGCCGGCCAGCAACCGCTGCCGAGCAGCGGCTACATCTACCAAAACACGTCGGTAACGCCGCGTCAGATCATGTTGTTCGTCCAACAACGGTTCTAAGACAAGGACGCTCGCCGGATTCGCTCGCGCAGCTCCTCGCCCACGTCGATCGCTTCACGTGGTTCGAGGAGCTGTGGTGACGGACGCAGACGCGCGATATCCCACCGTTGGTCTTCCGCGGTGCCGAAATAGCCGTCGCACATCGCTGCTTCCGCGTGCGACATAACGTGGTCCGCGTCCACCGGCACGTCGTAGAATGCGGCTAGTCGTCCGCCGACGGTGCACAACGCATCGATCAGTGCTTCGGTGAGCGGATACGCACCGAAATCTTGCGGCGTCGCGTCCTGCATCGCCATGATCGAAATCCCGAGCGCGTACGAATTGCGGCTACGCGTGTGCGCAGCATACGGTCGCTCCGGCGAGCCATAGATTTCGCGCATGTTCTCGCGCACATCGTGCGTATTGACGACCACGATGCCCACTCCCGGTTCGATCGCAACGCAAAAGTGATACGCCGGAAAAACCTTCTCGTAATCGTATGCCGACCAGTGCGTGTAAATGCGCTCGATACGGCCGGGGACGTCGGGACGCCAGGCATCGAGCGACAAGTGCGGGTACGCGTCGATGCGCGTCTCGATGCCGCTCAGATCTGCCATTGCCAGGCGTTCCATTCATCGGCGATAAACGCCGCCGGTTCGTAGTGCTTGACGTCTGTATTGAGCGCGTAATAGGTTTCGTGCCAGAAGGCGAATACGGCGGGATCGAGTTCGCGAATTCGCGCCGCCTCCCGCTGATAGAGCGCCTTGCGCTTCGCCTGATCGAACGTTCTCGCGGCGGCGCTGCTCGTCTCGTCAACGATTCTGTCGCTGAGCCAACTCGTGTTCGCGCCGTTCGGCGGGATGAAATGCGAGTTCCATGAACCCGAGTCGTCGGGGTCGGCACCGTTGTACGACTGCGACCACTCGAGGTCGTACGTCCCACCGTACAGCGGCCCGTTTTGCGCGAACAACACGTTCGCCGCCGCATTATGAATAGAAAGCGCAATGCCGAGCGGTTGCAGCATCGATTGCATGAGCACTTCTGAGCGTTCGTTCTGCTGATTGTCGGTCGTCGCCGTAATCGTCAATCGCAATGCAAGAGCGCCTTTGTGGAGTACGCCGTCCGAGCCCATGCGCCAGCCGTCCGACGCGAGCAGCGTGCGCGCCGACGCGGGATCGTGACGATACGGCGGAAGCGACGGCGCGGCCCACGACTGAGGAAACACGTCGGAGACTGCAAGCTCGCCATAGCCCCGGTATACCGTCTGCAGAATGCGGTTCCAGTCAACGCTCATTGCAATCGCGTGCCGCACGTTCACGTCGGCGAGCTGCGGCTTGCGTATGTTCATGCCGAGGTGCTGCCACGACGCGATCAACCGATGCTCGACGCGAATGCCCGAGATGCCGGAGAGCGCGGCGATGGAATTCTTATTGACGTCGGGATAGACGTCGATTTCGTGCGAGCGCAGTTCGTCAAGCATCGTATCGGGATTCGGGATGATCTTGTAGTGGATCTCGGTGAGCCCGGGCGCGCCGCGAAAATAGCGCCGATTCGCGGTGAAGACCAATTCGTTGCCGCGATCCCATCGCTTTAGGACGAACGGGCCGCTTGAAATCGGCATGCTATTGAACGACGCATGATTGAGGTCGGGCAGCTTCGCAAGAAGGTGTGCCGGAAGCGGCGGATATGCATCGCCGCCCATGGTCAGAATCTCCATTCCCGCGACCGTCGGCCGTTTCAGCCGAATGACAATGGTATACGGATCGGGCGCCGACGCCGACGCAATCTCCGTCCAGCCATACGCCGTTTTCGTGTTGTTGCGCGGATTCATCACCGCGTGATACGTGAAGAGCCAGTCGCCCGCCGTCAGCGGCGCACCGTCCGACCAGACCGCGCCGTGGCGCAAGTGGACGGTGATCGTCTTGCCGTCGGCGCTGATGCCGCCGTTTTGCGGCGTCGGCACCGTGGTCGCGAGATCGGGAAACAGATTTCCGTTCGCATCGGTGCGAAGAATGAACGCGAAGAGCAGACAGTCGACCTGCGCGGTTGCGATCGTGTGGCCGAACATCAGGTTGAGATTATCGGGCTCTTCCGCGCTGCCGATGCGCAGCACGCCGGGAACCGTCCAACTATTCCTTCCCGCCGCCGTCGGCGTGCCGGCTTTCGAGCACGCCGCAAGCGCCGCAATCACCAGCAACGACAGAATAACGCAACGGTATCGCACGAGATGCTGTTACTTCCACCCATCGACGATCGTCTTCGCCATGTTTGCCATTAGCAGTTCGCCGGCGTTATCGGGCGTCCAGCTGCGATCGCGGTTGTTGTACGTGAAGGCCGCCATGACGATCGGTCCTTGCGGTGCATAAATGATTGCGACATCGTTGCGCACCGCATCGAGCGCTCCCGTCTTATTCGCGACGGTCAGGCGGCCGATGTACCGCGGAATTCCGTCGCGGTCCGATTGATTTTTCAGCATAGCGAGCGCTTTCGCGCAGAGCGCTTGCTGCGTCGGCGTCGGCGGAGCGGTGTCACCGGGCGCGTTCAAATTGCACTCCGCAAAGCGCTGCATCAGTTGAACGATCTCGCGCGCCGTTGTTTTTCCGAGGCCGAACTTCGGCTGATCGCTCGGCACATCACCTGTCGGCGGCTTGAAGACTTTCTTGTAGAGCCATGTGCTGTTCAGGCCGAGCCACTTCAACCGGGCATCGATTCGGGTGAGACCGAGATGATCGATCGCCAAGTTCGTCGCCGTGTTGTCGCTCTGTACGATCATCATCGTGAGCGCGTCCTTGAACGTCAGCACCAGCGGCGTATCGAAGAGCGTGAGCACGCCCGATCCCTCGACTTGGTTCTCCGGCGTGAGCGTCAGACGATCGTTCCAATGCGCCTCGCCCGCTTCGATTGCTTTGAGCGCTTCGAAGAGAATCGCAAGTTTGATGGTCGACGCCGTCGGCACCGGTGTGTCGGCATCAATACCAACTGTTCGGCCCGTCTTTAGATCGACCGCATAAAGTGCCACGTTTCCAGCGTAGCTTGCCGCCAGCGCACGCAGCTGTCCTTCGATGCTGTCGGCGGCGCGGGATATTGCCGGGTGTGCTGCAGCAAACGCGACCAAAAGAAATCCAAAGAAACGTCGTATCATTGTCGACATGTTGCAAACGATCGTTGCATCGCTTCTCCTTCTCGCTGCCGCGCCGGCCGCGGCCTCCCGCTTTTCGCTCGAGCAAATTCTCTCGTATCCGTTTCCGATGTCGCTGGTTCCTAGCGGCGACGGACGCACGATCGCCTACCAGATCGATCAGCGGGGAGCCCGCAGCGTTTGGATCGCGCGGGCGCCGGATTACCGTCCGCAGCGCATCGCGAATTACGCGAACGACGACGGACAAGCGGTGAGTTCACTGCAACTTTCGCGCGACGGAACGCGCCTGGTCTACACGCATGGAAATACCCAAAATCCGTCGCTCGACGTACGTCAGCCGCAACCGCATGTCGTCTCCGTTGATACGACGACCGGTACGCAAGTCGATCTCGGCGAAGGCTACGCGTCCGCCGTCTCTGCCGACGGCACGCGCGTGGCGTTTCTGCGCGACGCCGTTGTCTGGAGCGCTCCGGCGACAGGCAGCGCACCGGCTGCGCGCCTGTTTTATGACGCAGGTCGCGATCGCGACGTGCAATGGTCGCCGAACGGCGACGCGCTCGCGTTTGTCTCGGAACGCGGCGATCACGCCTTCATCGGCATTTACCGCAGCAACGCTCGGCCTTTGCAGTTTCTCGCTCCGTCGACCGGCAACGACACCGAACCGCGGTGGTCACCCGACGGCGGCAGCATTGTCTTCGCGCGTACGCCCGGCGCGGGCGGAGCCGTTGCGTCGCCGCTCGCAATGCCCGTTGTGCCGTGGTCGATCTGGATCGCGCGCGTTTCGGACGGCGCTGCGCATCGCGTCTGGTCGAGTGGAGATTCGTCGCGCGCATCGTTTCCGACGCAAGGCGGCGACGTCGATCTCACCTGGCTTGGCAATGACGCGATCGCCTTTTTAAGCGAAACGGATGGGTGGCCGCATATTTACGTCGTCGGCGCGCCGGGCGGCACCGCGCGGCGTCTGACATCGGGCGCGTACGCAGTGATCAGCATGGCGGCCTCACGCGACGGACATTCGCTTGAGTATGTGGCGAATACCGGCGCGCTCGCCGGCGATATCGATCGCTGGCATCTCTTTCGCGTCGATGCGCGGAGCGGACGCGTGAGCGCGATCACGCGGGGAACCGGTTCGCAATGGTGGCCGCTGCCGCTCGATGGCGGAGAGATCGCGTACGCGACCACGACAGCGCAGATGCCGCCGCTCGTCGCGGTCGCAAACGCCGACGGTACCCGCGAACGGCTCGTCGATGCGGCGCTGATACCGAGCGACTTCCCCGCGTCGTCGCTCGTGACACCAAATGACGTCACGTACCACGCGTCCGATGGAAGGCTGATTCACGCGCAACTTTTCGCACGCCGTAGCATACGGCGTCGTCCGGCGGTCGTCTTCGTACACGGCGGACCGATGCGCCAGATGTTGCTCACATGGAGTCCGATGAGCTACTACGCGAACAGCTACGCAGTCGATCAATATCTCGTTAACCGCGGCTTCGCGGTGCTCTCCGTGAACTACCGGACGGGAACGGACTACGGCCACGATTTCCACTATGCGGTGCGCGCCGGATGGACCGGCGCGAGCGAGTATCAGGACGTGCTCGCCGGCGCGCGATGGCTGCAGCAGCAACCGTCGATCGATCCGAACCGCATCGGCATCTGGGGCGGTTCGTGGGGCGGATATCTGACGGCGCTTGCACTCGCTCGGAACTCCGACGTCTTCAAGGCCGGCGTGGACTACAGCGGCGTGCACGACTTGATGCACGACGCGATCGCATATTTTCATGCGTACGGTGAAGGCGCCGACAACATCGACCTGCGTCCATGGCTCAAACTTGCGTGGAACTCGTCACCGGAAGGCGCGCTGGCGACGTGGCGTTCACCGGTATTGCTCATTCAAGGCGATCAAGATCCCGATGTGGAGTTCCATCAAACGGTCGATCTCGGCAGCGCGGCTACAAGCGCGACACATTCCACACGACGTCATCGTCCTGCCCGACGAGGCACACACGTTCTTACGTTGGAGTTCCTGGCTGCGCGCGGACAGCGCGGCAGTGAACTTCCTAAGGGAAAATCTCGACCCATGAGCCCGGCGAACCGCGCTATATATCGCGCCGTTGAAATGAGATCGTCCCGGCGATAAGGACGACGGCGAACCAAAACAGACACCACACGAAGAACGCGATCGGCGGCGGTGCAGCGGGAACGAGCGGATTCATTGTGTTCGATGCGGCCTCTGTCGCTCGCACGATTGCCGGCTGCATCGAAAACGACGCCGCGCGCCATAAACCGTCGCTCGGAATGATCAGGCTGATCGCGGTCGTCGCACTGAGCATGCTCGAGTTGTGAAAGTACGTCGCGAAGCTTCCTACGATACCGGCGATCCACGCGATACCGAAAAGCACCACGGTTACGAAGCCGGCCGCGATCGCGGAGAGCCGCACGCTAATCGCCATCGTCAACGTAAGCAAAACGAGACTCTGCGCAACGAGCAACACCAGCGTCTGCAGCGGATAAGGTGGCGAGATAACCCGTCGTCCAACGAACCGCGGCGAATTCCAGCGCTCCAATCACGAACGCATATCCGGCGAGCAACACCGCATTCCCGAGCCACTTTCCGATAAGGATCTCCGCGCGGCGAATTGGACGCGGGACGATCGCAAGCAGCGTGCCGTTTTCAATCTCGGCTCCCGTGGAGAGCGCGCCGAGGAACGCCGCGGCGAGCGCGAGCACGAAGCTGAACATAAACGCCATCATGATCTCGAGAACGCTGGAGGCCTCCAGCACATCGTGATGCGCGATGCGGTTGCCGCTCCCCGTATGCATTGTCGCGAGCGCATGGAAGCCAAACGCCGTGAGTGCAACGAGAACGACGGTAGCGATGGCCGCGGTCAGCACCAAGCGCCGGCGCGATGCCTCACGAAGCGTGAGTGACGCGATCAACAGCACGTTCATGGCCGTTGTTGCTCCGTACGATTTCGAGAAACCGCTCTTCGAGTGTTTGGCGAACCGGTACGACGGCGACGATCTCCGCGCCGCGTTCGACGTATTCGGCGACGATATGCGGAATCTGAGCGGTCGTCACGTCTTCGATCAATGCCACGGTTCCGTTGGCAAACGCGATACGCACCGCAGGCCGTCCGAGCAGAGCGTCCAGCGACCCAACGGAACGGATCGTCCCGTCCGTAATGATCGCGACGGAATCGCATACGGATTCGACTTCGGTTAGCAAGTGCGAGTTTAAAAAGACGGTCGTCCCGCGTGCTTTCAATTCAGCAACCAGCGTTCGCACTTCGGCACGTCCCAGCGGATCGAGCGCGGACGTCGGCTCGTCGAGAATCACTAATTCGGGTGAGCCGAGCATCGCAACGGCAAGCCCGAGCCGCTGCTGCATTCCTTTAGAAAAGGCGCCGATCCGATCGTTTGATCGCGCAGACAATCCGACGCGGTTCAACGCGTCGTCAATCTGCGGCGCGCGTTTGGAACGTTCGATACGAAGCACGGCCGCGTGCCATCCTAAAATCTCGCGCGCGGTCAGCCAGTCTTGATAACGAAAGAGCTCGGGCAGATATCCGATCCTGCGTCGCGCGTCGAGCGAACCCAGCGGTTTCTCGAGGATTGCACCGTCGCCCGATGACGGGCGCACGAGGCCGAGGAGGATCTTCACCGCCGTCGTCTTCCCGGCGCCGTTTGGTCCGAGAAAGCCGAAAACCTCACCGCGCGCAACACGCACGGTGAGATTTTCAATGGCAGCGCGCTTTCCGTAGAACTTCGTGAGGTCGCGGGTTTCGATCGCGTATCGCTGCGTCACGACGTCATTGAATTCGCGACCTTCGTCATTTCGTCTGCCGAGTAGCCGCCGATAACCCAATAAAACGTCCCGCCCGAGACCCACAGTACGATGCTTCCGACGCCGGTGTTGTCTCCGATCAGCAAACCGCGGGCGCCGTGAACGAGTACCGGTCGCGACGTCGACTTATCGATCGCAACCGGGATCGGCAGCGTCGACGCCGGATCGCGTATCGCACGGATCTGCGCCTTGACGTTCTGCGGAACGTTCGGCAACGAAAGGAGATACGACTCGATCGTATTGGCGCTCAACGACGTGGACCGAACGGCCGGAACCGGCCCCTGCGCGACGATGATCGCATCGCGTGGGAACTCACGATCGCGCGGCGCATGTTTTCCGTGTCGTTGCTCCAGCCGCATGCCATACGATTGCACGACGAACGGTCCGAGTTCAGCGGTCAACGTCGCGCCGTCGAGGCCGGACGGCGGCGGCGGGAGCGTGAAGTGCTTGCGCGCGGCACTGGCGCGCGCTTTGCGCTCGTCGAACGTGAACCGCACGACGTGAAGCGGCTCGATGCCGTATTCTACGGTGTGCGTAACACTGGCCGGCAGATACGCCGGACGCGAGAAGCTTTGATGCGCGAATTGACGCGCAGCGGCGAGTGACGAAAAGCGCTGCATTTTGCCGCGGTTGCTTTCGCGCACGGTTCCGAGTTCACTCAATTCAGGTGCGCTGTGTAGTTGTTCGAGATCCGCATGCGTCACTGAAATGGGCGTCACTTCACGCGGTTGGAAGATCGTCAATACATTTTGCGCATAAGCGCGGAACGGTGCATACGAGAGGGCGAACGCAACAATGAGCGCGGCTGCGATTGCGGAGAGCGGCCGCCAATCGCGCAGGCGCGCCGGCTTCGCTTCAGCCCGTAGGCCGACAGTGTGCGTACTGCGGCGTGACCGCGCGAGAATCGCTGCACGCGCCGACGTGGTATCTACCGGCTCTTCTGCAGTGCTGAGCGCGCGCGCCGCCGCGCGCGCGTTCGCACGCACCGCGTCGAGCGTTTGCCGGCAACGCAAGCATTGCACCAGATGCTCTTTCTCATAGGAAAGCAGCGCTTCAGGCTCATCGACGTAGCGCCGAAGAGCCGCATCATTCAAGTGACGAAACATCGCGTAGCTCCTTTTTGATCGCAGCTTCAGCGCGCAACAGTAAGACGCCGACGCGCTGAACCGGCACGTCGAGTATCACCGCAATTTCCTTATAAGAAAATCCGCTGTGCCGCAACGACAGCGCGGCCGCATAATTCGGTTTCAGTTTGCGTAGAGCTCGCGCAACGAGTTCGCGCATCTCGCTGCGCTCTACCAGCTCGAACGGCTGCGCCGCTTGATGGTACGGCTGAATCTGCCGTTCGCGTTCGCGTTGCCGTGTGTTGGTTTTCACGACATCGAAAGCGCGATGCGTTGCGGCGCGGTAGACCCAACGCTTGGCGTGCAATTGATCGTCTGGTCCCGCCCTGTACAGCGCCGCGAACGCTTCCTGAGCAATATCTTCGGCCGCTGCCCTCCCGGCGATACGACGTGCAAGCGCCAGCACGCCTCGATATTCGCTCTCGAAGATCGTATCAAACAGCCGGCGTTCCATGCGCATGTGCATTCCGTCTGTAGTACGCCGCGCGAGGCGAATTTATTACAGCGACGACGGTTTCCAGGAATAGAGATTATCTATACAATGCATTGATGCCATTGGCTTGGGCTTACCACCGTCTCGTACTACGATAAGAGCGGTGGCCCTCGCCGAGCTGCCTGTTCCATTTCGCCGAAAATGAGGAGATCGCGCCTTGACGCAAACGCAAACGAGTTGTCCGGTTCACGTGCATCCCAAACGCGGGTCGGCACGGTTCATTCGCGATTGGTGGCCCGAGCAGCTTCGCCTGACGATCCTACGTCAGCACTCGCCGAAGTCCGATCCATTGGGCGCGAACTTCGACTATGCCGACGCAATTCGCGCAACTCGACCTTCCCGCGCTTAAGAACGATCTCCGCGCCATGTTGACCGATTCGCAAGATTGGTGGCCGGCGGACTTCGGAAACTATGGGCCGCTGATGGTGCGCATGGCGTGGCACGCCGCGGGTACGTACCGCATCGGTGACGGCCGCGGGGGCGCCGGCGGCGGACAACAGCGGTTCGCTCCGCTGAACAGCTGGCCCGACAACGTCAATCTCGATAAAGCGCGCCGGCTGCTGTGGCCCATCAAGCAAAAGTACGGCAACAAGATCTCGTGGGCAGATCTGCTCGTCCTCGTCGGCAACGTTGCGCTCGAATCGATGGGATTCAAGACGATCGGTTTTGCGGGCGGACGCCCCGATCAATGGGAACCCGACGAATCCGTCTACTGGGGTGCCGAAGACACGTGGCTCGCCGACGAGCGTTATGCCGGCGAACGCCTCTTAGAGAACCCGCTGGCGGCGGTGCAAATGGGGCTTATTTACGTGAATCCCGAGGGTCCGAACGGCAACCCCGATCCCAAAGCGGCAGCGATCGACATTCGTGAGACGTTCCGCCGCATGGCGATGAACGACGAAGAAACGGTCGCATTGATTGCGGGCGGTCATACGTTCGGGAAAACGCACGGCGCGGGCGATCCTTCGCACGTCGGCGCCGCGCCGGAAGAGGCGGACCTCGTGCACCAAGGCCTCGGATGGCGCAGCTCGTACGAGACCGGACACGGCGCGCATACGATCGGCGGCGGCCCGGAAGTCACATGGACCACGACGCCGACGCAATGGAGTAACAACTATTTCGAGTCGTTGTTCGGCAACGAATGGGAGCTGACGAAGAGTCCCGCGGGCGCGAAACAATGGGTTGCGAAGAACGGCGCGCCGACGGTGCCCGACGCGCACGATCCTTCAAAGCGCCACAAGGCGACGATGCTGACAACCGATCTTTCACTGCGCGAAGATCCCATTTACGAAAAAATCTCGCGCCGCTTCCTCGAGCATCCCGAAGAATTTGAAGATGCATTCGGACGCGCCTGGTTCAAATTAACGCACCGCGACATGGGGCCGCGCGCGCGTTACCTCGGTCCCGAAGTGCCGGCCGAAGAGTTCATTTGGCAAGACCCCGTTCCGCCCGTCGATCATCCGCTCGTCGACGCGAATGATGTCGCGGCGCTGAAGAAACAGATTCTCGATTCCGGACTTTCGGTTTCCGAACTCGTTTCAACGGCATGGGCGTCGGCCTCGACGTTCCGCGGGAGCGATAAGCGCGGCGGCGCGAACGGTGCGCGCGTCCGTCTTGCGCCGCAAAAAGATTGGGCAGTAAACCGTCCGGCGCAACTCGCGAAGGTGCTTCAGACGCTCGAGCGCATTGCGCAATCGTTCAACGGCGCGCAATCGAACGGCAAAACCAATGCCAAACGCATCTCGCTCGCCGATATGATCGTTCTTGCCGGAAACGCGGGCATCGAACAAGCGGCGAAGAACGCCGGATACGACGTTACCGTACCGTTCGCTCCCGGACGTACCGACGCATCGCAGGAGAAGACCGACATCGAGTCCTTTGCGGTGCTCGAACCGATGGCCGACGGATTCCGCAATTACCTGCAGCGTGATTTCGGAATTCCAACGGAGTTTATGCTCGTGGACAAATCGCAGCTCTTGAACCTGAGCGCGCCCGAGATGACGGTACTGCTCGGCGGCATGCGCGTCCTTGACACGAACGCCGATGGCTCGAACCACGGCGTCTTCACCAAACGGCCGGGTGCACTCACCAACGACTTCTTCGTCAATCTGCTCGACATGAGCGGCGAATGGAGGGTCAGCGAGCAAGACGAGCACATCTACGAGCGGTTCAACCGCAAGACCGGTGAAAAGGAGTGGACGGGAACGCGCGTGGACCTCATTTTCGGCGCAAACTCGGAATTGCGCGCGCTCGCGGAAGTGTACGGATCTACCGAGCTCGGCCGTAAATTCGTCGACGACTTCGTGGCCGCATGGACGAAGGTCATGGACGCCGACCGCTACGATCTCGAACCGACAAAATAGCTCGCTCGCAGCCGAACACCAAGACGCCGGTGCGATGCGCCGGCGTCTTCGCGTTCAACGGAACGAAAAGCGCACGTTGTATTCGCGCGTCTCGTTGGGCTGCAGGAATGGAAGCGTACCTGCTTTCGCTGCCGCGATCCGTCCTTCGATCGTGGGACAATTCGCCGGTTCGACCGCCATTACGTACGTCCGTGTCCCGAGCATTCTCCAAGAGAAACACGTTGATAATTCGCTTGCGCGAAATTCGACGCTGACCGTCCTTCCAAGTTGCGTGTTATCGAACGTCGCCGAGCACCAGCCGTCCAACCCACCTTCAACGGTATGAATGAACACCTGTTCCTTGAAGTTGGCTTGCGCGGAACCGCCTTCGTTCCAAGAATCGATGCCGGCGCGTGCAGCTTCGTCGCGTGGGACCGTCGTGCTGCGCGGAATATCGAGGCGCAAGTGCTCGTCGAGCATCGGGTATCCCATGTTGCAGTGATAGAGCAGCATGTGAGGCACCGGCGACGCGCCGAGGTTCGTAACGCGATCGCGCAGCGTCAGGGTGGTCCCGCGTAACGCCGCGCGCCACGACCGTTCGAGCTGTAACGATTCGCCGAACATCCGAATCTGCGAGATGACCCCGCGCAATTCCATATACGGTTCGGCGGCGGCGAAATTGTTATCGATCGCGACATCGTGTGCCGCAGTGTGGTTGATATGGCCGTGTTCGCCCCAGCTGCCGTATGCGTCGCTTCCGGCCGGCCCAAACGCCTCGAGTCCGCACGTGGTTACCAAGCCGCCGAAGAATCGCCGCTGAAACTCGTCATCATTGAGAGTCCCGGGGTGCGGCGGCAAGAGCGCACCGGGACCGTGCCACACGAGCGGCGTTCCTTCAAAGCTGCACCACGCGATATCCATGCAGCGATCGAGAATCGCGAGAACATCGAGCCCGCCAAGCGTGCGAATGCGCGCGGCGCGCACCCCGTTCTCGAGACGCAACGGCGTGATGCCGCCGAGCTGATCGTCGCGAATAACTCGCTGCACATCGGAAGAACTCATGAGCGGCTTTAGCCGCCGCCTGAATTGCCGCCGCAACGATAGTCGAGCGTCATGCTACACGCTTTCAGCGTCACATGCGTCGAACTTCCGTGCACCCGAACTTTCACCGTCTGCGGTGGTACATCGCGAGATGAAAACTCCAATGCATAGTCGCCATCCGGAACAGATCGAAGGACGAAATGTCCATCGGCATCGCTGCGCGTTCGCAGCATATGCGAACCGTGCGTCACGGTTACCGTGACACCTTGAAGGGGCTGGCCGGTGGTCTTGTCCGTGATCGTGCCGCTCAACACTGCAAGCGCCGCCGCGATATATACGCTCCCTTGTCGGGCTAGCATATCTCTGCGAGCGCCTGCGCTTCCGTATACCGTGAACCGATGTGGGCGTTCGTCGCCAATGCCTCGGGATGTAGTCGTTCCCGTAGAATGGCCATTAACCGCTGGTGCATGACGTCTTCGCACGCATCCGCCTGCCGCGGCGCGTGGACCACGCCGCAGCGCGCATCGCAGAACGCAATGAGGCGGCTCGCGCGCTGGTAATCGCCCACGCCGGCATAGAAGGTCGCCATCGCTTGGACCGCCCAGGTCAGGTTCGCCAACTGCCGCGTTCCCGTGACGAGTTCCAAACTTCTCGTCGCGGCGGACTTTGCGACGTTCCATTCATCGAGCGCCGCGGCATAGAACGCGAAATTCGTCAGCGCGAGCAACAGCAAGTCGTTCGAACCGGCGAGCTCGGCGTAGTGCACCGCTTCGCGTCCGAGCTCATACGCGCGGCGTTCGTCTCCGACGTAGAACTCGAAATCGCTTAACCACGTGATCGTAGAGCTTATTTGCGCGTCCGCCGCGTGCTGTTTGAGCAGCGCGATACTCTCCGCAAAATCGGCGCGTTTGCGTTCGACGTCGGCATTGTCGCGCGTCAACCCGAGCGTTCGTAAGGAAAACGCCAATTGAACGGGATCGTTCAGCCGGCGCGCGATTTCGACCGACTCGAACGCGACCTCTTCACCGGTTGTGCGCTCTTCAGGAAAGTACCACGCTATCGTCTGCGCAAGCGCACGGTAGCCTTCGGCAAGACCCGCTTCATCGCCGATTCGTTTGTATAGTTCTACGGCGCGTTCGCCCGCGGCGCGCATCTGCGGTGCGGTTCCGCTGCGCGCGTTCGCGCCGATAGCGAGGTACAGCCGCGCTTCGATCTCGGGATGTTCGTCGGGCGTAAGCAGCTTGAGTGCAGACGCAACCCAGTGGTCCGCTTCGGATCTCGCAGCGTGATGAAAGAATTGGACGGTCGCACCGGCAAGCGCTCCGCCGAGGACCGGATCGCGCGCGACGTCGAGCGACCAACGCAGCGCGCTGCGAAAGTTTTCGAGATCCGGCTCGAGATGCGCGATCCAATCGCTCGAACGCGTTTTACGATACACCGCATCGGCCCGTCGCGCGAGCGATAGATAATACTCCGCGTGGCGGCGGGCGATCGCGTCGCGTTCGCCGGATCGCTCTAACTCTTCGTCCGCGAACTCATGTGTTGACTCCAGCAAGCGATACCGGTTTTCGCTCGACCCGAAATCGTCCGCGATCAGCGATTTTCGAATCAAGCTCGCAACCGTGTCGAAAACGGGTTCTCCGGTATCGTCGAAACCACACACGTCGATCGCCGCGTCGAATGAAAAACTGCCGCGAAAGATCGCAAGGCGAGCGAATACGCGTCGCTCGCTCGTGGTGAGCAGTTCGTAGCTCCAATCAATCGCCGCGCGGATCGTCTGCTGGCGAATCGGCGCGGTGCGATCGCCTCCGGTCAGGATGCTGAGCCGTGCATGAAGGCGCGCGAGCAACTGCTCGAGCGACATAATCGCAATGCGCGGTGCCGCGAGCTCGATCGCCAGCGCAATTCCGTCGAGTTCACGGCAGATCGCGCTCACCGTCTCGGCGTTTTGAAGCGTCACCGCAAAGGTGGGCTGAACGGCGCGCGCGCGCTCGACGAACAATTCCATCGCATCGTTCGGGCCCAGCAGCGGCAACCGATACAACGTTTCGCCGGCCGTGCTCAACGGCTCGCGGCTCGTCGCGATAATACTCACGTCGGGACATACGCGCAGTAACTGCGCAACCGCCTTCGCCGCGCCTTCGATGACGTGTTCGCAGTTATCAAAGACGAGCAACGCACGCTTTTCGCGCAGCAGCTCCACGGCGCCGTCTTCCAGTTCGGCGATTCCGCCGGCGCCGATTGCCGAAGCGAGCGCGTGCGCCACGAGCGCACTGTCTTCAACGCGCGCGAGATCGACGAAGAATGCGCCGTCGGGAAATCGGCTTGCGGCATCATTCGCCAGCTGAACCGCGATGCGCGTCTTCCCGGTCCCACCGGGTCCAGTGATCGTCAGCAATCGCGTCTGCGCGAAGAGCGCTTGCAGATCCCGCAGTTCGGCATGGCGACCAACGAGCCGGTTGAGTTGGACGGGAAGATTGCTCGGCCCCGCGGCCGTAATACGCCGCGCCGGTTCTGCATCCGACTCGTATGCCGTCGTCACGACGCGATTGCGCCCGCGCATCTTCGCTCGGTACAGCGAGTGATCGGCATGCTCGATCAGCTCTTCGAACCGTTGATCGGCTTCCGGAACGACTGCGGCAACACCAATGCTTACCGTTACGCGCCCAATCGACGAGCCGCCGTGCATGAGGGCCAAGGCGGCAACGCTTTCGCGCAGTGATTCAGCGAGGCTGATCGCGCCGCCCACGTCCGTGCCGGGCAACAGAACGGCAAACTCCTCGCCGCCGTAGCGCGCGACGACATCTCCATGCCGTTTCAGCGTCCCCGCAAACGCTTCGGCGACTTGGCGCAAGCACAGGTCGCCGGCTTGATGACCGTATGCATCGTTAAACGTCTTGAAGAAATCGATGTCGACCATGAGCAACGCAATCGACAAGCGCTCGCGCGTCGCTCGCGCCCATTCGCGGTCGACGGTCTCGTTGAACATTCGCCGGTTCGCGATCCCGGTGAGGGCATCGGTGAGCGCAAGCCGTTCGATCCTCTCGTGATTGCGTGACGATTGTTCCTGAAAGAGCCGCGTGCCGATGGAAAGCGCACACGATTCGAGCAGCAGCATCAGCTCCGCATCATAGTCGGGCGCGCCGTCGATGCTGATCGCGCCGAGCAGCGTGTCGCCGAAGCGGATCGGCATTGCGACGATACGTTCGTTTCTTTCGATCACCGTTGAGCCGGTCGCAAGCGCACGCGAAAGCGGAGAACCAGGGGCCAAGGAAATCGCGCCCGTTGTACCGTGCGCGTCGTATGAGGACTGCAGCCGGTCCGTGCCGTCGTCGCGAACGGCGAATCCCACGCGGCGCGCCTCGGTAAGCTCCGCGATCAGAGCACAGCAGCGCGACCACAGCTGCACGTCCGAGCGCTGCTCGGAAAGCGCGTGAGCGAGGCCCCGTACTGCACTGGCGCGGCGCAAGGCGTCACTCATATTGTGCTTTTCGACGGCTTCCGGAATGAACGCCACCCTCCCCTCAGCGGTCGTGGTTCACCGTGTCCGGCGTAACGAGCCTACCATGACACGCCGCCTCCAGAGGCGCTGTGACACGATTCGCAGTCGCCCGCATAACATTTCCGCGAGCGACGCGTAGTCGAACGCCGCGACGCTTTCGCACCGCGCGCCCTCCCGCAACCGGTGCTTGCGCTGTCCTCGCCGTTGTACCTGCCGTGCATGGGCGTGCAGCACTCTGCCGCCGTAGCGCCTCACCGAAAGCGCACGTGCACGTTGGCGCGCGACACGCGACGATCGAGCAAGCGGCCAGCGCACCCCTCGCGAAGAATCGCGTGCATCGCAGGACGAACCGCCTGAAGGGAGCTGACGCGTATGGAATTCAGTCGAGCGCTGAGTTTCTCGGCAGACATCCGGCCGCTGTTCACCGATGTAGACGTGAGCCATATGGAGGCAGCCGGACTCGACCTCACGTCACGCGATAGCGTTGCCGCGCAAGCTGCGGCGATTCTCTCGAGCGTGAGTTCAGGCGAGATGCCTCCGCCGGACACCGGCCGCACGTGGACGAAAGAGATGTGCGACACGTTCGAAGCGTGGATGAACCAAGGTTGCCCGCCATAGATTTGATGCAAGGAGTACCACCGTGACGTCCGTTAAACAACCGTTCCTCTCCGATATCACAGAACTTCGCCGCCGCGCGAAAGAACAAATCGAGCGCGGGCCCGTGACGCAAAACTACGAAGGCGACGTACAGCATGCTATCGATCTGCTCCAAACGGCATTGGCGACGGAAATCGTTTGCGTTCTTCGCTACACGATGCATTACGTTGCAGCGGTCGGTATTGACAGCGACAGCGTAAAAGAAGAGTTCGCCGAACACGCGCGCGACGAGCGCAAGCACATGGAAGCCATCGCCGACCGTATCAATCAACTGGGCGGCACACCGAACCTCGATCCGGAAGGCCTCGCCACCCGCTCCGCCACCGAGTACGGAAACGCGCAGAACCTGGTCGACATGATCAAAGAAAACTTGGTCGCTGAACGAATCGCCTGCGAACACTATCGCGAGTTGGTGCGCTATTTCGGTGAAAAGGATCCGACGACGCGCGTCATGCTCGAAGGCATTCTCGCGCAAGAGGAAGACCACGCAAACGATATGCACGACCTTCTCGTCGCGCACGAAGGACGGCCGTTCCTCAAAAACTAGCCGCAAAACCAACACCAAATTCGCGAGTGTGAGCGCGAACCTAACGCGCGCACACTCGCTTCGTGGGCTTCGCATTCGCAAGACATTGATATTCGCGAAAGGAGCGCTGCGAGCGCGGCCAAACAATCCACTACGCGCCTTCGCACTATGCGAATAGGCGTCATTTGCAGAAGCGGTTACGTATCGCTTGCTTCTGCTTTCTCGCTAGTGAGGTGAACCGCTTAATGCCAAAACGTATACGACCGCTAGCGATCGTTGCACTCCTCGCACTCGCAGCGTGTCAAGGCGGAGGCAACGTATCGAGCATTCCATCGGCCGGTGGAACGTCTCCTGAATCAATGCCCGGAAATGCGCCGGCCGGCAGCGCATCGGCTCAAACGTACAAAGTTCCTGAAACGGCGCCGCAAGGTATGCGGCTCTACATTCATCTTCCGTTGCGCAACGGCGCGGAACTCGACAAACTCATCCAACAGCAGAGCAGTAAAGATTCACCGCTCTATCATCACTGGTTGACTCCAGCGCAATTCCGCTCGGAGTTCGGACCGACACAAGCAAGTCTGGATTCGGCCGCAACTGCGTTGCGCGCTCAGGGCTTCAAAACGACGATCACGTCGCAAGCCGTTATCGCCGATGCTCCGCAAGGCGTTGTTGAACGCACGTTCGGCGTGTCACTCGCGCCGAAGACGTTCGTCGACGCCGTCACGCGCAAGCGCGTTACGACGCTCAACGCAAGCCGCGCTCCGGTCATGCCTGCGGCGCTCACGAAGCTCGGCGCGCAAGTTGTCGGTTTGAACAATCTCGCGGCACCGCGATCGAACGCGTTCCTCGTCAACAAAAATCCGCTGCCGGCCAATCGCTATAGTCCGGTCGGCGGATATTTCTACGACGACCTCAAACAGGCGTACGATTATCCGTCGTACTTCGTTGCACGAGGCACGGGCGCAAAAGTCGCAATTATCGGCGTGAGCGATTTCAACAACAGCGACCTGAACCTGTACTTCGGTCACGAAGGGCTACCGACGCCGACGTACATCCGGCGGCCGGTCGACGGCGGCCCCGCTCCGTGCGGCGGCGTCGGCGACGGTAATTGCGATGAAATTTCACTCGACGTTCAGCAAGCCGGCGGCTCCGCACCCGGTGCGACGTTCTACTATTACGGCGCGCCGACGCCGTCGTATGCGTCGTTCCTCGACATGTGGACGGCAATCGTCGACGACAACATCGCCGACGTCGTCAGCTCGTCGTGGACGGCAGGCTGTGAACGGTACTTTACGCCCGCGTACAACAACGGCGTAAATTACGAGTCTATTCTTACGCCGTTCCACGACATCTGGCGTCAAGGCAACGCGCAGGGGATCTCGTTCCTCAACGCTTCGGGCGATTTCGGCGCCACCGACTGCACGAATGTCGCAGGTACCGCGACAGTCTACGGTGTCCAAGCCTGGGCCTCGGATCCCGACGTGACTGCGGTAGGCGGGACGAATCTCGTGACGTCATATCACCCGGGTTCGCTGCGCTCGACCTACGTAAGCGAGAATGAATATCCCGATCCGATCGACCCGGCGTTCGAAGGCGGAGTTTCCGGCTTCATCTGGGCATCCGGTGGCGGCAAGAGCATATTCTACAGAAAGCCACTCTACCAGTACCTCGTCAACACCGGTTCATCGACCCGCACGATTCCTGATATCTCGATGCACATGGGCGGATGTCCGGGGATCGCAATACAACCCTGCGGCCCCGATCGCTCCTTCGACTGGACCGTGATCGACGGTCAATTCTACGGCTTCATCGGCACCAGTGCATCGACGCCGGAATTCGCCGGACTGCAAGCGATCCAGGATGGAATCTATCACAACCGCGCAGGAAACGTGAACTATCTCATCTACTTCCTCGGCGCGTTGGGGACGACCGGCAACGGCCCGGTGTACCACAACAACATCCCGGGCTACAACGGTTATCCTTCGCATAGGGGCTACAATTTGGTGGTCGGCAACGGTACGCCGTACGCCAGAGAGTATGCGCTGCTTCCGTTCGCCCCGCTCGCGGGCGACCCGCAGACGCCTTCAAATCCGTAATCCGAACGCGACAACCGCATACGAACGGCGCTCGAGAAATCGAGCGCCGTTTCGCGTAATCGTTGTTACAAGCGACCAGTAGTTGCGACTCCGTGCTGTTCCCGCGCGGCCCACGCGCCGAACGTCGCGAGAAACGCGACGAAGAGCACGAGGCCGCCGCCGATCCACATGACGGCCGCTGCATTACTCTGATCTCCGAGCGCTGCAGCGGTACCCATCACGCTCGCATAGTGCGGATACAAGACGTGCCGCGCCCCGCCTAACGCAAAGGCGAGCAGTGCGGCTTGCGGGAGCGCAACGAACAAATACAGCAATCGCGCCGGATACGGCAGCGGACGCAGAGGCGGCGGGCCGAACACCGGCAGCCAAAACAGGATGCCTGCCCCAAGATACAGCGCGTGCTCGGCGACGTGTGCCCATGTGTGCTCGAGTGCCAACTCGTACAGTCCGGAAAAGTGCGTGGCCCACATCGTCGCGACGAAGAGCAGGAGCGCCGGAACGGGGTGTGCGAACGCGTGCATCCACTGCGTAGCGCGAACGGTGCGCGCGACAAACGCCTTCGGTACTATTGCGGTAAATGTTTGAAACGGCCGCGACGCGACGAGCGCGGGCGCAATCAGAAAAACCAGCGCGAGATGCTGCACCATGTGCCACGCGAACGACCCGTCCGCCCGCGCGTCCATCGCTGGCGAAAGCGTGAGCACGAGCGCGCCGGCAGCCGTCACGTAACAGAGCAACCCGGTGACGCTCATCCGATCGTTTCCTCGTCGAATCCGCCCTCGGCATTGCGGCGAAGGCGTACGCGCGGCGCTTTGTGCACGCCGGCGCGCACGCGCAGTTCGACGCAGATGCAATATGCGAGCACGAACGCGACGATCGGCGCAATCAAGCAAAAGATCTGATAGAAGCGCGTAATCGTCGTGATCGGCTCTTGCACGTAGCGCGCCTGCACGTCACCGCTTCCGGCAAGCATCAGGCCGAGACAGAACACGAACACGGCAGCACCGACCGCGGTGCGAACCGGAACGTTACGCGGCAGGTCTAGCAGATGATGCGAGCGGCGGTCGTTTCGCCATCCCGCCTCGATCCACGGCCACGCAGCCACAAAGATGAAGAGCACGCCCGGCAGCAACACCGCCATCCAAAACGGCGACGGAATCATGTGACCGAAGAAATGAAACGCCACCGGCGGTCCGACGCGAAGCGCGCCGTCAAGCCACCCGACATACCAATCGGGTTGCGCCGGACTGACAACTTCCCACGGCTCATACGGTCCCCACACCCAGATAGGATTGATCTGCACGACCGCACCGAGCGCAAAGACGATCGCAATGATCGCAGCAAAGAGCGCGAGCGACTTCGTCGCGTAATTCGGAAAGAGCGGCGAACCGACGACGTTGTTCTCTCGACGGCCCGGACCGGGAAACTGCGTGTGCTTTTGGCGCCATAGAACTGCCAGATGGAGGGCGATCAGCGCCGCTAGCGCGGCCGGAATGATGTATACGTGTGTAACGAACAGCCGAGGCAGCATAACGGCCGAATTCGGGAAGACGCCGCCGACGAGTAGCGACGACGCCCACGCGCCGATGAACGGGATCGAGAGCAGAATCGATACGGCGATCCGTAAGCCGGTGCCGCTCAGCAAATCGTCCGGCATCGAATACCCGGCGAATCCCTCGAACATCGCGAGCATCAGCATCCCGAGGCCGATCAGCCAATTGATCTCACGCGGTTTGCGAAACGCGCCCGTGAAGAACACGCGTCCCATGTGCACGATGATGCCGGCGACGAAGATCAACGCCGCCCAGTGATGAACTTGCCGAATCAATAGACCGCCGTTGATCTCAAAGCTGAGCTTCAACGTTGAATCGTACGCGTGCGAAACCTGCGTACCGTCGAGCAGCGAGTACGGCCCGTGATACGTCAGCTTCGACGCATTCGGATCGAAAAAGAACGCGAGAAACGTCCCGGTCGCGATCAGCACGGCGAAGGTGTACATGTTGATTTCGCCGAGCATGAAGGACCAGTGATCGGGAAACGCTTTGCGCAGCGCATGGCTTACGAAGTGCGCGGTTCCAAGGCGGTCGTCAACCCAATCCAGTAAGGAACGAACCATTCAACTCGCCTCGGCGGATTGGCCGAAGGCCAACCGCAACGGGTTAATGCGAAGCATTAGCCCTGTTGCCAGAAGCCCGGGCCGACCGGTTCTGGGTAATCGCCGCTCGCGCGTACGAAACCATCCGCGGCCACTTCAATCGGCAGACGCGGAAGCGCGTGATCCGCCGGTCCCGACACGACCGCGCCGTCGTTCACGACATCGAACACCGATTGATGGCACGGACACATCAGCTGCTTCGCCGTCGCGCGGTAGAGCGCAACGGGACAACCGGCATGCGTGCAAACTTTCGAGTACGCGACATAGCCGTCAGCAGCGCCGCCGACATCATCCCCGACGCGAATGAGCACCGTCTGCGACTGCGCATCGCCGATCGCACCCTCGGGGAAAACGGTGACGACGGAATCGACGTTCAGGTCGGTCGCCTTGACGAACGAGCCGTCCTCGCGTTGCAGTCGCGTGCCTTTGCGCCATTTCGTATGGAACGCGGCATCGCCGAACGCCGGCCCGAGCGAACGAATCGGAACGATGAGCGCGGCACCGAAAAATCCGAGCGCGGTGTACAGCATGCGCGTGAGAAACCGCTTGCGCGTTGCATCGATGATGCCGCTCGTTGCCTCGACGTCCTCAGCGGCGCGATCCCGCGCGCTCGACGGATAGTCGTCGCGCTCGTCCTCGACGTGCTCGTCGGGAAGAATCCAAAACGCCCATCCGACGCCGGCGGCGCACAACCCCGCCGCGCAGAGCGCGAACGACAAGCCTTCATAGACGCGGTCGCCGCCGGTCGCATACGCGGCGATGAACAACGCTGCGCCGAGCATCGCGAGCAGCAGCGCCGCTGCGATGACGCGATCTTTCACGATCATTGAATCAAGTAGATACTCGCCCAGATGCCGACCCAGACGATAAAGACGAAGTGCCAGTAGTACGTCATCGCTTCGGCGCCTTCGCGGTGATACGCGCGCAACGCGCCGCTCCGCATGCCGATAAGCAACGCAAGCAGAATCCCGACGCCGACCGTAACGTGCAGCAGATGGAAGCCGGTCATCGCGTAGTAAATCGAGCCGTAAGCGTTCGAAGCGACGGTAAACGTGTTGCCGAAGTACCCGTGGATCGAGAGCGCGATGAACGCGACGGCCGCGATAACGGCTGTTGCGGTCCACCATCGCGCCGCCGTCGTGCGTCGCTTGTCCATGGCTTTTGTGGCGAACACCATCACGATGCTTGCGATCAGGAGCAGCGCGGTCCCGACGGCCGATTCCACAACGTCGAGGTGCACGCCGGGCGGCGGCCATGTCGCGCGATTCGCGCGTAGATCGAAGTACGACGCGAAGAGCGCGGCAAAAAACATCAGTTCTGAAGCAAGAAAGAGCACGGTCCCAAAGACGAGCGGATGCGCGCGTACCGGCAACGGTCGGTGACGAAGGTTATCGTCAACAGAACTCGACACACCCAATGCTACCCGCGCGTGCGATGCTTTATGCGCGGGTAAAAGCGCGGATGTGTGGTGGTTGACTCATCCTACGACTGCGCAAGCCGGCATGATGCAGCAAACGTGGCTCGTTTCCGTATGCGCGGGCGCGGTCGTCGGGATTTACGTCTACGCCGCGATCCTATGGTGTATGTTCGCATACCGGCGTGGCCGCCACGACGCCAAGGATTTCACCGGCAATCCTCCGCTCGAAATCACGTACACGATCATCCCGCTGATCATCGTGATCGGATTGTTTCTCGTGACGTTCCACGATGAGGTGCCCGTCGATCATGTCTCCGCAAAGCCACAGAACCGCGTCGACGTCACGGCGTTCCGATGGTCGTGGCGCTTCGGCTATAACGGTGACCGGGTGACGTCGACCGGCACGCCGCAATCACCGCCGACGCTCTATCTGCCCGTCGACCGAACCACCGAAATCGACCTCTCCAGCGCGGACGTCAATCACTCGTTTTGGGTTCCCGCGTTCCTCTTTAAGCGAGACGCGATTCCGGGAATGACGAATGTCTTCGATGTCACGCCGAGCCGCACGGGAACGTATCTTTCGCGCTGCGCCCAATTCTGTGGCCTCGACCACGCCGTCATGACGTTCACCGTCGACGTCGTTGCAGACGACGCGTATGACCGCTACATCGCTTCGAATGGAGCGGTCAAGCCGTGATCGACTGGCTGACCGCGACCGATCACAAGAAGATCGGCATCATGTACATCTTCGCGACGATGACGTTTTTCGTCGCCGCCGGCATTCTGGCGATGATGATTCGGGCGCAACTTGCTCGGCCCGATAATACGCTGCTCTCGCCGCACCTCTACAATCAGGTCTTCACTCTGCACGGAACCGCGATGATTTTCTTCGTCATCGCACCGTTCGCTCTCGGCTTGGCGAACTTCATCGTACCGTTGCAGATCGGCGCGCCCGACATGGCGTTTCCACGCTTGAACGCGACGTCGCTCTGGCTCTTCGTGATTGGCGGCATCGTGATGTTCGCCGGGTTTGCGACGTACGGCGGCGCGAGCGCAAACGGTTGGACGAACTACGCGCCGCTCTCGGAGATCAGCCAAGGCACGGGCGCAGGCAACGACTTCTGGACGATCGGCGTGCTTCTGGCGAGCGTCTCGACCATTCTCACCGCAGTGAACTTGACGACGACCGTCTTCTTACTGCGCGCACCCGGCATGACGATGTGGCGCGTGCCGATCTTCACGTGGGAAATCATCGCGACGGCGCTCTTGATCCTGATGGCGTTTCCGTCGCTCACCGCCGTGCTCTTCATGGTGTTGATCGACCGCCACCTCGGCGGACATTTCTTCGACCCCGCCTACGGCGGCAATCCGGTCCTTTACCAGCACCTCTTCTGGTTCTTCGGCCATCCGGAAGTTTACGTGATGGTCTTGCCGTACTTCGGCATCGTCACGGAAGTCATCGCAACGTTCTCGCATAAGCCGGTCTTCGGTTACGTGGGGCTCGTGATTTCCGCGTTTGCGATCGCCGGTCTCTCGATGGGCGTCTGGGCGCATCACATGTTCACGACGGGCGCCGTCAGCAATCCGTTTTTCTCGATGGTGTCGTTCCTGATTGCCGTGCCGACCGGAGTTAAGTTCGTGAATTGGATCGGCACGATGTGGAAAGGCTCGCTCGAGTTCACGACCTCGATGCTCTTTGCGCTCGGTTTTCTTTTCAATTTCTTGCTCGGCGGCATTACGGGCGTCATGATCGCGTCGCCGCCGATCGATTATCAAGTGCACGACTCGTATTTCATCGTGCATCACTTCCACTACACGCTCGGCGGCGGCAGCATGTTCGCACTCTTCGCGGGCCTCTTTTTCTGGTTCCCGAAGATCTTCGGCGTACGGCTGAATGAAACGCTCGGGAAGTGGTTCTTTGCGTTGATGTTCATCGGCTTTAACTTGACGTTCATCCCGATGGCGTTCATGGGCCTCGAAGGCATGGCGCGGCGCGTCTACACCTATCCGAACATCGAACACCTCGCGCTGCTCAACGGGCTCGCCACCGCGGGCGGATTGATCATGGCGATCGGCGTCGTGCTCTTCTTCGTCAATGTTTTCATCTCGGCGTTCGCCGACGTGCCCGTTCCCGCGAATCCATGGGGCGGCTTCACACTCGAGTGGCTCACGTCCTCACCACCACCCGAGCATAACTTCGAAACGCTCCCCCCGATCAACAGCCGCCGCCCCGCCTGGGACGCCGCGGGTCATCCTGAGCCCGTCGAAGGATGAAAACGTTCGTCGGGCTCTTTCTCTCGTCGACGGCGTTTGGACTCGCGATCGTCATCGCGTACTGGTTCATCGCGCACGAAGAGACGACCGGTTCGGTCTTACTCGGCATCATGACGGCCGCGCTCGCGTTTGCGGCAACATACGCGATGGTCGCCGAACGCAACGCAAACCTCGATGGCGACGGCCAAGACCTCTCGCCGCAGAACAGCGCCGGCGAAGACTTGGGCATTTACACGATGCACAGCGCGTACCCGTTGTTAGTGGCCGTTTCGTCGCTCTTCACGCTCGTCGGCATACTGTATTCACCGTTGCTCGCGTTCGTCGCCATCGTCGCGCTCGTGCTCTGTCTGTGGCGCCTCGGCGCCGAAAGCGCGAGAATCTAATCGAAAATCGTCGAAAGCCCAAGCACGCGCGCCGGTGAGCGCGGATCGCTCCGGGAAACGACTTTCATGCCCCGCTGCTGGTCGTGTGGTCGGAACGAGACGATATGGAACCGGGTGGCCGAAAATCCGATCGACGCTGCTGAACTTGGAAAGTGCTTCGCGGACGTCGCGTCGTAACAGACAGTCGCCATGGAATCTCGCATCCCACCCGCCGTAGAAGCCTTGAATATCCCGCATCCCGCGCTCGTCGTATGGCTGCGTCACGTCGGTTGAACGTTTTTTGGTGAACCGCTTGCGCAGTTGCGCGAGCTCGAGGACGAATTCGAACGAGAGGGCATCGCCGTGCGCTTCGTGGTGATCGGCGATATGACAAAGACACGCCGGTATTGCGACCCATACGGAATGTCGTCGCGCTGCATTCCCGATCCCAACAAAGAAACGTACGCGGCGATGGGCTTCGGTCAGTACAACCTGTTACGGCTCTTCAGCGATCACGCGCTCAAGGAACGGCATAGAGAAAATCGCGCGGCAGGCTTTCATCAAAGCTGGGCCGCAACGCGGTTGCGGGACAGCGCGCAGCTTCCCGGCGCGGCGATCATCGACAAACAGGGAACGATCGCGTGGCGTCACGCCGGCGCGCATCCCGGCGATCTTCCGTCGATGCGCGAAATGCTCGAAATCGCGCGCGCGGCAACCTAAAATGATATTTTGTCGCCTTCGATGAAATATTGCTCGCGGAGGGCGAGCGATGGAAGTTTCCGTTCGAACCGAGACGTGGGCATTTCGATACCCTTTTCGCATTACCGGATATGAGTGGACCGATCAGGAGCTCGTCGTCGCCGAAGTGGCGGACGGCGACCGGCGCGGTCGCGGTGAGGCTCTCGGCGTTTATTATAAGCAAGAGACGGCGTCACGCCTGAGTGCGGAAATCGTTGCGGCGGCGCAACGCGCGACGAACGTCGCGGAATTGACCGCCATTACTGCGTACTTGCCGCCGGGCGGCGCGAAAAACGCATTGGACTGTGCGCTATGGGAGTTGCGATCCTTGCAAGAAGCAATGCCCGTTTGGCGCCTCGCAGGCTTTGCGTCGGCTCCGCGCCCCGTTCAAACGACCTGCACGGTCGGCGCCGGTACACCGGAGGAAATGTCCGCGCGCGCTCGCGACTTTGCGACCGCTACCGCGCTGAAGCTAAAACTCGTCGGCGATGGAGCCGATGCGGAGCGCGTGCGCGCGGTTCGTACGCAACGCCCCGACGCGTGGATCGGCGTCGATGGGAATCAAGGCTTCACGCTGCAGACGCTCCACGAGCTGCTCCCGACACTGATCGCGTGTAACATTAACTTCTGGAACAGCCGTTTCCGATCGGTCGCGATGAAGATTTGGATGACGTGGAGTCGCCCATTCCCATTGCCGCCGACGAGAGCGTGCAATCGTTGACGGATATCGAGCGGCTTGTCGGCCGGTTCGATACGATCAATATTAAGCTCGACAAGTGCGGTGGTCTCACCGACGCCCTGCGCATGCAGCAACGCGCGCGCGAGCTCGGGCTCAACGTCATGGTTGGATGCATGGGCGGCACGTCGCTTTCGATGGCTCCGGGGTTTATCGTCGCGCAACGCTGTGACGTGGTCGATCTCGACGGACCGCTCCTTCTCAAATCGGATCGTACGCCGTCGGCCACGTACCGAGACGGCTGCATCGAGTGCCCTGAAGACGTTTGGGGATTTTCTACGTCGCTTGCCGCGCAGGAAACGCAGAGGTCAACATGATCGGAGTCTCGATCGTGTTTGCCGCAGCGCTCAGCACCATGCAAACGGCAGCGATTGCCTCCATCGTGCGTGGAGCCATGGCGACGCAACACCTCACCGGCGTCGAGGTAGGCGTGGGACGCAACGGCACGTTGCTCTACTCCGGCGGCTTCGGATTACGAAATCGCGCAGCGAACCTTCCCGTCACCGCGGACACCGTCTTTGAGATCGGCTCGATTACGAAGCAATTCACTGCGGCCGGCGTGATGCTGTTCGTGCAGCGCGGACGTGTCAGCCTCGATGCGCCGATCGCGCGCTATCTGCCGGACGTTCCGCACGCGAAACAGATCACCGTGCGCGAGCTGCTCGACCAAACGTCGGGCCTCGACGACTATCTCGAGAATAAAGCGCTCTACGCGTCCCTCCTCGCGGCAACCGTGAAACCGCATCGCATTTCGTACTACGTCCAGCTGGTCGCAAACCGCCCGCTGCAATTCCGTCCGGGTACGAAGTGGGCATACAGCAACACCAATTATGCGATCCTCGGCATGCTCGCCGCGAAGATTTCAGGACGATCGTACGAGGCGTACCTGCGGTCCGCGATTCTCAATCCGCTCGATCTGCGAGCGACGGAATATATGGCGACTGCGCCGCCGGCCGGTGCCAACACCTCACAAGGCTATGACTACGTAAAGAAGCACTACGTCAGAGTGCCGCCCTATGACATGTCATGGGCGAACGCAGCCGGCGCGCTTGCATCCAATGCCGGCAACGTCGTCCGCTGGGACGGCGCGTTCTTCGCCGGCAAGGTGTTGAATCGAAGCAGCGTACAAACGGCAATTACGCCGCCGGCCGGCATTCCCGTGCTTCCCGGAAAAGACAAACGAAACAACATCGCACAAGGCTACGCATTCGGATGGATGGCCGGTCAAGACGAGGGCCGTCGCGTCGTCTGGCACAACGGCGGAACGATCGGCGCGCGCGCCATGAATCTCGTCTTCCCATCCGACGGCCTCGAGATCATCGTGTTAACGAATCAGTCAACCGCCGACCCCGAAGCAATCGCACTAAAAATCTCGCGCCTACTCTACGACCGCTAACGTCCGTACGGCGTCCGCTTAACGCTGCAGCCGCCACCGCGCGACGTTCCACAACGGTGACGCGGGCGACGGATCGACGCCTTGCAGCGCATCGATGCGGACCACGACTTGACCTTGTTGCCACAGCGGAATCAACGGCACTTCGTCAACGACCCGACGCTGAATGACGATCGATTCGCGCCGCCGTTGGCTCCAATCATAGTTTGCGATCGACTCGGCATCCGCTTCCGTCGTTTGCGGATCGCAGAAACGCGAAAGATTGAATCCGTTCGGCGGCATTTGATCGCACCCGAAAAACCAGCTCATGTCCGGATCCGTTTGCGGGATCAGCTGTACGAACGCCATTTCAAATCTGCCTGAAAGCAACGGTCCGCCGTCGTTAGCCGGCGCGGTGAACATCTGAGTCGCGTAGCCGCGCAGCGTCAGTTTCACGCCGAGTGCGCGCAGAGCTTGTTGCAAGAGCACGCCGAAGTCTGTGCCCTCCGTCTCTTGCAAGTCGTACGTGTAAAGCAGCTCGAAAGGTACGCCGTCGTGATAGCGCAGACCGGCCGCTCCTCCGCGCCAGCCCGCCGCATCGAGCAGCGCTTTTGCGCGCGAGAGATCGAACGGCAACGGCCGCACCGAAGCATCGTACGCAGCACCGAATAAACCGCCTGCGGCATCGTCGTGAGATTGAATGCCACGCGTGGCGGCATGCACGATGCGCGCATAGTCGACGCCTTGCGCAAGCGCGCGCCGTACGCGCGGGTCGGACAATCGCGCGCTTGCGACGTTGAAAATCAGTAAGACGGCACCCCCGGTACGTTTCTTGACTGCGCTCACGCCGGGAATCGGACGAAAGTCATGCGCGTATTGCGCCACCGTCGGGAAGGCAGCGTCCAGCTCGCCCGTGTGCAATTCATCGTACATCGTTGTCACGCTTGGAACGGTTTTCAACATGAGATGCGCGATCGATGGCGCTCCGCCGAAATACGTTGGATTGGCCGCGAACCGAATGTAATCGCCGCGCGACCATTGCTCCACGCGATACGGGCCACTGCCGATCGGCATCGTATTGAATGCGCCGTGGTTGATGTCTGGGTGCGCCTTCAGCACGTGCTTCGGCAAAACCGGGTAGTTCGTATCCGGCGCAAAGAAGTCGGAAAGCACGGGCGAGAACCGGCGTTTTAAGCGCACGCGAACGGTATAGGCGTCGGGCGCCGTGACCGTCGCGATGCGATCGTAGCCCGTGCGCGACGGCACGTTGGTCGACGGATTCATGATCAGATCGTACGTGTAGACGACGTCCGAGGAAGTGAGCGGCTTCCCGTCTTGCCAGCGCACGCCGTGACGCAGATGGTACGTCACCGTTTCTCCATCCGGAGAAATGCCGCGGTTGCCGGCCGATGGAATCGCTTGGGCCAAATCAGGTTGCAAACGCCCACGCGCGTCGACCGTCAACAAGTATGAGAAAATGAGCGGACCAATCGTGCCCGAGACTGACCCCTCTTCGAGGAGCGGATTGAGCGAGTGCGCTTCGCCGAGTACGCCGATGGTAAGCGAAGAAGCGTCGGCGTGGCGCGTTCCGTCCTTCGTGCAGCCGGCAGCCACAAGCGCTGCTATCAGTGTTGCGGCGCAAAAGATGATATTTTGGCGCACAAAGCAAAATACTGCTCAAGCACCGGACGGTCCTGTACCACGGGAGGCAGCGTTGCGCATTTTCACCGCCGGCCTCGTCACGGAGACGAATACCTTTTCACCGATTCCCACGGGGCGAGCAGCGTTCACCCACAACGGCATCGTCGCCGACGACCAGCCCTCCGAATTTGCGTCGATGATCGCTTGGCGCGAGTCGGCGCGGGGCGAAGGACACGAGATCGCTGAGAGCATTGCGGCGGTCGCGGAACCGGCGGGCAAAACGGTTCGCGCCGTCTACGAAGAGCTACGCGATCGCATCCTGCGCGATCTCCGGGCCGCGTTGCCGGTCGACGCAGTGCTGCTGTATCTTCACGGCGCGATGGTAGCCGACGGTTACGACGACTGCGAAGGCGACCTCTTGCAATGCGTCCGGCAAATTACCGGCACGGGTACGATCGTCGGCGCCGAGCTCGACCTGCACTCGCACGTGACCGACGCGATGACGAGCGCTGCAGACCTCATCATCGCATACAAGGAATATCCCCACGTCGATATCGTGGCCCGTGCCCGCGACCTCTACCGCTTATGCACGCTCGCCGCAGACGGCCGCATCACCCCGGTGACCTGCGTCTACGATTGCCGCACGAACGGGCTTTTTCCGACGACGCGCGAACCGCTGCGCAGCTTCGTCGACGACATGTTCGCCCGTGAAGGCAACGACGTGCTTTCGCTTTCATTGATCCACGGATTTCCGTACGGAGACGTCGCGGGTGCCGGCACGAAGGTGCTCGCGATCTCGAACGGCGATCCGCAGTTGGCGTTGCGCGTTTCGACCGAATTCGGCGAACGATTCTGCGCGCTCCGTGAAGACGCGGCGTTGCGGGCGTTGCCGTTCGACGAGGCGGTCCGGATCGCGTGCGCGCAGACGGACGGACGAGTCGTGATAGCCGACATGGCGGACAACGCGGGCGGCGGTGCGCCGGGCGACAGTACCTTTATCCTTGAGGCGCTGCTGAGCAATGGAGCGACGAACGCCGTAACGGGCACATATTACGATCCGATCGCCGTTGATTTGTGTTTTGAGGCGGGCATCGGCGCGTCGTTTCCGCTACGAATCGGTGGCAAACTCGGGCCGGCGTCCGGCGCACCGGTCGATCTCACCGTTACGGTGCGTGCGCTTGCGGAAGAACACGCGCAAGATGCAATGGACGATTCCGGCGTCGTGCCGCTCGGACGCAGCGCGTGGGTTCACGCTCGAGGTATCGATCTCGTGCTCGCTTCGATCCGCTCGCAAGTCTTCTCGCCTGCAGCGTTTACGAATCTCGGCATCAACCTCCACGCCGCAAAGATCATCGTGGTGAAATCCACGCACCATTTCTACGGTAAGTTTGCGCCGCTCGCGTCTCGCGTGCTATATGCGAGCAGTCCCGGTGCACTCAGCATCGATTTCGAAACAATCCCGTACGTAAAACGCGATCTCGAATACTGGCCGCGCAACAAAAGGACTTCCCAGCGCGACCGCCTGATACGCGCTCAATGAAAGACGCACCGGTTCCCGACGTCGGCACGATCCTCAAACGCCTGCGCGAGCGTAATCGGGTTACCGTTCGGGACGTTGCGGACGCGACGGGCCTTTCGGCGTCGTTCATTCGCGCCTTGGAGCGCGGAGAAACCGACATTTCGCTCGGCCGGGCTGCGCGGCTCGCGAAGTTTTTTGATTACGATCTTGGCTCGTTTCTCGGTTTCAGCGCGCAGAGTTCGCGGCCGACGTTTATGGGTCCGGAAACGCGCAAGAAAGTCAACCGCGGACGCGGCATCGACTATGAAACGATCCATCTGCCGGGGGTCGACCTCGACTTCATCGCGCTGCTCCTCGCACCGCGCAGCAAGTTCAAGAACGAGCTCGCGCACGAGGGTATCGACGTGGTGTACGTGATCGATGGTGAGGTCGTCGTCGTCGTCAACGGCATCGATTATCCGATGAGCGCGGGCCAGTGTTGTGTGTTTGCCGCCGGCTATCCGCACTCGCTGCGCAACGACTCGGCGCGCCAAGCGCGCGCAATTTCGCTCACGACGGGGCGGATGTAATGGGAAATTTCGAACGCGACGTCGTGGCCGCGCTCGAACGCTATCGCGTCGCCGGACTGGGTTGCGCGCTCATTTCGGATGGATGCGAGCTGCTCTGCCGCGGTTTCGGCACCCGCAGCACCGATCGCAGTGCGGCCGTTGACGCCGATACGCTCTTCGCGATCGGTTCGGTCTCGAAATCGTTCACATGCGCGGCCACCGCGATGCTCGTTGATGAAGGCGCAGTTGATTGGGATACGCGCGTCATCGATCGTTTGCCGTCGTTCCGGCTCTTCGACCCGTACGTAACGCGCGAAATGACGATTCGCGATTTGCTCGTCCACCGCAGCGGTCTCGCGCGCGGTGATTTCATGTGGTACAAAAGCGCATATAACGTCGACGAAGTGTTGCATCGCGCGCGATACCTCGAACCGAGCTGGGCGTTTCGCACGACGTTCGGGTATCAAAACATTATGTACGTCGCCGCCGGCGAAGTCATTCGTGCGGCGAGCGGTCTCTCATGGGACGCGTTCATCGATCGCCGCCTTCTCCAACCGCTCGGCATGACGCGCAGCCGTTCGCATCCACAGTACATCGAAGACATGACGAATGTCGCGACGCCGCACGCTGAACTCGACGACACACTGCGCCCCATTGCGCACGACTCCGGAACGAACTCCAACGCGGCCGGTTCGATCTATTCCAGCGCGCGCGACATGCTGCGATGGTTGCGTTTGCACCTCGGTGACGGCACGGTCGACGGCCGCCGGCTTCTGACATCGGGATCGATGGACGCATTGCATACGCCGCAAATGCTCATTGCGTATGCGTCGCCGTGGAGCGAGATGTTTCCCGATGCAACGTTCTTGAGCTACGGATACGGGTGGTTTCTCTTCTCCTATCGCGGCCAGACCGTCATCACGCATAGCGGCAACATCGACGGCATGACCGCCGTTGCGTGCGTCGTTCCCGCTATCGGTTTTGGTTTCGTGGCGCTTGCGAATGCGGACGGGAGCGCATTGCCGCAAGCGCTCGTCTACCGCGCGCTCGACGATGCACTGGGCGGCGGCTCCACGAACTGGCTCGTGCGATTCAAGAACCAGCATGACGACGCGCACGAACGTCTCGCTTTCATGCTGAACGACCGGAAAAATTCAACGATCGCGGGAACGCGCCCATCGCGTCCGTTCGCTGCGTACGCGGGCGTCTACGAAGATGCTTTCTACGGTACCGCAACCGTGAGCGAGAACGGCGATGCGCTTGCCCTCGAGTTCATCGGCCTCAACGGCCGGCTCGAACACCTACACTTCGACGCGTTCGTATTGCAACCGGAAAACGAGCTCTTTGCAAAGTATCAGCCAAGCGTGCGATTCGATCTCGACGACTTCGGCGAACCCTCGGCGTTAACGGTCAGCATCCTCGGCGCACTCGAACTCCATCTCAAGCGCAATCGCAACACGTTGCAGCCGGGAGCTGCAACAATCGATTCGGCACCGATGCTCGGGCGCTATACCTCTCGCGTTACGGCGGCGTCCATCGCGATCGAAGCGCTCGATGCGTCGCTAAAGATCACATTACCGGGGGCGCTTGCGGGAGCTACGTCGGCAGAGCGGGTGCTTACGCTCGTTCCGACGAGCACGAGCTCGGCAGCCATTACCGGAACGCCGCTTACGGTAACGCTTCACGACCTCCACGACGGCCGATTCAGTTCGCTCGAAATAAAGATGAAACACCAAATGCCGTTCGTGTTTCGTCGCAGTTCCGATTGACGACATTTCACCCGCACGCGAAGTAATTCGGTGGTACAACGGACTCGTGCAGCAGCCGACCCGCCGGGAAGTCCTTCGCGCGATCGCCGCGTCCGGCGCGGCCTTTGCCGTCGCACCGGCGCACGTTTGCGCCGCGCTCAACGAAGGGAAGTCTCGACTCGTGATTGCGTGCCTCATCCGCTACCAAATCGATCCGTTTCAGCTCGACGCGTTCGCCCAATATGCCGCGAATTGGGCGAAGAGCATTCCTCGCTGTGGAGGCCATCTGATCGGCTACTTCCTTCCGTACGAGGGAACCAACGATGTCGCGTGGGGCATCATCGGATTCCAGTCGCTGAGCGACTACGAGCGCTACCGCGAGCGGCTGCGCGGCGATGCCGAAGCGATGGCAAATTTCGAGTTCGCGAAGTCCAAGCGGCTCATTCTGCGCGACGAGCGCAACTTCGTTCGCCTGGCCCCCGGCACGTTTGACCTCCCCGCGCAGTTAAAGACTATGTGAGTTTCTTTGTCCGCAAAGACGCCCGCTGGGCCGAATGCCGGGACCCCTCACCGGCGGGCGCAGTCGCGACGCGCCTGCGCGGTCATGCGGTCGTTTTTGCAGTCCTCGCGATCAGCGTATTGCTCTGGTACGCCGGCAATACGGCGATCGGCCTGGTCAGCGTTGCAAAAACCGACGGCGTCGTCACAACGCCCGGCATCACGACGACGATAGCGATCGCGCGCGATCGCCGCGGCGTCCCGCACATCCACGCCGCGACAGAGCACGATCTGTTCTTCGCGCAAGGATTTACCGAAGCGTCGGACCGTCTGTTCCAAATGGACTTGGCGCGGCGGTATGCGTACGGCCGGCTCAGCGAACTCTTTGGCTCACGTGCGCTTGGGTTGGACCAAGCAATGCGCGCGGTCGACGTCGCCGGGATTGCACGGCGTCAGTGGAGTTCGGCCGACGCCACAACGCGCGCTGCACTCTTGGCGTTTAGTGCAGGCGTGAATGAAGCAATCGACGCACAACCGTTGCCCGTTGAATTTCGTCTCTTGCTGTACCGCCCGCAACGGTGGACGCCGTACGATTCCATCGCGATCGCGACGATGGCTGCCCTCGAACTCAGCGACTCATGGCACGACATCCTCGCGCGCGACGACGCGTGGAGGCGAACCGACCCAGCATGCTATTCCGAACTCATTCCACTTTCGGACCCGCGCTACGACGTCACCGTGGACGGAGACACCGACCCCTCTCCTCGACCGGCGAACAGATGCACGAATGAACCATCGATCGCATTTCGCGGCGCGCCGCGAATCGGAAGCAACGCGTGGGCAGCAGCCGGTTCCCGTGCGCTTGACGGCCACGCACTGCTCGCAAATGATCCGCACGTCGATGTCTCCATTCCGGCGATCTGGTACGTTATGGATCTGCGCGCGCCGGGGTTCCATGCCGCGGGCGCAACGCTGCCCGGTTTGCCGGGCATCGTGCTGGGACACAACGAGCGCATCGCGTGGGGCGCAACCAATGCGCAAGCCGCAACGACGGTCTTATATCGCGGAACGTCTTCTCCGCGCGCGCACGGCGTTGCCGAGTGCTTTCACGTGCGCTTCTCGCGTGACGTCTGTAGAACGTACTATCGAAACGCAACGGAGTTCTACGTCTCCACCGGCGCTTCGTCGACGATCGCGGTTCGCTGGCCGGTCTATTGGCAACGGCGCGGCAGCATCACGACGGTGCTCGCGCTCGATCGAGCAAACTCCATTCGAGACGCAATGCACGTGCTCGCCTCGTACCGCGGGTCGCCGGAAAACTTCCTTGTCGCCGGCCGGGGCGGCGCAATCGCCTATCACCTCGCCGGCCTCATCCCGCTCGACGGAGCGTGGGGACGCCACGCGCACCCGCTGTCGTTGCTGCGTACGCCGGTAAAGCTCGTAAATTTTGGCGATCTTCCGCATCGCGATCCCTCGCGCAATGCGATCCTCATCAGCGCGAACAATAGAATGTACGGCGAGCATTATCCGCTTCGCCTATCGGCCGCGTTCGAACCGCCGTACCGCGCGTGGCGCATTGCAGCGCTCCTCCACGCGCGCGACAAGTACGACGTTTCGTATTTTCGCATGATGCAAAACGATACATTTTCACCGATCGACGCAGAGATCGCTCGCGACCTGCGCGCTGCACAGCTGCGCCGCTGGAACGGCCGCTTTGATCCCGAGTCGCGCCTCGCCTCAGCAGCGTACGCCGTCCGAACCGACCTCGAATCACAAACGGGATCGCTCGCGCTGTTGATGCAGCGGCTGCGCGATCCGGCGCAACGGCAGAGCGTGCAGTTTTCCGTCGACTCGACGTTCTACGGCCCCGCCGCCCGCGGGCCGTGGTCGGTGCAAGGTGCGGTGGACGTCGAGCACCCGCTATCGCCGATGTGGTACGGCTTTTTGCGCGGGCGTCCGCTGCCGGGGAACGGCGACGAATATACGATACACGTGCAAGAAACAGGATTTGCTCAAGGCTTTCGCGCCGTGTGGAACGCCGGCGATTGGGATGCCGGCGGCATCTCGATTCCGACCGGCGAGTCGGGCGAACCGGGCTCGCCCTACTACGACGACGAAGCCGGCGCCTGGATCCGCGGCGAACTGCTTACGCTTCCGTTCTCCGATACGGCAGTCGCGCGAAATACCGTGCATGTATTGCGGCTGCAGGGTCCAATCCGGTGACAATGCTTCTGCTCGGAATCGAGACGTCGTGCGACGATACCGCGACGGCGGTCGTGCGCGACGGCCGTTCGGTGCTTTCGAGCGTCTCGACGAATCAGGATGAATTCCACGCGAAATACGGTGGCATCGTGCCCGAGATCGCGAGCCGCCAGCACGTTGCGCTCCTCTCGGCGGCCGTAGCCGATGCGGTCGAACGCGCGAACTTTACGCTCGACGACTTGGACGGGATCGCCGTAACGCGCGGACCCGGCTTGATCGGCAGTCTCGTCGTCGGCGTCGCGGCGGCGAAAGCGCTCGCGTTTGCGCTCGACAAACCGCTCTACGGCGTCAATCATCTGCACGGACACATCTTCGCGGCGTTTCTCGATCGTGACGAACCGATTCCATTTCCGTTTCTCGCCCTGCTCGTTTCCGGAGGCCACTCGCAACTCGTTGATGTCCGTTCACCGATCGACATGCGCATCATTGGCCGCACTCGCGATGATGCGGCGGGTGAAGCGTACGATAAAACGGCGCGGCTTCTCGGTCTGTCTTATCCCGGCGGACCGCAACTCGACCGGCTTGCGCGCGAAGGTAACCCGAAAGCACATCCGTTCCCGCGTCACCGTCCCGATCCGGGAAGCCTCGATCTTTCGTTCTCGGGCCTCAAAACATCGGTTCGCTATTTTCTCGAATCCGACGAAGGCCGACGGGCAAAACCCGAAGACGTCGCCGCATCGTTTCAAGCGGCGGTTGTCGATGTGCTCCTCGCGCGCGTTTCGCGCGCATTTGAAGACGGCGCGTACAACGCGCTCGTGATCTCGGGCGGCGTCGCGGCGAATTCGGCGCTGCAAGAGGCGATCCGGTCGTGGAGCAAACGCAACAGCATCGCGGCCTTCATTCCGCCGCCGAAATACTGCACCGACAATGCGGCGATGATTGCCGCCGCGGCATATCATCAGCGAGAGGTCGTTGAAGTGGACGCGCTTACACTCTCGGCCGATCCCAATCTGCCCTTTGAAATTCGCGCCGCTTAGCAACCCTTTTCGCGCAACGTGGTATATCTACAGTCATGATGACGCTACGCCCCGCTTTGATCGCACTCGCCGCAGCGGCTGTTCCGTTGCTTGCTTTCGCGCAGACGAGCCTGCCGCAGTCGACGCAAGATCGTCAGCAAATTCAAAACTTGCAGTTTCAGGCGAATCTGCCGGGAACGAGTGCGGCGGAGCGCACGCAAATCGAGCGTCAGATCAGCCAATTGCAGTACCAAATCAACACGCGCGCGCCGGTGCAGCCGATGCCCACGCTGACGCCGTCGTGGAACGGCGGACCGCTATTCAGCGGCGGAAATCTTCCGCAGCTGACCGCGAACCCAACCTTCGCGCCGCTCTCGCCGACGATTTACGGCTCGTGCGATTCCGACCGCGCGGTCATCTCGTATTTGACGCAACAGATTTCGCTGCCGACGACGACCCGGCAGGAACGTCTCTACGATCAAAGCCAGAGCGCGGAACTCCAAAAAGATTTGCGCGCGAAGGGTTGCTAGTCTTGACGCCGCCAAACGCTCGTGATAGCCTTTGCGCAATGTTTACTGACGTCGCGATGATGTGCCCGATGTGCTGCATGCAAATGCGCGCGGCGCGGGCCGTCGTGGAGCGAACCGTGTAGTACGCGGGATCGAATCGCAAACGACGCCCCTCGCCGCAATGGCGAGGGGCGTCGTCGTTTCACTCCTCGCTTTCCCGTCTCAAAAGGAGGCATGAGGAATGGTATCCACCGCGGGCATCGCGTTGCTCGGCTGCGGTACGGTCGGTGCATGCGTCGCCGAGCGTTTACTCTACGAGCGCGATGTGATCGAACGCCGCAGCGGCGTGCACTATGAACTGCGCGCAATTGCAATCCGCGACGCGACGAGAACACGGATCGAGTCGATCGACACGCGACTCTTCACGACCGATCCGCGTGCAATCGTCGAAGATTCACGCGTCGATATCGTGATCGAGTGTATCGGCGGCACGGCACAGGCGTGTGAACTCATCGAGATCGCGCTGGAACGCGGCCGGTCCGTCGTGACGGCGAACAAGGATGTGCTCGCGACGCAGGGTCCACGCCTGCAGGCTCTCGCAGCGGCGCGCGGTGCGGGTCTGCGTTACGAAGCCGCGGCGTGCGGCGCGATTCCCGTCGTACGCATGCTTTATGACGCGCTCGCAGGCGATCGTATCGACGCGCTTGCCGGCGTCGTGAACGGGACGTGCAACGCAATTCTCTCGGAGATGGACGCCGGCTCGGAATTCGCTGAAGCCGTCGCCGCGGCGCAAGCGCGTGGCTATGCCGAAGCGGACCCATCGAACGATATCGACGGCGTGGACGCCGCGCACAAGCTCGCGGTATTGATGCAGCTCGCGTTCGGTCTGGCGGTCATCTCGCCGCGCATTCGCCACACCGGGATCGCCGGCGTAACAAAACGCGAAATCGCGCGCGCGCAAGCGCTCGGCTATCGTATTCGCTTGATTGCCGCAGCAGCACGCTGCGACGACGGCGCGTTCGCCGGCGTCGCGCCGTTGCTCGTCCCGCGCGATCACCCGTTCGCAACGCTCAGCGGACCGGAAAATATCGTCCGCGTCGCCGCCCGCGATGCCGGTCCGCTCACTATGCGCGGGCGCGGTGCCGGCGGACCGGCAACCGCGTCGGCGATCCTCGGCGACGTCGTTTCGTCGCTGCGCGCGCTCGGCGAGCGTCGCGACGTTGCACGTCAGCTGCGTGCGCTTGAACCGGCGCTCGACGTTGCCCCGATCTTCACCGGTCTTCCGCGTCATCCGGAACTCCCACGCTACGCGTTGTGGGATGACACACTACTTGATGCTCCCGTCTCGCACGCTCAAGCGTGCGTTGTTATGACGGGGAAAGGAACACGGCACTCAATGAGCATTACGCTCGAAACGGACCACCCGCAATCGTTCGATACCGTCGCGGTGCACGGCGGTCACAACGGCGATCCGGCGACGAAATCGCGCGCCGTTCCGATCTATCAAACGACCTCCTATCTGTTCGATTCAACGGAACACGCGGGCAAGCTCTTCGCACTGGAAGAGTTCGGCAACATCTATACGCGCATCAACAATCCGACCACCGACGTATTCGAACAACGCGTTGCGGCGCTCGAACGCGGTGCGGGTGCGCTCGCGGTCTCCAGCGGACAAGCCGCCGTCGTGTATTCGATCCTCAATCTCGCGAAGAACGGCGACCATCTCGTCAGCAGCGCATCCCTGTACGGCGGAACCTATAACGCGTTCACGCACACGCTCAAACGCTTCGGCATCGAGGTCAGCCTCGTCGACTTCAACGATCCCCATAGCGTCGAAGCGGCAATTCGTCCGAATACGAAAGCGCTCTTCGCGGAAACGATCGGCAACCCGAAGATCGACGTGCTCGATGTGGAACTCTATGCCGAACTCGCGCACCGCCATGGTCTTCCGCTGATCGTCGACAACACGCTCGCAACACCATACCTGTTGCGTCCGATCGAACACGGCGCCGATATCGTCGTACATTCGGCGACGAAATTCATCGGCGGGCACGGTACCGCGATCGGCGGCGTAATCGTCGACGGCGGGACGTTCGACTGGACCATCAATCCGCGCTTCGCCGAGTTCATCGAGCCCGATCCGTCGTACCACGGATTGCAATACGCCGCCGCGTTCGGTAATATCGCCTACATCGTCAAAGCGCGCGTTCAACTCCTGCGCAACATCGGCGCCGCGCTCTCTCCGTTCAACGCATGGCTTCTCTTGCAAGGCATCGAAACGCTCGGTCTGCGCGTAGAACGTCACAGCAGTAACGCGCTCGCCGTCGCCGAGTTCCTCTCGCAGCACCCTCGAGTGACAAGCGTCGCATATCCGGGTTTGCCGGGTGATCCCGCACACGAACGCGCGCGTAAATATCTGCCGAACGGCGCCGGAGCCATCGTGACGTTTAGCGTTGAGGGCGGCGAGCGTGAAGCAAAAAGCGTCATCGATCGCCTCAGGCTCTTCTCTCTACTCGCAAACGTCGGTGATGCAAAGTCGCTCGTCATTCACCCTGCGAGCACGACGCATCAGCAACTGAGCGACGCCGAACGCCTGCAGAGCGGCGTCGACGCATCGACGGTCCGGCTCTCGGTCGGCATCGAGGACATCAACGATATCATCGCCGACTTGCGTCAAGCGCTGGCGGACTAACCGTTGCGCGAGCTGACGATCGGCATCGGATCGCTTCGGCTGCACGATGGCACGCTGCTGCACGACGTGCAGCAGCGTGTGACGATGTATGGCTCTCCATCTGCCGCTCGCGACAACATCGTGCTCGTCAATCACGCACTGACCGGTTCGAGCCGGGCGGCGGAGTGGTGGCCCGGCATCGTCGGCGAAGGTGCGCTCTTCGACCCGTCCGGCTGGTGTATCATCGGCATCAACGTACTCGGCAGTTGCTACGGCTCGACGTGGACGCCGCGCGTCACCGTTGCAGACATCGTGTGCGCGCAAGCGCGCGTTCTCGATGAACTCGGGATCGAGTCGGCCGCCTTTGCCGTCGGTGGATCGCTCGGCGGCATGCAGGCACTGCAATGGGCGCTCGATTTTCCCGGCCGCATCAAAAACGCGATCGTCATCGGCGCGCACGACCATCACAGTGCAATGGGAATCGCGCTCAACGCGATTCAACGTGAATGTCTTCAACTCGATCCGGTTCGCGGTTTACGTACGGCCCGCAAACTCGCAATGCTGACCTATAAATCCGAGGAACTCTTGAACGCCCGCCACGGCCGTAACCCGGATCGCAACGATCGGTCGCGTTTCGACGTCGAAGGGTACCTGGATTTGCAAGCGGCGCGCTTCATCGGACGGATGGACGCCCGCACCTACACTACATTGACGCACGCCATGGATTCATTCGACGTCCGCAGACGATCGCTCCATGGACCGCGCGTCACGTTCGTCGGAATCAGTTCCGACTGGCTGTTCCGCCCGCACGACGTGCGTGCAGCGGCCGAAAAATTCGGTGCTGACTATATCGAGCTAGAGACGGACCACGGGCACGATGCGTTTCTCGCCGAATCGGGCCGCCTCGCCGAGCTCCTCCGGCCGGCGATTCATATTCGCAAAAGCGCCGGAACGAGCGTTATCGCGCCGTAAGCGAGGCCGAGAAGCGAAACGGCGGCCATCACCGTGCCGCCTGCAATATTCGCGACCGGACCGTTCGCGAGCGACCCCATGATCGGGCGATCGTTAGCGAGCAGTATGACGAACGCCAAGGCCGGCGCCATCAACACCGTGGCCGCCACGTTCGCAAGCAGCGCAAGCATCAACAGCGGCGCATGCGGCCACAAGACGACTGCGGCGGCGATCACGAGCGACGCGCCCATAACGCCGTAGAACACCGTTGCTTCCCGCACGCTGCGATTCAAACTCTTGCCGCCACCGACAACTTCTCCGGCGGCATACGCAGTGCTCGCCGAAATCGTAACCGCGGCCGTGATGCCCGCTTCGATCATACCGAGCGCGAAGAGCGTGGCGAAATGCTTCCCAAGCACCGGCATCAGTGCCGCGGCAAAGTCGGCACTCGTTTGCAGCGTCGACGTCCCACGCGACAATAGCACCGAGCCGACCACGATCGCGGCGATTGCGACGACCGCCGCGACGAGTGCGCCCGCCGCGGTGTCGAACCGCGCGTGCCACAAGTCGGAGCGAGCGAGGCCCTTGTCGACGACCGCGCTCTGTTGAAAGAAAATCATCCACGGCGTCACGGTCGCGCCGACGTTCGCGAGGATCAGTGTCACAAACGTTGCATCGAACGGACGGCTGCTCGCAAGCGAGACGTTGAAGATGTTGGCGAAGGCTTGCGCATGCGGCTGGGCCGCAAAAGCGACCGGGATAAACACGAGATTGAACGCTGCGAGCGCCATCGCGAAACGCTCCCACGTGAAGTAGCGCCGCGCGGCAAACGCACCGATCACAACCACGCACGAGCAGATGACCGCGACGAGCGCCGGAACACCGAGGAACGCGGCGCCCGAACAGATCGCAACGAACTCCGCAACGAGTGTGAGGACGTTCCCGAATGCGAGATCAGCTAACGCAAAATACCCCCACCCTCTGCCGAAGCGCTCGAATATCAGCTCCGCGTGACCGCGTCCCGTTGCTATGCCTATCCGAATCGTGGCCTCTTGTACGACATACGCCATCACAAATGTGAGCAGAACGAGCGGCGCAAAAAAACGCAAGCCGTAGAGTGACCCGGTCGTGACGTACGAGAGCATACTCGGTCCGTCGTTCTCACCGAGCATGGTCAACATGCCGGGACCTACGAGCAGAGCGAGCAGCAACCACTTGCGTCCGCTGCTGCGCGCGTGATGCACGCGGAACCGATCGCGCTCGCGCAGCGCTTGTTCGCGCGCCTGTCCTTCCAGTGCAATGGACGACGTCGTCATGAGCTAGCTATGCTCTTTCCCAATCTTCAGGCGCATGCCAACACGCCGGCAAGGAAGCATTTTACGGCTCGCTTCACCCTGTTTTGCTCGCGTCTCGCTGGGTAGGTGGCAGCAATGAATTCGTAACGAGGGAGAATGATGTTCGTACACAACAAGAAGTTGCAATACACCGTGCACGTCGACTCGGCGGACCCGAAGTTCGCAAAGATGTGCCTGGAACAATTCGGCGGACCGAACGGTGAACTAGCCGCAGCAATGCGGTATTTTACGCAGGGGTGGGCGGAAAGCGATGTGCCACGCCGCGATATGCTGCTCGATATCGCAACAGAAGAGCTCTCGCACCTCGAGATGATTGGGCAACTCATCACGGGCTTACTCAAGGGTGCTCGCGGCGCCGGCGCGATGATCGATGAAGTCGAAGGCTCTTACTTACAGGATCTCATGAACGGCAAACACGACGAATACACGCAGCTGGCGTGGGATTCGGCAATGCCGCTACTGACCGGCGGGTCGGGGCTACGCCTGACGGATTCCATGGGCGCTCCGTGGACTGCGGCGTACATCGATACGATCGGACACCCGCTCTGCGATTTGCGCTCGGACATCGCCGCCGAAGCGCGCGCGAAAGCGGTCTACGATCGGCTCATCAAACTGTGCCCCGATGCCGGCGCGCGCGACGCTCTGACATTCTTGATGACGCGCGAAGTTGCGCATCAAAAAATGTTCGAATCCGCGCTCGCGGCAATCGCGAACAACTTTCCCTCGTCGAACGTCCCGCCCGACGAGCGTTTCACGCACGCGTATTTCGACGAATCGAAAGACGGCGAGAGCAGCAGTGCGGGCTACAACATGGTCAACGCGCAGGGGCTGTGGCAGTTCGACTTGAGCAAGCCCCATGTCGGCGGCAGCGAGCCGGATCTGCCGGACCCCAAACCATCGGTGATGAGCTCGATGGGTTCGACAAAACCGCAGCCGGTGAGCGATCAGACCAGTCGCACGACGAAGGCGCAGATTTTGGGCGAAGAACCCGCCACACCCGCAGCGCGAAAGTAGCTGGTTCCGTTCCGAGTACCAAACTGACGCCAGGGCGGCGCGAGCGCCACGCGCTCGCGCCGCCCGCTATGCGGTCATAAACCGGTGAATCCCTACTCGGTGAAGCGGCGTTTTGAGCCGAGTATGAGCACGACAGATCGTCCGCCGCTGCCGCCGTTCACGCATGAAACGGCCGTTCAGAAAGTGCGCATGGCCGAGAACGCCTGGAACACGCGCGAGCCCGAGCGCGTGGCGCTCGCATATACGCAGGACAGTCTCTGGCGCAACCGCTCGGAGTTTTTCGAAGGACGCGAAGCGATTGTCACGTTTCTTCGCCGTAAATGGGCGAAAGAATTAGACTATCGGCTCATCAAAGATTTATGGGCATTTGAAGAAAACCGGATCGCCGTGCGCTTTCAATACGAATACCATGACGCCGAAAGCAACTGGTTTCGCGCATACGGAAACGAGCAGTGGGAGTTCGACGAACATGGATTGATGCGCCGGCGCGAGGCAAGCATCAACGATGTGGCGATTCTAGCGTCGGATCGCCGCTTCGTATGGGAGCCGATCGGCCCACGTCCGGACGATTATCCGGGTCTGAATCAGCAGCCGTTTTAAGCGCGCGACGCGGCGCTTTCGGCAATCGCAAAGAACTTTTCATCACGAGAAAGGAGAGACGACGATCTCGCCTCTCCTCGCACGGGGACGTCTTTCGTCAGTCGTCGGTGACGTTCACCTTGACGATTTCACCTGCGGTATTCGTCGGCTGCCCGAAGCCTTTGTTGGAGATGTAGAGCGTGTTATGGTCGTCGAACGTCATCGCGGTCGGGAAACTTAGCCCGAGGATGATCTCGTGCCACGAGCCGTCGGGTTCGAGCCGCACGACCCTTCCGCTGTTCGCGACGGATGGTATGGGCGCGAAAAAGCCCGTGAAGGCTTCCAAGGCGTAGATCCGCCCGTGATGCACCGCGACGCCGGTAACTGCGGTAAGTCCAGAGGCGATTTCGGAGAGCGCGCCTCGCGTCGTCAAATGAAAAACCTTGGCGCGATATCGAGAGCCGGGGTCAAACGTGTTGAGATTTCCGAGCACGAAGCCATCGCGGGACAACGCGAGCGATGTGGGAACGATATGTCCTTGCGTGGCCGAAACGTCGACGAGCCGTCTGATGCGACCTTCCCGCGTGACGACATCGACTTCTCCGTGATTCGGCTCAACCGCATAAAACGCGTCGCAGAATACTTGAAAACTGTACCACGTGCCATCGGGCTCAAAATCGCCGGGATTTTCATGAGCCGTGGGATGTTCCATGATAAATTTGCTCAAGTTGACGATCGGCGTAGCCGTGCCGTCGCGACTGATACGATCGATGCTATTGTACGTGCCGATCAAACCATGCGAACATCCGGCGGCCGCGGTGAGCGCATAGAGCGTGCCGTGCAAGAACGCGACGTCCGCAACGCCGCTGACATAACTGCCGGATGCTGCCGCCGTCTGATTCGACGGAAGACCGTGAGCGACTGTTGCGCGCACACCGGTCGCCACTTCTATCGACGAAATGCGCCCCGTGAATCCTCCAAGATACGGTCCAATGGGAGCCGGAACTTGCTCGCACTTGCCGACGGTGCTCCGATAGCCGCCGAGACCGCCTTCGGCAACGTAGAGGCGGCCGTCCGGGCCAAACTTGATTCCACGCGGATTTTCAAGCCCCGTCGCAACGACGGTATGCGCCACAAGCGGCTGCGGCACTTCCCTAATCCCGGTGTCGGCCGCCGGAATAGCGCGCGTCTCGCCTGCTGGAATTACGCTTGTAGTGCGTCCGTTCTGTCCGCCGCCGGAGCACGCGGTAATGCCGACAATACAAAAAGCGCACGGCACCGCCCAAAAACGGAGCGTGCGAACGATATGCGTTTTCATTAGGACACCTCGAAGTAGCAACTTCAGTAACGAATCAGCGCAGCACCTTAAGCAATGCATCGCACACTATGTCCGGGAGCGACAAATTGCCCGCTCTACATGCGATAACGATCCGCACCGGAATGGTACCAAAGTGTCTCGAACCGTAACCAGGACCTAAAAAGTCATTCCGCAGCCAGGTTTTGCGCATGCGAAATTCATCGTTCAAAGTTGCGCGTTTAGGCCAGCAAGCCGGCGTACGAATCGGGAGCGAGATGAAACTTCACAATCGCACCACGCATCCGGAAGACCTTGAACAATGTCTAGCTTTACTTCGAGATCGCTTCTTATATAGTGAAGCCGAACTCCGTCACTTGCGGACGATGTGGTTCACGCTGCTCACGCGCGACATCGGCCGTTCGGGAGTGGTTTTTGACGAAGCAGAACCTCGACGCATTCTCGCCTTCGGCATATCCGCGCCCCTTAGACAGACGCGGTTCGCGAAGGTTTTACGCGACGGAGCCCCGTTCATTGCTAGAATGTTGCTGCGCGAATGGTTATCCGATCAGAAGCCGTTTCTTGATGAGCGCGAATACGCTTGCGCGAACGCGTCCGACGGCCTTAGCGTATTTGTCTTGCATAACGGCATATCCGACGTCGTGGGCGTCCTCGATATACCGCGCGTGTTGTCAAAACTCTCTGATGGTTTCATTGCTTACCACACCGGCTGCCAGCTACAAGCGGTGGCGCACGAATCGTTCGGCATGCCTCGAGAGTTTGCCATCGACCTTGGCCAGACGTTCGTTGAGTATGCTGCGGAGAGCCGTCGGGAACTCGCAGATTGCCCGGTCGACCGAGATCCCTTGATTACCATCATGACGCGCGAGCAGGCTGCGGCGCATCCGGGGAATCTCGCGCTGAACGCGCTTTTTCTTCGATTTAATCCGCCAAAATTTTCTTTGAAGGCGAACGAGCGTCGCCTGCTTCAGTTTGCAGTCGATGGTGAGAGCGACCTTAGGATTGCTGACCTCCTTAAGATCGCCCCTCGTACTCTGAAAAAACGTTGGGCGGACATCTACCAGATCATGGAACCCGCAACCGGCGTGCGCAGCGGTGAGTTGAGCGGACATCGTGGTGCCGAAGCTCGTCGACACATTCTGCGGTACATCAGAGAACATCCGGAAGAACTTCATGCGTACGCTACTTTCGGAGCGCTGCATCATGGCGCGGAAATAAGCCTTAGCAGGTAGCAAACATTCTGGCTCGCGGGCTTAAGGAGCAGCCGTTTTCGACGCGCGACGCCGGCGCCACTGCGCCACGGCATAGACGGCCGCGCCGACGGCAAGCAGCACGACCGTCAGTCCAACGATCTTGATGACCGCAAGCGGTTTGTTCGGTTCGTCTGCGGACGGAATCGTTGAGAATACAATTGCGAAAATTGTCGTCATCAACCCGACGATCGATGCGAGCACGACGGATGTATGCCCGCCGGGGATCGATACGCCGACCGCGGGCTCGCGCACTTTGATCGCGGACGAGAAGATAAAGAGAAACGGCACCATCGTGACGAGCACCGTCATGCTGACGAGCACGTCGTACGCGCCGTGGACGCTCGTGCCGCCTTGTCCGACAACGATCACGAGCACTGCAAGAACGAATTGCGTCAGCAGCGACACGACCGGCGAACCGTACTTCGGGTGCATTTTTCCGAACGCGCTCGGCAGATATGCATCAAGCCCTGCGACGAACGGCAAGCGCGCCACCGAACCGAGCCATGCGCCGACGCTGCCCATGCAACTGATCGCGACGAGTACCGCGGCGGCGGGCGTCAGAATCGACCAGCCGGCGCGCGACGCGATGTGTTCGATCGCCTGCACGACACCGTATTGGCTGTTGACTGAATCAGCGTTTACCGCGACGAGCACGGCGATCGTACCGAGGATGTAGATGCCGCCGATGAACGGCGCGCCGATTGCGATGCCGAGCGGAATCGTGCGGCGCGGATTACGGATCTCGCCGGCGATCAACGAGATCGACTCAGGGCCGGTCCATGCGAATGCGATCGTCGACCAGAAAATCAAGTCTTTCACGCCCGCGGTCGGGCGTATTGAGTGCACGTTTATCGGTGTCGCCGACCCGAATCGATTCCACGCGTAGATGCCCACGCCGATGAGTAGCAGCGTCACGCTCCAACGCGCGACCGCGCCGACGTTGTTCAACCACTTCTCGACGTCGAGGCCAAAAATGTTGAGCACCGTACCGATCGCGAGACCGCCGATCGAACACAGCATAAAGAAGCTCGCCGACGTGCGCAGACCCACACCACCGGGTGAAATATACAGCGCGTTTCCGACCATGAAGTACAACAGTGCCGGGAAATACGGAAGATTGGTCGTCCAATAGCTCCAGCCGGTCATGAACCCGCTGAACGACCCGAAAGCGTGCTTGCTCCACATGTAGAGCCCGCCTTCTTCCGGATACACGGAATTCAAATAGATAACCGCAATCGCGAGCGGCACGAACATCGCGAAGCAGCCGATGATCCAGACGGTGACGGAACTCGCGCCGGCTGCTGCAGCGGTCGCACACCATTGCAGATTCGAGCCGGTAATAACGAAGAACAACACAACGTCGAGCAGTCCGAGACTGCGTTTGAGATGCACCGTTTCAACCGGCGATGCCATGCAAAAGGGCGGGTTCTCACCCGCCCCCGCATTATCCGTCTATCGTTACGTTATTCGATTACGGTTGCATAGAAGTTGTCGCCGGTCCAGTAGCCGTACGCGACGATCTGACGTCCGACGGCAACTCTACCGGTCTGCATACGGTCGAGTGCCGGTTGATCGTTGATGACAACCGTCTTCGTCGCTTGCTGAATCGTGACGAGATGACCTTTTACCGCCGTGATCGTTCCGACAACGCGTGCGCGATGCGGCCCGACGGCATAACTTGGGCATTTTCCGTTCGACGTCCACGTGCCGTTCGACCAGTCGCCGCAGATTGGATCGCCGTATTGATTGTTCGGCCCCATCGCAGCAGTGTCGTCGAGGTCCGCGTTCGGATCCTTATCGACCGTCGTCGTGGTTGTCGTCGTTGTTTGCTGCGTCGTGGTTCCTTGCGTGTCTTGATTTTGCGTTTGCGCCATCGCGACCGCCCCGGTTGAGAGTGCGAGCAGCGCTGCAAGCGCGAGGCTAACATATTTCATGTCACCCAATGTACCCGCAGATCATACCCGACTTAGCGTTGCACCCGCTCGCTTGCACGACTTAACGCTCGTAAAGCCGACGCCGCACGGCTGCTTGCACGACTTCATGTTCCAGCGGATGCAGCCGCGCGAACACCGCCCGTCCGTCCTCTTCCGGGCTTACGCGCATCGGACGCCGAGCGAGGACGGGACCGCGGTCCGCTTCGAGCGTCACTACGTGCATCGTTGCGCCGACCCAAGCGCTTCCGGCGCTAAGGGCATCGCGTACTGCGCGTGCGCCGCGAAACGCCGGGATTTCGCACCCGTCCGGCATGCCGACGACGTCACGGCTGGAATCGAGCGGTAAAAACGCGGGATGAATGTTGAGCAACGCGGGAAACGCGGTGACAAAACGGGCGTCGAGCAGATGCATCCAGCCGAGCAGCAACACGAGTTCGGGTTCGGAGCTCGACACGCGACTCAGCAACATCGCATCGTAGCGGCCGCGTGACTGTTGCGCCCGATCCCACACGACGCTTTGCGCTGAAATGCCGGCGCGTTCGGCCCGCTGCAGGACGTATGCATCGGCGCGATTGCTGACAACGGCGCGCAGATCGAGTGGTAATCCTGCGCGGACGCTGTCGATTACCGACTGCGCGTTCGTGCCGCTTCCGGATGCAAGAATGACGGTTCGCGGCGGCCGTCCTACGAATTGCATCGGATCGAATTGTTCCGCGATCCGTGCCCGCGTCTGCCGTTGATAGTACGCGATGAGCCGCTCCGCGCCGACGGCCGCGATCACGGCACGCGCATAACCGCGTGCGCGAAGTTCGCACAGCGCAACGGCGAGCAATGCTGGGCCGACCGCGCTTCCGCGTTCGCTTCCGACAACGCCGAACGGGCCAAAAACGCCGGCGCCGTGTGCCGCCGCGACACCGCGCAGCCACGCGAAGCGCAGTCCCCGTGCGTCGAACGTGGCGAAACCGATCGGCGTGCCGTCGCGTGTTGCGACGACGTTCGAACCTGCATTCGCTTCGCTGCTCCAGGTGCCGCCGAACGCATCATCAATCCACGCAAGAACGCGATCGGAAGCGCCGTGATGAACGTTCAGCGTGACGCCGATCGTATCGAGCGTCCGCTGCTCGTGCGCGACTCGCTGCGCGCCATAACGTTCGTCGAGCTCGACGACGAGGTTGGCAAACACGTATCGCGGTTACGTCCCCGAGCGATGCACGACGACGTGCGGCTCGTCGTCGCGGCGCGACTCGATTCGCCCGACGATGCGCGCGGGCGGAGCGGCCTGCAGTGCTTTTTCCGCATCGGCATGCGGCACCACGAGCGTGTAGCCTATGCCCATGTTTAGCGTGCGATACGCTTCGTCATCGCGCAACGAGCCGCGGCGCACGAGCTCGGCCATGATCGGCGGCACCGTCCAACGCGTCTGGTCGAAGACGGCTTTTACGCCTGCGGGCAGCGTGCGGGGAACGTTCTCGAGCAATCCGCCACCGGTAATGTGCGCCATCGTTTTGACCCGCGCAACATGCTCGATCGCGCGCACCGCGTCGTAATACGACGGATGTTCGGCGAGCAAGGCATCAGCGTATGTCGTTCCGTCGAACGTTGCGTTCCACTCATCGCGTGGAATGAGGGCGCGCGCGAGCGAGTACCCGTTGGTATGCAAGCCGACCGCCGGTAAACCGACGATCGCATCGCCGGCTTCAACCGTCTCCGGTTTCGGCACGTCGTTTACGTCGACGATACCGACGATCGTACCCGCTAGATCGAAATGTCCGGGCGCGTAGAGGCCCGGCATCTCAGCCGTTTCACCGCCGAGCAACGCGCAGTCGTGCGCGCGACACGCGTTCGCGCATCCTTCGACAACGGCGGCAGCGACCGCCGGATCCAATTTTCCGGCGGCGAAGTAATCGAGGAAAAACATCGGCGTCGCATTGACGACCAAGATGTCGTTCACACAATGATTGACGAGGTCGCGTCCTACGCCGCCGTACCGGTGGAGCTCCGCGGCGATCAAAATCTTCGTGCCGACACCGTCCGCGGAGGCTACGAGCGCGCGATCGCCGCCGCCCGGTAAGCGAAAGATGCCGCCAAACCCACCGATCGCGTCGAGCTGATCCGGATGACGCCACGAACCGAGCACGGATTTGTACCGCGCGACTGCTTCGTTCCCGGCGCCAATATCGACGCCGGCGCGCGCATACGCGTCCTGGGTCCGACTTTCGTCGCTCACCACCGCACCTGCGAAGGGCGAACAGAGCGTAGCAGACGAAAGTAGGAGACGTTTCTTAGCATCCGATCCACTAGTTCACCCAACTGAAAGGTAGCCCATGCAAGTCCGTATCGCACACGATGCGCCGGCCACCGTGCGCACCGGCGCGCTGGTCGTTCCCGTATTTTCCGGATCAGAATTGACCGGCCCGGCGAAAGCCGTCGATGCCGCGCTCAACGGTGCAATCGCCGACGTTCTTTCGTCGGGTGAGATGAAAGGCAAACTCGCCGAGCTCGCATACCTTCACGCGAAGGATCAACCGTTCCACCGCGTGCTCGTCGTTGGACTCGGTGAATCGGACAAGTTCGAACCGTTCATGCTTGCGCGTTATGCGGGAACCGCCGTTCGCTACCTCGGACGCCGGAAGATCACCGAAATTGCAATCGCGCTGCCGGAAGCGGCAAGAGCCGATGCGACGGCCGCCGCGTCATTCATCGCGGAGGGTTCAATTTCCGGATCGTTCGACACGTCGATTTATCAAGGCGATGAAGACAAACGCAATGCGATCGAGACGGTGACGATTCTTGCGGGCGATGCCGATGTGGGCGCGCTCGAGGCCGGCTGTAATCGCGGCACGATTCTCGGCGAAGCCGTAAACTTCGCGCGCACGCTTGCCGTAACACCGGCAAACGACATGACGCCGACGATTCTTGCGGATGAAGCGACGAAAGCTGCCGGCGAAAGCGGCCTCGAGGTCGAAGTCTTCGACGAAACGCGGGCGCGCGGCGAAGGAATGGGGTCGTTCCTTTCCGTCGCTCAAGGCAGCGCGCAGCCGCCGAAATTCATCGTGCTTCGCTATAGCGGCGATCCGGGCAACAAAGAACTGATCGCGCTCGTCGGCAAAGGCATTACGTTCGACACCGGCGGTATTTCGCTGAAGCCGCCGGAGCGTATGGAAGAGATGAAATACGACATGTCGGGTGGCGCGGGCGTCATTGCGGCGATGCGCGCGATCGGCAAACTCAAGCCGAAGATCAACGTTGTCGGCCTCGTTCCCGCGACGGAAAACATGCCCGGCGGAAAAGCGACGAAGCCGGGCGACATCGTGAAAGCGATGAACGGTAAAACGATCGAAGTGATCAACACCGATGCGGAAGGCCGCTTGATTCTTGCGGATGCGCTCTGCTACGCGAACAAACTGGGCGCAACGAAGATGATCGACTGCGCGACGTTGACCGGCGCATGCGTGATCGCGCTCGGGCATGCCGCAAGCGCCGCCGTAACGAACGACGACGCCTTCGTCGAACAGTTCCTCAACGTTGCAAAGTCGACCGGCGAGCGGTACTGGCACATGCCGATGTACGAAGATTACGGCAACGCGATGAAGAGCGACATCGCGGATTTGAAAAATACCGGCGGTCGCGCTGCCGGCACGCTTACCGCCGCGGCATTCTTGAAGTCGTTCGTGGCCGAAACGCCGTGGATTCACCTCGACATTGCAGGGACCGCGTACCTCGACAACGAGTTCGCGTGGCAAGCAAAAGGCCCGACCGGCACACCGGTCCGCGCGCTCGTCTCCTACGTCGAAACGCTCGCGGGCTCACCGGTGATTCACGCAAACGGCGTGAAGGCAACCGTTTGAACTAACGTGTCAGCGTAGCTTTGTCGAAGGACGAACCGACACCAGGGCCCGGGCGACTCCGGGCCCTTTTTCGCAATCGCGAATTCGTTGCGTACTTCATCGCGCGGCAAAGCGGATGGTTTGCAACGTCGGTCGCGGACGTGACCATCGGATGGCAAGTCTTTGCGATACGCCACCGCGCGCTTGATCTCGGTCTCGTCGGGTTGATTGCGTTCGTTCCACAGCTTCTGCTTGCGCTTCCGGCAGGCATACTGGCGGATCGCGTTGACCGCAGACTGCTCGGCGTCGTCGTCAACGTCGTCAACTTCGTCTGCTCTCTTATCTACATCGCGCTCGCGGACGCGCATGCGGCGTCGATTACGGCGTGGTTCTCCGTACTCGCAGTGCAATCGATAGCTTTCGCCGTCGGCGCGCCCGCGCAACGGTCGATCCTCGCACAGATCGTTCAAGGCGAGCGCTTCTTGCGCGCCTCCGCGCTCACGTCGTCGGCTGCGCAACTGATCACAATCGCCGGACCCGCAGTCGCCGGGCTGCTCATTGCCGTCGACGTGCCGTTTGCGTTCGCCGCTGCCGCTGTTGCGCAACTCATCACGGCAATTTCGTACGCAATGCTGACGCCTCGACCGCCCGAGCCGAGCGCGCACGCCGGCGTTTCGCCGCTGAGCGGCGCACTCGACGGCGCGCGCTACATCTTTGCGAATAGCGTCGTGCTCGGCGCTATCTCACTCGATCTCTTTGCCGTATTGTTCGGCGGCGCAACCGCGCTGCTGCCGGTCTTCGCGACGCAGATTCTCCACGTCGGCGCATTCGGCTTCGGACTCCTGCGCGCGGCGCCCGCGATCGGCGCGGCCTGCACGGCGATCATCATCGCTCGACGGCCGCTTCGCCGTCACGCCGGGCGGTGGCTCTTCGCGTGCGTCGCGGGCTTCGGCGTTTTCACGATCGTCTTCGGGCTCTCGCGTTCGTTCTGGCTCTCGTTCGCCGCGCTCGCGCTCGCCGACGCGTGCGACATGGTAAGCGTGACGATTCGAACCGCGCTCGTGCAACTGCGCACGCCGGACATCATGCGCGGGCGCGTCTCCGCCGTCGAAAACATCTTCATCGGTGCATCGAACGAACTCGGCGCGTTCGAATCCGGCGGAGTGGCATCCCTGATCGGCGCCGCGCCGAGCGTTGTTCTCGGCGGTGCCGGAACGTTGATCGTCATCGCGCTATGGACGCTGCTGTTTCCGTCGTTACGCCGATTCGATCGCTTGACGGACGAACGAGAGTGACGGCGAATCGAACGCCATGAACATTTTACGTGCGCTCGCGGCTTTCGTTACGGCAACCGTCGCGAGCACGCTCGTGCTCGCTTTTTCGCCCGTATCAGCGCAAACGAATGCGGTCGTTTCCGTTCTCTATGCCGGCTCGCTCGTGACACCGATGGAGGGTCCGATCAAGTCTGCATTGGCTGCGAAGGGAATCGACGTTCAAGGCCAGGGCGCGGGGAGCAAACAGCTCGCGAATTTTATCGCGTCCGGAATCAAGAACCCGGACGTGTTTATTAGCGTCGATCCAAAGCTCGTCTCAGGCCTGGGATCGAAGGTTGCACACGCGGAGACGTTTGCGGCAACGCGCCTTGGTATCGGGTGGTCCGATACATCGAAGTATGCGGCACTTTTTCGAAGCGTCGCCTCCGGTAAGACGAGCGTGCTCATTGCATTGCAAACCCCGGGATTGAAGATCGGCCGCACCGATCCAAAACTCGACCCGAAAGGCACATACACCGTTGAAGCGATGAAACTGCTCGCCGGCGCGGACGAAGAGGAAAAAATATTCGGGCCTGATGAGAACAGCATGCAGACGTTTCCCGAAGAGGACTTGCTTGCGCGAATCGACGTCGGTGAAGCGGACGTAGGCTTCTTTTACAAAACCGAAGCCGTTGCGCGAGGCCTTCACTTCGTACCCTTGCCGGGCGCCGCAGCAATGAGCGACAAGATCACGTACACGATCGCAGTGATGAAGGCCGCGCCGCATCCGGATCAAGCCAAGGCATTCGAAGATTTCATCGTCAACGGAGAAGGCAAGACGATCCTGCAAAAGGCGGGCGTCGACTACTTCACCACACCGCGCTCGGTATCGCCGATTTGACGTAACGGCTAAATAGTTGTACGCTACAACTGTTGAAAGGGACAACTAGTAGAACGTCCTCCCCGGCGGACGCCGCGGCGTTCGAGGACGAAATCGTCGCGCTGATCCGTGCGCTCGGGCTGCATCGTCCCGATCGCACGCCATGTGGTCAGCCCGTGTCTGTTGCAGAGGCACAAGCGTTGCACGAACTCGCACGCGAGCCGAGTCTATCGCAGAACGTACTGGCCTCCAGAATGCATCTGGAGAAGAGCACGATCAGCCGCATTGCAAGTGCGTTAGAGAAATGCGGCTGGCTCGCGCGGACGCGTGACGAGGACGACTCACGGGTATTGCGTCTGCGACTTACACCACTCGGGTCGCGCGTCGCTCGAAACTTGGCGAGGTCGCGCGCCGAAAAATTCGCTCGCGTTTTTCATTCGCTGCCACGCGATCGCCGTACAGCGGTCATCGAATCGCTCGCTCTTCTCTCGGAGGCGTTAGATGCGGACTAGAATCGGTTTCATTGTGACGCTTGCGCTTCTTACGGCGCCGGCTTCAGCGGACACCGCCGCACAACATCACGCGACGGTCATGTCGCACGGAGCGCAGGTAATGCCGTTCGATCGGAAGGCGGCCATGCATATGTTCACGCCGACCTCGCGCGGTGGCACGCTCGAACTCATGGTTCACAGCATGAATGCAACGCAAATCACGATCGTCCGCGCTCACCTACGCTCGGAAGCGGCGAAGTTCGCGGTTGGGGACTATTCCGACCCGGCATACATTCACGGGAAATCAATGCCGGGACTCAAGGGTATGGAGCAGAACGTCATCGCCGTTCGCTATTCCGATACGTCGATGGGCGGACGAATCGTGTTTTGGGGTTCGGACCGGCAAGCGATCGAGAGCGTCCATAAATGGCTCGCGGCGCAGCGCGCCGACCACGGCACCACGCACCGCGAGTGCAACATGAAGATGTGAGCGTCGAAAGACGAAAATCCGCGAATATCGCGGATTTTCGTTTTTTACGCAAATTACACTGATTACGGATACGTCGGCGACTCAATCGGCTCTTCGACTTCTTCTCTCCAAGTGGTCATGGGACCGTCAACGGTGACGAGCTGCAAGAGCTGCCAAAGGCTGCCGGTATTTTGCGTGTCGTCTCTAATCGATTTATCGTCTAAGCCGACATCGCTCGACCGTTCGGGTGCCGCAGTAACGTACTCGCCCGACGCCGCGTTTTGAATCGTTACGTAGCTTTTCCCGATACCGGTCTGCCCTGCATCTGCGAGGGTCCATCGCGTGCGCCGGCCGTCATCCTCTTCCGCGAACGCCGGTTGTTTCGAATCTCCGTTTTGCGCGCAGAGATACGTTTCGCGCCACGTGTTCGTGTTCATCAGGGATAGCGTGTAATTGCCCTCCGCTTGAGGAACGATGTGCCACGTTGTCAACATTCGCTCTGCGTGCATGGAATGCGCGTGCAAGTTCACGCCGCCTTGCTGCGCCGCCTGTCCTCCGAGGAATCGCACTGTTCCGGCGTCATCGCTCGCCGCTACGATGTTGAAGAACCCGTTTAACGTATATGGCATGTTCGTCTCCCAAATCGAGATGCATGGTTGTACCCGCTAGTTGCGAGTGGACAGCGCAGCTCACGGCTGCTTCTACGACCGGCAATTCGCAGGCCGGATGCCCGTCTGCCAGCCTATCGTGCTCGTGCCGCCGTCCTGAATCGGCGTCCTAGAATGCACCGAGACCGGCCGGTGAACCGAGGCCCGTGTAGACGCTGAACGGCACCTTCGCGACACGATGCAGCGAGGAACGATGTGCGTAAAGATACGATGTCGTTTGGCCGTTACCAGCGAGCGCATACGCCGAAGCAACGATCGGTGCGCCGACACTCGTGCCTCCGGCGACGAGCCATCCGCCGGCTAGTGCATCAAACATCGATACGCCGGATTGCGGATCGGCAACCGCGCCCACGTCAACGCTTGACTTCGTCGCGCATGCCGTCACGCCGGCCTGCCACGACGGGCGCGGCTCGTACGCACTGCAGCCATGTCCGGTCCAATACCACGACCGTTGTACGAACGCCGTGCCGCTCTTCTGCAAAATCGTTCCGCCGACCGATGTCACGTACGGCGACACCGCCGGATACGAAGGATACTTCTGATCGCCGGACGCGGCGGTGATCGCAACACCCGCATGATCGAAGTTCGCGTCGTAGCTTCGTTCGCCGCTCCACTCGCGTGCATAATAACTGTTGCTTACGACGCGCGCGCCTCTTGCGACGGCCGTGTCCACCGCGCTTGCGAGATCGGCGACCGTCGCCGACTTCGCTTCGACCAGCAGAATCGAACAACGCGGACAGATCGCGGAAACCATCTCGACATCGATTGCTTCTTCTTCGGACCATCCCATGTTGAACGACGGGTACGCGGTGCCGCCGTGTTCGTCGATCTTCCGGAAGCATCCATTGAAGCTCGTGCATTGCCCGAGGCCGAACGTCGTGCGGTAGATCGCGAGATCCGCTTCGATCGCCGGGTCGTCGTACGCGTCAACGATCGCGACCGTCGTGGAAGCTCCTTCGCGCAATCCGTAGGCGCTCTGCAAATCGAGTGGATGGAAACCGGGAACGAGCGACTCGGGCAAACGTCCATCCAAAATTGCGCCCGCGTTTACGTTGAGCGCCACGCTGCAACTGACGGTGGCTTCGGCGATGGCCGGAATGCACGCGAGCACGTTCGATCCGGGAAGCGCCGCGGCGCTGTCACCCGGGAGGGCGGCGGCGCTGTCGCCACCGGGCAGTTCGTACGTTCCGTCACCTCCCGGCAATGCAGCGGCACTGTCCTGCGCCGAAGGACCATGCGGTACCGGCAACGGTGAAACGACCGGAGCTGATCCACCATTGCCGGAACAGCCGGAAATCAACGCAGCCGCAATCCACGGAACAAGCGTTCGTCGCATACGTTCGGCTAAGTCCGTACCCAGCCCGACTTCATTGCTAACGCCACCGCCTCACGCCGGCCACTACATTCCAATTTCCGGCAGATCGAACGGACGTGTGTGTCGATCGTGTGCGTGCTGCGGCCGCTCTTTGAAGCGATCTCTTTCGAACTGGCGCCGGCGGCCAGAAGCAACAGAATTTCGCGCTCAACCGGCGTCAGTACGGCATAGCCGCCGCCGGACATATCTTGCGGAAACGGTAACTTTGCGAGAAGGCGCGCCAACCCACCGAAGTGCACCGATCGAAGGCGCTCCAGCGCGGCGGCGATCTCCGCCGGCTCAGCCTGTCCGAGTGCGCGGCGATAGTACGCGCGCACCGCGTGAATGAGTGCCTGAAGGCGCCCCTTGCGCTGAACTGCGGCTTCGGCCTCGGCGATGAAACGATGCGCCGCGGATGAGTGGCCGCGTACGAGTTCGACGAGGGCAAGAACGAGCAGCGTACGCACAGTGCGGTGCCGGCTATGCCGCGAGGCGGCCAGCGCCTCTTGCGCTCGCGCCATCGCTTCGTGCGTCTCCTCGCTCAACCCGCATGACGCCGCATAGAGTGAAATCTCCGCGCATCGGTATGCGCGCCGCGTGTTGCCGGTAACGGCCGGTTCACTGCCCGCGAGGATGGCATGCGCCTCGGTAAAATCGCCGTTCCATGCCGCTCGCAACGCGCGCGACGGCAACAGCGTCTCGGCAACCGTGTGCGGCAACAACCCATCCGTGCGCGCAATCTCTTTCTCCAAGCGTTCGATCGCGAGATCGTCGCCGCGGCTCGTTTCGATGTCGATCGATGCAAGCAATCCGTACATACGCGTCTGCACGCCGCCGCTCTTACGCGCCGCTTCGATCAGCCGGTCGAGCAGCGCGAGGCTTTCGATCGGATCGTCTTCGTCATCGTAGGTGATCGTGTAGAGCACGCTGTACGCGCGAGCGACGACGTCGAAGAGCCCGCATGTTTGCGCGAGATCGATCGCGAGATTGGCATAGTTCCACGCGTTTCCGCGATCCGGAAGCATGTGATGCACGTACGCGGCTTGTTGGTAGAACCGCGCCCGTGACGCATCGGAGACACTCGCGTCGATCGATGCAACCGCTTGTGCCACCACGTCCACCGCGCGTTCGAGCAAACCGGCGCGGGCGAGCGCGCTCGCATACGTGCCGAGGAGTGAAACGCGGCGTGCCGGCGCGATGCTCGTGTCGGCTGCGTACGGTGCCAGAAACGCAACCGCATCGCGGTCGTGACGGATCAGTTCGATCGCGTAGCGGTCGACGATCGAGAGACGAATCTCCGCATCGTTTGCTCGCGTAATGGCATCTACGAAGTCGCGTTCCGCCGCATCGAAATGTCCGCGCCCGGAGAGCGACATCGCTTTGACGGCAAGAACGCGCGCATCGCTAAGCTGCGCGTGTTCGACCAGAGCGACCGCATTCGAAATCGCTTCTGCTTCCCCGCGCTCGTACACCTCGACGCCGCGCTCAGCCAGCAGCCGCGCAACCGATTCACGGTCCTGCGCGAGCGTGTAGAGGGCGAGCGCGCGCGCCGTCTCATCGCGACGCTCGAGGATTGACGCTCCGCGAAGATGCGCGCTAGACGCGCGATCGGCGCCGGCACGGCGCAATTCGGAATCCAAGAAGTCGCGAAAGAGATCGTGATACCGGAAAACGCCGGGCACTACTTCGCTGATGAACGACGCCTCGCGACGCAGTTCCGCGAACACCGCGCTCGAGCCGCCGAGATCGGCGACCATTGAAGCATCGAACGATGAAAACACCGAGGTGTCGAGGAGTAAGGACTGCTGCTCGGGTGTGAGCCCCGAATAGACTTGCTCCGCGAGATACCGGTAGACCATCTCACGAGCACCGGCCGTGGCCGCACGAAGATCCGTTGCGTACGTACGCGTGCGAACCGCGATGGAAAGGGCAACGGGCCAACCGGCGGTCAATTCACGCAGCGCTGCGACCTCGTCTCCCGCGATTCCGCCTTCCGCATCGTCGGCAGCGGCGAGGGCCTCGTCTTCGGTAAAACGCAGATCGTCCTCGCCGACGGGGACGTCGATCGTTCCGTATCCGAGCCACGACGCAACCGGAAGACCGGCATCCGAGCGCGTCGCGATGATCCAGTTGATGCGCGCCGTCGTGCGTTCGATAAGCGCAACGATCAGCTCGACGACACGCGGATCGACAGCCGCATGATGGAGGTCATCGATGACCACCGTGGCGACGACACGGCGCAGATGCTCGCCGAACCACTCAGTAAGCGTTGAAATCGGTGCTTCTTCGCGAATGATACGCGACTGAATCTGCGGGAATGCCGAAACGGCGCTTGGCGCGACGGTTTCGATCGAACGCGCAAGGCCGTGAGAGAATGCCAGCAGCGTCGCATCTTCGCGCGGCACGTCATACCGCACCGCGTCGATGCGCGACGTAGCGAGAAAATCGCGAAGCGCCACGGTCTTTCCGAACCCGGCCGGCGCCACGATTAACGTGACCGGAAAACGAGCAGCGCGCGCGAGCCGCTCGTTGACGCGCGAACGCATCAATCCCGCAACTGCGATGGCCAACCCCCTGTCGCCGTGAGTACCCGCCTTGCTTCTACCCGCATTCCATGAAAGCAACAACCGGGTCGCGGAGCGAAGCACGCCACCGTACGATTGCGCCATGGACACCGATTACGAACGGGTGGCAAAAGCCATCGATTTTCTCATCGAGCACCGGCACGACCAGCCCTCGCTCGACGACGTCGCTCGCGATGCTGGTTTGAGTCCGTTCCACTTTCAACGGCTTTTCCGCCGTTATGCCGGTGTGACGCCGAAACAATTTCTGGCCGCCCTAACGCTCGAATCCGCGAAGGCGCTCTTGGACCGAAACGCAAGCGTACTCGATGCGGCACTCGACGTCGGTCTCTCCAGTCCGGCGCGTCTGCACGATCACTTCGTCTCGATCGACGCGATGTCGCCCGGCGAATATAAGTCGGGAGGGACGGCACTACACGTAACGTACGGCGTGGCGCAGACGCCGTTCGGTTCGATGCTCGCCGCGACGACCACGCGCGGCGTCGCAATGCTCGAATTCGTCGAAGCCGGATTCACGTTCGATGCGGCACGAACGGCATTACCGAATGCAATCTTCACGCACGATGATGCCGTTGCAGAATCAATCGCCGCACGCGCTTTCGGCGATGAGACCCGGCCACTTCATCTCCACGTACGCGGAACGAATTTTCAGCTACGCGTGTGGAGCGCACTGCTCAAGGTGCGTCCCGGCGCGGTGAAAACGTATGCGGACGTTGCGCGCGACATCGGCGAACCCAACGGTGCGCGCGCGGTCGGTAGTGCGCTCGGCGCCAATCCCGTCGCGGTCCTCATCCCGTGTCACCGTGTTATCGCGAGCACCGGTATCGTCGGAAATTACAAATGGGGTGCGGAAAAGAAACGCGCGCTGCTCGCGTGGGAGTCAGCGCGCGAATCGAGAAGCGCCACGGTGCACTAAGTATTGTCGCGAACGCTCCGTTTTGCGTTATCGACGCCTTCTTTGATGCGTTCTTTCGCCTCGTCGGCGCCGGAGGCAAGCTTCTCTTCCGGCGTCATTGCGTTGCCTGAAGTTTCGCGACGCTCGCGCTCCGCTTCGGCGGCGGAATGATGCATGGCGCCCGCGGCGCTATCGCGTACGTCCTGTACGCCTTTCTTGACTTCGTCCGTGATGCTGTGGCCGTTTTCGGTACTCATGCTCAAAGGAGTACCCGCGTGGTTGCAGCCCGAAACGAGCGGAGTTATGGTCGCGTCCAATATCGCCAAGGACGACGCACGCCCGTACGAGCCTGCGAAGGGCCCGGCGCTGCGTCGCATCACCGCGGGGGCCATCAAGCGGCGTAAGGGGACCGCGGTCGTTCCAATGATCACCGCATATGATACGCCGTTTGCAAGTTTTGCCGAGGAGGCGGGAATCGACTGGATTCTTTGTGGCGACAGCCTCGGTAACGTCGTACTCGGCTACGACGAAACGACCGCGGTGACGATGGACCAAATGATCCATCACACCGCTGCGGTCGCGCGCGGGACCGCGCGCGCACACATCGTCGCGGACATGCCGTTCGGCTCGTATCAGGTCAGTAATGAAGAAGCGGTGCGTAATGCGATTCGTTTCGTGAAAGAAGCCGGTGTGCAGTCGGTAAAACTCGAGGGCGGCGTGCACGAAGCGGATCGCGTGCGTGCTATTGCTCGCACCGGCATTCCCGTCGTGGGACACATCGGCGTAACGCCGCAGACCGCCGGTCTGGGTCCGGGCTACCGCAAGCGAACGCACCGCGATCGGCTTCTGCAAGATGCGCTCGCGATCGAAGGAGCCGGCGCGTACGCGATCGTGCTTGAAGTCGTCGACTTCGACATCGCACGCGAGTTGACGGAGCGCTTGTCGATTCTCACGATCGGAATCGGTTCCGGCAACGCATGCGACGCGCAGGTGCTCGTACTGCACGATCTGCTCGGGATGTACCCGCATTCGCCGCCGTTCGCAAGACGGTTCGCAGAGATCGGCGCGCAATCGATCGCCGCGTTGCGCGATTATGCGACAGCGGTTCGCGAACGAAGCTTTCCCGAAACGTAAACCTCCGCACGCGCGCGGCTAGCGTGCGTCCCAATCTTCGGGATGAACGGGAATCTGCAGCATGTTGCGTTGTAAACCGGTGACGCGGCGATTGACGCCGTCGAAGTACACTTCGTAGTAGAGCGGAATCACCGGCGCGTCGTCGTGGATCAGCTGTTGGATGTCGTTGAAGTCACGATCGCGTTGCGCTTCATCCGGCGTGCGCGCTTGGTCGTCGAATAACGCCTCGAAGCGTTTTGAACAGTAAAACGAATGGTTCGAGCCGCCCGGCACGGCTTGGACGCAACGCAGGTTTAACGACTGTTCGGGGTCGCCGCCGCCGACCCATGACTCAGTTGCGATCGCCGCTTTTCCGTTACGCAAGAGTCCGGTAAAACTGAACCACGTACGCGTGGGGTTCGTTTTGACGGTGAAATGCATTCCGGCCGCCGCAAGCTCAGATTGCACGAGCGTTGCGATTCGTACGGCGATCGGGTTCTCGGCATCCGCTCCGATCACGCCGGAGAGCGCATCATGATCTTTCGCCCACCCGCCCTCACCAGAGCGCCAGCCCGATGCGCTCAACTCGCGTTGCGCGGCGCGAATGTCGTGAGGATACGGTTGAATGGCGGGAGCACTCCACGAGACGATCGGAGGCGGCAGAAACGATCCGGCGTTCGGATATTGATGATGCCAGATGTTTGCGAGCTGATTGACATCGACGGCATACGCGATAGCGCGGCGGACGTAGACGTCATTCGTCGGCGACGCCTGCGTCTGGAGATATAAGAATCCGGTCGCGTTCTCCGGCGTGCGTACGATGCGTACGTTTGGAAGGCGTTCGGCTTGCTCCACGTTATCCGGCGTCAGGCGTCCGACGTCGGTCGCGCCGGACTGCAGCGCGACGAAATTGGAATTGAGGTTCGGAACGATCTGCAGCACGATCTGCTTCAACTTCGGTTTCGGGAAAAAATACTCGTTCGGTTCCAAAACGATGCGATCGCCACGGTTCCACGTCGTCACCCGGAACGGCCCGGTCCCGAACGGCGCATTTTCCCACGGCGTACCGACGACTTTGGTATCGGCAAAGACGTGTTTCGGCAAAATCCCGTACGGATAATCCGACTGCGCGAAGAGCACGCGTACCGCCGCGTTCCACGGTTCACGCAGCCGGATAACAACGGTGTGGAGATCCGGCGTTTGGAGTGATACGATCCGTCGATACGATTCCACCGACGTCGCGCGATTGCGCGGATCGAAGATCGCGCGATAGGTGAACGCGACGTCCGCCGACGTCAGCAGCGCACCGTCCGCGAAACGGACATTGGGGCGTAAATGGTAGGTGATGCGCGTACTATCCGCCGAGATGTCACCGTTTGTTCGCGATGGCACGCGCGTTACGAGAATCGGCACGACGCGATTGCGTGCATCGAGCCCGACGAGGGTTTGGCAGAAGAGCGCCTCGAGCCATATATCGTCCTGATCGAGCGTAATGAACGGCGAGAGCGACGCGGGGTCGCCCGCAAACGCGATGCGCAGCACATGACGCTCGCGCGGAATCCCACCACGCGAACACCTTGCGAATGCTGCTACAGCAAGCGCCATCAACACCCAGCGAAGGATGAGTCCGGTCCGCCGAGTCATTCCACTCGTATTCGGCGCGCCGGATTGCATGCATGCAGGAGCGCGCCGGCTAGAACGCCGGCGCGCCGACTAACGAGCTGAGGACTCGTTAGTTGTAGGAGGCACCCTACAGCTTTTCACTCGTTACTATGAGGAGAGTGCCGGCTTCCGTCGTTGGCGCGTGCACGTACGGCGTGATGCGTACGGACGCGAGCGAGCAACCGGGACGACGCCCATCGGTGCTGCGGCAGCGGCCTTTCTCATGCGGTGTACCTCCTGCATTAACAATAGGCCGCGCACACGTCGCGCCGACATACTCAAAACCGGGTAGGACGCGATTGGACAGCTCTAACGGGCGCTAGGCGAGCTTCGAAACTCCGAGAAAGACGTTATCTCGCATCACCGTCCTGCAAGATCCGCATCGCTGCATTGCGTCCGTTGATCGCAATGACGCTCCCGCCGGGATGCGTGCAAGCGCCGCAGAGATAGACGCCGTCCATCGGCGTCCGGTAGTGCAATCGGTTGCTCCACATGTATTGCGGACGGCAATCGCCCTGGAAAATGTGCCCGCCGGTTAGACCGACCTTCGCCTCGATATCCGGTGGGCCCATGACTTGCGCGTCGATGACGACATCGGGAAAGTTCGAGCAAAACCGTCCGATCGACGCGAACGCCGTTTCTTTAGCGCGCTCGCGATGCGCGTCCCACGTGCCGTCCGCAAATTTATACGGCACGTACTGCACGAACGCGCTCATCGTATGCGTTCCCGCCGGCGCGACACCGTCGTCAAAAACGCTCTGAAAGTACATCTCGGCCCATACCCGCTCCGCCAAGCGGCCTGCCTTCGCAGCTGCGAAGCCGTCCGCCCACTGCGCTTTCGTCAGCGGCGCGTTGATCTGACTATAGTGATGCGGCTGCAGGGCTCCGGGACGCGCGGTAAAGTTCGGAAGCTCGCGAAGCCACATGTTGATCTTTAGCGTGCAGCCTTCGATCGGAATCGCTTCGACGTGCGCTCGCCACGCGGGATCGGCGTCGACGCACAATCGCAGCGTAACGCGCGGATCGGCATTCGAAACGACGACCGGCGCGTCGACGCGATCGCCGCTTTCAAGCACGACGCCTTGGCCGGGAACGATCTGCGCCACCGGTGTGTTGAGCGCGATTTCGGCGCCCGCTTCTCGCGCTGCGTCGGCGAGATAAAACGACACCATCCCCATGCCGCCTTTGACGTATCCCCACGTGCCGGGCAATCCGTCGAGCCTTCCACTCGAATGATGAAATCGTATCGAAGCCGTGCCCGCCTCGAATGGGCTCGCGTTGGTCCCGATGACGCCCTGGCCCATCAGCGCGAGTTGCAGGCGCTCGTCTTCGAGATAGCGCTCGACGAACTCGGCCATCGACCACTCGAAGAGCAATGCGCGCGCATGTGCGTCGTTCCCGATGCGCGTTTCCAGCTCGTCGCGCGTCGGAGGTTCGCCGATCCACATGTCACGTTCGTCGGGCGGACGAATCGCATCACGCAAACGACGCACGACGGCCGACATTTCGTGAAAGCCGTCGACGTCGCGCGGCGATAGATGCGCGATTTCGCGCGCGCATAGCTCGTCGTCTTCGTACAGTTGCACGCTGCTGCCATCTTCAAACGGAACGAACAATCCGTTCGATGCCGGATGGCAGACGAAACCGCGCGCCGGCAGATCGAGCTCCCGCACGACGAGCGGATGGAGCAGCCCGTTCACGTACGCACATGGGGACATCCGTACGCCGGGAAACGGCTCTTCGATCGTGCAGGCGCCGCCGACGCGCTCGCGAGCCTCGAGCACGAGGACACGCTTGCCGGCACGCGCCAAATACGCGGCGCAGGCAAGGCCATTGTGGCCGGCACCGACGACAACGACATCCCGCCGTTGTACGCGCTTAACGGACGTAGCTACCGCCGTTGAGGTCGACCGTCGCACCGTTCGCGTAGTTGCCTCTCTCGGATGCGAAGAATGCGATCACATCACCGATCTCTTCTGCCGTACCGATGTAACCGAGCGGCACTTCCGCCTCCAACTCCGCGCGCCGCTGCGGAACCTCGAGATCCGCGGCTGCCATATCGGTTTCGATAAAACCCGGCGCAATCGAGATCGCGCTGATGCCATACTTCCCGCACGAACGGGCAATCGATTTCGTGAGATTGACGAGAGCTGCTTTACTGGCGCCGTAATCGGCGAAATTCAACTCGCCGCGATGCGCGGCGCGCGACGTGACGTTGATAATCTTGCCACGACCCTGGGCGCGCATATGCTGAAGCGCGAGATAGGTCAGGTCCGCCGTGCCGAAGAGATTGATTGCAAACGTTCGCTCCCAGCCGCGCCGCCACGCATCGAAGTCGTTGTCGAAGAACGGATTCTCGGAAAAAACGGCGCCGTTGTTGACGAGCACGTCGATGCGTCCGTACGACGAAATGCACGACTCGATCACCGCCGGCAAACGTGCGTGCTGCGCGAGATCGCAGTGAACCGCGCGCGCACGCGAGCCTAATTCCTCCGCCAACACGTTGGCTTCCGCCGCCTTCGTGGCATACGTGAAGATGATTTCGTGTCCGTCCCGATGGAGCGCGCGAACGGCGGCGGCTCCGATCCCGCGCGATCCGCCCGTTAAAAGAACGACCACGCGGCGCGTTAGCCGGCGAGGTCGCGCGGCTCGTACCCGCGCGGAACGTTCGGATAGACGCCGGTGAGACAGCCGAGGCACATTTCGTCACGTTTACGCCCCGTCGCGGCAATGAGTCCGTCGAGGCTGAGATACCCTAGCGAATCCGCGCCGGTCTTCAATCGGATCTCTTCCACGGTATAATTCGCCGCGATCAGTTCGTCGTACGTTGCCATGTCTACGCCGAGATAGCACGGATGCTTGATCGGTGGCGACGTGATGCGCAAATGCACTTCTTTCGCGCCCGCATCACGAAGCAGCGTCACGATGCGCGGGGTCGTCGTCCCGCGAACGATGGAGTCGTCGACGACGACGACGCGTTGACCGCGCAGGTTCTCGATGACCGGATTGAACTTCAACTGCACGCCGCGGGAACGCATGTTTTGATCCGGACTGATGAACGTGCGTCCGATGTAGCGGTTCTTGATCAGCCCCTCGATGTAGGGCAAGCCGCTCTCGGCGGCATATCCGATGCCGCCCGGCACCGCGGAGTCGGGAATGGCCATCACGACGTCCGCGTCGACCGGATGCTGTTTGGCAAGTTCACGACCCATCGCGTAGCGCGCCATGTAGATCGACCGCCCATTGAGCGTCGAATCCGGGCGCGCGAAGTAGATGTATTCGAACATGCACATCGCCGGACGCGCATCTTCTTTCACAACGCGATGCGATTCGAGGCCGTTCGGTGTAATGCGAATGACTTCGCCCGGTTCAACTTCGCGCATGTATTGCGCGCCGATTGTCGGCAATGCGCACGATTCGGACGCGACCGCGTAGCCGCCGTCGGGAAAGGAACCGATGCACAGCGGGCGCACGCCCCACGGATCGCGGAAGGCGAACAGTTCGTCTTTCGTGCACAGCACGATCGAATACGCACCCCTCGCGACGCCGAGAACGTGCTTGATCCGGTCGAGCATCGTGCCGGGAGCCTCGACGATCGCCTTCGCCATGACTTCGGAGTCGGAGGTCGCTTGCAGCGTCGTCGACGGTGAAAGCGCTTCGCGCAGCTGATCCGTATTCGTCAGATTGCCGTTATGCGCGAACGCGAAATCGCCGATTTCCGTCGATTCGAGCAACGGTTGCGCGTTCACGACGACCGAAGATCCCGTCGTCGAGTAGCGCGTGTGCCCAACCGCGATATATCCGGAGAGCTGCCGCAGCAGCTCCTCGTCGAAAATGGCTCCGATCAGGCCCATATCTTTGTGCGAACGGATCGTCCCGCCGTCGGCCGCCGCGATACCCGCGGATTCTTGCCCCCGGTGTTGAAGCGCGTAAAGGCCGAAATACGCCAGTCGCGCAGCGTCGCGTCCCGGCGCGATGATCCCCGTAATACCGCACATGATCCCCAGCGCTAATTCAACACACGAACGGGTGTTCCAGCTTGGATAAGAGGCGGCTCCTTAGTCGTTTGAACGCCGCCCGCCGCCGCCGGTGAGTTGAAGGATCGCAAGGAAGATATTGATCGCGTCGAGATAGATCGAAACCGCCATCTGAACCGGCGTCAGCCCGTCTCCGCCGGCGCGCAAACGTGCAAAGTCGATCAGCACGAGCCCCGTAAAGATGACTAAAATCGCCCACGAGTACGCGGTCGGCGAAATGATGTGCACGAAGAACGAGATGATGCCGATCACGACGAGCGCAAGCAGCGCGATGAAAAAGATCCCTTGGAAGCGTCGTAGATCGAGCCCGGTGGCATACACGACTGCGCCGAGCGCAAACATGCCGAGTCCCGTCGTTAGCGCCGCATTGAATACGACTTCGTTGCCGGCGGTATGCGCGTAATATCCGACGATCGGCGAGAGAAAGATGCCCTCGAGGAACGTGAACGCGTAGAACATGACGAGCGCGAGCGGGCCGTTCTGGCGCACGAATTGCATGACGAGCAACAGAATGAACGACGCGAAGAATGCGATCCGGCTTACGCCGAAGCCGACGTTGGGAAACAGGTACACGCCGAGCGCCGTGAGGCACATGCCGAGCGCCGTGATGCCAAGCACTTGCCCGAGCAGCGATTGCGTCGCGACCGCGGGACTTCCGCGATAAGACGGGTTGGGCTGAAATCGATAAGCCATTGCTTTAGATACTAACCTCCGCGCATCTCGAGAGTTACACGAACCGCCGCATCTTGCATATCGAACGTATGTTCGGTATAGTGAAGACCATGCGCGGCGTGGGCGTTATCGAGCAAACGGCAAAGAGCGTAATAAACGCCGTCCCCGGCATGCCCTTCAAGTGGTCGATCAATCCGTACCGCGGCTGCTATCATCAGTGCCGTTTCTGCTACGCGCGCCGCACGCACACGTTTCTCGAGGAAGACGGCAGGCGCGAATGGGGCACGCGCATTTACGTCAAGATCAATGCGCCGGCCGTCGTCCGGTCCGAGCTTTCAAAGCGGTCGTGGAAACACGAAGACGTCGCGATCGGGACGGCGACCGACCCATACCAGCCGCTGGAAGGCCGTTACCGTATCACACGCAGGATCCTCGAAGCGCTGCGCGACTACGACACTCCGGCGAGCCTTATCACGCGCTCGCCGCTCATCGTGCGCGATATTGATGTTCTGCAATCACTCGCTCGCGGCGCCGGCGCGCACGTTTCCGTGAGCGTCGCAACGATGGACGAGCGTCTCGCGCGCGAGATCGAACCGACGGTTGCGCCGCCGCGTCAACGCGTGCGCGCAGTGACCATGCTCGCGGAGGCTGGTATCGACGTCAGCGTTGCGCTTGCACCCGTACTGCCCGGTATAACGGACGCGCAAGAACAACTCGACGCGGTCGTACGCGCCGCGCGTGAGGCCGGTGCGCATCGCATTTGGCACAACACACTCAATCTTCACGACGTGACGCGCGACGAGTTTTTCGACTATTTGAAAGAGCATCGCCCGCAATTGATTCCACGGTACGCCGATCTTTATCGCGGCAAATACGCGCCGCGCGCGATTTCCGAAGCGATCGGCGCGCGCGTCCACGCAGCGTACGAAACAGCACCGCTGCGTCACATCGAACGCATTGCCGCTCGCATCCCCGCGCAACTGAGCTTGATCTAGCTAATCGCTGAGGTCATCGATTTGAAAGACGACGGCGTCGACCTCGGTCACCACCTCAGACGTCTCGGCCGGCTCCATCGGCGAAGCGCCGTCGGCGGCCGTGACCGCGTCAAAGACCGCTGCCGTCACCAAACCGTACGCAACGTGAGGAATGATGTCGGAGAGCCAGCCGCCGACTCCCCACGTGCGCGGGTCCGTTGCACCGAGGCGGGTCGCGGGGCCTTCACTCGCAAGCATCGCTGCGGCGCCGAGTGCGAATCCGGATAAGATCAGCGGAACGCGCGGAACGCGCGGACGAATGACGCCGTACAACGCGCCGATGCCCACTCCGACGGCGTATCCACTGAGTGCGCCTAATGCGGACGCACGGTTGTCATTCTCGATCGGAATCCCCGCTCGTTGGGACAGTCGCTTCACCGTCTCTGCGGGCACGTCACTGGAATCGCGCGCACGTAATGCGATATCGGCATAGCTGCTAACGTCGAGCGCCATCGTTCCGACCGCGCCGGCAATGGCACCGTGTATCATCGTGCTCATGGGGCCATCCTACCCGGGATTCACCCGCCCGCCTTCCACCCTCGGCACGACGCTCATCCATCGATAAGCGGGAACGGACCTACGCTACTGCTGCGATGTCGGTTCGATAGCTCAACTCGGTGGTGTTGAGGCGTTTCGCTAACACCTTCACCGCATCGTATGCACCGGTGCGCGCGTCGGCAAGCGTTTCGCCGAGCGCCGTCACGGTCAGCACCCGTCCGCCGGCCGTTTCCACGGTACCGTCAACGAGCGAACTGCCGCCCCAAAAAGCTTGCGCACCGCGCGGCAGCGAAATATCGGCGTTCAATCGGTGAAGCGGTGTATTGCTCCGCGGATAGTCGTTCGTTGCGAGCACGATCCCGACGCAACTCTGCGTCGAAAGCGTCGCAAGCGTCAGGTCCATCGCTTCCTCGGCGCACGACTTCAGAAGCCCGGCAAAATCGCCGTTGATGCGCGGCATCAACACTTGCGTTTCGGGATCCCCGAATCGCGCGTTGAACTCGATGACATACGGCCCCTGTTCGGTCCACATGAGGCCGCAATAAAGTACGCCGATGTACCGTTCGCCTTCGGCGAGCAAGCCGCGCAGCACCGGCGCAAGAATGCGTTCGCGAACTTGATCGTCCATGTCTTCGGGAAATTGATACGGCGGCGAATACGCGCCCATACCGCCCGTGTTTGGACCGGTGTCGCCGTCACCCGCGCGCTTGTAATCGCAGGCAGCGGCCATGGGCACCATCGCGCGGCCGTCTGCGAGTGCAAAGACGCTCAATTCGCGTCCGCTCAGCCGTTCTTCCAGGAGCACGTCGCTGCCGCCGCCGGGAATTTTGTTGTTCGTGTACCAGTCGGTGAGGACGGTACGCGCTTGCGCGACACGATCGCAGACGACGACGCCTTTACCGGCGGCCAACCCATCTGCTTTCAGTACCACACCGTCGCCCGTCCACTCATCGAGCGACTTCATCGCGCTCGCAAGCGAATGCGCGACCGCCGCGCGGGCGGTCGGCACGCCATGCCGTTCCATGAATCGCTTCGCGAACACTTTGCTCGACTCGAGGCGCCCGCCGGAACGATTCGGACCGAAGACCGCTATGCCGGCATCGCGGAGCCGGTCACCCACACCCGCTGCGATCGCAACTTCCGGACCCAACACGGCGAGATCGATGTTCTCCGCTTGCGCGCGTTCGACAATCGATATTCCGTCGGTTACCGGAATATTCCAATTCGTTGCGCGCGATGCTGTGCCGGCGTTTCCGGGCACCGCAAAGAGTCCATCGATGGAGGGCGATTGCGCGATCTTCCACGACAGCGCGTCTTCGCGCGCGCCGTTGCCGACGACGAGAACGCGCACGTTACTCCCACTCCACGGTTGCGGGCGGCTTCGAGGTAATGTCATAGGCGACGCGATTCACGCCTTGTACTTCGTTCACGATGCGCGTCGAAATTTTCTCGAGCAACGGATGCGGGAGGCGCGCCCAATCAGCCGTCATTCCATCTTCGCTCGTAATCGCCCGCACGGCGACGAGATTCGCGTACGTACGCCCGTCTCCCATCACGCCGACGCTGCGAACCGGAGTCAGCACGGCAAAATACTGCCACGGATGCGGCTGCAGTTCACACGCGTTGTCGATTTCTTCCCGTACGATCGCATCGGCGTCGCGCACGATCTCGAGGCGCTCGTCGGTAATGTCGCCGATAATCCGTACCGCGAGTCCCGGTCCCGGAAACGGCTGACGCTGCACGATATGTTGCGGTAAACCGAGAACGCGCCCGAGCGAACGTACTTCATCTTTGAAGAGCGAACGCAACGGCTCGATGAGCGCGAAGTTCATCTGCTCGGGCAAGCCGCCGACATTGTGGTGCGATTTTATCTTGTGTCCCGCTTTACTCTGCGGCGTCTTCGACTCGATGACATCGGGATAGAGCGTACCCTGCACGAGATACTTGACGCCCGGAATCTTGGCCGCTTCTTCTTCGAAGACGGCAATGAACTCATGCCCGATGATGATGCGTTTGCGCTCGGGATCCTCAACGCCGGCCAGTTTATCGAGAAACCGTTTGCGCGCGTCGACCGCAATGACGTTGAGATGCAGCACGTCGCGGAACGCCTGTAGAACGGACTGCCCTTCACCTTTGCGCAATAGCCCGTGATCGACGAAGATACATGTCAGCTGTTCGCCGATTGCGCGTGACACGAGCGTCGCCGCGACCGCGGAATCAACGCCGCCCGAAAGCGCGCAAATCACCTTGTCGCCGCCGACGTTCGCGCGAATCTCACCGACGAGCGCATCGACGACGTTTTCCATCCGCCACGTTGCATCGAGCCCCGCAACGCCGTGCAGGAAGTTCTCGAGAATCCGCGTTCCGGCGTCCGTGTGCGAGACTTCGGGATGGAACTGCACACCGTAGATCTTACGTTTGCGATCGCCCATCGCTGCAACGTTGCAACGCGGCGTCGATCCGAGTTCGATGAACCCGTCGGGAAGCTTCACGACCGAATCGCCATGCGACATCCAAACGCGCGACGCGTGCGGCACACCTTCCCAGAATCGTTCGTCGGAATGCTGCGTCGTCAGGGTTGCGGGACCGTATTCGGCGTGGTGCAGCTTCACGAGCTGCGCGCCGAGATGGCGTGCGAGGAGCTGCATGCCGTAACAAATGCCGAGGATCGGCACTCCGCTCTCCCAGATTACTGGATCGAGATCGGGTGCGTCGGGGACGAGCGTGCTTTCGGGGCCACCCGAAAGAATCAGCGCAGCCGGATTACGCGGCGCGAGTGCCGACCATGCAATATCGAATGGAACGATTTCGCAATAGACACCGAGTTCGCGCGTGCGACGCGCAATCAGCTGACTGTATTGCGCGCCGAAGTCCAGGATGAAAACGGTCGCGGGCATCGAGCCGCGTCATTCGTCCCGCTATCGGCGCGCTCTTCTTAAACGCAACGTTGGCCGGCCGCGCTGATGTGCTAAGCGGAAGTCTGTGCCGCCTTGATGGCTGCGTTGTAGTCCGGCTCGCTCGTGAGTTCCGGAACGAGTTGCACGTATTTCACCCGCTTGTCGGCGCCGATGACGATGATCGCGCGCGCCAGCAGTCCGGTCTCTTTGATTCGGACACCGTAATCGTAGCCGAAGCGATGATCGCGATAGTCGGAGAGCATCTCGAGTTTTACATCGCCCTCGGCTCCGCACCAGCGCGCTTGCGCGAACGGCAAATCCATGCTCACCACATAGGCTCGAACGTTTTCGCCCAACTCGCCGAGGCGCGTGTTGAACGTATGCGATTCGGTCGAGCACACGCTCGTATCGAGCGACGGCACGATAATGAGCATCGCGGCGCGCGTGCCGCGATCGGTGAGGTCGTCGAGCGTCTTCACCGAAAGATCTGCCGCGCTCAAATGCACTTCAGGCGCGGGGTCTCCGGGTTTGAGTTCGGGCCCAACGAGCGTCAACGGATTGCCGCGTGCGGTCAACTTTCCGGTACGTTCTTGTAACGTCTGCGTTGCCATAATTACCTCCCGCACGCAAGAACACAAAGAAACCCGCAAAGTTGCGGGCCTCTTTTCGGCTTTCCATTCATTCCCGGACCTTCGTGCCGGGAATTTTCTTCGTGCTTCTCAACGACGACAGAAAGAAACCCGCAAAGTTGCGGGCCTCTTTTCGGCTTTGCTATTCATTCCCGGACCTTCGTACCGGGAATGAACTTCTGTCTAGGCGAGAAGCCCCGAAGCGTGCTATGGCACGTAAGGTGCTTCTCAACGACGACAAAAAGAAACCCGCAAACGCTGCGGGTCTCTTTCGGCTTTGCTATTCATTCCCGGACCTTCGTGCCGGGAATTTCTTCTGTCTAGGCGAGAAGCACCGAAGCGTGCTATGGCACGTGAGGTGCTTCTCAACGACGACAGAAGGAAATTAGCGGTACGAAGGACGCGATTGGAAGCAATCGCGGCAATATACCGGCTTATCGCCGCGCGGTTGGAACGGGACTTCCGCCACGCCGCCGCATTGGCTGCACGTCGCGCGGAACATCTCCCGCTGGCCGCCGCCACCGCCGCCGCCGAAGCCGCTGCGGTTTCCACCTTGGCGACCGCCGCCAGACGCTTTGCGCGCAGCGCGGCAATCCGGACAACGGTTCGGCTTGTTGGCAAAGCCCTTCATGGCGAAGAACTCTTGCTCGCCTGAGGAAAACGTGAACTGACGTGAACAATCGACGCAGTTCAGATACTCATCTTGGTACATGCTTAAACGAGGACTCCTCGATTACTTAGTGCTCATTGTTCCGGGAATCGACTCGTTTAGCCCAACGTGGGAACCAGACCGCGAAACCTAGACGCCTCAATCTACCATGCCCGGCGCGAAACGGCAACCATCAGAGAACCGAAAGCAGGCAGCCGAGCCGAAACCACCTCCGACCGACCTGATCGACGATTACGCATGGATCAGATCGCTGACGCGCCGGCAACCCATCTGAAGAACTCCGCCGTACGGCGCAAGCGGTCGAGGCGGGCATCGTCCCCTGTACAAGAGGCGTTCGCCTGCCGTCATCCGGTCAAGCCACGCAAACGCAGCATCGGTCTGGTGCTCGGCGGCAAGAGTGCCCGCAAAAGAAATCAATGTCAGCGGGTCGGATACGACGCGCTCGCGCCGCACGATCGACCGGGCGTGCTCGAGATCCGACTGTCCGGTTCGCTCGTCGCCTCGCCGTATTTCGAGATAACTGAGGAGTGCGTATGCGCCTAACGCGTCGTTTGGATGCGCTCGCACGAGCAGTCGTGCATCGGCCGCCGAACGGGACGGGGCAGTCACGGCTTCGCTTAGTGCCCGCACGAATCTCGCGTACGCGTCATCCGGCGCCAATTCTAATGACTCCGACGCGATGGCGTCGGCGCGTTGGTAATCGCGCCTGAGATATGCCAGGAGCGCCAAGTTGTCGCCGGGCTCGGACCACGCGGAGTTCTGCGCTTGCGCAGCTTCGAACTGTGCGCGTGCTTCGTGCGCTCTTCCTCGTGCGAAGAGGAACGCGCCGTACCACGTCCGTGCCTCCACGGATTGTGGATCGAGCGCGACGGCCTTACGGAACTCTGCTTCCGCGCGCAGTGGATCGCCGAACTCAACGTCGGCCTGTGCCAGCGCCGCGTGGCCGTCGGCAATCGAATCATCGAGCGCGATTGCGCGGCGCGCTTCGATAAGGGCGGTTCTCGCGTCAACGGATGCCTGTACCGGATCGCTTTCGCGCAGTGCGAGGCTGATGAGCGCATAGGCGAGTCCCGCATGCGCAGCGGCATTGCCGGGTGCACGATGGAGCGCGCTGCGAAACTCGGCGATGCTCTTCTCTACGTCGTCCGTGCTCTTCGCGAGGAACCACGTCGTGTACGCGCGCTGGACCAATATCGACTCGGCAGTCGAATCGTGCCGGATTTGAGATGCGGCGAAAATGACGACGAATGCGAGAGCGACCGCCCCGAGAGCGAATGGTGCTTTTGGCAAGGGGTGAACGTTATTTACCGTGGCATCCGAAGTTACGGGAATCACCAAGCGGTAACCGCGCCGCGGAACCGTCTCGATTCGAACGGTGGCGTCGGCATCTTCAAACGCGCGCCGCAACCGAAAGATTACATGGATAAGGTTGCCCTCTTCAACCGGCGCATCGCCCCATACGGCTTCGATCAACCGTTGCTTCGACACGACGGCGTTCGGCGTGCGGAGCAAAACCTCCAATACGTCGATCGCTTTAGGGGGAAGCGCAATGATACGGCCATCACAGCGCAGCACGCGCTCGTTCACGCTCAGCAGGTAACGCGAAAACGCGATGGCGTCCACGTAGCACCTCCATACCGCGACGCTGCGCTAAGGATTTCGTCAGAGTTTGTTCATGACATTTCGTCGCGCATGTCGGCAAAATAGTGGCATGCGTGTGCCCTTCATGATTCTCGCGTTGAGCGCCGTACTCGCCGGCTGCGGAGGCGGCGGAACGACGACACCGAATCCGCGTTCGACCATTACGCCGCCGTCCACCGGCACACCGGGTCCGACGCCGGCGGCGGTGGTCTATCAGCCGCTCAGCGTCGGCGACCAATGGACCTACGCCTGTGGGCTTCGCGGCCAACCGAGCACGTTTACTATTACGCATAGCGTCACGTCTACCGTGACGGTCAATGGCCAACTCACCTACGCGTTCGCGCTGCAGATTCCGTCGTCGCCGTCGCAGATCGCGACTGAAACGATGCTGCTTGCAAACGATACGCAAGGCAATCTGATCCTCTACGGTTACCTCGGCGACAACGGCGCGGTTCAAGCGATCGCGCCGACGGTCATCGCGCCGCAGAATCCGGTCGCGGGCACAAACTATAACTACCCCGCACCGGACGGATCGATAATAACGCGCGTGTTTGAAACGTTTACGGCGACGAACCCGACGCCGTATGGAGGCGTGTATCCGCGCGTCGCCGTGTACGACGAAAGCGGTGGAACTCACAATTACGGTTACGCGCCCGGCGTAGGAATAGCCGAAGAAGATCACGGACCGAATCTCGAATACGATTGCCTCATCTCGGGACTCGTCTTGAAATAAGCACGCATGAAAATTCATCCGAGATTCTTGCTTGTTAGCGCACTTCTGCTTTCCGCGTGCGATAGCGGGAACACGAATGTCCCGGCGTCCACGGCAGCACCCGCGTCAACGCCCACGCCGCCCGGCGAGCGGTTCGACGAGACCATAAATCGCGCGTATATTGACAACTGGGGTGTCGAGCTCGGCGTTTACGAAAACGGTGAACCGTATTACGTTCACGGATACGGACTTCGCGATCGAGGTCTTCCCGATTCATTCTACGGGCCCGGCGTATGGAAGATTCCTCAGCCCGACGTCGTCTTGAACCTTCCTCGCGGAAGATTTGCGCCAGATGCCGGTACAATCTTCGACATCGGTTCGATCAGTAAAGAATTCACCGCAGCTGCGATTTTGTTGCTACAACAAGACGGCAAACTTTCGGTCAACGATTCCGTTGCGCGCTATTTCCCGAGCCTTCCGGGCGCCTCGCAGCTGACCCTCGTGAACCTGCTGCAGCATTCGAGCGGCTACGTGGACTACAACAACTTCTTTGGGTACCCGGACTTCTCGCCGGCATACGAAGCGTTCATGCAAAGCGGCCAGGCGAACTACCAGCCCATCGTCGACCGTTTATCTGCATTTCCGCTGCAATTCGCGCCGGGATCACAATACTCGTACAGCAACACGAACTACCTGCTGCTCGGAATGATCGTGGCGCGCGTGAGCGGAGAGCCGCTCGCGCAGTTTTTAGAGCAGCGGATATTTCGTCCGCTCGGGATGGCGAGCACGCATCAGGGATATCCCTCGCAAGGCACGACGGATTTCGCGCTCGGGTACTACGACAACAACGGCGTTGAACAACGCACGTATCAGTGGAACCTCGCCTGGCTTGCAGGACCCGGCGGAATCACCTCCACCGTTACCGATCTCGAGAAGTGGGACGAGGCCGCTCGTCGCCCGGGGCTGCTTACCTCGGCATCCCTTGCGCAGATGTTTGCTCCAGGACCGTACCCGCAGTCGTACGGCACGTACGCGTTCGGCTGGATCGTTGCAACGCTGGCTGGCCATTCATACATCTGGCACGATGGCGCCATCGGCGGGTTCGTTTCCATGAACGCGACGTTTCCGAACGATCGCGTCGATATCATCGTGCTCGTGAACAATGCAGCCGCCGAAGATCCGTACGACGTGATTCCCGCGCTTTTCGACGCAGCGTCACCCGCTTCGACCAACAACGCAGAGCCTACGTTAAGATCTCTTTCAGCCGGTCCGCATCGCGTGCCCTGACGAGTTCCATCGCGATGCGTTCGCCTACGGATACGTCGCGGCCCCAGCGATAGGCGGAGTACGGCGTGTATCGCGTCCCGGGTGAGCCGGGTATGCGCAGCGAGACGTCGTAGCAGACGAAATCCTTGGGCGGCCCGGCGACGATGACGCATTGCAGTGCGAATGGACCGATGACGCCGGGCAGATGTGCTTCGCGCGCGGCCTTGACGAAGCGTTCGCCCATCTCAAACGCTTTTTCCAACATCGATTCGGTCAGCGTCGCAGCGATATGGCCGGCTTCTTCCAAGCGCATCGGCACGCTTCGCAGCGCGTCAAGCACGGCGGGCGGAACGTTGCGAAAGCCTTCGAGGTTCGTTTGCCGTCGCGTATCGGTTCCCATCAACTCGAGTTCGCCGAACATCGGCGAATAGAAAAAATTTAAGTTGATCGATGGGCCGAGCAGATATTCTTCGATGACTGCTTCGCTTAAGCCGGCCGGGGTCAACATCCCCGCTTCGATCAGCCGGGTCGCGGTCGCGCGATACTCCTGCATCGACGATGCGAGAAAGAACATGCGCTCGAAACTCACCTTCGCGTGCGGCGCCTTCACCATGACCAACCGATCGATGTCGTCCGGTGAGGCAAACTGTTTAGGATAGCGGATATCTGCACGGTGCATCAGCGCATATTGATTCGCCGCCTCATCGCGTTCTTCAGCACGCAATAGGAAACGATTGCCGAAAAATGGTACGCGCATACCGCGTTCGATTTCGTCATAGCTGTGCTTCTGATGCAAGTACACTTCGAACGACCGGTTTGGAACGAACACGACGTTCGCCTCGCGCAACCGTTGCTGCACATCATCGCGCAGTATATCGGGAAATTCATGCAATTCGATCACGTCGTCAACGCATCCGCGCGGCACCGGCGATTCTTTGCGACGAAAGTGCTCCGTATACGTGCGTTCACGTCGGTTTGCCGTAATAACGAGATTCCGCACGCCCTGCGCGCGCGCTCCATAGGCGACTTCGAGCGCCGAATGACTTCCGATCGAAGCGAGCGTCAAGCGCGAGCGGTCGTACGACGCGAGCGCTTCAGAGACGTAGTCGAGCACGAGGCGGGGTTACTCTCCAACACGTACCTTTCCCGCCAGTTTTCGCCAGACAACCACGGTGTACACAATGACGATCGCCATGCCGACGACCGCGACGCCGAGCGCGCTTGCAAGTGCAACCGCGGACGGCGAAACGGTGAATATCGAGAGACTATTGCGGCCGTCGGGAAACCCGCGGACGAGATTCGGGTACATCGTCGCCGCCGCAACGCCGAGCAATAGCGCGATGAAGGCCGATGACGCGATGAAGGTTGCAAGCTCGGTGCGCCGTCTCGCGAGGAATACGACCGAGACGAACGCTGCGGCGGCAAGAACCCCGAGCGCGTCGATCCACGGATTGAAGAGCGCATCGGGACGGATGACGAACGTTCCAACCGTTACGGCAATAAAGAGTACGAGCGTCATCGCCCAAAGGCGCGGCAGCGTTGCGCGCGCACGTTCGGCGGGTATGCCGTCCACGCGCAAGACGACAAATGCCGCGCCATGTAACGCCAGCGTTACGAGGGCGAAGAGGCCCACCAAGAGCGCGTACCAGTTCAGCAAGAACGCGAACGTTCCCATAAAATAGCCGTCGCGGTCGAGCGGAACGCCACGTATCAGATTGCCGAGTGCAACGCCGAAGAACAGAATCAATAGCGCGCTCGCAGCCGTGAAACAAAAGTCCCAAAACTGATGCCACAGCGGGCTCTCGTAGTGCTCGCGCAGTTCAAGCGAGACGCCCCGGCCCATGAGCAGCCACAGCACAACCATGAACGGCAGATAAAAGCCCGAAAACGACGACGCATAGCCTTTCGGGAACAGTGCGAAGAGCAGCGCGCCCGCCGCCACGAGCCAGACCTCATTGCCGTTCCAGAAGGGCCCGATGGCCTGCATTGCGGCCAAACGTTCGCGATCGTTTTTCGCGAGAAGCGGTGTAATGGATGCAACGCCGAGATCGTATCCGTCGAGCACTACGAAACCGGCGATCATGAACCCGACGAGTAGAAACGCGACGATGCTCACGACACCGCCTCGACCGTGCCTTCATCGAGCGAAGTCGATGCGGGACCTTGCCCGATCTCGCGCAGCACCAAATACAGATAGAGTAGACCGAGAATGAAGTACATCCCGACGAAACCGATGATCGTAAAGATCGTTTCACCGGACACGACGGTCGGCGAAACCGCGTCGTTCGTTCGCATCAGACCGTAGACGATCCAGGGCTGTCGTCCGACTTCGGTCACGACCCAGCCCGCTTCGTTCGCGACATACGGAAACGGCATCGCAAGCATCAAGATCCATAAAAGCCATCGCATGCGAAAGAGCTTGTTGCGCCACAGAAGCAACGCCGCAACGACCGCAATTGCCGCAAAAACGCTCCCAAGGCCGACCATCACGTGATACGCGTAATATGTCAGCTCTACCGGCGGCCACAACGCGTGGGCGTACGCGCGAAGGCCCTTGACGTTGGCCGTGAAGTTCCCATACGCGAGAAAGCTCAGCACGCCGGGCACGACGATCGGATCGATGAGTTGGCGATTTCTCACATCCGGCATGCCGATGATGGCGAGCGGCGCACCGTCCTTCGTTTCGAACAGCCCTTCCATCGCGGCCAGTTTGATCGGCTGAAATTGCGTGACATTCTTGCTGTTTTGATCCCCGGTCGGAAACGTGGACATGACCGAGAACACGAGCGCCACGACGACGCCGACCCGAAGAAAACGCCGGCCATACTCTTGGTTGCGCTGCGATAACAGATAATACGCGCCGATCCCGCTTACGATGAATCCACCGGTCACCAGCGCGCCCGAAATGACATGCGTGTATTGCCAAAATGCAAACGGCGACGCGAGCACGGCCCACAAATTGCCCATTTGAAATGAGCCGTCGCGCGCGACGGTGTATGCGACGGGATGCTGCATCCACGCGTCGGTGGCGACGATGAAGAATCCCGACGTCCACGATCCGAGCCAAACGAGCACCGCAGCGACCGCCTGGAATGCGGACGGCACGGCGCGCCGCCGGTAAAATAGCGCGCCGAGAAACACCGACTCGAGAAAGAATGCGTATATGGCTTCCATCGAAAGCGGCTGCCCGACGACGGAACCCGCGCGTGCGGCAAATGCCGCCCAATTTGTGCCGAATTGAAATTCCATCGGAATGCCGCTCACGACGCCGATCGCAAACCCGATCGTGAAGAGCTTCGTCCAAAATTCGGCGGCCGCCGCTTCAATTGGATCGCGCGTGCGATATGCACGCCATGTGAACCACGCGACGAACGGAGCGAGCCCCATCGTCGTGATCGGAAACAAATAGTGGAACATGATCGTGAAGGCAAACTGCAAGCGGTCCGCGATCACGACGTCCATGGCTCTACTCTACGACGACGGAATGGCCGGGGTTAAGACCTTTCGCGCTTCCGGCGAGTCCTGATATTCGATCGTCAAGAGCGAGCGCAAGCGTGCCTGCGAGCTGTTCGTCTCAGGCGTACTCATCCGTTTCAACGTTGTAATTTCAGCATACAGCAACTTCGGCATGTCGCGATCGCGCGGATAGATGCGCTGCATTCCTTCGATCGCATCCGCAATAAGGAGCGCCTGACCCGCCTCACGGTTGCCGTAGTTATAGTCCAGCATGAAGTTCACGTGCTTTAGTTCGTTTTCAATGCCGAGCACGGAGTACCCCATTCGTCCGAAATATTCGTCGGCAGGAGCGAGCGTCGAGAGATAGACGTCGTGCGGAACGGCTTTGACGCTCGCAATAATGAGCGGCGACGTCATATTCTTTAGGCGCTGCAGAATCGTGTCGGCGTTTGCCTTGTCGCCCGGCGCATCGGAGCTCAGCGTGCCGGCCGACGCCATCTGGACGGCCCGCACGAATTCCGGCCCGTAACTCGTCGGCAAATGGGCTAACGGAAAGTTCGCGCCGGCGGCGCGCTGGAACGCAACCGTGCGCCACGACGGATCTCCCGTCAAAATCCACGCACGCCACGGTGCTTCTACTTGTTGGAGCGCTGCATCAACGTCGCCGGGATAGTCGTGCGCGTTTGCCGTCGCGTCATCGTCCGCGAGCCGAGCGAGCGTCGCCGGGGAATCTTCCGCATCGGCACGCTGCAAGAGATCCTGCGCATTACGAACCATTGCCGAATCGGCTGAATTCTTGATAACCCAGTTCGCTGCTTCGCGCACGTACCACGCCGCTCCGTCGTGATTGAGCAACGGATCGTAATGCAATCCCGTGCCGACCTGTACGGCGAGCGTCGCAATTTCGCCGTACGCGGGATCGGTCGGACGCTGCAGCGAGTACGCGCGTCCGGCATCGAGGATGGTCGAGAGGTACTGTTGCTGATCGGCGAAGTCCCAATTGCGCTGCGCAGCCCTTTGATACGCCGCCTTCATTTGATTGTAGAGCACCTGCGGGTCAGCTTCGATCGCAGCCCGCGCCACGACGGGCGAAAGCATCAGTGTCGCGAGCGCCGCCGCGGCAATCGTTTTATAAAACGCTCGAGTCATCCAACACTAAACGAAGATTGTTCGTCAAAAGTGCATTCTTGATCTCGCGCGCGATGCGCCGGCCGGTCGACATCGGCTCGGAATAATTCAGGTAAGAGTATGGTGATCCGTCGATGAAGAGGTTCGTTCCGGCGACGATGCGCGCCGAGATTTCCATAACGTAGAACTGCATGTCCGGAGTGATAATCGTTTCGATGCAAAACGCGCCGAAGAGCCCTTTCGGACCCGCAATATCCTTGCTGACACGTACCACGTTTTCACCCATACGTAACGCCTCCGCGAGCATCGACTCGCGCAGGCTCACCGGCTGGTTGCCGACGACGACGTACGAAGGGCTGACGTCCATGCCCTCTTGCGCGGCAGCCGGAATGCGTCCCAGCGAATCAACGTTTGTTTCGTAACGCCGATCCATCGACATGATTTCGAGGCGGTCTTGCAACGGTGAATAGAAATAGTGGATGTAGACCGGAACGCCGATGATGTACTCCTGAATCGTGTACGCCTTCTGCAGTTCCTTTGAACGCTTCTCGAAATCCCGGGCGTCACGAATAAACATGTAACCCTTTCCACCGCCGGCGCCATAGAGCTTGACGATGACGGGCCGATCGATCTCCGCGCCGCTTTTGAATTGCCGCGGCATCAAGATGCCGGCCGTGATAAGCCACTCCCGTTGCAGTTCGCGGCTCGCTTCCCAGTCGAGCACGGCTTTGTTTCCGAAGTACGGGATCGTCATCTTCTTATGCTCTTCGAGCGACAGATACGCAACGAACGAGCCGTGCGGAACGATGATGACCTTGCGCTTGTCCAGCTCACCCATCAACGATGGAAATTCGGAATACGCATCGACGCCGATTACTTCGTCGATGAACGCAAACGAGCGGTAGAGCTTCTCCGTATCGCGATTCGCAACGGCAAGCGTCTTGAATCCTTCATCGTGCGCGCCTTTGAGGATCTGGAGCGCGGAATGCGAGCCGAGCGTTGCAATCGTATAGGGACGGTTCATTCTTTTCCTTCGTAGCGAGCCATTTCAATGGCGGGGTTGCACAGCAGCCGTTCTGCCGCCATGCGCACCACCGACGCATCGACCGCCGCACCGCGTCGATCCAGCAAACGCCATGCGACGAAACGGCGCGGCTGCGAAATGCCGGCAATGCGCTTCCCGCCAAGATGTTCGCGCGCCTCATCGTGCGCACCGTGCTCGGCGATCCATACTTCACCAGGCCGCGGCCGGTCGACTCCGAGATCGGCTAAACGATGCGTATTCGGGTTGAAGATCGTCTCATTCGATTCGATCCGCGCAATGAAATCGTCGCGTGCGCCTTCGTCTTCGACCACCCAAATTTCACTGCGTTCGACGTGCGCGACGTCGACGCTCAGACGCTGCAGCGTCGTCAGCGTCGTGTATGCCGCGTTGTCCGGAATCTTCAGGGAGATCGCGATCGTACGCTTCAACGGCTTTGCACTCCGATGACAAAGCTGCGAAACAGGACCGCTCCACCCGAGGGTTCGAGGATCGAATGGCTGCCGCGGCGCTCGGGATGATTGAACGTCCACCCGTCGCGTTCCGGGTGCGGCATGATCGCGAGCACGTTGCCGCGCGCGTTGACGAGCGCGGCCGCATTGAGCGCCGATTGATTCGGCGTTGCGGCCGGATCGACGCGGCCGTCGGAATGCGCGTAGACGAACGCGATATGCCCACTGTCTTGCAATTGCCGTAAATGCTCGTCATCCGCCGCGAGGCGCCCCTCGCCGTGCGCCGCCCATGCGGGAATCAATTCGTTCGGACCGAGCGCTGCGGTGATAGGCGAACGCGCGGGATCGAGCGACAGCTTCACCCACGTGTGCTCGCAAATAAAGTGCGGCATGGGCCGGTTCTTCGTGAATGCCGCCGTCGGCCTGCGCACTGGACCCGTACCGGGCACGAGGCCGGACTCGAGCAGGATCTGCGCGCCGTTGCAAACGCCGAGCACGAGCTTTCCTTCGCGCGCGCCGTCGATGACGTAATCCATCATCTCGTCGTGCGCGGCGATCGCGCCCGCGCGAATCCGGTCTTCGTACGCGAACCCGCCCGGTAATACGTATGCCTCAAACTTCGGCAACATCGACGCGCGGCTCCAATGGACGAGGTGCGCGTCCCCTCCGCAGTCGCGCAGCAATCGCAGCGTTTCCTCTTCCGAATTCGTACCGGGGAAAACCAGAACGGCGATGCGCTTGCTCACGGGTACACCTCGCGCAAGGGCGCGATCCACAACTCCTGCAAGCGCTTCAAGTCGAAGGCTTCATCGTCAATGGCGAGCACCGGCTGATCGACCGTAACGCCGATTTCGTGTACGCCTTCGACGTCGTCGGCCATCCCCTCGAATGCATCGACATCGTCCGCCGCGACTTCGACGATGAAGCCACCTGATTCGCCGAAGAGTGCCTCGATGTCCCCGACGCTGCCGTGCGTCCACTGCCACGGATCATCGACCTGCGCGCCCACCGGCTTTTCACCGCGGCGCAACGTCGGGAACGCCATCTCGCAGAGCGCGGCCAGCAAGCCGCCGTTTCCGATTGAGTGCGCGGCTCGCAACACGTCTGCTAGCGCCGCCTCCAACAGCAACCCGTGTTGCGCGCGTGCACTATCGTAGTGGATGCGCGGCACGCGCGGATCGTGCCGGCCCAGCACATCGAGCACGACGGAACCACCGAGCGCGGGACGAGGCGTACCAACCAAATACAGCACGGACCCCGGTTGTTTGAGACGCATCGTCACGACGTTCGCAACATCCATCATCGACCCGACACACGCGACGATCGGCGACGCGGGTATCGCGTTGCCGCTCTTCGACTCGTTGTACAGGCTCACGTTACCGGATACAAACGGCGTCTCGAACGCGCGCGCCGCGGTCGCAAGCCCGTCGATCGCCGCGACGAATTCGCCGAGATGCGCCGGATTTCTCGGATTCCCAAAGTTCAAACAATCGGTCAAACCGATGGGACGTGCGCCGGCTGCGACGCACTTGCGTACCGCCTCGTACACGGCGTGCTCGCCCGCAAGCCGCGCATTCAATCGTCCGAAGCGGGGGTTTCCCGCGACGGAAAGTGCGACACCGAGCGTCGATCCGAACACCGGCGCCAGCACGCCGGCGTCGCCTCTGCCGCGCGGCACAACCGTTGCACCGCGAACGACGCAATCGTAACGGCGGTAGAGCGGTTCTCGGGAACAGACGTCGCGATGCTGCAGCACGCGCTCGAGCAGTTCGTCCAGTTGCATGCCGGTCACGAGCGGCGCTTCGTCGACCACCTGATCCGTCACGCGAATGTCGTCGTGCGCCAAATCATCGCGAATGGCGCCGGTGAGAAAATCGCTACCAACGTCCATCACGACCCGGCCGTGATGTCGCAGCACGTAGCGCTTTTCCGCCGTCACCTTCCCCACGACGACCGCGCGCGCGTTGTACGCGATCTGCGGCAGTGTGAATTCCTCGTTGTAGATGCGCAGAATGTCGGACGTGATCTCCGGCGGCACGACCCAAATCAGTCGCTCTTGCGTCTCGCCGACCGCGATGACTTCGGGTCGGAGATTCTCAACGGCCACGTTGACCTTATCCAGATCGATATCCGCGCCGTATCCGCCGGCCGACGTAATCTCCGCCGAACACCCCATGATGCCGCCGGCGCCAAGATCTTTGAATCCCGCCGTAACGTTACGATCGCGCAAGAAGCCGAACGTCGCGTAACTCGCGCGCATCAACACGTTCTTTAAGAACGGATCGGGAACTTGGACGGCGCCGCGATTCGATTCCTCATCCGCCGCGTCGAGCGTCAGCGACGAGAACGATGCGCCGCCGAATCCGCTCGGATCCGTCGCCTTGCCGACAAGAACGATATCCCAGCCATCGGCGCCTTCGGGCGCGTACGAATGGATGATCTCAGATTCCTTGACGATGCCCATAGCGACGACGTTTACCAAGCAATTGTCGTCGAACCGCTCGTCGAAATACACGTCGCCCGCGATATTGGGAACGCCGATCGCATTACCGTACGCGCTGATTCCGTCGACAGCCGCTTGCGCGACGTAGCGCTGATGCGACTGCGGATCGTCGATCAAACCGAAGCGCAATGCGTCAGCGACGGCGATTACTTCCGCTCCCATGCAGAGCACGTCACGGACGATGCCCCCGATACCGGTTGCAGCCCCCTCAAACGGGACAACTTGCGACGGATGATTGTGCGACTCGTGCGCGATAACGATGCCGTATCGTTCACCTTGATGCTCGCCAAGGTGTAAGATGCCTGAATCTTCGGAAGGCCCGAGGACAACGGTTGGTCCGTTCGTCGGCAGTTTTCGCAGATGATGCCGGCTCGATTTATAACTGCAATGCTCGCTCCATTGCGCGTCGAACGCGTGCAGTTCGACGATCGATGGCGAACGCCCGAGCGTCTTTTCGATCGAGCGCAATTCGTCGCCGCGCAGCGCGACGCCCGACGTATCGAGTTCAGCCAAGTGCCGTCCCCTGCGGCGTAGGCACCTGCCCTTGCTGCTGCAGCATCGCATCGGCGTGCAACACCGCAGAACGCGCATTTGCCTGCATCAAGAGCGTACGTCCGTAGAGCACCGTATCTTCCAGTCCAAGCAACTTTGCGCAGTCCAACGCAAGCTCTTGCGGATCGCCGTGCCAGTCGAGAACCGGCGATGACGAGGCCGAATTGAGCATTGCGCGTAGGCTGTCGTCTTCGTCCACCGCGACGAAGAACAGCCGCGCGAACGTCGCTTCCAACTGCTGGACGAGTTGCAACACATATCCCGGCGTCTTCGACGGGCTCGCGACATGCCGAACGGTCGGCAATCCCAGTTGCTGCAGCGCCGCGACGACGGCGTTGATCGATTCCGACCGCTCCGGAGAATCCCCGACGACGGCCGCCATGCCGGGGCGCATGACCGGAAACGTTCCGACGAGATCGGCGACTTCTTCATACGCGGATTTCACGCGCGCAAGCGAGGCGTCATCGACGGTTTCCAGGTTGCGGTACATTTGTTTGTCCAGCATCAGCTCTTCACGGCCTTGCGGCCAAATGCGCCACGAGTCGTTATCGATCACGTCGGCGATGACGAGTTGCCCCTTGTCGGGACCTCCGGTGAGCCGGCCGTATTCGATTTTGAGATCGACGAGCAGCACGTCGCGTTTGCGCCACGCGTGCGAGAGAATCTCGAACGTCAGCCGCGCAAGCTCCGTCATGACGCCCACTTCATTCGGATTCGCGATGCCGTTGCCGACGATCGCATCGGGCGTGATCATCGGGTCGTGCTGCGCGTCATCTTTAAGAAAAAATTCGATGACGCGCGGAACCATCAGCGCTCCGCGCTGTACGCCGGGGTTGCGCTTGACGAACGAACCTGCGGCAACGCCACGGACGACGACTTCGAGCGGAATCATGTTGCAGCGGCGTACGAGCATCTCGTTGTTATCGTCGTCCTCGCCGCCGTTCAAATAGTGCGTCGGAAGTCCGCACAGATTAAGCAATCGGAAGACGCGCGCGGTGGTCTGCGCAGCAAGACGGCCTTTTCCGGCGATCTCATTGCGCCGCGCACCGTCGCCTGCCGAAACTTGATCCGTCTGCGCAACGACGAGTTGGTCCGGCGAGCCGGCCGCTTCGTAGAGAACTTTCGTTTTGCCCTTCGCGATTTCGATGCCCTTATTCACTTAGAAGGCGCTCCACTTTAAGTGTAGCTTGCCCTGCGCTCCATCGAAGGGCGCCCCAAACCGGCGTGGCGCTGCGAACAGTGTTGAGATCGGGACTTCGCCGGGCGAATTCACGTGTTTACCTCTACGATCTTTTGTTGCGGAAATTGCGGCAATGCGTCGAGATCATCCGCGAGCGCGCGCGCGCGTTGTGGTGCGGTGCCGACGTGTTTGCCGGGGTCGAGCAGACGGCGAACCTCCGCCGGATCGATGAGCGCGGTGAGCGACGGCTCCGCCGAGAGCGTTTGCGCAAGCGGATTGTCTTCGCCTGCGGCGAGCGACGTCCACGCTCGCATTGCCGCGCTGCGGATCGTCTCGTGCAATTCCTGACGATTGCCGCCGGCGCGAACGGCCTCCATCATCACCGCCTCCGTGCCGGCAAACGGCCCGTAGGTTCGGAGATTGTGCGCAATGCGCCGCTCCTCGACCCGCAGACCGTCGATCACTTTGCGTGCGAGCGAAACGATCTCGTCGGCGCAGAGTAACGCCTCGGGAAGAATCGTTCGCCGGTTCGCGCTGTCGTCGAGCGTCCGTTCCAAGTAATTCGTTGCCGCGTTCTGCCAAGCGACGTCGGCGTAGCTCACAAGCAAACGCGCAAGCGAATCGATGCGCTCGCTGATGATGGGGTTACGTTTGAACGGCATCGCGGAACTGCCGACTTGTGATTTTCCGAACGGTTCGGCAACTTCGCCGAACTCGGGGCTCGAGAGAATACGAATGTCCGCGGCAAACTTTGAAAGCGACGCGCCGAGTCCGGCGAGCGCGGAGAGCAAAAGATAGTCCAGCTTGCGCGGGTACGTCTGGGTGCTGATTCGGCGCGCTTGCAAACCGAAGCGCTGCAATACGTCCCGTTCGATTTGTGCGGAAGCACCGGAGCGATCCAGCAAGTGCTCGTACGATGCTGCCGTGCCCACCGCACCGCGCAGCCCCTTCGTCGTCAACTGCTCGAAAACGAATCGCAAGTTGGTATCGTCAATCAACAGATCTTGCGCGTAAACCGCGAGACGGTATCCGAGCGTCGTCGGCTCGGCGGGCTGCAAGTGCGTGAACGCCATGCACACGAGCTCGCTGTACTGCCGCACGCGTCCGGCAAAGGCGTTGAGCAGCGCGCGAAGGTTCTCACCGACCAGCGAGAGCGCACGTCGCAGCCGGTACGTTTCGACCGTGTCTTCGATATCCATCGACGTCGCGCCGAGATGCAGTTTCCCGCCTCCGCGCTTCGCCTGCGCCGCGAACACGTGAATCTCCGCCATCAGATCGTGATGGATTTCCCGCTCGATCGCGAGTGCAGCGTCGATGTCGACGTCGCCGGCGTGGGCCTCGATATCGGCGAGTTCGTCGGCCGCTACGAGTCCGTGACATGCCTGCGCCCGTGCAAGCGCCACCCACACCGCGCGCCACAGCTTGCGTCGCTGTTCCTCGGAGAAGAGCGCGCGAAGCTCGGCACGGCCGTATCTCCAAGAGAACGGCGACGCATACGTACGGTAATCCATGGGACGAAGGCTCGGTTCGCCCCCGCTTAGAGTGCTGCCTCGTCGCCTTTCGTCGCAGCCGCCAAAGTGGCGGAGCGGAGTTCGAAATCCGCTAAAGCGAGCGAAAGATGTTCGGGCGAACCCGAGTCGATCGCCCGCAGGCCCGCTTTGCGAAGCGCCTCATCGGTGAAGTGCCGCAACTGTTGTTCGGTCATCCCTTCCGTCCGCGCTTCGAGCGTCTCCATCGCCGCGTCGAGATCGAACTCGAGCGGCTTGCGATCCAGCAGCTCGCGCAACTTCGCGCGGCGGCTTCCCGGGTCGAGCTCGTGCAAGTCAATCGTCTCGGTAAGGCGTTCGCGCACTTCCGGATCGACCTTTTCAGCATCCGCAACCGTGGCGAGAATGAAGATCGGCACCTTATTGGCTTCGAGTTCGTCAACGAGCACCGCGAAATGCGCGAGTGCGCCGGGATCCGCATATTCGGGTACGTCAACCGCGACAAGCGCGCGCCCGCGATGGCGCGCGCGGAGCATAGCCTCGTCGATGTCGTCCACGAGCGTATCGAATACGGGGAGTGACGTCTGTTCTGCAAGGCTGCGAATCACGCACTGCTTTGCGGCGTTCGAAGACCCGGCGATAAGCACCGCGCGAGGGACCGTGATGCCTTGCGATTCCATCGTTTCGACGTGCGCGAACATCGCCGCGAGCAAACGCAGCCGCTCGACAATGAGTTCGGGCAGAACCACGTCATCAATCGGCAAGTTGACGGCCGCGGCGGCGCCGTCGATGATCCTGGTGACCTGATCGATCGTGGCTTCGGCCGGCGTCAAATCGACGACTGCGGCGAAGCCGGCGATCATCGCCTGATCTAACGCGTCACGCGATTTCGCCGCTGCAACGATCCATACGCGATCGGTCTCGGCGAGCGATTCCCATTCCTTGACGATCGCTTGTACGACTTCACGGCGCATCGCTTCGTATTGCATCGAGCCGCCGGATACGAAGAAACGTTCGGCCTCATCGATGAAGAGAATAGAACGCGTACGCTTCGCCGATTCGAACAAACGCGACACCGTCGAAGCGCCTTGGCCGACGTATCCGATTTTTATTTGCGAGAACGACAGGCTGTGCAGCGATGCAGCAGACGCGCGAGCGAGCGTTTGCAACACGTCGGCCGGTTCCGCGCAATTGCCGGCGACCAAGAACAGTCCGCGTCGCGCCGAGCAATCCCCGAGACGAAACATCAGTACCTGGCGCAGCAGTTCATCCTGCACGACGGAGGAGACGGGAAGTGAACGCACGATCGCGGCGGTCCCGTCGTACTCGCGCAACTCGTCTTCCAGCTTGCGCAACCGTTCGTCGAGCGTCTTGCGCTGACCGAAGTGCTGCACGACCGTACGAAACTCCGCCGCCTCTTTTTCCACGCTGGGCAGATGCCGTTCGAGCGCGCGCTGAAACGATACCCCGTATGCGCGGATGAACGGATTTTCAAGATCGGCGTGGACGAGCGTCGGCTTCTTGTCCGGAAAGCGCGTCAAGAGCACGTTGCTGCGCCGATCGTCGATCACTTCAGCGAACGTTTCGTCGAGCGCATCCTTTTCACGAACGCCCGGGATCTTCCAGGCGCGATCCGCGATCGCCCCGTCGCGCGGACCATCGAAACCGATCAGCGGATGGCTCAATCCGGGTTCATAATGCGTGAACGCCACGAAACGGACGTCTTTGCCGTCACGCGCGAGATATGATGAGCGCGCCTTCTTCACCGGCGCCAAACATTGATCGCGCGCAACGAAATAGCCAATCAGCGCAAGCACGATGTAGGCCGCCGCAGCGATGAAGGCGCCGGCCGCCTGGAGCAGTGCTACCGCCGCGACGGCGGCGAGCACAAACGCCGCAATGGAAAACCACTGGTATCCGATCAGCCATCCGAAGGTAAGCGCCGAGGTGATGCTCTCACGCTCGCGCGCCGCCTGCACCTTCGCGAAAACGTCGCGCCAGGTCGCAGTCGCCATCGTGTCCAGGGCAGTACGAATCTCGCCCAGCCGTTCGCGGTCGTTGACGATCTGCCGCTCCAGATCTTCGCATTCAGCGCGCGCCCGTTCGACGTCGCTCTGAAGTTCGCGCTTCGGATCACCGCCGTATGTCCCAGCCTCCTGCCGGATCATGACATCCATATATACCTCGGTTATCGGCGGCTAAGAGACGAAAGCTCCGTCGTTATCCTCTCAACCAACGTCCGATGCTCTTCAGGATCGCTTCCCGCGCTGCCGGTGACGATCGACTCTACGCCGCGAACGGCGCGCTCGTACGCTGCGCGCGCGCGCCGCTCGCCGATCCGCATCGCAATCGGGCGCAGAACCCGTTCGCGCCAGCGCGCGCGGGCCGGCAGGTCGCCGCCCGGCCGCGCGAGCTCCCAGATGAACGAACATTCCGTCGCGAGCGCAGAAAGCAGGGGGATCGCCGCGCCGCGCGGATCGTTCGTAAAAAGTTCGTGCGCGATACCCATCGCTTGCGCGGTCTTCCCGTCGACGAGTGCGCTCGCATAGAGGTATGCTTTCGGATCGTCGATCGAGAGCGATTCGCTCTCGAGCTCCTTGAACGTAATCTTCTTTCCGGTCAGCGCAAGTTTCTCGAGGTCGTTTCGCACGGCGGCGAGTTCGGCTTCACTGCGTGCAAGCTCCGAGACGACACGTGGTTCGGCGGTCGCGCGCAGTGCATCGAGCGTTTCTCGAATGAAACGCGTGCGCGTCTCTTCGTTTGCCGACGTATCGATCCGTAGTGCGGCGCGTCCCAACTGCACCCCGAGCGGTTCCGGACGCTGCGAACGCGGGGACAGCAGGTCGGTGATCACGAGCGTATTTCCCGACGGCACGTTTTCGGCAACCGCAAGCAAATCGCGGCGCGGCTGCGCTTTGAGCGATTGAGCGTCGGTAACGAGCACGACGCGCCGGTCGGCGAGAAACGGCATCGCCGAAAGCGCTTCGCGCACCCGGACTGCGTCGGACCATTCCGATGCCGGGAGGCGTTCGAGATTGAGGTCGCGCAGGTCGGAGGGCAAAAGCCGGTCGAGCACGAGTTCCACCGCGCGCTCCGCCAGCGCGCGTTCCGTGCCTTCGATCACGACGAGCGAGCCGATCTTCGGTTCTTTATCGACGAACTCGTAGTACTTCACAGCGATTCGACGTAGCGTTTGAGCGATGAGAGCGTCCGCAGATTTTCCTTTTGGAAACCCCACACGAGCAACGGCGTTGCTATTTTGAACAGGCCGGGCGATTCCCACGTCAGCCGCAATTCCCGAATCACTAAGGTGCTGCGGTCTCTCGGCTCAAAACTGTACCTGATGCGCGCGTCCACGTCCACGCTAATCGGCCGCCGCACTTGCGCGACTTGATGAAAGCCTATGTGGCTCGGTGGTTCGAATTCGGTAACGACGCCCTGCTTTTCGACCGGAGGCGCTTCCACATACGTCGTTCCCACTCGGATCGGATACGGCGTGATCGTGTTCGTCCCGCCGAACGCGCTGGAGTCGGCGAGCCACCTGCTGTAGTTCGGGAGGTCGGCAACGACGGCAAAAACGATGTGCGACTGCGCCGCCATCTCGGAAGAAAACCGGAATTCCTTAACGGCCATCGACGCGCCGTTATACGAGCGCGCTGAAGCCGGCACGATATTGCAGCGGCGGAATCGTTTCATGATACGGCGGACGAACGATGCCATACTCGGTAATGAATGCGGTAACGAGGTGTCCCGGCGTTACGTCGAAAGCCGGATTGTACACCCTCGCGTCCTTCATCGACACGGTGACCGCGCCGAACGACGTGACTTCTTCAGGTTTACGCTCTTCGATCTGGATTGCATCCCCGTTTGCAATCGAAAAATCGAACGTGCTGCGCGGTGCGGCAACGTAAAACGGAATACCGTGATGCGCGGCGAGAACAGCCAGGCCGTACGTCCCGATTTTGTTGGCCGTATCGCCGTTGGAGGCAATGCGGTCGGCACCGACGATGACGAGCTCGATGCCTTTACGCTGCATCGCGATCGCGGCCGCGGCGTCCACTTGCAGCGTTGCCTCGACGTCTGCCTGCGCGAGCTCAAAGTATGTCAGCCGTCCGCCCTGAAGCAGCGGGCGGGTTTCGTCTACGTACACATGTGGCTTTTTGCCCGCGCGCGCCGCGTGAATGATCACCCCGAGCGCGGTACCGCCACCCGCGGTCGCGATAGGTCCGGTGTTGCAATGCGTAAGAACGCTCGCGCTTTTTGGTAGAATCTCGAGACCGTGGTCCGCGATCGCTTTGTCGATTGCAATCTGTTCGCGATGGATTGCTTGCGCTTCGAGCAGCATGTCGGGCGCGGCTAGAACCCGGTCCACCGCCCACGCGAGATTTACTGCGGTTGGACGTGCACGCCGCACGCGTTCGGCGGCGCGATTGAACTCGGCGTCGTCAGCGATCGTCGCGCGAAGTAACGCTACGCCGTAAGCGCCGAACACACCGATAGCCGGGGCGCCGCGCACGGCGAGCGTCTCAATGGCCTGGACGATATCCTCGACGTTGTGCGCACGTTTCCGCACGACTTCGTGCGGCAGCAGTCGTTGATCGATATACGAAACGGCCTCGCCGTCCCAAGACACAGCGGAGAGATCTTCGTCCGTAAATGACATCGCGCCGAGCTTTCTGGCCCGGCGCGATGAGTCCATTGTCGCCGCTTTAACGCTCAGACGCCGGCTGGGACATGAGCCGCGTAGCACGTTCGGCAATATACCGGGCGATCGCCGCGCGGCCGGAAGGGCAGTGTCGTGCTCACGCCGCACTGCGCGCATACCGCCTCGAAGGTTGGGCGTTGTGCCGGCGACGCAATCTCGCCGTTCTGCGAACGCCGCGCTTGGCGACACTCACGACAACGTTGCGGCTGATTTACGAAGCCTTTCTCTGCGAAAAATTGCTGTTCGCGTGCAGAGAAAACGAACTGCGTACCACAGTCCTTACAAGTGAGCATCTTGTCTTCCACTGAGTAGGAGCCTCCGCGCGAGCACTACTTGGGCTTGCTCAAATGCGACTTTGGTAAGAGAACCCCTCCTTCGGAACGGTACGCAGCCAAGCGACGGCGCTCAAAAGCGAACTAGTCGCTGCGCGCGTTTTTCGCATCCTCGGCGGCTATCGTCGGGTGCGTCTCGTCGTTCGTGTTCCGCGGCTCCGCATCGTTTCGTATAATGACCGGCCGTGGGCCGTTGTCCGACTCGTCGATCGGCGGGTTTTGATCTTCGTCGCTGTCTAGCGTGCCGCGATCAACGAGCGGGTCGCCGTCGCGAGTGAATTTATTGCGATCAGTCATAATGCGGGGTCGTACCCACGCTATTACGATCGGAACCCGGCGCGCGGCGATTCATGCTGGTGCGCGAGCGCAACGAGCGACGCGGCGGCCATGGCCGCGAAATACCCTTTATCGCCTCGCTTGGGGTCGGCACGCTCAGCTGCCTGTTCCATGTTTTCCGTCGTCAACACGCCGAATCCGATCGGAACGTTGGTGGAAAGTTGCACCGCCATGATTCCGCGAGCGCATTCGCCCGCGACAAAATCGAAGTGCGGCGTTTCGCCTCGGACGATGGCGCCGAGCGCCACGACGCCGTCCACGTTGTCTTTCGCAATGATGCACTTCGATGCGAGGGGAAGCTCAAAACAACCCGGCACGTCGTAGACCAGAATGTCGGCGGGCTTTACCCCACACTCGGCGAGCGCATGTTGCGCGCCTTCTACGAGCAAATCGCTGAGCTCGCGATAGAACCGCGCAGCGATGATTGCAAACCGTTTTCCGGTGCAATCCGGCGCGGGCGAAGCGTTGGTACTTCCGTTCTGTCCGCTCCGCGGCTTCACGAAGCGACCGTCTCGTCGAACATGTGGCCGAGTTTGGCGCGCTTTGTCGCCATGTACCGCTTGTTGTGGACGGTCGGCTGCGTTTGCATCGGCACGCGCCCGACGATCGTCAACCCGTAGCCCTCCAGCCCAAAGATCTTGCGCGGATTGTTCGTGATCAACCGCATCTCTTTGATGCCGATATCGGCAAGAATCTGCGAGCCGATACCGTAGTCGCGCTTATCGATCGGAAGTCCAAGCGCGACATTCGCTTCCACGGTGTCGGCGCCGCGATCTTGCAACTCGTAGGCGCGCAGCTTGTTGGCAAGTCCGATGCCGCGTCCTTCTTGCCGTAGATACAGAAAGACTCCGCGGCCTTCTTTCGCGATCATCGTCATCGCGCCGTCGCGCTGCGCGGCGCAATCGCAGCGAACCGATTGCAAAGCGTCGCCGGTCAAACACTCGGAGTGCACGCGCACCAACACGTCTTTGCCGTCGCTGATGTCTCCCATGACGAGCGCGACATGCGTATTGCCGTCGATTGTCGTTTCGTAAGCGACGCCTCTCCAATCGCCCGTCGTCGAAGGCAGCGTGAATTCGGCAACTTTTCTTACGAGTTTTTCCGTGCGCATCCGATAGGCGATGAGGTCCTTCACGGTGATCAGCTTAAGGCCGTGGCGATCGGCATACTTGCGTAACCCCTCTAGACGCTCCATCGTTCCGTCTTCCGCCATGATTTCGCAGATGACGCCGGCCGGGTACAGTCCCGCGAGGCGCGCGAGATCGATCGACGCCTCGGTCTGTCCTGCCCTCACGAGCACGCCGCCGTCACGCGCGCGCAACGGAAACGTGTGACCGGGGCGCAAGAAATCGGTGGATGTCGCATTTGGATCGATCAGTTTTTTGATCGTCGCCGCACGATCGTGCGCTGAGATTCCGGTGGTCGTAACGCCGCGAGCTTCTACGGATACGGTAAATGCCGTCTCGTGGACAGCCGTATTTTCATTGACCATTTGCGGAATCTGCAGTTGGTCGAGGCGCGTGCCGACCATCGGCACGCAGATGAGGCCCCCGGCCTCCTTGCGCATGAAGTTGATTGCGTCCGCGCTAACCATCTGTGCCGCCATAACGAGGTCGCCTTCGTTCTCGCGGTCCTCATCGTCGAGCACGACGACCATCTTCCCGGCGCGGACATCATCGACGGCGTCTTCGATGGAATCGAACTCGCTCTCAGGCTCTTGATCGGCCGACGGCGCGAGTTCGGGCAGCACGTTGGTGAGGCGCCGCAAGGTTCCGTACGACGGTTCTCTGCGGCCCGAACGCAGAAGCGACACAGCCGATTCCGTCACCCCTGAACGCTGGGCAAGCTCCACTGCGGAAAGACCCGCCGCATCCATCGCAGCGTTAAGGGCGTCGGCGAACAGACTCATCTCCCCACGGTATGGCGCCGACTTGACAAATGTCAAGCTAGGCTGCACCGCCTGACTTTGCGTATTACATAGTCCATGGGGTTGGTTCGTAGCCGGCCGGTTAGTAGGCAGCGACTTCGCGCGTAAGCGAGCTTGGGCTTTAAACGAACACTTCTTTTGGGTACACTCCGCGTAGATTCTGTAATACAATGTAGTACTTACACGGGGGAAGGAGAGCCCCTCTGCCTAGGATCACGCGACTGTATTAGGACCAAAACAATGAGGACCCATTTATGGGAGCGCCGGGTCAGTCCGGAAGACGTAGAGGAAATTCTGTTAGGATGCGACGGCGAGGAACCGACATACCGACAGCGCCGCGACAGCGACTACCTCGTTATCTACGGAGAAACCGGAGGCGGAAGGTTACTTAAAATGGTCGGGGAGTTTCTGTCGGATGGGCACTTCAGGGTGTTCAGCGCGATCGACATGGACGACGACGAGCGTCGAGCGTATAGAAGGGGGAAATAGCAGCATCATGGCAGCTGCGGGAAAGAAATCGCATGAACGGATGCTTCGGGAGCTTGAAAGATCGCAAAGCCACGAGATCGCTAACGCTGAGATCGTAACCGGGGAGCGTGGCGGAAGTGCTCCATTTTCGGTTCGCCTTAGTGCGCCGCTCCTTGAGCGACTTGATCGTATAGCGCGGCGTGAGAACCGCAAGCGCGGGAATCTAATTCAACACATTTTGTGGGAGTATGTTAGAGCCAGCGAAATGGACGCATAAGCAACTATCTTCCACACAAAAGAGGACCGATTCACCCGATCCGCTCTCACGCGACGCCCTCGGCTTGGCTCCGCTGCGTGCTATTTTTTTGGATCGTGTTTTTTCTACACCAACTGGTGACCTATATGGGACGATGCGCCGAATGTTGCGCGCGAGTCCGGACAGGCATACCGCTTGAGCGAACATGCCGGCATGGCTAGGCACTTACCGGCCGCGCCGTCTCGTCGACTCTTCGGCATTCCGCCGAACGCCACCGCCATCGCGGTGCGGCTCACGTAATGCCGGGTACCGAAACGCTCGGCACGATGCCAATCACCCAGCCTGAATCGGTGTGATGCAGTGCCCGACGCCGTTCTTATTGCATTTGGGGCAATTCGTCGGGATACTGAACGCGGTTGCTCCTGCCGGCGGCTCGTTGCGAAGGCTGTCACCGTGCCACAGATGCTTGCACCAGAGGCATATTTTCTTTTCCACGCTCTCAATATTCGGCACGGCGCTTTCGTCATTTTACCTGAGCGTTTGAACGAGCGCTTTGCGCAACTCCTGGGGCAACGGGCGGCTCTTCTTCGTCTCACGATCCATGCACGCGACGGTCAGCGACATTACGGCTGTCGCATGCTGCGTACGTTCATTGAAAATGACGGTCTTCCAGCGTACGCTCGAACCGCCGACCTTCTCGAGATGCGTGCGCATGCGAAGCCAATCGCCCATCAGCGCGGGCGCGTGATACTCCGCTTCGGCACGTACGCGCGGCAACCAAAAGTCGAGTTCATCGAAGATCCGCTCATACGGAAATCCGAGTTCGCGGAACATTTCCATTTCAGCGTATTCCGCGAACCGCCAGTACGTCGGAAAGTACATGATGCCGGCGATATCGACATCCGCCCATTGCACCGGTAATCGGGCTTCGAAAACGCGCGCGTTTTCCGGCAGTGTGTCTTTGAATCGCGTCACGCGTTCGCGTCCTTCGACAAGCTCAGGATGACACTTGCGGCGTAGCGCGCCAGCGGGTCGGCTTCGAGGTTGACCAGCGATCCCGCAACGCGATCCGCGAGAGTCGTGCGCGCCAGTGTTTCGGGAATGAGTGCCAATTCGAACCACCCGTCGCCGGCGCCCGCAACCGTCAGGCTCACGCCGTCGACTGCGATGAACGCTTTGTCGACGATCATTGGTGCAAGCGACGGCGGGCGCTCGACGCGCAGGCGTTCGCCTTGACCTTCCGGCGCGCGCGAAAGCACGTGCGCCGTAGCGTCGACGTGACCGTACACGAAGTGGCCACCGATTCGATCGCCGACGCGCAGCGAGTATTCCAGGTTCACTCGATCGCCTGGCTCCAATGCATCGAAATTGCTCCGTGCGATCGTTTCTGGAACCACGTCGAAACGAAGGCATTCGCCTTCAATCGCCGTGACCGTCAAACACACGCCGTTGACTGCGATCGAATCTTTGACTGCCGGCTTCTCGTTTGCGACGCCCTCACATGCGAGGACGAGCGTCATCCCGCCGTTTGCGAGCCGCTCGCGTGACACGAGCGTTCCGCGGTAACTGATCAGTCCACTAAACATCGAAAAGCCCGCTTATCACAACGTCACAGCCGATCTGGTCCATGCGGTCGAACCGCAACCTGCGCCGCAGCGTCGCAAGGTCGGCCCCGGCGAGTACCGGCACCGCAGCCGGTGCCGTCAATAGCACCGGTGCAATTGCCCAATAGAAGCGGTCGACGATGCGGGCTGCAATCGTCCTCGCAGCGAGCGTCGGTCCGCCTTCGCAGAGGACGCTTTGCACGCCGCGCTCACGCAGCGCGATCACGGCGTCGCGCAAGTTTAATTGCGACTCGTCGGCACTGCCTACAAACACGACGTCGGCAACTCCGCGCAGATTCGCAAAACGCTCCCGCGCGCCGTTCGGCGCGAGCACGATCGTCGTTGCATAGCCTTCGATGGGGGCGAATACGCGGCTGTGCTCCGAAACGCTGTCCGTTTCGCAGGCGATGATACGTTTGAACGGCTGCAGACGATGCGACGGCGGCCGCACGGTCAACTGCGGATCGTCGACACGCACCGTTCCCGCGCCGACCATGATTGCATCGTACGCGATGCGCAGATCGCGAACGTAGAGGCGCTCTTCTTCACTCGTGATCCACTCTTGCACGCCGGGTTGCGACGTGATCCGTCCATCGAGCGACATCGCCATCTTTAGTGCGACGAACGGACGGTCATGCGTTACCGCGTACGCAAAGGGCTCGATCAACTGGTGCGCTCGCGGCTCGTCGACGAGCTCGATTGCAATGCCGGCCTCGCGCAGCGCGTCGATTCCGCCGCCGCTGGTCTTCGGATTCGGATCCCGCGTACCGATCACGACGCGCGCAACACCCGCTTCAATCAATGCGCGCGAACACGCCGGCGTCCGTCCGATATGGTTGCACGGTTCGAGTGTGACGTACACCGTTGCCCCGCGCGCGTCACCGGCTTGCGTCAGCGCGTTCGCTTCGGCATGCGGGTCGCCCGCGCGGTGATGATAGCCCTCACCGATGACGCGGCCGTCGCGCACGACGATCGAACCGACCGCCGGATTCGGTGACGTTGACCCAATGCCACGAGCCGCGAGTTCGAACGCGCGGTCGAAGAAGAGCTGGTCGAGCGGACTCACGCCCTCCCGTTCGCGACGGCGATAACGAATGCTTTTGCAACGCGAGCGCCGGCCGCGCGCAACACGCCGGCACAATCTTCCAACGTCGCGCCGGTCGTGCACACATCGTCGACAAGCGTCACCGCAACATCGTCGACGAGATCGCTCGGGCAAAGGAAGCGTCCGCGTGCCGAAAGCCGCTCGATTCGGTTGCGGCCGCGTTGCGTCTCGCGCGCGATGCAGGTCAGCACCGACAGCGTTGCGGCACCCGCGCGGATGCCCGCCACGCTCGAGATGAGCTCGATACCGTCGAAACCGCGAACGCGCCGGCGCGCGGCCGTTGTCGGAACGGGCACGAGCACATCATCCGGCCGAATCATCGCCGCCATCCGGGACGCGAGCGCCTCAGCCACGTCGCGCCGTCCGTCTTTCAACGCGTGCACGGCCGAACGCAACGGCCCTATGAAGTCGCCGAGCGCTACGACATCGAGCGTGGCTAAACGGCGCTCGACGAACGGCGCGCGGAACGGCACGCACGCCTCGCACAATCCGCTGCCTTGTTTCATGCAGCCCGCGCACTGCTCGGGGAAGAGAACATCGATGAGCCGGTGGTACATCACCCGCTCATTACCGTGAACGCGACGCCGTGGCTAGACTAAATGGTTACTTCTTCATTCGCAACGACCGCGCCGCTCAGCGACGCTGATGCTGGAACCTGATACGACTGACCGACGATCGTATCGCGAAGCGTCGCGCGTTCACCGACCCTCGAACCTTGCCAAATGATGCTCGCGTCGAGCATGGCGCCCGGTTCGATCCGAACGTCGTCACCGATGACGGACGGCCCGGTGACGCGAACGTTTGCGCCGACGTCAGCCCGCGCACCAACCCAGACGTTGTCGCCAATTCGCGCGGAACGGTGAACTTGTGCACTCGGGTCGACTCCATTTGCACGCGTTCCCGGGATACGAAACCGCGCGTTCACGACGTCCGCGCTTGCACGCCGATACTCATCGGGCGTTCCGATGTCGCACCAATACGCGCCGCGCGCGTCGTATCCGTAAAACGGCTTCCCGTCCTCGAGCAGTTCGGGAAAGACTTGTTTCCCAAAGTCGTAGAACTCGTTCGCCGGAATGCGATCGAAAATTTCCGGCGAAAATGCGTAGATTCCCGTGTTAACGAGTTTGCTGCGCTCCGTCCCCCGTGCAGGCTTCTCTTGGAATCCCGTGATCCGTCCGTCACCGTCGACGACCACGACGCCGTATTGATCGACGTTCGGACGCTCGACGAGACCGATCGTTGCCACCGCGCGCTTTTCTTCGTGCATCCGCACCAATCGATCGATGGGAAGATCCGTAAGATCATCGCAGCCCACGACGACAAAATTGTGGTCTCCGAAAAAGCGCTGCAATGGCTTCACCGCGCCGGCGCTTCCCATCAGTACCTCCTCGTGTAAGTATTCCAGCCGCACGCCGAACGCGGAACCGCTGCCGAGTGTCTGCACGATCGCATCTGCCAGATAGTGGACGTTGATTGCGATCTCGTCGTAGCCGTATGATTGCAAATAGCGGATCAAGTGAACGGCATTCGGAACGCCGGCGACCGGCACGAGCGGCTTCGGCACCGCTTTGGTAAGCGGGTAGAGGCGCGTCGAAAGACCGCCGGCAAGAATCATCGCCTTCACGTATTGCTCATTCCCTTCCCGCGGCCAGTCCTTAACTGCTCGCGTAGTACGAGCCACACAAAATACGGAAGCGCGAGCTGGCGGCGTAAGCGTTGCGGTTCGCGAATCAAGCGATACAGCCACTCCAAGCCTAGCCGCCTCCAAACCTGCGGGGCACGCTGCACGCGGCCGCTCAGCACGTCAAACGAACCGCCGACACCGACGGCAGCACCGCACCCGGTCGCTCGCAAATTGCGCGCGAGCCACATCTCTTGCCGTGGCGATCCCAACCCCACGAAGAGCAAGCCCGCGCCGCTCGAACGAATCGCTGCTACGATCTGCGGCTCGTCGTCCGATGCAAAGAACCCGTTGCGCATACCCGCGACCTGCAATCCCGGGAAGCGCGCCTCGAGAATCGACGCCGTATCTACTGCGACGCCTTGCGCGCCGCCGAAGAAATATACGCCGACACCGTCGCTTGCGGCACGCAGACAAAGACGCTCGACCAATTCAACACCCGTTACCCGGTCGCGCAGTTGCGCGCCTCGACCGCGCGCTACGGCGAGCAATCCCACGGTGTCGCAGAGCGAAAGCGCGCAGCCGTTCACGACGTTGCGAAACGATGAGTCACGTTGCGCGTATACCACCATTTCGGTACCGAGCGTTACGATCTGCGCCGATGCACGATCGCGAACGAACTGCATGATGCGATCGCTCGCCGCAGCGGCATCGAGCAGATCGAGGCGGCATCCGAGGATCTCGATCGATTGCACGTAGTGAAGGTTAAGCGTGTGCGAGATATGGTGCCAGCAGTGGACGCAAGCGTTCCGCGACGGCATTCGGAGTTTCGTCGAGCGGCAAACGGCACGATCCGGCGCTAAAGCCCATCTGGTTCATCGCCCACTTGACGGCAATCGGATTGGTCGTTGCGAACAGCGCATCGATCAATGCGAGCAGCGAACGGTGAATTGAAGCCGCCTTCCGCGTGTCGCCGGATTGAAACGACGCGTGCAGCTCGCGATACTCGCGCGAGCATAGATGCGATGCAACGCCGACCACGCCGTCGGCACCGACCGCTAGCGACGGCAAGAATAGGTGATCGTCGCCCGCCCACACCTTGAATCCATCGCGGCGATCGCGCACAACGGTCGCAATCTGTTTAAGGTCGCCGCTCGACTCTTTGACGCCTGCGAGGTTACGGTGTCGCCGCATGAGTTCGAGGAGCGTCTCCGGCAGCATATTGGCCGCGGTGCGTCCGGGAATGTTGTACACGACGACCGGCAACGGCGTTGCATCGGCGATGGCGCCGAAGTATGCGAGCATTCCGCTTTGCGTCGGCTTCACGTACGGCGGTACGACGACGAGAAGCCCGTCCGCGCCCGCAGCCTGTGCGGCGTTCGCTCCGGCGATCGTTGTGCGTACGTCGTTACTGCCCACGTTGGCAATAACGGCTGCCCTTTCGCCCACGGCCTCTTTGATCGCGCGGAATAGGTCCGCACGTTCACTCGAATCGAGCGCCATCCCCTCGCCGGTGGAACCGGCCACCACGAGACCGTCGTTACCGCGGTCCACGAGCCACCGCGCAAGCCGTTGCGCCTCCGCAACGTGCACGTTGCCGTGGCTGTCGAACGGGGTGACCATCGCCGTGATAATGGTGCCAAGGTCGTTCATGGCGTTTCTCCCTCGAGATGAAATTGATCGTGCACGGCCGCTTCGGCCTTCGCGACGTCGCCTTCGGGCACCAGTACGGAGATCGTGATGTTGCTGTCGGTGCAGTGGATGATCTCCACGTTCGCGCGACTCAACGCATCGACGACTTGATGCACGACGCCCGGAAGACAGCGCATCCCCGTGCCGACGACGGAAATCTTCGAGCATCCTTCGCGAACGCGCACGGCGAGATTGAGGTCGCCGAGCAGTTCCCGCACGTCGGTGCCCCGATCGCCGCCCACGACAAACGCAACACCCGCTTGATTGATCGTCACTTGGTCGATGGAGATCGCAGCGGCAGCAATGCGACGAAACATTTCCAGTTCCGTTTCCATACGCCGCGTGGGATTTTCGATGTCACCGCGGATCACGCGGACCCACGTCACGCTTCCGGATGCCGTAACGCCGGTGACGGGACGTTTCTCGTCGATACGCTCGTCGACGATCGTGCCGAGATCGGTCTGTAACCCCCTGATCGAATAGCGCAAGCCGCGCCGTTGCGCGTAGCTCGCCGCCTTGTGATGCATCACCTTCGCTCCGTGCTCCGCGAGCTCGGTCATTTCTTCGAGCGAGGCACAATCGATGACATGCGCGTTCTCGACGCGCCGCGGATCGGCGGTCATTGCACCGCTCACGTCGGTGTAAATATCCACGCGTTGCGCACTGAGCGCATGGCCGAGAGCAATTGCGGAGAGATCGGTACCGCCGCGTCCCAGCGTCGTGATTTTTCCGTGCTCGCTCACGCCTTGAAATCCCGCAATGACCGGGACGACGTCCGCGTGCAGCAACGCGAGCACCGCGTCGGGTTCGACGCGTAACACGTTAGCATCGCCGAATCGCTCGTCGGTGATAATGCCGGCCTGCGCGCCGGTTAGCGCGCGCGCGTTAACGTTCATCGCGCAAAGTTCTTGTGCGAAGAGCCCCGCCGAGATGAGCTCGCCGCACGCAAGCACGACGTCCGCATTCGGCGTCCCGATCGTGCCGCCGATGAGCGCGAGCAGCGTGTCGGTCGCGTACGGCGCGGGCGCGCGCCCCATCGCCGAGACGACCGCTACAGGAGCATAGCCGGTTTGGCGTGCGTCGAGAATACGCGCAAACGCGACCTCGCGCTGTTCGCGGGTCGCAACCGACGTGCCGCCGAATTTGAGGACCGCAATTTTCGCCGTCACATTCACGTCTGGACGAACCCGCGGGCGAGCAGAAGTTCGAGAATCTGCACGCCGTTCGTGGCCGCGCCCTTGCGCAGCTGATCTCCGGCGCACCACAAGACGAAATGACGTTTTGAGCCTTCGTCTTCACGGCGAAGACGTGCGACGTGCACCGCATCTTGTCCCTCGACGTCACGCGGCGTTACGATGCCGTCGCGATGAAAAACGACCCCCGGCGCGCGTTCCAGTGCCATCGCCAAGTCGTCCACGCTCGTATCGCGATCGGTTTCCACCCACACGGCTTCGGAATGCGCGGTACGCACGGGAACGCGCACGGTCGTTGCGCTCACCATCAACGCCGGCAGCCCGAGCATCTTGCGCGTCTCATCGCGCACTTTTTCTTCTTCTGCGCAGTAGCCGGTCGCATTCACGCGCCCGACTTGCGGAATCACATTGCGCGCAAGCCGCGCGGGAAAGGTGTTCGGCGGTGGCTCTCCTTCGCCGTTCACGACCGCGCGTTCGCCGGCGAGCAATTCGTCGAGGCCCGCGCGCCCTGCACCGCTTGCGGCTTGGTACGTCGCAACACGGACGCAACGCAATCCCGCTACGTCGCGCACCGGAGCGAGCGCGGTGCACAAAATGATCGCAGTGCAATTGGCGACGGGGAAAAGCCGGTGTTGACCGCGGACCACGTTCGCATTGACTTCCGGGATGATAAGCGGAACATCGTCGCGCAGGCGGAAGGTGGAACTGTTATCGATGACGACCGCTCCGCGTTCGATCAGGGCGGGCGCGTACGCCTCACTCGCGTCTTCGCCGCTCGCGAAGAAAACAACGTCGTAGGCCCGCAGCGCATCGGCGCTCGCGACTTCGATGCCGTCTCGCGCACGCGACGCAAACTTCCCGATCCGCTCAACCGGAACGCGCCGCTCCGCCAACACGCGCAATATCGTCTCACCGACGACACCCGTCGCTCCGACGACTGCTACGCTAACCATCGCGCTCACGCTGAGCCGCTCGCAGCGCATCGACGTCTAACCCGACGTGTAAGCCGGTCACGTTCGTCACCGCGCGGACGGCGGCACGCATACCCGGCACGAATGACTCGCGCGAGAACGAATCGTGACGAATCGTCAGCACCTCGCCGTCCGTCCCGAACAGCACTTCTTGATGCGCCAGTAATCCGCGTAAACGCACGCTATGAATTGAAACCTCGGCGGGACCGCCGGCTTGAGTAATGCGTTCCGCGGTGAGCCGGGCAGTACCCGAAGGTGAGTCTTTCTTTTGGTCGTGATGCAATTCAATGATCCCAATACTGGGAAACAGCTTCGCCGCTTCTTCGGCAAAGCGCATCATCAGCATTGCTCCAATCGAAAAATTCGGTACCAGCATCGCGCCGATGCCGCGTTCGCGCGCGGCCGCATCGAGCGCCTCGCGCTCGGCCTCACGCCATCCCGATGAGCCGATGACCGGGCGCACGCCGTGCGCGAGCGCATCCATCGAGACCGTGAATGACGACGGTTGCGTCGTGAAGTCCAGCAAAACGTCCGGCTTCTCGGCCGCGAACAACTCGTGCAAGTCGTCGACGATTCGTTCGTCCGGCGCGCGCGTACGTGCAAAACCACCGGCGTACACAACGCCGGCGGTCATTTGCATTGCTCGAACGGCGACACGGCCCATACGGCCCAACGCGCCGGCAACAGCGACGCGTGTCATGACGTCTCTCGGGTCTCCCTACATTTTCTCTAACGGAGCGTACTTCAACATCAGCATCTTCTGACCGACGTTCGGGAAGTCGATTGTGATCAATCCGTCGCCGCCCGCACCGACGACGCCGCGAATCGTTCCCTCACCCCACTTCGGATGCCGAACGCGGTCGCCGTCTTGCAGATCCATGCTCAGTCCGGCGCCTGCCGATTCGTGAATCGAGACCTCGCGCCAGCGCCCGCCGGACGGACGCGGCAGAACAACGCTCCCGCTTTCGAGATGTTCGAGACCCGGCATCTCTTCCAAGAACCGCGACTTCGGATACGCGTAGGTGTTGCCGAAGATCGCGCGCCGCTGCGCGTACGAGAGAAAGAGCCGGTCCATAGCGCGCGTCACACCGACGTAGGCAAGACGCCGCTCTTCCTCGAGCTCCGTCATGTCGGTCAGCGCGCGGCTGTGCGGGAAGACGCCTTCCTCGAGGCCAGTGAGGAACACCTGCGAAAACTCGAGGCCCTTCGCGCCGTGCATCGTCATCAGCGTGACGTAGGACGAATCGGGATCGAGCGCATCGAGATCGCTGATGAGGGCGATATTTGCGAGGAACCCGGCATGCGACGCTTCCGGTTCGGATGCCTCGTATTCGCGCGCCACGCCGAGCAGCTCTTGCAGATTCTCCATGCGAGCGCGCGCATCGTGCGTCTCTTCCGCTTGCAGCTCTCGAACGTAGCCCGAATCTTCCATCACGGTGACGAGCAGGTCGGACACCCTCGTTGACTGCGCTTGCGCGCGGAAGTTGCGGATCAGCTCCGCGAAGCGCTCAAGCTCCTTGAGCTTCTTCGGCACGGCCTCTCTGAGCAGCTCGCTATCGAACACCGCTTCGCCGACGGAAATGCCGCGCGCGTTTGCCGCGGTCACCAGCGCACCGAGCGTTTGCGCGCCGATTCCGCGACGCGGCACGTTGACGATCCGCTTGAATGCGAGCGCGTCCGACGGATTCATCACGTAGCGCATGTACGCGATAACGTCCTTGATCTCTGAGCGCGCGTAGAACCCGACGCCGCCGACGACGCGATACGGGATGCCGTCCGCGATCATCGCTTCTTCGAACACACGCGACTGCGCGTTCGTGCGATACAGAATCAAAAAATCGCGATAAGCCGCGCCGTCGCGTACCATCTCTTTGATTTTTTCGGTCACGTAGCGCGCTTCGTCGCGTTCCGTCGCGGCCGGGTAAACGGTAATTGCTTCGCCGTGGTCACGGCGCGTGAAGAGCTTCTTTTTCGCGCGCGTTTTGTTATTCGAAACGAGCGCGTTCGCCGCGTCGAGGATCCGTTGCGTCGAGCGATAGTTTTCCTCGAGCTTGAACACTTTCGCGCCCCGGAAATCTTCTTCGAAACGCAGGATCATCCGATAATCGCTGCCGCGCCATGAATAGATCGACTGATCGTCGTCGCCGACGACGGTGACGTTTTTCGACTTAGCACCCAGTAGCGCAATGAGCCGATACTGCGCGACGTTTACGTCCTGATACTCGTCTACCAGGATGTATTGAAATTTCCGCTGGTATTTGTCACGAACCGTTTGCTCTTTTTCGAGCAGGTCGATCGTGCGAACGATCAAGTCGTCGAAGTCGAGGCTATTCGACTCGCGCAAGCGCCGTTCGTATTCGGTGTACACGTTCGCCATGCGTTCGCCGATGAATGACGTCTGCTTTTCGTGATACTGCTCGGGCCAAATCAGCGCGTTCTTCGCCTTGCTGATTTCGTGCAGGCATGCGCCCGCAGCGATTTGCCGTTCGTCGTAGTCCAGATCGTCGAGAATATCTTTGACGAGTTGGCGCTGATCGGTGTCGTCGATGATCGCAAAGTTGGGCGAGATGCCGTTCTTCGTTCCATCGCGGCGCAACATACGCACGCACATCGAGTGGAACGTTCCGACCCATAGATCGCGCGAACGGGAACCGACCATACCTTCGAGACGCGTTTTCATCTCGCCGGCGGCTTTATTCGTGAACGTGACCGCAAGAATCCGATCTGCTTCGACGCCTTTTTCGTTCAACAAATGCGCGATGCGGTGCGTCAAGACGCGCGTCTTTCCGCTCCCCGCGCCGGCGAATATCAAAACAGGACCGTCGGTGTGGGCGACGGCCTTTGCTTGTACGTCGTTAAGGGTTTCGGACTCCACGATCATCATCTCGTAAGACTTCGCCGCGCGAGGCAAATCGGCCTCGGCGGTGTCTCACGATGCGGCGGAGGGCTGCTTTTGTCGTAATGCCAGCGCGTACGCTGATGCAAGGTACGCGAGCGTTGACTCTGCCCCCATGTTGGCATTTGCGCCATGCGCATCGAGTCCGTCGCGGCACGCGCCTCCGGCGTCAACCAACGGTACGCCGACGATGTTGGCGCCGTGATACCATTCGTGCGCGCGCCGCGCCGCGGCCAAGCGCTCGGGACGTTCATCGGCAGCAAATGCGGCCAGCTCTGCGTCCACCATCGCGACCGCTTCCAGGGGCTGTTGTGCAAAACGAGCCCGCGTTCCGCCGCGGCGATACCACTCGTCGTTACCGATCGGAACGAAAATGCCGTTTTCAAAAACGACCGTTTCGAGAAAATCGAGCGTTCGCAGTCCCGCGCGCACCATATCGTCGTTGCGCAGCGAACTGCCCGCGACGAGCAGCGCCTCCGGCAGGCGCGCGTTATCGTAGGTCATTAGGTCTTCGAACCAGCACCACGTCTCGTCGGCGGATTCATGAAGCCGTGCGAGAGACGACGTCGCCAGACGCTCCATCGCCGCGCGATAGAGCGGACGCGGCGCGACGGCGTACGCGTGATGCAATCCCAAGACCGCGTACGCCTGAGCGCGCGCGAACTGCAGCCACTCGAGCGAGGAAAGCGCCCGATCGAACATTTGCCCGCACAGGATGCGCCACTGTTCCGTCGGCGCAAATCGGAATCCGTATCCAAGCGCCCAGATCGCGCGTCCCACGCTGTCGTGCGTTCCGACCTCGTCGAGCCACTCCCGCGCATAGCTCATGAAATTATGAAAGCGCCCGTCATCCAGCTGCGCATCGTGCAAGAATGAAAGATACGTCGACGCGAGACGCACTGACACGTCATCTCCGCACAATGCATGATGCATCAAGGCGACGATGAACGCGCGTGCGACATCATCCGTACAGTAACCGGTGGACCGGTTCGGCACGGAGTATGTCGCATGTTGGATGATACCGGTGTCGTCGCTCAGGACGGCGACGTGATGAAGCGGGGGAAGTCCGGAGGTCAAGCGCTCGTGACGAGTTCGACGTGCGACGGAGGCGCGAGCTCGAGGAAGATTTCCCCGTATCGGCGCGCAACGTGCGACCACGTCATTTGACGGCCGAACCGGTACGCGCGGCGTTCCGTTGCACGGCGAAGCGACGGATCGTCGAGGAGCATCAGCAGACGATCGGCAATCGAGCCCGCGTCGCGGAACCCACACAAGAATCCGCGGCCGTGCGCGAGTAATTCTTCCGCATACAGGTACGGCGTCGAGATCACCGCCTTTCCGCAACCGACGGCATACGCGAGCGTGCCGCTCACGATCTGCACCGGATTGAGATACGGCGTGAGATAGATGTCGGTGGCCGCGAGATACGTAACCAGTTCATCAAAGTCGAGATACTTATCGATCAACTGGACGTTGTTTTGCAACCCGTAATCACGCACCATCTGATGCAGTGATTCGCGGTACGATTCGCCTTCGTGCCGGCGAACGACCGGATGCGTTTCACCGAGAATGAGGTACAGCGCTTCGGGATGCCGCTTGACGACCTTACGCATCCCTTCGATCGCGTATTCGAGCCCCTTTCCGCGATTGATCAATCCGAATGTCGAGATGACGAGCCGTTCTCCGATACCGAACGAGGCTTTCGCTGCATCAGTGGGTTGAAACGGCACGTCGGGCACGCCGTGATGAATCAACGCGAGACGCGACGGGTCGATCCCGTAGACGCCACGCAGGAGTTCGCAGCCGGTGCCGGAGAGGGAAACTACTTTATCGGCGCGCTCGCACAATTTTCGGGTCACGCGCAACATCGTGTCGTCGGGGTCGGGAAGCACCGTATGGAGCGTGATGACGACGGGCTTGCTCACCTCGTCAAGGAGGTCACACAGCCATTCGCCGCGCTCGCCGCCGAAGAGCCCGTACTCGTGCTGAATGTTCAGCAGCTGTGCCGGGTCATCGTTGATGAAGCGCGCGATGTCGCGATAGCTGTAGCGATCCTGTTCGCTCAGACGTGCCACGACTTCGCGCGGATAGCGCCGCGTCTCACCGCCGGGTTCGTCGATGGCGATGACGTCGCTCTTCGAACCAAAGGCGCGGTCGAACGACGTGACGACGTCGTGCGTAAACGTGGCAATACCGCATTCGCGCGGCGGATACGATCCGAGCAGAAGGACGGGCGGCACCGCGTGTAGTTCCAGTGCGTCGGCCGTTCTCGGCGTCATCGTTCCTCCATTCTGCGACAACAGGGCATAGGGGAGCCACGATATTAGGAAGCTCCTCCCTGGTTCGATAGTACAAATGTACCCGTCCGCGTCGCCGCGATAAACCTGCGGAACGGTTAACGCTTGGTTTAACTAGCGCTGGATCGGTTGGGTTGCACCAACCCGGGCGCCCAAGTCGAGCATGGCTCCAGGTTCGACCACGGCGTCATGTCCGATGACGCCGCCGGCCGGCACGTGAGCACGCGCGCCGACGACCGCGTTGCTCGCGAGAATGCTGCTTTCAACGCTTGCTTCTTCCTCTATACGGACGCCATCCCACAGCACGCTGTTGCGCACGGTGGCGCGGGCGCCAATCGTAACGCCCGTGCCGAGCACGACGTTCGGGCCGACGTTTGCGGTCGGGTCGACCGCGACGCCGGCGTCGGCGTGCACCGGCAGCGTGAGGTTTTTCACCGGGTCGAGCGCCCTAGCTCCCTTGCCGGTCGCACCCGGCTCGATCTCGAGCATCGGCATACGTCCGGCAAGAATGTCGACGTGCGCGGCGAGATACTGCTCGGGACGTCCGAGGTCGATCCAGTAGTCATCGGTGGTGTAGGCGTAGAGGCCTTTGCCGCGCGCAATGATTTCGGGAAACGTCTCGCGCTCGATCGAGACGTTCCGTCCGGCGGGAATCATGTCGAGGATCTCCCGCTCGAACAAATACGTGCCGGCATTGATTTCATTCGTCGGCGCGGTTCCGGGCGGCGGCTTCTCGACGAATGCGCTGATACGGCCCTGATCGTCGTGAACGACGCACCCGAACGATGAAGGATCGTCGACCCGAATGAGATGCAGCAAGCCGATGCCGCCTTCACGCTCGTGATCTTCGACCATCGCGCGCAAATCCAGGCTCGTGAGAATGTCGCCGTTGAGCACGAAGAACGGACCGGTAATGTGCTGCTCGACGTTCTTCAGCGCGCCCGCGGTACCGAGCGGCGTTTCCTCGATCACGTAGGTAATGTTCATCCCGAGTTGCGAGCCGTCGCCGAAGTACCGCGTGATCGCTTCGGGCATATAGCCGGCCGGCAAAATGACGTCCCGGATGCCCGCCTCATAGAGCCGCTCCATCGTCCGCGCGAGAAACGGAACGCCCAGGATCGGAACCATCGGCTTGGGCGTGCCGTACGTGAGGGGACGCAGCCGGGTGCCTTCACCACCGACCAGGACTATCGCTTGCAACGAGGGCTCCTTTCAGGGGAAGCCGCTTCTTAGTCGATAGACCGCGCCGACCCTATGCGTGCTAGTCGCGCGTGCGGCAATAATGCAGTAACATTCCGTTTACAGGCGTGCGAACGTATGTTCGATATACTAACGGTATGCCGCGGCGCATCTACGATTGGAAAGCCATTCAGGAATACCACGATGAGGGCAACGATTTCGTCGAGTGCCAGAAAAAATTTCAATTCTCGCATACGGCGTGGATCAAGGCCGTCAAACGCGGGCGACTGATCGTTGAGAAACGACAGTTCGCAGATCGCCGGCGCCGCTATAATTGGTCGGAAGTCCAGACATATTACGACGAGGGCCACACGTTTAGAGAATGTCGCTTACGGTTTGGCTTCTGCGCGGCTGCGTGGGCGAAGGCCGTTCAACGCGGCGAGCTTACCGCTCGATCGCGTCTTTGGCCATGGCGAAAAGTCGTGACCCAAAGCAAATCGCGGTTGTCTGTAAAGCGCGCGCTATTGCGCGAGGGCATCCTTTCCAACAAATGCGACGAGTGTGGCCTCGATGAATGGCGGGGAAAGCCACTCTCCATTCACGTTGATCACATCAACGGAATCCACGACGACCACCGGTTAGAGAATTTGCGAATGCTGTGTCCGAACTGCCACAGTCAGACCGAAACGTATGGCGCTAAGAACCGTCGACGTCTCCGGCTCTTGCAAGACCCGGCGCGAGGCTTGTAGTATTACCGTCGCTGCCATTCCCGGATGGTGAAATGGGTATCACGCGACACTCTGGATGTCGTTTTCCTCGTTCGAGTCGAGGTCCGGGAGCCATGGCCCTATCGTCTAGAGGCCTAGGACGCCGCCCTCTCACGGCGGTAACACCGGTTCGAATCCGGTTGGGGCTACCATTTTCGGAAACGTTCGAGAAAGCATCGTCGGCCGTGCGCCGGGACGGAGAGGACGCCGTGGCGTGCGTTTCGTTCAAGAGTGGCGCCCGGAATACGGCGACACGCGTGCTTTTTTTTCAGCTGGTAAACGATCACGCGAAATTCGCAAAATACGAAATCAAGTATTGTCGATTACGCCGATGGTACGACTTCGAACGAACATTCACCATAAAAGAAAGGCTACAGCCATGACTGCGCGCGTCCTTCCAATCCTTATGCTGCTTGCGACGGTTGCACTCACTGCATGCGGCGGTGGAAGCAGCAACAACACACCAGAAGCGCCAAATGCGAGTTCGAGCACGATCACTGTCACCGTTGGCGGCGCTCCGACCGCGGGCATCAGCGTGACCCTTTCGACCAGCTTGAACGGCTCGATGCCGTCGGGAACGACGATAGCGACCGGCACGACCAACGGCTCAGGCCAAGTGACCTTCAATAATCTGCCGGCGTCCGGCGCCATCTGCGATAGCGCGGAGCGCAGCAACAACAACCAAGCGCAGTTCGTCGGCGCATGTCATCAGCCGTTTCCTTCAAGCACTACTCTCGATTTCTAGCACTCCCATTGTGGCGTACGGCATCATTGCCGTACCGCCGCGCTGGTATCGCGGCCGCCTCAAGCGCTGCGACTTCGCGCGCAATTCGCCCAGGCGTCTACGGGCAGGTTGATGCTCGAAGCGGTTCGTGCGTCGGTTCGCAGTGAAGTCTAAGCATTGGCCGTTACGCTGCCGTCATGATGTCCAACGGTACGATTATTACTGCGGAACCGACGGTGAAAATGTCCGGCGATATCGATATTGCGTGCGGGCCGGAACTGTCGCGTTTAGAGAAACGCCTCGTGAAATCCGATTCCGTCGTTGTGGACGTTTCGAACGTGCAATATGTCGACACGACGCTTTTGCGCTTTCTTCTCCGATTGCGGCACCATGCGAATAAAAAAGAACATAGCGCCATCAAAGTCATCGGTGTCGGAGCGCGCTTGCGGCGTATCTTCGAAATCACCGGAATGATGCGTCTGTTCGACGTCGAGTGCGCTACGTCGATGCTTTGAAACGCGCGGCGGTCAGTCCATTCCGGCGCTCGCCGCACGCGTCGGCGTGACTTTCGCACGAGTTCGGCACACAAGGGCAATGCTGCACGAACCGGTTCGCTGAGTTCAATGATCACCCACATCCCCGCACGCATCGGCGCGAGGTATCCCCGATTCTAGGGCGGCGCGAAGCATTTTTGGAATACTCGCCGTCGCGCACAGGGAGCGACCGATTTCCCGATCTTCGCAGGGAACGCAGTTCGCGGGTTCACACTGGAAGCGAATGTCGCCGCCCAATTCTCATCCGCGTTCCTATCACTACGGTGAACTGACCTGGCCGCAAGTGAAAGAAGCGGCCGCGCAACCCGTCGTCGCCGTCGTGCCGATTGCGACGATCGAGGATCACGGTCCACATCTTCCGGTCGATACCGATTTACGACTATGCACGGCGGTAGCTGAAGCGGCCGTATCGCATGCGCGCGATCGCGCGTTGCTCGTACCGCCGATCAATCACGGCTATAGTCCGCACCATATGGATTTTCCGGGCGCCATTACGATCGGCGCCCATACATTGATCGATTACGGTGTCGACGTCTGCCGTAGTTTGGCGCATCACGGATTCCGCAAGATCCTCATCGTGAACGGTCACGGTAGTAACACGCCGTTCATCGATATCATCGCGCGCTTGACGGTCGTCGAAAGCGATGTCCTCGCTGCGGCCATCAATTACTGGGCCGCGCCGGGCGTGCGGGAAGTGGCGGAATCGTTACGCGAGTCGGAACCGATCGGCGGGATGAACCACGCGTGTGAATTTGAAACGTCGCTGTATCTCGCGATTCGTCCCGATCTGGTCGACATGTCGAAAGCCGTTCACGAACTTTCGCACCGGCCGACGAAGAACTATTGGACGGATCTGATCGGTGGTGACGGACCGCTCGTGATGATGGAGCAATGGAGCACGCTTTCGAACTCGGGCGTGATGGGCGATCCGACGAAAGCAACCGCTGAAAAGGGCAGAAAATTGCTCGATGCCGCGTCGAACGGAATCGTTGAGGTCATCGATGAGATGCTGGCTCGCACGCCCGTGCAACGAGTCGATCGCCACTGAGCGCCGCTCTGCGGCCCAGCCGCAGGAGCACCCCGCAGCGGTCGCCGATACCAGGGAATGAACACGCTCGCAGCCTTCGCAACTGTCCTGCTGTTGTTGCCGCTTTCGACGCAGGCGCCCATCGCAAACTATCACGTAACGGCGACGTATCTACTGGGTGGTGAGGGCGGCTGGGACTACCTTACGTACGACACCTCAGCGCGGCGGCTGTTTATCTCGCGCGCAACGCACGTGATGGTTGTCGACCCGGAAACGGGCAAAATGATCGGTGACGTCGCGAAGACGCCCGGCGTGCACGGAATCGCACTCGCGCCCGAACTCAATAAGGGGTTCACGTCGAACGGAGCCGACGGAACGGTTACGGTCTTCGAACTATCCACGCTGAAGGCGCTCGATACGATTGCGACCGGCGCGAAAAATCCCGACGGCATCGCGTACGATTCCGTCACGCAACGAGTCTTCACGTTCAACGGCGGCAGCAACGATGCCACGGCCATCGACGCGAGGACGAACCGCGTCGTTGCGACGATTCCGCTCGGCGGCCGCCCCGAATTTCCGGCGGTCGACGGACGAGGCACAATTTACGACAACGTCGAGAGCACGAACGAAATTGTCGCGATCGACGCGCGAACCGCGCGAATCATCAAACGGTATCCGCTCGGAAGTTGTAAGAGCCCGTCGGGACTCTCAATGGATCAAGCGCATCGGCGGCTCTTCACCGCCTGCGACGGTGAGATGGGAATCGTCGACGCCGACAGCGGCGATGTCATCGCCACGGTGCCGACGGGCGCCGGAACCGACGCGACGCGATTCGATGCCAACACGGGATTCGCATTTGCATCGAACGGACGCGCCGCCACGCTGACCGTCGTTCACGAGGACAATCCCGACCACTACACGGTCGTACAAAACGCACAAACCGTCGCCGGCGCGCGCACGATGGCACTCGACCCGGCTAGCGGCAACGTGTTTCTCGTTACCGCGAAACTCATCGAAAATCCGAACGCAACGTCGTATCGCGACCGGTACCGGGTCGTCCCCGGCACGTTCGAGCTGCTCGTCGTGTCGCCCTGAACGACTGCTTGCGAAGCGAGCTGAACGCCGCGCAGTGACGTTTCACCGCATGTCATGTAAGGAAGCCGCCGGAGTACTCCGGCGGCTTCGTGTTGCTTGCGTCGGAGATCGTTAGATCTTGACCGTAAGCTGGAAGAACGCGGTGAACGGATTCGGGATGGTGCCTGCCGCGTTTCCGAAGGCCTGGCTCGGGATATACGATTGTGTTTGCCACGGCCGCGGAGCGACGCCGTTGGCCGCCACATCGTTTGGACTCGTACCGTTGTAGAAGTTTGAGACGTATTCGCCGACGCCCGGTGGACCATTTGTATAGTAGTCGCAAACGTTCGGTCCCGGCGCGTAGGCTGTCGTCCACGGTGCCGACGTTCCGCCGAAGCACGTGTGGAACAGGTTCGCGAGCGTTACGTTAACGGAAATCCGCGGCGAAACATCATACGACAAGCCGAGATTGCCGACCATGATCCACGGTTCGCGGAACTGGCCGGGTAGCGCAAACGAGCCCGTTTGCGGATTCGGGATGTACAACTGACCCGCGGCGTTCGACAAGGTGCCGACGGCCGTCAGTGCATCGCACTTGAACGGATCGGTACCCGGCGAAAGGGCCGTGATTGGAGCGATCGGAACCGTCGCTCCACCGACGACGCGCGTCGCTGAACTGGAATTGGCGCCGCACGTGCGCGGGTCGATCCCGATGATGTCGAGTGGGCCGCCATAACCCGGCCCCTGAGCGAGCGACATCGAGAAGGTCGCGGCGAACTTTTGTTTGCGCCAATTCAGGAGCCACGAGAGGTTCCACGGGACATCGAAGTACGTCGTTCCTGGATTGCTGGTAGGCGACAATCCGAGATTGCCGGCCGGATACCACCCGCTCGTATTGAGCAACCCTTGAGTGGGGCTGTTGTAATAGGGGTTGGTGATCGGTGTACCCGGCGTCGGGAGCGTGGCGCATGTTGCGGGCGTTGCAGTTCCCGGCGAGACCGTTCCGGCTGCATCAGTGCCGCCCGAGCAGTAGAATGGCGAACCGCCGCCGCCCTTCGTCAGGACGTTGTATTGCGAGATCGCTTGATTTACGGCGTTCAACTGATTTTGCCCGAACCACGGCACGTATTGAACGCGCGCGAAGGTGTAGGTAATGGCGACTTGCGTTGAGAGACCGTCTTTTGCAAAATCGCCCTTGGTGAATGCAAACTCCGCGCCTTCCGAACGGAAGTTGCCAACCGGCGCTTGCGTTACGAAGTTCGGTCCGAGGTAATTCTGCTCTTGATAGCCATAGGTCCAGTTGTAGAACGGCGTCAGCTTTAGGTTCATATCCGTTCCGCGGAAGTGGTGCTCGAATGAGAGATCGGCTTGCGTTGCACTCATCGCGGGGATCGGATGGAACGGCGAGTAGAAGCCCAGTGGCAACGTAGCATTCCACGTGTTCAACGAGTTGCCTGAGACGTTAAGATACTGCACCGACGCCGAGATCGGCGGCTGCGTAAAGCGCCCGATCGATGCGCGCCACACGGTGTCCGGAGACTGCGTGTACGTCATTGAGAGACGCGGAGAGAGATCTGAGATCGTGTATTGCGCGGGCGAGATTGCCGAGAACGGCGGATGCGCATATCCTGCCGGGATCCCTGCCGGATAGTTGTCCGCGGCCGGAAGGGGCGTTCCTGCAGCGCACGTAGGCGTAAAAATCACCTTTGCGGGCGGAGGCTGCCCCGGCAACAACGCACGCGTCAGCACGGTGCCCGACGCATTCGTGCAAACGTCGTTCTGTACGATTTGCGCGTAGAAGTCGGTCGCTATGCCCGGATTGGACACGAGATCGTACTCGTAGTTTTCGTAGCGAAGCTGCCCATTGAAGAGCCAGCGATCGTTGGGGCGCCATTGATCGCTCAGCGACACGAACGTAAACTTCGGCTTGACGGTATTGTACGTACCGCTCGCGTTCCCGTTCCACAGCGTCACGTACTGTGCACCGGCCAATGCTGCCGCACTTCCAGCGGGCACCCCCGGAACACCGCTCGACTGGATCGTCGCCGCATCCGTTATCGATGCTGAGGAACACGGCAGCGCCGTGCCCGTCGCGGCGTAACACGTGAAGAGTCCGCCGCTTTGTGAGACGAGACCAACCGGAGAGGCGCCCGCGATGTATCCGGTGTTGTTGAAGCGGACGACGTTCGCGGTCGTATAATTTGCAGTGAGTTGCAACAGATGTTTGCTCGTCAGTTGATCGACGAGTTCGAGTTGTCCGCCGCCGGTATGCGTGATCAGGTCGTAATTTGCGGCGATTGCGCCGGCGCCGGGACACGGACCGGTGCAGCCGATGAAGTACGTCTGCAACGCGTTTTGCGCGCCGGATTGCGTCCAGTCCGAGAAGAACGTGTACCCGAACACACGCGCAAATGCATTGCTGGAGAATTGGTGGGTGTACTGCAATTTCACGATGCTTGTGTCGTTGAAAATGCCGTCGCGATTATCCGCAGGTATTTCGGCATTGAACGCACGGTTCGGATTGCTGTCCGGCTGATAGTAGCTCTGAGCCTTCAGACCCGCGACCGGTGTTCCGAACGGCGCGTTGAAGACGATGGCGTCCGTGTACGCTGGGTACGTGGGCGCCGAAAAGCTATTCGGCACCGGTGTACACGCTGCGCCACTGGCGAGAAGACCCGTTGCCGGATTGCAATACGGTTGCCCGAACATTGCAAGCGTTGCCAGTCCGTACCCGCCGATGTCGTTGAACGAGCTATAGTACTGAGAGTTCAGCATCGACGTGCTGCCGAGCAGCTGAATATCGTCCGACGTGCCGTTCTTTTGCGGGATGCGGAAGTGGAAGTTCGCGACGTTCTCGCGGTCGGCGATCTGCGCGAGGTTGATTGCGGACGGCACGACGATTCCCGGATAAGGGATGTAGCAATTCGGTGCGCCGCCCAGGTCGGCTTGATAGTATGTAAGCGGAGTCGCCGGTACGCCGCCGCCCCACAGCGGGTTTGGATCGAGCGTTGTTCCCGGCGTGCATTCTGCGCTGAGCGACGGTATTCCGAGGCCGTATGTCGCTCTCGCGGCGTTGCTCTGACCCGTATAAACGTTGTTCGGATCGGTTGTCCACGGTGCGCCGTTGTCATTGTTGAGCGGACGGAAACCTTGGTTGTATCCGCTCAAGCCGACATAGTAGCTGAAACGCCGATCGGGCGTAGCGCCGCCCGCTTCAACTTTCGCTTGGTGATAATACGTAGGCGTCCCTATGCCGCCTGACAAAGCTAAATACCCGGGATACGTTCCGGTCTTGAAAACCTGATTGATGAACCCGGACGTACCGGAGGAAGCTGACGAGGACGGACCGCCGCCGGTGTAGACTTGCAGCTCTTGCAACCCGAGGTTGGACTCCGTCGAAGAGTTGTAATTGTCGAACGCACGGTTTACCGGAATACCGTCATACTCGAAGCCGGTAAAGAACGACTGCGACCCGCGCACGTATGTCGACTGGTTCCAGCCCGCGCCACCCGCAGGGACGACTGCGCCGGGAACCGATGAAATCGCGGAATACGCACTGTTCAAGTTGCCGCCGCCGCCGAGCGCGCCGGCGGTCGTGATTGCTTGCGAGTTGACGCTGTAGATATCCGACCCGACGCCGGACTTCACGAGATTGCCGGCGGACGTCGCCGACACTTTGGCAATAGTTTTCAGCGCTTTCGTCATTCGAAACGAGAGCGTGAGCTGGTTATCTGCAAAAACGGTCACGCCGGCGTATGAAACCGGGTTATATCCGTCTTTGTCGATCGACACCGTATATGTGTCCGGCGCTAAGGAGAGGAAGGTGAATCTTCCTCCGGCGTCCGTGGTTCCGGACGCGCTTTGCGAAGCCGAGACGATTCTTATTGACGCCCCGGCGACTGGTGCTCCGGCTTCATCCGTTACCGAACCGGTGATACCACCCGTCGTACCGGCCAGTGCCCATGTTCCCTGACCGATGAACGCGATGGTCAACATCAGCGCGAGTAAAGGATTCCGGAACGCGTATCGCTTCATGCGTTGGGATCCTCTCAAGTGAAGAGTGAGTGATCGTCGACACCCGCCGACTAGACGCAACTCGACACATGGAACAGAAGCAACCTTTCCTCTCTTATGAAAACGTCGGATAGTTGGCACCGTTGATTTTTTTTAAAACACGTGGAGCGTATGCTAAGGGCTGTGATCGCGTTTTGACGGCTTTTTTGAGACACCAATGACGTTGAAAGCGGTTGATGACAGTAAAGGCTACCATGATGGTGTTGACACTTGATTTGCCGGCCACCGAGCGATACGTACGTGCGATGCTGCGCCGGGCACGCAATTTGGAACGCCTCAGCACGATACCGGTCGTAGGTTCGCTGTGTGCAGCGCTCGACGAAGAAAGCCCGGTCGCAATGGTGCGGGCGCTGACCGAGTCGTCATTCGGCGTGGGTCGCGTCGATCGCGAACTCTACGAGCTGGTGCGCGCGTGCGACCTCGATGGAACCGCAACCCAGGAGGGGCTCTCGCGGCAATACGGCCTGTCCCGACGCCAATTCTTCCGGCGGCGTGCAATCGCGGTTCGGGCGATTGCGCACCGCGCACGTGAACTTCTGCGCGGCGTGGAGATCGGCGTACAACCGACGAGCAGTGCCGACGCGCTCGTGACACATGCGCTTTCCGAAACGGAACCCGCTTCGGTGTTGCGTCTCTACCCCGTACTCGACGTTGAGACGAAAGCGCGCCACACCGCCGCACTTTTTCGCGCGCGGCTCGATTCGGGCGAGCATATTGCGCTGGCAAGCGCGCTTGATGCCCCGCGCGAACACCGCGCTGTCGCTCTCGCCCTCGCGGCGCAGTCACAAACGATTGCGGGCGACGAAAACGGATGCGCCGCGACGCTATCCGAACTTCGCACGATGTTGCGAGAGCCGAGTGAGAATGACGGGAATGAAGTGCGGTTCGAACTTGAATTTCTGAATTTCTCGCGTGCACGTATTCGTGGATACGTTCACGGAATGCGTAGCGCCGCTGAACGTATGCGCCGCCTCGCAGCTCCGCGATCGCGTTTCTCAACGCGGGCCGAGCGTGCGGCCGTCGAAACAGAACTCTGTGAAGGCAGGCTCGAGGACGCCCGCCGGGACACGCAAGCGTTGGAGAGCATCGCATTGCAAAGCAATGATCTGCGAAGCGTCGCATGGTGCAGACTCTTCGACGCGCTGATCGCGCTTCGCACCGGTGCGGTCGAAGAGGCGCAGGCGCTCGTGCTGCTTGCGGACGTCGCACTCTCGCACGTTCACCCGGACGCCGCGATCGCACGCGGCATCGCGGGCGAAATTTCATTGCGCACGGGCCATCCGTGGTCGGCAGAAGATCTTCTTGCGACGCGACCGCGGTTGTCGTGGGACCGCACCGTGCTGCTCGTGTGGCTCGCCCGTCACCTCCTCCAAGAAAACGACATCGCGCGAACGCAAGCTCTTGCCGAAGAAGCGCTTACGATCGCGTCGGCACAGGAATACAACGCCGTAGCCGGATTAGCGGCGACGACCCTTGGAGCAGCGTTCGATGCGCGCGGCGCGGCGGCGACCGCGCAAAGATGGTATCGCCACGCACTCGCTCTTTCGGCCGCTAATGCGAATGTGCTCGACGCGATCCGGATGTTCGCTATCCCCGGGCTGCCGCAACGCGCGTTCGGCCCCTTTGAGGATATCGGTGCCGTCGCAAATGCGCTCGCGGAACGAATCGATATCGGATACCCGCTAGAGGTCGGCGGTGTGCCCGGATCCGATCCGTCGCTCTGCGCGTATTTCGAAGCCGTGCTCCGCTTCGCGCGTGGCGATGGATTGAGCATCGTGATGTCGGCGACCGCGGCGTTCAAAAACGCGGCACCACGTCGATTCGCACAGTTCGTGCGTAACGCGCCCGACATTACATCCGTTGTGCTGCTCGGCAGCACGATGCTGCTTCCTCAGAACGAGCGCAGCGACTTCGCGCGTCAAGTGCGTGTCGCTCTGCAACTCTCCGGTATCACGGACGCGTCAATGCCCATAGCGAGATGAACAACGAAGCTCGAGGACCGTACGGACCAGCAGCGGCGGCGCATTACGCATTCGGGTCGTTCACGTATGATGCCAAACGGACGAAATTGCAGTGCTATGGCGTCGACATTCCGCTCAAACCGAAAACCGGCGCGCTTCTGCATTATTTTCTGCAGCATCCGCACCGGGTGATCACCAAAACCGAACTCCTCGACACACTATGGCGCAATGAAGACGTGATCGAAGCGAACCTCGCGCAGCACGTCTTCCTGCTTCGTCAAGCATTCGCGACGTATTCCCCGGGCGAGACGTTCATCGTGACGACTGCGCGTCAAGGCTATTGCTTCGTCGCGCCCGTACAAACCGTCGCGCAACCGCGCCCGGTCCGCGGTGCGCCATGGAAATCGTATGTCGAAGGCCGCTTCTTCCTGGACCCACGCACGAAGACGTCGCTCGAGCGCGCCATCGGCGCGTTTGAGCGGACGGTCGCGGAAGATGAGGCGCATGCCGGCGCGCACGCGGGAATCGCGGAAGCACTCGTGCTGGCAGTCGAACATCTTTTCCTCAAACCGCTCGCGGCGTTCACACGGGCGCGCGACGAAGCGCAGCGCGCACTCGAACTCGATCCAGAGAACGTCGAAGCGTATATCGCGCTCGGAAACATCCATCTCTTTTACGACTGGGATTTCGTTGCCGCATACGAAGCGCTCGAACGAGCAACGTGGCTCGACCCCAGCCACGCATCTAGCCGGCTGCATAAAGCGCGCTTCTTGGCAGTCGTCGGAAACTATGAGGCGGCCGTCTCAGAGATCGAGTCGGTGCTCTCGCGCAAACCGTACTCGCTCAGAGCAATGACCGAATACGCCGCCGCCGCGCTGCTCCACGACGACTTCGAGACCGTCTACGAAATGACTGACGCCGCGATTTCGCTCGACCCGACGCACGCGATCGCAGGCTACTATCGTATCGCCGCACTTGCGCTCACGGGCCGCTACGAAGACGCATTACGATTGCACGAGTCAAGCGATAGTACAACGTACGAACCGCAGTCGCTCGCAATTGCGGCCTACGCGGCCGCGCGCGCCGGCGAACTGCGCCGTGCTCGTGAATTTGCCGAAAAAATTGACGATGAATCGCGCTGGCCGTTCGTATCGTCATTTCCCCGAGCTCTCTCGCGCATCGGCTTCAACGAACTCGAAGAGGCACGCGTTATTCTCGAAAGCGGAATTCAACGGCGCGACCCATTGAGCGTTTTCATTCTTCGGCACCCGGCGTTCCGCGAGGTGCCGCACATCGATCAGCTGCGGCACGCGATCGGCCCACTCCATCGCATTCATCAATAGTTATCATCGCTGCCAACGTTCGCACACCGGCGCGGTACGCAGTGCGGCCACGTCTAAACATACGGACATCGACTTGATAGCCCTCAGTCGATCGAAGTGAGCACGATCCTCCACAACCCGTGCTCGCTTCTTTTTTACTCTGTCCGGCTCGCATATCGTCCGGCGCTCTCGCCAAGCAAGTGCTCCGTTCGAACGTCACACGCGCGTCGTCCAAACGTTTACGGCGACTCTTTTCGGGCATCTTTCACGAATGAGACGAATCGCCGCCTGGCTTGCTGCCGCGCTGCTGCTTACGGCATGTCAAAATAACGCTTCGAGCCAGCAAACGCAGTCGTCGGGATCACCCGCTGTAACGGCGTCCGCGGCAACGCCGCAATCATCAGCCACCGATTGGTCGATGCCGGGCGGAAACCCCGGCGGAAATCGCACGACGGCGCTCACGCAGATCACGCCGGACAACGTTTCGCAGTTGAAAAAAGCATGGATCACGGCGGTTGCCGATGACGGCGAGGAAGAGTCGAATCCGATCGAAGCCGGCGACACGCTGTATATTACGACCGCGCATGATAACGTGCTCGCGATGAGCGCGCTCGACGGCAAACTGAAGTGGGCATTTACGTATAACCCGCAGTACGAACTTCAGTATCCGGTCAATCGGGGCGTCGGCGTCGATAACGGCAAAGCATATATTTTTACGCAAGACTGTCGTTTGATAGCGCTCGATACGTCAACGGGGAAGATGGCGTTCAACGTCCCCGCGTGCCACGACACCACAAATACTTGGTATTCGAGCGCCGCATATATCTACAATCACGCGATCATTGTGGGCACGTCCGGCGGCGATCTCGGAAGCGATGGGTTGATCAGCGCGTTCGATGAGAACGACGGCCATCGTCTGTGGGATTGGAACACCGTCGCACACCCGGGCGAAGCGGGTGCCAACACATGGCCCGGCAATTCGTGGCAGCACGGCGGCGCAGCGGTATGGGCCGGGCTCTCCGCGGGCGCGGATCCGAATATCGTGTACGCCGCGCCGGGAAACCCCGAACCGAATCTGACGACGTACGGTCACCAAGGCCGCAACTTGTATTCTGATTCCGTCGTCGCGCTCGACATTTCAGGCGCGAAGCCGGCGTTGAAATGGTACTACCAAATCATGCAAGGCGACACGCACGACGCCGATCCCGCGATGCCGCCGGTCATCTTCAACGCCAATGTGAACGGTTCGCAACGAAGCCTGCTCGCCGTCGGCGATAAAGCCGGAGATTTCATCATCCTGGATCGCAGTAACGGTAAAGTCGTCTATCGCATGTCGGTCAGCAAACAAACGAACATCTTCACGACGCATCCGACGGTGAGCGGAACGTTCGCCTGCCCCAATCACGGGGGCGGAATCGAATTCAACGGCGGCGCGTACTCAGCGCAGACGAATATGTTCTATATTCCGAGCACGCAAGAGTGCGCAACGTGGAAGCTGATCTATACGAAGGCGGTTCCATACGTTGCGGGGCAACCGTATACGGCCGGGCCGCTCCCGAAGCGCCGTGCCGCGACGGGCGTCTTGAGCGCCGTGGACGTAAACAGCGGAAAAGTCGCATGGACGTTCGCGATGCCGTATTCCGCGCAAGGCGGCGCGTTGACGACGAGCAACGGTCTAGTCTTCACCGACGATCTGCGCGGTCGCGTGTACGCGCTCGATGCTAAAACCGGCAAGGAATTGTGGCACGATGACGTCGGCGCGGCAATCGTCGCACCGCTTGCCGCATATCAAGGCTCTGACGGCAACGAGTACATCGTCGTGATGGCGGGCGAAGCGGGAAATCAGCAAACGGCAAACCTGCCGCCGACGCCCGGCAAAGCGCGCCTCGTCGCCTACCGGCTGAACGTGACGCAGACGACGCAAAACGGGACGAGCGGTCAAACCGTCCCCGTCGTCGCGAAGGCTTCGACGGGAAACAAGACGGAAAGCGGTGGGGTCGCGAGCGTCGTCGGTGCGGGGACCGCGCCGTACACCGCGGCGCAAGTACAGCAAGGACAGTCGCTCTATCAAGCGCACTGCGCGTCTTGTCACGGCGCAAAGCTACAAGGCGTCTCCGCGCCTGCGCTCACCGGTCCGACGTTTGCGCGCGCGCACCTGAACGTTTCGCAGATGTTCGATATCGTGCGTCAGCAGATGCCGCTCAACGCACCGGGTTCACTCTCGCAAGACAACTACGCCGCAATCATGGCGTTTCTCGTCAAAGGTGATTGCGTGAAGCCGAGCGGAAGCAATGAACCGTTCCCGAGCACGAATTCACCCGCACTCACGAAGGTAACGATCGGCACTAAGAGTTGTCTTTAGCGGTGGAGAAGCACGCGGTCGATGAACAAGACCGCAGTCTACGTCGGCAACGACCGCGTGCTTCTCCGGACCGTGAACGGTTACAAAATGTTCGTCGATGCCCGCGACGTTTCGATCGCTCCGCATCTCATTCTCGACGGCGCGTTTGAAGAATATACGGACGCGGTACTGCGCTCGATCCTCCAACCGGGCATGGACATCCTCGAAATCGGCGCAAACGTCGGCGTCTTCACGTTATTGATGGCGCATCGCACGGGGCCCAAAGGTTCCGTCTTATCGTTTGAGTGCGATCCCGAACTCGCGCAAATCGTACGCGACAACCTCGAAATTAACGGCCTCTCGCACATCGGAACGGTTGACGAGCGCGCCGTGAGCGACACTGCCGCAACGCTTCGCTTCTTCAGCGCGGCGCATCATCGCGGAAACGGAACGCTCGTGGAAGGTCTCGAACAGATTCCCCGCATGGCGCTCGAACGCCGTGAGATCACGGTACAAAGCACGACCGTAGACGCAATCCTGAAGGAACGCCGGCGCGCATTCGATCTCGTAAAGATCGACGCGGAAGGCGCGGAGAGCGCGATCTTCCGCGGCGGTTCATCGCTCTTCGCCGACCGCAGCCGGCCCCTGCGCGTGATCGTCGAATTCGCGCCGGAGTTCATCGCAAAATCCGGCGACGACCCTTGCGCATACCTCGATCGGTGGGAGTCGAGCGGATTCACGATCCAACGTATCGACGAGCGCAAAAAGAAAGCGCTGCCCGTAACACGAGACACGTTACTGGCAACGCATATTTCCGACATCTTACTTACGCGAACGTGATCGCCACAGTGTTACGTGGCGGCCTTCTCTAAGTGGCCGCCGAATTCGTAGCGCATTGCGGAAAGAATGCGATCCTGAAATTCTGCGTCACCGCGTGACGAGAAGCGTTCGTAAAGCGCACAGCTGAGTACGGGCGCCGGCACAGCTTCGTCGATCGCCGCTTTGATCGTCCAGCGACCTTCACCGGAATCGGAAACGCGGCCGGCAAATTCACTCAAATTCGCGTCCTTGACGAACGCTGCTGCGGTGAGGTCCAGCAGCCACGACGCAATCACCGAACCGCGGCGCCATACCTCCGTCACTTCAGTGAGATCGATGTCATATTGATAATGTTCCGGATCGCGCAGCGGCGTCGTTTCCGCGTCTGATTCTTGCTGATGCTTCCCAACGTTCGCATTCTTCAGAATGTTCAATCCTTCGGCGTATGCAGCCATGACGCCGTACTCGATCCCGTTGTGTACCATTTTTACGAAGTGACCGGCGCCGCTCTGACCGCAGTGAAGATAGCCTTCTTCCGCAGTTCCTTTGTTTTCAGGGCGACCGGGCGTACGGTCGATCGCGCCGCGGCCGGGCGCGAGCGCTTTAAAAATCGGATTCAAGTAATCGACGGCGTCATCCGGACCGCCGATCATCATACAATAGCCGCGTTCGAGTCCCCATACTCCACCGCTCGTTCCAACGTCGACGTAATCGATACCGCGCGCATGCAGTTGGTTCGCGCGGGCGATGTCGTCGATGTAGTACGAGTTGCCGCCGTCAATGAGAATGTCGTCGCGTTCGAGCAGCGGCGAAATTTCCGCGATGCTGTCGTCGACGACGCCCGCGGGAACCATCATCCACACGGCACGGCGCTTGTTCAACTTAGCAACGAAGTCTTTGAGTGACGACGATCCCGTCGCGCCCTCGGATGCCAAATCACGTACGGCATCGGGATTTCTGTCGTAGACCACGCAGTCGTGTCCGGCGCGCATTAGCCGGCGGACCATATTTGCGCCCATGCGGCCAAGTCCGATCATGCCCAGTTGCATCGTGCAAGGCTCTCCTCTTCGTTCGGAAAGCCAGGGTAGTTCGTCGCATTTTTCCATGCTCCCGGGAATAGTACAAAGGGCCGCACGCTCCAGCGCGGGAACCCGTCGCACCGGCATACATATGGATAACGACGACCTCACAGCGGGCCACTCCAATCAAATCGTTCCGCGGCCGGAAGCGCCGCTCGCGGAATCCGCGCCCGCACCGCTCAAGGCGCTACCCGAGCAGCCCGAAGCGGAGACAACCGAAGCAGCGCCGGCAGAACCTCCGGCGCCGACGCTACAGCAGACACAAGCCGCTGAAGGCCGCAAGCGCGCGCAAGAAACGTGGACGCGCATCTCGGGTGCTAAAGAGAGCGGTGAAACGATCCCCGCAAAAGTCAAATCGGAAATCAAGGGTGGCTTGCTTCTCGACGTCGAGGGCTACCGCGCATTTCTTCCGGCATCGCAAACGCGCGTACCGAAAGGCGAATCGTTCGCATCGCTCGTCGGCAAAGAGATCGCCGTTAAAGTCATCGACGTCGATCAAAAGCGCAAACGTCTCGTCGTGTCGCATCGCCGCGCCGCAGAACAAGAACGCCGCGCCGCGCGTCAAGCGTTGCTCGGATCGTTGCGGGTCGGCGAAGAACGCAGCGCGACCGTCGTACGGATCGCAGACTTCGGCGCATTCGTCGATCTCGGTGGCGTCGATGCGCTCGTACCGATCGGCGAACTCGCATTCGAGCGGCTAGAAAAGCCGACCGATGCGGTCAACATCGGCGATAGATTTCAAGTCAAAGTGTTGCGGATCGACGAAGGCGGCAAGAAAATCGCCGTATCGCGTAAAGCCGCGCTTCCCGACCCGTGGCGCGATCATTCGAACTTGTTGAAGCACGGCACGGTAACCGAAGGCCGCGTCGTCGCGAAAGAACCGCGGCTCCAAGTCGAGATTGCACCCGGTGTGATCGGCAGCATTTCGGATCGCGAAGCGAATCCTGAGGAGTACGAGATCGGCGAGCCGATCGAGGTAACGGTACGTTCCGTCGACTATCGCAACCGGCGTATCCGCTTAAGCACGACGCATTCCGCCAGCGCGTTCTCGTCAACGTCGTTCGCGCCGCTTGGGAAAGAACTCGGCGGGTAGCTCCAGCTCCTGTTCAAATTGTGCGAGGAGAAGCTAGGCCCTCGATCCGGGAGACGCAGAAAAATGACATCGTGTCGCTTTTCTGCTCGACTGATTTTTGCGCGGAGCAAGCTTTGAAACACACATCCTGTGTGGGCGCAAAAATCAGACGCTCCCGGCTCGACGCCTACGCGCCTGCCCGGATGAGCTAAACCTACGTTAGTGCGTGATTGCGGTTTCTTGCGCGGAAAGCGCGTGCCACTTGCCATCGCGCATGGCATAGACGTCGGTGTAACGGAGACGGAGTACGGGGCGGCCGTTTTGCGTGATGGTGTTGAGACCATGGACGATGGCGACGTTTCCGACGATGTCTACGGTTTGTTCGCTTGTCTTTTGCTGGTACGGTTTCGGCTGGCGAACGAGCTGCAGTTCCTCGTTGCGGTAGCGAACGCGGCCTTGATAATTCGTATGCACGAAGTTGTCGTCGAGGATGGTAGCGAGCGCGGCGGCATTTCGATCTTGAATCGCTTGCGTCCATCGTGCTTCCGTTGCGAGGACGGCTTGCGCAGCAGGGCTCGCGCTTGCGCGCACCGCGGTCGGCAGCGCGAGAATCGCGAGCGCAAGGGCGATCGCTCGAATGATAACGTGTGCGCGCGCGAATGCGTCGCGGATGCGCCGCGCGAACGCGACCGCATGCGGGCTGTCGCCGTGGAGACAAATCGTTTGTGCGTGGCCGCGTTCGACGAGATCGAGAGCTTGTTGTACGGCTTCGTCTTCATCGTCGATGAGCGCGTCGGGGCGCGAACGCGGAACGAGCGTGCCGTCGAGGCATGTAGCGCCGATCGGCGAATCCTTCGCCGACCGTGCGCAGCCCGTGCGCGCGACCGCTTTCGATTTGTGCGCCGCCCGCAAGCGCGTACACGAGCAGCGATGTCGAGACATCGGCAACGGCGCGTGAAACGGCGTCCGCGACGGCGACATCGCGCGCCGCCAAATTGTAGAGCGCACCGTGCGCCTTGACGTGATGGAGCCTTGCGCCTTGCTTGCGCGCGATCGCGCAAAGCGTCTCGATCTGCGAACGAACGTCTTCATAGATTTCATGCGGTGCGCGCGGCATTTCGATCCGGCCGAAGGTCTCGCGATCGGGGAACGAGGGATGCGCGCCGATCGCGACGCCGTTGCGCTCTGCAAGCCGGATCGTCTCACGCATCGTTTCCGCATCGCCCGCATGCGCACCGCACGCGATGTTCGCGGACGTCACGATTCCCATCAGCGCGCCGTCGTCGCCGCATCCCTCGCCGAGGTCTGCGTTCAGATCGATTTCCTTCATCGCCCACTCCGTTCGATCGCAAGCCTTCGTATTGCCGTTACGTACTTCCGCCGGTCGTCTGCGGCCTGGTACGCTTCTTCGTCGGTCGCGGCTACGAACTGCACCAAGTCGCCCGGACGGCGTTGTGCCACGAGCGGTAGATCTGGGTCGATAACGACGCCGGCCTTTGGATAGCCGCCTGTCGTGTGCGCGTCGGCGAGCAACACGATCGGTTCACCGGACGGCGGCACTTGTATCACGCCCGGAAAGACGCCGTGTGATGGAAGCTCTTCGCCGGTGTAGCGCAAAGCGCGACCCTCTAATCGGTAGCCCATACGGCTGCTTTGGTGCCCGACTCGCCATCGTTCTTGCCAGATCTGCGCGCGGGAGCGCTCGTCGAAGCGATCGATCTCGCCGCCGGGCATCATGCGAACAGCCGTTATGCCGTCGCGTTCTGCGCGCACGAACAGATTGAGTTGCGGCGGAGCGATTGCGAACGCCGGGCCCGCCGGAAGAGTCGACGCGCGCATCACAAGTCGATCGCCTGCGCGCAGCGCGCGTCCGGCGAATCCACCGAACGCCGCGGTTACGTCCGTCGTTCGCGATCCGAAGACCAGCGGAACGTCGATCCCTCCAGCGACCGCGATGTACGAATATACATCGCGCGCGGGACGCGCGAATCGCAGCACCGAGCCCGCGCGCGCGATGTGCTTGGCCCAATTCGCGCATCTGCGCCCATCGAGTATCGCATCGCATTGTGCGCCGGTGATAGCGAAAGCGACCGCCGACGTGAAGCGTACCACGCACGCGCCCAACGTGAGCTCGATCGCGGCGCAATCGAACTCGTTGCATAGCAAAACATTTGCGATATCGAATGCGAGCGCATCTGCCGCCCCGCACCATGCGATGCCCTCGTGACGATGTCCGACGCGCCCGCGATCGACGACGAGCATCTGCGCCGCGGCCCGCTCGACGATGCAGCTCGCTCACGTTCGCTCGCGGAAACGGACGCGATCGCCGGGGGCAAATAGCGCCGCCCCGCGGGAAGCGTCGAAGACCTCGACGTCGGTGCGGCCGATGATGTGCCATCCACCCGGTGACGCAAACGGATAGATGCCGGTATGATCGTGCGCGATCGCAACGGACCCGGCCGGGACGACGGCGCGCGGCACGTCGCGTCGCGGAAGGCGTAGCCGTTCGTCAACGTCACCCAAGTACGCGAATCCCGGCTGGAAACCGAGGAAATACACGACATACTCGACCGACGTATGCAGCGCCACGATCTCGCGTTCGCTCACATCCGCGGCGTGCGCAACGGCCGAAATGTCGGGACCGCCCTCGCCGCCGTAGCGGACGTCGACAACCCGCACGGCGTGCGATTGCGCCGGCGACGGAACGTCACTCGCCCATGTTTCGCGCAGGCGGCGTTCTAAATCGCCGGCAGACGCGCTGCGTTCGTCGTAGAGCAGCGTCAGATTGTTCATGCCGGGTACGGATTCGCGCACGCCCGCCCACGTACGCGCATCGGCGTGCAACCGCCATATCCGCTCTTGGTTTTCCAAACGCTGCGAACCATGCACATCGACGATCAAGACGTTGGCACCGAGCCGCCGGAATTTAGGCGGGCCGAATTGATTCATATGGAAGGCCATTCGCTGGATCGGATATGAACCACCGCTCTATGCCGTCTCAGGAAGATCCCGCGTTGACGCCGCCCGTTACGGAAATTGTCGTCGATGTCCCGGGCTGGCATCGAGTGAAGCCGCGCATCCCCGATACGCCGCAACGCCGTCAGTTGGAACGCCAGCGCAGCGTGCGTGAGATCGTGTTCGGCGTGCAAGACGGTATTCTAACAACGCTTGGAATCATTACCGGCGTGGGCGTCGCGGAGGGCGATCGGGCTCCCGTCTTCATTAGCGGATTTCTCGCGCTGCTCGCCGGCGCACTCTCGATGGGCGTCGGCGAATATCTCGGCGGAAAATCGGAACGCGAAGTCGTCCAAGCAACGATCGACATGGAACGCGGCGAGATGGCCGCCGATCCGCAAGCCGAATTCGCCGAGCAAGTGGCGTATTACAAACTCAAGGGCTTCAGCGCGCAGGAAGCGCAGATGATCGTCACCCGCTTGACGCAACATCCGGAAATCTATCTGTATGAGATGATGCGCGATGAATTCGGCATCGATCCGCGCGTTGCCGAGGACCGCAGCCTCCGCGCGCCCTTTGCGATGGCGGCATCGTTCGCGGCCGGCTCGCTCTTGCCGATCGTCGCGTTCTTTTTGCCGATTTCGATGATGGCATCGGCGGTCGTAGCGCTCGGACTCGCCGTCATCGGGCTCTTCGGCGTCGGTGCATATGCCGCGCGCACGAGCAATCGCCATCCAATCGGCAAAGGATTCGAAATCGTCGCGTATGGCTGCGTTGTGTTCGTCATCTCGTACTTGGCGGGGCACTTCATTCCGCCGCTGTTCGGACACGCTCCCGTCGCGGTGGGCGGCTAGTACGTAGCGTTCGTGCAACTCCTGGTGGGCATGGAAGCTCGCCATCGACAAACCGGTCGTTATGGGCATATTGAATCTAACGCCGGATTCGTTTTTCGACGGCGGTCGCTACAGGACGACAGATCGCGCGCACGAGCGCGCGCTCCTACGCGAAGCACGTCGCGCGGATCGTCACGCACAATCCGACGGCGCTGAACAGCGGCACGCTGATCGCGTATCTGGACGTCGTGGACGAAGTGAAGCGCCAGCTGGAGCGTGCGGCATCCCAAAGGAGCGCGCTGCGGCGTGGACGGTGCGTCGGTTTATCCCTCGATCCCGGTCTCGAATTCCGAAAGCAGCCGAGCTGCTTCCCGCATCACTTGCGGGGGCAGCGCTCGCTGTTCTCAGGGACGGCAACCGTGCGGACCCATGGTGTAGGGGAAACGACGCAGTTCCTCAGAGCCTTTGGGCCCCATCGCCGCGCGGCAACATTGGGTAGGCTAAAGAAGTGGACATCGACCTTGAACTGGCAAAGGCAAGTTTCCTCATTGCGCATGCCGACGATGCATTCCAGCGGTACCCGCACGGCAGCATCCAACGCGTCGCGTGGGAGAACTTGAAAGCGCACGTCGCAGCGTGGCGCGCGCAGCAATTTGCGCCGGATCCGACCGTCCGCATCGCGCAAGTCCACAACCTGCGCAAGCAATTCGATAACGTCAAAGCGTTACTATCCGAAGCGGGATTGATCGGCCGCTGACGCGTCCGAAGATGTGTTAAGACGCTTCAGCCCGAAGCGTCGGTGCCGTGTCGCAATACGTCTACTCTATGTATCGCGTCGGCAAGGCCGTTCCGCCGAAGCGACAGATCCTCAAAGACATCTCGCTCAGCTTCTTCCCTGGTGCGAAAATCGGCATCCTCGGCCTCAACGGCGCAGGGAAGTCGTCGTTACTGCGCATCATGGCGGGCGTCGATACCGAGTTCGACGGTGAAGCGGCGCCCGCACCCAATTTGACGATCGGATATCTCGAACAAGAGCCGAAGCTCGATCCCGACAAAAGCGTGCGCGAAACCGTTGAAGAGGGACTCGGCGAACTCGTCGAGGCGCGCAATCGTCTGGATGCGCTCTACGCCGAGTATGCGAATCCGGATGCTGATTTCGATAAACTGGCCGACGAACAATCGCGGTTGGAAGCGATCATTGCAGCGGCCGGCGACGATCCCGACCAGCAGTTGGAGATTGCGGCGGACGCGCTGCGCCTGCCGCCGTGGGACGCGAAGATCGGACCGCTTTCCGGCGGCGAAAAACGTCGCGTTGCACTCTGTCGTTTGTTGCTTTCCAAACCCGGCATGCTGCTGCTCGACGAACCGACGAATCATCTCGATGCGGAGAGTGTCGAATGGCTGGAGCAGTTTTTGCAGCGCTTTCCCGGCACGGTCGTCGCCGTCACCCACGACCGCTACTTTCTCGATAATGCCGCGCAGTGGATTCTCGAGCTCGATCGCGGACGCGGAATTCCGTGGAAGGGCAATTACAGCTCGTGGCTTGACCAAAAAGAACAGCGCTTGAAGCAAGAAGAGGCCGCTGAATCAGCGCGCCAAAAAGCGATCAAACGCGAACTCGAATGGGTGCGTCAAGGCACGAAGGCGCGGCAATCGAAGAGCAAAAGCCGTATCGCGCGTTTTGAAGAACTTTCGAGTTACGATTATCAGCGGCGTAATGAAACGCAGGAAATCTTCATCCCCGTTGCGGAGCGCCTCGGCGACAAAGTGATCGAATTCAAAAAGGTTCGCAAAGCGTTCGGTGACCGGCTGCTCATGGACGACGTCACGTTCGCTATTCCCGCCGGCGCAATCGTCGGCATCATCGGCCCAAACGGTGCGGGCAAAACGACGATGTTCAGAATGATCGGCGGTGAGGAACAACCGGACTCCGGCGAGATCGTCATCGGATCGAGCGTAAAACTCGCAACGGTCGATCAGAGCCGGGAATCGCTCGACGATTCGAAGACGGTGTGGGAAGACGTCAGCGGCGGGCTCGATATCCTGCAAGTGGGCCGATTCGAAATGCCCTCGCGCGCTTATCTCGGACGATTCAATTTCAAGGGCGGCGATCAACAAAAACCGGTCGGGTCGCTCTCAGGAGGCGAGCGCGGGCGGCTCCATCTCGCGAAGACGCTTGTCACGGGCGCGAACGTACTGCTGCTCGACGAACCTTCGAACGATTTGGACGTCGAAACGCTGCGCGCGCTCGAAGACGCGCTTGCCGAGTTCGCGGGAACCGTCATGGTGATCAGTCACGACCGATGGTTCCTCGATCGGATCGCGACGCACGTTCTCGCGTTCGAAGGCGACAGTCAGGTCTATCTCTTCGAAGGCAATTATCAAGAATACGAAGCGGACAAAATTAAACGGCTCGGCGAAGAAGCCGCGCGTCCGAAGCGGATTCGATATCGGCCCCTAAGCCTGAACTAGCGTTTCGCGAAAAGCCGCTGGTTCGTTCGCTTGCCGGGCCGTGGCGGGCGAACGGCTTCCGGCCCGCTCCGATGCGTCCAACCAAAGACATCCGGGCGTCGTAGAATATCGATCGCCAATTCACGCGGAACGGCGAGCGGCAAACCGCACTCGATGCAGCGGTCGAGAAACTCGCTTAGCCAGCCTTGTGGCTGCTCATGCAGGGGAGTCTCGTAGAGCGTCCGGGCGAATTCGAGGTACAGGCGCGCGAACAACAGCCGCTGCTCTTCAGTGATCTCGTATCCGAAGAGCCATTGCGGAGCTGGCATCGCCGTAATTTCGAGGGTGGGGTCCATTGGTAGACCTCGACTTTTACATGGCAGGCGCGGCTAAGGTATTCGTTATCACCCCCGGAACGATCATTGTAGCGTATAACGGGGCTGTCGAGGACCCCCCGCTTGGCTTCATTATCGAAATACGGGACGTTGCTCCATCATCTTGCCCGAGCAGAAGCCGTACCTCAGGTGGTTGGCCGGGTCGTGACACTTCGGCGCAATGAGAGGGGACCGTCTCCATCGCGTGATGCGCCGCTCTGACGCGCACTGCTCGCGCAGCGTCTTGCGGTGATGCTTTAGCGCGTGCGCGACGCGCGCTTTGCGAGCGGAGGAATCCGCGAAACCGCGCGCTAGCTTACGCGCATGCTTCGGTTCGGAATCGATCTTGGCGGCACAAAGACGGAGCTCATCGCACTTAGCGCAGACAACGAACCGCTGCTTCGCCGGCGAGTTCCAACGCCGCGCGGCGACTACGATGCAACCATTGCAACGATTGCGACGCTGGTGCGCGATGCAGAACGGAACCTTGGTGCCCGTGGCAGCGTCGGCATCGGAACGCCGGGCGCGCTCTCGTTGGCAAACCGCCGCATCAAGAACGCGAACAGCACGTGGCTCTTGGGGAAAGCGCTGCAAGACGACCTCGAATCGGCGCTCGGGCGCGCCGTGCGAATCACGAACGATGCAAATGCATTCGCGCTTTCCGAAGCGACCGACGGCGCCGCCTCGCACGCCCGCTTTGTGTTCGCGGTTATTCTCGGCACCGGGGTCGGTGGCGGCATTGCCGTCGATCGCCGGGTTCACGACGGCCCGAACGCAATCGGCGGCGAGTGGGGACACGTGTCGCTTCCGTGGCCGAACGCCGGCGAACTTCCGGGACCGTCGTGCTATTGCGGGAACAACGGGTGCATCGAAACGTTTTTGTCGGGACCTGCGCTCGAACGCGATCGATCGATCGAACGCTATGAAGACCGTCTGGCACGCGCGCTTTCGATGATCGTAAATATCATCGACCCCGACACGATCGTTCTCGGGGGCGGCGTTTCGAACCTCACCCGCCTATATGAAACGACACCCGCATTGATGCGGGCGCACGTTTTCTCGGACACATTCGCGACGCCGATCGTGCGCGCGATGCACGGAGACTCGAGCGGTGTACGGGGCGCCGCAATGCTTTGGAATGGATAGGCGACGGTGCTCTCCGCCTGGATTGCGCGCCCGGCGATTCCCCAGGACGAGCGAGTGGGTACAGGAGCACTATGGCGGATCAAAAACCGGCGCCGTCGTTCGGCAACAATCCGTTCTTCGACGTCATCGTTCGTGCTACGCAAGACCAACCGGTTCTTCAAGAGCTTGCCGGTGCCGTTCAACCCGCGATCAAACGCGCGTTGGGCACTCCGCGCCCGTTAAAGGACTTCCTCCACGGGGTTTGGGTGGGACACCCGCTCCACCCCGTCTTGACCGACGTGCCGATCGGCGCGTGGACGATGGCATGCGTCTTCGATGCGCTCTATACGGTGGACGGACGCGCCGATACGGCTCGCGCGGCCGACATCTGCATCGCGACCGGCATCGCGGGCGCGGTGGGCGCCGCATTGACCGGGCTCGCGGACTGGAGCGAAACATACGGCCGACCTGCTCGCATCGGCGTCGTGCATGCGACATCGAACACGATCGCGCTCTCGCTCTACACTGCGTCGTTCTTCTTGCGCAGACGTAATCGTCGGAGGGGAATCGTTGCGTCGATTGCGGGCTATGCGTTCGCGACGATCGGCGCCGGACTCGGGGGCCACCTCGTCTTCGGCGAAAACCAGGGCGTCAACCACGCCGCCGCCGATGATCTGCCGACGGAGTGGCTCCGGTTGCTGCCGATGGACGAACTGATGGATGGCAAACCACACCGGGCGAAATTGAAAGATCGCGACATCGTTCTCGTCCGTAACGGCGGCAGTACGCATGCGCTCCTCGATGCATGCGCGCACCTCGGCGGCCCGCTGCACAAAGGCACCGTGGATGAGTGTAGCATCACGTGTCCTTGGCACGGTTCCCGCTTTTCACTCATCGACGGCCGCGTGATGAACGGCCCGGCGACGTTAAGTCAGCCAACACTCGAAACGCGTATCGTCGACGGCTACGTCGAAGTCCGGGCGTTCGCATCCGAAGCGCCGTAGACCGCGTGCGTCGCCTTAGCGTTCGCTCTTCGCTTTATCGAGCAGCGGCTGCAGCTCGCGGCCGATGTCGTCCAGTTGCTTCGCGTACGTGTTCATCGCGTCGGCCTGCGCCTGCGTCGGGCCGGTGAACGACGTTCCCATGATGTGTCGCAGGTAGGCGATTTGATCGACGACTTGCGCGGGCTGTTGGTAGCCCGCATTTTGGCTTCCGTTGCCGTTGCGCAGTTTGTCTTCTTCGGTGCTCAGTTGTGCGGTAAGTTTAGGATCGCGTTTCGCCAAACGCTTCTTGTCGTCGTCCACTTGGGCAATCCACGTTTCGCCGCGTTCTTGCATGTCTGCGAGTTTCGCGATCGTGTCGTACTGCGCGTGCAGGTCTGCTAAGGTTGAAGTGACGGACGGGTCCATCTTCACGGTAACGGGCACGGTAAGCGTTTGGCCGCGCGCTTTGAGCTGCACGGTGTACTGACCGGGCAATACCTCCGGACCTTCAACGTCGAGCGGATAGAACACGTAAAACGGGCGTTTGTCTTGCTTTGCGTTTTTACCGGCGCTCGTGTCGGTCGTCAAATCCCACGTGACCCGGTTGATGCCGTCCCCGGTCGTGGCCTTTAGATGCTTGATGATGCGCGTACCGTCGAGAATATTGATCTCGATGGTTTCCTTCGGCGCCTTTTTTTTCGGCGGCGCCTTCGGTTTTGGTGTGGGCTTCAGGTAGTACGAAATGACGGTCGCGTACGCTTTATTATCCGAAATGAATTCGCCCCGCCCGACATATCGGAACGGCCTGGCCGTATAGCGCCAAGCTACCGGAGGCGCGAAGAGCGCCACGCCGGACTGCGTTGCCCGCGCGAGGTTTTCGAGCGGCGCGATGTCGTCGAGGATCGTGAAACCGCGGCCATGCGTGCCCGCAATGAGGTCGTTGAAATCCGGTTGGATTTGCAGATCGTAGACGGGAAGGTGCACGAGATTCAGATGCAGGTCGCTCCAATGTCCGCCCGCGTCAAACGAAACGTAAATGCCGTCTTCGCAGCCGGCAAAGAGCAGATTCGGTTGTCGCGGATCTTGGCGGATCGCATATGCCCATAGATTCAGGCCGTTGACGATGGACGTCCACGACTTTCCGCCGTCATGCGTCACGTAAACATACGGTTTCGTGTCGCCGAACCGGTGGCGATCGAAGGTAATGTAGACGACGTTCGCGTCGCTTTGCGATGTGTCGATCGATTGAACCCAAGACTGTGCCGGAAGACCCGGGAAAGCGTTGCTGACATCGTGCCAGGTTGTGCCGCCATCGGTCGTATAGTCGACGTGACCGTTGTCCGTACCGGCCCACAATGCGGTCGCATTTTCTGCTAACGCGTAGATCGTGCAATAGGCTTCCGCGTTGGTGTTGTCGTGCGAAATCGGTCCACCGCTGCGGCCGAGATCCGAGGACGGACACGGTTGCGAAAGATCGCTGCTAATGGCATCCCACGCCTGTCCGGCATTGCGCGTGCGAAATAAAACGTTGCCGCCGAAATACACCGTGCCCGGCGAAACCTGCGATACCATCAACGGTGCGCTCCAATTGAAGCGGTAACGCCACGCGCCCGCTCCGGTGCCGAACGTGATGAGCGGCTGCGGTCCGATCAACCGCGCTTCACCGGTCGTCAAGTTTCGCAACGTGATGTCGCCGAAGTGCGTGTTCGCATAGATGATATTCGGGTTCGCAGCATCCGGTTTGGCGTACTGACCGTCGCCCCACTCGACGATGTTCTTCCAGGCGCCGTTCCCAACGCCCGCACCGTTCCATACGCTATTCGGTCCCCACCAGACTTCGTTGTCTTGAAATCCGCCCATGATATGGTACGGGACGTCGCGATCGTATCCGACGCGATAGACTTGACCGAACGGAACGATATTGTCGTAGTCCCACGTCTTGCCGTCGTCCATTGACATGCTGAAACCTTGATCGAATCCGAGCAGCACGCGTTTCGTATTCGTCGGATCGATCCAAAGGTCGTGATTGTCGCCGCCGGCCTCAACCGACTTGAACGTTTTGCCGCCGTCTTTCGAGCGCTTCAGTCCCCCGGAAACGATCCAGACGTCGTTCGGATTATCCGGGTTGACGCGAACTTGCGAAAAATAAAACGGGCGGAAGACGAGATCTTTGTCGGCGTTCACGAGCTTCCACGACGTTCCGCCGTCATCCGAGCGGTACAACGTGCTCTTCGCCGTCGGCACGATCGCATAGACGACGTTCGAGTGATGTGCGCAAAGCGACACGCCGACGCGGTTGATGATCCCGCCGGGAAGCCCGTTATGCAGATTTCCATCCGTCAGTCGTTTCCACGAGCTTCCGCCGTCGGTCGACTTCCACAGTCCGCTTCCGACGCCGCCGCCGCGAAACGTCCACGGCCGGCGCAAATAATCGAACGTGCCCGCGAACGCAACCGACGCGTTCGTCGGATCGAAGATGACGTCGGCGCCGCCCGTGGTCGCATTGACGTACAACGTGCGCGTCCACGTTTTTCCGCCGTCAGTCGTCCGATAAATTCCACGATCGCCACCCGGCGTAAACTCCGTTCCCATGGCGGCCACGAGCGCCGTATTCGGATCGTGGGGATCGACCGCGATGCGCGCGATGTGCTGCGTGTTTTCGAGCCCGATGTGATGCCACGTTGCGCCGGCGTCGTGCGAGATGTATACGCCGTCACCGATGGCTGCGGTGTTGCGCGGAAATCCTTCGCCCGTTCCGACGTAGAGCGTTTTCGCATCCGACGGCGCGACGGCGACGGCACCGATCGACGACGAGCGGCCTTGATCGAAAATCGACGTGAACGTCGTTCCCGCGTCGGTGGATTTATACAGTCCGCCGGACGAGTGCCCCAAATAGATCGTCGTCGCATCGCCCGGGATGCCCGCTACCGCATCGAGCCGGCCACCCATCACGGCGGGGCCGACTTCACGCCACGCGAGTGCGCCGAAATCCTTCGGCGCAATCGTTGCGCTCGCGTTGACGACCGGACCGAACGCGGCCTGCGGCAACGCGCTCTGCGTCGCTTGCGGCGATGACGTTGCTCCCGGTTGTTGCGGCGTGCAGGCAGCAACGGAAATGCATGCGGACATAACGATCCACCGAGCGTTCAATCAACGTCCTCCCTAAAGTTGATAATCGCGTTTCGTTACGGGGTAACCTATTGCCGCTATGAGTATCCTGTTGGAAATGCCGCGGCCCGACCCGGGGCCGGTCTCGCCGAATCCGCCCAACCCCGCACCCGGCGAACCGACGATTCCGGAAAACGAGCCGATCGATCCGGTCAGCGATCCGATGCAGTCGGACGATCCGGTTTTCCCGGGCCCGGGCGCCTAATGTTCGTCTACGGCGTCATCGGCTTGGGCATTGGTATGTCATCGTAACCGCCCGATTTTAGTTTCGCGTTGAGCGCCGGAAGCGTTGTCAAGTAGTCATTGAACGCTTTGGCGTCTTGCGCGAACTCGGCGAACGTCCGATTCTGCACATCGGTTGCGGCGGGCGTCACGATGCCGGTTCCCGCGATTTGCTGCAGGTCTTCGCGAACCTTGCCCGGACGTTGAATGAAATCTTCGAATCCCTGGTAGTTTGCGGTTAATTGATCTTGCACGATTCTGACGATTTTGCAGCGCGGTGTCGATCTCGGCCACCGTTGCCGAGTCATTCTTGGCTTCCGCGGACGCTCTGGCTTTATCGAGCGCGGATTTCACGCCATCGAGCGAGTTCAGTGAAACGTCGAGTGCCGAAAATTTCGCGTTTACCCGCATCGAGTAGTTGTACGATGCGACAAGTTGCGCTTGCGTGAATTTCGTGTCCGGATCGGCTTTCACGACGAAGTGTCCGGTGAACGTTTTTCCGTCGACGGTCATGCGGTAAGCCGTATTTTCCCGGCGCAACGATCGCACTGGTATCCGGTCCTTTGAAGAACTTACCGGCGCCGTTCCACTTCACGGGACCATCGGCACCGAAGTTCCACGTGTACGTTTGCAGCCCGGCATCATTCGAAATCGCCGGCTGCGCTTTGGCATCCGGCGCCGGCGGCGGTCCGAAAAGCGGCGGCTCTTTCATGCCTTGTATCGTGCGGATCACCCGATTGCGATCGTCGAGAATTTGCAGCGCGGCGGTTTCGTACCCGGCTTGGTCTGATAGTAATAGAACGTCGCCCCGTACTCGGGGTTTTGGCCGGCGTAATCGGTGTAGATGCCCTCATCGTCACCGTGCATGTTGTAGAGGTATGCCGTTCGCGGAGAGACGACGAACGGTTGATCGGGTTTCGAGCATCCCATCATTTGTAGCGGACGCAAGTCGTCCATTACATAGAGTGCCGGCCGTGCGTCGCGACGACCATGTCGTCCCATTGTGGTTGATACCGAATGTCGCGCACGGAAACCGTCGGCAGATCGTTCTTGAAATCGTGCCAGCTGCCGCCGTTGTCGCACGAGATATAGAGTCCGGTCTCGGTCCCGCATACACGATGTTCGGATTATGCATGTCCTGACGAACCGAACGCGCGTACCATGCGTCGCTCGGCATGTGCGTTCCGATTTGCGTCCAGGTCTTTCCGAAATCGTTCGAGAACGAGCAGATACGGTTTATAGTCGCCGAGCAAATGCCGGTCGATGCTGACATACACCGTGCCATCGTGAATCGTCGACGGCGCAACCGTTTCCACGGCGCCGTGGTCCGGCACGCTCTTCGGTGTGACGTTGTGCCAGTGTTTTCCGCCGTCGACGGTGTATTGCACTTGCCCGTCATCCGTACCGGCCCAAATCTCGCCTTTCGTGCAGCGACGAGCCTTCGATATCGAGGACGGTGTTGTAGTTTTCAGCACTTGAAACGTCGTGCGTGATCGGTCCACCAGGCGGCGCCTGATGAACCTTTTCGTTGAGCGTGAGATCGGGACTGATCCGCGTCCAGTGGATTCCGTGGTCGGTACTTTGGAAAATGACGTTGCCGCCGACCCACGCAACGTGTCCGTCCCATGGCGCGAACGCGATCGGCGAATCCCAATTGAACCGATACTTTGCTTTGCGCAAATCGAACTGTTGACCGGTGAGCGCGGTATACGGCTGTGCTCCTAATCCGTCGCGCGTTGCCTTGTTGTAGACGATTACCGACGCGCCTTGCGAGTCGGACCACATGATGTTCGTGTTCAGCGGATCGGGGACGGCCCACTCGCCATCGCCGCCGTTTACGTTGATCCAGTCTTTGTTCAGTACGCCGGATGGATCGGTCGACTGTGACGGACCGCACCACGCATTGTTGTCTTGCCATCCGCCGCATACCCAATACGGATTGCCGGTCATGGCTACGCCGACGTGATACACTTCGCCAACGGGAAGATTGCGCGAGAAATACCACGTCATGCCCCCGTTGAGCGACTGCGTCACCCCGCCGTCTTGCGCGACGGCCATTCGCTTGGGATCGTTCGGCGCGATCCACAGATCGTGGACGTCGCCATGCGGAAGGCTGAAAACCGGACGCCACGTCTTTCCGCCGTCGTGCGAGGCGACGAGCAGCATCGAAACACCGAAGACGTGATTCGGATCGGTCGGATCGACGGTGATATGCGAGAAATAAAACGGACGCTGGTCTACCATCGTCTCGTTGCTGACCATCGTCCAATTGTTGCCGCCGTCGTCGGAACGCCAGAGAATGCCCTTGTTCGATTCGATGAGCGCGTAGACGCGGTTCGGATCGCTCGGCGCGATTGCCAGACCGATGCGCCCGGTCGTTCCATCCGGCAGACCATGTCCGGTCAAGCGTGCCCAGGTTTTCCCGCCGTCCGTCGATTTGTAGAGGCCGTCGTCTTCACCACCGCTGACCGTCGTCCACGGTTTGCGTTCGAAGTGCCACATGCCGGCAAAAATAACGCTCGGGTTCTTGGCATTCATCGCAACGTCCGACGCGCCGCTGCGATCGCTCACATACAGCGTCTTCGTCCACGTTTTTCCGCCGTCATCGGTGACGAAGACGCCGCGATCCGCGCTCGCTGCAAAAACGTCGCCGAGCGCTGCCACGATCACGTGGTTCGAGTCGCGCGGATCGATCAGCACGCGCGTAATCGAACGCGTCTTCTCGAGGCCCATCAGTTTCCACGTTTTGCCACCGTCCGTCGACTTGTAGATGCCCGCACCCGGAATAACGTCGTTGCGCGGATTGCCCTCGCCCGTTGCGACCCAAACCGTTTGGTCGTTGTTCGGATCGATTGCAACGTCACCGATTGACGCGACCGGTTCCTTATCGAAGACCGGCTGCCATGTGATGCCGGCATCCGTCGTCTTCCACACGCCTCCGCCGGCGGCGCCGACATAATAGAGGTTCGGATTCTTGGCGCTCCCCGCGACGTTCGCCGTGCGCCCGCCGGGTAATGCCGGTCCGATTTCGCGCCAGTGCATGTCTTGGTACACCGGCTTTGCCGTCGGCGCCGGCGACGGCGAAGCCGACGGCGATGCAGAAGGCGATGGCGCAACGGCTAGCGCCACCGCAAAGAGAACAGGAATCAACGACGTTCCTCCGAGATAGGGGATTGCGCTGCGCGCGCAAACCCGGCAGCAAATTCATTCAACTATAGGACAGCCGGTGTCAAAAAATCTTCAGAGCCACTGGAGTAGACGCGTCTCCGTCGATGTGTGGGCGCTGTCCATAGCGATAATTCTTGCGGTAGGTTTTATATTGCGCGCCTGGCGCCTCGCGTCGATGCCGCCCGCCGTTCATCCTGATGAAATGGCCGGACTCGTCGGCGTGCTCGACGAGCTGCAGCACCGGGCGCCGCTTCGTCCGTTCTTCGACTATCGCATCTTCTATCTGCCGCTCTACGGCATCAGCGAATACCTCTCGTCGCGCTTCCTTGGATACAATGCCGCGGCGTACCGCTTTCCGGCGGTGCTCTATGGGCTGGCCACCATTGTGTGCACGATCGGGCTGACGTACCGCTTGACGAAAAACCGGCTCGCGGCGCTGTGCGCAGGAGCGGTTTCTGCAGTCCTTCCATGGGAGATCACCGTCTCGCGCATCGCTTGGGAGAACGCTTCGATGCTGCCCTTTCTGCTTGGCGGTCTGTGGGCGTTACGCGCCGGCATCGAAGATCGAAGTACGCTGCTGCTCGCCGTTGCGGGCGTACTGCTCGGCATTGATGCGTACTCGTACCGCGCCGCTCTACCCGACGCAGTGGTTCTCGCCGCCGTCCTCGTTGCAATTGACCTTCGGCGCACGGTCGCATGTATTCGGAAGCATGCTCATCGGTACGCTGATTTTTGCAGCGATCGTGGCGCCGCTCGTGATGAGCGTCATCAACGACCCGGCGTTTTTTTGGCGCGACTACTATATTTCTACATTCAAAGACGGCATCACGGTGGGATCGCTCGCACGCTTCATGCAGAACTATCTCGCGCACTTCGAAGCCGGACCGCTGTTTTTCCATGGTGACGGCAACCCGCAGCACGGCCCGGCTTTCGGCGTTCTCTATCTTTGGATGCTTCCGATGATGGCGATCGGCTTGATTGCCGCATTCGCACTCTACGGCAGCGGCGTAGGCGCGTTGTTCGTGGTGTGGCTGCTCCTCTATCCGCTCGGCGGTGCGATCACAAACGACGGCGTTCCGCATTTTCTGCGAACGCTCGTGGGTGCGCCGCTAGCCGCAATATTGAGCGGAATCGGACTCGCGGTTGGGTGGGTCGCGATCGAGAGCATGCGGTACGCTCGCATCGCGGCCGGTATTTTCGCGTTGCTGACCTTTGTTGCGCTCTCGCAATTCTGCCAGGCATACTTCATCGGTTACTTGCCCGCTGCGGCCGACGCGTATCAATTCGAGAACCGCGAACTGTTTTTGTCGGTTCGCAGCCTTGCGAGGCGAGCGCAACGCATTTGCTTCCAGGGGCTCAACGACATGAATTCGCTGACGCTCTTCTCGTACTACCTGCGCGATGTACGGATTCCGATTCATGAACGGATGGATGCGGCGTGCTTCCAGCCCGGAACAGTCGTCGTTATTCACTCCGCCGACGCCGCTCCGCCGAAATCGCGCCTGGTAGCGACGGTTCAGGGTTTCAATGGAAGTCCGCGTTATTTGATTTTCCTCACGAAGCCGTGAAGGCAACGAGGCTCTTGCGGCTAGCAAGCGTAACTCTTACACGAGGCTCCGTGCAACGAGGAGGCAATCGTGAACCGTAAGGACGCCCTTGGAAAACTCGTCGTTCTTCCCGCGCTCGCGGGAATGATCGCGACGATGACGTCCGTCGCACAAGCGAAGGGATCCAAGTCGCAATTCAAATATCAGGACAAGCCGAACGGCAATCAGAAGTGCTCGGAATGTTCGTTGTTCGTGTCCGCCAAATCAGGCTCGGACGCCGCCTCGTGCAAAGTCGTGGAGGGTGATATCAGCCCGAGCGGCTGGTGCACCGCATATTCGCCGAAAGCGTAACGCGGAGAACGTACGGTGGCTCGCATTGCCGGCGTCGCAACCGCCGTTCCGCCGTACGTCTTGGAACAAGAAGACATCAGCGCGCGCCTCCGCGCGCAATTCAGCGAATCGGCTGTCGTCTCGCGATTGTTGCCCGTCTTCGGAAATACCGGTATAGAGCGCCGGTATTCGTGCGTTCCGGTCGAATGGTACTACGACCCGCACGGATGGAACGACCGTAACGAAATCTATCTCGACTTCGCGCAACGCCTCTTAGAAGACGCGGCGCGAACGGCACTCGTTCGTGCGGAGCGTACGGTTGAAGACGTCGATGCGATCGTCGTCGTATCGACAACGGGAATCGCAACGCCGAGCTTGGATGCGCTGCTCATGAATCGCATGCCCTTCAAACGAACGGTACGCCGTCTCCCGATCTTTGGACTCGGATGCGTGGGCGGCGCGGTCGGGATTGCGCAGGCCGCTACGCTTGCCGACGCTCGCCCCGGTTCCACCGTGCTGCTTCTCGACGTCGAACTTTGCGCGCTCTGGTTCCGGCGCGACGAGTTGACGAAAAGCAACATCGTCGCAACCGCGCTGTTCGGTGACGGCGCCGCCGCCGCGGTTTTTACAAGTGACGGGGCCGGCCCGTGTGTAAGCGCAAGCGGTGAGTATACATTTGAGTCGACGCTCGACATCATGGGCTGGGACGTCGCCGAGGATGGCCTTTCCGCCGTCTTCTCGCGCGATATTCCGCGCCTCGTTGAATCGGAACTGCAGGCCGTCATCGACGCGTATCTCTCGGAATCGGGGCTGACACGCGACGACATCGATCATTTTCTTTCGCATCCCGGCGGAACGAAAGTCCTCGACGCACTCGAACATGCCTTCGGTAGACACAACGGGGCGCTCGCAGATTCGCGTGATGTGCTTGCGCGCTACGGGAACATGTCGTCCGTTACGTTGCTCTTCGTCCTCGAGCGCGCGCTTGCGAACGGCGCGTTGGCATCGAACGGTTGGCGGCGCGCGTTACTTACCGCAATGGGTCCGGGATTCACGGCTGCATTCGTAACACTCGAGCCGTGAGCGCGCTGTACGTCATCATTGCCTTCGTTGCCGTACAACGCGTAGCCGAGCTCATCTACGCGGAACGCAATACCCGCACGTTACGCGCGAGAGGAGCGTTCGAAGTCGCGGCATGGCAGCATCCGCTCTTCGTCGCGCTTCATGCATTGTGGCTGCTCTCGCTGCTTATTTTCGTTCCGCCGTATGCGATACCGGATTGGTGGCTCGTCGCGGCGTTCTTCGTGTTGCAAGTTGCGCGGCTTTGGGTGCTTGTGACGCTCGGGCCGTATTGGACGACACGCATCATTACGCTACCCGGTGCGCCGCTCGTCCGCGCCGGGCCGTATCGTTTCGTGAAGCATCCGAACTACGCGATCGTCGCATTTGAAATCGCGCTGCTGCCGCTCGCGTTCGGAGCATGGCGGATTGCGCTCGTTTTTACCATGCTCAATGCGCTGCTGCTCGCGTCGCGCATTCGCATCGAGGAAAAGACGCTCGCCGTTCGCCGGTGACCAGCAGAATTTGAAGGGAACGCAATACGTGTATACAGTTCGATGGCAGAACCGGCGGGATGGAGCGGTGACGATGCGAGTTCGTGCGTTGTTCGTTTGGTGCGCGATACTGGTCGCGATCACGGCCGGTGCGGCGACGGCGCGACCCTGGACGCTGCGTGAAGCAATGTCTCCGGCGTTCATCAATGAGATCCAACTATCGCCCGACGGAGCGCTCGCCGTTATCGGCGTAGGACGCGTGAACTTCAAAGCGGACAGTTTTGACACGGGTTATGAACTCGTCGATATCGCGACCGGAACGATGCACCATCTCTCGTCGGAGCTGACGCACCCGCGCTGGTCACCTGATTCGAAACGTATTGCATGGAGCGCTCAAGATGCGAAAGGAAACGCGTCGATCGTCGTTACGGACTCGCGCGGTCACGTTGAGCGCAGGTATGGGCAAGCAACTCGTAACGTCATCGGCTTCGCCTGGTCGCCGAACGGCGAGCACATTGCGGCAATCGAGACAAACGGAAAAACGATGACCGTTGCGCGCTTCCATTGGCTCGACTTAGAGAACGATTACCGCGACACGCGTCCGGCGCAACGCGATGTTTGGATCGTTGACGCCGCTACCGGCACGACCCGCCGCCTCACCGACGACGGATGGTCGTACGGCGGTCCGGAGACGGATCACGATCCGTCATGGTCCGCTAATTCAAAGCAGTTGGTCGTCGTACGTCAACCGACGCCGGTCTATGGTGATTTCGAGCATGCGCAATACGTTGTGCTTAGCACGTCGACTGCAGATCCGAAGCCCGTCGTCGGTCACCCATTCTTCGCCTATCCCGGCAGCGCCGCACCGGCATTTGCTCCGTCGGGCACGGAGATTGCCTACACGCACTCCTGGGATGGGAAATTGCCGTCGCGAGAGGACGTCTTCGTCAATGGGCACGATGTCAGCGGTGCGCTCGATCGCGATCTGTGGTCGTGCTCGGCCGGTTCGATGACGTGGTCGCCGGGCGGGTTGATCGTCGATCTGCTCGACGGCGTCTCGATGCGCCTGTATCGGCTGGATCCCTCGGGGCTCGCCCTGCCCGAACCGTTGACGAGCGATGATGGATCGGCGGAGGGGTTTTCTATTTCGAAGAGCGGTCGCATTGCATACGTCTGGACGACGCCGACGCGGCCGGCCGAACTCTACGTGCGCGATCCGGACGGTAAGACGCGCGAAGTGACGCACCTCGTTACGCTGTCACCCGATGTTCCGCTTGCGCAGACGCGTGTGTTCACTTGGAGTGACGGCAGCGGTCACGAGTTGCACGGTCAACTGACATTACCGGACAACGGCGAAGCGACACGCACCGCACCGGTCGTCGTCGAACCGCACGGCGGTCCGCAGTGCGCCGACGACTTCTCGTTCAACGGTTTCGCGCAGTATCTCGCGAGCAACGGATACGTCTATTTCCGTCCCGATCCGCCGGGCAGCGACGGATACGGCGATTGGTCGTACAAAGCCATCGTTCGAGACTGGGGCGACGTGCCGATGGCGGCCGATATGCGAGGCGTCGATGCATTGGCTGCGTCGAACATCGGTGATCCGGCGCGTACGTTTATTGAAGGCGGTTCGTATGGCGGGTATCTGACGTCATGGATCGTTACGCACAGCACGCGATTCCGCGCGGCAGTTGCTCAAGTTCCGGTGACCGATCTTCTGCAAGATTATACGCTTTCGGAAAGTCCAAACATCACGCGAAGGTTTTTCGGTGATAAACCCGCTGCAAATCAAGCGTTGCTGATCGCGCAGTCGCCGCTGACGTTTGCATCGCAAGAGAAAACGCCGCTTCTGATTATCGCCGGACTGGCGGATACGCGGGCGCCCTACACGCAGGCAATCGAATTCTACAAAACGCTCGCGGAGGACGGAGCACCGGTGCGCATGATCGCCGACGCGAAGGCGGGCCACGGACCCGACGATCCGCAGGGTGTCATCGACTGGTTCGGAGCGACAATGGCGTGGCTCGGACAGCACGGCGGAATCGTGATCCCCGACGCGACGCTGCCGAAATAAACGCGCCGCTTGGCATATTGAACCGGCAGGGAGACACGAGTGCGGCAGAGAGTCGAGCGCCGCTTTGTGTACCCATACGACCTCATTGAGGCGCTGATCCCGGTATGTTGTACTCAATACGAGACGTTGTCTCCGGAGGAGGAAACGTGCGACGACTGCCTGTTTTCCTGTGCGTTGCTCTCGGATTGTCCGCATGCGGAGGCGGAGCGGGCGGCACGACGTCGGGACTGCCTGCGACGGCATCGGGAGGCGGAACGCAAACGAACGGCGATGCGCCCACGACGACCACGCCGGTTCCGGCGGCGTTCAACGTCGTCGATTTGGGCGTGCACGCAGCGCCCCTAGCGATCAATAACCGAAACAGCGTTGCCGGGCAGTTTTCTACGAACGCGTCGAGCGTCGCGTTCATCTATCGCAACGGCACGTTCACAAAGTTTCGCGCGGCTTTTTCCGCGGCCGTCGCAATCAACGACAGCGATTTGGCCGTTGGCGGCAGCTATGCATTCATGCCGAACGGGACCGAGATTCCCCTTGGGACGACGAACTCCGCGCTTGTTTCCGAAGCATTCGGCGTTGACGACTCCGGGCGTATCGCCGGCGTTTTGATCCAAGGCGGCGTAGCAGGCTGCAGCGGTGCTTTGACATTCTGGTCAACGAGCGGCGCGCCGTCCGAGATCGGAAACCAGACCGACACGCTCGTCGTAAGCCGCAACGGAAAGGTTGTACTCGACGGCTACCAGCAAACCGGAAACGGCTGCAACGGTATACTCTCGCCATACTACTATCCCAGCGGAACGCCGGTCCCCATTCCACCCGGTCTGACGCTCGGTGTCGGTCCAGCGGTCAATCCCGGTGCGATAACGGGCGTCAACGACGCGGGTGACGTGGTCGGTTACGGTGAGATAACCGGCACGAATGACTTGGCGACGTTCTTGGCGCGCAACGGAAAAGCCATACAAATCAATGCGCCGGCCGGCTACACGCAACTCCAAGGCGCCGCGATAAATGACGTAGACTGGATCGTCGGCACGGAATCCGGCACTACGTCGCACGCGTTTCTATGGAGCAACGGCACGATCATCGACCTCAATACGAGGCTCACCGCTTCGTGCGCCGCGTGGACGCTAAACAGCGCGACAGGAATCAACGATGCCGGCTACATCGTTGGCCTTGGAACGTTAAACGGCAAAACACACGGCTACATGCTCGTGCCGTCGCAGTGACGCGCCGGTTACGCGACTTCGAATAAGCCCGCGGCGCCCATGCCTCCGCCAACGCACATCGTTACGACGACGTATTGCACGCCGCGGCGCTTGCCTTCGATCAAGGCGTGCATCGTCATCCGGGTGCCGCTCATACCGTAGGGGTGACCGATCGAAATTGCACCGCCGTCGACGTTGAAGCGATCGTTGGGTATGCCGAGCGCGTCGCGGCAATACACCGTTTGCACGGCGAATGCTTCATTGAGTTCCCAAAGCCCGACGTCGTCGGTCGTCAAGCCATGTTGTTTTAGCAGCTTCGCCACCGCGAAAACGGGACCGATGCCCATCTCACCCGGTTCGCATCCCGCAACGGCGAAGCCGCGGTAGATCCCTAGCGGTTGCAGGTTCCGCTGTTCCGCAAGCTTCGCATCCATCAGTACGACCGCAGCTGCACCGTCGGAGAGTTGCGATGAATTTCCGGCGGTGATCGATGTGTCTTTGATGCCCGGTACCGCGCCTTTGAGTTGCGCGAGCCCTTCCAGCGTCGTATCGGGGCGATTGCCTTCATCGTTCTTCAGGACCGTGTGCTCTTCGCGGACGACACCTGTTTCTTTGTCTTGCACGAACTTCCACGAGGGAAGTTCGACGATCTCCGCATCGAAGCGTCCCGCCTGCTGCGCGGCGGCCGTGCGCTGCTGACTCTGTAACGCGTACGCGTCTTGCGCTTCGCGGGTGACATCGTACTTCTTTGCGACATTATCCGCGGTGTAAAGCATCGGCATGTAGACATCGGGCGTGTGTCGCAGCAGCCAATCTTCCGTGTAGTACTTCATGTTGAGATCGTTCTGCACCATCGAAATGGACTCGACGCCGCCGCCGACGACGATGTCGGCATTGTCGACGATGACGCGTTTTGCCGCAGATGCAATCGCGTCGAGACCCGATGCACAGTAGCGGCTCACCGTTTGTCCGGGCACGCTGACCGGACACCCCGCACGCAGCGCCGCGGTGCGGCCGATGTTGTTGCCCGTTGCGCCCTCCGGCAAGCCGGCACCGATTACAACGTCTTCGACTTCCGCCGGATCGATGCCGGCGCGTTTTAGCGCTTCCGCAACGACATGGCCCGCCATCGTTGCGCCCGGCGTTTGATTGAACGCACCGCGGAACGCGCGACCGATCGGCGTTCTCGCGGCGGAGACGACGACTGCTTCACGCATGAACAGCTTCTCCTCGTTGCTCGGATGCGCTCGGGACGACGTTGCCGTCAGCAAACGCACCGCCGGATTCCGCAAGTTTTCTCAAGAGCGGCGCGGGCTCCCAACCGAACTCGCGCACGCGATCGTAGACGTGCTTTACGCCGACTTCATCGGCATACCACATCGGCCCGCCGTGATGCGGCGGAAATCCATAGCCGTACACGTAGACGATGTCGATGTCGCCCGCCCGTAACGCAACGCCTTCCTCGAGCAGATACGCGCCACGATTGATCAACGCGAACGTCAAACGGTCCAGAATCTCTCGATCCGAGACGTCGCGCGGCTTGATGCCCGCCTTCGCCGCTTCCTCTCGGAACAGCGCCTCGATTTCCGGATCGGCAATCGGCTCGCGGCCTTTGCCGACGTTCTTATCGTACTTGAAGTAACCCGCCATCGTTTTCTGTCCGAGGCGCTTCATGTCGACGAGACGATCGATCACGTTCGTGCGGCCTTTGGCAATGTCGGGACGCGCTTTGGCGATATGCCATGCAACGTCGATACCGGAGAGATCGCCCATCGCAAACGGGCCCATGGGGAATCCGAACCGCTTTGCAACGGCATCGATGCGTGCAGGGGAAACGCCTTCTTCCGCAAGCTGCCCTGCGGCACGCGCATAGTCGAACACCATGCGATTGCCGATGAAACCAAAGGCGTTGGCGGAAAGAACCGCCGTCTTCTTCAGCGTCTTCCCGAGTTTGAACGCGGTCGCAATCGTTTGCGCCGACGTGTCTTTGCCGCGCACGATTTCTAAGAGCGGCATGATGTTTGCGGGAACGAAGAAGTGCAGGCCGACGATTTTACCGGGCCGCCTCGTGGCGCGCGCCATTTCGTCGATGTCGAGCGTCGAGGTGTTCGAGGCAAGAATCCCTTCCGGCTTGACGACCTCGTCGAGTTTCTTCAACACGTCTTTCTTGACGTCCATGTCCTCGAACACCGCTTCGATGACGACGTCGGCATCAGCGAGTTCGTCGTAATCGTGCGCGAACTGAATCGACTGACCGAGCTTCCACGCTTCTTCTTGGCTCATGCGGCCCTTCTGGACTTGATACATGAACATCCCGAACACCGTCTGCTTTGCTTTGTCTACGGCTTCGTCGTTGGAGTCGATCACGGTGACCGGAATTCCGGCCTGCGCAAACGTGATCGCGATGCCGGTGCCCATCGTACCAGCGCCGACCACGCCGGCCTTCTTGATGTCGAGCGGTTCCGCGGCGGAAAGCTCCGGAATCTTCGAAAGTTCACGTTCCGCGAAGAACACGTGACGCAGCGCAAACGACGGCCGCGAACGCGCGAGTTCATCGAATAGACGCGCTTCGCGCGCGATACCGAATTCAAAGGGCAATTCGAACGCCGCTTCGACGGCGTCGATTACTTTGTGCGCGGCGAATCCACCGCGCTCTTCCGGCGGCACCATCTTGTGCGCTTGCGACACGACAAAAGGCTCGGCTTGCGGCGTGATTCCTTTGCCGAGTTCTACAGGGCGCTTCGAAATGCGGCGCTTTTCCGTCATTTTCTGCGCAACGGCTACGGCGGCATCGAGAACAGCCTGCCCTGAGCCGGTCGAAGGGTCGACGACCTCGTCGACGATGCCCTTCGCTTGCGCCTCATCCATCTTGACGTTGCGCCCTTTGAGCATGATGTCGAGCGCGTCTTGCGCACCGATCAACCGCGGGAGACGCTGCGTACCACCGGCACCCGGAAGCAGTCCGAGCTTGATCTCGGGCAGACCGACGCGCGCGTGCTTGTCCGCCACGCGGTAGTCACATGCGAGCGACAGCTCCAGTCCACCGCCGAGCGCGTTTTTCTCGATCGCTGCGACGAAGATTTTATCGCTGCGTTCGACGGCCGCGATCACGTCGCGAATCGTGGGCGTGTCAGGCGTCGGTTCGATGGAGAAGTCGTTGATGTCCGCGCCGGCCGAGAAGATGCCGTTTGCGCCGGCAAAGACGACCGCTTTGACGGCCGCGTCTGCTGAGGCGGCTTCGACAATGGGTAAGAGTTCGCCCGAGAGTGCGAACGAGAGCGAGTTGACCGGCGGATTATCGAGCGTGATAATCCGAACTCCATCTCTGTCTTGCGTTCGAATGCAAGCCATAACGGCTATGCCGTTACCGCGAGCTTGCGGTCGAGTTCGAATGCCTCTTCCGGAAGCGTCATCACGTCGCCCGCGCCGTCGATGATCTGCCGTTTGTACCACGCGCCTTGCGTCAGCACGTGCGATGCGTAGAATTTCGCGGTCGTGATCTTCGCCGGGTAGAACGGATCGGCGTCGCCCGACGCAATCTTTTCCGCGGCGATTTTCGCGGCGCGCGCCATTTGCCAGCCGCCCGCGGTTACGCCCCAGAGTTTCAGATACGGAACGGAACACGCAAACGCTTTGCGCAGATCGCCCATCGCGTTCATGCCGATCCATTGCGAAACTTCGGCAAGCGTCGCGATCGACTCGAGCAGCGCTTCACCGATCGCTTTCACAGCCTGTCCTGAGCTTGTCGAAGGATCGTGCGCCGCCGTTTCCTTCGCAAACGTTTCCATCTCTTTGATGAGCGCCGTCGCGGTCGCGCCCATGTCGCGAATCAGCTTGCGGCCGACGAGATCGAGCGCCTGAATACCGGTCGTCCCTTCGTAGATCGTCGTAATACGCACGTCGCGATACTGCTGCGCAATACCGGTCTCTTCCACGTAGCCCATACCGCCGAAAATTTGCAAGGCGTTTGAAGCGAGCTCAACGGCCGTTTCCGTGCACCAGCCTTTGACCACCGGAATCATCAGCTCGACGAACGCCTTGTGCCGCTTGCGCACCTTTTCGTCGGGGTGCTTATGCGAGAGATCGAGCGACGCGGCCGCGTAGTACGCAAGCGCACGCATTGCTTCGAGATTCGCCTTCTGCCACATCAGCATACGGCGCACGTCGGGATGCGCGATGATGCGGACCGGCGTCTTGTCGCGCGTCGCCGCATCGGCCATCTGCACGCGCTCCTTCGCGTATTCCAGCGAGTGTTGATACGCACGGTCGGCGACGGCATAACCCTGGACGCCCACAGAGAATCGCGCGGCGTTCATCATGATGAACATGTACTCGAGGCCGCGATTCGGTTCGCCGACGAGATACCCGACCGCGCCGTTCCCCTTTTCGCCGAACTTCATCGTACACGTCGGATTCCCGTTGATGCCGAGCTTGTGTTCGATGCCGGCACAAATCACGTCGTTTGCCTCGGTGACCTTCCCGTTGTCGTCGACGAGCATCTTCGGAACGATGAAGAGCGAGATGCCTTTCACGCCTTCCGGCGCATCGGGAAGACGCGCAAGCACGAGGTGCACGATGTTTTCCGCCATGTCGTGCTCTCCGAAGGTAATGAAAATCTTCTCGCCCGTAAGCAGATAGCGATCGCCGTCCGGAACCGCTTTCGTGCGCACTTGCGCGAGATCGGAACCGGCTTGAGGCTCCGTCAAATTCATGGTCCCCGTCCACTTCCCGGACACGAGATTAGGAATCCACTTGCTCTTCTGCTCGTCGCTTCCGACGAGTTCGATCGCTTCGATTGCGCCCTGGTTGAGCAGCGGACCGTTCGCGAAGCCGATGTTGGCGGCATTCCACATTTCGAGCGTTGGACCGAGCAACAGTTGCGGCAATCCTTGACCGCCGTATTCGGGCGCAACCGGCAGACCGATCCAGCCCGCATCCGCGAACTTTTTATAGGCTTCTTTGAAGCCTTTCGGCGTCGTCACCTTACCGTCGGCGAACGTACAGCCTTCTTTGTCCGCAACACGATTGAGCGGATCCAAGACGCCGGTTGCAAATGCGCCCGCTTCGTTCAAAATCGATTCCCATACGTCCGCCGCGTCTTCAAATCCCGGCAGTTTCGCGACTTCATCGATGCCTGCAAGTTCTTTCAAAACGAACTGCATGTCGCGCAACGGCGCTTGGTACGTGCTCATGCTTGTGTAGTCTCCTCCGCAGTTCGCTGCGGCATGTACTTGACGTAGAGTTCATCCGTTCGAGCCGCTCGCGTCCGCGTCGGTGTCGCGGTAGTAGCGTCGCGAGCGGTCGTCCCGCTCGGCAGACGGAAGAGCGGCCCGGCAATGCAGTCGCTATGGCTGACGGGTCCCGGTGCTTTGACGCTGATCGATGACGACATTATTAAATCTAATAACGTGGCGACATTCAAGGCCGAGACGCTGAGAAGGGCGATGGAACGGTTTTTCACTAACTCTTCTCGCCCGTACGGTACCCTCGTCGCATGGCAACGCAGGTCATCGTCGCTTGACGGGACCTGCTATCGCGCTCACACGTGCTGCCATCCTATAGCTATGCTTCGCCCATCACCGGAATCGACTTCGCTTTCGACAGGGCCGAGACCACGTGATAGAATCCCGAGGATACCATGAACGCCGTTGAATTTGACGAGAGCAGGCTCTCGAAAAACCATCGACTCGTCTATGACATCGTCCAGGAGCAAGGAGTTGGACGCCACCTTCCCATGGCCGAATTGTATGAACTCGCACGGACGCGGCGGCCGGGTATCGGTTTTACTACCGTATATCGCGCACTAACGCGTCTGCGCGACATGGGACTCGTCGCCGAGATCGCCCTTCCGGGCGCGGACAGCGCGTATTATGAAGCGGCGGCGCCGCCGCACGCGCATTTCCGTTGCGTGCAATGCGGAACGGTTTCGGACGTTCCGTTCTCTCTGCCGGCGGAAGTGTTCGCCGAAGCGGCACAGCGTCTCGGCGCGGAAATCACCGGCGGATCGGTCAGTCTCCAAGGCCGGTGCGCGCACTGCGGCAGCATAACGGCTTCTGCGAACTAACCTCTCTTCAATTTGTAGCCGACGCCGTAAACGGTGAGCACGTACTCAGGTTCTGCGGCGTTCGGCTCAATTTTTCTGCGCAGATTGTTGATGTGACGATCGAGCGTGCGTTCGAAAATCGAACCCTCGTCGTCGATCTTGTCTAGCAACTGGCTGCGCGTAAATACTTGCCCGGGATTTGCCGCGAGCGCGGTGAGGATGCGAAACTCGGCGGGCGTCAGCGACACCGGCATTCCGCTGATGCGGACTTCGTGCGCGCCCGGATCGATTTCGAGCGCACCGACGCGTATGTGATCTTCGTCGCCGTGCGTGCTCGGGGCGAAGGCAGTGCGCCGCAATACCGCGCGTACGCGGGCGACGACTTCGCGGGCGGAAAACGGCTTCGTGATGTAGTCGTCGGCCCCGAGTTCCAACCCCACGATACGATCCACCTCTTCGGTGCGCGCGGTCAGCATGATGACCGGAACGCCAAGCTCGGCGAGCGACCGCAGTACGTCTAATCCGTTTCCGTCCGGAAGCGTGATGTCGAGAATCGCTAAGTCCGGCCGTTCGGATCGAATTTCGCTCAACGCGTCTTTTACCGTCAGTCGCACCAACGGTTCAAACCCCTCGCGTTGAAGATACGCGTGGAGCACCTCGCCGATATGCGGTTCGTCGTCGACGACTAGAACGCGCTTCACGCGAAAACCTACGCCTTTGCGGGATAGCGCACCTTCGCGTGAGTGCGCCTGTCGTGACGCAATGATATCGCGATGCACGGCTCCAATTCGTTCGCCACCGCTCTGATTCGTCGGAAACCTGATATGTCTATCCGTTGGCTTTAGCAAGTCGACGCTCGAACTCGGCGAATTCCTGTAGACTTTCCTCGCGAGACGACCACGAGCGTAGGAGATCCAAATTGATGAACCTCACGGTTGGCGGCCGCAACGGCGACGGCGGCGTTGAGCGCCGTGTAATCCCCCAATGGTAGAAATGGGCTAAGCGATCGCGCACGCAATCCGCCGGTGAAAGAATACGCAGCGTCATGTCGCCCTTCTTCAGTGTTGCCGTCTCATGTATGTAATCGCCACCGACGGCGAGCGGGCCGCGTGGGAAGTCAATCGTATAACTTGTGTCCGGATGGACAAACATGCGCGATTTTCCATCACGTGTGAACCCAATGGAGCCGAGCGCGTTGGCAATTTCCGTAAGTGGCTCATCCCGTTCAAGAATGAAGTCCGCATCGTGTGATGTATAGGCGACACAGCAAAGCAGATATCAGCGAGGCTACTTTGCCGCGAAATCACAGTGGCTTACCTCGCCTGCGTGGCCGCGTTCGACGCGACTCCTTGACGAGACGATATTGCTCGTAACCCTCCGCAAGCCTCAGTAGGAGCGCTCGCAGTTCTCGAAATGCGGGATATTGTGGGTTCAGGGACACGGTCCGTACCGCAAGTTGCCGCGTGGCTACTAGACCCTCGTTCTCCAGCTTGTCGAGCGTTTTCTGAATTGCCGGAATGGTGGAGCCAAGGTAGCGGCTTATCTCTGCTGGATAGGTTTGCTCCAGCACGGCGACAAGCATGAGGAGCGCAGTGCGCATTCGAGTGCCGAATAGCGGCGGAGCGGGCAACTCCCAGGCCTCCTCTTCGTAAAATGGTATATCGACCGGCATAATTGGTATTCCTTTTGGAATACCCTACTATACCACGCGATATACTACAATCTCGCCCTTGTTCACGAGTCAGCGTAGGGCGTTACCGCGCTCCTCGCAGCGAAACCAATCGCCGAAGAACCTGCACGACTTGGTCCCTACTTGTGATTTGGAGCAGTCGCAGCAGGCACGCTTTTCACGCGCGACGGTAACACGCCGGCGGCGCGGAAGCTTGGGGTGTATCGGTAGCCTTCTTCACGGTGGATGCGTGACCACGCGCTTCCTGTTCACGAGCCAGCCGATCGCGGCGAAGCAGCACATAGATACGGCGCTGGCCATAGCGAATCGGCGTTGCAGCGATTTCTCGAATACGTGCGCAGAGAGCGGCATCAATATCACGCTTGACCAACGCATAGCGAGCCACACGATATTTGACGCACAGCACGTTGCATGCGACGCACCACCTTTTGATCACGTCCTGCAAGACGGTACGATCGAGCGAAAGATCGGCGACGACTTGCAATCGCAAGTAGCAATCGTCTTCTCGGATGAGTAACTAACGCGCCCCTGACAGCGCCGAAACAGGCTCGCAATGTCGTGACGCAATGATGTTGCGATGCACGACTGCATTTCGCTCGCCACCGCTCTAATTCGTCAGGACCGCCCTTTCAGCGTCGCGGCGATCGTTCAAACGTTGCAACGGTATGGCAGCGACGCGTTGCAGTTCGCACTCGACCGGGACATTACCGTCGCACCGCTTCGACGCGCCGAACGTTATGCTTCGGCGTCGGCGGCATTAGCACGGCTCGGCATCGACGTCGACTCGTGGCCGGCGCCCCCGGCCGGGCTCTTTGTCGTCGAAGAACGCACCGTCTATCTGCGATCTCGGAGTCCGATGACGATTGCGCATGAGTTTGGTCACGCGCTCGACTGTGCGTTAGGCGGCGGCGTCTATCACTCCGGGATCGATCGGCAAGTAAGGTCGTTGTTCGCGAATGCGACCACGTTCATTACGCCGTATGCCGCGACTGGAATCGACGAGTATTTTGCCGAAGCGCTGCGTGCGTTTATAGAAGTGAATGACGTTACGTCGCACTGGCCGCGCGCCACGAAAGCACGGCTGCGCAAAGTCGATCCGATGCTCTATGCCTATGTCGAAAGACTCTTCACCGTAGCATTCCGCGCGGGCATAGCGCTCGCGTAGCACGTGGGCACGACGAATACGGTGACGACGATGCATCGTACGTCCGCAAGCACGCCGGATTCTTTTGATTCCACGTAACCGCGGATGCGCTTCGCGCGTTTATCTCGATCAGTTTCGTTTCGCGGCATGAGACTATGGCGCGGTAACGAATGTCATCGGGCGCGCAACGAGCGCAGCGTTGACGCCTCGGTTTTCCACTTCGCTGAATCGGAGGATTACAATGCGGGTTTTATCGTCCATTACCGGTGCACTTTTGGTAGCGGCTCTGCCGGTAATTGCATTTGCCGCAACGGTAAACGTTGCCGTGGGTACGCAGGTCCAGGTCCGTCTCGTGCGCCAGTTATCGTCGGGAACTGCCGTTGCCGGCCAAAAGTTCGCATTCGAGGCGGCGGCACCGGTTGCTATCGGCGGCCACGTGGTGATCTCAAAGGGTGCGCTTGGGTCGGGGCATGTTGTCAAAGCGAGTAAAGCGCAAGGAAAAAGCGCCGGAGAGATGACGCTCGCGTTTGACACGATTCACGCTGTCGACGGCTCCATGATTTCACTGACGGAAGACAGCAGTGTCCGCGGCAACGCCGAAAAGGGCAAGGCCTCGACCGCAACGATCGCCGCGACGGTTGCTCTCGGTCCCATTGGACTCTTGGCGCATAACATGGTCAAGGGAAAAGACGTCACCATCACGCCTGATAAAACATTCCCCGCTTGGGTCAAGCGTTCGGCATCAGTAAACACATAGGCAACCAACGCGGCAGCGTCGTGTATACGAAGCAAGGGCCTCGCGTTCGCGAGGCCCTCTGCGTTTTTAAGGGCGTGCGCCGGCGACTCTCACATAGAAGGAGTAGCGCCGCAGCCTCGTCGCCCGCGGCACGCTCGTTTCGTTAAGCGACCCCAGGTTAGGGCTATCCGCTATTCCGCTATCGCGTCAGGAAGTAGAGGCGATCGATGATCGCGTCCGCGGCCGAGTCTACGTTTACGGCGTTGTACTCGCTCGCGCGTGACGCGTCCGGTCCGCAACGGAACGCCAGCAACATGTCACCTGACGGTATGCTCTTGGGTCAGCGTAGCTTCCGCGCTATTGAGCCGCCAGACGTTTCCTACCCGGCTCACGCCGGGAACGTGTCGCTCGCCGGCGCGAACGGCGACCCGCTGCGCCAGCTTCTCGAGGAAATCGTTGAAGAGTGCGCGGCGATTTTGATTAAGCGTTTGAGTTTCCATTTATTGACCCTCATCACTAACGAACGCTTACATCGTAGCACTGCAGTCGGCCATAGCATTACTGCGGCTATCCCAAATCTGACAGCAGAGAACCCGGCCTCCTACGCGTGCTCCAGCGTCCAACCCTCGGTTGCGTGGTTCACCGTCATAGCCGGGGAAATACGCCGGATTTCGCGCGACGCAAACATCCGCGCACGCGCCGCTTCCGTCATCGTCGAGTCCGTAAGTACCCACTCGAGCCTGCCATGGCCGGCGAGTGAGGCGCCGCTCGGCGTGCGCGCCTGTCTAGCGCCGCCTGTGCGGGCGACCAAGCTTCGCAACAAGTTCGGCGAGTTTCATACGTTCGACCTCGCGCCGCTGATTACGCCAGTCACAGAACGATGAAGATCGACTGCTGTGCGCGGGAAATCGCTTCGCGCTTCGATGCATCGGCACGAATGCGGGGTCTAAAAGATAGAAGGCCGGCCTGCGTACTGGAGCGCAGGCCGGCCTGATGAGGATAAATGCGTGTCGTTACTTCTTCGTCCAGGAGATGCACCAGCCGTTCGGGCTGATTTTGCCGGTTACAATCGAGCATGCTGATGGGGGTTTAAAAAAGCGGCACTGGGCACACTTTTCGCCGTTCTTACCGGGCTTCTCCTGATATTTGAACTGCTTCTTGTTGTCCGCCGCAAGAGCCGGCAACGCACCGCCTGCGAGCGCCGCAGCGAGTGCGGGAAGCAGAACGATCTGTTTGAGCGCATCCGCGCGAGTACGATTTCGCGAATCGTCGTCCATTCGTAGACCTCCGTACCGATACGGTGCGCCGTGTGAAAGCCGTTTTCCCGCAGGCGCTACTGCTACGTCGTTGTAACACCACGCATGGCAGCTCGCATGCCGGTAATGTTCTTCGGCCATGGCAATCCGCTCAATGCGATCGACGACAACGTCTACACGAGAGAATGGAATGCGATCGGCGTTTCGCTGCCGCGACCGCGGGCGATCGTCTGCGTCTCGGCGCACTGGTACATCCCAGCGACGCATGTAACCGCGAACGATTATCCCCGAACGATTCACGACTTCGGCGGCTTCCCACGCGACTTGTATCAGATGCAGTATCCCGCACCCGGCAGCCGCGCACTCGCGGAGGCGGTCGCCGCGATGCTTTCGCCGACGCACGTGCGCGGCGACGAGTCGTGGGGTTTAGACCACGGAGCATGGGCCGTACTTTGTCATGTCTTTCCGGACGCGTCGATTCCGGTCGTTCAACTCAGCATCGATGAAACGAAGCCGCCGCCGTTCCACTACGATATCGGAACGCGCTTGCGCGCGCTTCGCGATGAAGGCGTACTGATCGCGGCAAGCGGAAATATCATTCATAACCTGCATGCGTACGCGTGGGGCCGGCATCCCGCAAAAGCGTTCGAGTGGGCGCTGCGCTTCGAAACGCAAGCGCGCAAACTGCTCGCCGAGCGGGACTTTACGCCGCTAATCGACTACGAAGATATGGGCAAAGACGCGCAACTCGCGGTCCCGACACCGGACCATTATTTACCGTTGCTCTACGCGATGGGAGCCTCCGACGACAACGACGGCGTGACGTTTCCCGTTGAAGGTATCGACGGCGGCTCCGTCTCGATGCTCAGCGTCCGCTTCGGCTAACGTTACTTGCTTTCGGCGGCGACCTGCGACTCGGTCACGGCGCTCGCGCTATTTCCCCACGACGAACGAACGTACGTAATGACCGCGGCGATATCGCCGTTGGAGAGTTGTTGTCCCCACGCCGGCATCATGCCGTTGTATGTCGTGCCGTGCACTTGGACTTTGCCGTTCAAGCCGTACTTGACGATATGGATGACCTTCGTTGCATTACCGGTGACAACCGGGTTCCCCGCAAGCGGCGGGAACGTGCCGGGGACGCCTTGGCCTTTGGCCTGATGGCAGCTCGAGCAATTCGTCTGAAAGACTTTTGCTCCGTCGCTCGCGGACGCGCCATTCGCAGCGACCGATGCGCCCGCTGCCGGCGATGCAGCGCTGCTCATCGCGTTCTCGCCGGTTGCCGTCTCGGCCGGCGCCGCCGATGCGCCTTGCTCCGTCGTTGTCGTGGTCGAGGACGATTGCGATCCTTTCGAACATGCGCCGAGCGCCACCAGCGCTGCAAGCGAGAGAATGCCGATCTTGGTGAAACGCTCCATGAACGTCGATGCCCCTTTCACTCCAAACAATATTCAGCGTGGTTGCGTTAGCGCCACGATTTCTGCACTCCTCGTGTACGGCCCGCGCGGTCGAGCGCGACATCGTCGTCCGGGGGCGCTACGGCGATGACGTTGAGAGCGCCTGCGGTCGTGCGCACAGACGCGAGCTCATCGCCCAAACCAGCGCGACGAGCAAAAAGTTTGCGACGAGCGAACTGCCGCCGTATGACAGAAACGGAAGCGTAATACCGGTCAAGGGAAACAGGCCGATCACACCACCGATGATGATGAAGACCTGAAAGCCGAGCGTCGAGCCCATGCCAACCGCGAGCAACTTGCCGTACAGCGCCGGTTGTTCCGCACCTGCGCGAAGCATGCGACGTACGAGCACGAGAAACACCGCAACGACCGCAAACGCTCCAATCAATCCGAATTCCTCCGAATACGCCGCGTACACATAGTCGGTTGCGACGTCGGGAATGAATCCCGGATGGCCTAAACCGAAACCGGTTCCAAAGAGCCCGCCTGCCGCGAGCGCATAATACGCCTGCGACGACTGGTACCCCGCACCGAGCGGATCGCTAAACGGATCGTTCCACACCGCGATGCGCGTCTGCACGTACGGATAGTGATGCACGGCCCAAAAAACGACGACCGCGAAAACAACGATGCCGCCGAGCACGAGATCGATTCGTCGCGTCGCAACGTAGAGCAGCGCAGCGAACGTTGCAAGCAGGAGGGTCGCCATGCCCAAGTCTCGCTGCACCACGAGAATCGCCATCGAGCTGCCCCACCCCAAAAACAGCGGTCCTAGATAGCGGAGATTGGCGCGAACCGACCACGGCCTGGAATTCGCGATAACGTCGGCATTTTCGGCAAGATACGCGGCGAGGAAAAATACGATGAAGAGCTTGATCAGTTCGATCGGTTCGTATTGAATCGAACCGATGCGAATCCACAGCCGCGCACCGTTGGCTTCTTGCCCGAAAACGAGCAAGAGAATGAAGAGCAACAGCGAGGCGACAACCCACAAATATTTGTAAGCGGCAAATTTCCGGAAATGCGTAAAGAGCGGGCCCAGACCGATCGCAAGTACAAGTGAGACGAGCAGCCACCACTGTTGTTTCTGCGCAAGATCCGGCGAGAGACGCGCGACCAATGCAAGCCCGAGCGCGGAAAGCACGATCGCAATCGCCGGAATGATGTCGTCGCGAACGGCGTTGACCGGCTGCCACATAACCCAAAGCGCGGCGAGCGCCGCAAGCACGAGCCCGAGCCATGCGGGCCGCAACGCGCCGACGGGAGCGTACGACAGAATAAAACCGGCAATCACTAACGCGATTGCAACGGTGATCGCGCGCCGCGCGATCAGACCTACCTCAGCCACGCAGTCGTCAACAGCAATCCAAGAACGAACGTCAGACCGGCAACGGTGCTTTGTATGCAAAGGTCCGGCCGTAGCGGTGCCTTCACCGCCGTTACGATTTCATCTACAGCGCGATCGCCGTCGTCAAAGCGCACGACGAGCATGTGTTCGTTGACGCCCGCTTCCTCGACATGCGCGATGAGCGCGCGCCGGTCGACTTCACCGCGCACACGATGTCCCATCAGGATCATGACGTCACCCGAATCAACCGCGACGCTCGATACGGACACGTCGAGCGAGGCGGCAGCGCCGAGCGCGCGTGAGAGCAGCGGTGTGGCGGCCTCCAGCGCATCTTCCGCCGTCAGCGCAGTAACGTCGCCCCGGTGTGCGAGATACGCGGCGGTGCCGCCGCTGTGAATGACATACGCGTGTCCACGAACGACGAGCGTCGCGGTCAGCGAACAGCCGGCGGTAACGTAATCGTCATGCGATGCGCTGCGCGAAAAGATGTCGTCGTTCACACGCGAGAGGACGGCGAGAACCGCCGTTGCGGCCGCCTGCGGCCGATCGATCGCGCGGCGGAACCGCTCGGCTTTCAGCCGTCGCTCGCACTCACCGCGCACGCGCGCAAGGGTTGCGGGCGCCGCGGCGACGCCGTCGATCGTTCCGAAGCCCCGCGCAACCGCGAACAGCCAGGAGCGCGTCCCGAGCTGCAACGACAAACACGACGCGCGATCACCACGAATCGCTACGTCCATGGACGCAATTTCTCCACGAGCAATCGAGTCGTACCCACATCGACTTGGTCTCCCTCGCGCAACTCGATGGCGCTCGTTAGCCGCCGTCCGTTGAGAAACGTGCCGTTGCTGCTGTCCAAATCGCGGACGAAAACCGTGCCGTTTTGCGTTTCAAGCCGCGCGTGACGGCGGCTGACCTCCGGATCGGCAAGGACGAGCTGCGCGTCCTGCCCGCGTCCGATAACGAGCGGGCACGTCGCCTCGAACGCGCGCTCATTGCCGACTTCGAGCACGCGCAGCTGCGCTTGAACCGGTGTCAGCACGCCGCCTTCCTCGGCGACTCGCACACGGGGACGTGCTGCAACGATTGCGACGGCAAAGAGCGCGGCGACGATCTCGAGCGATCCCAGGCGCGCATGCGCCACGTTCATTCGCGAGCCTCCAAACGCATCTGGGTGTTGCCGAACGTCAAGACGTCGCCCGAAACCAAGCGGCGCGTTCCGGTGATACGTTGGCCGTTGACGAACGTGCCGTTGGTCGAGCCGAGATCGCTGACCGCGACGTCATCGTGCTTCACGTCAATGGAGGCATGCGTACGCGAGACGCTCGGATCGACGAGGAAGACATCACTCTCTTCGTGGCGGCCGATCGACGCGACGCCGTCGATGAAGTAGACACCGTACGCCGGCACGCCTTTGATCATACGTAAATGATAACGCTTCGGAGCCGCGAGCGCAGGGGCGTCGGGAATCGAAATCGTCACGTCGCTCGCGACCGCAACGTCGACCATTCCGAGCGGAATACCGGGACGCGCCTGCATCTCGACACTCGGGCCACCGTCGAAGAAATAGACGCCGACGCGCGCGGCCATATCGCGCAGAAGCTCGGCCCACTCGCGCTCAAGATACGCGCGGTGCTCCGCGAGGCGCTCGAAGTCTTCTGCATTCATGTAGACAAGATACGAGCCCGGCGCGAGCAGATGCCCGTCCTGACCGCGCGTGCGCGCTTCCATCGTTGCAACGAGTTTCCGCGCGACTTGCGCGGGTTCGAGATCGCTCGGAAACGTTTTCGCAAACGTTCGCTCGATGAACGCAGCACAAGCTTGTTCTATGCGCGCAAACCAGCTCACGGTAGACAACGAACCGGCAGTATACTACCGGCGCTCCAGTCGCGCGATGAAGAACCCGTCTCGGCCGCCGATTCCCGGCGCAACGCACACGTCGCCGTCATCGGTGAGCAAGGGCTCGTAGCGAGCGGGGATAAGACCTCGCTCGAAATTGTGATGACGGCGGAGCCATTCAACGATCTCGATCGTCTCCCGCGGATCCGTAGAGCACACGGCGTACACGAGTGCGCCGCCTTCATGGACTGCCGGCGCGATCCGGTCGAGAATCGCGCGCTGTGTCTGCGAAAGACGTTCGCCGTCACCCGGCTGCTTCTTCCAGCGCGCCTCCGGGTGCCGCCCGAGAACGCCGATGCCCGAGCACGGGGCATCAATCAAGATCCGGTCAAATCGCTGCTCGGGAGCGAGCAGCTCGGTAGCCGCGTCACCGATCACGACGCCGGCCGGCACACCGGCCTGTTCAAGGCGCTGCCGGAGCGTCTCGGCTTTGCGGTCGTCGATCTCGATGCATAGCATCGAGCCACGGCCGGCGAGGCGCGTGCCGATCTGTAGCGCCTTGTTTCCGCGTCCGCTGCATACGTCGAGGATCGCCTCTTCCGGCTGCGGGTTGAGCACGTCGGCCGGCATCGCGCTGCTCTCTGACTGAATCCACCACGCGCCCGCGGCGGAGAGCTCATTGCGCCGCGCGTATCCGCCGTCGGCCACCGCGAGCGATTCGGGAACCAACCGCGACGCTTGCGTATCGACACCAGCTTCCCGAAAACGTTCCGCGACGTCGCCGGGCTGCGTCTGGAGCGTGTTGATCGTAATCGACGTACGCGCGGGCTCATTCACGCCCGCGCAAATCTCTGCGACGCGTTCCGGAAATGCCGTACGCCATTGACGAACGATCCACGTCGGTAACGAGTATCGCGTTCCCAGATAGTCGTCGTCGCTGTCGAAGTCTTCGGGCATCGGCTCGTGCGGCCGGTCTCGCAGGAACGAACGCAACACGCCGTTGACGAGATTCGCAACGCCACGATGTCCGTGACGCTTTGCGAGGTTGACGAATTCGAAGACGGTCGCATGTTCGTCGGGGTTCGTATACACGAGCTCGAAGACGGCAAGGCGCAAAATTTCCCGTATGACGGGCGGCAGCGATCGGGCGCGTTCACCGACGAACGGATGCAGATACCAGTCCACCGCGCGGCGCATTTTGATCGCGCCGTATGCGAGCTCGGTTGCGAAGGCTCGATCGCGCGGCGAAAGATTCGCTTTACGGGCGCGATAGTCGAGCGACTCTTGCGCGCCGCGTTCGCGTCCCGTTCCGTTCTGCACAAACACATCACGAACGGTGTGCAGGGCGACGTCGCGCGCGTTCATGTGGGTTTGCGCTGATCGGGGAAACCCGCGTTCTCGCGATCGGTCCGCGACCGGCGATACGCCTCGCCCGACATGCGTCCGCGATTGGGCGCAATGACTTCATCGAGCACGAGCGCGCCGTCTTCAACATGCGCGCGCAAGATTTTGATGGTCTCGCCATCGACGTCCATGCGCGCACCGGGTTGCGGTGAAAATGCACGCACGGCCGCGACGATCCGCTCCGGATGCCATAGTGGGTCGATCGTGAGATCGTCTTTCGAAATCGGAGCGGTGATGTTCGGCTCACCGGTTTGTGGAGCCCGCGGTAACACGCCCTTGTCCGCGAAATCGAGCGCTTCGCCGAGCAATTCGCCGCCGTAGAGCGCAAGTCTATCGTGCAGCGTGCCGTAGGTGTCATCCGGTTCGATCGGCACGCGTTCTTGCAGGACGATATCGCCGGTATCCATTCCCGCATCCATGAGCATGATGGTGACACCGGTTTCCGCGTCGCCGTTGCGCAACGCCGTTTGAATCGGCGTCGCACCGCGATACAGCGGCAGAAGTGACGGATGAACGTTCAGTGCGCCGAGCTTTGGAAGATCGAGCAGCGTCTGCGGCAAGATCCGCCCGTACGATGCGAGAGCGAAGAGATCGAACGACTCACCGGCGATCTCGTTCGCGAACTGCTTGAGGTTCGCCGGTTCGTACACGCGCAGGCTCAAATCGACTGCGGCCTGCTTTACGGCTGTCGCGCGCAGTCGGTGTCCGCGTCCCGCGGGACGATCGGGCTGCGTGACGACGGCCGCGACGTTGGTTCGCGCGGCGAGCACGTGCAGACTCGGTACGGCAAACGCGCTCGCACCGAAAAACAGCGTGCGCAACGGTAGCGAGACTCCTAGATGGCTTCGGCTTGCGCGGCTTCGGCGATCTCGTGTTCTTCTTCCGTTTGCGGCTTGCGGATGTTCTTCGCTTTGTCGATGTAGAGCACGCCGTTGAGATGGTCGATCTCGTGCTGCAGGCACTGGGCGAATAAGTCTTCGCCTTCCAAGCGAATCTTTTGCCCGTTACGATCTAGACCGCTCACCGCGACTTTACGGAAACGCGCGATCTCACCGACGTGTCCCGGAACCGAAAGGCAACCTTCCGTCATCTCGACTTCCTCTTCCGCGAGTTCGACCTTGGGGTTGATCACGACGGCCCGCTCGTGCACGTCGTCCTGCACGTCCATGACGAACATCCGCTTCGAAACGTTCACTTGCGGCGCGGCGAGCCCGACGCCGGGCGCCGCGTACATCGTTTCGAACATATCTTCGATCAGCTGCTGAAAAAGCGGATCGGAAATTTCCTTCGGGTCGACTTTTTTGGCTACTTTGCGCAACGTCGGATGGCTATCGAGGACGATCTCGCGGATGTAGGGCATGGAGCCACTATTCTACACGGCAAAGTACGCGTTCATGCCCACGACGCCGAAACGGCCGGCGGTACCAACCGCCGGCCGTTCCACGTATGAAGGCTGTCGTTATAGCGCGTTCGCGAGCGCCCAGCCCTTCGGTGTGCCGATACCGGCGGCTTGGTTGTACTGCGACGCGTTGCACGAGTAGGCGATGTTATTGCCCGACGTGCACGGCGTGTAGTAGCTGCTATAGCCGGTCGACTTGAACAAGCTGTACAGCGTAGAGTTCAGCCATCCGAGCTTCGCGCCGTGGACCTGATCGGCTTCGAGGAAGAGCGCGACCGAAGCCGGCGACGACCACGAGGTGCCGAGGTACGACGCAAACGCGCCGCCCGTGTACACCGCGACGGGGTCGAACGGCAGCGAGATATCCGGCTGATTTCGACCGGAGGTAATCACACCGGCGATCCCGCTCTGCCAGCTGGGAAGCGCGACGATCGTCGAAACGCCGCCACCACCGTAACACATACCGCTCGAGCTTCCGCACGCGGCGCTGCCCGCCGTTACGGTTTGCAATACGCCGGAGCTGTTGTACGTGAAGTTCACGCCGCCGATCGACGTGAAGTACGGATCGCCGGCCGGCGCACTAACGCCTTTCGCGTTGTCGTTGCTTCCGCATTCGTTCGAGCCCGAGTCGCCCGACGACGCCGAGAATTCAACGCCTTCGGCGGCGCCTTGTTGCGCGATCGAATTCGTCGCCGATTCAAATGACGGATCGCTCGATTCGCATCCGCCGAACGAGGAGTTCACGGCAACTGCTTTGCCGTCGCTCAGCGCTTGATTGTACGCGTCTTCGATCGCCTGATCGGTAAGCGAACCCATGTCGTAGACGATGATGTTCGCACCCGGCGCAAGCCCCGCAATCGTTTGCACGTCGAGGTCGGTCTCCGGATCGTCACCGCTGCCGCCGCCGTCGACGGCTTCATTCGTGACGGTTCCGGTTTGCGTAACGCCCGACGCCGAGAGGTAGCTTCTGAGGTAGCTCGTGTTCACCGGGTCGTCGATGATGACGGCCGCCGTGTAGCCCGCGCCGTTGCAGCCGTGCTGCACCGGGAAATCAAACGGCTTCGCAACACCGGTTGCAAGCGTCCCGCTCGAGTTCGAAAGCGGACCGTTGTCGGCTGCTGCGCCGTTGCAACCCGATCCCGGCGTCGACGTTGGTTGTGACGTCGGCGTCGACGTGGGCTGAGCGGTCGGCGTCGCCGTCGGGCCGGTGGTCGGCGTCGAGGTTGGTTTCGCCGTCGGCGTCGCGGTTGGGGACGGCGTCGGCGTCGAGCTGCCGCCGCTGAGGTTCAATGCCGTCGAGTCGATGAAGAAATCGGTCTCGTAGCTGCCGTTCTGTTGGGACGTCCACTTGATCTGCGCGCTCGTCCCCGCGAACGCCGACAGACTCACCGTTTGCTTCACATAATAGCCATTGGTCTGATTGACGTTCGAGAACGATTGCACGGTCGTGCCGTTCACCGTCAACTTCAACGTGTCGATCGCCGAGTTCGGCTCGTTGCTGCCGATGTACAAGTAGTACGTCAGCGTTGCGCTGCACCCGGCCGGAATGTTGACGGTTTGCGAGAGCGTATCGGTTTCGGGCGACGTGTAGCCGTCCATCCATGCAAACCAGTTGCCTTGATAGGCATATGGCGAGTAACGATAGATGACTCCCGAGGACGCGCTCCAATTGCGATTACCCGATTCGAATCCGGGGTTGAGCAGCAATTGGCCCGAGCATCCCGATGCCATCGTGCGCATCGCCGCGGGCAATTCTTCGCTCGGCGATCCACCCGTCTGCTTCGAGCCGGGTTGCACGGTGATGTTGGGACGCGTTACGACGCCATCTTGATCGACTTGCGTCCGCGCAATGACGACGTTGCTAAGGGACGCCGTGTGCACGTACTGAGCGATTGACGCCGGGATCGTCGCCGGCTTGAGGTTCGCGAACCGCTGACCGTACTTGCCTTGGTTCACGTTGTGCATTTCCGTGCTGAAGAAACGCTCGACGGTTGCGCTCGGCGCCTTTGCATCGACAATCGTGCGGTTCGGGTACCGCTTGGTGATCGTAAAGCCTGCCTTCTGGAGCGCGGCGACGACAGCTTGCTCTTGCTGCGCCGTGGGTGCATAGTACGCGTTGAACGCGGCCGGACTGAGAAATTGATGACCGCCGTTTCGGCCGCTCTGGGCGGCGATGAATGAATCCAGTTCTGCCTGATGGTTGTAATTGAGGACGATTGCGACGCTGACGGGCGCCGTCGGGGCACGCCGTCCGGCGTCGGAAAACGCTAGGCGGCCGCGCGTCATCGGAATGGAGATCGCCTGAGCCGTGGACTGGGGATTGTTCGTTTCGACCTGCGGGCCCGTCGATGAAGAGTTCACCGACGGTAACGATGATTTTCCACCGCTACACGCCGCGAGGGCAAGGGCGAGAACAAGTGAACCCGCCACTGCCCTGTGGAGTCTTTGCATGTACGCACCTCGTTGAAGCAGCAATAACGCATGCGCGCCGGCGCACGGTTAAACTACCGTAATGAAAATCGCGGAGTGCGCATAAGCGTAAACCCTCACGTAGATGCGTTTTGCACCTATGCTAGGGGCGGCAGGGGCTCAGCTGCCTCGTTCCCCGCCGTGCGAACCGATCGATCGCGACGTACCTATTGCAGGGTGAACGTTCCGCCGGGAATATTTTGGGGCGTGCAGTTGTTCGTTGCGTTGTTTATCGCGGTCTGCAGCTGCGTTCCCGGACTAAAATTCGCGTACAACGAGTTCACGAGTCCGACGGCTTCATACGTCGGATTGGGAATCGTCGTCGGCGCAGACCCCGCCGGCAGCTGGCTCGCCGGTATAGCGCTCAGCGCATTTGCCGTATACGAAGAATTGTTCGTGTTCGCCACGTTGTACAGGTAGAGGTTGAACTGAGTCGGGCTGCTCGGCAACGGCGAGCTCACCGCGACGACGATCTCGGAGATTGTCGCCGGCACCTTCGTTGCGCCGGGCGCCGGATACACGAGCTGCGTCGTGACGTTTGGAATGCACGTCGGCCCGGGCGTCGGATTGGTGTTTGGCGTGCCGCCGTTACAAGCTGCCAGGCCGATCACGAGCAGAACGCCGGCAGGGAAGAGTGAGCGTCTCAACATTCAATCATCCTAGCGCCGACTACTTGATATTCGGATGAGAATCGGCTTAAAGGATATACGCGGATAGGTCCGCGTTCTGCACGACGTCTTGCAACCGTTCGCGAACGTATGCACCGTCGATTGTTACGCTTCCGGTCTTAGGTGGCGCTTCATAACTGATTTCCTCGAGCAGACGCTCGAGCACGGTATGCAAACGGCGCGCGCCGATGTTTTCACTTTGTTCGTTGACTTGCATGGCGAACGTAGCGACCTGCGCGATCGCATCCTCGGTAAATTCAAGCGTTACGTCTTCCGTGCCGAGCAGCGCCTTGTATTGTTCGATCAGCGCGTTTTTCGGCTTGGTGAGAATCGTCTTGAAGTCTTCCGCGGTGAGCGAGTCGAGCTCAACGCGAATCGGGAAACGTCCCTGCAGTTCCGGAATCAAATCGGATGGTTTGCTGATATGGAATGCGCCCGCCGCGATAAACAAGACGTGGTCGGTTTTGATCGGGCCGTGCTTTGTGTTGACGGTCGAACCTTCGACGATCGGTAGAATGTCGCGTTGCACGCCCTCACGAGAAACATCCGGCCCGCGTGCGCCTTCGCGTCCGGCAACTTTATCGATTTCATCGATGAAAATGATGCCGTCTTCGCCCGCGCGTCGCAACGCTTCGCGTTTGACCGCGTCCATATCGATCAGTTTCTGCGCTTCTTCCTGCGCGAAGATACGCCGCGCCTCGGCAACCGTCACACGCTTCTTGCTACGCTTTTTCGGCATCAGTCCGCCAAGCATCTCGCCGAGATCTCCGCCGCCCATGCCGCCTTGATCCATGCCGCCGCCGATCACCCCGATCGGTAAACTGGGGGTCTCTTCAACGTCGATTTCGATCAAGCGGACGTCGTAGAAACCGCGCTCGATCTCGCTGCGCGTCTGCTCGCGAATGCGCTGCACTTCACTCTGCGGCGCGGACGGCGGTGCCGGAGGGGGCTGCGTCGGCTGAAAGTTGTTGCCGAAAATCGAGCCGAGCGTCGCTGCGAACGGATTATTCCCGCCTTGCGGCTGACGCGGCGCGGTTTCGGGTTGCAACACGTCGATGATCCGCTCTACCGCTTGTTTTTCAGCGAGCTCGGCAACCTCGGACCGGCGCTCCTCCGTCAGCATGCGTACCGCGGCTTCAACCAAATCGCGCACCATCGATTCGACGTCGCGGCCCACGTAACCGACCTCGGTGTACTTTGTCGCTTCCACTTTCACGAACGGCGCGCCGACGAGCCCGGCGAGGCGCCGTGCGATTTCGGTCTTACCGACGCCGGTTGGTCCGATCATGAGGATGTTCTTCGGCGTGATTTCTTCGCGCAAATCTTCACCCACACGCGCGCGGCGGTAGCGGTTACGCAACGCGATCGCCACGGCGCGCTTCGCGTTGCCCTGACCGACAATGTATTTATCGAGTTCTTCGACGATTTGCCGCGGCGTCAAGCTCGTCGTTTCGCTTACGGCCGTCATTACAGAGTCTCCACCGTGATGTCGCTATTCGTGTAGATACAAATCTCCCCGGCGATCTCCAGCGCCTTTCGCGCAATCTCATGCGCGGGAAGATCGCTGTTCCGCACGAGCGCGGCGGCTGCCGCTTGAGCATACGGGCCGCCGCTACCAATTGCAGCGATGCCTTCATCGGGTTCGATGACGTCGCCCGTCCCGGACAGCACGAAAAGGTGCTCGGGCGTACCGACGATCAGGAGCGCTTCCAGGCGGCGCAGCGCGCGATCCTGACGCCAGTCCTTCGCAAGCTCCACCGCGGCGCGCGTCACGTCTTTGAACTCGTTGTACTTGTTCTCGAACTTCTCCAGCAACGTGATGCCGTCGGCAGCGGAGCCTGCGAAACCGGCTACGACTTTGCCTCCGGCAATCTTGCGGACTTTACGCGCACTGTGCTTGACGATCGTCTTGTCCAGAGTAACCTGACCGTCGCCTGCAATCGCTAACGCGCCGTTGCGGCGGACGGCGACGATCGTCGTGGATCGAATTTTCATATCGTCACGCAGATACCCGAAAGTCGGTTCTCGAGTTTCAAGAAGGCTAGCTCGCTCGACCTCTCCAACAAAGCACGCGATGAAGAAGCCGCTCGTTCTCTCTGCTCTCGCGTTTGTGCCGGTCGCCGCCGGTGCGCAAGCGGCTTCTCCAATCCGCGCCGTTCAACCGGGCTCATCCAACGGGCACGGGATCACCGTCAACGGCACGTCCGTGCTGCGCGTCGCCGCGTCGTCGGCCCGCATCATGCTCGATCTATCATCGATCGACAATAAAAGCACGCTGACGCAGGAAACGCTTCTGCCGCTCGTCGACGCGCTCGTGAAGGCCGGCGCGGCGCCGTCGTCGGTTCAAGTGCCGCTGTCGCTTTCGGCCGGCGGGTATTCCAACGTCGCAGCAGTAAGCGCGGTGGTGCAAAATCCATCGGTCGCAAGCATGCGCGCAGGAATTGCGATCGTTGGTGCGGTCGTCGGCTCGATGAAGGACGTTCGCTTGAATTCTGCGCGAGTCGAATTGCGCGATAGCAACTGCACGCAGTCGCTCGCGAAGGCACGAGCGGATGCGATCGACGCCGCACGCGCGAAGGCAACGCTGATTGCAAAACAACTTGGCGTGTCGCTCGGCAGCGTCGTGAACGTCAATGCCTTCGATGCCGCGAACCCCGACGGTAGTTGCATGTCACAATATTACGTCGGACCGATGGGCGCGCAGTTCCCGCCCGGCAGCACTAACAACGAGACCGACTACGTCACCGTGTCGGTCACGTCCAACGTGACGATTACCTACGGGATCAAATGATGATGAAACGCACGCTTCTGCCATTCATACTTGCATGCGCGCTCCCGCGCGCCGCGATCGCGCAAGCGATCCACATCGAGACGAACAACAAGGCCGCTACGCCGGCGCGCGGGATCACGACCACGGAAAGCGCGACCGAAAAGCTGCCCGCGGATGAAGCGACGGTGACTGTGCGGATGATGTCCTCGGCGACGCACGCGCCGACGCAAACGCAGCTCCAGCAGATTGCCGACGCATTCGTTAAAGTCGGCGTTGCAGCGGCCGATGTATCAAAGCCGGCGGTCATCGGAATGCCGGGAGTCGCTCCTTCGATCGCCAGCGTTTCCGCGACGCTCAGGCACCCGACCTCCGATATGTTGAAGCGCGCACTCGACGGCGCGACGGCCGCGACGAGCTCGGTCGAGTTTCCATTTGCGGTGACGACGGTGCAACTTCATGCGAAGAATTGCGGCGACGCCATCGATCGCGCTCGCCGTGCGGCGATTGCGAAGACGCGGACGAAAGCGGTTACGATCGCAAGCGAAATAGGCGTGCGTCTAGGCGCAATCGTCGCATTGAACGATCAGGAGCAGTCGTCCGCCGACGGCAGTTGCACGTATGATTACGGCGTCGGTCCGGCCGGTTCGGAATTCGGGGGCATGGCGCAGCCGGCAACGGATGACTACGCCACGCTCATCGTCACGTCAACGGTAACGACGACCTACGCGATCAAATAACGGCTACGCGAAGATTTGCCGTGCTCGCAACTCGTGTTTGAATCCTTCGATCGCGTTGAGCGCACGTTGCGCCAGTAAGCGACGGCGCTCTTTCTTATCGCGAACGTTACGATCTAATGGCGGGAACGGCGCCCACGTGACATTCGCCGGCTGAAAATCCGGTGTCTCGATATTTTGCAAGTGCGCGACCACGGCGCCCAACGCCGTTTCGCGCGGAAACTGGACTGGCGGCAATCCGAGGAGAGCGCGCGCCGCATGAATGCCGGTCATTGCACCGCACGCCGCGGCTTCGACGTACCCTTCGGCGCCGGTGATCTGCCCGGCGAAGTAGATCGACTCGCTTCCGCGTAACCGCAAATGCGCATCGAGCAGCCGCGGGGAGTCGATGAACGTGTTGCGATGCATTACTCCGAGCCGCAGCCACTCGGCGCTCGCAAGCCCCGGAAGTTTACCGAACGCTTCCTTTTGCGCGGGCCACGAGAGGCGCGTTTGAAAACCGACGAGATTGAATGCCGTTCCCTCGACGTTTTCTTTGCGCAACTGCACGACGGCATACGGCGTCTTGCCGGTACGCGGATCGCGCAAACCAACCGGCTTCAACGGTCCAAAGCGCAACACGTCGTCGCCGCGATCGGCCATCTCTTCGATCGGCAGGCAGCCTTCGAAGTATTTCGTCTCGGCTTCAAACTCTTTGGGCTGATGGCGTTCTAGCGTACGCAGATCGTGCAGTAACTTTGAATATTGCTCTTTGTCGAGCGGAATGTTCAGATAGTCGTCGCCGTCGCCTTTCTCATACCGCGATTTGCGGTACATCGGCGTCTCATCAATGGAATCCGCCGATACAATAGGCGACGCGGCATCAAAGTAATGCAGCCGTCCGTTGTCATCCCGAGCGGCTCCGAGCACCGCATCGATCTCCCGCAACAGTGCGTCGCCCGGAAGCGGACCGCACGCCAGGATCACCGGACGATCTCGCGGAATCTCCGTCACTTCTTCGCGATGCAAAGTGATGCGCAAATGCGATGAAATGCGTGACTCGACCGCCGCGGCGAACCGGTCGCGGTCCACGGCGAGCGCGCCTCCCGCAGGCACCGCAGCTTCACGTGCCGACGTGATGATGACGGAGTCGAGACGCGCGAGTTCTTCTTTCAGCAGCCCGACAGCGTTCTCCAACGCCGCCCCGCGAAGCGAATTGCTGCACACGAGTTCGGCAAGGCGTCCCGTCTTGTGCGCCGGTCCGCTTCGCTTCGGCCGCATCTCGTAGAGATCGACATCGACACCCGCATTCGCTGCCTGCCATGCGGCTTCACAACCGGCAAGGCCACCGCCGATGACCGCAACGGAACCATTACGAGGGTTCATGATTGGTGCGATTCGACAGTTTCCCGCGCGGCTCTGCTTACGTAAACGTCGGAACGATAGCTGTTTCGCCGTTGAAGCATTATCGGTTCGCTGGTGAGGGAAAGCAGTTTGGCGTTACGTCCCGGTCGCAGACGTCTGGCCGCGCTGAACAGATTGAAAACTCTGCGCAGCGAGCGCTTCCGTTCGGCCGCGCGTTTTACCGCGCGGAATACGGCCGCAGCGATGCACAGCGCGCCGACCGCAGCACCGAACGCCATAGGTACCAGAAGCGATTCATTCCGTAACCGCGATCGGGCGCTCGTGAAAGGAGCATATCCCGCGTTCTTATGACAACAAAGGACTTTTCGGGATGCTGAAGCCATGCTTCGCCAACGATTCGGCCCATGACGATCTCGATGCAAGGAACGTCGATCGATGCTACTGCAAGCCGGTCGAAGCAGTTCTTCATCCGGTCGCGTGTTTGTCCAACGAGCGAACGCATCGGAAGACAGTACATCAAACGTCGAGGCGTACTCTCGTCATGCAGACGACGCCAGAACCAGCCGAGGACGGTCGGCTCTGTTTTGCCGAGGCCGGTATGGGCCGGAAACACTATGGGAGCGTATTCTGCGAGACGGCTCTGAAACGATAGGGCGTATAACCGCTCGTCGCGGTACGAAAGAACTCGATAAAGTCGCTTGTCATGCGTTCTTTCTAGCGCGGCATCGCCGTTTGCGCGCCGTTTCGCCGCAACGAGACCGTGAAGACCCGTCTAGCTATGGCGGGTTTGGCGACCCCCCGAGGTAAATCAATCCATCCATGCCAGAAAGCCGCAACTATGCCGTCGTTCTCGAACCCGACGCCGAATGCGGATACACCGCCATCGTTCCCGCTCTCCCAGGCGTTGTTACCGAGGGTGACACGCTCGAAGAGGTCTTTGCGAACGTACGGGAAGCGATCGAGCTTTGTCTTGAAGACCTCGCATCTCGAGGCCTAGATATTCCGGAGAGCGACACCGGCGCTCGGCTGGAGCGTATCGAAATACCAATCGCGAGCTAATCCCGCGTGACGCGCTTGCCACGCGTCGATTCCACGGAAGTGCTGCGCAAATTGCGTAGCGCCGGCTTCGTCATAGTCGGTACAAAAGGCAGCCATGTTCGTCTCCGCAGCGCGACGGGCAAAGCTACGACGGTGCCACATCATGCAGGCAAGACGCTTAAGCCGAAAACCTTCGCAGCAATCCTGCAGCAGGCGGGTCTCACGGCCGACGAATTCCGCAAGCTCTGACATCAGTTCACCATTGCCGCTTCTTCGGCGTGCCTGCCGCATTGAAGTCGCGTATTGCGGTGTCGATCGTATCGAGCGTTTGAAGGTCGCTCGTTAACCTCAGCATCTTGCTCATCTCGCAGCCGGGAACGAGCAGATTGCCCATCTTGCCGACCACGGTGTTGTAGCGCTCCCGCAAGACCGAGACACTTGCCAACCTTGCCAATAGGTGTGCGCAACGACTGCATGCGTTCACAATCGTATGCGTTCGCCATGTCACGTAGGGCTATGTGACAGAGGGAGACGCCACAGGTCTGTCGCGCCTCATCGGGCGAACCGTTTTCTGCGTGCGCCGTCTCCGGCGAAGTAGATTTCAGTGAGGCGGGCGATCTCGTGAATTGCGCGTGCGACGCCTGCGAGACCGGCTTCCACTTGGTGATTGACCATAGCGGGGCGGAAATTGGCTTGCGCTTTCTATACGGCGTTCGCGCATACTAATAACCGCAGATCGTCAGACTTCCGCGAGTTCGCGGTCCTCATGCGGCTCTTCGCCCGATTGGCCTTTTGCGAGCGATGAGACGTCGTGTTCTTTGTTCGCCGCGCATTCAAGTTGCACGACGCCGCCGCGACGCGTCTTCGCAACCACATAGCCGCCGCAGACCGGGCATGGTTCGGGAATGACGCGATCCCACGAGACGAAGTCGCACTTCGGATAGTTCGCGCAACCGTAGAACGTCCGGCCCTTCTTCGAACGCCGCTCGACGATCATGCCGCCGTCTTTGGGACACTTCGCGCCGGTGTCTTTGACGATCGGTTTCGTCGTCTTGCACTCGGGATAACCGGTGCACGAAATAAACCGTCCGAAGCGTCCGGTCTTGATCACCATCGCGCGTTCGCAATTCGGACAGATCTCGTCCGTCGGTTCGTCCTTGATCTCCAGACGCGGCAGCTTCTTCTCCGCCTCCTCGAGCTCGGTCGAAAACGGACCGTAGAAATCGCGCAAAATGCGAACCCAATCGTCTTCGCCGTCGGCGACCTTATCGAGGCTGCCTTCCATCCCGGCAGTGAACTTCAAATCGACGATGTCCTTGAAGTGCTCGGCGAGCAGGTCGTTGACCGCGGTGCCGATGTCGGTCGGTTTGAAACGCCGCTCTTCTTGCGTCACGTAACCGCGCGCCTGGATCGTGTCGACGATCGTTGAGTACGTCGAAGGACGTCCGATGCCGTTGTCTTCGAGCGACTTCACGAGCGTCGCTTCGGTGTACCGCGGCGGCGGTTCGGTGAAGTGCTGTTTCGGTTCGAGCTTCGAGCAGTCCAATGCATCGCGCTCGTGGAGTTCCGGCAATCGAATCTTCGCTTTACCCTTCACCGCGCCGCTGGTCTTCGCGACGTCCGCATCGGGTGCGCCATCATCGTCGCGACCCTCTTCATACACCTTGGTGAAACCGGCGAACTTCACGACGCTGCCCGTCGCGCGGAACGTATACTCACGCGCCGCGATATCGACCGTCGTCTGATCGAGCACCGTCGCTGACATCTGCGACGCAACGAACCGCTCCCAGATCAACGTGTAGAGACGCAGTTCATCGCGCTTGAGCACGTGCGACACCGAAGCCGGCGTCCGGAACACCGAGGTGGGGCGAATCGCTTCGTGCGCGTCTTGAGCGCCTTCGCGAACCTTGTGAAGCCGGCCGCCGTGAAACTCTTCACCGTACGTCGCCGTGATGTATTCGCGGGCATGCTCGCGCGCCGCATCGCTGATGCGCGTCGAGTCGGTACGCATGTAGGTGATCAGGCCCTGCGTGCCCTCGTCGCCGCCGAGATCGACGCCTTCATAGAGCGCTTGCGCGACCTGCATCGTGCGCCGGACGCGCAGGCGCAACTTGCGCGACGCTTCTTGCTGGAGCGTCGAGGTTGTAAACGGAGCCGGCGCGTTGCGCTTGACTTCGCGCCGCTTGACCGACGAAACGGTGTAGTGCGCGCCGTCGAGCGCGGCCAGAACCGCATCCGCTTCTTCCTTCTTAGTAATCTCGTATCTCTCGCCGCGCCGCGCAACGAGTTCGGCGGGGAAGAGCAACGCCGGATCGCGATGGGTCGAAAGATGCGCCGTCATCGTCCAGTACTCGCGTGGAACGAACGCCGCAATCTCGCGCTCGCGGTCGACGATCAGCCGCACGGCAACCGATTGGACGCGGCCGGCGGATAGACCGCCGCGAACCTTTGCCCACAGCAACGGTGAGATTTTGTATCCGACGAGACGGTCGAGAATGCGCCGCGCCTGCTGGGCGTTCACGCGATCCATGTCGATGTGATGCGGGTGTTTCAGCGCGGCGAGTGCGGCGTCTTTCGTGATCTCGTGCAGCTCGATCCGCTTCGGATTTTCGAGCTTCAGCAGTTCGGCGAGATGCCACGCAATCGCCTCACCTTCGCGGTCGGGGTCGGTCGCGAGGTAGACGTCGCTCGCGCTTTTCACCGCGCTCTTGAGATCTTTGATAACGTCGCCTTTCCCCTTGATCGTAAGGTACTTCGGGCTGAAGTCGTTCTCGACGTCAACACCGAGCGTGCTCTTGGGAAGATCGCGAACGTGTCCAACCGACGCTTTGACAATATAGCGAGCCGGAAGAAACTTCTTGATCGTGCGGGCCTTGGTCGGCGACTCGACGATGATCAGGGGCTTTTTCACGGGGTTCAGTATACTCCCGGGGTCAAGACGGGGGCAAACGGGATTGGCTGCGCCCGATTCCGTCGCGGTCGGCCTTCGGCCGCGGTGCAGTTGCAAACCGACATCCCGTAAACACGAAACGCGCGCGCGTGTATACGTGTGCGCGCACATGCGCGTACGCGCGCGTTTGCATGATTTTGAAAAATCCTTTATAGTGCGCTTAAAGCGCACGACGTCGTGCGCTGTCCAAGTAACGCTTATCGTCCCCCGGGGGACGAGGAGGAATGAATGGACTCCGATACCATGACGAACGGCGACACGATGGGTGAAGCCAAAAAATCGCGCCGCAAATCGAGCGGCCGTCGCAAAGCGGCCGGTGGTCGCAAGAAAACCTCGACACGGAAGTCGACGGGTGGACGCAAGAAATCAACCGGCGGACGTAAGAAGTCGACCGGCGGACGCAAGAAGTCGACGGGTGGACGCAAAAAGTCGACCGGCGGACGTAAGAAGTCGACGGGCGGACGCAAAAAATCGACGGGCGGACGTAAGAAGTCGACGGGCGGACGCAAAAAATCGACAGCGGGACGTAAGAAGTCAACCGGCGGACGCAAAAAGTCGACCGGCGGACGCAAGAAGTCGACGCGCAAGACCGGCGCACGTAAAGGCGGACGCAAAGCGGCTGGTGGGCGCAAAAAGGGCGCGCGCAAGGGCGGCCGTCGCAAGAAATCAGCGTAACGCATAACACGACAAGCAGCGAGGACGACCATTCGGTCGTCCTCGTTTTTTATGCGCTGATTACAACGGGGCCGGCGGTGAGGTTCGGCGCTTTGCCGCCGTGTTCGTCAACCCAATGGCACGCCGCAAAATGCCCGGCGCCGTACGCGTTGAATGCCGGCACCTCGGTTTTGCAGCGATCGAACGCAACGGGACAACGCGTGTGGAAACGGCAGCCCGAGGGCGGATTCACGGGCGAGGGAATGTCGCCGGTGAGTACGATGCGTTTCCGCCGCGTTTCCGTGTCCGGGTCGGGTATCGGAATCGCCGAAAGGAGCGCTTGCGTGTACGGGTGCAGCGGATTTTCGTAGAGCGAGTCGCGGTCCGCGAGTTCCACCAGCTTGCCGACGTACATCACCGCGACGCGCGTCGAGATGTGACGAACGACCGAGAGGTCGTGCGCGATGAAGAGATATGTGAGGCCGAACTTCGCTTGCAGATCTTCGAGCAGATTGATGACCTGCGCTTGAATCGACACGTCCAGCGCCGAGACGGGCTCGTCGCAGACGATGAATTTCGGGTCGACGGCCAGCGCTCGCGCGACGCCGATGCGCTGCCGCTGGCCGCCGGAAAACTCATGCGGAAAGCGATTCGCGTGATACGGACGCAAGCCGACGAGCTGAAGCAGTTCGCGAACGCGATCGCCGATTTGTTTACCTTTTGCGAGACCGTGAATGCGCAGCGGTTCCCCGACGATATCGCCGACCGTCATGCGCGGATTCAGCGAGGCGAACGGGTCTTGAAAGATGATCTGCATTTCGCGGCGCAGGCGACGGACTTGCGATGCGTTCATCTTCGTAACGTCCTGGCCGTTGAAGCGAATCGCGCCTTTCGACTCGGTCAGCAGACGCAGAATCAGACGCCCGATCGTCGTTTTTCCGGAACCCGACTCACCGACGAGTCCCAGCGTTTCACCGGGCGCGATCGTGAAATCCACGCCGTCGACGGCTTTAACATCGCCAACGTGGCGCGATAAGAAGCCCGCGTGAATCGGGAAGTACTTGTAGAGATCGCGAACCTCGACGAGCGGCTGCGTCACGGTTGCTCCACAACCGGAGCCGTTGGCGGTTCAATGCGTTCCGGACGCTGATCGGTCGCGCGGTCGTCGTAGAGAAAACATCGCGCGACGTGGTCACCGTCGAACGCATACAGCGGCACGGGCTCGCTACAGATCGGCATCGTATACGCGCAGCGCGGCGAAAAGGCGCAGCCCGGCGGCATGTTGAGCAGATTCGGCGGCTGCCCTTTGATCGGTACGAGACGTTCATGGCCACTCGCATCCAAGCGCGGCAGCGAGGAAAGCAACCCCTGCGTATACGGCATCTTCGGATCTTTGAAGATGTCGGCGGCCGTGCCGTACTCGACCATGTTTCCGCCGTACATCACGAGAACGTTCCTGCAGACCTCCGCGACGACACCGAGATCGTGCGTGATCATGATGATCGCCGCACCCGTCTCCGCCTGCATCTCGTTCATCAGCTCGAGAATCTGCGCTTGAATGGTCACGTCGAGCGCGGTTGTCGGCTCGTCGGCGATCAACAGTTGCGGGTTGCACGAGAGCGCCATCGCGATCATGACCCGCTGACGCATGCCGCCCGAGAACTGATGCGGGTAGTCGTTCAAGCGCGCTTGCGGCGACGGAATGCGAACTTTCTGCAGCATTTCGATCGCTTTGTCGCGCGCTTCACGTCGGCTGTACCCGAGGTGCAAACGGACGGCTTCGATGATCTGCTCGCCGATCGAAAGAACCGGATTGAGCGATGTCATCGGGTCCTGGAAGATCATCGCGATCTGATGTCCGCGAATCTTGCGCATGTCGCCTTCGCTCTTCTTCTGCAAATCTTCGCCGTTGAAGTAAATGCCGTCGCTCGTCACGGTGGCATTGCGCGCGAGGAGACGCATAATCGAAAGCGAGGTGACGGATTTGCCGGAACCGGATTCGCCGACGATGCCGAGCGTTTCACCGGAGTTCAGGCTAAAGGAGAGGCCGCTGACCGCTGTGACGGGACCGTCTTCGGTACGAAACGTTGTGCGAAGAGTTCTTACGTCGAGCAGCGCGCCCAAGTCGAGTTTAGATTCCCGTCAGCGATAGAATGAACGCGGTGATGACGAACACGACCGCGGTGAAACCCGTGACCCGTTGGAGTTGCTGGTCCGCTCCGGGACGCGCATACGCGGATTCCACACGTCCGCCGATCGTACCGGAAAGCCCCTCTTGTTTCGTCGTCTGCATCGCCAGCAGCACGACGAGCGCGACCGCGGCGATCATAAAGATTCCGGCAATCGTGTGCGTCGCCCAGCCCGCGTGGGCTTGAAACCACGTCTGCGTCATCTGCGCCGCCGGCGGTGCGTTGATGACGAACGGCGACGCGTTGGGATTGGGAACCGTCGTAACTTGAATCTGCGGTTGGGCGCTGGCGGCGGCCGCAGCGGCGGCGAGAATCAACGATGTATCTCCTGACTGCGTTCGAGCACACGCGAGACACGCTCGGCGACATGCTGCGCAGAGAGGCCGAAACGCGCGCGTTGGCTGGGTTGCGAATCGTGCTGTACGAGTTCGTCGGCTATGCCGATGCGTTCGACACGAACCTCCAGCCCGCGATCCGACACGCTCTCTACGACCGCTGAGCCGAAGCCGCCTGCGAGCGAGTGTTCTTCTAAGGTAAGAATCAACTCGTGATCGCCGGCAAGCGATTCGAGGAGCGCTGCATCGACCGGCTTCGCGAAGCGGGCGTTCACGACGGTCGGCAGCAGGTCGGAACGGCCGAATTCACCGCTCGCGAGCAACTCGTATGCGTCGAGCGCAACGTCGGCGGTGTTGCCGAGCGCAAGAATCGCAACACCGGAACCGCGGCGAAGCACCTCGGATTTTCCGTGTTCGATCGGCGCCGGTTGGTCGTGGTGGCGGCCGCTGCTCGAACCGCGCGGATAGCGAATGGCGGCCGGCGCGTTCAACGCCAGCGCGTGCTGGAGCATCGGCAGCACTTCATCTTCGCTGCGCGGGGCCATCACCGTCATGTTCGGAAGCGTCCGCAAATATGCGACATCGTAGAGGCCCATGTGCGTCGGCCCGTCGTCGCCCACCACGCCGGCACGGTCCATGCAAAATACGACGGGCAGATTCTGCACGCAAACGTCGTGCACGACTTGATCGTACGCGCGCTGCAAGAACGTCGAGTAGATCGCGCAGACCGGTTTGAGGCCGTTCGTCGCAGCGCCCGCCGCCATGCACACCGCATGCGCTTCCGCGATGCCGACGTCGAAATACCGCGACGGAAATTGTTTTGCGAACTTTGAGAGTTTCGTTCCATCCGGCATAGCGGCGGTGATGCCGATGACCTTGGGATTCTTTTCGGCAACCGCGATCAGCGCGGACGCGAACGCATCGGAGAACGTGGGGCGCGCGTCGGGTTTGACTTCGATTTTTCCGGTATCTGCGTCAAACGCGCCGGAGCCGTGGAACGTCCGCGAATCGCGCTCCGCCGGCAAGTACCCTTTGCCTTTGACCGTCCGCACGTGCAGCAGCACCGGACCCTCGAGCTGTTTCGCGGTTTCGAGCGCGTCGAGGAGCGTGTCGATGTTGTGTCCGTCGACGGGTCCCATGTAACGAAAACCAAGCTCTTCAAAGATGACCGCCGCTTTCTCCGACGGTGCGACGAAACGCATCGCGCCCATTTCGGCCGACGCAAACGCTTTGCGCGCCGCACCGCCAAACGGCATATGTCCGAACACGTCTTTCGCTTTTTCGCGCACGAACTGCGAGAACGGTTTTGCGCGCAGCACGGACAAATACGAGGCGACCGCACCGACGTTCGGCGCGATCGACATCTCGTTGTCGTTGAGGATAACGATGAAATTCGAATTCAGCGCCCCGGCGTTGTTGATCGCTTCGTACGCGAGCCCACCGGTCAATGCACCGTCACCGATGACCGCGACGATCGTTTCGTTGCCTCCCGCGAGATCGCGCGCAACCGCCATCCCGTATGCCGCGGAAACCGACGTCGATGCATGGCCCGCACCAAACTGGTCGTACTGCGACTCGGTGCGCATCGCAAAACCGGAGATACCGCCGCCTTGACGCAGCGAGCCGAAACGGTCGCGGCGCCCGGTGAGAATCTTGTGCACGTACGCTTGATGGCTAACGTCCCAGACCAGTTTATCGTTCGGCACATCGAGCACGCGGTGCAATGCGATGGTCAGTTCAACGACGCCGAGGTTCGGGGCGAGATGCCCGCCGGTGCGCGAACAGGTCGCGACGAGCAGCTCGCGGATCTCACGCGCCAGAGTGTCGAGGTCGTCGCGGCTCAGTGCTTTGAGATCGTCCGGAGAGTTGACGCGTTCAATCACCATGTTGACCGGGCTGGGTTCGGCTCGATCACGGGACCCTCCCCCGCTGCGCGCGCGCGTGCTATAGCCGCCCCATTGCATGATTATTCGTCAGCGTGCATAAATATACAGTATGTACGCGGTAGCGCCGGCCTCACCGGCGGCCTTGCGGGGACGGCATCTTCTTCAGACGACGGATCTCGCGCCGGCAGAGCTCGCTGCGGTGGTGACGCTTGCCGCCGAGCTCAAGCGCGCTTCGGCGAACGCTTACCGTGCTGCATTGCGCGGGAGAACGCTCGCGCTGCTCTTTGAAAAACCGAGTCTTCGCACGCGTGTATCGTTCGAAGTGGCAATGACGCAGTTGGGCGGCGATACGCTCTTCGCATCGGGCGCCGAATTCATGGTCGGTTCGCGCGAGACGCCCGAAGATGCGGCGCGCGTGCTCTCACGTTACGTCGACGCGATCGTCGTGCGAACGCACGCGCATGCGCCGCTCGAACGATTCACCGCGTCGGCGAGCGTACCGGTCATCAACGGCTTATCCGCCGCCGCGCATCCCTGTCAAGCACTCGCCGACGTACTGACGATTCAAGAACGTTTCGGCACGCTGCGCGGACTGCACGTCGCGTATCTCGGCGACGCGAAAAACAACGTCGCGCTTTCGCTCGCACAAGCAGCGGTAATGCTCGGCGCAACCGTGCATTTCGGCGCGCCTTCGACGCATCGGCCGCCGGAGAAAACGCTCGCGGAGCTCAACGCGCTCGGTGCGGCGAGCGGCGGACGCGTGCGTGCCTTCGGGACCGCAATTCGCTCGGTGCGTGGCGCCGACGTCGTCTATACCGACGTGTGGACGTCGATGGGCGAGGAAGCGTACAGCGAACGCAATGAGGCGATGTTGCGGCCGTTCGCTGTGACCGATGAACTGCTCTCGTTCGCGCCGTCGCACGCGATCTTCATGCATTGTCTCCCCGCTCATCGCGGCGAAGAAGTCGCGGAGTCGGTCATCGAGGGGCGGCAGAGCGTCGTCTTCGATCAAGCCGAAAACCGGCTCCACGCACAGAAAGCCTTGCTCTTCGCAGTGCTCGCCGATACGAAAGGATTTGCACCATGAAAGAGCGTCGCCAGCGCGCGATTCTCACGCTCGTCGCGACGCGGCCCGTGCATTCGCAAGAAGAACTCGCGGCGCTGCTCGAGCGGCAAGGCTATGCCGCAACGCAGGCGACGGTCTCACGCGACGTCAAGGAACTCGGACTCGTGAAGGTTCCGATTCGCGATGCCACGGCGGACGACGGGCTGTTCAAATATGTCGTGCCGAGCGCAACCGTCTCGTACGTCAGCCGTCTGCATCGTGTCGTCTCGGAAGTCGTCACGAATGTCGAAGGCGTGCTGAACCAGATCGTCATTAGAACCGGCCCGGGCAGCGCAATGATGGTCGCCTCCGCGGTCGACGAAGCCGGTTGGCCCGAGGTTCTCGGCACGATCGGCGGCGACGACACAATTCTCGTGATCGTTCGATCGCCGGACGTGATGCCCGTCGTCAAACAGCGCTTCATCGATTTGAAAGGATCGGCAGCTTCATGAGCCGCATCGTGCTTGCGTATTCCGGCGGCCTCGATACGTCGGTGCTCCTCAAACGTCTGCTCCTCGAAGGTCATGAGGTCGTCGCGATGACGGCGGATCTCGGCGAATCGGACGCAATCTCCGGCCCCGGTGCGGCGGCGGAACTCGAACGCGTGCGCAGCAAGGCCCTCGCACTCGGTGCGCGTGATGCGGTCGTGATCGACGCGCGCGAACGATTCGTGCAGTCGTACGCGTTGCCCGCGCTTCGCGCAAATGCACTCTACGAGAGTCTTTATCCGCTCTCAGCCGCGCTATCGCGGCCGTTGATCGCTGCGCTTCTGGTCGAAACGGCGCATCAGCATAACGCCGATGCGGTAGCGCACGGCTGTACCGGCAAAGGCAACGATCAAGTGCGCATCGAGCTCGGCGTGCGCGCGCTCGATCAACGTTTGACGGTGCGCGCGCCGCTGCGCGAGCAGCCGATGTCCCGTCCGGACGCGCTGACCTTTGCGGCGGAACATGGCGTGCCGGTCGCACACACGGCAGCAAAACCGTATTCCATCGATGCGAATCTTTGGGGACGATCGATCGAAGCGGGCGTGTTGGAAGATCCGTGGAACGCGCCGCCTGAAGACGCATACGCGTGGACGGCGTCGCCTTCGGCACAGCCGCCTCACGCCGACGAAGTCGTGATTCACTTCGAAGACGGTATCCCGTCGGTGAACGGTCTTATGTCGGTTCCACTGATCGCGTTCTTGAACGGCCTCGCCGGCTCGCACGGCATCGGACGTATCGACCTCGTCGAGGATCGCGTGATCGGCGTTAAATCGCGCGAAGTCTACGAAGCGCCCGCCGCAACGGTGCTCATTGCCGCGCATAAAGCGCTCGAACGGCTCACGTTGACGCGCGACGAGCTGCGGTTCAAAGCGAGCGCGGACCAGAAATACGCCGAGCTCGCGTACGATGGTCTGTGGCATTCGCCGCTGCGCGACGCGCTCGATGCGTTCAACGCATCGTTGGCGAAGCGCGTCACCGGCGAGGTTCGCGTGCGTCTGCATCACGGTAGCGCCGTTGCGACGGGCGTGCGTTCGCCCTTCGCGCTGTACGACGAGCATCTTGCAACGTATGGCCACGGCGATGCATTCGATCATGACGCAGCCGGCGGGTTCATTCGCTGTTACGGTTTGCCGCTCGACCGCGTGGCGCAACTGTCGCAAACGATGACGACGGCGTGAAGACGTCATTGCAATGGGGCGGCCGTTTCGGCGGCGCGCCGGATGCCGCGCTCCTCGCGTTCGGATCGTCGCTCGAAGACGACTTCGTCCTTGCGCCGTTCGACGTACGCGTTTCTCGCGCGCACGTCGCGGCGTTGTTCGCGGGCAACGTCATCGATGGCGCAAATGCCGCGATTCTCGACGGCGCGCTGCAACGGGTCGAGGGCGAGATCCAAGACGGCAGCTTTACGGCCTTCGCGCGCGCGGAGCCGTTCGAAGACATTCACGGCGCGATCGACGCTCGCGTGCGCGAACTCGAGCCCGAAGCCGGCGCGTCGCTGCATGCGGGGCGCAGCCGGAACGACCAAGTGGCGACGACGCTGGCGCTCTATGCGGCCGATCGCGCGGTTCGCGGCGCGCGAATCGCCGGTTCGATCATCCGCCATATCAAGGAACTCGCCGAACGGGAATTGGCCGAAGAGACCATTCTCGCGGCAACCACGCACACGCAGCCGGCGCAACCGATATTGTTCGCGTTTTGGCTTGCAGCGATTGCCGAGCCGTTTGTGCGGGCGGCTCGGCGATTTGCAAACGTTGCGCACGATGCACGCCGTTTCTCGCCCCTGGGATCAGGAGCCGTCGCCGGATCGACGCTCCCGCTCCATCGCGGCGCAGCGAGCGCGATGCTCGGGTTTACGTCGCCGTCGCGAAACGCGATGGATTCGATCGGCACGCGCGACACGGCGCTCGACGTTGCACACGCATTCGTGCGCGCCGCTGCGGACGCATCGCGCGTTTCCGCCGAAGTAATCGTGTGGGCGACGCCCGCATTCGGTTACGTACACCTAGGCGACGGCTCGTCGACGGGTTCCAGCTTGATGCCGCAAAAACGCAACCCCGATACGTTCGAACTCGTTCGCGGCGGCGCATCCGAGTTGCTCGGTCTGTACACCGGCGCGGTTGCGTCCACGATCGGGATCGGCCCTTCGTATCATCGCGATCTGCAGCATACGAAGCGCATGACCATCGAGATATGCGAGCGCGGTACGATGCTGCTCGATGCATTTTTGCGGGCCCTCGTCGATACGTCGTTCGATCGTGAGGCAATGGCGCGCGACGCAAGCAACGGTTACACGGTTGCAACGGACATGGCCGACGAACTCGTTCGAAACGGCGTGCCGGCGCGCGACGCGCATGCGCGCATCGGCGAACTGGTATCACAGGCGGAACGCGAACGACGCCCGTTGGAAGGCGCACCGACTGCGCATGCGAGCGTTGCAATGAAAGCAACGAGCGGATCGACCTCACCGCAAGCGGTGCGCGTCGCGCTCGACGCATTGGCGAGAGAACTGGCGGAGATCGAAAGGGAGGTCAGCTCAACGGCCCCTAACTAGGGCGCCATGCACGATCCGTCCGTCGAGATCGTCCCGATCAAAAAGCGCCGGCCCTGGCGTGACCTCGCGCGCACGCTCTCGACGGTGTTCAATCCGTTTCTGACATCGCTCGGGCTTTTTATTATCTTGGCGCACGCGAGCGCCCGCGGGACGCTCGACTTCTGGTGGCTGCTCGTGCTCTCGACGTTCTTCACGTCGATCGGTCCGATGCTCTACGTTTTCTGGCTCTACGGAACCGACCGGATCTCGGATCTCGACATGTCCGTCCGTCACGAGCGAGAGGCGGTCTTCGGTGCGTTCGTCGTCTTCTATCTGCTCGGCACGATCGCACTGTGGATAGCGCATTCGCCGCGGCTGATGATCGCGTCGATGGCCGCGTATACGGTTTCGACATTGGTCGTGCAATACATCACGCGCTATTGGAAGATCAGCACGCACGCACTCGGCATCACCGCCCCGCTCGTGGTCCTTACGCTCTTGTATGGCAATCAGACGCTTCCGTTCTGCGTTCTCATTCCGATGGTCGGTTGGGCACGCGTCTATCTCAAAGCGCATACCGTGATGCAAGTCGTGGCGGGCGCTGTGCTCGCATTCGGCTCGACCGTGCTGTTCTTTCACATCTTTCACGTTCGGGAAATCGTGGCACTCTAAGTGGCGTCGCGAACGATCGTCACGCTCTTCGCGCTTGTCGCATTGACCGGCGTCAAACCCGTCTCATCCGACGGAGAAGCGACGGTGTATCTAAGCGGGAACTTCACCGGCGACTTCGACGTCGCATATAAGGCAACGCTTGCGCCCGCGCCGCACAACACGTCCCTGTCATGGCTGAGCATCTTACTCATCGGCAAAGTGATCCCGGGTTCGGGAACGTCGGTTGGAATCGCGAGCGGCGGTCCGCGGCAAAGCGTGACATCCGTCTATACCGATGTCACGTATCCGAACCTTAACGATACTTACAAACGCGAACGCGCAAACTGCACGACGCGTTGCATCCTGGAACTGCGCGGTGATAAGCACACGATCTTCGCGCTTGTGAACGGTACGGAACTCGAGGCATGGCCACGCTCGATACTGCGGTTAACGCGCCCCAGCATACAGCTCAACGCGGAGGTTCACGGCGTCGGCGACGTTCTTCAGGCGTCGCTGACACCCGTGCGAACGATCGCAGCGGGACGGCCGTTGCAACATCCTACGTGCGCCTTTACGACACGCGGTATCGAACCGAGCGGAACGCGCAATCTGAACTTCTCCGGTCGAAACCGCGACGCGCCCGGTGAGTTCGTTTCATTGACGACCGGAGCGCACGGCGAAAGGTGTTAACGATTGCCTTTTGCCCATGGAAGAAAGCCGAATCCGTATGCAATGACGGAGCCGGCTGCGGCGAGCACGCAAAGCATCCGCGCGTTTCCGCCGACGAGCGCTGCGCCGGCCGTCGGCCCGACGATCATCGCGATGCTTCGGACCGAGTCGCTGACGCCCATGATCGCTCCGCGCTCATCGCCCTTCGCGCGTTGAGAAAGCAGCGCCGTAATCGTCGGTTCAGCCGTCGCCGCACCAATCGCCCAGAGCACCATGGCGACGAGGAACAATAATTCGCCCGATACCAATGCGAGCGCAACGTACGCGAGCACACTAATGATGAGACCCGCCTGCAGCAGCGGCGTTTGTCCGAAGCGTTTTGCAAGGGGCGTTACGCCGGCGACGAGGGTGATTCCGCCGACCACGGCCGCAACGGCGAGCAAGTACGATGCTTTGCTGGGATTCATCTGCAGCACGCGGTTTGCATAGAGTGCGAAGTTCGACAGATAGCAGACCACGCCGAAGATAAAGAAAAATTGCCGCACGAGAATATTGCGAACGCCCGGCGCCGCGGTCGCTTTGAGCGAAGCGAGGATCGTGGTCTTCTTCTCGGTCGTCGTTCTATTCGGGAGAAAAAATCCGGTGAACACCAGATTGAGCGCTTCCAAGCCGGCCGCCACGAAGAACGGGATCGCGATGCTGCGCGCCATTAGCGCGCCCGACGTTACGGGGCCAACAATGAACGCAAGCCCGAACACCGCACCGTAAAGCGCGTATGCCTGCTCGCGCTTTTCGGGCTGCGTGACGTCGGCAATGTAGGATTCCGCCGCACCAAGGCTTCCGCCACCACACCCGGAGATCACGCGCGCGAGAAAAACGAGCCACAACACGTGCGAGAGCGCGAGCAGCAAATATCCGGCAAGCGATAATACCTGTGCCGTCATGATGATCGTTTTGCGCCCGAGGCGATCGCTCAGCTTTCCCCATATCGGCGCGGCGATCGCCGAGCACACGGCCGGAACGCTGAGCAACGCGCCACCGACGATCGGTGACGCATGATACTGCCGCACGAGTACGGGAAGCAGCGGAATCATCAACGTGTAGCCGAGCGTATCGACCAGCGTCGTGCCGTAGATCGGGACGATCGCGAACGGAAGACCGAACGTCCGACGCACGCGGTCTACGGCATTATCCTTCGAACCATCCTGACGGAACGACGTCGAGGTTGACGTTGATTTGCTTGACCTCGGTGTAGGCATCATAGCCGTACGTTCCCAATTCACGGCCTATGCCCGATTGCTTGTAGCCGCCCCACGGCGCTTCGTTGTACGTCGGGTGATACGTATTGATCCACGTGATGCCCGCGCGCAGCCGGCGAATCACGCGATGCGCTTTCGCAACGTTTTGCGTGAACACTGCACCGGCAAGACCGTAGATCGTATCATTTGCGACCCGCACGGCGTCGTCTTCGTCCGTGAACCGCTGGACGACGAGCACGGGGCCGAAAATCTCCTCGCGCACGATTCGCATATCGCGATTCGTTCCATCGAAGACGGTCGGCGCGATGAAGTTTCCAGCTGCAAGCGCCCCGCCGAGACGTTCGCCGCCGCAGAGCAACTCCGCGCCCTCGTCATTGCCGGCGGCGAGGTAACTCTCGACCCGTTCCAAGTGCGTGCGCGAAATGATCGGCCCCATCTCGGTTTTCGGATCGAAGCCGTTTCCGACGCGAATTTTCTTCGCGCGCTCCACGACGGCGCCGACGAATTTGTCCGCGATCGCGTCTTGTACGACGAGACGCGAACCGGCAGAACAAACTTGTCCGGCGTTCGCGTAAATCCCGAACAGCGCGTAATCGACTGCCGAGTCGAAGTCCGCGTCGGCAAAGACGACATTCGGCGATTTACCGCCGAGTTCAAGCGTGACTTTTTTCAAATTGCCGACTGCGGCGCTCATAATCGAACGACCGGTTTTCGTTCCACCGGTGAACGCGATCTTGTCGACGCGATGATTCTCCGCGAGTTCCGCGCCCACGACCGGACCGGCCCCCGTCACGATGTTGACGACACCCGGCGGGAATTCGAGCTCTTCGAAAATCGTCGCCAGTCGGAGCGCCGAAAGCGGCGTCAATTCGGCCGGCTTCAGAATGCACGTGTTACCCGCGGCAAGCGCGGGCGCCAACTTCCACGCGGCCATCAACAGCGGATAGTTCCAAGGAATGATTTGTCCGCACACGCCGATCGGCTCGCGGACGGTAAACGTTTGGGAAGGCGCCGGAACGTCGAACGTTTGTCCGTGCGGTTTCGTCGCTAGCCCGGCGTAGTAGCGGAAACAGCCGGCGGCATCGGCCACATCGTATTCCGTCTCGCGCAGCGGCTTGCCGTTGTTGAGCGTGTCGATGTACTGCAGCTCGGTCCCATACGCTTCGATCGTATCGGCAACTCGGAAGAGCAAGCGCGCGCGATCCGCCGCCGTCATCGTCGACCACGGCCCGTCGTCGAACGCCGTCCTCGCCGCGGCGATCGCGCGTTTCGCGTCGTCGCGCGTCCCTTCGGCGACGCTTCCAATCGGTGCGCCGGTCGCCGGATCCAGCAACGAGCGTGACGCGCCGTCCGATGCTTCGACCCACTTGCCGTCGACGTACATCAGCATCGTCGATCCCGAACGCGGAAGGTTCTTGAGCAGCGTTTGCGGATCGGTACCCGGCTTGGTCAACGTTTCCATAACTACACTCCGGTTTTGGTTTTCGTAGATTCTCTCATCGCGGCGAGAGATTCGCCCACCGAGCGGCAAACGTAGTCGGCCTGCTGCTCGGTAATCGTCAACGGCGGTTCGATGCGAACCACTTGCGCGTTCACGAGCGTCCCTGACACCAGCACGCCGCGTTCGAGCAACAATTTTCCAAGCTCGAATCCCGTTCGATGGTCGATAAACTCGATCGCGATCAACAATCCCTTTCCACGAACGTCCACGACGAAGTCCGGAAAATCGGACGTCGCCGCGCGCAAGCCCGTAAGCATGCGGTCGCCGAGGATTGTCGCGCGTTCCGGAAGTCGATCCGTCAGCAGCACGTTGATCGTTGCCAGTGCCGCAGCACATGCGAGCGGATTTCCGCCGAACGTCGTCGTGTGCAAGAACGGATTGTCGAACAGTCTCGAAAAGATGTCTTTCGTTCCAACGACCGCGCCCGCCGGTACGATCGCCGCCGCCAAACGCTTTCGCCAGACAGATGATGTCCGGCGTGATGCCGTAGTGCTCGAAGCAAAACATCTTCCCGGTGCGCCCCATCCCCGTCTGCACTTCGTCGAGAATCATCAATGCGCCGAATTCATCGCAAAGCGCGCGCACGCCGGGGAGATAGTCGTCGTGCGGTACGTTGACGCCGCCTTCCCCTTGAATCGGCTCCAGCAAAACGGCGCCGACGTCTTCGCCGACCATCTTCAGGCGCTCCATCTTTCTGCGCAACGCCGCGAGATCGTCGAACGGAAAATGTTCGATGTTCGGTAAAAGCGCACCGAACGGACGCCGGAATTCTCCTTTCGCACTCACGGAAAGAGCACCGAAGCTCTTCCCATGAAATCCTTTCGTCGCGGCGATGATCGTTTGCTTCGTCGAGTCGTACGCACGCGCAAGCTTCAATGCGGCCTCGACCGATTCGGTTCCGCTGTTCGTGAAGAACACGTACTCCAATCCGCGAGGCATCAACATCGCGAGCGCTTTCGCAAGCATCGCGCGCAGCGGATCGAGCAGATCTTGACTGTGCAGCGGCTGGCGGGCGAGTTGCGCCTTGACGGCGGCGACGACGTTCGGGTTACGGTGGCCGACGTTAAAGATGCCGAACCCGCCCAAGCAATCGATGTATTCTTTTCCGCTGACGTCGCGATAGCTGTTGAGTCCCGCGTCGGACCACTCGACGGCGGCAGCGGCATGTTCGACTGTCGTCGCTTTGCGATATTCCAGAAAGCCGGGATTGATATGGTCGCGGAAGCTCTCAACGGTCTCCCGCGTGATCCACTGCGCGTCCTCCGGTGTAATGGAGGTCGATTCAATGAGTTCTAAGACGTAGTTCGTATACGCGATGACGGCTTTTTCACGTTCAAGAATTTTCCAGCTCCCTTATGACGATAAAACGCTGTCGATCGCTTCACCCACGCGTCGCAGCGCCTCATCGAGTGTATCGTCGTCGATTACCAGCGGCACCAGCGTCCGAATGACGTTCCCCGCTCCCGCGGGCATCAACAGAACACCGCGCTCTCGAGCCCGCTCCACGATACGCGGAACGATTGCTTCGCGCGTTTCGCAAAACTCGATCGCCATCATGGCTCCTATTCCGCGGATCTCGAAGACGTCGCGCGGAAAACGCCGCGCTGCATCTTCGAACGCTGCGCGAACGCGCGCGCCGATTGCGTCGGCGCGTGCTAAAAACGCATCATCCATCATGTTAAGCGTCGCGAGCGCCGCCGCGCACGCAACCGGATTCCCCGCATACGTTCCACCGAGACCACCGGGCGCCGGTGCGTCCATGATGTCCGCCTTGCCGATCACGGCCGCCAGCGGCAATCCGCCGGCCAGAGATTTTGCAACGGTGATGATGTCCGCTTCGATGCCGGCATGTTCGATTGCGAAGGTGCGGCCGGTTCGTCCGAAGCCGCTTTGAATCTCGTCACAAACGAGCACGATGCCGTATTCCGTGCAGATATCTCGCAGCACGTTCAAAAAAGCGGGCGGCGCTGCAACGAATCCGCCTTCGCCGAGTACCGGCTCGATGATGATGCACGCAACGCGTTCCGGCGCGAGCGTGCTTTCAAACGTCTCCGCCAACGCATCCAAGACGCGCTCGGTCGTCAAACCGTGCGCGTCATGCGGATACGGCACGTGCGCGATTTCGCCGCAAAACGGGCCGAAATTTTGTTTGTACGGCTCGTTCTTGCCCGTCATCGAGAGCGCGAGCAGCGTACGCCCGTGATAGCCGTGTTGAAATGCGATCACACCGGGTCGCCCGGTATACGCGCGCGCAATTTTTACGGCGTTCTCCGTGGCTTCCGACCCGGTCGTCAGCAGTAACGTCTTCTTCGGAGTGGATCCGGGTGCAAGGGCATTGAGCTTCTCCGCGAGCTCGACGTATGGCTCGTACGACGTGACTTGAAAGCAAAGATGCGTGAACCGCTCGGCCTGATCGCGTACTCGCTCGACGATCGCCGGGTTCGTATGTCCCGCGTTGAGCACGCCGATGCCGCCGACGAAGTCGATATACTCGCGACCGTCGGCGTCCCAGACCCGCGCGCCCTCGCCACGGACGATCGAGATCGGATGCACGCAGCCGACACCGCGCGGCACATTCGCCGAGCGGCGGCGCGCGATCTCGGCCGACGCGGAGCGTACGGCCTGCATACGCCTAGCCTACGGTACCGCCAGGCTGCCCCTCTACGTGCCGTCGAACCAATTTTTGCTCGATTCTTCGTGTGCGGGCACCAAGGAGCGCCGATTGAAACTTGCCGACGTGCTTGCTCTCCCGTCGTTTGCATCCGCTTGCGTCGTCGCCGCCCACGACGGCACCGAACGTGAGGTCGCTTGGTCGCACGTCGTCGACATGCCCGATCCGCTGCCGTGGGTCAAACGCGGCTTCTTACTGCTCACGACCGGATTCAGCTGGCCGAAGGACGAGGCGCAACAGCGCCGCCAGATCGCTGAACTCGCTGCACGAGAGGTTGCCGGCGTGATGATGGCGGTACCGAAATTCGTCGAACACTTTTCGGAAGCGGCGCGCGAACAAGCCGAGATTTCGCGGCTTCCGCTTATCGAGATTCCGTTCGAAGTTCCGTTCGCGCAACTGACGGAAGAGCTGCATCGCGCCGTGATGCACGAACCGTATGCAATTATTGAGCGCTCGGATCATATCCATCGCGCGCTGACGCGTCTGGCGGCACGCGATGCAACGCTTGACGATCTCGCGCACGAGTTGTCCCGGTTGATCGAACGTTCGGTGACGTTCGAGGATCCGTCAGGCAACTTGCTCGCGGCGGCATCGTACAGGGAAGACATCGATGACGTGCGCCGGCGTACGCTCGAGGACGGACGCAGCCCGCTCGACGTCGTCAGCGCGATGGAACGATCCGCGCTCAACCGCCGGATCCGCGCAGCGGAAAAACCGCTGCGCATTCCTTCGCTTCCGGAGAAAGGCATGAGCGCGCGCGTCGTGTGCCCGGTCCGCATCGGCAATGAACTCGCAGGGGTCGTCTGGATCATCGAAGGAACATCGCCGCTCAACGAACTCGATCATCGCGCAGCAGAGCACGCGGCATTGATTGCGGCCATTCACATCGCGCACCAACGCGAGATTACGTCGACCGAAGCGCGCCTCGGTTACGCATCGTTTCTGTCCTTGCTAGAATCGGAACCGGGCGCGGTGCCGAGCGCCGATGAACGCGTGCGCCTATTGGGGTTCAACCCCGGCGCGCGCTACCGGGTCGGCATCGTTGCGATCGACGAGCCGCTTCCGCTCGACCGCAAAGGACTCGAACGGCGCGACCGCATCGCAGCAGCGTTGCGCGCGTTGCTGCATCGCGGAGGTCAGCCGCAACTCGTCACCGCGACCTTGAACCGCGTACCGTTCTTGATGCCGCCCGATCTCGACGTCGAACGTGTGGCGGCGCAACTGGAGGATCCGGGACTCTCGCTGGTAATCGGACGCGAACACGAAGGCGTCGAGGGTGCACGCGCCAGCTATCGCGAGGCGCTCTCACTTCTCGGTTATCGCGATCGGCCGCGCATCGCGACGTACGACGAACTGCTCGTTCCGCGCGTTATTACGGGCGACGCATCGGCGCGCGAGACGTTCTTGAACGATTTTTTCGCGCCGCTGCGCGCGAAGAAGAACGGCCGGGAATTGGCCGCGGCATTGCTGACGCTCGCGCGCCACGGGTTCCGGTTTCGCGGCGCCGCCGACGCGCTCGCAATTCACCCGAACACGCTGCGCTACCGGCTGGAACGGGTCAGCGAGGTGCTCGGCATCGACCTCTCCGACGCGGACGTTCAATTCCGAGTCCAGCTGGCAGCACGGCTGCTCGACGTCGAGCAGCGCAACTGGTAGACGTTTGTACCTTTGACACAGATTCCGGTGCGTTCTTTAGATAAAACATCCATAGGCGCGGCCTTGTAAACAGCGTAAGCATTTCCCGACAGACCGAACCGAGCGAGGAATACGCGTGAAACGATGGTTCGCCGCGGGCGTGATGGCCGCGCTCACTTCCTGCATCGCCCTTCCGGCTGCAGCCGGCACCACCGGAAATCTCAAAGGTCGCATTACCGACGCGCAGGGCGGTGCGCCGCTCGCCGGCGTTCACGTGCAACTCAGCGGCGCGATCGGAACGCGCACCGCGACGACCGACGCAAACGGCTCGTACGTCTTTCTCTCGCTCCAGCCGGACACGTACACGGTGACGGCGAGCAAAGACGGATACGATTCGCAGTCGCAGCCCGGGCAAACAATTCTCGCGGATCAATCGAGCGTGCTCAATTTCGCGCTGAACAAGTCATTGAAGACGATCGCCGTAACGCGCAGCGCCGCGGGTGGACTGGTGCGCGCCGGCACGACGAGCGACGTGTACTCGGTGAACCCGGCGCAGCAAGCTGCGGCGAAAGCGCTCGGCGGTTCGGGAAGCCTCGACCAAGCGTATAGCGCGATCGCGAGCGTTCCAGGCGTTAGCATTCCGACCGGGCAGCAGGGCTGGTATCAAAGTGTATTCATCCGCGGCGGCGACTACGACCAAGTCGGCTACGAGTTCGACGGTCTTCCGGTGCTGCGGCAATCGGATGGCGCGCCGATTACGACACTGTCGGTTCTCGGTCAACAAGAAGTGCAGGTCTACACCGGCGGCACTCCGGCAACGTCGGACTCGCCGGGACTCGCGGGCTATATCAACCAGGTCATCAAGACCGGAACGTACCCCGGCTACGCTACGGCATCGCTAGCGGCCGGGTCGCCGGCGTTTTACCACAAGGCACTCGTTGAAGCCGGCGGCGCCACCCCTGACCGCACGTTCTCGTATTACGTCGGGCTTGCGGGCGCCGATCAAAGCTACCGCTACGGCGACCAGTTCAACGGCGTGTCGAATCCGCTGTTCTACTTCCCGCTCCAAGTACCGACGAATAATACGACCTATAACATCCTCGACGGCTCGTGCAGCGTCTACGGATCGCCTCTTACGATCGCTCCCGGTCAAACGTGCGCAACGACGAATCAAGGCTACGGAATGCAGATGAGTCCGGGTGCAAGCTGGCTGCAAGCGTATAACCAAGATCGTGAATCGGTCATGAATCTGCACTGGGGCATCAAGCACCATCACGACGACGGCCGCGACGATCTCCAAGCGCTCTACGTGACGGGTGGCATCACGACGAGCTATGCCACGTCGGGGTACGACCTCGGTCTAGCGTGCAATCAGGGCGGTGCGATCGTCTATACGTGTTTCAACGGGGATTCGCAGCCGTATTTCCTCGACGCAAGCGTTGCAGGCGGCGGCGGTTACTATTCGGGCCCGCTGTTCCAGCCGCCGAATCAGAACGATCTGATCGACGCATACTTTCCGAGCAGTCCGACGACGCGCGCGTTCAATGACGTCATCCCGACAAATCAACGCGACGGCGGCGCGAACGACTATTCGATCGAGAAGTTGCAATACCAGAAGAACTTCAACGAGAACTCGTACTTGCGAGCAATCGCGTATTCGGAGTACACCGATTGGTTTTTGAACGGGCCGAACAGCGCGTTCCAGCTCTACGGCGCGACGCTTTCCGACTACGAGGTCATCGGACATATCTACGGCGGGAGCCTAATCTACTCCAACAATCTCTCGGATAAACATTTGCTCACCGCGCAGACGAGCTACCAAACACAAAAGCTGCAAACCTACAATGCGACGTTTGACACGACGTTGTCGTCGCTCCCCCATTGGTTCGTAGAGAATACATTGCAATTCGGCAATGTCGCCTCGAATTTCACCGACGGTACGCATTGCTTCGATTACACGACCGGTGCATACACCTCGTGTTACGACCTGAATAACATCGGCAGCCAGGCAGCGCTCATTCCCGGGAATTGCGTTGCGGATACATCGTGCGCCGGCGTCACCGGCGGCGCGATCAAGCGCGCAGTGGCTGATGACGGAAAACGGGCAAAACGCGCAAGTCGATAACGTGCAGCCGTTCTTTACGTCGTTCTCATTGATGGACAACTACCGTCCGAACGACAAACTGACGTTCAACATCGGAGCGCGCTTCGACCACTTCAGTTATGCGCTCGCAAGACCTCGAATCCGGTTATCCGGCGCGGCAGTTCTGGTTCAACGCGTTCAACAACGAGCATTGCAGCGCGCCCGGCGTCGACCCCGTTCTTGGGAGCATGGATGCGACGACCGGCGCGGTGACGTGTCCAACGGGATACACCTGGATGGGTTTGGCGGGGAACGGCCTTGTCAATACGACGGGCGCGCGCGTATCGCAGAACGTGTTTCAACCGCGTTTCGCAATGACGTATCTTGCGGGACCGAACACGGTCTGGCGCGCATCAGCGGGAGTCTATGCGCGCCCCGCGGCGACGTCGTATCAGGAATACAATACGTACCAGCAAGATCTTCCGTCGTTCCTCTCGCAGTTCATCTCGCTCGGCTACAATTCGCCGATTCACGACGTGCGTGCGGATACGTCGGACAATTACGACCTCTCGTACGAGCGGCACTTCCCAGGCACGCGTCTTTCAACGAAAATCACGCCGTTCTACCGGAGCACCAACAATCAGTTGCAATACCTCGCGATCAGTGCGATCGGCGGCGTCCTTGCGGGAATCAACGTCGGTACCCTGCACTCTTATGGGATCGAACTGTCATTGCAGGACGGCGACTTCGCTCGCGACGGTTTCTCGTGGCAGCTTTCGTACACGCATACCGACACGAAGACGCGATACCAGAGTCTTTCGAACGGACTGAATCTGATCGACGTGATGAACCGCTCGATCGAACAATACAATTCGTACACATCGGCGTGCGCCGCCAACGAAGGCCAACCGATCTGCGGCGGTGGCCTCTACGCGGCAAACGCCGGTGCCAGCCTTCCCAGCGTCACGACGCCCGGGCTGAACATTCCGAACCCGTACTACAACAGCGCGCCGCAAGCGCTCATGGATCCCAAAGGGTCGTACGTTCCGTACGACGTGATTCCGAGTGCTTTCGCGAGCGCAAACAGCTATGCCGTCCCCGACGTCGCGTCGCTCATCCTCAACTGGCGTCACAAGAAATTGGCGATCACGCCGACCGTCGCGTTCAACTCGGGCTCGTATTACGGGTCACCGCTTTCCGTCCCGGGATACGTTCCGCAACTGTGTTCCGCACTGCCGAGCGCTACGCCATCGACACCGGGCGTGAGTTGCGGGCAAGTACCGGCCGCCGGAAGCGTAGGCAGTGATTTACCCTCGGCAATCTTCGTCCCCGATCCGTATACCGCGAAGTTCGACTCGCTCGGCGCGTTGCGCGAACCGTGGCAAGTCGTCGCGAACTTGCAGGTGACGTATGACTTTACGCCGCGCGTGTCGTTGACCATGATCGCCAACAACATCTTCAATAAATGCTATCAACGAGGCTATGCGTGGGACACGAACATGGCCTGCTGGTACTCGAGCCTGCCCTCCAACGCCCTCGCGCCCAATGGCCCCGGAAGCCAGCCCGGCGCATTTTTGACGAATCCGCCGCTGCAGCTCGCGTATCCGTACGGGATCTGGTTCAACAACACGCAGGTCGGCATAACCTCCGCGATCCAACCCTTCACGCTCACCATGCAGCTCGACGTCAAGCTGTAGTGCCGAGAACGAAACGGCTGCGCGCGCTCTTCCCGAGCCGCGCGGCGTTCATTCGTGGATCGCTCAGTACTGCGGCTACGCTCGTGCTCGCACCGGCGTTTGGTACGGCGTCATCAGTCGCCGCGCGGCGCGAGCGGATCGCGATTATCGGCGCCGGAATCGCCGGCGTAACGTGTGCCACAGTCTTGCACGACGGCGGCATCGGCGCAACGGTGTTCGAGTCATCGAACCGCGTCGGCGGACGCATGCATTCCGAGTGGACGTATTGGAATGACGGACAGCACACCGAGTGGTGCGGTGCAATGATCGATTCCACGCACGCCACGATCCATGCGCTCGCGCGCCGCTTCGGTCAGCCGCTGATTGACACGTGGGCTCCGCTTGCGCATAACGCGCGCGACACGTCGTACTTTGCGAACCGCTACTATCCGATGACGCGAGCCGACCACGACTTCGAACCGGTCTTCAAAACGTTACGCGAGCAACTGGCGAAGATCGGGCCGGAAACGACGTGGGACTCCGCGACGCCCGCCGCGCGAGAACTCGATCGCACGAGCATGGCTCAATGGATCGACCGGTACGTCCCCGGCGGCCGCACTTCGCAGCTCGGCCGCCTGATCGACGACGCCCTCTCGAACGAATACGGCGTCGCCACGTCGCAACAAAGTTCCCTCAATCTCGTCTACATGCTCGGCGAGCAGTCGCGCTACGGCACGCGTGGCGGTGAAATGAACGTGCTCGGTTATAGCGATCAACGTTACACCACGCGTAACGGCAACCAGAAGCTGCCGATGGCAATGGCTGCGGCGTTGCCTCGCGGTAGCGTCGTCTTCGAGTACCGGCTGACCGCAATTCGCAGACGCGCGGTCGGCGATTACGAGTTGACGTTCGCGACCCGGCACGGCACGAAAAAACTCTACTACGACCGCGTCGTGCTCGCGATTCCGTTCATCGTGCTGCGCGGCTTGGACTACAGCGGCGCCGGATTCGACGCGCGTAAACGCTTGGCGATTGAGCAGCTCGGTTATGGTATCCACACGAAGCTGCACGTGCAGTTCGACGCAAAGCCTTGGTACGGCGCCGGTCCATGGCCGCGCCCGGCCGACGGACAAATCTGGACGGACACGGGTTTTCAAAACTCGATCGATTTTTCGCTGGGGCAAAGCGGGCGGTGCGGCATCATCGAGCGATTCACGTACGGGACGGCCGGGTTGATCGGCACGCCGCCCCAGCCGTATTCGCGCGTCGCAGATTCGTCGCTCGTACGCGATCAGGTGCGGAAGTTCTTTGCGCAACTCAACGAGATCTGGCCCGGCGTTTCACGGCATTGGAACGGCAAGGCAACATTCGGCAACGCGCAGGCGGACCCGAATATTCTTGCGAGTTATTCAACGTGGCTCGTCGGCCAGTGCACGACGATTGCCGGCTACGAGCAAGTACGCCAAGGACGCGTCCACTTCGCCGGCGAGCACACGTCGGTCGAATACCAAGGGTTTATGGAAGGCGGCGCCGCAAGCGGCGTGCGCGCAGCCCGCGAAATCCTCGCTGATTACGGCATCAAAGCGAAGACGGCGTAGACGCCGCCCAAAAAGGGCAAGATTACGGCACGAAAAGAACACGATCGTCATGTCTGTCCGAGCTTTACTGGCTGCAGTGCTCGCGATTTTGTGTACGGTTGCAACAACACCGCTGGCCTCCGCGAGCCGTATGGTAAGCATCACCGTACCGAGCAAGGTTTTAAGCGCGTTTTGGAACGATCCGATAACGATGCATGCGGACGTGCTGCTTCCCGACGCGTATGATACAGACGCTACGCAACAATATCCCGCGCTCTATTGGTTTCGCGGATTTAGGGCAAACTACGACGACGTAGCGCGCGCCGCGTGGGGTGACTGGACGCGAGCGATGGCGAAACAACACGTTGCGACGATCGTTATTTTTCCTGATGCAATGTTCCGTAGCGGGTACACTGAGTTCGCAGATTCGGCGAACACGGGCCCATGGGGCACAGCGTTCACGCAGGATTTGCTGCCGGCGATCAATGCGCGGTATCGCACTCGCGCAAGCTACGTTGCCGGATTCTCCTCCGGAGCCTGGGCCGCACTCTGGCTCCAAACAACGTACCCGGCACTCTTCAGCGGAGCATGGGCATACGCGCCGGACCCGGTAACGTTCAAAGACTTTACCGGGCCGGATCTTACGAAGTCACCGCCACAAAACTTTTACGGAAATGGAAAGACCGAGTACCGAATCCATCGCGTCGGCGGCATCGACAGAGAAACGCTTAGAGATTTTGTGCTCGGTGCAAATGGAGTCATCGGACCAGAGCAGTTCTTTTCATTCAACGCCGTATTCAGCCCCGCGGACGCAAACGGCCGCAGCGCCCTTTTTAACGTTAAGACCGGCGATATCAACGCCAGCGTGGCGTCATATAGGGAAGAACATTACGATATTACGAGTCGCGTATTACATGAGACGCCTGCGAACAAAAAACTGCTGACCGGTGAACTCCATGTTGTCGTCGGCACCTGGGACACGTCCCATCTCGACGAGCCGACAAAGCTTTTCTGTTATGCGCTGTATAATGTGGATCTTCATCCGGACTGTACGCTTGTCGAGGAAGCAGATCACGCAGGCGTGCTACATTTCGAGGGAGGTTACGAGAACCACATCTTGCACGCGCTCAGCGCGCTCGCGGCGCATAACGGGCTCGTTCGATAATAGGAGCATTCGATGACACAATCTGAGAAAGCGGAGCGGTTCCGCACGCTGCACGAAGGCCCAAACGCGTTTCTGCTTCCCAATCCCTGGGATGCGGGATCGGCGAAGGCGCTCGAAGCGCTCGGCTTCGACGCGCTCACGACGACCAGCGCGGGACTTGCGTGGACGCTTGGACGTGCCGACGGCACGCGCTCTGTTTCGCGCGATGAAGCGCTCGCGAACGCGAAGTCGATCGTCGATGCGACGTCACTACCGGTCGCCGCGGATTTGGAAAACGGCTACGGCGACGATCCGGAAACGGTTGCAGAAACGGTGAAGCTTGCGGCGGAAGCGGGTCTCGTCGGGTGTTCCATCGAGGACGCGACCAGCCGCGACGATCGACCGGTCTACGATTTCGATTTCGCGGTCGAGCGGGTCGCGGCCGCAGCCGCAGCCGCGCGTTCGCTGCCCTTTCCGTTCATGCTCGTCGCAAGAGCCGAGAATTTGCTGCAAGGTATCGATGACGTCGATGACACGATTGCGCGTCTTCAGGCATACGAGAAAGCGGGCGCGGACGTACTCTACGCGCCGATGCTGCCGGACGCTGATGCGATTCGCCGCGTGTGCAACGCCGTATCAAAGCCAGTCAACGTGCTCGCTGCCGGGCCGATTCTCAAGATGAGCGTTTCGGAACTCGCGGCGCTCGGCGTGCGGCGGATCAGCGTCGGGTCCGGTTTCGCGCGCGCGGCGTTCAGCGCATTCATTACTGCGGCGCGTGAGGCGAAAAATGCGGGCCGCTTCAATTCCATTGCGCAATCGATTTCGTTTGCGGAGATTACCCAGCTGGTGAGCTGAGCGCCTACGGCCGAGTCCGCGGGCGCCGTTCGTGCAACAGCGTCATAGACGCGTATGCGCCGATCCACGAACCGAGCGCGGCGAAGCAGACGTAGATCCAATTTTGCGTGTACGAAATGACGGCGAACGACGACAGCAGATACCATAGCGCGCTCCAACTCGCCGCAGCGACGCGATGCCGCCCGGCAACCGCCGCGGAGAAAAACACGTAAACGGCATCCGTAACGGCGGTCGCGAGAACGACGCCAATCGCGACCGCGGGAGCGATCGGGGAAATGTGCGGGACCATACGGCAGCCTCTCTTGGCGTCAGCGATGGACGGGCATTGAAAATCCGGCGCGCTGCGCGTCTTCGGACCAGCGCGCGGTTACGCTCTTCAATCGCGTGTAGAACCGAACCCCTTCGCCGCCATGAACGTAGTGATCGCCGAAGAGCGACGCTTTCCATCCGCCAAAGCTGTAGAATGCCATCGGCACCGGAATCGGCACGTTGATGCCAACCATTCCGGCGCGCACATTGCGTTCGAAATACCGCGCGTGGGCGCCGTCGCGCGTGAAAATCGAAGCACCATTCCCGTACTCGTGTTCGTTGATGATTGCGAGCGCGTCATCGAGCGATGCGGCACGCACGACGCAAAGGACCGGGCCGAAGATTTCTTCGCGATACACGCGCATGCCCGGACGTACCCGATCGAATAACGTTGGACCGAGGAAGAACCCCGGTAATGCGGTTGCCGGGTGCGTACGTCCGTCCACGACGAGCGTTGCCCCTTCTTCAACGCCGATTCGCACGTAGTCCGCGACACGTTCGCGATGCTCTCGCGTCACGAGCGGACCCATTTCGACGCCGTCGTCTTGCCCGCTACCGACGCGCAACGTCGCGATGCGCCGCGCGATCGAGTCGACGACTGCATCAGCCGTGGCGTCGCCCACCGCGACCGCCACGGAAACGGCCATGCAGCGTTCGCCGGCGGAGCCGTATGCCGAGCCGATGAGCGCATCCGCTGCTCGATCCGGGTCCGCATCGGGCAGCACGACGAGATGATTTTTCGCACCGCCCAACGCTTGCACGCGTTTACCATTTCTCGCCGCGCGTTCGTGAACGCGGCGTGCGACCGGCGTCGACCCGACGAAGCTCACCGCCGCGACGAGCGGATGTTCGAGAAGTGCCTCGACTGCCGGCGCCGTGCCGTTGACGACATTGAACGTACCGGCCGGCGCGCCCGCTTCCGCGAGTAACTGCGCCATCTCGATCGCAAGCGACGGATCGCGTTCGCTCGGCTTCAAGACAAATGTGTTTCCGCATGCGAGCGCAATCGGGAACATCCACAACGGCACCATCGCCGGGAAGTTGAACGGCGTGATGCCCGCGCATACGCCGAGCGGCTGGCGTAACGCGTACGCGTCGACGTCGCGCGCAACCCCGGGGCTGAATTCGCCTTTGAGAAGTTGCGGAATACCGCACGCGAACTCAACGACCTCGAGCCCGCGTTGAATTTCCGCGCGCGCGTCATCGAGCGTCTTTCCATGTTCGCTCGTGATGAGCGCCGCGAGACGGTCGATCTGCGCGCGCATTTTTTCGCGAAACGCGAACAGTACGTTCGCGCGTTGCTGCGCCGGCGTCGCGGCCCACGCCGGCCACGCATCGTTCGCGGCACGAAGCGCTGCATCGACGACCGCGGCATCCGCGAGAGCGACTTCGGCCCGCGCCTCACCCGTCGCGGGATTCCACACAGGCGCCGCGTCGCCGGCGCCTGCGACGCCGAAACCGCCGATATAGTGACCGATCGAACGCGCCGCTACGCGCATGAGTAGTCCTCCAACACGTCGCCCAGCGTACGAATCCCGTCGCGCAACTCTTCGCGCGCAATCGTTAGCGGCGGCGTGACCAAAATCAGATTGTACCGGCCGAATGCATAGACGCCGCGATCGCGCAGTTTGGCGAGAATCGCGCCCATCGGTCCAGGATCCGGGCCTTGCCACGGGACGATCGGCTCGCGCGTCCCCCGGTCTTTGACCAACTCTACCGCCCAGAATGCGCCGACGCCGCGTGCATCGCCGACAACCGGGGCACGTTCGGCCAGCTCAGCAAGATCGTCGCGCAGCCATCCTTCGATCTCTCGTGCTCGCTCGAACAGATGCTCGGATTCGTATGCGTCGAGCGCCGCATTTGCGGCGGCAATCGCAAGCGGATGTCCCGAGTACGTGTGCCCGCATGGTAACGGACGCGTATCGAAATGCTGCGCCAAGGTTTCGCGCACGAGCACGCCGCCGAGCGGCACGTACGCCGACGTCGCCGCTTTCGCAAACGTCATCATATCCGGCTCGACGCCGAAGCGAACCGCCGCAAACGACGCTCCCGTTCTTCCGAACCCGGTCATGACTTCATCGAAGATCAACACGATCGCATGGCGCGAACAGAGATCGCGAACGCGTTGGAGGTACTCGACCGGCATTGCAATGGCGCCGTTCGTTCCAACGACCGGCTCGATAAGCAGTGCGGCGATCGCGTTTGGATTTTCGTACGTCAGCAGCAATTCGAGATGCGCGATCGCGCGCTCGATCTCCAGGTCGGGATCCCGCGTATCGAACGGACTGCTATAGAGATTCGGCGCAAAAAAACGCACGACGCCCGGAAGGCCCGGCTCGTTTGGCCAACGGCGATTTTCTCCGGTGAGCGTTCCCGCTCCGGGCGCCGAGCCGTGAAACGAACGGTATGCGGTCAGCACTTTGTGACGTCCGGTGATCGCGCGCGCCATTTTTACCGCGTCTTCGTTCGCCTCGCCGCCGCCCGTCGTAAAGAACGCGCGGGCGCCTTCCTTCCAAGGCGCATGCGACGACAATCGTTGCGCGTAACGTGCGCGCGCGGCATTGAAGAACTGCGGCGACGCATAGCACAGCCGCGCGGCCTGCTCGCCGATCGCGCGCACGACGAGCGGATGCGCGTGCCCGAGATTGACGGCGACAAGGCCGGCCGAAAGATCGAGATAGCGTTTTCCGTCCACATCGTACAGGTACGAGCCCTCGCCCCGCTCGATCGACGGCATATCGATCGCGCCTTGCGCCGACCACGGCGTAAGCACGTGGCGACGATGCACCACCGCAATATCATCGAGCGTGGAGGTCATGATGGTTCTCCGACCGTTTTACGGCGTGTCATCGCGTAGAGCACCAGCCCAAGCGCGAGATAGAGCAGAAACACATACGGGAAGACGTTCGTCGGCGGCGGCGGCACCGGATAGAATAACGTGATCGCTGCGGCGAGCAGAAACGCGCATGACCCAAGCGAGGCGACGATGTGGACCGGCTTCAACTCGCCGACGCGTTTGAGCAGTCTTGGCGCAGCGATCGAAATGATCAGATACACCGCGATAAAGCTCAGCGAACTCAGCGTTCCGCAGAAATTGAAAATATCGATCGGCGCAACGCCACCACGGTACATCGCAACACCGATCGCAAACATTGCGATGACGACGGCGGCGAGCGCGACGTGCGGCGTGTGAAAGCGCGGATGCACGGACGCGAAAATCTTCGGCAACAGCCCGTCTTCCGACATCGGCAGCACGATGCGTGCCGACGTGTTTACGCACGCGAGCGCAACGGAAAAGGAACTGCAAATCGCTCCGATCGCGATCGGGATCTTCAAGTAGCCCGCATCGAGCATGTCCGCGAGGTTCCAGAGCGGCATGCTCAACTGATCGAGCGGCGGTTTCGAACCGCGCAATCCGAGGATCTCGGCGTACATCGCAAACACGAAAAACGTTGCAGCGATGAGCACGCTGAAGATTACCGCACGGGGAATGGATTTGAGCGCGTTGCGCGCTTCGTCGCCAAACGCCGTCGCGCTCTCGAAGCCGACGAAACTGAAGATTGCGGTTGCGATACCGAGACCGATGCTCGCTTTACCGACGCCCTCGAGACGAATCTGAGGGATGTCGATGATGCCGTGTTTGAGGAAAACGGTGACGATCAACACGCAGATGATCGACACGGAGATCGTCTCGAGCACGAGCATGACGACGGTCGAAAGCGCGACGTCACGCACCGCGAGAAGCCAGCACACGAGCGCCAGCACAACCATTACCGCCACGGCGGGAATGGGAACGCCGAGCGCGTGCGCGAGGCCGCCGATGAACAGCGGTTGCGCTCCGAACTGCGCCGCGCCGACGAAAATGTACGCCCACACCAAGCTCCAACCGGCGAGCGTTCCGACTGCCGGTCCTAACTCTTTGGCAGCATACAAGAACATCGATCCCGAGCCGGTCGCGCGCTTGGCGAAGTGGTTGAGATTCACCGCAACGAGCAGTAGCATCACGGCGGCAAAAACATACGCCGCCCACGAGCCGTTTCCGGCGGCGCCGAACATGTACGGCGCGATGAGCACGGGCGTCATGCTGAGGCCGATCAGCGCAAGCGATGCGGCGAGGACCTCGATGAAGGACAGCGATCCCGCGCGCAGACGGTTCTGATGTTGCTCCATTCTCCACTAGCCTAGCGAACGCAGATGCGCCGAGCCATAGTGCTCGCCGACAAAACTTCTCGCTTTTTCTGTGCAGCGTGCCAAAGGCAGGTCGTCCGTGTCGCTGTGAATCATTACCGCACCGTTGAAAGGACTCTTCGCTCGACAGCCTTTGGCGTGGATTTCACGCGAACAGGACGGTCCGACGCTACGGCGCGCGCTCGGGTGGCCGGCACTTACGGCAATCGGCCTCGGTACGATGCTCGGCGGCATCTTTCCGACGATCGGCGCCGGCGCGCACGCTGCCGGTCCGGCGGTGATTCTTGCTTTCACGCTCTCCGGACTCGTGAGCTTCTGCGTCGCGTTGTGCTACGCCGAGTTTGCATCGATGGTTCCGGTGGCGGGCAGCGCGTATACGTATGCGTACGCGACGCTCGGTGAGGTCGTCGCGTGGGTCATCGGTTGGGACTTGATTCTCGAATACGGCCTGTCCCTTGCGCCGACCGCATCGTCATGGTCCGACTATGCGCAGCATCTGCTCGCGAACGTCGGAGTGACGCTTCCGCAGTGGTCGCAAACCGCGAACCTCGGCGCCGGCCGAATCGACGTCATAGCAGCGCTCGCCGTTGCCGTTATCACGGCGCTCCTCTGCATCGGAATTCGTGAATCATCGCGCGTGAACGCGACGCTGGTCGTGTTTCAAATTTTTACGATGCTGTTGTTCGTTGCTGCAACGATCGGCTTCGCGCGTCCCGTGAATCTGCACCCGTTCGCGCCGTTCGGCGAACGCGGCGTACTGACGAGTACGGCATTGGTTTTCTTCGCGTACATCGGGTTCGACACCGTGACCGTCGCGTCGGAAGAAGCGCATGATCCGGTGCGCGACGTGCCGATCGGCATCATCATTGCGCTCGCGATCGGAACGCTGCTCTACGTGGCGCTGACGTATTGCACGGTAGCCGTCCTGCCGTTTGCGAAATTGAGCGACGGTGCCGCCATGCTGGACGCGCTCGGCGCCGTCAATCACAATCGCGCCGTGTATTGGCTCGTTGCTTTAGGCGGTCTCGCAGGGAACACCACCGTGATGTTGACGTCGCTGCTCGGCCAAGTACGGATCTTTTACGTGATGTCGCGCGATCGTCTGCTTCCGCCGCAAGTCGCGAAGATCCATCCGCGTTTTCGCACGCCGGCGACGATGACGGCAATCACCGGCGCGATCATTGCGGTTCTCGCAGCGGTCTTGCCGCTGACCGAACTGCTGACGCTCGTGAACATCGGCACGCTCGCGGCATTCGCGATCGTCTGCGTCGGCGTGCTCGTTCTGCGAATAACGCAACCACAAGCGAAGCGGCCGTTTCGCGCGCCGCTCGTGTGGCTCTTTTCGATTCTCGGCGCCGTGTCTTGCGGCTATTTGATCTTCGGCCTGCAGCTGCCGACGTGGCTGCGCTTCGGCATATGGTTCGTCATCGGCATCGTCATCTACGCCGTCTACGGCTATCGCAAGAGCCATCTTCGGACGCTCACCCAGACGCGGTAACGGCGTCAGCGCCTTTAGCGCCCGCTAATCGCGGTTTTTGCGCTGATGCAGCGCGAAACGGTTGCCGTCGGGATCCTTCGCGATACAGACCCAGCACGGCGGAAATTCATGCACGCCGGTGATGTCGACGCCATTCCGGCACAGACGCTCGCGTGCGGCTTGGATGTCATCGACTTCAAACGCTACGCCCGTGCAGGATCCCGGCTCATAACCCGGCGGATCGCCGTCGACCGCGAACACGGTCGAACCAACGTTGAACTCAACGTATCGTTCGTTGAACGCTTCACCTTCCGGCAAACCGACGATATCGCGATAGAACGCAACGGCTCGCGGTACGTCGCGTACCGAATACGCAATGAAGGCAACGTCTGTTATCACGCAATTCCTCTCGTTATTCTCCCGCGCCGGCCGGCGCGAGTAGTTCAAACGCTCCCTGTGCGGCCACACGTTCGCCCGGACGCACCCCTCCGCTTATCTGCGCCGTCGAACCGTCTTCATGGACGATCTTCAACCGTGCGCTGTTCGAACTTCACCGAGCCATCTTTCTGTTTCGCTTGAACGAACACGACATTATCTCCGCTCTGCGGATCTTGCACGATTGAACTTTGCGGGATCAGCAACCCGCGCACGTGCGCCACGGTGATTTTTGCGGTGATGGCGTTTCCGGAAACCGTACCCGGCGGTACACCGCTCACGACCACGGTTGCCGACTGCGTCGACGGATCGACGGACGGAACGACGGCCGTTACGCGTCCGGCTGACGTGTCGGGCGTGCCGGTGACCGCCAACGCGACGGGATCACCGACTGCAATACGCGCTGCATCCGCTGAAGGAACTTGCAGCGTTGCTTGTGCTTGTTGCACCGGACCGACGGACACGACGGCAACCGTCGGATCCACCGCTTCGCCGGCACGTCGCGAGATTGCGGTAACGATGCCGTCAACCGGGCTGCGAAGCTCCGCGCGAGACAGATCGGTGTTTGCGAGTTCCGCCTTCGCGGCAGCGCTCGCTGCTTGCGCAACGGCCGCCGTGCCGTTCGCGCCGGCCGCGCGCGCGTCCGCTTCGTCGGCCGCGAGCTGCGCACGCGCGTCGTCGATATCTTTCTTCGCGGAAACGCCGGCGCGATACAGGTTTTCTGCACGCGTCACAGCCGCGCGATCGACGGCGACCTTCGTGGAATACCGGTCGACCGCGGCCGCGCGCGCCTGCGCGCTTGCGGCTTGCGCGTCGGCCGCCGCTTGCTGTGCCGCCAACGAGAGGGAACGCGTATCGAGCGTTGCGAGCGTTTCGCCGGCGGATACTCGATCGCCCACGTGAACGTTGATAGCGCCGATCGTACCGGCGATCGGAAACGAGAGCTGCGTGGCCGTGCCGGCCGGTGCGCCGATCGATCCCGATTCGCTCAGCACGACGGCATACTCGCCGAACTTCACCGTCGCAAGCTGCACCGCAGGCGCGGCCGACGTTTCGGCCGGAACATGCGACGGCCGGTGCGTCAGCACCCAAAAGCCGGCAATTGCCACGACGATCATCGCGACGCCGACCCACATCCAACTACGCATCGTTCGATCCGATCAAGAGCCGCAACGTCGCTTGCGCTTGCGCTTGAGCGTATAGCGCCGAGATGTCGGCAACGAGTGCCTGCACGTACGTCGCGCGCGCCGTTTCTACATCCAAACTCGAACTGGCGCCGTTGCGATAGCCGATTTGCGTCGCTTTGAAGGCCGCGTCTGCTTGATCGAGCGCGCGCTGTGCGGCAGCGAGTGCGGACGTCTCCGCCTGATAGGAGCGAACCGCCGCGCTGACTTCCGTCGTTACTTGGCGTTGCGTTTTGTCGAACAGTGCCTGCGCCTGCATTAGACGCGCTCGTTCTGCGAGGACACGGTCGTGCGCCGCACCGCCGACCGGAAGCGTCGCATTGAGGTTCATACTCGGACCGTGCACGTTGACGCCGGTATCGACACCGGACGTAAAACCGCCGCTGACCGTAACGACCGGCAATCCGCCGCGCTGCGCGACCGCAACCGCATGCTCTTCCGCCGTAACGTTCTGACGTGCGGATGCGACTTCGGGCCGGTTCACGAGCGCTTCTTGCACGGCGACGTCCGGCGTCAGCGTTACGGAGACCGGTTCCGGCATAGGTGACGCCGTCGTACGCAGCGACGCAGCTTGGAGGCCCGTTTCCGTTGCAAGTGACGCGTCCGCGTTATCCGTATCGGCCTGCGCGCGCGCCGAATCGGCCTCCGCCTGCGCGACCGCGACCGATGCGCGCACGACGTCCAAACGCGGAACGTCGCCGTTCTTATAGCGAAGTTGCGCCGCGCGAAGGTCACCGCGCGCGCCGTCGAGCGCGACACGACGCGCATGCAGCGTCGCGCGCGCCGTAAGCGCCGAATAGTAGAGGCCGATCACGTTGATGCGTTCCGTCCGCTGCGTGCTTGCGAGCTCGAATTGCGCCGAACGCAACGACGCGTTGGCTTGCGCGATGAGCGGGGAATATGCAACCAGATCGCCGAGGGTGACCTGCGCGCCGACGGTCGTCAGGCGCTGTGCGATCGTTTCGTCATTGTTCCCGCCTTGCGGCGCTTCGGCGTACGTCGCGACCAACGCCGGTCCATAACTCGCGCGCGCGGCATCGAACAGCGCCTGCTGTTCGGCAACCTTGCCGTTTGCAACGGCGACGTCGGGAGATCGGACGAGCGCTTCGGTTTGTGCTCGATCGAGTGAGAGTCCCGCAAACGATTGCAACAACACCGCGACCGCGAGGACCCAGCTCATGCAATCGCCTCGCGCATCGCTGCAACATGTTCCTTACTAGAAAAACCGGCGTAGAGAACGGGAATGACGACGAGCGTGAACGCCGTGGCGGTAGACAATCCGCCGATCACAGCGATGGCGAGCGGCTTCTCCATCGCCGCACCGGAACCGATACCGAGTGCGAGCGGCAACAGCCCTCCAATCGCCGCAAACGTGGTCATCAGAATCGGACGCAGACGCGTACGTCCGGCGATGACGAGCGCCTCTTCCACGGAATCGCCGGCAACGCGCCGCCGGTTCGCGACGTCGATCAGCAAGATGCCGTTCTTTACGACGATGCCGACGAGCAACAGCAAGCCCATAAAGGACGACACGTTGAACGGCGTTGCCGTCACCCACAACCCAAGCGCTACGCCGATGAGGGCAAGCGGAATTGCGGTCAGGATAACGAGTGGTAAGCGATACGAACCAAACGTCGCCAGCATGACGGCAAAGACGAGCGCAACGGCGATCGCGATGACGATGCCAAACTCTCGGAAGGAACTCTGCTGCGCGGCATATTCGCCGGCGATCGTCGTGCGATAGCCAGGCGGCAACTGCGCGCTCGCAATCGCTCTTTTCACGCCGGCGATGACGGTCGACAGATTTGCACCGGAGATCGTCGCCGTGATGAGCATCTCACGCTGACCGTTGTTTTCCGTAATCGTCGTGGATAGTTGGGCCGGCGCAATGCGCGCGAGGGACGGCAACGCGACGACGCCGTTCGGCGTATTGACCGTATGCTCGTTCAACGCTGCACCGCTGCCGCCGATCGTGATGCGCACGGGCACAAGCATGTTTGCGCCGGGAATCGTCGTCGCGACCGATCCTTGCGTTTGCGCGGCAAGCGCGTTCGTGAGCGATCCCGACTGGATGCCAAGCTGCGCCAGACGCCGCTGATCGGGAGCGACGCGAATCGTCGGATCCGTGTAGACGACTCCTGAGAACGTGTCGGTCACACCGTTCACTTTTCCGATCGCACTCGCGATAACGTTCGCATATTTCACGAGCGTCGCTTGATCGGGCCCCTGCAGTTCGATCTCGAGCGGCGCCGGCGCGCCGCTGACGTCGTTGATCATGTCTTCGAGAATCTGGTGAAAGTCGAGCTGCGCTCCGGGAAACGCGCCCGTCAACACATCGCGAAGGCGGTCGCTGACGGTTTCATACCCCACGCGTTCATTTGCCGGCTTGAGGCGCACGCGCAGGATGCCTTGATTTTGCGGGATCGGTGAAATGCCGTTCGTGTCGACGCCCGTCCAGCGGCCGACCGAAGCGACCGCGGGATCACGCAACACGAGCTCTTCCATTCGCTGCGCCGCGGCGCCCGATGCCTGAAGGCTCGTGCCGACCGGCAGCTGGTACGCGATTTCGAATTGGCCTTCATCGAGTTTCGGCAGAAAATCGCTCGGCAAACGACTGAGCAGCAGTACCGTAATGACGAGGACGACAAACGAACCGCCGTACACGATGCGACGGTTCGCGAGCGTCCAGCGTAAGAGCGATTCGTAGCGCTCGAGGACGCGTCCGATGACATCGTCCTTGCCTTCGCGATCTTGATCTCGCGCGCGAATCAACCACTTCGCGAGCGCGGGCGCAAGAAACAGCGCGAGCGCGAGCGAAACGATCAGCGATGACGCCAGCGTCAATGCAAGCGCGCGAAAGAAAAAACCGCTGACGCCCGAGAGCAGCGCGAGCGGAATGAACACCACAACCGTCGTGGTTGTCGACGCCGCCATCGCTCCACCGATTTGCGACATCGATTCTCTGACGACTTCCGCCACGTTCGGAGGGCCCGCGGGCTTCGCGCGGCTCGTGTCGTGCCATGCGCGATGCCAATTGCGCGCTATATTTTCGACGACGACGATCGCGTCGTCGATAATCAAACCGACCGCGATCGCGAGACCGCCGACGGACATCAGGTTGAGCGTCTCACCCGTTTCACCGACGACGAAGACCGCGATCGACATGGCAATCGGAATGACGATCGCCGCAACGAGCGTCATGCGCAAATTGCGCAGGAACACAAAGATTACGAGAATCGCGAGCACCGCGCCGATGAGAATCGCGTCACGGAGCGACGCCTGCGATTCCTTCACGAGCACGGTCTGATCCCAGAAGCGCGTGAGACGCGCGCCCGCGGGGAGAGCGCGCGAGAGCGCATCGGCCCGTTGCGCGACGTCACCCGCCATCTTCACCGCGTCGGACCCGGGCAGCGCGTAGAAACTCATGATAACCGCGGGTTCGGCATCGAAGCTGACGTCATTGACCTTCGGCGCGACGCCGAGCGTGACCGCACCGAGCGCACCGATCGGAACGCTGCCGTTTTTCTTCGTCGGCACCGTGATGCGCGAAAGATCGGCGGCCGTGCGGATGTTTGCGTCTACGACCACGACGTTGCGTACATAATGTGCGATCTGCAACCCGACCGGCGTTACTTGCGTCGCTTGCGCCAGCGCGGTATCGACGTCATCCGCCGTCAAACCGTATTGTGCGAGCGCGCTCGGGTTCAAATCGACGTGAAATTCACGATCCGGACCGCCTGTTACGGAAACACGCGCAAGTCCGGGAGCACCGTAAAATCGCGGGACCATTGACTGCTGAGCGAGTTCCCGCAACAGCGTCTGCGACATCGTGGACGACGTAAGCGCATACGAAACGATCGGCTCACGATTCGGATTGATGATCGACGCTTGTACGTTGACGTTGGGCGGAAGGGCAGTTTGCGCTTGCGCGATCGCTTGATCGACGTACGTGAGATCGCCTTGCACGTTGGTCTTCGGATCGAACTCGACGATCAGTTCAGCATTGCCCTGCTCCGACGTCGTAAGGACGCGCGTAACCGACGGCAATCCCTGAAACGCCTGTTCGAGCGGCAGGCTGACCGCGGTTCGTACCTGATCCGGCGGCAAATTTCCAACGCTCGCCACTACGTCGATCCGCGAAAAGCTCATGTTCGGAAAGATGCTCGCCGGAATCGTCGTGTATGCGTACACGCCGAGCGCCGTGAGAACCGCTACGACAAAGACGACGACTTTTTCGTACCGGGCTCCGAAGGCCGCGAAATTCACTCCCCCATTGTGGTTCGCGCAGATGACGCATCGATGAACGGCAGGGTCAGCGTAACACGCGCGCCGTGCGGAGCCACATTTGCGAGCGTCAGATTGCCGCCGTGCGCGCGCACGATTGCATCCGCGATCGAAAGGCCGAGACCGGTTCCGCCGCGTGGTCGCGCAGGATCAGCTCGCCAGAACCGCTCCGTTGCATGGGCGAGACCTTCTTCGGTGAAGCCGGGGCCGTCGTCCTCGACACGAACATTGACGTCCGGGCTGCCGGCGCGGCGCACGATCCGTACGGCAACGCGGTGGTGCGCGAAGTCGAGCGCGTTGTGAATGACGGATGCGACGGCACGTTCCAAGGCTTGCGCGTCGCCGTTCACAAGGGTCTCCCGCGCATCGGTTTCGATCGTGATGTTGCGCGTTGCGGCAGCCGGTTCGAAGCGCTGGACGGTAAGCGCGATGACTTCGGCGATATCAACCGGCTCGAACGTCATTCGTGCGGAATCAGCGCGCGCGGCGACGAGCAGCGCATCGACGAGCGCATCGATGCGATCCACTTCGTATACGATCGTGTGCAACGCTTCGCGGTACTCTCGACTCGTGCGATCCTTGGCAAGTGCGACATCCGCTTCGGCACGGATTACGGCGAGCGGCGCGCGCAGCTCGTGCGATGCATCCGCGGTAAAGCGACGCTGCCGCAGGAACGCGCCTTCGAGGCGGTCCAACATCCGATCGAACGCGGAACTCAGACGTCCCAATTCACCGACGCCTTGCGCGCCAACCCGTTGTGAAAGATCGTGCGCTTCGATTTCGGTTGCGAGGGTCGTGAAGCGTTCCAGCGGCGCGAGCGCGCGGCGCGCAAGCGTCGCCGATAAGACGACGACGACGCCGCCAACGCCCAGCGCCGCGAGCACCATCGCGACGATCGCAAAACGATCGAACTCGTCAATGAACGCGCTGCCTTCCCAGACCGCGACGATCCCATACGCGGTCCCACCGCGCTGGATCGCGGAAATCGCAATCCGTACGTCGGTGTTGCCCGACCGTACCGTATAATTACCGTTCGACGGGTGTGAGCTCGCAAGGCGCACGATCGCCGGCGGCACGCTCGGAGAGGACGACAAATAGACGCGGCCGTCATTTGTAAAGACGGCGACCTGCATGACGCCGGCCATCGCATCGAGCAATTGGCCGCGATCCTCCGCATCGAGGTGCACCTCGCCGTCATGAACGTCGGTGATCGCGGTCGACGCAGCCGCCGCCGTGTCGAGACGCGCATCGAGCGAACTGCGCAGTGAACGGTCGATTGCGGTGAGCGACACGATCGCGATGATACCGACGGCGACGAAGACGGCGATCCCGTACGTCCACGCCAGGCGCGTACGCAGGCTCAACCCGCGCGCTCCATCCGGTAGCCGATGCCGCGAACCGTTTGCAGGAGCGGCGGTTCACCCGCCGCGTCGATCTTCACGCGCAGACGCCGGACGTACACGTCGACGACGTTCGACGTCGTTTCGCTCGTGCGATTCCAGAGCGCGGTTTCGATCATCGGACGCGTGAGCACGCGCCCCGCATTGCGCATGAAGTATTCGAGGAAGGCGAGTTCGCGCGCCGTAAGGTCGATCTCGCGATCTCCACGGGTCACGCGGCGCGTCGAAAGATCGAAGCTCAGATTCCCGATCGTGAGCAACGCCGGCGCAGGCGGCGCTTCGCGCCGCGCGACGCTTCGCAGACGCGCTTCGAGTTCCCGCATCGCGAACGGCTTGCGAATGTAATCGTCCGCGCCTGCGTCAAGTCCGGCGACCACGTCCTCGGTTTCGTCGCGCGAGGTGGCAACTACAATCGGCGTTGCGACGCGCGACGAGCGCAGCGCGCGCAACACCTCGAGCCCGTCGCGTCCCGGTAAGTTCAAATCGAGGACGATCGCGTCGTACTCCGGCTCGCATGCAAGCGCGAGTCCCGCGTCGCCGTCCCCGGCGACATCGACGACGTGTCCTTGGTCTTGCAGCCCGCGGCGCATCGCATCCGCGAGCCGATCGTCGTCTTCTACGATCAGTAATCGCACGGTGCGTCGCGCGTTATTTCGCTAACCCAGCCGCGATCTTCGATCCGTTTGGTGAGCCGAGGCCGGTGCATGCATCCCAGCCTTTTGCAGCGGAGAATGTGCCGTTATTTCCGCTCGTGACGTCATTGAAATCGGTTTCGTCGCCGTAGAGCTGCGCGTTGATGAAGCCGGCCGGCGTGCCGCGCGATGCATTGACGAGCGCGATGAGGGCGCTCCACAGTGGAGCGACGGCGCTCGTTCCACCGAACACCGAATCTTGTCCATCAACGCGGACGTTGTAACCCGTTTGGGGATCTGCATCGCCTGCGACGTCGGGAACCCCGCGATTCTTGAGCGGCGTCGCCGTACCGTTTTCGGTCACGTTGAGCTTTTGCTGCCACGCCGGCAACGCGAATACCGCACTGACGCCGCCGCCGGTTGCTCCGCCCGACGTGCCGCCGTTCCACACGGTTTCCGCGGTGAGTTTTGCCCCGCTGCTCTGTACGGTGGTCCCGCCGCACGCCACCACGTGCGGGCTCGACGACGGAAAATCCACATGATCCTGTCCGTCTGAAACGCCGTCGCTCGAACCGTTGTCGCCCGATGCGCAGCATACCGTGATGCCGAGCGTGCCTGCGTCTTGGAATGCGCTATCGAACGACGTCATCGCCTGCTGCGTCCACGTTGATTCCGGACCGCCCCAACTGATGGACACGATCGTCGGTTTGTTCGTCGTGTCGTGCAATGCCGTGGTGATCGCGTCGAGAAATCCCGCATCCGTGTTCGGCGCAAAATACACGGCAATGGTGGCGCCCTGCGCAACGGCGCCCGCGATTTCGACATCGAGCATCACTTCGCCGTCGGGACCGTCAACTTGTCCGGTCGGCGCGTTCGTTGCTCCGTCGACCGGCACTGCGACAACGTTCGGCATCTTCAAACCTAGACCTGAAAAATATGTCTGTAAGTCAGATTCCACGTAGCCGCCGCCGAGCTCGATGAGCGCGATGCACTGACCTTCGCCGGTCGACGTCGTAGGAAAATCATAGAGCGACGCCACTTGCACCGGCGAATAGGACGTCGCCGGAGCCGTGGCCTGCCGGAAATGCGTTTCTGCTTGCGGGCGATTGTCGAGCCCCAAGACCGCTTTCACGACTCCGTCCAGCTCATCGGGAAGGTGAACAAGCCCGGTGCGTCCGCGATATTGTCCGCCCTCATATTCGAAAATTTGGAGCGCGACGTTGAACGCGTTGTTGAATTGCTGCACCGTACCCGCGAGACGCACGGTGCGACGCGGCGAGTGCTGCTCGACCACCTGCAGTCCGTGCGCCTGCGCAAACTGCGTCACGGCTTTCATGTCGCGATCGTCCGCGCCGCACGCATGCGCGAACTCATCGCGCGTCATACGCTGCTGCGCCGGCGCATTCGCCTTCGGCCGCAGTACGACAGTGATCTCGAAGCGCTCGGATGGATCGGCATTACGAACGGCCCGCGCGCCTCGGTACGGTATCCGCTCACTGCCGGCAATAGGCCGCATAAGAGTTCCAGTGTACCTCGTGCGGACGGCGAATTGAATACCGGCAATGCTGCAAATTATCTATCTCGTGATCTTGCTTGCCCTCATTGTCCCTCAACGCGCGGTCGTCGAAAACGTCGTCACCTCGAATCGCGATCCCGCAGTAGATATTGAGCTGCCGAAATCGGCGCGGTACGTGGGCACGGACCGGTGGATTCTCTTCGGCATTGCAAACTGTGAATTATTCGCGTTTGTTGAGGCCGATCGCGACAAGCGCGTCAAGCGTCTCTACTGGGTGCAGTTCGAAAGCTACCTCCCCTCACTGCGCGCCCTGCATCACACCTACGATTCGAAAGATCGCGCGGTGATGGGCGGCATGGAGTTTTTCGTTGATACCTGGACTGAGAGCAGCACGCCCTCCACGCCGGATACAAAAGCAATCGCGAGGATTCTCAAGGCCAAGGGCTACGAGGCGCCGGCGGGGCTTGATTCCGGATCGGATACGCAACACATCGATGCGCTCATTGCATCGAAGGGGTACGCGCTCCCGCCGACCTTGTCGTCGGTTCGCTTCGTGCACACGCTCGACGAAGCGCGCAAAGAATTGATGATTCATCTACAGTGAGGCATCCCCTACGGGTCATCTGCCGACGGACCAACAAAAACATGGCCTCGTTCGACGCGCTGAAAGCGCGCTCATCATCAAACCGCGACACTAGCGTGGCTGCTGCACGAGTGCTTATTTCACCGGGAGGCCACGATACTCCAGAAGCGGGCCGATCTGCGGATCGCTCCCGTAGAACGCGCGAAACATGGGTCCGTAGTCCTCAGAGTGTCCCTTTGAGAGAATCATGTCGCGGAAGCGCCGGCCGTTCGCCCGCGTCATGCCGCCGTGGTCCACGAACCATTGGAACGTGTCGTCGTCGAGCATTTCGCTCCACATGTACGCATAGTAGCCCGCAGCATAACCGCTCGCCCAAATGTGCGCGAAGTAACTGGAGCGGTAGCGCGGCGGAACGTTTGGGAAATCCGTTCGCGACGATGCGAGCGCATGCGTTTCGAACGTATCGACGTTTTGCTTCGGGGCGCTTGCAGGCAGCGTATGCCACGCCATATCGAGTTCGTCAGCGGCAAGGCTCTCGCCGAGCGTGTATCCTTGACCGAACTTCTGCGACTGCTCGATCTTGTCCATCAGCGCTTGCGGCATCGGCCGCCCGGTCTTGTAGTTCACCGCGTAATGCTGGAGCACCGCCGGATAAAATGCCCAGTGCTCGTTGAATTGCGAGGGATATTCGACGAAATCGCGAGCGGTTTGCGCGCCGGAAAGCGACGGGTACTCTTGGTCCGCGAAGAACGCGTTGAGCGCGTGACCGAACTCGTGGAACATTCCGTGAACTTGGTCGGCCGTTAGCAATACCGGTTGCCCGGACGGCGGCTTCGGTATGTTCTCGACGTTGTAGACGACCGGCTTTGTGCCGAGCATCTTCGATTGCTGCACGAGGCTGCTCATCCAAGCACCGCCTTGTTTATTATCGCGCTTGAAAAAATCAAAATACATCAGCGCGAGCGGCGAACCGTCTTTGTCGTAAACTTCGAAGACGCGCACGTCCGCTTGCCATACCGGGATGTCTTTGCGCTCCTTGAACGTGATCCCGTAGAGCTGATTGGCCGCGTAAAAAAGTCCGTTGTGCAAGACATTGTCGATCTCGAAATACGGGCGCACGTCGTTCTCGTCCAGGTCGTACCTCGCCTTACGCACTTGACCGGCGTACTTCTGCCAGTCGTACGCCTGCAGTTGGAAATGCTGTCCGTCTTTATCGATCGCTGACTGCAGTTGAGCAGCGTCCGACTCAATTTTCGCGCGGGTCGGCGCGATCAACTGCGCGAGAAAACGTTGCACCGCCTCGGGCGTTTTGGCCATCTGATTCGTCAGCGCATACGCGGCGTAATCCGGATATCCGAGCAACGCCGCCTTTTTGGCGCGCAACTGCGCCATCGTCGCAATCGTCTCGCGCGTGTCGTTCTCGTCGTCTTTTTCCGTGCGCGTCCACGAGTGCTCGAAAAGTTCTTGACGCGTGGCGCGATCGTCGAGCGTTGCAAGCGCGGGCTGCTGCGTTGTATTCTGCAACGGGATCAGGTAGCCGCCCGGGTCTTTGCGCGCCTCTGCCGCCTGCGCTGCGGCGGCAATGGCAACCTCGCTCAATCCGGCGAGCCGCGATGTATCGTTCACTACGAGCGCGCCGGCCTTTGTGCCGGCCAGCAGTTTTCGTTCGAAGACCGTCTGCAACGTGGAAAGCTGCTCGTCGAGGTGGCTCATCTGCGCTTTATCGGCCGCGCTCAACTTCGCACCGGCGTGCACGAACTCGGCGTGGGTGACGCGCACGAGCTGCTGTGACTCGGGGTCGAGATGCAGCGACGCAAGCTCGTTGTACACTTTTTGAAAGCGTGCGAACAGCTTCGCATTCAGATAGATCGCATCAAAATGCGCCGCCAGCTTCGGTTCTTCTACTTCATCGATATGCTGGAGCGCCGGATCGGTATTGGCGCCCGTGACACAGTTAAATGCTGCGAGGACACGCGTAAGAAGCCGCCCCGACTTTTCCAACGCAACATAGGTGTTGGCAAACGTCGGCGGCGCGGGATCGTTGGCGATAGCTTCGGCCTCGCGCATCTGCTCCGCCATTCCCGCTTCGATCGCCGGCTCGTAATTCTGGTCCGCGATCTTGTCGAACGGAGGCGCTTGGAACGGCAAGGTGCTTGGTGAGAAAAACGGGTTTGCCAAAGCAAACACGAGCGCGAAATGCAGCATGTGTACGGTCCTTCGACGGGTTTCGGGCTACGATGAGAGCGGTTCGGCGGCGAGCGTCGCGGTCAGCGGATTCGGTTCCCCGGTAATGCGCGCGACGTTCCGGTGAAACGGACTCAGATCAGCGTTTGTCACGTAGCGCGCAGTTCCCGCTTCAGTCGGAACGTGACCGCGCGAGAGGAAATCGGCGACGCGATCGGCTTGAACGAAGGCCGGATCGATCCGCAAAACGCGATCGCCGAGCGCTGCGGCGAAATGACGGTCGAGCACCGGATAATGCGTACAAGCCAAAACAACGGCATCGAGATCGCTCGGGAGTTGCGCGCACACCTCCGATACCGCCCGACGCGGCTCCGTACCGTCGATCTTCCCCGATTCGACGAGCGGTACGAGCAGTGGCGCCGGCACTTCCCACACTTCGCTCCCCGGAATCGCGTTTCGGATCCGGCGCCCATATGCGCCCGAACGCACCGTTGCCGACGTCGCGACGACGCCGATGCGCCGCGCGCCCGCGTGCTGCAACGCGATCGTCGCTGAATCGAGCAGGTCGAAGACTTCGGCATTCGTCGGCGGCCAGCCATATGCGTCGGCGATCGCGCACGATGTGTTGCACCCCATGACGATTGCGTCGGGCGCGTGCGCATCGAGCCACGCGAGATTCGCTTCGAGCAGCGCAAGTAACTCATCGTTCGCGCGTTCGCCATACGGAACGTGCGCTTGATCTGCGAAGTAAACGATATCGACGTGCGGCAAACGTTCGCGCACCCGGCGCACGACGGTGAGGCCGCCGAGTCCCGAGTCAAAAACGCCGATCACTGCGCGTTGCCTGAAAGCGGGTACTGCGCGGTGTAGCGATCGATGCCGTCCGCGATCCCTTCAGCGACCTTTTGCCGCCAATCCGGCGATGTGAGCTTTGCATAGTCATCGGGGTTGGAGAGGAACGCCGTTTCGATCAAGATCGCCGGCATGTTCGCATGCAGCGTGACGTAGTATCGCGCTTTGATCGTTCCATCATCCTTCGTGCCTAACATCGGAACGAGCGTACGATCGACGATGTCCGCAAGCGGCACATCATTGGATTTTGAATAATATGTCGTCGTACCGTTGGGTCCGCTGTTGATATACGCGTTCGCGTGGATGCTGATGAATAATCGCGCACCGGAGCGGTTGGCGATATCGTCGCGAGCCTGTAGATCGCCGGCAGCCGAGCTGTGATAGCCCATCTGCTCCGCTTCCGCTTGGCTCGTGGGCGTTCCATCGACGTCGTGATCGACCGTTCGCGTCATGATCACTTGCCAGCCGCGCGCGATCAACACGGCGCGAAGCCGCTTCGCCATATCCAGCGTCAGATCTGCTTCGGACACGCCGCCGTGAATCGTCCCGCGATCTCCACCGCCGTGTCCGGGATCGATCACGATCAGTTTCCGGTTCATCGGCACATAGCTGCTCCGGCCACCGCCGAATTTCCATGGCGTGCTGTCGTTGGTATTCGACGCAGCCGTCTGTTGACCGTAATCTTCCGGCGGTACCGGTGTGACGAGCGTTTGAGGTTCGTTCGCGGAGACGACGGAGCCAACGCTTCCCGTTCCGCTGCGCACTTCATCGGCGACCGTGTTGCTCCCGATGTTGATGACGATGCCCGTTGCGGACGGAGAAACGGAGAGTTGGTTCGTTCCCGTGAGCGAAAGCGCAATCCGCACCGTTTGCGAATCGAGTTGCCGAGCGCGCATTGCGGTAAGGGGATCGCTCTCGCTCTCGTCGCGCGCTCCGCTCTGCAATTGCGCGCTCTTGATATCAATCCAGAACCTATTGTCCGGTTCGCGCAGCCGATGCCACTCGTACGACGCATTGCCGCTGACCGCGATCGTGACCGTTGCGCCGGCTCGCGTTTGCTGCACCGCGATGCCGGTCACGTTTGCGGCGCCGGAATTGTCGATCGGGGCCGGCGTCACGGACGAAGTCGCCGGCGCGGAATTCCCGGAGGGAACGCCTGCGGGCTGCTGCACCGGAGGCGGCGGCACGTTCGATGACACCCTTGCAGCGACGAGCGGCGGCGCGCTCCCGTTCGCGCCGAAGCCGACTTCGAAATCGCCGTTGTTGCTGCGCGGAGCATCGTGACGCGCGTTTGGCGCGGGGCTCAATACGAGCGTCGTGCGCGGGTCGCGAATCGAACCGCTCGTCGTAATGTCCATCGAGCGAATGCCGCCGGCCTGGATGTCGCGCGATCCATCGATCGACGAAGCCACTCCGTCAAACTCATAAACGACGCGGTCGGCCGCGTCGGAGACCACGCGCGGATGCAACGCAATGGCCGCATGCGCAACGAGGATCGCCTGTGATCCCGACCCCTGCACGTCGACGGACGTCAGCTGCGGCTGCAGCACCGCCGTGCCGCCGTCGTTTCTTTCTGCGAGCGAAAGCCCATGAAGCAGATCTTCAAACGGAAGAAAAACTTCATTGCTCTGCACGAACGGCGCGAACGCCGCCGTCGCGGAGAGCAGGCCCATGTCATACCGTTTCTGCCCGACCGCAAAATTGAGAACGAGCGGTTGCGGTGTCGAGATCAAAACATAACGCTCACCCGCGTGCCAGGTGAGCGTTGCGCCGAGCGACTTCAAGAGGCCGCGAAATCCCGGATCGTTGACGCCGACGGCCGTGCCGGCCGCGGTTCGTACCAGATGGGTGAATGTCAGCGTTTGCGTTTCGAACGCGTAAGAGGCGCTGTCCGCTCGTACCACTCCGGTAAAGAGCAGCGCGAGCAGCGCGACCGCGCTACCAGTCCGAACGACGAAGCGGCGTGTCGAGTTCAAGATGTCCCCCCGGGAGCGTATCCACTTTTCGGCCCTCGATCGTAATCTGGACCGCATTGATCGGTGGAATTCCCGTTAGCGTGTACACGAGCCCTTTGAACTCGCCGTTTTCCGCGAACGATCCGCCGCCTGATGCCGTCACTTCTTTCGAAAGATCGACCGTTGCCGTCGTTCCGTTAACGAGAACGTTCTCTACGTGCGTTCCGGTCGGAAAGCGAATCGCTTGAACTTCGCTCGGTGGACCGGCCACGGATTGGACCGCGGCATAGAGGGCCACATTGTGAAGATGTTCGGTCGCGCTTTCGCCGGGCTGCGCAGGACGAAGCGAAACCGTCCACGTGCCCAAGCTCGAACCGTCGATTTTCGTATAATACACCGTCACGTGTCCGCCGCCCGGATTCGCACCATGCCGGTGCAGCACGAACCACGCGCCGGCGGCTACAACGATCACGAGGACGACGACGAGCAGAGCGCCCGAACGCCTCACGGTTTGCTGACTCCTCCGGCCATGCTCCACCCGACGTAGACGTTATAGAGCACGAGCAGCAGCCCCGCGATCGAGAACGCCATTGCGGTGCCGTTGCCGCCGGCGCGCTTGCTGAATCGCAACGATACGCCGTAGCACGCGAGAATCAGAACCGCCGCGACGATGTGAAACCATACGCGCGGCGGCAACGGAACGCGCGATGCGCCCAATATTCCGGCGACGATGAGGCCGGTGACGAATTGCAGCGCGGCAACCGCGTTGACGACCCGGCGTCCCTGGGCGTTCCAACTAAAGATGATCGCGCACAACGCGAGCAAAAACGCAACGACGAGATGAACTTCGAGAACGACGCTCATAGGGCGCTTCTGCGGTATCGTGCAGCGAGCGTCCTTCCTGCCGGCAACCTGCGGCAAGGGACCGGGATGCGCGAATCACGCCGCCGTAAAGACTTCGATCATGACCGCAACACGCACGGAGTACGTTACGGTGCCCGTCTCGGACGGCACGATCATGAACGCTTTTGTCGCGCGCGCCGGCGCACCGGAGCGCGCACCCGGAATCGCCGTCTTTCAAGAGGCGTATGGCGTCAATGACCACATCCGCGACGTTGCGCAACGTTTCGCCGCGCTTGGTATGGTCGCCATCGCACCGGAACTTTTTCATCGCAGCGCCGCATCCGGTTTTACGGCGAAGTACGGCGATCTCGATGCCGTGCGCGAGCACATGAACGCAATGACGCGCGAGGGGTTGGAAGCCGACATCGACGCGACGTTTACGTGGCTCGCCGGCGATCGGAACGCCGATTCGGGTGCAATGGCCGCTGTCGGCTTCTGTATGGGCGGCCGCGTCGCGTACCTAGCGAACTCGCGTATCAGCTTGCGCGCCGCGGTGTCGTTTTATGGCGGAAGGATCGCGCCGGATCTGCTTCCGCTTGCGTACAAACAACGTGGACCGATTCTCATGTTCTGGGGCGGACTCGATTCGCATATTCCGCCCGAACAGTACCGCGCCGTCGCCGACGCACTAACGGACGCGAAAGCGACGCACGAACAGGTCGTGTTCAGCCAAGCCGACCACGGTTTCTTCTGCGATCAACGCCCCAGCTATAATGCGATCGCCGCGCGACAAGCTTGGGTGATGATGAACGAGTTTTTCGGCTCGTACGGCGCCCTGACGTAAGCTCGTAGATCGATGGGACGGTTGCAAGCAAGCGAACGTTAACGTTTATCGCAGCCCGGTAACGCGCACATGTGAGGAATGGATTATAAAGCAATCGTCTCCGATGATGTGACCGAACTAATCCTCGACGACCATGCGACGTTTCGCCGGCTCTTCGCGCGGGTCGCGGAGCAAAACACCGAGGACGATCTGCGGCATTTATGGTTTGAACTCGGTCCGTTGCTGTGCGCGCACGCGGTTGCCGAGGAGGATTCGTTTTATCCGGCGTTGCTGAAGGCTGCTCACGACGACGACGACGTTGCCGACGCGATCAAGGACCACAACGAAATTCGGGACGCCGTTCGCGATGCCGACCGATATGATGTCGGCAGTGACGAGTGGCGAAGTGCCGTCGATCGCGCTCGCCGTGCGAACGACGATCACATGCGCGAAGAGGAAAGCGGACCACTGCCTGCGGCGCGTCGCTCGATGGATATGGAGCAACGCATCGCGCTCGGCTTGCACTTTTTACGCTTGCGCAATGCGTTTCCAAGCGGGAAAGCCGGCGCCGACGATCACGACAAAGACCCGCAAACATTCGTGCGTGAACATGAAACGGCCGATTGATACACGCTGTTCATGGCGTCGTATCGTCGAAATCGTGTAACTGGGCTGCCGCGTCGATACTGCTCGCCGCATCCCAAGCAAACGTCGGGAGCCAATGCGTTTCGCTGTAGTATCCGGATGTCACGCGCCCGACGCTCGCGCCGTAGAGCCGTCGCGCATGCGTCGAGGAGTTCGACGTCTTCTAACGCAGCGGCGATCCGCGCGAGCGCTCCGGCGCGCGAGAGGTTGAGGCCGTGCAGATGAACGATATGGCCGTCGTCAACGTCCGGAATCGTCACCGCGGACAGAATCGCCGAGCGCGCGGACAGGCTCGGTAAAAAGGTACTCCACCACGTTGCAAATTCGTTCACCGCAAGGGCGCGCCGCATGAGATCGGCCTCCGCCAGGCCCGGCGAAAGAAAATCATTGCCGCTGCGCTCGAAGTGCGCCGGCCAATCGCGATCCTGCGAAAACCACGCACGTGCACGATCGGCGATCGTTGCGGACAGATCCGTAAAGCCGAGCGTTTGCGATGCGTCGAACATCAGCCCCAGCGAGAACGCCGTATTGGAATGAACGCCATGCCGAACCGGTAGCGGCAACACATCGAGCCATCGCATCGCGGTCGCTGCAATGCACTCGGCCAGTGCTCGCAATCCCGGGCCCCGTTGTGCGACGAGCGAACGCGTGGATCGCTCTGCAGCCGCCGCCAGCACCATCGCCCAAGCCCATCCGTACGGGCGTTCGTACGCCGCGCGCCGGCGGAGGTACGCTATCTCCGCATCGACGTGCGTACGTTGGAGGTTTGCAGCAACCGCTTCTTCTAACGTTCCGATCGCTTCCGGCGTTTCGCCGCATTTCGATGCAGCGTGCTCGATTAACTGAATTGCGGTCCAATGCGAATGCGCGCTGGAGTGCCAATCGAACGAATTTCCAAAGGCCGGATGCGCCGCGAACGGATCGTGTGGCGGCTCGCCCGCAAACGCAAGATGCGAATCATGGTAAGGATACGCGGTCGTGATATTCGCCAAGACGACCGGGACGATGTGCGGTGCGAGTTCTTCGATCATGAGAACGGAAAGATCAGCATGAAGCAGATGTTCGCGATGAGCAGTACGACGGCGGTCGGTATTTGAACTTTGATCTGCGCGTACTTGTCGCGCATCTCGAGCAACGCCGGCGGTACCAAATTGAAGTTTGCCGCCATCGGCGTGCACAGGGTTCCGCAAAATCCCGAAAGCATACCGATGGCAAAGAGCGGCGCGGGATGTGCGCCCATGCGCGTCACGAGCAACGGCCAGCCGACCGCGGCCGTCATGATCGGAAACGCGGCAAACGCGTTGCCCATGATGATCGTGAAGATCGCCATGCCGATCGCATACACCAATACGGCGAAAATGCGGGAGTGCTCGGGAACGATGTTGTGCGCGATCGTCCCGACTTGCGTCCCGACGCCCGCCTGCGTAAACAACAGCCCGAGCGTGGCAAGCATTTGTGGAAGCAATGCCGCCCAACCAATCGCTTCGAGCAGGCGGCGCCCTTCGGTCATCGCGATCCCGGGGTGTTTCGGACGTAAGATGATCGTCGCAACGACGAGCGCAGCGATCGTTGCAACGCCCAGCCCCACGAGCGTCTGTGCCCCGGCTGCGAAGAGCGCGTGGCCGCCGATCGCCATGCGACCCAGAACGACACTCACGAAAACTGTAACCGCCGGAATCGTAAGCGCGGGAACGAACAGTAAATTGCCTCTGCGCGACGCGCTCGCTCTACGTTCGGACTCACTCGTCGTGCGAACCGTTCCCGCGCCTGTTAATCCGAACCCGGCGATGAGGGCCATCGCGATCACCGCGACGCCGAGCAGCCACGGTGGTAATGTGGAAATGAAGCTGCCGTACCACATCGACGCGCCGAGTAGACACCAAAACAGCGAATTCGTCCAACGCTTCGGATGCTGACGATCGAACGCGATCTGCACGCCGACGATAAAGAAAAACGCGCCGAGAAGCCAGTAGATCCAGTCAGCGCCGATCACGGCGAGACGCGCTCCGGACGCGCGTCGTTGGCCATCTCCGCGAGCCGCTTGTCGAGTCGCAGCAGGCGGAAGCCGTGAACGAGGAAGGCCGCAATCGCGGTTGGCGCGGCCCAAATCGCGATCTGCAGCGGATCGAGCTTCAAATGATAGCTCGCATCGACGTAGCTCGCAATGAGCAATACCGAACCGATTGCAACGAAACAATCCTCGCCGAAAAATACGCCGATCGTATCTGCGGCCGCACTATGCGCTTTGATCGTCTCCGTTACGCGTTCGGGCAATTCACCATGCTTGCGCATCGCCGCGCCTTCGGCCATCGGATAGATCACGGGCCGCACCATCTGCGGCGTGCCGCCGATGCTCGTCAATCCCAATGCGGCGCTGAGTTGGCGGACGAATAAATACAGCAACAGTAGCCGGCCGGCGGTGAGCGCTGCCGCCTGCGAGATCAGTGCCTTTGCGCGCTGTTGCAAACCGTATCGTTCTAAGATTCCGATAACGGGTAACACGACGAACGCGATCGTCACGGAGCGGCTACTCGCGAACCCGGTTCCGAACGCGTCCAGGACGTGCAATGGACTAACGCCGCCGAGCAAGGCGGAAACGATACCGGCGACCGTGACGACGAGGAGCGGATTGAAACGCAGCGCGAACCCGATGACGACGAGGAGCACGCCGAGCAAAACGATCATCCCGTCCGATACGCCGTGCCGCCCCGCACCCCCGGCCCCTCTTCTGCCGCCGGTTTTTAAAGCGTTCGCAATGTTGCCGCGCGGACGCTGCGGCCGAGCGAGCGTCCGGCCGATAGTTGCTGTAGAGCGGTGAAGTTATCACTCATCGCGGCGCTTCTATTTGTCGTACTCGCGCCGCATACGAACGCAATCGACGTACTGTCGCATAGCGAAGCTGCGACCGGGTCGCTCACGCGCGCGCAAGTGCTGCGCGGCGACGGTACGTTCGTCTCGTTCAAACACTTCGCGATGCCCGATGACGCGACGGACCTATGGCTGCGTTTTCGCGTCCGCGTTGCGAGCAACGCTCCGTCTCAATGGGCCCTTTCCACGCCCGGTTTCGTCGCCCACGCGTCGTTTTACGTGCCGCGCCCTGACGGGAACTACGACGAAATCCGCAGGGGAGCGGCTGAGCCGTTCGTTGAGGCGGAGGGTGCTTTTCCGCGTACCGGTATTACGTTCGACACGCGCGACATCGGTGACCGGCCGTTTTACGTGCACCTGCAGTACCATCAAGATCAGCCGCTACAGCTGACGTTGATTCCTGAGCGAAGCGCGGTTGATACGGCGCTGCTCGGCCGTCTGGTATTCGGCGTCTTCTTCGGCGTAATGATCGCCGTCGGTCTCGTGAACTTCTACATGGGGTTGGTACTGCGCGATCGCGGCGCGTTGCTGTGCCTGTTCTATATCGTGACGATCGCGTGTAACGGCGTGCTGACGAGCGGCGTCGGCGGCGTGTATCTCTGGCCGAAGCTCTCGATCGATCCGGTCATTGCCCTCTCATTTACCGATGCGTTGTCGTTTATCGCGTTCTTGCTGTTCGTTCGCACGTTCCTTGGTACGCCGGCATCGTTGCCCGTCCTCGACAAACTGCTCATTGCGGTCTTCGGTATCGTCGCGATCACGGCACTCCCAATCAACTTTGGCCGCGTCATCGACGGGCTTGCACCGCTTTTGCTGATCGCCGGCATGGCGCTCGTCATCCTTGCAGCTGCGCTATGCACCCGAAGAGGAAACCGTTCAGCATGGATCTTTCTCTTTGGGTTTATCCCGGTAGCCATCGGGTACTTCACCCGCGAGATTCAGCTTGCGTGGATCATTCAGGCCATCGTCTTTTCGCTTGCGATCGTCGAGCGCGTCCGCACGCTTGCGATCGAAAAGCAACACGCGGAAGTGGCGAATCAGCGCCTGCGCACGCTCGCATATTATGATCCGCTGACCAACGTGTTAAATCGTGCGGCATTCAACGAGCGGTTGGAAAGCGCGATCCACCGCGCCGCGGAACGTCACGAAACCGTCGCGCTGTTTTATCTCGACCTCGATGGTTTCAAAAGCGTCAACGATTCGTACGGACATCAGACGGGCGACCTGGTGCTTCAAGTCCTCGTTGCGCGACTGCGCAACGCGGTTCGCGAATCGGACGAGATCGCGCGGCTCGGCGGTGACGAGTTTGGAGTCATTGCTCACGCTTCAGCGAGCGAAGCGTCGGTAATACGAGACAACGTCGCGCGAATCTTAGAGACGCCGATGACGGTGGCGAATCACGAAATCAGGCTGGGGTTGAGCATCGGCGAAGCAGCGTACCCGCGCGACGGACGCACGGGTGACGAACTGCTTGCCGCGGCGGATCACCGCATGTACGCGATGAAAGTCGCCCGGCAGCGAATCACAAAATCGTTATTCCGTACCACTGAAGAATCGCGCGCATAAGCGAAACGCTCGCGGACGAAGTGACGGTGGCCGGGGAAGATCGTGGACCCTTGATAGGCGCCCGCATTTCCTTTGCTCGGTAAAGCGATCAGAAGGCGCGCCTTTGGGCGCTCGCTCCCCCCGACGGGAAGGCGATTGTCACCCTTGCCGCCAAGTTTGAAATTTGACTTTGTTGACGAAGCCGAAATTAATGGTGACGTTTTTTCGGGTTCTACCGTAAAGTCAAAGACAGACTCATGGCGAACTTCGAAGAACGCTTCTGGCCCCCGGATCCAACGCTTGACACAGGCATCGGCATACCACGTCGCGATCGACGAGGTGGCACGTACCTCGCATATCGGCCTGACCTACTCTCTGGTCGGAGCTTTTCCTTGGGCGGCCCGGAAGCCGCCGACGTCGCTGATGCTGAGCGCGCCATTATTGAGCTCGACCGCTCATCGACCACATTGGCCGACACCGAGGCACTTGCGCGTCTATTGTTGCGCGCTGAGTCCGTCGCCTCATCTCACATCGAGGGTTTGCAGATCGGGCCTAGCCGGCTACTCCGGGCCGACGCAGCACGCTCCGAAGGTGACGCGTTAAAAGACGACATTGCGATCGAAGTTCTTGCAAACATCGATGCGATGACGTTCGCAATACGCGAAATCACGAACAACCCCATCGTTACGCGTGAATTGCTGCTCGAGACGCATCGCCGTCTACTTGCGCCTACGCGTATTGCGGAGTACGGCGGCAACTTTCGGACGCAGCAAAACTGGATCGGTGGCAGCGATTACAATCCGCTCTCCGGGGCGTTTGTGCCGCCACGTCCGGATCTCGTTCCGGGCCTTATGGATGATCTGATCGCCTTCTGCAACGGGCATGCATTGCCGACCGTTGCACAAGCCGCTATCGCACACGCGCAGTTTGAAACCATTCATCCGTTCGCAGATGGCAACGGCCGGATCGGACGCGTATTGATCCACCTAGTCTTTCGTCGGCGCGGCTTGACGAGCGTCGTGTCGCCACCTGTTTCTCTTATTCTGGCAACCCGTGCGCGTGATTATATAGCCGGGCTCAGCTCTACGCGGTACGACGGCCCAGCGGATTCTCCGCAGGCCTCTGAAGGTTTAAATCGCTGGATGGGAACGTTTGCTGCTGCGTGTACGCGAGCGGCAGCAGATGCGTCGGCCTTTGAGAAGCGGATTGCGGCGATCCAGTCGGCGTGGCGCGAACGCCTTGGCAGCGTTCGTAGCCATTCGGCCGTCTTGCGCATCATTGAGATGCTTCCCGGGACACCGCTCACGACAGTTTCAAACCTCCAGCAGAGGACAGGCAGCGCGCTATCGAGCATCACTGAAGCCGTCGCACGACTAGAAAAAGCTGAAATCCTTCGCCCGGTCAGCCTGGGACGCAAACGTCGCCTACTGTACGAGGCGCGCGAGATCATGGACGCGTTCACGGATTTGGAGCGCCAACTGGCGTCCCCGGCGGACGATACGCACATAGAGGCACCGGTACGTGCCGCACCGCGTCGCCCTCAAGCCGTTCGGCGACCGGCGCGTGAATGATCGATTGCGCGCGCGAAAAAACGATAGTTCCAAAATCAATTTTGCTTGCTGGCCAGTTCAAAAAAATTAGCGAGCAAAATTGAATCGAGTCGCTTGTTTGCCGGGTCTTGACCGTCAGGATTACGCTACGCGCACGGACTTGTTTCGAATCCAGTCAGCCAGCTCTGCGGCGCCGATTGTTCCGCTCGCTGCAGCGAGTATGACAGGAAGCATCTCCTCGTCGGTAGCTGTCAGCTCATAGCCATTTAGGTCGAGGAAAAGTTCGAGAAGCACTGCCCCGACTCGCTTATTGCCGTCTACGAAAGGATGGTTCTTTATTACACGCAGCGCGTACAACGCGGCCAGCTCTGCGACGTCAGGATCTAAATAGGAAGCTGCACTTCTCGGACGATCGAGGGCAGATGCTAAGAGGGCCCAGATCCCGAATCCGAGCGCTCCCCCGTGTTCTGAGATCTGGGCCTCATGAATTGCATGGACGACATCGTCGTCAATCCAGATAAAGCTATTTTGCGAGTTCACGCAATACCGAACGGCGCTTCTTCATGATCCTTTCGGCGGCTTCCAACGGAAACCGAAATAGCTGAACGAATAATCATTCATTCAGCTACAGCGAACGTTTGGTGGAGCTGTCGGGGTACTGCCCCCCGAGTCCGAAAAGCCTGCCCGGCGCGTTCTCCAAGCTCAGCTTTGACTTTGACTTACTCGCGCGTACGTCTCAAAGCGGGACTTACCGCGCGCAGCAGATTCTTGATCTCGTACGGACGTCGAATCACGCGTCCGTACCAGCCCGAGTTCATGACCGGAGAGCAGAGCGGTTCGGGCCGACCCTCCGCGTCCGGTGACTAGCCTAAATTAGGCAGCCAGTGCGTATTCGTTGTTGGCAGATATTGCCGTGCGATCGTTTTAGGAGAGCTCGCAACTCCGCTTGCTAACGCCGGCCACGGATCTTCCCGTCGAGCCTAGTTCAGCCCCATAGGATTCCGCTTCGCGGAATCCGTTGCGGTTTTGGGTTCCGCCCAAAATCCGCGTAGGCGCCGCGAGACCGGAGTACCTACTATAACACACCACACAAGCGTTCGGTTTCCGCCCGGACGATGCATCGGATCTATACGCGCGCGGTAGGCTCGCGCCGCGACAGCGGCATCGTCACGAGCGTTCCGACGATCATCATGATGATCGCGCCGACGAGCGTCGATTCCCACGCCGGCCACGGATAGCCCGTCGTATGCAATCCCGGCGAGAGCCAAACGGTGAGCGCGAACAGTATCCAGTTGATGACGATCGTAAATAGGCCGAGCGTAAGAAACGTCAACGGTAGCGAGATCAGCCTGAGAACCGGTCCGATCAGCGCGTTCACGATGCCGAAAATGATCGCTGCCCAAATGGCGTCGGTCCACGCGTTCAAGTGGAAACCCGGAATGTACGTGGCAATCGCCCATAACGCGATCGCGGTAATGATGAAACGCAAGAGCCAGTGCATTATGCCTCTCCTACTCTGCGGGGGCTGAGCAGTTCACTTTTGATCTGTGCTGCAAGCGATGGCGTCATTCCCTTCACCGCGGCGATCTCGTCGATCGAAGCCCGTTTGATCGCCGCAACGGAGCCGAATGTCGCGAGCAGACGCTTTCGCCGGACGGGTCCGACACCGGCAAGCGCATCGAGCGCGGAACGCGTCATCGCTTTCGCACGCCGCTGGCGGTGATACGTCACCGCGAACCGGTGCGCCTCGTCGCGAATGCGCATGATCAAATGTAAGCCGGCGCTGTTCGGGGGAAGGACGATCGGATCGGGATTCCCGGGCACGTAGAGCCACTCGTGTTCTTTCGCGAGGCCGGCGATCGGAATGCCCGTCATGTCCATGTCTTCGAGGACCTCGACGACCGCACTCAATTGCCCCTTGCCGCCGTCGATCAGCAACAAGTCCGGCGTCTTGTTGAACTTTTCTTTTTTGGCGATTTGGCGCTCGGGCGACGTCACTTCCCGATCGGTTTCGTGACGTAGATAGCGCAATCGCCGGCGCAGCGTCTCCTGCATCATTGCGAAATCGTTTGGCCCGCGATCGTACTGAATTTTGAACTTGCGGTAATCGCTCTTTTTTGCTCGCCCTTCTACGAAGACGACCATCGATGCGACGGGATTCGTGCCTTGAATGTTCGAGATGTCATAACACTCGATGCGATGCGGAACTTCGGGAAGTTCCAGGGCGTCGGCGAGTTCGGTGAGCGAATGTGCCTGCGCGCTCTCCTGCACTTCTTGATGCGCGAGAAACGCCTTGAGATTCTGTTCGGCGTTCTTTTGCACGAGACGCATGAACTCGGCGCGTTCGCCGCGTTGCGGATGCAGAATGCGCACGCGCTGGCCTTTGAGCGCCGACAGCCACGATTCGAGCAGCGGCAGCTCTTCGCCCGGCATCGTCTGCACGAGCACCTCCTTCGGCACCGCGGCGGCGCTCGTCGATCTGCGCCGCGCGCGCGCTTTTTCAGGCACCGGCACCACATTGTCGCGTGCGACGCGCGCGGGCAACGCCGAAACACCGTTGCCTTCAGGAGCGCTCGCCGTTCGCGCGGTGTAGAACTGCTTGAGGAATTCGTCCATCAACACGGCGTCGGTTTGCTCGTACACGCCGTCGAGCACGAAATTCTCTTGCGCGATCAATTTGCCGCCGCGCACCATGAAGACTTGCACGCACGCTTGCCCCTGTGCGCGGGCCGTCGCAATCAAGTCCATATCGATGCGCGATCGCCAGACGACTTTCTGGCCTTCCGTGACGCGGCGGACGTGCACGATGCGATCGCGAAGGCGCGCGGCCGCCTCGAAGTTATACTGTTCCGCCGACTGCTGCATCTCGGTTTGCAGTCGCGCAAGCAGCGAGTCTTGCTTACCTTCTAAGAACAGGACGACCTCATCGATCATCGCCTCGTACTCGCTTTCGGTCTGATAGCCGACGCACGGTGCGAGACAGCGTTTGATGTGATACTGCAAGCAGGGGCGCTTACGCCGGCCGTCGATCGGCTCGCGGCACGTGCGTAGGGGAAAGACGAGCCGCACGAGATCGATCAGTTCGCGCAAACCGTGCGCGTTCGTATACGGACCGAAGTAGCGCGCGCCGTCATCTTTCACCATGCGCGTGAAGACGACGCGCGGAAACGATTCGTTCGTTACCTTGAGATAGGGATAGCGCTTGTCGTCGCGCAGACGTACGTTGAACGGCGGCTGATGACGCTTGATCAAGTTCGCTTCCAAAATCAGCGCCTCAACCTCATTCGTGACAACGATGGTTCGGACGTCCGCGACACGTTCGACCATTGCTTGCGTCCGAATATGGTGGCTCGCCGAGTCCTGGAAGTACGAACGCACGCGGTTACGTAGCGACACCGCCTTCCCAATGTAAAGAATATCGCCGCTTACGCCTATCATTTGATAGACGCCGGGTGCATCAGGAACCTGGGCGAGACGCTGCTCGAGCGTGGTCGTTACCTGCATGATCGTGTTCTGGTAAATTTGTTCGAGGCCGGGGCCGCTTTCGCTTTGAAGTCTGAGAGACGGGGGCCAAGCCGATCGGCTCGAAAGGCCCTTCTATGAAATGCGGCATGCGCTAACGGAGGACGTCTTGCGTCGTACATCAGGGTTTCTCGCGCTTGTTCTCGCGTGCACGATCTCCGCGTCGCCGGCAAGCACCGATCTTCTGCAAGCCGCGCTCGATCCGAACCCGTCGCTCAATGCGTACACGGCCACGGCGGAACTCGACGTTACGTTACACGCCGGACTGCCCGTGCGAAAAAGATTTACCGGTACAATGTACTACAACCGGCCGACGGAGCGGCTCGTTCTCGACAACGCGAAGGGAGCGCTAAGCAAATACAAGGACATGCGCACGACGCTGCCGTCAAAGGATGAGATGTTGCGCGATTATACGTTACTCTCCACCGGCGACGACGGCGCGGTATCGCGATTCGTATTCTCGCCAAAGGCGCCGAACGGCCGCGTTCAATCCGTTTCCATTGCGGTAACGGATGCAACGCGATTGATCCACGATGCGCGCTGGAAATACGCGAACGGCAGTTCGCTCGTGATTACGCCACAGTTCGAAAACGTCCGCGGGTATCATCTCGCTCTGCGCGAGGATATCGCAGCGCGATTTCCCGGCTACAGCGTCGACGCAACGCTTAACTTATCGAACTACACGTTTGCGCGGTAATCTTCGTGCGAATCGGACACTATGCTTGACGGCGTTCGGCGCGCTTGCGCAGTACGAGCCACAGCGCAACCATGACGAGCACGGCGCCGGCGGCGACGAACAGGCCGCCTTTGTGCAACAGCGGTGTAAGCGAGTCGATATGATCGCCGGCTTCGAATCCGACCAGCACGAGCAAACCGCAGAAACCGAGTGAACCGAGCGCATACCATAAATAGAACTGCGCGAGGTTCATTTCCGCGAGACCGGCCGGAATGGAAACGACCCCGCGAATGAACGGAACGAACCGGCAAATGAAGATCGCGAAGCTGCCGTAACGTTCGAAGAATCCGTGTACCCGATTCAAATTCTCGTGTGTGAGGTGCACGAATCTGCCATACTTATCGATCAGCGGTCGCCCCCCGAAACGCCCGATTAGGTAACCGGCCGTTGCGCCTGCGAGTTCTCCGATCACCGTGATGACGATCGTGAGCCAAAGACTTGCGAGGTGACCCGTGGCCGTGAGCGCCCCGGAGAGCGGCAACACGACTTCGCTGCCGATTGGCGCGCCGATGTTTCCGAGCGCCATGACGATGAAGAGGCCGCCGTATCCATAATGATCCACGAGCGAGACAATGACATCCTGGAGATGCGCCAAGGGTTACTCCGCCGGGGTTGCCGACTGCGCGGCACGCCGCAAAACTTCCGCCGCTAAACTTCCGCCTTCGGCCCGCAATGCGACGAGAAGGTCTGCCGGTTCCACGGGCCGCTCACCGGCGTGCTCTTCGGCGAGTGCGACGATTTTACGGACGCGCGGCGTGACGAGAATCCCTTCCCACAATCGGTCTTCCGCGGCGCCGAGCGCGCGGCGAATTTCCGCGTGCAGTTCCCGAATATCGATGCCCGACGTTTTCAAGTCTTCGAAAATTTGCGCGTCGCGTTCTTCGAGCAGCGCGAGCATCAGGTGCTCGGCACCAACGTAGTACTGATTGTGGTTACGGCACTCTTGCTCTGCTGCACGCAGCACGCGCTTCGACGCCGGACTAAATCTCGCGAACACGATCCCTTAACAATCAGATGGGGCTCGCGACGGGTCTCCGTCGCAAGCCCCAGTGGTTCGGCTAGCAAACCCTGTTGAAACTATCGGGGCGACTGGATTCGAACCAGCGACCTCTTCGTCCCGAACGAAGCGCTCTACCAAGCTGAGCCACGCCCCGGCAAAACTCCCGTTAATTCTGATCTTCAGGGGCTCCTCCTTCAGTAGTCTCATGGAATTCACAGGGGAGCTACAGGACGCGCAAAGAACGCTACTCCTCGCTCATGAGATACCTTATCGTCGGGTGCGGTCGCGTCGGCTCCGCGCTCGCGAAGTTACTCGACGCAGACGGTCATGAAGTGATCGTCGTCGATGAGAATCCAGCCGCTTTCAAGCGCTTGGGCGCAAAATTCAAAGGTCACGTCGTCGTCGGTACCGGTATCGACTATGACCTTCTCAAACGATCGGGCGCTCAAAGCTCCGACGGCTTCGTTGCGGTTACCGACGGCGACAACCGCAACATCATGGCCGCGCTGATCGCACAGCGCATGTTCAAAATTCCACGCGTCGTCTGTCGGATCTACGATCCGCCACGCGGACAAATGTATCGTGAACTCGGCGTGCAAACGGTCGTGCCGACGACCGTCGGTGCAAAGCTAATTCGCGACACGTTAATGGAAGCGCCGTGGGATCCCATGCATTCGTTTGATTTCGGAAAACTCACGTCGCTATCAGCGGTGATCGGTAACCCGCACGCCGGAGCACGCGTCGCGGATCTCGAGCGAGAGGGGCTCGTGCGAATCGGTGCCGTTCGCCGCGGCACCTCCGTGTTCGTCGCTTGCAACGATACGCTTCTTGAAGAAGGCGACGAGATCAACGCGATCGTCGCGCCCGAAGCGATCAGCGAATTCGCAAAGATGTTCCACGGCGCAACACCGGAAGCAAAAACGGCATAAGAACGCAAACATGTTTATCATCATCGTCGGCGGCGGAAAAGTCGGTTCCTACTTGACGCGCGCGCTGCTGAATCAGAATCACGAAGTCGTCGTCGTCGAAAAGAACGATAAAAAAGCCAAACAACTCGACACGCTTATCGACCGTCAAGTAACAATGGCAGGCGACGGCTGCGATCCGTTCGTCCTGGAGGCCGCCGGCGTCGCGCGCGCGGACGTTGTCGTGGCTGATACCGGAGACGATGAAGACAATCTCGTCGTAGTGCTGCTCACGAAGAAAAAATCGAAAGCGCGTTGCATCGCCCGCGTGAACAACCCGCGCAATAGACAAATTTTTGATTCCCTCGACCCCGAAGACCCCGTCACGGTCATCTCATCCACCGAGATCATCCTTGACGTCCTGAACGAGCACGTCAACGCCGCGAGCTACTCGGCAGCCCTCGAAACGATGCATCTCTTCGGACGCGGAAATTTGAGCCTAGTTCGGATAAGTGTACCCGAGGGTTCACCCGCCGCCGGACGCACAATCTCCGAAATCGCACTTCCGCGCAATAGCGTGCTCGTCGCAATCGAACGCGAGCAGGTGGAAGACATGCTAATCCCAACCGGCGACACGCAACTACAGCCCCGCGATCGCATCGTGGCCGTCGTGAAGAACGGCGCCGGCGAAAAGCTGCAAGCGATCTTCGCGGACGGCAAACGCCGCTGACGTTGCGCGACAACGGAAGGATGCACTTCGGCACGTTTGCGGCTGCGATCGTGCTGTATTGTTGTGCCGGCGCCGTACCGGCGATCGCTCAAACACCCCCCTCACCGTCGCCCGCAGCTACTACGACGCCGGTGCCCGACCCGTGCGGCTCAATCATCTCAATTGTCACCCGTCCATCGGTGTCGACGAGCGTCTGTACCGTACGTGAGGGACACGCCGACGTCGAAAACGGCTATACGAATAGCACGACGACGGGCTCCGGTGGCGGCAGCACGATAAGTTACCCGCAGTCGCTCGTCCGCGTGGGCGTCGGCCCACACATGGAAATATCGTTTTCGCCGCCATCGTTCAACCGTACGTCGGTCGGCGGCGCGATCGCGTCCGGATCGAGCGATATGAGCGGCGGCGTCAAGTGGGAGCTCGGATACAACGCGAAGGCATCCTGGGGTGCTAACGTGCAGGTCTCCGCGCCGACAGGCGATCCCGCGTTTACCGCGGGCGCGACACAATACACCGGAAACGTGAATTGGTCGTATACGCTGAGCCCGGTATGGAGCGCGAGCGGTACGCTCGGTTTTAACTCTTTGTCAGCCCTCAATGCCGGCGGACGATACCAAAGCTACGGCGTGTTCATACCGTCCATAGTTCTCACGCTGTCCTTGCCCGCCGGGTCTGCCGCCTTCGGAGAATACGCATACTTCAGCCACGCAGGCCCTGGACTCGCGGCACGCAGCGTGATCGACTTTGGCTACGTGCACGATCTCGGGTCGCACGTCCAACTTGATGTGGAGTACGGTTTTCAGCCCACACTCATCAACGGTCAAAGGTCACACTACGTCGGAGCCGGCGTGTCGTTCATGAACTAATACTCCTGCGTGCCCGCACGCGCCCGGCGCGCGAAACGACCGCCGGTACGGTCAGCGTACTCGAGATAATCGTCACAATCGCGACGGTGAAGCTCGCGATAACGATCGCTTCGCGGTCGGGGACATCGAGCGGTAGCGCGATCGCAAGTGCGAGCGAGAGCGCCCCGCGCAATCCCGCGACGCGAACGACGGCGAGCCACTGCCGAGGAAAGCGGGCAGGCAGCAAGAGCACGGAGATCGCTGCACGAGCGATTGCTACGCCGGCCAGTGCGGCGATAACGAACGTAATGCTGCCGGCAATTCGCGCCACCGAAAGCGCCGCTCCGATGAGAAAAAAAACGACGACATTGGCGATCAGCGCGGCGACGTCCCAAAACCGGTCAACATCGTCAGCGAGCGCTACGGTAACCCACCTCCGCTCGAAGTAGCGCAGCGCGATGCCGCACGAAATAACGGCAAAGATGCCCGAGATGTGAACCAACTCGCCGGCAAAGTACGTCCCGTACGTGCAAACGACCGTCGTGAGAATTTGAAGGATCGCGCTATTTCGATTTCGCAGCGTTCGTGCCGCCAAAAAGGCGACGCTTATCCCGAATGCGATTCCGGCAAGGGAACCAACAAGTGCAGACAACGAGGTAAACGCGACGTGCCCAGGCGTTAGGTTTGCGCTCATCACGATGGCGAGAACCGCCCGATACAGCACAACGGCGACTGCATCGTTGAAGAGCGATTCGCATTCCACGATCGTGCGAAGCGTACGTGGTACCGGCAATCGCCGGAAGACGGCGACGACCGCGATCGGGTCCGTTGCACTCAAGATCGCACCCGCGAGGAGTGCGGCTGGGAACGGCGCGCCGGCGATCGACAATGCCGCGGCAATAATGAGCGCCGTGAGTGCGACCCCGGGGACAACCAGAATAAAAATCGCGCGCCATTGACGCCGCATTGCACGATAATCGAGATTCCATGCGGCCTCGAAGAGGAGCGCGGGTAATAGCGCGTAGAGCGTGATTGAACGAAAGGCGTCCGTCAGTTGTCCGGGCGCGAAGACTCCGTACGCGACGCCGGCCGCCGTGACCGCCGCAATCTGCCACAGCTTCAATGCGTGTGCGTGAAGTTTCCGATGCCGATGCCGCACGCGGCGATCGCGTCGATTGCCGCGCGCATTCCCGTAACGCGGCGCGGGCGCCGGACGGCGCTGAAGTACCAGTCGGGATCGATATTCAGCGTTCGCGTTTGAACCATCGCTACGCGCACATCGCGAAGGAATGAAGTCATCGCCGAAACTTCCTCTTCCTCGTCGGTGATTCCGGGGTGCGTAAGCAGGTTCAAGCTCACGCGCAATCCGCGCGATACCGCGAGGCGGATCGAATCGAGCACGTCGTGTAATCCGTATCCGATAGGACGATAGTATGCCTTGTAGACGCGGGGACGAAAGGAGTTGAGGCTGATTCGAACCGCCTGGAGTCCTGCATCGATACAACGTTCAAGCGCGGACGGCATGCTGCCGTTGGTATTGAGATTGATCGTTCCATTTCTGCGCGCGTCGCGGATGTTTTCGATCGCGCGCGCGATCGTTAACGAGCGCAAGAGCGGTTCGCCTTCGCAGCCCTGACCGAACGAGACGATTCCGTGCTCGACGCGTTCCAAATGGTGGATCGCGACGCGCGCGAGTTCATCGGCCGTCGTTTCGTACGTGATGCGTGATTGGGGCGACTCCAAGCCCGCTTCCGGTTCCTGCTCGGAAATGCAGCCGACGCAACGCGCATTGCACTTCGGGGATACGGGAAGTGCCGCTTCACCGCGTTCGAGAAACACGTTCTGCGCCGTGAAGCATCCGTACTCACGCGAACACAGCGCGACTTGGGCGAGCGCGCGGTTTCCCGGGTCGCGAGCGATGCGCTCGTGAAGGAGCCGCTCGAGTTGACCTTGCGCAAAATACCGCGGCTGCCAATCCTCGCTCTCGTCGGTCTGCATCGCGGCGACGTAGAGCGCGTCATCAACGACGCATGCGAACGTGTACCCGAAGAGCGGCAGCGTCGGCGCAGTCTCTTCTTTTGCGTACGCTGGAACGAGTAGACGCGTGTAACCTGCGGGAAGAATTGCGGCGACGGCATACTCGTCGGCGGATCCGCCGTGCACCGTTAGCACGCGACGCCCGGGCAACATCATTTCGACCGTTCCCGGCGGCGCGGGGATCAGTTCGTCGCGCCGCGGCTCGCGAACGATTCCTCCGTCGGCAAGCGGCGTTCGCGTGTCATCGTAGTAGATGCGCCCTTCACGGTCGCAATACGCAAGGCCGATCATCGCTCACACGCGGTCGGTGACGCGCACGGTGATCGTCGTGTCGAAAACGTGCTCGGCAGGCCCCGTCATAAACGCACGTCCCGCCGCATCGATTGCGACGAGCAAATCGCCGCCCGGCACATGGATCGCGACCGGCGAAACGACGCCTCCGCGCGCGATACCGGCCGCCGCGCATGCCACCGCGCCCGTTCCACAAGCCAGCGTGAATCCCGCACCGCGCTCGTAATGGCGCACCCGCATCGCGTGCCGGTCGTCGATCACCGCGACATGAATGTTTGTGCCGGCGGAAAACACCGCGTCGCGCTGGAGGTCTTCACCCAAAGCGACGAGATCAGCATCGTCAAGCGATGAACGAAAGAGCACGACGTGCGGGTTACCAACATCGACGGCGACCGCATCACCGATCGGAACTGCGACATCGAGCAGACGCGGGGCGCCGATTTCGACACGCACGCGATAAATTTCGCCGCGATCGATCACCGACGTGTGAATCGGTCCCGCCGCTGTTTCAATGACCAAACTGGCGCCTTCGCCCCGTTCGTCGAGATAGCGCGCGACGCAGCGAACGCCGTTGCCGCACATTTCCGCTTCACTCCCATCCGCGTTGATGACGCGCATCGACGCGCTCGCGCTCGATGAATCGCCGATGACCAGTAGGCCGTCGGCACCGATACCCGTGTGGCGATCGCAGAGACGGCGCGCGAGCGCGGCAAAATCGTCAAAAGAGAGTGCTCGCGCATCCAAGACGATGAAGTCGTTGCGCGCGCCGTGCATTTTCGTCACGGCAACGCGTTGGTTCACGACGAAACGCCGCTCTCCACGACCGGCGGTTCCGGCGCGACCGCCACGGCAGCCGATGGCGAAATCGTGGAAATTGCGTGCTTGTAGATCAAGTGCGTTTTCCGCTCGTATTCGAGCAGCACCGTGAATGGATCGAAGCCCTTCACCGTCCCGCGCAATTGAAAGCCGTTCATCAGGTACACCGTAACCTGCGTGCCGGCGCGTCTGCATTCGGCGAGAAACGTGTCCTGAAGGCTGATCGCCATACGGGTCCGTTTAAGCCCAGCCGAGCAATTCCCTTGCCGCGCACTCGACGCCGTCAGACGGCAGCCAATGGGTCTCCGGCTCGCGGCGAAACCAGGCGCGTTGACGGCGCGCGTACCGGCGCGTAGCGCGCGCAAGCGTCGCGCGCAACTCTTCACACGTGCTCCATCCGCGCGCGTACGCGAGCGCTTGCGGATAACCGAGGGCCGTCGCGGCAACCGCGTCCGCTCCGACGCGCTCCGCTTCGTCGACGAGTCCGTCGCGCAGCATTTCGTCGGTGCGCGACGCTATTCTTCGATCGTTCTCCACCAGCGGCACGTCGAGAAAAATTTTCAGGAAGCGCGTTGCACGCTCGCCGGAAGCCGGCGAGGCATCGTGTGCGCTTTGCGGAGCAAGCGTAATCTCCAACGCGCGAAGGACACGATACGTATCTTGCGGATCGAGCGCTTCTGCTCGCATCGCGTCGTGACGGCGTAACCATTCGTGCAAAAACTCCGCCGGATGAGCCTTCGCCTCGAGCGCGAGCCGTTCTCGAAGCGCGTCATCATACTGCGCTGCAAGGCGAACGTCGCCGGTGAGCGCACGTACGTAAAAGCCGGTGCCGCCCACGACAATGACCCGACGGCCGCGCGCATGAATGTCGCGTATAATTGCCCGCGCCTCGCGCGCGAATCGTCCGGCGGAATACCGCTCGCGCGGCTCGAGAAAACCGATGAGATGGTGCGGAACATCGGCAAGCTGCTCGCGCGTCGGTGCCGCCGTGCCGATCGGCATATCGCGATACACTTGCCGGGAATCGGCTCCGATAATTTCAGCATCGAACGTCTTTGCGAGCGCGATCGCAAGATCCGTTTTCCCGCAGGCCGTTGGCCCGGCGAGCACGAGAACGCCGTCGCTCACATCCGTTTGAACATTTTCGCGAGGTCGTCGGGCGCGAGACGTACCATCGTCGGACGCCCGTGCGGGCAATGCATCGGGTTCGCACACACCTGCAGACGTTCGACGAGCGTCGTCATCTCTTCGGTTGCAAGGCGTTCGCCCGCAACGGTGACGGAGTGGCACGCGAGCGACGCCCAGACTCGTTCTCGAACGTCGCGCGCTTTCGCTTCGCCGGTCAAGTCTTCGAGGAAACCGGTCAGATCGAAGGCGCGCGCGCCGTAGCCGGCCGGTGTCGCCGTAATCCGGAACGTCTGTTCTCCGAACGGCTCGACCTCGAGTCCCGCTTCGCGCAGCATTTCACGCGCGCTTTCGAGTGCGACGGTCTGCGACGCATCGAGTTCCACGACGACCGGGACGAGCAACGGTTCAACGTGCGCACCCTCTAGCGCGCGCGACACAATGGTCTCGTATGCGATTCGCTCGTGCGCCGCATGCTGGTCGACGACGAGCAGTGAATCGCCGTCGCTAGCCAAGATATAGGTGCGGTGCAGCTGGGCCAATACGCGCAACCGGTGTCCCGGGACGTCCTGCGCATCAGCGGCAACGCCGTCATCGAAGAGCGATTGCACGTGCGCGAGCGACGCATCGATACCAGCCGGAGCGATCGACACGCGCGCGGACGGTACGGTGGCATCGCGAAACCGCTTCGTCGCATGGTTGCGTAGCGTCGCTGCGATCGCTCGCCGAACGGCGTCGAAAACTTGATTGCCGTAACGCAAGCGTACGTCGCTCTTCGTCGGGTGCACGTTTGGGTCAACGTGCCCGGGCGGAAGATCGAAGAACAGCACGCCGAACGGATGACGTCCGACCATTGCAAACGTCGAGTAGCCGGCGATCCACGCGCCCGCCATGAGCGTACTGCGCAACAGACGCCCGTTGACGAACAGCAATTGCATGCGCCGGTCCCCGCGATCGCTGCCGGGCGCGCTTATGAATCCGCGCACGCGGCCGTGCACCATGCGTGCGGCGTCGTCTTCGAGCGCAATCAGTGACGACGCGGCTTCCCTGCCGAACACCATGGCCAATCGCTCGCGGGCAGCGCCTGTCGACGGCATAATCCATACGTCCTTGCCGTCGTGGCGGAGCGTGAACGTTACATGTGGATACGCGAGAGCGAACGTCGAGAGCCATGCTGAGATGCGCGTGAATTCCGCGCCGGCAGATTTAATAAACTCGCGACGTACCGGTACGTTTGCGAACAGCTCTTCCACGACGACGTGCGTTCCGCGAGGTGACGCCACCGGCTCGATGCCGTCGGCTCGTTCCGCATGCGCAAGCACGCGCGATCCGATCTCCGCATCGCGTGTCCGCGAACGCAGTTCGACGCGTGAGACGGCCGCGATCGATGCGAGGCCCTCACCGCGAAACCCGAGCGTCGCAACCGTTTCCAGATCGGACGCGCCGGTAAGCTTGCTCGTTGCGTGCCGGCGCACCGCGAGCGGAAGCTCGTTCGGCGCAATGCCGCGACCATCGTCAATAACCTCGATGCGATCGAGACCGCCGCGTTCGATGTTCACGGTCACGCGCGTCGCATCCGCATCGACCGCATTTTCGACGAGCTCCTTCACGACCGACTGCGGCCGTTCGATCACTTCTCCAGCCGCGATTTGGCCGATCGTCACCGGGTCGAGCAAACGGATCGTGGACATGGGTGCCGAAAACGTTCACCAATCATGAATCCGCGCCTGTATCGCTGCGCGCTCGGCACGCCGTTCGGCGAAATGCAGATCGGGGTCGATTCGTACGGCGTCTTGATCGAAGTGTCACTACCGAACCGCGGACCGTTCTGCGATTCCCGTGTTGAAATGCCTTCGGCCGCTGAGGCAGGTATGGAGCGCGCGCGTTCGCAGTTGCTGGAATACTTCGGCGGCACGCGACGCACGTTCGATCTTTCGCTCGATGCGCGCGGCACGGAATTCGAGCGCTCGATATGGAAGCGGCTGGGCGCGATTCCCTACGGAGAAACGACGTCATACGGAGCGATCGCAAGCGAATTGCGATCGATCAACGGCGCGCGTGCCGTTGGTCGCGCCAACGGCGCGAATCCGATTCCAATCGTCATTCCGTGTCATCGCGTCATCGGCAGCAACGGCGAACTGACCGGCTTCGGCGGCGGTCTTTCGCTCAAACGCGCCCTGCTCGAATTCGAGGGCGCGATCGCGCCTCAACCCCTGCGCTTGTTGTAGCGGCCGTTTAAGCTAATCGGTTCGCAGAAACGAAAGTTGCACTTCCGTCGGCGTCGCACGCGCGATGCGGCGACGCAACGGAACTTGCTGTTCGACATCCGCTTTGCCGCCGAGCGCGTCGGCAATTTCTCGTGCGCGCTCGATGACGGGCATCGGCAAACCGGCCATCTTCGCAACCTCGATGCCGAACGAACGCGACGAGCTTCCCGCCTGCACGCGATGCGAAAACACCGGAGCCCCGCCGCGCGCGGTATTCTCGACGGCGGTAATGTGATAGTTCGCGACGAGCGCCCAATGCTCGGCGAGCGCGCAGAGCTCGTGAAAATGCGTCGCAAAAAGCACCATGGGCGATTGGGCTTCGAGACCGAGCAAGAATTCGCAGATCGCCTGAGCGATCGAAAGGCCATCGATCGTTCCGGTGCCGCGTCCCACTTCGTCGATCAGCAACAGCGAGCGGCGCGTGCAGCGCCGCAGAATGTTGGCAGCTTCCGCCATCTCCATATAAAACGTTGATTGGCCCGACGCGAGATCGTCGCCGGCGCCGATGCGCGTGAAGATCCGGTCGACGACGCCCAGCCGCATCGCGCGCGCAGGGACGTACGACCCCAGTTGCGCCATGATCACGAGCAAACCAATTTGTCGCAGATACGTCGATTTGCCGCCCATGTTGGGGCCGGTAAGGAGAATGAACCGATGCCCACCGGCTTCCAGATGCGCGTCGTTCGGAACGAAGTTCGTGCGCAGGACCGCTTCCATTACCGGGTGCCGCCCATCGTCGACGCTGAGGATGCTTTCCTCGACGAACTCCGGTCGCACGTAGCCCCGTTGCGCGGCGCACTGCGCGAGCGCGCAGAGGACATCGATCTCGGCGATTGCGTCCGCCGCCGCGAGCAACGCTTCCGCTTGCGTCGCGACGCGCTCCAGAAGTTCTTCATACAGCCGCGCTTCGAGCTGTTCTTGACGCGATTGCGCGCCGGAAATCGCCAGCTCCAGTTCCTTGAGCTCCGGCGTGATGAATCGCTCGCCGGTCGTCAGCGTTTGCTTGCGAACGTAATCCGCCGGAACCGAAGCGGTGTGGCCCTTCGAGACCTCAATTGCATAGCCGAATGCGCTTGCGTATTTGATCCTCAGCGACTTGATTCCGGTACGCTCGCGCTCGCGCTCTTCCAGTTGCGAGAGCTTCGAGCGCGCCTCGGTACGCAAGGCGACGCATTCCGCGAGTTCCGCATGTGCGTCCGGACGAATGACGCCGCCATCGCCGACCGCAGCCGGAGGTTCATCGACGACCGTGCGCTGCAAGTCATCGAGCAAGATATCGAAGTTGTCGATCCGCTCGACCAGCACGGCAAGTCGCGGCGGTACGACCTGACGTAGCGGACGAATGACGTCCAGGGTGCGCCGCAGCGACACCAGATCGCGCGGCAACGCGCGGCGGAATCGCGCTTTCTGCGCGATGCGTTCCAAATCGAAACATCCTTTGAGAATTTCACGAATCGCTTCGCGCCGCGCGTGTTCGCCGAGCAACGTTGCTACGGCGTCTTGCCGTGCCGCAATTTCGCGCGAATCGACGAGCGGCGCTAGGATCCACCGTGCAAGCATGCGCGAGCCCATCGTCGTCGCACATTCGTCGAGGGTAGCGAGTAGCGTCGCTCGCGGGTTCTGCCCTTGCGCACGCGTCAGTTCCAGGTTTTTGCGCGTCGAGGGATCGAGCGCGAGGAATTCCGCGCGACGATAGAACGTGGGCGAGTGGAGACCGTCGCTGCCATTCGTAATGCCGGTGCGCTTGACGAAGGCCGTCAACGCATCGAGCGCGCGATGAATCGCGAAAGATTCGTCGAGCGAAAATCCGTCGATTCCGGCGCGCGGCCGCGCTTCGACCAACCCGAGCGACGGCGCGGCGAGCCGCGCACCAACGGGCTCGAGCGCCGCCGAGAGCGTTGCACGAATGTCGGCCGGGACATCGCCCACGATCTCGGATGGGCCGATACGCGCGAGCTCGGCGAGCATTTCGTCGTACGCCGCTTCACCCGAAATTGCCGTCGCGGCGGAGTACCCGGTCGACACATCGGCATATGCGAGCGCAAACGAATCATTGAGCAGCGACAACGCCGCCAAGTAATTGTTCTGCTTGCCGTCGAGTAGTTGCTCTTCAACGAGCGTACCGGGCGTAACGATGCGCACGACATCGCGGCGCACGAGTTTGTTCGGCACGGGAACTTCAAGTTGCTCCGCGAGCGCGATAATGAAACGCTGCTGCACGAGTTTATGCAAATACCCGGAGAGCGCGTGGTGTGGGACGCCCGCCATGGCGACGCGCCGGCCCGCGCCGGCTTCTTTACTGGTCAGCGCAATCTGCAACGCGCGCGCGATCGTTTCCGCATCCTCTCCGTACGCTTCATAAAAATCGCCGACGCGGCTAAGCAAAATTGCATCGGGATGTTTCGACTTCATCCCAAAGTACTGCTCCAGCATCGGCGAGTACTTGACCGCTTCGCTCATCGTGAAGCGTGTCTAGTTAGGTGCCTCTTGGCACGGCCCCTAGCCGTCCGATATGTTTCCTGTGGACAAGCGTACAACGCATCGTTTCAACACGCTGACGCGCGCGGCGAGATCAGCAGCTAGAGCAAACTAACGACAGGCTGCGCTATGCGCACGCCGGCGTCGTCGAAGCGCTGGGACCGTCGAACAACGGTTCCGGTGCATCCCCAGACGTGCGCAGTTGCCACATCGACATCGAGCCACGGCTCTCGCGCGTAGAGCGCTGGATCATAGTCGTCCGGCATCGGCGCAATCACCGTGACGTTATCGAGTGTCTTTGCCGCGAGCTTCGTCTCGTCTTTCTTTGAAGGACCAACGATGAGCGCGCGAACGGTCGTTCCGACCTTGCGATCGTGATAAGCGCGCGTCGACGCATTCTGCGCGTCGAGCAATCGTTTGAAACGCTCCGCCGCGACGTCGCCAGGCACTTGCGACCAACGCGCGGCCGGTGTTCCGCGGCGGATCGAGTAGATGAACGTAAACGCGTTACTGAAGACATTCGTCTTTACGTAGTCGAGCGTTGCTTGGAAATCCGTCTCCGTCTCGCCCGGGAAGCCGACGATGATGTCCGTCGTGATTGCCCAGTCGGGCAGATAGCGATGGATCGATTCTACTTTGTCGCGAAACTGCGCCATCGTATATTTGCGGTTCATCCGGCGTAGTATAGCGTCGCTTCCCGACTGCAAGGGCAAATGGACCCGCGGATTGAGTTGGCGAACCGCGGCGAGATCGGCAACGATTTTTTCGGTAAAATCCTTGGGATGCGGTGAGATGAACGTCAGCCGTTCCAATCCGCGCACGGCGCCGACCGCTTTGCACAGATCGCCAAAGTCCTCACGGGTTGCCGGATCTTTCCACGCGTTGACCGTTTGTCCGACAAGCATCACTTCGCGCGCGCCCGACGCAATCAGACCCTCGACTTCCGCGACGATCTCGCGCAGCGGCCGGTGATCGAAGCGTCCGCGAACGTGCGGCACGATGCAGAACGTACAATAGTACGAACAACCGCGCTGCACCGTCACGAAGCCGCGCAGATGTGAAAACGCATCGGTCACCGCGTCGGCGGAACCGCCGAGCGGCATCAACAACGCGCGCTCGCCGGTGAAATCGATTTCGTCAAATGATGCGTGCCAGGACTGCAGTTGGTCGCCCAACTGCACCAATTCTTTCGTGCCGAACACCGCATCGACGTGCGGCGCGAGTGTTTGCATGCGGTCGCGATCTTGTTCCGCCAAGCAGCCCGTCACGACGAGACGGACATCGGGATCAGCGTCCTTGAGCACCTTGAAGTGGTTCATACGCCCGTACGCACGCCGCTCCGCGTTGTCACGCACCGTGCACGTGTTGAGCACGACGACATTCGCTTTTTCGGGGTTCGATGCGATCTCGTAGCCGGCGGAAGCGGCACGATCCGCGATGTATTGCGAATCGGCTTCGTTCATCTGGCAGCCGAACGTCTCGATGTAAATTGTTGCCATAGCTGGGTCGAGGGGGCGCTGTTCGCTCCCTTCCGAATGGAACCCCCCGTGCAAACCATTGAGCCCGCCGGCGGCAGCATGCTGCGGCCGGCGACCGTCGCGATCGTCGGACGGCCAAACGTCGGGAAGAGCGCGCTCTTCAACCGCTTGATCGGCCAGCGTCTCGCGATCGTCGAAGACACGCCGGGCGTGACGCGCGACCGGTTGTACGCGATCTGCGAGTGGCGAGGCCGGACGTTTAGCGTCGTCGACACGGCCGGCATAGATCCGGATGCGGATATGGCGCACGGCGACGCGTTTGCCGAAGCCACGCGCCGTCAAGCCGAAGCCGCTGCGCACGAAGCCGATGCAATCGTCTTCGTCGTGGATGCGCAATCCGGACTCCATCCGCTCGACGAAGACGTCGCAAAGATTTTGCGCTCGCTGCGCCGGCGTGTCGTACTCGTTGCGAATAAAACGGAGTCACCGAGCGCGCTCGCGTCGGTGCATGCCGAGTTTTCGCGCCTCGGCTTTGGTGAACCGGTCTCGGTTTCGGCGATTCACGGCGAAGGCACCGGCGATCTGCTGGATCGCATCGTCGAACTTCTTCCGTCGCAAGCGCCGAACGCAATGGCCGAAGATGAACTCGCGCTCGCCATCATCGGGCGTCCGAACGTCGGAAAGAGTTCGCTCCTCAATTCCTTGATCGGTGAAGAACGAGCGATCGTCTCCGACGTGCCGGGCACGACGCGCGATGCGATCGATTCGGTCTTTCCGTGGCACGACCGGAACATTCGACTCATCGACACTGCCGGCGCTCGCAAGAAACCCGAAGCGCATGGCGCGATCGAATACTACGCGGCGCTGCGTTCCCTCAACGCAATCTCCCGCTGTGACATTGCAATTCTCGTCTTCGATTCGATGGCCGGCGTGACGGCGCAAGACCGCCGCCTCGCCGGACTCGCAATCGAAGAGCGCAAAGGCCTGATCATCGTCGGCAACAAGTGGGATCTCGCGCGCGAGCAACAAGGCGAGTTCAGTCAGGGTGAACTCGCAAACGTCATTCACGATCTCATTCCGTTCGCAAAATTCGCGCCCATCACGTTTTTGTCGGCCAAGACGAAACGCCGGTTGGGAAGCCTCATGCCGCTCGTCAATCGAGTCGCAGAGAATTTGAATCGCCGCATTGCCACCGCGCCCCTCAACGCATTGATCCGCGACGCCGTGCTGGCCCATCCTGCACCGGCAAGCGGCGGCAAACTGTTCAAGGTCTACTACGCGACGCAACCCGCCGTCCATCCGCCGGTCTTTGTCTTCTCATGTAACGATCCGGATCTGGTCCAAGCATCATACAAACGATTTCTGGAAAACACGATCCGCCAGCACTTCGATTTCGAAGGCGTGCCGCTAACGCTTGAATTCCGTCCGCACCGCGAGCATGAGGCGTTCCACGCGTGAGCGGTGAAACGTTCGTGGTCTTTCACGATCACGTCGGACTGACGTACGTTCTGACCGCCGTCGTCTCGTTTCTCATTGGGTCGATTCCGTTCGGGTACTTGATCGGGCGATTCTTTTATCGCACCGACCTGCGTCAGTCGGGCTCGGGAAATATCGGCGCAATGAACGCGTTACGAACGCTCGGCAAAGGCGGCGCGCTTTCCGTGCTCATCCTCGACGCACTGAAGGGCGCGATACCGGTGCTGATCGCGCTGCATCCCGACGCGATTGATTTCCGCTCGACACACCTCCTCTGGTCGCATACCGATGTCTACGCGGCGCTCGCTGCAACCTTCGCAGTGCTCGGACATTGCTTCTCGCCTTGGCTGGGATGGAAAGGCGGGAAAGGCGTCGCGACGTCGTTCGGAGCGATCTTCGCGCTTAGCTGGGCCGCCGGACTCTTCGCCGTTCTCGGCTGGGTTGTCGGCGCGTTGCTGGTGACGCGCTATTCGTCTGTCGGTTCGATGCTTGCAAACATCATCGCGCCGTTTGCGCTGTTCTATTTTACGCGCTCATCGGCCGAGGCGGCGTACGGTGTGTTCGTTGCGTTCTTCGTCATGTGGACGCATCGTGAAAACATCATACGTCTTCGAACCGGTACGGAGAACAGGATTTCGCTTTCCCGGAAGGCGTCGTAGGAGCGAAACCCGTATTGTGGCGGGTCATGATTTCGTCGAACGACCTCCGCAACGGCGTCACGATCGTCGTTGACGGCAACCTCTGGACCGTCATCGAATTTTTGCACGTCAAACCAGGCAAGGGTGCGGCCTTCGTCCGCACGCGTTTGAAGAACGTCAAAACAGGGACAACGCTCGAACGGACGTTTCGCGCGGGCGAAAAACTCGAGCGCGCAACGGTGGACAATCGCCGAATGCAGATGCTCTATAATGACGCCGAAGGTTTCCACTTCATGGATCAGGAGTCGTTCGAGAATTTCACCATCCAGCGCGAACTCATCGGCGACCCCGCCGATTTTCTCAAAGACGGCATGGTCGTCGACGTGCAGTTACACGAAGGGCTTCCGATCGGCGTCGATCTTCCGCCGCACGTCGAACTGCGCGTGACGCAAACCGACCCCGGGTTCAAAGGCGACACCGCCACGAACACCGGCAAGCCCGCGAAGCTTGAGACCGGTGCGACCGTCAACGTACCGCTTTTTGTCAATCCGGACGACCTCATCCGGATAGACACGCGCGACCGGCGCTACATCGGTCGCGTCAACGCGTAGTCGATGTAGTCGCGCGCAATACGCATAGTTTAACCGGCATGCTCCTCACGATCGAACTCTTTGGCGCAGCGTTTTTCGCGAGCGTCTTCGGATCGATGGTGGGCTTAGGCGGCGGTTTCATTCTCGTACCGATTATGCGCCTCGTCTTCGGCCTCGCTCCGGCGGAAGCGGCGGGAACCTCGCTCGTTCTCGTTACGGCGAATAGCGCGTCGGGCGCATTCACCTATCTCTTGCAAAAGCGCGTAGACGTCAAGCTCGGGTTGACGTTCGCCGCGGGCGGGTTGCCGGGCTCGATCGCCGGCGCAATCATCACCAAACACATCGCGCCGCGCGACTTCGACTGGGCGTTCGGGATTTTTCTCATCCTGGTCGCCGTCGACATGATCTTCAATGCGGCAAAGCGCGTCGGGGCACGCGTCGAAACGAACGTCGGTTTACGGAAAGCGATGTCGTTCCGCGCAGCCCTCACGATAGGCTTCGTCGTCGGCTTGGTGTCGAGTCTCTTCGGCATCGGCGGGGGCGTGATCGTCGTACCGTCGCTGCTGTATTTCTCGAGTTTGCCGGCGCACGCGATCAGCGCAACGTCGCACTTCGTGATCGTGCTAACGTCGCCGGTGGGCCTGATCGCACACGGCTTTCAGCACGACATTAACGTCGCCTATGTCATCCCGCTTGTCGCCGGCGGCCTCTGCGGCGGACCGATCGGCGCGCGCCTCTCCGTGCGTTTGAAATCTCCGCAGTTACTGATAATCGTCGGCGTTGCGCTCGTCTGCGTGGCGCTTTCGCTCGGTCTACGGCATGTAATTCACTAAGACGTCCGCGCGCCACGGGGATGAATCCGATCTCGTCGTGCGTCCGTCAGCGGCAACGATTGACGAGCGGTTGAACGAGCGCGCGCACTTCCGACTCTTCGACGCCGATTCTATACTGTGTGAGCGCGACGTCGACGGCAATGTTTCCGTACGCGTCCGCCGAGATCAAATTACCATACGAGAAGTCTTTCGGAGCGCGGAGCCGCGTTTCACTTGCTTGTGTCGTTTGAACGGTGCGGTCTTGTTGCGCGTCGGGACGGACCATCGCTGCCATGGGATTCTTGAAGTTTTCAATGTCCGCAAGCTCCTGTGTGTCGGCCGTCCCCGAAAACTCGTTCAGTGAGTCCGCCTGAAGGTCCGCAACCACCGATAGCCGCGCACCGAGCGAAGCAACTTCGTGCGCTTCTTGAGGATCCTTGAGCGCGACGGTTGCGAGTTTTTCGAGCAGCGCATGGATCTTGATGTTGTTTGCGGCTACGTCGTCGACGACGTCCAAAAGGTGCACGTTATCCGCTTCAACCCATCCGTCGCTCTGCGCGACGTCCATTTTGGCCATGTCTTGTAAGAGCTCGCGCCCTCGGTCGATCATGCCGTCCTGAATAAAAAGGCCTTGGATCGACGGCGCGACGATCGTGCGCACGGCATTGCACAGTACCGACGTTTTCGTCGTCACGATGATCGGCAGCGGAGTCGCCGGCGCGGCGGGAACGACTACGGCAAGTAGTAACGCGAGCATCGTACTTCCCTCATATGATTGCGCTGCTCTGCGCGAACGCTTCGCGATTGCGCTCGGTGACGCGTGATAGGTACCATGCCGGGGTTTTGCTCGTGGCGCGTAACACGTCAACGGCTCCCGCGAAAGTCACCTGTGTAAAGAGTCCGTAAACTATTAGGACCAGAGGCCCAAAGCACCCGCAAGTTCGCGGTGCGGCGACCCGATGCTCTACGTATTAGGAGTCGGGTTTGGGCTTCAGCGTAAACCCATATGAGGAGACAACGGAATGCAAGACGCCCCTGACGACATGTGCGTTATCGAAGAATGGATGCTCGAACTCCTTGAAGACGATCGTCCGATCGAGTATGCCTTCAGGCCGAAACAGGTCAGCGACGGATTACATTGGATGTATCGCGCGTCGCTCATCCGGCACAACTAACGGCGTTATGCGGTGACGGCGTTGGGGTCGCTATCAATTATGTTGAGTGCGACTCTCACGATCGCGTGATTTTATAGGTGGCGTAAAGGAAGCGATAACTTGCGGTTAGTCGCCGCCTCGCAAGCGACCGCCTGTGATATTGTAAGACCCGTTCAAGCGTTGGCGCTCTGATTGTTTTTAGAGCGCGGCGCACGTTCTTGCGTTAAAAAGGGGGCGCCATGTATTGGTACTGCCGGGCATTTCTTTTGTCTTTTTTTGCAATCGTCGGCACGACGGCGGCGATGGCGGCCGCACCGAACGTCACGCTGCGGCTCGACGCCGCACTCGTTCACGTCGTAAACGGCAAGGTGACGACATCGGCTGTCGATCGTCCGCTCAAGGCCGGTGACGTGATCGAATATCGCATCGTTGCGCGTAATGCCGGCAATGCCTCGGCGTTGGCGTTTTCGCCCCTAGGGAAAGTTCCCGCGCATACCGAGTTTTTGCAAAATGAAGGCGCGAGTCGCGCGGCGCGCGCTTCATATACGCTCGATGGAACGCATTGGTCGGAACATCCCATGGTCCGTGCAGTGAAATCGTCGGGACACGTCGTTATGGAACCGGCGCCGCGCTCGCTCTATCGCGCGGTGCGATGGACGCTCTCGGGCGCGCTCGTGCCGTCGCAAACGGCGACGTTCGCGTATGAAGTGCGCGTGCAATGAAACTCCACCGGTCTCTTGCGGCGGCGGGCGCGTTTGCGCTCGCCGTTCAACTCACGTCGCCGCTCACGGTTAATGCCGCGAACGGCCACGACGACCCCGGAACGCAGGTGACGAACACCGCGAACGCAGTCTATAAAGACGCCGGCGGAAACTCGTACACCACCACCTCCAATACGGTAACGGTGACGGTGCAAAACGCGCCGACTCTAACGAATACGCCGGGCACCGGTTCCCCGTATGCGCCGGGACAGGTCGTAACCGACACGTTCGTGCTCACGAACACCGGTAACGGCGCGGGCACGTTCCAAGTCTCCGATACGTCATCCGCGCCTACGGCGAGCTCCGATGCGGTGCTCGGCGGAAGCGATGCGGCAGCGGCGACGCTCGGCAACGGCGCGGCGACGTGCACGACACCCGCCGGCTCGCAATCGGCGCCGTGCAAATACGCGGCGACGGTCGGCGGCACGACATACTATTTCACGAGCCTCAATGGAACGAGCGACAACAACTCGCTCGACTATTGGCTACTCCACACGAATCCGGCGACCGCCGCAGGTTCGTCGATCACCGTCTCCGTGTACTACGCGCTCGCGACGAGTGCTTCGACGCCCGCGACGGTAACATCGAGCATCTACGCATCGGTGGCGTATCCTGCCGCAGGCAGTGCGCCTGCTACGACGTCGTCCTCTGTCAACGCAACGGAGTCGAATACCGTTACCGCGGACGCGCGCCTCGACTTGTACAAGGCGAGCAGTCAGAATCCGGCGACCGGCGACATCACGTACACGGTCTCTGCGCACAACGGAGGCGCGTTTGCCGCGAAGGATCTGCAATCGGTGAAAGCGCTGCTCGGCAGTGCGACTGCGGGCGTGCTGATCTCCGACAAGGTTCCGCAGTTCGGTGGGTCGCCGCTTTCGCTCAGCAATTCGGGCACGGTCACCGTTACGCCGAACGCGACGTATGGATTTGCGACCGGCGCGACGGCCGACCTGTATTACTCGACGTCGGCAACCGGTACGACTAGCTGGACGAAAGCGACAGGAAATCTTCCGACGGACGGCAGCGTAACCTACGTTGCAATCTTCATTCACGGTGGGACCTGCACGAGCGCCGGATACGAGCTGTGCGCGGACACCGGTCATGCGACGACGCCCGGTAACAGCAACGTTGCCTCCGCTGCGGCGATTGCGTTCTCGTTCACGGTCGTTCAGCCGAGTGGGCCCGGATCGGCCAACGCGAACGCAGTCAAAAACCTCGCGAACGGTGTCATCGGCGACAACCAGTCGACGGAGCACATACTCGGACCGGGCATTCCGGGCGGAACGGCCGATACGCCATCGGCGACGCCCATCACAACGAGCGGTCAAGGCATAAACAACACCACGAACACCTCGACGAACGGCGCGTCCAATCAGATCGGAAATCAAGCCCTTGCGTCGTACGCGCCGCAAAACGGTCCGTTCGGACAACCGGCCGCCGTTGGGTCGTATGACGGCGTCGTCGGATCGAATGGATCCAACGATTTCACAGCGTTTCCTTTCGGTCTCGCGGGCGATAGCGTCGTTAATACGAGTACGACGGTGGGATCACCGGTAACCGCGGCAACGCTGGGCTCCGCGCAAACGATCTGCGTCGCGCATACGCTCAAAAACAACGGGAATCACGACGACTCGTTCAACATCGTCGCCACCGTTCCAACGGCATACCAGGTTCCGTCGACCAGCGGTGGAACTGCGGTCGCCGGCTGGAAGACCGGCGTTTATTCCGATGCGGCGTGCAGCGCCGCGCTCGGCGGATCGACCGACGGATCGCCGGCGGCGACCGCATCGAACGTTGCGATCGCCTCGGGCAACTCGCTCAACTATTACGTGAAATACGTCATTCCAGCGGGAGTGAAGTACTTCTACCGCTTTGACGCTTCGATCGTTGCGACCAGTGTCGGCAGCGGTTCGCAAAGCGACTCGACGCACGATGAACTTTACTCGGGATTCGTCGCGCTCACGAAATCGCAGAATGTCACGAGCAACGGTTGCCCTTCGGGTGTGTCGCCGTCGTATGCAGCCGGCACCGTCTGTCCGACCGGCGTGATCGCCTACACGGTCGACTATCGCAACCTCGTGATGGGCACGAGCAGCACCAACATCTCGTTCAACGCGTGCACGACGCAAGCGGGATCGTTGCAGATAACGGATGACGGCACGCTCTCGACATCCAGCTCGACGACCACCGTCGCCAATTGGGCATCGTTTGCATCAATGACGGCCGCTCCGTCGGACTCGAGCGCCTCGTCGTCGTTCACGTACGCCACCGGCGTTCCCGCGGCCGGCGCAAGCCCGACGTGGAGTGCGGCGGCGACGAAGTTTGTCGACACGGTCGGTGGCTCGTCGTTCCAACTCGTTCCAAAAAACTACAGCGGTCCGTCGGCAACGCAAGGCAATCAGGGGACGGTGACGTTCTCCATCGCGGTGAAGTAACGACGTGAACCGCTTCGGTTGGATCGCGGCGATCGTGCTGTGCGCTCTTGCAGCACAGCACGTCGCCGCGTCCCCGACCGGCGGAACGAGCATCGTGAACGAAGCGTCCGCAACGTATAGCGATGTCTTCTCGCACGCCTATCAGACCACTTCCAATGCGATCGTCTCGCAAGTCGTGAGCCTCTCGTCGCTCGTCGTCTCGCCGAAACAAAATGCGGCGGCACCGGCGTCGGATACGGTTGCGGTGAACGCATCCGCCACGCGCGTCTTCACGATCACCAACACATCGAACATCACCGACGCGTATCGCATCACGAGTCTCCAGACGGGGCCACTCGGCGTTACGTCGATTGCATGGATCACACCGCCGGGATCGCTCGCCACGGCGGTCAACGGGAGTGCATCGCCCCAGATCGGGCCCGGTTCATCGATCTCCGTTCGCGTGACGCTTTCTACGAGCGGACTCAACGTCGGCCAGTCGGTTCCGATCGCGCTCACCGCGCAGACGACGGTGACGCAGACCGGAAACGGTCTCGCGCACGATAGCGGTATGGAATGGGTGATCGGTGCGACGGGCCCGCACTTTTCGGGGCCGGCCGGTGCAAACACCACCGTCCTGAAGACCGTAAATAATGCGAGGCAGGTACAGACCCAACCGGGCGCAACCGTGACATTTCACATTGCTGCACTCAATAGCGGCGGCGCCGCGGCGACGAACGTGCAGATCAGCGATCCGGTACCGGCGGGGTTGCGGGTTGATCTGTCATCGGCAGAGTTGAACGGTCAACCCGCGGGCGCGCAAGCGTCACTGAGCGGAAACACAATCGTGTTTCGCGTTCCGTCGATCGGCGCCCAGCAAAGCGTCGATGCGACGTTCAACGCGATCCTTCCGCCGGGAGAATCGCTCGGCGAGTCCTTCGTGAACGTCGCGACGACAGCCGCAGACGGCATTCCCGCAACCGCAACGACTCCCGCCGATGTTTTTTCTGGTTCATCGAACATCGTCTTCGATGGTTTTGCGGGTGCTGGACATCCGATCGCCGGCGCGGTTATCGCGCTGCTCGATGCGAACGGGAAACCGGTCGGAATCAACGCGCCGAATCCGTCGGTTACCGGACCGGACGGCAAGTACGCGCTCCCGCTTTCAGTTCAACTGATTCCCGCAGCGGGCGCGCATTTTACGCTGACGATTTCGGCACCGTCGTATCTAAACCGGCGCATCACCCTGGTGATTACGCCCACCGCGAACGGGTTCTACAACGTCTCCGAAACATCGGCTGACGCGCAACCGATCGCGGCGGCCGGCGGCTTCACCCTCACGATGAACAACGTTCATCTTCAAGACGTCTTCGGGCTGTTCGGCAACCTGCCGCTCTTCGCGCTCAGAACGATCTCCGTCACGAAGACGTCCGACAAACAAGCGGCGTCTGCGGGGGACCGGGTGATCTTCACACTCGGTCTGCAAAATCAAACGACGTTTGGAATCGCGAACGTTCGTGTCGTCGATACGATGCAAGCCGGATTTGCGTATCTGAACGGAACGGCGAGAGTTGACGGGCTTCCACTCGAACCGCTGGTATCTGGACGCACGCTTTCGTGGGTCTTTTCATCGATTGCACCGGCGCAGATGCACACGATCACCTATGGCGCAACGATCGTGCCCGGCGTTGCTGCGGGAAGTACCCTTGCGAACAGCGTTTCGGTGAACGGCAGCGCGGCGATCGGCGGCGTGAATACCGGCGCTTCCGCAAGTACGAGCGTGATGGTCATCGACGGCGTGCTTTCCATGCGCCGCGTCGTGACCGGTAGAGTATTCTTCGACGACGCGCATCGCGGTTATTTCGTGCGCGGCGACCGCGCGATCTCCAGCGTTCGCGTCGTCCTTGAAGACGGTTCGTTCGCGATCACCGATTCCGGCGGCGCGTTTTCGTTTCCGTCCGTTCGCCCCGGATTGCATGTCGTGCGAATCGATCCGCTGACGTTGCCGGCGTCCGCGCGCGCACAGAGTGATGCGCCGATGAATTCCAGTCGCTCGTACGAGCAGCTATTGCACGGCGTGCTCGACGACGGAACGATGGAAGACGTCGAATTTGCGGTGGCACCGCGATGAAGCGGTTGGGAAGAGCGTTGCAGTGTGCGGGCGCCGCGCTTATGGTCGCGTCGTTTATGACGTCGATGACGACCCGCGTTTCCGATGCCGATACGGCGGCCGGCGCGGCGACGGCAACGTTCGTCGCGCCGAACCCGGGCAGCGCTGCGCCGATCGGCGCAACCAACGTCATCATCTCGACCCAACTCGGCAGTTCGATCGAGTTGCTCGACGACGGCGAACTCGTCGACGGAAAGCACCTCGGTAAGCGAACGTTCAACAAATCGACCGGCGAGGCGCAATGGTTTTTCTACGGCGTCACATTGCACCCGGGACCGAACGAACTCGTCGCGACCGCGCTCCGCGCGCCCGGGTTACGTGGAACGCCGGCGACATTGACCGTCTATGGACCCGGTGACGCGCAGACAATTCGCGCGGAGTTCGGATCGCATTTACGTGCCGATGGAAAAACGATCGCTCCGCTCAATATTACGGTCAGCGACCGGTACGGCAATGCTGCGGCGCCCGCGCAACGTGTGGACGTGCGAATTTTGCGCGGAAACGTAACCTTCGGCGATCTGCCGAAAGACGGTACGAACGCCGCACCGGCGTCGCCGGACGTTCTCACTTCGCCCGCGCCGCAGGGCGCGCTTTCCGCGCAAGTGCCGCTTCCCGTCGGTGGATATCTGTCGCTTCCCGTCGTGTCGGGAACGCTCGCCGGCGCATTCGACATCGAGGTACGCGTCGGCAACGCGTATCTTCGGCGTTCGTTCTACGTCGAGCCATACGTTCGCCCCGCATTCGTTACGGGGCTTGCGTCGGTCGGCGTCGGCGCCGTCCCGGGTGACGTCGACGGCGACGGTATCGAAGACGGCGGCGGAGCGCGCCGCGAGCGCGCAGCGATTTTCGCAACGGGAGCCGTTGGACGCACGCTCGTGACCGCCGGCTACGAATCGCAAAACCGTCTGTCGCCCGTTTCGTCTCTCGGTGCGCCGGTCGATTCGCCCAATAGCCGTCCGTATTTGACGTACGGCGACAGCTCGACGATCGCACAGCCGTATCGCTCGCAAGATCACTTCTACGCGCGCGTGGATCGCGGAAGGTCGAGCGCATTGTGGGGGCAGTACGTTGCGGACGTCGGGCCACCGGACGTGGGCGGATATCAGCAGCTCTTGAACGGCGCGAAGGTCGATGTGTCGCTCGGTGCGAGCGGACGCGCGCGTGTAACCGCGTTTACCGCGCGCAATCAGCAAGCGTTCATTTCGACGATTCTTCCGTTGACGGGACTCGCCACGCTTTCCGCACCGCTTCACCCCGACATCGTCGTCGGCTCGGATCTGCTGCAGTTGGTGACGCTCGACCGCGCGACGGGTTTGATGATTCGAGAGACACCACTCTTGCGAAACGTCGACTACACAATCGATTACGCGACGGGCATCCTGCGTTTCATCAACGTACCGCTACCGTACGACCCGCAGTTCAATCCGCAAGTCGTCTCGCTGCAATACGAATACCAGGGGCCGGGCGTCGCATCACAGACGACCGGTGCGCAGGTCAGCTACGCGCTTTCCCTCGACGGCCGCACGACGGCCCGTGCAGGTTACGTCAACGACGCAACCGGAACGCAAAATTTCGCGCTCGTCACACAATCGCTAGCGCGGACATGGGCGAACGGATCGTTTACCGTTTCTCATGCTTCCAGCGCCGGGTTCGTTCCGAGCGCCGGAAGCTCGACGCAACTGGGCGCGGCGACCGTGGTGCCGCATAACGGCGAAGCGATCTCCGTCGCGCTCGATGAACGGAATGCCACGAATGCCGTTGCGCTCGGATATCAGTCGACTAGCGCGGGTTATAACGATCCGTTCGGTGGATTCAGCTCGCCCGGAACGCGCGCATATCGTGCGATCTATTCACTCGGCACGGCGCGTGCCGGTCAACTGCAAATGAACCTCTCGGGTGAAAGTAACACCGGCATCGGAGCGGCAAGCAGCGAGCTCGACGGTGCGGTGACGTACCTGCGCGCCCTCACGTCCCGCTTGACGATGAGCGCGGGCGTTGCCGAGCATCGCCAAACGATCGGGGCGCAGCCGTCGGCGTCTCCCGCTGCGAACGTCGCATTAGCGAATACGCAGCAGACGCAGGCGCAGGCATCCCTCACCTACCGCATGCCGGAGCGTCTCGGCATTTCGGTTTCGGAATCCGACACGCTGCGCGGCAGTGATGCGGGCTCAACGCAACCGTCTCAGACGCAACTCGAAGCGACGTACGACTTGCCAAAGCGCGGCCGTTTGTTCTTCCGCGAACTTTGGAGCGATCAACCGTCGGCGACGTTTGCGAATTCAACGGCAAATCTCAATATCGCGTCGGGCTCGACCCATTCGATGCAATTCGGGGTCGAACAGCCGCTCTCGGCGGCAACGACGGTTAGCTCGCAATACGTCATCGATCAAGTCGCGTCGGGCGTGAATATCTATGCCGCGGCAGGCATTGACGAACGCGTGCATCTCGGCAAAGCAATTGCCGGAAACTTGACGTTGCAATCGGCAAACGCAGTTGGCGCGGGAGCGGAGGGATTCACCGTTCTCGGTGCCGCGCTCACATACGCGCCGGCGAGCGGGAAGTTTCGCAGTTCGGTTTCGTATCAAGATCGAACGGGCGCGTCGTCCGGATCGACCGTTTCCGCGGCAATCGCAGGTCATATCAGCGACGCTCTCTCAGCGGTGGGCTTCATTCAACGCGCATACGGCAACGGGATCAACGCGATCGACGATCGGTTGTCGGTTGCGTATCGTCCGCGCGCCGACGATCGCCTCATCTCACTCTTCGATTACGAGCGAGGCAACGAGACCGGGCTCGCCGGTGAAGCGGCGAACGTCGCCTCGTTCGAAGAGTTGTTTCGCATGACGCAGACCTTTGAACTCGCCGGCCGGTTTGCATACAAATTCGACGGCGGCGGCGAGTACGCGGCGCGCACCGTGCTGTGGTTGGGACGCGCAACGCAGCATGTCGGCTCGCGCGGTGATGTCGCGCTCGAGGCGCGGACGGCCATCGTTCCGGGCGCGACCGGCGCACGCACGACCGCCGTCGCCGCCGAAGCCGGCGAGACCATTGGGCGCACGGCGCGCGCCGCGGTTGGTTACAACATCGCCGGAAGCGTCGATCCGTCGCTGCTCGGCGTCCCGCAACGCAAAGGCATCTACATAACCTTCACAACGCTGATCGATCGTATCTTCGGGTGGGGAAAACCATGACGCGGCTATTGATGCGTCTCGTGGTCGCGGCGGCGTTCGCGATCGTGACGTGCGCGTTTGCGAGCGCCTCGACGATCATGGTCTTGAGCGACAGCGCGGGCGTCTATTTGATCGATTCCGCGACCGGCAAAGTCGTTCAGTCGTACGGCAACCTCTTCTCCGGAAGCAGCGCGCAGGACGTCGCTGAAGACCTCAACGGCAACCTGTACGTGACCGATAGCTCCGGCAACCTCCGAAAGGCGACGTTCAACGCGAACGCCGGATCGTCGACCGGCGCGTATGCCGCGGCGACCGTCGTCGGCGCGATCCCCGGATATACTTCCGCGGTTGCGCGTCTTGCGTGGGATCCCACCACGTTGTATTGCGCGACCGGCTGCCTCGTGACGATGAACAGCAGCGGAAATTCGCTCGATTGGATCAATCCGGCGACGGCCGCCATCGTAAAAAGCGTCGCGGTGAGTCCGGCCATCTCGGGTGGCGGCGACCTTGTCATCGACCCCACTGCGGTGAACAACGCGGCCGTCTACGTCGTCTCCGGAAAAGCGTTTTACAGCGTCAATCCGTCGACGGGCGCGTCGACCTCGATCGCGACGTTTTCGTGGCCGGGGCTCACGGCGAATCTGACGGGACTTGCGCTCCTGGCGAACGGCGATCTGGTTGGATGCGAACAAAAAGGCAGCGGAACGGCCTGGACGCTTTGGGAATTCACGACCGCCGGAGCGCTCGTCACGAGCCAAACGGGCATTAGCACCGGAAGCGACGTGGTGAACGACCTCGCTTCGGTTCCGGCGACGTTCACGACGTCGAAAACCGGCACCGCGAATGCGGGCCTCGGCGACACGATGATTTATACCGTCACATTGAAGAACACGAGTTACTTCACCGTGCCGACGGCCGCGATGACCGACCCATATCCTTCGACGATCAGCGTTTTATCGTCGCCGGCGCCGTCGTGCAGTGTTTCCGGCGGCGGCAGTTGCACCGCGACGCTGAACCCGAGCGCAAGCCCTTCGCCCGACGTTGTCGCAAGCGTTACGAACTTGGCCGCCGGCGCAACCGCCACGATGACGTTCGAAGGTTCACCGAGCGCGAGTGCGAGCGGGACCGTCTCGAACACGGCAAACTCGAGCGTTCCGTTCGATCCCAACGAGTACGGCGGCTCGACCGCTGCAACGAACACCATCAACACAACGATCACGGCGTCCGAATTTGCGAAACAGGTAGCAAACATCACGGAGGGCCTTGCGCCGGGCACGAGCTTGATCGGCAAACCGGGTGATGTCGTGGAATACACCCTGACGTTCACGAACCGCCGCGGCTTTTCGCTGGCGTCCTTTCAAATCAACGACCCGGTGCCGACGGGAACGACGTACGTCGCAAACAGCGCAACGTGCATAAGTCAGCCCGCGGGGCTCACCTGCGCGCCGTCGCAGTCAGGCGGCGTCGTGTCGTTTGTTTACACCGGCACGAGCTTGGCCGCCAACGGCGTCGTCAGCGCAAAGTTCCGCGTAACGATCAACTAACGAAGGCCCTACTTCGGGTACGTCATCTCTTTGGGCACGACGTACGTATCGAATTCGTCCGGCGTTACATGGCCGAGTGCGAGCGCCGCGTCTTTCAGCGTCGTTCCTTCGTGATGCGCCTTCTTCGCGATCTCGGCGGCTTTGTCGTACCCGATCTTCGGCGAGAGCGCGGTGACCGTCATCAACGATTCACCGAGATACTTCTTGATCACGCGTTCATTTGCTTGAAGTCCCTCGACCGCGTGCTCGCGGAACATCGTGCACGTGTCGCGCAGCAAGTGACAGCTGTGAAGGAAGTTCGCAATCATCACCGGGTTGAACACGTTGAGCTCGAAGTTGCCCTGAGACGCGCCGAAACTGATCGCGGTATCGTTGCCGTAGACCTGCGCGACCACCATCGTCATCGCTTCCGATTGTGTGGGGTTGACTTTGCCGGGCATGATCGAGCTGCCCGGCTCGTTCTCCGGCAGAATCAGTTCGCCGATACCGGCGCGCGGGCCCGATGAGAGCCACCGGATGTCGTTCGCAATCTTCATCAGCGCAGCGGCAAGCGTCTTGAGCGCGCCCGACGCAAAAACGAAGTCATCGTGCGAGGCAAGAGCGGTGAATTTATTCGGATGCGAGCGGAACGGAAGGGCGGTCAATTCGGCGATCTTACGCGCCATGCGCTCCGCGAACTCCGGATGCGCGTTGAGGCCCGTACCGACGGCGGTGCCGCCGATCGCGAGATCGTAGAGGTGATTGTTCGCTTCATTGATCGCGACGATCGCGCGGTCGAGTTGCGTGACGTAGCCTGAGAACTCTTGACCGAGCGTCAGCGGGGTCGCATCCTGCAAGTGCGTGCGGCCGACCTTCACGAGCTCTTTCCACTGCTCGGCTTTTTGCTCCAGCGCATCGCGCAATTTCACGACCGCGGGCAGCATCTGCACGACCGCTTCCGCAGCGGCCATGTGCATCGCCGTCGGAAACGTATCGTTCGACGACTGGGACATGTTGACGTGGTCGTTCGGATGGACCGGTTTCTTCGAACCCATCTCGCCGCCGCCGATCTCGATCGCGCGGTTCGAGATGACTTCGTTGACGTTCATATTGGTTTGCGTGCCCGAACCGGTCTGCCAAATGCGAAGCGGGAAATGCGCGTCGAGTTTTCCGGCAATGACTTCATCGGCCGCCGCAACGATGAGCTTCGTCTTTTCGTCGTCGAGTTTTCCGAGATCGTGATTGACGAGTGCCGCAGCTTTTTTCAGCTGCGCCATTGCAACGATCACTTGCTTCGGCATCACGTCGCGCGGCCAGCTCCCGTCGCCGATGTCGAAATGGATGAGCGAGCGCGCCGACTGCGCGCCGTAATACTTGTCTGAAGGAACGTCGATTTTGCCCATCGAGTCGCTCTCGACGCGCTTCTTTACGTGTCCGTTCGTTTCACTCGTCGTCATGGCCCGAATATCTTGGCCGTCATCCCGGCGCTTCCGCCTTGACTAAGGTCGCTCGACCGGCTTCTGCGGCACCTGTCGCCGAAGGAAGCACGGGAAAGGTCGGCGAGCGTCTAACGGCCCCTCTGCGCCGCTTTTCGCCCGTCGACGGTCGTTCCGACGAGGTCCATCGACGTGATTTCATAGATGCTGAGCGGAAAGTTCGGATTGAACCGCCGTTTGTCGCAGCGCGGACAGCTCGCGGGCTTCCCCGGCTTCTTTCGCCGGAGCACTTCGAACGCGCAATGTTCGCAGCGTAAGACGTAACGCTTGCTCGACTCATTGAGCGGCCGCACGTTGCCGAGATCGTGATAGATCGACGCTAGTCCGCACTCGCGCATTTTCTTCTTGAAGCGCAATCCATGACCCGTGTCGCGAAACTTCGCATAACACCATGCATGCACCATTTCATGCAGCAATGTCTCTTCCAACGCCCCGGGATATTTGTCGAAATGTTTCGGCGAAAGCTCGATGAGAAGCGGATGTCCCCTGTACGAGATGCGCCCGGCGGAGTTCGAAAACCGGGCATTGTACCGAATACGGCAGTCGGGCACTTCGCCGTTGAAATGCTCGTAATTCAAACGAGCGAACAGCAATTGAAGATCTGCTTCGGACGGCATCACGGATGACTTTCTTCAACGTGCGTCCAAACGATTCTTCGTGCCAGATCAATCCGGACGCGGCCTTCCGCCGCGGATCTACGTTCCGATCGTCGCAGTCCTCGCCATCGCTTTCCTCGGCGTAATGTTTTACCTCGTCGCGGTCGGTTTCGGTGTAACGGGTTCAGTCTTCGGCAACGCAGCGCCGAATGGAACGCAAGCTCAGGCGCCGTCTTCGGGAACGAACGTGCAAGGTGGTGGACCGCCGCCCGCGGTGATGCTACAGGTCCAGACGCTCAAAGCACGCGTCGCCGCACATCCAAAAGACGACGTCGCGTTGACGCAGCTCGGCGATCTCTATCTCGCGGCGAACAAGTTCCAACAAGCGATTCCGCTCTACCGGCGTGCGCTCGATGCGAACCCGCGAAACGTTGCCGCGCAGACCGGGCTCGCGCAAGCGCAAGAGGACCTTCGTCAATCGCAATGAGGCTCTACATTAGCGCCGACATGGAAGGTACGGCCGGCGTCTGTTCCTGGGCGCAGGTCGATCCGTGCAACGTCCACGAGTATCCCGTGTACCGCCGGTATATGAGCCGCGAAGTCGCCGCCGCGATCGCCGGCGCGCGCGAATCGCAGCCGTGCGACGTGACGATCAACGACTCGCACTGGGATATGCGAAATCTCGTGTGGGACGAGTTGCCGGAGGACGTTCGCGTCATCTCCGGACGCAAACCGCTCTCGATGGCGCACGGCGCGCAAGATCGGTTTGATGCTGCATTCTTCACCGGATACCACAGCGCAGCCGGTACAGCCGGCTCCGTGCTCGCGCATACATATTCGAACGAAGTGATGTATAACGTCTACGTTAACGGAAAGGCGTGCACCGAAGCTTTGCTCAACGCCGCGCTTCTCGGCGTGCACGGCACGCCCGTAGCAATGGTCACCGGCGACCGCGCGCTCGTCGAAACGACGCTTGCCGATCTGCCGTGGGCGACGGGCGTGATCGTGAAAGAGTCGATCGGATACTACGCCGCAAACTCGCTCACGCCGCAAGCAGCCTGCGATGCAATTCGTTCGGGTGCGCGCGAAGCGATTCAATCCGCGTCGCGCGCGAAACCATTCACGTTTGAGCCGCCGGTCGAGCTCGTGATCGAGACGGCCGGCGTCGAACACGCCGACTTCATCGAGTTGCTTCCGCGTTTCGAACGCACCGGGGGACGCAGCGTAAGATTCGCAAGCGACGATTATGCAACGGCGTTCAACGCCTTTCTCGTTGCGATGCGTCTCGGTGGCGCGGCCAATCTACCGGCATGAAACTGTACATTTCGAGCGACATGGAAGGCGTTGCGGGCGTAACCGCGTGGCAGCAAGTCGATGCCCGTACGCCGCACCCCGAGTATCACATGTACAAGCAGCACTACACACGCGAGGTTGCAGCGGCGGTGCGCGGCGCGCAACGCAGCGGCGCGTCCGACGTGACGATCAACGATTCGCATGGTCCGATGCGAAACTTCGTCTTCGAAGAATTGCCCCGCGACGTTCGCGTCATCTTCGGAAACCGCAAACCATACTCGATGGTGCAAGATTGCGACGGCGGATACGCAGGCGCGTTCTTCATCGGCTATCACGGCGGCATCGGTGACGCCGACGCCGTCCTCTGCCATACGTACACGCCGTCGGTCATCTACGAGACGCGGCTCAATGGCATGATATGCAGTGAAGCAACGCTGAACGCGGCGGTCCTCGGGTATCACGGCGTCCCGTTGCTCTACGTCACGGGCGACCGCACGACCGTTGACGGCGTGCAACGGCAGATGCCCTGGGTGCGCGGCACGATCGTGAAAGAGTCCATCGGCAACTTTGGCGCGAATACGATGTCGCCCGCTGCAGCCCAGCGTGCGATCGAAGAGGCCGCGGCTGCGGCCTTTGCCGCACGCGCCGACGCCGAACCATTCATCATCGAATCGCCGATCGCGCTCGAAATTACGCTCGCAAAAGTGGAGCAGGCGGATTATGTCGCAATGATCCCCGGATTTGACCGAACCGGTCCGCGCGCGGTTCGCTTTGTCGATGAAGACATGCTGACGATTTTCAAAGCGTTCGTCGCGGTCTTCCGGCTCGGCATGATCGCATAAGCTTCGGCAAGCCGAAAAACGCTACGACGCGATCGGGGCGCTCGTCGAACGTAACGCGATCGCAATCTCCGCAACGTCGTCTTCCGAGATCGAAAGCTCGCGCATCGCTCGTTCGTACGCGTCGATCGTCTCTTCGCTCTTGCTGGACGCCGCCCGGTCTTCACGCAGGCGTTTGATCTCTTCCGTAACCGCGTGCGCGAGCGCCGAATCAACCTGGATGCCGGCGGCCGCGAGGTTCTCTCTGCGCTTGCGAAGCGTGTCCTCGACGAGCGCGACGCCGGAGTGTTTGCCGAAGATGAAGCTCGTCTCGCCGCCGACGAGTTCACTCGGAACGGCTTCGTAAATGCGGCGGTCGATGAGCACACCGTGTGTGTGGATGCCTGACTCGTGCGCGAACACTTTCGCTCCGACGATCGGCTCGTGCTGCTGCATCGGGATGCCGCTCATCCGTTCCATGAACCGCGCGAGCTCGCGCAACTTTTTGTATTTGAATCCCGGGATCTCGACCCCGTAAAGCACGCGCATCGCGACCGCATATTCGTGCAGTTTTACGTTGCCCGCGCGTTCGCCGTACCCGTTTGCGGTCACCGAAACCACGTTGAATCCGCACGATGTCGCGGTAATCGCATTGATCGTGCCCAATCCGTAATCGTTGTGCAGGTGCGCGACAACCGGAATCCCTTTCGGTAAGCCGCCGATGATTCGCGTGCCGTACCAGCGCATCGCTTCGGGCGTCAGACACCCGACCGTATCCGGCCATGCCGGCCGCGAACCGCCGGCCTCGATCCCGGCTTTGAAGTATTCGATGAAGTAATCGACATCGCCCCGGCTGCCGTCTTCGGCACCGAATTCGATGCGCTCGACGCCGCATTCGCGCGCGTGTTTGATTGCGTCGCACTGCAGCCGAATGTTCGCGTTGCGGTAAAATTCCAGCGGAAGCTCGAGCCACTCCGACTCGTCGCGCCCTTCGAAGCGCAAGAGTGTCTTCCCGATCTTGTACTTCAAGTGCAAATCGCTGCCGCTCGTGAAAATAAAGAACGTCACCGCGGACGGATCGACCCCGGCTTCACGTAATGTCGCGACGGTAACGTCGATGTCTTTGCGGTTGCTGCGGCACATCACGACGATCTCGGTATCACCGATTTCTCCGCGGCGCTTTGCGTCCATCACGAGTTGCAGCGTGCGCCGGTCGCCTTCCGATGCTGCGGGAAATCCGATGCTCATGATATGGACGCCTACGTCAGCGAGCGCCTTCGCGATCTCGAGCTTCTGTTGCGGCGTGTAACAGACGCCCGGCATTTGCTCGCCGTCGCGCAGCGTCTCGTCGTAGATCCGCAGTTCCGAAGGATCGGGAAACGCGACATTGCGCGTGAATTCCTTGGGATCGCGAATCAGCCGTTCGATCGGCTCGCGCAGTTCCATAATGCTGGCTCCTATAATCGCTGACTGGAATGGATATTCCGCGTGCGGACGCGCGATTCCGCGATATTGGCCGCGACGGCGGATTCCACAGCCCGATGCAAGCAGCGGAGGAACCAAGCCGCGCGGGAGGACGCGTCGAGCCGTCGACGTGAAGAGCCCAATGTGATCCAAGAACCCGATCCGGCCGAACCGGAAAAGAAACCGGTGGACGATCCCGCGCAGAAGACCACGCGCCGTGGCGGAATCGGCGCGCTCGTTGCAGCGATCGCCGTCGCCGCGACCAAGTTCGCGCTCGTCCTCAAACTGTTGCTGCCGAGTTGGACGTTTTTGCTCTCGCTCGTTTTCTACGTGGCGTTTTTCGGGTGGCGCCTCGGGATTGTGATTCTGCTTGCGCTCGCCGCGCACGAGCTGGGTCACTACTTTGCGTATCGCGCGTACGGACTTGCGGCGCGTCTGCCGGTGTTCGTTCCACTGTTGGGCGCGTACACGCGCGGTGCGCTTGCGCCGAATCTGGAAGACGACGCATACATCGCCCTGGCCGGACCGCTGACGGGCCTCGCGCTTGCGGCCGCGTGCTACGGCGTCGGCGTCGCGACGGGCGACCGCTTTTGGATTGCGTGCGCCGAGGTGTCGGCGTTTTTGAATCTCTTCAATATGATTCCGGTGCTGCCGTTCGACGGCGGTCGCGTCATCGGCGCTGTCTGGCCTCCGTTATGGGTTGTCGGCGTCATCGTTTTTCTCGCGGCCGCGGTATGGCTTCACGTACCGATCGTGCTCGTCGTTCTCATCGCGCTGCTCGGCGTACCGGCAATGTTTGCGTCGTTCCGCGGAACGCCGGATCCTCGCGCCGCCGCGATGACGAACGCCGCGCGTGCACGCGTCGGATTCTGGTACGTGGCGACATCGCTCGCGCTCATCGTGCTCGTCGGCCAAGCGCATACCGTACTTCCGTCGAATACCGGAGTATGAACGAAGGCTCGACCCCCGATTTCGCGATGCAGCGGGCCGTCGAAATTCTTGCGAACATCTACGAGCGCGGGCAAAAGCAGAACGACGTTCCACCGCCGCCCGCCGACAAACCGATCGTCCTCTTCAGCGAAACGATCGCGCTCGACGTCGCGCGCACGCAACGCCCCGACGTCGAACGCGCGCTCGGCAGTGCATTCGCGTATCCCGCGCGCGGCTGGCACACATACTGCGTTCGCGGCCCGGACGGCGCACGGCTCTTCGCAAGCCTCTTTTACAGTGAGAGCACGCTGATTGCAGCCGAATTATACGTCCCGAAGGTCGATCGTGCACCGAAGCTCGCGCCGCGCGATGTAACGTTTCGTTTCGTTCCCGGCGAAATCACCGTGGGAAAACCCATTACGACGCTCCCAAAACACTTCGCACGGATCTCCGCGCTCGCAGAGAAGTTCGGCGCCTACGCCGAGATGTTCGGCGCACGTTTTCCCGGCGGCTCCGCATATGCAATGGGCAACGGCGGCACGATCGAGCGATTGGCGATCTACGCGCTGCGCGCTAGCGAACCTTAGGTGCAGCGCCGACGCGTTTGCGCCATCGTCGCGGCGGTCCTGGTTGCGATTGCGCTTCTTGTGACGCGGCCGCCGGGCGAACCCGGCGTAACGTTGCGCGACTTCGAAGCGTACTACACCGCGGGAGCGACGTGGGCCGCACACGGCGATCCGTATTCGCTTGCGATCTGGAGTGCGCAGTCGCACATTCCGGGCGTGATTGCAGCACGATACGAAGTGCTCCCGTTCGTCGGTGTGCCGGCGACGTTGCCGCTCTGGTCGCTCTTCGCGCGGCTCCCGTACCAATCGGCGACGGTCGTGTGGAGCGTGGTGCTGGGCTGCGCGCTTGCAACATTCGTCATCGGGACGGCACGGCTCGTACGCCTCTCGCCGATGCAGACGACACTGGCGGCGATCGCGGCGCTGGCATTCGTGCCGATCACGAGCAACTTCGGTCTCGGGCAAGCCGCACTGCCTGCCTATGCGTGTGCCGTTATTGCGCTCGTGACGCGGCCGGTCGTTGCATCGCTCGCCGTTGCGCTGAGCGCGATCCAACCGAATGTAGCGCTTGGCCTCGCGGCAATGGCGAGATCCAAACGCGCGGCCCGCGCGCTTGCGGCCGGTCTGATAATCGCGTACGGCGCGGGCGCATTCGCAGACGGTGCCGCCTGGCCTGCGCGATATCTCGCAACGCTCGCCGCGCATGGCGCAGCCGAACGGTTCGCTTCGATTCAGTACACGCCCGCCGCCGTACTCTATGGGTTCGGCGTGCCGCACGCGGCCGCGCAAGCGCTCGCGATCCTCGTCGGCGTCGCCGCATTCATCTTCGCGATCCGCGGCGCGCTCACCGCACGCAACGTCGCGCACCGCTTCGCGATTCTCTGCTGTGCGATTCCCTTCGTCGCGGGGTTCTTTCACGAGCATGATTTCGTTGCGCTCTTCGTCCCGGCGATCGTTGCGCTCACATATGCGCGGAATTCAATACTTGCCGTCGTCGCAACGGTGTGCGTCGGAGTGAATTGGCTTGACTTCGCGCAGCAACCGCAAGCACTGCCGCAGGACATCGTTCTCGCCGCCGGTCTCTTCGTTGCCGCGATCGGATTCGGGCGTTCCCGCGTCTCGCTCTTGGTCGCGATCCCGGTGACCGGCGCGATTGTGCTCGGCGCCTGGATCGGCCACGCGCATCCGCTTGCGATTTGGCCGAACGATATGCAGGGCGCCGCGCATGGCGCGACTGTTGCGGACGTCTGGAAAAACGAACAGCTGAAGACCGGCCTTTTGCGCCCCGATGCTGCAGCCGCTGCGCTTCGAAGCTTCGCGCTGCTCGGCAGTGCGCTACTCTTTTATCTGGTCTTAAATGTCGACGTCCATCATATTGTCGAACGGCGTGACACCGTTGGGACGGAAGTCCCGTAGGTCCTTGTTGTACACGTAGATATCTTCGCGTTCACTTGTAACGATCACTGGAACATCTCGCACGAACTCACGCACGAAAGCCCGCACGTCGGCGTTTCGCTGTGTTTGTTCGTAGTGTCGATAGAGCGAATCCATCGCCGCTTGCGCCTTCTCGTTACACCACCGCGGATCGTTTTGTCCGTTTGGAGGGAACGCGTTGCAGCCGTAGATTTGTGAGAAATCGCCGATCGCTTCGTTCTGCCATGCGAAGAAAATGATATCCCACTTGTTACTGTATACGATGCCACCCTGCTGAAGTGGAGCAAACATCAGCGCAATCGGATAATGGCGGACGCTTATCCCGACGCCGAGTTTCTGCCAGTTTGCGCGGATCAACTCGATCATGTTGTCGGTATCCGCCGATCCGGTATTCGTGGCTACGTCGAGGACGAGACGGACGCCGTTCTTCGCGCGAATGCCGTCAGCACCGCGAACCCAACCGCCCTTATCGAGAAGATCGTTCGCCTTTGCGAGATCGAATGGCGTAATTGAAACGCCCGACACATAGTACGGCGCAGTCACCGGTGTGGGAACATCGGAAAGGATGCCGACATCGTGGCCGATCTTATGCCGCAGTTCGGCTCGATCGATACCGTACCGCAACGCCTGCCGCACCACCTCATCTTTTAGAGCCGGCCGCAACAGGTTGAAATCGAGGTGATTCCAGTAATAGCTGGGCTGCCGCAAGGTCGCGACGCCGGGGAGGCCCTGCACGCGAGAGAGATAGCTTCCCGGCACAAGATGCCACATATCGACATCATGCGTTTGTAATTCCGATACCATCGTGTTGCGATCCGGGATGATCTTGAAAACGACCTTTTGGAGCTTCGGCCGTCCGCGCCAGTAGAGCGCGTTCGCGACGAGGATCACATCTTGCGTACGATCCCAGCGGTCCACTTTAAAAGGACCAATTCCAACCGGCTTCTGATTGTACGGAATGTTGTTGATGTTGGGATACTGCGCGAGCAGATGCTTGGGGAGAATGCACGGATTCGCGCCCGCCGTTGAAAAGAACGTCTCGACGAACGGCGAGTACGGTTTCTTTAAATGATAGACAACCGTATATTTGTCGGGCTCGTCAATCTTCGCGATTTGGTCCCAGCCTTGACGACCCACTTCATTGTTCGCCGGGTTCAGCACGACTTTTGTAGAGAAAACGACGTCATCGGCATCAAACGGCACGCCATCCGCCCATTTAACGCCCTTACGCAGATGGTACGTGATCGTCAAACCATCTTTGCTCACGCCACCGTTGGCCTGAGTGGGGACTTCCGTCGCGAGTTCAGGTATCGGATTGTTGTGCTCGTCCCATTTGACGAGCCACGCCATCGTCATCTGCGCGATGAATCCGACGTCGGCATATTGCCCAAGATGCGGATTCAATGTGTTGATGTCGCCGGCGTCGGCGAACGTCAGCACGTGAGGCTTCGTCCACGAATTTACCCGGCCGCCGGATTCGCCCGTCTGCGATACTTTCGCGCAGCCGGATACGAGAAGAGCGAGCGCGAGAGACGCGCCTACGACGCGTTTCAAATCGAGTACTCCCACGAATTCCAAAACGGCGAGATGACGGGCGAGGGGGTGAAGCCCTTCAGGTCACTGTTGTAGACGTAGACCGGTCTTGCGAAGTATATGACGATCGTCGGCACGTCGAGCGCCATTTGCTGCTGAATGATCGTATATTGCGGTTTTCGCTTTGCTTCGTCGACCGTCGCGAGCGCGGCGCGCTCCGCAGCATCGACCTTATCGTTTTTCCAGAACATCGTGTTCTGTCCGGTCGGCCCAAAATTCCAGCTGGAATAGAGCGCACTGTCGTCCGGGTCCGCCGCCGCAACCCAGGCATAGAATGCCGCGTCATAGTGACCGCCTTCGAGGACGCCTGCCGTACCGTTTTCGAACATCTGCGCCGTCGAATAGTTCTTCACGTTCGCCTCAACGCCGATGTCGCGCCACGCGCGCTGCACCAGCGCTTGAGTCGCGCGGCCCGGCGGTCGATTCCGTTTGCGTGCTAAACGTGAACTGCAACCGCTGTCCGTTCTTCACGCGCACGCCGTCCGGCCCGGCTTTCCAGCCGTCACTGTCGAGGATCTGTTTCGCCTTCGCGGGATCGTATGGATAATGCTGGATGTCGCTCGTGTACGCCCATGAGAGCATCGGGTGTTGGTCGGTCTCGGCAGATGTCGCCGATCCGTGAAAGACCTTGTCGATAATTTCTTGGCGGTTCGTGGCGTACGCGAGCGCTCTGCGGACGTTCACGTCGGAAAGAATCGGATTGCGAAGGTTGAAGTCGATGTGCCCGAACTGAAAGGCGTATGGGCGAACCGTGACGAGCCCATTCTTCGGATCCGCTGCGAGCGCTTGATACCGCGGCCAATTCAATCCGCTGCCGCGCACGATCATGTCGATGTTGTGCGTCTGGAGCTGCGTCTCCATCGTGTTCTCATCCGGCTCGAAATAGTAGTCGATCTCGTTGAGTTTCGGCTTGCCCATGAAATAGTTTGGATTCGCGGCGAGGCGCACCATCGTGCCGCGCTGCCACTCGATGACTTTGAAGGGCCCGCTTCCGATCGGCATCGAGTTGTACGGCGCGTTATTGATCGACGTCGGACCATTCAGATAGCTCGCGAGCAGATGCTCGGGAAGAATTGCCGCGTTGCCGTTCACGCCCCACAACTGCTGCAAGAACGGCGCATACACGCGTTTCATATGCACGACCGCGACGTAGGGGTCGCTGCAATCGATATCTTTGATATCGCGATAGCCGTCGGTCGCCGCAACGTTCGTATGCGGGTTGATCACGACTTGCCAGGTAAATCGAAGATCTTTGCACGTCAGCGCCTGGCCGTCTTGCCATTTGATGGTGTGACGCAGCTTGTATTTGAGCGTCAATCCGTCTTTACTGACGTCGCCGTTGGCAAGGCTCGGCACTTCTGAGACGGCATCGGGCACCGGCTTCGCGTGGTCATCATAGAGAACGGCATACGAAAAGATCAGCGTCGATAGGTCACCTGTTACGGCGTTCGCCCCGATGACCGGATTCAGCGTCGTGATGTCTTGATTTTGAGCGACTCGTAAGACGCCCGGGCGCGTCCATGAGTGGCGCATTCCTGCGGTTTGCTCGTTTCCGACCTTCGTGCATCCTGCGGCGGCAAACGCAATGACTCCGGCGGCAAGCGCCGCGCGCATACGCGTGTTCAGACAGAACCTCCCTCTTCGCCTGGCGAAACTTTCATCGTGTCCGGATCGATGCCCTGACGCTCGTAGAATTCGCGAAACGCCTGCGGCGCGATTTCCGACGGTTTGATCTCGCTGCGTCCTCCCCAGAACACGTTGGTGTAGCCGAAATCGATCCCCGCTTCACGCAAGTGTTCGTCGATTGCAGCTTTGTGCGCGAGCACCCGCTCTTTTTCCATGCCGTGAGCGACGGCCATGATATTCACGTTGCGGAACTCGGGTCCGCCTTCCCGCCAATAGGCATGCGTGATGATATAGTGACGGCCGACTTCGCGCCCCGCTTCCATTTCGCGCCCACGCGGCACAGCCCAATGGAACAACGCATTGTATCGCGTGACGCGTTCGTTGTTCGCGCCCGGTTTCACATGCTCGAGAAAGGTCGAAAACCGGCCGATGACGCGTCGCGCATTGAGATCGCGCGCCACGCGCGCAAACTCTTCCGACGACACACCGGCTTCGTCTGCCCGCGCATCCCAGATATTCCGGACGATTTCGCCCGCTTCGAACTCGCGTTTGAGCACGGTGAGGACGCGCCACTCCAAATCGCTGAGTTGCACGATCGCGGTATCCTTTGGTTGCGCCATGACTTCGGCGCGCTCACCGGGCTCGAGCCCGCGGCGACGCACGTGACCGACGCCCAGCGCGAAAACGAACTTTGCGGGCATCAATCTGAAGGATTCCGCACCCGTTTGCTTCGCGAGAAACTCAGCGTGTTTGCGCAGCGAATAGCCTTGCGGAACTTTGGCGGTCGTCCACAAGCGATACGTGCTGCCCGGCGTGACCGCGTCCGTCGTTCGGATGACGATGTGCCCCGAAAACGGATCATCCTTATACATGTACTCGAAGGCTGCATCGAGCCGGTCGTTGGGGATCTGCCACGCGCAAAGCGCGCCTTGCGCGAGGTTCGTCGACATCAGCGTCTGTCGCACGCGGCGGATCGTCCCGGCGCGCAGCATCGCGACGACCCGTTCGATAACCGTCTCAACCGGGACGCCGCTCTGCTGGGCAATCGCGCCGAACGGATCCTCTTGAAATCCGGTAAGGCGGTCTTCCGAGACCGCGAGAATCGCGGCGTTCACCGGATCGGAAACCGCCGCTGGAACCGTAGGATGATCGGGAGCCATACGCCGCTCTTTAGACGACCGCTCCCCATCACCCGTCCCGCACCGCGGATTGGCGCAAAGCGCCAACCGTAACCGGTTCACGCGAACCGTGCTTCAAATCGCTCATTAAAGCTGCGGCTTGGCCCGAAGGGCCAAACGCGACGGGTTCGCCGGAGGCGAATCCTCTAGAGCTTCAAGTCGCTCGCCCCGATCGAGAACGTGTAGCGTTCCTCGGAGACGCGCTCCGCGTAGAGCGCGTTGACGTAGGTGCTCGACGCCGTTGCAAAGAGTGACTGCGCCGTGACGATATCGGTGATCGTTGCGGCGCCCACGCGATAGCGAGCTTCCGTCGCTTGCACGTTCACAACCGCGCTGTTCAATCCCGATTGCGCTTCTACGAGAGCCGCGCGCGCCGAGATGACCTGCGACAGTGCGGTCCGCACGTCGGACTCGACGGTCAGTTTCGTCGACACCAGCGCCGCATTCGCTTGATCGAGTTGCGATGCCGCGAGCGCGACGTTGTAGTTCGTCAACCCTTGGTCGTAGATCGGAATCGAGATCGTTGCGCCGAGCTGTCCACTTCCGCTATAGGGCAGCGCGCCGTTCGCACCGGGCGCGAGGATCCGTCCGGTACCGGATGACGCATTTGCGTTGATCGACGGAAAGCGCGCCAGCTTTGCAAACCGGACATTCTCTTGCGATGACTCGACCGTATGAATCGCCGCCAGGTAGTCGGGACGCAAATTCAACGCTTCGTTGAGCGCCTGCTGATAGGGAAGCGTTTTTACTTGCGGCGGCGAGGACGACAGACGCTGCGGCTGAATTGCCGTATCCGCATCCAATCCCAGCGTCGTCGCAAACGTCGCTTGTGCGCCGATCGCGGAACTCTGAGCCGCGACGAGCGCACCGCGCGCCTGCGCGGTTTGCGATTCTGCGGCTGCAAGGTCGGAACGCGCTGCGGCGCCTGCGCGAATCTGCGCGGAAATCGCCTTCTCTTGCGTTTCGAACTGTCGCACGACGAGCGCATCCGCATCAACGGTTGCATCGGCTTGGAGTACGCCGTAATAGGCATTCGCGACGTTGAATGCGAGCGTTTGCACTTGCCGAACGAGCGTGTCTTTACCGGCGATATCGGCTTCACGTGCCGAATGGATGCCCGCGATGACGCGCCCGCCGTCATAAATCAACTGCGTGAGCGCAACGTCCGCTCGTTCCTGCGTAACCATCGAGCCGCCGGTATTCCCCGTGCCGCCCGTATTTGTACCGCTGCCGGCGCCGTAGCTTCGCGTGATCGAACCGTTGGCGCTGATGTTGGGGTAGAGCGCACCCAATTCCGAACCGTACCGCGCATAAATTGCACGGTACTGCGCGCGCTCGGATGCGAATGCGGGTGACTGCGCGACCGCGATATCAACGGCCTGTTCGAGCGAGACGTTCGTCGGCACACCTGCGCGCTGGCGCTGCGCCGCGACGTCGGGCGCAGGTGTGCCGTATGCGGGATACGGGATCGGCGTGCTCGACGTGGTCGGAAGCGGCATTGCGGATGGCGCCGTAACCGGCGCTTGGTGCGGCTGCGCGCTTGCGTGTAAAGGCACAGCGGGAGCCAGCACGAGCGCAAAGGCGAGCGTTCGCGCGAAAACGTTGAGCGCGCGACTCACTGCGAGTTCGATCCTCCGTTCGATCCACTCGCGGGAGCCGCGCCGTTAATCGCAACGACGCTGCCATCCTTCAGCGCATCCGGGCGTGTCGTGATGACCTTCGTGCCTGGTTGAACCTGCGGTGAATCGACTTCCGCAAGCGTGTCGGTCTGAATGCCGACGCGCACGGGGACTTCCTTGGCTTTGTTGTCGGCGCCGACGACGTAAACGGCGTTTCCGTTTTCGGTTTGCGCGACCGCCGTACGCGGAACGACGATCGCGTTGTTACGCGCTTCCTTTGTAATCGTCGCCGTCACCAGCATGCCGCCGCGCAGGATATCGCTCGGGTTCGCCATTTGGATACGAGCGAGATACGATAGCGTGCCTTGCGTCGGTACGGCGTTCACCGTGCTGATATTCGCCGAGAAGTTTTTTCCGGGAAGCGAACTGGACGTAAAGCGGACGCGCGTACCCGGACGCACGTAGGCAAGATCTTCATCGGGCACGTTGATATTGACCCAGACGGTGTCGATGCGCGAAATCGCGAGCACCGGCTGTTGCGGACTCGCGTACGCGCCCGGATCCAACAGGCGCTGCGTGATCACGCCTGAGTACGGCGCGTATAACGTCGTCTGCGAGATCTGCGTGCGCAACGTGTTCGCGTTCGCCGCGGCCGCTTGTGCGCCGGCTTGCGCCGCTTTTACGTTTTGCGCGCTGACCGTATTGTTCAACAGTCCCTTTTGCGCGTTCTGTACTGTGTTTTGCGCTTGGACGTATGCGGCGCGCGCGGCCTCCAGCTGCGCTTGCGAAACGTAGCCTTCCTTGAAGAGCGCTTGATCTTGATTGTAGACGAGCTTTGCATTATTGAGCGCCGCTTGCGCCGTTGTGACGGCCGTATTATTTTGTTCCATCTGCGCGGGCAGTCCGACTTGCGCGCCGGTCGCGCTCGCACTCTGCTGCGCCGCCTGCGCTTCGGCTTGCGCCAGTTGGGCGCGCAACGTCGAATCGTCGATCTTCGCAAGCACTTCGCCCGTCACGACACGATCGCCGACATTGACGTTGATTGCCGTCAGCGGTCCGCTTTGCTGAAACGCGAGCGTCGACTGCTGAAGCGGCGCGATCTGTCCGTCGAGTGAGATATATGTCGCAATGTCGCGGCGCTGCGCGCTCGCGACGTCGACGTTGAGCGGCATCGCTCCGCGTTGCTGGCCGCCGCCTTTGCCGCATCCGCTCAAAAGAATCGCCGCGATCGTTCCGACGACCGCCGCACGTTGATATCGCATCGTTCTCCTACCGTCCACAACAAACAAAAGCCGCGTCTGTTCCTTCAGTGAGTCAACGTAGACTATACGGCCGCGAGGCGAAAATTGATTCATACCTTGGGCCGCAAACCTGAAAACAGCCTGTTATGCTGTTCGTCGCTTCCGCGTTACCTTCGGTAACTCCCGAGGAGCGCGTGGGGTTTCCTCGTATCCTCCCCCGCATGAGCGCGAAACTGGACATTGGCCGCTCGTATAGTCTGCAAACTCGCGTCGAGGAGTGGATGACCGCCGATAAAGCGGGAAACAAGGGAGTCGAAGCGCTCTCGACCTCGGTGCTGGTTCAATTGGTCGAAAACGCGGCGATCGCGTGTTTGGAACCAATACTCGGAACGGAAACCGTATCGCTCGGAACGCATATAGACGTCGAGCATCACAAACCCGTGCCGGTAGGCTTCATCGTTCGAACTGAGGTGGAGATCGTAATGATTGACGGTCCTCGCGTCAGTTTTGCCGTCCAGGTCTTCGACGAGCAAGAGGCCGTTGCGGAGGGAACACACGAACGCTATCTGATCGAGCGTTCGAAGTTTCTCGCCAGGCTTGAGGAAAAGCTTGCGTAACCGTTTGGTCCAAAGAAACCGAGAACTTGCCCGGCTCATACTGCAGGGTGGGCAATCGTCCTCCCGAACAGATGAACAAAGATTGTTTTGGGAGCACCTTTGCCCTTAGCCCGAGTGGCTGGCGCACGGGTTTTCCGCGTGGTAAACACGCGCACCCGGACAAGCTAAGTTCTAGAACTTACTAGGAGGAAACATTGAAGCGACTGAGCACCGGAGTCCTGGCCGCGGTTTTGGCCGCCGGCTTCGGACTTAACGCGGTCGCAGCCCCTGCCGGCGCCTCGCATGGAAACATTGGAACCAACGCGATCGCGCAAGCGGGTGGCTCGACCTCGGCTCCGCCGGCGAACTTCGGTTCTCCGCCGTCGGGGCAGATCCCGATTCTCTTCAACGACCACCATGTCTATGCTAAGCCCGACGTCCTGAAGCAGGGTCGCGTGCTTGCCGCACTCGTTCGCGGCGGTACGGTTTTGATTCCGCTTCGTTCAATGTTCGAGCAGATGGGCGCGACCGTTTCGTACGACGCGGCCAACAAGACGGTGGACGTTAGTAAACCGGGCGCCGACGTGAAGGTCACGGTCGGTAAACCCGAAGTTATCATCAACGGCGAAACGCGTCCGCTCGACGTGCCGCCGATGATGTACCAAGGTCACGTTCTCGTTCCGGTTCGTGTTATTTCGGAAGGCATGGGAGCCTACGTGCAATGGGTGCCCGACAAGCAAGTCGTCGTCGTGCGTTATCTGCCGCCGACGCCTCCGCCGCCGCCCACGCCGGCTCCGACCGAAGCACCGACCGTTGCGCCAACACCGACTCCGACGCCCGCACCGACGCCGTACTTCGATCACTTTGTGGTGGGCGACTATCTATTCTCACCGAAGGTGTATAACGAGTTCAACAACGGCGCGACGCAGAGCAACACCAACGGATTCTCATATGCAATTCGTGGTGGGCTCGAATTCCCGCTCTTCAACATTCCGTGGATGCTCGAGGGCGATTATCGTCAATTCAACTATCCACACAACTGTAACGGAACCGCCGGCGATCCGTCGTGCTACGTCACGACGATCGGCTCAACGGGACAAACGTTCGTCCCGCAGTTCACGGTTCGCGACTACGACTTCGATGTGCGACTCGGCCTGCGCGTTTTGCAACCGCGCATCTACATCGGCGTCGGTTACATGTGGAAGGGCAACAACGCCGGCTATCCGCGCATGAGCAACATCGGTTTCGGCATCGAAAAACTGCCGGATCTGAATCAACCGTTCTCCGTGTACGGTAGCGCCTGGTATTACCCGAACGTGAAGGGCAACTTCACGGATCCGGGCACCGGCGTCGGCTATCAACTCGCGTACAATATTCTCAAGACGCAACTCGGCTTCACGTATGCGTTCCAAGGCAGCCCGCTGTTCCTGGAAGCCGGCGTGTTGGGCGAGAGCCAGAAGAATAAGAGCAACGCTCCGACCGACGGTTCGAATATGGCGATCTACGCCGGTATCGGACTGAAGTTCTAGACGGTTCGGCCCGCCGCGAACGCAGCGGGTCGCATCGCTTGCTCCGAACCTTCACCCGCATCGTGCGGGCACCCCAAAAAAGGAAGAACGGCTCCGCGAAAGCGGGGCCGTTCTTCTTGTAACATCGTTTGCCGTACGGCGTTACGCGTGCGTCGTCGCAGATGCCGACGGCGCGGTCGCGGCGGACGACGGCGCCATCGTGGCGGGCAACGGCGCGGTCGTCGCCGGCGACGGAGCGGTCGTGGACGGCGCAGCCGTGCTCGCCGGTGATGGGAAGTTCGACGGTGCCGGCGTCGGTGATTCGAGCAGCGGTGACGGTTTTACGCACGGCGGTTGAATGACGTCGACCTTCGGTTGTCCCGGCTTCGGCGTTGGTGTGGGCGCGGGTGTCGGCGTTGGAGTCGGCGTCGGTGTCGGCGATGGCGTCGGGGTCGGTCTTCTGTTCGGAGGACCGGACGTCGGAGTGTCGGTGGGTTCCGGCGTCGGACAAAGCTCCGCATTCGCAAAGTAGTGTTCGGTGAACCCCTTCGCCATATCGGTTTTCTCGAGTTTTCCGAAATATGTCGTCGAGAACGTGGGGCTCGTCAGGATGTGCATGTACTGCCAAGCTTTGTCCTGATAGCTCTTGATGTAGATCTTCTTATACATCCTGATTGCCAGGAAGTAGCTGCGGGCGAGTTGCGGATCGCCCGGATATTTCTGCGCCCACGCTTGCAAAGCTTCATCCGCGAAATTGACCTTGTTGATCACGTTCGCATCGGTCGTATAGTCGCCCGCGCGAATGAATTCGTCGTGGAACGTGTTGTTGATGCCCAGATAACTCAGCTTCATCCGGCCGAAATACTCGTCACCCGGCGCTGAGTTCTGAAAGCGCTCGCAAACGTCGTGCGCGTATTTGCTCTTTGCAGTAGAGCAAGGGTCCTTCGGCGTTGCGGTCGGTTTCGCCGCCGGTGCGGCGGCGTTCACCGTGCCATAACCGGCGTTTGCGACGGCGACCGCTGCGGCAGTCGCAATTGTGAGTAACGTGCGCTTCACGTATAGCCTCTGTCTCCTAATGAAAGCGGCAGTAGCTTTTGAGGGGCCTATTCGCTTCAGGGAACGTCTGTCCCATGCCGGAATGTCACAGCGGCGTTTCGTAGAAGCGATGGGCGTGGCAACGACGTTACGCGTGGCCGCGCTGCAACTTGCGGCGCACGATCGCGCCGATTTCGAAAAGGCAGAGCGATCCTTGCGCGTCGATGTCACGAACGCAGCGCGCGAGCACGATGTGCTCGTGCTCCCTGAAGCGACCCTTCCTGCATATGTTCTCGGCGACGATCGCGTTGATGATGAGTCAATTGCGCGCGCACTCGGCCGTTTGCAAGCCATCGCTCGCGAATCGACATGCGTCATCGTTGCCGGCGCAGCGATTCGCCGAGCAGGCAAGCTCTATAACAGCGCGGTGATTATCGATGCCGACGGCACGATCGCGGGAAGCTCCGAGAAGATTTTCCTCTGGCATTTCGACCGGAAGTGGTTCGCGCGGGGCGAGCGGATCGCGCCGGTGGAAACGCGCGCCGGGCGTTTGGGCGTGATGATCTGCGCGGACGGACGCATGCCCAACATCGCGCAGACGCTGGTCGATCGCGGTGCCGACCTTCTCGTTATGCCGACCGCGTGGGTGACATCGGGACGCGATCCCAACGCGCTCGAAAACATTCAAGCCGATTTACTTGCGCGCGTTCGTGCATTTGAGAACGGCGTACCGTTCGTCGCCGCGAACAAGTGCGGCGCCGAAATGAACATGGTCGCGTACTGCGGCAAGTCGCAAATCATCGATTGCACGGGTGAAGTCGTCGCAATCGCCTCGCAGCACGAGCCAGGCATCATCGAGGCTTCGATCGTGCTCGGTGTAGGATCACGTATCCCCGCGCCGGTGCTGAAGCCCATAGAACGGTTGCCGCGCGCCGACGCCGTGCGCGTCGCATTCTCGCTTGACGGTGTCGGCGATATCGCGCGACGTCTGGAGATCCTCGACGCCGAAGAATTCATTACGCCGGCGAGCGATGAGTGTATCGACGCGGAGATCGCGCTCGATCCAGGCGCACTTCCGAAATATCGTGCCGCCGGCTACCGCCGGGTCGTTCTCGACGCGCAACGTTCGCATCCGTGGCTCGAACGCATCGCTCGCGCTCGCGCGGCGGAACTGCGGATCTTCGTCGTCGTTTTCGATCGCGAACGCGATCGCGCGTATGCCGTCGACCCGGACGGCACAATCATCGCGGGTACGTATGACGGCTTGCGGATCGCGAGCGCCGCGATGGACTTCCGGCGCACGAACGAAACGATGGTCGCGCCCGGGACCGACGTGGACGTCGGCCTCGCCACGGTCGCCTCGATCGCAAACGCGGACGAACGCGTGTGACGACGCCTTCGAAGGTGTACGAAGAGGCGACCGAGCGCGACGAGCAAATCGCGCACGGCCAGCGCTTTATCCCGCTCGTTGCGGCGATCATCGCCGTGCTCGCGGCACTCGGCACGATGCTCTCACATCATCGTTCGGTGGAAGCGCTCAATCTCAAGAACAACGCGATTTTGACCACGACGAAAGCCTCCGATCAATACACGACCTATCAGACGAAACGCGTGCGCGTGGCCGTGTACTCGACGCTTCTGCTCGGCGACGTCATCCGTGCTCCGAAGGGACGTGCGAACACGCAGAAGGCGCTCGATCACGAACAGGCCACCTCCGTCGCTATCCTCAAGGAAGCGCAGCGGTTGGAACAGCGCGCCGCCGAGGAGCAACAAGAATCGGAAAAACTGATGGCGTCGTTCGTCACACTGGAAGTCGGCACGACCCTCTTCGAAATTGCGATCGTACTCTCGTCGATCTCGGCAATGACGCAATCGCGCGCGTTGCTTTGGGTTGCGATAGGAACGTCGGTAATCGGAATTATCCTACTCGTCATCGGGTACGCTCCGGCACATTGATCCGACGCCTGCTCGCCGCCGCGTTGCTGATCGCGGTTACCGTTGGCGCATCGCCGCATCGCGCGCACAACCGAAAAGCCGTTGCGTCATTTACGCTGCCGGATCTTCCGCTGGTTCCCGGCAGCGTCGTGCCGATCGACGTGCAAGGTTTGGCGCCGCCGTACGATGTCGATATTCTAGGCCCCGGCCGGTTCAGCGCCGGCGAATACTGGGTCCCGAGCGTGGTTGGCGGGACCGCGACCGTACTCGCGGCCGGCCCGAGCGCGCTCGCCATGCGATCCATCACATTCGCGCCGCCCCCGAGCGCGCAACAACCCTTCGTTGCGGTCGCCTCATACGATGACGGCGTCGTGTTCCACGATGCTGCGCCACCGTTTGCGATGCGCGCCATTCTCGGTGTGGGCGGCGCGCCGAGCGATGTCGCGATCGACCCTTCCGGTGAGATTGCGGCCGCCGCGACGAACGGCACGATCGCCGCAATCGCGACGTTACAGCCATGGAACGTATCAACCTACTCCGCCGTGCCGTTCACCGACGAGCTCGCCTTTGATACGTCGACGCACGCGCTCTACGCTTCCAATCGTGACGTGAACGGTGCCGGTGCGGTCACGCGAATCGCGCCCGACGGCACGATTCGTCAACGTGTGATCGGATTGACCGCCGAAGGAATCGCCGTCGACGCTCGCCGGCGCCGAGTGTACGTCGCGAACGTGAACGACGGCACCGTTTCCATCGTCGACGCCGATTCACTCGTCGAGCTTCGCCGCTTCAAGGCCGTTCCGCGCGTTTTCTCGCTCGCGCTCGACGACGACGGCTCGCGGCTCTATGCCGTATCGAATCAAAGTCTGACGTCGCCCTTCGGATCCGCGGGCTCCGTGATCGCGATCGACGTCTCGCGCGACGTACCACGTATCGTCGCCCGCACCCGCGCCTTGACGTTTCCCGTCGGCGTCGCGGTTGACGACCGGCATCACCGCATTTTCGTCACCGACGAGCACGACGACGATGTCGATGTGTTCGATTCGCGCACGCTGCACCCGGCGCACGCGCCGCTGCTTACGTGCCGCACGCCGTGGAAGCCGCTCGTCGACGAAAGCCGCCTCTACGTTCCGTGCGCGCGATCCAATAACGTCGACGTCATCGACACCACGACGTTGAAACGTGAGGCGGGAGCACCGTTCGCGACGGGCGGCTATCCGCTCGCCGTCGCGGTATGGCACCCGCACGCCTCCGTCGTACGTTAGCAACCTCCGAAGGAGAAAATCCTGATCCGTGATTGCAGCAGCTTTGCTTGCCGTGCTTCCTTTGCGCCTGATGCCGCAGGCGCCGTTTCCGCGTGTAGTTACGGCGCCGCGTACGGCGCAACGCGTCACGTCCGGAGTTGAGTACGCGCGTTACACGATGACGACCGAACTCGGTCCGATGGTCGTGAACGTGCTCGCGATCAAGCCAAACCGGTCGCAGATCCGAATCGATTCGGTGCTCGCGCACGACGCATTGACGTCGAGCGGCGAGACGATCACGTCGATGGCGCAACGCACCGGTGCGGTCGCCGGCATCAATGGCGATTACTTCGACATCGGCGCGACGAATCAGCCGACGAACATCGTCGTGACGCATCATACGTTGCTGCGAACGCCGCGCAAACGATTTGCGCTGTTGATCACAAACCAAGGTCCCGAGATCGCGGAAACGAGCTTTAGCGGACAACTTCAGATCGGCGCGCGGACGTTTGCGCTTGATGCCGTCAACGAAATGCTGCCCCCGCACGGCGGCATCTCGCTGTTGACGCCGGCGTATGGATCGGTCGCGCCGGGCGATGCGTTGACGTTAGTCGCGATACGACCGGTAAACGGCACACCGCCGTTCGCGACATACGCGGTCGTGAATCAAGCGAACAACTTCGCACGGCAACCCGCCGGGTATTACGTCGCCATTGGACCGACCGCAATTGCAAACACCGGTGTCCCGAATCCGGGCGATACGATCGTTGCAACCGGTGATCTCGATGGGACCGATTTGTCGAACGTGCGAGCAGCCGTCGGCGGCGGGCCCTTGATTCTCGAAGACGGAAAGTGGTACGACGATCTCGACGGGCCGCGCGGCGGAACGTACTCGATGCGCGCACCACAAAGCGGCGCAGCGCTTACGCCCGACGGGACCCTGCTGCTGATCGAAGTCGATGGACGCCAGCCGGATGAATCGATCGGTGTTACGCCGCAAGAATTTTCGGCGCTGATGCGGTCGTTCGGTGCGACGCGCGGTATGGAATTCGATAGCGGCGGTTCGTCCGAGATGGCAGTTCGTATCCCGGGCAACGGCGTTGCAACGCTGGTCAATTCACCGTCGGACGGCAAAGAACGTCCAGTCTCCGACGGCGTCTTCATCTACAACGACGCTCCGGTGAGCGCGCCTGCGCAGATCGTCGCACAGCCGCAAGCCGTGCGCGCAATCGCCGGCGCGCGTGTGCCGCTGCGCCTCGCAGCCGTCGACGCTGCGGATCATCCCGTCGCAGCACCGGGCGCAATACACGTGCGCGTCGAGCCCGCATCGCTCGGCGCGTACGGCGACGGCACGTTCGTTGCGCAGCACACGGGTTCGGGTTCGCTCATCGCGCGCAGCGGCACGCTGCTCTCGCGCATACCGGTGGACGTCGTCGAGCGACCCGGCGCGGATCGTTATTCTGCCGCACGACCCGATCGTTGGTAAAAACGCACACGTTACGCTCGAAGCGCGCGCGTACGATGCCGCGGGCTACGAGCTCGCGCTACCGGCGCACCTACCGTGGCGCGCGAGCACGGGAAATATCGACGGCAGCGGACTCTTTTCCGCGGGAACGCACGACGCCGTAATCTCGCTTTTGGTCGGCGATCATCTCGCGAACGCGCGCGTAAGCGTCGGTTTCCGCGACGTTGCGCTGCCTTTCACGAACCACGTTCATTTTATGACGTCGCCGAGCGGCGGCGAAGGCGCAATCAGCAGCGAATGCGACGGATGCGTCGAGCTGCAGTATCGGCTCGGGAAAAAAGAGCGTGCGGCATATGCCGCCTCGGATACGCCATTGCCTCCCCGATCGGCCGGCGTCGCGTTCGACGTTCGGGATGACGGGAACGGCGCGCAGCTCAAAGTCGCGCTGCACAACGCGCTCAACGAGGAAGTGTTGCTGCCGGCGACGGTTCTCGTCGGTCACGGCTGGCGGCACGTCGTGGTAACGTTTCCGCAGTCGCTCTTCCAGCCTGCGCGTTTGACCGCAATATACGTGATCGGATCGGTTCCGGGCGAAGCGCACGCAGGCACGATCGGAATCCGAGACGTGAAGGCGGTCGTCGGCGGCTCGGAGTAGTCGCGCGTTTAAGGAGGCTCCGAATGCAGTTCGAAGACCTCGGGCGCAGGGCGCTCGATACCGCGACCGCCCGCGGCGCGCGCTATACGGACATCCGCTTCGAATCCGTGCGTAGCGAACGAATCGAGGTGCGCAATGCCGTCGTCGCTTCGCTGGCCGATTCGCGCAGCGTCGGATACGGCATCCGCGCTCTCGTCGACGGTGCGTGGGGCTTCGCGGCAAGCGAAGATCTTACGACGGCCGGCATCGATGCTGCGGCGGCGCGCGCGGTCACGATTGCGCGCGCGAGCGCTTCGATCGCGCGACGTCCAATCGGCGAACCGCCACCTGCTCCGTACGTCGACACGTTTACTACCCCGCTGGAGCGCGATCCGCAAAGCGTTCCGCTCGGAGATCGCGTCGCATTGCTGCTTGAAGCGGAAAAGGCGCTGCACTCGACGGCGGCCGTCGGGGTGGGGCGCGCGTGGCTCGATCTCTGGGACACCGAAAAATTCCTTTTCAGCTCCATCGGTTCAGCGATACAACAACGCATCGTACAGACGGGCAGCGGGATTCAAGCACTCGCGGTAGGCGAGGGAGACGTGCAAGCGCGCACGTTCCCCGGCGACGTCGGCCTCTACAAATCGGGGGGATGGGAGATCGTCAAGGAGGCGGCACTCGTGCAAAACGCCGCGCGCATCGGTGAAGAAGCGACGGCGCTGCTGAACGCGCCGCAGTGTCCGAGCGGCACGTTCGACATCGTTCTCGGCGGCTCGCAAATGTCGCTGCAAATCCACGAATCATGCGGACATCCGGCCGAACTCGACCGCGTCATGGGATGGGAAGCGAACTTCTCCGGAACGAGTTTTCTCGAAATCTCTCAGCTCGGGAAACTGAAATATGGAGCGGACATCGTCTCAATCGTGATCGACAATACGTTACCGTTTGGAATGGCGACGTGCGGCTACGACGATGAAGGAACCAAATCAGGCGTCTCCGACATCATTCGCGACGGCACGCTGGCCGGCTACGAGATGAGCAACGATACGGCGCGCGCGATCGGACGCACGAGTAACGGGTGCGTGCGCGCGCAGAGCTGGGAATTCGCACCGATGATCCGCATGTGCAATCTCAACTTGCTGCCCGGGAACGTTGCCTTCGAGCATCTCTTTGACGACGTGCGCGACGGCGTTTACATGGAGAGCAACCGCTCGTGGTCCATCGACGATCGGCGGTTGAACTTTCAGTTCGGTTGTCAGATCGGGTGGGAGATCAAGAACGGGAAACGGGGGCGAATGCTCAAGAATCCGACGTACGGCGGAATGACGCCGCAGTTTTGGAACGCGTGCGACGCGATTGCCGACGAGCGATCGTGGAACGCCTGGGGGACGCCGAATTGCGGCAAGGGTGAACCGATGCAAGTGGGTCGCACGACGCAAGCAGCAGCACCGGCGCGATTCCGCGGTATCGCGGTAGGAGTCGGCTACGGTGGATAAGGCGCAGCGCGAAGGCATCGCACGCCGCGCGCTTGCGGCCTCGAACGCCGATCAAACCGAAGTCATCGTGAGCGGATCGAACAAGGCGTTGACGCGCTTCACGCATGGCGTATCGAATCAAAACGTCGACGCAATCGATGTCAACGTTTCGGTTCGTGCAATCGTCGACGGGCGTACCGGCGTTGCAGCGAGCAATCGCACCGAGGACGGGGATCTCGAAGAGCTGGTGCGGCGTGCAATCGACATGGCCGCCTTTGCTCCGGCCGATCCGCTGCGTCCAACGCTCCCGTGCGGTGGCGCAATGCTCTCTCCGCCGGACGCGTTCGATGACGCCACGGCGCGCGCGGACGCGTTTGCACGCGCGCATATCTGCGATTCGATACTCACCGAAGCCGAGGAAGCCGGGTACTGGTGCGCCGGCTACACTTCTACGGCGCGCGAGGGCGTCAGTATCGCGAATTCTTCGGGCGCGCTCGCGTCGTTCGACGGAACCGACGCGCAAGCAAACGTCAAGATGATCGGCTCGGATTCGTCGGGATTCGCGGAGTTTTATTCCACGAAAATGGGCGCGGTGAACGGGCGCGACGTCGGACGGCGAGCCGCACATAAAGCGCGCGAATCGGCTGAGCCGAAGACCGTTGAACCCGGTGAATGGACCGTCATCCTCGAACCGCCTGCGTTCGGCGAACTACTCGCGTACCTCATCGGCCACTTTTCGGCGCAGTCGTTCGACGAAGGCTCGTCGTTCTGCAGCGACGGGCTCGAGCGCTCGTACTTCGCGGACGCCGTTACGATCCATGACGACTATGCGAACCCGCTCGCGCCCGGCATGCCGTTCGATTTCGAAGCGCAGCCCAAGGAGCGCCTGGCGTTGGTCGAATCGGGCGCCGTTCGGAACGTCGTGACCGACAGCTACTATGCGAAGAAGCTCGACCGTCGGAATACGGGCCACGCGCTTCCCGCGCCGAACGCGTGGGGGCCGCAAGCGCTCAACATCGTCGTTTCACCGGGAACGAGCTCGACGGAAGAATTGATCGCGCAAACATCACGCGGCCTCCTGATCTCACGGTTCTGGTATATCCGGAACGTGGACCAAAAGAAAACGATCGTTACGGGGATGACTCGGGACGGAACGTTTCTCATCGAGCACGGGCGCATTACCGGCGGCGTCCGCAATCTGCGTTTCAATCAAAGCATCGTCGAAGCGCTCGGCGCGGTGTCATTCTCGAACGATCAGCACCGCACGGGACAATATTCGTATTCGCTCGTCGTTCCGACGGCGAAAATCGAACGCTTCAATTTCACGAGCACAACGGAGTTCTAGCGCCGTGCTAACGTCTCTCCTCCTGGTACTGCTCTTACGTCTTCCATCGGTGCTGATGTACCATCAAGTCGATCTGCAGGCGCCGCGGGATGCGATCGGACGCGCGCTGACCGTTTCGCCCATCCAACTCTCGCACGATCTCCAGTATCTCGCCAGCCACAATCTGCGCGCCGTGAGCGTCGACGATTATTTGGAGGCCGTCAAGGCGCATCGCTCGACGGATGACATGGTGATCCTTACGTTCGACGACGGCTACGCAGACCAGTTCACACAAGCGCTTCCGGTACTGCTAGCTCATCACGCGCATGCCACGTTCTTCATCACGACCGGTAACGTCGGCAAACGAAATCACCTCACGTGGGGTGAGATCGACGAGATGCACCACGAGGGGATGTCGATCGGCGGCCACAGCGTCGAACACGTCGATCTCGCGGCGCTCTCGCCGCAACAGCAGCGCTCCGAAATCGAAGGCTGCCTGGCCGCGCTTGCGCAGCATGGCGTCACGGCAGATACGTATGCGTATCCCGGCGGAACGTTCAATCGCGCGACGGAAGCAATACTCGCCAAGGAACCCGTCGCACTGGCATTTACGACCGATGCATCGCATCGCATCGGTATCTATGCCCGATTCGAAATCGCACGCCTGCGCGTGAAAAACGTTACGACGATCCACGAACTCGCGCGGGAGCTCGCACAACCATCAAAGCAGCACCTGCAATAGCGAGCGCGACTGCGAACCCCACGACCCGGATGTCGGGAACGGAAACGAGATTTACCGCCGGGTAGTTGAAGACGTGCGGTTCGAGCTGGAGTCCGCCGAGCGTCACGCGTGCACCATCGCGCGCGATACCGATTCCGTTCTTCACTTCAACTTCGTTGTCGTTTTCGACGTCGAAGAGCACGACGGGTACCGCGGCGCCGATCGACGGCATTCGCGCCGCTTCTTGCGCGCTGAAGTACACCGCTTTGACGACGCGATGCGCCGCGGGAACGGCGAACGAGTCATACGGCACCGTCATGCCGGCAATCGTTTGTTGCGACTGCATGAGCAGGACCGGTGAAAGGAACGTATTCCCGGTCGGTTGCGTCATCGTTAGGTGTCCGCCGCGCACATCCGAAACGTCGACGGCGACAACGTCTCGCGCTACCGCTTCAAGGAGAAACGGCCCGTCATAACGGCGTCCCGTTATCGTTTGCGCGTCTCCACCGCGCACGAGTTGGACGCCCGATTGGGCCGAGCGGTTCGACGGCGCAATTGGAAACACGAGCGAACCACCGAGCGCATCGACTCGTACGGTCGCGCCTGGCGCAGCGACGAGCAGCTGGGAGTCCGGGCCGAGCAGCCCCGACGCAATCGTTGCGAAACCCGCAACAACGCCCCCGGCGATACACGCGGCAAGCGCAGCTCGCGCGCGCGGTATTTTGATTGCACCGACCGCTCGTGGCAGCGGCATGAGCGCAACGGCGATCAGGGCGGCAAGAAGCACGTTGAACCAACCGTAATGGTACACGTCGTTGCCGGGGAAGAGCAGCTCGATCAGCGCACATAGGATGAGCGCGGACGCACAAACGAGGCTCGTGATCACGAATTCAGGTACGGCCCAACGGCGGCTTGCATCTGCGAGAGCGTCAATGCACCGTCGAATCCCTTGACGACGTTTCCGTCGCGACCGATCACAACCGTGGTCGGCATGCCGAGTGCCGCATAGAGACGTCCGTATCGCTGCTGGTCATCGATCCAAATCGGAAAACGAATGCCGAGCGACTGTGCAAATGCGCGCGCGCGCGAAGGCGACTCACCTTCGTTGACGCCGACCACGACGAGCCCCGCCGACGCGTATTGCTGTGAAAGCCGCTGAAGATCCGGCATCTCAGCGCGGCACGGCGGACACCACGACGCCCAGAGATTCATCACGATGATGCGTCCGCGATACTGCTGCAATGAAACCACCGTGCCGCGATCGTCGGCTAATGTGAAGGCAGGAGCGGCCGTTCCCACGAGCGCCGAGGGTCCCGTTGCGTGCGACGTGTCGGAGCGAAAGAACGGAACGATGATGACCGCCGCGATGATGACGACCGCAATGATGAGCAGCCAGCGCATTTGGCGATTCACCAGTCGCCCATCCGGTCTTCGTCGACTTCGCCTTCGAACGCAACCGTGCCCGCGGGCATCACGGCAGCGTAGAGCGGGACGCCGCGGAAGCTGACCTCACGCTTTCGCGCCGCGTCATCACCCGACTCGAAGAGGCGGCAATAGCGCGAAAGAACATCGGGACTGCAGCGCGCAAGTTTCGGCGAAACGTTATAGATTTGGACGAAGCGGTCGAAAGCGCGTTCGAAACTCTCGGCTGCGAAATTCGACCCCAGGCGCACTTCGCGCCGCACGTGTTCCAGGTGACCATCCTCCGACGGACGAAACGGCGACCGCGTGTCCGCCCACATCCTCGACGGCAAGGCGTTGGCCGCCGATCTGCGTACGGAACTAATCGCACGTACGAGTGCGCTACGCGAGGTCGCGATTCATCCCAAGCTCGTGATCGTTTTCGTTGGAGAAAACGAGTCGAGCGTCGCGTACGTTCGCAACTTGGCGAAAACCGGCGAACGCGTCGGCGTGGCGGTCCAGGTCGACCGCCTTCCGGAGCATGCATCCGCCGCCGACGTTCGCGCGTGCTTGGAACGCTTGCGCGACGATCCCGCCGTGCACGGCGTAATGTTACAGCAGCCGCTTCCCGCGCATCTGTCCATCCGCGAAATCGCCGATGCGATTCCCTTGCACAAGGATGTCGACGGAACGCATCCCGTGAACCAAGGTCATCTCGCGTTTGGAAGCGGCACGGAATTCGTTCCCGCGACGCCGGCTGCCGTGATGCTGCTCCTCGAACGCAGTCCACACTGGCCGCTGCGCGGACGCCGCGCAGTGATGATCGGCCGATCGATCGTTGTCGGCGCGCCGGTTGCGATGTTGATGCTCGCACAGGACGCGACGGTAACCGTGCTTCATAAGGAGAGCGCGGATCTTCAGCCCTACGTCCAAATGGCGGAAATCGTCGTCGTCGCAACCGGCGTTCCAGGACTCATCGGCGCTAACGACATCTCAGCCGGTGCCACCGTGATCGACGTCGGCACGACGGTGGTCAACGGCGAACTCAAAGGTGACGTCGATTTTTCTTCGGCTGTGGAAGTCGCCGGTGCCATTACGCCGGTTCCCGGGGGAGTCGGGCCGGTTACGAACGTCGCACTGCTTCGCAACGTCGTCAAATCGGCGGAACACCTCACACACGCGATTCTGCGCTAGTCGCGTCGAGGCTCATCTGCGTTAGTTCTGCGAAAATGCTTTACCGAAGAATTTTTCTTGCTCGGCTTTGAACGCGTCGTCGTCGCCGGCATCCCCCCGGCGTTCCAGTTCCGCTCGTCGGCGTTCCAGCAAGTTCCGCAGTTGCGGTAAGAGCCGCTCGAGGAACTCGTTCTCGGCGCGCAAGCGTGATTTCGTATCGTTCAGTTCGAGTAGCCGTTGCTTCACGGCTTCCGTGATCTGCAGTGAATCGGCGATGAGAAACGACGTGCCAAGCGCGTCCATCGGAAGTTCGACGGACGTTTCTTGCCCGGAGAACTCAACCATCATTTCGAGATATCGATCGAAGAGCTCGCGCACCGCGGGCAGCAATTCCTCGATTTCATGGTCGTCCTCCGGCGGGTCGTCTTCTTCCACGGTTTCCGCCTCGACGAGCAGATACGGTTCGCGGCTGACGATCTGTTCGATGCGGAATCGCTCGCGTCCGATCGTGGAGATGAAATACCGGTCGAGCGGCAGCGCCTGAACCTCAACGATTTCCGCGATCGACCCCATCTCGTGCGGCATGACGTTGGGATCGCCGGCCTCCGAACCTTCGGCGATCAGCGAAACGCCAAACGTTTCGCCGCTCTCGAGACATTCGGCGATCAACTGTTTGTAACGCGGCTCGAAAATATGGAGGTTGAGGACGGCTCCGGGAAAGAGCACCGCGTTGAGCGGAAACAACCGAAGGCGCCGACGCATAGGGTCGCGTTCCTTCTAGGAGGTCGGCGACGGTTCCCCGCTAAGATTGTTCGTAAATGGATGACGTGTTGCGATATTTGGAGTCGGTACATCCTGCGCCAAATCCGCTCTTGCTCGAATTGGAACAGCACGCGCGCAAGGACGGCATCCCGATCGTCTCACGCGAGACCGGACGACTCTTATCCGTGCTCGTGCACATGATGCAAGCCAACCGCATTCTGGAGATCGGGACCGCATACGGCTATTCGACGTTGTGGATGGCCCTCGCTCAACCGCCGGTCGGGAAGATTTGGACGAGCGATACGGATAGCAGCCGCACCGACGTCGCGCTCTCGTATTTCAAGCGCGCCGGTGAAGACGACCACATCACGATTTTTAACCAAGACGCACGCGAACTATTGGAAAACTTCCAACAACGCAACCTCGACATCGTTTTCATCGACACCTATAAGCGCCGCTACCGCGATTACCTGGATCTCGTCATTCCGATGCTCAAACGTTCCGGCATCGTGATCATCGACGGCCTGCTCGATGATGACGATCGGTTCAATGAATACTTCCTCTCGCATCCGCAGCTCAATGCAACCATCCTTCCGCTCGGCGAAGGCACGGGGATCGGCGCTCGGATCGAATGAACCGTCGTCCGGTCGACGCGTCGGCGTTCAGAGCGGTCATGCGCCACTATCCAACGGGCGTCACCGTCGTGACCAGTCTGCGAGAAGGCGAACCACGCGGCATGACGCTCAACGCGTTCTCGAGCGTCGCCGTCGATCCACCGCTCTTACTCATTTGCGTGAACCGCGAGGCGCGCAGTTATCTCTACATCGCGACGTCACGGATCTTTTGCGTCAATTTGCTTTCCGCCGGCCAGCGAGAACTTGCAGAACGTTTCTCGGGGAAGATTCGCGAGCGTCAATTCGAAGGAGTGCCGTTCGACGTCGACGTTACCGGTGCGCCCGTACTTGCCGAGACGATCGGTCACTTCGACTGCGAAGTGGCCGAAGAGCATCACGCGGGCTCGCATTCAATTATCATCGGCCGCGTGGTCGCCTGCACCGCGCGTCCGGGCATCCCCCTCGGTTACTTCAATGCCGGCTACCACGATTTCGGAATGCGCGTTGAATGATCTTCGAAACGTTTGCCGTCGGTTTGTTGTCCTGCAACTGCACGATCGTCGGCGACGAGACGACGCGCGAAGCAATCGTTATCGACGGCGGCGACGGCGTTGCAGACGTCGTGCAGCGGCTCGAACGCTTATCCCTGCGCGCAACGTATTTGATCCACACTCACGCGCATTTCGATCATATTGCGGATGTTGGCGCTTTGCGCGAGCGAACGCGAGCGCACGCGTTGCTCCACCCCGCCGATCTGCCGATTTACCACGAGCAGCCGACGCTAGCGCGCGCGTTCGGCTTTCCGCAACTGCCGGAAGTTGTTGAACTGGACGGCGATCTTGCCGACGGCGATCGCATGGCGATCGGGTCCGTGCGGGTCGAAGTGCTGCACACGCCGGGCCATACGCCCGGCAGTGTCTGTTTCGCAGTGCGTCAGGATGACGACCAGCGGCTCGTTACCGGCGACACGCTTTTTGCGGGCGCGATCGGCCGTTGGGATCTCGGCGGCACGTCGATGAGCGACATCGTCGATTCCATTCACCGTAAATTGATGGACTATCCGGACGCAACGGCGGTAATCCCGGGACACGGAGCGTTCACGACGATCGGAAAAGAACGCGTTACAAACCCATACCTGCAATAATGCGGCGGCTCTTCGCCGGTATCGAGCTCGACGACGCAACGTGCGCGCTCTGCGTCGACGTCCAGCAGCGTTTGCAGCGAGCCGCATTCGACGCGAAATATGAGGCGCCCGAGAAACTGCACGTCACGCTCGCATTCTTGGGCAACGTGGGTGAGGAAAAGGTCGCAAGCGTCGAAGACGTGCTCGCGGCAACGGCCGCCTCGGCGTCGCCCTTCGAACTGACGCTCGATCGGGTCAGCGCGTTTCCGAACGAGCGGCGGCCGCGAATCGCGTTTGTCGGCTCGCGCGGCGGCAGCGTCCCGTTTCGTTCGCTGTGCGATGCGTTGCGCGAACGCTACCGGCGGCTCGGGTTCGCATTCAACGAAGACGCCGTCGCGCACGTTACGATCGCGCGCGTAAAAGGTGGATCGCTACGCGCTCTACCGATACTCGAGCTTGCGGCTCACGCACTGGCCGTCCGCAACATCGTGCTCTTCGAGTCACTGCCCGCGCAGAACACGACCCGCTACGAAGTTCGCCGAAGAGCGCCCTTTGCAAGCCCGCCGTATGAAGAGCCGATCGACGACTTTGAAAATCGACCGTACCGCGGCATATACGACGACGATCATTGAAGCGGGTAAAACGGATCGCGGTTCGGAGAAGCTTCGGAAGCGGTTCGTTGAGGCTTGCGCCGACGCGGCAGCGCAGCGTCGAACGCCGGAAGAAGCCGCGATTGCACGTGCGCATGTTCGCGCTCGACGGGGCGTCATGCGCCGGCGCGCGATCGTGATTTCCATGGCGGTAGTGACGAGAACTTTGAAGGACGCGTTCCGCGCCTTGCCGGCGCGGAAATTAGCGTCCAGCACGTCGGGCTCGGTGATGCGCTTTTGACGGCGCTCCTCCGCGACGATCCGTCCAAACTCTACACCATCCCGCCCTAGCATGAGGTGAACGTCGGCACGTTGACCGTGTTTCTCAACGCGATACTGAGGAAAGTGCGCCCGCAAACTCTCCGCGAGGCGCTGCTCGTGCGCGAGACCACGTTTACTTGGCGTTATCGCGCGCTTCGCGAGGTTCAGATTTACGTGGTGCGCAATTTCGTCGGCGTGCTGTTCTTTGAAGCGTTGCCGTTCTGCGCGTGCGCCGGCTTTGCGAGCGTCTGCGGGGTTTAGCTTCGCGCATCGTAGCGCGCGCTGAACGTTTCGCCGCATCCGCAGACCGCCTTACCGTGGTCGCTGCTCCTCAACCCTGGTCAAGCGACACAGCTCCTGCGCAATGCGTTTGTTCTCGGCGTCACAGATGCGTCGACGTACTCATCGAAGAAGCGTACATCCGCGACGTGCGAGCGCGGTGGCATTACCCCGGTGGCCGCCGAGTGTCGGACCACGCGAAAGCGGGCGCCCGCCTACCGAAAGTCGCCGGACCCGTCAGCCACCCTTGCGTCTAGCTTGCTTTGAGCTTGCAGTTTACTTGCAGTCGCGCCTGTGTCATTGGTACACTATGCAGGTGATGAGCAAAAGTAAGTCCGGCAAGCGCGGCAAAGTCACGACCCGCAAGACTGTGGGTCGAAAGGCCAACGTCTACACCCACACCGGGCCGCGACGGATCGAGGGTCCTGGTATCTCGTTTCCCGTTGTAAAACTGGACGCGCGCCGAATGGCGAGTGCTTTGGAACGCACGTACCGGACTCAGGGCTCGCGCGAGTTGGTTACAATCAAGGATCTCTTCCAATTGACATCGTCCGAACTCGGCGTGCTATTTGGCAATGTCAGCCGTCAGGCGATTGACCAATGGTTTGAGAATGGTGTTCCGACGGAACGCGTTGCCGACGTGGATCGCGTAGCCGAAGTCGCGGAGGCTCTCGGACGCACGTTCAAAACGCAGCGTCTGCCTGCGATCGTGCGCGGCCCGATGGCCGTTTTCGACAATCGAAGCATCTTTGATGTTCTACGCACGGACGGCGTTGGACCGTTGCACGAGTTTTTCCGGCGCTTGGAGGCACTGATCCCCGGTGCGGAGCCAATCCGCGCGGGAGAATATGCGACAGGGAAGGTCGCGCACGTTGCTTCGGGTTAGACGCGGCGGTTCGTACCTTCGTGCCCTTGGACCGAGAAGCAGCTGGAGCGGCCGTCCCGATGATACGAGTTACTCGAAATCGAGCGGCGGCCGCTGGAATCCCAAGGGAGAGTTCGGCGCGCTTTACCTGAGCCGCGGTGCCGACGTTGCGCTTGCGAACGGCATTGAAATCGTCAACTCGATGCTTGCGGGCGTCGCGTCCGTAGCTGATTTAATTGCAGACCCGAGGACGATGTTCGAGGTTCAAGAGTTCGCGGTGAGAACGAGCGCGTTTGTCGATGCTGTGACAGCAAAGGGCTGCGCTGCGCTATCGCTTCCGGCTGCTCCCAAGAAGGGCGTCGGTTATACTAAGACCCGAGCGATTGGTAAGGCTGCGTACGCCGCTGACGAGAACGGTATCGCCTGCGTGTCTGCGGTGAAGAACCACGATGAGGAGCTCGCGATCTTTGACTCGCATTCACCAACGCTCGCGACGACGCGCGGCGCTCGCGTTACATTCGCCGCATGGACGGCCGCACACGTGTCTACGGCGCGTGGAACGAGAAAGAAGAAAAAGACGACTCGCCCTGCCGGGAAAGGTACGAGCACAAAATCGACTCGCGGACCCGCGGCGCGGACTAAGAAAAAAAGCTAGCCTTTCCGTTGCGACAAGTACGCACCTAATTCGGCAACAACGTCGCGCGGCATACGCGGGGCGTCTTTCGTGCCGCTTAGCGCTTCAGCGCGCGGATCAGACGTTGCGATCATCCACTTGCATTTTGACACGAGCATCATTACGCGAAGAAAGTCGCGATCCGGTCTCAGATATCGTGCAGTACGGAACGTAGCCCGTGCTGCCCGCCGTGTCGTCAATCATCCAGCCGATTTCCTGGTCGAAGCAAGCCTGCGTGTTGTTGAAACCACAGAGGCCTAAGTCTTCCTTGCCGCTCTTTTGGTGCCATATGTAACGTTGACTTGCCACTGTCACGTTTGCGCTCGTTTCTGGCCACCGTTACGAACGGCGTGACCGCTTGCGGGTCGACGACTACCGTAACGTTCGCCGTTTCTCCGGCGGTGGAAGCAACTCGCATTGAGCAATTATCCGTGTGAACCCTAACGCGAACCGCCTCGACGTGTAATCATCATTTGCGCGAAAAGCGCGTTCGGCCAAGCGAAATCGTCACGCGTATAGTGTTCGGGCCAATCCGCATCAAACGACTCATGCAACCGGTGATCCCCTACGTCAGCTGCAGCGAGATAGCGCAGAACGCGCGTGATCTCACTCTGATCCGTCGATGTGAGGATCTGGATGATGAGCGCGAGCGGCCAGACGTATCCACGCGGAGTGTGCGGGCTGCCGATGCCTGAAGCGAACTTGCCTTCGAAGTAATACGGATTGCGCGGAGAGAGAATAAACGAGCGCGTCGCTTGATAGACGACATCGCGCGCGCCGGCGTAGCCGAAATACGGAATTGACAAGAGCGACGGGATATTGGCGTCGTCCATCAGCCGCGTGTGTCCGTAGCCGTCGACTTCATACGCGTACATGCGCCCGACGCCGGGGATGTTGACGACGCCGTACCGCTCGATTGCGCGATGAATTTGAACGGAAAGCCCCCACGCGTTCGCCGCCATGCGATCGTTGTGGTAGATCGCCTTTTCGATTTCGGTGAGATCCTGCAGCACGACGACGCCGAACATGTTGTCGGGAATGTTGAAGTGATAACGCGCCGCGTCGTCCGAAGGTCTGAACCCGGTCCACACGAGGCCCGTATACGCGGTCGGTGTTCCGCGACCGCCGTTTCCGAGTTGCGGATGGCGATAGTGCGACCGTTGCGTGTGCCGTTGTTCGGTGCGCAGCGTCGCGACCACCGTTGAGAACGCGCGCTGCAGTTGCGGCGTGAAGATCGTCCGGTCGTCGGTTGCTTTCCAATACTGGTACGCGAACCAAACCGGATAGAGGACCGAGTCCATTTCGAACTTGCGTTCGTCGACGCGGTAATGCTCGGTAAACGCGTTGGCATACGGATCGATCAGAATGTAACGCGCCTGTCGCGCGATCGTACCGCGCAACATTCCCCGGACGTACGGATCGGTATCGGCCTGGGCGATATACGGCGTCATCGTTGCGCTCGAATCGCGCAGCCACTCCTCGTCGATATCGCCCGTCGATACGAAGGTCGTTCCGTCGTCTTCGATCGTCGCGTGCCGGCTATACGCTTCGTCGTACGCCACGCGGAAAATGCTTTCCAGCGTGGCGGTCACTTTCGACATGTGCGCGACGCGATGCGCGCCTGACGAAACGCCGGCGAGTACTAAAATCCCGCACGCAGATGCGAGGACCGTTGTAACCGCGAGGTAAGCGCGTTTGAGCGGCTGCATTACCTCATAATGCCCAAGCTTCGCTACACGCGCCACGACCAAGGGAGCGCACGCCGTGCCCTATCGCCAGATCGTTGACTGGTTCAAGATCGCAACGCTTCGACCGTCGAACTTGTGGCAGCGGCTAAGCGAAAACGCGTGAATGATGCGACCGCCCTGCGAGATTTCGATCCCCGGCATCGGATCGATCGAACCGCATGCGAGTTGCAAGAGGCGCACCATATCGGGCCGTCGCCAGAGTTGCACGTGATCGAGGTAGATCGTCTGCGTTGCATGCGGCGCCGTGGGCCATTCCAGTGCTTCACGGCCTTGACTGTTGTATCCGATCACGTAGGGCGGGATGCCGCCGTAGAAATCCAATAGGCTGGAGAGCCCGTACTCGTCGGTGACGATCAGCGAGCTCGGATACCGCGCTGCCAACGTTGCCGCAAGTGCGCCGTCGCTATAGATTTCGAGCGCGCTCATCGTCGATACGTTGCCCGGCAGCGTGTTCGCCAGCCGAACAATAAAGGAGAGCGGCGCGCACGCCAGCAGTAGCGCAGCCGTCGCGACGACGGCCGACGGGACGAACGCAGCGATCGACCAGCGCCGCAACACGCTCCCCTGCATGCGAACCGTGAACGGCAGCACGATCAGCGAACACATCGGTCCGGCAAACCAATACACTTCAACCGGCTCGAAGAGCGAGAGCGCGACGAGCAGCACACCGAGCGGAGCGGCGCTCGCGCCGAGAAGCCATGGCGCAAGCGCGCTTTCATCGCGCTGCGCGAAGAGCGAGCGCAGAATCAACGGCGCAAAGAACAGCGCGCCCAGCGCGAGCGCACCGGCGATCGTCGCGAGAAATCGTTCCGGCGAAACGCCCGTAAAATGATGGCGTGCCATCACCGCGAATTCGACGCCGGCCCAGCGGTGCAGCGCGTTCCACATGATATACGGGACAACTATGGCGGCGGCCGACATGAGCCCGACCACCGCATTGCGCCAATGCGTCCGGCGCAACCGCCGATCGCCGAATACGACCCAAATGATTCCGGCAGCGAGCCCAACGGCGAAGACGCGCGCAAGTCCGGCGAGCCCGAGTGCAATGCCGGCAAGAACCCACCAGCGAAGTGCACCCTCGCGCAGCGCTCGCAGCGTGCACGCAAGTGACGTCATCCACATTGCGAGAAACGGACCGTCGGGCGTCGCGAAATTGAACGCGAGAAGGCCGAGCGGTGTAAGGTTTACCGCGAGCGCCGCCAGTACCGCGCGGCGCGACGATCCCGTTGCAACGCGGACGAAATCCCATGCGGCGATCGAAGCGACCACGCCGCACATCAGAAACCCGGCACGCAGGCGAAGCGCGTCGTGCGACACCGACGTAAACGCCGCGATCAACCACGCAACCATCGGCGGATGGTCGATGTAGCCGAAGGCGAGCCGGCGGCTCCATTCCCAGTAATATGCCTCGTCGCCTCCCACCGGGAAACGGACGGCGGCGGCAATGCGCAACGCGAACACGCCGATGACGGCGATGTAGAGGATCAGCCCGCGGCGCACGCGATTAGCGCAGACGAATTAGGAGCTTTCCGTCGTCTGGACTCGCAGGTTCAGACGTTTGCGCGACGGGTTGCGCGTTGCGTTCGGGCGCCGGCATTGCACCATAATCGGGCACTTCGCCCTTCACGACCTTTTCACGATAGTCGTCGATCGCGACTTTTAACGCTTCGAGCGCGCGCTCGGGGTAATCTTTCTTCTTCTCGGGGTAACCGGCGAGTTGCGCTTCGATGTCGGCGTTTGTGATCGCGCTCGCTTCAGCGATCGTTTTGCCTTTGCTGAGTTCGACGACGAGACTACACGTCGCGGTGCCGAAGCCGCACCCGGTCGTGAAGTACGAGATGTCCTCGATAACGGCGCCGGGACCGATCTTTAAAAAGAAGTTGTACATATCGCCGCACGAGTCGCTGAAGTACTCGCCGCTCGCGGTCGGGTCGTCCATCGTGTGGAAGCCCGGACGGGCCTCGACCAGACGCTGAAACTTGGCAAAATCCACGAAAAGTTATACTCCCTTGAGTTCGAATTTGCAGCTCTTACCGCCCTCGCGCAGCGATTCGACTTGGCGGTGTTCGCCGCCGATCGTTTCATCGAGCACGTGGTGGATGACCGAACAGACTTCCGGGTGATCTTTCGCAACGCCCGAATACGGACAATTGTGCTCTTGGAGCATGAACCCGCCGTCGATCAGACTGTATTCAGCAACGACGCCGCCGTCGCGTAAGACTTCGGTGAGCTGCGCAACTTTGCCCTCGGCGTCGCTTGCCGTTACTTTTGCTTTCGCTTTCTCCACCGCACGTCGCGCGATGGAGTCGAAAATTTCCTCGACGGCGCTCCTGCCGTACTTGTCCTTTAGCTCGCGTAACACGGCTGAGAGCATCTTGTCGTACGCTTGCGGAAAGAGTTTATCGGCTCGCGCGGTCAAGGAGAACTCGAGGGTTGGTTTCGTCGGTCCGCGCCGGACCGACGCCTCTTCAACTAATCCGTCGCGTTGCAGCACGACGAGTTGCTGGCGCACCGCATTGGGGGACAGACCGAAGCGCGCAGCAAGTTCTGCAGCGGAGGCGGGGCCCCGCCGGCGCAGTTCGGCGACGATCTTGCCGCGTGTGGTCTGAAAAAAGCGGTCGAGCTGCATGGGGTTTCGTGGGTATCCTATCACGGCTCGCCGAGATAGTAAAGTAAATCCTTGACTTTCTGCCCTTATCGGCTATAAGCTACTCAGGCACCGTTCCGCGCGGTCCCGGTGCCAATATTTTCCGACAGGAGTGAGCACGCGTGTCCGAACAGGGCCTCCGAATTTCCGGCCTGCACTGCAGCGTCGACGGCAATGAAATCTTGAAGGGTATCGACCTCACGGTCGAACCCGGCAGCGTCCATGCATTGATGGGCCCGAATGGCAGCGGCAAATCGACGCTCGCGTTCTCTCTGACGGGACATCCAAAATACGATGTGACGAGTGGAACGGCGACGCTGGATGGCGAGGATCTGCTCGCGCTTCCCGCGGACAAGCGCGCGCGCGCCGGACTTTTTCTATCCTTTCAATATCCCGCTGCGATCCCGGGCGTTAAGGTCCCCAACTTTCTCTATGCCGCGCGTCAAGCGGAGCGTCCCGGTCAGCTCACGCCGTCGAAATTCCGCGCGCTGCTGCTTGAGAAGATGGACGTCCTCGGCATGGATCCCTCGTTTCTCGGCCGGTACTTGAACGACGGCTTCTCGGGCGGTGAAAAGAAGCGGCTCGAAATGCTGCAAATGACCGTGCTGGCGCCGAAATATGCGATTCTCGACGAAACCGATTCCGGTCTCGACGTCGACGCGCTCAAAGATGTCGGCGAATCGGTGAAAGGCCTGCGAGAGAGCGACGAAGGCAAGAACACCGGCTTCCTCATCATCACGCACTATCCGCGCATTTTACAGCACGTCGAACCCGACGTCGTGCATATCATGATCGACGGCCGGATCGTCAAGACCGGCGATGCCGCACTCGCGCACCGTATCGAACGCGAAGGGTACGATGTCATTCGCGAGGAGACGCGCGCTCTTGCCTAGCCAACTGCTCGAGAGCGACCGGGAGAGCGCGCTCGAACGCTTTCGCACAACGCGCAGCGGACGCGAAAAACCGAGCCGTTATTGGAAGTTCGACGTCGAGACGCTCGACGTACCGATCCCGATCGGAACGCCGGGCGGTTCGGTCGAGATCACCGCGCCGCCAGGACGCATCATCGCATGCGATCTGCAGACGGCGCAGCGCGAACATGCGCCGCTGCTCGAGCGCGCGTTCGGCAAGGCCGTTGAGCCGTCGATGAAGTTCGCGCACCTCGCGCGCGCGTTCACGCATCTGGGAGCGTTCGTCTATATTCCGCCCGATTGCGCGTCGGACGATCCGATCGTCATCCGCTATCGCAGCGCGGGGAGCGAGGCGATCTTTCCGCACACCGTTGTGTTCGCCGAGCGTGGTTCCCGCGCAACCGTCATCGAACATCTCGACGTCGACGGCGGCACGTTCGTATGCGGTATCGCCGAGATCGTCACTGGCGCATCGGCCGACGTCACATACGCCGCGCCGCAACTCGCCCCGGAGAGCGCGCGAATTCTCTTCACGCGTGCCGCGCTTCCCGGCCGCGACGCCCGCATCGCGTGGGCAACGGCGGATCTCGGCGCTTCGCTCAGCGTCGCGGACATTGCCGTAATTGCCGAACAGCCGGGCATCGACGCGAACGTCGCCTCACTCTTCTTTCCCGGCGGATCGCAGCACGTCGATATCGTCAGCGCGGTCGACCATCGCGTCGGTGAAACGACGTCGCAGACGGTCGTCAAAGCGGCCGCGACCGGCGCGGGCCAAGGACGGTATCTCGGCAACATCCGCATCGCCGCGCGCGCGCAACAAACGCAGGCGAGCCTGCGCGACGACGCGCTGCTGCTATCCAAGCGCGCGCACATTGATTCCATTCCGGCCCTGGAGATCGCGGCAAACGACGTGAAGGCATTTCACGGCGCGACGGTCGGCGCGCTCGACGACGACGCGATCTTCTACATGACGAGCCGCGGTATCGATCGCGCAAGCGCCGAGCGGATGATCGCGCTCGGGTTCTTCGAACCCGTCATCGAACGTTTTCCGTCAGAATCGCTGCGCGAGACGATCCGCGAAGCGCTCCAGCGAAAAGTGCAAGCGGTATGATCTCTCTCGACGAACGTAAGGTCGAACGCATCATTGCGGACTTTCCCATCCTCGCGAAACCGACGTCGCGCGGCAAGCGGCTCGTGTATCTCGATTCGGCCGCAACGTCGCAGAAGCCGCAGAGCGTGATCGACGCGCTCGTCACCTATTACACCGAATACAACGCGAACATTCATCGCGGCGTTTATGAACTCGCTGCGCGCGCGACCGACGCATTCGAAGCGGCGCGCGAAACCGTCGCGCGTTTTATTAACGCGGACTCGCGGGAAGTTATCTGGACGCGGAACGCAACCGAGGCGATCAACCTCGTCGGCTACAGCTGGGGATTGACGAACATCCGAAGCGGAGACGTTATTTTGACGTCGCAACTCGAGCACCACTCGAACCTCGTCCCGTGGCAGCTGCTCGCGGAGAAGACCGGTGCGACGCTGCGCTTCATTCCGGTCGATAGCCGCGGAGTGCTGCAACTCGAGAATCTGGACGCGCTGCTCGACGGCGTAAGACTGCTCGCCATTTCGCACGTGAGCAATACGCTCGGCACGATCACGCCGCTCGAACGCATCGTTCCGAAGGCGCACGCAGCGGGGGCGACGGTTCTCGTCGACGGTGCGCAAGGCGCGCCGCACCTCGCGGTAGACGTGAAAGCGCTCGACGTTGATTTCTATGCGTTCAGCGGACATAAAATGCTCGGCCCGACCGGCATCGGCGTCCTCTACGGCAAGCGCGCGCTGCTCGAAGCAATGCCACCGTTCTTGGCAGGCGGCGACATGATCCGCAAAGTCGAATACGAGCAGACCTCGTTCAACGATCTGCCGTGGAAGTTCGAAGCGGGCACGAGCAATATCGCGGATGCGATCGCCCTCGGCGTGGCCGTCGAGTATCTGGAGTCGCTCGGCATGGAGTGGGTGCGTGAGCACGAGCAAGAACTACTCGCATACGCACTGGAGCGGCTCGCGCCGCTCGAACGCCGGCGTCTGGCGCTCTACGGTCCGAAGGATCCCCAACTGGTTTCGGGCGTGCTTTCGTTTAACTTTGCCGACATTCACGCGCACGATCTCGCGTCGATCCTCGATACCGAAGGCGTCTGCGTGCGCGCGGGTCATCACTGCACGATGCCGTTGATGGAGAAGATGGGCTGGCCCGCTACCACGCGCGCATCGTTCTACGTTTACAATACGCGTGCGGACGTCGATGCACTCGTCGAAGGGTTGGAAAAAGCGGCGCAAGTCTTCAGGCTTTAGGGAGCCACCGTAACGCATGGACGATTTCTACCGCGATTTCATTCTCGATCACTACCGGAACCCCAGGAACTTTGGAACGCTTGAGGGCGCAACCGCGACTGCGGAAGATTTGAACCCGCTGTGCGGCGATCAGATCCGGATCGATTTGCGCGTCGACGCGAAGGGGATCGTCGAAGACGTTCGCTTCTCCGGAAAAGGCTGCGCGATCAGTCAAGCGTCGGCGTCGATGCTTACCGAAGACGTCAAAGGCATGAAGCTCGAGGACGTAGCGAAACTCGGGAAAGACGTCGTGCTGGAAAACGTCGGCATCGGGATCAGTCCGACGCGCATGAAGTGCGCCACGCTGGGTTTGCGCGTACTCAAGAGCGCCGCGATCGGTGAAATCGCCGGCTGGCCCGACGAAGAGTAACGCGATCTGATCGCGTTCTTCGTCGACGAGTTTTCCCGCCTCGTCGCGGCAACGCTCTGCGCCGCATGTGCGGTCATTCTTTGGGATCTCATCGGACAATCGCGTCTGGCGCACCGTATCGCGCGCGCCGTCGTCGGATCGGTGTTTGGATTCGTCGCGCTCGCCCTCGTCGCTACGGTATCGGGACGCGTGCGACTTGACTTTTCGATTATCGCGATCGGCGTCTTCGTCGCCGCGTTGACCGTTGACGCGCTCATCGGCGATGCCGTTCGTGCGGGAATCGGGTTACGACGTTAGAAAACAAGCGCGCGATGCAGCATCACCATTTGTCGGCAAGCGAATGGGACCAAGTGGCCGCAGACGCGGATTTTCAGTCGCTGTTGCGAGCGCGCCGGCACTTCACGATTCCGGCCGTCATTTTTGCTCTCGCGTTCTTTCTTGCGCTGCCGGTCGGGATCGCGTGTGCTCCCGGCTATATGCGCCAGCCGATCGCGGGCGGCATGAGCCGCGCGTGGGCGTTTGCACTCTTGCAGTTCGTGATGGCGTGGTTGTTGCTCGCCCTTTACATGCGTGAAGCGCGAACGTTCGACGAGCGCGCGGCGAAGATCGTCGAGCGCGCGCGCCGGGAGTTCGCGCAGTGAGCATCCCTGCACCGCTCGTCATGTTTGCGCTCTTCGTCGCCATCGCGCTCGTCATTACGATGTGGGCGGCGGCGCGAAGTACCTCGAGTCGCGGGTTTTATACGGCGAATCACAAGATCAGCGGCGTGCAAAACGGCTGGGCAATCGCCGGTGATTACATGTCGGGTGCGTCGTTCCTCGGCATCGCGGGCCTCATCGCATTTTATGGCTTCGACGGATTCCTCTACGCCGCGGGATGGCTCGTCGCGTATCTCGTGGTTCTGTTTCTTCTTGCCGAACCGTTACGAAACGCAGGTCGGTACACCGTGGCGGACGTTATCGGTTTTCGACTCGGCGGACGCGGCGTGCGTGCAATTGCGGCGCTCACGACGATCGCCGTTACGCTGTTCTATATGATCGCGCAGCTCGAAGGAGCGGGTTCGATCGTGAATCTTTTGATTGCGCGTTTCGATGAACCGATCGCGATCGTCGTCACCGGAATCCTGATGATGATCTACGTGCTCTTCGGCGGGATGCTGGCGACCACATGGGTGCAAATCTTTAAGGCCGCGATGCTATTGATCGCCGGCGTTGCGCTCTCTCTACTCGTGCTCGTGCATTTCGATTTTTCGTTCGCGCATCTTTTTGCGGCAGCCTCGAACGTGAAACTTCGCACCGGCTCGATCGATCTTCTTCAACCCGGACACTTCATTACGGGACCGCATGCCGCGCTCGATCTGATCTCGCTCTCGCTCGCACTCGTGATCGGGACCGCGGGGCTGCCGCACATCCTGATGCGATTTTTCACCGTTCCGTCCGCCGCGGCGGCGCGCACGTCGGTCAGCTGGGCGATGGCACTCATCGGCGTTTTTTACTTGATGACGTCGATTATCGGGCTCGGCGCAGCGACGCTCGTCGGACCCGAACACATCGGAAAACACGTCAGCAACGTACAAGCGATCCGGTACATCGCCTATCGCGATCCGCAAAACGCACGGCAACTCAACAAGGACCTCGCAAAATACGGGTACATCGTTCCGCGCACCGACAGCAACGTCGCCGCGCCGCTGCTCGGCAACGAGCTGGGTGGACAAACGCTCTTCGCGTTTGTCGCCGCGATCGTCTTTGCAACGATTCTGGCGGTCGTCGCCGGCCTCATGATCGCGGCATCCTCGGCGTTCTCGCACGATATTTGGTACATGCTCATACGAAACAAGGCGGGCAGCGACCGGGAGTATCTGATCGTCGCGCGGGCCACGGCAATCGTCGTCGGTATCGCAGCGATCTTCTTGGCCGTGAAATTGCGCGGCGCAAACGTCGCGTTTCTGCTCGGGCTCGCCTTCGCCGTTGCAGCGAGCGCGAACGTTCCGGCGCTCTTGCTCTCACTCACGTGGCGGCGCTTCACACGAACCGCCGCGATCGCGTCGATGATTACGGGTTTGGTCTCGTCACTCGGACTTATCTTGGCCGGTCCGGACTCACTGCACGAACACGCCGTCTTCCCGCTGCGTAATCCCGCAATCGTGTCTCTTCCGCTCGCATTGATTGCCGCCGTCATTGCCACTGTCGTCACCCGCGACAAGCAATCCGAGGAGATGTTCAATCAATTACGCGTCCGCGCCGAAACAGGTCTAGGCGCCGAAGTCTAACTTCAACGTGCCGCCGGTTCGTTCGGCCGCCGATGCGAAGATTCCCGACGAATGCGAATAAGAAAAAACGTCAGCTAGTGTGACGCGCTCGGCGTATGATCGGTAATCTGGAGACCTTGCGGGCCGTTGACGACGCGAAAGTTTTCCGTGTATTGGCCGCTCGGCGCCGTCATCGCGGCGGTGACGAAGAACGAGCCGTCGCCGTTTGCCGTCGCTTGTACGTTCGTGACGCGTCCGCCCTTGATGAAGTCTTCGGTCGGCAATCCGCTCTGCAAATAGCCTGTCGCGAACGATGATTGACCGTTCGCAAGTGCGGTGAGGTATGAACGAACGATTGAAGCTGCATGATCGGCAGTCGCCGGACCTGCGATCAATGCGGGTGATGCTGCAGGCGCCGACGTTGGTTGCGGCGTTGCTTCGCGCGTCGGTTTCACGGCCGGCCTCGGCGGTACGGCGCGCGTTACAGCCGGCGCGGCGGTTGCAGTGGCGGCAGCCGTTGCAGTCGCAACGGCTGCCGGCCTTGCGGTCGTTCTCGGTGACGGCGTTGCCGTTGCGGCAGGGGTCACCGTCGCGCGCGGCGTCTTCGAGGGCGAAGGCTCCGGCGTCGGCGATGCCTTTGCGACGCGCGTTGCTTGCGGGGTTGCGCTCGCGGCTTCCGTTGGAAGCGGCGTAAACGTTGGTGCGGACGACGGAACGGCAACGCCGCCACCGCGGCCGCCCAAAAACTTTGCGAGAACGCCGCCGAGTAACAGTCCCGCGAAGATGACGAGCACGATCAGCGGGAAGATCGGAAGTCCGCCCTTGCCTTTCGGTTCATGGGGCTGCAGTCGGCGCCGGCGATAATCGGACACGAAGAACTATAACCGTTGCGCGACGCCGTCGACGAACTGACGCGGAAGCGCGTCGAAGTGTTCGCGATGCGCTTCCGCGAAGTGCGTCATCGCCTTTTTTAGCACGCCCGTATTCTCGCGTGCGTACATTACGAGTGCCGCGAGCGCTCGCCCATCGCCGCTTTCTAAATCGTTCAGCGAAGCGTTCGCGCCTTCTGCAGCGTCTTCGGACGATTCACCGCGGTCGCGGAACGCATCGAAGATGGACGAACGCAGCGCGCAGCGTGCCGCATCGGGCATCGTCGAAACACCACCGGCCAATAGCGACGCGAGTTCGCCCTCGTCCATTTTTGCGACGTGCTTCTCAACCGCGTCGACGATGCTCTCGGCGGGCACGTTCCCGAATTGGGACATCACGGGCTACGGTACTCCCTCGATGCAGGCGGCTCCTCGAACTGCGCCAAAAGAGACAGCGTGATTCGCGTTCGCGTGCCGCTCGATCTGCATGCCGTCGCCTCCTGTGGCTCGGCGGCGTTCGCGCTTGCCACGCCGTTGCGAGTGCGAGAACTGCTCGCTCTCGCCGTTCGCGAAGCGATCGGTGCGCGCGCGCCGCACGATAAATTTCAGCGCAGCATGAAGCGGACGCTGGCGGGTTTAGCCGCAGGCGACTTTACCGTCGACGTCAACGGCCGCCACTTTACCGACGGCGACGCCGTCGTCGTCTGCGCCGGCACTGCGGACGTTCGCTTTTTCCTCGCGCACCGCCGCAGCGCCGGTATCGAATTCCACCCGTAGAGCTTCTCCGACGCACGTTCTCCCACGTCGCTCGTCACGCGCCCTTATACGCGGGAGTCGCTGCGAGTGCGATCGCGCTCCAGTGGCTGATCTATCGCCTCACGCAGGCGCCCGCCGTCATCTCCACTTCGGGTATCGTCATCGACGCGGCACTCATAACGATCGTCTGCGCCGAAGCGAAAGGCGATGTCGACGACTCGGACGCGGTTGACGTCTGGGCGCGCGTGCTCGATCGACTGTGGGCCGTCGTTATCGTTGACTTTATCGTGACCTTCGTAAGTTACACCGGCCTCGGAGTACTCTCCGTCGGTGATCTCGTGGACCGCGTCATCGCCATCCCGATCTTGCTGATTGCTGCCGCAACCGTCTTCGCCGAGGCGATTGCAGTTGTCATCGACGGCGAACAGTGGTGGTTCTTGGTCGTATGCGCGATCGGCACGAGCGTGCGTACGTCGTGGAACGGTTCAACGTTGTGGCGCGCTATCGTGCTCTTTGCGTTACAGTTCGTTCCAATCACGGTTGGTGGCGCAGTGGCATCTGCAAGCGCGCAACATCACGTCACGGTGACGTCGTTTTGGACGGACGTTCCGTTGGGTATACTGTATTCAATACCGCTGGACGCATTGATCGTACTAGCGTTTTTTGATGCGACGGGCTACGAACCGAAACGCACTTGCGGCGAGTGATACGCTAGAGACAGAACATGGGAGCCCGAGCACGCGCAGTGGCCGTTTTGGCCGTCCTTTTGGCCGTAGCACCGGCATGCGCGCGAGCCGATGAAACGTACGCCGTAGCGGGGCAAGACGTCTATCGTATCGGCGATGCCGTTCCAGAAACAAAAATCGCATATACCGGAACGCAACATCTTTCGGTCGCGCGCGACGGCAACGGCGCGCGCTTTGTCGCTGAGGCGACGTACACGCGGACGGACGATTCCGGAAAGTCCACCGTGCACGCGCGATTCGTTCAGCAGATGAACCGCGACGGCAGTTTCCAAGATCGCGTCGACGACGATCCGGACTTTCTAACGATTTTGAACCAGCCGTTTGCGATCCAACTCGATCCGACGACGATGCACGATCTCCAGCGCCTGCACGGGTCGGTTCCCTTCGAAGCAACGTCGCCGCTCGGCGGTGCCCGTCTCCACGGGTTTTTGCGGCCGGCGGGCAAAGGACGCATTCGCAACGTGCCGTCCACGGGTGTGCGCTTCACCGCGCAGGGACCAATGACCGGCTCGCTACCGCAGCACCCGGAAGACCGGCTCAACGGTTCGATTCGGATGGACGGCACGGCGTACTACTCGCAACGCGACTCGATGCTCGTCGCCCTCGATGCAACGTTGACGATCGAAGGGAAGCTCGCAAATGACGGCACTGCCGTCCCCGTGCGCATCGTCTATCATCGGACGATACGCGCGGGTCAAGGCAGTGTCAGTTGGTCGGAAGCTAAACGCTAAAGCGCGCCCACGAGTTGAACTTCGAGCGGATGCCGGAACGGCATTTCGCTCAAATGCGTTAGTGGCGTAAATGCTAAGTGGTTTTGGTGACAGTCGATCAGCATTTCGATGCCGCGCTTCACGGAGCCCGATTCCTCGACGTACTTTGAGAGCTTCTTCGTGAAGTAGGTATGCGGATCGTGCAGAACTTTGGCGTAATAGGGGTCGTCGGTTAAGCCTGCAGCGCTAATGCCTTCTTTCGGAACGAGCCAGACGAACCACGGATCTTGATTGCGACGGTGGCCGATGAGCACGAGGGGTATTGCACGGGCCGAATCGAGATTCGGTAAGAAACTGCACATCGTGTACGCGTCGAATGAAATCTCCGTCGGTTCGATCACCTGCTGCATCGGCGTTCCTCGTCTTCATAACGAATGTGTCCGTGTGCCGTAAACAAAAACCGCCGCGTCGCTCGCTGCGACCGGCGGTTCCTCGAGATGGTGCGTGCGGCACTTCATGTACCATAGCGCGGTGTTCTCGGACGCGCTCACAGCGCCCCTTCCCGCGGAAACATCCTGAGGGCCTGATGAGTAAAGCAGAAGCAAGAACTTTTAGCGCCGTGTGAAACCACGCGCGAGCCGGGAGTTGTTTGGTGTGAGGTATGAGCGCGCTCGCACCATTGCTCCACACGGGAGTATTTGTGCCACCAGCGGTCCAGCAACCGCCGCAACCGCCGTCCGCCCGGAAGGCGGGCGAAGCGGTCCCCAGCGTCGACAATTTCAACCGCATCGTCGACGATTATCAGCGGCGCCTCTATGGCTTTGCGCTGCGCATGACCGGCAATCGCGAAGATGCCGAGGAGATCGTGCAGGACGCCTTTGTCCGCGCCTACCGGGCGCTGGGAAAGATGTCGCTGGAGCAACGTAGCGAGCTGCGCTTGCAGCCATGGCTGTATACGATCACGCTGAACGTCACGCGCAATCGCCTGCGCAGCAAGCGTCCGGCAAATGTCGCACTCGATGCGCTTGCCGACCCCGACGCGCTGTTGCGCGAATCGAACGAAGGGCCGCCACGACCCGAGACCATCGTCGAGCAGAACGCCGAAGTGGCACTGGTCGAAAAAGCGCTGCTTCAACTCCCGATGCACCTTCGTGCAGCGGCGACCTTACGATTCATCGAAGGACGCAGCCATCCGGAGATCGCCGAAATTCTCCATCAACCGATTGGAACGGTGAAGTCCCACGTACATCGCGCGGTTCGCATTCTGCGCCGGATTCTCGGCCCACAGATTGGACGAATCGCACCCGAAGGAGCCGCTCTTCATGCGCTGTCGTGAAGTCGAGGAATTATGGGACGAGGTACGCGCCGAATGCAGGGCCTCCGTCAAAGAAGCCGTCGACGCTCATCTGCGAGCGTGTCCGCCGTGCCAACACCTCTACGAAGAATATGAAGGCATCGCGTATTGCCTGGGGTGTTTGCCGCAACCCGATGCGTCGTGCGACTTAGCGAAGAAAGTCGTCGAACATATCGCCGCGATTCGCCGTAAGGATCGCGTAACGCCGATCGTGCTCGCGTCGGTGCAAACGCCGATCGGGCGGCTTTATGTGGGATCCAAAGAAGCGCGGATCGCCTATATCGGCGTCGACACCGGTGAGCGGTTTGAAGACGTGCGTTCGCGCATTGAAGCGCGCTTGCGCCGTCCTGTCATCGCCGGTGAAGCGCCGGCGTGGCTTCGCGAAACGCTGGATCAGTTCTTCAAGACGTGGCGCATCGACGACACGGTCGTCGACATCGACGATCTCACGCCGTTCGAACAGGCAGCGCTACGCGCCGCAGCAATGATCCCGCCGGGTGAAGTGCGTTCTTATTCGTGGGTTGCCTCGCAAATCGGCCGTCCGCGTGCCGCGCGCGCCGTCGGGCAGGTAATGGCGCGCAATCCGCTGCCGTTGCTCTTTCCATGTCATCGGGTCGTCGACGCGTCCGGCGACTTGCACGATTATGGATACGGCTTGGAGATGAAGGCTCGGCTCCTCAAACTGGAAGGCTACAGAGGTTAGGTCCGGTCACCTCGTAAAACACTACGAAGGTGGCAAAACGTGTCCTCATCGCCGGCTTCGAACCGTTTGGCGGCGAAAAAATCAACCCCGGTGAAATGGTCGCGCGTAGTCTGGAAGGGCGAACGCTAGCGGGCCGGCCACTCGCCGTGCGCATCATCCCGGTCGAGACCCGTAACGTTCGCGAGCGCTTCGAGCGCGCGCTACTCGAGACCGATCCCGATATCGCGATCGCGCTCTCTCAATGCGCCGGGCGTACGGCGCTCTCATTGGAGCGCGTGGCGGTGAACGTCCTGGATTTCGAGCACCCCGACAATGTCGGCGTCATGCGCAAAGCCGATGTCATTTCGCGCGGCGGTGCCGACGCGCGCCTTTCGAATCTGCCATTCGATCGGATCGTCGATGCATGGACCGCGCGCGGCGTTCCGGGGTACGTCTCGAACTCGGCCGGCACGTTTATCGGAAACCAGGCGCTTTACGAAATGCTCGGCTTGACGCAACATGCGACGCCGCCCGTCGCAAGCGGCGTGGTCCATTTGCCGTATCTTCCTGCGCAAGCAATTGCGGCCGGAAGCGAATCCAATCCCTCGATGACGCTCGAACTGATGAAGAAGGGCGTTGAAACGCTGATTGAAACCATCGTGGCGTGGGTCGAACAGCGGACGCCTGACGCGCCGAACGTCCGCGAACCGGGCAAGTCTGCGACGTGGATCCCGCGCGGTGTACGCGGTGTAAAGGAAGTAGAACGCTGAGCGACCCACGCCTTTTGGCCATCCCCGATATTCATGGACACGCGAAGGGCGAGCACCGTGCTTTTGCCGAGGAGCGTCCCATCGCGTATTCACCGCGCATGCTCTTTCTGTGGTTTTATCACGCGTGCCGTCGCAACTCGCCGCGGTACATGATGGTGAGCGACCACGTGAACTATTTGACGTTTGAAGATCCCGGTGCGGTGCACACCGTGCGGCGCGCGCTCAAACTCGCGCATGCCGGCGACTTATACGGTGCGGCGGAAACAGCGGGCGTCGACGTTGCGCATGCCGCGGTCGTAAGCGAAGGTTTGCGCAGGGGCATGCGCTTCTCCATTGGTGCGGAGGTCGACAACGATCCGCGTGCGAGACCCGATGCGCAGAATATCGTTGATGCAATGCGGCCGGACGGAATCATTCGCTCGGTCCATTTCTTGTCCGTCGATCACCCGGAAAAGGGCGCGGATTTCCAATGGCCCTACGATAGCGCAGAGTTTGCCTTTTTGTGGGATCACGTGGGCGTCGAGCGCGCGTGGGAAGTTTATGTCGACCGCCTCGTCGACGATGTGGAGAAACTTCCCGGCCATGTCGTCGGACACTTCTATAAGCCGGCGATTTTGGGACACTGGCCCGACGACGTGAAGCTGCAGGCGTACGAGGATCGTATGCTCGATGCGGCGGCGGCGCGCGGCATGGCGGTGGAGATCAATACGCGTCCGCTCTACCGCGAATATTCTGACGAAGACCGCCAAAAGTACATCGACGTCAACAAGCGGCTGATGCGCAAGGCGCAGCAAAAGGGTGTCGGCATCGCGATCGGTTCGGATGCGCACAGTCCGAAAGATCAGGCCGGTGCGTTCGAGGTCGTGCTGCAGATGCTCGACGAATGCGAGATCAACGAGATCGTGTTTCCCGTCAACGGACGGCTCGCGCGCGTTGTGCTGCGCGCAACGCGCGAGCATCTCGAAGCGCAACAACGCGCGCCCGAACCGTTGCAACCGGGAAGCAGCATCAGCGGTCTCGGGCGCGCGGAACTCGGGCTTCCCGAAGAACCGGAACGTCCGGCGGAAAAACCGCCGCGTGAACCGGCCGTTGCAAAGACCGCACGAGACACCGGTCCGAAGAAACGCGCGAGCAGTCCGGCACGCACCACGAAGAAGCCGGCCGCCGAAGAGCAGCCGGCAAAAGCAGCGACGTCGTCGTCGAAACGCAGCGCCGAATCAGCGGCATCCTCAGCGAAAGCGAAGGACACAAAAACCGCCGTAAGACCTGCCCCCGCGGTAAAGAGAAGCGCGGCTCCCGAGAAAAAGGCATCTGCCGAAAAGAAACCGGCAAAGAAATCACCGAACGCGTCAAAAGCCGCGCCCGCGAAAAAGGCGAACGCAAAGAAAGCGAAGGCGCCCGCGAAAAAGACCGCTGCGAAGAAGGCTGTTCCGGCTCCAAAGAAAGCAACGGGCAAAAAAGCGGCGCCGAAGAAGCTTGCCGCGAAAAAACCCGTGCGACCAAAGAAGTCCCCGGCGAAGCCCGCCGCGAAGCCCGCGGCAAAGCCCGCCGCAAAAGCAGCTGCGAAGAAGGGCACCGCGAAGAAGCCTTCATCGACCGCAAAACCGGTGAAGAAAGGCTCGAAGCCGTCTAGCAAAGGGACGACGAAGAAAAAATCGACTAACAAGAGACGTTGAGGAGTCGTAGCTATGGCGGAGATCGATCGCCGGCGCAATATCGCTTTCGTGGGCCCGCATCACGCCGGCAAAACCACGCTCGTGGAGGCCGTGCTCGCGCATTGTGGGGCGATCGGCCGCCGCGGTTCGATCGCCGACGGTACGACCGTCACCGATCACGAACCCGAAGATATATCCCACGCGCAGTCCACGACCGTCGGATTCGCGCACTGCTCGTGCGGACCGATCGATGCCACGATCGTCGATTGTCCCGGATTCATCGACTTCTTCGAGGAGACGAAGATGGTCCTCGGCGGCGTCGATGCTGCCGTCATCGTCGTCGATGCGGATCCTTCGCGTGCTTCGCACACGCAGACGCTCGTAGATTATGTCGAGTCGCGGAAGATGCCGCACTGTTTCGTCGTCAATAAAATGGATCGGCCGGGCGCGGATTTCGAAGGTACGCTGCAAGCGCTACAGGCGCTGTACGGACGCCACGTCGTCGCGGAACAATGGCCCGTCGTCGACAAGTCGAAAGCGAACGATAAATCGAGCGGATTTGCCGCGTACGTCGACCTCGCCGACATGACCGCGCACGCATTCGCCGGCGACGGCGAAGCAGACGCCGCCGTCCCGGGTGAGATTCTCGATCGGGTCAAAAGCGCGCACACCGAGTTGCTCGAAGCGATCGCCGATTTCGACGACCATTTGATGGAAGAGTTACTCGAAGGCGTGGAGCCGGCGCTCGAGGAGGTGGAACGCGACCTATGCGATGAGTGCGCACACGACCAAATCGTGCCGGTCCTCGTCACATCCGCAGCAACCGGTAACGGCGTCGGCGCACTCGTGCGCGCGATCGAGAAGTGGTTGCCCTCGCCCGCGCAAGCGCCGCAGCTCGACGCCGAAGGACGCGAGATCGCAGCCGACGCAGATGCACCGGTCGTGGCGCGCGTCATCAAGACGATCAATCATCCGCAGTCCGGCAAACTTTCCGTCGTTCGCGTGCTCTGCGGGACCCTCAAAGCCGACGCAACACTCACCGACATCTCGGCAAACGATGAAAAAGCGCGCTCCGGCGGTCTCTATCGGTTGCAAGGAAAGAAGCAAGAAGCGATTACCGAAGCGGGGCCGGGATCGATCGTGGCGATCGCGCGCCTGGAACCGGTCAAAACGGGAGACACCCTCACAAGCAACGGCCACAAGGTTCTTCTTCCGCGCGCACCGGTCGCCGAGCCGTGCTTTGCAATGGCGATCAAGCCCAAAGACCGCATCGACGAAGCAAAAATCTTCCAGATGCTGGCCCGGATCGTGGACGAAGACCCGGCGTTGCGCTTAGCACGTGCCGATATCACGAACGAATTTCTCCTTCTCGGCAGCGGCGAGCAGCACGTTACGATCGCAGTCGAACGTCTCGCACGAAAATATAAAGTCGAAGTGGAGATGGCGGCGCCTCAGATTCCGTACCAAGAGACGATCACGACGGGCACCGAGATTCACTCGCGCTACAAACACCAAACGGGCGGTCACGGACAATTCGGCGACGTGTGGCTTCGCTTTGAGCCGCGCGAACGCGGCAACGGCGTGACGTTCGACGAGAAAATCGTCGGCGGCGTCGTGCCGAGGCAATTCATCCCGGCGGTCGAAAAAGGCGTGCGCGAAGCGCTGATGCATGGTCCGAACGGATATCCGGTTACGGACATTCACGTGACGCTCTACGACGGGCAGTATCATGACGTCGACTCGAGCGAACAATCGTTCAAGACCGCGGCCGGTATGGGCGTTCGCGATGCGCTTCCGAAGTGCCATCCGGTCGTGCTCGAACCGGTCTCACGCGTGACGGTCACCGTGCCGACGCATTACACGTCGACCGTGATTCAGCAACTCACCGGAAAGCGCGGGCAGATCCTCGGGATGAATCCCGCGGATCGAAGCGGATCCGATGTCATCGAGGCGGACGTGCCGCAAGTGGAGCTTTCACGCTATATCACGGAGTTACGCACGGCGACGCAGGGGCTGGGTACGTACGGCGCTCGCCACGACCGCTATGACCCGGTGCCCGGAAATCGCGTAGGACCGAAGGCCGCCGTGTAGCGGGCCGCAAAAGACAGGCGGGTGAAACGAGCCTTTGCTCTCGTGGCAATGACCGCCATGATTTGCGGTTGTTCGAAAGTCTCCACGTCGAGCGGCGTGACGAGCGGAGATCACTCGTGGACGAAACCGGGCCTGCTTCGGGTGTCGATTCAGTCCGAGCCGAAGAGCCTCAATACACTGCTGTCGTCGAACACAACGGACGGCATGATTGATGAGCTCATCTTCGATCCGCTCGTTAGCGCGGATCCGAAGGGCAACCTTGTGCCGGTGCTGGCGACGGAGGTTCCTACAGAGGACAACGGCGGCATCAGCAAAGACGGTTTAACGGTCACGTATCATCTCCATAAAGACGTCACGTGGAGCGACGGCCAGCCGCTGACGAGCAAAGACGTGAAGTTTTCGTGGCAAGCGATGATGATTCGAGACAACAACGTGGTGTCGCGCCACGGTTTTGATGAGGTCTCATCGGTCGACACACCCGATGATACGACGGTCGTTCTTCATCTCAAAGAGAAGTTTGCGCCGATCATCGTCGAGTTCTTCGGACCCAGCGACAACCCCGAAGAGGTCGCGCCGGAACACGTCCTCGCCAAGTATCCGAACATCAATCAAATTCCGTTCAATAACGAGCCGATTGGGTCGGGCCCCTTCAAACTCGCAGAGTGGGTCAAAGGCGATCATATCACCCTCGTCGCAAACGACAAGTACTTCCGCGGCGCGCCGGCCGTCAAGCAAATCATCATCCGCGTGGTTCCCGACGAGAACACGTCGTTGAACTTGCTGCGCACGCACGAGATCGACTGGATGTTCGAGCCGTCGTATGCCACGTATGCGGCGTTGCGCACGATGCAAAACGTTACAACGCATTTCAACGACATCAACGGCTGGGAAGGCATGTGGATCAACACCTCACATGCGCCGCTCAATGACCTCCGCGTCCGTCGCGCGATCGCCTACGCGACCGATAAGAAACAGTTGCTCGACGAGCTGACGTTCAGTCAAGAAAAGCTTGCGACGGAAGATTTGCCCGACTGGATCTGGGCCTACAATCCAAACGTCACGACGTATCCACACGACGTCGCGAAAGCGCGCCAACTATTGGAAAGCGACGGCTATGCGGCCGGCGCCGATGGAACGATGAAAAAGAACGGCGAGAAAATCTCCCTGCTCATCGTGACGAACGTCAGCAACGCCACCCGCCGCAAAGCAAGCGTGCTGCTGCAATCGATGCTTCGGCAAGTGGGAATCGAAAGTCAGATCAAGTACTTCGATGGTGCCACGCTCTTCGCGCCTGCGCCGGTCGGCATTCTGCAAACGGGAAAATTCGATCTCGCACTGGCCGGGTGGTTCTCCGGCGTCGACCCTGACAATTCGTCGCAGTACGTCTGCAAGAACATCCCGCCCGCGGGCTACAACTACACCCGGTACTGCTCGCCGCGGATGGACGCGGCGCAGCGTCAGGCGCTCGAAAATTACGATCAGCCGACGCGGAAGAAAGCGTACGCGCAGATAGAAGAACTCTTGGCGACCGACGTGCCGCAGGTGTTTTTCTGGTGGAATCGGCAAGCGCAAGCGATAAACCCCGATTTCAAAAACTTTGATCCTAATCCCGTCTCGGAGTCGTGGAACGCGTATCAATGGAGCATTTAGGTCACCCCGACCAACCTACAGGTCCGCTTCCCGAACTCATCTGGTTGAAAAAGATTATCGTCGAACGCGCGCTTACGCGCGGAGAATACATGCTCTCCGGCGGCGCGCGCAGCGACTACTACATCGATAAATTCCGGCTCTTCTCCGATCCGCACGTCCTCCGCCGCATCGCACGCATGTTCGTCCCCGTCCTGACGGAGACCAATCCGGACCTCATCGCGGGCACGGAGCTTGGCGGCGTCGTCATCGCAACGGCCGTTTCGCAGTTATCGGGAATTCCGATGATCGCAGTGCGCAAATCGCCGAAAGCCTACGGCGCGTTCGCAAACGAATACGTCGAAGGCCCGTTCGATGCCGGGCAACACGTGCTGCTGCTCGAAGATGTCGTCACATCGGGACGCGAGTTGCTCGCAGCGAAGGCACGGCTGGAAGAACTCGGGCTGCGCGTCACCGCATGCGCGGTCGTCAGCCGCGGCCTGGCTCCAATCCGCGCCTTGATTCAATTCTCACTGCCCCGCGGCCAAGCAAAGACGGAAAACTAATAACTGCAGGCCATTACGGCAGCGAGGCGAGCACCTCTTGAGCGTGTCCGTCGACTTTCACCTTCGGCCACACTTTCACGATCTTGCCTTTCGGATCGATCAAGAACGTCGAACGCGCCACTCCTTTCGTGATCTTTCCGTACATATTTTTCTCTACGATCACGCCCATTGCGTCGCAGAGCTTTGAATCCGTATCAGCAAGCAACGTAAACGGGAAGCCGAACTTCTTTTTGAACTTCTGATGCGATTCGACCGAATCGCGGCTAACGCCGACGATCGTCGCCTTCTTCTTTTGGAATTCGGCGTACAGATCGGCAAACTGCGTGCCTTCGTTGGTTCAACCTGGTGTATCGTCTTTCGGATAGAACCACATCACCACGTTGCCCTTACCGAGAAGATCGTGAGTCGACACACGAATTCCCCGGTCGTCGAGCAACGTGAGGTCCGGCAACGTATCACCTTCGGTTAACATCCGCATCTCCTCCCCTCCCGCGATGACGAGCGAAGCGATTCGTACGCAAGGTACTCTCCGTCGACGACGATAATGAGCGTCTCGGTCGCCATAGATGTCGCCTGATTCGCCGCAACCCGCGCTTCGCCCGCCGCATCCGCTCGCGCTCGAGTTGGTCGATTGCCTTCGCGATCGCGCGGGCGCGTCGGTTCTCGAAATCGGGCGCGGCAGCGGCCGCAATACGCGCGTGCTTCAAGCGGCCGGCTTCCGCGTCATCGGTCTGGACGACGAAGAAACGGCGGCCGGCGCATTGAGCACGCATACGTTTTTGCACGGCACACCGGCATCGATGCATGCAATGCTTGCGCGCGTAGCGGAAAGGCTCGCGCACTCCGCACCGTTTTTCGTCACATTTGGCTCCGTACGTGACGCGCGCTACGGCCAGGGAACGCGGATCGACGAACATGTGTACGCGCCTGATTTCGGAGACGAACGAGGCGTGCCGCATGCATTTTTCAATGCGCGGACGTTGCGGCTGTTCCTAGCGCAAGCAGCGTGGTGCGTGGAATCGCTGCGCGAGGAGCCGGTCGACGACGTAGCGGGGACATGGGCGCACGAGCAGTCGCCGTTGCGCGGTGCGTTCCACTGGTTTACGGTACTGCGCCGTCAATAGCGCGGAATCGAAGCGTCGATCTCCAGCGCATAGGCGTCGATCCCGCCATCGACGTTGCATACATCGGCGAAACCGCGCGCCTCGAGGAACGCCGCGACACGCTCGCTTCGACCTCCATGGTGACACATCACTGCGATCGGTGTATTTTGCGGCAGCTCACCGACACGCGCCGGAATCTCGCGCATCGGAATCATGACGCTCTCGGGCAGCGCCGCGGCTGCAACTTCATCCGGTTCACGGACGTCGAGCAGCACGAACGCTTTTCCCTCCCGCCGCCAACGAGCGAGATCTTTCACGCTGATCTCGCGCATTACGTCGCGCTCCGTGTCGAGATAAGATTACGCAACGGACTCGACGCGTTCGCATAGAGCCGCTTCTCCATACGTCCGGCGAGAAACGCTTCGCGACCGGCAACGACGGCATGTTTCATCGCGCGTGCCATGAGTACCGGATCGTTCGCGGCCGCGATGCCGGTGTTCATCAGCAAAGCATCGACGCCGAGTTCCATCGCGATCGCGGCGTCGGAAGCGGTACCCACGCCCGCGTCGACGATCACCGGGACCTGTGCGCGTTCTTTGATGATCCGAATCGTATATGGATTGCAGACCCCGAGCCCGCTGCCGATCGGCGCGGCGAGCGGCATCACGGCCGCGCATCCGAGTTCTTCCAATTGTTTGCATACGACCGGATCGTCGCCGATATACGGCAATACCGTGAATCCGTCCGCGATCAACTGCTCGGCCGCCGCTAAGGTTTCACGCGCGTCCGGATGCAGCGTTTGGGCGTCGCCGATGACTTCGAGTTTGACTAAATCGGTTTCGAGCAACTCACGCGCGAGTTGCGCAGTGAGCACTGCGTCTTTTGCGGTGTAGCAGCCGGCGGTGTTCGGAAGAATGCGAAGCTTCGCGCGGTCGATGTAATCGAGCATCGTCTTGCCGGTCGGATCGTCGAGATTGATCCGGCGAATCGCGACCGTCACCATCTCCGCGCCGCTCGCGGCATGCGCTTCCTGCATCACTTCAATCGACGGATACTTTCCGGTCCCGACAATCAGACGCGAGCCGAACTGGTACTTTCCGATACTGAGCGTGTCGTTCATAGGGTTCCTATCCGCCGGCGACGGCCCGAATGATTTCGATCGTATCGCCGTCGGCGATCTGCTGTGTCTTGAATTCCGCGCGACGCACCACTCGGTCGTTGTGCGACACCGCTATACCCGATCGCGGTGCACCGACATCTTCGAGCAGCTTCGAAACGGTCGTTCCGTCCGCAAGCTCGCGCAGCTCACCGTTGATCGTCGCCTTCACGGTTGCGACATTCGCTTCGGCGCTGCGCCTTCTTTTTCAAACCGAGCGAGCAGCCACGGTTCCAGCGCAGACACGTCGCCACGTTCGATAAAATTCGCAATGAGGCGCGCCGTGACGGGCGTCAAGACGATGCCGTTGCGATAATGACCCGTCGCGACGATAAGTCCATCAACGGCGGTCGGGCCGAGAATGGGCCGCTGATCCGGTGTACCGGGGCGCAGTCCTGCCCACGTTTCGGTCAGCGCGAACCCACCCAGCGCGGGTGCGGCGTCAAGCGCTGAGTCAAGCAGCGAACGCATGCCCTCCGCGGTTACGCGCTCATCGAATCCGACGCGTTCCACGGTTGCGCCCACCAGTAGCCGGCCATCGTCGCGTGGAACGAAATACGCGCCCGGAACCCACGTCGTGCGCTTCAAAAATCCGCGCGGCATCGCAAGCGCGAGCATCTGTCCTTTGATCGGCTCGAGCGGCAACTCGCACGCGCGCGGTATCCCCGGCAACGATCCGCTCCATGCTCCCGCCGCGACGATCACGTGCGAGGCTGATGCGAAGCCTAGCGCGCTGCGCACACCGAGCACGCGCCGCGCGTCCGTTTCCACGGCAACGTCGCGCGCTTCACGTACGATCGACACGCCGGCCGATTCACAGGCGGCGGTCAACGCGCGCCCTAAGCGTCGATTATCGACCGCTCCTTCGCCGGAAACGACGATTGCGCCGCGTACGTGACGTCCGAGTGACGGCTCGGCGAGCATTACATCAGCGCGCTCCAACACCCGGCACGCGACGCCCTGCGCGTTGAGCCGGCCGGCGTACGAGCATAGCTCTTGCATGCGCGCGTCATCGAATGCAGCGCTTACGATTCCGTCGAGATGGAGATGGACGCTCAGGCCGCTCGCCTCTTCGATGGCTCGAACGAATCTCGGGTAGAGCGCCAGTGAGTCCGCGCAAAGACGCGTAAGCGCTCCGTCGTTCATGCGTTCCGTGTACGGCGCGAGCATGCCCGCGCCGGCCCATGATGCGGCGCGGCCCGGCAGATCGCGTTCGAAAACCCGCACGGTTGCACCGCGCATCGCCAACTCGCGCGCGATAGCGAGACCGATCAATCCGCCGCCGACGATCGCAACGTCACCCGAAAGTTTCACGCCGGCGCTACATTCCGGTATAAACCGGACCCTCGCCGCCTTGCGGCGGAACCCAGGTGATGATTTGATACGGGTCGGCAATGTCGCACGTCTTACAGTGCACGCAGTTCGTGAAGTTGATCTGCAAGCGCCCGTCGACTTTACCGCCGCCGTTCCCATCCTGAGCCTGTCGAAGAACGAACAGCGGTTCGTACACCGCGGCCGGACAGAAGTACGCGCACGGATTCCCGTACTCGACCGTGCAGCGGTCGCGGCAGATGTTCGTGTCGGCGACTTTCAGATGGCACGGCTGATCTTCTTCATGTATCGTGCCCGAGTTGTACACGTCGGTCAGTTTGTCGAACGTGAGCACGCTGTCGATCTTCGCGCGCGGCGTTTCTTTCGGCCTATACCCGGCTTTTTCCATGCGTTCGTAACCGGGCTTCTGCGAAAGTCTGTCGACAATGCCGAATGCGCGTCCGCGGGTGAACGTCGCAAGTCCTGCGTTAAAGACGCCGGCCCACATGCCGCGTTCAAAGCCTTGGTGGAAGTTCCGCGCGCTGCGCATCTCGGTGTATGCCCACGAGTTGCGAAAGCGTTCCTCGTACGCGGAGAGCGTCTTTGCATCATATGTGCCGGCTTGCAGGGCATCCCACGCGGTTTCTGCCGCCATCATCCCCGATTTCATCGCGAGGTGCACGCCCTTCAAGCGCATACCGTTCAGGAATCCCGCCGAATCGCCCGCGATCATCAGTCCGTCGGCGTACGGACGAATCATCGCAAAGAATCCACCTTCCGGAATCGCCTTGGCGCCGTAGCGAACCAGCTTTCCGCCCTCGAGCAGCTTACGAACATCGGGATGTTCCTTCATCCGCTGTAACTCGTTATGCGGATCGGTCGTCGGGTTTTTATAATCGAGTCCCGTGACGTGTCCGATGTCGATGATCCGGTCCGCCATGCCATAAATGAAGCCGCCGCCGAACGTTTCCGGCGGCAACGGATATCCGAGCGTGTGAACGACGGTACCGGCGGGGAAACGATCGTCGGGGACTTGCCACAATTCTTTCACGCCCGCGGCATAGACCATCGGCTCTTTCCCGGCATCGAGATCGAGGCGCGGAATCGCCTGCTTTGCAAGCGTGCCGCGCGGGCCTTCACCGAGAATCACGATCTTCGCGAGCAGATCGGCACCAGGTTCGTAGTTCGATTTCGGATTGCCGTCGTGATCGACGCCTTTGTCACCGGTACGCACCCCAATGACGCGATCGCCGTCCCAGAGCAACTCTTGTCCGGGAAATTCGCCGAACACTTGGATACCGAGTTCTTCCGCTTGCGCGGCCATCCACTTCGTTAACCGTTGCAGCGACGAAACGTACTTGCCATGATTGTTGAGCGGCGGCGGCGTGAACGGCGCTTTGATCTTGCCGCCTTTGGTAAGCAACCACATTTCATCGCGACCGACCGGCGCTTCAATCGGTGCACCCTTATCGAGCCAGTCGGGGATCAGTTCCGCAATTGCGCGCGGATCGAGAACGAGGCCGGAGAGTCCGTGATTGCCGATCTCCGCGGCCTTCTCGATGACGAGGATTTCGAGATCGCGGCCTGCGCTTTTCGCGAGTTGGCCGAGACGGATAGCACCGCCGAGGCTCGCCGGGCCGGCTCCTACGAAGAGAATATCGACTTCGAGTTGATCGCGCTGCGCTGCCATGGCGCACCCTTTCGAGCTACGTCAAAATCTATCATTTCATGGAAGTCTGAGAGCGCGACGACGCTATCGCAACGAGGCGATCGCCGCTTGCACCATGCAAACGTGCGCGCGTACGCGCGCATCGAGCGCGTCGCGTGCCGCTGTCTCTAACGTCAGCACGTGGGCGGCCGCGCCGCGGCGCAACAGCAGCGATAACGACAGACCGCCTAAGAGCTGTGCTTCTTCGAGAGCATCCGGTCGCAAACACCGCGGGGCAATGCGTTCGCCGATTACGCCATCTCCGTACTCGTAGCAGTACGTCTCCTGCGCTTCGTCGTCTTCATGCAAATCGAGCGCAAGCACGAATTTGCGATCGCGGTTGGACATAACGATTGCGCGCGCTTCCGGTGAAGTGCCACCGCGCGCAAACGTGCGATTGATGTCGACGCCCTCGCCGCTCGTGCGCGTTCGGGCATCGAATCCGGTCGGATTCGTGCAAGGCCAGATTCGATACGAGAATGCGTCATCGAGTGCGCGGTTTTCCACGAGTTGGAGCAGCGCAAGCACGCCGGCCGGTTCGTCTCCGTGAACGCCCGCGCTAAGATGAATCGACCGCGCTGCTGCATCGCCGAGTTCGGCGCAGAGCAATGTGCGCGGCGCACCGGCGCATGCTACTTCTCGCACGCGAACGTCATGTGAGCTGCGCAGGTTTTTCCAGCGCTGCGCAACTTCGCGGTAGGTGGGCAGCAAGACCGACATAAACACACCCCTCCATGAAAATCCAGGTCGGCGTGATGGGTTCAGCCGGCGGCCCGATCAGCGCTCGTGAACTCGAACTTTCCCGGCGTCTCGGGCGGCACATCGCGGAACGGGGCGCAACGATCGTCACCGGCGCATGTCCGGGGTTGCCGCACGCCGCCGTCATCGGTGCGCACGAACGCGGAGGCGACAGCCTCGGCGTTTCGCCCGCGCTCTCGCGCGAGGAACATGTGAACGTGTACGGCTCACCGCTGCAGCCGTACACGACGATCGTCTTTACCGGTTCCGGGTTGATGGGGCGCGAGACGCACAACATTCATAGTTCCGACTTCGTCCTCTTCGTCGGTGGCCGAAGCGGAACACTCGGTGAGTTCTGCATCGCGTACGACGAAGGCAAATTGATCGGCGTGCTCACGAACTCCGGCGGAATTTCGAACGAATTCGAACGTATTGCGGGCATCGTACGCAAAGAAACGGGATCGATCATCATCACCGACGACGATCCCGAAGGCCTGGTTGACCGCTGTATGGATTTATATTTACGCTCTGCGATCCCATCGTCAGTGGCCTTCAATCGAACGGCCGAATTCCCACTTCGCACACCAAGAGTAACGCAGGAGACCCGTGGCTGAGCTAACATTCGTCGGCGCTGCGGGGACGGTTACCGGCAGCAAACATCTTCTGACCATCGACGGAAAGCATCTCTTCGTCGACTGCGGTCTCTTTCAAGGCGTCGTCGACGTGCGGACGCTCAACGACGTTCCGCTTCCCGTCCCGGCTCGCGACATCGCCGCGGTGGTTCTCACGCACGGGCACCTCGATCACGTCGGATTCTTGCCGCGCCTCGTTCACGAAGGTTTCGACGGCCCGATTTACTGTACGCCGCCGACGCAAGCCGTCATGGGTATCGTGCTTGACGACGCAGCGCATCTGCAGCAAGAGTTACAAGAGCGCGGTTTTGGGCACCAGCGTCCGTATGCACCGCCGGTGTACTACGATGAACGCGACGTCGAACGCGCAAAGCAGTGTGCGGTCGCCCGTGACCTTCACAATTCGTTTGACGTCGCAGGCGTGGCGAATGCGACGTATTTCAATGCGGGTCACATCTTAGGGTCCGCATTCGTCGCGCTTGAATTCGAGGGCAAGCGCGTCGTCTTTTCCGGGGATCTCGGCCGTTATAATCGTCCGCTGCTCTTCGATCCGGAACCGCTCGGGGCGGCCGACGACATCATCTGCGAATCGACGTACGCCGACCGCGTCCACCCGCCCGATGCGCTCGACGATTTCCGCGCGGCCCTGACGTCGGCGATCGAGCGCGGCGGCGCGATCGTCATCCCCGCGTTCGCGATCGAGCGTTCTCAAGATATTCTGCTTGCGATTGCGACGCTGCAATCGCGTGACGCGAAGATTGCATCCGTGCCCGTTCATTTGGATAGTCCGATGGCGGAGAAGGTCGACGACGTCTTCGAAGCTTTTCCGAACGCGCACAAACCGATCCCGAACGATTCCGCCGCGCATCCGTTCGGGGTGAGAAATCTTACGGTGCACGTTAGCGCGGAAGAGTCGAAACAACTCAATCACCTCAACGGCCCGCACATCATCGTATCGTCAAGCGGCATGGCGTCGGGCGGACGTATCTTGCATCACCTGCACAACCACCTGAGCGACGAAAATTCGACGATCGTGTTCACGGGATATCAAAGCGCCGGAACGCTCGGATACATGCTTACGCACGGCGCGCACACGGTTCATCTCTACGGCGACAACCTGCCCGTTCGCGCGAATATCGTGCAGCTGAGCGGCTTTAGCGGCCATGCCGATCGCGACGAACTCAAGCGTTGGTTGGAGACATGCACGTCGAAGCCGCACCTCTACGCGGTGCACGGCGAAGCGCAATCGGCGGCGGCGCTTGCGGCAATCGCCGACGCTGCGCTGGGATGGGATGCCGAGGTTGCGCGCCGGGGGATGACCGTAACGCTATGAGCCGCAGCTTTGCGAGCGATAACACCGCGCCGATTGCGCCGGAGATCCTCCAAGCGATCGTCGACGCGAACGACGGTGATGCGGTCGGCTACGGACACGATCCGCTGACCGCGCGCGCAACCGAGTGTTTTCGCGCCGAGTTCGGTGCCGGAACCGCGCGTCTATTTCATGTTGAACGGAACAGGTGCAAACGTCGCCGCGCTCAGCTGCCTCGTGAAGCCATGGGAAGCAGTGCTCGCTCCGTCTACTGCACATCTGCAAACCGACGAATGCGGCGCGTTCGAACGCTTCACGGGCTCAAAGGTTGTACCGATCGCGACCCCCGACGGCAAACTCCGGCCTGCCGATCTAGAACCGTACCTGCGCGCGGAGCGCGACGAACACTTTCCGCAACCGCGCGTCGTGACCGTCTCGCAAACGACCGAGTACGGCGACCTGTACGAGCCGGACGAACTGCGCGAACTCTGTCGCTTTGCGCACGAGCACGGACTGCTCGTCCACGTCGACGGCGCGCGCATTGCAAATGCGGCAGCAGCTCTGAGCAGCACGCCTCGCGCAATTACCAAAGACGTCGGCGTCGACGTACTGAGTTTCGGCGGGACGAAGAACGGCTTGATGCTCGGCGAGGCCGCATGCTTCTTCAATCCCGAGCTCGGCGCCGAAGCGATGCCGTTCGCGCGGAAACAGGCCATGCAACTGCCGTCGAAGATGCGCTACATCGCCGCACAATTCGAAGCGCTGCTGAGCGGGGATCGCTGGCTGAAATACGCGTCGCACGCCAACAAAATGGCGCAGCGCCTGCTCGCCGGCGTACGCAACATCGCCGGGCATCGAAGTAACGCGCCCCGTGCGCGCGAACGCAATCTTCGCGAAGATGGAACGCGCCGCAATCGCACGCGCGCAGGAGCAGTTCTTCTTCTACATCTTCGACCAGTCGGTTCCCGAAGTGCGCTGGATGACGCACTGGGCGACGACCGAAGCGGACGTCGATGCATTCGTCGCAGCGCTTCGCGACGCGACCGGATAACGCGAACGCATTTGTGTCGTCCGCGCGTCTTATTTCGAATCGTTTCGTGGAGGCTTCTCGCATTGCCGCGCCTTGAAAATCCGCTCACGCACCGAGCCGCGCAACGGGCGTCAGTTACGAGAGAACCTTCATCGCTAAGATCCGCGTGCAGCCGGGCGTAGCGCCGTCGCGCGCGACTTGCAATGCAAAAACGTCGATTCAATCGCGGAGCACCATGCCGTGCTGCGGCGGAGCGAGCTGAAATTCATGTGCGAGCAGGTCTAATCGACGACAGGAAGGCGCCGGCTCGACGATGTTTTGCCGAAATTACGGCGGCTACGAGCGCGAATGTCCCCGCATTGGTGGACGTTCGTTGGCTAAGTCAAAAACGTCCGCTAACCGAGCAGCATGAGTCGTCCCCGAAACCGCGTCAGAGAGGTGCAGAATGTCATCTGCAAGAGAACTGTGCGCGTTTCAGAACTACAAGAAAATTTGGTTCAATGAGTAACGATTATTGTGATGGTATTTGATGGGTTGAGAAAACCAACGCTGCCATTACCAAGAAAGATCGGTGCAGTTGTTACCTGTACGCTGTAGGTGCCTGGAGCGTTTATTTGAACGAAGTCTTCAAGGTTTAAATGTCTGATGATCGCCTCACCGGGCTTGATCGGAAAGCCACTAGCGGAAGACGAGAAGGATTCCCCCTTCACGACTGGTTCCGGTCGCGGCGCTACAATGGCATTGCTTTCGGACCGCCTAACGGTGAATCGAAATCTATTTGCACTCACCGTGTCCGCATGTAGAACTCCGCTTGTGATGTTTCTGTACTCAACGACAAGACGAATCGGTTGACCCAAGCGAATTGTGGTGTCCGGTGCGTAGAGAGAAACAGCAAACCCTAGGCGCTGTGCGCCCGCTGGGTTTTGCGTAGCTGGAACTGCAGCATCGGCGACGTACCCGCGTATAGCCCTTGCAACGAGAAGCGCGAGAAGAAACGCAATTGTGGGCACGCGAGCCATTCTTCTAACCATTAGTAAACTCACAGTCCCATGTGGGAAGCGTGCTGGTTTGAATGAGAGATGCCGGGAAGGACGTAACGACATTTTGCGCGGAGCCCCATACACCATTACCCTGCGAAGCGCCGTGGCGGTCGCAATGTCCGTTACGAACGCGAGCGCCGATCAGAATACGAAGTCATAGAAGTACCGGCCGCCGACAGGCGAGCACGATTGCGTTTCCGGTGTAAAGACGGTCGCGCGAGCAACTTGCAGTGCGACGGCGTCGACAATCGCGTCGCCGCTAGGCTGGGCGAGGGCGACCTGCGCCGGCCGTGCAAGATTCGGATCGATCGTGATTATTAATCTGGCCGTGCCGTGTTCACCGTATGCAAGAAGAATCGGGGGAAGCGTCGCGGGCTGAACACCCACGATGGCGGGCGTATCGGGCTGCGCACACGCTGCGCCGTTCGCGGCCATCATTGATGTGCCCATGAGGAGGGCAAGTCCGAGCGTCAACATTGAACTGTCCTTTCTATCGCGTAGTGACCTCCATCGCACGGGTCCGCGCGTGCAGCGCAGGCCCATCTCCACTCGAACGCCATCATCGTAACGCGGCGACGATAAACGCGCATCAACGAACGTTCCAAAAAGAATCAAAATGTCAGACGCGCGTCTCAACAACCGTTAAGTGTCACGGACGCTGGTAGAATCGTTGGAATCCTTACGCGGTCCACTCCAACATTCGTTCCCATTCGGGCTTCGGGAAGCGCTGTTTTGATTTAATCGCTTCGACGTACTTGCGTTTTCCGGCGCGGTTGCCCTTACCCAGCATGATCCCGCCGACGAGACGGTCGTCCCAAAAGAACAGCGCGCGATACCACTTCTTCTCGCGGTCGATCTTGCGCACCATCTCGAGTTGCGGTTGCAGGTCGGGAGAGAGACCGAACTGCGTGATCGTCTGGCCCTTAAAGAGCAGCGACGAATATTCGGGCACGTCGTGATATTTTTCACTGCCGCCCATCATGTTCTGCGCGACGACCTTCCCGTGCGCGCCTGCGTTGTTCCACGTGCCCATCCGATAGCGCATCTCGAGAATCGGATCGTAGAAGTCCGCAACATCGCCCGCCGCAAAGATGCCCTTGACGTTCGTCTCCAGGTGATCGTCACAGAGAATGCCGTTGCGGCTCACTTCGATGTCCGTATCGCGCACGAGCTCCGTGTTCATTGTGAGACCGAATCCGACACCGTAGCAATCGGCCGCGATCTCTAGCCCTCGTTTGGTGCGGACCTTCGTAACGACGCCGTTCGAGCGAACGAACTCCGCCACTTCATCGCCGTAGTGCATCTGCACGCCGTCGTTCTCCGCCGCGTCGTGCACGAATTCGCCCGCCACGTCGTCGAGAAGGCGATGCAGCACGCGCGGTCCTCGCAACAGCCAATGCGTCTCGACCTTACGCGCGGCGAAAGCTTCAGCGAGTTCGTACGCGATGAACGACCCGCCGATTGCAACGGCCGCTTTCGACCGGTCGATCTGCTCGGAAATCGCGCGCGTGTCGTCAAGGTATTGAAAATTGTAAACGTTCGCTGCTTCGGTGCAGCCCGGCGCGGGACACGGATTCGGACGGCCGCCGGTCGCAATCAGTAGCGCGTCGAACGGGTATTCGCGACCGTCGGCGACCACCGTGCGCTCGGTGGAGTTCACGCGGTCCACCCGCGTGCGCAGCCTCAGGTCGATCCGATGCTCTTCGTGCCAGGCAATGGTTCGCATCATCACCTTCTCTTCCGGCAGTTGCTTGCGCAACATCGGAGGCAGCGAGATGCGATTGTACAACGGATACGGTTCGTCACCGAAGAGCACGATCTCGCATGCGCCGTCATGCTTGCGAAGTTGTTCGGCGGCCGTCGTTCCGGCAAAGCCATTCCCCACGATGACATATCGCCGAGCGTCGGAATACGGCATAATAGCGCTATATGGACGTTCGGTTGGTGCAACTCCTGGGTTCGTTCATCCGCGCGCGCAGTGACTACGCGCTCGCGCGCCTCGAGTGCGCCATGCTCGACGACGCCACGCCCGCGCCGCCGATGATCGATCGACTCGTCGACGCGTCCGAAACGACGCTACGCCTGCAGTGGCCGCTCGTCGAACGCCAACTCGAGCGCGCGCTGGAGTACGGCAAGTCACTTAGACGCACGAAGGAACGCACCTATCAGCGTGACCCGCGATATCGCGCGCTCGAACGATCGTTACGCGAACTCGATCAGTACGCCCGCGCGATCCGCTGGGTGCTGACCGTTACGGAAAGCGAAGACCCGACATAGCAGCGCAATCAGCCGTGTAACGCCAGGCCCGTCATCATGCGAAACCCCACGTCGAGCGCGCGTTCGTCCATGTCGTAACGCGGGCTGTGCTGCGGTTCGTGTCCAAGCTGTGCGCCGCGTACGCCGACGATAAAGTACGCGCCCGGCCGCTGCTCGATCATGTACGACATATCTTCGGCCCACATGACGACGTCATGCGGATAGACCACATTCTCTTCGCCGATCGTACGAGCGGCGACGTCGCGAACGATTTCGTTCATTGCCGGATCGTTCACCGTCGGCGGGTAGCCCCAAACGTATTCGAATTCGTACCGCAGCCGCATCGCTTCGGCTAGTCCTGCCGTCATTCGCTCCAACCGCTGCGGAATCGAACGGCGCACGGCGTCTTCGAATGCGCGCGTTGTTCCGAGCATTTCTGCGTAGTCCGGAATGACGTTGAAGGTCGTGCCCGAGTGCATCGCGCCGACCGTTACGACGACGGGATCTTTCGGAGCGATCTCGCGACTCGCGATCGTTTGAAACATCGTGACGAGTTGCGAAGCGGCTACGATGGGATCGACCGACGTTTGCGGCATCGCGCCATGGCCGCCGTTGCCGCGTAAGACGAGTTTGAAACGATCGGAAGACGCAAAGAAGGGACCGTCGCGCACACCGATCTTTCCGACCTCGAGCCCGCTATAGAGGTGCAGCGCGAAGCAGCGATCGACATGCGGCTCCTCGAGCGCGCCGTCGTCGATCATCGCTTTGTTGCCTGCCGGACCCTCTTCGGCCGGCTGAAAACAAAAGACGATCGTTCCCGCAATCCGATCGCGCATACGCGACAATGCTCGCGCGCTGCTCAAAAGAATCGCGACGTGTCCGTCGTGCCCGCAGGCGTGCATCGCGCCTTTGCGCGTCGAACGGTACGGGACGTCCGCCGTCTCGTCCATCGGCAATGCGTCCATGTCGGCGCGTAAGAGGGTAACGGGGCCAGGACGTTTCCCGTTCAGCGTCGCGAGGACACCCGTTTTGCCCATGCCGGTGCGAATCTCGTCGAAGCCGCCGTCGCGCAGCTCGTGGACGATGAACGCAGCGGTTTCGTGCTCTTCAAACGAGAGCTCGGGATGCGCGTGAAAATGACGGCGATAACCGATGAGTTCTTCGCGCGGAACGTCGACGCCGGCTGTGCTCAACATCGCTGCGGTATTACGCCTCCATATCGTCGGCACCTAGAGAAAGGCGATTGCCGTCAACATGCCGCGGCAGTACCATAGCGGAATGGAAATCGATTCGAGCATCACCCGCGCCTTGAAAGTCCTTGCAATTGCGGCGCTATCGATCGGGCTGTTGATGCTTTTCGTTGAAGCGCTTCGTCTACTCGGAACGAGCGGCCTCGTCATCCTCGCCTCGATCGTGATCGCGTACTTGATAGCTCCGATCGTCGGTGTGCTGCGACGCCGGATGCCGATGTGGGCGGCGCTGCTCGTCACGTATGTGGGGTTCGCCGCGGTCGTGCTGGTTGCGTTCTTCGCGATCGTGCCGCCGCTGTTCAACGAGGCACGTTCGCTGATCTCCGATCTGCCCGCCGCGTTTACGTACTTGCAAAACGAGATTCTCAATCCCAAAAACCCGTTCGTCGCCAAACTTCCGCCGGCCGTTATCGAACAAATCAAAACGTTGCCGTCGCAAATTAATGCGTTCGTTGCAAAGTACGGGTTCGGCGTCGCGCAGGCGACGATCGGCGGTTTGTTCTCCGTCGTAACGCTGTTCTTGTCGCTGATCATCGTTCCGGTATTGTCCGCGTACTTCTTTTTCGACACGGCGGAGATAAAACGTGGATTCTTGGGCATCGTTCCGCGTGCCGCGCGGCCGCGGACGGCCGCAATCCTTGCGGATCTGAACACTACGCTGGGCGCGTTCGTGCGTGGCCAAGCACTCGATGGGTTGATCCTCGGCGCATTGATCGCAATCATGCTAGCAATCATGCACGTTCGCTACGCGCTCCTCATCGGTGTAGCGTGCGGAATTTTGAACCTCATTCCGTATGTCGGCGCGCTGATCGGCTTCGTTCCCGCAGTTGTGCTTGCACTCGTCTTCAACGGCTGGCAAAATGCGGTCATCGTCGCGATTCTCTTCTGCGTCATTCAGCAACTCGACGGAAATGTGATCTTGCCGCGCGTGATGAAAGGCAGCGTGCAACTCTCGCCGCTCGTCATCATCATCGCGATCTTGATCGGTTCGGCATATTTCGGCGTCATCGGGACGTTTCTCGCCGTTCCTGTCGCGGCGATACTGCGCGTGCTAAAGCTTCACTTCGCGCCCGCGCCGACGCCCGCACAACTAGCCACCGACGAAAAGCGCGTCACGGCGCTCGAACTGCTCTAGGTTGTGGCTACCGGGCAGAATAATGCCCGCCAGATTGAGCGGATCGTACGCCGTCACGGCTGATAGTTCGCTCTCATCGTGATTACGTCGCGATGCGCGCAATGCATCGACCGCCTCGGGAAGCGCAAACTGTTCGCCGACATACCCGCTGACAAACCGTCCGCCGCGCACTTCGCCGCGCGCTTCCATGCGGCGCAGCGCAAGCAGCAACTCGCGCCACCGGGGTGCGAGCGTTTCGCGCGCCACGACGTCGCGGAATACGATACCCCATCGCTTGAGCAAACGGCGAGCGAACGTGTCGGCGTCGATTTTTTCCGTCGCGGAATCGATGCACGCCCACCGGCCCCCCGAGGATCGTGGCCGCGCGCGCAAGCCTTTTTCGCCAAGACGGCGCTTAGCGTCGATGAGCGAGCGCAGCGCATCGAAGCCATCGGCGGTCACGAGCCCGGCCGCGACCAACTGCCACAGCGCTTCTTCGACTTCCGCCGGAAGCCGTTTGGTCCCGCGAACGATATCGGCGAAGAACGGTGCACCCTTACGCGCAATTTCTTCGAACACGTCTTGCGCTGCGGGCGAAAGACCGCTCGTTTTGAACTCGTTGCGAACGATCAGTTCGTGCGCATGTTCACGCGTGAAGAGCGAAATCGGCGCCAGCTTCGTTGGACGCACGCGACGTTGCGCTTCGTTTGCCGGATCGAGCGCCGGGTGCGGCGAGAGCCGTCCCCACATCACTTCGCCCGAATAGCACAAATGATCGAGGAACTCGCGCCGGTAGTTCGCGACGCGGGACGGAAGAATCTGCGCTTCCCATGCCGCGGCTGGAATCTCGTAACCTTCCAACTGGCGAATCACCTGCAACGTGCCGTCGACACCGTGCAATCGAGCAAGAGGCGCGACGTGTTGCCAGGAGTGCAAAAAGCGAACGAACTGCGCCGACGTGACCGGTTCGATTTCCCGCCGCAGTTGTCCAATCGTACGTCGATGAATGCGCGCGATTACCCGCCGGTTACACCACTCTTCTTCCGGGCCGAGAAAACGCCCGCGCAACACCTGGCCTTGCGTTTCGAGGCGAAGCAACGCCGCTTCGACGTCTGCCGGTTCGATCGCGAGACGCTCCGCGATCGAAAGCGACGTCGCAGGACCGGTCGATTCCATCCACCCGCGCAGGATTTCAGCGACCGCTTCCTCTTGCGACTGCGCCGCACGTTCGCTCGTCACGGCAGCGATCTGCGGATCGAACGTCGCATCGGGATACGCCAAGCGCGCGATATCGAGCCGCTCGGCGCTCGTCCAGAACGGCGCGCCGCGTGTCGCGAGCGTCGTGGCACGATGCTGCGCCACGAGCTCGTCGTAGAACGGCCGCCAGTCGCTGCACGGCGGCGCGACGACGAGCGTTGCAAGCGCATCGTGCAGTTCGTCCGCGTCTCGCACGATCGGCCACGACTCTTCCGCGACCTCCGCGATGATCGCTCCGTCCAGAATTCCCGCGCCGTCGACGTCGTCGCGAATCGTGCGGCGTAATTGAACGGCGCGCGCGCGCCGTTCCTCGAGCGGCGCATCATCGAGGTACGCATATGGATTCGCATTGAGAATCTCGTGACAGAACGGCGAGGGTTCCGGCGTATCAACCCCTACGGTTCGTATTACGCCGCTCTCTATCCGGCGCAGGATGTCGAGCAAGCCGTCGAGATCCATCGCCTCGTGCAGACAATTACCGATCGTTTCCCGCACGAGCACGTGGTTGGGGATCCGAATCGGCCCGCTCAAGTTTTCAGCGCACGCCGCTTGATCGGGAAACACGGCCGCGACGAGGTCGTCGGCGCGCATCCGTTGCAGTTGCGGCGGCACTTTGCGTCCGCCGCGCATGCGCGTGATCGCGAGCGCGCGCGTCGCGTTCCACCGCCAGCGCGCACCGAACATCGGCGCGGCGAGCAAGGCCTGCGTCAACGCGTACTCGACGCTCGTGGACTTGACGTATTCGAAGACCACGTCCAGCGGAAACGCGTGCTGCTCCGTGAGCGATAAGACGATGCCGTTGTCCGTTGCGGCCGCTTGCAGCTCGACGTTGAACGAACGGCAAAACCGCTTGCGCAGCGCGAGACCCCACGCGCGATTGACCCGCGCACCGAATGGCGTGTGCAGAATCAGCTGCATGCCGCCGCCTTCATCGAAAAATCGTTCGGCAACCAACGTCTCATCGGTCGGCACGACGCCGAGAATCTTTTTGCCCGCGCGCACATACGCGATGAGCTGGTCGGCACCCCCATCCTCGAGCGCGCATTCCGTGATGAGAAACTCGCGTGCATCGGCGTCGCCTCGTTCGTCGATCGCCCGGCGCACGCAGCTCACTTCGTGCGAAAGCTCGAGCGTGCGTCCGGGACCTTCACCGTTCCAGAACGGCACCGTCGGCGGCGCGCCGTGCGCGTCTTCAACGCGGACCACGCCGGGTTCGACGCGGCGAATTCGCCACGAGTTCGTTCCAAGCATGAAGATATCGCCCGCTAGGCTTTCCACGGCGAAATCTTCATCGAGCGTTCCGACGATGTGCCCGTCCGGCTCCGCGACGACGTTGTAATTCGCAGTTTCGGGGATTGCTCCGCCGGAGGTGATCGCGGCCATTCGCGCACCGCGCCGTCCGCGCAACCGCCCGTTGACCCGGTCGTAATGCAGATACGCGCCGCTTCGGCCACGCGAGGTCGCAACGCCGTCGGCGAGCATGTCGATGACATCGTCGAAGTCTTTCCGCTCTAAATCGCGATACGGATATGCACTTCGAACAAGACCGTACAAATCGTCTGCAATCCATTCGCCGGCACCGCACGCGGCGACGATGTGCTGCGCCAAAATGTCGAGCGGCGACGATGGAATCTTCAGTGTGTCCATCGCGCCGTTGCGAATCGCGCGCACGAGCGCCGCGCATTCCAGCAAGTCGTCACGCGTTGTGGGAAAGAAACGGCCCTCCGGTTTTGCGCCGACCCAGTGCCCCGAACGCCCAATGCGTTGCAATGCAACCGCAATCGAACGCGTGCTTCCGAGTTGGACGACGAGATCGACCGACCCGATATCGATCCCGAGTTCCAACGAGGCAGTCGCGACGACCGCCTTCAACTCGCCGTTCTTCAGCCGGTTTTCGGCCTCGAATCGCTTCTCTTTCGCTAAGCTCCCATGATGCGGGAGAACGGCATTCACGCCCAAACGCTCCGAAAGCGCGAAGGCAACGCGTTCGCTCATCCGCCGCGTGCCGACGAACACGAGCGTCGTGCGATTGGCGAGGATCAATTCCGCGACGCGATCGTACGTCTCGCCCCACAGTTCATTGCTCGCCACCGGGCCCAGCTCGTCTTTCGGCACTTCGATCGCAAGTGTCATCGGCCGCCGGCTACCAATGTCGAGGACGCGGGCGTCCCGGCTCAAGAATTCTGCGACGTCTTCCAACGGACGTACCGTCGCCGACAGCCCGATCCGTTGCGGCTTCCGTCCGGATCTCTCTTGAACGAGCGCATCCAGCCGCGCGAGCGTGAGCGCGAGATGCGATCCGCGCTTGTCGGCGACCATCGCGTGAATCTCGTCGACGATGACGGTCGACACGTTGGTAAACAATGCGCGCGACTTCTCTGCCGTCAACAGAATGAAGAGTGATTCGGGCGTCGTCACGAGCACGTGGGGCGGTTTGCGCAGCATGCGTTGACGCTCCACCGTCGTCGTATCGCCCGTCCGGACGGCGGTACGAATCGGCGGAAGTTCGAGGCCTTGCTGACCGGCGAGCGCGTAAATTTCACCGAGCGGCGTCTCGAGATTCTTGTGAATGTCGTTCGTCAGCGCTTTGAGCGGCGATACGTACACGACGCGCGTTTCATCGAGGAGCGTTCCCTCCGCCGCACGAGCGACCAGCTCGTCGAGGCAAATCGAAAACGCAGCAAGCGTTTTCCCCGAGCCGGTCGGCGCGGAAATCAAGACGTCTTGGCCACCGCGAATAACCGGCCAGCCTTGAAGTTGCGGCTCCGTCGGTCTGCCGTACCGCGTGCCGAACCACTCGCGTATGAGCGGGTGGAATGCGTCGATCATCGTCTTCCCTTCGACACCGCGGGGCGTTCGACGGTTGCCGAATGTCGCTTGCTATGAGCGGCCACCCGGCGACGCGCGCACTTACTTCAGCGGCGTCATCGTTTCGGGTCCCATGCCGTCAATTTGGATGACGGTCTCTTCCTTGACCATCGCGTAGTGCGGAAGATTCGCCGGAACGCTTACGAAGGTGCCGGCGGGCAACGCCTTCATTTGGTTTTGATCCTCCGTCTTTCCCAAGCCGACCCACAACGTTCCGGAGATGACCGTGACGTTTTCCGTATCACCGTGAACGTGGGGCGGTAACTTGGCGCCGGCGGGCAGCTTTAGACGCATGATGTAGATGCCGCTCTTCGTCGGGTCACCGAGGAGCACGGCCATCTGCGCTCCCTGGTATCCGCCGGTGCCGGCGACCCAATTCGTGGCGTCCGGTGTCGTGATTGCGGGCCCCGTTGCGGCGAGCGACGTGCCGGCAAATACGGCGACCAGCGAGGCGAGAAAAATCACAAAAACGCGCATGCGTTACACCTCCGAAGGGATGACCCATCGTATGACAACGCGGAGAGTCCCTGAAGAAGGAAACGAAATTCGAGCGCGATTGGCTAATTCGACGAGCCCGCGAACACGCGGCTTTTCAGAAGGTCGTCGGGCGCTAGCGTCATCAAGTCGGTGCGCGTAATTTCGCCTTCGCGATCGAACAGCCGATTCGCTGCGCGCAAACGGGCGCGGTCGATCGCGTTGCGCACGCTGCGCGCGTTGGCGAAGTTCGGCTGGCGCACCCGGCGCTCGAGGTAGTCGCGAAAAATTCGTTCCGTTTCCGGTGCGAATTCGTAATTCAGTTGGCGCAGCATCACATGCGCGATGGCGACGAGTTCCTCGATCGTGTAATCCGGGAAATCGATGTGATGAGCAACTCGCGATCGTAGCCCTGGATTTGCCGTGAAGAATTGCTCCATGCCGCGTTTGTATCCGGCAAAGACGACTACCAGATCGTCGCGTTGCTCCTCCATCACTTGGAGTAAGATTTCAATCGCCTCGATGCCGTAGTCGCGCTCGTTTTCCGGCCGGTACAAATAGTACGCTTCGTCGATGAACAGCACGCCGCCCATCGCGCGCTTCAAGACTTCCTTCGTCTTCGGCGCCGTATGTCCGACGTATTGTCCGACTAAGTCGTCGCGCGTCGCGACGACGACGTGTCCTTTTCGAACGTAACCCAGCGCGGCGAGGACCTGCGCCACGCGTAGCGCAACGGTCGTTTTTCCGGTTCCGGGCGGCCCCGTGAACGACATGTGGAGCGGAACCTTCTGCGTGGCGAGCCCGGCGTCACGGCGCATTCGCTCGACGAGCAAGAGATGAGCGATCTCGCGTATTCGCGTCTTCACCGGCACAAGGCCGACTAACTCGTCGTCGAGTTGTGCCAGCACATTGCCGACGCCCGACTCGGCAAACACGGCCTTTAGGTCGAAGCGGCGTTCATTCTGAATCATGAAGAGCCGGTCGATGGACGATGAAGCTGAGCGCGGTCGTCTGACGTCCGAGGCTTGCATCGTAAGCGTTCACTTTTACGTAGCAGCCCGAATGCAGCGCTCGCGCGCGGCGAACCTCGCCTAAGACGGCCGCGGGATCGCGCAGATCGAACATCGGCAAACCGAACATCTCCCAGTAATTGTTGCGCGGGTCCGGGTCATCCGTAAACTCGATCGAGACCGCCCACCCGTTATCCAACGAATACTCGATCTGCTTGCCGATTTGTTCGTCGGTCAGCGGTGGTAGAAATGAAAACGTTCCTTGAGTGATGTGCATCGTTCGGCCTTTCAGAACGTCGGCGTCGCAACCATGTCGGGCGTGTCCGTTGATTCGAAGTTGAACGTCACGTCTTTCCAAATATCCAATGCACGGGCAAGCGGCGGACAATGTTGCGCCGCTTCTCGCAAGATCTCCGGGCCTTCGGAATAGAAATCGCGACCCTCGTTTCGAGCAAGCACCATTGCTTCGAGCGCAACGCGGTTGGCCGTCGCGCCCGCAGCAATACCGTCGGGGTGTCCGATCGTGCCGCCGCCAAATTGCAGTACGACGTCTTCACCGAGGTAGTGGAGCAACTCGTGCATCTGTCCCGCGTGAATGCCGCCGGACGCGACGGGCATAACGGGTGGCAGCGATGCCCAGTCTTGATCGAAGAACAATCCTCGAACCGGATTTGCGGCCACGCGATCTTGACGCAATACATCGTAGTAGCCGCGAACGTTGTTGGGATCGCCTTCCAACTTACCGACAACGGTGCCGGCGTGTACGTGATCGACGCCCAGGAGGCGCACCCACTTCGCGAGGACGCGAAAGCTAACGCCGTGCGCTTTCTGGCGCGTATAGGTACCGTGGCCGGCGCGATGCAGATGCAAGATCACGCCGTTGCGGCGCGCCCACTTCGACATCGATTGCATGGCGGTGAATCCGACCGTCAGGTCCATCATCACAATGATCGAGCCGATTTCCTTCGCGAACTCGGCGCGTTCGTACATCGACTCCATATCGGGGGCCGTCACATTCATATAGTGACCCTTGATTTCGCCGCTCGCCGATTCCGCGCGCTTCACCGCTTCCATGCAAAACAGAAAGCGGTCGCGCCAGCGCATGAAGGGTTGGCTATTGATGTTCTCGTCGTCTTTGGTGAAATCTAACCCGCCGCGCAACGCTTCGTACACGACGCGGCCATAGTTCTTCGCTGAAAGCCCGAGCTTCGGCTTTACCGTTGCACCGAGTAATGGACGGCCGAATTTATTGAGATATTCGCGCTCCATTACGATCCCGTGCGGCGCGCCCTGGAACGTCTTGACGTAGGCCACGGGAATTCGCATGTCTTCCAAACGCAACGCTTTGAGCGCCTTGAAGCCGAAGACGTTCCCGATGATCGACGACGTCAAGTTCGCAATGGATCCCTCTTCAAAGAGATCGCGATCGTAGGCGATGTACGCGATGTACTGCCCGGGCGAACCGGGAACCGGATCGACCCGGTACGCTTTCGCGCAGTAATGATCGTGCGCCGTGAGCCGATCGGTCCAAACGACCGTCCACGTCGCCGTCGACGACTCACCGGCAACGGCCGCGGCGGCTTCTTCCGGCTCGATGCCCTCTTGCGGCGTTACGCGAAACGCGCACAGAACATCGGTGTCTTTGGGTTCGTACGACGGATCCCAGTAGCCCATCTGCGCGTATGGTGCGACGCCGGAGGCCCACCGGTCGCGATGCGCGGTTTCTGTCTTACCATTGAATTCAATAACGCTCATGCGATGGAGTCCTCCCGCGCGCTGCGCTCACGCTCGATTCTTGCACCGCGACTCATAGGCGTCAAATACATTGTTTTCGCGAACGTATAAATGCAAACTTATGCGTGCTTGAAGCCGCCGCGTTCGCAGAGGTACGAGACGAACGTGAGCGCCGCGGGCGAAAGCTCCCGCTCGGCGCTCGCGACGGCATGCCACGGGCGCATCAACGGGGTAAGCGGCGTTGCGACTTCTTCGATGAGCCCGTATTCCAATTCCCGAGTAACGGCATCGCGCGCGAGCAAGGACATCCCGAGTCCGCAGCGGACGCCTTCGCGGATGGCCGTGTTCGATCCGACGGTCAAGCACGCGGGCGTGATTCCGGCCATTGAAAAAAAGTCTTCAGTGGTGGAACGCGTCCCAGACCCCGGCTCGCGCAGCAGCCAGGTTGCATGAGCGAGATCGGCCAACGTTCGCGCGCCGCTTCCCGGCCGCGCGACGATGACGAGTTCGTTCGGCCGCGTCGCCAGCGTGCGCAGTAGGTGTCCTTCCGGAGGATGGCCCGCAAGAGCGAGCTCCACTTCCCAGGCATTCAGTAATTCCCAAACGCTGCCGCGATTGCCGATCTCCAGGCCGATTTCGACCGAGCCGCGCTCGTCGCGGAAACCGCGAAGCAATTCCGGGAGCAGTTGTTCCGCAAGCGTCGTCACCGCAGCGAGGCTCAGGAAAGCATTTCCCTCACCGGACCTGCGCGCTCGCGAGCATCCTTCTTCGATGAGCGCGAGCGCACGACGCGCCGACTCGACCATGACGCGACCGGCGTCCGTGAGACGCGTACCGCGCCCGTCCCGCTCGAACAACGCGACGCCCACTTCGCGAGCGAGCGCGGTGAGCGCCGCCGATACTGCCGGCTGCGACACGACCATGCGATCGGCGGCCGCGCGAACCGAGCCGCTTTTCGCAACTTCGACGAGCGTTCGCAACTGATGCAGCGATGGCATAAAACGGGCCTTATGAATAAGCGAAAATATTTTATTTGACGCCTATGTGTCGCGGTGCCATGATACCACAAAAGTCGCACTTCACCTCGGGAGATGTACACGTGGGCACACATGGCGTTTGCTTGGCGCAAGTCGCCGATTCGCTGGTCGCTTCCGGTAAAGGCATCCTCGCCGCGGATGAGAGCATCCAAACGTGCAACAAGCGATTCCAAGCCCTCGGGATACCGGCCACGGAAGAAACGCGTCGTGCGTACCGCGAGCTTCTGTTCACTGCGCCGGGTCTTCGCAGCTACATCAGCGGCGCAATAGTATGCGACGAAACGATGCGGCAAACGACCTCGCGCAACGTGCGTTTCGTCGATGCATTACAGCGCGAACGCATACTCGTCGGAATCAAGGTAGATACCGGAACCGAATCGTTTCCCGGCTCGCCCGATGAAAAGATCACCACGGGACTTGACGGGCTCGCGGAACGGATCGCGGAGTACCGCGCACTCGGAGCGCGTTTTGCCAAATGGCGCGCGGTGATTGCGATCGGCGAGAACCGGCCGTCGCAACACTGCATCGAGGCTAACGCGTACATGCTCGCGCGCTATGCGCGTATCTGCCAAGAAGGCGGCCTCGTCCCGATCGTCGAGCCCGAAGTGCTCATGGACGGTTCGCACGACCTTGCCCGGTGCGCCGAAGTCACCGTGATCACGCTCGCGATCGTGTTCGAACAACTGGATCAGGAACGCGTTTGGCCCGATGAAATGATTTTGAAGCCGTCGATGGTGATCGAAGGCAGCGCCGCGCCGCTGCAGTCGGACCCCCGCGTGGTTGCGGCCGCGACGGTAACCGCATTGAAGAGAACCGTTCCCTCACACCTCGCCGGCATCGCGTTTTTGTCGGGAGGGCAGAGCGCGCTGCGTGCCACGGAAAATCTGCATGCGATCACGCGCCTCGCGGGCGAGTCGTTGTGGCCGCTTACGTTCTCTTTCGGCCGCGCGCTGCAATCGACGGCGCTCGAATATTGGCGGGGAGCAGATGACCGGGTCGTGGAGGCGCAACGCAAGCTCGTACGTCGCGCTCGGTGCAACGCTGCCGCAGCGCTCGGAATGTACGAACAATCCATGGAAGAGGGTGCCCGCCAAGCGGTGCCGGCATAGATGCAACCGCGCACGACGTTCAGCCGCTTCATCACCGAAGATCAGCGACGTAAATACGGCGATCCAAACCTCGTCGCTCTTTTGAACGACGTTCAAAGTGCATGCAAGCTGATTGCCTCGTACGTTGCGCGCGCATCGCTCGATCACGGCACGAAGCGTGAAAAAACGTTGAACGTTCACGGCGAACATCAAAAGCCGCTGGACGTCATCGCGAACGAGATATTTCTGCGCGAATGCGAGTGGGGCGGACACCTGGCCGGAGTCATATCGGAAGAGATGGCTGAGCCGTACGTCATTCCGCCCACGTTTTCCAAAGGCGACTATTTGCTCGTATTCGATCCAGTTGACGGGTCGTCCAACTTCGATGTGAATGTGACCGTCGGGTCGATCTTTTCAATTCTTCGGTCAACGTCGACCGAGGTCGATGCCGATACGTTTTTGCAGGCCGGGAAGGAACAAGTAGCGGCCGGCTTTGCTCTTTATGGGCCGGCCTCGATGATCGTGCTCACGCTCGGCGAGGGTGTCTTCGGGTTCACGCTCGACCCGCAAATGGGCGTCTATACGCTCACTCATCCCTTTATGACCATTCCGAATAACGCGCACGAATTCGCAATCAACGCGTCAAACGAACGTTTTTGGGAGCCGCCTGTTCGCTGCTACGTCGCTGAGTGCGTACAAGGAAAGTCCGGTCCGCGCGGGGCCGACTTCAATATGCGGTGGATTGCATCGCTCGTGGCCGAGGTGTATCGCATTCTCATTCGCGGCGGCGTCTTCATGTATCCGCGCGACAAGCGCGAGCCGCTCAATCCCGGCCGGTTGCGCCTGCTCTACGAAGCAAATCCAATGGCGATGATCATCGAACAAGCCGGCGGTTTGGCGTCGACCGGGCGCGAGCGAATTCTCGATATCGTTCCCTCCGCGATCCATCAAAAAGTGCCGCTGATCCTCGGTTCTGCATGCGAGGTCGAACGCGTCTGCAGCTATCATGCGACGTACGATCGCGGCGAAGCTTTGACGTTCGCTACGCCGCTCTTCAATCAACGCTCGCTTCTGCGCGCTACCCCGTAGCGGAGACACCATGTCCGTCAAGCATCCGATCATCGGCGTCACGGGATCGTCGGGCGCCGGCACTACGACCGTGCGAACGACGTTTTCGCAGATATTCCGGCGCGAACGGATTGCAGCAACGATTGTCGAGGGCGACGCTTTTCATCGATATTCGCGCGAGGAGATGCGCCGGCAACTCGATGGCGCGCATGAGCGAGGCGACCCGCATTTCAGCCACTTCGGCCCCGAGGCCAATCTCTTCGTCGAGTTGCAAGCGCTCTTTGAAAGTTACGCGCGTAACGGCTCCGGAAAGGTTCGCGCGTACCTGCATGACGAGAACGACGCGGCTCCATATCAGCAAGTTCCGGGAACGTTCACACCGTGGATGGATCTGGCACCCGGCGAGCGATCTGCTCTTCTACGAGGGCTTGCACGGCGCCGTGGTCACGGACAAGATCGACGTCGCGCGCTACGTCGACCTGCTCATCGGGGTCGTGCCGTCGGTCAATCTCGAGTGGATTCAAAAACTCCATCGCGACAAGACGCAGCGTGGTCACTCGCACGAGGCCGTCGTCGATACGATTCTGCGCCGAATGCCCGACTACGTGAACTATATCTGCCCGCAGTTTTCACGAACCGATGTGAACTTTCAGCGCGTTCCAATCGTCGATACGTCGAACCCCTTCGTCGCGCGTGCGATTCCGGCCGCGGATGAGAGTATGCTCGTTATCCGTTTCCGAAACCCGAAGAGAGATCGACTTTCCGTATTTGCTCGCGATGCTGCACGGTTCGTTTATGTCACGGCAGAACACGATCGTGTGTCCGGGCGGAAAGATGGACCTCGCGATGCAGTTGATTTTCACGCCGATGATTCTGCAACTCATGGACCGCAAGAAGCGCATGTTGCCGCAGCCGATCCAAGGCGGGACGCGGGAACCGGTTCTTTCCTGATGTAACGATAGGCCCGTGCGAACGTTCTCGGTACAACTTGCATCGACATGGAAACCGGAACGCTCCGCATTCGTAACGATCGTTATCGACGTCTTGCGCGCGACGACGGTCATCGCTACGGCGCTTGCCAACGGCGCGACGCGAGTCGTCCCGACGATCGACATCAACGAAGCGCTCGCGTCACGGCAACGCTTCGGTCGCGACGTGGTTCTCGGCGGAGAACGGAACACTACTCGAATCGAGGGCTTCGACCTCGGCAACTCGCCCGCCGAATATACCGCGCGCCGAGTGAACGAAAAAATCGTCGTCCTGACCACGACGAATGGAACGCGCGCTATTCATGTCGCAGCACAATGTTCCGCGCAACTCTATACCGGCGCGCTCGTGAACGCGTCCGCAACCGCCGAGCGTGCGTGCACGCACGAACTTCCGATCGTTGCCCTCTGCGCCGGAACACAAGGCGAGTTCAGCTTGGAGGATTGGATTTGCGCGGGAGCTTTGGCCGATGCGTGCGCGAAGAAAGGGCTCTCGCTCGACGATGCCGCAATCGCGGCGGCCGAATTATTCCGCGCTAAACGCACCGGCCTCTATCACGCGATCAGCGGCGGCAAACACGCCCAAATCCTCATCGAGAACGGCTTCGCAGGCGACGTCGAGTTCTCGGCCACGCTTGACCGTTACGATGTCGCTCCGGCTTTCGCCGGCGGCTCGCTGCAACGCGAGCGCTAAGGGTGAAACATCGCGCGGAAGATGTATACGCCCGGGACGTCGCGGCAGAACGCGCGCGGCGCTTCGTACGTCGATAGACGGGCCGCGCGAAGAGCAGCGTCGTCGAACGCCTTGACGCCGGACGGCGCGTACACCCACGCACCGTCAAGCTCGCCCTTTGTGCCGACGGCGATTTCAATGAGCGACTGGTAGACTTGATCGATGTGATAGCCGACGGGCAAATCCGGCCTCATCGCTTCGCTCGCTCTTGCCGGCGCGAACGGCAGCGCGCAGTCGGTCGGGCCCGGAGCGCTCGCAATGACGGGGTGCAACAGCGGCGTACCGGGCGGCGGCGGTGTCGGCGCCGCGTCGGGATCCAAGGCAACGATGTCTTTCCCGATCGTCGTTTCCGGATGCTTTGGATCGTACTCAGAACCGGCGCACGCGTGCGATTGCGAATCCCAGCCCAAGGTGTGCTCGTCGGTGACGCGTGCATCACTCACGAACGCCGCACGAACGACGGCCGGCGAAGAGAACGCCGCGAACAGCGCGGGCGACTCAAAATCCGTTCGAGTGAATACCGCCGACGGTCCTTCGAACCGTCGCGTGCGCGCGGTCAAATTCACGCCGTCGAATGGAATCTCGTACCAGCCGTCGTCGGTCTGCACGGAAATGTCACCCGAGACCGTGCGCGAACTATTGGCCGACAATCGCACCGCGTACGTGGTTGCCGGCGTGCCGGTTGCGGCACCGACCGGCGTGAGGCTCGCCGAAGCTCCGCAGTACTCGACGATCGCGAGCGCACGTCCGTGCGCAGCGCCAACGAAAGCGAAAATTCCAGCAGCAAAAAGCGCAACACGAAACGCGCGATGATTCATCACGACCTTTTCCGCTCCCCCCGCAAAGGCAACCTGCCGGAAGGATTCACATTCGTGCAGGCGGACTACCAATCGTCGTGGCTATCAAAAAGCGAAACCGGCACAGCGCTTCTTCTTTAGAGCGGCGCGGGACTAAGCGACGAGCAACTCGTTGCGATCCTGCGAACGATGCTGATGCACCGTCGCTTGGAAGGTCGCGGCTTCGAACTGAATCGGCAAGGGAAGATTCCGTTCGCATCGGCCGGCGAAGGTCATGAAGCGGTTCAAGCCGGCGCGGCGATGGCGTTCGAGCGCGGCAAGGATATCCTCGTTCCGTACTACCGCGATCTCGGACTCGACATCGGCATCGGGCTTTCACCGTTCGAGGTGCTGCTTTCACTTTTTGCGCGCGCTGGAGATCAATCCGGTGGGCGTCAATTTCCGCACCACTATGCGAGCAAAAGACTCGGCCTGTACTCGATCAGCTCCGTTCTTGCCGCGCAGCTCCCGCACGCCGTCGGCGCCGCGTATGCGCTGAAGTACCGCGAAGAAACCGGGCGGGCCGTGCTCGCAACCGTTGGCGACGGCGCGACGTCCGAAGGCGAGTGGCATGAGTCAATGAATTTCGCGGCGATCCACAAGCTACCGATCGTGTTCCTCTGCGAGAACAACGAATGGGCGATCTCGACGCCGCTCGCCAAGCAAATGGCGAATCAGAACATCTACGAGCGCGCCGAAGGTTACGGCATGCCGGGTGTCCAGGTCAACGGGTTCGATCCGATCGCCTGCTATGCGGTGGTGAAGGAGGCCATGGAGCGCGCGCGCTCGGGCGGCGGTCCCACCTTCATCGAGGCGAAGTGTTACCGATTCCTCGCGCACACGACGGACGACGACGATCGTACGTATCGGAGCCGCGAGGAGGTCGCGGACCGGCGCAGGGACGACCCGGTTCCCAACTTCCAACGCCTGCTCGTCGAACACGGTGTGCTGACGCCCGAGGGCCTTGAAGATTTGAAGCGTTCCGTCCTGACGGAGGCGAACGAAGCCACGGACCGGGCGGAATCGATGCCGTATCCGGCTCCGCACGACCTCTACACCGATGTGTACGCGGATTCGTATCAGCCCTGGCGCTGATGCGCTGACGCGTGCTTCGTGGTTCGACAGGCTCACCATGACACGGGGAACGAAACAACGTGGCTAAAACGGACGTAACGGCGAAGGGCGTAGATCGTCACGGGCTGACGGACGAGCAGTTGCAGCAAATCTTTCGGAACATGCTGCTGCAGCGTCAACTCGACAATCGCGGCTTTCAACTCAACCGCCAAGGCAAAGTGCCGTTCGCGCTCGGCAGCGAGGGACACGAAGCGCTGCAAGCCGGCGCGGCGATGGCGTTTCATCGCGGCAAAGACATCCTCGCGCCGTACTATCGCGATCTCGGTCTCGCGGTCGGCATCGGGCTCACGCCGTACGAGATCATGCTCTCGATCTTTGCGCGACGCGACGATCATAACGGCGGACGTCAGTTTCCGAATCACTATTCGTCGAAAGCGGCGGGCTTGATGTCGTTCTCATCGATTCTCGCTGCGCACATTCCGCACGCGATAGGCGCTGCATATGCATTGAAGTATCGCGGGGAAACCGGACGCGCGGTGCTCGTGACCTGCGGCGACGGCACCACGTCCGAAGGCGAATGGCACGAGTCGATGAACTTTGCGGCGATTCACTCATTGCCGCTCGTGATGCTCGTCGAGAACAACGAATGGGCGATTTCGACGCCGCTTTCGAAGCAGATGGCGCAACCGGAAATTTGGAAGCGCGCGGCGGGATACGGCATGCCGGGCAAACGGTTCAACGGCTTCGATCCGATCGAAACGTACGCAAACGTGAACGAAGCCATGGAACGCGCACGCTCGGACGGCGGCCCGACCCTTCTCGAAGGGATGTGTTACCGCTTCTTGGCGCACTCCACGGACGACAACGATATGACGTACCGCACGAAAGAGATCGTCGCCGAAGCGCGCAAGAACGATCCGGTGCCGAAGTTTCAAACGCTGCTGCGTCGAGGACGGCATCATGAGCGAAGCCGACGTCGACGCGATGAAAAAAGACGTGCTGCGCGAGACGAACGAGGCGACCGATAAAGCCGAAGCCGTTCCATATCCGCAAGCGTCAGATCTCTATAGCAATCTCTACGAGGGAGCCTGGCAGCCGTGGCAGTAACCGCCGGATCGAAAGTTCTTAATAATGTCGAGGCCGTACGCGAAACGCTGTACGAAGCGATGAAGAATGACGACCGCACGATCATTCTCGGCGAAGACGTCGGCGCTCGCGGGAATGTCTTTCTCATCACGAAGGATTTCATCAGCGAGTTCGGTCCGGACCGCGTCATCGACACACCGATCGCGGAAGCGTCCATCGTCGGTATCGCCGTCGGCATGGCGATGGAAGGCCTGCGCCCGATTGCGGAGATTCAATTCGCCGATTTCATCTATCCGGCGTTCAACCAAATCGTCGGTGAAGCGGCGAAGACACGCTATCGTTCGAACGGTGAATACACGTGTCCGCTCGTGATTCGGACGCCGTACGGCGGCGGGGTTCGCGGTGCGCTTTCGCACTCGGTCTCGATCGAAGCGTTGTTCTACCACGTGCCCGGGTTGAAGATCGTTGCGCCGGCGTTTCCCGCCGACGTGAAGGGTTTGCTCAACGCCGCGATCGACGATCCCGATCCGGTGCTCTTTCTCGAACACAAGAAGACGTATCGTTTGATTAAGGGTGAAGTGCCCGAGGGTCACTACACGATTCCGATCGGCAAGGCGAACGTTCTCAAGGAAGGCGCTCAGCTCACCGTCGTGTCGTACGGGCTGTACGTACACTGGGCGCTCGAAGCCGCCAATCAATTGGAGAACGAAGGCATGTCCGTCGAAGTGATCGATCTGCGCTCCATCCGCCCGATGGATCGCACAACAATTCTCACGAGCGTCGAGAAGACGCGCAAACTGCTCGTCATCCACGAAGACAACAAGTTCGGCGGTATCGGTGCCGAGATTTCCGCGATGGTCGCGGAAGAAGCGCTCTTCTCGCTCGACGCGCCGATTCGCCGGCTCGCCGCGCCCGACGTCCCGGCGATGGGCTACGCGGAACCACTCGAACACGAGTACATGTCGTCCCCGGCCGCGATGGCCGATGCAATGCGCGAGTTGGTGAAATTCTAATGGCTACAACGATCACGATGCCGCAACTCGGCGAAACGGTTACCGAAGGCACCGTCGCACAGTGGCTCAAGAACGTCGGCGACACCGTTGAGAAGTACGAGCCGTTTCTCGAAGTATCGACCGATAAGGTCAATGCGGAAGTCCCCGCACCCGTGACGGGCGTTATCAAAGACGTGCTCGTGAAAGAAGGCGACACGGTCCCGGTCGGTACTGCGATTGCAGTCATCGAAGAAGTGGACGGCGCAACCGAAGCTGCGCCTGCAGCACAACCACCGTCGACGACTGAATCGATGGCCGCAAGTGCGAACGAAGAGCCCGTTCCCGGGTTCAACATTCCGCAATTGCCGACGAACCGGCAGCCGCGTCATCGGGTAACGGCCACACGCGCACGGGAACGGCGTGATTCCGAGTTCGTACGGCGCATCCGGCGGTCTCGAAGGCGCGGAGGACGCGCTTCGCAAGGCGTCGCCGGCGGTGCGCAAACTCGCGCGCGAGAACAACATCGACATTCGAGCGATCCGCGGAACCGGCACGAACGGACGCGTTACCGCGGAAGACGTCATGGCGGCGGCCGCAATGGGTCCGGCCGCGGCCGTCGGTCAAGCGATTGCGACCGGCACGAATTTCGGCGCAACGCCGCCGCCGTCGTTTGCAGCCTCCGCGCCGCCCGCGGCTCCCCCGCCGGCGCCGGCCGCGTCCGGTACATCGAGCTACGGCGCACCGATTCCCGGCACCGTTATTCCGCTCACGCAAGCGCGCCGCATCATCGCGGAACGCATGGTTGAATCGAAGCATACTGCGCCGCATGCGTGGTCGATGGTTTCGATCGACGTGACGAACGTGTGGAAATGGCGCGCTCGCGAAAAGGATCGCTTCGAACGCGAAACGGGATACAAATTGACGCTTCTGCCGTTCTTCATTCGCGCCGTGATCGAGTCGATATCGGTATTTCCCTTGATGAACGCAAAGTTTACGGCGGACGGGATCTACGTGAATAAAGACGTCAACATCGGCATCGCGATCGGTCTCGCGACAAACCTCGTCGTTCCCGTCATCAAGGGTGCCGATGCCTTGTCGATCAAGGGCCTCGCGATTGCGGCAGGCGAGTTGATCGATAAAGCGCGTCGCAACAAGCTCGGCGTGGACGATCTCGCGGGTGGAACGTTCACCGTGAACAACAACGGCGCGAACGGTTCATGGGCGTCCGCGCCGATCATCAACGGCGGTCAAGCCGGAATCGTTACGATGGAAACGGTAGAAAAGAAGCTGCTCGTGCGCGAAGACGATTCATTTGCTCCACGTTACGTGATGAACTCGTGCCTCTCGCTCGACCATCGCGTCGTCGACGGTTACGTCGCAAGCGGCTTCCTCGCCGACCTGAAGAAACGACTCGAAAAAATGGGCCCGGACGGCGCGCTCTAGTTGCGCGGCCGGCGAGCGTTACGTCGAACCGCGGTTCCGAGGTGCTCGACGACGCCACTAGGCCAGCGCCGCCCGACGTACGTACTTGAACCGACGTGTTTTCATCGATTGCAAAGGGAGATCGCGATTGCGATCTCCCGTCTGCGTTACGCTCCGGGGCGCGGAACGAGAGGCCCGATGAAGGGCCGGAAGCTCCGGTGCTGCAGCATTTGCCGACGCACGGCTTCCGGCAGAACGATGCGCGACGCACGCGCCGCCGCGGGTTTGAACGTACCGCTCGCCGGAATGAGTAGCACGGCCGGCATTGTGCCGCTGCTCGTGTCGTATGCCTGTCCGACGATCCAACCACGGTCGTTGATGTCGCCCGCGCTTAGCACGTAGAGCTGCGAAGAAGAAATAAGCAGATTCAAGTCCGTCATTGCGCCGTTCTGCCAGATGAAACCACGGCATGTTCCGCCGGCATCACATGAATACCCGACCGTCTGATTGGTCTTGTTCACGCCCAGCGCTTCACTCAGAAGGTCGCCAGGCAACGTTCCGAGATCGCGTATTCCGCCATGCTTCCATTCGACGGCGTGATAGGTCGTGTTTCCACTGAGTGCTGATTGTCCGACGATCTCGTCTCGATTATTGATCGCCGTCGCAATGTTTGCGGTCGTCCCGCCTAAGCTGCCGAGATCCGCCGGCGCGCCCACGCCATGCCAAACCAGTGCATGCGCGGTACCATATCTGACATTGTTCGGCGGCCCGCAGGGGCCCGATGCGCCTACGGCTGCGCCCGCATCATTGATCGCAACGGCTTGCGAGACCGCATCACCGTGCAGCGGTTCGAGATCTCGCGGCCGGCCGTCGCGTTCCCAAATAGCACCATCGTAATCGAGGACCTGCGGCGCACCACACGTCGAATCCCGAGCGGGCTTTTCTGCGAAACCCGCGATGCGCCCGGATTGATTGACGGCGGCCGCAAACGAGTTGTCACCGCCAAGCGGCGCGAGCGGTGTCATCACGTTGTTCTTCCACTTAAAACCGGCGCAGAGATTCGGCGATCCTGTTCCGCAAAAGTTTTCCGCCAGCGGATCGGTCTGCGCGATGTCAGAAAAGCCGGCTATTTCACCGCGATCGTTTTTCACCGGCCATCCGACCTCGCTGTTCGGACCGCCGAGCGTTCCCAAATCGACGATGTGGCCGTCAACCCAAATGACGGCGTGAAAGGCGGCGTCTCCGCTAATCCTTGAAAGTCCGCCGACCCAGCCACGATTGTTGATGCTATTGGCTGCGCTTGCGCTACCGCCTAGCGTGCCGAGATCGACGACATAGTAATGCGTAATGGTCTTGCTTTGATCGGCGGCGATCGAACGCGAAACGTTCGAAGCGTGTTCGCCCGCCGGCGCGAATGAAGACGGCGCGCCGCCTCCACTACATCCAGCGATGACGGCCGCGGCGACACCTACGTAAGCGCGCCGAGCCAAACGCCAATTCATACTCATGGTTAGGCTCCTTTGCTCGCCCGAAGCGACTCTTGCCCGAGCATTTTGCGGATTGCGCCGCTCGCCGCCGCGTTCCCGAATGGCAGTTTTTCGTTGATGAGAGTTCATGCGACGCGGGGTCACGGCAAGACGCCATGTTGCGTTTGGCATGGTGTGAACAGTCTGGAACGCAGCATCCGCCGCTTACTTCGAAGACTGTCCGACGGTTCCGATCCGCCTGTTACCTCTGCGTTTGCGCAGCGATTCCAACGTGCGTTCAAAGCGCGGAATCCGCGCTTAGCGTTCGAACGAGCCCTATCGGAAGCCGTGAAGGGCTGTGATCCGCAGCGCGCGCGCACGCTCAGGGGCGCGTTGGACGGAACAGGGTGCCGCGGAATGAGCGAACGCAGTTACTATCGAGCAAAGAAAGATATCGTAGAACGGTTGGCGGTGGTCGTTGCGGCGCGGCTCGTGCCGGTGAACCGCAGTGCGGCAGTCGCACAAGCAACGGAACCGGCTCCTATCGCGCTGCCGATGGTCGACCGCCTCATGCCGGAGACGATACGTCTAGAATCCTACTGCGGAACCGATCGCGCTCGCGCGCTTTCTGCAGCGGCCTTGTGTGCCGAAATGGACGCGGATCAGACGCGTGCCGACACGTTCATAACCGCGGCGGCCGGCCACGTTCGCAACCAGTTCGGCGGTTTCGACGTGGCGGCAGCGTTCGAGGTCGCGCAAAACGCGTTTTTTATCGCACGGTGCCGCGGTGATCTTGTTGCGATGCGAGCCGCCTTACGAACGATGGCGCGTTTTCGCGAGCGTTTGAGCGCAGAAGCAAGGGTCAAATTCTCGCTCGACTGCAGCGAGGTGTTTCTCTACGAAGGCCGTCTGCGCGATGCCGCGCTGGAGCTGCAGGTCGCGGATCTACATGCGTCCACCTGCAAAAGCACGCTATTGCAGTCGATCGCGCTGGTTCGCCGGGCGCAGATATCGCTGTTGACGCAAGACTTGCACGGTGCCGAAGAAGCCGGCGCCGGCGCATTGTACGTCGCCCGTGCGCATGCCGATATCCGCGTTTATGCTGCAGAAGTGCTCGGCCGTTCGGCGCTTCAAACGGGAAGCGCGTGGTCAAGCGCCGGGCTGGAAGAATGCCGGAGCGTATTTCACTCCCTTAACGTCCGCACCGTTCTCGCGCGTCACCAACTGCGCAACGCGCGCATGGAAGTCGCGGCGCAAACGGCGCACGACGCTTTCGATATGGCGATCCGCCTTCGATATTGGCACCTTGCAAGCCGGGCGGGATCGACTCTCGCGTTATGCCTTACGTCAAACGAGGCGCGTCCGTGGATCAGCGAGGTGCTCCGCTTACATCTGCGCGCCAAAAAGCAAAACGCGTACATGGGAGCAGATTTGTTCGATGGCGATGCGCGGGGCCGGCGTTTGCTGCGCGAATTTTTATTCACTGAAGACGCAGTACGCGCGATCGCACAAACGCATCTCGAGCGCTTCCCTGATTCGGCGTTGGCCACGCATGGGGCGTCGTTCATCGCGCGGTTAACCGAGTTCATTCTGCGCGGTGCGACCGATCCGTCGGCTCATCCGTCTCCGACCTTCGCGAGTGCAGCAAAGCGGTTTTCCCAGCAAACGTCGCTTCCGGAATTCGAGCGGGAAGTACGACGGCTCGGTAACCTCGTCGGCGCGCTCGCGACGCTTCTACCGCGCGACGATCGCGGACCGTTCATCGCTGCCTGTCGACGGCAAACGCGCGACGCGGAGCGCGCGATGCGGCGGTCGTTCGCGCGCTATCACTGGACGGCGCTACGGTATTAAACGTTGCCTTACGCCATTTGCCCGTAAGACGCCGAGCCGATCGGTCGTCGTCATTGTTCCAACAACCGCTGAAGCGCTTCGAAACTCGTTTCCCAACCGATGCGATTTGCATCGCACATTTCTTGGGTCGAAGAACCGTCGTGATGCAAGGTGAGGCGCGTCCCGCGTTCCGTCGGTTCCAATTCGTACGAAACCGTTGTAACGAACGGTTTACCGACAAGCTGCCATGTATGCACGAGCTTCTTCGGCGCGTCGATCTCGACGTATTCGCCCTCGATCGCGTACGGGTTTCCGCGCGCAATCCCCGATATGCGCCACTTACCGCCGGCACGGACGTCGCCGCTCCATTCGCGAGTATCGAAGACGCCGGGACGTACCCACCATTGCGTAATCTCGGACGAAGTCAGGGCGCTGAAGACACGCTCGGGCGATGCCGGCAACTCCACCGTAGCGACCGCATCGAATGATGCTGCGTTCATCTCACAATACCTCGCGCAGTTGTTCGGCGATCGCGTCCCATCCGCGTGCATGCCCCGCTCGCGACTCTTCGCTCGCGAATTGTTCGTGCGTAAGAATCATCTCCGTCCCGCCGTTGCACGGATTGAATTCCAACGTGAGCAGCGTCTCGCGCTCCTCGCGAGGATCGTCTTCTTTCCACCGCCACGTCATTTGTAAACGATTCGGAGGCCGCACGTCGCGATAGATGCCGCCGACGGCCCAGCGCTCGCCATTGGCCATTTGCATGACGATCCGGTACGTTCCGCCGGCACGCACGTCCATCTCCACGTCCGGCGTCGTCACATCGTCCGGGCCCAAGAACTGCTTCGCCAATTCCGGCGTAGTCCACGCTTGAAATACGCGCTCGGGCGGCACGTCATACGTGCGGCGGATGACGAGCGCAGGAATCGTCGTTTGCATCGCTATTTCTTCTTTCGTTCGGGCTTTGCAAGAAGATGATCGAGGCGATCGAGCACGGTATTCCAGTAGCGTCGCTGACGTTCGATCCACGCAGCCGCCGCTTCCATCGCTTCGGGCGTAAGATTCAAGTAGTGCGTGCGTCCGACGACTTTGCGCGCAATGAGCCCTGACTCTTCAAGCACGCGCACGTGCTTTGAGATCGCCGGCTGCGAGATCGGAAATTCGCAAGCGATTTGTCCGACCGTCGAGGCTTTGTGCGCCAGCCGTTCCAAAATACGGCGGCGAGTCGGGTCGGCCAAAGCGGAGAAGACCGCGTCGAGCTTCGCATTATTAACCATTTGGTTATATAACCATACCGTTAAATGACGAGAGCGTCAAGCGTGCGGCGGACCGACTACGCGCCTCTCGCTTCGGACGGCGTCTGTCCGTATGCGACTCGCCACAACCGGCGAAGTTGCCGCCCATCGGCGAATCCGCATCGCTCCGCAACGGCGTCGATCGTCAGGGTTTTGTCGCGGAGCAACGAGCGCGCGTGCTCGAGTCGCAGCGACGTTGCATACGTTTTGATCGTAGCGCCCGTCGCTAGACGGAACTGCCGCGTTAACGTGCGCGGACTTACGCCCGCGACGCGCGCCAAAGATTCGATCGTGAATGCCTCGTCGGGATGTTCCACCAGCCAGTCCTGCGCAGCATGGACTTCCGGGTACGTGTGATCGCGCCGGTCGAAGTACGCGCTCAACTGCTCCTGCGTACCGCCGCGGCGCATTCCGACGACCATCTCACGCGCAACATTAGCAGCAGCGCGCGCACCGACATCGCGTTCCACGATTGCAAGCGCGAGATCGACGCCCGATGCGATACCGGCGCTCGTCGCGATCCTTCCGTCGAATACGTAGAGCCGATTCGCGGCAACACGAGCGCGCGGGAACGCCGAGCGCAGCGCGTCGGTGTACTTCCAATGCGTTGTAACGTTCCGTTCATCAAGTAACCCCGCTGCGCCGAGCACGAACGCGCCGACGCAAACGGAGGCTATACGCGCGCCGTTAGCGTACGATGCGCGCAGCCACGCGGTGACGTCTGCGATCTTCGAGCGGCGATTGCATGCCGCTTCGCGCATCGTCGCACTTCCCGGGATAACGATCGTGTCGTCCGGGCCGGCGTCGTGCGGCAGAGGCTGCACCCGCGATATCGCGAGCGACTGTTCGCTCGCGATGTCCGATTGCGTCGACACGTACTCTAATTGATATGGAGCAGCGGCGGCAATCGCTTCGTGAAAAACTTGAACGGGGCCGGCGAGATCGAAGAGCTCGACACGGTCCGGAACAAAAACGATGACGCGCTTCACGCCGGAACGGTACTCATATCCCGTACGATATCATCCACCGTTGCGATGCGCGCAAACCGCCGGCGGAGAGCAAATTCCGTTCGTTCCACGATATCGTCGGTGGACAGCTCGCGCCCACTCCCGTCCGCGTGTTCCGCAATAGGAAACGTCATCGTCGCCTCGGTGACGAAATCGACGCCAAAACCTAGGTCGGCGCCGACGCGCGCGGTCGTCTCGCAACACTGCTCCGTCTGGATTCCGCTAACCACGACCCGGCGAATGCCGCGCTCTAACAAGATCGGAAGCAAGTCCGTGCTCGTGAAGCAATTGCGGGTGGTCTTGTGAACGATCGGTTCACCGGGCAGCGGCTTCAGAAAATCCATCAAGCGATACTGCGGGCTCGTTATCGAGAACGCGTCGTCCGAGTCGCTGTGCAGGACGTAGATCACCGGCTGGGCGGCGGCGCGAAACGCACCGATCAGTCGCGAGACGTTCGGTTCGAACGCCGCCGCGTTGCTGCGCCGTGCCCACCGCGCGCCGGCTTTGAACGAATCCTGTACGTCGATGACGAGCAGCGCCGCTTCGCGCGGGTTCAGCCGGTCTTTTAGCGCCATGTGTGTCTCCTCGCTCTCATAGGACGCTTTATGCCAGTGTGACGCTATTCTTCGCATGACGTTAGTCCACCCGAGGACACCGCTCGGACATTGTGGGCCAAGTTATGGCCGTGACGGCCGGCCGAAGCCTCGCACTGGCCGGGCACGCCAGGCGAACGAGTCGCCGATGCAGCATATGAGTCGTCAGCCCCGCACGTTACGGAGAATTTCGTGAATCCGATTGTCGAAGAATTGCGCTTGATGTCTCCCGCGCCGCTGCCGCTCGGCCTCGCTTGCGACGGAACCACGCTCTGGATGGCGAGCCGCGAAACGCACCGTCTCTATGAGATTGAGGCGCCGACGTGGACGGTGAGGAGCGAATCGCAGGCACCCGGCGGCCCGTTCGGGATGACGATGGTGGGCGATGAAGTTCGCGTTGTCATCGGTATGGGAGAGAAGGATCACGATCGCTACGTCTATCGCTTTATTCCGGGACACGGCTTCAAAAACGATCCCATCCCGTGCCCGGATCTTACCGGCGCGCACGTAGCATTTGACGGCGACACACTGTTCTTGAGCCAAGCGTCCTATCGAAAAATTCTTGCGCTCGACGGTCAAGGCGACGTTCTGCGCGAGATTCCGTTGGACCGCACGCCGCTTGGGATGACCATCTTCGAAGGCTGCTTCTATTTGATTACCGGCGACGAAGAGTTCGAGAATCTCGAGTTGTGGCGCGTCGATGCGCGCGACGGGTCACCGGCCGTCGATGTGCTGGGCTCGATTGCATTCGACGCGCGCGGCCTCGCATTCGATGGGACGCGTTTCTGGACATCGCATCGCGACAGCAACGAGATCGTCGCCTTTCTATCACCATAAATGTATGCAGTGACCGTTCTTCTTCTCGCGGCGCTCATCGCGCAAGGTCCTGTCGCGTCCGCTAATGCTTCTGCAACGGCCGGCGACGACGCGTTTGCGCGAGGTGATTTCCAAACCGCGTTCGCCGATTACAACGACGCGATCGCGGAGAATCCAAGCGAGGCCGAGGCCGTGCTTGGACTCGGAACACTCGACCTCTATCGCAACGACTGGAGCAACGCGCGAACGTATCTCAATCGCGCGCGACGCCTCGCACCGAACGATCCGCGCGTCTTATCGCGTCTAATGACACTGCAAGAACGGTTACCGAAACCCGACCGCTATGCCTTCGATCTGCAAAACGGACAGACCGACATCCCGTTCGTGGCCATCGATCCCGTGCCGATCGTCCGCGCGACGATCGACGGAAAGTCATATTTGTTCGTGGTCGACACCGCGGCAGCGTCGGTCGACCTCAATCCGGCCGCGGCACAAGCACTCGGTATAACCGACAGCGGAACGATCGACGCGTTGAAATTCCCCGGACTAACGGTAAGTAACGTGCCCGCCCGGATCGCGCCGCAACCGATCGGCGGCGGCAGCATACACGTCGACGGCGCACTCGGCACCGTGTTTCTCTCGCATTTTTTGCCGACATTCGATTACGCGCACAACCGCTTGACGCTGCGCTTGTGGGCGGCGTCACCGGCGATCGAGGAAGCCGCGGCAGCACAGAATGCGGCGATCGAGCCGATGTGGCTCGTCGGCACGCACCTCTTGCTCGCAAGCGGACGGATTGACGGCGAACGCGGGCAGCTCTTTGCGATTCAAACCGGACGCAGCGAGGGCACCGTCGCCCTCGTCGAGGCGGAAGAGTCACCGTTTACGCTGCCGCTTGTATCGCTTGGTAAATATGCGCAGGGACCGGTTACCGGCGTCGCGTTGCCTGCCGGGCTTTTTGGTAAGGTACCGTTCCATGTCGCGGGCGCGCTGCGCAACCGGTTCTTCCGGTCTGCAGCGCTGACGCTCGACTTTACCACGATGAAGATCGTTGTGACGAGATGAGTGAGCGATACGGCATCGAGACCGAACTCATTCACGCCGACCGCGATGGGACGAGCAAGACCGACGTTACACCGCCGATCTACCAAACGTCGACGTTTTCGTTTGATGACGCGCAATCCATGGCGCGCGCCGCGCATGCGCCGGGCTTCGAACGGTTTTACACACGACACGGCAATCCGAATCACGGACAGGTCGAGCGCATTGTCGCCGCGATCGAAGGCGGCGAAGCAGCGATGGTAAGCGCATCCGGCATGGGCGGAATCTCTGCGACAACGATCTCGCTAACCAAAGCCGGCGATCACGTCGTCGCACAACGCGTGACGTATGCGGGAACGCGATCGCTGTTGTCGTCGGTGCTCGCGCGGTTTGGCGTCGATGTTACGTTCGTCGATCAAGCCGATACCGCGGCATTCGAGCGCGCCATGCGACCGAACACGACGCTCGTGATGCTGGAATCGCCGAGCAATCCGCTTCTCGGCATCACGGACATCGGCGCCGTCGCGCGCATCGCGCACGACGCCGGCGCGTTGGTCACCGTCGACAATACGATCGCGACGCCGGTCAATCAACGCCCCGTCGAGCTTGGCGCCGACGTCGTGCTCCACAGCGCGACGAAGTATCTGGGCGGCCACTCGGATCTCATTGCGGGTGTCGTGGTTTCGTCGAAAGCGCTGATCGCGCGCATTTGGGAAACGCATCACATTCTCGGTGCGACGCTCGGTCCGTTCGATGCGTGGCTGTTGCTGCGCGGACTGCGGACACTCGAAATGCGGGTCGCACGGCATAACGAAAATGCGCTGCGCCTAGCGCAATTTTTGGAAGAGCATCCGCGGGTCGCGCGCGTCTACTATCCGGGGCTCGCGTCGCACGATCAACATGAACTCGCGGCGCGCCAAATGAGTGGGTTCGGCGGCCTGTTGAGTTTCGAAGTCAAAGGCAGCTTCGATGATGCCCGGCGCGTGATCGATAACCTCTCGCTCGTGCACTCCGCCGTCAGTCTCGGCGGCGTTGAGTCGTTGATCGCGCAGCCTGCCGCGATGTGGTCCAACATCCCGGAGTCGCCGGAGTCGCGGCTGATGGGGATCATTCCGTCGCTCTTGCGCCTCTCCGTCGGCGTTGAACGCATCGAGGACCTGATCGCAGATTTTCAGCGCGCGCTATGAAGGCGGTCTGGACGCCGGAGATGGAAGTCGGCGAAGAGCTTGCGCAGCGGCTGATCGCGTCGCAGTTTCCCGAGTTTCGCGGTGCGCCGGTTCGCCGCGTAGCAAACGGCTGGGATAACGTTGCCTTCCTCGTCGATGAACGCATCGTCTTCCGCTTTCCGCAACGTGCTGTTGCCGCACCGCTCATCGAACGCGAAATCCAGTTCATGCCTACGATCGCGAAGCGGCTCAAAATCGCCGTTCCGGATCCCGTCTACGTCGGAACTGCTCAATTCGAGTACCCATGGCGATTCGCCGGATACGAGTTCCTCGCCGGCACAACGGCGTGCGCGATATCCCTGACGCTGCAACAAGGGCGGCATCTGGCCGAAGATCTCGCACATTTCTTACGCGCACTGCACGACATCGACGTGAAACCGTTCGATGCCTACCTGCCGCCCGACCTGATCGGCAAACTCGATCCGGTGCGATTGAACGTAAACCAGGAGCCGCCGGCCGGGAAACACGTCCTCGTTCACGGGGACCTCTACGCGCGCCATCTTTTGCTTGACGACGCGAACCGGTTGTGCGGCGTAATCGACTGGGGCGACGTTCACTGCGGTCATCCCGCCGTCGACCTCTCGGTCGTCCACATGATCGTGCCGCCGCGCGATCACGCCGTTTTCTTCGACGCATACGGGAACGTCGACGAACACACGTGGCGCTTTGCGCGCCACCGCGCACGATATCACGCGAGCATGACGTTGAACTACGGTTCGATCATCGGCGATGAAGCGCTAAAAACCGCTGCCCGCACGGCGCTGCAATTCATAGAGCATTAGCCGTTCAGACTCGATCGCAGCTCTAGTAGTTGTGCTCGCCGTGCTTGAATATTTTCGCGAGATTTGCGTCGGCATCAATCTCCACGTCGATCTCACCTTTACTCGAGCTCAACAGCGTGGTTACACCCGGTCCGTGTCCGGCGACGAACGATCGTCCGTGTACGACTACACCGACCGAGATCGCGCCGCCGCGATAAATGCGTCCGTACGAGTTATCCGCATCGACGAGCGCGACGATGTCGCCCAAATGCAGATCGCGCAACCCATATTTCTCAGCGATCGCGTCGTCGAACGTTTGAATGTCGTAATCGCCGCGCACCACAGTTGCGCGCCCGAGTCCCGAACCCATGACTGCCGCAGGAACCGTCTTCGCGACGCGAACCTGCACGCGCCCGCCTTTCACGTCGACGCCCATCCGGTGAAACAGATCAGGGTCCGCGTTGAACGCTTTGACGCCCGGCGCATCCGGCAGCCGCATTCCCAAACCGCATGCCCACACTTGAATGCGATCGCCGATTGCCATTTTGCGCATGACGTCGAACGGAAAATCAATCATGACGTGTTCGACGCCGCCGTGCTTTCCGGTGACGCGTCCGCGCTCGCCCTTTGCGTCACCGCTGAGGACGACCGCCTCGTTGCCGACGCAGGCGAGCGTATTGAGCGCGGTGTTCTGACGGTCGTCGGGATGGCGCACGCTGACGCCGGGCTCGATATGGTCGGCCATGAAGGCAAACGCCGAATCGCCGACGCGCACGTTCGGCGTTATTCCGCCGACGGATGGAACGATCAGCGGCCGGCCGTCGAACGTCACCTCGTAGAGCCCGCTGTTGACGAGCATGGGGGCCGCCTCTCCGACGACGGCACTCATTACTAATTCTTCGCGGTTGATTCGGACCGTCAACGGACTCCCTTCGATTCGTCGCGAACGCCTTAGCCGTTTCCACATGCAGATTCGCAAGCACTTCCGCTTTGAAGCGGCTCACGTTCTTCCGCACCACCCCGGCAAATGTTCCCGCATGCACGGGCATTCCTACCGCCTCGACGTCGCGGTTCGCGGACCGATTCACAGCGATGGTCCGGCGCGCGGCATGATCGAAGATTTCGAGCAGATCAAGGCGATTGTCTGCGAGCACGTCGTCAATATTTTGGACCATCGGACGCTCAACGATCTCATCGATAATCCAACCGCCGAACACATCATCATGTGGATCTGGCGCGCATTGGAAAATCAGTTGAGCGGCCTCGACGAGCTCGTGCTGTGGGAGACCGCCACGAGTTGCGCCGTGCTTCGGCGCAGCGATCTCGGGGCGTGATGCTTCAGCTGGCTGAAATTTTCTATAGCATTCAAGGCGAGGGACTGTGGAGCGGAACGCCGGCGGTTTTCGTTCGACTCGCCGGGTGTAATCTAGCCTGCGACTTCTGCGATACGGACTACGCGTTGAAATTCATGGCAAGCGTGCGCGAAGTCGTTGCGCGCGTCAACGAGCTCGGCGGTGATTGCCCGATGGTGATTCTCACCGGTGGTGAGCCGCTCGCCCAGGCCGAAACGCTCGACCTCATCAACGCGCTGCAAACGGACGGACGGCGCGTGCATATTGAATCGAACGGCACCATCTTCACCGAACTTCCGCCCGATGTATGGCTCTGCGTCTCTCCGAAGGAACGCGTCGATCCGCGCATGGCGAAACGCGCGAACGAAGCAAAGCTGATCGTCGACGGGCGCGTGCCGGAGGAGCATCTTGCACTCTTCGAAGAGCAGTCCACCATTCTGTTACAGCCGGAAGGCAACAAGCGTCCGAACGTTGAGCTTGCATTGGCATACGCGAAGCTGCACCCTAAACGGTTTCGCATCTCGCTTCAAACCCACAAGTTGATTGGAGTCCCGTGATTCTTCTCGTCTGTGCCGTCGCACAAGAACTGGAGTGGCTCAATTCTCGAGCGGGCGTTGAATTGCTCGTGAGCGGCGTTGGTCCGGTTGATGCAGCCGCGCGCGTGGCAACAGCGCTCGCGCAGAGACGCTACGACTTGGTGGTCAACGCCGGAATCGCGGGCGCGCTTCCGAGCGCGGCCAACGTCGGCGACGGCGTTGTGGTCGGTGAAGAGTCGATGGAAGTGAGTCTCGAGACGGGCGAGCGCATCATGCTTTCCGACGGTGACATCATCGTCGATCGCGTGCCGGCAGATGCGCACCTCGTCGACGCGTTGACGGCGCTCGGCTTCCGGCTCGTCCGCGGTATCACCGTTTCGCGCGTCACGTCGACCGACGCAACCGCGCATCGCCTTCGCCAGCGCGGTGCGGACGTCGAGTCAATGGAAGGGTTCTCCGTTATGCGCGCGGCGCAACTTGCCGGCGTGCCGTGCGTCGAAGTACGCGGCATCTCCAATGTCGCGGGCGACCGTGCGAAGAGCGGCTGGGATTTCGACGCCGGAGTACGCGGGCTCCGAAACGTGCTCAACGCCACCCTCGATCTTCTTCACACGATGCCGGCCCATGTTGACTGAGAACGAGACGTACACGCTCGCGTATTCACCTTGTCCCAACGATACGTACATCTTCGCGGCGCTCACGAACCGATTGCTGAACGGCGCGCCCGATGTCCGCGTCCATCTCGCCGACATCGAACAACTCAACGATTCCGCTGCACGCGCGGAGTTCGCTCTCACGAAAGCGAGTTATGGCGCGATTCCGTTCTTGATGCGCGACTACCGGCTGCTGCGCGCGGGCGGCGCGCTGGGACGCGGCTGCGGCCCCCTCGTGCTCAGCCGCCCCGGTGAGCTGACGTCGCTGGACTCGCTGCGCGGTAAACGCATTGGGATTCCAGGCGAACGGACGACGGCGTTCATGCTGCTACAACTGGCGCTCGGCATGCGCCCCGCTACGGTCGAGATGCGCTTCGATGCGATCGTTGCGGCCGTCGCAAACGGTGAAGTGGATGCGGGACTCGTCATTCACGAATCCCGCTTCACGTATCGCGATGCAGGACTGATCTCCGTCGCAGATCTCGGCGAATGGTGGGAAACCACGACCGGCATGCCGGTTCCGCTTGGCGGCATTCTCGTACGGAACGATATCGAGGATGCACGCGCGGAAGCGATCAACGATGCGATCCGCGCGAGCCTTCGGTTTGCGCGCGAGCGCGAAACAGCCGTCATGCCGTACGTTCGAGAGCACGCTTTCGAGATGAGCGACGACGTGATGCGAAAACACATCGACCTCTATGTGAACGCGTACAGCGACGACCTGGGCAACGACGGCGTCGCGGCCATTGAAGAACTGTTTCGCCGGGCACGCGCAGCGCGCATCATTCCGCAGGACACCGGTCTGCGAATGATATGAATCGCCGACGACTCCTGGCCACGGCGGGCGCGGTTCTCGCCTCCCGCGCCTTTGCATACGGCGCGCCGCTTCCGCGCGCCAAGATCACGCTCGGCGATGAAGTGTTTTTGCGCGAGACGTGGCGCGAGCTCAAAGGGCGCGGCGTTGGCGTCATTACCAATCAAACCGGTGTGACGTCGCGTCTCGTCTCCATCGTCGATGAAATACGCGCCAATCCGGCAATTCGGGTCAAAGCGATCTACGCTCCCGAACACGGCTTCCGCGGCGACCGCACGGCGGGCGCGTACGTTGCATCATACACAGATGCGTCGAGCGGCCTGCCCGTCTACAGTTTGTATGGACCGACGCGTCATCCGAGCGCGTCGATGCTCGCCGGCGTCGACGTGCTGCTCTTCGACATTCAAGATGTCGGTTCGCGCGCGTACACGTTTATTTCAACGATGGCCTACGCAATGCAATCGGCAAAGCAATACGGCAAAGAGATATGGATTCTCGATCGTCCGAATCCCGTCGGCACGACGGTCGAAGGTCCCGTTCTCGAGCCGCCGTTTGAATCGTTTATCGGCCTCTATCCGATTGCGATGCGTCACGGCATGACGGTTGGCGAACTCGCGAAGCTCTTCAACGACCGCTTCGGTATCGGCGCACCGCTGCGCGTCATTCCGATGCGCGGGTACGATGCTTCGATGATTTGGCCGGACACCGGTTTGCAATGGGTGCAGAGCTCGCCAAACATTCCCGAATGGCAGACGACGTTTCCGTACCTCTGCACGGGGCTGATCGACAGCGCCGGCGTCAACAACGGCACCGGTTTTACCAAGCCGTTCTTTTATGCCGGTATGATCGGCGTTGACGGCAACGCGCTTGCGCGGCGCCTGAACGATCGGAATCTTCCCGGCGTGTACTTCCGTCCCGCGGCGTGGTCGCCGATTTCCGGTTTTTGGGAAGGCAAGGAACTCAGTGGCGTCGAGCTCGTCGTGTTCGATCCGCGTTCGTTTCTAGCCGTGCGAAGCGCCGTTGAAATTCTCGTCGCCGTACGTGAAGTTTCGCCGCACACCATCCACATCAAAGAGCCGAACGCCCTCGACCGCGATTGGGGAACGGCGAGTTTGCGCGAAGATCTCGTCGGCGGTGCGAGTGCGAATGCCATCGAGAACCGCTGGACCGCGGCAACGCAAGACTTCCGCCTGCTACGAAACCGCTACGCGCTGTATTAATCGCCGGCGTGCTACAAGCGGCTCGTCCTCATGACGAGCGGGCTCCCGCGGGATAGTCGCGATCGGTGAGGGGAACGTGCACGTACTCTTGCGCAGCGCGCGACACGCCGAGAAAATCGAGAATGCGCCGCATGATCGCGCTGTCGTGGTCGACGACCTTGCGAACGTTCTTCATCTGGCGCGGATCGTTACCGGCCAGAAAGAATTCGTGCGCCGGCATCAGCGTCCAATACTTCTTGAAGGGATCGAAGATCTGCTCGCGCCACACCGGCGACGTTCCATCTTCATCGTCGCCGTGACGTTCACGAAATTTCCGTAAGAACTCGGCCGCGACGATGCGCAAGGTCTTTGCGTGACGGCCGTCGTCTTCGGCCGCACGCGGCGCCATCGCGCCGAGCACCGACGCGATTCTGTACGTCTGTTCTTCGGCGTACGAACGGATCGCGACCGACGCTTCGTAGGACGCCATGAAGATCGCGAGCACCGCCGGATGCAGCGCTTCAATGGCCGGCATGAGCGCCGAAAACAGTGGACTCTCCTCGCTGCGCGGCTCGATGCCCGGATATTGTTGGTCGGCGAGCCATTCGAGCTTCACCATCGTTGCAACGTGTGAGGCCTCATCGTTCATCAACGCGGAGAGCGCGCGACGGTACGCTACGTCGAGTTTCTCCACGTCGGCGTAGACCAAGAGCCGGCGCGCAATGGATACGGCAATTTCCTCCGCACGCGTTTGCACGGCGACCACGGACTTATAGAAGCGAGCGAGGCGGCGCGCGCGATTGGTGCTCACGTTGGTACGAATCGGGAAGAGCGGGGCGTCATTCCACGGCATGCGGTCGACATGCCAGTGATTGGCGATCATCTGATCCGCTAGATTACTCGCTACCGGGCGAAAGTCGCCGGCTCGGACGTCCGAGCCCAAGACCTCGGAAATAGAATGCGCCTGCACGAACCTCTCCCTTCATGGCGATTTCATCTACTGTTGACGCGCGGCCGAACGGTAAACCTGCTACGCGCGTGCGCAGTTTCGTCTACCGGTTAGCCTCGCCGCGAACGCGGATTTGATGTAACTGCCAGAGGTGCACGAAGCGGGTCAATTCTTCTTTCATCTGTTGCGAGATGTCGATGAACTTCATTCCATGCGCTAGTCGGCGGGTGCTCGGTATGTAAAAGGTCGACCGCACCGTTGCGCGCGCGTGCATAGGTTCGAACGGCGGCGGTTGTGCCTTCACGGTTTCAGGGCGTAGTCCGAACGGCGTCTGTTCGAAGACCTCTTTTTCGATCGTGAGTCCGGCGAGAAAATCTTCGGGAAGGCGGAAGTCGAGATCGAGCATCGAGCCTTGCAGCAAGTCCTCGTCTGTCGAAAGCCGTAGACCGCCGGCTGAAAGGTCGTTAACGCGTCCGTGACGGCGGCCCGCGCGATGCTCGAGCACGTAGAGCACGTCGAATTCGACGGGCATGCGAAACGCCGAGCGCTGTTGCGCGGGATCCGGCGGCGCTTTTTTCGGCGACTGCTGTGTGTGCTTTTTGCGCCAAAAAGAGAACACGACACGTCGACCTTAAGGCGAGCAGGCGGTGCTTCCTGCTCGGCAGGGCGCGTCACCGCGTGGCCCAAACGCACGTCATGCATGATGGACCGGTTGACGCGGCGGCTGAATTCGGCAGAAACCACTCCAAGCGGCGCACGGCGCTGTAAGGTGCGCACTGCATGACGGTCGAGCAGATCGCCGAATTGCTTGCCGCAAGCAACCGCGACGGTAAAGCCGTCGCCGTCACCGGCGGTGGGACGTTGAGCGGCATGGGCCGTCCGCCTGCGCGCACCGATGTTACACTCTCGATGCTTGCGCTCGACGCAATCATCGAAGATGCGCCGGCCGATCTCAGCGTCACCGTCGAGAGCGGCGTTCGCGTGCGTGTGCTCGCGCAGCGACTCGCGCGGCACGGAATGCACGTGCCGTTCGACGCCCCGCGCCCCGCTGACGCGACGGTCGGCGGGACGCTCGCAGCAGGGTGGTTAGGACCGCGCCGTCATCGATACGGACGCCCGCGCGATTTCGTCATCGGGTCGGTCGCGGTGCTTGCCGATGGAACGATCGCGCGCGCGGGCGGAATGGCGGAGAAAAGCGTTGCCGGCTACGACATGAGCCGGCTCTACGTTGGTTCGTTCGGAACGCTCGCCGTGATCGTTCAAGTGAACCTCAAAACAGCGACGGCGCCCGAAGTTTCGCGCGGATTTCATATGCGTCTTCCGGAAGGGACGCGAGCGCGTGCGCTCGAGTTACTCGCCGGATTGCCGGTCACGCCGGCGGCCGCATTCTGGATCGAAGGTTTCAAAACCGCAATTGACGGTGAGGACGGCGCAGAAGGCCGCCTCTACGTTCTACTCGAGGGAAGCGAGACGATCGTCGATCGCGGAACGCGGGATCTCCGCGCCGCGATGGGACGCGCGGGCGTTCCGGAAACGCGGGTCGTCGACGCAGGTGCGCACGAAGCGTTCGAACGCGCCGTCGACGCGTACATCGCCTGCGTCGGCGAACGGTCGATCACCTATCGCGTTCCCGCATTTATCGACGATGCGATCTCGCGCGTGAACCGCATGCGCACAATCGCAGCACGCTTCGAGTTGCGCACCGACGCGCTGATCGACGCCATGAACGGTGACGTCATCTTCCGCGTGAGCGACCTGGATGCCCATGCGCTCGGCGCAAAGATCCAAATGTTCGACGATGCACTGCACGATGAAGAGCCGCAAGCGCTCGTCATCGCAGGCAAGCACCCCAACCGCGCTGTGCTCGCCGTGTGGGGCTCCGATACCGACGGCGTCGAACGGATGCGCGCGCTCAAAGAGAAGTTCGATCCGAACCGGATTCTCAACCCCGGGTCTTTCTTGGCCGGCATCTGAACCGACGTGTTCGCCGATATCGCCTTCGCATTGCGCAGCGTTCTGCGCAGTCCCGCGCGCCTTCGCGCGCTCGTCGCCGCCGATCCATTGCTGCCGCTCCATCTCGTCCGCTTTCTGTTGCGCGTCGTTCCGGTCGCTGCGCGAACGCTCGCTCGCGTGCGCGCACGCGCCGAGCGGATACCGGACGCGCAACTGCGATACGAAGCGCTCTCGAGCGTCGACGGGAAAGCGTTTCACGTGGCGGGCGCCTCGATTCTCGCTACATTTCTTCGCGCCGGCGCTGCGCGCCGGTACATCGAAATCGTTACACCGCTCGAAACGATCTACGATTACCTCGATAATCTATGCGATCGCCACCCCGACGTCCGGCCCGATGCATATCCCGAGCTGCATCTCGCGATCGCCGATGCGCTCAATCCCCACGCGCCGCCTCGCGACTATTACGCGAAGGGTCCGGCCGGCGATGACGGCGGATACCTTGCGTCGCTGGTCGCGCAAACGCAGCGCGCACTTGCCGACGTGCCGCATCTTGATCGATTGCGGCCGTGCTTCGCGGACGCTGCGGCTTTCTATGCGGAGTTACAAACGTTCAAACACCTCCCGCGCGGCGAACGCGAGCGCGCCTGCGTCGCATGGTACGAGCGAAACCGCGCTCGGTTTGGAGCGCTCGACTGGCATGAATTTGCCTGCGCCGCGGGATCCAACATGCATGTATTCGCTGCACTGTACACGGCGTGCATCGATCGGCCTGAAGCGATCGGCCAAAGCTACGATGCGTACTTTCCGTTTGTCAGTGCGATCCATATCTTGCTCGACTCGTTCATCGATCAAGATGAAGACGCCGAACATGACGACTTGAATTTTGCGCGCGTCTACGGCAATATCGCCACAATGCGCGAGCGCTTTGCGTTCATGACGTCGCAGGCGCGCGCGCGTCTGGCGCTACTGCCCGACGCCGGCCGTCACCGCTTCGTACTGGATGTCATGACGCTATTCTATCTCAGCCATCCGAAGGTCGCCTCAGGCGATCTCGAGCGCGAGGCCCGGCAGTTGCTCCGCGCGAACGCACCGGGATAGGCCGGAACAAAAAAGGAGGGCCGCTCCGCTGAACCGCTTCATTGCTGCGCTGCTCGGCGCATCGTTACTTCTGACGGCGCGCGCTCCGTCGCGTGCAGCGCTCAACACGAACGAGCAGTATGTGATCGATGCAATGACGTCGTCGCGCGCGCTCGAGGACGCTCGCCGCCTCAATCAAGAGTCGCATTACGCAAGCACGCCGGGTGACGATCACATCGCGCACTGGATGGAAGACGTGCTGAGCGGCGCGGGGTTCAACGCATCGCTCGAACCGTTCAGGCACGACGTTCCGTTCGCTCGCGCACTGGCGCTCGAGCAGTACGCCGGCAACAAGCGGTGGGTGAAGTTCGATCTCGATGAAACGCCGATCGCAGCCGATCCCGACGGCACGCGTCCCGACGCGGGGCCGCCGTTCAATGCATGGAGCGGCAGCGGCACGGTCGTTGCCAACATCGTGGACGCCGGGCACGGAATGCCCGACGACTATGCCGCGCTTGCCGCAAAGCACGTCGACGTACGCACCCGCATCGTCCTCGTTCGATACGGGCGCGAGTTCCGCGGATTGCTTGCCAAGCGCGCACAAGACGACGGCGCGCGCGGTGTATTGTTTTTCTCCGATCCGCACGACCGCGACGGCTCCCTGAGCGGACCCGCGTATCCCGATGGACCGTATCGTCCGCTTGGCGCCGTACAGCGCGGCGCACTTGAGGAGGGGCAGATAGCGATACCGACCGTGCCCGTCACCGCCTCGAATGCGGCGCGCATCACCAGCGATATGCGCGACGGCGTGACGCAGACGCCGTTTCGCCTTTCCGTTACGATGCTCGTAAAACGAAATGCGACGTTGTGGAACACGGTTGGCGTGTTGCCGGGAAAAGATCCGACGCACGAAGTGGTACTCGGCGCGCATCGCGATGCATGGGTCTACGGCGTCACCGATAACGGCTCGGGCACGTCGATTCTTCTCGACGTGGGGCGTGCGCTCGGCGCGTTGTATAAAAGCGGCTGGCGTCCGCAGTATTCCATCGTCATCGTTGGATTCGACGGCGAAGAGATCGGCGAAGTCGGGTCAAAGGCCTACGTGCGCGCCCATTGGGGTGCACTCGAAAGCGGCTGCCTTGCATACATTAACGAGGATGAAGCAACAACGGGCGCCGTCTTCGGCGCGACCGCCGCGGCGGCGCTGGAGCGTCTCGTTACCCCCGTGACGCGCAGCGTTTCCGCTCCCTCCACCTCGGAAAAGGTGCCGCTCTACGTCCGCTGGCAACAGCAGCCGCGCGGAGCGGCCGTTCGCGGTCCCGGAGGCGGTTCGGATTTCGAATCGTTTCTTTACGACGCCGGCATTCCGATCTTGGAGTACGGTTTCGGCGGCGTCTTCGGCGTCTATCATTCCGGTTTCGATGATCTTCGGTATGCAATGACGCAAGCCGATCCCAACTTCATCCATCATCGAACCGTTGCGGAACTCGTCGCGCTCACCGCACTGCGGCTTTCAAACGGAAGCGTCGGATACGCGTTCTTTCCGTACGCCGCGCGCATGCGAACGGCCCTCGGGTCCCTCGCGGGCGCGAAGGATCACGCAGCGGATTTGACGCCCGTACGCGCAGCAATCGGCCGTTTCGCAACCGCCGCGTCCGCGATCGACCGACGTGGTGGGAACGGCAATGCGCAGATTCAGATCGTGCATCGCGTGAACCGTTTGTTCTATGGCCGAAACGGCTACGCGGCCGTAGCCTTTCCCGATCTCGCCGAAGCGCTTGCATCGGGTAACGGCGCTGCGATTTCGGCTGCCGCTGGACGCACCGCTCATGCGCTCGATGAAATCGCGGGTGCGTTAGCGAACGCGACTCGACGATGACGATCTACGAGGTGCGTCGACAACAGGCGCTTGCCGCCTTTCACGGGGGCGTCGCGGTCATCCCGTCTGCAACGATTATCCAGCGCAACAATGACACGGAGTACGAGTTCCGGCAGAATTCCGACTTTTATTATCTCACCGGCTTCAATGAACCGGACGCGGTGCTCGTGCTTGCGCCGGAACACGACGAATACAGCACGGCTCTGTTCGTGCGCGAGCGCGATCGTGCGATGGAGATTTGGAACGGACGCCGTCTCGGTGTCGAGGCGGCCGCGCAGACGCTCGCCGTCGACATCGCATATCCGATCGGCTCGCTTGCGCAAGAGCTTCCCGCCTATCTCTGCAACGTCGAGACGCTCTACTATGCGCTCGGCAACGGTGATACCGACGCAGTGGTGCGCAATGCATTAGCAGATGCACGCCTAAAAACGCGCCGCGCGGGATTTGCGCCGGACACCATTGCCGATCCGTCACCAACGCTGCACGCACTGCGACAGATCAAAAGCGCGCGCGAGCTCGAACTGATGCGCAAGAGCGCCGAGATCACCGGGCGTGGACACGTTGCGGCGATGCGCGCCACCCGCCCCGGACTCTACGAGTACGAAATCGAAGCCGTACTCGAGTACGAATTTCATCGCGCGGGTGCGGACCGCGAAGCATACGAATCTATTGTTGCGGGCGGCGACAACGCGACGATTCTGCACTACCGAGAAAATCGCGATCGTCTCGCGGATGGAACGTTGCTCCTCGTCGATGCGGCATGCGAATATGAGTACTACGCCGCCGATGTCACGCGAACATGGCCGGTGAACGGACGGTTCACGCCGGAACAGCGCGCGATTTACGAGATCGTGCTCGCCGCGCAGCAAGCCGCAATCGACGCGCTACGACCCGGCCAACCACAGAAAGCATTTCATCACGCGGCGGTGCGCACCATCGTCGAAGGCCTCATCGATGTTGGACTCTTGCATGGAAGCGTGGACGAACAGATCGAGCGCGAAACGTATCGCGAGTACTACATGCACGGAACCGGTCACTGGCTCGGCATGGACGTGCACGACGTGGGACGCTATCGCGACGTTTCGGACACGCCCGTTACACTGGAACCCGGCATGGTGACGACCGTCGAACCCGGCATTTACGTACAACGCGATTGCAACTGCGATGAGCGCTTTCGCGGAATCGGCGTGCGGATCGAAGATGATTTGCTCGTAACGGAATCGGGAACGGAGAATCTCACCGCTACGATTCCGAAGTCGATCGACGAATTGGAGGCAATCATCGGCTCATGCGCGTTGGAATTCTCGGCGCAACCGGCTTCATCGGCCGCCACCTAGCCGCACGGCTGACGGCACGCGGTGACGACGTGGTCACGGCGTCTGTGCGCGAGCCCGCCGACGCCGCGCGCCAACTCGCATCGTGCGATGCGATCGTGAATCTCGCGGGCGAGACGCTCGTGCAGCGTTGGAACGCGACGGTAAAGCACCGAATCGTCTCCAGCCGTACGGAACTGCCGCACCGTTTCCTCGAAGCGCTCCAAACGTTTCCATCGCGTCCGCGGGTTTACGTGTCGGCATCGGCAATCGGTTACTACGGCACGAGCGAAACCGCGACGTTTACGGAAGAGAGTCCGCCGGGCGACGATTTTCTCGCTCGGGTCTGCATTGCTTGGGAGCGTGAAGCGCTCCGCGCGCAGACGTTCGGCATGCGCGTCGCGTTGATCCGCACGGGAATCGTCCTCGGCGACGCCGGAGCGCTCGGGCAAATGCTCGCGCCGTTCAAGCTGGGCGCAGGCGGCATCGTAGGAAACGGGCGGCAGTGGATTTCATGGATTCACGTCGACGACGTGACCGGAATCTATGCGCTCGCGCTTGACGGAACGAGCGGCGTGCTGAATGCGACCGCGCCGAATCCCGTGACGAACGCTGAGTTCACGCACGCACTGGGACGCGCGGTGCATCGACCGACGGTCCTTCCGGCGCCGACGTTCGCGTTGCGCATGCTGCTCGGCGAAGGTGCCGATATGCTGTTGACCGGTCAGCGCGTTCTGCCGCAGCGAACGCAAGCCGAAGGCTATAGGTTTGCGTTCACGCAGATCGACGACGCGCTCGCGAATGCGGTTGCATGATCGCCTTCGACGACTTTCTTAAAGTCGACATTCGCGCTGGGACGATCCTCGAAGCGCAAGCGCTCCAAGGCGCTCGGAAGCCGGCGTACACGCTGCGCATTGATTTCGGCCGGGAGATCGGGGAAAAGATGTCTTCCGCGCAAATAACGATTCGCCATCGCGCCGAAGAGCTCGCGGGATCGCAAGTCTGCGCGGTCGTGAACTTTCCGCCGAAACGCATCGCCGGATTTACCAGTGAAGTGCTCGTCCTCGGCATGAACGACGAAAACGGAAACGTCGTCCTCATTCGTCCGCAGTTCGCCGTTCCAAACGGGGCGCGTTTGTATTAGCGAGACCTAGCCCGCGACCGCTTCTTGCACGGCGAACTCTAGCGCTTCGAGATACTTCTCGGCGTCCATCGCGGCTTTGCACCCCGCACTTGCAGCGGTGATCGCTTGTTTGTAACGCAGATCGTTCACGTCGCCGGCAACGAAGACCCCGTCGATGTTCGTCTGCACGCCGTCGGGTGAGACGATGTAGCCGTTTTCGTCGAGATCGAGCTGGCCATCGAAGATCCCCGTGTTTGGCGTATGTCCGATGGCGATGAAGAGCGCATCGGCATCGAGCGCGCGCGTCGCCCCGTCAACAACGTTTCGCAGCACGAGGCCGTGCATCACCGTGTCGCCGAGCACTTCTTCAACGACGGTGTTCCAGATGAAATGAATTTTTTCGTGTGCGAACGCGCGCGCCGCCATGATTTTGCTCGCGCGAAGATGATCGCGGCGGTGAATAAGCGTAACTTTGCTTCCGAACCGAGTCAAAAAGAGCGCTTCTTCCATGGCTGAGTCCCCGCCGCCCACGACGACGATACGCTTGTCGCGGAAGAACGCTCCGTCGCACGTCGCGCACGTCGAAACGCCGCGGCCACGAAATTTCTCTTCACCGGGAATATCGAGCCAGCGCGCGCTCGCGCCGGTGGCGACGATGACCGTCTTAGCATGATACTCGGCGTCACCGGTGCGCACGGCGAACGGTTTCTTCAAAAAGTCGACGGATGTCGCATCGACATTCTCGATGCGCGCGCCAAAGCGTTCGGCCTGTTCGCGAAATTTCGTCATCATGTCCGGGCCCATGATGCCGTCGGGAAATCCCGGATAGTTCTCTACTTCAGTCGTCAACATCAGTTGACCGCCGTAGAGACCGCCCGCAATCACCAACGGGTTCAGGTTCGCGCGCGCGGCATAGACGGCGGCGGTAAGCCCAGCCGGACCGGAACCAATGATGATAACGCGTTCCATGGTTGCTGCCAATTCGACCGGGCGCCGCGTGGTTCCGTTGCAAGCGGGCGAGATAGGGACGCCTTTCTACCAAAGGTCGTCGGCGCGGTGGTACGAAGTGCAACGCATGGGGAAGTGGCCGCAGATTGCGCTCGAAGACACCTTCGGCGATGTGTTGCGCAAAGCGATGCGCGGCAACCGCGTTGACGCACGCGTAGTGGAACAACGAACCGGCATTTCGTCAACGAAAATCGACGCATGGGTCCACGATCGCGGGACGGCAACGCCCGATGAAGCACGCGCACTGGCGCCCGTGTTACGACTCGATCCTGAAAAGCTCGCGGTACGCGCAGAAGACGCGTGGCATCCGCCGCCTATCGATCTGTCGGATGTTCGTCATCATGCGCAGGATCCGCATCCCAGCAACGGATACATTTTTTTCCTCGATGGCGGCCTGCGGGCGGCGCTGATCGACCCCGCGGGCATTCCAAGCAATTTGCTCCACATCTTGAGCGGCGGCGCGTACCATCTGCAATACATTCTGATCACGCATAAGCACGCCGATCATTGCGATGCGACAGCCGACGTGGCTGCGGCGTTTCCTAACGCGCAAATCGTGATGCATGCCGCCGACGTTCACGCGATCGGTTCGCTCGCGCAACGGGCACTGCAGCTCCGTGACGGCGATGAATTACCGTTCGGTGACGATACTGCAATACGGATGTTGCACACACCCGGTCACACCGATGGATCCGCATCGTACCTGTTCAAATCGGCGTTGTTCACCGGCGATACCCTCTTTGCGGGAAGCGTCGGCGGAGCATTCGGCGACGTGAGCACCTACGACGACATTCTCAACAGCGTACGCTCAAAAATATTCACCCTGGCGGACGATACCGTGCTGATGCCGGGACACGGGCCCCCGACGACCGTCGCACTCGAAAAAGCGCACAATCCCTTCTTTTAGGCTTTGACGACCCTGTGGAAGCGACACGTCGACCGATACATGAGTTCAAACGCCGCCCACCAAGGTGCACACGCGTGCGTTGCTTCACGTAATCCGGAATCGCCGACGCTCACTTCGCGCGCTATGCTTCGCCTTCCCGATTAGTTCCGGCTTTTAACTGACACCCCCGTGGTGGTAACCTGATGCAAATCAGTATGACTTAACAGGGCCGTGCGTAACAAATTGATTTCACTCCAGTTGCCTTAGCTCTTGTCGTCTAGTTCCCCCAACGTATAAGCGATCCGATTACGCATGTAGCGATCAAGACGTACGACAACATCCATAGCGAGCCTACATTCGCCTTCGCGCGCACGTCCGGTGACGCTGCCCGATACGTTCTAAAGCGCATTGCTACGCCAACGAAGCAAATTACGGAAGGAATGAAGTAGACAATGCTAGTCCATCCGCCAGGCGCCGGTAGGATCTGGGGGATGAAGGGAGCGAGTGCCATTTTCTCCCACGCTACCATGCATCTGTCCACAAGTCGACTCGGCGCGTCCGCGCAAATCTCGGCGTAGGGGCTCGGCGCGCCAGTCGTAATTGTGGCAGCTGCCTAAACATCCGCAACCGCGTAGATAATGCACGCGATAAGCATCGCCACCGTGGGTCGCGCGGGCTTGGGGCTTATTGGCTCCGGTTTACCGCATCGGGCCGGTAAAAGGCCCGATGTATACGCCGGACTCGCCCGCGCCGGAATGCAGCAATCCGATTCCCGACGCACAAGAAATTGCAAGCAACATGGCGGAATACATCGCACAAAACGCGCGGAATTTCTCCGCTGCGTTGGTTGCCGCAGCCCAGAACGCCATCGAGGATTGGCAAGGCACGGGTCTAGGTGTCGCGGCATCCGTAACCGCCGCTATGGAATTCATCGGCGTCGTTATGGCCGGCCTTTCCTTTGGCGATGCATTCGTGATGCTGGCCGCCATCGCAATCGGCATCGCGACGCTCTACGAACTGCTCACTACTCGCGTTTCGAAGTAGCGTGGCTGCACAACGCTGTACGCGAGACAGCTTTGTCACCATTTCGGCGCCCTTTAGCGAAATCTCTGAGAAGAATCGTCGTCACGCCCGCTCGCGGCCGCTTGGCGGGGGCTGCAGGTATCGTCACCGACGGGCCGTCGTCCGTTTCGATAACCGCGCCGCTCGTGCGCGGCGCTGAATCTTCTTCGCGGATGAGCTCGAACTGCAACACGATGCTGCCGGACGCGGGAATCGTCTCATGCATTTCGCCCGGCGAACACACGCGCGCGTCGCAAAACGCGGCGATCCAGCCGCCGGCAACGTGCGTTGCGCGAAGATGGACGACCGTAGCGGGTAACGCTTCGATCGTAAGCCGATACTTCAGCGCCGCGGTCGTCGCAGTCGCCAAATCAGCGCCTTTCCAGGGAGCGACGAGCAACGTCGTCATCGCAAAGATCAGCATCATGGCTTCTTACGTGCGCAGTTTGTAACCAATCGCCATCATACGGAGCGCGATGCCGAGAGCGACGAGCATGAGCAGAGCGATCATGCCGAGCGAGAGCCACAGCGGCAAAAAACTCTCGCCGGTGTAGCTCCGGCGAAACGCGTCAATCGTATAGAAGATCGGATTGACGAGTTCGAGCCGCTGCAGCAGTTGTGGCAGCATTGCAGCAGACGTGAATACGCCGCCGACAAACGTTAGCGGCGTGATCACGAACGTCGTGAGCACGGCGAGATGATCGAACTTCTCCGCCATCAGCCCGAAGATCAGTCCAAGCGAACTGAACAGCACGGACACCATACAAAGAACGCAAAAATAGAGCAGCCAGTTTTGCGGCCATGTATGAACGAGCACGGCACCCAGCGCCGTGATCAGTGCCGCGATCAAAATCGCGCGCGCTAGGCTGCCGAGGATATAGCCGAAGACCATCTCCGAGGCCGACATCGGTGCGATCAGCATCTCCTGAATGGAGTTCATGAAACGCCCCTGAAAGATAGAACTCGAACATTCGCCGTACGATGAGTCGATCGTCTGCAGCATGATGAGGCCCGGTATCAGAAACTGCGCGTACGTCACTCCTTGCACGCTCTGGATCCGGCTGCCGAGCGCGAGCCCGAAGACGAACACGTAGAGCAGCGTAGAGATCACGGGCGGCCAGATCACCTGATTGATGATCTTCAAGCTGCGAATCATCTCGCGTTTGATGAGCGTCCACAGAGCAACCCCGTTGAACGCGGAAGCTTCGGCGGTCATGCGCGGGTCAACTCAAGAAAAACGTCCTGCAGACGCGCGCCGTCGGCAATCAGTGATTCCGTCGTCTGCTGCGTCACGATCCGGCCGTCACGAATGATCGCAATGGTTTTACACAGTTCTTCGGCTTCTTCCAAGTAATGCGTCGTCAAAAAGATCGTCAATCCGTCGCCGTTGAGATCGCGCAGCAGCTGCCACAGCTCGAGCCGCAATTCCACATCGACACCGGCGGTTGGTTCGTCGAGAATGACGAGCTTCGGTTCGTGAATCAACGCGCGCGCGAGCGTGAGCCGGCGCTTCATGCCGCCCGATAGACGCGTGTACTCGACTTTCGCTTTCGACGCAAGTCCAAAACGCTCCAGCAGCAGGTCGGCGCGTTCCTTGACGGCCGGACCGCGCAAGCCGAAGTAGCCCGCTTGAAAGACCAGCACATCGCGAATCGATAGGTACCGGTCGAAGTTATACTCCTGCGGGGCGAGCCCGATCAGCTGCCGCGCTTCGCGCCATTCCACGGCGTTGTCGTGCCCGAAGACGCGAATCGCGCCGGAATTCGGCTTCGCGAGTCCGACGACCGCGTTGATCGTCGTCGTCTTGCCGGCGCCGTTCGGCCCGAGAAAGCCGAAAAACTCGCCTTGCGCAACGCGCAGCGAGACGTCATTCACGGCGGTGAAATCACCATAGCGTTTGACCAGGTGATCGATTTCGATCGCGGGGGCGAACAACGTTAGGGTAACTCCCTCACGGCACGTACCCTTTCAATCGTTTGTAGCGGTGGCGACGGAGCGTGGCAATCAGCTCTGTGCTTCCTGGAATCCCGCAACTCCCAAGTTGGGTTGCAACTTTCTTGACGTCAAACTCGACACGACGCTGTTTGACTTCCCAACCACCCGAACGCTCCGTGAAAATCGTGTATCCGACGCGTGCGTCGCCATCCTTCGGTAACCCGGCCGATGCGACGTTTACGAGCACCTTTCCGCGCCAGCAACGCACGTAGGGCAGGTGCAAGTGTCCGAACGCGATGGTGCTCGCGCGCTCGCCGCCGATCAGCCGCGTAAGTGTCTCGTCGTCGGCGTCGGGCCACAGATGTTCGTCATCCGTCGTAGGATTCGCATGAACGATCAGCATTTGGTTATCGTCGTCGCCGATGCGCAGCGCAAAGGGAAGGTCCGCAAGCCAGCGCAGATACTTTTCGCCCAGATCGTGGCGCGTCCAGTCCAGTTGCGCATGTTCGAGCGTTTCGAACGTCTCGGTTCCCGGCGCGCCGAGATAACGGTCCGTATTCCCGCGAATGGCTTGTGCGCCGACTTCCTCCAGACGCTGGAGCACCTTCTTGGGCTTCGGTCCATCCAAGCAGAGATCGCCGGCGGCAACGATCGCATCGGCACCGCCTTGCGCGTGCAGATCCGCAAGACACGCGTCCAAACCAACGAGATTCCCGTGAATATCGGAAAGGACGGCGATTCGCATCGACGCGAACTAATCGCGCTTGAGCGCGAGAACGAGATGCGACGGCGTGATGCCGATCTTCTCGAAATCGTAGAGATCGATGCCCTCGACCACGAGCCCGGCTTTGCGCATGCGTACAAGTGCCGTGCGGTACCTGACGTCGGCGATGACGTGACGCTCACCGAGGCAGATCACGCCGGCTGCCATTTCTTCGCCGAGATTGACCGTAATAACGTTGAACCCGTTGAATGCCGACGGGTCCGCGCTATCCGGAGCGATGATCACCGTATCTTTCGCGACCGCGCTCACGACCGATTGCAGCGAACGCACGCCGGCAGCGAGTTTGACCTCGACGGTACGATAGCCGTGCGCTTGCGCGACCGCAGTAAATCCCGCACGTCCCAGTGTATTCCCGCGCCCCGACATTCCGACGAACGCCGTTCCACCGGCCAGGATGACGTCGCCGCCGTCGAGCAACCCAGGCGCTGCGACATGGCCGGCAATCGGCACGTCGATGCGCGCGAATTCGGCTTCGATTCGGTCTGCTTCGCCGCGGCGGGACATCTCGGACGGGCGCATAATGATCGCGCCGTCCTCAAACGCAAGCGCTGCATCGATGACCGATGACTCGAAGGGATCTTCGCCACGCGGCTCGATTGCAATCGCATCGACGCCGAAATACTGGAGCGTTTTGCGCAGGACGTCGTGCTGCTCGAGCGCCCGCGAATACACCGCTCCCGGCTCGCCGGGTAACGGCATGGCGCGCTCGATCGCCGGCGTCGGCCGCACGAGCGCCGCCGCACGAAGCTTGCCGGTCGGCGACCCGATCAAGCGGGGGCCGAGGTGTACATCCTTTGTGGTCATCGACATCCTATGTTACGGGACAGCTTGGTATGGGTTCGGATACGGGACGTTCCCGAAAAAGTCCGCCATATCCGTCGCGAGCAGATCGCCGAGCGAGCTCGGCGGTAGACCGAGAAGCTCCTCTTCAGTTTTTACGACGCTCGCGTACGAAAGGTGGCGATGCCCGACATACCCCGTTTTTGCAAGCGGCGAGACGACGAGTGCGTACGTACGTGAACGATTCACGTGGTCGCGCGTTCCTTTAGCGCTTTCGGCAACGATAAAAACTGCAGTCGACGACCAGTGCGGGGTATGCGACAGAAACGCCACGATCGTCCCGAGCGCTCGGTCGGCGTCCATCATGCCGCCACTCCCCGACGTCGGCAGCCAAACGTACGTAAAGGCAGGCTCGCGATCTGCTTGGACGAGCCTCGACATATCGCTGATGAATTCTTGCGCACGCGTCGTGTTCGGAATCAACTGGTTGGAGCCCGGATATGACAAATCGACGTTTCCGTTCAGAACCGCGAGCGCAGGGATGTCGAGGGTGTAGACGCCGCCGAGCCCGCTCATGTCCAAGGTTTCCGTTCGTCCATGAAGCTGCGGCGTCGCCGGTTGATACCCCGAGACGTTCAACAACGTGCCGTAATCGCGAAACGTCGCTCCGGCGCGGCGCAGCGCGTTGAAAAGATATCCGGCGCGCGGATAATCTTCGGGATCGGCGCCGTGCGCATCAAACGGTGATCGGCCCGCGTTCACCGGCAATGTGTGCTCGACGTACGCCGTGGTCATGCCCGAGAGCGCGAATTGCGTATTGACGTCAACGCTCATCGAATCGGCATAGAAATTATCCGCGATGCCGTACGTGCGCGCAAGCGAGTGCAGATTCGGCGTCATTGACGCGTTGTACGTCACGTACGCGGGATTCGCATCACCGCGACCTAAATCGCCGAATACTCCATCGAATGTCCCGGTACCAACCGCGATATAGAACACGTGATCGATCGCGTTGCTCTTACGATTCGAACGCAGCGGCGGCACGACGGCATCTGTGCGCGCGACGCTTACCGCGCGATTGTAACGCAGTGCCGCGAGCGTCGCAGTTTTCAACGGCAATCTCTTGAGATCGACCCGCTGCAATAGTCCCCAGCCGTCTACGCCGCGCGCACTCGTAACAAAAAGGAATCGCCCGTCGCCCGAAAGCGCAAGCGCGGACGGCAGTGAACCGGTCGGAATGAGACCGAGACGATGGAGCGTCGCGGGCGTTCGCGCATCGAGAACGGCGACCGCGTTCAGGCCGGCAAGCGCGACATACAGCCGCGTACCATCACTTGAGAGCACTTCCGCATCGGGTTGCGTGCCATACGGGGCGTTAACGAACAATCGCAAATCAAGTCCGCCTACGACGTGCGGCTGACCGGTGAGTTGCACGGTCGAAACGCGGTCGACATTTGCCAGCGATACGTAGCCGTAAGCGCCGTCGCGCCGCGTAACGAGTGCGCCCGGGTGCGCGCCGCCGACGGTGTCCATGCCGTCGGGTATCGGATCCATGCGAACGCTTCCGGGGTTGGCGTTGGCGACGATATCGCCGCTCGCATCCAGAGGAACGAGCGACAATGAAGACGATCGCGTCGGACTGCCCGTAACGTTCGCAAAACGCGGCGCACGCGCCGGTTCGGAAAGCGCCGTGTACTCGTCGAGTCCGCCGTTCGCCACGAATACATTCCCGTCAGCCGTGCCCACACCGTACGGAGAGAACCCGACTTGCGCTGCATTGAGCACGCGACGGTTCGCGATGTCGATCGCCGTGACCGTCCCGCCAAGATTCGAGGTGACGTACGCGATGCGGCCGTTCGCGGAAACCGCAATCTGCGCGGGGAATCCGGGAAGCGCAATCGTCGACTGCGCAGTGAGCCCACCATCTGCGCCGAGTTGAAACACGCGCACGGCGTTGTTTGCGCCGTCAGAGGCGAGGACGATCGTCGAACCGGGGCTCGCCGGGTCGCGCAATGCCACGACACCGGAGAACAAGGAAAGGCCAGAGGCTTGATAGACGCTCGCAATGCGCATCGTGCGCGCATCGACGACCGTCAACGAAAATCCGGCGCGCACTTGGGTGGCGTTTGTCGGCGGTGGTGCGGCAAGCGTCGCGTCTTGTTCGTCGTTGCTTACGATCACGAATCGCCCGTCGGGCGTTACCGCAACGCCGAACGGATTTGTCCCGACGAAGATCGAGGTGCCGATCGGCGCGGCGGTACGCCCATTCGGAAGCACCGCGTCCGTTGGTTCGAGGCGCGACGCACCGGCTGGACGGTCGCCTGCAGGCGCCGAATACATAGTCAGCGGGGCTGGGCGCGGGGCAGCGCCTAACAAAACGGCGGCCATCGCCGCCGCTAAGGGTCCTCGAAACTTCACTGATCTAGGCTACTCACGCGGATGGCAGCAGACCTGCCCGTCGCTAATCGCATCGTAACTAGATCGCCGAGAGCGCGCGCCCCAGCCGTTCAATCGCTTCGCGCGCTGTCGCTTCATCCAAATGGCCGAATGAAAGGCGCAGCGCGGGCGGACCGCTGCGCGTCGGATAAAACGGCTCCGCGGGCATCACGAGGACGCCTTCGCGAGCGCATGCATCAAATGCGGCCTGCGTCGAAATGCGCGGCGGCAGCGGGAACCAAACGTTCACGCCCGCCGCCGGCGATCGTACTTCGGTCCACGGAAGCGTCTCGCTCAACGCCTCGATGAACGCGTCGCGACGGTCGCGATAGAGCGCGCGCGCCGAACGCAAATGGCGGTTGTACGCGGGTGAGGTCATAAAACGAAAGAGCGCGCGCTGCGTCAACGTCGACGTAAAGACGTCTGCGCGAACTTTTGCAACCTCGAGCGCTTCAGCGATCGAACCCTTCGCATACAGATATCCGATACGCAGCGCGGGAAAAATAGACTTCGAAAGACTTTCCATCAAGATCACTCGTCCGTCGGTATCGAAGGACGCAATCGGTGGCGGCGCCGCCGCATCGTACGTGAGTTGCCATCCGGTTTGATCTTCGAGAATAACGACGTCGTAACGCCGCGCAAGCGCGGCGATGTGTTTCGCACGGCGCTGCGGTAACACTGCGCCGGTCGGGTTCTGCGCGATCGGATTGACATAAAACAAACGCGGGCGATATTCCGCGAAGACCCGTTCAACATCGTCAACGCGCACGCCGTCGATATCGCTGCGCACTTCCACGTATGTGACGCCGCGCGCGTCGAATACGCCGAGCGTTCCGGAATACGTCGGGCTTTCGCTCGCAACGACGGTTCGCTCGTCGAGAAGCACCGTTGCCACGAGATCCGCCGCTTGCTGCGCGCCGCTGCACACGATGATGTCGCGCGCTTCCGCCGGGCAGCCGCGGTTGCACAACAGCGACGCGAGCGCCTCGCACAAGTCGGTGTCGCCGGTCGACGATCGGTACTGCATCGCTTCGGCAGGATCGTCGACGAGTGTCCGGTGAAACGCGCGGCCAAAATCGTGCAGCGGAAACGTTTCCGGAGCGGGATGCCCGGTCGCGAGCGTGATCGCGCCGGGCGCGGTCGCGCGCGTCAGCTGCTCCATCACGCCTTCGAGCCGCTGAGCTCGCGCAAAACGGCCAACGTCGGGCTCCCACCGGCGCGCGAACGGGGCCGCGATATCGGCGGGCGGCGCAACGAACGTCCCTTTTCCGACCCGCGAAATGACGCGTCCTCGAGCCGCAAGTAATTCATACGCTTGCGATACGGTGACCAGCGCGCAACTCAACTGACGTGCGAGATCGCGCATTGCGGGCAACCGCGCACCCGCGGGAAGACGATCCGATTCGATCGCTTCGACGAGTTGATCCGCCAGCTGAACGTACAACGGACGCGCATCCGCCGGCTCGAGTCGAAACGCTAAAGCTTCGTTATCGTTTGTCGAGGCGATAGCCGATCCCGCGGACGGACGAGATTTCCAGTGGCGCATTGATCTCGATCAGCTTCTTCCGCAGTGCCGCTACGTGGACGTCGACGACGCGGGTTGGTACGCCCGACGTGTCGTTCCACACCTGCTCGAGAATCTGCGCGCGAGTCAGCAGCCGGCCTTCCGCCTCACCGAGGAACCAGAGCAGCCGGAATTCGAGCGCCGTGAGCGAGACCGTCTCGCCGTCGTTTTGCAACGTATGAAAATCCCGGTCGAGCTGCGCGCTTCCCAGATTGAGAATGTTCGCGCCTTCTTTTTTTTGCGCGAATTTTTCTCGCCGGCGCAAGAATGAGGCGACCCGAGCGACGAGCTCGTTGCCCGAAAACGGCTTCGTAATGTAATCGTCCGCGCCGAGGCCGAGGCCGAGCAGAATATCCTGTTCGCGCGAGTGCCCGCTCACCATCAGAATGAACGCGTTGTTGGAGTTTGACAGCGAGGTGCAGACGTCGAGACCCGAGATATCCGGCAGGCCGACATCGAGAATAACGACGTCCGGCTTGTAATTGTCGGCGAGTTCGAGGCCTTCCGCGCCGCTCGGCGTGACGCGGACCTCGTAGCCGGCCCGTTCGAGGACGGTTTGCTCTAAACGGGCGACGTCGTCGTCGTCCTCGATGACCAACATGCGGGCTAGCGCCATACCAAACTCGGCTCCTTGCACAAGCGAAACCCCAAAGGGCTACACCCTGGTATCGATTTCTTCTTCCTCGTTCTTTACACTCGAACGCCGAGCGACGCCTTCGTCCACCGCGGCGTTCGCGACCGCTTTCGCGACCGCATCCACGACGCGCGGATCGAACACGCTCGGGATGATGTACTCCGAGCTCCGCTCGTCATCGGTCACGATTGAGGCGATCGCGTATGCCGCAGCGATTTTCATTCGCTCGGTAATTCGGCTGGCCCGCACGTCCAGTGCCCCGCGGAAGATGCCTGGAAAAGCGAGCAGATTGTTGACCTGGTTTGGAAAATCCGAGCGCCCGGTGGCGACGACCGTCGCGACGGGGGCGGCCGCGTCCGGCATGATCTCCGGCGTCGGATTTGCCATAGCGAAGATGATCGGATCGCGCCCCATCGCCGCGATCGCCTCGGGCTGCAGGATGCCCGGCGCGGACACGCCGATAAAAACGTCGCTCCCCGCAAGCACTTGCGGAAGCGAGCCGTGCCGGTTCTCCCGGTTCGTGTGCTCAGCGAGCCAGCGCCAATGCGGATTCTCATACCGGTCGTCGCGATTGAGCGCACCGTTGCGATCGACCGGGATAACGTCGCGCACACCGGCCTCGAGCAGCATCTTGATCGTTGCCGTTCCGGCCGCGCCGCTGCCGGAGACGACGACTTGCAGCTCGCGTAGATCTTTGTTCACCACCCGTGCGGCGTTGATCAATGCCGCAAGAATGACGACGGCGGTGCCGTGCTGATCGTCGTGCATGACCGGAATGTCGAGACGTTCGATCAAACGCTGCTCGACCTCGAAGCAACGCGGCGCGGAGATGTCTTCAAGGTTGATTCCACCGAAAACGGGGGCGATGCGTACAACGGTATCGACGATTTCGTCAACGTCCTTCGTATCCAGACAAATCGGAAAGGCGTCGATGTTCGCAAACTGCTTGAAGAGCATCGCTTTTCCTTCCATTACCGGAAGCGCACCGAGCGGACCGATGTCGCCAAGACCTAAAACGGCCGTGCCGTCGGAGACGACGGCGACCGTGTTGCGTTTGATTGAAAGTTGGAACGCTTTTGCGGGGTCGGCGGCGATCGCCATCGAAACGCGCGCCACTCCCGGCGTGTACACCGTCGAAAGGTCCTTGCGAGTCTTTACCGGGACCTTCGGCTCGACTTGAATCTTCCCGCCGAGGTGGGCGAGAAACGTAGAGTCGGAAATCGAGACGATAGAAAACCCCGCAAGGCGTTCGATCGCCTTGCGCACTTCGGTTGCGATTACGTCGGAGCTGACGTTGATCGTCACATCACGCACGACTCGCGTTTTCGAAACCGATCGCATGTCGACGGCCGCAACGTCGCCGCCCGCATCGCCGATCGCATTCGCAAGGACGCCGAACGCGCCATTTTCGTTCGGCATCTCGATCCGCATGATGAGCGTAAAACTGATCGCAACAGTTGCCATGAAATACCTAGCTCCCGCTGATGGTCATCTCCGCCACGCGAAACGACGGGGACACCACCGAAGAATCGAATCGTAAGTCGCTTGCAACCGCATCGATAGCGGCGAGCATTTCCGCAAAATTTCCTGCAACGGTGAATTCGTCGATCGGATAGCTTAGCTCCCCGTTTTCGATCATAAAGCCGCGTGCTCCGCGGCTATAGTTTCCGGTTGCGTGCTCGGTGGCAAAACCGATCGTATCGAGCACCAGCACGCCGCGCGGCGTCGAGGCAATCAGTTCTTCGAACGTTTGCGCTCCGGGCTCGAGATAAAAGTTGTTTGGCCCGATCCCGCCGCCGGTCGAATTGCCGGTGGTTTTCGCGCCGAGCCGTCGCGCGTAATACGTATCGAACAAGAACGATCGCAGCGTACCACGTTCGAACACCGGGGTCCGGCGCGTTGCGACGCCTTCACCGTCGAAGGGCGAACTCCCCAACTTCTCCGGCAGCGTACCATCGTCGATGATCGTGACGAACTCGCTGCCCAGGCGTTCGTCCAAACGCTCCGCAAGCCAGGAATTTCCGATGGCGACGTTCCCGCCGTTCACCGCGGAGAACAGATCGTCCAACACCGCGGCCGCAACGTCGCGTTCGAAGACGACCGGTAACCGCGCCGTTTGCGGTTTGCGCGCACCGAAAAGCTCCACCGCACGCCGCGCGGCGATGCGGCTCACCGTCGCCGTCGACTCCAGCTCGCGCAAGAATCGTCCTGCGGTACCGTAGTGTCCCGTTCGCTTCACGCCGTCATGCTGCGCGACGGGCGCGCTCGAGAGCGAAGCGCGCGTCGCCGTGTAGGCAGCCGAAAACCCGGACGAATTCGCGAGCGCCGTGATCGACGCCGCGTCATTGTAGTGCGAACCGCTCGAATTCACGACGCGCGCGTCGGCATCGCGAATCATGCTTTCGAGGGCAAGAACGTCGTCGACTTTCAAGGCATCCTCGCGCTGCGCGATCGCTTGATCGAACAGTCGAAGCTCCCCGCCGAACTGGGAGCACGCTTCCGGCAGCGTCGCGAGCGGATCAGTTGCTACTTCGCGCGCCTGCTCGACTGCCTGTCGCAACACACGGCGTACGCTGTCGCGCGTCAGGTCCGAGGTCGAGACGGTGACGCGGCGGCCATCAACAAAGAGGCGAACGTGCAGTGTTGCGCCCGTCGACTGTTCCAGTTTGCTGATCGTTTTCTCGCGGGCTTCGACGTGGAAGCGGCGCGCTTGCGAGAGCGTCGCTTCCGCGGCGCCCGCGCCGGCCTGCGTTGCCGCCGTGACCGCGTCGGCCGCAAGTTCGAGCGCTTCACGCTCCGTCATTCCGCGTGCCTCCGACCGTAATCGACGCGATCTTCACCGTCGGCATGCCGACGCCGACCGGAACGTGCTGGCCGCCTTTTCCGCATGTGTAGTGCCCGCGCGCGAGGCGGCTATCGTTGCCGACCGCCGTCACCTTCGTCATCACGTCCGGACCGTTTCCAACGATGGTCGCGTTTTTCACCGGTCGCGTGACCTTCCCGTTTTCGATCAGGTAGCCTTCGGCGACCATAAACACAAAGTCGCCCTTGCTGATCTCGACTTGACCGCCGGCAAACGATTTTGCATAGAGCCCGCGAGTTGTCGATGCAATGATCTCGTCGACGCTCGACGCACCGTCCGGCATGTACGTGTTGCACATGCGCGGCTGCGGAAGAAAGCGGAACGATTGCCGGCGGCCGCTGCCCGTGGGTTGGGCACGCATCAACCGCGCGTTGAGCGTGTCTTGCATGTACCCGCGCAACATGCCGTTTTCGACGAGCACCTTGTGCTGCCCGGGAACGCCCTCATCGTCGACGGCGATCGATCCGCGGGCGTCGGGAATGTCGCCGTCATCGTAGATCGTCACGATATCGCTCGCAACGCGTTCTCCGACTCGTCCGCTGTAGAGCGACGTACCGCGACGATTGAAGTCGCTCTCTAAACCATGACCGACTGCTTCGTGCAGCAAAACGCCGCCGCCGCCCGATCCAACGACCATCTCCATCTCACCGGCGGGCGCGGCTATCGCTTCGAGATTCGACGTTGCGATGCGCGCAGCGTCGCGTGCGAGCGTTTCGGGCGTGTTCCGATCGTAGAAGGCGATCGACGTGCGTCCGCCATCGCCGACGTAGCCCGATCCGCGTTCGCGATTGCTCGTCGCGACGGCTTGAATGCCGAGCGTGACCATCGGCCGGTGATCGTGAACGAAGCGTCCGTCGCTCGATGCAATCCACACGTCCTGCAACTCGTCGGTGATGTGCGCGTTGACCGAAGCGATACGCGGGTCGTACTGCCGTGCCGCAACGTCCGCGCGCGCGAGCAGCGTAACGTATTGCGTTGCGGCGGCGTGCGACGTGCGCTCTTCATCGTATAAATGCGGCACATCAACGTCCTGCAATGCGATGCTCATCTCTTGCGCCGCAGGAAGCGTGCGCGCCACGAGCGATGCGGCGTCCGCCGCTCGCATCAGCGCGTCGATCGAAAGATCGTCAGAGTACGCATATCCGGCCGACTCTCCCAGTACGACCCGAATACCGACGCCTTGCGTAATGGAGGACGATCCCTCATGAACTTTGCCGTCCTGCAGCCGGAAGGCGTAGCTGCGCCGGCGTTCACAGAAGATGTCGGCGAAATCGCCGCCGTGGCGCAACGCGCGCATCAACAAGCGATTCAGCAGATCCCGATCGAGCATCCGTTTCTACGATTCCTTTAGAAGTTGCGTTGCTAGAATTGCGATAAGTTGTCGAGCGCATGTACGTAGGCGTCGTCGGGATCACCGGGCGAATCATTGATCATAAAGGCGAACGCGAGCCTCCCGTGGCGTCTCGTGTCCACGTACCCGGCCAGCGAATCCGCATCACTCAAGTGCCCCGTCTTCGCCCGCACACGGGCCGTCGTGAAGTGATAGTATTTGAGCGTTCCGTCACGGCCGCCGGCCGGAAGCAGCGGATAGAGTTCAGCGCCGTTGTCCCGCAACTCTGCATCACTGAGAATGCGCGCGAGCGTCAATGCCGAGATGCGGTTGGCTTCCGCTAGTCCGCTTCCGTCATATAGCCGAATTCCGGGCGTGGGAATCGAGCGTGACTGCAAAAACTCGATCTCGGCTGCGATACCATCCCGGTCGTCGGCGTCGGCGGCGATGTCCCCGCCGATTGTGCGCAGGAGCTGCTCGGCGAAGTGATTGTCGGAGACGTAGAGCATGTGCGCCACCAGCGACGGCAACGGCGCTGAGCGATGTTCCCATAAGGCGATGGAATCGAGCGGAACCGTACCGACCGACGGCGGTGATGACGTACGAATGCCGGATTGCGAGAGCATCATCTGCAATGTCGCTCCCGCATGGCGCGGAATGTCATGAATCGGCAGCCAGAACTTCTCCTCTGCCCCAGCCGGAATCTCGCCGCTGAATGCAAACGTGTTCGCATCCTCGGGTGCAATGATGACCGAGTCAGCCCCGCTGCTCGTCGTCACGGTTCCGTACGTGTGGATGTCGCCGCTCTTCGGGATAACGACGACGCGCGCGGCGTCGCCGGGCGCCGTGCCGTAGACACGAAACTCCTCTGTATCACCGTCGAGCGAAATACCGCTCACCGGCGTTTGAAAATCTTCGCCCGCGTCAGCGGCGCTCCAATGCGGATTGATCTCCGGTCCATGAATTGCGCTCGGATCGATCGCGGCGCCTCCGTCGATCCGCGACAGTCCGGCGCGGCGCAGTGCAGCTACGCCCGACTCTAGATCGCTGCTGCGGAACGATGGATCACCCGAACCGACGAGCCACAGATTCCCATCGAGCACGCCGTCGGAGCCGATCGGATGATCGGCGGCAAGCAACGTGTGAAAGCGATACGCCGGCCCGAGCAGATTGAGCGCTGCATATGCGACGATCAGCTTTTGAACCGATGCAGGCGTAGCAACCGTCGAAGCACCGACTGAATAGATCGTTTCGCCGCGCGCGCCGATCACCACGAGGCTTGCACGATCGCCGGCGCCGATGGCCGGCGCAAACGTTTGCGCAAGCATCGTGTGCACGCGCGCAAGTTCAGCCGGCGACCACGCGTTCGCGGGCGCAGCAGTAGGCACCGGCGCGGGCGTCCGGCGCATCGCAATGGTGGTCGCTCGCGGCTGATGTTCCAGCGCGGCCCGGATCAACGCGAAGGCCGCGAGAACGATGACGAGGAGCGATGCAAGCGCGAGCGTTTTGGGTTTACGAGCTCGAGATCGCGTCGATCTTGTCTTGTAGTTTGCGTTGATCTTCACGTAGGGCATCGAGGTCGGTACGCAAGGCGGTTACCTGCGCAGGCACTTTCTGCGCTTCACGGATGCGCTGTACGGCTTCAATCGCGTCACGACGCACGCGGCCGTCGAATCCACTCGTGCCGAGTCGATCGAGCGTTCCGAGGAGACGGTTCTCGCCGAGAGATTCCGCGGCCGCAATTGCCGCAAGTTGCACGAGGAACATCGGATCGTCCAGCAATCCATCGAGCGCATCGATGATTCGCGTTCGCGCTTCGCTCACGAGTTCGCCGGCGCGCGCGAGCGCCGAGACTGCGGCGCGGCGGAGGCCTTCGTCACGGCCCAGTTTGGTTGCGTCGATGAGCGGATCGATCGCGCGTTCATCAGCGAGTTCGGCGAGGCCGCGCGCGGCACCGGCGGCAACCGTTCCGTTCCACGTTTTGTCGTTCGCTGCTTCGCGCAACACATCGAACGCGCGCGCATCGCGCGTTTTCCCGAGCGATGTCAACGCCGCCGCGCGCACGAAGTACGATTCGTCGTGCGCAGCCAGCGGAAGCAGCGCGGTTGCCACGCCTTCCTCTCGGAAGTTGCCCAGCGCGCCGGCCGCAGCGCGTCGGACTTTCGGGTGCGAATGCGCGAGTGCGCGCACGAGAATCGAGCGCGCCCAGGGCGCACGCGTTGCACTGAGCGCGTTCGCTGTTTCTTCCAAGACGCCCCAAAACGGTTCGCGTTCGAACGCATTCGCGAGCGCTTCCTGCGCTCGCTGGGAGCCGTCCTTCGCCAATTCGCGTGCGGCGCGGATACGAGCAACGGGACCCGGATCCGAGGCCAGAGTAACGGCGGCGAACTCCGTCCCGAATTTGTACGTGACGCTTCCAAGCACAAACCCACCGGGATCGAAGCGCACGAGTTTCGGCTCGGCATCGAGCGGAACGGTCAGCGTCTCGTGCGCACGCGCGACGTGGACCGGAATCCTTCGTTCGCCCGGTACGGGTCCAGCGCCGAAGTGTGTCCCGATCGTTGCGGGCGGCTGCGTGCAAAACCCCATGTCAATGTCGAACCGATACGCAGGATTGTCATCGTCGATCTTCTGCTTCTGATCGATCGTCACGGTGGCTGCGCTGCGCTGCGCATCCCATGCGACGCTCACTTCGAGCTCGGGGTGGCCGCCGCGAAAGACCCATTGATCGAAGAACGCGCGCATGTTGCGTCCGGTCGTTTCTTCGATCGCGCGAATCAGGTCGATCGTTTCAACGTTTCGCCCCGCGTTCTGCTCGACATAGTGCGCGATCGACCGCCAGAATCGGCTCTCCCCGAGTTCGCCGCGCAGCATGTGCAACACCGCGCCGCCTTTCTCATACAGATGACGATCGAAAAGTTCGATCGGATCGATGTAGCGATTGCAGACGATCGGACGACGATAGCGGTTGCCGTCCTCATCCAAGTACCGAGCAACGCAACCGAACACGTCATAGAGATATTCGTCGTATCCGAGATCTACCTCACGCCAGACGCATTCGAAATATGTCGCAAACCCTTCGTTCAGCCACGCATGCGACCAATCGCGGCACGTCAGCAGATCGCCGAACCACTGGTGCGCGAGCTCGTGCGAAACAAGCGGATCGCTCGAGAAGTCCAGGTGCGCACGTTCATCATGCAACGTCCGGTCGGTCTGCGTCGTAGCCGACGTGTTTTCCATCCCTCCGAAGATGAACTCGCCGACTGCAATCTGCGAATACCTCGCGTACGGATACGGGGTTTTGATGCGCTCCTCGAAGGCTTCGATCATCCGCGGTGTGTTGCCAAAGGCGCGTTCTCCGTCCGCTTCGCGTCCGGGCAAGACGTAATACCAGACCGGCACGTTTTGCGTTCCCGCGTTGCGCTGCTGAGTCTCGACAAACGGCCCGGCTACGAGCGTCATCAAATACGTGGGATGCGCGACGTCTTGGCGATAGACGAACCGCGTGCGGTCGCCGTCGTCCACGCGCTCGACGAGTGCGCCGTTCGCAAGCGCAAACGTCCCTTTCGGGACGACGACGCTGGTCGACGTGGTTTGCTTCGAATGCGGATAGTCGAGGCACGGAAACCAATAGCGTGCGTTTTCATCCTGACTCTGCGTCCATGCATGACGGTAGCGGTCGGGATATTCGCGCGTCGGTTCGATGAAAAATAAGCCGTGGCGCGGATTGACTGCACGATACGTTGCCGTAAACGTCGCGCGTTCGCCCGGCGCAATCGGCGGTTCGAATACGATCGCGAGCTTTCCGTCGCGCGAGTCATATCGCTGCGCTTTCCCGTCGCGCTCGACGCGCGAGATCGCAAGATCGACCGAATTGAGTTCGAGGCGCTCTACTGCTTCATCGAGCGCGCGTACGGTCGTGGTGCAGACGCCTTCGAGCGTCTTCGCTTCGAGATCCGGCTCAAGATGGAGATCGATGTGCTCGACGATGACCGTTTTATCGGGCCCATAGTGCAAGCCGGCGCCGGGGAGAGCAAATTGACGATGCCCATCCGACTCATCGCGATATTTCATCGAGGTCAGGCGTTTCGCTCGTCGGCTTCGGTCAACCCCCCGGTTATCGCAATGACTGCACCCGTAACGTAATCGCGTTCGCGCGCAACGAAAAACCGGACGGCGTCAGCGACGTCTTCGTAACTTCCCGCTCGTCCGCGCGGAACCGGGCTCGTTATCGTCAACGCTTCAACACGATCTACATCCTTATGTCGGATGTGACCGGGCTCGATTACGTTCACGGTGACGTTGTGCGCCGCTTCTTCGAGCGCAAGAGATCGCGCAAATGCAACGAGCGCGCTTTTCGCAGCTTGATGCAGGCTGAACCCGCGAAACGGACGCGTCTCGCTGGAGCCGTTCATTCCGAAGACGACGATGCGTCCGAACTGCGACGCTCGCATGCCGGGGAGCACGGCGCGGACAGCCAGCACCGCGCTGCGCACATTGCCGTCGAACATCTCGCGGTAGTCGTCCATCGTGAGCCGCGCGAAGCGCTTGACCACCATCGGGCCGACGCCATGGACCAGGGTGTCGAACGGACCGCACCTTTCCACCAACTCGCCGAGCGCGGCGACGATGTCGTCTTCCGGCGCGGAGAAGTCAATGCATGCGGCCGATGGCTGCGCGCCGGCGGCTTCGATTGCGCCCAGCGTTCGATCCGGCGACGTCGTCCGATAGGTGATTGCGACGCGTTCGAATCCGTCGCGCGCGAGCGCTGCTGCGATCCCGGCCGACATGCCGCTTGCCGCACCGGTAACGAGAGCGTTACGCGACATCGCGCATCCGGCCGTCGCGCTCGAGATGCGCTTCGGTCCGCATAGTAGAGAGGGCGGTTGACTTCACAACCGCCCTCTTCCCCCCAACCTAAGAAACAAGCCTTTTGCCGAAGCACGCTACATCGTGTAGGTGTAACTGCGTTCGACTGACGCGCCGTTGGGCGCGATCGATTGGATGAGCACGCGTACCTGCGAACCGCTGATGTTGTTGAGTCGGATGACGGTGCTGAACACGCCGTTCGAATCGGCTTGAACGGTCGTTTGATACGCGCCTGTGCCGACTTGGAAGACGCCGAAGGCATTCGCTTGACCGTTGGCGACGATGCGCACGGTCGAGCCGGGCAGCGTTCGTCCCGAGACATTGAAATTGCCGCCGACATTCGTTCCCGGCGCGGGCGAAATCGCGCGAATATAGTTGCTGCCGCCGGCGCCGCCCGTCGTGAACGTCCAGCCGGTCGAGAACGATGCTCCGGCTTGCGTCGTGCCGGTCACATGCACCCGATGCGATCCCGCGGGCAGTTCGAACGACGGTGTGACATCGAATCCGTTCGCGTTGCTATACACGTCATTCGTCACGTCGCGATCGTCGATCCGTACGCGCAATGTGTTTTGCTGGACCGGCTCGGAGAAGGTTGCGTGAATCGCAGGATTGAGCGTTCCCGTGGAGGCGTTTACGCCCGGATGCTGACTCGAAAGGTAGAACGAACGATTCTGGGCCGGCGCGTTGTTCGAGCCTCCGCCACCGGTAATCGTGACCGTGCTCGTGTTGTTGTTCCAATCGACGGCTGCGCCGAGCGCTTGCGCGACGAAACGTAACGGCACGAGCGTGCGCGCGCCGACGAGGAAAGGCGCAACGTCAAGCGATTGCGGTTGTCCGTCGATCGTCGCTTGCGTCGATCCGATATGCAGAGAGATATTGCGGCCGTTGCCCGTCGCGTTGATGACGCCGTTCGCGTATACGACGCTTGCACCCAGACGTTCGAAGACGCCGCGTAGCGGAACGAAGACGCGACCCGCGCGCTCGACGGGTGGTTGATCGAACGAAACCGGTTGGCCGTTGACGATAACGCTTACGTTTGCAGCAACCGCAGGCGTCGTTGAGAAGCTAAACAGTGCGACGGGAGCCGCGAATATCGCTGCAAGTGCGGTGCGTCGCGCAATCGTGCAGTTCATCGCTCGACGTATACCCAACCATGCAGCGGTTAATCACGACCGCGTTGCTATGCGTGCGCCGGAACGTTTGCCTCTTGAAGCTCCCGCTCCACCGCTTTGCGGTCGGCGCGCCGTTCGAAGAATCCCATCCAGGTGTTGTAGATCATCGGCACGAGGAACAGCGTAAGAATCAGCGAGCTCAACAGGCCGCCGATAATCACGGTACCAATCGCTTGCCGCCATTCCGACCCGGCATCGTAGCCCATCGACAGCGGGAGCATGCCGAAAATCATCGCAGCCGTCGTCATGATGATCGGCCGGAATCGCGTCGCCGCAGCCTGCAGAACGGCATCGTGCACGCGCATGCCGCGTTTGCACAGTGTATTCGAGTAGTCGACGAGCAGAATACCGTTCTTCGCGACGAGGCCGAAGAGCATGACGATACCGAGCATTGAGATGATGTTTAGGGATTGTGCTTGACCGCCGGGCAGCTTTCCAAGAACCGCGAGGAACGTGAGCGCACCGATGATTGCGAGCGGCACCGAAAACATGACGATCAGCGGTTCTAGGAATGATCCGTACAGGATCACCATGAGCATGTACACGAGCATGAACGACGTGATGAGCGCAATGCCCATGTTTTGGAACGTCTCGACCATGTACTGCGAGTTGCCCTCGGGCTTGAGACCAACGCCGTCCGGCAACCAGCCCGGCTCTTTCAGCTTCCGCTCGAGCGGTCCGGAAACTTGGCCCAATGAGTACCCGGGAAGCAGATCTCCAAGCACGTTAACCACGCGTTGGCGGTTCATGCGCTCGATCTTCGTCGGCGCCGTCGTCCAATTGAACGCCGCGACACTGCTCAGCGGCACGAGCGTTCCGTCTTGCGCGCGCACGCGAACGTTCTTCAGCTGATCCACCGTCGTGCGGTCGGCTAACGGAAACTGAACGCGCACGTCCACGAGGCCCGTCGGCGTGCGGACACGCGTGGCAACCGCGCCGTCGACCGCGATGCGCGCGACCGTTGCTGCATCGGAGGGATTGACGCCGAGCAATGCGCAACGCGCACGGTCGATATCGACATTGAGCCGAGGCGCACCCATTTCCGCACTCGTTTGCACGTTGACCGTGCCCGGAATACTGCGCAAGTAGCGCGCGACTTCTTCAGCGGCGGGCCCGATTTGCTCGTCCGGGCCGGTGAGCGCATAGAAAATCGCAGAGCCGTTCCCCGTGTCGCCGGCGACGTTCATTTCGGCGCCGGGCACCAGATAGGCGAGCTTACGGATTTGCGAAGACGCGCGGTCGGTTTCTTTGTAGTGCCCCTTTTGCATTTGCACGTTGAGGGTTGCGTAGTTGCCGCCGGTGACGCTGCCGTGACCCGAGCGTTTGCGTCCAACCGTCGAACTGACCGACTCGACGTTCGCGATCTTTATGATGGCGTTTTCCAGCTGCACGACGTACTTATTGGTCGTTCCAATCGGCGTGCCGGCCGGATACGTCACCGTCATGTCGATTTCGCCGTCTTGTTGCGCCGGGACGAAATCGGTGCTGACGCCGAGCCAATACATGCCGCCCGCGGCGATCGCGGGCAGAAGGAACGAAGCGACCATCGTTCCGCGCGAGGTACCGATCGAGCGGAAGAAATTCAACGGCGCAGCCAATCTCCCGAGCGGCTCGCGAGCAACGCGGCGAAGAACGAAACCAAGCACGTGTGAGAGCAACAGCGCAACGAGAACCGCGCCGTCCACTGCGAGTGTCGCCATGTGTCCGCCCGCGATGAGCGAGAGCGCATTGGCGAAGAGCACAGCGCATACGAACACCACGAACTTACCATGACGCAGCCCAAACGGCAGCCACGTATCGCGATAGTGCTGGAGTATCGTATCGTAACGGTGCACGAACGCGTTGAGAATCAGCGCGGCAACCACGAAGATCGCGATGACGTTGAGCGTATACAGTCCGGTCACCTGACCGATGCCGAACAAGACGACCGCCGCGGTAAAGACGATCGCGTCGAGCACACGGTTGTCCAGCGCGACGAGCCATTTTGGCTTCGCTTCCGACCGCCGGCGGACGCTCCACTTCGCTGCAAGCAGCGGCGTCAGCGTGAACGAGACGAAGAGCGAGAACAAGGTTGCAATCACGACGACCGCGCCGAACTCCTTCAGATACGCGCCTACGATGCCGGGCAAAAATGCAATCGGCAAAAACACGATGACGTCGACCATCGTAATCGCGACGGCGGCCGAGCCGATTTCCGAGCGCCCGCTGATTGCGGCGTTGAGCGGATCTTCTCCCATATCGCGGTGACGCGTGATGTTTTCCAGTACGACGATCGAGTCGTCGACCAAGATACCGATGATCAGCGAAAGAGCCATCATCGAGAGCGAGTCGATGTGAAATTGGAAGAGTCGCATGACGATGAACGTCGCAAAAATCGAGGTCGGGATCGCGAGGAACACGACGACCGCGTTGCGCCACGCGTGCAGGAAGAGCAGCATCACGAGCGCGGTGAGGAAAATACCTTGCAGCAGCGACCAGCCGACACCGGTGAGCTGCTGGGTCGTATAGTCGGCAGGAGCGTCGATTTCATGAAACCGCAGCTGCGGGAACTTCGCTTCGATCTTCTTCATCTCGTCGCGCGCAGTTTGCGTGGACTTGATTTGGTCGGCGTTGAGCGTCGGATTAATGCTCATGTAGACGCGAGGCTCGCCGTTGAAGCTCGAGATCGTGCGCATTTCGATATGGCTGTCGGAGGCACTCGCCACGTCACCGACGTGCAAGTTCTTGTTCGACGAAAGCGGCACGGTAAGCGGAATACCGAGGATGTCGCTCGCTTCGTCGATGTACGAATGGACAGCAACGGTCGCTTCCCGAGTCGGCTGCGTCAGGATACCGCCCGGAACGTTGAGGTTATTGCTGGAAACCGCATTGAAAACGTCTTCGAGCGTAGCGTTCGTCCCGACCAATCGCGTCGGGTCGGGCTCAACATGGAATTCGCGATCCGCGGTGCCGTACACGTCGACCGTTTGGACGTTCGGGATTTGTTGGACGAGCGGCGACACTTGGTTGTTGACGACGTCCGCGATCTGCGGCTGTGTGAGCGAGCGCGAACTGATTGCAATGTCGAGCAGCGGCGGTTCGGACTGCCCTTCCTTACTGACGGTCGGCGGATTGAGATCGGCAGGCATATAGACCCGCGCCGTGTCGACGCGGCGCTGAACGTCGATCGCTGCGAGGTCGACGTCCGTGCCCATCTTGTACAGTGCAACGACGACCGCCGTGCCTTCTTGCGCCGTCGCGTCGAGCTCGTCCAGGTTTTCGACGCCGGTCATCTGGTCTTCAATCGGTTTGATGACCATGCGCTCCATGTCTTGCGGCGAGGCGCCGGGGTAACTCGCGAAGACCACGACCACCGGGAAATTCGTATTCGGCGGGTTCGAACTACGCCCGAGCTGGAAGAACGAGATGGTCCCGAAAATGATCAGCGCCGCGAAGACCATAACGGTGATCACCGAACGTTGAATGGCAAAGCGGGTTAACCACACAGTAGAGACTCCTAGGAACGAGCTACTCGCACTACGTGCGAAGGGTGCCCGTTGTTTCGCCGGCTCTTGGTTTCTTAGTTGAGCGTAACATTCCGAACCCTAACGATCACTGAAGCCGTGATCAATGGGATATCAAACGGCGTCACCGGGTATTCTCGACGCCTTCATGAGGCGCATTAGCGCCCGAGGGGATGCTGACGAAGTTCCTTGCCAAAGTGCTCGTCCTGTGAATCGTCCTGGTCGCGCTCGGCCTACCGTTCACCGCGGGACATTCGTGGCGACGGCGGGCGCGTTCTTTTCGGATCCTGCGCTCGCATGGGTAACCGGCATCTTCACGATGCTGGTTTGGCTCATACTCGCTGTGCTCCACAAGCGATCGAGCGGCGGGGTGCTCTCCGTGACACCTCTACGGCCGCTTGCGACTAAAAACGCTTAAGGCTTTCCGTATTGCGCGACCAACTGATCAGCTGTCGCGCCTCCGGTTCGCTACCGTGAGCGCGGTCCCAAAAGCGACCCCAACGGCGATTCCGATCGCGAGTTGATGCATCGCAACGCCGACGCCCGCCCCAAGCGCGATTCCGAGAGCCAAATAGTTTCCCGACCACCTTCGCTTCATGTCACCTCCAGGGAATTCGATCCAAATGCTCCACGTCAGATGCGCCGCGGAGGGAAGACGAAACATTACGCGCGCTACGACGAACGCGTATCGACACGTTCTGCGCAGAATGGGCACGGCGAATCTTCTGATTCGCGAAGACTTCGCGAATCGCCATCCGGCGAGGACAGCTTCATCCTCGCCGCTGCCCGTCGATCACGTGCGATCGCGTACATCAACGGCGTCATCAAACGCAACGTACGTCCGAAACACGGCGCGGAACTTCAGATCGAAGGCGCCGTCTGGGACGAGTCGCCGCTGTAATCACGCGCAATACAAAACGACCGAGCCCGAAGCTTTCGCTTCAGGCTCGACCCTGAATATGCGCGAGGCGAGACTCGAACTCACACAAGATTTCTCCCGCCAGCACCTCAAGCTGGTGCGTCTACCAATTCCGCCACTCGCGCACGGGGACTAAAACATACGTTAAACCGACGGCTGAGCCCTCGGGCAACTGCGCTACAATACGGCTATTTCATGTTCGGGTCAAGGGCGTCGCGCAGGCCGTCGCCGATGTAGTTGATTGCGAGCACCGTCACGAGGATACACAAGCCGGGAAAGACGGCGGCCCACCAGGCAATCTGCAGATTCGCTTGAGCGTTTGCCAGCATGTTGCCCCACGACGCCGTCGGCGGCTGGATGCCGAAGCCGAGGAACGAGAGGGTTGATTCCAAGACGATCACGTTCGCGACGTCGAGCGTCGCTTGCACGACGATCGGCGCCACGGCGTTCGGAAGCAGGTGCCGAAAGATGATGCGCGCGTCGTTGTTGCCGACGGCTCGCGCGGCTTCGGCGAATTCGCGTTCGCGTAGCGTCAGAAATGACGCGCGCACGAGACGCGCGACCGACGGCCACGACAGCGCACCGATGATGAGCACGATCACGCCGAAACTGAGCGCTGCTTTCGACGAACTTGCAGCTACGATGGCGGTGAGTACCAACAACAACGGCAGGAGGGGAATCGACAAGAATACGTCGGTGATGCGCATTAGAATCCAATCGACCCAACCGCCGTAATAGCCGGCGACCGCGCCGAGAATCGTCCCGATGATGCACTCGATGATGACGGTAAAAATGCCGACCTCGAGCGAGATGCGCGCGCCGAAGAACAATCGCGAGAGCAGATCGCGTCCCACTTCGTCCGTGCCGAGGGAGTGACCGCCGCACTGTGACGCGTCTTGAAAGCACGGCGGCAGCGGATTGCCTTGCCAATGAACGTTGTCGATAAAATTGGGATCGAACGGCGAGAGTTGCTTTGCGAATATCGCAACGAGCAACATCAGGATCAGCACGACGAATCCGGCGACCGCGAGCTTGTGGCGGCGCAAACGCGTCCAGAATGTAACTTTGGTATAGACGACCTCTTCGTCGTCAAACGGCGTCGTCGGTATCGGAGCTTGAACCGTGCTTGCCATAGATGCAGCCCTAATCGTACTTCACACGCGGATCGAGCCACGCGTAGAGTACGTCGGCAAGCAGATTCGAAAAGACGACGAGGAACGCAAGAATCAACAAATAGCCCATCATCAGCGCGATGTCGCTCTGCTGCAGCGCATTGTAGAACATGCGCCCCGCGCCGGGCCACGCGAAGATCGTCTCGGTTACGATCGCGCCGCCCAACACACCCGGCAACGATAGCGCAAGAATCGTAACCACCGGAATGAGCGCATTCTTTAAACCGTGCTTGAAGAGGATCGTGCGGCCGTCGAGACCTTTCGCCGCCGCGGTTCGCATGTAGTCGGTCTTCATCACTTCGAGTAACGACGAACGCATGAAGCGGCTATACAACGCGAGCGACAAGAGTGAGAGCACGATGACCGGCAACACGAGGTGCGCGACGCGGTCGCCGAGATCGAATGTATCGCTTCCGTTGCTGATGCCGGCCGACGGTAACTGAATCATGTATCCGCCGGGCAGCGGAATACCGTGCACCGCGAACGCGAGCTGCAGCATCAAGGCGAACCAAAAGACGGGCATCGATTGCCCAAAGAACGCAAACGTCGTGATGAAGTAATCGGCGAACGAATACGGCCGCACTGCTGAAAAAATGCCCGCCGAAAGTCCGACCAGCACCGAGAAAACGAACGACGTTACCATCAACTCGAGCGTCGCGGGGAGACGCTCGAGGATCGCATCGAGCACCGGCTGCGAGTTACTCGTCGAGTATCCGAAATCGCCGTGCAATACGGTGAGAAGCCAGTGCCAATAACGGATGGGCAGCGGCTGATCGAGACCGAGATTGTGTTTCAGGCGTTCGATATCGGCAGGAGTGATGTGAGGGTTCTGAAGGTACGGCGCCAACGGCCCGCCGGGCGCGTTGTTGAGAATAACGTACAGAATGATCGAGATAAGAATGAGTAGCGGAATGGCTTGAAGCGTCCGCCGTACCACGTAGTTGAAGATCGAAGGAACCCTCCAACGTCCGAGAGCTTTAGGCTCAAAACGAACCGCGCTCAGTTATCATGACAGGGCCTTGAACCCTGCAGGCGTCGCTATGCGGCTGCCAGCTTCTTCAGCCCGAGAATCTGGCGTGCTTCGTCAGGAGTGGCCACGGCGCGGCCGGCTTCACGAGCAATGCGCGCGACGCGCGCGACGAGCTCTTCATTCCGAGCGAGCCGGCCCTTACTGTAATATAAGTTATCTTCCAGACCGACGCGAACGTGGCCGCCCATTGCAATGGCTGCGAGCGCCATGGGCAATTGCTGGCGGCCGATGCCCGCGACCGACCACGTGCATCCGTCGGGCAACTCGTCGACGAGATCGCACAGATTCGTAACCGTCGCTTCCATTGCGCCGGGAACGCCGAGCACAAAGTCGACGTGTTGTGGAAACGTCAGCAGCCCTTCTTTTGCGAGGCGCCGGGCGTTCGCGAGGTGTCCCTTGTCGAAGATTTCCAGTTCGGGACGGACATCGTACTCATGCATCTTCGCGAGAATGCCGCGCATGATCGGAAAACTGTTTTCGAAAATATCGTCGCCGAAGTTGACGCTTCCGCAGGTGAGCGTTGCCATCTCCGGCCGAAGTTGCAAGACCGACGCGCGCTCTTCCGGCGTCATGCCGATCGCGCCGCCGGTGGAGAATTGAACGATTAGATCGGATGATCCCCGTATCGCATCATAAGCTTGGCGAAAGCGGGCGATGTCGTGCGTGTTGGTCCCGTCGTCGGTGCGGCAGTGCACGTGAATGATTGAACCGCCGGCTTCACGCACCGCCTGCGCGGTCTCCGCGAGCTTTGTCGGCGTAAACGGCAAATACGGCGTTTGGTCCGGCGTCACTTCGGCCCCGACCGGTGCACAAGTAATGATCAGCGGCTCCATGCGATTGAGGGGTTCCGGCAACGGGCGGTGCGGTCATCCTTTGGAGACGATGATCACCGTGCCCGCTGCGCCGCCCAGGCCGTCGGACCGAGGCTGTGCGAATCGCAATCGTGCCGAACCTTTCCGCGTGGTTCGTGCACTGCTACTCGAGTGCGTTGTAGGCGTTCGCGATGACATCGTCGCTTAAGCCCAAGAGCGCCGCGAGAGCGATCGCATCGGAACGCGCGGCGGTTTCATCCGTCACTTCTTCTATCGTGTAATCCATCGACGCGGCTAGACTTTCAAGTGCCTGATGCAGGTCCGCGGCCACGGGCCGATTCGGAATTCCGCGCAGACCACGAACGGCGAAATGGCGAACGGCCGCCGCGCCCGCGACGCCGCCGAGATGCGTGGCGCACAACGCGCGTGCTCCGCCAGCCTGAAAATGTTTGAGAACCGCTACGAGCAACGCCTTTCCTTCGCGCGGCGTCGTCGTGCGCGCAAATTCATCGAGCAGAACAAAGACGGGCCGACGCCCGCGCTCGAGCAGGTCCCGCAACCGGAGCACTTCCCGTGCGAACGTCGATAGCAGCCCCCCGCCGTCGTCGTCCGCGCCGACGCCGAGCCATCCGAGTTCCGAGAATAGTCCTACGGTCGCGCGAGACGCCGGAACGGGAACGCCGAACGCCGCGCATGTGAGAATAAATCCGCAGGTACGTAAACAGACGCTCTTTCCGCCCATATTCGGTCCGGTCAGCACGGCAACGCCATCGACCGCAATCGAAATCGGCGTGAAATCGCGGCCTTGCTTCTCTAGTTCAAGCTCGAGTGGAAGAAAGCGAGCATCGCTAAACTGTACTGCCGGTTCGGCGGCGATCGCAGCAACGCGACAGCCGTGCATTCGCGTAAAACGTGCTGCTGCAACGAGCACGTCTACTTCGCCGAATGCATCCGTTGCTGTGCTCAATGCGGCAGCATGTTCGCGAACCGCCTGTGTCAGTGCGCGGCGAACCGCTTCTTCGGCGGTCGCAGCCGAGGTTGCAAGCGCATCACGGCGTTGGAGTGCCGCCAGTGTGGCTTCGGTCTCTTCGATTTCACAGAGCAGATACGTTGCCCCCTCCCGCACGACGCGAACGCCGGACGGGAGCGCGCCATCGCAATCGCTCCGCATCACGATAAATTCGTCGCCTTCGATTTCGCGTCCGAGCGCGTTTGCGATCCCGGCCGTTGCGCGTCCGCGCGCCGCGTCGTACTCCGCCTGTGCTTGCGCGAGCGCCGCGCGCACATGTGCAAGTGCGGGGTCGAACGCGTCGGCAAGATAGAAACCGAACTTTCCCGCCCGCCCGAGTTCGAGACGGCGCGCGGTTTCGCTGACTGCGGGCGAGGCGAGAGACGGCAAGGCATCGATGCCGGCCGCTAAAGTGTCGAGCCGAACGCACGCGTCGAAGAAGCGTTGGAGTTCCAGCAAGTTCGCGTCGGTCAGTCCGTCGCCCATTGATGCGCGCGCAATCGCGCTCGACGCATCGGGTACGTTACGGAAGATCTCGCGCATGGCGTCGAGCACTTCCGGGCTCGCGCCGTTTGCAATCGCCGCGATGCGACATGCGCGCTCTTGCGCGCGGGGCTCTTCGCCGGGCACGAAGGGGACGACGTGTTCGAAAGCGCGGTCGCCGTACGGGCTCGCCGGCGCAAGCGCGTTGCGCAGCCAGCGAAAATCGAGCGCGCGCGCCGTCACCTCATCGAGCAGTCCGGCAAGTTTCACGCAGCGTGCTCCGAGGAGTAGACGTCGAACGTGGGAACGCCGGTCGCGCTCATAACTTCGTGCGCGAACAGGCGCGGTTCAAACGTCCGATCTCTCCCGATCGACGCGACCGTTACGGCCACGACGTGAATCTCGCGCTCGCATCGGACGTGTAGGCGTTCCAGCGCGTGCAATGCAGCACGGCCCGTCAGCGCAATTTGGGTTGGATCCCGCACGACGATCGCGCGCGTCTCACGCTCGCGTATCAACTGCGCAGCACGTGACGGCGTCAGCGCTCCGTCGATATGCAGCGCGGCTTCCCGTCCGTCGAACCGCCGCACGCTCAAACGCGCCACGAGAGCGCGCACGTCGTCGGCGGCTTCTTCGACGGTCGGCGACGCGGAAGCACCGCATGCCACGACGACCGCATCCCGGCCGCCCGCGAGCGCCGCGATCCGGTCGACGGCGCCGTCGACGATCGCATACGGCGCATGGCGCAAAAGCGTCTCGATCGCCTCGCGCAATGCTGATGCGGTCGGCGGCCCGACCAGCTCGTAATGCGCAGCGGAGCGGACGCGCGCGTAAACGAGGCGCCCGGCCGCGGTTTGTAACGCTGAGAGTTCGAGCATTTCGCTCGCGGGCGATACCGGAAGAACGTCGCGCGCCGTTGCAACCGCGGTTCCCGCCCGCAAAAAAAGCCGCGGTTTCGCTTGCGCGTCGCCGATGTCGATCGCTTCACCGTCGCGACCGATCGACGTTAATCCGGGTGCTATACCGCGTGCAACGGCAGCATGGTAGATCGCACGCATCGTAACGGTCTTGCCGACGTTTTTTCCGGTCCCAACGACGACGAGCGACGGCGCTCCGGTTTGGAGCGCCAACCCGAGAATCGCATCACCGACGTCAACATGCATCGGCGTCAATTTCCGGCGGGGCGCGCGAACACATCTTCCATGCTGCGGATTTGCGGCCGTCTTTGTCCCCGCAATAGCGGGTTGACGCGCCTAGCCGATGTGAAACGCCTTGAGCACGATGAACACCGCCCCGGTAAGCGCGAGCAACACGCCGCCGAGCAACTCAGCAGAATCCTCGATGCGTGAGCCGAGCGTGCGCCCGAGCGTCAGGCCGAGCGTCGTTGCGACAATCGAAACGACGCCGATGACAACGAGCGCGACGGCCAACGGCACGCCGATGTATAAGATCGAGAAGCCGATTCCCAGCGAATCCAAGCTGATCGATAGTGAGGCCACGACGAGTCCCCACCCGCGTGAAAGATCCATGCGCGGGCGGTCACCGAGATCGCGTTTCGCTTCGTACACCATGTACAAGCCGACCAGCAGGAGCGCAATGAATCCCAAGTAGCCGGCGACGTCACCGATCAGCTTGCCGGTTACAATCCCGAGCGCCGCGCCGAAGCAGTTCATGACGATCTCGGCGCACGCGAACGCAATGCCGATGCGCACTTTGATCGCACGTTCGACACCGTGCACGCCGACGCCGACGCTTACCGCAAAGACGTCGAGCGCAAGCGAAAACGCGATGGCGACGAGCTTGATCGCTCCCGAAAGCGCCACGAACGGGCCTTTAGAAGGACGAAGCCTTGATCGACTGCGATAGCAGATGCGTTACCGCCGAACGCAACTGCGAAATCGTAAAGGGCTTATTGAGAAAGAGGTTCGCGCCCGCGTTCTTCGCGCGGCCGTCCATCGCGTAATTCGTGTGACCCGAAATCATCAAGATCGGCACGCCGCGCGTACCCTCCTTCGAGCGCAACCGTTCGACGAGATCGATACCCGAGATGCCCGGAAGCATGAAATCGCAGATGATGATATCGAAAGGCCCTTGGCGATCGACGGCCACGAGCGCGCTCTCGGCGTCGTTGCACATGACCATTTTATAAGGACCTTTTCGTAGCACCGTATCGATTAGCGTACAGATAGCAGGATCGTCATCCGCAATCAAAACACGCCAGTTGCGCTGGACCATCTCGTCTGGCATTCGTTCCTATTTTCTTTCGGCCTCGCACAGGCCGTGAGGCTTTGGTAAACTTTTCTATGATGGCGCGCCCGGTGCCCGGATTCTTCTTTCCCGTGGCGGCAATTCTCTTGCTCGCCGCCGTCGCCGCGCCGATCGTTGCCGTACTCGTTAGCCTCTCTCCGGCCGAGGTTGGTCGCGCCTTCAGCGAACCCCAGGCGCTCTCGGCACTGCGTGTATCGTTTGAAGCCTCGCTGTGTGCGACCGGCGTTGCCGCGATACTCGGTATACCAGCGGGGTATTGGCTTGCGCGCGCGCCGCGTATCTATGCAATCCCGCTGCTCTTTACGCTCGCGCTGCCGCTCGCATTTCCGCCGGTTGCGTCGGGCATTTTGCTGCTTTCCGCACTGCGCGGCACGGCGATTCCCGATTCACTCGCGGGCGTTGCGGCCGCCGAGTTCTTCGTTTCCGGCTCGTTTGTCGCTATCTCGTCCGCGGCAGCGTTCGCGGCTGCCGACCCGATCTACGAAGACGCTGCGCGCACACTGGGCGTGAGTGAATGGCGAATTTTTTGCGCGATCGCGTTGCCCGCCGCAGCAGGAAATGTGTTGGCGGGAATCGCGTTCGCATGGCTTCGCGCAATCGGCGAGTACGGAGCGACAAGCGTGCTCGCATATCATCCTTCCTCCTTACCCGTCGCGCTCTATGTCGCGCTCTCGGCTTCGGGCGTGCGCGCGGCGCTCGCTCTAACGTATGGCTTTGTCGTCCTTGCTGCGATCGTTCTTGCGATTGCGTGGATTTTGCGCCGGCGCGTCGTAGAGTAAGGACGATATGGCCATCATCGATCGTTTACTCGCTCCGGACTCCGCCTTTCAAAAGAACTTCTTCTTTCTCGCCAAGCGTTTCGTGGCCGGCGAAACGATCGATTCTGCGATCCAAGCGGTGCGCAAGCTGAACAGCGAAGGCATGTCCGCCACGCTGGATTTTCTCGGCGAAGACGTGCTGGAGCGCGACGCCGCAATAAAGACGCGCGACGCGTACATCGACATGCTCGATGCGATCCGCATCAGCGGCGCAAACACGAACGTATCGGTGAAGTTAACCGCGATGGGATTGCTCGTGAGCGAAGACTTCGCGCTCGAGAATTTGCTGTACATTCTCGATCACGCGCAGCGCAACGCCGATCCATTCGTGCGGATCGACATGGAAGGGTCGTCGGTAACCGACGTGACGTTACGGGTGTTCGAGCGCGCATTTGCCACGCACAAGAATGTCGGCATCGTCCTGCAAGCGTACCTGAAACGCACTGCAGCCGACGTAGAGCGCGCAATCGAACTCGGCGCGCGCGTTCGTCTGTGCAAGGGCGCGTACAACGAGCCTCCCGAGATCGCGTACAAAGAAATGCCGGAAATTCGCGCAAACTACGTGAAGCTTGCGCGCGAGCTTTTGACGCGCGGGCACTATCCCGGTCTCGCGACCCATGACCGGGCTTTGATCGGAGAACTATGCGCCATCGTGAGCGACGAAGACATCGCGCGCGATAGGTTCGAATTTCAAATGCTTTACGGCTGCCGGCCGCAAGTACAGCGGGATCTCGTGGGCGACGGCTACCGCATGCGTGTGTACATTCCGTTCGGAACGCACTGGGCCGGCTATTTCTACCGGCGCGTGATGGAACGCCGCGAAAACGCACTCTTCGCGCTCTCGTCGATGTTTTCAAAGTAAGTCGCGAATGCGAGCGGTCGTTCAGCGTGTGACCCGCGCGGAGGTCCGTGTCGATGAACGGATCACCGGGAAGATCAGCCGGGGTCTTCTGGTACTCGTCGGCGTCGGGGTCGCTGACGACGCCGACGATGCACGCTGGACCGCCGAGAAGGTCGCGAACCTGCGAATCTTTATCGACGATGCGGGCCTCATGAACCGCAGCGTGCTCGACGTCGGCGGCGCGGTGTTGCTCGTCTCGCAATTCACGCTTCATGGCGATGCGCGCAAGGGCCGCCGGCCGTCATTCATCACCGCTGCAAAAGAACCGCTCGCGAGCGAGCTGTACGAACAGACGGGCCGCGAACTTGAAATGCTTGGCCTCGAAGTCGCCTACGGCGAATTCGGCGCCGACATGCAAGTCGAACTCATCAACGACGGCCCCGTGACGATTCTGCTCGATTCCGACCGTGCGTTTTGACGGTCTACAACGTCACATCGGCTATGCGTTCGATGCGCACGACGCGATCGGACTCGATGAGCCGTCCTAAGACGTCGAAGCCGCTCACGACGCGCCCGAAGACCGTGAAATCGTTGTCGAGATGATACTGCGGCGACAATGTGATGTAGTACTCCGACCCCGCTGAATCAAGTAACGGCGTGTTCGTCTTGTCGTCATAGTTCAGCCCCATCGAAATGATGTATGCGTTTTGTTCCAGCGGATTCTGTTCCGCACCGATGGAGTAGCCGGGCCCCGGCGCGTTCTTGTCGTCCTTCTCACCGGTTTGCACGACGAAATCCGGAACGATTCGGAACCACCGGTTGTCGTCGTAGAATCCGCGCGCGGCGAGATTGAGAAAGTTTTCGACGGTCAGCGGCGCCCATTCGGGAAACAACGCGACGTAGATGTTGCCCTTCGTCGTGACGATGCGCAGGCGGGGGTGCGCGCCGTGCGCGGGCGACGTCATATCGGCCGCAGTCTTCGGCAACAGCTCCGGACCGAGATCCGCCGTCATGGCGTCCGGGATGGCGGCCTTGCCGGTGGCTGCCGCGAACGGAATGGCCGCCTCGGATGCCAACGAGTCCGGCGCGGGTGACGGCACGTGGATGGACGGCGGTATTGCGGTCCAGCTCGTGTGGAGAGGCTTACGTTGAAGCGCCAGCAGCGACTCGGCGGTCTGTTCTTGTACCCGCCACGACGGATCGCGCAGCATCGGTTCGAGATCGGCTGCGGCGCGGCGGTCCGTCAGCTTCCCGTATGCGCGCGCCGCCTCAATGCGTACCGTTTCATCGTGATCGCGCAGCGCAGCAGCCAGTACCGTACGAGGAACGCGAGCAGCATAGCGACGGAAGATCGTCCACATAACGCGTTCGCGCACATAGTCGTCGCGTTCGTTGCGCATTGCGCTCGCAAGCGCGGTCGCGCACGATTCCGCCTCCGGCGCGTCGGCAAAGAAATTCAGCGTGATCGCTGCCCGCCCCCGAACGATCGCGTCGACATCCGACGCAAGAACGGTGCGTGCCGCGGCCGCTGCACGCGACTGCGTCTCGCCGGCTAGCTTGTGCGCTGCCTCATATCTTCCGAGCGCGTCGAGAGCCGCGACGCGAACGGCGCCGCTCCGATCGGCCATCGACGTCTTGACCACTGCGCGTTGCGGCGGTTCCCAGCCCAATCACACCTAGCCCATATATGCTCATCGCACGAACGCTCGTTCGCGCATCGTTCAGGTGTGTGGCGAGCAACGGTGCACCGGCTGGAAGACGCGTTCTCCCGATCGCTAGAGCGGCTCGGGTCGCTGCCGTCTCGTCTGGTGCATTCAAAAGTGCAGCGAGTCGCCCATCGCCCAGACTTCTTGCCTGCTCGAATTGCAGCGTCGTTCGCGGAGTCGTCATCGTTGCAGCGCCAATGAAAACCGAGCAAGAGACGGCTGTAATACAAAAACGAGCGCGTAAAAAATCCGGCAATCGCACGCCTACCCCCAACCATTTGACCCGAACTTGCGTTCTAGTATATGCAGAATGATCGCTGTCCTCCCCGGACAGCGCGAGAAGATAAGAGAGAAAAGCATAATGTCGACCCCAGAAATCCACAAAAAGACGACCGGTATGTCCGTTCGGGAAGCAGGCCAGAAAGGCGGCGAGACGGTCAAGAAAAAGTACGGTCCGGAGTTCTACGAGCAAATCGGGCGCAAAGGCGGGCTCGCGACAAAGCAAGCTCACGGTCACGAATTCTACGAGCAAATCGGTAAGAAAGGTGGCAAGAAAGGTGGCGAAGCCACGCGCGATCGCTACGGTCCTGACTTCTACGAACGCATCGGACAAAAAGGTGGCCAGAAAGTCAAACAACTCATCGAAGAGGGCAAACGCGCTGCCGCGGCCGCGAACCCGGAAGCAGAAAAGCGCGCGAGCTAGTTTCGCAGCTGTGAGTGCGGCGGGCATCATGCTCGCCGCCCTTTCTCAATTCAATGCGCCCGCAACGGCGTTTCCTGTCGCAACGGCGAAGCCGAGCGGATCACCCACCGCCTCACCAACGGCGCCGCCGAACGTCTTACCGCTCAATTCGCGGTTGACGTTCGTACTGGACGGCACGATATCGTCGGCAAGCTCTAAGACCGACGAAATGGTCAACGCGCATTTGAAAAACGCGGTTACGGTCGGTTCGCGCACGATCGCCAACGCCGGCACACCGGTGCAAATTCGTATTCTGGATGCCAAGCCGGCGGAAAATCCCGATATCTATGGCTTCGTCGATATCTTTTTCGAACCGCTGCGCTTGAACGACGGTCGTACGATTGCGCTGCGTCCTCCAAGCTCTCATCTCAACGTGAACTCCAGCGCCGGACACGAATCGACGGTCGCCGTTGAGAATACGATCGGCGACATCTTCGCACCAACGATGCTTCTACACATCTTTCGCAAGGGACGCAACTTCGTGTTGCAGCCGGGAGCGGAAGTTCACGCGTTGACGGAGGCGGCCGTCGAAGCGATGCCAAACGGAACCATTGCGATCATGACGCCGGCGCCGATCGTGGTCGAGGAGGCGACGCCGCATTCCTCATTCCGTACGGTGCCCCTCGCGACGCCAAACCCAAGCTTCCGGCCTGAAATGACAACGCCGACGCTCGGTCCCGGAACGCCAACGCCTCGTCCGTAAGGAGGTCCGTGTGATCAATCGTTTCGTGAACGCACTTGTTGCTGCGGTTGCGTTTACTTCGTGCGCGGCGATCGCTGCCGACGCAACACTTTCCGCGAAACCGCAAGGCGCCGAAGTCGCCTTCGTCTCGGCGGTCTCTAAAGACCTTAACGCCCGCTTCGCGACGCCGGCAGACGCCGAGAAAGCCGGCTACTTTCGCTACACCAACGAAGATAAAACCGGCGCGATCAGCTACGCCAACCTTCAATGGCAGTCAGCCGATCAACAACATCCGAGCCAACTGTGGTACAGCGCAAACGGAAAATTGCTCGGCGCGGACTATTCGGTACTGCAAAGCAATTCGCCCAATCGGCCATCACTCTGGGGCGTGAACCCGCAGCGCTGGGACACGTTCCACGCGCACGTGCACTACGTGCTGAGCGGCACTGACGGTAAAGAAACCTACGGCGCCACATCGGTATCGAAGTTCACAGCAGCCGGCGGCGATCCGAAGGACCCGCAGGCCGCGACCCTCGTGAAGATGGGCGTCGCCAAAGACGCATCCCAAGTCAAACACGTCTTTCTCTTCCCAGCGATCTGGGATCTGGAATTGTGGGTGACTCCCAACCCAACCGGCGCCTTCGCCGAAGCGAACCCGCTCGTAAAGCCATCAGCAAACGCTGAGACCGGCGACAATATGTAGCGGGGCGTCCGAGATGTGACACTGTCGCTGGGATTCGCATGGTGAATACGGAGACACGAAAAAACCGCCTCGTGCGGTTTTTTTGCTCGACTGGCGCTCCGGGTTCGAGCTGTCATGGTTCCAGCGCATCGGATCCCGGTCTCGTATGCGCCCACGTCTACGGCTTCGCGCAGTTCGCCGTTGCCGCGTCGTAAGCCGTATCGACGGCTTTTTCTTCGTTTTGCGCGATGACGTCTCGTTGGCCGTCGAAGCGCAGTGACGTTTTGATATCCTTCATGTCTTTCGGAAGCGTCATCTCCGAATACGAGTTGCCGCCGAGCGAGTGGGGAAGATTGTCTAGGTCGTATTCCATCATCGTTTGCGCGACGCCGTTGAGGTCGATCGTCATCGCGCGTTGTTTCGCGTAGGCGCGCTGCAGATCGTCGGCGGAATCCGTGATTGCTTTGGCCGCGGCTTGATCCGTTGTGAGGGATGCGCCTTTGCGCAGTTCGGTAATTTCAGACTCGATTGTCGGGAGCGTTTTCTGAAGGACGTCGACGTACTTCAACAGCTTGGACCGTGCGTCAACGAAGCGCGCTTGGTAGTCCGGTTTGCCGAACAATTCGTTGATGTCGACGAGCTGCGTGTTTACTTGATCGAGCGTTCGATCGTTGGCGTACATCGGTACGAATGCGCCGTTGAAGTGACGCGCGAGCGAGTTGCAGTACGGCGAAGACTTCACCGTTATGATCGTCTTCGGTGGAGCGGCCGGCACCACTGCGCGTGCGGCCGGCGTTGCCGATGGAGACGCGGCCGGCGCTGGAACGACAATGGCAAGCAACAAACAAAGCAGCATCTGCGTCATGTCATTGGCTTGTTATGCCCAAAACAACGCACTATCGCGCTCAGCGTGCCGCCACAATGAAAAAACTTTGAGATTTCGTCCCTGGTTAAGCGCGAGTGGCTGAAGTGGATTAGGATCCACGAAGCGTCTCGCAACGACACCAGGGCCGAAATCTCGAAGTTTTTATTCGTTGGACCAGTAGTCTTTCAACGCTTTGCCGCGTGAGGGATGCCGCAGCTTCCGCAGCGCTTTCGCCTCGATTTGGCGGATACGTTCGCGCGTGACCCCGAACTCTTGGCCAACCTCTTCGAGCGTGCGCTGGTGGCCGTCTTCGAGGCCGAAGCGCAGGACGAGCACTTTGCGCTCGCGCTCGGTGAGATTCTGCAGCACGTCCTGCATCTTCTCTTTGAGCAGCATGACGGACGCCGCCTCGGCGGGTGCTACGGCTTCCTGATCCTCGATGAAGTCGCCCAAGTGCGAATCTTCCTCTTCGCCGATCGGCGTCTCGAGAGAGATCGGCTCTTGCGAAATCTTCATCACTTCGCGCACCTTCTCGGGCGTGAGCGCCATTGCTTCGGCGATCTCTTCGACCGATGGCTCGCGGCCGAGCTCTTGCAAGAGCTGACGCGAAATTTTGATCAGACGATTGATCGTCTCCACCATGTGCACGGGGATGCGAATCGTTCGCGCCTGATCTGCGAGTGCACGAGTGATCGCCTGACGGATCCACCACGTTGCGTACGTCGAGAACTTGTAGCCCTTGCGGTAGTCGAATTTTTCGACCGCGCGAATCAAGCCGAGGTTGCCTTCCTGAATGAGGTCCAAGAAGAGCATGCCGCGGCCGACATACTTCTTCGCGATCGATACGACGAGACGGAGATTTGCTTCCGTCAGTTGACGTTTCGCTTCGTCGCCGTCGGCGACGATCGCTGAGTCCGCCGTACCGTTCTTGCTGACTTCCAGTTCACCGGCCTCGATCCGCATCGCGAGCGATTTCTCTTGCTCCATCGAGAGCAGCGGAACGCGGCCGATCTCTTTGAGATACATGCGAACCGGATCGTCGAGCGAAAGCCCGTCGGGAATCGGCTCTTCCTGCTCCTCTTCGTCCGGTTTCTCTTCTTTTTGCTCGTCGATAATCTCGATGCCGGCGGCGGTGATCTCTTCGAACAGTCCGTCGATCTCGTCGGGATTGACGTCGTCGAGCGCATCAAAGGCGGAGTTGATTTCTTCGTACGTCAACGAACCACGCTGCTTGCCGCGCGCGATCAGTTTCTTTTTGAGCTCGTCCAGCGTCAGCGTGGGCTGCGCTTCTGCGACTGCTGCTCCCGACTTCTTGCGTGCCATACTCTTCGACGTCACCCCCTTTCCCGTAAAAATCTCGAAGCACGTCGCGCTTCGCTCTGGTGCTCCGTTCGACTTTTCCCATTTCGCGGGAAAACCGCTCTGCGCACCCCCACGCGGACTTCGCGGCGTGGGACCTCATTGGATTCGCGATCGTTTGACCGCTCTACATTAGACTCGTTAATTTGCGTTTACTTCTTTAACTTAAGTTTCACCGCCTCGAACTCGTCCATGAGCTCGCGCGGAACGGGTTTGCCTGTTTCAAACAGTTCGTCGAGGGTGCGGGACAGGTACGCATACCGGTCTTGTTCCTCATCCCTCTTCAATCGCTCGATGATACGCTCGAGATGCGCTCGGCGTTCATCCCGATCGCCGCCGTATCGCAGGGCCTTGCTGCGATCCGCCTGTCCCAACGACGCGAGCAACTCCACTGCATCGCCGTCGTCCGCGAACGCAGCAAATACATCGGCCGTGTCACGCAACGGAGTCGCCTGGTGCACGATGGCCTCGAATGTACGGCGGTAGAGTTCGTTGCGAAATCGCTCGGTCGGAATACGATTGGCGTACTCTAGCGCAAGCGGCGGATCTTGGAGAATGATGCTAAGGACCTCGCGCTCGAAGGAGAGCGGCTCGAGCCGTCCGCTGCCCGCGGTACGTTGGTGAACCGCAGCGTGGCGGCTGCCGATCGCCGCGCCCGGCCCCGACGCGCGAGGCGCGAAGTTGGCACTGTTCGCGAGGAACCGGCTATTCCGAAGGTCGTCCACGTTCACCTTCAACCGCCCCGCAACGTATACGCGCCAACGGTCCCATTCCTCACGGGGCGTCAATTCGCGAATGAGACCCTCGGCGTTCCTCGCAATCGTCGCCGGAGATTCAAACCCGCTGGTGAGGCGATCGATTTGAGGGTCGAGTTTAAATTCTATCGATGGCTTGGCTGTCTGGAGAACGGCACGGAAACCAGCCTCACCATGCGAGCGAAGGTAGCTGTCGGGATCTTCGCCGTGCGGCAACATCACGACGCGCACGGCGGAGCCCGTGTGCTCTATCACTCTAGATGCAATATCGACTGCTTTGGTTGCAGCGGAGCTGCCTGCTGCGTCGGCATCAAAGCAGAGGAATACATGGTCCGCATACTTGCGCAATTCCACGGCCTGCTTTTCCGTAAACGACGTCCCGAGCGCGGCAACCGCGTTTTCAAATCCGGCCTGGTGAAGCGCGATGCAGTCGAGGTAACCCTCGACCACAATCAGCGTGCGTTCCGTCTGCGCGGCACGACGCGCAACGTTGAGCGCGAACAGATGCTCGCCCTTTGTGTAGACCGGCGTCGTACTCGTGTTGAGATATTTCGGCTCTTCCGTTCCGAGTGCGCGCCCGCCGAACGCGATCACCTCCCCGGTCGTGGCATAGGTCGGAATCATCAATCGATCGCGATAGAAATCGTAATATCCGCGTTGACCCTGCTTCACCAGGCCGGCTTTCGCCGCGGTTTCCATGGCGACGTCGTGGCTGCGCAGCTCATCGGTCAGTCCACTCCAATTATCCGGGGCATACCCAATTGCAAATTTTTCGATCGTCGCGTCGCGAAAGCCGCGCCGTTCGCAATACTCGCGTGCCGGCGCACCGCCGGCGCTCTTCAACATCCGCACGAAAAAGGCGACGGCGATTTTATTGGCTTCGTAGATCGCTTCGCGCTCGTTGCGCGCGCGCGTCGCGCGCGGATCCTCGGCTTCCACTTCGATTCCGGCTTTGCCGGCAAGCAGACGAACCGCGTCGGGAAACGGCAGATTCTCGAGTTTCTGCACGAACGCGATGATGTCGCCGGCGGCTCCGCAGCCGAAGCACTTGAAGTACCCGTCTTCGGCGTGCACGTGGAACGACGGCGTCTTCTCGCCGTGAAAGGGGCACAGTCCAACGAGATCGCGTCCGCGCTTCTTAAGCGCAACGTACTGGCCGATGAAAGTTGCGATATCAATTCGCGAGTGAACCTCACGAATGACGCCTTGATCGAAACGCGGCATGGTTGTTTAGTGAAGTGTTCGCGCCAGGCTCGGGAATCCCGGCGCCGAATCGCTCCTATAGGCTCCGACGTTGAAGCGAATATTCGATCCGATTCATCACTTCATCGAGCTTGATCCCGCCGAGGCGCGATTGCTCGACCTGCCCGCGATGCAGCGTCTGCGGCGCTTGCGACAACTGGGGCTCGCATATTTTGCTTTTCCCTCAGCAGAGCATTCGCGCTTCACGCACGCGCTCGGCGCCCTGGCGATGGGAACGCGTGCGTTCGATGAACTCGCTCGGCATGGCGCGCAATTCTTTACAAATGATAGGGAGCGAGCGTATCAGCGACGGCTTGTGCGCGGCGCGCTGCTGCTTCATGACATCGGCCATGGGCCGTTCAGCCACGCGTGCGAGTCGGTCCTCGGTATCGTGCACGAGTCGCGCACGCGCGAATTGTTGGAACTGCCGGAGACGAGACGGCGCATCGAGGCGCTCGAAGTGGACCCGGCGGATGTGCTCGCGCTGATCGTCGGCGATCGCAGTTCCCGTTATCCCGCGCTCTGCGAACTGGTGAGCGGCCCGAATCTCGACGCCGACCGCATGGATTACTTGCAGCGCGACGCCTATTTCACGGGCGTCGCAAGCGGACGGTACGACGCCGACCAGCTGGTATCGTCGCTGCGACTATTTGATCGCGGCGGACAGTTAGTGGTGGGTATCGATCATCGCGGCGTCGTCGCCCTCGAATCGTTCGTCGTCGCGCGGTACATGATGTTCGCGTCCGTCTATTTTCACCACACGACGCGAATGTTCGAACGGATTCTGCAAGACGTGCTGCGCGAGCTGTGGCCGAATCCCCGCGCGCTCGATCCGATCGACGAGTTCTTGCGATGGGATGATTTCCGTGTTTTGAACGAATTGCCGGATCGCGCGAGCGAACCGGCGCGAGCGCTAAGGGAGCGGATTCGCCTCTACGCGCTGGCGGCGGAATTCAATTCCGAGGCGGATCTTCGCGCGTACGAACAATGCGAAGCGGCATTGCGTGCGCGCTATGGCGATGCGGCAGTCTGGGCCGATGAGCAGTCGCAGGTGCTGCATCGCTTGCCGCTCGGCGCCGACGAGCGTCGCCGAACAGTTTGGGTTGAAACGGGCGCCGGACTCATCGACGCGCGCGATGCATCCGACTTGATCGCGAAGCTGAGCGGAAAAGCGTACTGGCGAAAACTGTTCGTCCGTCGCGACAGTGCCGACGTGCGCGAAGCACGCCGGCTGTGCGCAAAGATTATGGGCAACCTCACCGTCTGAAGTTAGTAGCCGTGTGACGTCGCATACCGCTCGGCATCGGCGAGCTGGCTTCGAGCGGCTTGCATGGCGTTGATCGCGGCGATGCGATGGCCATCGTAGTCGTGCTGGTCGCGTTGGAGTTGGTCGATCATCTTTTCGACCCAGTTGCTTACGTACCACACATCGCGATTGCTGCCACCCTGTCCGCGCACTCCCCAATTCGCGTCACTTCCGCCGGCGGGGCCATATGCTCGCATGCAGGCGCGACTCTCGTCGTCGTTGTTCGCGGCCCACTGCTCGGCCGCAACGAGTTGTGCGCGCGCATTCTGTAGATCGCCGATCGCTTCCACTCGATGGCCGCCGTAATCGCGTTGATCGTGTTGTAATTGATCGATCGCCCCATCCAGCCGACGGTGCACGTGGGCGAGACTCCCGTTGCTCGCGCAATCCGTTCGCGCATCGGCGGGAAGCCCGATGACGAGACCGGCGAAGAGTGCGAGCAAACTGATGCTGAGACGAAGATATGGTTTCATTATTGCGTTGCCTCCTTGTCACATCGTGTGCAATCAACAACGCACGGCATTGAACGCGCCGTTCCATAACCTTGCCGCACGGCCGAAAGTCTCATCGGCCTCTAACGGTTTTAAACCGACGATTGCGCGCGGTGGCGACGCAGGACGTGTTGCGTTATGTCAGTGTGCCAAGCGTCGCTTGTGCGGCGGCGAGGCGCGCGATCGGGACCCTATATGGCGAACACGAAACGTAATCGAGCTGAATCTGATCGCAAAACGCGACGCTGGTCGGCTCGCCGCCGTGCTCGCCGCAAATACCGATCTTCATTCCGGCGCGGACCGCGCGTCCTTTTTCTACCGCCTCGCGCATGAGTGAACCGACGCCACGCCGGTCGAGTACCTGGAACGGATCGTCCTTGAGGATTTTCTTGTCAAGATACACCGGAATAAACGTCGCTTCCGCATCGTCGCGGCTGTAACCGTACGTCGTTTGCGTCAAGTCGTTCGTCCCGAACGAGAAGAATTCGGCGATCGAGGCGAGTTCGTCGGCAACGATGCACGCACGTGGCAGTTCTACCATCGTTCCGATGCGATACTCCAGCGTGATGTCGTTTGCGGCCAGAACGTCATCGGCGACCGCTTTCGCGGCATCGTACGTCGCGCGCATTTCTTCCTTCGTGCCGACACCGGGAATCATCACTTCCGGCCGCGCGTCGACGCCGAGCTTCTTCAAGGCGCACGCAGCTTCGAAGATCGCGCGAACCTGCATCGCGTAGATTTCCGGATAGACGATGCCGAGGCGACAGACGCGCAATCCGAGCATCGGGTTCTGTTCGTGCAGCTGTTGCACGCGCTTGAGCATCGCGTCCTTCGCCTTGTAATCGGGCGAGCCGGCGCCTTCGCGAATCCGCAATTCCGTCGTTTGCACTAATAACTGTTCCAGCGACGGCAAGAATTCGTGCAGCGGCGGATCCAGCAACCGGATGGTCACGGGATAGCCGGCCATCGTCTCCAGAATGCCGATGAAGTCCGCGCGTTGAAACGGTAAGAGTTTCTCGAGCGCTTGCGCGCGTGCTTCAGGCGTGTTTGCGAGAATCATCTGCTGCACGATCGGCAAGCGGTCTTGCTGCATGAACATGTGCTCGGTGCGGCAGAGCCCGATGCCTTGCGCACCGAGTTCTCGTGCTTTGCGCGCGTCCTCGGGCGTATCGGCATTCGCCCACACTTCCATGCGCCGCGTCTCATCCGCCCACGAGAGGAACGTCGAGAGCCAGAGGGGCAGGGTCGTCGGCGCGTCGATCAACTGCAACTCTCCAACGATCACCCGTCCGGTCGTGCCGTCGATCGTAAGCCAATCGCCTTCTTTGAGCGTGAAGCCGTCGATCTTCGCGGTTTTGTTCCGGCGGTCAATTTCGACTGCTTCACACCCCGCGACGCACGGCTTTCCCATGCCGCGTGCCACGACGGCGGCGTGCGAAGTCGCGCCACCCTTCGCCGTTAACACGCCTTGCGCCGCAATCATGCCGTGCACGTCGTCCGGCGTCGTTTCCACGCGCACGAGGATCGTATGGAGACCGCGCTCTTTCCAAGCGACGGCGTCGTCCGCGGTGAACACGATCTGCCCCGTTGCCGCACCCGGCGATGCGTTGAGCCCTTTGCAAGCAACGTCGAAGTGCTGGTTTGGATCGATACGCGCGTGAAAGAGTTGATCGAGCGCCTTCGCATCGACGCGCCCAACGGCCGTCTTTGTATCGATCAACCCCTCGTTCACCATGTCGAGTGCGATCCGCACCGCTGCTTCAGCGGTACGTTTACCGGTGCGGTTCTGCAGCATGTAAAGCTTCCCGCGCTCGACGGTAAACTCGAGGTCCTGCATCTCTTTGTAATGCGCTTCAAGACGTTGCGCGATCTCTTGGAACTGCGCGTAGATCGCCGGTTGCGTGCGTTCCAAATCCGCGATCTTTTCCGGCGTGCGGATGCCGGCGACGACATCCTCTCCCTGCGCGTTCGTCAGGTATTCACCGAAGAGCAGCTTTTCGCCGGTGTTCGGATCGCGTGTAAACGCGACGCCCGTGCCCGAGTCGTCGCCCATGTTTCCGAACACCATTTGCACGATGCTGACCGCGGTGCCCCAGTCGTCCGGAATCTTATTGAAGCGCCGATAGTCGATGGCACGCTTTGAATTCCACGAATCGAAGACGGCCTCAATCGCAAGATGCAGCTGCTCTTCGACGTTTTGCGGGAACTCACGACCCGAACGTTCGCGAACGACGTCTTTGAATTGTGCCACAAGCGCTTTCCACGATTGCGCGTCGATATCGGGATCGTTCGCAACACCGAGCTCATGTTTGCGAGCGTCGATCAATTCGTCGAATGCGTCTTTCTCGATCGCGAGCACGACGGTCGCGAACATCATGATGAAGCGCCGGTAGGCATCATACGCGAACCGTTCGTTACCTGTACGGGCCGTAAGCCCGGCGACGGTCGCGTCGTTGAGCCCGAGATTGAGAATCGTATCCATCATTCCGGGCATCGAGACGCGCGCGCCACTTCGCACCGAGACGAGCAGCGGATCGGCCGGGTCGCCGAACTTTTTTCCCGTCCGTTGTTCGAGCTCACGCATCGCGCGCTGAACCTGCTCGTCGAGACCCGCCGGAAAGTGCTTGTTTTTGCGATAGAACGCGAGGCACGCGTCGGTGGTGATCGTGAAGCCTTGCGGGACCGGCAGTTTAGCTCGAGTCATCTCCGCTAAGCCGGCCCCTTTACCGCCGAGGAGGTTTTTCATCGAGCCGTCGCCCTCGTCGAAAAAGTACACGTATTTCGGCGTCACGGACAATGCCTCAACCGGTCGCTCTGCAAGCTCCATACATGCCCTCCGGGTGATCGTGCAACAACTATCCCCAACGGCGACCGATTCCTCACCTGGCTGCTCGACGCTAAAAACTGAGCCGGTCGGTGATAAATTTTTCGAGCCCATCGACGGCAACGCGTTCCTGACGCATTGAGTCTCGGTCACGGACGGTCACGGTCCGGTCCCCAAGCGTATCGTAGTCGACGGTTATGCAGAACGGTGTACCGATCTCATCCTGGCGACGATACAATTGCCCGATGTTTCCTTCGTCGTATTGCGTCCGATATAGCGGTCGTAAGCCTGCTTCTATCGAGCGCGCGCGTTCAACGAGTTCCGGTTTATTGCGCGCGAGCGAGAAGACCGCAATCTGCACGGGCGCGATGAACGGGTGAAAGCGCAGAACGATGCGTTCCGTTTCCTTGCCGTTCGGATCGACGCTCTTCTCGCGTTCGAACGCATCGATCAACATGGTGAGCGTCGTGCGATCCATGCCCGCCGAGCTCTCGATCAGAATCGGCGTATAGTGCGTCTTCGTCGCCTCATCGAAGAACCGCAAATCCTTGCCGGAGAGCTTCATATGCGCATCAAGGTCGTACGTGCCGCGGTGCGCGATCGATTCGAGCTCGCCCCATCCCCATGGGAAAAGATACTCGACGTCGATACCGGCCTTCGCATAGTGCGGGCGCTCTTCCGGCGTCAGCTCGTAGAAACGCAAGCGATCGGGCTTGACGCCGTACTTCGAGTACCACGCCTTACGCATGTCGACCCAGTCCTGGAACCACTTCAAGTCATTTCCATCGTCCGGAACGAAATATTCGAGTTCGGCTTGCTCGAATTCGCGGACGCGAAACGTAAAATTGCCCGGCGTGATTTCGTTACGGAACGACTTCCCGATCTGCGCGACGCCGAACGGCGGCTTCTTGCGCGCCGTTTGATACACGTTTTTGAAGTTGACGAAGATGCCTTGGGCGGTTTCCGGCCGCAGGAATGCGATCGACGCAGTGTCTTCCATCGGGCCGATCTGCGTCTTCATCATGAGGTTGAAATTGCGCGGTTCGGTGAAGCTGTCTTTGCTGCCGCAGTCCGGGCATTGGTTCGGATTTTTCAAATGGTCGAGGCGGAAGCGGTGCTTGCAGACCTTGCAGTCGACGAGCTTGTCATGGAACTGCGCAAGATGACCCGATGCTTCCCACGTCAGCGGATGCATGACGATCGAGGAATCGAAGGCAACGACGTCGTCGCGCAGTTCGACCGTATCGCGCCACCACGCATTCTTCACGTTGCGTTTCAAAATTGCGCCCAGCGGACCGTAGTCCCAGAAGCCGTTGAGACCACCGTAGATTTCACTGGATTGAAAAATGAAGCCGCGACGCTTCGCAAGCGCCGTGATTTCATCCATCGTCGCGTTCATCTGGGGAGGAGCCGTATCCATAAGCGGTGATTGATTTATCAAGCACCCTTAAAACCCTAGAAGCCAACAACCCTCGGCCCGGACCCAGCATCGCGCACGGGACGTCCCGGGCGCCTGAGTGCTTGCCGGCGCTTGCGCCGAATTCGTGCCGTCTACGGAATCGCTTCTGAAAACGTCAGGTGGTTCCCGAATGGATCGATTACCGTAAGCTCTCGTTGGCCCCACTCTTGATCCTGAAGTCCCGGATTCATATAGCGATAGTTTTTCGCTTTCAGCTCTTGGCACAGGTCATCGACGTGATCTACATCGATCCTGATATGTGCGCCGGGACTGCCGTCGCCATGATGTTCGCTCAAGAATAGCGGCACGCCGTCACGCGAGATTCCCATAAACAGTGGCGCATTGTCGTGGAACCTATGTTCGAAGTCAACGATAAAACCAAGGTACTCCACATAAAATTGGCGCGCCTTCGTTACGTCGAACATACGCAAAATAGGAATCGTTCGTTTCAGCATTACCTTAGCGGTTTTGCTTCAGCGGTGAAAGATGCCTCGGCTCGTACAACCCAATGCCCTCGCAGCGCCAAGGTCGATTGAGGTAAGTCGGCCCCAACGTTGCTCGGTTACGGGCGCGCATTGTATGCCTCGCTCCGTTGGGGGAGCAGCGAAAATCGGCCAACCGCCGCCGGCATCGACCGAACGCAGCTCAAAGACATCTGCCAAGAGGTTACGCACCTTTTCAGCATGGCGGCTATAGATTATTGCGTGAAGCCCTTTGATCATGAGCTTATCTTCGCGATCCGAAGTAGCTGAACATCGCAAAAACGAGCGACAGTAGAATGCTCAACACGATCGATGTGCCGATCGGTATGTACACGCGCCAGCTTTGACCGCCGAACGAAATATCGCCGGGCAAACGGCCGAGACGTAACGAGGGCGCCGTTTCGATCACGACGCCGATGATCGTCAGAACGATGCCCGCAATGAGAAGCATCCGTCCCAGTGCCATGGATTGGTTCCGTACCTCTGCATCAAATTTTCGTAGGCTGCTCAATCGTACTGAAGGAATCGCCTGGCAGCAAGACACCAGAAGACAGAGGAAACAGCGGACGTCTCGGGTCGCGAACGCGCGAATCTACATCCTGCAATGCGAACGCGACTCGTTTGCGACGAATCCGAAAGAAGTGTGCATCCGCCCTAAGTTGGCCCCAAGTAACGAGTCACGAATCGAACGCCGCGTGCTCGCTCGGCTGCGTCCAGCGATCCAGCGGTGCGCGTAAGTACGTCGTCCATACATATCGCCACGGAATGACAAGCGCAACCAACAGCGCGCCACCAGTAATGATGGGAATGTTCGCGGCGACGTGCGGCGGAGAAGGGGCGTGCGCGAGCCAGAACGGCAGCGCAATCTGAGGGTACCGATATCGCCTTCCGCGCGAGTTCAAAGAGCAGAAGCGGCAGCATACGAAGCGGGAACATTTGTACGCTCCGATGGTACACTCCAGCGTCGCAAGTGCTCGCGAGCATACAGTTCGATTGCGCCTCTCGAACGAACTCCAACTTACTGCCGTGCTGAATAAGTCGGGCCATTGCATCGTCCCTTGCCCAATAAGACAGCAAGACGTATACCAGCGCTTTCTGCAAGAGCTACACGGCGCGAGTCGCGCCTGGGCGTCATATACTCATACTCTACATGTCACGAACCTGGGGAACTGGACTTGTATACGCGTCTTACGTGCTGAGTTTTCTCAAGCAGACAACGCGCACGGTAACTGCGACTCTTTCTTCCATCAACGATGGTCGTCGGCGAAACACGGGCAGGCTGCTCGCCAGATAGGTTTACCAATTTCCGTTAGCGCGTGCAGTCACAAAGCGATGCTGGGATTATCACGATAACGCTACAGACTCGAGGCTCCGGGATGATCACGGAACGTTGTGGCTCACACGCACGGGCTCGCAACTGGCGTTCGCGATTGCGCTAATAACCGCCATCCCCGATACCGGGAAGCTGATGTTCCGCGATTCCAAAACGCCGGAGTATGTCGCAATTGGAAAGAGCCTCAACCGCGACACGTTGCTGCGGTTCGCGGCGTACATGGCGTGGTTCGTTCATAATCGCTGGGTCGATAGGAACAGCGAAGCACTGTGCAACGAAGCGGGCGAATTGGATGCGACCGGCAGAGCGATGCTTGCCGACATGGAGCGCGTCCGCGTAGCGGTTTTCCCCGACAACGACCCGGCAGTTCAAGCCGCAATCAGCCGGGCGCGGGCAAACGACGAACGAGGACTGAGCGATAGCGGGAACGCCGCTACAATGCGCTACAGCGAGGAGTTTTGGCTCATCCTCAATTCGCTTCTCGGTCTCCCGGAAGGACGCAGGACCCAAAGATGCGACTTGAGAGGACGCTCGAAGTTGGGCGAATCCAAACCTTCGCACTCAATATGTTTACCCAGCTGTTCGATACGTTCGCCAAAGACCCGTCGATGCTGCGCTAGAGGACGGCCAGCGGAAACAATCAGGTGAGTGCCCAGCCCGACGCGCGAAGAGACACCGCCCTTTGATTCGGGCTAGAGCGGAGCCCCGTGCGTCGGCTGGGGCCTTAAGAAACGGCCTGCGCCTTCTCAGCCGCGTGCTTTGCGGCTATCGAGTTCCGTTCGACTTGTGCCCTAAGCTGCCCGCATGCGGCTGATATGTCGCGACCCATATTGTGGCGGACCGTGGTCGGGACGCCGGCTTCGCCCAGAATACCGGCGAACGCCCAGATCCGAGGCTCTGCCGTACCTTGAAACGGCCCGTCGGGCGTCGCGTTGTACGGAATGAGATTGACGTGGTACAGCTTGCCGCGCATTAAATCGGCAAGTTCGTGCGCGCACTCTTCGGTGTCGTTGATCCCTTCGAGCATGACGTATTCGAAGAACACCTTACGATTCGTCTTCTCGACGTAGCGCTCGACCGCCGCCATCAACTGCGCCGTGTCGAACTTTTGATTCACCGGCATGATCGCACTGCGCACGCGATCGCTCGGCGCGTGGAGTGAAATCGCCAGATTGACTTGTAAACCTTCGTCTGCAAATCGGTCGATCTTATCGACGAGACCGACGGTGGAGATCGTGATGTGGCGATGGCCGAGCCCCAGACCGTGAGGGTCGTGCAGCAATGCGATCGCGTTCATCACTGCATCGTAGTTGTGGAAGGGCTCGCCCATCCCCATGAAGACGACGTTCGTGATACGCTTGCCGCGCGATTGCAGTTCGCGTGCAAAGAATAGAGCTTGATCGAAGATTTCGGTCGCCTGGAGATTGCGCGTGAAGCCGGCTTGACCGGTCGAACAGAACGCGCACGCGAACGCGCATCCGGCTTGCGATGAAATGCACACCGTCGTGCGACCGCCGAAGTGTTCCATCAGCACAGCTTCAACTTCATTGCCGTCGCGCAGACGGAAAAGCCCCTTCGTCGTTTGACCGTCTTTCGAGCGCTGCAAAACAACGGGCGAGAGCGAAGAGAACGTGACGCCGCGCGCATGCAACTCGGCGCGCAATTCTTTCGGCAGCGTGCTTACGTCGCCGATGTTCTCGACGAGTTCTTTTGCGGCCGCCCGGTAGAGTTGTCTGAGGCGAAACGGCTTCAGGTCGACGGCTCGCGCAAAATCGTCGGCGCCCGCAAAACCCGCCCGGCGCGCAACATCATCAACCCAAATACGAAGGGCATCCCTGGTCATGACAGCACCCCATCATACCATTACGTGTCAAACAGTACGGCTTGCTCAAGGGGAATGCAGGGCGCTTGCTCCTGAAGCTTCGCTCGTACCGCTTTGAGGTCGTTCCAAACCATGCGCTTAACGGCGGTAAGTTCGCCTCCGGTCTGCCGCAGCAAATACGCCGGATGAAAGGTTACCATCAGCGGAATGGTTTGCGGCCCGACATACCACCGACCACGCATTTTCGTAATTTGAAATTCGCGCCCGAGAAACGACTTCGCCGCGGGCGCGCCGAGCGCGAGGATGACGCGCGGCTGAATGATGTCGATCTGCTCGTCGAGGTACGGCCGGCAATTGGTCATCTCAAGCGGTTCGGGCGCGCGATTCCTCGGACCGCGCGGGCCGGGAAGCGTTGGACGGCACTTTACGGTATTGCAAATGTAGACGTCCTCGCGCGCGAGACCGATCGCCCCGAGCATTTTATCGAGCAACTGTCCGGCCCGGCCGACGAACGGACGCCCGAGTAAATCCTCCGTCTCGCCCGGCCCTTCACCGATCACCATCAACCGCGCGCATGGATCGCCTTCACCGTAAACATTGTTCCGGCGTTGCGAACCGATCGCGCATTTGCGGCACGCCGCCGCAAGGGCCGCGGCGTGTTCGAGCACGCGCGCACGCCGTGCGCGCTCTTCAAGCACGAGGCTCGTCCTCGTCGCGCGCCGTCAAAACCGCTTCGCCGAACGCAACGACCTTACACGAACCGTCCGCGCTTTCGGACACATGGAAACTCAGTCCGATCACCGCATTGGCGCCGAGCACCGTTGCGCGTTTATAAATTCCTTCGAGCGCTTCGTTCCGCAAGTGTTCCGCGTCGCTGAGAAACTCGTTCGGTGCGACACCGATCAACATTCCGAGGCTCCGAAACGTCGAGCGTAGACGATTGCGCGGACGCGATGCGATTCCCGAAACGTAACCGTAACGGCGAACGATACGGACGCCGTCCAGTTCGCTGAAGGTGACCACGTCGTGCGGGGCAATCATCCAAGCACCATGCCGCAGACTTCACCGTCGGTGCTCGTGATCCGCCTGGATGCAATCGGCGACGCACTCGCATTGACGCCTCTGCTCGCCGCCTTGCGCGAGCGCTCGATCCCGGTCGAGCTCGTGCTGCGTCGCGTAAACGCTGGTATTTTCTCTTCGCGGGCGGCACGCGCGGTTCACGTTGCATCGTTTGCGCTTCGCTCGAGCGCGCGGGAGAATCGACGTGCGATCGATGAATTCGCCCAGCGCTTATCGGCCAATCCATTCACCCACATCCTCGTTGCAACAGAAGATCCGAGCGGCTACCGGCTCGCACATCGCATCGGCGCGCCTGTGCGCGTTGGTTTTATCAACGGATGGGGGAAGCCGTTCAAATCGCTGTGGGCGCGTACGCTCGTCAATCACGTCGTCGTCCGCAGCGCCGGACTCGATCCGGCTGGGCCGCACGAATCGGTGGTGCTCTTCAATCTTGCGCGCAGCATTCTTGGCGACGATGCCACGCCGACGCATGATTCGGCCCGGTTGCGTTCGCTGATCGTCGAACGAGAACCGCCGCGCAGCTCGCGTATCGCGTTCCAAGTCACGGACAAATGGCAGCGCCTGGGCATGTCGCTCAAAGATGTCGTCACAGCGCTGCAACGGACTGCAAATGCCGGTGAAGTGCACGCCATTGCGTCCGAAAACGAAGCGGACTACGCGCGAACGGTCGCATCCGAAAGCGGCATGACCGTCGACCGATTCTCGTCGTTGGAACCGTGGAAAGAAGCGATCGCAGGCGCGCGCGCAATCGTCGCGCCGGATTCGGGAGCGCTTCACGTTGCGGGGATGGTCGGAACGCCGACGGTCGCCGTGTTTCCGCCTATCAAAGACTACGCACTACAAACGGCGCGCTGGTCGCCGTGGGCTGCGCCGTATCGCGTGATTCGCGCCGACGACGGATGGCCGGCGCAGATTTCACGAGCACTGCGGCAGCTGCTCTAGCGGCACGGTGCTTTACGGCGGTACAGTTCGATCGAGTCGCGTTGCCGGACGAGCGTGTAGACGCGCGACGCGACGAGCCGCTCGAACGCCTCGCCGTATTCTTGCAAACGCGGCGATTGCGGAAACGCACGATCGATCAGAACGAAGCACGCGTCGAGCAATTCGCCTGAATCCTCGGGTAAAAGCCGCACATTCGGATCGTGCAACGCGAGATGCGTGTACGCTTCTTCTTGCGTCGCAACCGGCACACCACGTGGAAGCGCCGCAAGCGCGCGATCCAAAGCGACGTCTCGTGGTTGTCGCGCGCGCAGATTTATACCAGGGTGAAGCGGGTTCGCGACCGTCAGTTCTACGACACAGAGCGCGCAGCATGCGATCAGACGGGAACGAACGCCTGAAGGACGAGGGTCGCGCACCGCGTACGCGAACGCGGCCAGCACATAACCGATCCACGCGCCCGCATAATGCGACCCGGTTGTAAACGTCGTCGACATCCGAGAGAGCAGAACTTCTGCAAACGGCGCAAGTGCGAACCACAGCGTGTGCGAACGAAACGGTAAAAAAAGCAGCGGGAGAAAAACCAAGACGATGAAACCGAGCCGTTGCGCAATTCCGACGGGGAAGAGCGTTTTTACGTCGCCGCTTGACCACGCATAGAAGCGAACGGGCTCCCAGTTCGGATTGGCGGTCGCGTGCGGTTGGATCACGAGGAAAAACACACCCGCAATGAGGACTCCGCACACCGCGACGACCGCTCCGGCCGCTCCACGCGGCGTCCGCCGGAAAAACCACGCCGAAGCGGCGCCGCATATCACCATGAAGATCGCTTGATCTTCCTTGATGCACATCGCAACGAGCGCCGCGATGACGGCGAACGTCAGCGCTCCGGCATCGAATGCCCAAAAAGCCCACAGCACCGCCGCCGGCGCAAGCGCGTTCTCATGAAAATCGTTGAAGGTCAACCCCTGCAACGGCGGATACAGGAAGGCCACGAGCGCCGAGAGGCGCGCGATCGTTCGATCGCCACGATGCAATACGAGTCCGTATACCGGCGGGATCGCGAGCGCACCGCCGATCGCCGACGCGGCAATCAGCACGAAGGGCGAATCCCACACCTTCACGATCGCGCCGACTATGTAGAGAATCGGCGAAAAGTGAAACGCCCAATGGCTTCCCTCGATCGGGTTGCAGTAACAGCCGAACGCGCTCGCTATCGTCTGCGCAAAGATACCGAAGTCGACGAAATTCCGGTGTACGCTATAGCGGATTGCGCCGAGCCATGTAAAGACCGCCGCGTAGATGAGCGCGAGAACCCAGGGGAAGCGATCGCGCATCAGGAAAGCTTGCGCCGCTGCTGCAGGTACGCCCAAACGAACGTGTCGATATCGCCGTCGAGGACTCCTTGCGCGTTACCCGTTTCGACATTGGTTCGGTTATCTTTGACCAACTGATACGGCTGCAACACGTACGACCGGATCTGCGAACCCCACTCATTGGCTTGGCGTTCGCCGCGCAATTCTGTAAGTTTCGCATGGCGTTCTTCCGCCGCACGCTGCACGAGCTTCGCGCGAAGAATGTTCATCGCGACATCGCGGTTCTGCGCCTGCGAACGCTCCTGCTGCGAGGCAACGATGATGTTCGACGGTAGATGAATGATGCGCACGGCCGATTCCGTCTTATTGACGTATTGGCCGCCCGCGCCGCCGGACTTGAACGTTTCGACGCGGAGATCGTCCGGTTTGATTTCGACCTCAACATCTTCGCCGGCTTCGATCTCGGGAATGACGTCGACTGCTGCAAACGACGTATGGCGTCGATGGGCCGCATCGAACGGCGACAACCGCACGAGCCGGTGAACGCCGCGTTCGCTCTCCAGCAGTCCGTACGCATTGCGTCCCCGAACGAAGAACGTTACGGATTTCAGCCCGGCTTCTTCAGCGGGCGATTCATCGACGATTTGCGTAGCGAAGCTCTTTTGATCCGCCCAGCGTAGATACATGCGCAGCAACATCTGCGTCCAATCGGCCGCGTCGACGCCGCCCGCGCCGGCGAAGATGCTTACGATGGCGCCGTGCGAATCGAATTCCCCGTCGAAATTCGCGGCCATCTCGAGTGCGTCGAGTGCCGCTGAAGCTTGCGTAAGATTCGCGTCGATTTCGTTCGAGGCCGCTTCATCGTCGCCGAAGACTTCAAGGAGCTCACGTGCGTCGCGCAGTGTACGCTCGACGGCGTCCATACGCGCAACTTCTTCGCGGAGGTCGGCGAGCTCTTTCATCGTCCGCTGTGCCGCGTCGGGATCGTTCCATAACCCCTCTGCTCGCGACCGTTCGTCCAGCTCGCTGATCCTGCGGCGTTGCCCTACGTAGTCAAAGACGCTCCTTCAGTATCGTGAGGCGGTCGTTGAAGCGGTTAATCGTGCCGACTTGGTTCTCGCTCATTGCGCAAGCCGATTCTCGTCCGCTCGCGTCGTCCCTTTCCGCGCATCGAAGCCGTGGGATGGTACGGCGAAGGAGGTTCTTCGATGAGTTTTGCGGTGCAAGAGCGTCCCCTGGACGTTTCGTTCGGACAAGCGCCGAATCCCGAGCAGGTCTTACCGTATCTCGCCGCGCCGCTCGGTGCAGCGGTGATGAGCGGCGGCGATTTTATCCGCAGCCAGTACAATGAAAATTCATGGCAATCGAACAACGAGCCATGGCAAAATTCATTCGGCTCGATGTTCGGATCGTTCAGCGCAAACATCTTGCAACAGCTGTATCAAATGCTGCAGCGGTTTTTCGGAGGTCAGACGAGCGGCGAGCAATACTTTCAGAACGCCACCGGCGGATCGGTTGGCGATCCGCATCTTTCGTTCAACGGACAAACATGGAACAACATGGGCAGTCAGCCCAACCTGCTATCTTCGGATTCGATTTCCGGCGGGTATCAGATCTCGACACAAGCAACGCCGCCGGCGGCAAACGGCGTAACGTACAACCAATCCGCCACCGTCACTACGAACAACGGCGCAACGAACGTCACGATGAATAAAGATGGAAACGTCAAGATTTCGCAGTTCGGGCGAAGCTTTTCACTCGAACCGGGACAAAGCGCCGATCTCGGCAACGGCGAGTTCGTAGCGCGCAATCAGGACGGATCGCTTGCGGTAACGTGCAATAACGGTACCGGCGGCAACATCACGACGACCATGCGTTCAAACGGAACCGGCGTCGACGTGAACGCCACCGCGAATAACGTCGATCTCGGCGGAACACTCGTCAATGGTCCGAACGCGCCGAACCCGGTTGCAACGCCGGCCCCGATGCCGACCCGCGAACCACTCGTAAGCGGACGTCATATGACGTACAACGTGTTGGACGTCAAGTAGCGTCGGAAGCGCTACGAGCATCCCACAAGATGCGAGCACGTGATGACAATTACGTCAACCGTGCTCGCCGTTATTGGGATTTCGTAAAAGCCTTCGAACCGTACGACGCCTAGAACGTGATCGTGCGCGCCGGCGCGGTTGCGGCGCATGCCGGTTGAACGACTCGCGTCAAAAGATTCAACGTCACGCTTCCCTCACCAGCCTCGCTCGAACGTGAAAGCGTGTAATACGCTTTGTACGATCCGCCCGGATGCAACGGTGGAATACCAATCGCGTCGAGCTTTTGATGATTCTTGTAGATGTCGACGAACTGCATCGTGTTTCTCGCTTGCGTCGCGCTAGTGTTGTTCAAGATCGTCATCTCGATCCGATAGTGATTCAAATTTCCATCGTGCGAAACGTCAACAACGCGCGCAGACGAAACGGTCGGGGCCACGCACGTGTTAGCCGCCGCCGGAACGATGGCGCTCATCAAAATCAGTATCGTTGCCATCACTTTCATACTGCGCTTGTACCCAGCCAAGCGGCCACGCGACGTAACGCGACCCCGCATACCAACAAGCAGTCGAAGGGCCGTCTCGCGCAGCGACGTACGTGACCCCTCGTAAGGGAAATTTGCAGCTTTTTCGGGCTTGCCCGGAGGGCAATTTCAAAACTTCGTTCTCCCGAAAAAGTGCGTAAGTAGAAAACCCGCACGAGGCGGGTTTTCGGACGCTTTCCCTTACGAGGGGTCACGCACGTCGCTGCGCGAGACGGCCCTTCGACTGCGGCGCAAAGCACCTACGAAGCTAGGCGCTAGCGCCGTGACATTTCTTGTATTTTTTGCCGCTGCCGCACGGACACAGATGGTTGCGCCCGATCTTATCCGCGTGACGCGCCGGCTTCGCCGGTTCGCCGTCGCCAAGATTCGTATGCAGTTGTTGAGGACGGCGATCCGCACCCGGCATCGGTCCGAGCAACTGCTCTGCTTCGCGCGGTGACAGACGCCCTTCGGGTGCAGCTTGCGGAACCATTGCACCGGCGGGGATCGGCTCAAACGGCGGCAACGGAGCATGCTGGCCACTGCCTTGGCCGCCATTTTGTCCGGGCGGTGGGCCATGCTCGATCACGACGCGGAAGACGCCTTTGATCGCTTCGTCCGCGATGTTGTTTTTGAGCGATTCGAAGATTTCGTACGCTTCTTTTTCGTACTCGACGCGGGGATCTTTTTGACCGTACCCGCGCAGGCCGATGCCGGTCTTCAAATGATCCATCACGTAGAGATGGTCGACCCACTGGCGATCGATGATCGGCAGAAGCAGATACCGTTGTTCTACCACGCGCAGAATTTCGGGTGTGACTTCCGCTTCTTTCGCTTCATAGGCCGCGCGTGCGCGATCGTTGAGCATGCGGCGGACTTCTTCGCGATCTTTGCCCCGCAGCTCGTCTGCCGTCAGCTCTTGCTTGATGGGAAAGACTTGATCGAGCATCGCGAGCATCTCGTCATAATCCCACTCGCTCGCATGCGCGTTTTCCGGCGCGTTGTGGTCGACGGCCTCGTCGACTTTCGCTTCGAGGGACTGCAGCATGAACGTACGCGAGTCGAAGTTGCCTTCCAGTATCGCGCGACGGTCGGCGTAGATGATTTCGCGCTGCTTGTTCATCACGTCGTCGTATTCCAGGACGTGCTTGCGAATCTCGTAGTTGTGATTCTCGACCTTGCTCTGGGCCCGTTCGATCGATTTCGTGACGAGCCCGGATTCGATCGGCTGCTCATCGGTGAAACCGACGCGATCCATGATGTTCGTCATGCGGTCGCCGCCGAAGAGACGCATCACTTCGTCTTCGAGGGAGACGTAGAACCGTGTCGACCCGGGATCACCTTGGCGTCCCGAACGGCCGCGCAACTGGTTATCGATACGGCGCGACTCGTGGCGCTCGGTACCGATGATGTGCAAACCGCCCTTCTGCGCGACGTTCGTGCCGAGCTTGATGTCGGTGCCGCGACCCGCCATGTTGGTCGCGATCGTCACTTGCGCGTCCTGGCCGGCATCTTTGACGATCTCGGCTTCCTGCTCGTGATATTTTGCGTTGAGCACATTGCACTCGACGCCTTTACGGCGCAGCATTGCCGCAAGCAGTTCGCTCTTCTCGATCGACCGCGTTCCGACGAGCACCGGGCGTCCCTTGGTGTGCTCGGCGATGATCTCGTTGACGACCGCGTCAAACTTTGCTTTCTCCGACTTGTAGACGATGTCCGAGCTGTCTTTACGCGCCATCGGGCGATTCGTCGGAACCACGACTACGTCGAGGCCATAGATATCGCGGAATTCGCGCTCTTCGGTCTTCGCGGTACCCGTCATGCCGGCGAGATGATCGTAGAGACGGAAAAGGTTCTGGAACGTGATCGTGGCGAGTGTTTGGTCCTCGCCTCGAACCTTTATGCCTTCCTTCGCTTCAATCGCCTGATGGATGCCGTCGGAATAGCGGCGTCCGTGCATCAAACGCCCCGTGAACTCATCGACGATGATCACTTCACCGTCTTTGACGATGTACTGCTGGTCCTTATGGAACAGATTCCAAGCCTTCAGCGCAGCGTTGAGCTGGTGTGCGAGCTCGATGTTGCGCTGATCGTAGAGATTCGTGATGCCGAGCATCTTCTCGACCTTCGCAACACCCGCTTCCGTGACCGGAACGGCGTGCGCCTTTTGGTCGACGGTGTAGTCTTCTTCTTTCTTGAGCCGCGGAAGAATCTGCGCAAACTTTTCATATAGCTCGGTCGACTCTTGCGATGGGCCGCTGATAATCAGCGGCGTGCGCGCCTCGTCGACGAGGATGGAGTCGACTTCGTCGACGAGCGCAAAATAAAGCTCGCGCTGTACGAGATCTTCCATCTGCCACGCCATGTTGTCGCGCAGATAGTCGAAACCCACCTCGTTGTTCGTGACGTATGTCACGTCGCACGCATACTGTTCGCGGCGTTCCGGCGGCGTAAGGTCGTGCTGAATCACGCCGACTCTCAACCCGAGAAACTGATAGAGCGGTCCCATCCACTCGGCGTCGCGGCGCGCAAGATAGTCGTTGACCGTGACGACATGAACGCCGCGGCCTTCGAGTGCGCGCGCATAGACCGGCAGCGTTGCAACGAGCGTCTTGCCTTCGCCGGTTTTCATCTCGGCGATGCGGCCTTCGTAAAGCACCTGTCCGCCCATGATCTGCACGTCGAAATGTCGCATGCCGAGCACACGCTTGCCGGCCTCGCGTACGACGGCGAAAGCTTCGGGCAACAAATCATCGAGCAGTTCGCCGGCGGCTAGGCGTCCGCGAAATTCTTCCGTCTTCGCGCGAAGCGCTTCGTCGGAGAGCGCTTCAGTCTGCGATTCGAGCGCGTTGACTTGGTCAACGGTGCGCCGCAACCGGGAAATTTCGCGCTCGTTGCCGTCGAAAAGCGCCTTGAGGAATGCCATACGGGTTTGTAACGTTCTCCGGGATCAGTTGTTTCTTTAAGAAGCTCTGCTTTGACCGATGTCTTCGTCGCCGCGCGCCCGATTTACCGCAGTCGAGTTTCACGGCCGCCGCCGCGCTTCAGTCTCCGCCACAACAGCTTCCGAGGTCGCTCTCGCCGCCGAGGGTGGAAAGGCACGCTTCGTCGATTACGGCGCTAGGCCGAGGCCGATCACCGTACCCGGTGACGTGAACGTAGTCGTTGGCGCCACGTTTCCGGTCGCACCGGAAGGAAAGACGTAGATAACGCCCGCGCCGGACGCCGTCGAATCCGCGACATAGATCTTTCCTGAGCTGTCAACTTTAACATCGGTCGGAGCAAACAGTTTTGTATTGCTTCCGGCAATAAACGTCGGCGTCGTGCTGCCGTTCGCGAAGATGAGCACGGCCGGACATGAGGGCGTACACACTTTCGCTGCCTGGTCGCTGACGTAGAGCGTTCCGCTGCCGCCAAGCGCGATCCCGGTCGGCTGACCAATGCCGGTGGTGAGCGTCTTCACGGGCGCGACGTTGACCGGCGTCGCGGTCGGCGACGGTGTCGGTGAGGGGGTCGCCGTCGCACCGGTGGGCGTTGCGGTCGGCGACGGCGTTGCCGTCGGTGATGCGGTCGCGGTCGGCGACGGCGTGGGCGAAGGGCTCGGCAAGGTAAACTCCTCGACCGACGCGCCTTGAAGGTTCGTCACGTAGATGTTCTGGTTGGAATCGACGGCCACGCCGCTCGGGACGTTGAGTCCGGTGAGGGGACCGGCAACCCGTTCGATCGCGCCACCCAAGACCACCGCGTTGAAGAGCTGCAGCTGATTCGAGAACGCTTGCGGCTGGTTCGGATCGACGACGGCCGTGACGAGATAATCGGTTTTCGTCGAGCCGCTCGTCGTTGAGTACCCCGCGATGCCGCGCGGATGCACGCTTCCATAGCTGAACCCGTTGAAAGGAATGACGTTTCCGGTCGCTTCGGCTTTGATCTCGACAATCGCCCCGCTTTTAAGGCTGGGCTGCCAATTCGTCGTGAAGATGTTGGCTTTGCTGTCGAACGTGAGATACTGCGGGCCGTTTAGACCACCGGCGGAGCCACCGGTCGAAATCTGATAATCGGGACCACCGGCCGTCGACGTCGTATAGACGCTGATGCCGTTCTGCGTTGCATTGGTCGCGTACAGCGTCTCGGGCGCGAACGACGGACCGACGGAAAGGGTTTGGTTTGCACCGCCGGACGCGCAGCCGGCGACCGCAATCGCCGTAGCGGCGAGTCCCGCAAGACCAATGGCAAGCCTACGCAGCATACAATCTCCTCGAGGAAAGCAGTCCCAGGTTGGATAGGCGGGCCACTTTTCCTGGAATGGATAAGCCGACCGCTGCCGGGTGATGTGACGCCCTCCACAGTTCAAAGGCGACGAATGCAACGATCGCGATCAGAATGATCGTAACGACCCAGCGGATTGCAAGCCGCCGGTGATACGCGGGCTTACTCGATTCCGTGTCGATAATCTGTCGAGGCACGAGGATTCCTTCTTAGGAGGACGGCTAAACCGTTTTGTCGTGCGGCGCGTGGTTCACGGCGTACGGCGTAACGTGCCGCAGCAGTTCACCTGCCGTTACGAACGTGTACCCGGCGCGGCGAAAACGAGCGACGATAGCCGGGATCGCCTCCACCGTTGCCAGTTTGCCGCTGTGCATAAGAACGATGTCCGGCGCCGTTGCGTTCTTGACAACGCCGTTTTCGATATTCTCGGGCGTGACGGTGCGCCAGTCGCCGGTGTCGTCCGTCCACAGCACGACATCGTAGCCCATTTGCTGCGCGGTCTCGATCGTCGCAATGGTATAGCGCCCGTGCGGCGGGCGCATCATCGTGCGCACGGATGGATCGTGCACGAGGCTCCATAACACGTCGCGTCCGCGCGTGATCTCGTCGCGAACTTGCTGCGGCGTCTCTTGATCGAGATTCGGATGCGAATAGGTATGATCGGCGATCTCGTTGCCTTGCGCTTCGATGCGCTGCGCGAGTTCCGGCCATTGTTCGGCATCGCGCCCGATCAAAAAAAATGTCGCGGGAACGTTGAGCGAGTGAAGCTCGTCGAGGAGCAACGGCGTGAACATCGGATACGGACCGTCGTCGAACGTCAGCGCGATGAGCTTCGGATGGTCAACCGCACCGCGCGATTGCGTTCTCTCGGCGAGACGGTGAATGCGGGCACCGAGCCCCGTGCCGAGTTCTGCATCGGCATTCATCGTCGGCGTAATGACGGCCGACGTCGGTTCCGTCATATGCTTCAATTCGCGCGCGCCCGCAATCAGGAGCGCAATGACCAGGAGCGTCGCGATAACGGTTTGCATTCGCGCGCGCACCTTACAACGGCGATGCGGACGGTGTCGTCCGCTTCGCGACGACGGCGTTGGCTAAATCACGGCCGACGTACACGGTCACGTCACTCGGCTGCGCGGTCGCCGTCGCGCTGGGGCTGCTGCTCGCCGGCGGCAAGCCCGTGATCGGCGTGGATTGCAGCGCTGCGGGCAATGCCGAACGCACTTTAGCGCCGGCGAACGTAACCGTAGAATGTTCTTGGATTTGCGTCTTGTCCTGATCCGTGACGTCGGCATTACCCACGTCACCGATCGCGAAACCCGCATTCTTTAGCGTATCGGCAACGGCGCGCGCGGCGCCCGTCGTTCCGCTCGCGTTCTCGACGTCCACGCGGACCGTTCCCGGAGCAATCGCGGCGAGAGCCATGGCGTCGGGCGATGGTTGCGGCGTCGGAGGCGCAATCAACGTATTCTGCACGATGCCCGCGAGTTGCGTTTTGTCGGGTATCAAATCGTCACCATCGGCCATCTCGACGTCGTCTGTATACGGCACCTGCGCGAAGTGCACGTTCTTCGGAGAGAAATTCGAAAAGTACGACGCAAGGGAAAACAGCTCGTTTTGCGTGAGATTCGTGTCAATGTCGCGACGAATGACGGCAAGAATGTTGCCCGCGTGAATCAGCGTGTTCATCTTGTCGCCCTTGATCTTGTCGAGCACGGCCGTTATGACTTCATTTTGTCGCATAATGCGGCATGGGTCGCTGCACCAGTCGTGACGGAAGCGGCCGTAACCGACCGCCGCATCGCCATCTAGATGATGCAGCCCTTCGGACAAGTGAATGTGCAGATGACCCCACGTATCATCATAGTCGAGTCGTCCGCCGGTGCACCCCGTGTGATTCATCAAACAATCGGACGTTTTGACGTAGAGATCGATCCCGCCGATCGCGTTGATCAGATCTTTCGTTGCGTCGATGCGCAACACGACGTAACGGTCGAAACCCGGGATGCCGAGAAATTGCGCAATGACTTGCTGCGCTTCTTTGACGCCACCGTCCGATTGCGCCTCGTTGATCTTGCGTTGCGAGCCGTTCGGATATGTCGCCAGCATATCGCGCGGTACTGAAACGACGTAAACGCCTTTATTGACGAAGTCGAGGTTGACCGCCTTGATGACGTCGCTTCGCGAATTCTTCGAAAACTCGATGTCGTTGTCGGTGTAGTCATAATCGAGGCCTTCCATCAGCACGAGCAGGTTCGGTTTCCCGAAGACCTGATCGGGCGACGGCACGAAGGCGTCGGTAATGAACTGCACCGGGTTCTCGTGTTTGAAGATAGCGAAACCGGCAAGCGCGGACCCGAATCCGACGAGCACGAGCCCGATAATAAGCGTCGTACGCCGTATCCACAACGGCGTGGTAGGTTCGGGCTTTTCCATCGAGACCGGCGGCTGCTCCAAGTGCTTACCCAACCGAAATCGGCTCCTTTATGCCGGCCGCGACGCGTCCGTAGAAGTCAAACGGGCCATGACCTTCCAACGTGATCGGGGCGAATTCCCCGATCCGCGCATCGCCGGTAAAATACACACCGCCGTCGACGCCGGGTGCTTCGCCATCAGAACGTCCGTACCACACGTCGGCCCCTCCGAGCGGCGCGCGCAATGCATCACTCTTGCGCAGCCGGCGCCGCTCTTCGACGAGGACCTTGACCGTCGAACCGACCCGCTTCGCGCGAGCCCGTTCGGAAGCGAGCCGTTGCGCTTCACGCAGGCGAACCAGCCGTCTGCGCCGCTCGCGCGCGGGCACCTGACCGGTCAGTTGTGCGCCCGGCGTTCCCTCCTCCGCGCTGTACTCAAAAAAGCCGACGCGATCTAATTCGGCCCGGCCGATCCACTCCTCGAGGTATCGCACGTGTTCCTCGGTCTCGCCCGGGAATCCGACGATGAAGGTCGAGCGCATCGTAATTCCCGCGACGCGTTCGCGGAAGTCGTTGATGATTTCTAAGTAGCGCTCGCCGTTGCCGGGGCGCAGCATCGCGCGCAGGACGTCGGGATGCGCGTGCTGCAGCGGCATGTCCATGTATTTGCAGATCTTCGGAAGGCTCGCAATCGTGTCGATCAGTTCGCCGTCTACCGTTGCGGGATACAGGTAGAGCAACCGAATCCACTCGATACCGTCGATCTCGTGAAGATGCTGGAGAAGCGCCGCGAGGCCGCCTCGGCGCATTCCGCGGTCGCGTCCGTACATCGACGTATCCTGAGCGATCAAGATCAGTTCTTTCGCACCGGCCGCCGCAAGCGCACGCGCTTCCTTGACGATCGACTCGGCGCTACGGCTGCGGAAACGACCGCGCAATTTCGGAATGATGCAAAACGTGCACGGATGATCGCAGCCTTCGGCGACTTTCAAGTACGCCGTCGCTTTCGGCGTCGTAATCAAGCGCGGAAGAAAATCGTGCTCCGCCTCCGTTTCGAAATCCAAACGAACGGGTTTGCGCCCGGCATGAACGTCGTCGAGCAATTCGACGATGCTGCCGTACGCGCCGGTACCTACGACGCCGTCGATTTCCGGAATCAGCGACTGGAGTTGCTCGCCGTACCGCTGCGCGAGACAGCCCGCCACCACAAGTTGCTGCCCGGGAAGCTTCCGTTGCGCGTGCTCGAGAATCATTTCCGTCGACTCGGCTTTTGCGGGATCGATAAACGCGCAGGTGTTGATAATGACGGTATCCGCGCGGTGCGCCTCAGCGGTGAGTTCATATCCTGCGGCGCCAAGCTTCGCAATCATGACTTCGGTATCGACCAGATTTTTTGCGCAGCCTAAACTAACGAAGGAGACGGTGGCCATGGCTTACCGATAATTCACAAACTGGAGGGGCAGTTCAAAGTTCATCGCTTTGAGTTCTGCGATGACTTTTTGAAGATCGTCGCGGCTCTTGCCCGTTACACGAATCTGCTCGTCTTGATACTGCGCGTTGACCTTGACCTTGAGCGCCTTGATTTTCTCCATCAGCGGCTTGCTCTTGTCTTTCGGAATGCCGCTGCGTACCGCGATCACGCGGCGCACGGTTCCACCGGCTGCCGGTTCCACTTCGCCGATGTCGAATGCCTTGATATCGATTCCGCGCTTCACGGCTTTGCTTTCGATGATATCGATGACGTTTTTCATCTTCAGCTCGTCGTCAGAAACCACCGTGATCTTCTTCGAATCGTTTTCGATCGACGTTTTCGAGCTTTTAAAGTCGAACCGGTTGTCGATCTCCTTGCGCGCCTGGTTGAGCGCGTTATCCAGCTCTTGCTGATCGATGCGCGACACGATATCGAACGACGCTTCGCTCGCCATGAACCTTCCTCTACCTCAAAAATGCTCAGCCGGTCAGAGGGTGAAGCTGCGCTCCACGACGTCGCCCTCTGCGCCGAGCTTGCCGACGTGTCTTCCGTCGACAAACACGTCCACGCCGCCCGCATTGCCGATTCGGACGACGGCGTTCTTTCCGTGGAACACGCGGGCGGTCCCGGCCGGAAACGTACCCTCCATGCTAACACTGCCGTCAACCGCTACCCTAATCCACGAAGCGGCCAGAAGCCGCACCTTGAGCGTCTTCGGCTCGTCGGAAGAGGCCGCGGCCGGGGACGCCAGCCCTCCACCCGACATCGCCGGTGACGGCGAGCCGCCGGGCGGCTCCGTCGACATCGGCGATGCGGTATTAGAAGGAAGAGCGGCTGTCGCTTCGACTTGGCGCGCGTGCAGCGTGAACTCGTTGTAGAACACGAAAGCGACGAGCCCAACCGCGATGAGCGACGCAAGCCAAATCAGTGGAGAGAGGTTGCGCGGGCGCGGTTCATGGAGGCGCGAGATCGACGCAGACGCGGGCGGCGCACCTGCGGTCGCGGGACCGGATGGAGTCGCGCGGTTGAACTCGGCGACGACCTCTTCCGGATCGAGTCCCAGAAAGCGGGCGTACGTGCGAAGGAAGCCTCGGGTATAAACGGGCGCGCCGATTGCAGTCCAGTTCTCGTCTTCGATGGCACCGAGGTAGACCGAACGAATGCGGATCTGCTCGGCAACATCGGAGAGAGAGAGGCCGCGTGCCTCGCGTGCGGCGCGAAACCGTTCGCCCAATGCTGCCATTGAGGGGTGGAGTTATGCCCCTATTCCTGTTATCCTGTGCCACGGTATGAGCCCTAAACCGCGCGTAATCGCTGCAATGAGCGGCGGCGTCGACTCCGCCGTCGCGGCCGGATTGCTCGTTGAAGCAGGTTACGATGTCGTCGGCGTGACGATGAAGATGTATTCGCCGACAAAAGCGCCGCATGCAAAAAGCTGCTGCGGCATCGACGATTTCGACGACGCGCGCCGTAGCGCCGCAGTGCTCGGCATTGCGCACTACGTGCTGAACTTCGAAGAAACGTTTCGCCGCAGCGTGATCGAGCGCTTCGCGGACGATTATGCGAACGGACGTACACCGAATCCGTGCGTTGCGTGCAACAACTTCGTCAAACTTGGAACGCTCGCGGAGTACGCACGCCGCCTGAACGCGCAATCGGTGGCGACCGGGCATTATGCGCGCGTGCAGCACCGCAATGACGGCCCGCATCTCTTTCGCACGGCGAACGCCAAAGATCAGTCGTACGCGCTCGCACAGCTGACGCCGGCACAGCTCTCGATGCTGCTGCTTCCGCTCGGCGACTTCGACAAGCAGGTGACGCGAGCGCATGCCAATCGCATGGGACTGCCGGTACACGACAAGACGGAGTCGCAGGACATCTGCTTCGTGGAAGGCGGCGACTATCGCGACGTTCTCAAGCGCTTGCGCCCGGAAATCAACCGTGAAGGTGCGATTCGCGCGGCGTCCGGCGAACTCGTCGGCGCGCATGCGGGGATCGCGAACTATACCGTCGGACAACGGGCGAAACTGCCGGCGCACGACGACGGCGCGCGTTACGTCACGCGCATCGATCCGGAAACGAACACGATCCTGATCGGACGCGAAGACGAATTGATGGCGACGTCGCTCATCGCCGACGAAGTGAACGTAATTCGTCCCGAACGCTTTAGCCGTCCGCGCGCGCGAGTTCGCGCCATGGTGCGCTATCGGGCAACGCCCGCGCTTGCGTGCGCGAGCCTTTCGGGCGAAACGCTTACGTTGGAGTTTGACGAACCGGTGCGCGCTGTGAGCCCCGGGCAACTCGTCGCTATTTTCGACACGGACGGGACGGAAGTGCTCGGCGCGGCGACGATTCGTTCAGCTGCTTAGCGGCTATGCGGTCGCGGGTTCCATATCGCGCCGCACATTCCAATACGTGTCGCGAATAACCGGTTTGAAACCGGCCCCGATAATCGCGTTTTCGAGATCGCGACGCGTTGCGTCGTTGTTCGCACCGGCGTCGCGAACGACGCGATCTTCGATGATGACGCCGCCCATGTCATCGCACCCGTAAAAGAGCGCCAGTTGCCCCATCTTTAGTCCGGGCGTCAACCACGACGCCTGAAGGTGCGCAAAGTTATCGAGGTACAAGCGTGCGATGGCGAGCACCCGCAGATACTCGAGCGCGGTCGCCTCTTTTCCGCGAAGCGGCGTCTTGAACGGCACGTAGAACCAGGGGATGAACGCCGTGAATCCGCCGGTTTCATCTTGTAGTTCCCGCAACACGTCCATGTGCTCGATGCGTTCCGCGTCCGTTTCGATGGAGCCGTACATCATCGTCGCGGTGGTCGGCATGCCGAGGTGATGTGCCTGCCGCATCACGTCGAGCCATTCGCGCGGCGTCACCTTGCGCGCGGAAATCCGTTTGCGTACCCGCTCGACGAGAATCTCGGCTCCTGCGCCCGGCAGTGACTTCAATCCGGCTGCCTTCAAACGAACGAGCACGTCGCGCGGTGTCGCGTTCTCGATCTTCGCGAGCCCCGTGACTTCCGATACGGAAAGCGAATGAATATCGACGTTCGGAAATTCGCGGCGAACGCGGTCGAACAGCTCTTCGAACCACTGCAAACGCAGTTCGGGATTGACACCGCCCTGAATCATGATCTGCGTCGCGCCGAGATCGGCCGCTTTTTTGACCCGCGCGAGCACTTGATCGTGCGTGAGCGTACGCCCTTCTACGTGGTGTTCCGGCCGGAAGAACGCGCAGAACGAGCAGTGTACGTTGCAAACGTTGGTATAATCGATCGTCGTATCGATAACGTACGAAACGGTATCGTGCGGATGCATGTCCATCCGGCGCGCGTGCGCCGCCATGCCGAGTTCGTGCAAGTCGGCGTCCCGATAGAGTTGCAGCCCTTCGTCAAACGAAAGGCGCCCGCCGTTTGCGGCGCGATCGAGCAACCTAGCGAGAGACGACACCAATGACCTCCGGCAGCGATGACGGCACGCGTTCGATCGCGCCGATCGCATGTAGCTCACGGCAGTATGCGCGGAGACCGGCTTGCGCGGCGGAGTGAAACGTAAAGTTCAATTTGCCGTAGTACCGCTCGTAAAATGCCTCGGAACGCGGACGCAGCCGCTGCGCTTCGGCAATCACCTCGTCCATGTGCGAGCGCGACCACGTGTATGAATCGGTCAATGCGTGCATACACTCGCGAATCGCTTCCGCGTCACGCTCGTACGCATCGCGGCGCGCGGCCCATACCGCGAACACCGTTTGCGCGTGCGTCCATTCGTGCCAGAGCGTGCCGAGATCGTAAACGTGCTCGTGCGCAAAGCACTCGAGCGCATCGATGGCAGCATCACCGATCAAGAGCGCGGGCGCTCCGGCGGCGGCTTCCTCCAACGGATTCGCGGACTCGGCATAGTGCGGACGCACGCCATAACGGCGTTCCAACACGACGCGCAGCAAGTTGCGGCCGCTCGCCGATTCGGCGGTCAGCGCGATGCGCATGCCGTCAAGCAATGCGGGGGGCGTTTGCGAGACGAGCACGACGGACACGACTTCGTCGCGCGCGCCGATGCACAAGTCCGGCAGCAACACGAGTTGGTCGCAGTGCTTCGCCCACGCGAACGCACTGATCGGACTCAAGTCCAAGTCGCCTGCAAGCAGCATCGCGTTCAGGTTTGCCGGCACGTCGGCGTGAAGGCTTCCGGGATACTCGATGACGCCCGAATCGAACGCAGTATAGATCGGCAGATCGTTCGTGTAGATGATCCGTCCGCATCGGAGCGACATTAAGCGTCCCCGGCGGCTGCGCCGACCGCGGGCGCGCATGCTGAGCCGCGGAGTGCCGGTTCGACGAGCGGCGTCCCCGATTGCGTCGAACACGCAGTTGCCGTTGGCGTCCAGTCATAGGGAAATTCGTCGTACGTCGAGTTGCGTCGTACGGGAACGTATCCGGCATCCTCGATCAACCGTCGGAATTCGCGATCGTCGACATATTGACCCGATTGCGTTCCCGACGAGTGATAAATCATCTCTTCGTCGGTCGAACCGTGCGTGCCGTCCATGTCGTCTGCGCCGAATTGGAGCGCGACCTGGCAAATCTTCAAACCCTGGATCATCCAGTACGCTTTGATGTGATCGAAGTTGTCGAGCATCAACCGCGCAACGGCGAAGGTTTTCAGATCGTCGAGTCCGCTCGTCCATCCGCAGTGTGAGAGCTCGTTGCCGTCGGGATGGAACGCTAGCGGGATGAACGCGTTGAATCCGGGCGAGCGCTCTTGCGACTGACGCAACTTGATGAGGTGATCGACGCGATCCTCGAGCGATTCGATGTGACCGTAGAGCATCGTTGCATTCGATGCGACGCCTTGGCGGTGAAGCTCTTCGTGAATGACGAGCCAGTTTTCGCCGGAGACCTTGTTCGCGCAGATCTTCGACCTCGTCGGTTCACCGAGGATCTCCGCAGCGCCGCCGTTGACGTTATCGAGGCCCGCGTCTTTGAGTGCCTTGATGATGTCGGAGAAGCTCATGCGATGCCGCTTCGCCATGTATTCGATCTCCGCCGCGGTAAAAAACGACAGCTGCACGTGCGGGAGCGCTTCTTTGAATCGCCGCATCAGCGGAAGCCAATAGTCCAGGGAAAGCTGGCGAGGATCGTGTCCGCCGACGATGTGGATTTGATTGAAGTTCGAGCCGGTCTCCAGCGCCTTCGCGAAGACCTGATCGGCAGTCATTCGAAAGACGCGTTGCGGCTCTTTGAATTCATCGGCAGCAAACGAACAGAACTTGCAGTTGGCATAGCACACGTTCGTCGAATTGATGTAGCGATTCAGAACGTAGAAAACGTTCTTGCCGCTTTTGCGCTCCTTACGCGCCCGCGCAAGGCGTCCGAGGTTATGCAAATCGTGGGTCCGGTAGAGCGCGAGGCCGTCGTCCATCGAAAGCGGAACGCCCGCATCGAGTTTGCGCTCGATCTCCACGAGCGCCGGATCCAGTGCGTATGCCATTGCCGCTCTATTCTAAAGACGTGGCAGACAGCCCCTCGAAGACGTTTATCGCGTGCGCGGGTTAACGGCGGCTAAGGCGGCTACCACGGTGACGCCCCACAGAAAGCCGCCAAGCAAGTCGGTGAGGTAGTGCGCACCGAGCGCGAGTCGCGACCAGATGATGGCGCCGCCTAAGCCGACAAGCACTGTCCCCACGACCCGGGTTCTTTGCCACGCAAAGACACCCAGCAACATGTAAAACCCGGTTGCGATTGCGGCGTGCGAACTTGGATAGGAAAACGCCGTCTCATGCTTCACGACCCAATCCAGGCGGCGCGGGCGGGCGAACACGTGTTGAAAGAAATCCGCTCCCTGCCACGCGAGCAACAATGCAACGATGGCGTACGCCGCACGCCACCGCCAGCGCGGATACCGTATCGCAATCGCGATCAACGCAACGCAGCACGGTACGAGGACATAGGCATACCCGAGCCATGTAAACCACCACGCGACAAGACTCGAATGATTTACCCACGATGCTTCCAGCGTAAGAAGCCACGCCGGATCGGGCTGATGATCGACAGAAAAAGCGAGTGCCAAAAAGAGCGCAAATGCGACGGCCGCAACGCCTCCGGGAACGATTCTACCGCGCATTGGGAAGACGACGTGCACTCCTGGCGACTCCAAAGCTTAGACCTTGAGCGAGCCGCGAAAACCTCTAGCCGCGTAGTAAGATTCCGCACCGTTATGATAGATGAACACCGCGCCGTAGCGACGATCGCAAAAGAGCGCGCCTCCGGCTTTTCGGATATCAGACGGCGTTTGCACCCAGCTCGACGTTTTCATATCGAACTCTCCGAGGTTTTGCAATTCGCGATATTGTTGTTCCGTTAAAAGCTCAATGCCCATGGCAGCCGCCATCTGAACAGCGCTACCCTGGGGTTTATGTTCTTTCCTTGACTCCAGCGCTTCACGGTCGTAGCAAAGACTTCTGCGGCCTCTAGGACTGTCAACCGAACAATCATAAAACACGTATTCGCCCGTCTTCTTATCATGACCGACGACATCCGGTTCGCCACCGGTCCGTTCCATTTGGTGAAGCGACGATAGTTTCTCGATCTTGGGCTCAAGTTTCGCCTGTATTTTGATCCAATCGAGATGCCGGTGGCGGTTCATGTTTTCTTCAAAACGTACTTTCAACGTTTCTAGTAGATCTTCACGTTGTTTGGGCGTCAACTTTTTCAGCACGCTTTAGAACAGTTCTTGCTGCGCTTCCTCGGACTTGCCCAGGCGTGGTGCAATCACTTCCAAGTCGGCTAGACCGATCAGAATTTTGCGCGGCTTCGTGCCTTCGTGCGGCCCGACGACTTTGTAGTCTTCGAGTTGCTTCATCAAACGAACCGCGCGCGGATGACCGATGGAAAATTGCGACTGCAGTTGCGCCGTCGAGGCGTAGTTGGTTTCGATGATAAACTTCGCCGCATCGTAGCAGAGGGGGTCGGCGTCCTTCTTGCCGTTCGCGTCGTCGTCGGAGACCGGCACGACGTCGACATCGAGCAAATTATCCGGACGCGCCTGCTCCGCCCAAAAATCGACGAGCCGATTGACCTCGTTGCCGGTAATCAACGCGCCTTGCGCGCGAACCGGCTTCGGCGCGTCGATCGGTAGATACAGCATGTCGCCGCGGCCCAGCAGCCGTTCGGCACCCGCCATGTCGAGAATCGTCCGTGAGTCGACTTGAGAACTGACGGCAAACGCAATGCGCGACGGAATGTTTGCTTTGATCAAGCCGGTGATCACGTCGACCGATGGACGCTGGGTTGCAACGATCAGATGAATGCCGGTCGCGCGCGCCAGTTGAGCGAGGCGCATGATCGATGTTTCCACTTTGGCCGGCGCAACGAGCATCAAGTCGGCAAGCTCGTCGATGACGATCACGACATACGGAAGTTTCTCGTCGGGAAACTTCGCGTTGTACTCTTCGATCTTCCGCACGCCCGCCTTCGCGAACCGCTCGTAGCGCGTGTCCATCTCCTTCGTCATCTCGAAGAGCGCGCCCGCGGCAAGCCGCGCGTCCGTAATCACGTCTTTGATGAGATGTGGAATGCCGTTGTAGACGGTTAACTCGACCCGCTTTGGATCGATCATGAGCATCTGCACTTGGTCCGGTGTCGCGGATACTAGCAGCGATGCGATGATCGTGTTCAAGCAAACCGATTTGCCGGAACCGGTCGCACCCGCGACAAGTAAATGCGGCATTTTGCCGAGGTCGCCGAACACCGGGCGCCCGGTGATGTCTTTCCCGAGCGCCATCCAAAGCGGCGGAACCGTGCCGCGATTCGGAAGCGCGTCGAGAATCTCGCGAATCGCGACGATCGATACGGTGGAATTCGGCACTTCGATGCCGACGGCCGATTTGCCGGGAATCGGCGCTTCGATACGCACGCTCGTTGCTGCGAGCGCAAGCGCAAGATCGTCCGCAAGCGACGCAATTTTTGAAATCTTCACGCCGCGCTCGGGCTTGAGTTCGTAGCGTGTAATCGAAGGCCCGCGCTCGATGTGTGTAACTTTTGCGCCGACGCCGAAGCTCGCAAGCGTGTCTTCCAGCACGTGCGCGCGATTGCTGTCGTCTGCTGCTTGCACTTGCGGAGGATCGAAAAGCGCGAGATCCGGCAGATAATAGGTGCGCGTCGCGGCAAGATCGGGCGCTTCGTAATCGCCGACGATCATATCGATCTCTTCTTCTAACCGCGCGGTCACCATCGCAGGCACGACCGGCGCGAACACCGCGGAAACCGGCGCTATCGACGTCGTTTCATCGACGTCCTCGTCGCCATCGCCGATCTGGTCGACGTCGTGCGGTTCTTCAAGATCGAAGACCGAAGCGCGGACTTTCGGCACCTTCGGTTCGCGCTGCGGCAGCTTCGGCAACGCGAACGCATCGCGCAACGAGGCGTGCCCTTCCGGCAGGGAAAGCTTCCATTTCGGCATTTCGGCCGGACGCAGCCGCGCAAGTCCGACGACGACGAGCCCGATGATCTTCTTCAAACTGACTTGTGTCAAATAGAGCGTCAACGACAACGCCGCGATCACGAGAATGACCCAGGCACCCGCGGTTCCGATAAGCGCCGCCAGCGCCCACCAGATGGTGCTGCCGACGCTCCCGCCGCGAACGACGCCGCGCGAACCGAATGCAGCGTCGATCATCAGAAAATAGGCCAGCGCGGCGCTGCCGAGGCTCGCAATCATGCGGGGAACGTTGATTTCGAGAAAGATGATAGCGCCGAAGAGTGCGACGAGCACCGGGAAAAGCGGTGCACCTCCTCCAAACAAGTCGCGCAACCCGCCGGCCGTGAAGCGGCCGATGTTGCCCGCGTGCTCAGGCAGTGCGAGAGCGATACCGAAAAGCAGCGCCACTCCGATGGCGCCGATCCCGACGATCTCGAGATTGAGTTTTCGTGCATTCGCCTTCCGGCGTACGCGTGCCATGGAATCTATCGTTTCGTCGTTATACTAGGAGTTCATTTGCCTACGCCCACGATCGTCGTCCTCGATGGCGACCAGACCGGACAAGAGTTGCTCGCCGAATCGCTTCGCGTTCTCGATAAATCGGTGATCGACATCGAGCTCGCGTTCGAACACTTCGATCTTTCACTCGAGAACCGCCGCGCAACAAATAATCAAGTCGTGCGCGATTCCGCCGAAGCGATGAGGACGCATAAGTTCGGATTGAAAGCCGCGACCATAACGCCCGAGCAAAGGGACGATGTCGGATCGCCCAACGCCATCCTGCGCAAGGCAATCGGCGGCAAAGTGATCGTGCGCACCGGGCGGAAACTTCCTCGCGTTCGGCCTGTCGCTGGAATCCACGCACCGATTTCGGTCGTGCGTATGGCGGTCGGCGATGCGTACGGCGCAAAAGAGTGGCGCGAAGGCGAAGGTACGAGCGAAGTCGCGCATCGCACGGAAACGATCGACCGTAGCGTGTGCCGATACGTTTCGGAATACGCCTTCGTGCATGCTAAAAAAATGAACGCAAAAGTTTTTGGGGGTCCGAAGTACACCGTCAGCCCGGTGTACGAAGGAATGCTCAAAGAAGAGATGGATGCGGCGGCTGCGCGTCATCCGGAGGTCGCATACGAGCCGCAATTGATCGACGCGACGTACGCGCTGCTGCTTTCCAATCCGGGCGACGTGCCGCTCGTTATTCCGACACTGAATCGCGACGGCGATTGTCTCTCTGATTTGGTCATGCAACTCTTCGGATCGATTGCGGGCGCGGAGTCCGTACTGCTCTCATTCGATCCTTCGACAAGCTCAGGACAAGTTCCAAAGGTAGACGTCGTGATGGCGGAAGCGCCGCACGGTACGGCGCCGCGGCTCTTCGGAAAGAACGTCGCAAACCCCCTTGCAATGATTCTCGCGGCCGGCGCGCTCCTTTCGTACATCGACGACAAGCACGCGTCGAATGCGTCTCGCGCCGTATACGAATCGGCGCTCGAAGCGGTGCACGGCGGCATAGCGACCGCGGATCTGGGCGGAAGCGCGACGACAACGGAGTTCACCGACGCGGTGATCGAAGGCGTCCGGCGTAAGCTCGACGTGTGGTCGCTACTGTAAAGATTGACACAAGGCCGCCCGCTAAACTACTTCGCGGTCTGTCGCCCGTTAAGGAGGCAAGGGTGCCCTGCCGAACCCCATTAGTGAGATGTTATGGCTTGGCCGCCACCCAGCCGAGCGGCGTTATTCGGGCGAGAGCAATCGGCGGCGATTCTACCGGCAGTCCATCGAGCTACCGATCGCGATCGCTGTAGCCGGTTTGCCTGCGCCCGTGTACGGGACGCTCGTCGATATTTCGGAAACCGGCTGCCGTCTCCGGTCGCTCATACTGATCGACCGCGACCGCGACGTCGAATTCGAACTCCAGCGGCCAAACCAGGCCGCGTTCCTTTTAATGGGCCGCATCGTCACCCGCGCGATTCCGCAAAAACGCGGCGGATACGAGTACGGCGTCAGCTTCGCTCGTATGGCGACGACCGAACGGGCGGCGCTGTCCCGAGAGATTCGCGAGATCGAGCGGCGGGAAGCGCGCTCTCGCGCCGACCGCCGCTCTCATATAACGCTGCGCGCCATTGCGAAAAGCGCGAGCCAGCGGCGTGGATCGGTGCGGACGATGGCGGCGTTTCCCGTCCGCTATCGCGCGGATACCAAGCCACCGGTGGCCGCTTTGGCAAACGATATATCGGCTGGCGGCTTGCGGCTGTTAACGCAAGAGTTGCTCGTCGTCGGCGCCGTCGTCCGGATGTGCTTCACGCTTCCAAATGATTTTCTCTTCGTCTATCCGCCCGCGGCTGAGCGCGTGGAGATGAGCCCGTTCGGACCGCGGCGGCTGCGGATTCCGGACAATCGACGTCCCTTCGAAGAAATGACGGTCCACGGACGGATCGTCTCGCGATTCCAGCCGCGCAACGGTCGTGAAGTCTTTGGTGTGGAGTTCACGGACGTCGACGGTTACCAGAGTGAGGAAATCGCTCGGTTCACACACGCAGTCCAATTAGCAAAACTCCGAACGGAATAGAGTGCTGGGAGAAAGACCATGAGTTGGATTCCGAAGAAAACCGCCACGGCAGGCAACACCGCAACCGTCAACGCACCGCAGGCTTCGGCCGCTCACCGGCCGTCGCACGCGCATTCGCTCGAGATGCCCGTCGTCTTGAGCGTGCGCCGGCTGCCGGCGCCGGTGTACGGAACGCTTATGGAAATCACGGCGCATGGAGCCAAAATTCGTTCGCTCGTGCTGATGGAACGCGGCACCGAAGTCGAATTCGATCTCGGCATCAGCAGCGGCACACCGCTGACGATCCACGGACGCGTCGAAGCGCGACGCAACGCTCCGTCGGGCGCACGCTTCGAATACCACCTTCTTTTCAGCAATATGCCGGACCCACAGATCGACGCGCTTGCGCGCCATGTGCGCGAACTGGAACGACGCGCGGCTGCCGCGCGTTCGATTCAGAACGCGATCGACTCCATGCCGACGACCGATCGCGAACGACGCGGCAGCTATCGCGCGCTCACGGCATTTCCGGTGCTGTACCAGCGTGACGCTGACGGTTGGAATGAAGGACGTGTCGGCGACATCTCCTCGACCGGCATTCGGATGAACTGCGATGAGTCGATCGCCATCGGAACGCTTTTCGATCTGAAGCTGACGCTGCCGTCGACCGTGCTCGACGTCTACCCCGAAGAAACGGCCGTCCTCGACATATCGAACGGGACACCGCGCCGCGTCGGAGGACGCCCGGACATGCGGCGGCCGTTCGAAGAGATGGCGATTCGCGGACGGGTCGTAACGCGATTCCAACCGGTCCGCGATCGCGAGGTCTACGGCGTCGCGTTTCTCGAGGTCGACGGCTATCAACGCGAAGAGATCGCCCGGTTCACGCACGCGGTGCAGCTCTCAAAGATTCGCAACAGCTAGAACCGAAACGTAGGGCCTCGATGCGGGTCCTCTTCGTTCCACGCGACGACGCCGACCGGGTTTTCGGCGGCGACGTCGTCCAGATGCAGAAGACCGCCGAGGCGCTCCGCGACCTCGGCGTTCTCGTTGATGTGGGCTTTCCTGAACGAGCAGCGGCGGGTTACGATATCGTGCATCTCTGGACGAGCCTGCATTTTCCGGACAAACTTCGCACTCAACTCGATCGCCTCGCGGCTTGCGCGGATGTTCCGGTCGCCCTCTCGACGATTTGGGCGCCGCATCATCTCGTACGGTGGATGGATGCGGCACGCCGGTGGCTGTTTTCCCGCCACCCGAACGGTGCGCGGCTCTCGCTGCAAAACGCAAACAGCGATTTGAACGCGATCGCATCGCGCGCGCTCGATTTTACGCTTGATGACGGCGAACGGCTGAGCGCATTTGCTCCGCACCCGTTTACCGCGCTGTGCCGCGACGTGCTTCGGCGCATCGGACGTTATTTTGCCCAACTCATGGATGGAGCTCCAAGCCATCTTCACGTACCTCGGCGATTTCGCCGCGCACGGCATCGTGCCTAATGCCGTGGATGCGCGCGATTTCGAAGTCGTGTCCGAACCCGATCTCCCGGCCGAGCTGCGCGCCGGCGACTATGCGCTCATGAGTGCGCGCTTCGACACACGCAAACAACAAGATTTCTTGATGCTTGCCGTCAAAGACCTCGATATTCCAATGGTCTTCGTCGGCGATGCAACGGACCAGGAAATCTTCACGCGAATGCGCGCGCTCGCGACAAACCGTCGCGCAGCCGTCTTTTATTATCCGTTTGTTCCGCACAGCCGGCTTCGCCATCTCTACGCCGCGGCGCGCGTGCACGTGCTGCCGAGCATCTTCGAATCGCCGGGACTCTCGTCGATGGAAGCGGCACTGCTCGACTGCGCGATCGTAGCGGGCAATCTCGCGTTTGAAAGCGAGTACTTTCAAGACGGCGCCTATTACTGCGATCCTTGCGATGCGTTTTCCATCAGAAACGCAGTCCGCGCCGCCTGGGACGGCTACGATGACGACGCACTGCGCCGCTTGACGCTCGCGCAACGCATCCGAACGCAGTACACCTGGCGACACGCAGCTGAAGCGACGCTTCGCGCCTATCGACGAAGCGCAATCAACGCGACGCCCGCGAGCGCAAAGGCGACGCCGAACCATTGAATCAGCCCAAGCCGCTCGCGCAACACGATGCGAGCAAGAGCGACCGTGCTGGCCGGATAAAGCGACGTTAAAACCGCCGCGATCGCAAGGGCCCCGTTGAATGTCGCGAGCACGTACAGTACGTTTGCGGCCATATCGAGCGTCCCGGAGAGCAAAATTAAGGGTAACGCTGCGCGTTGGGGACGGAAATCGACGCGTGTAACCGTTCCGAGCACGATGAGGAATATGACCGACGCGGCACTCGATGCGAACACCCCGTACATGCCGGACTCGCGGTGCGTGTGCGCAAGAAAGAGATAAAAGCCGCCGAGCGCAATCCCCGACGCAGCGGCCTCCTTCAAACCACGCGTCGAGAATTCGCGAATCCCGTCCTCGAACGAGATCGAAATCAAGACGATGGCAATGAGTGCGAGCAATATCCCCGCTAGTTGTTGCGGCACGAGCCGCTGGCCGAACGCGATCGACACAACGACCGGCGATGCGGCGGCTAAGACAGCCGTGATGGGAGAGACGACGCCCATCTTTCCAATCGATAGAGCGTGATATAGCAGCGCGATTCCAACGCCGCCGCACAGACCCGCAAGAGCTCCCCACAGGAAATCCGACGGGATCGCACGCGCCGAGACAAACGGCAAAGCGGTCGCGAGAACGGCGAGCCCGGCTGCGCGGGAAATCGCCGCGACGGCGACCACGGGCGTCCGCTTCGTCGCGAACCCGCCGCAGAAATCGGCGGCGCCGTAAAAGAACGCAGCGAGGAGACTCAAGCCTACTTCCACTTGCCCACTCTTCCCGAGGCGCGACGATCGTCATTACCCCGGCTGCGCCGCCCGCAGCGGATGCGATCACTGGTGATGCGGACGCTACGCGCTACACTTCCATAACGATCGGAATCACGACGGGACGACGCCTCGTGCGCGCGTGCACCGCGCGCGCGAGGGTGCCGCGAATGTGCTCTTTCACCGTGTTCACGTCCCGAATGCCTTCCACCGAAACTTCGGCGATCGCATCGCGCAACTCGGAGCGCAGCTCGTCAAGTACTCCGTCGGATTCGGGAATGTAGAACACGCCCTTCGATACGAGGTCCGGCTCGCCGATGACGCGTGCTTCTTCCGAATCGATCGCAATGACGACGACCATGATACCGTCGTTGGAGAGCGCTTTGCGATCGCGAAGCACGGCCTCGCCGATGTCACCAATGCCGGTTCCATCGACGAGGACGTTTCCGCCGTACGTCTTGCCCACCTTATCGCCGTACTCACGCGTGAACTCGAGCACGTCGCCGTTCTCGACGACGAACACGTTGCCCGGCTCGACGCCCGTTTCGACGGCGAGTTTCCCGTGTTGTACGAGCATGCGGTACTCACCATGGATCGGCACGAAGAACTCCGGCCGCACGAGATTGAGCATGAGCAGCAGCTCCTCTTGCGATGCGTGCCCGGAAACGTGAGAGCGTCCGTCCGTTCCGTGAATCACCGTGGCGCCCAGTTTGCACAGGTTGTTGATCGTCTTGTAGACGCTCTTCTCGTTCCCGGGAATCGGAGTCGCGCTGATTACGACGGTATCGCCCGGGACGATCTTGAATTTTTTGTGATCGCGCACCGACATGCGGCTCAGTCCGCTCATTGGTTCGCCCTGCGAGCCGGTCGTTACGACGCAAACGCGTTCGGGCGGGTAGTTATCGACCTCTTCGATACGTATAACGGTGTCGGGCGGTATGCGCAAATGGCCCAGTTCGCTCGCAAAGAGCACGACGTTCTGCATCGAACGGCCGAGAAACGCCACCTTCCGTCCAAAGCGGACGGCGTGATCGACCGCCTGCTGAATGCGAGGAACGTTCGACGCGAAAGATGCGATAACGATGCGTCCTTTCGCGCGTTGAAAGATCGACGTGAATGCTTCGCCGACGATCCGCTCGGAAAGCGTGTGCCCACGTCGCTCGGCGTTCGTCGAATCGGAGAGCATGAGCAGTACGCCGTCGTCGCCGACGCGCGCGATGCGCGCGAAGTCGGCCGGCTTATTGTCGATCGGCGTCTGATCGAACTTGAAATCGCCGGTGTGAAAAAGCATGCCGACCGGCGTGCGAAGCGCGAGTGCACATGCGCCGGCAACCGAGTGCGTGATGTGGATGAACTCCGTTTCAATCGAACCGTGTCGAACGCGGTCTCCCGGATTCACCGTGACGAATTCCATCGTTTCGAACTTGTGCTCGCGCGACTTCGCCTTGATGAGCGCAATCGAGAGTGGAGTTCCGACGACCGGCGTGTTCGGAAACTGTTTGAGAAAGTAGGGAATTCCGCCGATGTGATCTTCGTGTCCGTGGGTGACGAGCACGGCGCGTAGCTTCTGCGCGCGTTCGCGAACGTAGGTGAAGTCATTGATCACCACGTCGACGCCGAACATCTCGTCGTCAGGAAACATGAGCCCACAGTCGACGACGACCAGATCGTCGTTCGTCTCGACGATCGTCATATTGCGCCCGATTTCACCGCATCCGCCCAGCGGGATGACGCGGGTATACGGCTCGTCCGGAGGCGCCGGAACGATGAGGGTGTCTTGGTTCAAATCTATCGCTTACTTTACGTGAAGGCGGGCGGAGGTATTGCCCGTCAGGAGGACACTATGTTCAACGGATACCCCGTCTGCCCCGCGCTGACCTCGCTCGTGTTCCTGGTAAGCCTAGCTGTAATGCAGCCGGTGCCGAAGAAACCTCACGCGTGCAGCGACATTCATCGCCTGTATTCGCCACGACTGCTACGCGAGTTACGCGCGCGCCTGATGCTGGCTTACGCGCAGGCTCACGAGCGCCGCGCCGCGGCGATCGCCAAGGCGATTCGCAATCACACCTCCGTTCCCGAGGCGATAGAGGCCGGGGTTGCGCGTTCGCCGCAAAGCCGTACCGTCGATACGCAAGAAAGCGACGACCCCAAGCTGAAACATCTGCTTGCTTACGTCGCTATGAATTGCTTCTAGCGATCCTTCGCGCGTATTGCGCTGGAGAGGTGTGCTGATGGCCGTAAATTCCCGAGCACCGGAGGCGAATGCATTGAAGACGGTGCTCGACACGATGATCGCGCCGAAAGAGGCGTTCGAGTCACTTCGTGTCGTTCCGACGTGGGGCTGGGCGTTGGCGATCGCGATCGTCCTCTCCGCGATCGGTTCGTACCTCATGGTGCCCGCATTTCAACATGCGTTCGCGGCTGGCTGGCCCGATATGGTGTCGAGAACGCCCCGGATCGCGCAGCTGACGGCACAGCAGCAGCAAATGCAGCTGGCGTTTTCCCAGAAAATCTTCGAGTTTTCGTGGATGTTCGTCGTCGTTGCCGTACCGGTGCTCGTCTTGATCGATGCGGTCGTCATGCTGGTCTTCGACAAGCTCGGAAAAGGCGAGGGAACCTTCATACAGTATTTTGCGGCTGCTTCTAATATAGCGGTGCCTCTTTCGCTCGGGCCGGTCATTACAGCGATCATCGTCATGCTCCGCGGTGCGAATAGCTTCGAATCGATGACAGCCGTGCAAAATGCGCTGCCGACACTCGCGCTTCTCGCGCCCGGCGGCTCGCCGAAACTCATAGCGTTTCTCTCGGCGATCACGCCGTTTTCACTCTGGGCCACGGTCCTCGTCGCCGTGGCAATGTTGATTATCGGACGGACACCGAAACTTCAAGCGTGGCTCGCGGCCGTGCTTTTACTCGTCGTTCCGGCCTCGCTCGCAACGCTCGGCGCGCGCTAGGTGACGATTCCAGGCGTTTTGTTCGCTACCGCGATGAACTTAACCGACGCGGTCTCCTACGCGCTCGGTCATAGCGCAGTCGTCGCTCAGAAAGTCGCCGCGCTAGCGCAGGCCGACCATTCGCTTGCGCAAGCGCGATACAACGCGTTTCCGCCGATCGCCGGTACGCTCTCGAATTACGTAAGCAAGAGTGCAAACTATGAAGGCACCTTCGGATTCGTCGGCGCGCACCAGCAGAACGTCTACAGCCAGAACACCGCGCAATTAGGAACGACCTACACGCTCACGACGGGCGGTCTCGCCTTTCTTCAGCTTGCATCGTCGCGCGCGAGCGACGCACAAGCGCGCGAAGATCTTGCGAACACCGAAGACTCGATCGCGACGACGGTCACGACGGCGTATTACACGGTGGTCCAAAACCAGGCCATCGTGACGGTTGACGAGTCGGACCTCCATTACCAAAACGTTCTCGTCGATGTTGCCAAGGCGAAGGAACGCGCGGGTGTGGTCGCGGGCGTCGACGTCTTGAAGGCGCAGGTCCAGCAGGCGAAGAGCGGCTCGAACCTCGTCGGCGCGCGCGCCGACGTCGACAACGCGCGCGAGCAGCTCGCGCACACGATCGGCGCCCCGCTCACGCAAACGTTCGCCTTTGCCAAGGAGATCGCCGCGCCGCAGTTGCCGAAAGGAACAATCGATCAGCTCGAGGCGATTGCAGTCAACGCGCGTCCCGATCTCAACGCCGCGCGTGAATCGCTCCTGGCGGCGCGATACACGCGTAAGGGGTGGAGTCGCGAGCTGTTTCCAACCGTTCAAATGACGGCTGCGATCGGCAACCAATTTGCTCCGACGACCGCCGGTCAGATCATCGGCCTCAATCCCAACGGAACGCCGATCGTCGTTCCACGCGGAACACCCGGGTTTTGGACGCTTACCGCGCAGAGCACGTTTACGCTGCCGTTCCTCGATTACGGGCAACGAAAGACCGAGCGGGAAGCCGATGACGCTCAGGTGGCGTCGGCGGCAGTCAACGTCGACCAAACACAGACGCAAGTGGAATTGGACGTTCGTCAGAACTACCGCGGTGCGCAGACCGCGCTCGCGCAGATGGATTATGCACGCGACGAATCGCGCTTGGGAACGGAATCGGCGCGTATCGCGCAGTTGCAGTATCAGCGCGGACTCATCGCCCTTGCGGACGTCATTCAAACGCAGCAGCAGTCCGTCGTCGCGCAATCCGATTTGGTGAACGCGCGCGTCAACTACGTGAACTCCATCATCAAACTGCGCGTCTCGCTTGGTATCTATGATGCGCGCAGCGCCGTCGCCGATCTAAGTCAATAAACGAGGTCGAGAATTGAAGCGCGCCCGTAACGTCATCATCCTCGTCGCGGCCCTCGCAGCGATCGTCGCGGTTGCGGTCTTCCGTTCGCATCGCGGAGGCGATTCCGCAACGCCGGTCAAGATGCAGACGGTCCGCTATCAGCCGTTCACGGTGAAGTTGCCGGAGAACGGCGTCGTCCAACGTCCGACCACGGTCACGATTCCGACGCTCATCGCGGGCAATATCGGAGCGATTTTCGTTAAAGCCGGCGACCGCGTCAGCGCCGGCGAAGTTCTGGCGACGATCGACAATCCGACGCTGCAGTACAATGCTGCCGGTGCGCAGGCCGACTATACGAATTCGGTCGCCAACGTGTCCACCGCGCGGGTCGACGAGCGTAATGCAAGAGTACAGTACCTCGGGCAGGTGCAGACGCAGCAATCCGCGCTCGCGGAAGCGAAGCGCATTTACAACGCGGACGTTGAACTTTTGAAGCAGCGCGCGATCGCGCGCACGACGGTAGACGCCGACAAAGCGAAACTCGATCAGGCACAGGTGGCCTACGATCAGGCCGTGGCGCAGCTGAAGCTTGGCGCGGTCTCCGGATACGGGATCAACAGCGTTCAAGCAGCGCAGGCAGCGGCTGAAAAAGCACGGATTCTCAATTCTCAAAATCAACAACAGCTCGCGTTCACCCGCATCACCGCGCCGTTTTCCGGCGTCATCCAAACGGTGGCGGCGCAACCAAACGATGCGCTTCGCTCGCTCGAACCCGGCGATCCCGTCACCGCCGGTCAGCAGCTCTTCACGCTCTCTGCGGGCGAAGGCTACATCGTCAAGGCGCAAGTCGACGAACAAGACGTCATCAACGTAAGAACCGGCCAACGAGCGAACGTCACCGGTGAAGATTTCCCCGGCCGGACGATCCCCGGCCGCGTTGCGCGCGTTGCGCCGGTGGCTGTTAAATCCACGGATGCGTCGAGCACCGCACGACAGGTCCTTACCACGATCGCGCTCGACGCCGATCCTGATTTTCTTCGTGACGGGATGAGCGCGGATATTGACATTTTAACGACCGATATCCCGCACGCGCTGACCGTTCCGAATGCGGCGATCGGCAAGGACGGGCAATCATCGTATGTCTTCGTGGTGCGCAAAGGTATTGCGAGAAAACGCACGGTGAAACTCGGCCAAGCAAACGATAGCGTTACGCTGGTGAAGAGCGGCGTCGCACCCGGGGACGTCATCGTAGCGGCTCTCCCAACGCCTGCGCTCGCTGACGGAACGAACGTGAAGCCGATGCCTTCACCGTCGCCCAATGCGTCTCCATGACACGAATCGTCGCGTATCTCGGCGAAGCGGTTGCGTCGCTCTGGCGCAATAAGGGGCGCTCTGCGCTGACGATGCTCGGCATGATCATCGGCACGTCGTCGATTATCGCTGTTTTCGGCTTGAGCAAAGGCGCAACGAGCGGCATCGAAGGAACGCTGAACTCGTTCGGTACCTTTCCGATCACCGTGCAAGTGGACACGTCACAAGATTATCCCGATCGCGCGACACTTCGGTATAGCGATGCGGCACGCGTCGCTGCCGACCTTGGCGATCGCGTCCATGAAGTGCAGCCGAGCTGGACGCGGACCTGGAAAGTCACGTACGGTACGACGAGTGATTATTACGCGGTTGGAACCGCCGGCATGTTCCAAGACGACTCGCTGGGAATGAGCGAGGGCCGCAAAATCGGCGGCGAAGACGTCGCATCTGCAGCTCGCGTCGTCGCGATATCGCAGACGGTCGCAGACAAGTTTTTCCCGAACGGCAACGCGGTCGGTCACGTACTGACGATGAACGGCGACCGTTACCTCATCGTGGGAGTGTATGCACCGATAAAATCACCGCTGTTGACCTCGCTCGGCGGTTCGGATTTCATCGTGATTCCGTACAGCACGTTCTATCGCGCGGTGAACGTTCCGCCGGATAGCCTTTCGATCTATCCGATGCCGGGCGTCGACGCCGATACACTTCGCGCGCCGATTACTGCGTCGCTGCAACACGTGCACGGCCCGCAAGCGCAATACGAAATTATCGACGGCGCGGGCGCGCTCCGAGCTTTCGACAATGTGCTCAATATCGCGGGGACGGGCTTAGCCGCAATCGGCACCGTCGCACTCATCGTCGCAGGCATCGGCATTATGAACATCATGCTCGTCACGGTCACGGAACGCACGCGCGAAATCGGCCTGCGCAAATCGATCGGTGCAAGCCGCGCCGATATCATGCTGCAGTTTTTGATGGAGTCGATCGTGCTTGCACTCCTGGGCGGCGGCACCGGCATGGCTTTCGGCCTGCTCTTCACCATCGGCGGCGCGGAATTGATCAGCCGGCAGTTGGGTGATGTCGTGATCCCGTACGTACTCGTCGTAGCGCTCGCGCTCGGTTTTTCGATTGCCGTCGGTATGATCTTCGGCGTTTATCCGGCGTTTCGCGCCGCTGCCATGGATCCGATCGAAGCGCTTCGATCATGATGTACTTCGAAGAAGCAGTGCGCATGCTGCTCGGAAATCCCGTGCGAACGCTGTTGACGATAATCGGACTCATTATCGGCGTCGGTGCCGTCATCAGCATCGAGGTGCTCGGACACAGCATGGCCGGTTCGATCAGCGAGACGCTCGGCGCGCTTGCGGACAACTCGTTCATCATTTATCCCGGAACGATGCAGGGCGATTTTCAACGAGCGGCGATCCGTCTTCCCGATCTCGACGCAATCAAAGCGACGGTTCCGAACATCGCGTCCGCCACACCGGTCGGAGGCGTAACCGAACTGGTCCGTTACGCGCACAATCAAGGACGTTTCTTTTTGACGTCCGATTCCAATCCGCCGTTTGCGAATCAGCCGCTAGCATACGGACGGATCCTCAACGACCGCGACATCGCTAGCGCGATCGATGTCGCGGTCATCAGCTGGAAGGCGTACAACCGGCTGTTTCCGAACGGCGGCGATCCGACGGGATCGAGCATTTATGCGAGCACGCACCGCTACGTCGTAATCGGCGTTCGCGCGCAGCCACGCCAGGGTGCATTGAACGTGACGTTTGGCGGTGACGTGTCGATTCCGTACACGACGTTCATCCGTGAATACGTTCACGGGAATCGAATCCTCGCCGCGCGCTTCACCGTGAACGATACGTCGACGCTTCCGCAGACCGAAACGGCGGTGATCAGCCGGATTCGCGAGCTGCGCCAAGTTGGTCCGGACGTCCGGTACCAGGCATTCGACAAGGCCAGTTTTACGGAAGGTATCAATGGCGTCTTTACGGCGGTAACGATCGTTGTTGCACTGATCGGCGCCGTTTCTCTCCTCGTCGCGGGCATCGGCGTGATGAACATCATGCTGGTCTCGATCACCGAGCGCACCAAAGAGATCGGCACGCGAAAGGCCATCGGTGCGCGTCGCGGACAGATCCTCGCGCAGTTCTTCATCGAATCGCTGATGTTGAGCAGCATCGGCTGCTTTGTCGGCATGGCGATCGGCTTGGGGATCGGAGGGTTCGTCAACAGCGTGTTCATCGTGAAGTTGACCGGATATACCGCACCGCTGCCGTACCTGCAGGCCGTAGGAATTACTGCAGTATTTGCCGCGTTCGTAACGCTGGTCTTCGGAACGTATCCCGCGCTGCGCGCAGCCGGACTCGATCCGATCGAGGCGCTGCGCTATGAATAACGGCTACGTGCACCCGGCAATTGTTCTAAGCGCAATCACGAAAACGTATAAGACCGGCGTGCTTGAAGTTCCCGTCTTGCACGGCATCGATCTGACCGTGCAGCGCGGGGAATACGTCGCGATCATGGGGCCGTCCGGATCCGGCAAGTCGACGTTGATGAACATCATCGGCTGCCTGGATCGTGCGACGAGCGGAACGTACGTGCTCGACGCCGAGGACGTTTCCGGCCTGAGTGACAATGCGCTGGCGGAAATCCGCTTGAAGAAACTCGGGTTCGTTTTTCAAGGCTTCAATCTGCTCGCTCGAACCGACGCGCTGAAAAACGTGGCGCTGCCGCTGTTTTATGCGGGGCTGCGTGGGCGGGAACGCCAACGCCGCGCAATGCAGGTGCTCGACGAAGTCGGCTTGACCGACCGCGCGCATCACAAGCCGAGCGAGCTTTCCGGCGGCCAGCAACAGCGCGTCGCGATCGCGCGCGCGCTGATCAACGATCCGGCCGTGCTCCTCGCCGACGAGCCCACCGGAAACCTCGACACGAAAACCAGCGCGGACATCATGTCGCTGTTCGATAAACTGCACGAGGGCGGCCGGACCATCCTGATGGTCACCCACGACGAAGCGATCGCGCGGCGGGCGCGCCGGATCATCCGGTTGCTGGACGGCCTCATCGTCGCGGACGAACGTTCCTCTCTAACCGTCCCTTAAGGAAGCCGCGTAACCCTAGGTGCGTCAAAGCAGTAGCGGGTAGTATAAAGAACCAGTACCCGCACAACGTAGGAGAATGGTGAAGAATCGTGTGATGCCCACGGTGATCGTGGGCCTTGTCGGTGCAATCATCGGCAGCTTTTTGATGATGCTCTACGCGAGCACGCATTTCGCAAACGTCGCCGGCCCGGATCATACGCCGCCGGCTGTTGTTGCGGCTCCGCTCACGGGCGTCAGCGATCAGGATCGCATCGTGAGCGCCGTAAAACGGACGAAAGCATCAGTCGTCGCTATTACGGAACAGATCAACGGGCAGCAATTCGTTCCGCTCAGCCCCTTCTTCGGAAATCAAGGACCAGGCGTCGTGCAGCCGTATCGCGGCCAAGCATCGGGTTCCGGGATTCGTCTATGACGACAAGGGCGACATCATTACGAACGCTCACGTCGTAAATCCGCCGAACGGCGGACACATCTCCAATCTGACCGTCGTCTTTGCAAACGGCGATCGCAGACCCGCGCACGTCGTCGGCGCGAACCTCGGCGCAGACCTCGCCGTAATCAAAGTCGACAACTACGGCAAACTGCCGCCGGCGTTGTCGCTTGCAGATTCCGACAAACTCGAGCAGGGCCAATGGGCGATCGCAATCGGTGAACCGTACGAGCTCAAGCAAAGCGTGACGCTCGGTATCGTGTCGGGCTTCCAACGCGCAGAGCAAGTACAAGCTGAAGGCGGCGGCGGCGTGTACGACTTCAAAGGTCTGCTTCAGACGTCTGCGCCGATCAACCCCGGAAACTCCGGCGGTCCGCTCATCGATATCGAGGGGCAAGTCATCGGCGTCAATCAGTTGACGAACGAGAACGGGCAAGGGATCGGCTTTGCAATTCCCTCGAACGAAGTTCGCACGGTCGTTCCGCAGCTGCTGAAGAACCCCGGCTTGCACCAAGGCACGAACACAGGCTTCGCAGGGTTTGCGCCGGCTCTGCTAACGCCCGGCTTGCGCAACCAGATCGGGTATAACGGGCAAGGCGGCGTCGCCGTGGCCCAGGTGGTTCCCGGCTCGCCCGCGGACAAGGCCGGCATCCAACCGGGCGACGTCATTCTCTCGGCCGACGGTAAGGCGTACAACAGCGACTCGGCTCTCCGCCAGTATCTCGCGTCCAGAAAACCGGGTGACGTCGTCCGGCTCAACGTGTGGTCGCAAGGGGTGAAAAAGTTCATCGCCGTCACGCTCGAGGAACGCCCAGCCGACTACGGTCAACCGGGGCCGCAGCCCACGCCGTAACTTCCGCCATCCGGAGCCTCGAGGATCGCGCGCTAGTATTGCAAGCGCGCGATCTTCTTTCCGAGGTCCTCGGTAACCCAAATGCGCGCGTGCGGCGCAGCCATGCAACGTCCGTCCGGATGACACGCGGCGATGCCGCGCGGCCCACTATCCGCTGTCGGCAGAGTAAATTCTAAGATCGCGCCGGACGTTGTGATACGACCGACCTTGTTCGATCCGTGCTCGGTGAACCACAGCGCACCATCGCTTGCGGGCGTTATCGCGCGCGGATCGGCGCCTGGTGTTGGGATTGGAAATGACGTGAACGCGCCTGCGGGCGTCAGACGGCCGATCGCGTTCGCGGAGCTATCGACGAACCAGATGTTGCGGTCGGGCCCCTCGGTGATGCCGCATCCGCCGGAATCGTATGCGCCATCGGCGGTGAACGGATTATCGGTAAACGAACAATTGCTCGCGACGCGAGCGCCGCCGAACGTGTAATTGTGCGCCACATTACCGCTCGTCTCGATCCTCGGAATCGTGTTCTCGGTACAACAGCCGTACAGCGCAGACCACGGCCCCGTCGTCAAGCCTTGGTCCTGTAGAACGTCATTCGGTCCAGGAGCAAACGGATAAAAGCTCATGACGCCGGTCGTTGATGTCGCGATCAGTGCTTGCTGGCCGCTCGCGCACTCGAAGCTGCATACGGGCGCCCAAATCCGGCCATCCGGTCCAAGCGCGATCGTATAGGCGATGCCGCAGAACTCGGGATCGATGATGATATTCGAAAACAGGGTCTTTCCGGAGAGCGACATCTCTTCAACGTAGTCGTTTCCGCAGTCGGCAGCATTGTTTCGAATGAACCAGATATTTCCGTCGCGGTCGCGCGTGATGTACGGCTTATAAAAACCCGGAAATGACTCGTTGTCGTGATATTGCGAAACCGCACCGGTCGATGTGATGCGGTCGATCGAATACTGAGCCGGAAACCATGCCGCACCATCGTCCGAGATCGTAATCTCGCCCGGTCGCGCGCCGCCTGGAACGCGGTACTCCGCGATCGATACGGGGACGCCGCCGATTTTCGGATTTGCTTGCGGTTGCATGACGGGCGCAGGCAAGACGGCGTTCGGAACGGCGCTCGAGCCACCCACTCCGGCATTGCTTGAACAAGCTGAATTGACGACGCAAAGCGCGCCCATGAACGCAATAGCGTAGATAGTTTTCAATGATTGACGCACGGTTCGCTCCTTAGCGCGCTCCTGTCTTCGAGTATGGGTTTTCGCGCGGTCTCGCTGCACGAGACACACGCCTCCTTTGCCTGATTACCCGGACAGGAGGCGTGAATCGCAACCGTCTATGCCACTTCGGTGTCATAGATACTGGAGAGAGAAACAAAGCAACCCCGGCCGTTGTATGATGGGCGGGTACACATCGTGCGGAAGGCCGTAAGCGGCAAGGCGCCCCGGCCCACGGTGGGTTTGCGTAGCAAACCCGAGCATCGCCGAATCGTCGTTGACGCGGACTCACCTCGGTCTGCCGATACCCCGGCTCGACTGCACCGGCGGGTAGGAATAGCTGGTCCAGGTCTGCGCGCAAGTTTGAAGAGAGGTTAGTTTGTAATGGCAAAAGTGGTCGGTATCGACCTCGGTACGACCAATTCGGTCGTCGCGGTGATGGAGGGCAGCTCGCCCGTCGTCATTCCGAACTCCGAAGGTTCGCGTACTACTCCGTCGGTCGTCGCATTTACGAAGACCGGCGAACGTCTCGTCGGTCAACTTGCGAAGCGTCAGGCGATCACGAATCCGGATCGCACGATCGCTTCGATCAAACGGCACATGGGCGAAGGCGATTACCGCGTCAAGATCGACGGCAAAGATTACACGCCGCAAGAGATCAGCGCGATGATCCTGCAAAAGCTCGTCAACGACGCGAGCAATTATCTCGGCGAACGCGTGACCAAAGCGGTCATCACGGTTCCCGCATATTTCAACGACGCGCAGCGTCAGGCGACCAAAGACGCCGGCAAGATCGCCGGTCTGGACGTGCTGCGTATCATCAACGAGCCGACGGCCGCTGCGCTTGCGTACGGCCTCGATAAAAAAGGCAACGAGACGATTCTCGTCTGGGACCTCGGCGGCGGTACGTTCGACGTGTCGATTCTCGAAGTCGGCGACGGCGTTTTCGAGGTCAAATCGACCAACGGCGACACCCATCTCGGCGGTGATGACTACGACCGCCGCATCGTCGATTGGCTCGTCGGGGAATTCCGTAAAGATCAGGGCATCGATCTGAGTAAAGACAAACAGGCGATGCAGCGTCTGACGGAAGCCGCTGAAAAAGCGAAGATCGAGCTTTCTTCGGTCGTGCAAACGTCGATTAACCTGCCGTTCATCACGGCCGATCAGGAAGGTCCGAAACATCTCGACTTCACGCTCACGCGTGCAAAATTCGAAGAGCTGACCGCGGACTTGACCGATCGATGCGTTGCACCGTTCAAGAACGCGCTCGCGGATGCGAAGATCGACATCTCGCAAATCGACGAAGTCGTGATGGTCGGCGGTTCGACCCGCATGCCCGTCATCCAAGAGCTCGTCAAAAAGCTCACGGGCAAAGAGCCGAATCTCACGGTAAATCCGGACGAAGTCGTCGCGGTCGGCGCTGCGATTCAAGCCGGCGTGCTTGCCGGTGAAGTGCGCGACGTCGTTCTGCTCGACGTCACGCCGCTCTCGCTCGGTCTTGAAACGCTCGGCGGCGTCATGACGACGCTCATCGAGCGCAACACGACGATTCCGACGAAGAAATCGCAGATCTTCACGACCGCTGAAGACGGTCAGACGTCGGTCGACATCCACGTGTTGCAGGGCGAACGGCCGATGGCGGGCGATAACAAGACCCTCGGACGGTTCCGTCTGGAAGGCATTCCGCCCGCTCCGCGCGGCGTGCCGCAGATCGAGGTGACGTTCAATATCGACGCCAACGGCATCGTGAACGTGAGCGCGAAAGATCTCGGAACGGGCAAAGAGCAACAGATCACGATCACCGCTTCAACCAATCTTTCGAAGGACGAAGTCGACCGCATGGTTCGCGACGCGGAAGCGCAAGGTGCAACCGATAAAGCGAAACGCGAAGAGGCCGAGGTGCGCAACAACTCGTCGAGCCTCATTTACTCGACCGAGAAGTCGCTCAAAGAAGTCGGTGAGAAACTGGATGCCGGTGCGCGCGGCGAGGTGGAGACGGCGCTCGCGGATCTGAAGCGCGTTAGTGAAAACGGGACGGTCGAAGAGATCAAACCCGCAATCGAACGCCTGCAACAGGCGAGCTACAAGATGGCCGAGCTGCTTTACAAGTCTGCATCACCGAACGGTGAGGCAGCCGGTGCCGGCGCAGGTGATGGTGCCGCCGCGGGAGCGGGCACAAACGGCAATGGCCAAGCGCCGCCCGAAGATGTCATCGACGCCGAATTCAAGGAAGCGAAATAAGTTTCGCCGGAGGGGCGAACCGCGCGGTTCATCCCTCCGACTCGCTTATTACTATGCGATATGAACGATAACGAATTGATTACGGAAGCCGGCGAGGCGACGATCGACGACGCGGCCAGTTCGAGTGCGGACGAATTGCGCTCGCAGCTCGATGTTGCGAACGCAAAAGCCGACGAGAATTGGAATAAGTATCTCCTCGCGATGGCGGACTTCGAAAACTACAAGAAGCAGATGGAGAGACGCGTGCAGATGATCGTCAATGATCATCGTAAGTCGGTACTCCTGCGGTTTCTCCCGGTGATCGACAATCTCGAGCGCGCGCTGCAGTTCAATGCATCCGGTGACGACAAGTTGCGCGGCGGCATCGAACAGACGCTCAAGGGATTCGAATCGGTCTTGAACAGCGAAGGCGTCAAAGCGATCGACGTGAAGGGCAAGCCATTCGATCCACGCGTTGCCGAAGCGATCGGTACGCTTCCTGCGCAGAACGGCGTCAGCGACGACATCGTCGTCGAAGTTGCGGAAAAGGGCTATAGCATGGGTGACGAGCTGGTGCGGCCCGCGAAGGTTCTCGTCGCCAAAACGCCTGGATGAACTACAAAGACTACTACGCACTCCTCGGCGTTCCGAAAACTGCGCCCGAGAAAGACATCAAATCCGCGTACCGCAAGCTCGCGCGAAAGTGGCATCCCGATGCGAACCCCGACAATCCGAAAGAGGCCGAGGAGAAATTCAAGGAGATCTCGGAGGCGTACGAGGTACTCGGGGATCCGGAGAAGCGCAAGAAATATGACGTGCTCGGTTCGGATTGGCAGCGCGCCGCTCAGCAAGCCGAACAGCAACGCCGGTACCGCACGCGGTACAATCCGAACGATTTCCAATTCGATTTCGGAACGTCCGGTCAAAACGCGGACGGTGGAGCAGGCGCGGGTCCGACGGGCTTTTCGGATTTTTTCGACATGTTCTTCTCCGGTATCGGACGCCGTCAAGGCACGCAGAGCGCCGGATTCGCGCAACGCGGACAAGATCTCGAAACGACGATCGAACTCTCGCTGCGAGACGTCTACGACGGCGGCAAGAAAGCCGTCTCGTTGCAGATCGAAGACATCTGTCCGCGATGCCGTGGCACCGGTACGGTTGGCACGCAACTGTGTCCGCAATGCGGCGGCACCGGCCATGTGTTGCTCACAAAGAAGTTTGAAGTCACGATTCCGAAAGGCATCGGCGAAGGGCAGCGGATTCGTCTCGCCGGTCAAGGCGGCGCCGGAACGCGCGGCGGTCCCAACGGCGATCTCTATTTGATCGTGAAAGCACTGGACGACTCAACGTACAAGCGCAAAGGCGACGATCTCTACGTCGATCTGCCGGTAAACCTCTACGATCTCGTGCTCGGCGGCGAGGTCAAAGTGCCGACGATGAGCGGGCAAGTGACGATGACGATTCCCGAAGGTACGCAAAACAATCGCTTGCTGCGCTTGTCGGGCAAAGGGATGCCAAAAGTGAAAGGCGGCGGCGCCGGCGACGAATACGTTCGCTTGATCGGACAGCTGCCGCAGTCGCTGAACGACAAAGAGAAAAAGCTTTTCCGCGAACTGGCATCCATGCGGAACGGTAAAGCGAAATAAGGAGCCACGATGATCAAAGAAATCGCCTACACCGCCTACCCTTCGGACAACGTTCAATCCGCGCGAGAGTGGTACGAATCGACGCTCGGGTTGAAGTTTAGCGCGCCGTACGTTGAAGACGGCGTCGAAAAGTACAATGAGGCGCAGGTCGGCGACGGCTGGTTCAGCCTCATGACGACGGAGTGGATCACGCGCCCCGCGGGCAGCGGCGTCGGCGTCGTATTCGAAGTGGACAACATCGAAGAGACGGCGAAGCAACTGCGCGACAAAGGCCTCACCATCGAAGACATCTACGAAACACCCGTCTGCAAAATCACGTCGTTCGAAGACCCCGAACGCAACAAAGTAAGCCTGCATCAAAGCACGGTCCCGCGTTAGCTCTAACACTGTGCGGCGGCGAAGTCCCAGTTGAAACGGCGTGGTCCCGATACCAGGTTTAATACCGCGATGATGTTTTTTAGGGCCGCCCTCGGGGAATCACGGCCCGCCACCGCGGTTTATGCGGCCCATGGTCGGGGGGCCCCACGAAGTGGGGGGCGCGCAGGCTGGGCCGGAGCGCCTTCAAAATGATGAGCGGGCATGGGCTTATGTGGTCGAATATGTATTCGCCCGATAAGCCGAAGGTTCGGCGACGAATCGAGTGGGCGCGTATCGCGCGGTTGTTTACACCGTACTGGAAACAACAGACGCTCGTGCTCGTCTGCATTATCATTGCGGCATTGCTCGGCTTGGTGCCTGGGCTAATGACGGCGGATATCATCGACCGCGCGATTCCGCATCATAGTTTCCGCGAACTCGGAATCGACGTCGGCGTTATTCTCGCGACGGCGCTCCTTTCGATGGGCTTCGGCGTTTTGCAAGGGTATGTAAATTCGGTCGTGGGCGAAGGAATCATGAGAGACCTTCGCACGAGCCTCGTGTCGCATCTCCATCGGATGCCGCTCGAGTTCTTTACCGGCACGAAGACCGGCGAAATCATGAACCGCGTCTCGAACGACGTGGACAATATCGATAACGTCGTGACCGGCACGCTGACGACGATCATTACGAACATCGTGATGATCGTCACGACCGTGATCGCCATGTTCGTTTGGAATTGGCGTCTCGCGCTCATTTCGCTGATCATCGTTCCGTTTATGGTATTGCCGCTTGGCCCGGTCGGGCGGCGGATGTACCAGATCCGTAAGAAAACACGCGAGCAGCGCGATGAAATCGAATCGATCACGCAAGAGACGCTTTCGATCTCAGGTATCACACTCATCAAGTCGTTTGCGCGCGAAGCCTACGAACGGTCGCGTTTCTACGACGTCGGCACGCGTTTGATGAATCTCGAGGTCCGTCTCGCGATGGTCGGGCGCTGGTTCATCGCGTCGGTGACTGCAATGGTAATCGTCGGTCCAGCGATCGTATGGCTCGGGGGTGGCTGGCTCGCCGTGCAACACTTGCTCGACGTCGGCGTCATCGTCGCTTTCATCGGTTACATTCAAGGACGGCTCTATGGTCCGGCCGCCGCGCTCGTCGGAGTGCAAGTGCAGATCGTGAGCGCGCTCGCGGTGTTCGAACGGATCTTCGAATATCTCGACATGAAGACCGAAGAGTACGACCCGCCGACGGCGGCCGTTCTGAACGCAATCAAAGGGTCGGTGGATTTCGATCGCGTGACGTTCGGCTACGACGTGACGCGCGACGTGCTCCAGGACGTTACCTTCCATGTCGATGCGGGACAAATTGCGGCGTTCGTCGGCCCTTCCGGTGCGGGCAAGTCGACCATCACGCAACTGGTCCCGCGATTCTATGACCCGCGACACGGACGCGTGCTCGTTGACGGGCACGACGTAAAGGCGGTAACGCTTGATTCACTGCGCCGCGATATCGGAATCGTCACGCAAGAGACGTATCTCTTTCACGATACGATCGCGTCGAATCTTCGCTACGCGAAACCGGACGCGACGCTCCACGAACTGATCGCTGCCTGCAAAGCAGCAAACATCCATGTTTTCATCGCGTCACTACCGGAACAGTATGATACCGTTGTCGGCGAACGCGGCCACAAGCTTTCGGGCGGCGAACGCCAGCGCCTCGCAATTGCGCGCGTTCTGCTGAAAAACCCGAGCATATTGATTCTCGACGAGGCGACGAGCGCGCTCGATTCACATAACGAAGCCGCGATTCAAGAAGCGCTGGAAGCGGTAATGCAGAACCGGACGAGCCTCGTAATCGCGCATCGGCTCTCGACGATCGTGAACGCCGACGTTATCTTCGTCGTCGACGGTGGCCGCATCGTCGAAAGCGGTTCGCATGCGGTACTGCTGGCTCGAAACGGTCCGTACGCGCGGCTCTACCGCCGGCAATTCCGCGACGCTGCCGTCGGTCAATAGCGTGCTCTAGTTATAGAGCGGTTCAATGGCTCCCATTCTGCCGGAGCGGAAGTCGCGGAAGGCCTCTTCCAGCTCTTGCGTTGAGTTCATAACGAAGGGACCGTAGCGCACCATCGGTTCGTCGATCGGACGCCCCGTGAGAACGAGAAATTCAAGCACGTCGTCTCCCACGTTCGTCACCGGAATCACGTCGCCGCGTGGATCGAAGACAACCGCCGCACGCGCGTCGTACGTCCGGTCGCCGGCGAAACGCGCGGCGCCGCGCATGAGGTAGAGGATCGCGGTGTCCCCGTCCGATACCGCGTGCTCGATCCGTGCACCGCGCGCTAAGCGGTAATGAACGAAACCGATCGGAATACGCGTCTCGGCGGCACCGTGCACGCCCTGCGCCTGGCCCGCGATCACACGCGCCCACGCGAGGCCGTCTTCACTCGTCCACCTGGGAATCGTTTGCGCGCGCACGTCTTGATAACGAGGCCGCACCATCTTATCCGATTTCGGCAGATTGATCCAAATCTGGAAGCCGTGCTGCCGACCGCCTTCGCGCATCATGCGTTCCGACGGCATCTCTGCATGCACGACACCGGCGCCGGCGGTCATCCACTGTACGTCGCCCGGATGCAATTCGCCGCGATGTCCGGCGGAATCTGCGTGCTGAAATTCACCGTCGATCATGTACGTCACCGTCTCGAATCCGCGATGCGGATGATCGGGAGCACCGATTGCTTCGCCCGGCGCGTACTGCACGGGTCCAAGCTCATCAATCAACAGAAACGGATCGACTTGCATCACGCCCTGCACCGGGAACGGCCGGTGAACGGTAAACCCGCCGCCCTCGACAAATTCGTGCGCGGGCAGAACGGCCGAAACTTTTCGAGGTGTCATGTCGGTCATAACGCGTCCGGGCTGCAGTGGGCTTCAGACTCGCTGTACCCGGAAAACGCGTCTATGCGTTTTCTGCCCCCCATTGCCAAGTCGTTGTCATCCTTTTCGCCGACTCCGCCCGGATATCGAATGTCAGAACGTTTGAGGCTGCTTCGCTTAGATCATCAAACTGATCGATAGCACTCAGTGAGGACGTGTCGGTAAGGTTGGTACGAGACGAGCATGCCGCCGCTAGTGACACCGGTCCTTGGCCGGGCTACGAGACGTCAGATTGCGCAGTCCGGCGCCACCGGTCCGATACTCGCGGGCTTTCGACCGACACGCCGACCCTTGCTACTTCACATACTAAGCGTGCTCTGTGAGGGATCCTATAGCGAGTGGCGCGAGAAAGTGACTGGCCGACGTGTTGCGAGATTTACCTCAAGCTACGTGGAACGTGCCGCGCTTGCGAGCAGCCGCCTCATGAGCAAACTCGTTCCCGTTTCGACGCGCTCTTGGTCGCTGTTGACGTCCACGCGCTGAATCAAGCCGCACCTCAATTCGTCAGGTTCTGCACGTCAACGCTTGGACAGCACTCGCGGCAAGAATTATCATTTCGTGCGGTGTGCGCGGTCGCCATCATGTTCCAGTAGACAAGTACCGCCGCCGTACTTCCTCGGTGGACGATCGTCGCGATGCAGTCCGCGACCCGGGTGACGTGTTTGAAGCGCTACGCGAGGCTGCCAACGGCACTTAGGAAAGGAACCGCCACAACGATGCGAAGCAGAAAACGCCTACGACGCAACTTGGCTCTGCGGCTTGTTCTATCACTCGCTTTTTGGCGTCATATCTGTCAATGTAGTGAAAAAGCGAGCCGACAACTGCTACAATTCGTGACAATGTATCAAACGTTTTGATGATCCACACCAAAACTGCGACGGATGTTCATATATGAAAGCAACTTGGGAACCGCACGAAAAGCATGGGCGCCTCACGGCGCAGAGTGACTTACCGGATTCCGTCTTCGCTTTTCCAAAGCAGCGCAAAGAACCGCTCAGCGATGCAAGCCACGTGCGAAACGCAGTCGCGCGCTTCGACCAAGTGACGGACGTTTCCGATGAAGATCGAGCGTTAGCGTTTGCGAACATCGAAAAAGCTGCCAAATATTACGACGTCGATCTTTCCGAGACGTCCTGGAAGCAACTCGGCGTGCATCCGCCGCACGGCGATCGCTAAAGACGCCGCTTCTCTACGCGACGCCCGCCGGAATGTGCATGACGTTCAGCTTCTGAGGAACGAGCAATTTCGGTCCGGTCCCGGCCTGCACTTCTTCAACCGTTACGCCGGGCGCCAATTCCGTGAGCACCATACCGGTCGGCGTGATATCGATCGTGGCTAGATCGGTGATGATCTTCTGAACGACACGCTTTCCGGTCAGCGGAAGCGTGCAGACGTCGACGATCTTATGCGAGCCGCCCTTCGCGACGTGTTCCATCATGACGATGACACGCTTCGCGCCGTGCACGAGATCCATCGCGCCTCCCATGCCCTTGACCATCTTGCCGGGGATCATCCAATTTGCGAGATCGCCGTATTCCGAAACCTGCATTGCGCCGAGCACGGCGAGATCGATATGTCCGCCGCGGATCATCCCGAACGAGAGGGACGAGTCGAAGAACGACGCACCGGGAAGCACGGTGACGGTTTCTTTGCCCGCATTGATCAGGTCGGGGTCTTCTTCACCTGCGAACGGATACGGCCCCATGCCGAGAATGCCGTTCTCACTCTGCAGCGTAACCGTTATGCCTTCCGGCACGTAGTTCGGAATCAACGTCGGCAAACCGATGCCAAGATTGACGTACTGACCGTCGCGCAATTCTTGCGCGACGCGCGCGGCTAGCTGAGTTCTCGTTAGAGGCATGTTATTTCAACTTACCTTTTAACCCTAAGCTTGTCGAAGGACGCGTCGTGACCCGTTCGATTCGTTTTCCTGACGGACCGACTTTGACGATCCGCTGAACGAAAATACCCGGCAAGTGGACTTGTTCGGGATCGATCTCGCCCGCATTGACGACTTCTTCCGCTTCGACGATCGTGATTTTTCCGGCCATCGCGCAAAGCGGATTAAAATTTCGCGTCGCTTTGTGGAAGATTAAATTTCCGGCGGTATCGGCAACCGATGCGCGCACGAGCGCAAAATCGCACACGATTCCTCGTTCCAATACGTACTCACGACCGTTGAAAATTTGCGTTTCCTTTTTCGGCGACGGCACCGCGACAGAACCGTCGGCGTTGTGTTTCCAAGGCAAGCCGCCTTCCGCGACGAGCGTTCCGACACCGGCCGGCGTGTAAAATGCCGGAATACCGCATCCGCCTGCGCGCAGCCGTTCTGCGAGCGTGCCTTGAGGAACGAGTTCGACTTCCAACTCACCGCTCAGGTACTGCCGCTCGAATTCCTTATTTTCGCCGACGTACGAACCGGTCGTTCGCCGAATGCGTTTTGCATCGAGCAATACGCCGAGCCCCCACGCATCGACGCCGCAGTTATTCGAAACAGTGGCGAGATCGGTAGCGCCTTGTTTGAGGAGCGCTTGTATCAAATTGTGCGGAATACCGTTGAGTCCGAAACCGCCAACCGCAAGGGAAGCGCCGCTTGGAATATCGGCTACCGCCTCTGCGCAGGACGCCAAGACTTTATTCATCGCCGTGGAAGTTCTCCGGGCTATGAGTATTGCCCCACCGCGTGCATACGAGTCCGACGAAGAAGCGATGATTCTCCAGATGGTGCGCGAGTTGGTTGCGGAAAAAGTCGCACCGCGCGCCGCTCAAATCGACGAGAACGAAGAGTTTCCTCAGGACATCAAAGAGCTTTTCGCACAGAACGATTTGCTCGGCATCCCCATTCCCGCGGAATACGGGGGCCTCGGCGGCACGTTCTTAACGTACGTGAAAGTCGTGGAGGAAATCGCGAAGGCATGTGCTTCCAGTTCGTTGATCGTTGCGGTTCAAGAATTGGGCATGCTACCGATCTTGATCGGCGGCAGCGAAGAACAAAAGAGACGCTTTCTTCCCGACATCGCGTCGGGCAGAAAAATTGCGGCGTACGCGTTAACCGAAGCCTCGAGCGGTTCGGATGCGCTCGGTTCGATGCGCACGCGTGCAGAGCGTAAAGGCGATTCATATGTCGTCAACGGGCAAAAGATCTGGATCACGAACGGCAGCGTAGCCGACGTCGTGTGCGTTTTCGCCGTCACCGATCCGTCGGCAGGCTCTCGCGGTGTTAGCGCATTCGTCGTGGAGAAGGGTAGAAACGGATTTAGCGTCGGGAAGAAAGAGCGCAAGATGGGCATTCGCGGTTCACCGACCGTGGAGTTGATCTTCGATAATTGCGAGGTTCCCGCGGCAAATCGTTTAGGCGACGAAGGCGAAGGCTTCAAGATCGCGATGAAAGTGCTCGATAAATCGCGGCCGGGCATCGGCGCGCAAGCGCTCGGCATTGCTGCGGGCGCGCTCGAGTACGCAACGAATTACGCAAAAGAACGCATCGCATTCGGCAAGCCGATCGGGCAACATCAGGGCGTCGGATTCATGCTCGCCGACATGAAGACCGAAGTGGAGTCCGCGCGGCTTCTACTGTACGAAGCAGCGCGCAAATGCGACGAAAACGCGTCCGACGTCACGCTTTGGGCATCGATGGCAAAACTGAAATGCGGCGACGTCGCGATGTCCGTGACGACCGACGCCGTCCAGGTCCTCGGCGGTTTTGGGTACTCGTCGGAGTATCCGGTGGAGCGCATGATGCGCGACGCCAAAATCACGCAGATCTACGAAGGCACGCAACAAGTCCAACGCCTCGTAATCTCGCGGGCAATGGTCGGCAAAGGGAAATAATGGGCGCAGCGCGCCTCGCTTTCAAAGCGGGCGGCGGCGGATACGCGAACTTCCGCGCCGATCCTTGCGTTGTATAGAACGCACGGACCGCGTGCGGCTTCTTGGCCGCCGCGGTTATCTGTTGCTACGAAGGGAGGTGAACTCATGAATAAGATGCTCGCATCACTCGTTGCCGCGGCGTTCCTTACGACCGGGGTCGCAATGGCAGCGTCCCCGGCCCCGAAGGGGGCGAAGACGACGACCAAGGCCACCGGGCACTCGACGAAATCCTCATCGATGAAGTCAACGAAGCCGATGAAGTCGGTCAAGCCGGCTCCGAAGGCCACGACGAAGCCCGCGCTTCAGAAAACTGCTGCGAAGGCGACCGCAGCTCCAAAGCCGGCAAAGAACAAGAGCGGCAAGTCGATGAAATCGATGAAGTCGACGAAGCCGGCTCCTAAGGCCACCAAGAAACCGTAACCCGTCCTTATATATCTAACCTCATACCGGCGCAGCCAGACGATGTCGAAAGACGCGTGGCTGCGCCGAACCTTTTTAGCGGTTGCGTCTCGCCGGGGCGATTGTTATCTAATTCGCCTTCAAAAGCCAACTCGAAGTCGAGAATGTGTCGTTCCGTGGCGAAATGCGAGTCGTTATGGCCGATCCTATGAAGCCGGAATTCACCGCAGCGAACCCGATCGTCGAGGCTGCTTCCCGGATCCGTGCACGGCGCGACTTGGAGAGCGTCATCGACGCTGACAGCGGGGAAACGGTTGCGCGTAAGCCGGAAGACGCCGAAGAATCGCTGCGCCTCTTCGCGCGCAATCTGCTCGATGGCGCGAAGCGACTGAACTCAATACTTGGCCCCAACGCGGTGCGAGTCGTTACCGTCGAGAAACCGTTGCGCCTGCGGGTTCGCTTCGGTGAAAAACGCATCTCACTCGAACTCGAAGAGGTGCAGCAGTTAGTGCGTATCGCCGGGGCGGGCCTCGACGGCGAATATCAATTCGACTTGAGCGCACCCGTGCCGGCGCTGATCAATCTGTCGAAGATTTCGACTGAAGCCGGCTACGGCGAAGCAATCACCGCTTCGTTTTTGCTGAAGCGCGTTGCTCAGGACGCCGAATTACCGCGACCGGCTCACCTCGACAATTCCGGTCCGCTACAGTTCTAGGGATGAGCCAATCGCGGCCGCTGGGGTTGAAGCGCTCCGCTAACGCTTCGCGCCGCCGCGCTTTGCGCGCGCGGACGCCGGCTTCGCACCTCGGCCGTCCCGGCCCGCTGGAACTTTTGCGCGTGCGGCGTTCATTTTCGCGATGATCGGCGGTGTCGGACAGAGTTCGTTCACGGGGCACTGCGCGCATAGCGGTGTCGGCGCTTTGCAGATCGCGCGGCCGTGCAGAATCAGCCAATGGCTTACGAGCCGCCATTTATCCCGCGCGACGAGTTGGGTGAGATCTTCTTCCACGTGACGCGGCGTCTTCCCGAGTGTCAATCCTAGACGATGCGCAACGCGAAACACATGCGTATCAACCGCAATCGCGGCTTCTTGAAACGCGACCGACATCACGACGTTGGCGGTCTTTCTTCCGACGCCCGCAAGGCTCTCCAATTGCTCGCGTTCCCGCGGAACTTCGCCGCCGTAATTTTCGTGCAGTTCTCGCGCGGCGCTGATGATGCTCTTCGTCTTCATGCGGAAGAAGCCGGCCGATTTGATCGTCTGCTCCACGTCCTGCGGATCGGCGTTGGCGAGCCGTTCCGGCGTCGGATATTTAGAGAAGAGAATCGGGGTGACGGTGTTCACGCGCGCGTCGGTGGTCTGCGCCGAGAGAATTACGGCGATGAGTAACTCAAACGTGTTTCGATATTCGAGCGCGGTCACCGCGTGCGGATAGGCGCGTTCCAGCATCGCTAACTCGCGTTGCGCGACGTCGCGCGGAACCTTCTTCTTGGGGAACGGTATCGTGGCCATCGCTGCGAGCAGTGTTTTACCGGCCGCTTCCGAACCCTTGCCGCGTGACGACGTTCGGCAGCCCCGCCGCAGCGAATGCCAGGGCGATCGATCTCCGCGCGCAGGGTAAATTGCGCGAAGCGATCGACATCTTCCGCGCCGCGACGGCACAATTTCCTTCGATACCCGCGCTGCATCAGAATCTTGCCCAGTCACTTTACGAAGCGGGCGACAACGCGGGCGCGATCGCCGAACATCGTCGCGTTATCGCGCTGGACTCACGCAACGTTGCGTCCAATCTCGCGCTCTACGAGTTGCTGCAAATCGCGGGCGATCGCGCGCTGGCGCTCGCGCATCAGCGTCTCGCGCTCGAGGAACAGCGTCTCTTTTCTCATGTCGCGCCGCGCGAAGCGCGCGCGGTGCTGCTGCTTTTAGCGCCCGGCGACTGGCAGACCAATATCCCTGCGGACTTTCTCTTCGATCGAGAAACGACGACCGTCCACAAGCTGTATCTCCTCGACGAGCAATATCTTCAACGCGATCAGTTTCCGCGCTACGAAATCATGTGGAATGCGATCGCGGAATCGCCGGATGCCCTCGGACATCTCGAACTTGCTGCGCACATTATGGCGTCGCAAGACAGACCGGCCTTGAACGATCCGCGCAAGGTTATTGCGACGTCGCGGCTGCGGTTGGCCGACACGCTTCGCCACACCGACGCGCGCGTTCCGCATGTGCGCGAGGTGCGACGCTACGACCTCGAACGCGGCGACCCGGGCGTTCCGTTCCCGCTTATCGCGCGGCCGGCAGGTTCGCATGCGGGCGCGGGACTCGCTCGTCTTTCGTCGTCGAACGAGTGCAGCGAGTATGTCGCTGCGAACGAAGCGCAAACGTACTATGTCACCGCGTTCGTCGATTATTCCAGCGCCGACGAGTTCTTTCGAAAATATCGCGTCGTGTTCGTCGACGGGCGCCCGTACCCGGTTCATCTCGCCATCTCGCCGAACTGGATGATTCACTACTACAATGCACCAATGGCCGAGAATGAATGGATGCGCGATGAGGAAGCGGCGTTTCTTCGCGACCTTCACTGCGTGTTCGACGGAGCAAGAAACGAAACGCTTCAATCCGTCGCTGCCGCCGTCGGTCTAGAGTATTTTGGAATCGATTGCTCGATAGACCGCGATGGGCGCGTGCTAATTTTTGAAGCGGATCCGGCGATGCTCGTTCACAGCAGCGATCCGCCGGAGCTCTATCCGTACAAAACACAATACGTCCCGCGCATCTATCGCGCGGTGGAGGAGATGCTCGACCGGCGCCGAGCGGCCAGCATGTAGATCTCCTGGTCCGATTCCGAGCCGTCGCGCACTACGATTCGGCTATCGGACGCTGAGCGGCGTCCGGTAAGCGGCTCGCGAGCGCGAGCATGGCACACGCGAAGACCAGTGAAATCGCAAACGTCCACAGTAAAGCACGCTGCAGCGGCGCGCCCGCTTCGTGTGCGACCGTCACCGGCACGCCGCACAGAAAAATACCAATGCAACTTCCGAGTGATCCGGCGAGCACCGTGGCCGACGATACTGTGCCTTCCGAACCGTCGGGCGATCCGGCAAGCGAAGAGAGTGTGAGCGTCGAGAAGCTTATCCCGATTCCCGTTCCAGCAACTGCCCACGCCATGTATGCGAATATGACCGGCGCGCCCGCGACAACGCAGAGCAACGTCCCAAGCGCAACGATGCCGAACGCGGCACCAGTGCTCACGATTGCACGCGTGCCGATCGCCGATAACAGCCGCGGCTGTGCGCTGCTGCCGATGCTCCATCCGATAACGCCGAGCGTTATGCAAACGCCGGCAAGTGCCAACGTTTGTCCACGCACCGACGTCAGCAACAACGAGACGTACGCGTCCGCTCCGAAAAATGCTGCTTGGAGCAACGCGAACTCTACTATCGAAACATTCCTGCGGCCTCGCAACATCAACGTATCGCGCGACAATAACATCCGGATCGCTCCGAGAGGGTCCGACTGTGAGCGAGACATTGCCATGCCGCGCAACGATGGCAGAACGAGTGCCGCCGACAGTAAGACGAGCGGAATGAACATCGCGAACACCGCCCGCCATCCGAACGCGGCAGCAATAAACGCACCGAGCGCGGGTCCGATCAGTCCGGGGACGAGCCACATCGCGGATGTCCAGGCAAACATACGCGGACGCATGCGCTCGGGGAACAGTTTTGCAATGGCTGCAAGCGAAACCGCATAATCCAATCCGCCTCCGAATCCTTCGATTGCGCGCGCGCCGACGAAGAAGCTCATCGTCGGCGCAAGCATCGACGCAAGCAAACCGACGAGCGTCAATGCAAACGCAAGCCCAAGCGCGCGTCGCAGTGCCGTACCGGTCCGCGAACGGCCCTGCAAACGACATCGAGATCAGGCTGGCGCCATAGAGCGCCGCCGGTGCGAACCCGTAGAGACTGATGCCATGCAAGTCCGCCGCAATGCGCGGCATGACGGTCGTTACGATCAGCGACTGCGTGGCAGCCGTGAATTCCGCTACAAGAAGGCCGGCCGCCACGCGTCCGCGGCGGCCGGCAAAGAGCTCGAACATTCTTCGACTCGCTCGGGACAGCTGCTAGTGCAAGTATTTTGCGATCCAGTCGACCCACCGGCGCAAAACGTCTTGCGAGCGAACCGGATCGCCGGGGAAATGCCCTGCGACCGGATACGCCCAAAACTCCACCGTCGTTCCGCGATCTTTCAACGCATGAAAGAACTTGTACGATTGCGTGATCGGCACGCGGGAATCGTTCACGTCGCTCATAATGAGCGTCGGCGTCGTCACATCCCAAGCGGCATTGATCGGCGACTCCTCGACGTAGAGTTTCTCAAGGCCCTTGGTATACGGCGAACCGCCCATCGCGTAACGATACTCGACACCGTTATCCGCGAGTGCATATTCATCAGTGAGATCGTTCACCGCAGCGCCCGAAACGGCGGTCTTCCAAACATGATAATGCCCGATGAGCCACGACGTCATGTAGCCGCCGTACGACCAGCCCGGAGACGGCGACGCGCGCCCGGTCGATGGGATACGCTTTTTCGACCGAGGCGACTCCCGCCATGACGTCGCGTCCGGGTCCTGCCCCCGCATCCTTTGTAATCGCATACCAGTACTTCGCGCCGAGATTATCACTGCCGCGATAGTTGGGATTGAACACGATGTACCCGCGCGCCGCGAGCAATTGATTGCTCGCGCTAAAACCCGTAATCGAAGCAGAGTTCGGACCGCCGTGAATCACGAGCACCAGCGGATATGTCTTCGACGGATCGTACGACGGCGGCAGCGTCAGCGTTCCATCCTCTTGGAAGCCTTCGTTCGTCCACGCGATGGTCTTCACTGCGCCGAGCGACAGGGAGGCGATGCCGTCGTTGAACGACGTTACGCGTTGCGGTGCCGCGCGTGCAGACTCCATGTAATACAACTCGCCCGGGCGACCCGCTTGGCTTCCGACGAATGCGATCGCACCGGTTTTCGCGATCGATGCATCGAGCGAAAACGCTTGCGTGGGCTGCACGCTGCCGAGATCGACACGCTTCGCCGGCCCATCGAGCGGCTTGATCCACAGCGCTGCATCCGTGCCCTTGTCTCCGGAGACGAGAAGCGATTTCCCGTCGGGCATCCACATCGCGCGCTGCACGTTCGTGTCGATCTCCGTTGCTGTAACGTCGACGCCGTTCCCGCCTGAGGCCGGCGCGACGTCGATATCGTTGACCGCCGCCGGATCGCCGTTGTTCGGATACCGGTAGGCAATGTTCTTTCCGTCCGGCGACCACTCACCGAAGCCTTCGAGCCGGCCGTGTTGCGTCAGCGTTCGAATCACTTTACTGTCGACGTCGAGGATGGCAACGACGGCTCGATCCGAATCGGCGTCGAATGCGTTCGGCATGCGCGTGAAGCAAATGTACTTGCCGTCGGGCGACCACGAGAGCGGCGGTCCCGGCGGTTGGGCGGCGCGCGCTTGGAACGCTCCACGTCCCTTCCGTCAAGCGACGATCGTTGTTTCCGTCTGCATCGACGAGCCAAATGTGGTTGCTCGCGGGCGCTTCACGTTCGTTATACGCTTGGTCGCCAACGACAAATGCGTCGAGATGTTTTTTTCTTGCTTTTTCGTCGGCGCGTTTGTCGGGCGCGACGTACGCGATCGCTTTGCCGTCCGGACGCCACGCGAATTGCGCAACGCCTTCCGGTGCATTCGTAATGGCGACGGGATCGCCGCCGCGAAAGTCCATCACGTAGATTTGCTGGTGCGCATCGTCGCCGCTGCCGCGGCGCGCTAAGAACGCAAGGCGGTCGCCCGCCGGCGAAAACGCCGGCGACGAAAGTTCTTTGCGTTCGAAGGTCACCGCGCGCGATATTTTCGTGGCGACGTCATAGATGTCGATCTCGCGATCGAACGTATCGTCTTTCATGTTCGATCGCGAGACGACGTACGCGATCGACTTTCCATCGGGCGCGATCGTTGCACTCGTTACGCTCACGATCTTCGGCAGATCGTCGAGCGTAAACGTACGAGTCGCAGCCGGTGCATTCGCCGGGACAACGAGCGCGAGCGCGAGCGCCGCTAAGAGATATGCTTGTTCATTTGCGCGATCCTACTTCAGATATTTGTCGAGCCACGCGAGCCAGCGTTTGTAGACGTCTTCACTGCGCACCGGATCGGAGGGGAAATGGCCGGCCACCGGATACGCCACGAACTGTACCTCGGTGCCGTTGTCCTTCAGCGCGTGATACATCTTGAACGAGTTCGTAATCGTGACGTTGTTGTCGCCGATGTCGCCCATCAGCAGAGTCGGCGCCTTGGCGTGCGGCGGCATATGTGATCGGCGACTGCTCGCGCCATTCCGCGGTATTTCCCGGCTTCCACGGCTTTCCGTGGAAGAACGGCACGTCGGTGTCGTAGTAGAACGCGATGTTGTAGTCGTCGAGCCAATCATCGAGCGACGCGCCGCTCACGGCGGCTTTCCACACGTTGGGATAGTTACCGATGAGCCACGACGTCATGTAACCGCCGTAAGACCAGCCGGAAACCCCGATACGGCCGGTATCGACGGGAAACCGCCGTTCTACGCGCGCGAGGCCCGCCATGACGTCTTTGCCCGGGCCGTCGCCCGCGTCGTTCGTGATCGCATGTTGATACGCGTCGCCGAGATTCGTGCTGCCGCGATAGTTCGGCGAAAACACGAAGTAGCCGTGAGACGCAAAGATCTGTCGCTGCGAACTCCATGCCGTCGTCGACGAGCCTTGCGGTCCGCCATGGATGAGCAACACCAGCGGCGCCTTTCCGCCGGTATAGTGCAACGGATACGTGAGCACGCCGTCTTCCGCGAAGCTTCCCTTCGTCGAATGCCAATCGACCGCAACCGCACGCGCAACGCCGGTATGCGCGACGAACGCGTTTTCGTTCGTGAGTTGCACCGGCTTGGCGTTCGGAGCGCGAAGCGCGTACACTTCGCCGGGTTTATCGTTGGAAGAGGCAACGAAAACCAACGTTCCGTTCTTTGAAGTGTTTCCGAGAGACTGCGCATTGAGCGCGCCGATGTCGGCGCGCACCACCTTGCGTCCGAGCGGCCAATACCACAGCGCGAGCTGCGTGCGATCGGGGGTCGCGATCCATATGCCGTCACCCGAACTGCTCCACGACATCTCATCGACGTTGCGGTCGAGCGCCGAGCGTAGGTCGGCAACGCGATGGCCGCGCCGGTCGGTAACGTAGATGTCGACGCCTTGCGTGTAATCGCCGCCGGTGTTGCGAGCATACGCGATCCGAGTCGCCCCGCGGCGCGAACGCCGGCGAATTCTCCATCGATTGACCGGGCGTCAGACGATCGATCCGTCCCGCTCGACGCATTGACGAGAACTTCGTACGATGCAAGCGAATCGCCGATGAACGGCGTCGGCCGGTGATCGATCGCAATCTGCGTGCTGTCCGGCGACCATGAGACGCTGCCGCCGTCATCCGGCTCCAAATCCGCGACGCTCCAGCTTCCCGCTCGTCAACCGGCGATTGTCACGCCCGTCCGCATCGATGACCCACAAGTGCGCGGGCGGCGTCGCCTCGCGATGGAGATAGTCGTTGTCGTGAACTTGGAACGCGTCGAGATTTTTCTCGCCGTCCGGTTTCTTCCGTTCTTCGTCCTGCGCCGTGTACGCGAAACGCTTTCCGTCCGGACTCCATTCGAACGAGATCACGCCGCGTTTTGCATGCGTGATCTGATGCGCTTCGCCGCCGTCCATCGGAAGAACGAAGATCTGAGATTGCGGATCTTTCTCATCCGCGTCCAGCGCCGAAAAAGCGATCGCTTTTCCGTCGGGCGACCACGCCGGATCGGATACGGCTTTTCGATCCCATGTCAATTGCCGGCTGCGACGCGTTCGCACATCGACGATAACCAATTGCCGGTCCGTCCGGTCTTTCTCGAAATCCTGACGTCCGCGAACATATACGACTCGCGTGCCGTCCGGTGAGATGCGCGGCTGCGACACGGAAACGAATACGCCGCGCATCGGAAAAGTCGAACGCTAGTGCGGGAAGCGCACCGGCCGCCAGTGCAAACGCGGCGGCGATGGAGAGAGAACGCATGCGCATCTCCTTCTCTGCGTGCTATTCACGAAGGCTGATCTGGGCGCCGTCGCGAGCGACGAGGCCATCGCGTTCCAGTATTGCAACGAGTTCTTCGACATCCTTCACCGTACGGTTTCGAAGAACCGGCCGCAGATCGCGATGCAAGTCCAAAAGCGAAATGCGTTCGCCGGGGGAAAGGTTGCGCAAGCGGTCGACGATTCGCCCGCGCGCAAAGCGCGTCGTCGCTTCAAACGGAATCGCGTTCTGCGGCGACGCCTTCTTTGCGTGGCGGCGGCGCAGTTCGTCCAAGACGGAGCGCTCGATCGGCGCAGCAGCGCAGTGCGCGCTGCAGCGGACAAAGCAAACACTTCGGCGCTCGCGCAGTGCAGATCGCTGGCGCCGAGATCCATCATCGCGGAGTTCCAGTCGTGACCGCCGTCTGCCGGCACGAGTTTACTCGCGCGTTCGTCCAGTTCGCGCGGCGATGCGATAACCGGATGCTCGAGGCCGAAGAACAGGCGATGGACGATGCGCCGGATATTCGTGTCGATCGGTGCGATCGCCGCGTCGTACCCGAACGAAGCGATGGCCGCAGCGGTGTACGGCCCGATGCCCGCGAGCGAACGTAATTCACCGTCGTCGTGCGGGATCGTCCCCCCGAAGTGGTCGCATACCGCAACAGCGACCTCGAGTAGCCGTACGGCGCGCGAGTTGTATCCGAGTCCCTGCCACAGACGTAAGACGTCGCCCGTCGTTGCGGCCCCCAGGGCGCGGATCGTGGGAAATCGCTCGATGAATTCCTTGAACTTCGGCACGACGCGGTCGACCTGCGTTTGCTGCAGCATGAATTCGCTCACGAGCGTGTAGTATGGGTCGCGCACGGTGCGCCACGGGAGATCAAACCGCCCGTGACGCGCATACCACGCCAGTAAATCGCGGCGGATTGCAATCACGACCGCAGCGTCGAAATCGCGGTGCCGATTCGGCGGATCCCTTCGGCGATTTCGTTGCGCGCGACCGCCGTGAGCGCCAAACGGAAGTGGTGATCGCCGCCGGAATCCGCAAAAAACGCTTCGCCGAAGAGAAATGACGCTCCGTACCGCTCGGCAACGTCGAGCAGCGCACGCGCCCGTACTTCGCGCGGCGTCGCGGCCCATAGATAAAAGCCGCCCGCCGCGCCAATCGCTCGAACGCCCGCGGGCCAATGCTTTGCGATCGCCTCGTCGGCGAGCTTGCGCCGCAGCAACAATTCTTCATGCAGCTGCACGATGTGCGCGTCGTATCCGCGTTCTAAATAATCGACGATTGCCGCTTGCACGTATAAACTCGTCGCCATATCGTACGCTTGTTTGCGGAGCAGCAACCGCTCGAGAATCATGCGCGGCGCGGCAAGCCACCCTACCCGCAAACTCGGTGCAATTGTTTTGGAGAACGTCGAAAGATAGACGACATGATCGGGCGCAAGCGCGACGAGCGGCGGCAACGCATGGTGCGCGAGCGGTCCGTACGGATCGTCTTCCACGATCGGCACGCCGGCACGACGCGCGATGGTCGCGAGCCGCTCGCGCCGGTCGGCGTTCATCGTTACGTTCGTCGGGTTATGGAGCGAGGGCATCGTGTAGATGAACCGAGGGCGCCGCGTGCGCAAGATCGCCTCTACATGATCGACGCGCATGCCGTCTTCATCGACGGGGACCGGTATTGCGCGCAGCCCGTTGATTTGGAAAATTTGCAGCGCGCCCGGATATGACGGCGATTCAACGATGATCTCGTCACCCGGTTCGGCGAGCGACTGTGCGACAATCATGATCCCTTGCGTTGAGCCGGTGAGGACGATCACGTTCTTCGGCGCCATGCCGCTCGCGCCGCGCGCGCTCATGCGCGACGCGATCGCTTGACGTAACGGTTCGTATCCTTCCGAGTCGCCATAGGACAACACGAACCGCGGATCGCGCGCGACGCGTTCAAACGACTGCGCGAGTTCGCCGAGCGGCGACGGTTCGTCCGGCGCAACGCCTTGCACGAATGAAATGCGTCCCGGCTCTTGTTTCGCCGCGAGCTCGCCGAGAATGTTCGGAAATTCGCCGACTCGCCACGGCGGCAGCGTGATCCACCACGGAACGCCCGCGGTGCGCGCCGGTTGCCCGCCCCGCAGTTGCGGAACGACGCGTGACCCGGACCCGACGCGCTGTTCGATCAATCCGTCCGCGACCAACTCGCGATACGCGTGCACGATCGTGCTTCGGTTGACGTTCAGCCGTTCAGCGAGCGTGCGCTCCGGCGGGAGGCGCGTCGACTCCGGAAGCGTGCCGGCGAGAATCGCCTCGCGCAGGTGCTCGTAGATTTGCCGGTAGAGCGGTACAATAGACTCGCGTTCTAGCTGAGGGAGAACGCCTGACCATCCAATTTTTGCCATGGATGGCAGTCCATTTTCGGTAAAACGTATGCCAACGCTTGCCGACCACTGAATTGATGGTCAATTCACGGGCCGTCGATTTGCGAGTGCCCTTTGTAGGGCGTACCTCCGAGTTCCGGCAACTGCTCGCTTTTTTGAAGCAGGGCGGGTTTGTCACTCTCGTTGGTCCCGGGGGCGTTGGAAAATCGCGGCTAGCGTACGAGGCGGTATCGCAGTTCGAGCGCGACTCCGGGTGGCAAGCGGCCTTCGTGAGCCTGGCCGGCGTCTCGCCCGAAGCGGTTCTCGGTGCGGTCATGGGCACGCTCGAGGTTTCCGAGGAGCCCGGCCGTCCGCGCATCGACACGCTACGTGACGCCCTTTCCGAGACGCCGCTCGTTCTCGTCCTCGACAACTGCGAGCACGCGCCGGACGAAATCAGCGCGCTGATGGATCAGCTGCGCACCGTTGAAGGTCTCACGATCGTCGCGACGAGCCAGCGGCGGCTGGACTATGCCGAAGAAGAGGTGTTCGAACTTGAACCGCTGACGGTTGATGAAGCAGTCGCGTTCTTCTACGAGCGCGCTCAAATCGAACCAAAGGCCGTAACGGGAGACGTCGAGGATACGGTGACGTCGATCGTGCGCACGCTCGATGGTCTTCCCGTCGCCGTGGACCTCGCTGCGGCCCGGCTTGCTTCGCTTTCGCTGCAAGAACTCGCCGCGGAATTGAAGTCCTTGCGGCCGTACCATCTGCGCTCGACGCGCGGCTTGGATCCGCGGCACCGCACGATCGGAAACGTCATCGCATGGAGCTTCTCGCGCCTCAGCGAGCACGCGAAGCGCGCGTTCGCGATTTCCTCGCTCTTCGCCGACGAGTTCGACGTTCAAGACATCGCGTTCGTCGCGTCGATCGATGCGATCGACGCGTCGTTCGCACTCGATGAAGTAGCCGAAACGTCGCTCGTGATGCGTACGGAGTTCGGGTACCGTATGCTCTCGCCGATTCGCGCGGTCGCCGCGCGTTCGCTCGCCGCGATGTCGAACCGGCGTGGATACGAGGAGCGGTTTGCGCTGCGCATGGACGGCGTCGCGGCGGAGCTCTGGGAGCAAATTCGCGCGGCGAACGCGGGTGCAGCGATGTATCGGCTCTTCCTGCGGTACAACGATTTCTGCAACGCGATCGGCTGGGCCATGAAACGTCCGGGAGATCGTTTTGCATTGATTCCCGCGATTATGACGACGATGATCGCGGCGTGGGCCGAAGGCGGCCGATTCAGCGAAGGGTTGATGTGGGTCGAACGCCTGGAGAGCGTCGCCGATCGGTTGAAACCGAACCTACGCGGACGCATCCATTACTTAGGTCTTTGCGTTGCGCACGCGGCCGGCGAATACCAGCGTATGCTCGTTCGAGCGCCCGCAACGATCTCGTCGTTTACGATTTCCGGCGATCGTCTCGGCCTCGCGCGCGCGTATAACGCACTCGCTGCCGCGGCATTTCACACCGGCGTTTTGGATGACGCATGGAAATACGCAGAAATGGCGCTCCACCTCTACGATCAAATGGGACACAAGCGCGGCGTCGCCGCGGCGCTGGTAAATCAAGGGAACGTCGTTCTAGAAGGTTACGATGATGCCGGTCGCGCGCGGCTGGTGTTCCGTAATGCGCACGCGCTCTTAGAAACCGACGGAACCGACGCGCTCATCGGTATCGCGCTCGGAAATCTCGCCGAGGTCGAGTACGTGACGATGGAGTACGACAAAAGCAACGAGTATGCGGTCGCGGCGACGGCGCGCTTCGAAGCCGCGGCAAGCCTCGCGCATATTGCGTGGGCGCATGAAACGCAAGCGCGCGTCGCGATCGCGCGCAGCCTTGCGCCGGCGGCGAAAGAGCACCTTCATCTCGCTTGCGATTTACTGCGTCGCACGCCGCAGCCGCAATTCATCGCGCGTTTGGGCGAGGTGATCGCCCGGCTGCTGATTTTCGTCGGACAGGATCAGGAGGCTGCGCTCGCGCTGACCGCGTCGAGCCGGTTGCGCCACGCGCGCTCGCTCGTTCGCATGGGATTCATCGAGCGCGAGACGACGACGGACGAAGCGATTCTGCGTGACCGCCTAGGCGAAAGTGCGCTCGCCAACGTCGCGACGCGCGTCGGAGGCTGGGATTTGGGACATCTGACGAGCTTTTTCCAAGCGCTGCTGGTCGGGATAGGTCGAAGCGAAACGTGGCGAACACCTGATATAGTAGGCGAGCCGAAAATCCACAGTTAAGTGGTTCGCCGTTAGAACAGGAGTTAGCAGTGGCGCAACATCAGGTCGACGCGGTCGTGATCGGAGCCGGACCGGGCGGATATCATGCGGCCATCCGGCTGGGACAATTGGGAAAGAAAGTCGTCTGTGTCGACCGCGATGAGGTCGGCGGTGTTTGCCTCAACTGGGGCTGCATTCCGACGAAAGCGTTGCTTCACGTAGGCGAAGTTATTCGTCATATCGATCACGCGGCAGCGATCGGGCTCAAGGTTCCGAAAGCCGACGTGGATCGCGAAGGCGTCGCGAAGTTCAAGACCGACGTCGTCAATGCGAACGTCGGCGGCGTGAAGACGCTCTTCAAGGCAAACAACGTTGAATTCATGTACGGCGACGCGAGCTTCAAAGACGCGAACACCGTGGTCGTCAAGAAAAAGGACGGCGGCGAAGACGAACTCTCCGCGCAGAGCGTCGTGATCGCGACCGGCTCCGCACCAATCGACGTCAAGGCGTGGCCGCGCGACGGCGAGTACATCATCAACTCGGATGACGCGGTGCAAATGAAACGGATTCCGAAAAACATGCTCGTCATCGGCGGCGGTGTGATCGGGCTGGAGTTCGCAACCGTATTCACGCGCGTCGGCGCGAAGGTTCTCGTGATCGAAGCACTGCCGCAAATTCTCACCGGTACCGATCTCGAAATCTCGAAGACGCTGCAACGTATCCTCAAGAAACAGGGCGTCGAGATCATGCTCGATACGAAAGTGGGTGCACTCGAGAAATCCAAGAACGGCGTTAAAGCGACGTTCAACGGCGAAGGCACGAACGGAAAAGACGAGACGCGCGAGTTCGACATGGTGCTCGTCGCCGTCGGCCGTCGTCCTGTGACCGATACGCTGAACCTTTCGGCAGCGGGTCTGGCGACGGACGATAAGGGGTTCATCACAACCGATGCCCAGATGCGCACAAACCTGGCGAACGTCTTTGCCATCGGCGACGTCACCGGTCAGCCGCTGCTCGCACACCGCGCGATGAAACAAGGCGTCGTCGCGGCAGAAGCAATCTCCGGCGACAAATCCGCCGCATTCGACCCCGTAGCAATACCGAATTGCGTGTACACCGATCCTGAAGTCGCCACCGTCGGATTGTCGGAGGAAGAAGCGAAAGCCAAAGGCTACGAAGTGCGCATCGGGAAGTTCCCGCTCGCCGCGAGCGGCCGCGCGCGCACGATGAACGAAACCGACGGCTTGATCAAACTCGTCGGAGATGCAAAAACCGACATGCTCCTCGGCATGCACGTCGTGGCACCGCAAGCGGAGTCTCTGATCGGCGAAGGGGTTATCGCGCTCGAAATGGGCGCAACGCTCGAGGACATCGGCCTGTCCGTGCACCCGCATCCGACGCTTACCGAAGGCATCATGGACGCGGCCGAAGCGGCGCACGGCAAAGCGATCCACATCGTGAATCCCAAGCCGAAGACTCCCGTAGGCGCGAAGTAGGGCAGCGCTGCGTATCCCCGCGGTTGAGATTCAGCGCTCTGAGGCGTTAGTCGTGGGGACGCCCGATTTTTCACGTCGTGTGAAAAATCGGCCTCGCCTCGTCGTCGCTCCAGCGCATCCTGCGCCCGCTCCTCCTCACACGCCCCGCGACCAACGCCTCAGAGCGCTGAACCTCAACGGCTCTATACGAGCGTTGTAAACATAATGGCATCGCAAGCGAAGTTGCTCGATCTCGGTTTGCGTCCGTACCGCGAGGTTTGGGGGATTCAGCATGCGATTCACGATGCGGTGGCGAGGGGGGAATCGGCGGATACATGGATTTTCGTCGAGCACACGCCGGTCGTTACGATGGGGCGCAACGCCAAGCGCGAGAATGTTTTGCTTTCCGCGCAAGTGCTGGAGCGGCGCGGTGTGGATCTCGTTGAGATTGAACGGGGCGGAGATGTCACGTATCACGGTCCCGGGCAGTTGGTCGTCTATCCGATTCGGAAGATGGAGCGGTTTCGCGAAGTCGTGCCGTTGGTGCGAGCGCTCGAAGGCGCGGTGATCGATATGGTGAGCGGATACGGCATAGTGGCCGAGCGGTGGAAGGAGCACGCGGGCGTGTGGGTCGGCCGGGATCAGATTTGCGCGATTGGCCTCGCCGTACAGAAAATGGTATCGTTGCACGGGATTGCGCTCAACGTATCGACCGAGTTGGAGTATGACCGGTTGATCAATCCTTGCGGGCTGACCGATCGGGGTGTGACGTCGATTTCGGAACAACTCGGCCGCACGGTCTGCGTCGCTGAAGCGAAACCGCTCCTAGAAGCGGCGCTGGCACGAGGCTTCGACATAGAATTCGTCCGGGACACTTCATGGCAGTTGACATCGACTTAATCAATAACCCGCTTTCGGCTCCCAAGCGCGGGTTCGCGCCCGAAGCCCCAAGGCATGTTCGTAAGCCCGATTGGCTGCGTGTTTCGCTGCCGATCGGCGACGATTACGAGCGGGTCAAGGCTAAGGTGAACGCGCTGCGGCTGAACACGGTGTGTAAGGAAGCAGCGTGTCCGAATATTGCCGAGTGCTGGGGCGCCGGCACGGCGACGATCATGATTCTCGGCGACACGTGCACGCGCGGATGCCGCTTCTGCAATGTGAAAACCGGTAACCCGAAAGGCGTGGTCGACTGGATGGAGCCGGTTCGCGTCGCGGAAGCCGTCCGCGATCTCGGCTGGAACTACCTCGTGTTGACTGCGGTCGACCGTGATGATCTGCCCGACGGCGGCGCGCTTATCTTCGCAAACACGGTGCGTGCGATTCACGAACGCGTGCCCGGGTCGAAAGTGGAAATTCTGAGCGGCGATTATCGGGGCGACCACAACGCGCTCGATATCGTGATGGATGCGAAGCCCGACGTATTTGCTCACAACTTGGAAACGGTGCGTCGCCTAACACCGACCGTGCGCGATAAGCGCGCGGCTTACGATCAGTCGTTGCGAATCTTGGAACATGCCAAAAAGCGGGCACCGGAGCGTTATACGAAGACGTCGCTGATGCTCGGTCTCGGTGAAGCCGACGAAGAAATCGAGGCGGCAATGAACGACGCCCGCAACGCCGGCGTGGACATTTTCACGATGGGCCAGTATCTTCAACCGACGAAAAAGCACCTACGCGTCGCAGAGTTCGTTACACCGGAGAAGTTCGCGCGTCTCGGCGCTTTAGCGCGTGGAAAAGGCTTCCATCAAGTGGTTTCGAGTCCGCTATCCCGATCGTCATATCACGCAGAGCAAGCTTTTTTGCCTTGAGATGCAACCCGGGTCGTAATCTTGAACCTTAGAAGGTTGATATGACGGCGTTCTTCCTCAAGCGGCCGATTATGGCCATCGTCTGCTCCGTGGTCATTATCATCATGGGGCTGGTCGCAATTCCGATTCTGCCGATCTCGCAGTATCCGCAGATTACGCCTCCCGTCGTGACGGTGTCGGCAACATATCTCGGTGCGAGCCCGCAATCGGTCGAAAGCGCCGTCACCACTCCGCTCGAGAACGCGATCAACGGCGTCGAAGGGCTACGGTACATCAGTTCGACGAGCAGCCAGGGACAGTCGACCGTTACGGCGACGTTCAATCTCGGGACGAACCTTGATATTGCGGCGACCGACGTGCAAAACGCGGTGCAATCGGCACTCGGGCTTCTGCCGAACGAAGTCAAACAAATCGGCGTCACCGTAAGCAAGAACAACGGTTCATTCGTGATGGCGCTCGCGCTGCTTTCGAACAACGGTTCGCACGACTCCATTTTCCTCAGCAACTACGCCGAGCTAAACATCGTCAACGATCTCAAACGCGTTCCCGGCGTTTCGAGCGTGATGATCTTCGGACAACGCCGCTACGCGATGCGTATCTGGCTCAATCCGCACGAATTGCAAGCGCGCGGGCTTGCCACGACCGACGTCGTGAGCGCGCTTCAGGAGCAGAACGTCAACGTCGCGGCCGGCAGCATCGGGAGCGCGCCGCAGCCGGCGAACCAACCGTATACGATCGCGGTCAACGCCGTCGGACGCTTGAGCGATCCCAAGCAATTCGCGAACATCATTTTGCGTGCCGACCCGAACGGTGGGTTCACGAAGCTCGGCGACGTCGCGCGGATAGAACTCGGCGCCGAGGATTACAACAGTTTCATCCGTTTCGACGGCAACCAGAACGTCGTCGGTCTCGGCATTCAGCAACTGCCCTCCGCCAACGCGCTGACCGTTGCGCAGGGCGTCCGCACGCGGCTGGACCAGCTCGCGAAGAGCTTTCCGCCGGATGTCAAGTACAAGGTTGCGTTCGACACGACGCTCTTCGTCAAAGAATCGATCAAGGAAGTCGTCATCACACTTCTGCTATCCATTTTGCTTGTCGTGCTCGTGATTTACCTATTTCTGCAGAGCGGCCGTTCGACGTTAATTCCGGCGACGACGATTCCGATTTCATTGATCGGGACGTTCTTCGTCATGAAGATCTTCGACTTCACGATCAACACGATCACGCTTTTCGGATTGACGCTCGCCGCGGGTCTCGTCGTCGACGACGCCATCGTGGTCATCGAAAATATCGCGCGCTACATGAAAGAACACCACCTGGGCGGCATCGACGGCGCGAAGGCCGCGATGGAGGAGATCCAAAGCGCCGTCGTCGCGTCGTCGCTCGTCCTCTTTTCGGTGTTCACGCCCGTGGCGTTCTTTCCCGGAACGACGGGCCTGCTCTACAAGCAGTTCGCGCTGACGATCACGGCCTCGATCTGCATTTCACTGTTCGCGGCTTTGACGCTTACGCCGGTTCTCTCGTCGATTCTTCTGCACGACAAGCCGGAAGCGACGACCGGATTCTTCGGCGCCTTCAACCGCACGTTCTACGGATTCCGCGAGTGGTACGGCAAGGAGCTGCCGCACTATTTCCGGCGGCGCTGGATCGTCGTCGGACTGTTCGCGCTCGCACTCGCGCTGACCGGATTCCTCTTCGTGAAGACGCCGAAAGGCTTCATTCCGACCGAAGATCAGGGGTTCTTGATGGTCTTCGTTCAAGCGCCCGAAGGAACGTCGCTCGCGAACGAACACAAGGTCGCGCTGAAGGCGGAAAACATCGTGCGCAACACGGACGGCGTACACGACGTGTTCGACGTCGGCGGTTTCAGCTTCACGGGCGCGCAGCCGAACCTCGGAATCATGTTCGTTCAGCTCGATCCTTGGAGCGACCGGAAAACGATGTCAACGTCGCCGCTCGGCATGCTCTACGTCGGTCCGAATGCGATGCAACCAAAGTTCACCAAGCAGATTCCCGAGGCAAGCGTATTCGGTATTCAGCCGCCGCCGATCTTCGGTATCGATACGCTCGGCTTCAGTTGGGAATTGGAAGATCGCGGCAACGTCGGCTTGCCGAAGCTCTATTCGATTGCGCAAAAATATATCGCCGCCGCACCGCAAGGCAACACGACCGAGCCGTTCTCGCTGTTGACCCAGTACCGCATCGATTCGCCACAGCTTCAGATGAACATCGACCGCAACAAGGCCAAGTCGATCGGCGTATCGCTTTCCGACGTGTTCAACACGTTGCAAGTGAACCTGGGATCGCTTTATGTCAATGACTTCAATTACTTAAACCGGTCATATCACGTCTACGTGCAGGCCGACGAACCGTATCGCACGCGCGTTACCGATCTCCAGGACCTCTACGTCCGTTCGAACAACGGTGGACTGAGCCCGATTGCGGCCCTTGCAAATACCAGCCTGCAGAACACGGCGCCGAACATCACGCACTATAATCTGTTCCGCAACATCGAACTGAGCGGACAGGTTGCGCCGGGCGCAAGCTCCGGTACGGCGATCGCCGGCATGCAAAAGCTCGCGAAGACGCTCGATCCTCCGGGCGTCTCGTACGAGTGGTCCGGCTTGACGCTCGATGAGATTCAGTCCGGATCGCAGACGATCATCATCTTCTCGCTCGGCATCATCTTCGTCTTTTTGGTGCTCGCCGCGCAATACGAAAGCTTCATCGATCCGCTGATCGTACTTCTTGCGGTGCCGGCGGCGCTGCTCGGCGCATTGATCTTCATGAATTACCGCGACATCATGAGCATCGGCTTCTTCATCTTGCCGGAGAAGTTGCATTTCATTCCGTGGTTTTTGGCCGGCGCCCAGCCGGGAATCTCGCAGGACGCATACGCGCAAGTCGGCTACGTTATGCTGATCGGTCTCGCCGCAAAGAGCGCCATTTTGATCGTCGAGTTTGCCAACCAGCAGGTGCGCGCCGGAGCCGACGTGGTGACGGCGGCGATGCGGGCCGCGCGCACGCGACTCCGCCCGATCCTCATGACGTCGATCGCGTTCGTCATTGCGATGCTGCCGCTGGTCTACGCGTCGGGCGCGGGCAGCGCCGCCCGGCACTCCCTCGGAACCGTCGTGTTCGGCGGCATGCTCTTCGCGACGTTGCTGAATCTCGCGATCACGCCGGTGCTTTACGTGATCATCAAGGGCTTCGAGCTGCGCGGCCACCGCGGCCGCAACGGCAAGCTGCGCGACGGCCACGCTGTCACGGACGAAGCAACGCCGGTACCTTCCAACGTTTAGTACCTCCGGGCCGGACGCGTGCGACTTCTGACCTAGTTCGACGAAGGATTTAACGTTCGCTGAAGCAATGGTCCGTGCACCGGAATCTGATACTTTTAATACTCCGGTCCTCCATTGCTTGGGAGTTCACTCTATGCTCAAGTCCCTCGTCCGGACGGGTGTGGCGCTTCTTATTGCCACGTCGTTCGGTCTTCAGGCGCTTCCGGCGTCTGCCGACGCCGTCGGCGACGCTCTGAGCCAGTCGGTCGTTCAGGGCGCCAACGTCGGCATCCGGAACGCGATGGACGCGCAGCAGCAACCGAAAGCTCCGTCGGATCAGCCGGTGACGCAGAAGAGCGACCGTGGTTCGAACGTGGCTCAGGTGCCCCCCGTTGCGCAGGCGCCCGTTGGAGCAGCGATCGGTCTTCCGACCGGCCTGACGTACAGCGCCGACATCTCCGCTGCGTGGCCGATGGGCGATATCGGCACGACCGGGCACAACTGGCTCCCCGGGGGCGTCGATTTGGTTGCCGGGTACGGGTTCAATCCAACGACGCGCTTCGTTGCGCAAGTGTACCAATTACAGCACTATCCGGTCGGGTTCAATACGGGGCAAGTGCCGGTGTATCTGCGCGGCTTTGCCAATCCCATTGGCTGCGCGAGCCTCGACAACACGACCGGTCCGAACGGAAACTGCTCGCCGTCGAATATCAACGTCGCGACGAAAGATTCGATCAATCTATTCAACCTCGAAAAGTTGTTCCTGATCGGCGGTTTGCCGGGTGGAAAGAAGCTTCCGATTATTGTTACGCCGACGTATATCGCACGCGTTTCGAAGATTTCGCAATCGGCAGGCAACGCAGACGTCGTTCCGTTCGCAATCAATCCGCCTGACGGACCGACGTACTACGGCGTGCACACGCGCAGCGCGCAACTGTACGCACTTGCCGTGACGCTTCCGTTTCTCAAGACACCGAAAATGTTCGGAACGTTCACCGCAGCACCGAGCTGGCTCGTTCATCTCGGAGGCGCGAACATCGAGAACCACACGCAGATTTACCAGATTCTCTACCTGGAATACCATCCGTATCAGAAGCTCAATCTTTTCTTCGAGCCGCAAAGCTCGCGCGATTACTTGCCGACCGATCGATACGCGCAGCACCTAATTGCATATTTCGCCGGTGCGCAGTGGAAATTTAATCCGTACAGCTTCTTCCAAGTTACGCTCAACAGCGGCGGCCCGACGAATGAAGGGGCGTACGGCGTTCACTCGATCATGTGCGACAACCTCGCACAAGCTGCGACCGGAAATTGCCCGGTGAACATCGGCGGTCTAAAGGCGACGCAGATTCAATTCGCTTACGGCATCGGTTCGCCGAGCGTCATTCCATTCTAAGGCGGGGTTAGCATATGAAATTTCAGTTTGTCTCGCGCCTCGTCGCGGCAGTGGTTGCAGCGTCGTTTCTCGCCGCATGCAGCGGTAATGGCGGGTCTACGCCCAACGTTCCGCCGCCCACGCCCGGCCCCGCGAATCCGGCACTCGGATTCACCGGCCTCGGCGACAGCCTTACCGCGGGAGAACAATCCGGCGGTGTGTTCGGCGGGTTTGCGCCCGCGGGCACGCCGTCGGTTCCCGATCCGCTTTGCGTTCTTCCCGACTGCGCATGGGCGGCGACCGGCATCGGCGTTCCGCCGACGCAAGAAAACGGCTTTTGGTCGCAGATCTGGATGCAAATAAACGGCGCGACGCAAGCGCAATATATTCAGATCGCTAGCCCGGGTTCGAGCGTATTGCCGCTGATTGCGGGGCCGGGCCTCGGTAATCAAATCGTACCGGCTAGCCCGTCTATTACAAAAGGCCCTCCGTTTGCAACGTTGCCGGGCCGTAGCAGTTGCGACGCGTTCAATCAGGCCGCGTACTCACCGAAAACCGTTGCATCGACCGTCCGCGAAAATCCGACGACGATGGCGCACGACCTCGGCATTCCGGGCATGACGCTTCACGAAGCGATCGCGATGAATCAACCACCGTCGCCGACCTGCGTGCCGTTTCCCGGTGCACCGCCCACACTTACCGGCTTGCAAGCGCTATTGAGCGAAAGCGGCTCGTACTATCCGGTGCTCACCGGCTTTCCGTTCTCCACGTCGCTGACGCCGTTGAATGCCGCGGTCTCGTTACGTCCGACACTTACCACGGTGTGGCTCGGTGCGAATGACGTTCTGCACTACGCGTTTAGCGGCGGCGCATTCACAGCGGTTGACGGAGTCAACGGAAATTCGGCACAAGTGCAGCAAGACATGACGACGATCATCACGACGCTGCAAAAAGCAAAGGCAAACGTCGTCGTTGCCAATCTTCCCGACGTATTGGGCACCGCTTTTTACATGAGCGTCGCTCCGTTGCCGAGCGCTGCCTCATGTGCCGCGGGTGGACCTGGGTCGGTTCAGACATTCCTTGCATGCGTGCTCGTCGAAGCCGGGATTCCGTACGCGAACGCTGACGCGATTCGCGCACAAGTCGCGGCGGCGTACGCGTTGAACCCCGGAAGCGGCAATTCGGCGATCAACGGCGGCTACGGGTATGTCACTCTCGCCGGAACCACCACGATCCTCACCGCGATAGGTGCCGGGACCCAACCGAACCTCGATCCCAACGGCAAAGGCTCCGGACTTGGATCACAGTACGTCACGCCTGCGCTCGCGGCAAACATTCAGACGCTCAACACGACACTCAACACCGGCATTGATGCCGCGGTCAAAGCAACGGGCGTTGGATTCGTCGACGTTCACAGGCTCTTTACCGACGTTGCGTCGGGTTGCGCCGGCGGTTGCGCGAGCGATCCGCTTGCGCTCCAAGCACTAACGCTCAATCCCGGCAAGTGCTGCACGCTCGCGTTCGGTGGAGGCCTCCTTAGTTTTGATGGCATTCATCCTTCGAATACGGGATACGCGTTTATAGCTCAGGCGTTCATTCAAGCGATCGACTCGAAGTACGCGCAGAACATTCCGGCTTTGAACATCCTGGCACAATACTCCGGAAGCGGTGGAACAATTCCGTATCCCGATCCGTACGCACAGCACTAGTCCGCGAACATGAGCGAAGGCAAGATCGATCCGTACACGTTGGCGCGCGATACGTCGCTTCGAGTGTTCGATATCCGCAAAGCGCCCGACGATCAGCAGATTCCCGGATCGGAACGCTACGACGGCCGGCGTCTGGAATCGGGCGACGTGCCCTTTGACGAAGATGAGCGCGTCGTATTGTATTGCGGCAGCGGCAACTCGTGCAGCCGCATTGCGACGGAGCTGCGCGAGCGAGGCTATGATGCGGTCGCGCTCGACGGTGGATATAAAGCGTGGAAAGATGCCGGGCTACCGACGGAACGGCGTTAGTCCACCAATCGCGCCGTTCTAGGTGTTTTCCGCGAGCGCGATCTCCATGCCCCGGCCGCTGATGACCCGAACTGCAATTGCGAGAGCGAGCGCCGCAATTCCGGCGTAGGCAACGAGTCCGCCGATCAAACCGGCGCTGAGGTTGTGAAATACGATCGCACCCAGCGCCGCACCGCCTACCGCGATTGCGGCCGCGACATACGTAATGAGCGTACGTACGATCAAACCCGGTCCGCGCTGATCGGCTTTCGCCGGTGAAATTGCATAGCCGAGCATCGCAATCATCCGAAGTCCCGCGGGCACCGTAATCGCGAAAGCCGTACCGACGACGAAGATCGACGGTTGACGCAACAGCAATGAAGCCGTGAGGCATCCCGTGACAATTACAAACAGGATCGGCAAGACAGCCGCCGCGATGCACGCGCAGAGATGCGAGAACAGCGAGCCGTCAACCATCCACCAGATCGGCTTTGAGAGATCCTTCGCCAAGCTCACGCTGCTAAGCATCGTTATGCCGATGACGGCGACCAGCACGAAACTAGCCCCGACGGACGCGACGTGGGGGTGGTGCACTACCAAGAACGCCTCGATCGCGCCGAGCGCGGGCCCCAGCACGACGAGCCACACGCCGATGGTTCGTCCGTTGCCGCGGCGCAAATACGCCAGTTGTTTCCAGATTTCGACGTACGGTCCGCGCAAAAAGCTGCGCCGTGCCGACTTCGATGCACGATTGCGGACGCCGTGACGGGCACCTAGCCGCTCGCGCAGCGATTCCAGCTTTGCGGCGCGTTCGTAGAGTTCCGGAAAGAAGTCGCGCACGAACGCGCTGCACGCGAGTGCGGCCAGGATCGCGGCGCATAGCGACACCGTAACCGTCGCATCGCCGCTCCAGACACGGATGAAGAACAACGAGTACGCGCGGACGCTGTCCGGCGCGACAAAAGCGAGCGCGATTAAGATCACGCCGGCAACGGCGATCGCGCGGCTAAGCACGCGCGCGGTCGTCCGTGACCGGCGCGCGAGCACATAGGCCGGAATCGCGACGACATCGATAAGCAAAAGAATTGCGGTGAAATTGATGACGGTGAACGATTGCGGATTGCGCCCGAGATTCACCAACAGAACGCAGACCACCACCACACCGGTCGTAAATTGCTTCGCGATCGAGCCAAGGTACAGCCAAAGAAAGATGAGCCGTTCGTCGATGTTGGTACGTTCGAGCATCATTGCGCCGGCCGCCGACGTCGTGACCGGCGGCATGCCGAGCTTTACAATCGAGAATACGCGCAGGCCGACGAAGAGCAGAATCGCTCCGGCGATGACTGCGGCCAGCTGCTGCGTCAGGAGCGGAAAGAAGTAGGCGTGCGTGCGGCTTCGCGTCCACATGGTGAAGGTGAACCAGCATAAAAACAACAGCCATGACGTCAGCCGCGACGGCTTTTGGAAGATCCTTCGTATGGTGTTGCGCAGCCGGAATGTCTCAAGCACAATGAGCGCGCGCGCGCCGCTCATGCAGTCACCCGCAAAAATGCACGTTCGAGGTCGCCGTCTTCGCCGGAGAAGGCCTCGATTGCGCCCTCATAGATCTTGCGGCCTCGCTTCATCACGAGCGCGCGGTCGCTCATGGTACGCGCTGCATCGAGCATGTGCGTGCTGATGACGATCGATATGCCCTCCGCGCGCAACTCCGCAATGAGATCGCGAAGTTCGTGTTGTCCCGCCGGATCGAGCCCAACCATCGGCTCGTCGAGCATCAGCGCGGGCGGATCGACGAGCAGCGTCGTCGCAATGAGCGTCTTTTGGCGCATGCCCTTCGAGAGCGAAATTCCGGTCTTGTCGCGCTCGTCCCATAGGTTGAAACGGCGCAGCAGCGCTTGCGCGCGTTCTTCCCAGCCCGCAGCGAGGTTGCATCCGGCAGCAATAAACGCGAGATGCTCCCATATTGTGAGCAGGTCGTACACTTCGGGTGTTTCGGGAATGATCGCGATCGTTCGACCGCGGCGCGCGCCGAGCTCACGTCCGTTCCACTCGACGGACCCGGCGTCGGGACGAACGAGACCTGCGACGCAAAGCAACGTCGTACTTTTTCCGGCACCGTTGGGCCCGAGCAGCGCCAGCGACTCACCGGGGTGCACCTCGAACGAGAGATCGTCAACTGCGACAGTAGAGCCGAAACGTTTGGTCAGATTGCAAATACGCAGCACTCGAACAATATTCGCTGCGGCGTTTCGCCGAAACTGCGGCGCCCGAGGTAGCCCCGCGCGCCTGCCAAACGGGTCGCTTTGCCTAAGACTTACGCATAGATGCCGCGGAGTTTCAGCGCCTTCACGACGCGGTCGATCGCGAGCGCGTACGCTGCCGTGCGGAACGAGGCGTTCCGCGCATTTTTGATCGTACGCAGTTCGTGCAGATTGCTGAGCAGCACGTCTTCGAGGCGCTCGTTAACTTCCGACTCCTTCCAAAAATAGCCCATGCGGTCCTGAGCCCACTCGAAATACGACACCGTCACACCGCCGGCGTTCGCCATGATGTCGGGAATCACTACGATGCCGTTCTGTTTGAAAATATGGTCTGCTTCCGGTGTCGTCGGCCCGTTTGCGCCCTCGACGATGAGCTTCGCCTTGACCTTGGATGCATTCTCGTGCGTGAAAACCTTCTCGAGTGCGGCAGGTACGAGCACGTCGCAGGCGGTTGTCAGCAGTTCCGCGTTGCTGATCTTGTCGCCCCCTTTGAAACCTTCGAGGTTGCGATTCTTTTGCGCGTGCTCGATCGCACTAAAGACGTCGATGCCTCTGTCGTTGTAGTACGCGCCTGTTACATCAGAGATACCGACGACCTTACAGCCGCGTTCTGCGAACAACTTCGCGGCGTGCAAGCCCACATTTCCGAATCCTTGAATCACGATGCGCGCCTGCTCGGGCACCATTCGCATCTCGTTCATTTCGTCGAGCGCGCAGATCGTTACACCGCGTCCCGTCGCTTCAACGCGCCCGCGCGATCCGCCGATTTCAAGCGGCTTGCCCGTGACGACGCCCGGTATGTTTTGACGAACATGCATCGAGTATGTATCCATGAACCACGCCATGACTTGCGGGGTCGTGTTGACGTCGGGCGCGGGCACGTCTTTATCCGGCCCGACCACTTCGACGAGTTCCGCTGCGTACCGGCGCGTGATGCGTTCGAGTTCGTTTGCCGAGAGCGTGCTCGGGTCGCACGTGACTCCGCCTTTACCGCCGCCGAACGGAAGATCGACCACCGCGCATTTCCATGTCATCCAAAACGCGAGCGCGGTAACTTCGTCGAGCGTTACCCCGGGATGATAACGTATGCCGCCCTTCGCGGGACCGCGCGCGAAGTTGTACTGAACGCGGTATCCCGTGTACACTTCGAACTCGCCGCTATCGCGCTGAAACGGAATCGAGAAAATAATTTGACGCGAAGGATGTGTCAGGATACGGCGCATCCCGGCATCGAGTTCGAGCAGGTCGGCGGCCTCGTTAAAATAGGCAATCCCGTCTCCGAAAACCGAGACTTCGCGCACAGCAGTCGTCATAGAATGATTTCAGTCCTCCGGGCGGAGTTCAAACCCTTGAAACTTGGGGATTTCTCGCGCAAACCCTGGCCTGAAAAGTCGCAAAATCCTGAGTTGGCGAGCCAAGCGGCCTGCTATGGCACGCGTTTGACGAAACGAACCGGCGCCGACGACGCTTCAAACGTTGAAGCGGAAATTTACGACATCGCCTTCTTGCATGACGTACTCCTTGCCTTCGCTCCGCAGTTTACCCGCGGTACGAAGCGCATCCATCGTCTTGTATTCGACGTAGTCGTCGTACGATACGATCTCGGCACGAATGAACCCGCGCTCGATGTCCGTGTGAATCTTTCCGGCAGCGTGCGGCGCTTTCGTGCCTTTTTCAATCGTCCACGCACGAACTTCTTTTTCGCCGGCCGTGAGGAATGTCATGAGGCCGAGCAGGTCGTATGCGCTGAGCGCGAGTTCATCAAGTCCGCTGCGGCTTATTCCGAGTTCCGTGCAGAATTCGCGTGCCTCTTCCGCAGTAAGCCCGGCAAGTTCCGACTCGATCTTTCCAGACAATACGACGACGGGGCTGTTCTCGCGCGCGGCGACTTCACGAACAACCGTAACGAGCGGGCCCGGATTTCCGATTTGCTCCTCATCGACGTTCGCAACGTAGAGCAACGGCTTTGCGGTCAGCAAAAACGATTCGCGCGCGGCTTCCGCTTCAAGGGAGTCACGAGCAAACGAACGCGCCGGTTTGCCTTCTTCGAGCGCGGCGATCACGTTGTTCGCTGCCTCCACGTTCGAGCGTAGCTTCGGATTCGCGCGCGCTTCGCGTTCGAGTTTGTCGAGGCGCTTCTTCATCGTAGCGAGGTCGGCAAGCGCGAGTTCGATGGAAATGATTTCGATGTCACGCCGCGGTTCGGGCGCTCCTTCGACGTGCGTGACATTGCTGTCTTCAAAACAGCGAACTACCATCGCAATCGCATCGGTCTCGCGGATGTGGCTCAGAAACGCATTGCCGAGTCCTTGACCTGTGCTTGCCCCGCGAACCAAGCCCGCAATATCCACGAAGCGGACGGTCGCCGGAACGATCCGCTGGCCGTTTACCAAGGCTTGAAGCACGTGCAAACGGTCGTCCGGGATCGCGACCTCGCCAACGTTCGGCTCAATCGTTGCGAAGGGATAGTTTGCTGCGAGCGCTTGCGCTGACCGCGTGAGCGCGTTGAAAATGGTGGACTTGCCGACGTTCGGCAAGCCGACGATACCGCACGATAAAGCCATGGTGAACGGGCCTCGGTTCGGCGGACGGCGGCGGCGACCTGGCAAGAGAAACCGTTGAGCGCGTCGGATAGGACTGCATGCGTCAAATGAAGGTCGACAAACTCGGCATCGACCTCTTAACCCACGATCCCGTTGTGATCCTCAAGGACATGGATGGCTCGCACTATCTTCCGATTCTGATCGGCCCGTTCGAAGCGACGGCGATCGCGCTCGCGCTCGAGGGCGCTCCCGTCCCCCGCCCGCTCTCGCACGATCTCATGCGGAATATCCTCGAGTCGCTCGACACGTCGCTCGAACAAGTCATCATTCACGACATCAAAGACTCGACGTTCTTCGCAAAACTGATCCTACGGACCGACGGCGACTTACAAGAAATCGACGCACGCCCCTCCGATGGCATCGCGCTCGCGCTGCGAATGCAAGCGCCGATCTACGTTTCGGACAAAATTGTCCTCGAAGAATCCACACAAGAAAAGAAAGCCGTCGACGACACCGAGATCGCCCGCTTCAAGAAATTCCTTGACGACTTAAAACCGAGCGATTTCAATAGGTAGCGCCCCGCGCATGAGGCTTCGTTTCAGACCGGAAACGATCGTTGCACGCGGTCAATCTTATTTCAAGTGATGTCCGATTCAGCAATGCACGCGCAAACGTCGCGATCAACGATGATTTCCGGCGCGTAAGCGTGCAGCGTTGCGGAACTGTGGCGCTAAATTTCCCACTCCCAGGCGTTGTACCACGGGGTGGACGTCGGATTGACTTTGTAGTTTTTTAAATCGGGATTGCGAACGATGATGCGCCGAAGTTCCGAGATCGGCATGTATGCCGCGGTTTCCCACAAGATCTTGTCCGCTTTCGCATAAAGCGGTGCCCGAACAGCGGGATCATCGCTCTGCAAGCCTTGCGCTTCAAGGCGGTCGTACTCCGGGTTGCAGTAGCGATAGAAGTTCTGTCCTTTCGGATACCACTGATCGCAGCCGTAGTACACGTGCGAGTCCGGATCCCATGAGAGCGCCGTTCCGTAGATTGCCATATCATACTTGTATGTATCGAGCGGGCCGCTGAAGTCGAAGATTTGGTTGTACGGATAGCCCTTGATGTGAATCGCGAAGCCCGCCTGCGAGAGCATCTGCTGCATGAGCACGGCCATCCGATTCAAAAGCGCGGAACCGGCGATTGTGGCAATCGTGTACTCCAGACGCGCACCGTTTTTCGAGCGTACCCCGTCGCTTCCGCGCCTCCACCCGTCGGCATCGAGTATGGCGTTGGCCTTGCGAAGATCGAACGGCACCGGATCTTGCTCCGTATATCCGATAGCGGTCGGCGCGATCACGTCTAGCGGCACGTCGCCGACACCCGGCGCAACGTGATCGATCAAGCTTTGGCGATCGCTCGCATAGAGAATCGCCTTTCGAACGGTCTCGTCGCTCAGTCCCGGCCTTCCGGTGTTCCAAACAATGACGATTTGGCCGTTCCATGGCGCCGTGTAGACGGCTTCGTCGGGAATGGACTTGTATTGCCGCATTAGCGGCGGCGTAGGCGAATAAATCATGTCGATCTGATGCGTGCGCGCTTGCGTCATCATGGTCTGGACGTCGGGCACGAACGTCAACTCGATTCGCTGCAGCTTCGGGCGCCCGCGGAAATAATCGCCGTTGGCAACGAACGTCATCCGTTCACCGTGTTTCCATTCCTTTAGCTTGAATGGGCCCGTACCCACCGGCACCGACTCAAGCGATCCGTGATTGAAGTCGCGCTCGCGGTCCAGAATGTGCGCGGGCAATATTGGTTTGCCGCCTTCCTGAAGCGGCGCAAAGAATTGCGACACAAACGCAGGATACCGCGCCTTCAAATGAACGACCGCCGTATACTGGTCCGGCGTGGAAATCGATACGATTTGATCGTAGCCTTGACGAAAGATCGTGAGATTGCGCGGATTGACAACCGCCTCCCACGATGCGAAGACATCGTGCGAGGTAAACGGCATGCCGTCATGCCAGCGAACGCCGTGGCGCAGGTGATATGTATACGTGCGGCCGTCCTTCGATATGCCGCCGTTCGCTAGCGACGGAACATCGGTCGCGAGATCACCGATAAGCCGTCCGCGATCGTCCGCAACGACGAGATACGAATACACGAGGGAAGAAACGCCGTACGCGATGTCCATTTCGGAAAGGTACGGATTCAGGTGATCCGGCTCGGCAAGATCGGCAACGCGCAACACGTGCGGGATCGTCCATTGATGTCGCTGTCCGGCGCGCGTTTCCGTAACGCGCGTACACGCGCTCAGGAAAAGGGCGACCATGCAAACAGCCGCCGATACTCGTCGCATAGATCGCCCTTCGAGGGGACCCGTCGCATACCTCGAATGCCGCCCCGCTATGGAAAATGCGGAACGCGCCGACATCGGGGTCTTTGGAGGCTCAGGATTTTATTCGCTCATCGAAAACGCACGTGAAGTGTGGATCGAAACGCCGTACGGCACGCCGAGCGATCGCATTGCGCTCGGCGAGATCGCAGGGAAGCGCGTCGCGTTTCTTCCGCGTCACGGCAAGGATCATCGCTTTCCGCCCCAATCTATTAACTATCGCGCGAACCTTTGGGCGATGAAGTCGCTTGGCGTAAAGTTCATCATCGCGCCCAATGCTTGCGGCTCGCTAAAAAAGGAAGTGAAGCCGGGCTCGATGGTCGTGTGCGACCAGCTCGTCGACCGCACGTCGGGGCGCAAAGACACGTTCTTCGATGGACCGGTCACGACGCACGTCAGCTTCGCCGACCCGTACTGTCCGACGCTGCGACCAATCGCGATCGAAGCGCTGAAGTCGCTCGGCATTGAAACCCACGAGCACGGCACGGTGGTCGTCATTCAGGGGCCGCGCTTCTCGACGCGTTCGGAATCGAAGTGGTTTCAAAGCCAAGGCTGGGAAGTAATCAACATGACGCAGTATCCGGAATCGTATCTCGCGCGCGAACTCGAAATCTGCTTCGTCAACATCTCGCTGATCACCGACTACGACGTCGGAATCGAAGGCATTCCGCCGGTATCTCATCATGACGTCATGGAAGTGTTCGCGAAGAACAACGAACGCGTGAAGAGTGCGATCGGAACGATCGTCGCAACCATCGACATCAACGCTGATTGTTCATGTCACCACGCGCTGCAGGGAGCGCGCGCATAGCCATGCGAGGCGGACGGCAGGGCGTCGACTTGTCGATCTACGGTCGCGCGTTGCCGTATCTCTTTCGCAATCCGTCGATCCTCGCGATGCCGTTGCTCGCGGCGGTGATCGACATGTTGTTTTCGTACACGGGTCAAGTCACGACCGATGCCCTTGGCGGGCTTGGGAACGGCATCGTCGGGATGATCGTGCAGATCGTGTATCTATTCGCGTTCGGTGTCGCGATCATTCAAGCGAACAACGTCGCGCGCGGGTATAAAGCGAAGTTCGATGATGCCTGGGATGAGGCGCGCCGCAAGGCGGGGAGTATCTTCATCGCGGCGATCGGGTTTCAGTTCATCGTTTGGGTCGCCGCATACGCCGGCAGCCTCTTATCGGTCATCCCGCTACTTCAGATCGCACTCCAGTTGCTCGCATACTTCTTCTTGATTCTCACAATGCCGGCTGCCGCGATCGGTGGGCTTCCGGGCGGCCTCGCCTTGTCCGGGTCGTTTCGCGCGGTGCGCGCGAACCCCGTACCGTGTCTCGTGCTCGCGGTGGTGTTCGTTGCATTGTGGATTGGCGTGCCGTTGCTTATCGATATGTACGTTGGAACGCGATTCGGCTTTTTAGGTTACGAGCTGATCATCGCGGTCGCGCGCGGGATAGTGCTTGCATTGATGGCATTCCCGTTCGCGACAACGTACGACGATATCGCGTTCAAGCGGTGGTAGAACGGCTCAGGAACGCGATGCTTTTGCGGTGAGCGACATTCGCACTAATTCGCTGACCATGTTCGGGCTGACGTTCGTGCGAGCGATACGTTGCGCGTCGTCGATTTTCGCGAGCATCGCGATCGCGTCGGAGGATTGAAGCCGCGGCAGCTCGCCGATCTCCTGTTCGTAATCCACGGCGACAAGAGATGCCGAGGGTCCGGCAACCGAACGCGCCGTCCAATCGCGCACGAACGATTTGAGGATCTCTAGCCCCTCGTGCAGCGTTTCCCGCGTTGCCCATATCTCTTCGGGTGTATCGCCATCAACCACGGCAAAGAACCACTGCGCGACCTGCGCGCGAAGCGACTCTTCATCGCCGGTGAGCGCGGCGATTGCGCGGCTGACGCTGCCTTGGCCGAGCGACGCGCCCAAGTGCGCCTGTTCCTCGTCATAGTTCATGGCGCGGAGAATCGACCGCACTTGCGCTTGCGAAAGCGCAGGAAAGCGAAGCTCGATGAGGCGCGAGCGGATCGTCGCCAGCAACCGTCCCGGTGCAGATGTAGTGAGCAGCAACACGACGCCGCGCGGAGGTTCTTCGAAAAACTTCAACAGCGCGTTCGCCGCGTGATGCGTGGCGAAATCGACGTCACCCAGCAAAAGCACGCGCATGCCGCCGCTGTAGGACTGCATCGAAAGCTGACGCACCAAGTCGCGGGCCGTCAACTCCTCACTTTCGTAAAATCCCATCGCGGCATCGCTGTCACCGATCTTTAGGACACCGGTATGCTCGAGAAAGTCCGGATGGCGCGCAGCCTCGGCGCTCGCAAACAACCGGCAGGAATTACAGGTGCCGTCGTAGCCGAGAATTTCGCGTTTCGGCGCCTCGCACAGAAGCGATTGCGCGAGCCGCCGCGCAAATGTCTTTTTCCCAACACCGGGCGCGCCCGTGAAGAGATATGCGTGAGCGATCGAATCGCGCTCGAGCTGCCCAAAATATGCTTTCGGGCCGTCGGCTCCCACGACATCGAAATGCAGTTCGGTCACGATGCGTAATTGAGGATCTCATCGAGTGCGGCGTCGACGAGTTGCTCGGGTGTTCGAGTCGCATCAAAGACGCGATACCGGCCGCCATCACGGGCGAGCGCAAGAAAACCGTCGCGGACGCGCACGTGGAATGCGTCGTCTTCCGCCTCCATGCGGTCCGGGTCTGCCGTGCGCGCACGCACTCGCTCGCGCGAAATCGCGACCGGGAGATCGAGCACGATCGTGAGATCGGGCGTGAGGCCGGCGGTTGCAATAGTGCAGAGTTCGCGTAGAAGCTCCAGATCGATGCCGCGCGCATAGCCCTGATACGCGAGCGTCGAATCGACGAAACGATCGCACAGGACCGTCGCTCCGCGGTCGAGCGCGGGTGAAATTACGTCGACGACGTGCTGCGCGCGGGCGGCGTTGATCAGGAGCGCTTCGGTGAGCGCCGCCGGTTTGAGGACCAGTTTCAGAAATACGTCGCGGATCGCGTCGCCCACGCTGGTCCCCCCGGGCTCTCGCGTAACGATGATTTCACCGCCTCTTTTCCGTAAGCGTGCTGAAAGGCCGGCGAGCAGTGTACTCTTGCCGCTGCCTTCGATGCCTTCGACGGTGATAAACATTACGGTTCAACGTTCGACGGAGCGGCTTTGCATGTCTTTCGCGGCGTTCGCGAACGCAGGCACGACAAGCGCTGTGCCGGCGCGCGGCGGCTACGGCAATTTACCGCCGAACGTTTCGCGTTGCCAGTCGTCGAGAAACGCTTGTAACTCCGCGACGCGCGCTGCACCAAGCTTCTTCCCCGTTCTCGTAATGAGTTTCGGTGGAATATCAGTCACGAAGCCGCGAAGCGTCGCAATTTCTTTTGCGGCGCTTTCACCGTTTGCGCCGGTGAGTGAGATCATCCGCGCTTCACCGATTGCACCGAGAAAATCGAGCGAATCGGCGTCATGTAAGACGATCGCTTCCGGTTCGTTTCCGGGGTTCGAATAGTACATGTGCCCCCGCATCGCTGCCGCGACGCGGGGAAATTTTTCCATCGGAAACCCGGCCGCGCGGAGGATCGGCTCGCTCTCTACGGCTGCCACATCGCCGTGCTCGCCTTTTCGTTGATACGGCGGAAATGCAGCCATGTCGTGAAGCATGCATGCGGCGAAGAGCACGTCGGTATCGATCGTCAATGCGTCGCCTTCGGCTAATTCGATCGCGAGGCCATAATTGCGTTCGGCGTGCTGCCATCCCCACGCGGGATGCTTGAACCCGGGATGGACGAGATGATAGACGGTAACTTTCCATGGCGCATCCAAGGGAATTCCCGTGACCGTTGTTGGAGGCGCCGGTGATGCGACGGCAAGGACGATCGCTAACAATAGGCTCATCTTCCGCCCTCCGGCTCGAAATGCGCAGCGAGTTTTTTAGGATCGTGTCAACGCTATTCCGGGACTTTGAAGATCCGTACGCGGCGGTTCGGCTCGAGACCGGTACTGCGTGATTGCAGGCGGTATTTCTCGGCCAGCTGATGCTGCATTCGGCGCACGTACGAGGTCTGCGGCGAAAGCTCGATGCCTTGATTCGTCAGCAGAACCTGATACACGGCTTCTTCTGCTTCGCGAAGCGCAATCTCTTCGTTGTCGATTGAGCCCAAGTTGAAAACGTCACGCAGCGCCGTTTGAATCTGCGTGGTCGTGTTTGTCTTTATCGCATAGATTGGAACGTTGTCGGAGGCAATTTGTTTGAGTTTCGGCTGGCCCTTGCGCTCGAGCGTCTTGAGCGTTAGTACGACGTCCGCGTCGTCCCAGTTCCGCGCGATCGACGCGTTGACACGCAAATTGTGCACCGCGCGCTCGATCTTGTTGCGCGAAACGCCGTACGGGAAGATCATGAGGGGTTTGTCATGCGCTTCGTCGTGCTGGTCGTGGTGCTCGTAGGCTTCCGCAAGTTGCGGCATCGATTCCGTATCCGCCTCCTGCACGATCGCCACGTCGCCGCTCGCCGTGCGCTGACGGATCTCGGGTTGCGGCTGGTATCCGCGCAAGAGTGCGTCCACGACTTCTGCGACGTTCTTGTGAATTGCGAGCCGGTCGCGCTCTTGAATCTCGACGAGAAGGTCGAACGTCGGCGGCGCCTTTCGTTCGAGCACCGTCTTGCGCGTACCGCGGCGGCGCGCTTCTTCATCCGACAAGGTGACCGCGCTGATGCCGCCCACCAAATCGGAGAGCGTCGGATTCATCAAGAGATTCTCGAGCGTCTGACCGTGCGCGGTGCCGATGAGCGTGACGCCTCGCTCCGCAATCGTGCGCGCCGCTTGCGCTTCCGCTTCCGTACCGATCTCATCGATCACAATTACTTCCGGCATGTGATTTTCGACGGCTTCGATCATAACGGCGTGTTGCAGCGCGGGGTCCGCGACTTGCATGCGGCGCGCGAGACCGATTCCCGGGTGCGGAATGTCGCTGTCGCCGGCGATTTCATTCGACGTGTCGACGATGACGACGCGCTTGCGGTCTTCCGAGAGTATGCGTGCGCATTCACGAAGCATCGTTGTTTTGCCGACGCCCGGACGTCCGAGCAAGCAAATCGATTTACCGCTTCGCAACACGTCGAGCAAAATGTCGATCGTGCCGTACACGGCGCGTCCGACGCGACACGTCAGACCGACGATCTTTCCTTGCCGGTTACGAATAGCGCTGATGCGATGTAGTGTTTGCTCGATACCAGCCCGGTTGTCGGCACCGAACGGCGAGATACGAGAACAAACGTGCGCGATGTCTTCGTTGGTAACCGGCGTCTCGGAAAGATAGCGGAAGTCCGCAGCAAATCGAGCCTCGGGCGGACGTCCCAGGTCGAGCACGACTTCGATGATCTCTTCGAGGTTGGGAAGCCGGACTAGCGCTTGCCGGATGGGGAGTGGGAAGATATCGAGCAGTTGGGAGAGCTCCCAACTCGGGGAGATCGATTGCGCCTTAACCGCCAACAGTGACCCTCGCTTCCAAGGGAGTGTGCGAACGTGTTACCCACATCTTGTGCCCGGCCCTGCCCGCTCGCACTATGCAATGTGGGAGGAATGCCTCTCTAGCTTTGTATCGGCACGCAAGGCCACTCGTAAGTACCATTCCACAATAAATGACTCGCCTGGGAGACGGTTTGGATGCGAAAAACGTTTACCGAGCCGCGACGCGCGGCCGCGTTCACGAAGTGATCGTCATGTCACGACGCGCACGGTCTTGAGTTCGTCGTCGTATGGGCCCTGGATCCGAACGCCCGCACGCAATTCGAGGCGTAAATAGTCGATCAGTTCAGGCGTAATCTCTTCGCCCGGCGAGATGACCGGGATACCGGGCGGATACGGTGAGATCGTTTCCGCGCAAATCCGCCCGGCCGAATCCTTGAACGGTACGGATTCCGTGTCCGCGAGAAACGCATCGCGCGGGAGCATACGCATCGGCGGAATCGCCGGCAATTCGTAACTCTTGCGCGTCATGCGCTGTTCGAGGATGCCCGACGGAGCATACATGTCGAGCGGACGTTGGTCGTGCGCCAGCTCTTCGAATGCCGTCACGAAGCGTTCCGCCGCGTCCCGCGTCGTGCCGATCGTGAACAACGCAACGATATTGAAGAGATCCGCGAGCTCGACTTGGATGTTGTACCGCTTGCGCAGAATTTCGGACGCTTCGTATCCGGTGTAGCCGAGGCCCGTTACCCGCACGGTGACCTTCGTAGGATCGAGGTCGAATATGCCTTCGCGCCCCTGCAGCTCTTCACCGAAACAGTAGATCCCTTCGATCGCGTTCAGTCGACTGCGAATCTCGTTCGCGAGTTCGATCGTTTGCGAGAGCAGCGCCGCACCCTCGGTCGCCATTTGTTTGCGCGCAACGTCGAGCGATGCGACCATCGGCAAATTTGGTGACGTCGACAAAAACATCTTGAGTACCGACTTCAGCCGATCGAGCCGCACGCGATCGCCGATTTGATGCAGCATCGCGCACTGGGAGAATGCGGAGAGCATCTTGTGCGTTGAATTGATGGACAAATCCGCACCGGCTGCCGTCGCAGAAATCGGGAGCGCCGGATGGAAGTGAAAATGCGGCCCCCACGCTTCATCGATGAGCAACATCTTGCCACGTTCGTGCGCGATGCGTTCGATCGAGACGAGATCCGCCGCGACGCCGTAGTACGTCGGCGACACGAGATAAACGGCTCTAATGTCCGGATGCGCATCCAATGTCCGCTCCACCGTTTCCGGCGTAACGGCATTGTCGATGTGCATCTCTTGATCCACGGCCGGCTGCATGTAGACCGGCTCCGCGCCACTCATCACCAATCCGCCCAGCATCGACTTGTGCGAATTACGCGGCACGGCGATCTTCTCGCCGGGATTCAACGCGGTCATCATCATGCACTGATTGCCGCTCGTGGACCCGTTGATGAGGAAAAACGTATGTTCGGCACCATACGCCTGAGCGGCAAGCTCTTGTGCGTCCTTGATCGATTCCGTCGGCTGCAGCAAATCATCGATGCCTGGCATCGGCGTAAGGTCGATCGCGAGGATATTGTCTCCGACGAATTCGCGGAAGGCACGATCCGCGCCATGACCTTGCATATGACCGGGCGTATGGAACGGCTGCACGCCGGAATCGACATAGTCGAGCAACGCTTGGAAATACGGCGTCCGCGTCTGATCGAGCGGCTCGCGATCGGGTCGCGGTTCGGCAGCCACCCAGCTACGCCATTACTTCGAAACCGAGTCGTTCCAGCATCGCGAAGTCATCTTCGTCTCCGCGGCCGCTCCTCGTCAAGTGGTTTCCAAGCACGATGCCGCTTGCGCCGCTGCGCATGCCGAAATCCTCTAGCATTCGCAGCATGGTTTCACGCCGCCGCGAAACCGGACCAATGCGCGCGGCAGCGCGGGACGCGCCATGGCGACGAAACACACCGTGCCGGCGCGAATCGATCGGCGACGTGCTGCCGCCGCGAACAAAGGTACGCTGCGACGCATCGAAGGACTGCATCTGGGTGAACGAAAGCCAGAGCCGGAACCGAACTTCTACCATGAGTGAGCCGAGCTTCGCGTGGACGCCGCGGTAATCATCGTCGGCGGAGGCCCCGTCGGCCTCTCGCTGTCGCTCGGTTTGGCGCGCTACGGCGTGCGTTCTATGCTACTCGAACGCAACGCCGAGCCCGTTGCGGAGTCGCGCGCCGTTGTCATCTGGCCGCGTACGCAAGAAATATTCCGCGATTGGGGCGTCTACGATGCCGTGCGCTCGCGCTCGCGATTCATCGATGAACTGATCGTCGTTAACGCGCGAAACGAAAAAGTACTGGTTGCGCTTGATTGGAACGTTATCGATGACGTCGTCGAGAAACCTGGGGCCTTGATCATCCCGCAAAACGAAACCGAGAGCGCCTTACGGGAGCTGGTGCGCGCAAATCAGTTGTGCGAATTGCGCACCGGTGTGACGGTTACCGGCCTGCGCCAAGATCACGAAGCCGTCGACGTAACGTACGCCGACGGCGCAAACAAACATGTCGTGCGCGGCAGCTACGTAGCGGGATGCGACGGCGCGCACGGGGTCGTGCGCCATCTCGTCGGCCTCGCGCTCCAGGGCACGACGTATGACACTCGCATCGTATTGAGCGACGAGCTGTTCGATGAGGACTTCGACCGCGGCGTTACCGCACGCGCGCGGCTCGATCACGTACACGTTCGCGGCGCGCTGAAGTTCGGCGAGCGCATGTGGCGCGTCGTCGCCGCCGTTCCTGCTGACGACGGGAACGACGAAGACATTCTCTCGCAATGCGCACATCAGGAACGTCTTCGCGATATCTTCGGTGACCGCGCGTCGACGACCATGTGGAGCAGCGTATTCAACATCCATAAGCGACATGCACAGCAATTTGTGGTGGGCCGTGTCGCGCTCGCAGGGGATGCAGCACACCTGAACAGCCCAGCCGGAGGCCAGGGAATGAATGCAGGCATTCAAGATGCGGCAAATTTAGCTTGGAAAATCGCTTACGCGTTGCGCGGTCAGGGAGACGGCCGTACTCTCTTCGGAAGCTTCGATGTCGAGCGGCGCGAGATGGTCACCGATACGATCGAACGATATACGGACCGCCTGACGCGGGTCGCGCTTGGGGTTTCCACGCGCGCAAAACAATTCGTCGTGCGCGCGGTATCGCGCGCCATTCGCGGCCGCGGCATGCAGCGTAAGACATGCCGGGCGCTCGGAATGCTAAGCGGACGCTATACGAAATCGCCGATCATCGACATTAGCCACCCGCTGGCAGGCCGGCGCATCGATGATTTACGGCTTGAACACGGCCGGCGCATCAGTGAGATGCGCAACGGCGATCCCTTACTCGTCGTCGTCGGAGATTACGAGCTTGCTGTCCCACACGTTACAATTCGCACGCCGCCGAAACGCTGGCACGTGAAACCGCCTGTCGTATTGATCGTGCGTCCCGATGGGTGCGTGGCGTCCGTCGTGACAAAACCGACGCGCGAACGCATCGAGAGCGCATGGAATAAGGCCTTTTGCGGAACGCTGCGGCTGTGACGGACTGGATTACATGGCTGTACATCGGCGGCGGCGTTCTGATGATGATTTCGGCCGTAATCCCGTCCCGCAGCTCTGCCATAACGCGCAGCGGCGCAGCGATCTTCGGATTCGGCGCACTCATCGTCGGGATTTCGCGCCTGCAATCCGATGCAACACCAATCAGATACGCGGGATCGGTGATTCTCGTCATCGGGGCCGTGGTGTACGTGATCGGATCGGTACGCGACCGCAAGGTAAAGTAAACCGGCACACCGAGCCGCAGAAGTATACTTATCCTTCGATGCGCTCGTCGATCGATACGTTGTAGAGGAATAAGAACTTGCCCCATTCATCGGGCAGCGTGTTGCGCTTGATTTGAATCCAGGGGATGTACTTCGGCTGACGTGGTTTCTTTTTCAACGTCAGATTGCATTCGTTCGGCGTGCGGTTGTTCTTGCGGTTGTTACAGCGCATACACGCGCAGACAAGATTCTCCCACGTCGACGGTCCGCCGCGGCTCTTCGGCACGACGTGATCGACGGTCATGAGCTTCTCGCCGCGGACGCCGCAGTACTGACACGTGTGATTGTCACGAATCAAAACGTTCTTCTTCGTCAACGCGACTTTTTGCATGGGCCGCCGGATGTAGTACAACATCCGGATGATGGAGGGCATGCGCATCTCGTAGCGCGTCGATGCAAGAATCCGGTCGCGGTCGTGAACGATCTCCGCTTTACCGGAAAACAGCAACTTGACCGCGCGCTGGAAGCTCGTGATGTTCAGGGCTTCATACGTAAAATTCAAGACGAGCACGTCGCTCACAATCGCTGTCCTCCTTCAGCGCGCGGCGGCGGATATCGGTGACAACATGCAAGAAAGCGAGACACTTTAGGTGCCTCGCTTTTTTACGAACGTCATTCGGGTTTCGGTCAGCATCTGCGTGATCGCTAACCTTTCGTCGGGCCGCAACCTTTCTTTCACCCGTTCGAAAGCGCTCGTCGCGACGTCGATCGCCGCTTCCGCACTGGGGAAATCGGGTTCACGTTGGTCCGTGTCCGACAGATACGCATGCGCCGCAAGCGCGAGCGTCGCAATCACTTCGGTGAGCAACGGCTCGAGCGGCGGGATCTGCCCTTGGAATCCGGCCTGTGCGCCCGGAGGGGCCGCGTGCGAACTCATTTGTCGCACAGATTATGCGGCCGAAGATGTCTTCCCTACGGTTTTTCTCGCCGCATCGACGATTTTCAAGAAGTACGCATGAACGCGCGGATCGTTCGTAAGCTCGGGATGGAACGATGTTCCGAGCACGTTTCCCTGGCGAACCATAACGCCGTGGCCGTCACGTTCGGCGAGCAATTCGACCGAGGGACCGACGCGTTCGATCCACGGCGCGCGAATGAAGATCGCGGGAAACGGCTGCGCACCGAGCACGTCGATCTGCAGATCCACTTCGGCGGAGTCGTTCTGCCGGCCGAACGCATTGCGACGCACGGTAATGTCGATCAAGTCAAGCGTCGGCTGGTTGACACCCGCAACATCGTGCGCCGCGACGATCATGCCCATGCATGTGCCCCACAGCGGCATGCCGTTGTGCACGCGCGACGTGATCGGCGCGTGCAATGCGAATCGCTCGAGTAACTTCATGACCGTGGTCGACTCGCCGCCGGGAATCACGAGCCCATCGACTTTATCGAGATCCGCCTGGGTCTTCACCGCAATCGCGCGCGCCCCGGCCCGTTCGAGCGAGGCGATGTGTTCGATGACATCGCCTTGCAATGCGAGCACCCCGATGAGAGCCGGCGCGTTGCTAGTTTCCACGCGTTGCGAGCAGTTCCGAGTCCGCAAGCTTGCGCACATCGATGCCCGGCATCGCATCCGACGTCCCGAGCGAACGGCACGCTTCGGCCACGACCTTCGCATCGTTGAAGTGCGTCGTTGCATCGACGATCGCTTTTGCGAACTTCTTCGGGTCGTTCGACTTGAAAATGCCGCTGCCGACGAAAATCCCTTCCGCGCCGAGTTGCATCATGAGCGCGGCGTCGGCCGGCGTAGAAACGCCGCCGGCGCAGAACAGCACGACCGGAAGCTTACCGGCCTCGGCGACTTCACGAACGAGCTCGTAGCTCGCGCCGAGATCGCGGGCGCGCGCAACCAGTTCTTCCTTCGGTGCAACGGTCAGCATGGATATCGCGTCATTGATCGCGCGAATGTGCCGCACGGCTTCGACGATGTTCCCGCTTCCGGCTTCACCCTTACTGCGAATCATCGCGGCGCCTTCCGTAATGCGGCGCAGCGCTTCACCGAGATCGCGCGCGCCGCAGACAAACGGCGTCGTAAACGCGTGTTTGTCGCAGTGATACAGATCGTCGGCGGGCGTGAGCACCTCCGATTCGTCGATGTAATCGACGCCGACCGATTGCAGCACTTGCGCCTCGGCAAAATGGCCGATGCGGACCTTCGCCATGACCGGAATCGTAACGGCGTCCATGATTCCTTGAATCAGCTCGACCGAGCTCATGCGCGCAACCCCACCCGCCGCGCGGATGTCGGAGGGGATTCGCTCGAGCGCCATCACCGCGACCGCGCCGGCGTCCTGTGCAATGACCGCCTGGTCGGGCGTCACGACATCCATGATGACGCCGCCCTTGAGCATCTGCGCGAGTCCGCGCTTGACGGTGACGGTTCCGGTTTGCTGGTCGGCCACGATGGAACTCCTCTAAAACGACGCTTTGTCTCTATCGTATCAGCGGATTCCAATAAAGACATTAGGTACAACCCTACGGGGCGGACGTGGGTGTCGTACCAGGCGATGGCTCCGGGCTAGCGCTCGCTTGTGGAACGGGTGAAAACGGCGGAGGCGTAAGCGTCGGCTTCGGCGAGCCGTTTGGCGGAAACGTCTGGTCCCAAATTGGGATCTTCGGATTGGGCGTCCACTTCGGCGTCTTGCGCGGGCCCGGCGTCGGCGTGGGTTCCAGCGTCGGCAACGGCTTCGGCGGGATGCGCGGGTCGGGGAAGCTCGGATCGCCGGCAGCGGTGATCGTCTGCTCGCGTTTCCAATCAGGGCCGTAGGTTACCGGCGTCTCGGCGGGGACCGGCGTTATGACCGGTGTCGTGTCGAGCGTGCCCGAATTCGTCGCTTGAACGAGGACGTGCGTACCCATTCGTTGGCCGATGTAGATCGCGGCAAGAAGAACGACGACACCAATGCCGAGAACGACCGTGACAAAACGTTTAGATGGATCCATCGAAGGGCGCTAACATTCGGCGCGAGCGGCGTGCGGACTCCTTTGCCGTGAAGCCGCCGGTCGACGTACCCGTCGAGAGTTCGAATCCCGCTAACGTGCTGACGCGCGGAACCATCTCAAGGTGCCAATGAAGTGACCGCGCCAGCATGCCGGTGCGCGGATCGCGGTTAAACGCGGGCCGGGCGCGCGGGAACCACATCGAGACGCGTCGCGCGCGCTTTACGATCGGTCGGCTTGCCGATCATTTGCACCTCTCGCAATTCGCCGGCCGGCATTTCGACCCGCACCGTATGACCGCGAAACTCGACGAGCACGTTGCGGTCCCGGTCGAGCATGTTGCATACGAAGATGCGGACGGCTCCCGCTTCATCTTCGAAGGCAATCGCGCCGACGTCAACGGGCGACATCATCACTTCATCGCTGACGTCTCGCCCGGCAAAGATGCACGTGTACGGCTCTTCAGCAGAGAGCTGCGGCATGTCGCCGTAAATGACGTCGCGCTTGAAATCAATCACGTAGGTACAACGACGGCCGCCCCAGTGCACGCGGGCCGCGGCCATCCATTGCCAGTTATGCGGACGCAACGGAACGAGATGCGGACGTCCGCTCGTGCGGTATCCGTCGAGGCCGCCAATCGTTTCGGCAACAGCCCACAAGTACTTTGCGCCGGTCCACGGTGAAAGGTACATGCCGCGATTCGACAGCGAACCACCGTCAAACCATTCACCAAATTCGCCGGGCACGGTGTTGCGCGGACTACCGGTCTCCATCGCATCGTAGACGACATTGAGAAACCGGACGCACTCATCGACGAAACCGTTACGCGCGAGCGTGAGCGCAAACCACAACGTCAGGTCCGGCCAAATACCTCCCAGCAAACCAAAGCCATACGACGGAAAATACCACGCGTCCGCCGTCGAAATGGTCCGCAGCCCTACCGGCGTGACGAAATCGGCCTCGAGCAGGCGCTTGAGAATCGCCTTGCGCTGTTCCGGGTTGGCAACATTGAAGAGTACCGGAAACACTTCATCGGCCGTGAAGTTGTCTTGATAGTTTTTGTTTTGATCGTAGTTGAGGACGAACGCGCCCGTGTCATCGTTGAAGAGATAAGTCATCATCGCGCCGCGCAGCGACTGCGCTTCGAACGAGTATTTTTCCCAATGCTCGGTGTCGCCGGCGACCGCGCAGAGCATTGCAGCGGCCTCGAGCGCAAATACGCCTTCCGCACAGATCTCCGTTACGGCGCCGTCGAGCGTGTAGTACGGAATGATGTTACGCCACGATGAAATGCCGTACATATCGACGCCCTTCGCACGGCAGAACAACAGCCCCTGATCGTCGCGCTGCGTCAACATGTAGTCCGTCAAGCGGACGACGAGATCGAGCCGCTGGCGCACCCATTCCTCGTCGAGCGTGGCGTTGTAATAGTGGAGCATCGCGATCAAGTGCAGCGGTGTATCGTCGTTGATGTTTAAGTCGTACGCCGTTTTGTAGCCGCTGACGCCGCGGATGTATTCGATCATCAGCCCCGAGTCTTCGATGGCGTTATTGAACACCTCGAGGCAATCGCGGCTGAAGCGCGGCCAAAAGTAGTCGAAGCCGTGGACGAACCACGACGTATCGCGCGACACGAGAATATCGGAAGGCGGCGAATTCGTCGATCCCCAGCCGTGCGGATAATCCTTGACGATGCGGATCATATTCGCCTTCGCCCACACGACGCCGCGGTTGATCGTCGGAAACGGCGTCATGAATCGCGCGTCGGCAAGGCGGTTTGCGTAGTAGCGCTGCGTATCGTGCAGCGTTCGTTTGTCGGCGAGAAGCCGCTCGAGAACGGGTCGGCTCTTCTCGCGTCCGTCCTTGTGATACACCACCGCAAGGCGAAGCGATTCGCGCGCACCCGGTGCAACGGTCAAACGGTATTCAAACGCGCCGAAGATGCGCCGGCTCACGAAACGCGCAAGCTCGGGCGTTACATGGCCGAAACCGGGGACGTCCTGCGGAATCAACGTTCCGCGGCCCATATTCGCGAGCAGCACTTGCTCGCGTAACGAGAGCTCGCAGCCGATCGGCTTGCGCGATCCGCCCCACCAGCGCTCGGCTCCGGTCTCCGCGTTTTTCGAGCAAATGTACGGGCCGTCGCTCCATGCTTCGACCTCGTGTTCCGGCTCGCCGTAAAACCGTTGCCCCACAAGCATTGCCCACGGAAAAATCGAAACGTCGAGCGATGCGCGGCCGGGATTATAGAGGGTGACGTCGACGACGAAACAGACCGTGCGCTCGAACTCCGGACCGAACGGCACGTAGAATGCTTCCGTTACGTGAATGCGGTGTTCGAGCGTAAATTCCGAGATTTGGGCGTACGGAAGAAACGTGAACTCGCGCGTAATTTGGTGGGGAAAAAGTGTTTGCTCGCCGCCGCGGACGCGATAGGCAATTTGGTGCGTACCGAAGATGATTTGATCGGTATCCGCGTCCCACAGACCCCGTACGCCGCCTTTTGCGGTCGATTGTGCGAACGTTTTGTAGTTCCCGAGCAGCAGCCCGTACGGCGTTTGCGTTTCGGGAACCACGTACGCACAATATTCATTCCGCTGCGCGTCGTAACTTGGCCCCATGCGCTGGCTCTACGCCTTCGGGTTCGGCGCCCCTCTTGAGCTTCGCCACTCTGCGTTGAACGCAGCAGATAACAAGCGCCCAAGGAACGGCCCGCCGGGACCGGAAACGCGCTGCTTCGGATGACTATTGCGTGCCCTGCAAAGATCAATCTCACGCTGGAAGTACTCGACCGCCGTGCAGACGGCTACCACACGATTCGTACCGTGATGGTCCCGCTCGAGCTCGCGGACGAACTGAAGATTTACCCGTCGGCGGCGTTCACGTTCCGTTGCAGCGATCCGCACATTGAAACGCATGATAACCTTGCGGTTCGCGCCGCGCGCGCGGTCGCATCGAAGCTCGATGTCGCGCTCGAGCTCGACAAGCATATTCCGATGCAAGCCGGACTCGGCGGTGGATCGAGCGATGCAGCGGGCGTACTGCTTGCCGCGACGCGAGGAACGTTTGGTGCAGTGGACGCAGATTGGATCGCGGTCGCGCGCGAGCTCGGGTCGGATGTGCCGTTTTTTCTCGTCGAGTCGGGCGCGCTCGTAGAAGGCACGGGTGAACGCGTCACCGCGATCGGCGCGCTCCCGCCCTGGCACGTCTTGATCGTCAAGCCGCCGACCGGCGTTTCGACCGCGGCCGCATACGCGCAATTGGATCTAAGGCCGCGACGGTCGCGACCGCGCTCCACGTCGGTATCGCTCGAAATGGTGGCCGCAGTGCAGCGCGCCGACCTCGCACGCGTGCACGCGTTGCTTTGCAATGACTTCAGCGATGTCGTGAGCGACGCGGTGCCGGTCGTCGCGCAGGCGATCGACGCGCTCGTGCGCGCGGGCGCAACGCAGCCGCTCCTCACCGGTTCGGGCTCTGCCGCTTTCGCACTGGCCGAATCCGCGGAAGCGATTGCGTCGATCGCCGGACGTCTCGATCTTCCATTAGAATTCGTTCGCATTTCGACCGCATTACGAAGGAGCGCTACGTGGCGCGCGTAACGGCGGTCGTGCTGGCGGGAGGACCGCCGGACGATGTCGCGCGTCTCGAGCCCGGCGCGCCGAACAAGGCGTTCGTTCACGTCGCCGGCGTAACGTTGCTCGAACGAACGCTGCGGGCGCTACGAGCAGCCGATGCGGTCGATCGCATCATCGTCGTCGCGCCGAAAACGGCCGATGGCGACTCGGTTCTCGAGCTCGCGGACGAGCGGCGCGACGACGGCGACAAAATTCGGGTCAGTTTGCGCAACGGGCTCGCCGGTCTCCCGCCCGACGACATCGTGCTCGTCACAACATCGGACTTGCCGGTGCTTACCGCGCGAAGCGTCGACGACTTCGTCGAGCGCGCGCATCGCCTCGATCCGGATCTCGGCTACGGCTGCCTGGAACGGTCGGTGCACGAAGCCGCATATCCCAACGTGCCGCATACCTGGGCGCGCTTGCGTGACGGAACGTTCTGCGGCGGCGGACTGATTGCAGTGAAGCCGCGCGCGATGCCGGAACTGGAGCGATTCATCGAACGGCTCGGCGCGGCGCGCAAGAACGTCGTTCGTTTGGCGTCGCTTTTCGGCTGGGATATGCTCGCGCGCTTCGTATTCGGCCGGCTCTCGATCGCGCAAGCCGAGCAGCGCGCGTCCGATCTGCTTTGTGCGCGCGTGCGCGCAATCATTTCACCCTACGCGGAAACCGCCGTGAACGTCGATCGCGTCGGCGACGTCGCGCTCGCCGAAAACTTGCTAGGCAACGTTTAAGGCGTGCGCCAGCGCTTGAATAGCTCGTTCTGAATGCCGAACTGATCGAGAGCTTTACCAACCGTGTGCGCGATGATATCGTCGACGCTCTGCGGCGCGGCGTACATCGCCGGAATCGGGGGAAGAATCACCGCGCCGATTTCCGCGAGTTGCGTGAGGGTACGCAGATGCCCCAAGTGAAGCGGCGTTTCACGCACGACCAAGACAAGCTTGCGCTTCTCTTTCAGGCAGACGTCCGCCGAACGAGTGAGAAGGTTATCGTTCAATGAATATGCAATCGAGCTCGCGCTCTTCATCGAGCACGGGATTATCAGCATTCCTTCGGTGACAAACGATCCGCTCGAGATCGCCGCAGCCAGATCGTCGTCGCGATGCACGACATCCGCCAACGCTTCGAAGCCGTCGGCCTGCATATCCATCTCGAGTTCGATCGTACGTCGAGCGGCTTCGCTGATTACGAGGTGCGTTTCGACTCCGCCGATTGCACGCAGCGCTTGGAGCGTCATGTATCCGTACGCGCTGCCGCTCGCGCCGCTAATGCCGACGATTATGCGTCGCATACGGCCGCATTACACATTTTGTGCAGGGGCGCCTTGTGCCGCCCCGTACCATTGGGAAGACCAAAGCAACGATCGTGAACGCTAGTCTCGCTCGCGCATTTGCCGACGATCTGCACGCGTGGCAACGCACCGGAAACGATGCTGTGCTGGCGCGCGCGCTTCGTTCTCCCTGCTCGGGCGTGCCGCACGATACTGCGGCGGCGTACGCGACCGCCGCATCACGCATCGGCTCGTTGCTGGACGCGATCGCACGCTCGCGCATCGCCGTCCCCGCCGGCGAACGCGACGCGTTGATACGCTTTTCGGAACGCGTCCGCGCAATCACCGAAGAGACCGACGTTACCGCGCTCTTCGATTTGGATGTGAGGCCGGATTGCCGAAGCGAAGATGGAGATTCGGATTTCCAACTAGCTGACGCAGAGAGCGCGGATCCGCCCGGACCGGTTCGTGCGCGACAAAGTCATTTCAGCGCGTCGGCGCTCAATGCGTATGCCGAATGCGCGCGGAAGTGGTACTACCGCTATGCGTGTGCCGCCGTGGAAGACCCCGGTTCATCAGCGTCGACGTACGGCACCGCATTTCATGCTGCACTCGAAGATTTCCATGCCGAATTCCCTCGACCGTCGGCCGCCCTCGAACGCGAAATGCGTCAGAAGGTCGAGGGTTATGTCAACTGGGCGTTCGAGCGTTTTCGCGACGACTTCGATACAGCCGTTGAACTCGAGCTGCATAAACGGCGCGCGCAGCGCACCGCGCAACGTTACGTTGACTGGCTGATCGCGGAGTCGAAACGGGCGCCGTTTACGGTGATCGCGCGCGAAATCGCGGCGCAGCTCGATCTCGACGGGTTCGCGTTCGTCGGTTACATCGACCGCATAGACCGCGATGACGGCACAGGAAGCGTCGCGATTATCGATTATAAAACCGGATCTATTGCCACGAGCGCCGCCGAATATCGCGACAAGGTACGGCGATTCCGCGAATTTCAGTTGCCGTTTTACTACTGGGCGCGCACGGCCGAAGGCGACCACGTTGCGCGCCTCGCGCTCGTTCCGCTCAGAGACGCGCTTCTCGACGTTGCACCGGTCTCGCTCGAAGTCGTACCGGTCGCGTGCAGCGAAACGAACCGCACCGATGCACCGTCCGGAACGATCGCAATCGGCGACTTGGAGCTTGCGCGCGCGAAGATGATCGAGATTTGCCGGGATCTCACCTCCGGCACGATCCAGCGATTTCCGGTGACGACCGATGCATCGGCATGTACCTATTGCGCGTATGCATATGCGTGTTCCGATAAACCGTACGACGAGCGCCAGCGGTTCGGCCGATGACGGCGGCGCTCTTACTAGACGAGCAACGCGAAGCGGTCGATGCACCGTTTGGGCCGTCGCTCGCCATCACCGGCGCTCCGGGAACGGGAAAGACGTCGGCGCTTCGCGCGCGCGTCGCGCGTTTCGCCCGCGAGCATCCCGGCGAACCGTATCTGCACGCCGAGCACCCGAACGACCTCGGCGCGCTTGCCGAACACGTCCTGCGCATCGTTGGAAATTCCGTCGCTATCATCGACGACGTCGAAGCGGAGTGGGTTTTTGCGCGCTGCGCTCAGCCGCTGTTCCACCTCGAATGGGACGAGCTCACGGCCGGTACGATCGATCCCGAAGTCCCCGGACTGCGCTCGCCGGACCGTTTCTTAGTTGCCGCGTTCCGCCTCATTCGCAAGCTGCGCGATGCGGCGATCTCGCCGAGCGAGTTTCTCGACCGTTCCCTGCAGGGATCAACGTCGTTTTACGGCACCCCGCCGAATTTCGCACACCCCGATCTGATCTGTGCGACCAAGGACGCGTATCGCGACTCGCTCGACGTCTCGCCCGCAGAGTTGCAACGCCAGTATCGCCGTGAAATCGACCTCGCGAAAGTGGTCGCGAAGCTGTACAAGACGTACGTCGGAGAAGTTCGAGCGTCACGCTTCATGACGCGCCGCGACGCCATCGCAGAGGCTCTTGACGCGCTACGAGCCGACGGGCAGATTGCGGCTCGCGCGCGTTCGTTTGCGTCCGCCGCATTCATCGACGAAGCCGAAGAATCGACCTTGGGAACACAGCTGATGCTTCGAGCGGTCTACGGTAACGATCTGCGCGGGGTTACGCTGGCCGGCGATGCGTCGTCGGCAACGAGCACGTTCAGCGGAGCGCGCCCGGATAGCGCCTTCAGCTCCGTTGCAACGAGCGTCATCCTTCGCCAACAGCACCGCAATCCGCTTGCCGTGGAACTCGCGTGCCGCCGGATCGCGCGCAATCAAGCAAAACTCGACGCGAAGGACGTCGATTGCGCCGTCGTGCTTCATCGTGCGAAATCGGAAGCGGATGAGGCGAAATATGTCGCTGATGCCGTTCGGACGCGTTTGGCGGCCGGAACACCGCCGCATGAGATCGCCGTCGTGTTCCGCTCCGTTGCGGACGTGCATGCATACGAAGAAGCGCTGCTCGACTGCAACGTCCCGGTAGCGGTCAGCGGCGACCTCAATATTTTCGCCGATCGCCGCGCGCTCGATGCGCTGGCCGTGCTATGGAACGTTTGGGATCCATTCCGCCACGACTGGCTGATTCGTACGTTGCGCGGTCCCGTCTATGCGCTCTCCGATGCGTCGGTTGCAACGTTATGCGCCGAGCCGCCCGATGCCCAAGCCGCACTGTTCGCATTCGATGATGAGCCCGCACCAACCGCGCGTAGCGGCCGGTGGGATCCCAAGCGCGATCTTCGCTTCGGGTGGAACGTCACACGAGGCGATCAAGATGATGCCCTCAACCCAACCGCGCGTGCGCGCGTCCGTGCGTTTCGCGCCTCGCGCCAGCGATGGCTTACTGCATTGACGCAGATGCCGTTCGCCGCGTTCGTACGTGTTGTTTGGCGCGACGGTCTCGCTCGTGAGGGCGCCGCCGGTTCCGCGCGCGCGCTCGCGCAGCAATTGCTTCTTTCGCGTCTGCTTCGCCGGCTGAACGCATACGCAAACGCGCATCCCGATGCGACGCTCGGCGACGTTCTCGCCTACGCACGAGCCCGCAGCGAAAGCCTGCTCGAATCGTGTGAGGGCGACGGCGACCCGCGATACGTCAAGATGTTAAACGTCGACGCCGCCCGCGGCCGTTCGTTTGACTACGTCGTCGTGCCCGACGCGCGGGCCGGCTCGTTCCCGCGCTGGTACGTTCCCGATTCGTTTCTTTTCAGCCCGAAGATCGGCATGATTCCGAAAGAGAACGTCGGGGAAGCGCACGCAGCTCGTACGGCGAAGTTCAGCTACTACGTCTTTAAAGCAAAGGCACGCGAAGCGTACAACGACGAGGAGCGCCGAGCATTCGTGTACGCGCTTCGGCGCGCCCGGCGCGGCGTGCTGGTCAGCGCATCGGGCAAAGCGACGCGCGGAACGACCGCTCCGGAGTTTCTCGAAGAATTGCGAAACGCGCGCCTTCCCGGCGCGCTCGATGACGTTGGAGAGAATCGATGAATCTGGTCGCCCTCGACGCGCACACGTATGCGCGAGAGGTGCTGCCGCTCACGGCGGAAGTATGGGCCGGCAAACGCGATTTCGAGCGATATGTTTCGCAGAACCTCGAAATCGCGCAGAGCGGATACGGCCGGCGTCATTTCCGCACAATGGGATTGAGCGACGGACAGACGCTGCTTTCATCGTTCAAGCGCTACGAACGCGGGATCCACATCGGCGCGCGGCGGTTACGCGCATTAGGAATCGGAGCGCTTTACACGCCGCCGGAGCTGCGTGGACGCGGCTACGCGAGCGCGATGATTGCGATGGCGATGGATCGCGCGCACGCCGACGGATACGATCTTGCATATTTATTCTCCGACATCCGGCCGCAGTTCTACGAAGAACTGGGATTCAAACAGCTCGCCTCGCGCGCCATTTCGCTGCGCGCCGATAATTTATCGAACGACCGCGTCGAAGTCGAACGTCTCGAGGAGCGTGATTGGAGCGGCGTGCGCCGTTGCTTCGAGTTGCGCGACCGCACCCGTCCGTGGGCGTTCGTCCGCACGCCGCTCCTTTGGGAACTCATTCGCTTGCGCATCCGGCAAGGCTCCGAACACGGCGCCGGCGTTCAGACGAATCTCGTCGTACGACGCGGGCGCGCGATTGCGGCCTACGTTCTCGGCGTTCGCGCGCCGCAACACGACGCGTATCTGCTCGATGAGTTCGGCTTCGCCGATGCGCACGCGGCGGAACTCATCGGTCCGCTTTTGCGCAGCGCGGCGGGAGATTTACGGCGCGTCGCCGGCTGGCTTCCGCCCGAATTCGCCCGCGAGCGTCTGCCGAGAGCGTCCGTGCGGCGCCGGAACGAGGCGATCTTCATGGCCGCGGCCCTCTCACCCCTGGGCAAGAAATGGCTCAAATTCGCTTCTGCACCGTCGGCGGGCGACGGCGTTTGGAGTATGGATCATATCTAGCACGTTCTCATGAAGCGTCGAAAAGACTGATCTGCTTCGCGTCGCCTTCGGTCAATGACGCGACGCGCAGGCCGAGCAGACGCACGGGCGCGCCATTGAGTTCCGCGCGCTTGAGGCAATAGATGGCCGCTCGAAAAATTCGACGGGCATCGCGAGTTGGTTCGGATAGATGCGTCTGTCGTCCGAAGACCCGAAAGTCCGCGCGCTTGATTTTGACACCGACCGTGGCCGCGCTGAGATTCTCGCGATCGAGTTTCGCGACAATATCCCGGGTTTGCGCTCGCAGCGCCGAGACGAGGTGCTTCTCATCGCGCACGTCATATTCGAACGTTTCTTCCGACGAAATCGACTTCGTTTCACGATCGGCTTCGACGGCGCGCCGGTCGACGCCGCGCGCAAGGTCGCGTACTTCGATTCCCCACGAGCCGAAGAGTTGCTTCAACGATGCATCGTCGAGCGCACCGACTTGACCGATCGTCGATATACCGAACGTTTCCAATCGTGACGCGGTTTTCGGGCCGATGCCCCACAGGCGGCCGGCTGGGAGCGGAGCGAGAAACGCTTCTTCTTCGCCGGGTGCAATCGCAAGGAGGCCGTTGGGTTTACAGCTGTCCGACGCGATTTTGGCGATCAGCTTGCCGGTCGCAATGCCCGCACTAATCGTCAGATGCGTCTGCGCAAACACTTCGTCGCGAATCTGCTGCGTCAAACTAACGGCGTCGTTGAGTTCCGTCTCGCCGAGGTCGACGAAGGCCTCATCCATAGAAAGTCCTTGCACTGCGTGTCCGCGCGAACCGAAAATTGCGAAGACTTGCCGGGAGACCATCGTATATTTCGCCATGTCGGGTGGGACGACAACGAGCTGCGGGCACAGTTCGCGTGCCCGATAGAGTGGAAGAGCGGAGCGTACGCCGAACGGCCGCGCTTCATACGACGCGGTAAGGACCACCGCGCGGCGGTGGCTTCCGGCGACGGCGACCGGTTTTCCCGTGAGCGACGGATCGTCGCGCACTGCGACACTTGCGTAGAACGCATCGATGTCGAAGTGCGCGATGAAACGCATCGAAGCCGTTACCTCGTGCCGTTCGATCGAACCGCGTCGGCGATCGTCAAGATCGTCTTCATGTTCCGGATATCGTCCGCATCCTCGCCCGGCGTCTCGAGTATCGCGACCTTCTCGTGCAGTTCGCGGTGCGCGAGGATCGCGCGAAAGCCTTCGAACCCGATGACACCTTCGGCGACGTGATGGTGGCGGTCGCGCGCGCTGCCGAGCGGAACTTCCGTATCGTTGAAGTGAAAGACATGCAGGCGGTTGAGGCCGATGTATTCTTGCGCCTGAGCGATAAACCGCTCGACCCCGGCGCCCGAATTGATCTCGTAACCCGCGGCCCACGCGTGAGCGGTGTCGAGACAAACGCCGAGTTGCGGATGATCGAGCGTTCGCATCAGCTCGCCAAGCTCTTCGAGCGTGCCGCCGGCCAAGTTTCCCGCACCGGCGGAATTTTCGATCACCAGATAAACGCCGGGATGAATCGACGCAAGCACCCCGTCGAGAACACGGCATATCGCGAGGAAACCTTCCTTGCGATCGCGTTTCCCGTACGAACCGAGATGCGTGTTGACGTAGCGAATCCCGCCGGCCGCAGCGGTCGCGAGATCGGCTTTCAACAGCGCGACCGATCCCGCAAGAACCTTCGGATCGTCGCTCGCAACGTTGATCAAGTACGGCGTGTGAATCACGCAGGGATCGATCCCAGCCTCACGTCGCATCGACGCGAACGCATCGAGCGCCGGCTGGTCGATTTTACTCGGGCGATAGCTTCGCGGATTGCTCGAGAATATTTGGAGCGCGGTACATCCGGCGTTTTTCGCGTGCTCGATCGCTTTGGCGTATCCGCCGGAGACACGAACGTGGATCCCAATGCGCATCAGCGTGTCCCGAGCCTTTTGCGAACGCTATTTCTTCGCGAGATACAGATAGTGCGTATAGGCGAGCGGCACGTACGGGTCACCGTCTCCGAAGCGCTCGCCCAGACGGCGTTCGAAGGCTGCGATGTATGCGTTCAACCGATAGCCCATGCGCTCGCGTACGCTCGCGCGCGAGCGTTCCATTTGCACGACGCGCGAGAGCGGCATGGACGTACGCCACGGGACAACACGCAGCGTATGATCCCGCCATGGCGCCGCATAGAACTCTTTGAATCCGTTTTTCAAACCGCTCGGCGGAATATTCATTCTCACTTCCGTCGCCGCCTCGTCGCGCATCATGCTGACGGCGGCGTCACGCATCAGATGCTTCCACCAGATTGCGACGAACCCGTTTGGTTTGACGACGCGTCGCATTTCTGCGACGGACGCCGCTCGATCCACGCGATGGATCACCTGCGCGCTGATCGCCACATCGAACGATGCGTCAGCGAACGGCAACTTTTCCGCCGTACCGATCACCCATTGCGCGCGCGGATATCTCCGCTTCGCATGAGCCAGCATCGGCTCTGACGGATCGACTCCGACCACCGTGAAATCATTGTCGTGCAATGGACCGCCGGCAAGACCCGTTCCGCAGCCAACGTCGAGAATTCGGTGCTGCCGATTAAGACCGTACTCGAGGAGGTGGTTATAGATCTCGTTTGCGTAACCGATGCGGCCGGCGTCGTAATTCTCGGCAATCGGATCGAACGTCGTCATAGCTCGCTACGAAATATCGGCAGAACCGTCGGGCGTTTCCACCGGTAGGGCGGTGTGCTCGGCTTGCTCCATCTGCGGCGTGGGCACCAACAGATTGAGTTCTAACGGCTGGCCGGGTTCCAACTCGAGCTGCGGAAGATCGTCCAGCGAATTGAGACCGAACGACTCGAGGAAGATCGATGTCGTTTTATACGTCATCGGACGGCCGACGACGTCTCTGCGCCCGGCTTCGGCGACGAGTCCGCGGTCCATGAGCGTATTGACGACGCTGTCGGAATTCACGCCGCGAATTGCCTCGATTTCGCCCTTTGTCACCGGCTGCATATGCGCGACGATGGCAAGCGCTTCGAGCGCGGGCGCCGACAGCGACGTCTTGGGCGGCAACAGATACGCTTCGACGACCTCGCGCACCGCGGACGACGTTGCCAACCGATAGCCGCCGGCCACTTCGCGCAGCAGAATTCCGCCGTTGCTATAGCGCTCTTCAAGCTCTTGAATCGCGAGCGCCACCGCCTTCTCGTCTTCTCCCGTCAGCTTCGCGAGACGTTTCGTTTCGAGCGGTTCGCTCGCGACGAACAACAGCGCTTCAATCGCCGGTGCAATACGTTCTGCGGCGAAGCGCAGCTCTTCGGCTTCTTCATTGATCTCGCCCGTCGTCCGTTCCATCTCGGCGATCGGCTCGTCGGTCGGCACAATCATCCTTCGGCGCGCGTGGATGGGTTCGGCAGGATGCGGATGTCATCGTTTAAACTCGGCTGATCGAACGAAATCCGGTGGCGACGCACGAGTTCCAGAATCGCAAGGAACGCGACGATGATCGCTTCCCGCGTCATGCCCATCTCATGGCAAAGCGCGGAGAACGCAACTTCGCCGCGCTCTTTGACTTGCCGAGACACGTAGTCCATCATCGCGATGAGCGAAAACGTTTCGCGAACGATCTCGCGTTTTTCGGGACGCGCTTGCTGCAGCATGGCAAGGAATGCGCGCTTGAGCTTCTCCGGATCGATCCGATACCGCTGCACGAGCTCGCTCGTCGGGTCGCCGGATTCGCGGAAATAGTACCCGCTTGCTTCGTCTTGGCGTGCCTTCAATTGTTGTCCGAGTTCGCGATATTTCGAGTACGCAATGAGCCGGCGGCGCAGCCGTTCCTCGACTTGCTCCGGCGTCTCTTCCGTTTCATCGACGAACTCTTGCGGGATCGGCGGCAACAGCGCTTTCGACTTCAAGAAGACCAGCGTCGCGGCGATCACGAGGTACTCGGCAGCGACCTCAACATCGAGCGCGTCCATCATGCGGACGTAGTCGAGGTACTGCTCGGCCACGCGCGCGAGCGGAACGGTCGCAATATCGAGCTGCTGCTCCTTGATCAAACTGAGCAACAGATCGAGCGGACCATCGAAGACGTCGAGTTGCACACGGAGAGGCTCGGCCTGCGCGGATTCTGCTTGGATCGAATCCTGCACGGCTTGCGGGGCGCACGTTTCGTTCAAGAGGTTTTCTGTTCGGCCGTTCGAGCGACGACCGGAATATCGCCAAAGGCAGCGGGAGTCGCGGTGATATAGTCCAGCGCCATATCGACGAGGCGCTTTTCGTTCACGTATTTGAGTGCCCTACGTGCGGCCTTGACCTCAAACCACCGTGCCTCGTCCACTTCGTGGTCATGGTTTGCCGTGTCGCCCGAAAGGTATCGCATGAGGAAGAACGTGACCGACTTTTTGTGCTTGGCCTTGCCCACGTAAAACCAATACGAGATTTCGTTCAGTCGCGTCAGGATTTCGGCCCAGCATCCTGTCTCTTCGCGCACTTCGCGCAGCGCCGCTTGTTCGTTCGATTCTCGTGCTTCGACATGACCCTTCGGTAACGTCCAAACGCGCGGTTCACCGCGCCCGATCAATAGCGCATCAAACCCGCTCTCGCGGGCCCGCAAGACTAGTCCACCGGCCGACACTTCATACTTGATTCGCATGTCGATAGACCCGTAGGAGACAGGGAAGGGGGCGCTGGTCGTGCCCCCTGATTACTTTCATTATAGGCCCCAGCCCCAAGAAGCACCTGGCGGCAGGATGGCCCTTTTCCGTGGCGTTGGGTATAGGGCGCACGTGGAACAAGACCCAGCGCTCGTCGCTCGTTCGGCCGGGCTACGCTATGTCAACGACGGGATTCCGGGGATAAAGCGACTGCGCGATGGCAAGCGCTTCCGATATCTCTCGCCCGAGGGGAAGCCGATCTCCGATGAGACGGAGTTGGCCCGGATTCATGCGATCGGCGTGCCGCCCGCGTACGAGGACGTCTGGATCTCGCCGGTCGCCAACGGCCACCTGCAGGCAACCGCGGTGGACGCACGGGGCCGCAAACAATACCGGTACCATAAGAAGTGGCGCGAGCTTCGCGACGAGACGAAGTATCATCGCATGGTCGACTTCGCAGCCGCGCTGCCGAAAATCCGCGCACGAGTCGAACGCGACTTACAACTTCCCGGCATGCCGCGCGACAAAGTCCTCGCCGCTGTAGTGCGTCTGCTCGAAGAAACGACCATTCGTGTCGGCAACGAGGAGTATAAGAAGGAGAACGACTCGTACGGCCTCACGACGATGCTCAACAAGCACGCGAAGGTCGACGGCGCGCAAGTGCGCTTCAGCTTTAAAGGCAAGAGCGGCGTCAAGCACACGATCGCGTTGCGCGACAAACCGCTTGCAAAGATCATCCGCGCGTGCCAAGACCTTCCGGGACAGGAACTCTTTGCGTACCTGGAAGATGACGGCACGCCGCGTGACGTCGGTTCCAACGACGTGAACGACTATATCAAGGAAGTTTCCGGCGGCGACTTCACTGCGAAAGACTTCCGCACGTGGGTCGGGACCGTTCAGTGCGCGTTGCTGCTCGCGGAAGAAGAGGCCATGGAGACGCAATCGGACCGCAAGCGCCGGCTCAACGACGTCATCAAGCAAGTCGCAGCGCGTTTGGGCAATACACCGGCGGTTGCGAAGAAAAGCTACATCCATCCGGAAGTGATCGCCGCGTACACCGAAGACGGTACAATCGGTCAGATGCTGCGCGGCAAACCGGCAAAAGGTTTACTCCCGGAAGAAAAGTTCGTCGTCGACTTCTTGAAGAAACGCGAACGCGAAACGCCGCAAGCGCGAACGACGAAGAAACTGAAACAAAGCCTCGCCGCCGCAAAAAGAGGCACGTCGTCCAATTCACGGGCTTGAAAACCCAGCGCAGCGCAAAGTGCGGCACTGGCCGTTCGCGTTTGCGGTTCTTACAGTATCTTACTACGATCGATGGGGGCCTCGTACTTCAGACAGTACGTGTTCCGTTGCTTCGCTCGAAACGTCCAATGCGTGGAGTGCCGCCTCGGCAAAGCTGAGCGCACCTTCGACTTCCGGCACGATGACCACCGACGCGCCGTTGGAATAAAGCTCGTCGACATCGGAGCTTTGCTGCGCGCGCGCAATAACGCGAGCGCCGGTCCTCGCCTTCGCTCGTTGCGCCAAGATGTCGGCCGTTGCGCTCTCTGGAACCGTTATAACAAAGACTTCGACGCCGAGCGTCAGTACGCGATCAAACGCCTGCGGATCGAGCGCATCGCCGAGGATCACGTTGTCGCCCGCTGCGCGCATGTGCGCAACGAGTTCACCATCGCGTTCGATTGCGACGTAAGGGATTCGCGCTTGACGTAGCACGGTTGCAACCGTTTGGCCGACGCGCCCAAAACCAACGACGGCGACGCGCGCGCCTGCTCGCGCGTCGCCCTCGGATTGCACGCGTTCGTTCATGTGCGCCGCTCGAAGGCGCGATAACCACGGACCGGGTACGACGCACGCAATCATCGTTACGAAGGTAACGCCGAGCAGAACTTGTGCTTCCGCGCCGGACAGGCGCGACGCGTGGTGCGCTTGCGTAATGAGCACGACGTTGAACTCGCCGAGCGATGCCATACCGACGCCCACGAACGCTGCGCCGGCGGCCGTCATTAGGCTCAAACGCGCCAGCACGAACCACAACGCGCATCGAAGCACGGCGAGAACGACCCCTGCAGCGACGATCTCGATCCAGTGCGACGCGAAGAACGATATGTCGATCAGCATTCCGACCGACACGAAGAATAACGTGACGAAGAGCGATCGGAACGGTGCGACGACCGACGCGATCACCGCGCTCCCCGCCGCCTCGGAAATCACCGCTCCGGCGACGAATGCGCCGAACTCAAACGACAGTCCGGCAATGTACCCGAGCCACGCCGCTACCAACGCCAGCGCAGAGAATATTCCAAAGAGCACATCGGCCGACGCGTGCAGGACCGTTCGTCGAACGAACGTATGAAGAACCGTTGCTCCAAGAACAAGCGCGATCGCGACGAACAACGCCGCTTTGATCAACGGAACGACGATCCCCGCTATCGTCAGCTCGGCCGCGGGCGCGGTCACGACAACGATCAACGCCACAGCGACGAGGTCTTGCACGATCTGTTGCGCGATCGTGAAGCGGCCCGGCCCGCTGGACTCGATATTCCAAGCGCGAAGCAATGCAACGGCGACGGCCGTACTCGAAACGCACGTTGCAACGGCGCCGGTCCACGGATGCGAAAACCCGAGGAGCAGACACACGACTACGGCGCTTACCGTCGCAAGCACCATCACGATGAGATTTCCGCCGATCGCACGCGCGCCGAGCTTCCTTACTTCATCAATCGAGAAGCCGAGGCCGATGCTAAAAAGAAGAAAAATCAGCCCCAGCTGCGCGAGCGTTTCGACGTTCTCAGGATTCGCTACGTAACCGGAGGTAAACCGGCCGATCAGTACGCCCGCAACAAGGTAGCCCACGATCGCGCTGATCCGAAAGCGCTCCGCGATAATTCCGAGGATCATCGCCGCGGTCAGCGCGATGGTCAGGTCGGCCAGGAAATTGACGCTGGCGTTCACAGTGCGTCTCGCTCACTCACAAGATAGAGCGGCAGCCGCGACGGTGAGCGTCCTACGCGGGCTCCCACTTCAAATCGGGATTGCGGGCCGCACGCGTCTCGTCGACGCGGCTCACCACGGTCGTTACCGGCGCCGCCATCACCGCCTCGGGATCGCGCTTCGCTTCTTCGACGATTTCGCGCAGCACGCCGACGAATGCGTCGAGCGTTTCCTTCGACTCGGTTTCCGTCGGCTCGATCATCAAGCACTCGGGAACGATCAGCGGGAAATACATCGTCGGCGCCATCATGCCGTGATCGAGCAGCGCCTTCGCGAGGTCGAGCGCTTTAACGCCCGTTTGTTTCTTCAATTCCTGTGCCGACGCAACGAATTCATGACGGCAGATCTCCGGATACGGGGTATCGAGAAATTCGGCGACTTTGACCCGCACGTAGTTTGCATTGAGCACGGCGAGTTGCGAAACCGTTTTCAAACCGTCCGCGCCGTTTGCGTAGATGTATGCGAGCGCGCGCACCGCGTGCGCGAAGTTCGACCAGAACGAACGCATCGGACCGATCGATTTGGGACGGTCGAAGTCAAGCGAGAACGTATACCTGTCGCTCGGCGCCGCATTGGCGTCGCCGTTGGTCTTCGGCGTTGCGCGCACGACGGGCGTGGGCAGGTAGTCGACGAGATGCGCTGCGACACCGAGCGGTCCATGACCCGCACCGCCGCCGCCGTGTGGAATCGTGAACGTTTTATGTGTGTTGAGATGCATCAGATCGAAGCCCATGTCTCCGGGACGCACGTTGCCCATGATCGCGTTCGCATTCGCACCGTCGTAATACATCAGCCCGCCCGCATCATGGACGGCTTGCGCAATTTCATGAATATGATCTTCGAAAAGCCCAAGAGTGTTGGGATTCGTCATCATGCAGACAGCGGTATCGTCGCCGAGGACTTTCTCGATTTCCGCGACGCTCACACGTCCGCGCTGATCGGACGGCAAGCTGATGACTTTGAACCCGCACATCGCCGCGGAAGCGGGATTCGTTCCGTGCGCCGTGTCGGGCACGATGACCTTGTCGCGCCCGGTCTCGCTCTTGTCTTTGAAGTACTTCTTCGCGATCAAGAGTGCCGCAAGTTCCGCGTGCGCACCGGCCGAGGGATTGAGCGAAAACGCCGCCATACCGAAGAGCGAAGAGAGCGAACGCTCCAGCTCATACATCACCTGCAGCGCGCCTTGCGCGAGCTGGTCGGGCGTATACGGATGCAACCTGGCGAATCCGCGCTTCGTCGCGATCGCGTCATTGATGCGCGGGTTATACTTCATCGTGCAGGATCCGAGCGGATAGAAGCCCAGATCGATGCCGAACGTGCGTTGCGAAAGCTTCGTGAAATGACGGATGACGTCGAGCTCGCTGTTATCCGGAAGCGGCAAGTCGTCGCGAAGCAGCGATTTCGGTAAAAACTCCGTCATCGGACGCGCATCCTCGACGTACTTGTTCGCGCGACCGTCTTGCCCGAGATCGAAAATCAGCTCGGGAGCCGCCGCCTCGGCGTGCCGGGCTCGCTGCGGATTTCCATCAAACGTTTGCGTGGACACGGACGATCTCTCCCAGAGCGTTGGCAAGTGCGTCGATCTCACCCGTTGTCGTGAGTTCGGTAGCGTTCATCAGGACGCAGGTCGACAGCTCCGGATACCAGCGACCCAGATCGACACCGCCTAGAATACCGCGTTCCTGCAATTCCGCGAGCACCGGTGCCGCCGGCTGATGCACGTCGACGACGATTTCGTTGAAGAACGGCGAGCTGAACTTCAAATCGATGCCCTGGACGCTCGAAACAGCGGTCGCGAGCTCGCGCGAACGTTGGAGGTTCAGCGCGGCCACGTCGTGCAGGCCGGTCTTACCCATCAGCGCGAGGTAGATCGTCGCAATAAGTGCGCAGTGCGCTTGATTCGTGCAAATGTTCGATGTGGCGCGCTCGCGTCGTATGTGTTGCTCGCGCGCCTGCAACGTCAACACGTAGGCGGTTTTCTTCTCTTTATCGACCGTCTTGCCGACGAGCCGTCCCGGAATGCGACGCATGTGCTCTTTAGTGGACGCAATGAACCCGACATACGGACCGCCGTACGCCATCGCGACACCGAAGCTTTGCGCTTCACCAACTACGATCTCGGCACCCCACGAGGCCGGCGTTGCGAGCGCGGCGAGCGAAATTGCCTCGGAGACGACGGCGATCGGTACCGTCCCACTCTCTCGCACGGCGGACGCAGTTTCACGGTCGAACGCTTCGATATTTCCGAAGAAGTTCGGCGTCTGCAGCGCCACGCAAGCATACTGTTTCGATGCAACCGCGGTCTTTAACGCATCGAGATCCGTCGTTCCGTTCGCGCTCACCGGCAATTCATCCATTGCAACGTCGAGACCGTCGCAGTACGTCTTGAGCACCGCGCGGTAATTCGGATCGACGGCTCGCGAAACGAGGACGGTTTTCCGTCCGTTCGCATTGAGCGCCATGATCGCCGCTTCAGCGAGCGCCGTCGCTCCGTCGTAGACCGACGCGTTTGCGATGTCCATGCCGGTGAGCAGGCAGATGTAGCTCTGCCACTCGTAGATCGCTTGCAGATAACCCTGTGAGACTTCCGCTTGATACGGCGTGTACGCCGTGAGAAACTCGCCGCGCATCGCGAGCGCACCGATCGCCGGCGGCGCATAGTGACGATATGAACCCGCACCGAGGAATGAGACGTAATCGACGCCGGCATTCTTCTTCGCGAAGTGCTCGAAACGCCGCGCGATTTGATATTCCGGCAACGCCGGAACGACGTCGAGCTGCGTCTTTAGCGCGACGGCGTCGGGGACTTTGAGCAGTTCATCGAGCGACCCGGCGCCGATCGCGTCGAGCATCGCACGAATATCTTCCTCGGTGTGCGGCGTGTACAATTAGACGGCGCTCCGCCCCAGGCTCCGCGCCCCCCATTTCATGGGGCCCCCGGGCCGTGGGGTGCATTTAACGTGAGTGGTAAGCATTTCTCTCCCCTAGGGCACCCCTAAAGGACTCCTCGGCGGACAGCGCTCCGCCCCAGGCTGAGCTGTCCTGAGCGAAGTCGAAGGACGCCCCCCATTTCATGGGGCCCCCGGGCCGTGGGGTGCATTTAACGTGACTGGTAAGCATTTCTCTCCCCTAGGCAGCTTAAAGCATCGCTCAGTCGACTGAAATTTTTTCGTAATCATCGGGCGAGAGTAGGTTGTTCTTTTCATTTGCGTCTTTGAGCTTGACTTTGAAGAGCCAGCCTTCACCATATGGGTCGCGATTTACCGCGGCCGGATCCGCGTCGAGCGCAGCGTTCACTTCGACGATCTCACCACCGATCGGCGTAAAGAGATCGGAAACGGCCTTTACCGACTCGATCACGCCGACGTTACCGAATTGATCGATCTGTTTGCCGACGCGCGGAAGTTCGACGTACACAATGTCGCCTAGCGAGTTCTGCGCGTAATCGGTAATGCCGATCGCCGCGGTGTCGCCGTCGACTCTCACCCACTCGTGTTCCTTGCTATACAGCAGATCCGCTGGCTGCGCCATGTACGACCGTACTCCTTATTTACTTTGCTCGTTTATAGAACGGCAGCGCCACAACCGTGGCGTCGTGCTTCGTGCCGCGTATCTCGACCGCAAGCCGCGTGCCTTCGGTTGCGGCCTCTTTGGCAACCAGCGCGGTGGCGATATTCTTGTTCTCGACCGCGGGCGCCATGGATCCGCTGCGAATTTCGCCGACTTCGCGGTCGCCGAGAAAGACCTTGTATCCCTCGCGCGCCGGAGCACGGCTTGACATGACGAGGGCGACGATACGCGCGTAGTCGTCGCGTTCCATCTGCTCGACGAGCGCGTTGCGCCCGATGAACTCCGGTTTGCTCGTCTTGAGCGCCCATTGCAATCCCGCTTGCACGGGCGTGATGTTTTCGGTCAGCTCGTGACCGTACAGCGGCATGCCGGCTTCCAAGCGCAGCACATCGCGCGCACCTAAACCGCACGCTTCCAACCCGTTGGCGCCTTCGTCGCGCAGCAGACTACGCCAAATCTCCGGCGCATGTTCGCCAAAAACGAAGAGCTCGAACCCATCTTCACCGGTGTAACCCGTGCGCGCGATAATCGCCGGTCTGCCGTACACATTGCCTTCGGCGCAGAAGTAGTACTTCAGCGCGTCGAGATCGACGTCGACGTGCGGCTGCAAGAGCGCGATGGATTTTGGACCTTGAATCGCGATCAACGCATTACGCCCGTGCAGATTTTCGAGGCGTACGCCGTCGGCGAGATTCGCGTTCAAGTGGTTCCACATTTTATCGGCGTTCGCGCCGTTCACGACAAGCAGCCAGCGCTGCGCAAGACGATAGAAAATCGTATCGTCGTGCGCGCCGCCTTCGGGATTGCAAAAGATGTTATAACGCGCCTGCATGGGTTTCATCGTGCCAACCGCGTTGATCGTCAACGTATCTGCCCACGAAGCGACATTCGGGCCTTCCAGAACGAACTGGCCCATGTGCGAGAGATCGAACAGTCCGGCGCGATGACGTACGGCGTCGTGCTCTTTCAAAATGCCGGCGTACTGCACGGGCATTTCGAAGCCGGCGAAGGGCACGAGCCGCGCACCGAGCTTCGCATGTTCGTCGTAGAGCGCCGTGCGACGCAAGTCAGTCGAAGCAGTCATTCGGGCGGCCCTTTCGCCCCGTGAAAGGGCGCGGCGTTCTCATTTGCGTACGTATTAAGGAAGTTCAGCGTGGCGTGCGCGACGAGCTTTTCGTTACTCTTCACCTGCACTTCGCCGTAACAAATTCGCCTTCCAGCGCGAAGCACGGTCGCTTCCGCGATCAAATCGTGTGGCGGCAACGCCGGCGCAAGAAAATTGCACTGCAGCGAAGCGGTCACCGTGTCTTGTTCTCGACCGTAAATAGAAGCAAGCGCCACGTAGAACACGGTGTCGCACAAGCTCACGATCGCACCGCCGTGCACGGCGCCCGCGCCGTTGGCAATGTCCGGACGGAACGGCATGCGCATGACGGCCTTTCCGCGGTCGACCGACTCGAGTTTCAAGTCGAGGAGCGCGACGAAATGCGACTTTTCCTTTTCCCAGCGATGGGGAGCCGAGGCGAAATCGATGCTCATGAACCTCCGAAGCGTACTGACAGCGGGCCCGTGCGTCTACGGCTTTTAGCTAAAGACCGGCCCGGGAGCGGCGAGCGCGCGCCGCACGTAGAGCGGAAGTGAAAACAACCGCTTGTGCGTTTCGCCGTCGTAGAAGAAATTCTCGCCTTTGAGCCCCGCGCAATACTGATCGACGGCAGCAACACTCAGCTCCGCGAGATTGACGCCGTCACTGCACGCGAGAAACGCCCAGTCGGTGTCAAAGGCGGGCACGGAATGAAAGAACGACGTGACGTATCTATAGTGCTTCATCAACGTGCGCGCCATTTTCGCATGCAACGATAAGTTGTGGAACGCAAGCGTACTCGCTTGGAGAACGTAAATGCCGTGTTCGGTCAAACGCGACTTGACGAGCTTGAAGACACCCTCGTTGAAGAGGACGTTACTCGGCGAATCTTCGAGCGGCTCCGTGAGGTCCGAGATGATGACGCCGTAACGGCCGTCGTTTTGCCGCATGAATTCCAGCGCGTCGCCGATCATGACGCGCGCCCGCGGATCGTCGAATGCGCCGTCGCTCCATTCCGGGAGATACTGTTTCGAAAGATCGACGACTAAGCCGTCGATATCGACCATCGTGCACCGCTCGACGTCGGAACGGCGTAACACTTCGCGTAATGTCGCGCCTTCGCCGCCGCCGAGAATCAAGACCTCGCGCCGGTCGGTCGCGCCGGCGAGCGCCGGATGCACGAGCGCCTCGTGATAAATCTTCTCGTCGTGCTGCGAGCTCTGCGTGTCGCCGTCGAGAATCAGCATCTTGCCGAACACCGGCGAGCTGATGATCGAAACTTGTTGAAACTGCGAGCGTCCCGCGTAATACACGGTATCGATCGCGTGGTGATGCTGTTCGGTCGGAGCAAACTCCTCAACGTACCACTGCCAATGTTCGGTCTTCGGCATAGCGGGCAGCGCTTTCGCCAAGCACAAAGGGCACCCCCTCGGGATGCCCTTCGAGCCGCTCGAACTCGCGACGCTATCGCATGCGATAGCTCAGCCGGTGTTTGCGAATCACGTTATCCGCAACAACGCCTTGCACGTAGGGCGCAATTGCAGCCGGCAGCGTTATGGACGACACGTTGGCATAGCGCCGGCCGTAGCGACCTTCGTAGACGTTGTGAATCGCGGTACGGAAGTAGCCATTCACGAGCGATGCGGGAGCAGTTGCTTGGATCAACAGGTGGCTCGGATACGTTCGCGTTACGGTGAAACCGGCCGCTTGCAACGCGGCGATCACGGTTCGTTCGTCTTGCGCAGCGGTCGGAGCCGCGCGCATGACGATCGAAACGGGTGTCGGCGCATCGGCGTTACGGCCGCCGAGGTCGGACATGAAGCGAACGTTCACCGCATTTTTCAGGTCCGTATCGCGCGCGGCGCCGCGGCTTTGCTCGGCAAACGCTTGCGCTCGCGCGACGAACGTCCAGCTGCGCGACGGACACATCCGCGCGGCGACGGTTTCTCCGTTCGGAAGTCCAAGCCCGGTTGCGTCGTCGTAGCCCTTCACGGCCGTGTAGTACGGCGACGATGAGCCGAAGCGATTGTTTCCTGACGTTACATCAAAAAACGCTGAACCGTTCGAACGAGTATACGCGGTGTAAAGCGCGGCAACCGCACTCGCCGGCGTACCGTGACAATACTCGTCGAGTTCCGCTATGAGTGCCGCGGTTTGCGGCGCACCCCACGATGTGCCGCCGAAGATTTGCCACGAGCCTCCATAATAGATGCCGACGGCTTCGGACGGCATCGCGATATCCGGTACGTTACGGTACGTCATCGATGCCACGCCGGAGATCGTCGCTTGATACGATGGAATCGGGAAATTCGACGAGACTCCGCCGCCGGTCGCACCCTGACTCGGATTGCCGGAGCCGTTCTGAAAGAAGAAGTCGTTCCATGCGACGGCCGACGTCAGGGTCGTCAAGGTGTATTTCGAGCCCGACGACGTTGACGTTTTCATTGCCGCCGACGCCGATCACGTTCGGATTGCTGGCGGGATAATTGGGTCCGGGCGTGTACGTCGTGCCGCTCACATAACACTCGTTGCCTTGATCGCCCGACGACGCGGTGTATGCAATGCCCTTCCCGGCGGCCTGAGCGAACAGTGAATCTTCCGCGCTGCTGTTGTATTCGCAGCCGCCGAACGACTCACTGACGACGATCGGTTTCAACGAATCGGTCAAAACGTGTTGTTCGGCTGCGAGGAACGCCGATGTATCGAGGTTCGGAATTGCGAGGAACTCGACCGTCGCGCCGGGCGCCATTGCAAGCGCCGTTTCGACATCGAGCGCCGCCTCTTGATCGTCACCGTTTGCCGCGCCGGTGCCGTCGGGACCACCGTCGATGTTGACGACTTTTAACGCGCCGCCGGCACGGGCAGTCAATCCTACGCCGGCCAGAAAACCGTTCACGTCGGCCGGACTCGGCGTCGCGTCGCCGACGATCGCGATCGTTTGTCCTACACCGCTGTAACCGCCGATCACCGGGAACTTCAACGCAGATGCGACCTGGTACGGAGCCCATATTCCGCGCTGCGGCAATTCGCTGATCGGGGGCATCGTCGCATCGGCGCCGGGCGCGAACGTACCCGTCGGAACCGGGGTCGGCGTCGGAGTTTGCTGCGGAGTAGGCGTCGTGTTGGTTTGCGGCGTAACGCCGCCACCACCGCCTCCGCCGCATGCCGCGAGCAAGGCGCATGTCGCAACGGCGATGGCGCCGCCGATACGAACCCCGAGTCGACTGTTCATCTGAAGGACCGGTCCTTGAGAAGAGTGATTATAGAGCGACGAGTACACGCGCGCCTAAAGACACTTCTCGCGCGGGCAGCGTTGCTTTGCTACCGTTAAACGCTTTCCATGCCGGAACTATCGCACGTACTCACGTTATCGAGCGCATCTGAGTCAAAAATTAAACGAGCACCGCCGTCGCGGTGCTCGTTTCTTCTTGAAACCGGAGATCGCTACGCCGAGAGCGCCACGGTTTCGTGATCGCGGGTCACGGCGTGCGTGAAGGTTCCGCTCGGTTGCGCGATGCCGCGCTTCACTTCGGTCGTCTGCATGACCTTCGCATCGAGCACCTTGGCGGCGTGCTCGCAGGCCAGCCACGGGTCGGTGTGATCGCCGCACGTATAGAAATCCATCGCGGCATAGCCCATTTCCGGCCAGGTGTGGATCGAGATATGGGACTCGGCGAGGACGACCACGCCGGATACCCCTTGAGGCTCGAATCTGTGGAAGGCGACTTCCATGACGGTTGCGCGCGATGCCCTTGCTGCGCCGATCATCATGTCGCGAACCGCGTCGACATCGGTGAGCGCCGCTGCATCACAGCCCGACAGCTCGCACACGATGTGCGTTCCGAGTGCTTTCACTTCTATCGCTCTCCTCAGAGCCTTGGGGGAATCCCACCTCCGGACTTCGTCGGCTGGCGCCTGCAGTGCAGTCACGTCCCCGACCTATCGACGAACTCTTGCCGGCGCTTTTCGGTGCACGGGCGATTCGTCGCGATGGCGCGAAAAGGCGCGCCCTCCTGAAACCGTGGACCGCACGCCACAGAGAAGTAGCCTCGGGTCCGGCGAACATAATAACCCCCCAAGACCCCCCTGTAAACCCCTTCCGGATAGCGAGCCGCCAATCTCCCCAGGCGGGATTTTGAAGTTATGACTTCACTATCTTGACTATATCCCCGGTGGGGCTTACCCTCAGATAGTCATGACGACCCCCGTTCAGAGCCAACCGATTATCTCCGAGGATTACCGCCACGGATTCCACGACCCGGAGAACTACGTTTTCAAGTCCGATAAGGGCTTGACGCGCGACATCGTGGAGCGCATTAGCGCGATGAAGGCCGAGCCCGACTGGATGCGCGATTTCCGGCTGAAGGCCTACGAGATCTTCATTAGTAAGCCGATGCCCACGTGGGGCGATACCGAACGGCTCAGCCAGATCGATTTCGCGGACATCCACTACTTCGTGAAGTCGACGGACCGCACCGAACGTTCGTGGGATGACGTTCCCGACGACATCAAGCGCACGTTCGATCGTCTCGGCATCCCGGAGGCCGAACGGAAGTTTCTCGCGGGTGTCTCCGCACAATACGAGTCGGAAGTCGTCTACCACAGCGTCAGCAAAGAGCTCGAAGCGCAAGGCGTGCTCTTCTGCGACATGGACACGGCGGTCAAGAAGTATCCCGACATCGTCAGAAAGTACTTCGCGACGGTGATTCCGGCCGCGGACAATAAATTCGCGGCGCTCAATTCCTCGGTGTGGTCGGGTGGTTCGTTCATCTACGTTCCGCCGGGCGCCGAAGTGAAAATGCCGCTTCAGGCGTACTTCCGCATCAACGCCGAGAACATGGGTCAATTCGAGCGCACGCTGATCATCGCGGATAAGGGAGCGAAGGTCCACTACATCGAGGGATGTACGGCACCGAAGTTCTCCACGGCGTCATTGCACAGCGCGGTCGTGGAACTTGTGGCGCTCGATGATGCGTCGATCCGCTATACGACGATTCAAAATTGGTACCGCAACATCTACAATCTCGTCACCAAACGCGCGCTCGCGCACAAGAATGCGACGGTCGAGTGGGTCGACGGAAACATCGGCTCTAAACTGACGATGAAGTATCCCTCGATCTATCTCATGGGCGAAGGCGCGCGCGGCGAAATTCTCTCGATGGCGTTCGCCGGCGAGGGCCAGCATCAGGATGCCGGCGCGAAAGTGATTCACGCCGCACCGAACACGACGTCGGTCGTCACGAACAAGAGTGTAAGCGCGCACGGCGGTAAAACGACGTACCGCGGCCTCGTCGAAGTCTTCCCGGGGGCGACCGGCGCGAAGACGCGCGTGAAGTGCGATGCGCTCATCATGGACGATCAATCATCGAGCGATACGAAGCCGACGATGAAGATTCACGAACAGCGCTCGACGGTCGAACACGAGGCGAGCGTTTCGAAGATCGGTGAGGAGCAACTCTTCTACGCGATGTCGCGCGGATTGAGCGAAGCCGATGCGACGGCGATGATCGTCAACGGCTTCTTCGATTTCTTCGTCAAGGAATTGCCGATGGAGTACGCCGTCGAGCTCAACCGCCTCGTCAAAATGGAGATGGAAGGCGCAGTAGGCTAAACACAGAAGGGCTCCCGCGATGCGGCGAGCCCTTCCGGTTTCTACGATCGCACTATTTTCGGCGCTTTCGGTGGTGCCGGCAAACGCCGACGTTACCTGCAATCTTACGATCCCGGCGACCATGGTCGATACCATGGATACGGCCAACACGTATCCCGGCGAGCATTTTCGTTTCAAGACGACTGCGCATGCATCGTTCGGCGACGTCGACATTCCCGAGGGCACGCAGGGATGGGGCGTCGTTCGCTACGTGCAAGCTGCGCGCTCGCGCAATCGCGGCGGTTCGATCATACTCGAGCCGCGTTTCATCGCGATCGGTGAAACGCGCATTTCGGTTATGTCGGATCCGCGCGAAACGGCCGAATTCGCGCACTCCGCCACGTTACTCGATGAAGGCATCGGCATGATTCCGATCGGCATGCTGCAGACGGGACTTCACTACTTGCGGCCGGGAAGTAACCTCAGGCTGGGACCGGGGTTCACATTTCACGTCGTCGTCATGCCTGATCTCGTTACGAGCGAACCGTGCAGCCCTGCGGCCCCGAGCAGTGAACGGCGCCAATCTTCGCCGTCGCCGTCGCCATCGCCGTCGCCCGAAACTCAATGATGCGTTGTTGCTCGCTCGCAGTTCTTCTGCTGCTCGCAACCGCAACGCCGGCGAATGCCTGGGTGACGATGTGTAACGCGGCGATTCCGGCCACGATGGTCGACAGCGTAAGTTCGAGAACGGCGTATCCCGGAATGCTGTTTCGCTTCAAAATTACCGCGGATGCGAATATTCTCGGTACGATCGTTCCGGCAGACACGGTCGGATACGGTTACGTGCGCGAGGTGACCGGAGCGAGCAATCACGATCGCAACGGCTCGTTGGCGCTCGATATGCGTGAAGTGATCTATCGCGGCAAAGAGATTCAAGTGATCAACGACCCGCGCGATACCGCCATCTGGGCGCCGGCGGAGACCACGGTCGAGCGCGCAACCGGCTATCTTCCGGTTCCGGGACTCGTTCGACAGGCGGTGAACGAAGTGCGCCACGGCAAAGACGTCACGCTCGGTCCCGGCTTCAACTTTCACATCATCGGCTGGGGTGATCCGCGCAAGACGCACCCTTGCCGTAAAGTCGGAAGTTAGGGAGACTCCCTGGATGCAACACCGATTAGAGGGAGCGGCGAAATCGATCGAGGCCGGAAGTGCAAAGAGCTTCCCGATCGACGGCGTCGACATCTTAGTCTGCAATGTCGGCGGATCGTTCTACGCAATCGAGGACGTCTGTACGCATGACGGCGCTCCGCTCGATCAAGGCTATCTTGAAGGAAAGTCCGTCGTTTGTCCGCGCCACGGCGCCACGTTCGATGTTGAAACCGGTGAAGCGTTGACGCTCCCGGCCGTCATTCCGCTCATGACGTTTGCGGTCAACATTCAAGGCGACGATCTGCTCGTCGATTGTTGATGCGCGGGCCGCTGCGCGTTGCGGCGATCGTCGCCGCCGTCGTCATCGCCATCGTGGTTGCATACGTCACGAATATTGCGCTCGGCATGCGCGCCCGCGCGCAAACGTCCGGAACGATCGCAGGCGTCGACGTCCGGGAACCGGTCGAAATCTTGCGCGACGCGCGCGGAATTCCGCACGTTCGCGCGCGCGACCGGTACGACATGTTCTTCGCGCAAGGATTCGTGGAAGCGAGCGATCGCGGATTTCAACTCGATCTGCTGCGACGATTCGTCTACGGAGAGCTCGCAGAAGTGCTTGGGCGCCCAGCCGTTACAACCGATGAAACCTCGCGCGTCGTGCCGGTGCGCGACCTCGTCGCGCAGCAATGGCAACGGCTCGATGCGAACAACAAACTGATCCTCCGAGCGTTTGCGGCCGGCGTCAATGCGGCATTCGCACGTGAATCCACGCCGGTCGAGTTTCGCATTCTCACGTATAAGCCGAGGCGGTGGCGTCCGGAAGATTCGCTCGCCGTCGGCTTCGCAACCGTGCTCGATCTCGCCGATACGTGGAACGACATCGCCGGCCGCATTCGTAAGGACGATCCGCTAAGCGATCCGTGCTACGACGCCCCCGTTACTGAAGGTCTCTCGAAGATCGCCGATCCCGCGCGCTGCACGTCGAAGACGGCCTTGTTGCGATCGCTCTTCGATCGCCGGCCGCCTGTCGGTAGCAATGAGTGGGCTTCCGGAGCCGCGCATACCATAACGGGACGAGCCTTGTTGGCAAACGATCCGCACTTGCGGTTGGGCATTCCGGGCGTATGGTACCTGGTCGATCTGCAATCGCCCGGGTTTCACGCGGCGGGCGCAGTGCTCGCAGGCGTGCCGGGCGTCGTGCTCGGGCACAATGACGCCCTCGCATGGGGCGCGACAAACGGAACGGTAACGGCGATGTCGGTGTTCGACCCACCGGCACATCTCGATGCACGGTATTGGAAGACCGAGACGTTCGGCGTGCGTTTCGGAATCAGTGTCTCGAAGCGGTACTACCGCGCGCCGCGGGAGTTCGGCGCCACGATTAAGGTTGGTGGCCACGATCGATTCGTGCTCGTTCGCTGGGACGCATATGCGAGACCCGTTTCACCGCTCCCGACATTCGCTGCACTCGACGAAGCGCGCAACATCGACGACGGCATCAACGCATTGCGCGCGTATCCCGGGCCGACACAAAACTTCGCACTCGCCGACACGAGCGGACGCGTGGCGTATCAATTGGCCGGCGAAGTCCCGGCCGATCCCTTGTGGTCACGCGGCATTCACCCGGCTACCGATCTCGCAAAGACGTATGCCGCGATTCCGTTCGATGCGTTGCCGCACGTCGCGCCGTCGCGCACGGCGATCGTATGGTCGGCAAACAACAAGATGTACGGGCCGCGGTATCCATATCGTCTCACGGCAGAGTTCCGCCCGCCATACCGCGCGCATCGCATCGCGGAACTCTTGCGCGCGCGCCCTCGCTACGACGCCGCCTATTTCTCATCGATGCAAATGGACACACTCTCGCTCGCGGAACGCGAGTTCGCACGCTATTTCAAAGAGTTGCGTTCGTGGGACGGGCGCTTCACGCCGAATTCCACGCAAGCCACCGCCGCGTTCGCCGCGCGCGAGCAGCTCACGAAACGCTACGACGAGTTCGCGGCGGGACTGATCGCCGCTCGAACGCGAGCGGGCGTTGTCGCGACCATCACGCTGCCTGCGTCGCCTGCGCCGTGGGGGACGGCGGGCGCGGTAACGGTGCCTCATCCGCTCGCAGCACTCGGCATGCGGTTCTTGAACGGATCGACATTCGCAGGTGACGGCGACGCGTACACCGTTCACGTGCAAAACAACGGCTTTTCGCAAAGTTTCCGCGCGGTATGGGACGTCGGAAACTGGGATGCGGGCGGCATCACGATTCCCCAAGGGAACTCGGGACGTCCGGGAAGCGGTCATTACACCGATGAAGCGGCCGATTGGATCGCCGGACGGTTACGTGCGCTGCCGTACTCGAATCACGCGGTCGATCAGGCGGCAGTCGAGCGGCTCATCCTTACGCCATAGCCTGCAAGCGAAGGAAACTTCTTTCTCCATTCACTAGATCGGCTGATTGCGCTGGTATGCTCGCGCTTGTCCAAAAGCGAAGGGGCAATATCATGAGATCTTTGTACTTCAAACGACTTGGCGCCGTGGCGACCGCGATCGGAATCCTCGTACTCGCTCCGGTCGTTGCGCACTCACAGACGTCGCCCGAACCGTCGCCCTCGGCATCACCGTCAATGGCCCCCTGCGGCGACGCGAATATGAACAAAACGAGCACCGGCAGCCAACCGATTCAAAGTAGCGGTTCTGCCTCCAATTCACCGTCCGGAGCAACGACGCAACCTGGATCGCAGACGGCCGACATGTCGGACTGCAATAGCGGGACGATGGCCTCACCAAGCCCCGCGCCGATCTCTCACGCATAACGCGTGCGTTCATCGCGCCGATAGCCGAACACCGCAACAACCGAAAACGCCACCGAGAACAACGCAAGCGCGAACACCGCGTGCGTGGCATCGTGGCCCGGACCGCCGATGCTCCAGAGCAGTTCGCCGTACTGGCGCGTCGGTAGGTATGGCGAGATCATCGCGGCGACCCACGGAAGCGCTTGCGGCGGAATCCAAAATCCGCCCGCAAACGCGCACAGCAGATAGATGATGTTCGTGACGGGCAGCGCGCCCCGCGGCGGCACGATGTAGGCGATTGCGATCCCGAGCATAACGAACGGCACGGCGCCGGCGATCGCGAAGATCGCCAACGTCGTCCACTGCACTGCATCGAACGAAACAGGCGTCAAAACTCTTCCTATCACCGCAACGAGCAACGATGCCATCGCGGCAATCACGACCGCGACGATGATCCGTGCGATGAAACGAATCTCGACCGGGACCGGCAACGTCCGAAGATAGCGCTCCCACGGACGGCCGCGTTCGCTTGCAATGCCGACGCCGAATTGAAAGAGCGCTACGCCGACGACCGCAAACGCCACGAACGACGCGAGCGTTTGATTTGCCGCATCGCTGCTCCCCCGCGCATCCGGTACGCCGAATATCGTGTAAAGCATCGCGGGAAAGAGAACCGCGGGAACAACAAAGGCCGGCGTCCGCACGATGTCGCGCAATAGAACGCACGCGTGCGCGTAAACTAAGCGAATCATTGACGAGCTCCCGTTACTTCGAGAAAGATGTCTTCGAACGACGATTGCGTGATCGAAAGGGCCGAGAACGGCACGTTCGCGGTCACGAGCGCGCGAACGTAGGCGTCGGTATCGTCAGTCGTCACGATCGTGCGCGCCCCGGCTTGCACGATCGACGCGTTCGGCATGGTCAACGGAGCGCCGATGTACTCCACCCGCCGGCGCCCGAAGCGTCCGCGAAAACTCGACGGCGATCCGTCAAAGACGACGCACCCGACGTCGATGACGATGATCCGCGTCGCAAGCGCCTCGGCTTCTTCCATATAGTGGGTGGTGAAGAGCATCGTGCGGTTCGAGATCCCGGACGCGAGTTGCGACCATAAACGGCGGCGGGATTCTGCGTCGAGCCCGGTCGTGGGTTCATCGAGAATAACGATATCGGTGTTTGCTCCGCATGCGAGCGCAAGCGCCACGCGGCGCTGTGCGCCGCCGGAAAGCGTGCCGACGCGCGTGTCCGCAACGCTGCGCAGGTCGAAAGCATCGAGAATTGCATCAGCCGCGAGCGCGTTCGGATAGTGAACGGCAACGAAATCGAGCAGTTCGCGCACGCTCAGCACGTCCGGGAAACCGGTCGTTTGCGGCGTACATGCGACGGTTCCGGTCATCCGCGCACTGCCGCTATCCGCTCGACGTAATCCCAGAAGAATCTCGAGCGCGGTCGTCTTGCCGGCGCCGTTCGGGCCGAGTAACGCAACGCATTCGCCGCGCTCTACCGAGAACGAAACGTTGCGCAACGCCGCCGTCTCGCCGTAGTGTTTGCAGACCTCGTGAACTTCGATGCTCGCTTCCATTTGCATTCCTTCTATGCTTCAGCGTATCTCGGGCGTCGAACGCGCAGCGCATACGCATACCCGATCCACGGCTCCAAGACGAGGTTGATGATGAAGTGCGCGACGACGCACGGCAATAGCGCACGCCCGGACACGACATACACGATTGCGAGGGCCGCACCGAGAACCGCCATCGATACGACGGCGCTCACCAGAGAACGCGCGCCGCCGCGCACCGCCCACACGGCGTGAACAGCGCCGAAGGCGAGCGCCGATGCGACGATCTGTACTGCAACGCCGTAATGCGCGAGGGCAAGCAGGTTCATGAGCGTCATACGGAAGACGCCTTCTTCGAGAATCGAACTCGGAATCGCGATCACGAGCGCGAGCACTTTAAACGGCGTAACTTTTGTCAATAGCGGCCACAGATCGAGCGCGCGTGCAGTATAGACGATCGTTGCGAGCGCAACGAAGGCCGAGAGAATCCAGCCGACAACCGGCACGTCGCCCGCCCGAACCGCGAGCGCGGTCACGATCGCGTTGAACTGGAACAGAATGACGAGCGTCTCTATCGCCGCGATCGTGCCGAGAAACTGCCACGTCTTGCGGACGGCGTGTGGATTGAGAATCATGATGGTTCCTCCGCGTTTGCGAGTAATGCTTCGAGAGACTTCACGTGTGCGACGAACGCATGGCGCCCGTTTTCCGTCAGTTGATAGCGCGACTGCGGCCGGCGATTGACGAACGCTTTTTCTTCTTGAACGTAGCCTGCGTCGACCAGTTTGCCGAGATGTGCGCCGAGATTTCCATTGGTCGTCTTCACCGCTTGCTGCAAGCCCAAGAACGTCACCCAATCGCTTCCAAGCAACTTTGCAATAATTCCGAGCCGAATCTTCGAAAGCAGCATTTCATCCATGACTTATTCGCGCGCGAGCAGATCGGCGACGCCGAAGCCTCCGTAACCAATTAGCGTTCCGGCTGCGAGAAGCAAGCCTGCATACGGCGTCATGAAATTCGCGAGCGCGATGGAGACGAGCAGCGTGATTGCGCCTATTTGCGCTCGGCGATTGCCGTGCATGCCGATGTAGAGCAGCACCAGCGTCTCCACGACGTTCCACAGCGCTATCGCGGCAATCGGCGGAAAGAGATTGAACCCGATGAACTGCGTGACGAACGCAACCGCGATAGCAAGCATGAGTACATTGAGATACTCGCGCTGCAGCAGCGACATCGTGTCAGCCGATTCGCGATAAGAACGCGAGCGGACGATGCTGAAGACGATCGCACAGCACAAGACCGCGAGATTGATCCACAGCGCTGCCATCGGCAGCCGGTGCATCATTGCCAGCGTAAAGATCACGTCCGTCGACGCACCCGCAACACCCCAGACGACGAAAAATTCGCCGCCTGCTTCAAGCTTGCGCGACGACGCGGCAATGATGCGTTCGATGACGGCAAGGTGTTCGCGTGCTTCGGACGGGTTCACGTACGCCTCCGGCGAGTAGATTAGTCTGTAATTTAGACTTATCTGAAGCATACGCGCTACGTGGTCATATGTCAACCGTCCCGTCCCGGCGTTGACAGTGCGCGGGTGCCCTGGTATCGTGTCACGGTTATGTACGCGATCATTGAGACCGGCGGCAAGCAATTGCGCGTCGCCGAGGGCGATATCATACGAACCGATCTCGTTGACGCAGACGCCGGCAGTGACGTTACGTTCGACCGGGTCGTGCTCGCGAGCACCGGTGGCGAGGTCAAGGTCGGCGCCCCTCTCGTCTCGGGCGCGAGCGTCTCGGGTACGGTCCTCCGGCAGGCCAAGGACAAGAAGATCCTCGTGTTCCGCTACAAGCCGAAGAAGCGCGTCCGTAAACTCAACGGCCATCGTCAACGTTTCGCCGAAGTAAAAATCACTAAGATCAGCGTGTAAGCTGCGCGGTGCTCACCGTAACGTTTTATGAAGACAGCCGGCAGCGGCTGTCTTCTTTTGTCGGCGTGGGGCACGTCGAAATCAGCGAAACGACGAGCGACGAGTATTCGCTTGTCTGCGCGGCGATCTCGTCAATTTTGCAGGCGACTCGTCTTGGGCTCGAACGCATCGCTGCGGTTCCGGTCGACGTCCGGCAGCAGCGCGGCGACATGGAACTCCTGGTTCCCGACGCATACCGGGACGACACGAGCGCCGTTGCGATCTTGCGCACGGCCGAGCTTGCCGTGGAACACATCGCGTTGCAATATCCGCGGCACGTTCGCTTCAAGCGCGAAAGCAAACCGGGACCGTAACATGCGGAAGATAAATCGGGTACGATAGGCATCTACCACAGGAGGCATGCATGACTGATAGCTTTCGCACTGCGCCGCCCGAGGGCGAGTGGTCGCCGGGAAACACCGGCGCAAGCGGCTACCAAAGCGCTTTCGGCAACGGACCAGAGCGAGCGGATGAGGACGACAACGACGTAGGACGCGCGCTGCTCGTCGGTCTCCTCGGCGGGCTCGTGTCCGCGGCCGGGTACTTCGTCTACCGGCGCCTGCCCGATGAACAGAAGGAACGAATCCACGCGCAAGTACGATCGCAGCTGTCCGCGCGCCTCGCCGAAATTCGGCAGAACTTCAACATCTAAGGCCATACGTCTCGAATCGCGACTGCCGCGGCACTACTGAGTGCATGCGGCAGTTTGCATTCATGGCGGCGCTCTACGCGCACGCGCTGCAGATTTTCAATCCGTCGCTTGCATCGGATAACGCGCTGCGCTATGCGACCGCGACGATTCGCGAGGCCGATGCGCAAGCGCTCGACGCGCGTTTGCTGGTTGCATTGATCGCGGTCGAATCATCGTGGCGAAGTGATGCGGTTTCGAACGCCGGTGCGCGCGGACTCGGACAATTGATGCCGCCGACGGCAAACGAACTCGGCGTCGATCCCGATGACGCGCTCGCAAACATTCACGGAGCTGCCGTGTATCTTCGCCGGCTGCTGCGTCACTACGCCGGAAGCAGCCGTGACGAGCAATATACCGACGCGCTCGCGGCCTATAACGCCGGCGAGGGGGCAGTCGACCGGTACGGCGGCGTGCCGCCGTACGCCGAGACGCGCGCGTACGTTCGCCGCGTCATTTCGTTGTGGCGTCGTCTGGCGGGTGAGTCGTAGACGGCGACGGCGGCATCGGGGGCGGCATTTCGTGCTCGTTCGTGTCCGCAGCGCGCTCCATCTCGGCGATAAACGCATGCGATGTATTCTGCACTTCACGCATCACGCGGCCCGCCTGGCGCATCATCTTCGGCAGCTGATCCGGCCCGAAGAGCAAGAGGGCGAGCACGGAAACCACCATGATGTCGGGGACGGAGAACACGCAGTAGCTCTTCTATCACGTGCTCGGCGCCCCTGGGGCGCGCGGAGCGCGAAGCGCGTGGCTGAAGGGAGGGTATCCTCCTGCGCCTGTGCAAGCTTTCGCGTCCGCCGTGAAGATCATCTACACCCGGGGCAACCGTACGGAAACGCTTGCTTCGCTCGCGACGCTGCGCAAGATTCTCAACCGGTTCGTCGCCCACCGCGTGTTCTACGAAGTCTCCAGCCGCAGCAAACGCGGTCACGAATTCTTTTCCGCGAAGAACGTCTTCGTGGTCGGATTGATTGAAGTCACGAATTACGAGCATTTGAAGATTCTGATCTTCGATGCGAACAATCAGGCGCATTCGATCGAGATTCTCAATCCGCAAACGATGCGGATCTACGATGAGATGCCGGGTCGCGGATTCGCGGTATCCTTCATCAGCGAGAGCGAAAACGGCGTCGAAACGCGCTGCTACATTCGCGACGAAGGTGAAGATCAAAGCGGCATCAAGGAACAAACCGCGCTCGAAAAGATCACGCTTCCGCAACTGTTCGAATACCTCGAAGAGCTGACCGCCGTCGAAGCGTCAAAGACGTAATCAAGACGCCGGCACTGTTGCTATTCGACCGTTAGAATCGCATCGTTGATCTCTCCCGTGGAGAGGTCCAGCGCCGCAAACATCCCCGGTGTGCGAACCGCCTCTGCGGCGATGCCGAACGCTAGGTGCTTGGGCATGTAGCGGTCCCCCACCACCCGCTTCGCGCCTTCGTTCCACGCACTGAACGCCTGACGGCTCAACCACACGCTGCGCGCACCGCCCGGCACCTTGAAGGCGAGCGTGTCGAAGCGCAGCATCCGCGAACGTTCGCCGGTCTGCATTGCAGGCTCCGCGATGCGCGAGGCGATGTTGGCTTTGGCGGTTTCGGTATCCATTTGGTACGCCAACAGCTTCTCGCGCGGCAACACGCCGTGCAAGGCCGGGCCGAACTGTGGGTCGTCGAGCAGTGCGAGGAGCATCGAACGTACGGTGATGAACGGCTCGTTCACATTGCCCGCCACTTCGGCGGCACGGCGCATCACTTCGAGGATCTCGTCGGACAGAAAGATCTGCTCGGCCGACTCGCTCATGTGCGCCTGCTTGGCTTCCGGCGTTTGCGCACCTCCAGCTTCGATGCAAGCCGCATGGCGCGAACCGCGTCATCGTAGCGCCCTAACGTCTTATATGCCGATGCGAGATTGGCGTACACGAGCGGATAGTCCGGATCAGCAGCAATCGCTGCCTCATACCAGCGCACCGCCGCCATCGGATCGCCGCTCTCAAATGCAAGGTTCCCGAGATTCATCATCGCCGGCGCGTGCGATGCATCGAGCGCGAGCGCGGCTTCGAAATCCGCGCGCGCTTCTTCTCGCGCGCCGCATTGAATGCGCCGCACGCCGCGTTTGTTGAGCATCGCCGCATTACGCGGCTCGTCGCCTTGCGAAGGCGCTTCGCGTATTTTGAAAGCGAAGCGGCGGAAGAAATGGAACACGGACTCGTCCTATGTTCACGATCGACGTCGTTACGCTCTTTCCCGAAGTCTTCGCGCCGTTTGTCGGTCTCTCGATCGTCGGCCGCGCCGTCGAAGCCGGGATCGCCGACGTGCGCTACCATCATCTGCTCGACGCGCTCACCGCGAACGAACGGGCCGACGACAGTCCGTATGGCGGGGGCGCGGGTATGGTGCTGCGCGTCGAGCCGATCGCGCGCACGCTCGACGGTATCCTCGGTTCAGCGCCGGAGCGCGAGCGGCGAACGATCGTGGTTCCGTCCCCGGCGGGCCGGCCTTTTCAACAAAAAGACGCCGAACGATTTGCCGCGTTAGACCGCTTGATCATCGTGTGCGGGCACTACGAAGGCATCGACGAGCGAATCAGTGCGTTGTACGACGTTGAGGAACTCTCCCTCGGCGACTTCATCCTGACCGGCGGCGAACTGCCGGCGCTCGCGTTCATGGACGCGACCGTACGCCTTCTTGAAGGCACCATAACGACGGAGTCCGCCGCAGCCGAGTCGTTCTCGCAAGGGCTATTGGATTATCCCAGCTACACGAGGCCGTCCGTCTTCCGCGGAGTGTCCGTGCCCGACGTGCTCCTCTCCGGCAACCACGCGAAAATCGCGGAGTGGCGCCGTCGCGAGTCCCGCCAGAGAACCGAACGGAGACGCAAGGATCTGCTGGCCGAGGCGGGCCCGACAGGAGCGGAGGGCGCGGAGCCGGAGGCGTAGGCCGTTTACTCACGGCTCCGTGCGTTGAAATGCCGCGGCGATAAAGGCTTGATGCGCGACGCCGAGGCGTGATATATTGCGTGGGTTGTCGCGCGGGTTCCCGCGCGCTTATTCGTTCGTCCGCACTACGAGATTTGTCCCATGAACGTCATCGACGTCCTTAACAAAGAACAGCTCAAAAAGACTGTGCCGGATTTCCGTCCCGGCGACACCGTCAAAGTCTATTCGAAAGTGGTTGAAGGCGGCAAAGAGCGCATTCAGATGTTCGAAGGCGTCGTTACCGTTCGCAAGGGCGGCGGCGCGCACGAGTCGGTCGTCGTGCGCCGCGTTGCGCATGGCGTCGGGGTCGAAAAGACGTTCTTGCTGCATAGCCCGCGTGTCGATCGCATCGAGGTGAGCAAGCGCGGCGTCGTTCGCCGCAGCCGCCTCTACTACTTGAGCGATAAGGTCGGCAAAGCGGCGCGCATCAAGGAAAAGAAATCCACTAAAGCTTAAGCCGCTCTGACGCCGCTGCAACTGCTCGGGCTCGTCGCGGTGTTTGCGGTCGCTCGAGTGACTCTCAGTTTAAAACCCATCGCGGCCGGCGACCATGAGTCGTCGGCCGTTGCTGTCCTACGCGGATATATCGACGCGTTCATCATCGCCGGACTTGCCGCACTGCTCTTGATCACGTTTGTGATCAGGACGTTTTACATTCCGTCGATCTCGATGATCCCGACGCTCAAAGTGCACGATGTGCTGCTCGTCGATGAGCTGCGCTACCACCTCTACCAACCGCAAGACGGCGACATCGCCGTATTCCTTCCGCCGTTCAATTCAAGCGGCGACGAGTTCATCAAGCGCGTCATCGGCGTCCCCGGTGACACAATCACGATCGCAGACGGTATCGTGTACCGGAATGGAAAGGCGCTCACCGAACCGTACGAAAACGAACCTCCGGTTTACGATCTCGCGATCAAGCACTACGACATTTACGTTAACGGCATGCCGCTCGATCGTCGCAGTGCAAATATTCCGCCGCAATCGAAATGGAGTTCGCCGGGTCGGATTCCGGCCGGGTACTATTTTATGCTGGGCGACAACCGCAATTATTCCGATGACTCTCATGTGTGGGGCTTCGCCTCTCGCGACGCGTTTTTTGGGCGCGCGTTTCTCAACTTTTGGCCGCTAAGCAGATTCAGCATCCTTCACTAGAAAAGATCAGCAACATATGACGCCTTACGAACTGCTCGGATTGGTTGCGATCATCGCCGTTGCGCGAGTCGCGCTCTCGTTGCGCCCGGTCGCGACGGTGTCCAGCGGACGCAGCACCTCGATCGCCAAGGAGTATCTCGATCCGTTCATTTATGCGGGCATCGCGGCCTGGCTGCTCATTACGTTCGTGGCGCGCACGTATTACATTCCGTCGGCATCGATGGTTCCAACGCTGCAGATTCACGACGTTCTCCTCGTCGACAAATTCGAGTATCGCTTTCGCAAACCGACCGAAGGCGACGTCGTCGTTTTTCCGCCGCCGATTCCGACGCCCGACGACTTCATCAAACGCGTCATCGGTTTGCCCGGCGAGCGCTTCCGTATTACAAAGGGCGTCGTGTACGTGAATGACGTCGCGCTCACCGAACCGTACATCGCGCAACCGCCAAACTACGATCTCGAAATTCGCAACTACGGCATCTACGTGAACGACGGCTTCGGCTGGCACGCACTCGACCCGTCCGCCGCAAACGTTCCACCGAAGAACGACTGGACGTCGCCGAACACGATTCCACCCAACTGCTACTTCATGATGGGTGATAACCGTAACGACTCGGATGATTCACACGTATGGGGCTTCGCGCAAGTCGGCGGAAAATTCGCGACGGGACCGCGCGCCGGCGAACATGCGGGTTTTACGGGTCGCGCATTCTTGATCTTCTGGCCGCTCTCGCAAGCGAAGATTCTCCACTAATACCGTCGAAGCTCGGCTTCCGTGGTAAGCTTCGTGCAATTGCGCTCGGTGGCAAGCCTCGTGCTGCAGCTTGCGATCCTCGGGGCTTTGATCGCGGCATTTTTCGTTCGCACGCCGCAGGTGAGCGGGCTCTCGATGGAGCCGCACATCGATTCCGGCGAGTACGTGCTCATCAACACGCTGGCGTACCGATTCGGTCCTCCGCATCGCGGAGACATCGTCGCATTCATGCACATAGCGGATCGACCGGAAATCTATATCAAACGCGTGATCGGTATCGCAGGCGATCGCGTTCGAATCGATCGCGGCGTCGTTTACGTGAACGGTAACCCGCTTGACGAACCGTACGTGCGCTACAACGACGGACGGAGCTTCGGCGAGATTACCGTTCCGCCGAACAACGTCTACGTGCTCGGCGACAATCGAGCAAATAGCGAAGACTCGCGGTTCTTCGGTCCGGTCGCGGACAACGATTTGACCGGACGCGCGCTTGCCGGAATTTGGCCCCTGCATAACTTCGGGACGCTGTGAAGCCGCGATGAACGCCGATCTCCAGCGCGCGGTCCAGTGGTATCCGGGGCACATGGTGCGCGCGATGCGCAAGATGAGCGAGTACCTGACCCTCGTGCACCTCGTGATCGAGGTGATCGATGCGCGTGCGCCGCGCAGCGACGCCAACCCGATGCTTGACGCGTTGATCGGTAACCGCGTACGCCTCACGATTCTCAATCGCGACGATCTTGCCGACCCTGTAGCGACAAACGCGTGGATCGCCGATTATGCCTCACGCGGCCGCGAAACGATGGCGGCCGAGGGACGGCAGCAGCAAAGCGTCGGCCGGATTCTGCGCGCAGTGACGGCGCTCGCGGACAAACGCAGCGGCATGACGCGCGCAATCGTCGTCGGGCTCCCGAACTCCGGCAAGTCGTCCATTATCAACGGATTGCTCAAACGCGCCGCCGCGAAAACCGAAGATCGCGCGGGCGTGACGCGTCAATTGCAATGGTTTCGTTTGGCGCCGGCGATCGAGCTGATGGATACGCCGGGCATTCTGGTCCCGAAAATCGAGACGCCCGAATCGCAATGGAAGCTCGCCCTTATCGGCGCCGTGCCCCGCGAACGCTACGATCCCGAAGAAGTCGCCGTCCATTTTCATCGCTGGCTGCTCGCCAAGACGAACGGCCGCACCGCCGTCCCGGATTTGGAAGACTTCGCACGCGCGCGTGGATTTGCACGCCGCGGCGGCGAGGTTGATTACCACAACGCGGCGCAATCATACATCCGCGCGTTCAACGACGGAACCTTTGGACGCTTGACCTTAGAAGCACCTGATGACGACGAAGCCTGATAAAAGGCGTAAAGCCAAAAACGCATACGAACGCGAACGCCGCCGTCTGCACCGGTTGCACCGGTATGAATACGCCGCGCGCGACAAAGGCTTCACGTTCATCGGCGGCGTGGACGAAGCTGGACGCGGTCCACTCGCAGGGCCTGTCGTCGCCGCATGTGTGGTCGCGCACGAACCGCTCCTGCTCAAAGGACTCAACGACTCGAAGCAAGTCCGCGCGGAGGTGCGCGTTCACCTCGCGCGCGAGATTCGCGAAGCAGCGCGCGGTTGGGGTATCGGGGTCGCGAGCGTGGAGGAGATCAACCAGCTCAATATCTATTGGGCAAGCGTTCTTGCGATGGAGCGCGCGATCGCGTCGCTGACGTGCGACCCGCCGGAATATCTTTTCACCGACGCCGTTCGGATCAAATCATTTTGCGGACCGCAAGAACCGCTGATCAAAGGGGACGCAATCTGCGCGGTAGTTTCCGCGGCGTCGATCCTCGCGAAAGTACACCGCGATGCACTTCTGATTCAACTGCACGAGACCGATCCGCGGTACCGCTTCGATCTGCATAAAGGATACGCAACGCCCGTCCACATCGAAGCCTTGAAAATTTACGGCCCGAGCGAACATCATCGCACGGCGTGGTGGCGTGTCCGTGATTCAAAGCTCGAACTCTTGTTCGAAGACGATGCGGACGCAATTGAACTGCGTGAACACGCAGAGCAAGGGACGCCGCGGTGAGGACGCCGCCGCCGCCTTTTTGGAGTCACATGGATACCGCATCCTGGCTCGTAACTATCGTACGCCGAACGGCGAAGCGGATGTGATCGCATTGGACGGCACAGCGCTCGTTATCGTCGAGGTTAAGCGGCGCGACGGTCGCCGGTATGGGACCGCGCTTTCCGCGGTCGATTATAGAAAGAGGGAAACGTTGCGAGCCGTGGGCGAGGACTTCGCTCAAATCGCGGCGCCGACGGCGCGAATACGTTTCGATGTTGTCGCGATCGACGGCAATCGGATGGCCCTCCATCGAAACGCCTTCTAGTGACGTCTGCGCAGACAAGAAGAATTATGGCGGGGAGTTCTGGAACACGTCACTGATTACTATGGACCGAACCGACTAGTGGACTCGCTCCAAGGACGGACGCTCGGCGGGCGCTATGAGATCGTCGAGCTCATCGGGCGGGGCGGTACGGCTGACACGTATCGTGCGCTCGACAAAACACTTCACCGCGACGTCGCGGTCAAAGTGCTCATCGAGCGCTCCGACGCGACGAATGCGCGCCTTCTGATGGAAGCGCGCGCGATGGCGCGCTTGAATCACCCACACATCGTTGCGGTGTACGACGCCGGCGAAGACAACGGTATCTCGCACATCATCATGGAGCTCGTGCGGGGAAAGACGCTCGCGCAGTTGGAAGCCGGCGAACTGGGCTACCGGCAAGCGCTCGGATATATTCACGAAGTCCTCGAAGCGCTCGACTACGCCAATTCACAAGGAATTATTCACCGCGACATCAAGCCGTCGAACGTCATGATCGTCGAAGACGGCAAGCATACGAAACTCACCGACTTCGGACTCGCGCGACGCGCGAGTGAAGTGACCCAAACCACGCACACGGGTCACATCGTTGGGACGATCTCATACTTAGCTCCCGAGCGGTTCCTCAGCAAACCGGCCGATGTTCGCAGCGATCTCTACTCCGTGGGCATCGTGATGTACGAGATATTTACCGGCACGCTGCCGTTCCGCAATGACCGCGACGATATCGTTGCGACGATGTATTCGCACGTCCACGATCTGCCGACGCCGCCGCGCGAGATCAATCGAAACATTCCCGAATCGCTCGAACACGTCATCATGCGCGCAATCGAGAAAGATTCCGGACGGCGATATCAAACGGCGCGCGAGTTCATGGCCGATATCGCGGGATTGCTCGGTCCGGCCGTCCCCGTATCGCACGTGGCGCCCGTTCCCGATGCGAGGCCGCTCAAGACGTTCACGCCGTCCGCAAAGACGACGGATCCTACACTGCGCCAAGCGCTGGATAAAGCACTCGCCGGCTCGCGCAATCGCACGGACGCGTTGGAGAACGTGCTCAAGGGAATGATCGCCACCCGCCGCCGGGACTACGATGAAGCAAAAGACGCGTACGTCGCCGCAATGCACGAACTTTCAGCCGGGAAAAATGAATCGGAATACGCGAAGACCGCTCTGAAGTATGCAACGATGATTTTGCAGAAGGCCGCCGACGGCAAGCGCGAGCGCAATGAGCTTCGCGACGCGGTCAACCGTTTGAACGAAGCGCTTCGCATCTTTCACGACTACGGGCTGCACGAACAGTACGCGCACGCCGAGTACATGATTAACGCTCTGGAACGCACCGCGATCGGAATAATTTTCTAGTACAGAATTTATGCCGAAGGATCAAAATCCGGAGCTCCGCCGCTCGGTCACGCCCTGGGGTTCGTTCTCCTGGGGCTACTCCGACGTCGGCGCGGACATCTTCGTCGGCCTCGGCCTCGTGCTCGGCGCCGCGGCCGGTGCATCGAACGTCGCATTTCTGTTCGCGGGCATTGTCTACGTTTGTATTGGGCTCGCCTACACGGAACTTGCGGCGACGTATCCGGTCGCGGGCGGCGGCCAGTATTTCGTCCTACGCGGCCTCGGCGACATCTTCGGGTTTATCGCGGGTTGGGCGGTGTTGCTCGATTTTACGATCGACATCGCGCTCTTTGCCTGGAGCTGCGTCGATTACTTGAGCGAACTGCTTCCCATCGTGGGAAGCGGTTCGCATCCGTGGGCACACTTCGCACTGACGATCGGCTTGGTCGCCGGGTTGTGCACGCTGAACTTTATCGGTGTTCGCGAGTCGACCGCGTTCAACGGCTTCGTCAGCGGTCTCGATATCGTGAGCGAAACGGCGATCCTTACGCTCGGGTTCCTGTTCGCATTCAGCCCCGACTTGCTCGTGCATACGATGAAAACCAGCTGGCCGACGCCGTTCGAGTTCATGAAAGGCATTTCGCTTGCGATCGTCTCGTTCGTCGGGCTCGAATCGATTTCGCAGGCGGCCGAAGAAACGCAGCGTCCGGCGTCGATCATTCCGCGCACGTCGACCGCACTGATCCTGACGATTTTGATCTTTGCACTGTCCTACGCGAATCTCGCGCTCGGCATGCACACGTGGCATCCGATTCCGCCCAACGCAAACGGGCACGCGCAACTACTCTGGCAGTGGCTCGGAAACAGCGACAACAACGGCAAGGCGGTCGCACTCATTGCGAAGCAGGTACCGTACTGGGGAGCGGTCGCGGCATTTTACGTGCCGGTGCTCGGCGCGGTGCTGCTGCTGATCTCGTCAAACTCCGGCGTGTTCGGCAGTTCGCGCATCGCGTACGCGATGTCCAAAGGCGGCTTGTTGCCATCGATCTTTCAAAGCGTGCATCGCCGCTTCCGAACGCCGACCGTTTCACTGTTCGTCTTTAGCGGCGTGGCGCTCATCGAAGTGATCTTTGCGGCGCTGCCGTCGCTCAGTCCACGAATGGCGAACTTCTACGCCAAGCATTTCAACGGCGAAAGCGGCATCGATTTCTTGGGCGATCTCTACGCGTTCGGCGCAGCGACGAGCTATTCGTTCGTTTTTGTCGCGCTCGTCGCGCTGCGTCTGATGGATCCTCTGAGTCCGCGTAAGTTCAAAATGCCGGGAAATATTCCGTTTAAGTTCCGCGGAGAGCGGGTTGAGTTTCCGCTCATTGCGGTCGTGGGCTTCGTCGGTATCGTAGCTATCTTAATCTTCACGATGATCACGCATCCGATCGGACGCATTGCGGGCCCGTTATGGATCGCGCTGGGCTTGATCCTGTACTTCGTCTATCGCAAGCATAAAGCGTTACCGCTCTTCCATTCGCATAAGCGGGACTGGCGCAGCGAGCAGATGGGCATTCTGCGCCGTGCCGGCGAGTTGGAGCTGTATGACGAATACACCGCAAATCTGAAAGCAAGCGACGAGCGACGCATGAAAGAAGCCGTGTAGGATGCTCGTTCTTCGCGGCGCGCTCTCGGTGTTCACGATGGTTGTGGGCGCGGTCGTCGTCATTGAGATGCTGCGCTATCCGATCGCGCAATCGTTCACCGGCATCGTGCTCGGCGGCGCGATGATCCTGCTCGGGACGATCCGTTTGCGTCAGGTCCGCGAGGCCATGCGTCACCGATGATCTACAGCACCACCGATATCCATGTGACCGTTGCGGGCGTCGTCATCGCATTCGTCATTCTGATAGCCGTTGGCGCAACGCTTTGGTGGATGCTGCATCCTCCGGCGTCGTTCGTACAACGGCTGGCGAAAGAAGCCGAGACGGAACTGGAGCGCATGGTCGGCTCGATCGTCGTCGTCTTTTCACCAGACATCCTCTCCGGACATATGATGGCGCTCGCTGCGAAATTAGCGCGAGGCGAGAAATCGGATCTGCTCGCCGTCTACGTGATCGAGGTTCCGTACACGCTTCCACCAGACGCGGAAATGCCGCTCGAGGAACGCGCCGCGCTTGATGCGCTCGGGGCAGCCGAAACGATCGCGACGAATACTGACGTTAATCTACGGACGGAGACGCTCAAAGCGCGTTCAACCAAACAGGCGGTACTCGACTTAGCAAAACGCGAAAAGGCGGATCTCATCATTCTGGGTTCGTTCCGCGAAGGAAAGTATAGCGGTGCGCCGCTCGGCCGAACGATCGAAGAAATTGCCGCCGACGCCAAATGCGACGTGCTGATCGGTGTCGAGGGTAAGCACGGCACGCTGCTCTACGAAGAGTCGTTAACGCCGGGCGCACAACTCTAAACGGAGGATTCATGGAAAGATCACGGACCCCGCTCCTCATTCTCGTAGCGGCGCTCGCTGCCGTACTGCTGCCGCGAGCGTTTGCGGATGCAGCGTCGGGCACCCCGGCGCTTTCGGCGTTCGATGACGCGTTCGCAAAAACGACGAGCTTCACGTACAAGCTTCATTCACACGAGGTGAACAACAGCGGCGACGTTCAGGATCGAGTCTACGACTACTCGTTCATGAAGCCGCACTTTGCAAAAACGCTAATTGAGTCGGGGCCCGGGAAAGGCTCCGGCGCGGTATGGGCCGGTGGCGATCAAGTGAGCGGACATCAAGGCGGATTTCTCTCCGGGATTCACTTGAAGGTCGGTCTCCATGACGCACGCGCGGTGTCGATTCGCGGCTACACGATGCCGGACGGGTTGCCGCAAAACATCGTTCAGCGATATACGTCCGTCAAGGGCGAGCTCTCGCAGACGTCCGATGCCGGAATGATCGAAGGCGCCCAAACCGATCTGCTGACGCTCAAAGTCGCGGATGCCTGCAAACAACGACGGCATTTCGTTGCAGAAACTGTATCTCTCGCAACAATCACACTTCCCCGTGCGTCAGGTGCTCTACGCAGGCGACAAAGTCGTTCTCGACCAGTCGTTCACCGACTGGAACCTGAACGCGAACCTTTCGGGAAACGACTTCCCGTTCTAGGTTTATGTCATATGAGCACAAGCGCGTGCGATGTAAACAACCGGTTTGTCATCTTGTCACGCAAGATGGCGCAAACCGTACGAATACCGGGGCGCTACGCGGTTATCTCAATCAACGACAATCGCGAGAGTCCGCAAGACACGCTTGCGGAAATATGCAAGGTCAAACGAGGCTACGTTGACATACTGCAAATTATCTTTGATGACCTGACGCCCGAAAGCCACGATCCGGCCACCTTTCCGCATCACGTCGTCATGACCGACGCAATGGCCGACGAGGTCGTGCGGTTCTGGAATCGCTGGCGTCACGATGTCGACCGCTTCATGATCCACTGCACGGCCGGAATTTCACGCAGCTCAGGCGTTGGGTCGGCACTCGCGCGACTCGAAGGCGACCGCGAAGCCGAAGCGGCCTGCTATGCCGGCACCATGCCGAACATGTACGTCCGCCGCTTGATCGAACGCGCCGCCGCCCGACTGCAGGTTGGTCCGTACGCGTAACGCTCAAACGCGTTCTTCGTAAAACTCTTCGATGCGTTCGTAGACCTCCGGCGGGAAATCTAGATCCTTGTAGACGTTCCCTTCGCCCGGATCATCGTGCGGAAGGATCGGAAACTCTTGTTTCGATTGAAACTCCGCGATCTTCCGGCGTGACGGCGGATTGTAGTCGTGTGCCTTCACTTGTAACACGAGGGCTCGCGCCTTCTTCTCATCGCAATCGGCACCTTTGCACAGGATGTCGACCAGCTCGTCATCATCGGCAAAATAGCGGGCCACCATGACGAAGATCAAGCGGCCGTAATGTCCGATGTCCTTGCCTTCTTCGAGCGACTCGATCAACCAGCGCATCATGGGATTTTTACGCACGTTCTCGTCCATACGCGCTTTATACCCGAACACACGTTCGCCTAACATAACGTGCGGACAAGATTGCGGCGGCGGGCGCCCTAGATTTTGCCGTGCGCGCCGCAGCTCGATTCGTCGCCGCCAAAGATTACCGCTCGCCCACATGCCGAGCGGAACATGCGGCGGTTGTCGTGCGGCACGCCCGGGACGAACGCAAAGTCTTGCGCCGTCCCCGACGGGTGACGCGTGCGCATGTAGGCGATGTAGTTTTTGCCGCGCGCAAAGCGATACGGCCCTTGCGCTTCGCCGCCGCAGCTGCGATCGAGGTCGTCCTCATTGGGATTTGTGTCTGCGGTACCGAGCAAATAGGTTACGTGACGTTGCACGTAGCGCGCTTCGAGTTGCGCATCGGTTCCCTCCACATACGACGGCGCTCCCGCAATCCCGTACCGCCACTGATTGAAGTCGGGACAATCGCTGACGCGTACCGGCCGGTCGTCACTGAAATAGAAATACGATGATGGATTCGCAACTACGAGGTGCACCGGAACCGGACGGCCGGAATCCATCTGCGCCGCATGGCCGACTGCAGCATACCGCTGAATGATTTGGCCGCCGGCAGAATGTCCCGCAATGACGATCTCTCTAAGCTTCGGAAACCGCGTGCGATCCGAAAGCCGCGCAATCATCGCATCGAACACCGCGTAGCTGCTGATCGGCGCGGGCGCGAGCGCCGCCGAGCCGCCCGGCCATTTGCCGCTCCATCGCAGCGTATCAGCGGGCAGCCCGTGTCCTCGTATGTCTTGCGCCTCGACGAATTGCGGCGAAATAACGAGCACGTCGGAACGTCCCTCGTCGTGGACGGCTTCCATGCCGGTGTCGTAATAATAGTCCGCGTCGCGCAGCACACCGTGCACGATGATCAACGCCATCGTCGCATCGCGATTCCCGTCGAGCGTACCATTGGCAAAGTAGAGCGCGCGGCCCGCGCCTTGCGGTGTTGAAACGACGAATTGCAGCGGCGCAAGCCGGTTGAAATGATCGGGCTGCGGCGTATCGGTCGGCATCGGTGCCGTGATCGCAGCAGCAAGAACGAGCGCAAGAAACTTCAGCATGCACTTTCACGATAGCCGTTCGCGGTGAGCGAGGCTAGGGGGCGGAAATCCGCTACGTCTTCGCGAGATAGCGTTTGCGAAGTTCGTCGAGGACGACGGCGAGCAGAATCACGATGCCGAGCACGACTTTTTGCATATACGAATCAACGTGAATCAAGTTCATCGCATTGTACAGCAGCCCGATGAGCAGCGCGCCGAAGAACGTGCCGACGATCGAACCCTGGCCGCCCATCAAACTCGTACCGCCGACAACGACGGCCGCAATTGCCTCGAGGAGCTCATCGCCCGTACCGGTTTGCGGAGAGCCCGACGAGAACAGCGCCATGTACAAGAAGCCGACGATCGCCGCGCACATTCCGCTGATGACGTACACCATCGTCTTCACGCGCGAGGTATTGACGCCGGCAAGCCGTGCGGCTTCCTCATTGCCGCCGATCGCAAAGACGTAGCGGCCGAAGCGCGTGCGCATCAACAAGACCGACGCAAGCACGATTACGACGATCATCCAGATCACCGGCGTCGGAATGGCGGGCAAATGCAACACCTTCGTCACGCCTCCGAGGAACGATCCGTACCCGACCCCACCGAACGCATCGGAGCGCAACGCCACCGGTCGCCCACCCGAGACGATATACGAAAGCCCGAGCGTGACTTCGAGCATCGCGAACGTCGTGATGAACGGCGGCAGATTGAGCTTCACCACCGGCAACGCGTTGATCCATCCGGCGGCGCCGCCAACGATCAGCCCCGCGATAAGGGTAACGACCAACAAACCGACGCCGCCGAACGGCAACGCATTCGCGACCGTCGCCATGACGACGCCCGTTAGCGACACGAGCGAACCGATCGAGAGATCGATACCGGCCGTTATAATGACGAACGTCTGGCCGACGCCGAGGATGCAGTTATACGTGATCTGGCGGAGGACTTGAACGATGTTGCCGGGCTGCAGGAATGCACCGTGCGCGGCAACGTTGACACCCGCCATCAGAACAATCACGACGAGGATTGCAACGCCGATTCGCAGCCAGTAATTCTGCAGAAGCGAGGTCGAGCCGGTCTTGACCGTGCCGTTCATGCCGCAGCCGTACCCGTCGCTGCGGCGATCACCGCATCGGGCGTCGCCTCGCTTCGCGAAAATTCGCGCACGATACGTCCGTCGCGAACGGCGAGCACGCGGTGCGACATGCCGAGCACTTCAGGCAGCTCGCTCGATACCATGACGATCGCAGCCCCGTTCTTGATCAAATTCAGCATCAAGCCGTAGATCTCGGTCTTCGCGCCGACGTCGATGCCGCGCGTCGGCTCATCGAACAGAAAGACGCGCGCCTTTCCCAGAAGCCACTTCGCCAGCACCACTTTCTGCTGATTACCGCCGGAAAGATTGCGCACGCGCTGCTCCAGGCTCGGCGTGCGGACACGAAGTTCTTGCGCCATCGTTTCCGCCGCCGATTCCTCGCGTTTTTCGTCAATGAGCATCTCACGATTGACGAACTGCGAGAGATGCGCGAGCGTGATGTTTTCCGCTACGCTCATCCCGAGAACGAGCCCTTGACTCTTGCGGTCTTCGGTGATGAACGCGATACCGGCTACGATGCCGTCGTGCGGACTGCGAATGCGAATCAGCTCGCCGCCGACGTGAATCGTTCCCGAGTCAGGGACGTCGGCGCCCGCAATCGCGCGCACGATTTCCGTTCGTCCCGCTCCGACGAGCCCCGCAAGACCGACGATCTCGCCCGCGCGTACCGAGAATGAGACGTCGTTGACCATCGGGCGGCGAATCAAGTGCTGCACGTCGAGCATCGCGGGCGCGTGCGTCGGCACGGCCGGAAGATCGGGAAAATGCGCGTCGAGCGGACGGCCGACCATCGCGCGTATGATTTCATTGGGTGGGAATTCGCTCGTCGGACGCGTCTCGATCGCGCTGCCGTCTCGAAGGACGGTAACGCGGTCGGCAATCTTCGGCAGTTCTTCCATCCGGTGCGAGATGTAAATAATGCCGGCACCGTTTGCTTTCAAGCGGGCGATCAGCGCGAAGAGCGCGTCGATTTCGCGATCGGTAAGCGCGGCGGTCGGTTCGTCCATGACGATTATGCGCGCGTGCTTCGAGAGCGCCTTCGCGATCTCGATCAGTTGCTGCGCGCCGACCGAGAGGCGCGACGCGGGCTCGTCGAGGGGCAAATCCATGCCGAGTTCTTCGACGATTGTGCGCGCGCGTGTGCGAGCCGCCGCCGCGTCGAGAAACAATCCGCGCGTGGGCTCCGCACCGAGCACGATGTTTTCCATTGCCGTTAGCTGCGGAACGAGACTGAACTCCTGATAGATCATGCCAATGCCGAGTGCTTCGGCATCGTGCGGCGACGCGATGTGCACCGGCTTGCCGTCGATTGCGATCGTCCCCGTGTCGGCGAGTTGCGCGCCGGCGAGGATCTTCATCAGCGTCGACTTACCCGCTCCGTTTTCGCCGACGAGCGCGAGAACTTCGCCGGAGTTCAGCGTGAGCGAAACATCGCTCAGCGCGCGAACGCCGGGAAACGATTTCCCGATGCCGCGCATCTCGAGAAGCGGAGCGGTGACGATTACTGCGCCTTCTTCGCGTCGGCGTGCGTGTAGGTTCCGACGTTGACGTGAACGACCGGTTGCGGCTTCTTGCCCGAAAAGTAGTCGTGAATGGTATCGATCGTCAGCGCGCCGATTTTCTCGGGATACTGAATCGCGTCGCCGTACATGTCGCCGCTCGCGATCGCGGTACGCGCTTCAGGGGTCGCGTCGTATCCGATGACTTTCACTTTGCCGTTGAGCCCGGCGGCACGAATTGCCGTCAACGCACCGAGCGCCGAATCATCGTTGATGCCGAAGACGCCGCTCAAATTTTTGTTCGATTGCAGAATGTCGCTCATATCTCGATTCGCTTTGTCGCGCGCGCCGCCGGCATCGACGTCCGCAACGATCGTCACATTCGGGCAAGTGGCTTTGATCGCATCGCGGAAGCCTTTCACGCGATCCTGGACGCTCGTTACTTCGGGCTCATCGATAATCGCCACGTAACCCGTCTTGCCGACGGCCTGGCACATCAATTTGCCCGCCTGTTCACCACCGAGGACGTTATCGCTCGCGATGTGCGCGACGACATGGCCCTGCTTGCTGGCGCTGGCGATGTCAGCGGTAAAGACGGGGATGTTCGCCTTATTTGCCTCGGCAATCGCGCTGCCGATTGCGGTCGAGTCGTAGGGCGTCAACACGATTGCATCCACTTTGTTGGAGATGAAGTCTTCGACTTGGCTTTGCTGCTTGGCGTTGTCACGGTTGGCGTCGACAACGATCAACTTGTAGCCGTACTTTTTCGCCTCCGACTGCATGCCGGTTTGCATCTGCTGGTAGAACTGCGCTTCACGGTCTTGAATCGAAACGCCGATGGTTTTCGTCCCGCTGGCCGCCGGGCCGGCAGAGGCGCTGCTTGATGAACTCGACGTGTTCGAATTGCCGGAACACGCGGCAAGTGCGGCAGCAAACAGCATGACGGTGAGCGGTCGAATCGGCTTCAAATCCATACTCCTACGGCAAACGTTCTGCAGATAATTGTCCACAATTAGCGACGTTACTCTTGTGCAATCTGTGGAGAAGGCGCTCTTTTTACCAAAATGACCAGACCGGCCACCGCGATGACCGTCACGGTCGTCCACGCTGTAGCCATTCCAACCGACCCGTAGACGAACCCGCCCGCGGCAAAAAGCGCGCCGTAGACCGCCGCGAGTCCGAGCACCCATGCCGCGAGCGCGCTCGCCGGAGAATCGGGCGAGGGCGGAAGCGAATCGGCGGTGCGGATTCTGGACCAGCCCGGACCGGCGGGCCGGACTTTCGCATAGAAGCGCGCCAGCGTCGCATCGTCGACGGCTGGAGTCAGGAAGGTGACCACCAGCCACACGAGCGTCGTAACGCCGACGGTCGCGAGCAGCACCGTCGTCGGGTCGACGCCGTGGCCCGCTTTACCGGCCGCGAAAAACCCCAGCGAGACGACGAACGAGGCGACCATCGCGCTGACCTCGCTCCAGGCATTGATACGCCACCAAAACCAGCGCAGCAGGTAGATCAGCCCCGTCCCCGCGCCGATGGAGAGCAGCAGATCGAAGCCCTCTTTTGCGGTGTCGAGCACAAACGTGACGCCGACCCCGGCCACCATCAACCCAACCGTGACGAGGCGCCCGACGAAAACGTAGTCCTTCTCGGCGGCGTTGGGACGAATGAACCGGCGGTACAAGTCGTGCACGAGATATGACGTGCCCCAATTCAAGTGCGTTTCGATCGTGCTGCGGTACGCCGCAAAAATGCCGGCGACCATGAAACCCGCGAACCCCGCCGGAAGGTAAACGAGCATCGCGGGATACGCGATGTCGTTGCCGATCAAGTTCTGCGGAACGTACGGGAAACGCGCGTGAATGTCGCCGAGGGTCGGATACACGAGCGTCGATACGAACGCGACGACGATCCAGGGCCATGGACGCAACGCATAGTGCATAACCGCGAACGACAGCGTTCCAAAGACCGCGTCGTTTTCCGTCTTCGCCGCGAGCATGCGTTGAGCAACGTAACTTCCGCCACCGGGCTCCGCGCCGGGATACCACACCGACCACCACTGCACCGTCAATGGAATGATGAAAATTGCGAGCGTGGTTTTCCAATCGGAAAAGTTCGGCAAAATCGAAAGCAGCGTTGGATGAAGCTGCGATACGCGCGCGACCGCGCCGTGCAACCCACCCACTCCGGGCGCGTGCAATGCGAAATACGCTGCGGCAAACGCGCCGGTGATCGTAATGCAGAACTGGATCATGTCGGTCACCATAACGCCCCACAATCCGGCTGCGGCAGCAAAGATGATCGGCACGAACGCGCACAGCAGCAGCGTTTCCCAACGCGGCCAACCGAAGAGGACGGACGCGATCTTCACGGCGGCGAGATTCACCGTTGCGATGATCACGCAGTTGAAGAACAAGCCTAAATAGACGGCCCGAAATCCTCGAACGAATTTCGCCGCTGCGCCCGAGTATCGCAGTTCGTAGAACTCGAGATCGGTGAGAACGCCGCTACGGCGCCACAAACGCGCATAAAAAAAGACGGTCGCCATGCCGGTTAAGAGGAACGACCACCACACCCAATTCTCCGCGACGCCGCCTTCGCGCACCAGATTGGTGACGAGGTTCGGCGTGTCGGTCGAAAACGTCGTCGCAACGAGTGAGACGCCGATCAGCCACCACGGCGCTTGACGTCCGGCCGCGAAAAACTCGGCGGTGTTCTTACCGGCACGGCGCGCGAGCACGATCGCGGGGATGAACGTTACGCCGAGTGACACGACGACGATCACCCAATCGAGCGTGGTCAAATGCATTCGCCGCCGATTCGCCTTCGGCGGTGCGGGCGCCTACGGTGGAAGTTGAAACGTTACCGTGCGATCGGCTTCGCGATGATTGGTAAAGAATCGCTCGCCGTCCCATGCAAGTCCGCGCGCGTGGAACGGCACGAGCGCGACGTCCGTGGAAACGCCGGCCACGAGATCGAGTTGCGTGATCCAGTACTCGCCCGCGTCTTCATCATCCGTTGTCAACAGGAACGCTTTATCACCGTCGATGGCAACGCCCGCGATACCGTGCGCTGATTCGTACCGGCGCAGGATTGCACCGTTCTCGTCGAGTTCGAGAAGCACTTGGTTATACCACTGGCCGAGCACAACGCGTCCGTTATGAACGCCGAGATGCGATCCGGTGTCATCGGGACAGGGAATGAATGACGGCTGCCAATTGCCGTGTACGAAGCGGCGAATACGGCGCACGTCTTCGGATTCTTCGCCGCACGTCGCGATCAGCTGACCGTCCGCATACGCCATTCCCCACGGCATCCCGGGAGGAGAGAGCTCACTACGCTTCTGCCACGACGCGCGATCGATGACGTCGATGCCGCGCGTCGCGCGCGAACTGACATAAAGGAGATCGCCGTTGACGGCGACGGCGTGCGGTTGCGGCGAAAACGCGATGCGGCGATCGAGTTCGACGATAGGCTCCAGCATGGTTACGCCTTTCTGAGTGAACGATGTAGAACCCGTGCGGTCTGCTCCGACTCCGCTATGTAAACCACCGAGAACCACGAACGTAAGAGGAGCAAACGATGAAGTACATTTTGATGATGAATACGATGCGCGCGGGCTCTGCGGGTCTCGACTGGCCGGAAGGCGATCTCAAGGCGCATATCGCGTATATGATGTCTCTGAACCGGTCGCTGACCGAGACGGGCGAACTGGTTGGTGCCGAAGGGCTCGCATTCCCGAATGAAGCGAAAGTCGTGCGCGCCGGAAAGAATGGTGAGCCGATAACGGACGGCGTCTTTCCCGAATCAAAGGAATTTTTAGCCGGTTTCTGGGTCGTCGAGGTCGACTCGCCCGAACGAGCCTATGCCATCGCCGCGCGAGCGTCGGCGGCACCCGGTCCCGGCGCCGAGCCAATGAACTTGCCGATCGAGGTGCGGCAAGTGATGAGCGGACCGCCCGAGGACGTATAAGTCGGGCAATCCTTGCGCGCGAAACGCAACGTCGTGATTGACGCGCGATATGCTCGCGCTTTCGTTTTCTGCCGGGATGCTGGGCATCGAAGGATACGTCGTCCGCGTCGAGGCGGACAGCTCCGCTGGCTCACCCGTATTCACGATCATCGGACTTCCCGACCGCGCGCTCGGCGAGGCGCGCGAACGGGTGCGGGCCGCGATTTTTAATTCTGGATTTGCCTATCCGGCGGGACGGCTGCTGGTGAATCTCTCGCCGGCCGACGTGCGTAAGGAAGGTCCGGCGTTCGACCTCGCCATTGCGCTCGCATTGCTCGCCATCGACGAGCAAATCGATCGTCTTGCACTGCAAAATTTCATCGCACTCGGCGAACTCGCGCTCGATGGAACGCTGCGCCCGGTCAACGGGATCTTGCCAATGGTGATCGGCGCGCGCAATGCCGGGTTCACGAAGCTGATTCTGCCGCAGCGCAACGGCGATGAAGCAGCGCTCGTCGACGGCATCGAACTCTATGCCGTCGATTCGCTTACATCCGCGGTCGCAGTGCTGCTCGGCAACGGCGCGAAGTGGCGCCGCACTTCCAAAGCGCCCGCATTTCACGCGGAAGACGAATTCGTCCATGGCGATCTCGCGGACGTCCGCGGACAACTGATTGCTAAGCGAGCGCTCGAGATTGCGGCGGCAGGCGGACACAATTTGCTTTTCGTCGGTCCACCGGGCTGCGGAAAAACGATGCTAGCACGGCGGCTGCCGTCCATTCTTCCGCCGATGACGCCCGATGAGGCGCTCGACGTTACCAAGATCTACAGCGTCGCTGGGTTGTTGGGAAACCGATCCGGCATCGTGAACGCACGACCGTTTCGTTTTCCACATCACACCATCAGCCAAACCGCGCTCGTCGGTGGTGGTGCGGCGGTGAAGCCGGGTGAAATATCGCTCGCGCACCTCGGCGTGCTTTTCCTCGACGAACTGCCCGAATTCGGACGCGGTGCAATCGAAGTGATGCGTCAGCCGCTCGAAGAGGGGACCGTTACAATTGCACGCTCCGCCGGAACGTTTACGTATCCGGCGCGTTTTCAGCTGGTCGCGTCGATGAATCCCTGCCCATGCGGGTATCGCGGCGTGCGGAACGCCGAATGCCGCTGCGACGACGCGGCGGTTGCGAAATATGTAGGAAAATTATCAGGTCCGTTGCTCGATCGCATCGATCTTCAAGTGCAGATTGCGCGCGTACCATTTGACGACATGGTTCGGCGCGATCAGGCGGAACGATCGTCAGCGATCCGGCAGCGCGTCGTAGCGGCGCGCGCATTGGCACGCGAGCGATTCGCCGGATCACCGATCAATGCGAACGCCGAGATTCCGCCCAGCGCGATGCGCACGTATTGCGCGCTCGACGATTCCGCGATGAAACTGCTCGCCGTCGCGAGTGCGAAGCGGCAATTCTCGGCGCGCGCGCTGGACCGCATCGCTCGCGTCGCCAGAACGATCGCCGATCTCGCGAACGCTGAAACCATCCGAGCCGAACACGTCGCGGAAGCGATTCAATATCGCAGCCTCGAACGATTGGACGGGCGAGCAGCGTGACGCGCGATGATCGTGATTTAGCAATAAACTTCTCGCCGTCGTTAACGCACATACGATCCGCGCAGAACACGTCGCGGACGCGATTCAATATCGCAGTCTCGACCGGCTCGATGGACGGGCGGCGTAACTGACGATGATTCGTAAGTGCGTCAAATCCGACGAGCGGCCGGCGCCCCTCGATGCTGATGCGCGTCCATCACCCGGCGAATTGAGCATACGCCGCGACGGGAGCTTGACCATGATTGTTCGGATCGGAAACGGCACGTTCATCACAGATCGACGCGACTCCGGTACGCATTGAGGACGTCGCGACGCGTGATGATACCGAGCAGTCCGCCGGTCGCGCGGTCGACTATGGGCAGCAGCGGCGTTTGCGGATCGGCCAGCGCAACGGCAGCTTCTTCAAGTGTGTCGTCGCTGGAGCAACACCGGAGCCGCCTGCACCAACTCCCCCACACGCAAGCCGGGATGTGCTGCAAGTGTGCCGGCAATGTCTGACGCAGTAACCATACCAATAAACTTACCGTCGGCGACGACCGGAACGACGAACTCCGGACTATGCTCCAGCTTCGCTGCTACTTCGTTGATCGGCTGCGACGCATCAGCGACGATATCTGGGACACGTTCCACGGCTGCAATCGTCACGCGCGAAAACGGGCGCGGTCTGCGCGCGCGCGCCCAGTCGATTCCTCGGCGCACGAGCTTCATCTCGTAAATGGTGTAACCCAGCAACCTTCGTCCGAGAAGCGTCGAGATGACGGTGCAAACCATGAGCGGCAGAATGATCGTATAGTCGTTCGACATTTCGAACACGATCGTGATCGCCGTGATGGGTGCTTCAGCGGCGGCGGCAAAGACGGCCGCCATGCCGACCAATCCGTACGCTGCCGACGATGCGGTCCAAGCCGGAAACAGGCGATGCACGATGCTTCCGAACGTGTTTCCGAGCATCGCTCCGGTGTACAGCGACGGAGCGAAGACGCCGCCGCTGCCGCCCGCGCCCAGCGTAAGCGACGTTGCAACGGGTTTGAGCACGGCGAGCGCGAGCGAATGTCGCGCCTGAACGTGCGCCGCAAGCATCGCGTCGACATAGTTGTAACCGACGCCGAAGATCTGGGGAAACCAGATGCCGATGACGCCGACGCAGCCGAAACCCACGGCCGCTTTCATCATCGGGTTGACACGCCACCCCTCGAAGCGGTCTTCGCAGAAATAGAGCAGCCGCACAAAGCCCGAAGCCCACAATGCGGCGATGATGCCGAGCACTGCATACAGTCCGAGCTCGGCTGGCGAGACGAGACGAAACGCCGACGCGGTGAACGACGGATGGTCGCCGAAGTGCGCCCGGCCGATCACGGCTGCAACGACGCTCGAGACAACGATTGTCGCAAACGATCGCGGTGCGAAATCGCCCAAGATCACTTCGCTCGCAAAGAATACGCCGCCGATCGGCGCATTGAACGTCGCGGAGATGCCCGCTGCCGCGCCGCAAGCGACCAGCGTGCGAATGATCGGAGCCGGCGCGCGCACGAGCTGCCCCAGCACCGAACCGATTGCCGAACCGATCTGGACGATCGGCCCTTCACGGCCGCAGCTACCGCCGAAACCGATGCAGGTTGCCGACGCGATGCTTTTAATCCCCATGACGCGAGGACGCATAATGCCGCCCTGCATGGCGACCGCTGCCATCACTTCAGGCACGCCGTGGCCTTTCGCTTCGCGTGCAAAGCGGTTCACGACGAACGCGGTGATGACGCCGCCCGCGATAAGCACCGGAACGACTTGGGCGTGTCCGAGAAAGCGCAGTGCCGGAGCAAGATGCCCGAACGCGAGCGTCTGCTCGCCCAAAATGAGATAACGAAAGCCCACCGCACCATAACCACCGCCGATGCCGACGACAATCGCCGCAAGCAGCAAGAACGTGCTTTGTCCAATCGCAAAGCGGCCGACGTCGAGACGGTAGCCGCGATCGGTTTCGACGTAGCGGACTCGTGGAAGCCTAGCGCGCGCCATGCGCGTGTCTTCGGCGCATAAAGGAAAAAGCGCTAGTCGGCTCGATGAATCCATGCCTGTGCCGGTGTCGCGGCGCGCGGAACGGCGAATGCCGCTGCAATCGCGAAGTGCGATATCGCGTGGCGTAACTCGCCGGGTGACCGGTGTCGAAATGCGCGTTGGAAGCTTGCATCCGAGCAATCGTACGCACTACGCTACTACCATGAGTATCATGCGACGCTTCGCGGCGGCGATTGTTTTCGCGCCGGTGGTTTTTACGCTGTACCCGGCATCGGCGGCTACGACGAACGGTGACGCAGCAACAACAATAACGAACATCGTACGCAAGGCGATGACGCAGCAAAATTTGAAGGCTGTCGTCGTACAAGTGCGTTCGAATGGACGAACGATTTATAGCGGCGCGTTCGGCGAATCGATGACCGGCGTGCCGGCAACGCCGGACATGCATTTTCGCAACGGCGCGCTTGCATTCACGTACATGTCGACGCTTTTGTTGGAATTCGTCGATCAGAAAAAAGTAACGATGCAGACGAAGCTCTCGAAGTACTTTCCGAACCTTCCGAACGCCAATCGCATCACGCTGCGAGACCTCTCGCAGATGACGTCGGGATATGCGGACTACGTATACCAACCAGAGGTGGAAAACGGGACGTACACCGATCCGTTCCGCCAATGGACACCCGAGGAATTGATTCACATCGGCGTATCGAAGCCGATGCAATTTGCGCCGGGCACCAACTGGGGCTACTCGCACACCAATTACGTCATCCTCGGACGCGTGCTGGAGAAGATCGCGCGCATGCCCCTGCAAGAGGCGCTGCGTCGATATGTCTTACAACCGATGGGTTTGGAAAACACGGCCGCGTCTACGACGCCCGCGATTCCGCAGCCCGCGCTGCACTCTTTTAGCTCCGAGCGGCGCGCGATGCTCAAGATCGCATCCGACATCCCGTTCTACGAAGAATCGACGTTTTGGAATCCGTCGTGGACGACGATCGAAGGCGCGGTCGAAACAACCGACATCTCAGACCTCAATACGTCGCTCGAAGCGGTCGCGGCCGGAAAACTGCTCTCTAAAGCATCGTCAGCGGCACAAATCAAGCCGAGTCTCGTCGGATTCGGCCATGCGCAAGCGGGCTGCTCGGCGTGTCACAAAAATAGCTTCGCCTTTAACTACGGTCTGGGCGTGATCATTACGGGACCGTGGATCACGCAGACGCTCGGATTTGCCGGCGCATCCGGAGCGGTTGGAATTTTACCGGGGCGGCAGCTCACGATCGCCGTGGAAGCGACGAACGGTCCGGGCGCGTACGACGCCAAAGGTAACGCGGGGCTCGGAGCCGTCACCGTTTTTCGCGAGCTTGCGAACGCGCTCGCACCGAAGACGATGCCTTCGCCTCCTCGTGAGTGATCGTGTAGTCGGTGAACGCGGCGTGCGCGCTCAACGTTTGGCCCGGCATGCGGACGTTCACGTCAAAACTGATCGGGAGATGGTAGCCTTGCACCTGCGCCGGCGTCAGGTTCATTTGAATTTCGCCTGATCGGTAGTGCAAGTCGACGTTTCGCGTCGCATCGTCCGCGTCGAGCGTAACGTCTGCGGCAACGAGCGGATTCGGGTCCGCCGGATTGACTTTGCGCGAGCGCACCAGGAACGTCGTCATGCCGTTCTTTTGGCCCTCCACGCTAACGACGAATCGCTGCGGCCACATCGTGGGGTCCAAAGCGGAAAGGTCGATCGATTGCAGATTTCGCGCAAAAAACGGCGTGTTGGTAAATTCGATGACATACCGCTGCGCTCGCACGTAGTCGCCGTTACCATCGAGATGAAAGCGGAGCCATGGAAACGTCTGCATTCGCATCGCGACGCTGACTCGAAATGTATACGCTTTGAGCGACGGGTTGCGATTGCGCACGGCGACGAGCACAGGGTCGACCGAAGCCGGGGACGATGCCACACCGGCAAACGTGAAGAGCGCCGCGGTAAACGCGACAGTCGCCCGGCCGTGGTTCACCACCCATATAGTCTTCCCCGGCAGGGAATAGCTTATACGTGATACGGGTTGGGACGAGCGGCTGGGTGTATGGGGGCTGGCGCGAGCGGTTCTACCCGAAGGGCGTGCCGCAACGAAAATGGCTACAATATTACGCCACGCATTTCAATACCGTCGAGCTCAACGCGACGACGTATCGGCTCCCGAAGCCCGAACAGGTCAGCGTGTGGTGCGAAACGGTTCCCGCGGATTTCCGCTACACGGTGAAGCTTAGCCGGCTCATCACGCATCGGCGCGACCTACCGCCGCGCCTCGATGAATTCATCGAAAACTATTTCGCGCGGGCCGCGTGTTTCGAACGCGAGAAGCTGTCGCAGATTCTCGTGCAATTTCCCCCGTATCTCGAACGCGACGATGCGCGTCTGGCGAGCTTTCTGGATAAGCTGCCGCGCGAGTATCGCTACGTCGTCGAATTCCGCAATGCGTCATGGTTCGAGCCCGCGGTACGCGATCTGCTGGCCGAACGCGATATCGCTTTTTGCATTCATGATTATCCGAAGATCCGCGTGCCGCGGTGGGTGACGTCTACGAAGCTCGCCTATCTGCGTTTGCACGGGTATACCGGGCTCTACGTCGGGTCGTATCCGCGTGCGGTGTTGCGCCGGTGGGCCGCAGCGCTAAACGAGCTCGCAACGCAGGCCGCCGATGTGTACGCGTACTTCAACAACGACACGGAGGCCGCTGCTCCGCACGACGCGGCGGTGCTCGACCGGATGTTACGCCGGGGTCTCGAGCGACGGCACGGCGTCGCCCTCGAGAAACACGCGCAACTCATGTGACGAGAACTGCACGCCGCTCCAAAACGCGCCGAATTCCGCGTATCGCGCACTCGCTTCGTCGAATCGCATCTCGTAAATCAACTTCTTGAAGATCAGTGGATCGTCGGCATAAAGGTCGACGCCCCATTCGAAATCGTCGAACCCGATCGATCCGGAAATCACTTGTGTCACGAGCCCGTGATACGAGCGGCCGACCTTGCCGTGCTCGTTCATGAGCTTCGTGCGATCGCTGTACGGAAGCATGAACCAATTGTCAGCGCCGTCGCGCTTCTTGTTCATCGGATAGAAACACACGTATCGGCGTTGCGGGATTTTTGCCCAGAGACGCGGGCCGACATGCGCGCTTTCGGCTTGCTTACGCACGAGTTCGTCGAATGCCGCAATCCACTCGTGGCTATGCGGGGTCAACTCGCGCGACTTCAGCTCGGCGTGAATCTTCGCCGTCGCGTCGTACATGCCGAGCTCGAGCACCGAGACATACGATCCAAGCGGCGCAAGATACTCGCAGAGCGCGAGCTTGTCGACGAGCGTCTGCGCGTACGCCAGCCCTTCGTATGTGCGCGCGTAGTGCGTGAGCATAAAATCGCCTTTGTGACCGACGATCTGCGCGAGCCCGACATCGCCGTCTTTTCCCGACTGCAAGTGCTCGAAGAGGTCCTTCGCATGCGACGCGTACTTCGCGCGGCGCTTCTCGGAGAGCGCGTCCCACGCGCGGCGGTCGAGCGCGAACATGCGATGGAGTATCCACCAACCTTCGAGCGATTCCGGAACGTTCGGATCGCGCATCAGTGCGCCGCTCCGCGGGCGAGCGCTTTGACCCGGTGCATCTCGGCTTCCACTTCGGCGACGAGCGCTTCGGGACGCTCGCGGTACTTCGCCCACAGCTGCGGCATGTTCGCGATATCATCGAGCACGCGCGCGTACACGGCGTTGACCGGCGTCGGTACGTTGTACTCACGCCCCGCGGCGGCGACGGCTCCGTTGAGCACGTCGACTTCCGTCTGCGGTTTGCCTTGCCGCAAGTCCAGCAGCAGCGACGGCAATTTCGTGCCTCGCGCGCCCGCGACGCGACCCGCCATAACGCGGCGCGCAACGGGGCTCGGCAGCGAGGCTGCGCTGAAGAGTGCTTTAACCGGATAGCGCGGCAGATCGATCGGCGTGAGATTCATCGCCGCCATGACGGCGCGCACTTCGCGGATCATCCGGATTTCGAGCGCGAAGATCTTGTCGAAGTGCACGAGCCGGTTGGGCAGCACGTTCAAGATCGCGCAGCTCGCGTTCGCGACGACGTTGAGCGCCAGTTTACTCCACTTGAGCGCGCGCCAATCGTCGACGACTTTCACCTTCAACCGCGTGCTTGCGAAGGTCGCGACGAGCCAGTTGAACGCGCTCGATCCGACCGGCGCGAACGCAAGTCCGCCGTCATGCGTGGCGTTCGCATGCCCTTCGCGATCTCGGTCGACCGGAACGGTGAGCGCCGATGCCACCACGTTATCCGCACCGAAGACCGCGGCGAGTTTTCGCTCGTTACCGACGCCGTTCTGCGGCGAGACGAACACGGTGTTCTGCGGATCCGGGATTGCGCGGCGCAGCGTTTCGATCGCGCCGTCGGTGTCGTACGCCTTCACGGCCACAATCGCGACGTCGGCTTGAAAGGGCGTGACGTCCGCGAGCGAGCGCGGTGCATAGACAACCTCGACGCCGATCGACGCGAGTAAGTCGCCTAAATACGTGCCGACCGCGCCGCGTCCGACGATGTAGACCTTCACGACGCAAGCCCCGTGCTTCCGAATCCGTTCGCTCCGCGCAGCGATTCCGGCAACTCCTCCACGACCGAAAATTCCGCACGGGTCACCGGCGCGACGATCATCTGCGCGATACGATCGCCGCGCCTGATAACCGCCGGTTCTTTCCCGAGGTTCACGAGGAGCACTTGCAGGTGGCCGCGATAGTCGGCGTCGATCGTGCCCGGCGTGTTGAGGCACGTAACGCCCGTTTTGAGGGCAAGCCCGCTGCGCGGACGGATCTGTGCTTCGTATCCGGGCGGCAGCGCAATCGCGATGCCGGTCGGGACGAGTGCGCGCATTCCGGGCTGGAGCGTGACGTCATCGCGGAGTGCTGCGTAGAGATCGGCGCCTGCAGCGAGATCGCTCATATAGGAAGGCAGCGGTAAGCCTTGCGACTCCGGCAGACGCTTCAACGCGACGCGCACCTGAGAGTTCATGTAAAGTGCGTCATTTAGAAAGAAGCTGCGATAACTCTTCTCTGAAGGTTTCGATGTCGCGGAACGAACGGTACACGCTTGCGAAGCGAATGTATGCGACGGGATCGAGCTTCTTCAGCGCTTCCATGAGCTTCTCGCCGACCATCGTAGAGCTCACTTCACTCTCACCGCGCGCGAAGAGATCGCGTTCGAGGTCGGCAGCGACGACTTCCATCTGGCTATCTGAGATCGGACGCTTCTCACATGCCTTGCGAAGGCCGTTCAGAATCTTCTCGCGACTGTATTGCTCGCGGCGTCCGTCCTTCTTTACGACGAAGAGGCGCGGCGCTTCCATGCGCTCGTATGTGGTAAAGCGGTGCTTGCAGCGCAGGTCCAAACACTCGCGCCGGCGCCGGACCACGGTTTCATCGTCACGAGAGTCGACGACGCGCGTCTCACTCTTACGACAGGTTGGACAGATCAGCTAGCAGTCTCCGCTCACCACTACATAGTGGGGTGTTCGTATTATACGGTACTACCGCTAGTAACGCAAAAAGGCCACCCGAAGATGGGCGGCCCTCTGAAAATTGCGGTTATCCGCGAAGTGCGGTTCTGCGCGAACTCGCGGTCCTGCGCGAGTTGCGGTCCCGCGCTGACGTCTTCCGCGGCGCGCCGCGAGCTAGATTTGCTTCGTGGCTAGGCGCGGAAGGGCGAAGTTGCGATTGTGCGCTGACATCTTCCGCGGCGCGCCGCGAGCTAGATTTGCTTCGTGGCTAGGCGCGGAAGGGCGAAGTTGCGATTGTGCGCTGACATCTTCCGCGGCGCGCCGCGAGCTAGATTTGCTTCGTGGCTAGGCGCGGAAGGGCGAAGTTGCGATTGTGCGCTGACATCTTCCGCGGCGCGCCGCGAGCTAGATTTGCTTCGTGGCTAGGCGCGGAAGGGCGAAGTTGCCTTTGGGCAATGAGCCCTTACGCAACGACGCCACGGAGCAAATCTAGCTCGCGGCGCCGATTTTGAACATTTTGGTTCCGCACTCCGGGCACTTGCCTTCGGTTGCGGGACGGCCGTTCTTCATCGTGATTTGAACGGCGTCTTTGATTTGTCGCTTTGTCTTGCACTTGACGCAATAGGCTTCTGCTGCCACCTGAGGATCCTCCCGAAGAGCTGGGCTGTTGCGGCTGGCCGTATTCGGGTACGCGGGCGTGCCTCCTTGGTGCGCGCGACGCAGGCCGTCCTGCTTGCTTTGCCTCAGCCGGCGCGTGAATGCACGAGCGTGGATGGCGCATGTTACGTCGAGCGCGAACGCTTCGAAGAGCTTCGCGGGGATCGCGGCTTTCCGTGGCAAGGAGCGGGCCTCTGGTCTCGCGGCTGCCTGGACGGCCTGCGTCGTCCGTGCGTCGCGATCGTCGGCACCCGGGCACCCAGCGGCTACGGGCGTCGCCTGGCACGGACGTTCGCGCGCGAACTCGGCGCGGCGGCATGCTGCATCATTTCGGGGCTTGCGCTCGGCATCGATGCCGCCGCGCATGAGGGCGCGCTCGACGCGGGCGCACCGACGATTGGGATCCTCGGCAGCGGCCATGCGGCGTTCTTCCCCCGGCGCAATGAGGACGTCGCGCATCGCATGGTCGACGCGGGCGGAGCGGTGCTTTCACTGTGGCCGCCCGGCCATCGCGCGTTCCCAAGCCAATTCCTCGAGCGTAACGCCGTCGTCGCGGCCCTCGCCGACGCCGTCGTCGTCATCGAGGCACCCGCGCGCAGCGGCGCGTTGAACACGGCCAACTGGGCAGCCGGACACATTCCGGTCCTCGCGGTCCCGGGCGATGTCGATCGCAAGCACGTTGAGGGATGTCATGCACTCATACGCGACGGCGCGATCCTGGCTCGCACGGCGGCTGACGTTCTTGAGGTGCTCAACGTCTCGTTTGCGCAATGTGCGCCCGCGCTGCCGCAGCACACCGGACTCGAGGGCGCAATCCTCACCGCACTGGCACAGGGAGAGTGCGGCCTCGACGAGCTCGCGGAGGCGAGTGACCGGACTGCCGCAGAGATTCTCGCCGCGCTTGCGATGCTCGAATTCGAAGGACGCGTCGAGCGACGCGACGGCCGCTATGCGCTATGCTGAGGCCATGCAGCTTCGGCTTATTGCCGTGGACAAACTTCGCGTACCGTACGTCGCGGACGCGTGCGCGGAATTCCGTAAACGCTTGCGTCCGTATGCGGCGTACGAAGAAATCGAAGTACGCGCCGCGCCGGGCAGCAATCCGGGCGAGGCGATTCGCGACGAGACCGAGCGCATTTTGCGGCTGCTCCGTCGCGACGAAACGGTCTGGCTCCTGGAACGCACCGGAAACGAACTCTCGAGCGACGTGCTCTCACGGAAGATCGACATGTTAGCGCATGCCGGAACGTCGCGACTTACCTTGATCGTCGCCGGAACATACGGTGCCGGCGACGCGCTCGTCGAACGAGCAGACTTCAAATGGTCGCTCTCGCAACTGACGTTTCTTCACGAGTGGGCACGCATGATCGTGCTGGAACAGCTCTATCGCGCGGCGAAGATTTCGCGCAATGAACCCTATCATCACTAGGACCTCCGCCATGCTGCCCGATGATGCGCTCAATGCGTTTGCCGCAGCGCTGAACGATGCGATCGTCGCGCGTTATCCGGAGGCAAACGCGGCAAAGGTGGGCTTCGAAGCGCCGCGCCGGCCCGAGTTCGGCGATTTCGCGACGAACGTCGCGTTTTCGCTGGCGAAGATTGCGCGCCGTTCTCCGAACGATGTCGCGTCGACGATCATTGCCGATCTGCGCGAAGCTGCGCCGAACGTTGCGGCGCTGTTCTCCAGTATCGAAGCCGTCGCCGGGTTCATCAATCTGCGCGTCGCGCCGGTAGTCTGGCAAACGCTGATTGCGACGATCTTGCGCGACGGTTCGTCGTACGGCAAACATCCGCCGAACGGGACAAAGATCTCGCTCGAATTCGGCAGCGCGAACCCGACGGGTCCACTCGTCGTCGTCCAAGGACGTACGCTATCGATCGGCGATACGCTCGTGCGCGCGTTCCGCTTCTGCGGCTACGACGTGTTCGTCGAGTGGATCATCAACGATGCCGGCAGCCAGATCGAAACGCTCGGCCGCTCGTTGCACGCGCGCTACATGCAACGCTTCGACGCAACGTATCAGTTGCCGGAGGAAGCCTACCCAGGCGACTATTTGATTCCGATCGCGCAAGCGATCGCGCAGCGTGACGGCGAGAAGTGGCGGTCTTCACCCGAAACGGAGTGGCTGCCGTACTTTGCAAGACTCGGCCGCGATGCGATTGTGGCGCAGCAACGGGCGACGGCCGAGCGTTTCGGCGTTCATTACGATCTTTGGCAAAGCGAAAAAGAGCTGCGCGAAAGCGGGCGCATGAGCGAAGATTTAGAGAAGCTGCGTGCCATGGGATTGATCTATGAGTCCGAAGGAGCACAATACTTTCGCACGTCGGAATTCGGCGACGATAAAGATCGCGTGATCGTTCGAAGCGACGGGTCACCGACGTACTTTGCGCCCGACATTGCGTACCATTTCGAAAAACTCAATCGCGCGGACCGCGTCATCGACATTTTGGGGCCCGACCATCACGGCTACATCGGACGCTTGAAAGCGGCCGCTGCGGCGATGGGCTTCGACGGCCATCTCGACGTGCTGATTTCCCAACAAGTCACGCTGCTGCGCGGCGGCGAGCAGGTCAGCATGAGCAAACGCGCGGGCGATATCATCGAACTCGATGATATTCTCGACGAAGTCGGGGTCGACGCTGCGCGATTCTTTTTTGCGATGCTTGCCGTCGACTCGCCGCTCACGTTCGACCTCGAGCTCGCCGTCGAACAGAGCAACGAGAACCCGGTGTACTACGTCCAATACGGACACGCGCGGATCGCGTCCGTGCTGAAGCATGCCGACCCGCAAGACGTTGAAGCGGCACGCGACCGCCGAACGTCGCTTGCTGCATTGCGAGAGCGGTCGGAGATCGCCCTCGCGCGGCGGTTGTGGGAGTTTCCGAACGTTGTGCGCGGCGTGGTCGAGCACGAAGCGCCGCACCGGCTCGCGAAGTACGCGCGCGACGTTGCATCGGACTTCCATCAGTTTTACACGGAGTGCCGAATTTTGGTCGACGACCGGGACACCCGGCTGGCACGGCTCGCACTCTGTATCGCAGCCAAAACGGTCCTTGCGGAAGTTTTGGATCTGATCGGCGTCTCCGCGCCGGAAAGCATGTAGAAATGGGCGAGTACAAGAAGCAGCTTCGCGAGCTGCAGATCCGGCTCGTGGATTTCGAACGCCGCGTCATCACGCACGGCTGGAAGGTGCTGCTGATCTTCGAAGGGCGCGACGGCAGCGGGAAAGACGGCACGATCAAACGCGTTACCGAACACTTGAGTCCGCGCGAAACGCGCATCGTCGCGCTCGGCAAGCCGACTGAACGCGAGACGACGCAGTGGTACTTCGAACGGTGGACGCCCCATCTTCCCGCCGCGCAAGAAGTCGTGTGTTTCAACCGCAGCTGGTACAATCGCGCGGGCGTCGAGCACGTCATGGGCTTTTGCACCGGCGATGAGTACGAAGCGTTCATGGAGACCGTCCCAACGTTCGAAACGATGCTCATTCGCTCGGGCATCTCGTTGATCAAATACTACTTGGACATCAGCAAAGACGAGCAGAAAAAACGTCTCGAAGACCGTAAGACCGATCCGCTCAAACAGTGGAAGATCAGCCCGATCGACGAAACGGCGCTCAAGCACTGGGATGCATATACCGAAGCGCGCGACGCAATGCTCCAACGCACGTCGTTTCACGACTCGCCGTGGGTCGTCGTCAGATCGAACGACAAGAAAGCCGCGCGTTGCAACGTGATTCGCGACATTTTGACGCGCATCGACCCCGATCACGCAGGCGAACACCCCGATCCATCGGTCGTCTTTCAATTCGAACCATCGGCGCTGCACGATGGCCGCCTCTCACGCTAGCCGTTACGAAAGTACGGCGTCATTCCAAAATCGCAGCGTATCCGACGAAACACTTCGCCGTCCTGCGAGGCGTTCCGTATCGGCGATCTGTACGAGGCAGCCGTGCAGCGCACGCGCATCCGCATCAAGACCCAGGAGGCGCAGGCTCTTGAGGATGCGCGTCAGCCGCAGATGATTGTGATTTCCCGCGGTGAGCCATTGGCGGTGCGACTCAAAGTCTCTCGCCCGGACGATCGCGTCATCAGAACGTTGCAAGCCGTAAAATGCAAGCATTCGCTCCAGCGAACGCCGTAATGCCGCGCGCAGCGACGCATCGTTGCGGAATGCCTCGATCGTTACGTCGTTTGCGGGCGGCGCTTCCGGATTCACGCCGATCGTGGTGATCGGAAAGAGCCACTGGATGTAATCGTGCGTCTCTTCCAGCTGTGCGTCGTCCCACGCAAGAATATCGTCGAGATACCGGCCGCGATTATCCGGCGCGACCGCTCGATAGAACCGCACGAGCGGATCGCCGTTCATCCTTGATCCAGCTGCGAATGCAGCCACGGTGCGACGAAGTACCGCCACAGAATCTTGATCAGCGCGGCGGCCGGAATGCCGAGTAACAGTCCGGGAACCCCGAACAGTTCGCCGCCGGCGAAAACGGCAAACATCACGCCGATCGGTGATACGCCGACGGATTGGCCCATGATCTTCGGCACGAGGATGTTGTCGCTGATGCGCGCCATACCGAACATAATGACCTGCACCCACAGAATCATCCATCCGCCCTGCGGCGCGCACAAGACGACCGCGATCAATTGTGCGATCAGCATGCCGATTACCGGAATCGCGTAAGCGATCCCGCTGATGATTCCGATGATGAGCGAGAACTTGAAACCGATCGCTGCCGTCGCGATCCAAATAACGATGCCGGTAATTGCGCTCACGATAACTTGACCGGAGATGTAGCTCCCGAACGTCTCGGTGATCTCCGTCGCGAGTTTACGCGCCGTCTCGCGTCGCGCGATGGGGAACATCGCGGCAAACCCCTCGGCGATCTGCGAACCGTTCAGCAAGAAGAAAAACGAAAGCACGATCGCGGAGAATGCGACGAAGAAAGCGACCGCGGTTCCGGCGACGATTGCAACAAACGAATTGAGCGTGCCTTGCGCGAGCGTTGCGAGAGAGTTGGTACTGAGCGCGCCTGCATTAAAGGCATTCGCCGGCGCTCGAAAACCCGGAATGTGATGCTGCAACCATAACTGCGCTTGCGAAAGCCAACCTTGCACGGTCGAGATGTATGCCGGCGTATTCTGAGCGAGGACGGTCAGCTGCGCGACCGTGAGTGGAACGATCACCGCCAGTCCCACCACGATGAGGAGCAGCAGCACCGTAAACACGATCGCAATAGCGAGCGGCTTCGGCACGTTGCGCCGTTCCAGCTTCAAGCAGATCGGCTGAACGCCGAACGCGATGAATGCTGCGATCAAAAAGATCGAAAGCGTCCGCGGAATGTGTTCGGCGAAAATAAAGGCGAGGATAACGACGATCGCGACGGCGGTCGCGATCATGATCCGCCGCCATGCCCGCGGACTTACAACATTTTGCACAGCAGACGCCGCTCCGTGAGGTAGCCCGCACGTTCGTACAGTGCGCGCGCGGCTGCATTTTCTTCCGTCACCATCAGCGCCATATACGGGAGGCCGCGCTTGCGCGCTTCATCTTCCGCCGCAGCGAGCAGCGCGGCGCCGATACCGCCGCCGCGCCGGCCCCGCTCGACCGCCATGTACGCGATGAAGCCTTGCTCTTGACCGGTGACTTCATCGGGAAGCGAATCGAGCATCAGAAGAAAGCCAACAGGTTCGCCCGCGTCGTCGGCAATGAGCGCCGCGTGCTCGCGACTCTGTACGATTCGGACCAGCCGGTCGAAATTCTGAATGACGTCGACTGGATTGGGACGCCGCATCGCTGCAACGCTATCCATCACCGTCCGTTTTCCAAGACCCTCGATGAACGCGACGTCGTCCACCGTCGCTGAGCGAATCGAGAGCTGCATCGGCGCTACGAGCCTCGCGAAGCTCGGCGCGAGCCCGGGTCGGTGAGCGGTTCGCCCGCTGTGCATTGCGGGCATTGCTCCGGATCGAACGAATCGATCGGAAGCTTCAGCAACGCGTGCGTCGGGACGCCGAAATCTGCTTCACCGCGTTCAACGATCAGGCCGACACCGATGACGTGCGCGCCGTACGATCGAACGACGTCCATGACTTCGCGCACCGACATGCCGGTCGTCACGACGTCTTCGACGACGAGTACACGATCGGCCGGCGCAAGTTGAAAACTGCGGCGAAGTTTCGCAACGCCGCCGTCTTTTTCTACGAAGATTCCGTTCGTGCGCAATTGACGCGCAACTTCATAGCCGAGCACGATGCCGCCGACCGCTGCACTGACGACTACGGTTGGATGCGCGTCGCGGAATGCATCCGCAATCCGGCGCGCGACGTGCTCGACGAGCGGCGGGCTCTCGAGGATTCGAAATTTCTGGATGAACTTGTTGCTGTGGCGGCCGGAACTCAACCGAAAATGACCTTCCAGCAACGCACCGCGTTCGTGAAGCGCCGAATTGAGGTCGAAATCAGACGTGATCGGCATGCGCGTGCATCTCGTCAAGGATCGCGCGCGCGGCTTCAAGCGGCGCGGGCGCTTGCGTGATGGGGCGTCCCACAACGAGGTAATCCGCGCCCGCTTCGACCGCCATCGCGGGCGTCATCACGCGCTTTTGGTCGCCGTGCGCGGCGCCGCTCGGACGAATTCCCGGCGTAAGCGTGAGGAAATCGTCGCCGAAGAAGCTCTTCAAATCGCGCGCTTCGTGCGCGCTGCAAACGACGCCGTCGCATCCCGAGTCACGCGCGAGCGCGGAAAGTCTCGTAACGTTCTGGCCCGGCCCGCCCTGCAGGCCGAGTTCGCCGAGCTCGACCGCGGCGTGGCTCGTGAGAATCGTCACGGCGAAGATATGCGGAACCGGCAAACCAAGCTCGCTCGCGCGCTCGTCCGCTGCTTCCACGGCGGCGCGCATCATGTCGATTCCGCCCAGCGCATGAACGTCGACGATGTGCGCGCCGGGACGGACGAGGCCTTTGATGGCGGCGGCGACGGTGCGGGGAATGTCGTGCAGCTTGGCGTCGGCAAAGTAACGCACGTCGCGCGCTTCGCAGTAGGAGAATATGCGCTCGGGATATCCGTAGAGCGACTCCATGCCGATTTTGAAGATGACGTCGAGTTCGTAGAGCTCATCGATCAACCGTTCGGCTTCGTCGGCATCCGGAACGTCCAATGCAACGATTAGTTGAGCCATGGAAGCCTTTCTGCTCCAGCTAACCTTCGTCTCCTTCGTATTGGTACGCATTCGCGAAGCCGACGTTTGCTTTGCCGACGATCTGCTGCAAGCTGCGCAGTCCGCGCTTCGCGAGATACGCGCGCAGTTCGTCGACGATACGAAGCGGCACGCGCGGGTCGGTGAAATTCGCCGTCCCAATCGAGATTGCGGTCGCACCCGCGAGGAAAAACTCGAGCGCATCGCTCGTCGTTTCGATTCCGCCCTGGCCGATAATCGGAATCGTCACGGCGCGCGCCACTTCATACACTGCAAGAACCGCGATCGGGCGAATCGCCGGACCGGACAAACCGCCGGTCACATTCCCGAGACGCGGACGCCACGCGTCGACGTCGATCGCCATGCCGCGTACCGTATTGATCACCGCGAGCGCATCCGCGCCGGCGCGTTCCGCTTCACGCGCGATCGACGCGATGTCGGTGACGTTCGGCGAAAGCTTGACGATCAGCACCTTATCGGTCGTGGCGCGCGCCGCGCGGACGACCTTCGCGGTGAGTTTCGGATCGCACGCGAAGGTCTCGCCCTCGCTTGCCACGTTGGGGCACGAGATGTTCAATTCGATTGCTTTGATCTCGCTGCGCGCAGCGAGCTTCTCGCACGTATACGCGTAGTCATCGACCGAAAAACCGGCCACGCTGCCGATGATCGCGCACGGACGTTGCGCGAACTTCGCAACGTCGCGTTCCAGATACCACTCGATCCCCGGATTCTGTAGCCCGATCGCGTTCAGCATCCCCGCAGGCGTATGAACCAGACGAGGCGTCGGGTTACCGAGACGCGGCCGTCGCGTCACGCTCTTCAAAACCACGGCACCGATTTGCGAAAGATCGACGAACGGTACAAACTCTTCACCGGAACCGTAACATCCGCTTCCCATCAACGTGGGATACGCCAGTTCAAGCTTTCCGAGCGCAACGGAAACATCGATCGCGTGCGTCGTGATCATTGCTTCACCATCTCAACTCGTGTGCCCAAAAGACCGGGCCTTCTTTACACACGCGCGCATAAACGACGTCACTGCCGTTGCGCTCCGCGGGCGGAAAACTCGGCGCTTGGGCCGACGTGTTCACGATGGGCACGACACATCCCCAGCACCCGCCGACGCCACATGCGAATGTTTCTTCCAATGACAACTGCGCCGCAACGTTCATGTCGCTTGCAACGCTTGCAACGGCGCGCAACATCGGCGTCGGCCCGCACGCCAGAACGACGTCCGGCGGACGGCGTGTTTGCGCGAGCAACGCGGTGACGTAACCGTTGTATCCCATGCTGCCGTCATCGGTTGCGAGCGACACTTCGCAGCCTTCTTGCGCGAAGCGATCGCGCTCGGCGAGCAATTCAGCGGTGCGCGCACCGTAGTACAATCGGACGCGCGCTCCGGCCCGAAGATACGCTTGCGCGGGCAGCAACACTGACGCGATGCCGACGCCGCCGGCTACGATTCCAACGTCGCGCTCGCTTCCGATCGTAAAACCGTTGCCGAGCGGGCCCACGACGGTGATGCCGTCGCCTTCAGAAATTCTTGATAATTCCTGAGTACGTTTGCCAACGACGAAAAACAAAATGCTCGCCCGACGCCCGTCCGCTTCGTAGACAGCAAGTGCGGTTGCCGCGCTTTCGCCGCTCGGCGGAACGACCATAACAAACGACCCGGGACGGGTCACAGCAACGAGATCCGGCGCGTCAAATCCAAATAAGACGACGCCGGGCGCAACCTCTCGTCGATCCGTCACTACCGCGTTATGGACGGTAGCGAGCGGCGAAACGATGGGCATAATAGTGAAGACGTTCTCCAAATTTTTAACAAAGTCCGGGGAATAGCACTGAACCTTCGCGCGACAAAAGCCGTTATACTTACTAGACAATCAAAAACGGGAAAGGAGGGTCCGCAGAATGGCAGGTCTGATGGTATTCAAAACGTTAGCCGACGCACTGCGCGCCGGGTATCAAGTCTACGACCGAACTGCGGACGGCTATCTCGTGCGAACGAGAACTGCAGCGGGCTGGGCGATCGCACTCGTCAACTGCAGGTAACCTCTTTCCCCGCGACGTCACACGCGACGAGCTAACCTCCGAGAAGCATCCAAACCTCTAGCAGCAGCAGAAAAGCCGGTTCCAACGAACCGGCTTTTGTGTTTCTTCTCGTGCTTGAAAAGTCGCAATAGATGCGCTAGCGTGCGTCGGGCGGTTGCGCCGGTTTCTCGATCTCCGGCGTGGGCCCTGGACGCCAGCCGCCGTACGAGGCGGACGATGGCGGCGGCGAATTCGGCGGAACGTCTGCTGCAGGCGGCGGTTGCGCCGTGAACGGAGACTGCGACGTGGGTCCCGGTGCGCCCATTTGCATCCCGGGAAAACGCGCGCCGTTCAGCAGAGCATTGATAATCTGCGCGATTCCGACAAACATCGGAATGAGTCCGCCGAGCAGCCACGGGCCAAAATCCATGCGCCCGTCACCGCGATAGCCGATGAACGAAAGACCGATGAGAAGTGCAAAGCCGACCATGGTCACCATGATGCCTTTGCGCATCTGGCTCTGCGCGTAAAAGCGATCGTCATAGTAAGCGCCGGGCGGCGTCGGAACCGGCCCGCGTCCGGGTCCGGGCGGCGGCGGAATCGGGCCGGTTTGCCAGCCGCGCCGGTTCATGTCGCGATAGAGACGCGAATCCGGCGGCGGCATCATGCCGCGTCGAATCATCTCGATCCGCTCCTGATGCGCCAACACGCGCGAAACGATCCACGCGGCGACGGGTGCACCGAAGAGAAACACGATCCCAAAGAGTGGGACCAGTTGATCTGCCATGACTAAAGGGCTCCGTTCGTGGTGATGTGGACCGATCCGTCTTCACTGCGGACGCGCATCGATGCGCTGCCCGCTCCGACGCGAATCGGCTGACCGCTTTGCTCGCTGCCGTCGACGACGACATGGCCGTCACCGGTTGACGCGTCGACGCTCGCATCCGAGCCTCTGAGCAAGCTCAATTCAATGCGCCCGTCCGCGGTGGTAAATGCATAACTGCCGGCCGGAAATGTACCGCTGATGTGCATCGATCCGTCGTCGGTATGCAGCGTCGCGCGCGGCGCAGCACCGGTCATTTGAATCTGCGATGCAAGAATACGGCCGTCTCTCGTGGTCGCGTCGAGGGAATTCGTATCGATATTACTCAACACGACCCGTCCGTCGTCGCTGTGCGCCGTGATCGCGCCTTTGATATCGCTGAGCGAAATGTGCCCGTCTTGCGACACGACGTCCACGCCGTTTTGCAATCCGCTGACATCATCACCGCCGCTGCGCGCGATTTTCAATTGCGTCATCGGCGGGATCGAAAGCTCGACGCGATTGGTCGTGTCGCCGATCGTAAAATGCCCCGCGGGACGATAGACGCGAACGCCGTCGAGCGTGCGCGTCACCTGCAGCACTTGCGCGTGCTGGGAGCCGAAAATCAGTCCGTGCACTTCGGTGCGATCGGTCACGTGTACGAGTCCGTCGCTCGACGGAGTAACGACGACGTGTGAATCAACGTCGTCGATGGTCACGACGGGTGCTGGTCCCGCAGCAATCGGAGCGATCGGCGGGGCGCTATAATCCACGGCGTGGAAACCGCCGGCGGACGCAAAGCCCGCACCGCGAAGCGTGTACAGGGCCAAACCCGCGATCACGATCTCGACGGCGACGAGCAGCGAGATCAATCCCGTGCGCGATGGGCGTTCCATCACACGCATCAGATGCGCGGACCCCATCCCTGGAACGTCGGGCGCAGGTCCCGTTCAGTTCCTTCGACGAGTACCGCCTTCGGGAGTGTTTTGTTCAGCTTGACCGTCGTGAGCATCGTGTCTGTTTTCGGCCTCCGTTGTTGTGCCTGTCTCACGTACGGTTGGCGACCCCGCTTGTTTCAGGATCACGTACGAAACACAGGGCACGTTCGCTCCGTACATGGAGCGTGTCGGCAGTGCTTGCGGAGGTGCCTCGGATAGAACCGATGCACGCGGGGCCCGAGGACGGCGAACTCGTTGCGATGACGCTCGGCGGCAACCCCGAGGGCTTCGCCACGCTCGTCGAGCGGTACGACCGGGCGGTGTATCACCTCTGCTACCGGACGCTGCACAACGTCGAAGAGGCGCGTGACGCGACCCAGGAGGCGTTTTTTAAGGCCTACCGGTCGCTGCGAACGTTCAAGCCGGGTGCCAAATTCTCGACGTGGATTTTTGCGATCGCCTACCATGCGTGTTGCGACCGGCTCAACCGGAACAAACGCTACAGCAACGAGGAGATGCCGGAACGCGCCGATCCCGGGCCGGGGCCCGAACGCGAAGCGATCGCGCTCGACGAAGCGCGTCGGCTGCGCGCCGCCATCGACGCGCTTCCCGAGAAGTACCGGACCGTCATCACGCTCTACCATCTGCAAGGAAAACAGTACGAAGAGATCGCCGAAGTGCTGGAACTGCCGATGGGAACGGTGAAAACTCATCTATTCCGGGCAAAGGAACAATTGCGCAAGCTCCTGAGCGCGGCGGAGGTAATGGAATGAAATACGATAGCGACGACATCCTCGACCGCGCGCTTTTTGCGCTGCCGCTGGAAGAGCCGCCCGCCGACCTCCGCGCGTCGATTCTCACCGCGACGGTCTATCGTCCAGCGCCGCTCTTCAAGCCATGGGAAATCGTGCTGCTCGGTGCCGTTGCCGCGGTTGCGACGTGGCTCGTCGCGCTCGTCGTCCTCGGCGGCGGAACGCTTTTCGTGCACTCGCTCGAAGCGATCGGTTCGGCGAGCGAAGATCTGCTTTTAAACCATTCGACGCTCGCGTGGATCGCTGCCGGCGGCGCGGTCGCGATTTGGCTGTCGATTTTCACCGGATTCCAACCTGCGCCAAGGGGCGTTGACGCGCGCCGTCGCTAACTTCTTCCGGCATGAACGAGCCGGCGAGCGCATACAAGGTGTTGATCGTTGAAGACGACGCGGCTATCAGCCGCGTGCTTCAACTTGAACTGGAACACGAAGGCTACGAGGTCGACGTCGCCCACGACGGTCTGGAAGGGCTCGAAAAAGCGCTCAAAGAGCCGGACCTCGTGATTCTCGATTTGATGTTGCCGCGCATGGATGGCCTCGAACTCACGAAGCGCTTGCGCGCGAAGAGCAACGTGCCCGTCATCATGCTGACCGCGCGGGATCGCGTGCCGGACCGCGTCGCGGGCCTGGATCTCGGTGCGGACGATTACCTGACGAAGCCGTTTTCGACCGACGAGTTGCTCGCGCGCGTTCGCGCGCGTCTGCGTCAAAAGCATCCGACGAGCAACAAGATCGAATATCGCGACGTCGTGATGGATCGCGACCGTCGCGAAGTGACCCGCGGCGGCAAACCGATCGCGCTGACCGCGAAAGAGTATGCGCTGCTCGAATACTTGCTGTTACATCGAAATAAAGTGCATACGCGCGACGAACTCTTCAACGGCGTCTGGGGCAGCGATTTCCTCGGTGATTCGAATTTGATCGATGTCTACGTTCGCTATCTGCGCGGCAAGATCGACGAAGGATTCGACGATAAGCTGATCACTACGGTGCGCGGCGTCGGCTACACGATCAAAGACTAGCGCGCGTATGTCGCGTCTTTCGCTGAAGTGGCGAATTGCGGCGGCTTACGCGCTGCTGCTCATCGTCGTGCTCGCGGGTATGAGCGGCGTCATCGCGTGGCGCTTGCAATCGATTCTCTTCGATGAGGCGCGCGCGCGCATCGACACGACGATGTCCGACATCGCGCAGCGCGTCGAAGCGACCAATCCATTTGCGCTCGGCCCGTTCGCGCCGGAAACGTTCGATCAGCTCTTCAGCAGCGCAAACCTCACGTTGTGGGAATCTCCCACGACGTTCATTCAAGTCGATAACGTTGCGGGCTATCCCATCGCGCGCACGCCGAATCTCGGCTCAACGAATATTCCGCCCAACCGGGCGATCGTCGCGGGACACGACTCGGAGTTTCGCACGCTGGTATTGAACGGGCGGCCGTTCTTGGTGGAAGACCGGCTCTTTCACGCCGGAAACGCGGCCGCGATCGTTCACGTCGCTGAGCCGCTCGATGCGCTTTATCGTACATTTCAGCAAGGCCGCCAGGCGATCGTGTTGATCCTACTTGCCGGCGCGGTCGCGGTCGTGGTCCTTTCCTTTATGCTTGCGGCGCAGGCGATCGGACCGATCACCGCGTTGTCGCAAGCGATGCGCGAAGTCGGATCCGAGCGGCTCGACGTACGGCTGGCGACGCATCGACACGATGAAATCGGAGAGCTCACGGCGAGCTTCAACGATTTGCTGGCGCGTCTCGAAGAGGCGTTTGCGCGCGAGCGGCAGTTCATCTCGGATGCATCACACGAATTGAAGACGCCGCTCACATCGATCAACGCAAACGCACAATTATTGATGCGCTGGGGCGATCGCGACGAAGCGGTGCGGCGTGAAAGCCTCGAAACGATCGCGCGCGAGAGCGCCGCGCTCGCCGATATGGTGAACGGGATGTTGACGCTCGCGAAAGCCGATCGTGGAGATGACGTGCCGAAAGAGCCGCTCTCACTTGCCATGGTGGCCGCAGAAGCAGTCCGCGGCGCGGCGCAGCGCGCAAGCGAAAACGGGCTGGCGCTCGAATTCGATCGTCCCGAACACTCGCCGCTTGTCGAGGGAAGCGAGCATTTATTGCGCCAGTTGATCGGCAACCTGATCGACAATGCGATCAAATTCACGCCGTCCGGCAGCGTGAGCGTTCGCGTCGGCCGTAACGGGCACAACGCTTGGGTCGAAGTCGCAGACACCGGCCCCGGAATCGTCGACGCCGAAGTGGGCGCGGTCTTCGAGCGCTTTTATCGGTCGGACCGTTCGCATTCACGGAACGTACCGGGCACCGGTCTCGGTCTCGCGATCGTCCGCTCGATCGCGCGCGTGCATGGAGGCACGGTCGTCGCGGCGCGTGCGCCGGAAGGCGGCGCGCTGTTTCGCGTGGAGCTCCCGGCTATCGACGAATCGCTCACCGAGTCCTCATGATGGGCCCGCGCGGGCGAACGTACAATCGCATCGTGGGGTTACACCGATGGCGGCGGGAGCTTGCGGGCATCCTGTTCGTTTTTCTGTTGGCGGCGACGATCGCGGGGCGCGCGGATGCTGATACGCAGAGCATTGCGACGTCGGGTGCACCGGTCGTCTTCGCGCAGCTTCAGGCCGGGATCGTCACCGTTCGGACGTGGAACCGCACCGACGTGCAGATCGAAGCCGATCCGACGATCGACGTTCACCATGTCGATCGAGTTCCGGCCAACCGGTCGGCGGCGTTTACGTTCTTCGCGCAAACCGTCGAGACGCCCGACGGTCCGCTCGTTTTGCCGCCTGAGCCGTTCTTGATTCAGCCGCTCGATGCGTCGCCGCACGACGCTGTCGCATTCAGTGGGTACGGGAATTTGACGCTCACGGTTCCGAGCGGATCGCCGTTGCTCGTGATGCACGTCGGACGAGGTGAAGTATTGATCGACGGCTATCATGGCGGCACGTTCTTTACGACTGTGCGTGCCGGTTTATTGCGGCTGAACGATGTCAGCGGCACGGGAGGTTTCCAAGTGAACAATGGTCCCGCGATCGTTCGTAATTCCACGTTCGATCGCGTGCGCGCGCGCACGGGACGCGGCAACATGTTTTTCGAGAATTGCACCGCGCGGCAAATTGAAGCGACCAGCTTGACCGGGTCGATCGTCTACGACAACGGCAGCTTTCAACCCGGACTTGCGCGCTTCGAAAGCGAGCGCGGGAACATCGCGCTCGGCATCGCGCGCGGCGGCGCACAGATCGACGCGCACAGCGGCGACGGCCGCGTCCTTTCCGAAGGATCGTTTCAATCCGGTCCCGTCGTTACCGCAACGACCGTGCGCGGCGCAGTTATCTATTACAACGGGTCGATTCGCTCGCACCCGAAGCTTCGGCGAGCATTTCCGATGCGCATGAAGCCGCCAAAGCCCGTGCGGACGCCGCGCTAGGCAGGCGCTTCGAACGTGCCCGGGCTCTTGTCCGTGCCTTTCCACTCCAGCGTGCGCTCCGGGGTCGCATCGGAAAGCGCGCGACGCAGGTGTTCCGCATCGTAATCGTTCGTATAGACCGGTGACCCCGGTTGCTGTCGCCATGACTGCGCGAGCGTGCCGGCGTCGACCGCATCGAATCCGATTTCGTTGATGAGCTGCATCACGACCGCCTTCGCTTTGGGGTCGTCGCCCGCAACGGGAAGCGCGACGCGCCCGGGAGTTCCCGCGGGTTTTCCGTTGTCTTGTAAGTGCTGCGCATAGATGTTGTTGAAGGCCTTGACCACGGGGCGGCCGATTTGCGTCGACACCCACTGACTTTCGGTCATACCATTTTCGATCGGTTCGATGCGTCCGTCGCGTTGGCGTGGATAGTAATTCCCGGTGTCGATCACGACAACGTTGTCTGAAATGCCCGAAAATAAGTCTTTCGGCAGCTCCGGAATGTTTTTTTCCGGAATCGTGACGACAACCACGTCGCGTCCGCGTGCTGCCTCGTGTACCGTCACCGCTTTAGCGCCCGTTTCCGAAGCGAGATCGCGCAGCGACTCCCGACCGCGCGAATTTGAAACCGCAACGTCGTGACCGGCGGCACGAAACCGGCGCGTGAGCGCGCTTCCGATGTTTCCCGCTCCGATGATGCCGATCTTCATATTCCGTTCTCCTCAGCGGGCGTACACTTGCCTTATGACGCCGTCACCGTTCAATTGGTTCGTTCGCTAGTCGACTATGCGTAGTCGCGTGCCCGTCGCTTTCGTGATGGCGACAATGCTTACTGCGTGTGGCGGCGGCTCCGGTGCGCCTGTACCGTCGGCGCCTTCGCCTGCTCCGAATACGCCGCCGCCTTCGCAAATCGTTCGCATCAGCGCCGATTCGTTTACCGATCCGCTCGGGGAACATGACACGGAAGTCGAACCCTCCGCGGCCGTCCACGGTGACACCATCGTCGCCGCATTTCAAGTCGCGCGACAGTTCGTCGCCGGAGGCTCGGCGATTGGAGTTGCGACGTCGAGTAACGGCGGACGCAGCTGGTTCAGTACAACGTTGCCCGGCATTACGAAGATCACGGGCGGAAGCGCCGATAGCGCGAGCGATGCGGCGGTCGCGTATGACGCGGCACACGGCGCGTGGTTGGTTTCCACGATTCCGATCGTCAACCGAGACGTTCCGTACCCCGAGGTAAGCCGATCGGCCGACGGTACGATCTGGAATCAACCGGTGCGCGTCGGCACCGGCGATATCAATGACGATAAGGATTGGATCGCATGCGATAACGTTGCGTCGAGCCCCGACTTCGGACATTGCTACGTCAGCTGGGATGATGCGGGCCGAAACGGTCTTCTGGAAGTAAGCACGACGGTCGACGGCGGCGCGACATGGAGTGCGCCGCGCACGAGCAATGACTCGGCAACCGGGATCGGCGCGCAGGCGGTACCGCTTCCGAGCGGCGATGTCGTCGTGGTGAGCGACGACTACGATGAAGCAAACGTCGTTGCGGTTACCTCTCACGACGGCGGTAGAACGTTCGGCGCAGCAACGCGGGTAGCCGCAATCATCGATCATCTTCAAGCCGGCAATCTGCGCAGTGGTCCGCTCGTCTCGACGGCCGTCGATGAATCAGGAACGATTTATGCCGTTTGGCAAGATTGCCGCTTTGAAACGGCGTGCGCGAGCGACGATCTGGTTCTCAGCACTTCGCGCGACGGAACGCAATGGACAACTCCGCAGCGCGTGCCGCTCGATCCGATCGGCAGCGGCGTCGATCATTTTATCCCGGGACTTGGAGCCGATCCGAACACGGGCGGTTCGAGCGCGCATCTTGGCGTCTCGTACTACTCGTACGCGAGCACGTCGTGCACCGCATCGTGCTTGCTCTCGATCGATTATGCCGCTTCGCCGGACCGCGGAAGAACCTGGACGGCTGCCGCTTCCGGCGCCGATACAATGACTCCGGCGTGGCTTGCGACGACCAACGAAGGCCGAATGGTGGCAGACTACGTCGCATCGGTATTCGCCCTCGGTGCACCGCTCGCAATTTACACGCAAGCGTCGATGCCGGGTACGCTTTTGAATGAGGCGACGTACGCATGGTCCCCGAACGTCGAGCTCGCGCGAGCTTCGAGAACTTCGCTTGCAGATCGCGCCATCCCAGGCGCACATTCCGATCGTCCGAAGCGCCGGCTGATTCCGACGCGGTAACTACAGCAAATATTTGCGCATCATCGCCATGTCGATTTTGAACGTGTGCTGTGGAAGCACGGCTTCGATACCATAGCCGCATGCTTTGAGAAACCGTTGCGCGCCGCGTTCGTGCGGCACGATCGCGGTCATCTTATGACAGTTGTAATACTTTGCAACGTCGGCCATCTCCGCCACGATCGCGCGCGCAATGCCCTTCCTGCGATGTTCCGGCGTGACGATGAGCCGTTCGATCTGACCAAGCGATGCAGCGACTTTGAGTGTGCCGGCCGCGATCAAAGCATCGACGCCGTTCACCGCAAACCCGTAGCGCGCTTGGTGCCAGACAACCGGGAACTCGTAGAACGTTCGCAAGCTCTCGCGTTCGCGCGCACGGTAGAAGTCGTCGAGCGCATCGAGCGGGACGCGCACGACGTCAAACGCCAACCGCCGAGACCTCCGTCGTCAGATCGACTTCCAAATTATCTCGTGCCGCAATCGTGCGGATGCCGAGATCGTCTTCCAGGCTCTGTGCGAGCGTACGGGGGTCGGCTTCGAGCATTTTCGTCCCGAAGTGCTGAAGAATCGCAACGCGTGGACGCACGCCTTCGACGACCGCGCGCGCTTGATCCCATGTAAGGTGATCGACGTCCATGCCGTCGCGGAAGCGAAGCACGTTGACGATCAACACGTCCGGTTGCACTTGCGCGTACGCTTCCACCAGCTCGTCGAAGTAACGGCCGCACGGCAAGTACGAGACGCGCATCGTGCCGTGCGTGAAGTGCATGCCGTACGTTTCGACGGCGTGCACGTGCCGTATGGACGCGCGAACATCGACGTCGCCGACACGATACGGACCTCCGCGTTCGGTAACGACATCAATGCGCTCGACGAATCGTTGTGCGTACGGCAGCACCGTCGGTTCGTGTTCCAGCGCGTCGTTCGGCGCGAGCAGCACGCCCCGTTTGCGGAATCCGCCCGACGTCATTGCTTCGATCATCGCCGTAACGTCGCCGGCATGATCGAGGTGTTTGTGCGAGAGTGCAATCGCATCGAGCTCGCGCGGGTTGAACGGCGGCGCGTGCGACAGCGCGCGAACGAGCGCTCCCGGACCCGGATCGACGTGAATCTGCGTACCGCCGAAACGGAACCACATACCGCCCGACGCGCGCAACTGACGCGCGACGACAAATCGCGCTCCGCCGCTTCCGAGAAACGTTACCGAATCCAAAGCGGGACTCGGATTAGGGCGCGTTACGTCCTGGTGCGGGTGCGCCGTACGCTAACGCGCGTGCCTTTCCGGATTCGTGCTTGCTCTTATAGAGCACGAAGAATTGTTCGAGATTCGTGCGATACTGCTCGAGCGCCACGCTCCACATGCGTAACGCCGCGCCGCCTGCTTCCGTAACGGTATAAATGCGGCGCGCGGGTCCTTGCTCTTTCGGATCCCACCACGACGAAATGTATCCGTCGCGTTCAAGTTGACGAAGCGCTCGATACACCGTACCGGGGTCCGTTACCACGTTGAACTTTTCCTTAAGTTCTTTCATGATTTCGTACCCGTGCAGGTTGTGGTCTTTGAGCATGACCAGCAGCCATGCCATTAAGTAGTTCTTTGGGGTTCCCCGGGGTGGTAAGCCGCTTTCGCGCGAGCTGGCGGTGGCGAAACCCGAATCGATCATGCGGGTGCCCCGGGTGCGGCTCTGTGCTCCTCCACGAACATGCGAGTGCCGGTCCTTCCGATATGGGCCTTTCGAACTAGACCCTGTGCAACCCGGCGGTAGTTTTACGCCTGTGAAAGCCTGACCTGCGCTCAAAATCGAAGCGATCGGGGTACGCTCAGTACGAGCTGGCATTCGTTACTTCGGAATAGTGCGCTGATTTACGATGAAATACGTCCCCGCGACCGCGTTCATGCAAGATTTATTCGGCGGCTCCGTTTCGCGAACGACGGTCGTGGAGCGGCTGTTCGCCGATTCGGATATCGCGGCGATTGCCGCGGAACATGGGGTGGAGCGCGAGAACGTTTTAACCGCGCTCGCACGCGACGAATCGAGCGCCGCCGGCAGCCGGTTGCGCATAGCAGTGGAAGCAATGCGCCGCGGCTCAACGGAAGTACCGCGTGGAAATGCGTTTCCGAAGGATCTCAGCCGGGTCACGGACGGCGGCCTCGAACTCATCGGCCTCTTCGTCAACCCGCTCGCGACGACGTCAATGATCCTCAACGCCGCACCGCCCGCACTCGACGAAGCGGCGCGCGCTATCGACCCTCGCCTATCGCTTGCCGCATTCGCGTCGCGCGTCTTTCGCGTGCTCGCGGTCCAGCATCCGCCGCTCGCGCACGCGCTGACGAACGCGGCTAATGCACTGGAACGTGCTTAGGCCAGGACGCTCAACTGCGAGAACGTCCCCGCGAGAATTTTTTGCGACGGGCGTCCGAGCCAACGCTCGAGCACGGTCGCATACACACTGCGGAAATCCGTCGTGAACGCGACGTTACCCATATTCGTCGTTTGCAGGTCGGGAAGCGAGCCGTAGACGCCGGCCTTTACACCGCCTCCGACGAGGAAGAGCGGCGATGCCTCACCATGATCCGTTCCACGGCTTCCGTTCTCGGCAATGCGACGCCCGAATTCACTGAACGTCATCGTCAGGACCCGATTGTCGTTGCCATGCGCCCGGAGATCGTCGTAAAACGCGTAGATCGCATCGGAAAACTCGCGTAAGAGGCGGTCTTGCGTACCTTTTTGACTCACGTGCGTATCGAAGGAACCGTGCTGCACGTAGAGCACCCGCGTTCCGAGGTTGCTGCCGACGATCTGCGCCGCGAGCGCCAAACTTCTTCCAAGCGGCGTCGCCGGATACGATGCGTCGGTCTTATAGCCGGCGACGAGTTTCGGCAGCTCTTCGGACCCGCGTTGCGCATCGTCTTCGATTTGCGCGATATGCGCTAGATAGGGCGAGTCGAACGGAAACCTCTTGTCGCGAACAAGCTCGGCGTACGTCTTTCGCGCAATGTCGTTTCGATCGCTCACCAATCCATAGCCGTTCAGCTGTGCCACGGCGGGTACGTCAACCTTGTTCGATATTAGAGCTTCGGGAAGAACTTGCGCGAGCGCGAGACCGTTGAAAAGATTTTCTTGCGGAAGATTCGCTTCATCGAGATAGCGGCCGAGCCATCCGGTATGCTCGTAGCGATCGGGTATCGCCGTCTGCCAAATTTCCGTCGAGCGGAAATGTGAATGATCGGGATTGGGATATCCAACGCCTTGGACGATCGCCATATCGCCCCGGTCGAAGAGCGCTTTGAGCGATTTCATCTCGGGATTGAATCCCAATTGCTCGTTGATTGCTAGAACGTCGCCGCGCGGGACCGCAAGCGTTGGACGCATCTGGTAGTACGCGTCGTTCCCGTGTGGAACGATGCAGTTCAGCCCGTCATTTCCACCTTGCAAATTGACGAGAACGAGAACGCGATTCTCTGCTCCCGGCAGTCCGGGCAGCGGAGTGTCCGCAAGCGCGCGTGCGAACACATGGTCCATGTTTGCAACAACCGCGAGCCCCGAGAGCGCGCCCAGTACGAACTTACCGCGTTTCATGAATGTCTTATTTCGTCCTCTGATGTCTGGCCTAGGCTAACTGATAGGCGGGCATGGCCATCGCCAAGTATGCCGCACCGCGAACGCGTTCTTGAAAGTTTTCGGCGCCGAGAGATTTGAGGGCAGAGGTGGAGACGCCGTTCAAATAGCCGAGCAGTTGCGTGCGCGCGATCTCGGGCGCATCACCCTGCAAGAGAACTTCAATGAGCTCCAGGGACGCGCGGTTCGCGTCGACCGGGACCGCTTGCAACCACGACGATTCCGCCATCATCGGCGAATTGCTCAGTTGCGCGAGAAAGTTCTGTCGAGCGATGATCGTCTGCGATGTGATCCAATTCTGACCTCCGGGCCAACCGGCAACGTTGGGCGGATAAAACAGAATCTGACCCATTTGGTTGAGCGCACGCGGAGCGGCCGCGTCGATTTGCGAAAGCCCGAACGTCTGATGCGTTCCGACGACGAATTCGACGGGACTCTTTACGAGCGCGCGATACGCACGCCGCGAGAAAAAGACGTTACTTTGCAAGAGCGTTGACATCACGGGTGCAAGATTGAAATCGTACTTTCGGATCACGGCGGCCAGTCCATCGACGAGTTGCGGCTCTGGATCGTTGTAGACGAAATAATTAAGCAGCGTGTTGGCCCAAAACTTCGAAGCCGCGGGCTGTTGATAGATTATCGAAACGATATCAGCGCCGTCGAAGTTCCCGGAGCGACCGAGGAACGTCTTGATTCCGCTGTCATGAATGCGCGGGTTGCTGACGAATTCGCCTGTTTGGCGGTTGATCGTCCACCCGGTGAAAGCTCGCGCAGACTGGCGGATGTCTTCTTCCGTGTAATTTCCGTGACCGAGCGTGAACAGTTCCATCAACTCACGCGCGTAGTTCTCATTCGGATGCGCCTTGTTGTTGCGCGCATTGTCCAAATACAGCAACATCCCGGGATCTTTGCTGACGGCAAGCGTCACGGCACGTAAATTGCCGAGCGCATTCTCGCGGAAGAGCTGATTTTGACCGTAGACGTACGTGGGCCACACGCCTTTTTGGATCGCGGCTGTTGTAAAGTGACCGTGAAAGAAGAACGTCATCTTCTCTTGCAGCGGTGCTGGCGTCGTGAGCATGCGATTGAGCCACCACATCTGCAGCGAGACGATCGACTGCCGCGAGTTCTTGCGAATCGTTTTCAGCGCGTCCATGCGCTGATCTTTAGGCAACCCCACGAGGTTCGCGATGTCGGGCTGGTAGAGGTCGGCGGGCGAAACGAGATTCGACGTGTCGGGGAAGTGCACGAGCGACTCCACGACGTCGTGCGGGCTGCTGCGTGTCGCGGCGGCGATCGCTTGCGGCGTGCCGCCGAATCCCGCACGGCGTAGCAAGTGCGCCGCGAGGCGCGAATCCCATTTCCCACCGTACGGAGCAAGCGCGGTTCGCGCATCGAGCGATCCTTCCGGACGATTGAATCCCGAGGCCATACACTTATTGAACGCATCCAGCGACCCGAGCGTCATGAAGGACGGGTTAGGGCCGAGGCTTGCCGAACGAGCGGCCTTCGTGAGCCTTCTGGAATCTCGCCTGGACCCGCAAAGCGAGGCATTTGCGCTGAATGCGCATCGAATGACGACCTTGGTTAGCGAATATCGCGAACGACTCGAAGCCGTTCGCGGGGGTGGTGGCCCGGAAGCAACCACAAAGCATCGCAAGCGCGGGAAGCTGACCGCGCGGCAACGGATCGACGAGTTAATTGATCCGGACTCGGATTTCCTCGAGTTCTCGGCGCTCGCCGCATACGAGATGTATAAGGGCGACTCGCCTTCTGCGGGAATCGTCACGGGAATCGGTTGCGTCGAAGGCCAGCATTGCGTCATCGTCGCGAACGACGCGACGGTCAAAGGCGGCACGTACTACCCGATGACCGTCAAAAAGCATTTGCGCGCACAGGAGATCGCAGAGCAAAATCATCTGCCCTGCATCTATCTCGTGGATTCGGGCGGCGCGTTTCTTCCGTTGCAAGCGGACGTTTTTCCGGATCGCGATCACTTCGGACGCATCTTCTACAATCAAGCGCGCATGTCGGGAAAACGTATTCCGCAGATCGCCGCGGTGATGGGATCGTGCACCGCTGGCGGCGCCTACGTGCCGGCTATGAGCGATGAAACCGTCATCGTCAAAGGCACCGGAACGATCTTTCTCGGCGGTCCGCCGCTCGTGAAAGCAGCGACGGGCGAAGAAGTGACCGCGGAAGAGCTCGGCGGCGCGGACGTTCACACGCGCATTTCAGGTGTTGCGGATCACTTTGCGAACGACGATCCCCACGCGCTCGGAATTGTTCGCGAAATCGTGCGCAACTTGCATCGCGAGCTGCCGCGCCAGTGGGATCGTGAAGAACCACGCCGGCCGAAATACGACCCCCGCGACATCTACGGGATCATTCCAGCAGACAGCCGCACGGGCTACGACGTACGCGAAATCGTCGCGCGTCTCGTGGACGGTTCGGAATTTCACGAATTCAAAGCGCGTTACGGCACGACGCTCGTGTGCGGGTTCGCGCATATCGAGGGCCATCCGATCGGCATCCTCGCGAACAACGGGATTCTTTTTAGCGAAAGCGCGCTCAAGGGCGCGCACTTCATCGAACTGTGTGCGCAGCGCGGCACGCCGCTGCTGTTCTTGCAGAATATCACCGGCTTCATGGTCGGCAAGCAATATGAGAACGGCGGCATTGCAAAAGACGGAGCAAAACTCGTGACCGCCGTCGCGTGCGCGGAAGTGCCGAAGTTCACGGTCGTGATCGGCGGCAGTTTCGGTGCGGGCAATTACGGCATGTGCGGACGCGCCTACTCGCCGCGTCAGTTGTGGATGTGGCCGAACGCCCGCATCAGCGTGATGGGCGGAGCGCAAGCAGCGAGCGTCTTATCGACCGTGAAGGGGGACATGACGTCCGAAGAAAAGGCCAAATTCGAAGCGCCGATTCTCGAAAAATACGAGCACGAAGGTAATCCGTACTATTCGACGGCGCGTCTTTGGGACGACGGCATCATCGACCCGCTCGACACGCGCCGGGTCCTCGCAATCGGGCTGGACGCTGCCGCGCATGCGCCGCAGCCGCCCACGCACTTCGGCATCTTCCGAATGTAGCGCACAAACGGCGCTCATGCCGTGGACGTAGACGCTTTCAACGCCAGCTCGCGGCGGAGCGATTCCATTTCACGGCGCAGCTGCTCCGCTTCAACATGGTCGAAGGCCGCGCCGGCGGCGTTCACGACGCCTTCGATCGCGCGCATTTCGTCGCCGTCGAGATCGGCGCCGTTCGTATGTTCGCCGTAGAGCACGATCGCAATGACGCGGCGCCGCGCGAGCACCGGAATCGCGAGAACGGGCCGCGCAGTACCGCTGGGAAGACTGGAAACCGGCCATCGTATCTCCGAGACTCGCAATGCCGTTTGCTCGGCCTCGACGTGCATGACTAGCGCATCCTGCCGCGAGAGGATTGAGACGCATTCGGGATCCCAGCCGCACGCGCGTACGCGCGCCCATTCGCCGCTATCGTTCATCTGAAATACCGCCGCCGACCCCAAGCCCAGAATAACGAATGGCTCGTCCACCAGGAACTCGTGAATGACGTCCACCCGCTCGGAATGAAGCACCGCACGCGCTGCCTTCTCCAACCGCCGCTGTGCAACGTACCGGGCGCGGAACAGCAGACGATCCACGAAGATATCGGCGCGCTTATGCAGATGATCGAGCCAAATTCCGAGCGCAATCGCCGTTACGAATTGCGTGACCGCTCCAAGTTGCGTTGCCTCGAGCTTCTTGTTGAAGATCCAATCCAACAGTCCAAAAACCAAGATGATAGAGCCGGTGAGGACTGACACGACGACGGCGCGGCTCAGGACGAACGTGACGTCGACGACGCGGCTTCGCATGATCCCGTAGACGACGAGCACGACGGCGATGCTTTGGACGACATAAAATATTTCGGCGACGACGTATGAATCGTAGAACGGTTTCGTACCCAGCCACCACAGAGCGAACGCAGCCGCGCACCAGACGCCGCCGCCAAAAAGCACCCACGCCATCCGGTGCCGATCTCGCCCGTCGGCAATCACATAGTTGCGAATCAGTGCTGCGAGCGCTGTCGCGACCGCCAGCACTCCGATCGTAAAGCTAACGGCTGTCATGTTCGGGGCAAGCATACCGAAAAACGCCCACGACCCGACGGTATAGAGCGAAACCGCGATTTGCGCCAGAAACAAGATGAACGCGAAGCGTTGTGCGGGGCGCATCCATGGTGCGATGCGATTGTTGGGAACGCGGCTCGCAAAGACGATGACGAATATCCACAACGCCTGCAGTGCACTGCAAAACATCTCGCCGCCGACTACCCACCAATAGCCGAACGGCGAAAGGTACTCACATATCGGGTTACTGATATTCAGCCCGACGAGCACGGCGAACAAGCTCCACGTCATCGCGCTCGGACGCACGATCACGAGCCAGGCTGCGATTGCTAGCGCAATAAGCGCGAAGATCGTGCTGATGAGCTGCTGGATACGATACAGCGATTCCAGACCGATCTCGCGGGTCGTTACAACTGCCGTCAAATGCCGCGTACCGCGAATCAGCGGTAGCTCCAGCTTCGTACCGGGCGGCGGAAATTTGTACACGACGGGATCGTAGAGCCGGCGCATGGGCCACAATCGGGCAGCATCGATGCGATCGCCGGGCTTGATGCCGGCGGCTTGCGCTGATCCATTCGGCAAGACGCTCGCAATTCGTAGACGCGAGTCGGGAGCAATCCCCAGGTGTCCGAGTGGATACCAAATCTCCAGGAGCGGACCGAATCCGAAAAGCGCAATCAGAACCAATGCGACAAACACCGCTATCGCGCGTCCTGACATTACAGGGCCCGGTCTTGAGTCGACGCCGGGATTGTTGTTTCCATCACCCTCGCAGTGCTATCGTTCGAATAGCGCCGCTCTTTCTTTGCTTGATATTCGGGAGGACAGCTCGTGGACAGAAATAACGGTTCGGTCGATGTGGCTCCCGACCCGATTGTACCAACCGCGAGGGCTTTAGTTGACTCACCGGTTCTTCGCCTGTGGGGTTATGTCGGTGATTCACTGCGAAGCGGATACATACGGCTCTACGCCGACCTCTCATTCCAGTCATACTACGAGATTCAAACGAGCGATGTCCTCGAACGCGTCCGCCTTGGCGACAGAGACGGAGCTTCGGGGTCTCTGTTGACAGTGAAATTCGATGCAATACTGCAAGCGATGGAAAGCGGACCGGTCGGCGCGGATTGGTTGGCCGGCACAGTGACGGCCGAGAATCTACGCGGGGCAGGCCATGGGCCTCGCGCGTTGGGCCAGCCCCCGACCACGAAGACGAAATCGCGATAGACGGCCGCTCTCTCTCCAATGGACGCCAAGTCGGCGGTTCAATGCCTCACGCGCTTCGGTGTTTTCGACGGTTGCCTTCCAGACCACATCACGGTAACGTCCGCGAGCGGGCGCAACGATAACACGCTCGTACGTTGCGATGGGCGCGCCGCGTACCTGATCAAAGCCGCGTATCCGGCCGACCCGGCTGCAGAGAGCGCACTCAAACGAGAGGCCGACTTCTGTGCCTTCTGCGCGGAGCATAGCCGCGCGCTCGACCTCGACGACCTCATACCGCGACTTGCGGCTATGGACGCGAATCGAAGCGTCTATGTCTACGACGTATTCCAGTCGGCTCTTCCACTTTCGTCAAGGTACGACAATCTGCCCGTTTGGTATAAAGTTGGCGTGAAACTCGCCGTACTTCAGCGCCGCTGCTCCGAGTTGGTGACCGGTGATTGCGCGCTCGGGCTATCGTCGGAACCTCCATCAATTCTGTCGATGCACCGTCCGACGCCGCAGGATGTTTCGGAATTGACTGCGGCAACATGGGATCTGCTCTCGATCGTGCAGCGGCGCCCCGAATTTTGCGAACATCTCGACGGCATTCGCGATACATGGACGGCGACAACGTTCACTCATGGCGATATTCGGGCCGCAAACGTGCTCATATCCAAGGCGCTCGATGAGCCACGCGTGCATTTCGTCGATTTCGAAACTGCCGCCTTCGGAGATCCCGCATGGGACGTCGCCGGTGCGCTCCAAGACATCGCCTTTGCCTGGATTCAATCGATGACCGCAAATCCGGACCTCGCGCAGATGATCCGCTCCGCAAGGCGGCCCTTCGCTCAGCTTCAGTCGACGGCGCGTGCGCTCGTACGCGGATATCTTCACGCAAACGACGCTACGAGTAGCGAGCGCGACGAGTTCATCGAGCGTGCTACGTGTTTCTCCGCGGCACGGCTGCTTCAATCGGCGTACGAATGTACGGCTGAGCTGGACGGCTTGCCCGCGCACGCAGTGCTTCTGCTCCAGCTCGCGGAAAATATCGCGGCCAATCCGCGACGCGCTGCGGAAGGCCTTTATGGAATCGCCTGACGTGCGCGCGATCGCCCACGATCGAACGTTGAAGCCGGGCAGCGACGACATCGCTGCGATCCTCTATGAAAGGGCCTACTGCCGCCTGCGGAATCCGTACGCCGCACGGTCCTCACCGGACGAAAGGCCGCGCTTCATCGCCGAACTTTCGCTCGCGAATCGCGGAACCGGCCACCGGCAGACGGGTTGGACGCTCCTCGACACGGATGGCGATCGTTGCGTCGTTGCGAAAAACGGCGTGCGCTTTTATGCGAACCGGGGCGATGTGCGCACAACCGCGCAGAACGCATGTCGTGTTCGCATCGAAAAGGAGATGCGAGCGCTGATTCCGGGCTTCTATTGCGCCATCGGCGACGCAGACGGCAGCGACGATCCCGACGTCCCAATGTTGCGCCTCTACTGGAATTTGCAGGCCGGCGCAGCAACGAAATACATCGCACTAATTACTGGCCAATGTAATCGCCTAGGCCTACCGTTCCGTACGAAAGTTCTCGCCGACCCAACAGCCTACCGGCGCGCCGATGCCGGTGTACTATACATAGAGCGAACCGACGCAGCAGCGTTCGCTTCAACGGTCCGCGACGTTTACACAGAAATTGCACCGCTTCTGCACCACGACGTTCCGATGTTTACCAAACGCATCGCTCCCGGTCTCGCATGGGCCGAAGATCCGGGCGGCGCGCGGAGTTTCGGCGAAACACGCTGTAGCGCAATCGCCGATGGATTGATCGCAGCCGGCGACTCGGCAAATGAAAACGAGCGCTATCGGCTTATGTGCGACGCGCTCGAGAACGCGCGCATCGACATACGCGAACCGTATCTGTGCGGCGGCCGCAGTGCCGCGTACGCGTGCTTTTTCTAGATCTGCGGAAACGCCTTGGGATACAGCTTGTAGTAGTTTGGCGTTTCCAGCCACTTGCCGTTCGCATACTTCAGCGTTGCAGAAGCCTTCGGTTTGGTCGGGCAGCACAACGGCGCGTTTGCGCTGTAGTACGGTCCGCTCAACAGTAACGACGCGCCATCACCGTTTTTGACGAGCTTCGCGTCGAGGTCGCAGGCGTTCTGTACGGTGACCGCCGGCACGACCTTATTGCTCTTCGGATCGAACGTGAAAACGGTCAGGCCGGCCATCCCGCAATCGGCACCGGTTTGATGCGTCTGCACGACGAGCTGCTCGGCGGCATCGCCCATCAGCGGCGCGGCGCCCACGATACCGGCGGTTTGACGCGGGAACCATATGCTCGCGCCGCTGGCCTTCGAAAGTTTGTCGAGCGGGCCGCCGTCGCGTGGCGATTGATAGCGCAAGCGATACGTGGTGTTATCGAGTTGATAGATCGAGACGTACCATTGATAGAACGTCTCACCGCTCCCCGTACCAACGGCCTTTTTACTGATGACGCCGCGCCATTGAGCGTGCATCGCTTCACCGGCCAAGTATGCCAGTTGACTTGCGACGACAGTTCCCGGCGGCGCGGGCGCAAATGTGACGTGCGCCGGCTCTTCCGCGGCAAGAGGCTGCGAAACGAACAGGGTGAATGCGGCGATCATTATCGCGCGCGTGAATCGATGCATGTTAGCTTCTCCACTCCCAAGTAACGCGTGTGTAGAGCGTGGAGGAAACGCATTCCTGCGGATGATTACCGTGGACCGGCTAAATTCCGGCGTACCATTCGTATCCCTGATCTTCCCAATACCCGCCGGCTCCCGAATAAATAGTCGCGAACGAACCGACGAGTTCGATTCGCTCGATCCACTTGGCGCTTTTATACCCGAGTTGCGTCGGGATGCGCAAGCGAACCGGCGCGCCGTGGTCGGGGTCGAGCGGCGCATCGTTCAATCGTAGTGCCAGCAACGTCTGCGGATGCATCGCTTGATGAAGATCGAGGCTCTCGTAGTAGTGCACATTCTGATCGTCTCTATCCATGCAATAAAACACGACGTACCGCGCATCCGCGCGCGGATGAACGGCGGCGAGAAAATCGCGTAAGCGCACGCCGCTCCATTTACCGATGACGCTCCATCCCTCGACGCAGTCATGGCGCGTTATTTGCGTCGTCTGCTTCATCGCGTGTAATTCTCCGAGCGAGAACGTCCGTCGCCGTTCCACGGCGCCGTCGACGATCAGCCGGTACGGTTCGAACCGGTGCGCGACGAGTTGCTCGTAATGCGAATCGCTCGGCGTAGGCAAGCCATTTACGCGAAAGTTGCGATCGACGTCTTTGTCAGTGTACTCCCGTGCCATGCCGTGCGTACCGATCAGCGCGTGATTGAGCTTTTCCGCCGAGTCGAGAACGGAGTGGAATTTCGGGTTGTTATTCAACGCGGTCGCGACCGGCGAACAGGCGGTAAGCGCGGACGAAACCGACGCCGCGATGAAAAGGCGGCGGTTCACGGTCCCACCCCGTCTTCTTTGCCCAAACGATACCATCCGGTGATCATCGAGTTCATTTGATTGGTGACGCCTTGCGTGAGTACTTGAAACATGTGAATCGCAAAAAACGCGAGTAGCGCCAGCATCCCCGCGAAGTGCCAAAGCCGCGCGAATTGCCGTCCGCCGAAGAACCACGTGAGCGGTTGCGCGACCGCGTCGATGCCGGGTGAGAGCGCGAGACCCGTAAGGACAACCAGCGGAGCTACAACGAATCCGATCGCCGTATAAGAAGCCTTCTGCAGCGGATTGTACACACCGTGCGGCGGCGCTTCTTTGCGCAGATGGAAATAATAGGCTTGCATCGGCCAGAGTTTCGGCACGTCGCTCGGGCGCAAGATCATCTCTCGCAAATTCCCTTTGATGGCCGACGAGATCAACCATGCTACCCAGCACGCCGCGGCTATCCAAGCGAAGAACAGATGCCACCGCCGGCCGTCGGCGAGAGCCTGATACGATGGAATGGTGATCCAGCCGGGAAACGCGCGCGCGCCGCGGCTGCCCATGCCGTCGTCGGTGTAGCCGAGCCAGCCGGTCGTCGTGACCGTGTGGCCGAAAATGGTCGCCGTCCCGACGCCTTGCGCGGGAGAAGCGATGGAGACCACCCGCCGCGCGGGATTCGATTTGTCCGATGCATCGAGATACGGCGCGGCGTTGAAAATCTGCAGTCCGCTCGACACCAGCACGCCGAACGCAATCGCCCAAAGCCAGTGGCTTAGCCGCGTCGTAACCGCGTACCGATAAATCGTGCGTCCCATCTGCATACAAATATAACGCAGGCCAGGCACGAGCGGATGATAAGCCGAACGACACCGGGCCCATGTCTACAGTGACGGTGTCCATACAAGCGCACGTAGCGCGCGTCACGCTCGCGCGGCCGGATGTTCGGAACGCATTCAACGCCGAAGTGATTCGCGAACTTCGCGACGGGTTCGCGCAGCTCGCGGACGATCCCGAGGTACGCGCCATCGTCCTTGCCGGCGAGGGCCCGTCCTTCTGCGGCGGAGCCGACATCAACTGGATGCGCGGTGCGCTCGACTTGAGTTACGACGAGAACCTTGCCGATGCCGAAGCGATGAGTTTGATGTTTCGCGCGATCGATCGTTGCGCGAAACCCGTCATTGGGCGCATTCATGGTGCGGCGCTCGGCGGAGGCTCCGGACTCACGGCCGTCTGCGACATTGCGATTGCAAGCGACGACGCGCTTTTCGGGTTCACCGAAGTGAAACTCGGGATCATTCCGGCGGTGATTTCACCGTTTGTACTGGCGAAGATCGGTCCGTCGCACGCGCGCGCGTTATTTGTGACCGGCGAACGCTTCGACGCCGAGCGCGCCCGGCACATCGGGCTCGTGCATCGCGTCGTTCCGATCGACCGCCTTGACGCGGCAATCGACGAAACGCTCGCGCAACTCATGACGAGCGCCCCGCAAGCAGTCGCGGCCGCGAAAGCGCTGATTCCACGCGTGATGACCGCGTCGTACGATGAGACGCTCGGCATCACGAGCAGCGCGATCGCCCGTCAGCGAACGTTGCCCGAAGGACAAGAAGGCCTGCGCGCATTCCTCGAACGCCGGAAAGCGGCGTTCGCGCAATGATTCAGCGTCTGCTGATCGCCAACCGCGGCGAGATCGCCGTCCGGGTTGCGCGGGGTGCGCGCGAAATGGGAATCGCGCCGCTCGGCATCTATTCGGACGCGGACGCAAACGCATATCATCTCACCGTAATGGACGATGCGCGCTGCGTCGGTCCCGCACCGGCGACCCAATCGTATCTCGACATCGACGCAATCATTGCCGCAGCAATCAGCATGAACGCCGACGCCGTGCATCCCGGTTACGGCTTTCTTTCCGAACGTGCGGCGTTCGCGAAAGCAGTGCGCGATGCAGGGATGATTTTCGTCGGACCCTCTGCAGAAGCGATGGCAGCGATGGGCAGCAAGATCGAGGCGAAGCGCCGCGTCCGCGAATTCGACGTGCCGACGGTTCCCGGATACGACGGTGACGACCAGTCATCGGAACGCTTGCGCACGGAAGCGCAACGTATCGGATTTCCGGTACTCATCAAAGCGAGCGCGGGCGGCGGCGGACGCGGCATGCGCGTCGTCGACGCGATCGCTCAGTTCGACGAAGCACTCGCAGCCGCGAAACGTGAAGCGCTCGCGGCTTTCGGGGACGATGCGGTGCTGCTAGAACGCTATTTGCGCGAACCGCGCCACATCGAGTTTCAAGTGCTCGCGGATTCGTTCGGAACGACGATACATCTCGGCGAGCGGGAATGCTCGATCCAGCGCCGCCATCAGAAGATCGTCGAGGAAGCGCCGTCGGTTGCGCTCTCTCCGCAGCTACGCGCGGAAATGGGCGCGGCGGCCGTGCGCGCCGCACGATCCGTCGGATACGAGAACGCAGGCACGTGCGAGTTTATGCTCGATGGTGACGGCTCGTATTACTTCCTCGAGATGAACACGCGGCTGCAAGTCGAGCATCCGGTCACGGAATTGGTGTACGGCGTCGATCTCGTACATTGGCAACTGCGAATCGCGAACGGCGAGCGCCTTACGCTCTCGCAAGAAGACGTCCGCCCGCGCGGCTGGGCAATCGAAACGCGTATTTATGCTGAAGATCCGGCGAACCATATGCTTCCGTCGACGGGAACGATCACCGAATGGAAGCCGCCGGAAGGGCCCGGTATCCGCGTCGATTCGGGCGTGCAAACGGGAAGCGACGTCAGCGTCTACTACGATCCGATGCTCGCAAAGCTTATCGTGTACGGAACGGAACGCGCACACGCAATCGCGCGGCTACAGCAAGCGCTCGAGCATTTCCGCATCGGCGGCGTTCGCGCGAACGTGCCGTTGCTGTCGTGGATCGCGCGCGACGAGTGGTTTATCGAAGGACGCACGGCGACGAACTTCTTGGCCGAACGGCTGGATGAATCGATATTCTCGCGCAAGGAGGTCCCGCGCGACGCGGCCGTCGCCGTTGCAGCCACAATGCTTGCGAACGGCGACATTCCGTGGCGCATGGGCGGGGTCGGCATGCCGATTCGTCTGACGTCGGACGGCGCGACGTTCATCGCGGCAGCCGATGCAACGAACGATCCGAACGTTTTCCGGTTGAGTGGAGATTTCGACGGTGAGATCGACGTTCGCAAAGTTCAAGGAAACGTCGAGCGAAGCGCCCGCGAGTGGATCGCACATCTGGAGCACCGCGCGTATCGCTTCGAACGTATAGCGCCCCCCTCGGCGCACGGCGCCAGCGGTGTCGCCGGCGCAGCCGGCGCGGACGGCAGCGTGACCGCGCCGATGCCCGGCAAGATCGTAAAAATCGCCGTGCAGGAGGGCGACCGTGTCGCGGACCGCGCGCTCTTGCTCGTGCTCGAAGCGATGAAGATGGAACACCGCATCGAGTCCTCCCTCGATGCGACGGTTCGCGCGGTCCTCGTAAAAGAAGGCGATATCGTTCCGGGTGGCGCGCCGCTAATGGAACTCGCCTGACTCGCGATGCGGTCATAAGAGCGTATGGCACTGCCGAAATTCGTCAAACTCGTCGAGATGGGACCGCGCGACGGCCTTCAAAACGAACACGCCGTGATCTCGACCGACGACAAGGTGCGCTACATCGATCTTCTTTCCGAGACCGGCTTGCAGTGGATTGAAGCGACATCGTTCGTCAGTCCCAAGGCTATTCCGCAGCTCGCGGATGCGAGCGATGTTTTTTCGCGGATTCGCAAAGCACACGGCGTGCGCTATCCGGTGCTCGTGCCGAACATGAAGGGCTACGAGCGCGCGAAAGCTGCGGGCGTCGATGCAGTTGCCGTCTTCACCGCAGCGTCGGAGACGTTCACGAAGCGCAATATTAACATGACGATCGACGAGTCGCTCGAAACGTTTCGCGACGTCGTGCGGGCTGCGAGAAACGACGGCATGTGCGTGCGCGGCTACGTCTCAACGGCATTCGGTTCACCGTTCGGCGACCACGTAACGCCCGCTATGGTCGTTGACGTAAGCGTGAAGCTGATGGAAATGGGCTGCGACGAGTTGTCGATAGGCGATACGATTGGTATCGGCGTGCCGAGCCAGCTCGACGACTTGATTCCCGCGCTTGCGAAGAAAATTTCGCTCGATCAGATAGCATTCCATTTTCATGACACGCGCGGTACTGCGCTCGCGAATATCTATGCCTCGCTGCAGCACGGCGTTCATATCTTCGATAGTTCGGCCGGCGGCCTCGGCGGATGTCCGTACGCACCGGGCGCAACGGGAAACGTGGGAACGGAGGACGTCATCTACTTCCTGCACTCGATGAAGGTCGACACCGGTGTGGACCTGGGCAAAGTACGAGCCGCATCACGCTTCATCCGCGGCGTTCTCGATCACGATCTAACGAGCAAAGCGTTCCAAGCGTTCGAGGCAGCCGATGCGCGCCTGGCCGCGACAACGACCGCTCCGTGATCCTTCGCGCCGGCATACTCTACGACGGCACTCTGGACGAGCCGCGCCGCAACGTCGATGTCGAGATCGATGAGGGACGCGTCGTCGACGTTCGCAGCGCAGGGGATGGAACGGCGTACGACCGTTCCGCGCCGTGCGTTACGCCGGGTTTGGTGAACGCGCACGTTCATCTCGAAATGAGTGGTGAGCCCAATACGATGGCCGCAATCGCGTCGATGACGCAAAACCAGCGGGTGTTGCACGCTGTCGAAAATGTGGCGAAAACGTTGCGCTCGGGCGTGACGACGGTGCGCGACGTTGGTTCAAGCTACGGAATTGCTGCCGATATTCGCGACGCCATCCAGGCGGACCGCATTCCCGGGCCACGGATGCGCGTTTCCGGGTACGTGTTGTGCATGACCGGCGGACACGGGTATTTCGTCGGCCGCGAAATCGATGGGCCATGGGATGCCCGCAAAGCCGTTCGCGAACAGATGAAGGGCGGCGCCGATTGCATCAAGATGATCGCGACCGGCGGTGTGTTGACCAAAGGCGCCGTCCCGGGAATCGCACAATTAATGCCGGAAGAACTCGCCGCCGGAATCGACGAAGCGCATCGCCACGGACTGCGCGTCGCGTCGCACGCGATCGGAACCGAAGGGATTAAGAACGCACTGCGCGCCGGAATCGATTCGATCGAACATGGGCACTTACTCGACGATGAGGCGATCGAACTCTTCAAAGCAAACGGCGCCTACCTCGTGCCGACGTTGACTGCACCGACATGTATCCTGGAACAAGCGCATCGCGGTGCGCAGCCGGAGTTCGTCGTACGCAAAGCGCAAGCGCTGGCAGACGCAATGGCGTCCAACGTTCGCCGCGCATACGAGGCGGGCGTCAAAGTGGCCGGCGGTTCCGACGCGGGCACACCGTACAACTACCACGATAGATATGCGTACGAAGTCGAGTTGATGCACGAAATGCTCGGGATGACGCCGCAGGCTGCGCTGCATGCCGCAACCGCCGTCGCAGCTGAGTTGATCGGCCTACATCGCGGCATCGTAGCGGCCGGCGAACCTGCGGATATTCTGTTATTAAACGACGACGCCGGTTCGAACATCCGCGCGCTCCGCGAACCAGCTGCCGTTATGAAAGCCGGCGTATTCGTGAGTGCATGAGCGCGGTGACCGATCTCACCGGGCTCAACCTCGCGGTCCTCGCGCCGATTTCGTGGCCGGCGCCGCCTCCCGGGTATGGGCCGTGGGAGCAAATCGCATTCAATATCGCCGACGGCATGCGAAAACGCGGGGCCAACGTTACGCTCTTCGCGCCCGGTAATTCGCGGTTCAAAGGCCATGTCGCTTCGGTGATTCCGGTCGGTGTGAATCAAGATCCGGCGCTCAACGCCGACGTGTTTACCGCCCTCCATATCGGTGAACTGATGCGCCGCGCGCACGAATTCGATCTTATTCACAATAACTTCGACTGGAAGCCGATGACGTACGCGCTTGGATCGAAATCGCCGCCGATATTGACGACGATCCATGGATTCTCATCGCCGCAGATTCTGGCGGCGTATTACGCATGCGCCTGGCGCAGTTTTTTCTGTTCGATCAGCAATGCCGATCGCGATCCGGGGCTCTCGTATCTCGCCACGACATACAACGGGATCGATCCGTCCGAATTTACGTTCAATCCGAACCCCGGAAACTATCTCGTTTTTCTGGGCCGTTTCCATCCCGAAAAAGGGACGCATCTGGCGATCGAGATCGCAAAGCGCGCCGGCGTGCGTTTGAAGATTGCCGCGATACACCAAGATGAGGCGTACTATCGCGAACGCGTCGAGCCGCACATCGACGGCGACCAGATTCAGTATCTCGGCGCCGTCGAACGCGACGCGCGCAATGACCTCTTGAGCAACGCGCTCGCGCTGGTACACATGACGACGCGCCCGGAGCGCTTTGGTCTAACGATGATCGAAGCAATGTCGTGCGGCACGCCGGTCCTCGGCGCTAATATGGGTTCCGTACCGGAGATCGTCGTCGACGGCGTTACCGGCTATCTCTGCGACAATGTCGTTGAAGCGGTCAAACGGGTTCCGCAACTGTCCGGGTTGGATCGGGAAGCGTGCCGCCGTCGCGTCGAAACCACCTTCACCGTCGAGAAGATGATCGACCGTTACGTGAATGCGTATGAAGCCGCGTTGGAACAACGGCTTCCGGTCGAGCCCACGGAAGAACAGTTTCGCTGGCGCAGTCGCGACTGGTGGGACCGTCCGATGGCGTACACCGATATTCCGGAAAAACCGCGCAGTCTCGTTTTTGATCGCGCGTGAGCCGGCCACCAGCCCGCAACCATTAGCCTGAGCTACACGATGGGCTACGTGGTCTTCTCGTCTCCCTGACTCGCGGTCCGTGCCACTCCTCGAACGTTATCCGAATCGTCTGCGCACGCCGCATGACCGCATTGACAATGCGCATTGTCGTTTGACGCCTTGCACTGCTCGCTGCAATACTGGCCTTGAGTGCCGACCTGGCATTTGCAGCCGTCGCCACGGCAGTTGTTTGTTGAGCCTTCCATCGCTCAAAGCTACCCTGTCCGTCACACTTTATAACGTTCGGCAAGCGTGTGCCGTTTGCGACGTCATTCCCAATACAGCAACGCATGCGCAGCGTGCGCGCGTGCAATGGTGCGCTCGTCGATCGGTCCGTCGACGAGCATCGTGAAATGTCCCATCTTACGGCGCGCAACCGCGTGGCGCTTTCCGTAGACGTGCAACACGATGGACGGATCGCGCAGTAGCTCGTCGACGCCGTGCAACTGATCGCCCGTGCCCGCGCCGAGAACGTTCATCATGATCGCGTTCGAGAACAGGCGCGGCTCCGAAAGCGGCAAATTACAGATCGCGCGTACGTGCTGCTCGTATTGACTGCACTGCGTTACGTCGATCGTATAGTGCCCGCTGTTGTGCGGACGCGGCGCAATCTCGTTGACGAGCAGTTCGTCGGCGCCGGTCACAAAAAGCTCGACGCAGTAGGTGCCGACGATGTCAAGACGCTTCCCGATCGTGGTCGCGATCTCCGCAGCAGTGCGGGCAACGGCGTCGGTAACTCGTGCGCGAACCATCGTTGTGGCAAGGATTCCGGCATCGTGCACGTTCTCGCCGGGAAAATACGTAACGACTTCATCGCGCGCGTTGCGGGTCGCGACGACGCTAAGCTCGCGGACGAACGGAACGAACCGTTCCCAAATCAACGGCGCACCGTTTGCGGCCGCAAAACCTTCTTGCGCTTCCTCGATGGACCGCACGCGCCATTGGCCTTTGCCGTCGTAACCGCCGCGCGTCGTCTTCAAAATCGCGGGAAAACCGATCTCCGCCGCTGCACGCGCGACGTCGCCGGACGTCGAAACTTCTGCAAAATCAGCTGTTGCGATGCCACAGCTGCGGACGAAGCGTTTTTCAAGCAGACGATCCTGCGTGATGCGAAGCACTTCGCTTGACGGGGTCACGCGGTAGGCGTGCTGCTCCAGATATTGCACCGATTCGATTGCGATATTTTCGAATTCGTACGTGACGATATCGGTCATCTTCCCCAGACGTTCGATGGCGGAAAGATCGTCGTACGAAGCGACGATCTGCTCGTCGGCGACTTGCCCGCACGGCGAATGCTCTTGCGGATCGAGCGTGACGACGTGATAGCCCATGCGTTTCGCGTCGAGGGCGAACATGCGGCCGAGTTGACCGCCGCCGATGACGCCGATCGACGAAATCACGGCGTACTCTGCGCAGCAGCATCGTGCATCCGCGAAACGTAACCGGCGAGGCGCTGCGCGATACCGCCGTCCTGCAGCGCGAGAATGCGCGCCGCAAACAATGCGGCATTTGCGGCGCCGTCGATCGCCATCGTTGCAACGGGGACGCCGGGCGGCATCTGCGCGACCGAGAGCAACGAATCCATCCCGTTCAACGCACGCGTCTTGACCGGCACGCCGATCACCGGCACGAGCGTCTTAGCAGCGGTCATTCCCGGAAGATGCGCGGCGCCGCCGGCGCCCGCGATGATGACCGCGATTCCGCGCTCGCGTGCCGTTGCGGCGTACTCGAACATTTCATCGGGCATGCGGTGCGCCGATACGACGCGCACTTCGCAGGGTATGTCTAATTCAGCGAGCGTTTCACTCGCGGCGGACATCGTTTCCCAATCGGAACGGCTGCCCATAATTATACCGATCCGTGGATTGCCGGTCGCTTGCGTCATCGTGCAGGCGCTTCTCGCCGGAACGGAGGACAACCTACGACATGCCGGTCTTTCAGCTTGGTGTCAACTACTGGCCACGACGCAGTGCGATGTACATGTGGCAGCGCTTTGACATTGGTGAGATTAGCGAAGATCTTGCGCGGATAAAGTCGCTCGGTCTGCATGTCGTTCGCTTCTTTTTGATGTGGGACGCATTTCAGCCGGCGCCGGACCGCATGGACGAAAAGGTGCTGCGCTGCTTCGACGCGGTGATGCAAGCCATCGCCGATGCCGGCTTGCACGCGATTCCGACCCTCTACACCGGACACATGAGCGGCGTGAACTGGCTGCCGCACTGGTCGCTCGATCCGGACACGCCGCACGGGCGTTTCCGCACGATTGCGAGCGGTGAAACGTCCCCGTACGGCATCGGCGATTTCTACGCCGATCCGGAATTGCTCGACGCGCAGGCGTTCTTCGCACAACGCGTCGGCGAACGCGTCCGCGAACATCCGGCGTTGCTCGTCTGGGATCTCGGCAATGAATTTTCGAATCTTCGCGAGCCAAACACGCCAACGGATGCCGCAGCGTGGAGTGCGCGCCTCACCGATGTGCTGCTACACGCGTCCGGACGCGGCGTAACGGGCGGAACGCACGGTGAAGACGTAGAGCGAGACCGCCACTTGCGCCCCTCGTCGCTTGCATCGCCGTGGGAAATTGCGACGATGCATGGCTATTCAGTCTACGCGACCTTCTCGCGCGGCCGATTAGATTCGAACGTGGTTCCGTTTTATGCACGCCTAATCGAGTCGTTCACCGGCAAACCCCTCCTCTTCAGCGAATTCGGCAATCCGACATGTCCACCGGGAACCGTCTCGCCATACGATCGCGAACCGTTGCCGGGCGAACCGAAACCATCGCATGAAAGTCTGCCGCCCAACGCCGCAGCATACGCGTGCCTCACGGAAGACGAAATGGCGACGTACTGCGAACAGGTCGTCGAGAAGCTTCACGAGCAAGGCGCAATCGGGGCCCTATGGTGGTGCTGGGCCGATTACGATTCGTCGCTGGCTGATCTTCCGCCGTTCGACCGCGCGAAACACGAGCTGCACTTCGGGATGATTCGAAACGACGGTTCATACAAACCCGTCGCGACAAAACTTGCCGATATTGCGAAACGTGCGTGGCACGCCGAACCGCAACAAGCGCCGATTGCGAATGAAACGGAATTCTATGCCTCGCTTCCCGGCAGCATCAATGCGCTCTATCATCATTACCGGGGCTAGTTCCGGTATCGGCGCGGCACTCGCGCGCTTGTGTCTCGACCGCGGGTGGAACGTTCTCGCGGTCGCGCGCCGCGCGGAGCGGCTCGGTTCGCTCGCGCCGAACGCGCATTGCGCGGTGCTGCCGCTTGATGTTACGGCAAGCGGTGCCGCGTCGCGCATCGTCAGCGAAGCGATGCAGCGGTTCTCTCGCATCGACGTCGTCGTTAATAATGCCGGCGTTGGTCATCCGGGTACGCTGCTCGAGCAGACCGACGCGGAGATCGAGGCGCAATGGCAACTGAACGTTGCAGCACCGCTGCGCATTGCACGCGCGGCATTACCGCATGTGCGCGCGCAGCGCGGCGGATTCGTATTTGTGGGTTCCGGCCTCGCGCGTGTGCCGGCGCCGGGCTACGGCGCGTACGCTTCGGCGAAAGCGGCGATTCGTGCGGCGAGCATGCAGTTACGACGCGAGTTGCGCGCGCACGACGTGTTCGTCACATACGTCGATCCCGGCGTGGTCGACACAGAGTTCTCGCTCGCGTCCGGAATGAAACCGCAGCCGGCATGGTGGCACGCAGCACCGGAATCGGTTGCCGCGGCGATGCTTCGCGGCATCGAGCGCCGCGCGCCCCGCGTAAACGGCGTCTGGTGGCAAACGGCCGGCACGGTTGCCGGCGAATGGTTTCCCGCGCTTGCGGACGCAGCCATGACGCAAATCGTGACGCCACCCGCCACCGCTTCGCTGACCGCGGTTACGGAGAAACCTTCCGCAGCGCAGCCGCAAGAGCCGGACCGCGCAACGACGTCGAACGAATTCGATGCGGCGCTCGAACCGGTGCGCCGCAGAATGGAGCGAGTGAAACTTCCGGAATCATTCGTACGTTCGCTGCTCGTAACCGGCGAGACGATCGACTTGAATGACGCCGCCATGCGCTGGGCCGGAATGCCGAACAAAAACGAACGGGCGGCGTTGCACGAAGTGCTGCATGCACTTGCCGGCGCCGGCTATTTGGAAATGGAGTCTGACGATCGATGGAGAGTCTTGCGCGAACCGCAGCCGGTCTAATCGTCGCCGCCACGGCGGCGGCGATACCGTTAAACGGCACGTTCGCATTACTGGGAGGCACGCAACACGTTACCGCGCACGCAACCGTGTCGCATCCGCATCCCAACGACTTCACGGTGGACATCGTTCAATCGACGAGCGAGGGTAGCCCGCCGATTCGCTCCTACACGCTCGACATGACGAAGTTCATGCATGTCGTTGCCATCAGCGACGACTTCCGTCAATTCATGCACACGCATCCGACGTTCGATCCCAAGACGGGTGACTTCCATTTGACAATGTCGCTCGATCCGGCACACGCGTACAACGTATACGCCGATTCGGAGCCGAAAGGCATGGGCGAGCAAGTCTTCCGTTTCACGATTCCCTCCAGCACTAACCCGTCGGCTACGACGCAGCCGCTTCCGCCGAGCACGCCGTCACCGGATACGATCGACGCAGGCTCGTACGCCGTCACGCTCGCAAAGACGACGCTACCCGCACAATCCGCACAGTCGATTGCGCTCGACATTACGAAGAACCGATCTGCAGCAAACGATCTGCAGCCGTACCTCGGCGCCGCGGGTCATGCCGTGTTCGTCGACACGGCGACGCTCGCGTACGTTCACGTACATCCGATGGTACGCGGTGCGGACGGCTCGATGAACATGCGCGGCATGGATATGAACCAACCGCCGAGCGGTCCGGCGGCCGGACCACATCTTATGCTTCAGGTGCCCGGGCTGCCGGTCGGAACGTATAAGCTCTGGTTCCAATTCCGAGCCGGCGGATCGTTGTACGTCGCGCCGTTTACGCTCGCCGTGCGCTAGCCGAACGCGCTTGTTTGAACGCAACGGCGAGAAAGAAGAGCACCGTCGCAACGAGCACGATCGTCGCGCCGCTCGAACTTTTCAAGAAGTACGAGAGATACAGTCCGCCGACGGTGCTCAGCACGCCGAGCAGCGCGGAGAGCAGCATCATCGGTGCGAAGCGCGACGTCATCTGATACGCCGCCGCAGCCGGGGTGACGAGTAACGCCGCGACGAGCACGATACCGACCGCCTGCAACGCGACGACGATCGTAAGCGCGAGCATCACGAGCAGCACGTACTCAATCGCCGGGGAATGCATACCGCTTGCATCGGCTACGACCGGGTCGAACGTCGTATAGAGCAACGGCCGAAAGAGCACGATCGTCGCAACGGCGACCGCGATACCGAGTGCAAGAATGAGCAGCAGATCCGCGATACCGACGCCCAAGATATCGCCGAATAAAAAACTCTGCAGGTCGACGGCGTAGTTCTTCTGCTGACTCATCAAGAATACGCCAAGCGCAAATGCGCCGGTGAAAAGCACGCCGATCGTCGTATCGAGCGAGATGCGCCCGCGCCGATGAACGAACCCGATGCCGAGCGCGGTCACGACCGCAACGACCGCCGCTCCAATGTAGTACTCCAGCCCGCGCAAATACGCGATCACGATGCCGGCGAACGAGGCGTGCGCGATCCCGTCACCGATAAACGACAGTTTGCGAAGCACCACGTACGTCCCCATGACGGAACACAGCAATCCGACCGCGATCGCTTCGATGAACGCCCGCTGCATGAACTCGAATTGAAACGGTGCGAGAACGGCGTCCATGCGTTACGAACGAATCTCCGGATGCGCAGCATGCTCGGCATGCGCTTCATGGTCGAGACGCAAATGACCATGCGTGTGTGTATGCTCGCGAATGCCGGCATACGCGCCCGAAGCGACGACCTCATCGGGTGTGCCGATCGCGAGCACCGTACGATCGAGCACCATCAAGCGATCGAACCACGCATTGACGTTGTCGAGATCGTGCGTCGTCATAAGGACCGGTAAGCCGTCCGCAACCACGTCGCGCACCACGCGCAAGAGCGCGCGTTCGGTCTCGGCGTCGACACCGGTCGTTGGTTCATCGAGCAACAGCAGCTTAGGCTGCTGGGCAATTGCGCGCGCAACGAATACGCGTTGCTGCTGGCCGCCCGAGAGGTTCGCAATGTGCCGATGCGCGAGCGACGTCATGTTCACGACACCGAGTGCGCGGTGCACGACTTCCCTGTCGTACTCGCTAAAGCGTTGCCAAAATTTCATCCGTGGAAATCGCCCCATGCAGACGACGTCCCACACGGTCGCGGGAAACGACCAGTCAACGGCTTCGACTTGCGGAACGTACGCAATGCTGCCGGCGGGCAATCGCTGCGGCGCCGTGCCGAGCACGCGCAGATCGCCGGCCGAGGGCCGAAGCAATCCCGCAATCGTTTTGAGCAGCGTGGATTTTCCCGATCCGTTCGGCCCGATAATGCCGAGCGCTTCGCCGAACCGTACGTCGAGCGTTACGCCGTCGAGCGCAATAAAGCCGTCGTAGCCTACGACAAGGCTCGCCGCGTGAACGGCTTCGCGCCGATGGTCGTTCACCGCAGCGCCCGCACGATGACGTCGGTGTCATAATTGAGCATCCCGATATACGTCGATACGCGCGGATCGGTACCGATCGAATCGTCGTAGAGGTTATCGACGACCGCAATATTGGCGTTGTGCGCGATCTGCTGCGCAATCTTCGCGCTGTATTCCGGCTCCGCGAAGATCGCGCGCACGTGATGCGCGCGCGCGAGGCCGATCAGTTGCGCGATCTGCTGCGGATTCGGATCCTGTCCCGGATTGGCTTCGATAAAACCAAGCGAAGTGATGCCGAAGCGATCGTTGTAATACAGCCACGCGTTGTGGAAAACGATCATATAGCGACGCGTCTGCGGAATGGTGGAAATCTTGCGCGCAATGGTAGTACGGAGTTGGTCGAGCGAGGCCGCATAGCGCCTGGCATTCGTGCGGTACTGCTCGCCGTGTTGCGGGTCGAGCTTGATCAACCCATCCCGGATCGCAAACACGTAATGCTTCGCATTTACCGGGTCCATCCACAAGTGCGGATTTTGATCTTTGATCGTGAGACCGCTGGAACAAACGACGGTGCGCAACGAACGCGAGCCGACATTTGCGATCGTCTTCCCAAGCCACGTCTCCAAGCCCGCGCCGTTCTCCACCAGAAGCGCTGCTTCAGAGAGCATCGCCACGTCCTGCGGCGTCGGCTGATACGTCTCGGGCGATGCGCCGATCGGTACGAGGCTCTTGACCTGCACGCGATTTCCGCCAACCGCCTGCACCATCGAGTTGAACGTGGAGATCGTTGTGACGACCACGATGCGTCCGTTTCCCGTCGATGCAGTTCGCTCCGACGAACACGCCGCGAACAACAGCGCAAGAGCGAATACCGGCCAGCGCGTTACCGGCACGCTGCGCACTGTCCGTAGAACTCCATCGTGTGCGCGTCGAGTTCAAAGCCATGTAGCGCGCGCAACGATTGGGCGAAGTGCTCGATCGCGGAACAGTCGACGTCTTCGACGCGTCCGCAAGCCTTGCAAATGGCATGATGATGATGCTGCGCCGGCTCGCAGAACATGTACGTCGCCTCGCCGGCGTCGTCGACACGGATCGTTGCCTCGCCCTTTTCGCGAAGATGTTCGAGCGTACGATACACCGTGGAAAGCGCTACGCGAACGTCCTGCGCCTCTAGCGCGCGATGCACCTCAGCAGCGGAAAAGAACCGCCGCGCGCTGCGAAGCACCGCCGCAATTCGCCCGCGTGGACGCGTCGCGTATTCTGCCCGGGTAGCCACGTTCGGCTTATTTGCGAATTATTCGCAAAATCATTGTGGGCAGCCCTTGGCAGCGTCCGTGGCGGCTGCACGGATTCCGTCGAGCCAGTACTGCGTCGCATCGTACCGCCCGGGGAGCGTCAAGTTGAGAGCTGCTGCGCGGTTTTGAATCTTCGGCAGGACGTTTTGGACCGGCGAGTATTTGCCGGTCGCATCGAGATCCGCGCGAGCCAACAAGAGCCAGCCGTTCGCGACATACGCACGCGCGACGGGAATCTCAGCAGCGGGGCACGCTTTCGCGTTCTTCTCGCGGCTCAGATCGGATTCCAGTGCGTACGCCCACGCTTGAACCGCATCGAGGTGGGCCGCAAGCGGCGCAAAATCCGCTTCGCTGCACACGCCGTGCAAAATTATCGACTCGTTATCGGCGCCCGAAATCACGGCTTGCAGGTCACCCAATCGCGTGTCCAGGTCGGCCGCGGACGGCGGACGCTTTTCATAGCCGCGCACCTGATCTTCGAGGTGCGTTGCGTTGAGGTCGTTACAACGAGCGAGCGCGACAACGGATGGTCCGCCGCTCAACGCGACAGCAAGAACGCCGGCAAAAAGCATACCGTTCTATTCCTGCGTCAACACGGGCTTTACCGCTTCGCCGGAACGCAACGACTTAGCGCCGAGCCAAGCGAAGCAACCGGTCCTATGACATTTGCGGGCGGAATGTGAGCCGCCCGTCTTTGACAGGGAGAGCGGCCGGCACGTATAATCCCTCGCGTTGCAAAAAGCGTTGGCCCTGGGGATGTAGCTCAGCTGGTAGAGCACTTGCTTCGCATGTAAGGGGTCAGGAGTTCGAGTCTCCTCATCTCCACCAATTGCAAACGCCTGATTCTATCGGGCGTTTCTTCTTTTCAGCGAGTCGCGATTGGCGCATCCCTGAGCGCGTTAGACCAAAAGCGTAACGTCGAATACGAAAGACGCCATCGATGCCATCTGGCATCAGGACGTTGGGTCCGTCAACGCTGGGAAATTAGACTATAGTTTACGCTCAAAAACCATCAAGATCCGCTTCAAGTATCCAACTGACTGTTCGCAATCTCAACTCCGACAAAAACAAACGGCTTCCCGATTGAGAATCTACTGGAAGGTCGAACTCTAATCGGACCTATGCGTTCTTTTTCCTTGGGCTCGAGCGCTTTCGAGCCGGACGTCGTTGCGGCGCATTAGAAGCCGGCGAAACGGCGATGTTCGAGCGCGATGAGCCGTCGTAACCAAACGTTTGCGCCTCGTTCGCAAGCCAGTCGGGCCAGCGCTCTCGAAACTCAAGTGGTGAAAGAAGCAACAGTTCCACGAACTGGCGAAAGTCTTGTTGCTCCTCTTTCTGATATTGCTTTACGTAATCGGGAATGCTAATAATGTGCTGCTTCTCGAGCATCGACAACAGTGCCCGATGCCGAACTCTTGATCGCGCTAGCTCGTTTATGATTGCAGCCATCAGGCGATCAGGAGGGACGTTAATACTTCCCTCGTCGCCAGTTACAGGCTCAATCGGTGCTGCGCTATCCTTGCGGGAAGCCATTACGCCGCCAGGACCGTACCGCTGTCGCGTATCTCCGCATTGCGCTTATTGATCAGCTCCGCGATCGCGTCAACAGCGACGTCTTCTGACGCGCCTTGCGCGTAATCGCCAACAACGCAAACGTTGACTTGCCCAGCATTTACGGGGTCAATGATAAATGACAGCTGTATCCGTGCACCAGCCCCGGTTGCGAGACGCGTCAGGGTTCGCCACGCGATCCCCTTATTGTGGCCATTCTCGAGCTCGGAGACTAGCGTCGCCGGCAGGCCGCCGAACTTGGCCAAGTCTACCTGGCGCAACCCGGCGCGCGCGCGGAGTTGAATGAGAGCTGAAGCGAGTTCCGCCAAGCCGGCTGTTTCTTCCGCGTGCGCCTTGAGCTCGGGGAATTCTTGCGCGAGTTGATCGGTTAAACTCAGTGTCCTATTCGTTTTATTTTTCATTTTCTCGATTGTACGGAAAGCTGTCTCTTGTATGCACTCAGGTTACGAATGCCGTGCTCGGTGTCTTCGGGATCGATCTTGTTTGTTTTCTTTACCACGACATGAAGAACGACACACTCGACACCCGACGGATAATATGCAATCAGGAGTCTGATCCAATGATCTTTGGGTTTCTTAATTCCCGGGATCTTTTCGACCCGGAGTTCATGTACGCCATCACGCAGAAGCGAGAGCGCACCAACAGCCTTTAAGGCCGCTTGGGGCGTAAGTTCCAGCACTTGAAGTGCGGTGTATACGGCGGGGCCGACGCCAGGCAAACGCTTCGCGTCCTTGCTGAGAAACTGCCTGATAACATCCTTACTGCCTCCTGAAGAAAAGGCCGTTATCCGAATACTTGCCACTTCGCTTTTTCCCGAAGTCTACCTACCGTACACTTGCCGCCGGAAAATGTAAAGGGCGCGAAGTCGAGCCAAGGAGGCTGGAAAATAGAATCGCGACACTACCGAACGGAAGTTCGATGTTTCCGCTCGCCTGCCTTGAGCCTTTTAGATTACAAGCCGCCAAAATTCTCCTTGGCGCGGGGCGCCGCGGCTGCAGCCACATCGCCATCTGCATCCAGTTTTCAGGCTGGCATGCGCAGAGCCGATCGAATCACGCCGCGGTTACTCGAATCACGCGATCTCTCCAGGACGACTCGTGACGCCCAAAACCGACCAACAACAACACGTAATCCTGCGGTCGTCAGCGCACAGCCTGCGATCAGGGATTCTCATTTTCCCACGGTTTACGCGCGATTTTCGCGCCAATCGTCGACCGCGAAACGACGCGCGCCTATGTGCCATGTAAGCGGCCACTAGTTCGAGTCTCCCTCATCTCCTCCAATTTACAACGCTTGCTGTTATTGAAGCGGGCGTTTTGTGTTCGCCCGAGACGGAGCGCTCGAAGACCTCGCGACTGGATGCCGTCGCGGCGGCGCAAGAACTACAAACGCTGCTGCGGCTCGACGCTGCGCGCGCTCTAAATAAATTCCATCGGGCTGCTGATTTGATTCTTATTCGCTCGCTATCGGGCGAATGTCGCGTTAGCGATTGAACGTACATCGCGCAATGAACGCGCCGGTTTCAGTCGAGGTTAAACTACACCGTGCTCAATCGGGATTTTCGAGCTTTTCTTCGATTACTTTTGCGACCCGCTCCGGCGTTTCGTGAGCCGCGAAATTGCGAGCTGCGGGCGCACGGTGGAGAGTGCGCGGATCGTCGACAACTACGTGAATCCGCTCGCGTGTAACCACGTAGGGAAATTTGGGGTGCGCGCTCGGCGGCGCCGAAAAGCAAACCCGGTTCACGTCATTCTGCCAGCACCAGCCCGGCTCGGACTCGAGCCGTGAATAGCCCTTTGAAGCCAGAATTTTCGCAGCTGACTTGGCCAGGTCGTCAAACTTTATGCCGGGTCTTCTTAGCATCGTCACCGTTGTTGTGTTCTTCCCATACCTTCGGATTCCGTTGAGGATCGGCCGTATCGACCGCATTGACACATTGCGCTCGTAGTCAGGACTCCGTTGAGGAAAAACACTCGCAACTGCACCGAGCCCCGTTTTCCAGCACAGAAGCGCATGGGCCCCATGGGCCGACGTGGCTCGCTAGTGGGTGGTCGCATGTCTTGCACGGCTCGAACGCAACCATGGTATTCGTGGTCATGGGTCCATTGTAACTCCCGGACGTACGTTCTGTCCGGTCGGCGCCGGCTGCGGCTGACCCGCAAGCCGCAAGCCAAGCGCCCTCAACGAGCGAGCAACATGATTCTAACGCGTTTGGGGCGCGCGTGGCATCGCTTCGCCATTGGGGCAGAACGCTCCGTGGGTATCGTGACCGACGTAGTATGCGTGAATATCGTAGTGTTTGATCGGATATCCGGCGTGACCGTATGGAACGAAATCAATATCGACGTGATCGATCTTGTAACCCGGTAAGGGCGCGAGCATTTTGTCCCAGCTTTTTCCGGCAGCGAACGCTTTTTGATCCACCATGATCTCCGTAAAAACCGGCTTGCCGTTATACACGCCGTAAATCGGTCCCAACGGCAAGTTTTTTAAATTCGCCCAGTGTTCTCCCATGCCGACGACGCATGGGCTCACGAGCACTGCATCAGCCGGAACGCCGGCCGGGTGAACTTTCGGTTGCGGCGGGAGCGGAGGCGGTGCGGCGGCACCGACGTTCGGTAGAATCACCGTCGCAAACAACGAGAATGCACAAATAAGGGTCCGCAAGCGCATCAAATTGACTCTCCTTATGTCGCAAATGGCAACGATAAGAGCGTTAGTCGACTCGCGGGAATCCGAGTCCTTTTGCACTTCGAATCGCCGCCGCGAAACTACGTTACGTAAGAAAAATCTTCGATTTTGAATACGTCTTTCTCAATCAGCAAAACGCACGAGCATTTCATTATCGCGATATGCGTTTTCAGCGAATTCGCGAACGCATTCCCCTGCGAAACTGCGCGAGGTACATCAACGGCGAAGTCGTGGCGCGCGACGCGTTCGCGGCGCAGCGCGACAGCCGCGAACATCTTAGTGTTCGTGCTGTCGTATGCCGCCATGTAGTGTTGTCCGTCATTCGGCGGACGGGTGCGCCGTTTCGGCGGTAAGTTGTGTCGCTAACCGTTCGGCGGAGCGGTAGGACGCGCGTTGCCGCTCGTCCCACCGGTATCCGAACCGCCGTTGCTGCTGCTATCGTTCGAAGCACCGTTCTCAGGCGGAAGCGGTGCCGTCGTTCCCTGCGGGTTCGTCGTGCTGGTCGCACTGGACTTATGATGCTTGTGCCCGGTGGACGTGGGCTTCTTCGTCGTTCCTTGCGTGGGCTGCGTTGCCGGCGTGGCTTGAGCCGTTCCGCCTTGGGTATTTTGCGTTTGAGTCGTCTGCGCAGCCGCGACACCGGTCAAGGCCACGGCCGCAATGATGGCTGCAGTCGCAGAGTGTCTCAGTTTCTTCATGCCCCCGCTGTTGCCCACCAGGAGCTAACGTGAAACGACTACTACTTGTTCTTGCTTTCATGCTTTGCGGCGTATCGACCAGCGGCGTCGTCCGCAACGTACCGTACATCATCGGCTTTCGTCCGCTCAACAGCCGCACGCAGCCGTACGTCGGGCAGATGTATCTCAACTTCAATAACGGTATCGTCACCGGGCGCTACACCGATATTTCGATCCAGCCGAACAGTCCGTTTGCAAATCAAATGAACATCCCGGTGAGCGGCGGCGTCAGTAACGGCAACGTCATGCTAAACGTACGGCAAATAAGCTTTCGCGGATCGCTCAAAGGCGAATGGATGAGCGGCAACGCGACGATTCGCGGACGCATTTACGTCTTCGAGGCCGAACAGGGAAAAGCGCCGGGAATGTAACGCTATTCGTAGTTTATCGCGTCGATCGTGTATTCGATCGGACCCGCGGGCCGAACAACGGTCACGCGATCGCCGACATGGTGGTCGGCAAGCGCGCGCGCAATCGGCGATTCCCAACTGATCGATCCTTTGAACGGATCGGCTTCATCTTCGCCGACGATTCGCACGCGTAAGCGTCCGCCATGCGCATCGTGTGCCTCGACCGTCGCACCAAATTCGACGACGCCGTTCGCGTGCGATGCGGGCTGAACGACGATCGCGGTTTCGACGCGTTCGCTGTAGTAGCGCAGGTCGCGCTCGTTTCCGTCGGACTCCGCGCGCGCGAGCGCCTCACGAAGCAGCTGCAAGCCGCGAGGTGTGACGTAATTCGGCGATTCGCTGACGGGTCGGTTGATTAATGGTTCCGGCCCGCCGTCGTCATCTTTGACAAAGGCTCGGCTCATCGTCACCTTTCTACGGAAGAAGCACGGCGGCACCGTCGATGCGGTCGCCGCGGAGCGCGTCGAGCGCGGCTGGTGCTTCCCGTAGGGAAAACTGCGTCGCGCGCGAGCGGATACCTGCCCTCGCCGCAAGAGAAAGAAAGCCAATTGCATCGTCTCGCGTCATGTTTGTAACGCTGCGGAGCTGCCGTTCGCCCCACAGCAGACGGTCGTAATCGAACGCCGGCATACGGTCCAAATGGATCGCGTTGATTGCGACGATACCGCCTTTCCGCAACGCCGCGAGCGCTGCGATGACGACGTCTCCCGACGGCGCAAACGTCACCGCGCGATCGAGCTGCCGTGGCGGCGGCTCATCCTCGCCGCCAACCCACGCCGCGCCCATGTCACGCGCGAGTTCCCGGTGCGAAGCGCCACGCGTCGCGACGTAGACCTCGCAGTTCCAGGCGTGCAACACCTGTATCGCGAGGTGCGCCGACGCACCGAATCCGTAGAGTCCCACGCGTTCGCGAGGCTGAACGCCGGCCACGCGCAACGCGCGATAGCCGATGATGCCGGCGCATAAGAGCGGCGCAGCCGAAATGTCGTCGAGTTCTTCCGGTAACGCGTACGTAAAATCAGCGCGCGCCGCGGCGAATTGCGCATAGCCGCCGTTGCGGTCGTAACCGGTGAACGCGATCGAATCGCACAGATTTTCGCGGCCTGCGCGGCACTGCGCGCACGTTCCGTCGGTGTGCGCGACCCATGAAACGCCGCGCCGTGCTCCGACGAGCGCGGGATCCACAGCAGCTCCGACGGCCGCAATGCATCCGATGATTTGGTGCCCGGGAACGATGCGATCGCGATGCGGCGGCAGTTCGCCGTCCACAACGTGCAAATCGGTACGGCAGATGCCGCACGCTTTCACTTCCAACAGCACGTCGTCCGGCGCCAGGCGCGGCGCGTCGATCTCCTCGACGCGCAACATGCCCTTTTCGTCCTTTGCATGGCGCACTGCGGCGAGCACGAACGTCCTCCTCATGGCACAAGCGACGTTGGCGAATTTCGACGCGGCCGCCGCATATGCTCGCAAGCATACGCTGCACGCGCTCGTCATCGCGAATTCGAAACAGACGCTGTTCGAAACGTACGAATCAGGATACCGCGCCGATGCGCCGCACGCCATTTATAGCGGAACCAAGAGCTTCTGGGGAACGACGGCGCTGTGCGCGGTCGGCGATGGTCTCTTCGAGCTCGACGAACCGGTGCTGAGCGTTATACCGGAGTTCGCGGGCGACATCCGGCGCAACATTACGCCGCGGATGCTGCTCGCGATGACGGCCGGCTACGGATTCGGCGGCCTCGGTGCATCCGTGCCGACATACGAGAAAGCGCTCGCGATTCCGTTGAAAAACCGTCCGGGCGAAACGTTTACGTACGGCGGAATTCCGCTGCAGGTCTTCGGCGCATTTTTCGCACGTGTGCTGGAACCACATGGTGAAACACCGCATACGTATCTGCGGCGGCGCGTGCTCGAGCCGGCGCGCGTGCACGTCGATGAGTGGCGAACGTTGAGCGACGGAACGCATCCGCTGCCGACCGGCGTGCAACTGCGCGCGAGCGAGTGGCTCGCGTACGGGCGATACGTGCTGCGCCACGTGCGCGAAAATGCCGAAGCATTGCACGGCTCGGCCGCGAATGCGCGGTACGGCCTTGCCTGGTGGCTCGCGCCTGCGGGCGTACCGGACGACACGTTTTACGCGAGCGGATCCGCGGGGCAGGGGCTGTACGTCATTCCATCGCGCGATCTCATCATCGTCCACTTTGCGAAGAGCGCGTCGTACAAGCACGACGCGCTCCTCAAGAGACTGTTCGTATAACGAATCTACGGCGAGACCGGTGTCGCGCCTTCGATCGATTTCATGCCTTTCGCCTGCAGCTGCTTCGAGAGTCCCTGCAGCGATTGAACGAACGCGTTGTAATCGGCGAACGCTTTATCGTACGCGGCGTCGAAACGCGACGCATAGTCGAGCTGTTCCGCCGTCGGCGGAAGTTGCACGCCGAAGCCGGTGCGCGGTACCGATTCACGCAGCGAACCGGGACGCTGAATCGAGTCTTCGTCGTTGTGATAGTCGGCCGTGAAGCCATAGAACACATCGCTCCACGTCTTCCGTGCATTCGCGATCGCCGAGCTCAACGACGGGTCGCTGGTCTTTGCAGCAAAGAGCGACTTCTTGATTGCGTCCATGTTGTTGAGCGCCTCGTCGATCTTGCCGTAACGGTCGTTGTACTTCACCGCGAAGTCGAAGCCGGCTTGATATTGCGCCTGCGCCCACGAATCGCGCGGATCCGGCTTCACCTCGAAGGTTTGCGTCATCGTGTTCCCGCCGACCGTCATGCGAACCGAGTAGCTGCCCGGAACAACCATCGGGCCGGTGTTCGGGCCTTGATATTCTTCGCGCGCAGCACCGTGCCACTTTGTCGGGCCATCGATATGGAAATCCCACGTGAAGCGGTTGATGCCCGCTTTGTTTGGAATGTACGGCACGTCTTTGCCCGCGATTTTATGCGTGCCCTTGATCGTTCGAATCACCTTGCCGCTCGCGTCGAGGATTTCCGCAGAGAGTGTGCCCTTTTGCGGAGCCGATTGGTAGAAATCGACGATGGCACCTTGGGGCGGATTCTGACCTGCGAAATCGGTATATGCGCTCGAATTTTCGTTCGAGTGGTAATGATACTCATACGAGGTGCGCGGCTTGAAGAGCATCTGGCCGGCGCGTTGCGCCTCGGGCAGCTGCTGCAGCGACGTTGCATCGTCCAGAATCCAAATATCGCGCCCGTGCGTTGCAATCACGATATCGTTGAAGTCGGGCTGGATGCGAATGTCGCGAACCGAAACTTGCGGCAAGTTGTTGCGGAAGCTGTCCCAGTGAGCGCCGCCGTCGTACGAGATGTAGAGCGCCGTCTCGGTGCCGGCATAAACCAAGTTTGGGTTGTGGATGTCCGGCCTCACCGAACGCGCCCACACGTCGCCCGGTAAGCCGTTGACGATCTTCGTCCACGACTTTCCGTAGTCGTGCGTCACGAAAATGTAGGGCGCATAATCACCCATGCGGTGATTGTCGGCAACGGCATACGCGGTGCCCGCTTGCGTCGAGGACGGAACGACGGAGGGCATACGCGCGTACTGCGGCGTTCCCGGCGGCGTTACGTTTTCCCAATGCTCGCCGGCGTCGCGTGTCATTTGCACGAGACCATCGTCGGTACCGACCCAAATCTCGCCTCGATCGAGCGGCGAACCTTCGATATCGAGCAATGTATCGGAATACTCAGCGCCCGATACGTCTTTTGCGAGCGGTCCGCCCGTCGGCTGTTGATGCGACTTGATGTTGCGCGTAAGATCCGGCGAGATCACCGTCCAGTGCTCGCCCCGATCCGTCGTCTGAAACACAACGTTCGCACCCATCCAGGCGATGTGTCCGTCCCACGGAGCGAAATTGATCGGTGAATCCCAGTTGAATCGATACTTCGCGGTGCTGAGATCGAACGGTCCGAGGAAGCTGCCAGGAAACGGATCGTACGGACGAACGAAGCGCGCCGTTTCGGTTTTCTTGTTGAACACGAGCAACACGCCGTTCTCGAGATCGCTCCAGATGTACGTCGGATCGATCGGATCGGGAATGCTCCATTCACCATCGCCGCCGACGACATTGATCCAGTGGCGGTTCAAAATTCCGTCCGGTGACAGCGAATTCGACGGCCCGCAAAAGCCGTTGTTGTCTTGCAGCGGCGCGCAGACGGTGTACGGATTTTCGTTCGAAAGTCCGACGTGATAGACTTCGCCGATCGTCAAGTTGCGCGAGAACGACCAATTTTTGCCGCCGTCGAGCGTGAGCGCGTAGCCGCCGTCTTCGCCCGTCATCATCCGCTTGGAATCGTTCGGCGCGATCCACATCGCGTGGTAGTCGACGTGGACGTCTTTGGCGATCGACGTAAACTTCTTGCCGCCGTCTTTGCTCTCCGCGAGCATTTCCGAAACGGCGTACACGTGATCGGGATTCGTCGGGTCGACGTTGATGTGCGTGAAGTAGAACGGGCGCTGATCCACGAGCGTGTCGTCGTTGATCATCTTCCAATCGGCGCCCGCGTCGTCGCTGCGCCACAGAATGCCGCCCTTCGCTTCAATGAGCGCGTAGACGCGGTTCGGGTTGCTCGGCGCAACGGCTAAACCGATGCGTCCCGTATATCCCGTCGGCAGTCCGTGTCCCGCCAACCGTTTCCAGCTGCGACCGCCGTCCGTCGATTTGAAGAGACCGTCGTCCGGACCGCCGCTCGTGAAGTTCCACGGAACGCGGCGGAATTGCCACATCCCGGTGTAGAGCACGTTCGGATTCTTCGGATCCATCGCAAGATCGCTTGCGCCGCTCGACGGTCCGAGATAGAGCGTTTTCTTGAACGTTTTACCGCCGTCGAACGTCACGTAAATCCCGCGGTTCTCGGAATCCTTGAACGGATCGCCGAACGCGGCAACGACGACGTGATTCGTGTCCTTCGGATCGATGGCAATGCGAGAAATGCTCCACACGCCGTCCAGTCCTACACGCGTCCATGTCTTCGCACCATCCGTCGTTTTGTACAGTCCGTTACCGAATGTTACATCGTTGCGGGGATTCGCTTCACCGGTTCCCGCCCAAACCGTGTCATCGTGTTGCGGATCGATCGCAACCGCGCCGATCGCGGCCACGCCATGATTGTCGAAGACGGGATCCCAGGTGTAGCCGCCGTTCGCGGTTTTCCACACGCCGCCGCCCGCCGTCGCGATGTAGTAGATCTTCGGATTTTGCGGGGTTCCCGCCACACCGGCGACACGACCGCCGGCAATCGCCGGTCCGATCGAGCGCCACTTTAGATCGCTATAAGGAGCATTCGCCGCATGCGCGGGCTGCGCGAGAACAGCCGGCGCGAGCAGCGCAGTTGCTGCGAGACCGGCAACCGCACGCGTACGTAAATTCAACGTTTTCCCTCATCCTCCACAAAGAGAGATCGGGTTTGCGCAGCGGCGCGAACCCGGGTTAATGGACTTGATTGACCGTGATCGTTTTGAGTTTCAGGGTTTGGAGCGTCGCATTGAGTTGCGGCACTTGCTGGGTGACGAATGCATTGTAGCGTGCAGTCGCGGTCTTGAGCTCGCCGGCGACGCGGTTGAAATACTGCGTCATCGCCGGCGTAACAACGGTTCCTCCGAAGAACTGCAGCGTTTGCAGATCTTCACGGAGCTTGCCCGGCATTTGAATCGAGTCTTCGTCGTTGTGATAATCGGCGGTCAGCGTCGAGAAGAGATCCTCGCGCGCTTGTGCGATGGACTTCAGCTTTGCCGACGACGCCGTGTCGTTCGCCTTGGCTGCTGCGGCCGTCGCCGAATCGATGCTCTTCTTCACGGTGTCGAGGTCATTCAGCATCGTATCGACTTGCGAGTACATCGCTTCGCCGCGTTTGGCGAGTTCATATCCCTCGACGATTTCCTTCTGCGTGTACTTCGTCTTCGGGTCGGTCTTCACGACGAAGCGTTGCATGAACGTCTGACTGCCGAGCGTCAAGCGTACCGAGTAGTTTCCCGGCGGAACGTTGGGGCCGCCGTTGGGACCCTGATAGCGTTCGCGCGCCGCGCCGTACCATTTTACGGGCCCTTCGGAGGACCAATCCCATACGAAGCGGTTGAGGCCCACTTTATTAGAAACCCACGGCTGGTCCTTACCGCCGACTTTGTGCGTCCCCTCATACCTGCGCACAACGTGACCGTAGGAGTCGAGGATTTCCACCTTCGGCGGATTCTTTTGCTCGGCGCGCTGATAGAACGTAATCACGGTCCCGTTTGGCGGATTGTCGGCCGCGTAGTTCGTGTACGTCCCTTCGTCGTCTTCTCGCTGATTGTACTGATATGACGTGCGAACCGGAAAAAGATAATTGCCGCGCGCCAGCGCCGTTTGCAATTGCTGAACCGGCGTCATATCGTCCATCACATAGATCGAGCGTCCATGCGTCGCGATCACGAGATCATCGAACTGCGGCTGCATGCGGATGTCATGCACCGACACTGTCGGCAGATTGTTCATGAACTTCTGCCATGAGTTGCCGGCGTCGAACGAGATCCATATGCCTTCTTCGGTTCCGAGGTAGACGATGTTGCGGTTGCGGATGTCGGCCGCAATCGCGCGTGCCCACGTATCGTTCGGAATGCCGTTCGTAATCGACGTCCAGTGCTTGCCGAAGTCGTGCGTGACGAACGCGTATGGTTTGTTATCGCCGGTGTAGTGTCCGTCATTGGTCGCATACGCGGTGCCGTCCACGAGCGGCGACGGCGAGATCGACGCGTACCGTCCGTATTCGGGGCCGCCCGGCGGCGTAACGTTCGTCCAGTGCTTTCCGCCGTCGCGCGTGAGTTGAATCAGTCCGTCATCGGTACCGGCCCAGATCTCACCCTTCGCGAGTCGCGATCCCTCGATGTCGAGAAGCGTATCGCTCGCTTCTGCTCCCGACACATCGTGCGTAATCGGACCACCCGACGGCGCTTGGTGTTCTTTGACGTTGCGGGTGAGATCGGGGCTAATGATCGTCCAGTGCAATCCGCGATCGGTCGACTGGAACACGCGGTTGCCTCCGATCCAGGCGATGTGTCCGTCCCAGGGCGCAAACGCAATCGGCGTTTCCCAATTCCAGCGAATCTTCGCTCGGCGGTTGTCGAAGCTCTCGATCGACGTTTGCAGATACGGGATGACGAACCAGCCGTCTTTCGTGATCTTGTTCGAAACGAGAACGAAACCGTTTTCCGAATCGGACCAAATGTAATTCGGATCGATCGGGTCGGGAACCGCCCATTCGCCGTCGCCTCCGACGACGTTGATCCATGCCTTGTTTTGAATTCCCGACGGATCTTGCGTGTTGTTCGGCGCGCACCACGCGTTGTTATCTTGTAAGCCGCCGCACACCCAGTACGGATTCTCGTTCGAAAGACCGACGCGATAGACTTGCGCGATCGGAAGATTTGCCGAGAAGAACCAGTTTGCGCCGTTGTCGACGGTCAACGCGTAGCCGCCGTCTTCGCCGACCATGATACGCGTCGGGTCGTTCTGCGAAATCCAGATCGCATGATAATCGACGTGAACTTGTTCGGCGATTTCTTTGAACGTTTTGCCTCCGTCGGTCGATTTCGCGAGTGCTTCGGATACGGCATAGACGACATCGGGATTTTTCGAATCGACGCCGATGTGCGAGAAGTAAAACGGCCGCTGATCGACGAGCGTGTCTTTCGACACCATGGTCCAGTTACTGCCGCCGTCGTCGCTGCGCCAAAGAATGCCTTGCTTCGATTCGATCAGCGCATAAACGCGATTAGCATTGCTCGGTGCGACCGCGAGGCCGATGCGGCCGAGCGTGTCGGTCGGCAATCCATGTCCCGTAAGTTTCGTCCACGTTTTGCCGCCGTCCGTCGATTTGAACAGCCCGTCGTCGGGACCGCCGCTCATAAACGTCCACGGCCTGCGTTGGAACGTCCACATACCGGCGTATACGACGCTCGGGTTCTGCGGGTCGAGCGCCATGTCGGAAACGCCTGTTTGCGGACCCGTGTAGAGCGTCTTCGTCCACGTTTTGCCGCCGTCGTCGGTCACGTAGACGCCACGATCCGGGCTATCGTTGAACAGGTCGCCGAGCGCACCGACGATCACGTGGTTATGATTGCGCGGGTCGACGAGGATACGCGAAATCTGCTTGGTAGCGGCGAGACCCATGTTCGTCCACTTGTCGCCGGCGTCGGTCGTCTTGTACACGCCATCGCCGTAGCTGACATCATTACGCGGATTCGCTTCGCCGCTACCAACCCATACGGTGTTGTTGTCGGTCGGATCGATCGTGACCGCGCCGATCGCCGCCACGCTTTCCTTCGTAAACACCGGATCCCAAGTTTGCGCACCGTTGCTGCTCTTCCACACGCCGCCGCCGGCGCTGCCGATGTAGTACAGCTTCGGATCGGTGGACGAGCCTGCGACCGCGGCGACGCGACCGCCCGCCGTCGCGGGTCCGATCTCGCGCCAATTCATGTTGCCGTACGGCGGCCCGGGCGTCGGCGTGGCGGTCGGGGTCGGAGTCGGCTTCGACGGCTTCGGTGGCGGTGTGCCGTGCGGCGCCGGCCCCACCGGCGGCGTTGCTTGCGCGCTCGGGCTCGCCGACGCAGCGGGCTGCGGCGCTTGCGCGTACACCGGCGCTCCGGAGAGCGCTCCTGCCGTAGCGCAGCACAACACTCCGACCAACAGTCGTAACTTCACTCTTCCTCCTCGCGTGAACGGAAATGCCGTCCGTTCACAAAGCGTGAATCTCCTGCGCGTGCATCATCAAAGAAGAATCAGAACTGCAGCGCGCGCACCGCAACGATGCCCGCAAACGCTGCGACGAAGCCCACAATCACGCTTCCCGCGCCGTAAAGAAGCGCAAGCGACGCCGCACGTTCGCCGGCGAGCGTCACGATGTCGAGCGAAAACGTCGAGAAGGTCGTAAAACCGCCGAGTACTCCAGTCATCAGAAAGACACGAACGAGCGGCGTTACGCCGAGCGCTCGCGTTTGCGAAAGTTCGAACACAAGCCCGATAATGAAACTTCCCGCAACATTTATGGCAAACGTCGCCCAGGGAAAACCGGGACCCAAGCGCTGCGTCACGCCGAGCGTTACGGCGTAGCGCAACACCGATCCGATGCCGCCGCCGATGAAGATCGCGGCGAGCGCAGCCCAGTTGAAGAGCGCGCTCACGCTTTGGGCTCGCCGCTCTTATAACGGATGATCTCAACGGTTTCGAGCGTGATCAGCCCTTCGTGCACCATGTCGTCGAGCACCGGAATGAACGCGCCGATCTTCTCCTCGCTATCAACGATTTCGATCAGCACCGGCAAGTCGGTCGAAAGGTCGAAAACGCGCGCGGCGTGCACGACGGAATGACCGCCATACCCTTCGATGCCTTTGAACACCGTTGCACCGCTAAGCCCGGTTTTGCGCGCACGTTCGACGATCGCGATATACAGCGGCTGACCGCCGTGACGATCGCTCTCACCGACGAAGACGCGCAAGAGCTTGCCCGTCGTCTCGGATTTCATCGGCGCTGTTCCGACTGATATCGCGGCACGTTGACGTGAATCGCATACCACTGCGAGTAAGCGATTGCCCCGCACATCACGACAAAGAAAATGAGAATTCCGATGCCCCACGCACGACGCGCGCGCGGTGACACATTTCTTGACACAATTTTCGCATTCGGTGGCGTAAATAAAAGGACCGCCCTACTAGGATTCCGCGTAGGCCGATTGAACCATCGCGACCCATGAGCCGACGCCGTGCCTCGCTCCTCGCGGGACTTTGCTTCGCACTCGCGGTGGTTTTCCCAATCGCTGCGCCGGCCGCGACGCATTCGGTCCCGGCGAACCGTATCACGATCGCCGCGTATGCCTCCGTGCTGCGCAAATGCAACCCGCAACTTCCGGACTGGCAGAGCAAAGATCTCGCGCGCCATCTGATCGTCTCGTCGCATCGGTGGAAGATCGACACGAATATGCTCGCAGCGATCGTTACGGTCGAATCGAGTTGGCATACGCACGCGCTCTCGTACGCAGGCGCAATCGGTCTTGGACAGCTCATGCCGGGTACCGCGGCGACGCTCGGCGTCAATCCGCGCGATCCGGTTCAAAATCTCTCCGGCGCGGCTCGCTATTTGCGCGGGTTGCTCGATCGCTTTCACGCCGATCCGCGCCGCTACGAATTGACGTTCGCGGCATACAACGCGGGTCCTAAAGCCGTTGAAGAGTTCGGCGGCATTCCGCCATACGGTCAAACCCAAAATTACGTCGTCAAAGTGTTGCGCGCGTGGCACCACTTGCAAAGCGCCGTCCATCTTCCGGCGACCGCGTTCGCCATCGCAAAAGCAAACGGCATCGGCGCAACCGGAGCCGACGTCGACTACTGGCTGGGCGGCACGCGCTAAGTCAATCTGAGGCGAAAAGAATCGACGCGATTGCATCCGAGAGCGAATGGTTCGCGTCAACGAGGATGCCGAGCGCGTTCGCATTCCGCGCGACCTCCACGTCGCTCGTTTTGTCGCCGATGACAACGATTTCGCCGGCATCGATTTCCCATAGCCTCGCTGCGTCGTAAACGAGTTTGGGTTTTGGCTTCCGGCATTCGCAATCGTCGCCGGGTGCATGCGGACAGATGAACCAGCCGTCGAATGGACCGAGCAGTTCGTCGATACGCGCGTTCACGGCGCGCATTTGCTCGCCGGTGATCGTGCCGCGTCCGACGCCGCTTTGATTCGTCAACACGCCGACTTTGAGTCCGGCACCGCGCAACTGGTCAAGCAGTTCCTTCGCATGCGGAACCGGCCGGACGAGTTGCGGATCTCCGTTGTACGGTACGTCGACGACGATCGTCCCGTCGCGATCGAACAAGACACCGCGGACGTTACGGCGTCGCGACGTACACCTCCGCGCCTTTTTCGATGAACTCTTTCGACTTTTCGGCCATCCCTTTCTCCGCGAATTCGCGCACTTCTTGCGTGATCTTCATCGAACAGAAATGCGGGCCGCACATCGAGCAGAAGTGCGCGATCTTCGCGCCGGGAGCAGGCAGCGTTTCGTCGTGGAACTCGCGGGCCGTATCCGGATCGAGCGCGAGGTTGAACTGATCTTCCCAGCGGAACTCGAACCGCGCCTTCGATAACACGTCGTCCCAATGGCGCGCGCGTGGATGTCCTTTCGCCAGATCGGCGGCATGCGCCGCAATCTTGTACGCAATGACGCCGTCCTTGACGTCTTTCTTGTTCGGGAGACCGAGGTGTTCTTTCGGTGTCACGTAGCACAACATCGCGGTGCCGTACCAGCCGATCATCGCCGCGCCGATCGCGCTCGTGATGTGATCGTAACCGGGCGCGATATCGGTAACGAGCGGCCCGAGCGTGTAGAACGGCGCTTCGTGACAGATCTCGAGCTGTTTGTCCATGTTTTCTTTGATCAAGTGCATCGGCACGTGACCCGGGCCCTCGATCATCACTTGCACGTCGTGTTTCCACGCAATCTGCGTCAGCTCGCCGAGCGTTTCCAGCTCGCCGAACTGCGCGGCGTCGTTTGCATCGGCCGTGCAGCCCGGACGCAAGCCGTCGCCGAGCGAGAACGCGATGTCGTACGCCTTCATGATCTCGCAGATGTCTTCGAAGTGCGAGTAGAGGAAGTTCTCGTCGTGATGCGCGAGGCACCACTTCGCGAGAATCGATCCGCCGCGTGAGACGATGCCGGTGACGCGATTCGCCGTAAGCGGAACGTACCGCAGCAACACGCCGGCGTGAATCGTGAAATAGTCGACGCCCTGCTCCGCCTGTTCGATCAGCGTGTCGCGGTAGATTTCCCACGTGAGCTCTTCCGCTTTGCCGTTGACTTTCTCGAGCGCTTGATAGATCGGAACGGTTCCGATTGGAACGGGAGAGTTGCGAATGATCCACTCGCGCGTTTCGTGGATGTTTTTGCCGGTTGAAAGGTCCATCACCGTGTCGGCGCCCCACCGCGTCGCCCAGGTCATCTTATCGACTTCTTCTTCAATCGTCGACGTAACCGCGGAGTTGCCGATGTTCGCGTTGATCTTCACATGGAAGTTCCGGCCGATGATCATCGGTTCGCTTTCCGGGTGATTGATGTTCGCGGGAATGATGGCGCGCCCGCGCGCGACTTCGTCGCGCACGAACTCCGGGCTCACGCCTTCACGCAGCGCGATGAACTCCATCTCTTTGGTGATCTCGCCGCGTCGCGCGTAATGCATCTGCGTCACGTTGCCGTCGCCGCGGCCGCGCGCGGCAATCCACGGTGCGCGCAACTTCGGCAGACCTTGTTTGAGATCGATCTCGACGCCCGGATCGGTGTACGGTCCGCTCGTATCGTATACGGTGTGCGTCGTTCCGTCCGTCAATGCAATCTGGCGAACGGGCACGCGAATCGCCGGGTCGCTGCCCTCGAGGAAAACCTTCACTGAAATGCCCCTTCCTGCACCGGCATTACCCGGTGCGTACGGCGGTCGACGCAGGTCGCGCCCTCTCAGCCCGCATGGATCTGCGCAACGGCGCAAATCCGCTCAAGCTCCCGCAATAAGGTCATGCGTACGACGTGTACTGCCGATATTCTTTTGCAGGGGCAAGTACCAGGCAGCCGAACGTATATACGCACTTTTACACTATCGAGGAGCGCACGCGTTATGAAGGCCCTCTCATCTGTCATGCTCGCAATCACCATCGCGGCGCTGCCCGTCGTCGCTTCCACCGCCCCCGCGCCGACGATGTTGAAAGCCTTGGTGCCTGCGCCGTTGCCGCAACTTGGTACGCCCGCGCCAAGCCCGACCTCGGTTCCGGTTCCGGAGAGCGCACATCCGGCAAACACCGCGCCCCAGGCTAGCCGCGCGAGCGTTCCATCGCCGTTCGCGGTGCCGGAGTCGATGCACCCGGGCCACCGTCTTCCGAACCCGCTGACGAGGCCAACGCCTGCGGTGAACTAAACATCGGAAGCGCGTGCTTCCGTACCTGATCCTCGGCGGCGCACAACTCGCAGTTGGCGCCGCTGCCATTTTTGCGCGTTACGCGTTAGCCGGAGCCGGACCGCTGGCGGTTTCCGCCGCCCGGCTGATCATCGCCGCCGGCGTACTCGGCGCGCTGGCGATTACACGACGTGAAACGCTCGGCGCACCGGCGCGCGGAAGGCAACGCGCGGTCCTTGCCATCGCGGGTGCCGCCCTCGCGGTGCACTTCGGCTCCTGGATCGCTTCGCTCGACTACACCTCGGTGGCGGTATCGACGCTGCTCGTATCCACGACGCCGATCTGGACCGCAGCATACGACGCGGTCATTCACGGCCGGATGCTCTCGCGCGGGTCGACCGCGGCGTTCGTGGCCGGGGCAGCCGGCCTCGTGATGGTCGTCGGCTTCGACCGAACGCCGGCGCCGCATCCCGGCGGCGAGTGGCTCGGCGCCGGCCTCGCCATCGGCGGCGCGATGGCATTGGCGGCGTACTTCTTGCTCGTGCGCACGGTCCGCGATGCGCTCAGCACGCGGCGCATCGTGACCCACACGTACGGGTGGGCGGCGGTCGCTCTGCTGCTCGCAGCGGTAGTTTCGCGCCAGCCGCCTCCGGCGCCGTCCGCGACCGCGGCATGGGGCGGGCATCGTCGCAATGGCGCTCATCTCGCAACTGATGGGTCACACGGCGATGAACGCGTCGCTGCGCTTCTTCTCGCCGAGTGCCGTCTCGTTCGCCAATCTGCTGGAGCCTGTGTTTGCCGCCGCACTGGCGCTTGCGATCTTCCATGAACCCGTACCGCCGCTCGCAATCGGGGGGGCCGTCGTCCTGTTGGCCGCCGTCCTGATCGTCGTACGCGACGAGCGCAAAGCGGCTGCAACGACGTCGATATAATTGGCTCGTACCGGACTGCAAATTGGAGTAATCCACTAGCAAGGGATTCGCCGCTGAAGCGGAATGGCGCGCTCATGGAAACACTCCCCGTTCCCGGCGTAAACGGTGCCGCCGATCCCGACCCCCAGGAAACCGCGGAATGGCTCGAAGCCATGCGAGGCGTCATCGCGACGGAGGGCCCGGAACGCGCGCGCGATCTATTGGAGAAGCTCGTCGGTGAGGCGCAACGCGGGGGTGCGCACGTTTCACTCGGACTCGAAACGCCCTACGTCAATACGATTGCGGTCGAACAGCAGCCGGTGTTCCCGGGCGATCTCGATATCGAAGCGCGCTTGCGTCACTACGTACGTTGGAACGCTGCAGCGCTCGTCGTGCGCGCAAACACGTTGTCATCCGAGCTGGGCGGACACGTCGCGACCTTTGCATCGGCCGCGACGCTCTACGACGTCGGCTTCAATCATTTCTTTCGCGCGCCGTCGCAATCGTTCGGCGGCGACATGGTCTTCTTCCAAGGTCATAGCTCACCGGGAATTTACGCGCGCGCGTTCTTAGAGGGACGGATCGACGAAGCGCACCTCCAGCGCTTCCGTCAAGAAGTCGATGGCGGCGGACTGTCCTCGTATCCCCATCCATGGTTGATGCCGGACTTTTGGCAATATCCGACCGTGTCGATGGGCCTCGGCCCCATCATGTCGATCTATCAGGCGCACTTCATGCGCTACATTGACGATCGCGGCTTGCGAAATACGGCGGGACGCAAAGTGTGGGCGTTCGTCGGCGACGGTGAAACGGACGAACCCGAAACGCTCGGCGCAATTTCCCTCGCAGGGCGCGAGAAACTCGACAATCTCATTTGGGTCATCAACGCGAATCTCCAGCGCCTCGATGGACCGGTGCGCGGCAACGGCAAGATCATTCAAGAGCTCGAGCGCGTGTTCAAAGGCGCCGGCTGGAACGTCATCAAGGTCATCTGGGGAAGCCGCTGGGATCCGCTGCTGCAAGCCGATACGAGCGGCCGCCTCGTGCAATTGATGAACGAAACCGTCGACGGCGATTATCAAACGTATAAATCGCGCAACGGCAAATTCGTGCGCGACGAATTCTTCGGACGCTATGCCGAAACGGCGAAACTCGTCGAGCATTGGACTGACGATCAAATCTGGGCGCTGCAACGCGGCGGCCACGATCCCATCAAAGTGTACGCAGCGTATAAAGCAGCCGTCGAACACAAAGGGCAACCGACCGTCATCCTCGCGAAAACGATCAAAGGCTACGGTATGGGCGAAGCCGGCGAGGCGCTCAACATCGCGCATCAAGCGAAAAAGATGGATATCGACGAGATGCGCACGTTTCGCGATCGATTTCAAGTTCCGGTAGACGACCGGCAAGTGCAAGACGTCGGATTTTATCGTCCCCCCGAGGACAGCGCGGACATGCGGTATCTTCGAGAGCGCATCAACGTTCTAGGCGCGCTTCCGCAACGGCGCGGTAAATCGGAATCGCTCGCCGTGCCTCCACTCTCGGCGTTTGAAGGACAGCTCAAAGGGACCGGCGATCGCGAGATTTCGACGACCATGGCGTTCGTGCGCATTCTCAATACGATTGCGCGCGACGCAACCGTCGGACCACGAATCGTCCCGATCGTTGCCGACGAATCACGCACGTTCGGCATGGAAGGCATGTTCCGCCAGCTCGGCATCTACTCGTCGGTCGGTCAGCTCTACCATCCGCAAGATGCCGAACAGCTCATGTGGTATCGCGAAGACAAGCACGGGCAGATTCTGCAAGAAGGCATCAACGAAGCGGGTGCGATCTCGTCGTTCATTTCGGCCGGCACGTCGTATTCGAATCACGATCTGCCGATGGTGCCGTTCTACATCTTCTATTCGATGTTCGGGTTTCAGCGCGTCGGCGATCTCGCGTGGGCGGCCGGCGATTCGCGCACGCGCGGATTCTTGCTCGGCGGCACGTCGGGACGCACGACGCTCAACGGTGAAGGCCTGCAACACGAAGACGGGCACAGCCAAGTCTTCGCGCAATTCATTCCGAATTGCCGCAGCTACGATCCGACCTACTCGTACGAAGTTGCGGTCATCATCCAAGACGGCTTACGCCGCATGCTCACGGACCAAGAAGACGTGTATTACTACATCACGCTTCTCAATGAAAACTATGCGCATCCCGATATGCCGGACGGGGCCGCCGAAGGCATTTTGCGTGGTATGCATCTGATCCACGGCTCGACAAGCTCACCACAGGCTCGGAAGCGCGAGCCGACGCGTTCAGCTATTGGGCTCGGGCGCGATTCTGCGGGAGGTCATCGCCGGCGCGGATCTGCTCGCAAACGATTGGGACGTAGCATCCGACATCTGGAGCGTTACGAGTTTCAACGAGCTTCATCGCGACGGCAACGCCGTCGCACGCGCAAATATGCTGGATCCTGCTGCGAAGCCGAAGCGGTCGTACGTAGAAACGATGTTAAGCGATCGGCAAGGTCCGGCGATCGCGTCGACCGACTACATCCGCCTCTATGCGGAACAGATCCGCCCGTATGTAGGTGCGCGCCGGTATGTAACCCTCGGTACCGACGGCTACGGCCGCAGCGACACGCGAAAAAAACTGCGCGAATTCTTTGAAGTAAACCGCTACTACGTTGCGGTTGCAGCGCTTCACGCGCTCTCGCAAGACGGAACGATCGACGCAAAGCGCGTTGCCGAAGCGATCGAGAAATACGCCATCGACCCGCACAAACCAAATCCGATCGCGGTTTGAGGAATGAGTACAGCGTTGGAAGTTCACGTTCCGGACATCGGTGATTTCAAGAACGTGCCGGTGATCGAAATACTTGTCAAGCCCGGCGATCGCGTGAAGAAAAACGATTCGCTCATTACGCTTGAAAGCGAAAAGGCGTCGATGGAGATTCCGTCCACGCAAGACGGTGTCGTCGAAACGGTTAACGTGAGCGTCGGCGATCGCGTTTCCGAAGGTACGCCGATCGTGACATTAGCCTCTAAGCCGGATGCGGGCGCCGCTGCCGCTGCGCCCGCATCTGCTGCTCCGACGGCAGCAACGCCGGCCGTAGAGCTTCGCGTTCCCGACATCGGCGGCTTCACGGACGTTCCGGTGATCGAAGTGTTCGTAAAACCGGGACAAACGGTCGAGAAAGAAGCGCCGCTCGTCACGCTCGAAAGCGAAAAAGCCGCGATGGACGTGCCCGCCGTGCAAGCTGGGACGATCGAAGACGTTCGGGTGAAGGTCGGCGACAAGGTGTCGCAAGGCACCGTCATCGCGACGCTGCGATCGAGCGAAGCCGTATCCGCACCGGAACGAAGCCGCACGCCCGCGACCATGCCGGCGGCGCAAACGCCGCCCGTGCAACAAGCCGCAGGGCAATCGATCGCAACGCAAACCGCGCCGCAACCGCGTAACGGTCTCGTGCACGCATCGCCCGCCATTCGGCGTTTCGCGCGCGAACTCGGCGTCGGACTGCACGCGGTGAACGGCAGCGGCCCTCACGGACGCATCACGCGCGAAGACGTGCAAGGATTCGTCAAGCGCGCATTGCGCGAGGGCGGCGCTCCGGCGGCATCGAGTGCGTCATCGTTCGCCGGACTACCGCCGTGGCCGAAGATCGACTTCGCGCGGTTCGGCGAGATCGAACACAAGCCGTTACCGCGCATCAAAAAGTTGGCGGGGCCGAATCTGCACCGCAATTGGCTGCAGATTCCTCACATCACGAACTACGACGAAGCCGACGTAACGGATCTCGAGGCGTTCCGCAACGAACTCAATGCGGAACACGCAAGCGGCGGCGCTTCGACCGGCTCAGGAGCGGCGCCGAAGTTGACGATGCTTGCGTTCTTGATTCGCGCTTCGGTCGCAGCGCTGAAGAAATTCCCGGAATTCAACAGCTCGCTCGACGGTGAAGAAATCGTTCTCAAACGCTACTACAACATCGGATTTGCAGCCGATACATCGAGCGGTCTGGTCGTGCCGGTGCTCAAGAACGCGGATTCGAAAGGGTTGCTCGAGATCGCGCGCGAGACCGCAGAGCTTGCTGCGAGAGCGCGCGATGGGAGACTCGGCATGGCTGACATGCAGGGCAGCACGTTTACGATCTCGTCGATCGGCGGCATCGGCGGCACGCAATTCACGCAAATCGTCAACGCGCCGGAAGTCGCGATTCTGGGTGCCACGCGCGCCGCGATGAAACCGGTATGGAACGGATCGTCGTTCGTCGCGCGGCTCATGCTCCCGATCAGCGTAAGCTACGATCACCGCGTCATCGACGGCGCCGGCGCGGCGCGATTCCTCGTCTATGTCGCATCGCTGCTGCACGATTTCCGCCGCGTCATGTTGTAAGCGCGAGCGGAACGCACCGCACACGGGACGGGTACTCGCCGCGTCGCGGCGAGTACCGGCCCGAGCATAGATACTAGTGAGGCGACGGCGTTTCGTACATCTGGCGACGCGGATTCGGCGGCAGATGTTTATTGCGCCACTTCGTTCCGTCCGCGAAGGTGACGCGCAGCGGCACGCACCGCGGAAGGCCGGTTTGAAGCGGAAAGACGTTCGGGCTGATTCCGAACTCGTGTTTGATCTCGACGCCGGGAGAGAACGTTCCGACGTCCTTGACTTCCTCGACGAGACGTCCGTTCGCGACGAGGCCGAACTCGATCTGCTTCATCACTTTGTTCGTCGTGTTCGTGTAGTCAATACCGAGCGTCGGATTCGACTGCACGTACGGCCGCTGCCAATAGCGGTATCCATACACGTCGTTCCAATAATACGGACCAACGGGGTAATACGCCGGCGTCCACGCGGGCCCATATGCTGTCGCGTTTTGCCGCGGCTGGCACGTTGAGACCTTGACGGGATGATGCACCGGTGTGGTTTGGGCAAACGCGGGCATAGCCGATCCCGCGCAGAGAAGTGCGGCTATGAACAGCCGGGCGGCGATCTTTTTCATGACGCGAGCGTTCGCGCTCCGCCGTGAGAAACCCGCGGCTCAAACGCGCGTTCGACGATCACCCGCGTGGACCGGATAACGCGTGCGCGGATACCGAGTAACGGTCGATGACCTTTCGCGCGTGTTCGATGATGCGGTTGCGAAGGCCGTCGGGTTCGATCAGCACGATCGCATCGCCCCAACTGACGAGGGTGCTTACGGCGGCATCTTCACTCGGGAAAAGAACCCGAAAGCATTCGAAGCCGGCATCCGATACGGGCTCGGTGGGCCAATAGCCCATGATCATCGGCAAGGCTTCCGCGTCGATGCGGACCACGACGGCATAACGTCCTTGCGTCTCGTACAATTTGCTCGTCGTTTCTCGCCAGTGCGCATCGAGATCGAACGATCCGTCACGCTCGTAGCGCTCGTCGAGCTCGCGCAATTCACGAATGCGCTCGGCGCGAAAACTGCGAAAGCCCTTCGGGCGTCTTTGCAACCAAATACCAGACGCCGGCTTTGGAAACCAGCCCGTACGGATCGACGACGCGCGTCGTCTGCGCCCGCACGCGATCTTCGTACGCCAATTCAATGCGCCGATCGTCCCACACCGCACGGCGCAACAACGCAAGCTTTTCGGTCGGCGGATCGCTCTGATTCCAACGACGCTGGTCGATGTGAATGCGCCCGCGCGCCTTTTCGGCTGCGTGACGTTGCGCGTCCGACAGCCCGCCGCGCAGTTTTTCTAACGCACGGTCGAGGTTTGCGCCGAGTCCCAGATCGGCAAGCACGTTGCCGCCGCCGACGAAGATCGCGCGAATCTCTTCCTCGCCGAAATGCAAGAGCGCCTTACGATATCCGTCGGCGAGCGCGATGCCGCCGTCGGCGCCCCGTTCCGCGTACACGGGGATTCCCGAAGCGGAAAGCGCGTCGACGTCGCGATAGATCGTTCGCTCGGAGACTTCGAGTCGTTCCGCAAGGTCGCGCGCGGTCCGGCGATGCGCGGACTGCAGCAACAGCAGCAACGAAACGAGCCGGTCAGCCTTCATCGAACTAGAGCGTCGCAAAACGTGACACGGCGTGTCAAGTAGACTCAGTACGCTCCACGTCCTCGATGGCTCGTTTTGCGATGGGAAGAGCGGTGTTAGCCGTTGGCCACCCAGAGTAAAAAGCAAGATGCGTGATTACTTCGATAATTTCGTCAGCCGTAACGCCATGTTGCAGCGCGAGCTTTACGTGAAACGGCAATTCGTTGATGCGGTAGAGCGAAATCAGACTCGCCACGGTGATGAGGCTGCGATCGCGTGCCGATAGCTGCGGGCGCTGCCAAACGTCACCGAAGAGCACGTCATCGGTGTATTCAGCGAGCGCCGGAGCAATGTCTCCAAACGACTTGCGCGCGGCGGTTGGTTTGTCAGCCATTATTGTCAGCCATTAGATGAAGTCTCCATTTTTGGCAGCGCCGGCTATGGGCGCAGCAGGATCTTTATGGCGCGCCTATCCGTTGCGGCATATCCGTCAGCGACCTGTTCCAACGGGAGCGCGAGATCGAGTCAGTCAGCGCGCGCGTTCTTCAGGCGGCATTCGCGGCGCTGATGATGCGCTGCTTTTGAGACTGCACTATGATCCGGGATACGACGGCTCCGACGATGAACGCCGCAACAACCGCGTAGGTCGCGGCCCAGCCGAATTCAAAAAATATGGCGGGCGTCGCGATGCAACCGAGAACCAACGCGCCCCCGACGATCAAACCGCCCGCGCCGTGTGTAAAGCCCGTTAAGCGGTCTTCCGGCGAGAGAACGTGCCATCGGTCACGCGTCCCGATCGCAAACATGATCCCCACGCACAGCACCGCAATGCCAAAAGCCGACGCGTATCCGATGAACGCAATAGCGCGATCCATTTCACCAGGCACGCGCGAGAATACGCGAACGAAGTAGACCATCAGTCCCAGCATCGAGAGGAACACGAAGTTCACCGCCACGCAGAGCGGCGTCGGCACGAAGTAGGCGGCAAGCAACCGCTGGTGCCGCGTCCATAGAAACGCGATCAGCGCAAACGTCACAATGTAGCTCGCGAGCCAAGCGGGATGCAGCATCAAAAAAAACGCGCGCGGCGGAATGAACAGCGTGAGTCCCAGGAGCGCCAGACTGAAGCCCATCACTACGTCGGAAAGGGCTTCGATACGGCGCACCAGACGGATGGAGCGTTCCTCTTGCTCCATCGTTACCGGCGCAGTTGCCGCAAGACGTATTGGAGGATGCCGCCATGGCGAAAGTATTCCGCCTCGTCAGGCGTATCGACGCGCACGAGTGCCGTGAATTGCAGCGATTTGCCGGAATCCGGATCGGTCGCCGTAACGTTCGCGTGCATGCGCGGCGTGATACCCGATGCGATTCCGGCGACCTCGTAGAGTTCGTTGCCGGTGAGCGCGTAGGTCGAACGGTCGGCGCCGTCCATGAACTGCAGCGGCAAAATGCCCATGCCGATCAAGTTGCTGCGGTGAATGCGCTCGAACGACTCGGCGATCACGGCCTTGATGCCGAGGAGATGCGGTCCTTTTGCCGCCCAATCGCGCGATGAACCGGAGCCGTATTCTTTGCCGGCAATCACGATGAGCGGCGTGCCGTCCGCTTTGTATTTCATCGCCGCATCGAAGATCGACATCTGCTCGTTCGTCGGCAAATATCGCGTGACGCCGCCCTCAACGCCCGGCACCAGATGGTTGCGCAGACGCACGTTCGCAAACGTCCCGCGCATCATGACTTCGTGATTTCCGCGCCGCGCTCCGTACGAATTGAAGTCCTTCGGTTCGACGCCGCGCTCCATCAGATAGTGGGCTGCCGGCGACGTCTTTGAAATGTTCCCCGCCGGAGAAATGTGGTCGGTCGTAATCGAGTCGCCGAAGACCGCGAGCACGCGCGCATTCTTGATGTCTGCGAGCGCAGCCGGATCGGTGGGCATGTTTTCGAAGTACGGCGGATTCTTCACATATTCCGATTTCGGGTCCCACGCGTACCGTTCGCTCTTCGCAACGTCGAGCTTCGCCCAGTTTTCGTCGCCTTTAAAAACGTCCGAGTAGCGCGCTTTGAACATGTCGTCGCTGACGCACTCGGTAACCGTCCTTGCGATCTCATCGTTGCTGGGCCAGATATCTTTCAAATAGACCGGCTTACCGTCGACGTCTTCACCGAGCGACTCGCTCGTGAGATCGACGTCCATTCGACCGGCGAGTGCATACGCGACCACGAGCGGCGGTGACGCGAGATAGTTCGCGCGCACTTGCGGATGGATGCGGCCTTCGAAATTGCGATTGCCGGAAAGCACCGCCGCGACGATTAAATCTTGATCCGCAATCGTCTCGGACACATCAGTCGGCAGCGGGCCGGAATTCCCGATGCACGTGGTGCATCCGTAGCCGACGATGTTGAAGCCGAGGGAATCGAGATATCGCTGCAGTCCCGCCTTCGCGAGATAATCTTTCACGACTTTCGATCCGGGCGCGAGCGAGGTCTTCACCCACGGCTTGCTTTTCAAGCCGCGCTGCACGGCGTTGCGCGCAAGCAATCCCGCCCCGATCAACACCGACGGGTTCGACGTGTTCGTGCAACTCGTAATCGACGCAATCACGATCGCGCCGTCGGAGACGTCTTTTTCGGTCAAGGCGATCGTCGCCGTACCGCCGCCGCCTTCGCCGGCGTAGCGCGCGGCCGCGCCGTTGTTTCCTTCGCGAGCGGCCATCCATTCTTGCATCGCGGCGTTGAACGACGACTTCACTTCGCCGAGGCTCACGCGATCCTGCGGGCGTCGTGGGCCGGCCACGTTCGGTTCGACGTGATCGAGATTGAGGTGCAACACTTCGGAGTATTGCGCATCCGGCATGTCGTCGGTGCGGAACATCCCTTGCGCTTTCGCGTACGCTTCGACGAGCGCAACGTGCGCTTCGGAACGTCCGGTCAAGCGCAAATACTCGAGCGTGCGATCGTCGATCGGAAAGATCGCACACGTCGAACCGAACTCGGGCGACATGTTTCCGATCGTCGTGCGATCCGCGACCGGCAATTTGCTCAATCCCTTCCCGAAGAACTCGACGAATTTGCCGACGACGCCCTTCTTGCGCAACATCTCGGTGATCTTCAGGACGAGATCCGTCGCGGTTACGCCTTCGCGCAGTGCTCCGTCGAGACGGAAGCCGATCACTTCGGGAATCAGCATCGTGACCGGTTGACCGAGCATCGCGGCTTCCGCTTCGATACCGCCGACCCCCCACGCAAGCACGCCGAGGCCGTTGACCATCGTCGTGTGCGAATCGGTGCCGACCGCCGTATCCGGATACGCCATCGCACCGACTGCATCGAATGCGATCCCGGCGCCACCCGCGCCGAAGACGACGCGTGCGAGATATTCGATGTTTACTTGATGAACGATGCCCGTGTCGGGCGGCACCGCGCGAAAACCGTCCAGCGCGGATTGGCCCCATTTCAAAAACGCGTACCGTTCGCGATTGCGCTCGAATTCAAGATCGGCGTTCTTCTGCAGCGCGTCGTTATTCCCGAAGTAATCGATCTGCACGGAGTGATCGATCACGAGTTCCACCGGTTGAAGCGGATTGATCCTTTTCGGATCGCCGCCGATCGCCGCCATCGCATCGCGCATCGCGGCTAGATCGACGACACACGGCACGCCGGTAAAGTCTTGCAGCAGCACGCGAGCCGGACGAAACGCGATTTCTTTTTCCGGGCCGGCGTTCGGATTCCAGCGCGCGAGCGCTTCGACGTCGGTCTTCGTTACCGAGCGGCCGTCTTCGAAACGAAGTAAATTTTCGAGCAAAACTTTCAGGCTGTACGGCAGACGGGTGAGTTTCGTAAAGCCCGCCTTCTCGACGGCATCGAGCCGGAAATATTTATACAAGCGGTCGCCGACGCCGAGCGTGTCGACCGCATTGAAGCTATCCGCGTGCTGATTCATGGCGTTAAGCGTATTTTGGGGTCGCCGTGCGCGTAGCCTTCGATGCCAAGGCGCAGTTCGCCGGACAAAAGTCGCCACAACGGCTCTGCAACGAGCGCCATGCGCCAATGCGAGACGTCGAGCAGGTCATCGAACGCCTCTTGCGTTTGCGGAATCTCGCGCGCGATGCGTTCGAGCGTCGCACGCGGCACGAGAAGGCTCTGCGGCAAATCATTGAAGCGAGCGATCTCGCCGACGACCACACCCATCATCGCCGCAAGCGTGTCGCGGCTTTGCCCCAGCGGCCGTTCCGGACGTTTGGGCAGTTCGTCCTCGGCAATCGCCTCACCGCGCTCGACCGCCTCAACGATCGCGCGCCCGAGTTGACGACGCGTCGCTGCGTCGACGCGACGCAATTGTTCGAGATCCTCGACGCGTTTCGGCCGCAGCGTAGCAAGCCCGCCCACAACGTCGTCGGCGATGATGTACTTGAGGGGAAGGTCGCGTTCGCGCGCGACCCGATCGCGCAACTTTACGAGTTCGTTGAGAACGCCGAGTTCACGACGGTTCATGCGCATCGCCCCGGGAACGCGCAAGTACGCGCGCCGCTCGTCGGCGCGATACCGTTCGATGTCGCTCAAACCGGCGCACTCTTCCAATGCCCACGTCAACCGTCCCGCATCTTCCAAACGCCGCGTCAGTTTGTCGTACATCGCAAGCAGATGCGCAACGTCGTCGACGAGATACTCGATTTGTCGCGCGCTGAACGGCCGGGAAGACCAGTCGCTGACCGTCTGCGATTTCGCGAGCCGAACGTGTTCGACATCGCGCACCAGGTCCGCAAGCGAAACTTGCATGCCGTAGCCTAAGAACGATGCGGCAACTTGGGTGTCGAAAACGCTCGGCGGTACCGCGTCGAATCGTTCGGCGAAAATCTTGAGATCGGATGCTAACGCGTGTCCGACCACGATCGTGTCCGAGAGCGCTCCGATCAGCGGTCGAAGATCCGGTACCGCGAGCGGATCAACGATGACGGCGCCGTCGTCGAATGCCAGCTGTACGACCATCAGGCGCGGCGCGTACGTGCGCTCGGTATGAAACTCAGTATCGAGCGCGACGCGCGGCGCTTGACGCACCCGGCCGCACAGTTCGTCGAGTGCGTGCGGACTGTCGATCGCCCAAACGGTGCGCGTCACGGCGTCGGAGTCGCTTTCGGATGGCGATGAAAGCGGAAATGTGGATGGTGTTGTTCGTAGTACACGCGTGCGCGGTGCTCTTGTTGATGAACGAAAACGGTTACGCGATCGCCGAAGATCGCGAGGACCGTGCAGATCGGGACGGCAATCACACACATCGTCCACACGTGAACCCATACCGGTATGCGAAATGCGGCCGCCGTTGCGGTTGCCATCGTACCGCCGAATCCGGGAATAACACGCACGCAGAGTAAGAAGAGCGGCGAACCGACGGGGAAGCGTTTCACCCAACGCGGCAAACGGCTGAGATACAGTTCAAGATCCATCAGGCTGGACGCATGCAAATTGATCGCGTATCCCAGCAATGCCGCGATGACGAGCCCTATTGCATTGATCAGCGACCCTTCCACCGGCCCGAAGATTGCTCCGTTCATGATCGCGAGCGCATCTGTCATGGAGAACGGCGCGGAGGCTACGACGGCGAAAATGGCGACGGCAAGCAGCACGGCGAACGGCCCGAGCGACCGCAAGAGGTGCTCGACGTAGGGCTGTTTCGCAATGACGAATCCCGCCAGTAAAAAAGATGCCGCTAGTAATGCCAGAGCGGCTAGGCGTCTGACGATCGGGTGGTTCAAGCGGAAGGAGGCGAAGTGCGCGTACTCATTACGGTGCTGTGCGGAGTTGGTCTCTACGCATCGCTTTTCATGCTTGCGAAGGACGCGAGGGCTGAGCGCGGCGAGTTGACGGAGCGCAGCGTCGTCCAAACCCCACGCGCGCGCCTCATCGGCGGCATCCCGAACGCCGCTCTTGGAATCGGCTACTATGTCGTCTTGGCAGCCGGCGTTTGGATCGCGCAGCGTCCCTGGGAGCTCGGCCTGCTGGTCGCCGCCTCGATCGCCGCGCTCGGCATGTCGGCGGTGTTGGGCTACTCGCTGCTCTTCGTGACCCGGATGCCCTGCTTGTACTGCTGGACCTCCCACGGAGTCAATGCAGCGCTCGCTACGATGACCATTCTCAACTTTTTCAAACTAACATATTGGCAGTGACTCGCGGCTTTGCTATTATCCACAGTCTCCGGTATTGAAGGAGCGGTATTCCTCATCCACCGGGGGCACGAATGTCCGTCAGCAGCTATAGCCTGCGCCGGATCATCCGGCAGTCAAAAAAAAGGGGCCGCGCGAGTGCGTGGCCCTTCTGCTTTCGCGCGTTCGCGCAAAAGCAGAATCGTTTAACAGGCAGTCCGCGCGCTTCGCGCTCCCCGCCCCCTACGGGCAAAGCCCGCAGGGCTCCCCATTGGCGCGGTCGCGCAAAAGCAGAATCGTTTACCAGGCAGTCCGCGCGCTTCGCGCTCCCCGCCCACTACGGGCAAAGCCCGCAGGGCTCCCCATTGGCGCGGTCGCGCAAAAGCAGAATCGTTTACCAGGCAGTCCGCGCGCTTCGCGCTCCCCGCCCACTACGGGCAAAGCCCGCAGGGCTCCCCATTGGCGCGGTCGCGCAAAAGCAGAATCGTTTAACAGGAAGTCCGCGCGCTTCGCGCTCCCCGCCCACTACGGGCAAAGCCCGCAGGGCTCCCCATTGGCGCGGTCGCGCAAAAGCAGAATCGTTTAACAGGAAGTCCGCGCGCTTCGCGCTCCCCGCCCACTACGGGCAAAGCCCGCAGGGCTCCCCATTGGCGCGGTCGCGCAAAAGCAGAATCGTTTAACAGGAAGTCCGCGCGCTTCGCGCTCCCCGCCCACTACGGGCAAAGCCCGCAGGGCTCTCCGTTGGCGCGGTCGCGCAAAAGCAGAATCGTTTACCAGGCAGTCCGCGCGCTTCGCGCTCCCCGCCCACTACGGGCAAAGCCCGCAGGGCTCCCCATTGGCGCGTTGGCGCAAAAGCAGAATCGTTTAACAGGCAGTCCGCGCTTCGCGCGCCCCGTTATGGGGGAGAGCCCGCGGCGTTCCATTAGCGCCCGCAGGCCCATTAGCACTGTTTTGATTACATGCTGGTTGTTTTGAATCCGTACACGGTTGCGAGATCGTGCATCGCTTGATTGAGAACGGCGTGGTAATCGGCGTCGGCGCCAAGACCATACTTTTTGTCGATGTCGGTCATGACTTGGTCGTGGATCGGGTGCGAGACCGCGCGATCGAGCATCACTTCGACGTTGTAGCCGTTGCCCGTTTGCCCCGCGCCCCAAAGGGCTTCCGCTAAGGCTTTACCGTCTTTGGGATCGGGATTCGGGGCGGACGGAAGAGCGATGTTCTTGTCTTTGACGATGCGCAACGAATCGGCAACGACGAAATCGAACACCTTGAGGAACGTTGCGACGTTGTCATCGCCGAACTTTTGTTTCAGTGACGCAACTTCGGCGTCGGTCTTCGGGCCGGCCAGCGTCTTCACGAGCGTTAGGGTACTAAAGTCACTCGGTCCACCGCCGGCGACGATCATTGAAAGTGTTACGGGCAGCGCAGGCGCTCCGGTATACACGCAGCATGAACCGGAAAAGCGCGTCGGCTTGTCGACGACGTTCGGCATCAAATCCATCGCGAGCGCAACCGCTGCGCACGTGCTGATCAATACGGCGGCAATTGCAGCCGTAAACGGACGTTTCATCTGTGAGAAGTCCTCCTTTGCACCCCATCAACGCACGGATCCCGCGGACGGATGTATTGAAGCGGATTTTCAGCGTTCGCGCAGCTGGTCGATCATTTCACGATCGCGTTCGTCGCTAGTCGGCTCGCCGGCGAGCCACGCTGCGAGAATCTCTTCGCCGACGATCGGTGTCGTGGCTCGCAACGAAAGGGCAAGAACGTTGGCGTCGTTCCAGGTTCGTGCTCCGGACGCGGTTGCGGCATCCGCACACAATGCCGCGCGAACGCCTTTCACTTTATTTGCCGCAATGCTGACGCCGGTGCCGGTCCAGCAGCAAACGATGCCGGTTTCGCAACGGCCGCCGGCTACCGCTTCGCCGACGGCACGCCCCACCGACGGCCACGCATCGTCATCGCCGGGTGCGAGCGCACCGAAGCGCATCACCGTGTGTCCGGCATGCTGCAATGCGCGTTCCAAAGCGGCAGGCAGTTCGCCGCGTTCATCGCTTCCGAGGGCGATTCGCATGGCGAACGCTTCACCGCCGCATGCGGATTACCCGTGGATGATCGTGATTTCGTTTGCGTTGATCGAGCCGTCGGCATTGACCGTACCGATGACGTCAACGGTTTGCCCGTTGCCGATCGTTTCGCCACGAGGATTGATGATCGTTCCTTGATGCAGGTGAATCTGTTTATACGTTTGCAGCGGCATCGCGATCTGCAAATCGTAACGCCGGAAATACGTTACTTGTCCGCGCACGTGATTTGGATCGGCGCCGAGCGGTGCAACGATATCGCCCGTAACTTTATTGATGATTCCTTGCACCACGTTACCGACGCCCGGCGGAATCGACGGCGCGCTGATCGGCTGCGACGGCGGCGCGGGTGACGGGGACGGTGTCGCTCCGAGCAAGAGGACGCCCGCGATAACGGCGACAACTCGAGTTTTCATATTGGATGAACGGCTCACGATAAGCGATAGGTTCCGCATGGAGCGCACATGCGATTAGCGGCGACGGTCATGCTCCTGCGTGATTGCTCCGAGGGGATCGAGGTGCTCATGGTCCGGCGCAGCAGCCGAAGCGCGTTTGCGCCTGATGCGTTCGTCTTTCCGGGCGGCACGGTCGATCCCGGCGACTACGCCGCCGAAGCGAACGACCGCGCAGCGATCATTGCCGGTGAATTCCGCGCGCGAACACCGGATGCATTACCGACCACCGAGGAACCGGTCGGCGGAGCTCATCCGGCTGCGCTCGTCGCCGCCGCCGTGCGCGAGTTGCGTGAAGAGGCCGCCGTCGGCATCGAAGCCGATCGTCTCGTCCTGTTCTCGCATTGGATTACCCCGCCCACCGAGCCGCGGCGTTACAACACGCACTTTTTTATTGCCGCGGACGACGAAGGAGCCGCGGCAAGCGCGGATGCCGTCGAAACGCATGACGCGCAGTGGATCGCGCCGGCTGTTGCGCTCGCGCGCTACGCGCGCGGCGAGATGCACCTGGTCTATCCGACGATGAAACATCTCGAACGGCTTGCAACGTTTCGCTGCGTTGCCGACGCGCTCGAGTATGCGCGGACGAAACCGATTTTGACGATCATGCCCGATCGCGCGCCCTCCGAAGGATTCGTCATGCCGGCCGAATTGGAAGGGGCGTGGTGAGCTGCATCGCGCTCGTCCGCGCACCAAACCCGTCGGCAATGACGCTGACCGGAACGAACTCGTACGTCATCGATGCCGGCGGCGGCGAAGCGCTCGTCATCGATCCGGGTCCGCTCCTTGAACGGCACGTCGATGCGCTGATCGACAACGCGCGCTCGCGCGGCTTGACGATCGCCGGGATTGCTCTCACGCACGGACATCCCGATCACGCGCCCGCGGCAGCGCTCCTCGCTCAACGTACGGCCGCAGGTGTTTACGCGCATCCGCATTCCGACGTTCAGCGCGACGGTGACCTGCCGCTCGATGCCGATTGGCGCATCGGCGCACTGACGTTGCGCGTCATCGATGCGCCGGGACATACCTTCGAACATGTCGTCTTCTACGAGCCGCAAGAACGCGCGCTCTTTACCGGCGACGTGATTCTCGGTGAAGGCACCGTCGTTATCGCGCCGCCGGGCGGTGCAATGCGTCCGTACATGAAGACGCTCGCGCGACTGCGCGACGAGTTTTCGAACGCACGGCGCATTTACGGTGGGCACGGCCCGATCGTCGAGCGAGCGCGCGAAAAGATCGATGAATATATCGCGCACCGCGACATGCGGCAGAACGAGTTACTCGAGGCGCTGCGTGAAGGTCCGCAAACGATTCCCGAACTCGTGCAACGGATCTACGGTGATACGCGGCGCATCCTGTGGCCGGCTGCCGCACGACAAATGCTCGCGTACTTGATACCGCTGACGGAAGAAGGCGTCGTTCACGCCGTGCGCCTCGATCGCCCGCTCGCAGCGGACGAAATGGCGATCCTCAATCCAGCGTGGGAATCGATCGTCGGCGCCGAACACGCCCCGGTCATCGAAGCGGAACTCGGCGCCATGCTGAGACTCGATACAATTTACGAATACAGCTTGCGCTAGACTAATCGATGCGCAGGACGATCTTTCCGAATTGCTCGGCGTTTGCCATGCGTTCGGCGGCGGCCGCCGCATCGTTCATTTCCTCGACCCGATCGATCGCCGGACGCACGTCCGCTTCAAACATCCTCAGCATCGCGGCGAAATCGGCCGGACTCCCCATTGACGTTCCGCGGATGTCGATGTGATTCCAGAACACCGGAAAGAGACGCAGCGTCGCTTCCGGTCGCGTTCCGCCGTAGATCACGAGCCGGCCGCCGGGACGCAGCACCGACATTGCTTTCGAAAGCGTATCGCCGCCCGAGGAGTCGACGACGATGTCGACCTCACCGCGTTTGAGGCTCTTCTGCCACTCGGGCGTTTCGCGATAATTGATCGCAAGGTCGGCGCCGAGCGCCTTCGCGCGTTGCAGTTTGTCGTTGTCGCCCGACGTAACGATCGTGCGCGCACCGGCGGCTTTCGCGAAAACGAGGACAAACGTTTGTACGCCGCCGCCGACCCCTGGAATGAGGATCGTTTCGCCGGCTTTCAATCCGCCGCGCGTGAACGTCGCCCGATACGCGGTGAGTCCCGCAAGCGGTATTGCCGCAGCCTCTTCCATCGATAATGCGCGCGGCTTCGGATACACGTTCGCTTTAGGGACGCTGACGTATTGCGCGAACGTGCCGTCACGCGGCATGCCGAGGATCGAGGCGTCGGCTCGCCACACGTTCGGATCGCCGCCCCATCCGATCATCGGGTCGATGACGACCTCTTCACCCGTCGCTTCGAGGATACCGGCACCGTCCGAGCCCAGCGTGCGCGGCAGTTCGATGTTCGGATAGAGCCCTTGCGTGATGAAGACGTCGCGCCGATTCAACGCCGCCGCACGCACACGCACGAGCACTTCATCTTCGCGCGGTACGGGACGTTCGATCTCTTCGATGCGCAGATTCTGCGGACCGCCGATTTGCTGCAGCCGAATCGCTTTCATCCGCCCATTGTAACCGAAACTACGTTTTGAGCGTTACGATGAAACGCAAGCCGAACGGTTCGATGTTGTATCGGTCCGTCGGCAGCGGTACTCCGCCCAAACCCAAGTACGGAACGCCGCCGCCGAATCTCGTGTAGCGCCCCGCGGCGTCGCTGAAGATGTTCGTTGCGCGCAAACTGACGTCGGTGAATTTATTGAGTCCTACACCCACCGTCGCATTGATTACCGTAAACGGCTGCTGATTCAGTTCGTTGTTGTTGCCGCGGAAGATCGCTTGCGTTCCGGCATGCCAGCCGTTTTGCGCCCAATCGATTTCCAGCGATCCTTGCTGCTGCGCAATCCCGGGAAACTGCGTGTTGTCGACGAGATTTGCGGCGGACGTCGGATTTGAAAAGTCCGCCGTGAGATCTTTCGGATACGCGACGTTCAGGCCGTACATCGCGGTCAAAAACAGATGCTGTGGAACGAAGCGCTGCACGAACCGGATTTCCGCACCTTGGTACACGGCGTTCCCGACGTTGCTGTTGTACGAGATGCAGCCCGGTACCGGCGCGGAAGGCGTTTGCGACGCACATGCTCCGGACTGCGCAAGTTGGAGGGGATAATAAATCTCGATCGGGTTGCGGAGATTCGTCTGGTAGAGCGATACGTCGAGCGTCGCCGATGGGAACTGATGCGAGACGCCCAGTTCGTATTCCGTCGCGCGCTCCGGCACTTCGTTTGGACTGCCTTGGCCGACGAAAACGCCGAGCGCGTCTTGCGCGAGTTGATCGAGCGGGAATTGGTAGCGTTCGATCAGGAGCGGCGCGCGGAATCCCGTCCCTAGCGAGAAACGGAACGCCGTAGACGGCGCGGAGTTGTAGATCAAGCCCAGCCGCGCGTCAAGGTTTGAACCGAACGTCGTGTATCGCGATTCGAAAAGCCCCGCGTCAACGCGGAGTTTCGGCGACGCCTGCAATCCACCGCGCGCGAAGAACACGTTCATCGTTTGTCCGAGCAGCGGCGCCGATCCGTCCGGCGCGACGAACGCGAGCGACTCGTAACGCGTATATCCGCCGATCGCGTACTCCGATGTACCGAACGCGCGAGTCCAGTTCAGTCCAAAATTGTAGCGCTTGTCGACGTGATCGACATCGTAAGCCGGATCGCTCGGCGGCCCGAACAACGCGATGTTGTTATTGCTCGCATACACATCGGTCGCAAGTTCGCCCGCGCCGAGCGGCGCCTGCGCGCGGACCTGATATGCGCGCACCGTTTGCGCGTACGATTGGCTTCCCGGTCCGATGAAGTAACCGTAGGTCGGGCTTGCGGAGTTCCCGTCGATCCCGTTGACGCCGCTGCTTTGGTCGTTGTTGTCGCCGAGCACGAAGACGCGTGCGGCGATATTGGCGCGCGGCGAGAAGTTCCAGGTCAGGTTTGCGAGCGCCGTATGCGCCGCGCTGCTCGATCCCAGAAATGCCGTCGTGCCGCAATTCTGCGGACATCCCGGCGTGACGCCGGCGGTGTAGAGCGTTTGCGATTGGTTGGCGTAGCCGGTTTGATTCTGATCGTCAAGCGCGAACGCATAGCCGAGTTTGCCGTGCGTTCCCGTACCGTTCAACCATTGCTCGCTCTCGCCGAACGAGCCGACCGACTCTTGAAACGAAAAATGCGGTTGGAGCGTCGGACGCAACGACACCATATTGATCGAACCGCCAAAGGTGTTGCTGCCATTGGCATCTTCCGGTCCGAGGCCTTCGGTGACGTTGACGGACGAAAGCGCGGCAACGGGGAAATGCGCGAAGTTCAAGTCGCCGGTATTGCCGTCATTAAGCAGTTGTCCGTCAAGTGCATCGAGTGACTCCGAAGGGTCAGGGCCTCGAAGCGCGACGACCGCGATGGCGGCAGCGGAGCCGCCGTCGGGCCGCGCAAACACGGTCCCGGGAATCGCCGCAAGCGCTTGAACGATGCGGCTGTCGTTCATCCGGTCCATATCGGCGCGCGTAACGGTGACTGCAGGAATCGCGCCGCGCACCGGCGTCAGCCGGCCGTCAACGGTCACTGAAGCAATCGTTCGCAGTGTCGGCGCATCGACGGGTTCGAGCGTTACGTCCACGGTTGTGTCCTGCCGGATCGCGAGATCGACCGACGCTCCGACGTATCCCTTTGCGGAAATATCCAGCTGGTGGCTTCCGGGAGAGACGACTAACGAAAACGTTCCGTCCGCGGCTGAAACACTCGAGCTACCGGAGGAGCGTTCGACGGCAATGCGAGCGTCTGCAACGGGTGTCCCGGATGCCGCGTGCACGTGTCCGCTAATGACGCAGCAGACGGCGAGTAACAAGAAGCTCATTGCGTCAACTTTTCTGGCGCAAACTTAAGGATCGCTGAGAACCGCAGGCGGTCTGACGTCATGCGCTAAATCACGCGGGATGGCTAAGCCAGGCAAAGTGGTCAAGGCGGTGTTCCGCGGCATCGCGCGGATGGAAGGGCAATATGCGATCGACGTCGGCCCGATCCGCGCAACCGGGATGCCCGCGATTTTCGTCGCGATTACGGGTGTCGTTCTGGCCGGCGGATTCGCTGCGATGCTCTCCAAGAACGCGGCGCGGCTTCCCGAAACCTTGCGCGAGGCGCGCGGGTTGGCGGAGACGTTGCGCGGCGACCGGCGACGGCTCAACGCGTAGAATATTGCTGTATGATCGATAACGACTCGCTCACGGCGCTGATCCGCCGCAACCTGCCCGACGCCGACGTCGACATTTTCGACCGCACGGGTACGATGGATCACTTCAATATCACGGTTCGGTCGTCGGCGTTTGCGGGCAAAACGCTCATCGAACAGCATCAGTTGGTTTACGGCGCGCTCAAGGGAGCGCTTAACGACGGACGCGTCCACGCGGTCGAACTCACAACTCTCGTCAGCGCGAGTTAGGAACAATCCATGTCGGAACAACTCAAAGAAGAAATCGAGCGAGAAGTCGCAGCTAATAAAATCCTCGTGTACGGCAAAGGCACCAAAGCTATGCCGCGCTGTGGATTCACGCTCGAGACGGTCGAATTTTTTACGCACTTCGGCTATCCGTTCGAAGTGGTCGACGTACTCGAAAACATGCCCAAGCGCGAAGCGCTCTCCGAAATGACGAACTGGCCGACGTTGCCGAAGGTCTTCATCAACGGCAAATTCTACGGCGATACCGACATTCTCGGTCCGATGGCGGAAAACGGCGAGTTGCAAACGGTGTTGACGGAGACGTTCGGCAGCGAACCACAGCAGAAGACGACGATCAATCTTCGCTGACGTGGCGTATACGACGCTGATCGAGGCGGAAACGCTCCGCGATCGCCTCGACGATCCGTCGTGGGTGATCGTCGATTGCCGGCACGCACTCGCCGATTTCTCGCTCGGGCGCAAACTCTACGAAGACTCGCATATTCCCGGCGCGTTCTTCGCGAATGTCGAAACCGACCTCGCCGGAGAGCAGACGGGAAACAACGGGCGTCATCCGCTCCCCGACCCGCAAGCGTTTGCGGCGTATCTCGAAGCGATCGGCGTGCACGATAAGACGCAGATCGTCAGCTATGACGGTGGCGGCGATATGTTCGCGGCGCGTTTGTGGTTGCTATGCCGTTGGATCGGCCACGATGCCGTCGCGGTGCTGGACGGCGGCTTTGCCGCCTGGACCGCGGCCGGATACGACGTTACTGCTGCGCCGTCCGCAGCACGCGGAGTCGGCAACGTGCGCGTGAAGCTCAACGACCGGCTCGTTGTCGACGCTGCGTACGTGCGCGATCATCTGAGCCATACGGGCATGCAGCTCGTCGACGCGCGGGGCGCCGATCGTTTCCGCGGAGAAAACGAGACAATCGACCCCGTTGCGGGCCACATTCCCGGCGCGCGAAACCGGCCGTTCCGAGAGAATTTCGCGCCCGACGCACGATTCCGATCGTCCGACGAACTGCGCCGCGCGTTCGCCGTATTCGGCGAACCGGCGAACATCGTGCATCAATGCGGCTCGGGCGTCTCTGCGGCAGCAAACTTACTCGCAATGGAAATCGCGGGCCTCCAAGGGTCGCGGGTGTACGCGGGCTCGTGGAGCGAATGGGTCGCCGATCCGTCGCGGCCCGTTACGACGACCGAGTAGGGTGCCTCCACGTGACGATGAGGACGGCGGCTGCGACGACCACAATGATCAACAGTACGGCAAGCACCACCAGATTCGTCACCGAACGCACGTAGGTGCCCGCGCAATGCGCGTAGTGCTCGCCGAAGGCGATCTGCGCGCAGCGGTATGTCTGCCAGCGGTGCGTGGTGACGTCATTCATCATATAGCCCCAGACGTCGTACGCTTGCATCCAGCGGTCGCGCACAGCGGGATCGAACGCGATTCGTCGGCTTAACGCCTCGAGCTCCGGAGCGGTGAATGCGTTCACACCGAACATGGCGTCGAAACTCTGTTGCGGCAGCCATCCCAGATCGGGATCGTACGTATACGGAACGATGTTCCGCAGCGTGCGGCCGTCGATATCCAAACGGAAGAATGCCGGCTCGTTGCGGTAGACCGGCGAGAGCGATGAACCGACGAACATCGGTACGCCGCTCGGCACGCGGAAATCGTACCGATGCGTATGCCCGGCGATTGCAAACGGCACGTTGTCGCGATGTTCGGCGAGTAACGTTCGCAACGCCGTGTCGAAGTGCGGTCGCAAATAGGGAACCGCGAGCAGGCGTTGCGCATCCGTCGTGCTTTCGGGATCGTATCCCGGCGGCATGTGCATGACGAGCACGTCGGCACCGCTCGAGAGCGTTTGCGCGAGCCATTGCATCTCTTTGCCGCCCGGATCACGCACGGTTGACTGGCACGAGCCTCGATAGAAAAACGACCAAAAGACGCTGTTGGCCACGACGCCGCGCAAGCCGTTCGGCAACGCGGCAGTGTAATATGCGCCGCGCGTATACGCGCCGATAAAGCCCGGTGATGCTCCGCGCCGGTTGACGAGCGGCTCGAATATGCGCGCGACCGCGGCGTTATACGTTCCGCCCGCTTCGCTTCGATAGTCACCGCACGGATCGTCGTTGTTTCCGACCGCAACGACGAACTGCGCGTTCGGGAATGCCTTGTCGAGCGTCGACGCGATCGTGCGAATCGTGTCAACGCCGGCCGCATACGGATCGCGATGCGCGCGGCGCGCGCGCGCCGGAAATGAGTGCGCGAGCAAATCGCCGGCGATAACGATGACCGAGGCGTCGGGAACGCGCCGCTTCATTTCGTCGACGCTCGAATCGAACAAGGCGATGTTCGTGTCCTCCGAGCGCCCCGCAGGCGGCCCGGCATCGTACGGATTCAAATGGATGTCGTTCAACACGAGCCAGTGCAGCATGACCGCCGCGAGCACTGCGATCATGGTGTAGCCGTAGCTGCGGGCGTTGCAGACGGCGCCGACGTCGGTGTCGCAGCCGGCAACGCCGCCGGAGGCGCAGACGGATGCGTTCCCAGTTCAGGCTGCACCTGCGGTGACGCGCACGCGCCATACGCGGTCGCGCTCAACGCGACGTTCGCGCACCAGTATGCGTGCCACTGCGCATCCGGAATCAACGCGCGCCCGCTGCTGCCGTCGTAAAACTCATCGAAACGCCGGCGAACCCGATCGTCGCCGAGGATTTGGTTTTGCACGCTTGCAAGGTGCGATGCATCGATCGTCCCGTGACCGAACACACTGTCGAAGTCATATTCGCGCCGCCAGTTTGCTGCGACGCGGCCGTTCTTTGCGAGCGCCGGCAAGTCGTCGAGCACGAACGCCTGCGCATCCTGTACGCTTGCGTTCGTATCATCGATGCGCAGGAGCGTGAACGAGGGATTGTTCGAATAAATCGGGCTGATCGACGGAACGACGAGCATCGGAACCGCCGGGCGGCTCGGGTCGGGTCCGATCACCCGAAAACTGTTCATATGCGTATGACCCGCGATCGCCATCATCGTATGCGGTGCGGAGAGCAGCGCGTTGACGAACACATCGTTATAGTGTGGAGTTAAAAACTGCACCGCGGAGCCGTTTGCGGCTCGCTGCGTGGCGTACGGATCGATGCCGGGCGGTATGTGCGCGATGATCCAGACGTTGCCGGACATCAACCCATGAAGCGTGCTCGTCAGCCATGCCGCTTCATCCCCGCCCGGATCACTCGTTGCCTGCCCACAGCTATTGCGATACTGCGCCGACCAAAATACGTCGTTGACGACCACCGCATGCGCGTTCGCCGCGGGAAGCGGTACCGTGTAGTAGCCGCCGGTCGCAAACTGTGCGGCAAAAGCGTTCGGATTCGGTGCGCCGACGGAGCCGCCCCACGACGCAGCCATCGACGCGAGAAACCCGCTGCCCGGAGCGCCCTGATAATCACCGCAGTAACTGTCGTTGTTCCCGATCGCGGGCAATAGCCGCGCGCGCGGAAACGCAGTTTGGAATTCATTGGCGAGAAACCGGATCGTGTCGTCGACGAACGACGCGTAGCGCGCGTCGCCATGATTACGCACGAGCCGGTCGAACTTCGCGCGAAAACCGTGCGCAAGAAAATCACCCGAAATAATGACGACCGGCGGGTCGTTCACGCGATTGCGCATTGCCTCGAGCGCCGATTCCAGAAGCGCAAAATTGGTATCAGCGCCGTAGTTTGCGTACGGCTGGGGACCTTGCGACGAGAAGATTTCGCGCCATCGAAGGGCGGGAGCCGATGCGAGCCGCTCGACGATACGCGGGTCGGCAAAGGGATCGAAATGAACGTCGCTGACGACCAGCCACTCTTGCGTTGCTGCGGCCGCGCGTTGCGTCATACCAACGAGGAGCAAGCAGGCAAGAAGCACGAACGCAATGCTACGCATCATTACCCAGCGCGCATTTTCGGAGGACGAGGCGATGTCCCGCTATTGGCTATTCAAAAGCGAGCCGGACGGATACAGCTTCGAGCGGTTGTGCAACGATCGTACGACGCCATGGAGCGGTGTGCGGAACTTTCAAGCGCGCAATAACATGATGGAGATGCGCGTCGGAGATCTCGGCTTCTTCTATCATTCAAGCATCGCCGAACCGGCGGCGGTCGGCATCGTGCGCGTAGTAAAACGGGCGTATCCCGATTTTACCGCGTTTGAGAAGGACGGCGAATATTACGATCCGCGCAGCACGCCGGACAAACCAAAATGGATGATGGTCGACGTCGAATACGTCGAACCGCTCGAACATCCGGTAACGCTCGCGCGCATGCGCGAGGATTCGCGGTTGGTTGCGATGCCGTTACTGAAGCGCGGCCAGCGGTTGTCCGTCCAACCCGTCATGCCGCACGAATGGAAGATCGTGCTCGAACTCTCGAAGACGGCGGAATAAAAAGCCGGGACCGCCGTAGCGGATCCCGGTAACCATCAATCGCGCGTTGGCTAGATATGCATGTGCAAGAGAAATCGATACGTTGCCGGCCCGAGCACGTTGCCGGTCGTTGCCGCGAGCGCCGGCAAAGGACGGCCAAATGCATCCGTCCCGGGCGAGGCCGCGAGCGGGATTGCGATGCCGCCGCCGTAGATCGGCAGATAGCCGGGCCACGCGTTGAATATGTTATCGCCTGAGACTTGGAAATCGAGGCGCTTCGTCAGCGGAATCCGTAGCGTTGCATTTGCGATCGCGAATGCCGGTTCGTTGAGCGAATTGTTGTTTCCGAAGTACGTCTCGCCAAATGACGCATACATGCCACTCGGGAATTGGTAGTTGACCTCGGCATAGCCTTGCGAATACGGAATACGCATGTTGCCGTTGTAACTCAATCCGCTGATACCAACGGCAACTCCGTTCGTATTCTCACCCGAGATGACGTTCAGGTTTTGGTCCTCCGTACAATCCGGTCCCGGAATCGAACAATAGAAATGCGGCGGTAGATTGTAATAGAATCCGCGCTGCAGCGCGCCCGAGAGCGTATACCCGAGTCCTACGGCCGGCGTACGATGAATCGACAGTTCTATCCCTTCGAATCGCGCGCTGCTGATGTTCGTGTTGGTTTGATTCAAGATCTGCGTGCCGGGCGGCGCGCCGCCCGTGCATGCCACGCCGCTTCCGCAGACCTGCCCGGTGGTCACCGTTTGCCCGAAGAAGCGATTGTAGAGATTGGTAAGGTAAATGTCGCCCGACGCGATCGTGACGCCGTCTTTCAGCCGGACGTCCGCGCCGACGTCGTAACCGAACGCCGTTTCGGGACGGAGATTACCGTTGCTCTGCTGTTCGATCGCGAATCCGGACGACGCGTCGTACGACGGCGTCGAGGTAATTTGATTGAGCAGGCCTAGAAACGGCGGCGCAATCGAACTGCCGACCGCAAGTCGTAAAGACGTACTGAGATTTGGACGATAAACGAAGCCGACGCGCGGATCGAAATGCGTGTATTTGGTCGTTTGGAACGCCACGCCGGTTCCGTAGATCGCAGAATCAGCAGTACAATTCCCGCTGGTATCGGTCGGACAATTCACGGGATACGTGCTGCTATACGTGTTCAAGTACAGGCCGACCGTACTCTCGAGGCGTGACCCCGTATAGAAGTGGCCGCGCAGCAGGTACGTGCTCAGGATTTGCGACGTGCCCGGCGGCAAGTTGAACCCCACGGAACCGTCCGCGTTGTAGACCCAGTCCGTGCTCTGCGAAAACGTCTTGTCGGCAGAAAACGTAATAAGATTGTCGCCGATCGGATGCTGATACTGAATCGTGCCGCCGGACAACTTATCGAGTTCCGGTTCTTGGTAGAAGTCGTTGAAGCCGACTGCGGCCGGCGTTCCATTGAATGTCGAAGACCCGTTCGAGACACCGTAGAGCCGTACGTTGTTGTAATCGAGGATGTTCGAACTCGTGCCTTGATATTGGAAGCGTGAGATCGCCGCGTGATAATAGCGCGCCAGCACCGCGTCCTTCCCGATCGTCGTTCCAATTTCACCTTGGAAAATCGGCTCGTTGTTGAATTCGCCGGAGTACGCACCGGGGAAAATGCTCGCGACCTGTACGGCGCCGGGTTTCAGTGAGCCGCTATACGAGGGATCACCCGGCACGAACATGGCGTTCGTGAAGTCGGACGTGTTGCCGTTTTGGTCGCTCGTCGACTGACCGCCCAAATAGCTGCCGGTGATGAACGTCGCGGGCGAAAACTGATATCGAACCTTCACGAGCTCGCCCGTTTGGTCCAGATTTCCGCTGAGCGTATAGCAGCAGGCAAGCAACGAGTATTGATTTGTAATACGGCTCGCGGTCGGCGGCACGTAATTTTTCACGGTGTCGCTGGAAAGAGACGTACCGTTGAACGTCCCGCCGCTCGGGTCGTACAACACTTGCTTGCCGTTGAGCGCCGAAGGATTGTTTTGCGTTGCGACGTCGACGACGAAGCCCAACTTTCCGACGGTGTCCGAAATCGAAAGATTGGAATACGAACCGCCCCGGTTATCGAAGCCGAAGAGAAGATCGGGAACGGCGCTCGGCGTGGGGTCTTTCGTACGGAAGTTGGTCGTTCCACCGATCGCGTTATTGACAACCGGCGACTCGGCTCCCGGTCCCTTGATGACCTCGACGCTTCCGAACAGAAAACTATTGAGGAACGTCGTAACGTTGTCGCCGTACTGACCGACCGAGATCGGATGCCCGTCGATGAGCGAAGCGGTTTCATACGATGTTGCAGCGCGGATGTTGGGAACCGTGATCGCGCCGGGCGCGGCCGCGTTTGAGCTGTTCGAAGGAAACGATACCTGAACGCCCGGCACTTGACTCAAAACCCGCGTCACCTGCGGCTGTCCCTGATCGACGAAGTTTTGAGCGGTGACGACGTTCACCGACGCGGGGGATGTATTGATCGAGCCGGACCGGCCGACGCGGACGGTAGCGATCGTCCGCAACGATGAAAATGTCTGCCGTTCCAGACGGACTGCGACCGTTTGCGTCTGACCCGCGAGCACGACCACGTCGTTTTGGACGGCGGTATTGAAGCCGGCTCTCAACACGGAGATCGTATAGACTCCGGGCCGGACGTTCGCGATATGAAAGTCGCCCTTGTCATCGGACACCGCGGTATACGTGGATTCCGCGCGTAAGTTGACGGATGCACCAGTAATCGGAGAACCGTCCATGTCGCTGACCGTACCCGTCACGGTGCCGGGCGCCGTTTGAGCGACGCATGAAAGCGGACTTGCCGCGGCAAAAGCGACTGCAGCGGCGAAAGCAAGCAGATATCGCAACGCAACCTCCATCAGAGGACGTGAGATGATTGCGCGGTATTCGGTACGCGTTATCCGGATGACTGCGCCTGTTGCAAAAAGATCCGCTGAGCGTTGATGTGCATTTCGCCGTTTGCCGGCGTACGGCGCTGATAGGAACCGTTCGCCAGCAACACGCGAGCTTTTACGTTGTCCGACAACAGCACGTTGAGAATTTGGCTGGTCAGCAACTCTGCGAGCACCGGATCCAGCACGGGTACCGCTAGCTCCACGCGGCGATCGAGATTGCGTCCCATCCAGTCCGCACTCGACATGTACACCTCGCGGTTGCCGCCGTTCTCGAACACGTAGATGCGCGAGTGTTCCAGGAAACGGCCCACGATGCTCGTCACGGTGATCGTGTCGCTGACCCCCGGTATGCCGGGGCGCAGCACGCACATGCCGCGAACGAGCAGATCGATCCGAACACCCGCCTGGGACGCGCGATACAGCGCGCGAACGATGTCGGCGTCGGTCACTGAATTTAATTTTGCGCGAATTCCGGCCGGCCGGCCCTCGCGCGCGTGTTCCGTCTCGCGATCGATCATCGATAGCATCTCGCGACGTAGCGTCACCGGCGCAACGAGCAAGTCCTCGTAGTCCTTGACCTTCGAGAAGCCCGTCAACGCGTTGAAGAGCTGCGTGACGTCCTCACCGAGTTCGCGGCGGCACGTAAAGAGGCTCAAGTCCGTATACAGCCGCGCCGTCTTCTCGTTGTAATTTCCGGTACCGAAATGCATGTAGCGGCGAATGCCGTCATCTTCCTGACGCACGACGAGCAGCGTCTTCGCGTGCACTTTCTGTCCCGGGAATCCGTAGACGACGTGAACGCCCGCGCGCTCGAGCCGCTTTGCCCATTCGATGTTGTTCTCTTCATCGAAGCGCGCCTTGAGTTCGATGACGACCGCGACTTGTTTCTCGTTCTCGGCTGCCTCGAGCAGCGCGCGAACGATCGGCGAATTCTTGCCCGACGTTCGATAGAGCGTCGCTTTGATCGCGAGCACTTGATCGTCTTCGGCTGCCTGCTGCAAGAATTGCACGACCGGATCGAACGATTCATAGGGATGATGCAGCAGCAGATCCGCATCGCGAATTTGCGCAAACAGATCGGTTTTCCCACGAACCGTACGTGGAATCGCGGGCATGAACGGCGCGTCACGCAACGTTTCATAGTCCGGCAGACGCGGCGATTTGCCAAAGATCGGAGAGCGCCATCAAGCCGTCGACTTCATAGCAGTCGACGTCCGAGAGATCGAGCGCCTGCAATAAAAACTCGCGCATGTACTCGGGCATGCCGCGTTCGACTTCCAGCCGCACCGGCTCACCGAAACGCCGGCGCTGTAACTCGCTTTCGATCGCACGCAACAGATCGTCCGCTTCATCTTCCTGCAGATCCAGATCGGCATCGCGCGTTACGCGGAAGAGATACGCTTCGCGCACGGCCATGCCGGGGAAGAGCGCATCGAGGTGATGGGCGATGAGATCCTCCAGCAGCACAAACCACCGCTCACCGCTCGGAGCACTTTCAACGGGAACGAGCCTCGGAAGCGTCGGCGGAATTTTCACCCGCGCAAAATGCAGCTCGACTCCTTCCGACGACGGTTCCTGAGATCAATTGCTTCCGCAGCCTGGGCTGGCCTTTGCCGGTCAACGTGCTGTCCTCGGACCAACGGCCTCAAGCTGACCTCTGGCAAGATCAAGCCGAACAAGATACTGGCCGCGTGTCTGCACCGTGGCGTCACGGACATCATGGGCCTGGAAGAAAAGCAGGCCATGATCGAATCTACCCTATTCAAGCGGGAGTTTGATCCTGACGAGCGGCGGGCGATCCTGGATTACTGTGCTGGTGATGTACGCGCGCTGGCGCTGTTGCCGCGCATGGTGGACCAGATTCGACCTGTACAGAGCGCTCATTCGCGGACGCTATATGGGCGCCAGCTCGGCTATGGAGCAGACCGGTGTCAATGGACACGGAGCTCGCCGGCCTGTTGTCTGCCGTATGGCCGCGATTGGTTGAGGTCATTATCGGCGATGTGGATGGCGCCTATGGTGTGCATCGGTTCGACAAGAGCGGCGGGCATTTCAATGAGCGGCTATTCCTCGCGTGGTGTGCAGCGAACGGGATTTGCTCGCCCTTGCTGGAAAGTGGTGCGCCCGACCTGAAGCTGGAGACGTTTCGCGATAATGGCGCAGAGCCGTCCGGGCTTGTCGCAACTGCACCAGCTACGCGCCACGGTCGGGAAGATGCGCAAGCTGAAGCTTCAGATCGGCAGTGACGGGCAAAGCAGAGCGCTCCTGTCAGCCTTTCAGTCCGTCACGTCACGCAATCAGCCCAGCACCAATAAGTTTCTGTTCGGGCCGTCGCGCTGGATACGCGGGCTGATCAAACCGGCGCGGGACGAAGCGGTGGCATATCTTGATTGGTCATCGCAAGAGGTGGCGATCGCCGCCGGGCTGTCGGGCGACGCGCAGATGATTGAGGACTACGGGTCGGACATCTATCTCCGGTCGCACGGGGCCGGATTGGTGCCGGCGGATGCGACCAAGCAAACGCGCATCGCGAGGCGCGCGACCTGTCCAAGATACTGTTCCTGTTTCACCAGCTACGGATCATCCGCCAAGGGATTTTCAACGCGCTCAGGGCTCGATTTCGCCAAGGCCAAGGCCCTGATCGGTGTGCATCGGCGCCGCTACGCCCGGTTCTGGACGGTCGCTAGCCCGGCAGGACAGCGCCCTGCTGACCGGCGCGTATCGACTCGCAGAGCGGTTGGCAGATGTGGATCATGGCCGAGACCAGCGTCAACAGCCTGCTGAACTGGCCGATGCAGACGCACGGTGCGGACATGCTGCGGCTGGCCGTGATCGCAGGCATCGACGAAGGGATCGAGATTTGCGCGCCGGTGCATGACGCCTTGCTGATCAAAGCGCCGGCAGAACGGATAGATGCCGACGTGGCGCATATGCGCGAGTTAATGACGCAAGCCGGTCATGCTGTCTGCGGGATCCCGGTGCGGACGGACGCGACCGTGGTGCGCTGGCCCTATCGCTTTATGGACGAACGGGAAGGCTCGCGGGCGATGTGGGAACGGATAACGCAGCGGTTGCTACCGCAGGTGGAGGCGGAGTGTAGGCTGGTGTGCCTGGCTGAGCCAATGCGCGCAGGAATTGTCCCCGAAATTTGCAGATGGAAGTCACCAGGTTTTATGCTACCACCCCCTTCAAATTGCGGACCCTGTATAGTATTCCTTCCTAGGAACTAACCTGGACAAACCAATGTAGCAGGACTGATCAAGGTAGGAACGAGGATCGATAAACGATAGCTTACAACCATATAGTGTGGAGCGGTAGATGAACGACAAGCCGAACAGGTTTGCGAATTACGACGATGTAGCGTTGCCTCCAGAAATAATTCGATACTATCCTAAGCCGAAAAGAACACCAAAGAAGAAGCAAATACCTGGATATTTTATGCCGCCTGTTTCATGTCATTTATTGTATTTGGCAACGCAAGCGGCTGGCATAAATGGTGGATTTATTTATTGGTTGATCCGTTTTTATTGGAATTTGCATAGAAATGGGCCGTTTGCTCGTGAATTCGCCACTGTGCCTACTGAAGATCGCGAGGCTTTGGGCATTTCGCCGGAGGTTTTTAGTCGCACGTTGGAAAAATTGGTGATTGGCGGGTTGGCAAGGGTCGATAGGGAAAACGGCAAGGCGGTCAGGATTATTTGGGTGGCGACGGAGGATGATCTTGAGCGTGCGAAGTCGGAAGGCGCGAGTAGCTCGCCCACCGATCTAGAACGTCCCGATCCCGCTCCGCCCGCAAGCTGATCACCGCCACCGCGTCATCTTCCGGGCCATGGCACCAAGCCACGGCAAGGCCTAGCCGGGTCAGATCGGCGAGCAAGCGCTCGTCGTCGGCCCGGACCAGGATGTTGCCGGTCGTGTTCACGTTTCGTGCAGTATGAGCCGTAGAATTAAATTTCAAGATTTCGCGTGTTGGGAGGTTGATTTTCTCCTCTTTGGCGGTTTCGGGGCTTGATTTTTTCCGCAGTTGTGTCCCAAATAATCAGTTGATATCAGTTATTCAACGAATTTGGGAATATTTTCCGGTGCCAAATGGCGGTGCAAGGCCGGGTGCAGGGCGGCCGCTGGGCTCAGGCGGTGTGCAGGCCAAGGTGCGGCACAACGTGACCGTAGCGGAGCGTATCGCGCGTGCGACCGTGGCCGACAAGCTGTGCGGAACCGACCGCGATCCAATGGAGGTCCTGGCCGAGATCGGTGCGGACAAAGCCGAACCGTCCGTGACGAGGATTTACGCGGCGAGTAAATTGCTGCCGTTCTGCTACGCGCCGGTGCCGGTCACCCAGGTCACTGTCGGCGTCCGTGTGAATGACGATGCCATGGTTGACGAGATTGTCGATCGCGTCCGCGCCCTCCGCCAGCGCAAAGAGACTGTCGTGATTGAGCACCGGCCGGCTGCTGCCGAGGGCGACGACTGAAATGCCCGATAAGTGCGCTTATCTTGCATTCTTGGCCAGACGTCAGGTTGACGTAACGAATATTTGGCCGATTTCCGTCGGTGTCGTTGCTGAATGCTGCGCGCCTCAGTTGCGTGCGGTGCAGGATGTTGGCCTGAATAACCACAGAATCGGCGCGTTTTCCGTTTCGCGCGGGACGTGCCGATGTCGGCTGCGGGGCTGGCGGGATCCGCGGCCTCGCAGCTTTTCACGAGATCGGCGTGCTGTGAAGGACACGTCGATGGCCGGTGGCGGCGCGCGTTGCCAGCAAGCGTGCGCCCGCCGGCCTCAAAACCAACCGAATCGGGCGCGAGGTGGAAGCGCGTCCGCCTGTCGGCGGGCTGTTCCGGCCGGTTACGGTTCCCGGTATGCGAGCGCCCGCCGGCTTTTTTCTTGGATCGGCAGGCAGCCATGGGGCTTGCCGTTCGCGGGGCGCGGCGCTCTGCCCACCTCGGGTGCCGTGTCGGGGCCGGCTGGGCTGTTACCCTTCGCGGGCGCGGCCGGCCTCACCTCGCGTCCATGCCAAAACAGCCACAGGGAGGCCCCGTACAGGCCCTTGGGGCGTTCCCGGCACCCCAAGCCCGCGGACGTGCGGCGAGGGCTGCCACGCCTCAGCGCTGGCGAACCTCCGCTCAAAAGATCGGAGGTCTGGGCGGGGCGGATCACTCCGTTTCCGGAGCTTGGTGAAGCATGAACGAACGCCAGCACGAGGTTGAGCATCGGCGAGCGGCCTACCGGGTGGCATCTGCCCTCCGACGGCACCATCCCGGCAGGACGGCGCACGTCTTGAGCCGTTGGGCCGAGCTTTGCGCGCAGGCTGAGCGTCTGCCGGCTGGCGAGGCGCTGCGCCACCATTGGGCGCTGGCGCGGGACGAATTTGCCAGTTTGGACGACGAAGGGCACCGGGGATGACGCACGCGGGCAGCATGACCGAGGCGCAATGGAAAGCGGCGCGTGCCCGGCTCCGGGACGGCTCGCTGCCGGCAGGCGGCGTCACATCCGCGCCAGTTCCACGCCGCCCGCATCGACCAGCAGCACCAGCAGCGCGGCCCGTGCGCCGTCGCCGGCACCGATGCGAGGCAAGCCTGCCATGGGGACGCCGAGCAGTATGCAGCCGCGCGCAGGGCGATTGCGCGTGGTGAGCCGGCGCCGACTTCCTGACGATGCTGGAAACCTGGGAAGCGGCCGAGAAGTGGCTGACTGAATCACGCCCTGCCGTGAAAATCCGCAAGTCATTGAAATCGCTAGGCTTTTGGGGTAGGTGAGGCTTGATGGGAAGGCTAATGACACGGCTGATGCTTTGCTGGAGACGTGGGAAGCGGCCGAGAAGTGGCTGACTGAATTCCGCCCTGCCGGAAAAAATCCGCAGATCGTTGACGTTGCTAGGCTTTTAAGGGGGCTGAAGGTCAGCAATGCTGCCAAACGGGCACCGGGGCCCGCTAATGCGAAACAGGAACGAAAGCCATGACACCGGAATACGAACGCCTCATTGACCATGGTCTGCCTGCGCGTGCTCGCGAGGCGTACGAGGATGCGCACAAGCGTCGTGGTGAGACCGCGGAGCTGTTGCAGCGAGCCCGGCGCAAGGTGGCGATGCGCATTTGGCGAAGCGGGACCTCGTCGCGCACGAAGCCAGCGGCGCCAAGGTATCGGGCCAGCAGGCGGCTGCGGCCAAGCAGGCCATCGAAGATGTTGAGGCGCATGCTGAGCATCTTGAGCAGTTGCTAGCGGCGCTGGACAAGCAGCTTCCAGAGCTGGAGCAAGAGTTGCTGAAGGCGGAGGGGCAGAGCTACGTCCCGGTGCTGAATGCTGCGATCGACGAGCAGATTGCGATTGCGGCTAGGTTTGATGTGAAGAGTGCGGAGCTGGCTGCGATCGTGGCCGAAGGCAACGAGACGCGTGCTGTGATACAGGAGTGCCTGCTGCACAACTGCCCGTTGCCGGCGCATTTGCGGGCTGATTTTGGTGGCAAGCTGGGTAATTTGCCGGTTGCGATGCCGATGCAGGGCGAGGCGGCCGAGCGCGCCCTCTGGCGCAGACATGCGGTGCGCGAGGCGGCGGAGTAGTTGCGGTCGTGGCCAAGGGCCGTGCGTCCATTCGGAAGCTGCGCAAGCAGGCGGAGCAGCGCAATCAGCGCGAGGTGGAGCGGCGCAGGGCGAAGGAAGCGCGGGACGCTGCCCGAAGGATCGCAATGACTGAGCTAGAGCCCGCCATTGCTGTTGAGCGTCAATGCCGGTGTTGCCGGAACTGGTCGGCGGACGACGACGGGGATGGGCGGGGTTGTTGCGTCTTTCTGCTCAACGACCGAGCGGCGCGCGGGTGGCGCACGTTGCCTGGTGATACGTGCGACGCGTGGCGGCCCGATAATGACGCCGCACGCGGGTGACATTGCCGACGAGCTTGCATCTCTGACCGATGATGAATTGCGTACGGTTTTTGGCGGCCTGACGCCGCAGCAGCGTGAGCATGTCAAGTATATCTGGCGCCTTTGGGCTCGGCCGGATCAGTTGCCGCCGGAGGGGAGTTGGCGTGTTCACCTACTTCTTGGCGGGAGGGCATCCGGGAAGACCCGGGCTGCCTCTGAGTTCATCCGCAACGAGGCGGAGAGCGGACGGCACATCCAGATTGGCGTAATCGGGCCGACGATGGATGCGGTGAGGCGCGTTCAAATCGAGGGGCCGAGCGGCATTCTGGCCGTAGCGCCGCCGTGGTGCCGACCGGTTTACGAGCCATCGACCAGGCGCTTGGTTTGGCCGAACGGTGCGATCGCGCATTTGTTCAGCGGGGAGGAGCCGGAGCGTCTCAGGGGGCCAAATCTCTCTCTCATGTGGATCGATGAGCTGTGCGCGTGCGCTGTAGGCACACAAGAGACGTTATGGAACATGGCGATGATGGCGTTGCGGGTGAACGGGCCGAAGGGTGCGTTGCCCAGGTGCATTGTCAGCACGACGCCGAAGGCCACGAAGCTGCTCAGAGAAATAGTGGCGGCGCCGACGACGGTGGTGACGAAGAGCCGGACGCTGGACAATGCGCCTAACCTCGATGCGAGCACGCTCAAGTATCTGACTGACAAATACGCCAACACGACGCTGGGCCGGCAGGAGCTAGAGGCGGAAATTCTGGACGATGTTGAAGGTGCGTTGTGAATCGGGCGATGCTGGACGAGTGCCGTGTGCCGAAGGTTGATCTTTCGTTTCTACGTCGCGTTGTGGTGGCGGTGGACCCTGCTGGCGGGACGAGCAAGGGCAGTGCCGAGACAGGGATTGTAGTTGCCGGCGTCGGCGAGGACGGGCATTGCTACGTGCTGGCCGACATGAGCGGGCACTTCAGTCCGGACCGTTGGGCACGGCGCGCGATTGACGCTTATCACCAATACCGGGCAGACCGCATCGTCGCAGAAGCCAACTTCGGCGGCGAAATGGTGCGCGAGACCATCCGGGCGGCGGGTACTGCGGCGATACCGGTAACGCTGGTGAGCGCCAGCCGAGGCAAGCAATTGCGTGCGGAACCGGTGGTGGCCCTCTACGAACAGTCGCGCGCACACCACGTTGGCAGCCCGCTGTCGGGATTAGAGGATCAGATGTGTCAGTGGTGCCCGACCGAGCCGGGACCGTCGCCCGATCGCGTCGATGCGCTGGTTTGGTCCGCGACCGAACTGATGCTGGCGGCGCAGGTCCGACCGGCGCGGTTTACCAACATCGATTGGATTCAGCGGTGACGAAAAGCGCAGACGCACATTCGGACGTTTACGAGGCGGCCCTTGCGCTGTTGCGTGCGATCGCGGAAGACCCGATGCTGCGTCCGTCGCATCGCCTGCAGGCGCGGCAGCAGCTCCGAAAGTTGTTGCAGCCTAAACCTGACGACAGCGATGCGAGCGCGAGCGCGTGACGGACAGCCGCAGAAGGGCAGCTCCAGATTGATTACACTAGTTGTTGAGCGTCGGCATGCCCGCCATGCTGCCGTGGGCCTTTGACCACGGCATGGCGCAGCACATATCCCCGCCATCAGCAAATTCCTGGGGGCTGTCGATCGGAAGCGCCTTATCGGCGGGCGGCCCCCAGGTGACGCTTTGTGGTCAAAGAAAGCCAGCATTGCGCTGCCCGGCGATTGCGCCCGATGGTCGCATCCGACAAAGCCTCGCTCTGAGGTGATCGGCGCACGCCAAATTCTCTGTGAAGAATCACCCGGCTGGCATTGCGGCAACTCCATGAGATGTTCCATCCCCTCCGGACTTCTTGGCCGAGGTCCTGGTATGAAGCCGCAGTGTCCTCCCGACCAGAAACTATCGGAAGCGCAGCGTCGTGAGGCCGAGCGCGCACAGCGGCGTTTGGTCAGTCTCCAGACCGCGCTGGTCATCGCGCGTGGCCAGGAGATACTGGGGCGGGCGCGCGCAGTTTCGAGCGATGTGCGCCAGCACCTAAATCGGCTACAACAGCAAGGCTACCTGAACTGAATCCGGGCAGACCGGAACCGGATTGCCGGGCACGCCGCGCAGCGCCGGGGAAGACCCGCGACGCGTCCCGTGGCGTCCAAGCCCGGTTTTCGCAGAGCCAGCATTGCGCCCTGCGGTGATTGTGTCCGAACCCCGCCCCGCTAGATTCCCCGCATGTCCAAGCCTCCGCGTATCGTCACGGCCCGCCCGCCGAGCCGGATCAAGCGCCCGAAGGCCCAGGCCGCTGCTGTGGAGCCCAAGCCCGGGCAGTGGTGAGAGCCGGCCGGCGCTGTGATCGCGGCACTCACTCGCTTGTCCCGCTTCCGAAAGCTGTCTAACCGTTGGACATCTTGCGGAAACGCACTATGCGCAACCGTTTGCGGGAAGCGGGTCATCAGGGCGGCGGCCCCGCGCGAGCACATGTTCGCTCGGTCTCTGTCAAAGCGAGTGGGATTGCAGATGCCTGTTCCTCGCCACACCAAAAATACCGATGCTGGACGGGCGGATGCCACTCGGAGATTGGACATTCCGGCGTCGGCCCGACCTTGCCGTTTGGCCTGGATCGACGCGACGGGGATTGGTGCGATCCACTTGATCGCACTGCTTGCGTTCGTGCCCTGGTTCTTTAGTTGGACCGGAGTAGTCCTGGCACTTCTGGGACTCTATGTATTCGGCACGCTCGGGATCAGCCTATGCTTTCATCGTATGCTGACCCACCGCAGCGTCGTCTGCCCAATATGGTTCGAACACTCCCTTGCCATCCTTGGTTTGTGCTGTGTCCAGGACACCCCGGCTCGCTGGGTCGGCATACACCGGCGGCATCACGAGCATGCCGATGAACAGCCGGACCCTCATAGTCCGCTTGCTGGCTTCCTTTGGGCGCATCTCGGTTGGATGATCTTCAGAAACCGAGATATAACCCGCATCAGGTTGGTCACGCGCTATGCCAAGGACGTTATGCGGGACCCTTTCTACGCCAAGCTGGAGCAGAACTTCCGCTGGGTCCGGGTGGTACTGATCTCATGGTTGGGTTTCTTTGCCGGTGCGTTCCTCGTTGAACTGGTTCTAGGGAGCAGCGCGCTGGGCGCAATTCAATTCGGCCTCAGCGTGCTGATCTGGGGCGTATTCGTTCGCACGATTCTCGTTTGGCACATCACCTGGTCCGTCAATTCTGTGACGCATATGTGGGGCTATCGCAACTACGAAACCGGTGAATCCAGTCGCAACAATCTGATCATTGGCTTCCTCAGCAACGGCGAAGGCTGGCACAACAATCATCATGCCGCCCCGCGTTCGGCGCGCTTCGGTCATCGGTGGTGGGAATTGGACACGACGTGGTTAACGATCCGACTTTTCTCTGCACTTGGCCTCGCGCGGAAGATCGTAACGCCATATCCTTCACTTGCAATCACAAGGGACGTGGATCGGCATGGCGTTTAACCCCCTACCGGCGTCCATTCTTTTTGCGTGATATGCATCAAACGTGGTAGCCCGCGCTGAAATCAAGAATTAGTAGCAGGCGGTTTAACGTAGTTGATGATTGCCGCTCCGGCCGCTCGTGGCGTAGTGTTCCTCGCAACAATGCAAGAAGTGCCTTAGCGTCTACCCAGTCGAGGAGATTCAGCATGCATAGTCACCTGAACGTTTGCGGCGTCGCGACCGCCGCTGTAGCGCTTTCGGTAATCTTGCCAGCCGCTTTGGCGCAAGGGAGCACTTTTACATCCACTTGTCAGGAGATACGTAGCGGCGCGCCCGGGCCGCGCGGAGATCGCGAAGGCGATTTGATCTCGGTTGAGCAGGATCGTTGTCACGTTGATTCAGGCCCGCTGATCGGAGGCGTCTTGGTCGAAGCAATTATTTGGGAATGGGACAAGACGAAGACGAACGCCGTTCTGCTCTCAGGCAGCGGCGTCATCCGCAAACCGGGTTCAACGGTAGCCTTTCAGATCACAGAGGGGAAGCTCGCGGTGACGATCACCGACGGCAAAGTCACCGGCGCCACAAGTTCGGGTCGAGGCAACGACGGGGTAGCAACTGGCGGCGCCGCATCGCTGGCTGGCAAATCGTATACTTGGTCGACAAAGTCAACTGGAAGATTACAGTTTGTGCTCGATGTCGAGATGGAGTAGCGCGGGCGCGGCCGGCGTTCCGTCGAAACCGGTCGCCCATGCTGATTGCCGCGGCTGCATGCCCCGCCTTCTGAGATGCTCATCCTGATGCCGACCAGGGCAGGAGCACGATCTTGCCCCCGAGCCCTCCGGCATCAATGCGGGCATGGACCTCCTGCGCAGCAGTGAGCGGCAAGCGATCAACGACGACAGGGTGGATGGCGCCACCCACGCAGCAAATCGAAGAGCGTGGCCATGTCGGCCTTGAACTCTTCTGGCTGCGACGAGCGCCTGTCGGTGATGCTATACCATGTTGCGCGACGGCCACCCAACAGGGTGCCCAGTGCGCCCCAGAGTTTGAGACGAGCCAAACCCAGCCCGGCGGCAAGCAAGCCTTCTCGCCCGATTGCCATCGTTTGCGATCCATAGCCGACGAGTAAGCCGCCAGGTGCGAGACAAGCGAAAGAGCGGCCGAAGTGCGTCCCTCCGATCGCGTCAAAGGCGACATCGACGCCGTTTCCCCCCTCGCGCCCTGACGTGAGCCGGCGCACGGATGCGACGAAGTCGCCGGCCCGATAGTCAACCGCGGTAGCACCGAAGCGCTCGACCACAGACATGTTGATGGCCGAGCACGTCCCTATCGCCATGAGGCCAAGGTGCCGTGCAAGATCGAGTAGTGCGGTGCCGACCGTTCCCGATGCGCCGATCACGAGGATCATCGCTCCTGGCCGCAAGCGCTTGCAGCGGGTCAGCATCTGGAATGCGGTGAGATAGGCGAGCGGAATGCAAACCGCCTCAGCGGAATCCACGCTATCCGGAACCGGCACGAGAAAGCGCGCTGGGCGGATTGCATACTGTGCGTATCCGCCGGTAACGCAGAGATCGGCGACCAACTGACCTTCCGTCGGCGAAACAACGCCGGGGCCTGCTTTCTCGACGACGCCCACGAGTTCGCAGCCCGGCGTGAACGGCAGCGGTCCCTTGAAGTCCGGGTAACGGCCGCGGCGTATGAAACTATCGGTAAAGCCGGTTCCAGCGGCGATGACCTTGATGCGAACCTCGCCGGGACCTCATCCTCCCCTTCGGACCGGGGTCGGGAATGCTCGGCTGTTCCGCCATCTCCAGGACCTCGGGACCCCGAACCGAGCGATACGAATGTGTTGCCACGACATGATCACACCATAAGAAGGATCGATCTTGGACAGGTGATCGCCATTGCAGGCAGCTATTCGACCACGGACAAGCCGTCGATGAAAAGGTCATCGCCTGTGCAGAAATGGTTGGTTAATCCCCGATCAGGACTGCACCGATGCGGTGAAATCTCGCCGCACAAACTGCCGGGTCCGCCGTGATTTCGCCTGGCCGCGATCCTGTGCGCCGCCATGATGGCGACGAGCGTTGAGAGCTAAGTCTCTGACAAACCAGTTAGAACTAAACCGATATGGCGGAAGGTATATCCGTCATCACCGAGATCGGCGCTGTCACTGCGGCGCCGTTTGCCGGCGGGCGGCGCGATCCGTTCATCGTATCCGTCGCGCGGCTGTTCCCGGACCGCGACACGGCAGTCGCCAGCAAGCGGGCCGGCACATGAGAATGCCAGCAGTTCTCGTGCTGGCGCTGGGCGTGGCTTCCATGGTGCTGCTGCTGGCGCCCGTGCTGTTCCTACAGACCGCGCTACCGGCCGCGCCAGAACTCGGCCATCTTTTCCGCGCGCCGCACAGGGCGATCGCGTGCAGCAGCACACCAGCGACGAAAGGGCGGGCGGGTGAAGCCACATGATAGGCTTCGTGAGCTGATGGAGGATCGCGGGCTCACACAAGCCGAATTGGCACGCCTGGTCGGCACGACACGTCAGCAGATTTATAGGTTCGCCACCGGACAACTGCGGATCAGCCCAGAATGGGCTGAGAAGATGGCGCCTCATCTCGGCGTTCGGTGGCAGGACATCTTTGATCGGGCGGCGAAGAAAGAGCCGGCCCGGCAGACGGTGCCCCACACTCGGCGCGTCGTGCAGATAGCGTCCGTCAAAGCGTCTTTTCTCGTCGCCCTGTGCGACGATGGCACGATTTGGTTCACGACCTCCCCGGACGGCCCATGGAAGCCGTTCTCCCTCCCGCCAGGAGCCAAGCCGTCCCATGAGTAGGGGCATCCGCCCATACGGCGGCCTGTTCGTCGGCCGCCGTCGCCCCCGCATCTACGGCGGCCTGTATCTGCGCCTGCCCGGCGGCGGCGCGCTCGGCATGAATTACCATGGCCGGGTGTGGTTCAAGCAGTCGTTCTGCCGCACCCGTGGCGGCTCCCGCACCACGCGCATCGTAGGCGCCGCCGTGCTAATGGCGATCCTGCTGGCGCTGCTGGCGGTGGCGCTTGCCCTCTCGGCGCCCGCTGCCGAGACGACCTGCTACGAGGCGACCTTGCCTGGCTCCGAGCCATACGAGGCGGCGCGCAATCAGGCCGAGCTGCCGGTGCAGCAGGACGAGCGCGAGGAGCGGGCGGCGGCGTTGTACTGGGCGTGCCGGGAGGGGCAGGGCGGGTGGGATTATCCGACAAAATAAGGACCAGTCGAAACGCGGCCGGCCTCACGCAAAGGGAAGTTGCCAGGCAAATGCGGGTGTCGCCGAGCGCTGTGGCCCAGTGGGAGAGCGGCGACACTAAGCCTAAGATGACCACGCGGGCCGATTTGGCGCGGGTGCTTAGCGTTCATTTCCTGGATTTGCTCCCCGAAAGTGCTGAGGTCGGGGACGGGCTGCTTGTCCGAGGCAAAGAAGAACAAGCGTTGGTGCAGATGTTCAGGCGACTGCCTGAACAAGTGCGTTCGACAACCCTGGCGTTGCTCGCCGCGATCTTGGACGAGCTGAACTCCCGCTAGCGACCTCCCCGCCACCAGCGACGGAACCGACCGCGGCGACGAATGACCCGCCGTTCCGCCTCCAGGGTCTCGATCCTGGCCAGTAGTCGATCACGCTCGGCCCGCAGGTCAGTAACATGGCCCTCTAAAGCCTTGATCGTGGCCGATTGTCCGCTCCCGACATCGCGCCTGATATCGGGGCCGGCAGCATCCCCGGCGTCGCGCCCGGCATCATGGTTGACAACATCCCCGGCGTCGGCCCTGACGGCATCCAGGGCAGCTTGAGGCACGCCCACCCGGGCGCGGCCATCATTGCCCGGTTGTCGGGGCCAACGGGCACGGGCTGCCCTCCGACGCACGCTGGCACCGCTGATCTTCAAAGCGGCGGCTGCATCATCGTACGTCATCCACCTGCGATCGACCCCGTCGTCATTCATGTCGTCGGCGCCTGACAGCTTGAATTGCGTCGGGGCAAGGCGGGACGTGCTCACGAAGGTGAGAGATGGGGCGCGATTTGAGCCAGATCAAGCCGGCTGGCGCCGGTGGGGAGGATGGCGCAGCCAGTAAGTGGATAAACTTGCAGGATGGTTGCAATGCAGAAGCACCCAGCCGACACGGCGGCAAAGGTCGCGGCCCGCTTGTTAAGCCTCATAGAGGTGCCCAAGGCGGTGAAGAACGGGTGATCTGAAGGATAGTCGATAATGTAGGTCACGAAGGGCGGTAATCTGACCGCCGCAGACTGATACCACTTCCACGCGGCGAGCCCCGCCGTCAGTGCACTGGCAAGATTTAGCAAGAAGATAAGCGTCGCCATTCCAAACCGGGGGCAACGCTAGGCCGACTTCCGGAGCCGGCGGGCCTCGGCAAGATCGATCAGGTTCAGGGGTGGAGCAGCAGCCTGGGCGGTCTCGCGTTCCGGCCCGGCCAGACGGGTGCTGATCCGCGGATTGACCTTGAAGCGCGGAGGGTAGCCCGGCCGTTTCTCCCGCAAGAGGGCGTTGAGATCGATCAACTCTGTCCGGATGCGTGAGACCTCCCGCACGTTGATACCGGCCGCCGTGGCGAGGTCTTGCCGCTCGATGTGGACGTAGCCCTCACGGTCGCTGGCATCCAACAGCAGCGCCCAGATAACCGCGGCAGCCTTGGGGTAGCGGGAGTGCCGGGCGATCCACGCATGCACGGCAGCGTTCTGGGTCGTGTCTATCATTGAGAAACGCCACCGGGGGGTGATGCGCGGCGGTGATATCGTAAGGCCGGGCATTGTGGATATCCAGGCACAGTTTGCATCCCGAGTGTCCGGGGATTGCATTTATGCTGGCGAATTTCCGCCAAGTTGAGAAGACATAGAATTTCAGACAAGAGAAACCCCCTTTTGTAGTTTTCCCCCAAATCGGTGGGCAGTTCGGCATCGAATGACGACGCTGGCGACGCCGCAACACGCCTGCTACGGATTGTGGTGATGGCCGACCTCGCCCGACGCCCGCTGAAGGAAGCGGCAACCGCCCATAGCGGCCCCATCCCGCAATCCTTCCCTCCCGGTTTCATCGGCACGCTGCCGGAGGGCACACAGTGCACTTGCACCTGCTGTGGCGCATCACTGTGGTGGTTGGATCCACGGCGCGCGACCATCGTGAGATGCGTCGTGTGCTATCCGCCGCCAGCGGGTGTGGAATGGGTCGAGACCGCGGTGGCTCGGTAACGACGCACGGCGCTAGGGCTTCTTCCCACGCATCCGTTCCAACTGGTCCCACACTTCCGCCCGGAGCTCCCCATCGGTGCATTTTTCGGCATCGGAAAAGCTGTTGGTGGCGACGCCGGCGCGTGCGCTATGAAGCGAAGGCGCGGCTAGGTCCGGCCGACCGAAACGCTCTGTCTCCTACCAGGGCTGCCGCGCCACCCTTCAGGTAGGAAGAAGCGCTGTAGGAGGCGCGCCATTGGACCAAGAACGTCTTAACGGCGCGGGCCCACTGCCCGAGACCGAACCTGCGCGGGCATCAGGGCAAGCCACAGCGACAGCCTACGCCAGGCTACGGCAGGCCCTCACCGATGCCCGGAGAGACTATCCGACCGACGATCAACGCCTGGTCCGCGCCGCGCTCAGCCTTCTGGCTGTCCTGAAATTCCTTGAGCACGATGCGACGATTGCCCCGGCAGGATTAGACCGCGAGCTATGGAACCTATTGGCGGCGGTGAAGGATATCGATGCGGGCGCCGGCTCGACTTGGCTGGATCCACATAAACCCCCACACAAGCCGCCACTTCGTGTGGCTCAGAAAAGTATCCGCGATACAGCAGCGATTGCCATGCACGAACTTATGGCCGGCGGCCTTCAAAAGGCTGCGGCAGCGCAAAAAGTTGCCAGATCGATGATTACCGGAAACTTGAAATTGACCAGCGACCGTAAAGGCGGCGTTACGCCTCTTTGGCATAGGGTCGCTGCCTGGCGCGACGAACGGCCGCAGCCGCACACGCAAGAGACCGCGTGGCCGGAACTCAGGCTTTGGCGAGCGACCTATAAGCAGGAAACCGGCTGCGACGGGACGCCATCGGGGCGGGCGGAATATCTTTTGCGCATGTTGCAGGGGGGATTGGTTAAGAAACTGAAATCGAAAAAGACCCCGTCTTAATCCGACCGACCGCGCTCTAGCTGATTAGCCGCGACATGGCGGGGATTGTCCCGCCGCCTCGCGGAGCTCAGTTTCATGTCAGACATCGCTCACGACCCGGACGTGGAGGGGCTGCTCACGTCCGAACAGGTCCGCGCCCGGTTCGGCAACATCAGCGAGGTCACACTCGGCCGCTGGTTGAGGGACGCGCGGGTCGCGTTCCCGAGGCCCGACGTTGTCGTCCACTACCGCAGGTTCTGGCGCCCGGAAACGATTAGGGCGTTCGAATTACGCTCTGCTCCGCCTCGTGGCGGGGAGGCGGCGTGAAATGCGCTTGCCCTATATCCTCTTGGACCTGGCCGGGCGTGTTCGGGAATGCCACCCGCTAGCCGCTGAACAGTCGGCGCCGCTCAAGTTTTGCGGCCGCAACGATGTGCTCGCGCTACCTATCACGTACATCGAGGCGAACGCGCTAGCCGAGATTTCGGCGGAGGCCGACCGTGAGTAAAGCCTCGCGCGACAAGGGCCAACGCACCGAACGCGGCATCGTCGCCAAACACCAAGAACTTGGCGTCACCTGCGAACGCGTCCCGCTCAGCGGTGGCACTCGATACCAAGGTAACGGTGGCGACATCGACATCGAGATCGCCGGGCGAACACTGCACGGCGAAATCAAGGCGCGCGGCAATGGCGGCGGGTTCGCCACTATCGAACGATGGCTCAGTGGCAATGACCTGTTGTTCCTGAAACGAGACCGCCAGGAGCCGCTAGTCGTGCTCGCGTGGCGCACTTGGCGAAGTCTCATGCAGGAATTCTCTCACTTCACATCACCAACACATGGAGACAACCAGTGACGCTTTTCACAAAGCGCGCGCGCAGGCGGCCGTTCCTGACGTGCAACAGCAAGGCCAAGACGTTGTGCCACCAGGTGCCGGATTACGATACCGGCGGTTGGACCGATCAGGTTATCGAGCCGCCGTTCCGGTTCCTCTTTAACTACGGCAACGTCGAGCATGGCGGGACGGTATTCCAGCCGGCGTTCCAACGGGTGACGGGGCCGTGGTCAGAGCCGTCGATTGAGGGTCCGGACGGCGGGCAGGTACACGATCCTGGCCCCCGTGTATGCACCGGAACTCGGTTATTATGATCTCCCGTTCACCGGCGGTTACGGGATCGGCGTCGCTGAGCGTCTGCTGAACGAAATCGAGGCGTCGCCCGAATGCGCCCGGGGCCTTGAGCCGGTAATCGATTTCACCGGATGGAGAGACAACTCGCCGAAGGGTGGGCCGGGCAAGGGTCAGGTATTCGGTTCGCTGATATTAGTGATCGTTGGCTGGATGCCGCGCCCACCATTCTTCGAGCCGCGATGAAATCCAGTTCCGAAGCCTATGCAAGCGTTGACGTTCTCCGGCGGCCAGTCGGCGATGGCGTTCAACGAGGCGTCGCTCGTGCTCGCAGCCGTGCCGTCGAAAGTGGCACCGAAGGGTGGCGGCGAGATCATTGATGACGTCTTGCCGTTCGGTCCGGAGGTGCGGCGATGCCCGACTTCCTGTTCGAGACGCCACCAACCGAATTGCCGGACATCTTCGATACCTTGTTGAAGGCGTCCTACCGGCTGAGTGGACCGTCCGATGATCAGCAAATGCCGGGTTCCGAAGAATACCGGTTACTGGCAATGATCGCCGAGCAAGTCGATACCTGGCGGTGTGGCGGCAATTGGGAACAGTCCATTCACGGCGGCCCGTGGAAGCCTATAGCTGCTGCTTTCCTGCGCAACCTTGCCGAAACGCTAGGCTTGGCAGCCGACATGCTGGACGAAGTTACACCCCCAACCAGGTAAGCACTTGCAAAGAAATCCGGACGGTTGCCGCCGTCCGGAGTAAATTTGATGGAGTTTATCGTGCTCGACTTGAACAACAGTAAAGACCCGCAGGAAGTCAAGCCTACACCCAACGGTGCAGACCCCGAGGAAGCCAGACCTACGCCTAAGACCAGCATCTTCGCAGACTATGACAAGATCAAGCTGCCGGTGGATGACGGCCCCGGAAGCGGGGTCGTCACGGGACTGGGCACCGTCCCGGTAACCAAGCCAGGCAAGGCGGATTGGGTCATGGTTCACCCGACCGAAAGCACACCGGTCTGCGGACTATTCACTGACGGCGACAAGACCTGCTACTTTGTCCTGCCGGGAGTGTTCCCGGTCGTTGCGCAATACGCCTTACACGTAACTTTCCACAAGGCGGTCACGGCGCAGCGCAAGGCTTTTATCTGGCCGGTGCCGGTCGTAACCACGGACAATGAGCGGGCGCAGAAGTGGTATCAGTCGCACCGCAATGCCATGGAACACGCCAAGACATGCTGGACGCAAATGTATTCGGATCAGCAGATGGGCGGGTATCACTACCGGAAGGCGCCCGGCGATTTGGGACAGCCGTTCTGGCGTCCGGAAACCCTGCAAGAGATGTTGGAGATCGCCTTCCGCGATAAGATTATCGCCGACATCTCACATCCGATCAACCGCAAGCGAGAGTGACAGATTCGAAATGTACGGGAAAGGATGTCCGCTGTCGACGGCAAGCGGCGTCAGCACGGGAAAGAGACGGTCGTCGAACGTACGCTCGAGCGCCAGTTGCGTTTCTTCGTCGAGTTCGCCAACGCGCACCACGCGAATTCCGTGCGTTTCGAGTGCGGGCAGCAGTTCTTCGGAAAGCAGCGGCATTTGTTTTGCAAGCGACTGACGCAAGACGATCGGAGATTGCGGCGAGATGCTCGGCCGGCATGCGGCCGTCTTCCGAGCGGCGCACCACCTGCGCTTCAATTTGTTGTTTGATCGCGGCGACGCGGATCATGAAGAACTCGTCGAGATTCGTCCCAAAGATTGCGACGAACTTCAAGCGCTCGAAGAGCGGCGTACTCCGGTCGAGAGCTTCTTCCAGCACGCGATCGTTGAACTCGAGCCACGAAAGCTCCCGGCTGAAGAATAGCTGAGGGTCGTCGAGCGCGGGTGGCACCGCGGTCTGGGCAGCCAAAACATCGCGCTGGGTGAGCATGCGATAAGATTCTCCGAGCCGGCGCGAAACACTAGCGCAATGTGGCCAAGCATTCTGCAGCATGCCTGGCGCCATGCGGTCCTCAGCGTCGACGCACTCGCGTCCGCTGCGGTGCTTGGGTGCGCGCTTGGGATTGCCGCGTGGTCGTGGTCGGCGGTGCGAGGATTGGCGCTCGGTGCGGCGGCGCTCGGACGAACGATCCCCAGTATCGCTTTGCTGATGCTGTTGATCCCGGTGCTCGGTGTGGGCATTGCGCCCGCGATCGTGGCGCTCACGCTGCTCGCGCTTCCACCGATCGTCGTCAACGTTGACGTCGCTCTTCGCGAAGTTTCGCCGGCAGTACTCGATGCGGCATCCGGCCTCGGCATGACGCCGTTGCAGCGGTTCACGCGCGTTAGCGTGCCGCTCGCGCTTCCCGTCGCTATCTCCGGCGTTCGGACGGCGAGCGTTGAAGTTATCGGAAGCGCAACCCTCGCAACGTTTATCGGCGCGGGTGGGCTGGGTGACGACATCGTACGCGCGCTGCAAACAAGCGATGTCGAACTGCTTCTTGCGGCAACCGTAACGGTCGCCGCTTTGGCGTTCGCGGCGGAATTTCTTTTGGCGCGCGTGGCCGCACGCGCCGAGGTGCGCTAGATGATCGTTTCGCGCGCGCGCGCCCTCGCACTGCTCGGGTCGTCTGCGTTTTTGGCATCGTGCGGGTCGCGCGAGTCGGTCAACGTCGGTTCGAAGAATTTCACGGAATCGATCGTCATCGGAGAAATTTACGCGCAGGCGCTCGAACGCGCGGGATATCGCGTGCAGCGCCGCTTGAATCTCGGCTCGACCGAAATCATGCTCGCGGCGATGCACCGCGGCGACATCGATCTCTATCCGGAATACACGGGCACCGCGTTGATCGACGTCCTTCATCATGCGCCGCTGGCGGATCCGCGCGCCATCTTCGAGATCGTGCAACGCGAGTTCGCGCAACGCTACGATCTACGATGGCTTCGCGCCTCACCGATGAACGACTCGCAAGCACTCGCGACAACGGCGCGGATTGCCGCGAATTACGATCTTCGCACGCTCTCGGATCTGGCGCCCCTTGCGAGCCGGCTGCGCCTCGCGACGATTCCTGAATTCGTAACGCGTCCAGACGGTCTGCCCGGATTGCAGCGCTTCTACGGCGGATTTCGTTTCGCGAACGTACGCACGTACGATATCGCGTTGAAATACCAGGCTTTGCTCGGCGGTGAGGCCGACGTGGCGACCGCGTTCACCACCGACGGCGCGATTCCGACCAACCATCTCGTCGTGCTGGAAGACGACAAGCATCTGTGGCCGCCGTATAACGTCGCGCCGGTGTTGCGCGCTGCCACGGCATCCGATGTAAAACTCGTCTCTGCACTCGACTCGGTCTCGCCGCATATAACGAGCGCCGCCGCAGCGCAGATGAACGCGCAGGTCGAGGATCGCCAGCAAGATCCGGCCGACGTCGCGGCGGCATTTCTGCGAAACGTGCGCGCGTGAGCGGTTCATCGATTCAGTTCAAACGCGTCGGCGCACGATACCCGCACGCCGACCGCGACGCCGTCAACGATATCAATCTCGAAATAGACGCCGGAGAGTTCGTCACGCTCGTCGGTCCGTCGGGGTGCGGCAAAACGACGCTGCTGCGCACGGTGAACCGGCTCGTTCCGCTCACGACCGGCACGATCTTACTCGACGGCACCGATATCGCGGCGCTCGATCCGATCGCCGTGCGACGGAGTATCGGGTACGCGATTCAGGCGACGGGTCTTTTCCCGCATATGAATGTTGCGCAGAACATCGGCGTGGTTCCGTCGCTTCTGCGCTGGCCGCGTGCCGACGTCGACGCGCGCGTTGACGAGATGCTGGAACTCGTGCGTCTCGATGCGTCGCGCTACCGCAGCCGTCGTCCACGCGAACTTTCGGGCGGCGAAGCGCAACGGGTCGGCGTCGCACGCGCGCTCGCCGCGCGCCCGCGAGCGCTGCTGATGGACGAGCCGTTCGGCGCGCTTGACGCGATCGTGCGGCGCGATCTGCAAACCGAGCTCTTGCGGATCGTCCGCGACGTCGGATCGACGACGATTTTCGTGACGCACGACGTGAACGAGTCGCTTCATCTCGCCGATCGCGTCGTCGTGCTCAATGGCGGACATATCGAGCAAGTCGCTACGCCGATCGGCATCTTGCGCGAGCCGGCGACGCCGTTCGTTGCGCAACTCTTTGCGCCGGACGACGTTATCGCGCGCCTTCGCAGCAATGCCGGCCGCGCGTGACCTATCTCCAAACGCACGCCGCGCGCGTACTCTCTCTGCTCGGCGCACATGTCGAACTCGTTGCGGTCGCTCTGGTCGCCGCACTCGCCATCGCGCTGCCGCTCGGAATCCTTGCCGCGCGCGCAAAACGGCGCGCCTCGCTGCTGCTTGGAACGCTCGGCGCGATCTATACGATCCCGAGCCTCGCGCTGCTGGCGCTATTGGTCCAAGCCGTTGGCCTCGGTCCGCTGCCGATCTTCATTGCGCTCGTTGCCTATGCGCAGTTCATGCTCGTTCGCAACGTCGTCGCGGGGATCGACGGCGTCGATCCGGCGATCCGCGACGCGGCGCTCGGACTCGGCATGTCGCCGAGACAATCGCTCTTGCGCGTGGAATTGCCGCTCGCCGCGCCGGTGATGTTAGCCGGCGCACGCATTGCAGCGATCGCGATGGTTGCGCTTGCAACGCTGGGCGGCTATGTCGGCGGCGGTGGATTGGGCACGCTGATATTCACCGGCCTGGCACTGCATCACAACGACGAAATCGTCGCGGGAAGCATCGCCGTCTCGGCGCTCGCCATCGCGATCGACCTCGCGCTGCGTGCGGTAGAGCGGCTATGGATGAAGATATGAATTCATCCAATCGGCCATGATATGCAGGCGTTCGACGCGGTGGATGGGGGCGCCGGTCCGGTTGAGGTCGTGCGTTTCACCGGGCACGTCGACGAAGGTGATCTTTTGTCCGAGGATCTTGAGCAGTGTGAACCAGGTGATCGTTTGATCCGCGGGCGTGCGCGTGTCGAGTTCGGAGTGCAGGATCATCATCGGCGTATGCACGTTTTTGACGTAGTTGATCGGCGACATCGTCTGCCAGAGGCTCGTCATGTCCCATGGATTGCCCCACTGATAGAACCCGCCCAGACCGTTCTTGGACGCGAAATCCGCGCCGTTGTTCTCGGTCACGAGATTATCGACGACGCGCTCGGCGATTGCGGTCTTATACCGATCCGTGTGAGAAACGACCCAAAGCGTCGCATACCCGCCATACGATCCGCCGGTCACGGCGAGGCGCGACGGATCGACTTCCGGCCGCTTCACCGCTTCGTCCATCACCGCTTGCACGTCGTCGAACATCGCGTCACCGTAACTTTTTGTGAGCGCGGCTTCGAAGGGATAGCCGAAACCGACGCTTCCGCGCGGATCGGAAAAGACGACGTTGTATCCAAGTCCCGCCCAGTATTGAAACTCATGGAAGAACGTGTCGCCGAACTGGGTCTCCGGGCCGCCGTGAATGTCGAGCAGCGTGGGGTGCGGTGCTTTGCCGGTTAACGCGGGCATCAACCACGCATGAACGGTGAATCCGGCCGAATCTTTCACCGCGAACGCCTGCGGCACCGAAAGCGTTACGTCGCGCAAATATGCCTCGTTCACGCGCGTTAGCTGCCGCGGTGCGCCGCCGGGAATATCGACGACGTAGACGTCGGCGGGATGCATAAAATCGCTGTAGAGATACGCGGCGCGCTTGCCGTCGCTCGAGAGCGAACATGAGAACGCTTCACCGCGCGGCGGGGTAAGATCGCTCACCTGACCGTTCTCGAGATCGAGATATCGCAGATTCGAGTATCCCGGGCCATCGGCGTTGATGACGGCGCGCTTTTCGTCGGGAAACAGGTCACCGCACGCGCCACCGCCTTCTTTCATATCGGCGAGCAATGCATCGCCGAACGAAAAGGCGTTAACGGGGACGAACTCGCGCATGCCCGAGCCGTCGAAATTTGCCCACCGCATCGCTTGATACTCCGCGGGATCCGTTACATCGCCCGCACCGTAAATCAACCGGTTCGTTCGCCGTGAAACAAACAGCAAGTTGTTCGACGGCTTGTCGGAGGGCATCTTCGATAACGCTCCGCCCTCGGCGGAAACCGTGTAAACGTCGTTCGGGCCGCCGTCGACCGCATCGTATCGCAACGAGTTGAACACAAGCGTTCGTCCGTCCGCAGACCACGCGTAATTGTTTTCCCCCCACTGCCCGTTGGTAATTTGACGAACGCCGGAGCCATCGGCGTTCATCGTCCAAATATGCGGATGTTTATCGTAGACGAAGCCTTCACCGTTGAATTCATAGAAGAGTTCATTGATGGTGCGAATATCGCTCCTCTTCTCGTCTTTCGCCGGCGTAAATCCGGCTTTCGCGAAATCGATCCGTGCGTTCGGCGCCGGATCCGTGTCGACCACGGTGAAGGCGATGTGTTTGCCGTCGCGCGAGGGAACCGGACCGCTCGCGCCGTTTTTTACGTTGCTGATCTTCGCGATTTTCGCCGTCGCAACGTCGTAGCGGAAGATCTGCGGTCGTTTCTTCGCGGGCGTCCGCACGAAATAGACGTACTTTGAATCCGGCGACCACGCGATGTCGCCGTCCGTCGTGCCTCGTGTCGCATCGATCGTCGTCGCACGCGCAACGTCGACCAACAGGATCGTCGAATCGTAGGTATCCTTGGGACCGTTCATTCGTCGCCGCACGACCGCGACATGCGCTCCATCGGGTGCAATGAGCGCCTGCTCCAACAGATTCAAATGAAAGAGATCTTCCGCAGCAACAGGGCGCGCGGCAGCCGCGACGGGCGCAGCAAAAATCGCTGCGGCGACAGCGAGCGTCACAAAGCACTTCATCCTGCGCGCCTTCGCGCGCCGCCCGGGCTACCCTTTGACGAGCATGTGCAGGTTGAAGCGTTTCGCTTTATCGTGCCAAACATGTGACACGTTGAAGCCGGTTCCGGCTGCGAGAGCCGCGATATCGTTGTCGTCGAATTTATGCGATGATTCCGTGTGAATCGGTTCGCCTTGACGAAAGTGTACGATCGTTTTGAGCGCATCGATCGCGAAGTTTTGTTCGCGCAACGAGACGAGATATGAGTCGACCGCGCCGCGCTTGGCATCGTACTGTGCGACATGCCGGAAGCATCGAAGATCAAAACCTCCGCCCAGTTCGCGATTTATGCGCCCGAGAATGTTTTTATTGAATGCCGAGGTCACGCCGGTCGGATCGTCATATGCGCGCTCCAATACCCGGGGATCTTTCTTACGATCCGTTCCAAGTACGAGCGCATCGCCCGGGCGTAGTGCGTCGGCGATGAGCGTTACGAGCGCTCGCGCTTCGGGCGGAGTGTAATTGCCGATGTTCGACCCCATCAGCATCGCTAGTACGCGGCGGCCGAACCGCAACACGCCGGATTTCAACACGGTGAAGTAATCACCGGCATATGCGCGCACGGAAAGCGCCGGGAAACTTTCCACCAACGCCGCCGACGATGCGCGCAATGCATCGACCGAAATGTCGATCGGACTGTACACGAGGCTCTTTTGCGCGCGCATCGCTTCGCCGATCAGCAGACGGGTTTTCACCGCGCTTCCGCTTCCCAACTCGAGAAAATCGACCGGCTCACCGAGAACGCGTACGATCTCCCAGCCCCAGTCGCGCAGAATTTCAGTTTCGGCGGCAGTCAGGTAGTACTCGGGCAGATGCGTGATCGCTTCAAACAGCGATGACCCCAGATCGTCATAGAAATATTTCGCCGCCAGCCGCTTCGGCGATGCGCTCAAGCCCTCGAGCACGTCGTCGGCAAAGGTGTGGCCCGCCGCGGCACGAGGGAGCTCGACGATCTCGAACCGGTTCTTCGCGTTGGACGTGATTGGTCGGTACATACACCCTCCGGGGAACGGTTTACCACCCCAACGCCGCAAATCGCCGCCCGGTTTCAATCCTAGCCGGTTATTTGGGGCAAACGTTCCGGATAGCAGTTTCAGCAGCAGGATCGGCCGGAGAATGGAGAGGCCGGGCGTACATCGCCATGTACGTCTTACCCCGCACGTCGGTGGCGAGAAACTCAATTTCGGACGGCTGCGATGCAGCGTCATTATCGACCTTTGTTTCGCCTTGCAGTTCGACGAAGAGTGCATCTTGCGTCCCGTTGCAAACCTTGATTCGTTCTTTTTTCTGAAGGCGCGCATCGTTCAAATCGGCTTGCGTCAATGTTTTGTTCCAATCGATTTGCGCGGGCATCGAAATCAAAACGATATTGTTGTGCGGTGCGGCCGCCCACACTTGCATGAACGGTCCGAACGATGCCTTCGATCGAAACGACGGCGGAGCTTGAAAGGTTACCGCGTCGGTTGCGCTGCCGCATGCGGGCAACAACGCGACCGCACCGGCAAAGAATACGAGCCGTGCTTTCATGGCGCGACCTTCAACGGCCGGCGCGAAACTCTTGTTGCACGCGTTCGTATCCCGCAATACGCGCCCACCGCTCGAAAATCAACGCGACATACGCTTTGGTTTCTGCGTAGGGCGGAACGCCATGGTACTGCGCGACCGCGCCGGGACCCGCATTGTATGCCGCGAGCGCGGTTGCGAATGCATCGTCGTATTGCAAACGGTACTGCCGGTAATACGCACCGAGGAGACGCGCCGCTGCCGTCGATTGCATCGAACGGATCGAACGGGTCGACGCCGTACGAGTCGGCGGTTTCGATCGTAAATTGTGCGATCCCGGCCGCGCCGGCCGGTGAGAGCGCGCCGGGGTCGAATGCCGATTCTTGCAAAAGGGTAGCGGCGAGAAACTCGGGTGGTAGATCGTGGGCACGAGCCGCGCGCACGGTCGCATCCGAAAGTTCGAGCGCGCCGGCTGCCGTTATCCGCGGATTCGTCCGCATGACCCCGCGAGCGATCGCCAATTCCGGGTAAGAAATATGCGAGCCGTCCTCCACGAGCCGCGCGCCCATAAGCGCGTCGACGTGCGCCGGAGACGGCCAGCTTAGTGCGGTGTCAAGCACGCGGTCGAGTTGCGGAGTTGCAATAGTACGCGCGTGCACTGTACGGTCGAAGGTGGTTGAAACGCAGCCGCACAACATCGCGGCAGCAGCTACAACGCCGAATACGGTCTTAGGACGAAGGAAACGCTTCACATGCATCTAGCGCTGGCGACGCTCATCGTACTTGTGGTAGGAGACTTTACATCGACGTTCTTCTATCACGTCCCGCAGCATCTTTGGTTCACGCTGCATCTGCGCACGCATCACGATCGCCGGCGCTCGTATTGGGATCACGCGGTGATCTCGCGCAGTCCTGAAGTTCTGCTCGACGGATTCCTCGGTGCCGTACCATACCTCGTCGTCGCAATTTTCGTTTGGCAAATCTCGTGGCCGGGCGCTCTTTTGGGCCTGGCACTCGGACAACTTCACGTCTGGTGGCGGCACACGACCGAATTAGGATGGCGCACTCCGGCCTGGATGCGCGCGATCGCGCGACCGCTGCAAATCGTATTGCCCGAGGACCACGACGGCCATCACCGAAACCCGGATATCGAGTTTGGCGACATCTTCCGTTTTTACGACGCTCCGGCCCGGGCGCTGATTGCCAAGCTCGCCCCTACCAGCCGGCGTGTACGAAATGCAGCTCTCCGTCGCTCGAAACGCGCGCCGGTGCGGGCCTAGGAGCCAATATTGACCAAACGGGCACTCTTTTTGATTTCGGATACCGGCGGCGGCCACCGAAGCGCCTCAAATGCGATCACGGCTGCGCTGGACGAGATCAAAGAGCCGTTTGCCTTCGAGCATCGCATCGAGGACGTCGCAGCGCATTGTTCGTTTCCGTTGACGCAGCTCGGCCTCGGATACAGCATGGCGCTGCGGTATGCGCCGCCGGTGTATGGAGCGCTGTACTACGCGACGAACGGGAGACGGCGATATCGGGCTCTCGTTCGTTTTTGCGAGCCGCTCTACCGCGAACGTCTTCGCGACCTCTTCCTCAGTTACAAGCCCGATGTGATCGTCTCCGTTCACCCGCTTCTCAACCACGCGGCTCTTCGCGCGCGCGCCGATGCCGGAATGGAAGACATTCCGATCGTTACGGTCATCACCGACCTCGGTAAAGTGCACGAATCGTGGCTCATGCCCGATGCCAACGCCGTCGTCGTTCCGGCGCGGGAAGTCTACGAGCGCGCACTTTCGCGCGGCATCTCGCCTTCGCGCCTGCGTCTGCTCGGCCAGCCGATTCACCCGAAATTCGACGACGTCACGGGAACGAAGGAAGAGTTACGTGATGCGCTCGCGCTGCCGCAAAACCAACTGATCGTTATGCTGATGGCGGGTGGTGAAGGCGGCGGCAAACTGCTGCCCACCACGCTCGCACTCGCGAAAGCAAATCTTCCGGTCCATTTGCTCGTCGTCTGCGGGCGCAACGAACCGCTCAAAGCAAAACTCGAAGAGCTGCAGCAATCGCTGCCGACGCCGATGACGGTCCTCGGCTTCACCGACAAGATTCCCGAGTATTTCCGGGCCGTCGATCTTCTCGTAACGAAAGCCGGACCCGGATCGCTTGCGGAAGCAAACGCCGCGCAACTACCCGTGGTCGTCTACGACTACGTTCCCGGACAGGAACGCGGCAACGTCGATTTCGTGCGCAACAACGGATTGGGTGCAGTCGCGTTGCACGGAGCCGGACAAGTGACGCAGGCCGTCCGCATGCTCATTCGCACGCCGCATCGCTTGGATGAAATACGGCGCAATCAGGAGCGCGTGGCGCCCGTGCGCAGCTCGCGTCGCATCGCGGCGCTCATCGCGCAGATCGCGAATACCGGGACTTTACCCGCGCAGGACGAGGCGACCGTACGACACGTTTTCGCGGCGTCCGCGGCAGCGCGCGCGTCGGCGTAATCGCGCCCGGCGTTACGATACGTACAAGCTACGCGCCGATCGTCGTCAGTCCACCGCGAAACGCCATCGTTGCCGCGCCGACTTGACCGGCGTCGTTGCCGAGTTGCGCGACGATGATGCGCGTCGTGCCGCGTGGCACCATCGTCGTCAGCTCGTCGACGCGGCCGCGCACTGCGTCGAGCATAAAGTCCGCGGCGGTCGAGACGCCGCCGCCGAGCGCAATGACCTCCGGGTTCACGAATGCGACGATGTTCGCAAGTCCGATCGAAAGATCGGATGTGAAGTTCTTCCATGCCGCGAGGGCGTGTTGATCGCCGGCCTGCGCCGCTTTGCGGATCTTCTTCGATCCTAGTTTATCGCGGTCGACGTCGAGCAGGCGGCTTCGCGGGAACGACGCCTGGACCGCGAACGCGTGTCGGATCAATCCCGTTCCGGACGCCTGCGCTTCGAAACACCCGATCTTGCCGCAGTTGCAAATGAAACCGTCGGTCGGACGAATCTGATGGTGCCCGATTTCGCCCGCGCCGAAGCGGTTGCCGAGGACGAGATCGCCGTCGGAAATGATGCCGCCGCCGATTCCCGTGCCGAGCGTGAGCAACACGAAATTTTTCGTTCCGCGCCCCGTGCCGTAGGTGTATTCGCCGAGCGTCGCGCAACGCGCGTCGTTTCCTACATAGACCGGCAAATCGAAATGCGAGCGCAGCATTTCGCCGAGCGGCTCATTCGTCCAATGGAAGTTTGGACTATAGAGCACCGCGCCGGACCGAGGCTCGATATTTCCCGGGGAACCCACGCCGATGCCGACGCAGTTCTTCGCGTCCGCGTCTTTGAGCGCGCACGTGATCGCGTCCACGAGCACTTTGCCGACACCATCGAATGCAAGATCGTCGAGATCGTGCTCGTGCTGCTGATGGATCGTTCCGTCGTCGCCGACGACGCCGGCCGTAACGTGGGATCCGCCAAGATCGACGCCGATTGCGGTGCGCACTTTTACCCTCCGTTCGATGGTCATGGAGTTCGCGCGAAACGCGCGAATCGGAGCAGGCGAGCTTGATTCTTAACTAAACCGCGAGGCCCTACCCGCAACGCATAGCGAAGTATGCGCTATCGCTATGGAGACAATCGACCTCATCGGCCTGCGCGATATTACCCGCCGCACCGGCCAGCCGACCCATCCCGAGCTCCTCGACATGCGCCCGATGGAGCATGTCAAAGAGATCGAAATCACCGAAGAACACATCACGGTAAAATATAACGAAGCGACCACGCGTTACTACAACGCGAATGAAGTCACGCATCGAGAGTGGGTGTATAAATACAACGACGATCCCGACTTCGTGCGCGCGATCGCAAAAGTGATCGAACTTGCGCGCAAGCACCTCAAAGACATGCCGGAGAACCTAACGTGTCCGCCGGGCTGTGCCGAGTGTTGCAGCGGATACGAGCCGTTTGTTAGCCGCGCCGACGTTCAACGTATCGCCGATCATCTCGGCATGACGTATCAGGACGTCATGGACGAATACGTCGTCAAGCGTCCGTCCGCGGACGGTTTCCACGTCGGATGGTTGCGTAAAGTCACGGACGATCTCGCGGACAACTGCGTGTTCCTGATGGGCACGAAGAGCGGCCACTACTACTGCGGCATCTACGAAGCGCGACCGCACGATTGCGGCGATTTCACGCCGATCGGCTGCGAAGACGTCGACGCCGATCTCTCGCACGACCGCGCGTTCAAAGTGGGCGCTCCGTTCCGCCCGAACCCTCGGCGGCGCAGACGTTAGTCTTTTCATAAGGAAAGCGACGGCGCAACACGGTAGTAGAGCGGCATGAAGAGATTGATGCCGCTTCGTCGTTTTTGTGCATTTGCGGCGCTCGCCGCATTGGCCGGCACGATGTTGCCGCTTCCGGCTCGCACGCAGACGATCGCGCTATCGCAGTACGCAGGAATGCGCTGGCGGTTCATCGGCCCGCTGCGAGGCGGACGTACGAAAGCCGTCGCCGGCGTGCCGAATCAGCCGAACCGTTTTTACATCGGCGCGGTGAACGGCGGAATTTGGCGTACCGACGACGCGGGCCGGACGTGGGTTCCGCTCTTCGACAACGAACCGACCGGATCGATCGGTGCCATCGCCGTCGCGCAAAGCGACCCGAATATCATCTATGCGGGCAGCGGCGAGGGCGAACAACGCCCCGATCTCTCGGTCGGCAACGGCATCTATAAGTCGACGGACGGCGGCGCGACGTGGACGCATCTTGGTCTACGCGACGGTCAGCAAATTCCGCAAATGGCGGTCGATCCGAAGAACCCGGATCGTCTCTTCGTAGCGGTGCTCGGTCATCCGTTCGGACCTAATTCCGAGCGTGGCGTCTATCGTTCGCTCGACGGCGGCGCAACCTTCAAGCGCGTGCTGTATCGTGACGAGAACACCGGAGCAAACGACGTCGAAATCGATCCGTCGAATCCGAACGTCGTGTACGCGACGTTGTGGTCGGCGCGTGCGGCGCCATGGGAAGCGGGGCCGTTCCAACGCGCGGGCAGCGGCGTTTTCAAATCAACCGATGGCGGCGACACTTGGACGAAACTGACGAACGGTTTGCCGCCGCGCATCGGGCGTTCGGAACTCGGCATCGCGCCGTCGGACACGAACATCGTGTATGCGGGGGTTGACGCACCGACGGGTTGCGCAATCTACCGCAGCGACGACGCCGGACAACACTTCTCGCTTACGAGCAGCGACGATCGCGTCTGCGCACGTGCGGGCGATTTGCTCACGGTTACGGTCGATCCGAAAGATCCGCATACGGTGTACGCCACCAGTACGTCGCTGTACCGGTCGAGCGATAGCGGTAAAACGTTCACGCCGATAAAAGGCGCGCCGGGCGGTGACGATTATCAAGCCGTGTGGATCAATCCGAACGATCCGAACATCCTCGCACTGACGTCGGATCAAGGCGCGGAGATTTCGGTCGATCGCGGAAAGACGTGGAGCTCGTGGTACAACCAGCCGACCGGGCAAATGTACCACGTCAATACCGATGACCGTCTTCCATATTGGGTCTGTGGTGGGCAACAAGATTCAGGGTCGGCTTGCGTTCTGAGCCGAGGCGATTGGGGGCAAGTCAACCAGCGCGACTGGCATCCCGCCGGGGCTGAAGAGTACGGATACGTCGTTCCCGATCCGCTTCACGCGGGCAATTTTTACGGCGGCAAAGTCGAACATTTCGACGAGCATACGTCGCAGACGCAAGAAGTATCGCCGAACCCGATGCGCACGAAGCCGTATCGCGTCGTTCGGACCGAACCGATCGCGTTCGATCATTTCGACAAGCACGCGATGTATTTCGGCGCAAATCAGGTCTACGTCACACGCGACGGCGGCATGCATTGGAAAGCGATCAGCCCGGATCTAACGCGTGCGAAGTGGGCGATGCCCCGGGTCATCGAGTCGTTCGAGTCCGACGATCCCGAGAAAGGGGCACATCGCGGTGTCGTCTACGCGCTGGCACCGTCATATAGACATGCGGGCACGCTGTGGGCTGGAACCGATGACGGGTTGGTGTGGATCACGCGCGATCACGGCGCGCACTGGAAAAACGTTACGCCGCCCAACCTCGCGGCCTGGAGCAAGATCTCGCAAATCGATGCATCACGTATCGACGACGACACGGCCTACGTTGCCGTTAACCGCTTTCGTCTCGACGATCTGCGACCGTGGATCTTCCGCACGCACGACGGCGGTGTACATTGGACGTCGATCGGCGACGGCTTGCCCACGGACGAACCCGTCAACGCCGTCCGTCAAGATCCGCACGTGCGCGGATTGCTCTACGCGGCGACGGAAGGCAACGTCTACGTCTCGTTCGACGACGGCGCGCACTGGCAATCACTGCAGAACAATCTTCCGCACACGTCGATGCGCGACATCACCGTGCACGGCGACGACCTCATCGTGGCAACGCATGGTCGCGGATTCTGGATCCTCGACGACATCGAACCGCTTCGCGAACTTGCGCGCTCCGGTGCTTTCAACGGCACGCACCTGTTCACGCCGCAACTCACGTATCGCGTTCGGCGCAACACCAATACGGATACGCCGCTGCCGCCCGAGGAGCCGCACGGCCAGAATCCGCCCGCCGGTGCGATCGTCGATTATACGCTGAACGCTCCGGCGCAACGCGTCGTCATAACGATCCGCGACAGTAGAGGCAATGTCGTTCGCCGTTATGCGAGTGACGATCCCGAACCGCCCGCGGTACAATTCGATAAGCCTTCGTACTGGGAGCAGCCCTTCCAACGTCCGGACGCGAGCATCGGCATGCATCGGTTCGCGTGGGACTTGCACGAAACAGCGCCGCAATCGGTGACGGTCGATCTGCCGATGACGGCGAACGCGGGTGAGACGCCGCGCGTGCCGCAAGGCGCACTCGTCGTTCCGGGACATTATACCGTCGAGCTGACCGTCGATGGCCGGTCGCAGTCGCGCCCGCTCGCACTCGTGATGGATCCGCGCATTCACATCAGTTCTGCGGATCTGCAACGGCAATACGACATGGCGCACGAGACGACGGCAATGATGAACGGCACGTATGCGGCGCTGCAAAACGCGAGACGGACGAGTCAAACAAAGCGCGCGACGCAGCTGGGAACGCTCAATATGCGTTTGACCGGTTTGTTCGACCTGATTGACGGCGCGGACGCACCGATACCGGAGGGGACGCGGCGCGCCTTTTGCACGCTCCGCGAGCAATCGATAGCCGCAGGCGCTGCGTCACCGCGCCGCAACCCGTTCTGTCCCTAGCGAAGTACTGCTCGATGAAAGGAGCTCCATACTGCAATGAATACTTTCCGTCTCGGAGCGCTCGCGCTCACCATGGCGGCGACGTCGTCCGCCGGCACGTTTGCCGCGTCCGACTCTCTAACGATCCCGATGAAGGCGCTCAATGACAGCGGCGAAAGCGGCAGCGCGGTACTGACGCAGCAGGACGACGGCGTGCACGTCGCCGTCACGCTGCAAAACGCGCCGAAAGACACGCCGCAGCCGACGCACATCCACATCGGGACCTGCGGCAACATCAACAAGGCGCCGGAATACGCGCTCGTCAATACGGTTGACGGCAAAGGTGAATCGGTTGTCAAAGGCGTGAAGTTGAGCGATCTCATGGCCGCCAAGTACGCGATCAACGTGCACAAGCGCGGCGATGATCTCGGCACATACGTGTCCTGCGGCGACATCAAGTAACCCCGCAGAGTCGAGAAACGCGCGTGTAAGGTGAAGCGCGGGCGGGACGGCGAACGCAAGCATCATGGACCGTCCTTCACCTGCTTCGCGGTTCGGCGAACCGCCCGAAGACGCGCTGCCCGGGGATATCCGGGAAATCTACGAGACGAATCGCGCAAAGATCGGATTCGTGCCCAACGTCTTTCGCGCGTACGCGCAGCGTCCCGAACACTTCCGCGCGTTCATGGCCTACCATGACGTGCTGATGAAGGGAACGAGCGGTCTCTCTCGTCCGGAGCGCGAGGCAATCGTGGTTGCGGTGAGCGCTGCGAATCGCTGCCAATATTGCATGACCGCGCATGGTGCAGCACTGCGCATCCTCGGCAAAGACCCAATCCTCGCGGAACAGATTGCAAACAACTGGCGTACGGCCGAACTATCACCGCGGTTGCGGACGATGCTGGAGTTTGCAACGAACGTAAACGAACCCGGATTCGCGGCGAGCGATGGCGACATCGAGGGGTTGCGCGCATCGGGGTTCACCGACGACGAGATCTGGGATATCGCCGCTATCGCGGCATTTTTCGGCTTTTCGAATCGAATGGCCGGGCTGATGGATATGCGTCCGAACGAAGAGTTTTATTCGATGGGGCGGAGTGTACCGGCTTCGGCGGCCAAGTGACGCGCATCACCGCTTTTTGCAATGATGGGAGGGCGCGCAATACGGCACGCGTGCGTGGTGGGTACGAATTGTACGTAGCATGAAAGGAGGTCCCGGTAAACTTGAATACCGTACACAATCGCGTTCCGTGGATCAATCTTGCGATCGGCATTATGACGATCATCTCACCGTACGCGCTTGGTACGTCGGACAACGCCGCGAGATGGAGCTTAACGATCACCGGCATCATCGTCGGTATCGTGGCAATCATCGAACTCGCAATGGATAGGCAAAACCGCGGCGTCGCGTATTGGCCCGTGATCAATCTGCTCGCCGGCATTTGGCTCATCATTTCGACGTCGCTTGCAGCCGGCAACACAGCCGTCGTCTGGAACGATATCATCCTCGGTGTAGCGGCGATCGTAACCGCGCTTGTGGCAATGTCTTACGAACGGATACACGCAAGCGCAGCCAATCCGAATCTGACCCATCGCGTCTAGTCCCGACCACCTAGAATAAAAACACCGGCTCATTGACGAACCGGTGTTTTTCGGCGGTGAATGGCGTTAGTTCAAGGACGTGAAACCATAACGTTACGGCTTCCTTCAATTACGCGAGCAATGACGCGAAGCGGGCGCGGTCGACGTTGCCGCCGCTAATGATTACGCCGACGCGTTTATGCTCTACCGGGATCTTGTGATTCAACAACGCCGCAAGGCCGGCTGCGCCGCTCGGCTCGATGACCAGTTTCATTCGCTCGAACACGAAGCGCATCGCATCGACGAGTTCGTCGTCGCTCACCGTCACGACGCCGGCGGCGTGCTCGCGGAGCACGCCGAACGTAACGTCGCCGGGGGATTGCGTTTGCAATCCATCGGCAATCGTCTGCGGAACGCTGATAACGACGCGCTCGCCTTTTTCAAGCGACTGCTTCACGTCGTCGCCCGCAGCGGGTTCGACGCCCCAGACTTCGATCTTCGGATCGTGTCCGTGCGCGGCGAGTGCGGTTCCGGAAAGTAATCCGCCGCCACCGACGGGCGTCACCATTACGTCAACATCGCCGGCGTCTTCCAGCAACTCTAGTGCCGCGGTTCCCGCGCCCGCCACAATACGCTCGTCGTCGTAGGGCGGAACGATCGTCGCGCGGCGCTCGTCGGCGATCCGTTGCGCGATCACCGCGCGGTTCTCTTCCGATCGTTCGTAGAGCGCAACGTCCGCACCGTATCCGCGGGTCGCCGCAAGTTTGCTCTCGGGTGCGTCGCGCGGCATCACGATGACGGCCGGCATGTCGAGGAGCTTCGCAGCCAGCGCCACGCCCTGTGCATGATTGCCGCTGGAGTAAGCGACGACCCCGCGGCCGCGCTCTTCCGGGCTCATCTGCACCATACGATTGTATGCGCCGCGAAACTTGAACGCGCCCATGCGCTGCAGGTTCTCACACTTCACGAACACGCGCGCACCGGTCGCTTCATCGAGCGTCGCCGACGTAACGACCGGCGTGCGATGAACGATGCCGTTTACGCGCTGCGCCGCTGCACGAACGTCGCCGTAGCTAACCGGCATTCGGCGCGGCGTGGAAGTACCAGTTTACGACCTTGCTTTGGTCGTCCAATTGGATCCACTCGTTGTACGTGCTCTTGTCGAACTTCACCGTCAAGCAGTGGTAGCCCGCGCGGTTGCACGGCGTCACCTCTTTGACCGAGTTCAACTTACCCTGCTCATCGAGCTCGTCCGCCCAATTCGCAACCTGCACGCGCGTCAAGTGCACGTTCGGCGCAAGGTCGTTCTTCACCGGCGCCATGTCGTTGTGCATGACGGCTTCCGTAATCTTCTGCGCTTCGCGCTCGTACTTGTTTTGGAACGAACAGCCGGCAAGCAGCGCGGCTATCGAAACGACGGCCACTAGCGGTCGAATCTTCACGATGGGATCGTCTCCTCTGCGATTTCGGCGACAAACGATGCGAACACGAGGCCGGGGTTCCATTCCTGCGCGAGCCGCACGCTCCATTCGCTCTCGAAGAGCGCGACCGGGCGGCCTTCCCAGTCCTCCACGAGTTTCGCGTTCGACGGCAATTGCGCGCGTCCAACATCTTCTTGAGCCTGCCCTGAGCCCGTCGAAGGGCCTTCGACCCGCCGCGCGAGCGTGTAGGGCAAATAAGAGAAGACGGTTTTCACGCCGTACTCGGATTCGAGGCGGTATTTCGCCACTTCGAATTGCAGCTCGCCGACGACCGCCATAATCGGTTCCGTTCTCGTCGAGCCCCACGGATAGAAGACTTGCACCGCTCCCTCTTCGCGCAACTGTGCGATCCCTTTGCCGAACGATTTGTAACTCGATGTATCGATACTCCGGACCGAACTGAAATGTTCCGGCGAAAAGGTCGGAATGGCGGGAAAGACGACGGGCGCGCCTTCATAGAGTGTGTCGCCGATCGCAAACACGCCTGGGTTCGCAAGCCCTACCACGTCGCCGGCGAACGCCGCCTCGACCGATTCCCGTTCGTCGGCGAAGAGCTTCATCGCGCGCGCGAGGCGAACGTCTTTGCCCGTTCGTTCGTTCCGCACGATCATGTCGCGTTCAAATCTCCCCGAACAGACGCGGATGAAAGCGATGCGATCGCGATGGCGCGGATCCATGTTTGCCTGAATTTTGAACACGAACCCGGTAAACCGCGCTTCCGACGGATCGACGCTGCCCCGCGCCGCGGGCGGCGGACTTATCCCGATGAATTCATCGAGGAAGAGCTGTACGCCGAAATTCGTCACCGCTGACCCGAAGAACACCGGCGTGATTTCGCCTCGCAACATCGCGTCGCGATCGAACGCTTCGCCGGCGCCCTCGAGCAATTCCAATCCGTCGACAAATTGACGGTACGTCGTCTCGTCGACCATCTCGCGGATCTTCAGATCGTTTGCATCGGCGGTCTGCACCATCGCTTTCGTGGCACCGTGCGCACTGCGTTCGAATAGATGCAGTTCGCGCGTCTGCCGGTCGTACACGCCTTTGAACGTATCGCCGCTGCCGAGCGGCCAATTCATCGGAAACGCACCGATGCCGAGGACGCGCTCGAGTTCATCGAGCAATTCAAGTGGATCGCGGCTCGGGCGGTCCATCTTGTTCATGAAGGTAAAGAGCGGAATCTTACGCTCGCGGCAGATCGCGAAGAGTTTTTTCGTTTGCGGTTCCACGCCCTTCGCCGCATCGATCAGCATGACCGCGGCGTCGGCGGCAAGGAGCGTGCGATACGTATCTTCGCCGAAGTCTTGGTGACCCGGCGTGTCGAGCAAGTTGATCGTGTACCCGTTGTATGGAAACTGCAGAACGGTCGACGTGATTGAAATCCCGCGTTCGCGCTCGAGCTCCATCCAGTCGCTCGTCACCGCGCGCTGACGCTTGCGCGCCGAAACTTGACCGGCAACGTGAATCGCTCCGCCGTACAGCAGCAGCTTTTCCGTCAACGTCGTCTTCCCGGCGTCCGGATGAGAGATGATTGCAAACGTCCGGCGCTTGCGCACTTCGTCGGTAATGTTCATCAGTTCTTAAAGCCTAGACGTCGTATAGATGCGCAGCTCGCCGGTCGCGCCATTCTCACGAAGCAGCGCAAGCCGATTTCCCGCGCGATAGAGCGTCACGTGGGGCGGAATGCGCAGCCGGTCCGGGCCTCGCGATACGAGCGCTTCGCCGTCGCGCACGAAAATCGTGCACGGACCGTAATGGAGGATCGTCCCGGACAGGACGGTGGTTGCGTCGGCCGGCATCTTCGAGCGCACGTAACCGAGGGAACCGGTCGATATGGATTGCTGAATGAGGCATTCCGGCAATGCGGAAAGCGCCCACGGCGCGTCACCGCGCATCGGCGCATTACCCGCGCGATCTTCGGATTCGAAGCCGCTGTGCGGGGTCGTGGACGCCGCGAAGTGGTGCGGCGGCGCGCTGCGCGCCACGCGCTCGCGAATGCGGTCGCGGTTGCTCCACGCCGTTGCGAGAACGGCGATGGCAAGCACGATGCACGTTGCAACGGCGTAGTAGCGGAGCAACCGAGGGAACCTACGCGAGCGTCAGGCGTGCCGCGCCGATCGTATAATCGGCCATGCCGTAATAGATGTCGAAGACGCGCGGCCCGAGGTCCTCGCGGCGATCGATGCCGGTCGGGAAGACGACGTTGTCCACGATTCCGGTCCGTTCCAATTCCGATTCGGGTGCTAAAACCGGCTGCGGCGAACGGTAGAGCACTTTATCGGGACGCTCGTAGTTTTGAATCAAAATCCCGGCGCTGTAGCGGAACTTCGGTTTGGCGCCGCGATTGTCGAGTAGATCGACGGCATGATAGAGCGACATCCATCCCTCCGCGATGCGAACGGGCGGCGTGCCGGCGCCGATTTTGATTGATCCCCACCGATCGTCCGGCGAAACGACGAGCACGCTTTCGGAGACGTCCAGCAACCGGCTACGATCTTCCACCGCGGGTTCGAGCGGAATGTATCCGATGCGAATCGACTCGCGATCGCTAAAGGGCATTCGTTCGATCATCGGAATCGCCGCACGCCCATCGACCGCTGAAAGATGCAACATCGGGCGGTGAAAGAACGCAAACGATGGAACACCGCGCGGCGACATCACCGGGTCGGGGAAAAACGCGCCGTCTTTGTCGTCGCCTTGCGCCATGCCGGGCTCTGCAAAACGCAGCAAACCCAAACGCGTCCAGCTCATACCGTCGCCGGAAAGCGCAATCGCAAGACGCGGGCCGGCCGGCCCATACGCGGTGTACATCATCACGTATTGATCGATCTTCGGAACGAAGGTCACGCGCGGATCTTCACATCCGTAACCCGGATGGGGACGTACCTCGTACGGCGCTTCGGGTTGGAGCGCAAAGCCTTCACGCTCCACGTCGAATCCGTCGGCTTTTTCGCGGACGTCCACGCGTGCGACGCGCGAGATGTTTCCCTTCGCAACAGCGCGCGGATACATCATCAAACGACCGTCGCGCGTCCGCGCGGTCGCCGGATTCAAAAGACCTTCGATCTCACTCGGGTCGCCGTCGGGCGCCATCACGAGGCCGAGCCGTTCAACCTTCGTCTCGAACTGCAGTACCGGTTCAATCACGCTGTTTTGTATCGTCCCTTCGCGTCTCCAACCTGACCGAAGCGTCGTTCTTTACGGCAAATCTGTTTGAGCGACCGGTTCGTCCCCCGGCGTCACCACTTCTACCCGGATGCCGCGCCGGTAGACGCTGTTTGGAATAATCCATAACGTGTACGTGCGGTAGTCGGCCGTAGGTTCGCCGCCGTCGCCCGGAGGTGATTCGAAAGCGACCACGCGCACGCGTTGGTCGTTTGCACGGATCGATTCGACGATTTGGCGATAGCCGGTTCGATTGTGGGGGCCAAGCAAGAGCACGACGCCGAACTCACCCTTGAAGCGGATCGGCGCCTTGATGCCGAGTCGCTCGAGCGTTGCTTGGTCGCGAACGATTGCGATTTGATTGCCGCCCAAGACCGGAGTTATGCCGGTCGCATAGGTCTTGACGCGCACCTCCCGGCACCCGGCCAGAAGCAGCAGCGCCATCAGGGCCCACCAGCGCTTCACTGATTTCGCCTTTCGCGTGAGGCGCGCACGAGACATTCCTTTTGCCGGTCACTGATTTGCAAGCCGGCACGTTGTAGAATGAGTCATGCTCGCGTTCGTATTGGCGATCATCACAGCAACGCCGGGCCCCGCACCTACCGCGACTGCTTCAGCGGAACCGCTGAAGACGATTGTCACCGTGCGGTCGTCGCCGTTTTGCAGTCAATTCGCTACGCACGTCAATGCGGCGATCGATCACGCCGTGCGGAATGATGCGACGCTCGGCACGATCATCATCACGCTTCACTCGACCGATCTCGCCGAGAACGACCTCAGCCGTCACAATGAAATTCAGCGGCTCGAAAATTTGGGCGACAGCATCTACCGCGATTATCGCAAAGGGCTCGACGAGGTCGACAAACTGCGCGATCTCGCGAAGACGGCGCAAGATCAGCAAGAGCAAGCCGAATTGAAGGCAGCCGCCGACGCGCTCGGCGGAGTGCTTTACCGCCAACATTTGATTCAGCGCGATCTCGACGGATTCACCGCCTACCTCGACGCGATGGATATGCAACGCGAAACGAACCACGTCGTGCTCAATCGTGAGTTCGGCCCCGGCTACGATATGACCGATGAGTGGGCGAACCAGCTCAACACGGATTATATGGTGCAGCAGCATATCGGGGACACGTCGCCGATGCAACCTCCGCAACGAGATGTGACGATGGCGGGCAATGCATCGAAAGATTTCCAGTCGCGGATCCCCGATATTTTGCGCGATGAGTTGACCGCCGGCGGTCACATTACCGAAGTAAGCGAGCATTGCTAGCCGCAAACCCGGCTCGCGCAGTCGCCTCGTAAGACGCCTGTCGTTGTCTGCGTACTTCGCGGGCCGTTAGGCTAAAATTCACTGAGATGAAGAGCCTGCGACGTCCTTCCATGGCCGCGCTCATCTTTGCGACGGGCCGCCCCTTCCGTGTCGCCGGATTGGCGACCGCCGTCATGATTTCGGCGTGGCGCAAACGCCGCGCGCTCCGCGTCGTCCAATGTCACTGTCTTTCCATTGCGAATTGCGCGGGCAACGTCACCGCCTACAGCGAAGGTCGAGTCGTGCACATGCTGCATCGGCTCATAGCGGGCGGAGCCTTCCTCTGCACGGTCGTCGCGTTCGGGCTTGCTTGGCTGCGACTGGCGGCCACGCGCATCCGAACGGCGCTGAGCGCCGGGCTCATCGTCGTCCACTCGTTCGTCGTTACATCGCTGTCAACGCCGATAAACACGTACGCCGTGCGTACAGATCGTGCAGCTGCCTAGTGACGACGGCTCTTCACGATTACTTCGAACTCGCCAAACCTCGTATCATCGTTCTGCTGTTGATTACGACGGCCGCTGCGATGATTATGGCCGCGCGCGGGATTCCGCCGGCGGCGCTCGCATTGTGGACGCTGCTCGGCGGCGCGCTCGCTGCGGGCTCTGCCGGAGCGCTCAATTGCGTCTATGACTCCGACATCGACGGTTTGATGCGACGCACGATGCTGCGTCCGATTCCGCAAGGCCGTGTGAGCGTTCGCAACGCGACGGTCTTTGCGGTGACGCTCGGCATCGCGGCGTTTGCGATTCTCTTCTTCCTGGTCAACCCGCTTGCTGCGTGGCTCTCACTTGCCGGAAACGTGTACTACGTCGTCATCTACACGATGTGGTTGAAGCGCATCACGCCGCTGAATATTGTGATCGGCGGTGCGGCCGGTTCCGTTCCTCCGCTCGTGGGCTGGGCTGCGGTGACGCACCAAATCGGTGGACCGGCGCTCGGACTGTTCGCATTGATCTTTTTGTGGACGCCGCCGCACTTTTGGTCGCTCGCGTTGATGACCGAAATCGACTATGACAAAGCGAAGATTCCGATGATGCCGAATGTGAGCGGCCACGAACGCACCAAGCGCGAAATTATCTACTACACGATCTTACTCATTATTGCGTCGCTCGTTCTCTATCCGCTTCACGTCATGGGCGCGGTCTACACCGCGGCGGCAGCCGTGCTCGGCGGAATCTTTCTTTACGACACGCTGCGCACGTGGAAAGACCCGGGAAAGACTTGGGCGCGGCGCACGTTTAAGTTCTCTTTGCTCTACCTTGCACTGATGTGCTTGGTCATGGTTGTAGATCGGATCATTGCGTGATACTCGCGCGGTAGCCGGACACGAGCTCGATCGCTCGGCGCTTCCGTTACTGCTAACCCTTGCGCTCGGCGTGTTTGCCGGCGCGCTTGACCTCGGTGTACTCTCGCCCGCGCTGCCGGCGCTCGGCCGTGAATTCGGTGTCCCAACCGGTGACCTGGCGTGGATCTTCACGCTGTACTTGCTCGTGAACGTCGCGTCGATCGCGATCGCGAGCACGCTTGCGGACCGGTACGGACGGCAGCGCGTCTACATTACCTGCGTGTCGCTCTTCGCGCTCGGCAGCGTCGTCGCCGTTCTGGCGCAAAGCTATCCCGTGTTCCTCATTGCGCGCGCATTGCAAGCGCTCGGCGCCGGTGGAATCTTTCCCGTTGCAACGGCCGCAATCGGCGACGTCGTACCGAAGGAACGTCGTGGTGCGGCACTGGGCTTAGTAGCCGCGACGTGGGGACTCGCGGCGGTCATCGGTCCAACGTTCGGCGGACTGATCACGCACTTCGTCTCGTGGCGATGGATATTCGTCTTCAACTTCCCGCTCGCGGCGATCGTTTTATGGCTTGCCCGTCAATACGTGCCGAAGAACGCACCGCACGTTCGCGGTCCTCTCGATACCGGCGGGTTGACGTTGCTATGCGTCGGGTTGCTGCTGCTCATGGATGGGTTAACGACGGCGCGAACGATTACGGCGTTTGTCGGCATCGTTGCGTTGACGGCGTTTGGTTGGTGGGAGCGGCGCGCACGCTATCCGATCGTGCCGGCCTCGGTGGTAACGAGCCCGCAACTGATCAAAACGTACATCCTCGAAATAGCGATCGGCGTGCTCGAGGGCTCGCTCTTCTTTATTCCGACCGTTCTCGTCGGTGCGCAAGGATTATCGTATGCCGTAGCCGGCCTCATTGCGGCACTCGGCGCGGTGATGTTCGTGATCGTCATTCCCGTCTCCGGACGCGCACTCGATCGCATCGGCAGCCGCAATGTATTGCTGCTCGGAACGTTGTTCACGGAAATCGGGCTGGGACTGTTTGCACTCGGGTTGCGTTCGCTGCCGATCACGCTCGTCGCGATCATCGTCGCGGGTTGCGGCTTTGGCGCGTTGCTCGGTGCACCGACGCGGTATATCGTCACGAACGAAACCGGCGAACGCACGCGCTCCACGGCCGTCGGACTCCTGAGTCAAGCACTGATCGTCGGACAGATTTTGGGCGGTTCCCTTGCCGGCGGCGTGATCGGTTTCGCGCACAATGAACTGCAAGGCTATCAAGACGCGTACTTCTGCTTCTGCGGCGTCGCGCTGCTCGCGCTCGTCATGTCATCGCTGCTGAAGTCGCGCCACGATGAGCGGCGCGTCCCTCTCGAAGAAGCGGCATAAGTCCAAGGTGACGGTTATTGCGATGACATCATCATCGTGAACGTATACGGACTATTTGCTTGGATCTGTCCTTGTAACTTCAGCGAGGGGGCACAGACGCCCGATGCACTGACCGTTCCAGCGACCTTCGCAATCGTATAACCGTTTGGGTCCAGGACGTTCACTTCATACGAGCGGTCCGGCCCGAATGAACCGGAAATGCACATCGATGGAGGAAATGCCGTGAATGTTACGGTGTGATTTAACGTCACCGTGTAACCGGCAACCTGTTCCGGTAACGGCCATTTTGGAGTTGGCGCGGGAACCGGCGCAATCTTCACCGTCGTCTCAGCCGGCGCATCGTTAGACGAGAACGTTAGCGTCCCGCGTGCGCCCCCGCTTAACGCCAGCACTGCGCCGTTCGGGGGCAATGTTGGCAAAACAGTCGGCGCCATGCTGTGCGTGCTGCCGTCGCCGCCGGACCCACACGCGACGACTAGAGCCGCACAACATGCGATGAATAACGGCTTCACACTATCGCGCATTTTACCTCATTTCGGAAGACGGATGACCCCTCTCTTCCTGTAGCCAATACTACCGCATGCCGGATCATGCGGTCACGAACCAGCCGCCGCCGCTGCAGGACTATAACGTCTTTCTGAGCGATCGCGCGTTACGAGAAGGCGTCGAGCGAGAAACGCGAGGTCTCGACACGACCGAGCTCGACGAACTCGGCGAGCTCGCCGGAAACCCGGATGTGATTCAGCTGGGGTTCGATGCAAACGCGAACCCGCCGCAGTTGCACACACACGACCGTTACGGCAACCGCATCGACGAAGTGCGGTTTCATCCGTCGTGGCATGTGCTCATGGCGACGGCTGCCGCGCGGGGATTGCATGCCGCGCCATGGCTCGATCCGCTTCCGCGTGCGCATCTGCGGCGCGCTGCGAAATTTTTCGTGTGGTCGCAAGTGGAAGGCGGACACCTCTGCCCGATCTCGATGACGTATGCTGCGGTTCCCGCGTTGCGTCATAATGAAACCATCGCAAACGAGTGGCTCGCAAAGTTGACTTCGCGTACGTACGATCCGCGCCTGATGCCGATCGCCGAAAAGAACAGCGCGATCTGCGGCATGGGCATGACGGAGAAACAAGGGGGAAGCGACGTGCGCGCCAATCAAACGCGCGCGACGCGCACCGCCGCACACGATGCGTACCTGCTCAACGGGCATAAATGGTTTTGCTCGGCACCAATGAGCGACGCATTTCTCGTGCTGGCGCAAGCCGACGGCGGCCTTTCGTGCTTCTTTGTGCCGCGCGTGTTGCCTGACGGTTCGCGCAATCCTTTCGCGATTGCGCGGCTCAAAGATAAGCTCGGGAACCGCAGCAATGCATCGAGCGAAGTAGAGTTCGCCGGCACGGTCGCGTGGCTGGTCGGTGAAGAGGGTCGCGGCGTCAACACGATTGTGGAGATGGTCAATCAAACGCGGCTCGATTGCATCATCGGTTCGGCCTCGCTGCTTCGTCAGTCACTGGCGCAAGCGATCCATCACGCAATGTACCGGCGGACGTTCGGCGCATTGCTCATCGATCACGTGTTGATGCAAAACGTGCTCGCCGATCTTGCGCTCGAGTCGGAAGCTGCAACGGTGCTGATGCTACGTCTCGCGCGAGCAGTTGATGATGCCCCGAACAATCCGCATGCCGCTGCGCTCAAACGCATCGGCACCGCCGTCGGAAAATACTACGTGTGCAAGCGCGCGCCGATGGCCACTGCAGAAGCGCTCGAATGTCTCGGCGGAAATGGCTACGTTGAAGAGTCCATTATGCCGCGCTTATATCGCGAAGCACCGCTGAATTCCATTTGGGAAGGGTCGGGCAATATCAACGCGCTCGACGTGCTGCGGATCGTGCAAAAACAGCCGGATACGGTCGATGCGCTGCGTATGGAGCTTACGCCGGCGCTGGAAGATCGCAGGGTCGCGGAGGCGGTTCGAGCGTTGGAGTCCGATCTCAAGGATCGAGACGGCATGGAATGGCGCGCGCGGTCGCTCGTCGAGCGCATGGCAATCCTATGGCAAGCAGCGCTTTTGCTCCAGCACGCACCGAACGACGTCAGCGACGGCTTCATCGCAAGCCGTCTCTGCGCTCATCCCGCGCACACGTTCGGTGGACTGCCGATGAAGACGGCGCTGAAGTCCATCGTGCAACGCGCGGCACCCATTGAACGTGAAACAGCGATTGTTTGACCGGCGCACCGTCAACGTCGCAGCGAGAGCGCCAGTGCCTTATCGAGCACGGTATCGCGCCCGGCCGCGCGATCTTGCGGCTGCGTCGGAACCGCTATGTCGGGCACGACGCCCTGTCCGTCGGGATGCGGTTTCGGTGCCAAAAAGTACTTCGTCGTGAGGTACAATCGCAGCTGCGTCGCGGGCGCGACGAACTCATAGATCTCGCCGGTCGAGTTCACCGGTTCGCCCGTTTCTTCGCCGATAATCGTCGCCAAGCCATAATCCTTTGCAGCGAGCGCGCAGGACATTGCCGACGAAAAGGTATGCGAAGAAATCAGGAGATAGACGGGACCGGTATAGCGTAACGGTTGCGCTTGGGGAACGACGAGGCCGTCGTTCGGATTCATACCGAACGTCAGGATCGTTCCATTGCGCGCGGTCCACGCTTCGTCGCCGTAGATTTCGACGTAGCGATTCTTGCCGTACTCCGATTTCAGGCGCGCGCACGACTTCTCGATCGTTCCACCGTATTGCTTGAACGGCTTGTTCGAAACGTACGTCCACAGCAGGTCGTTCAATGCGCTGTCGCCGCCGCCGTTTTGGCGAATGTCGATCACGAGCGCGCGAACCGGACGATTCTCAATCGTTTGAAACGTCGTGTCTAGAAACGCTCGAAAGCGGTCGAGATCTTCACACGAACGGTATTCGATGTAACCGACGAGCTCGCCGGCGAGCGTCGTGTACGTGTACGGCGGACCACCGCTCACTGCCGTTCCGGTTGTGTCGGCGGATGAAACGGACGCTTCAGACACTTTGCCGTCGGTTGCATAGCGCACGGCGTACGCCGGCTTGTCGCCGAGAAGGGCAATTGCCGACCACGCGCCGGCCATCGTCACACGCGCGCGATGCAATGCGCGCGTTTGACCGCCGAACGCCGCGAGCGTGAGGCTGCGCAACGTTGCAGCGCTCAAGTCGTCGACCGAAATCGTTTCACTGCCCGGTGGCACCGTCCCGGTACGGTCGCCGGCGACGATCAAGGAATCGTCGCGAGCGGAAAGCGCGAACCACAGAGGAAAACGACGCGCTGCATCGTTGAGATCGCGGGTAAACGCGAGCGAGACGTGGCCATCGTTCAAGGCTCCAAATACCGGCGCGATCGCGATCCACGCTTGGCGCATCGTCATCGGGCTGACGATCGCACTCCGCGCTCGTTCGTACGCGCGTTCGACATCCGCCTCGTTCGATGTACGAAACGGATACACGCCCACATCGAGCATCGCGGCCCACATCGCATCGAGGTCGCTGCGCACGTCTTGCGGCGCAAAAATTTTTTCGTACGAGGACGACGCCGCGCCGAGCAACGGCGCCACCGTTGCGCACGAAGCCAACTGTAGGAATGCACGGCGGCTCGTCATACCCTCACGCTTGCATCCGCCGCGAACCTTATCCTATTGCAATCGGGCGCAGTACCGACGGTGCTTCACTATGCTGTCGGCGGCGAACACGCGGGCCGACTTGCCGGGTAGCCGCTATCGCTGAGGAACCGCTTGAAGTTCGAAATATTCATGATCGCATGGAGCGCGGCGTGCGATTCGTCATGCGTCACATAGTATGTTTGCACGATGCGCGAGCCGAGCCAGTAGCCAATAAACGGAGGCGCACCAAGCGGGCCTGAATCATAGCTGAAAAGCCACGGTTTCACGACCGCGTCGTCCGTCGAATCCATCTGTTGCTGGAAAGCTCGCCAAAGTGCATCTTCATGTGCGCACGCAAACGACCACTGCGCTTCAGGCACGTGCGACGGTTCAACCAGCTCGGCCATGAAATCGGCGGACCCCTCGACGATCGTTCCATCCAACAACGTATTCGCGTCCGCATCGTGCTGATTGAAGTGCGTAAACTCGTGCATGACGAGACCCGGAATGGCCGCAGTGCGGGAAAGTACAGCGGTTTCGAACCCCGGCATCGCGGGCAGTACATCGGGTCGTGATACCATCTCGGCGCCGATCACCATGCCGACGCGATCGACCGAAGTACCACCGCTGTTCAGCGCGCCGACAACAAAGTAAACGTCTGGAAAGATTGCCTCAGGATAAAGGCGACGGCAGCGATAAAAATCGCGCATGATCTGCCATTTTTCGCCGGCGATACGCCGCATGTACGGCCGTGCCGCCTCATAATATGAGCGGCGTTCCGCCACGACACGGGCCAGATGAGTCGGACTAACGATGCGCTGCGGAACGAATCCCCACACCCCGGCCGAACCCGGCGCGAGATACTCATACGCCAGCGCCTTCTCGAGATTCCCAGTCTTTCGCGCGTCATCATACGCGCGCCAAAAGTTCCCAATGTCCGAGGTAATAATCTGGACCTTCGTCGGGTCGGTTGTGAAGCGGCCGGTGCCGCTACGGGCGACCGCTGTAACGAGCGCAAACGAAACAAATAGTGCGAGCGGTAACATCAAACGCATACGCCAGCAAATACAAGACGCGTGCTTTTGGCGCCTCTGCTGTCCTTCGACGGCGCCCGTCCCGAGGCGACGACGCGCCGTCCTCAATCAGCCGTCTGGTAAGCCGTGCGGCTTTGATGCGCGCGCGGCGAACTGGCGGACGAGCGCATCGACATTCGTGATAGCGGTCCCGACAACGACGGCATCCGCCCCACGTTCGAGCGCCATCGCAACCTCGTCGGGTCGCGCAACGCCGCCCTCTGCGATGACGAACGCGTCTAATTCCGCAAGCTCACGCACCAGCGAAAGCGCAGGCAGGGCCGTTCCTTTGGTTTCCGGCGTGTAACCGCACAGCGTCGTCGCGACGATGTCACTCTGCGCGGATTGCGCGCACAGAGCGTCATCAGCGGTAGCGCAATCCGCCATAGCAAGCCGGCCCTGCGCATGAATTGCAGCGACGAGATCGTCGACTGTAACGGCGCGCGGCCGAGCGCGTCCGGTGGCATCAAACGCGATGATCTCGGCGCCGGTTGTTGCAATTTCGCGAACCTCGTCGAGCGTCGGTGTGATATACGGTTCGAACCCTTCATACTGCCGTTTGATGATGCCGATGATCGGAACACGAACGCGTGCGCGCGCCGCAGCGATGTTTGCGACGCCTTGCATACGCACGGCGACGGCGCCGTTTGCTTGCGCTGCGGCAGCCATCGCGGCAAGCACGTACGGATCGTCGATTGCGGAACCCGGCCACGCTTGAACCGAAACGATCAAGCCGCCGCGTAATCGTTCGAGCAATTCACTCATGCGCGCCGCGCCAAAACGAGCGCGCCGTCGACGGGATCGCCCTTGGGCACGACCGGCGTTGCGGACGGCAGTGCGACACGTAGCGCTTCGTTGATGCGATCGCGCAGCCACGGATCCGCAAGCAATCCGCCGACGAACGCGACGCGAATCGGATCGCTCGTTTCGCGTGCCGCACGCGCGGCAAGACGCGCAAGTTCGCGCGAGGCTCGTGCCGCAGGCTCGGACAAACACCGGCAGCCTTCATTTGCTTTCGCGGCGGCAATGCAAATCGGAGCAAAGGCCGCCAAACTCGCGCGAGAAACGTCGCCGGCGTAGTACGCGCGCACCAGCTCACGCAACGTGTGGACGTCGAAGAAACTCAGGAGCGCACGCGTGCCGTCGCAGTCACCGTGAGAGATCGCAAGCGACATCGCCGAGCGTGCAATCCAAAATGCGCTGCCTTCATCGCCAAAAAGAAAACCCCAGCCGCCCTCCAGATGCGTCGTGCCGTCGGCCAACCGCGCATACGCTGCAGAGCCCGTTCCCGCAATGACCACGACGCCCGGTTCGCCGCCGAGCGCCCCGGCATGCGCAATGACCGTGTCGTGAACCAGCATTACTCGGTCGGCCGGAAGTTCCGGAGATTCACCGTAGACTCGCCCTTCGTATCCGGAGATCCCCGCGACGATCGAATCGAACCGCGTTCGTTCGGGGAGGTTCGCGTTACGAACGGCATCGGCAAGTGCGCCTTCGAGCGCATCGCGCAAGCGCGTCGACCGGACGCCGGCGCCGACTTCATCAGCGGGCCCTGCGTATCCAAACGCGATCGTACGTCCGTCGGCACCCGCAATCGCAGCCGTTGTGGAGCTCTGTCCTGCATCGATTCCGGCGAAGAGCACGGCGTTACGTCAGCTGCAGCAGCCTACGCGCAAAATCGTTAGCGGCCAGTTCGCGGTCTTTGCGCTGGTGTAATTTTACGACCTCACCGATCGCTTCACGGTGATGATACAATTCGTGTCCAACGGTCAAGACGACGAATTCACCGAGCTCCGTAGGCGACATCTGTTCGGCTACGCGCGAATTGATGCGAATCGCGGGTCCGGACGGATCGTATTCGGAACGAAGTTCATCGATGCCCCAGTCGCCGAGGTCTGCAAATAACACCTGCACGCCGTATTCGCGCGCTAATTTCAAAGCGGTATTCACGCAGTTCTCCCTAGCGGCTTTCTACCTGCACGCCGTCATCGATCAGGATGCGACGCAAGTCGGCGCCCTCCACTGCGCTGACGTTCACGTCGCGCTCATTCGCGAGCGCGGCTGCGGTTCCGGCTGCTTGACCGAGCGTCATGACGGTCGGTGTGAGCCGGGTCGACGCGAGCGCTTCGTGCGTCGTCGAAATGCATCGCCCAGCAACCAATAACTGCTCGCGATTGATCGGAACGAGGCACCGGTACGGTATCTCGTAACTCGCACCGGGTGCAAGGCGATGCGTCGTTGTTCCGCTTCCGCTTGGATTATGGATATCGATCGGGTACGCGCTGCGCGCAACGGCGTCGTCGAAGTGGCGCCCTTGCAAAATATCATCCGCGGTCAAGGTGTAGCGTCCGACGATCCGTCGCGACTCGCGAATGCCCACCTGCGCTCCGGTGGCCGCAATGCGCGCGTTTTCAAAGCCGGGCACGCGTTCGCGGAAAAAGCGAAGCAACTGCATTACTTGCAGGCGCGCTTCGACTTCCGCACGCGTCAAGTCATCGGGATCGAGCGGATCGATGTTCGTCACGCGGGTCATGTTGACGGTCACTTCGTCCGGATAGGGCGAGATGAAGAACGAAACCAGTTCGCGCGGAATGTCGACGACGCCATCTCGCTTGGCGTCTTCCCACAACTCGTAAAGGCCCGCGACGGCAGTCAACGCCGGCGCGGTGCGTTCGTGCGTTTTGAGCGACGTGCGCATCTGATCGGCGTGCATGCGCACGTACGTAGCGATCTTCGTCAAATCTACGTGGCTCAAGCGGAACATCAAGGTCGCCGGCTGAACGCGGCCGCGTTCATCGCCTTGTTGCGTCGGAACACCGGCCGCGTACGCGACATAGGCGTCAGCGGTCGCATCGATCACCACGCGGGCGCGATAACTGCGTCCACCGCCGACCGTAGCGACGTTTGCGCCGGTGACCCGGTCGTCCTCGACGAGCGCGGTGAGAAACCACGCATGCAGGAGCAGATCGACATTCGCTTCGAGCATCATTTCAAAGAGCAGCGCTTTATGAATCTCCGGATCGAACGGCGTGATCGTCGGCACGTACTCGGACGAGTCGCGAATGTGTCCCGGCGAGCCGCCGCGCCGCACGAGGCGCTCGACCATCTCCTGCGCGATGCCGCCGACGATGCGCTCGTCGCCGGAATGAAATGTCATCCACGGCCCGACCATTGAGGCCGTTGCCGTCCCGCCGAGAAAACCGTAGCGTTCGACCAGCAAAACGCGCGCGCCGTGGCGCGCCGCAGCGAGCGCAGCTGCGCATCCTGCATTTCCGCCGCCGAGAACCAATACGTCATGTGAACTCGTCGTCATGATGCGATAACGTTTGCCTTTCGGCGCGGCGCTACGCGGGCCATCTTCGCCGCGAACTCGCAGTTCTTCATGACATTGCTCGATATACGCGACACGGTCATGCGTTGAAACATCCGTCGGTACGATAACGACATGTAAAATCAACGCTCGCCTGCTAGGAATGGCGGCGCGGCGGTTCGCAGTCTGTGGCGACATGTCGATCTACGCCCGCTCAGCCGCCTATTACGACGCGATTCAAACCGCACGAGGCAAGGATTACGCGCATGAAGCGAGCGTGATTCATGACATCATCGAAAAGCGTCGCACCTCGGACGGCCGTCATCTGCTCGACGTCGGCTGTGGGACGGCACGTCACATCGAGCACTTGCAACAGTGGTACGACTGCGATGGCCTGGACGTCGACCGTGCGATGCTCGCGATCGCGCAAACGCGCGTCCCGGAATCGAACTTTCACTGTCAAGACATGATCGGTTTCAATCTCGACCGCCGTTTCGATGCAATCGTCTCGCTCTTCGGCGCGATCGGCTACGTTCCAAACGTTCGGCTTCTAGAACAGACCGTCGACACGCTCTACCGTCATCTGAAGGCGGGCGGCGTTGCCGTCGTCGAACCGTGGCTGCGTCCAAACGATTGGAAGGACGGCCTCGTGGACGCGCGCTTCGCGGACGAGCCGGACCTGAAAGTTGCGCGCATGAGCATCAGCCGGCGCGACGGCAACGCCTCGATTCTGCATTACAACTATATGGTCGCGGGCCGCGACGGTGTGCGGACGTTCAACGAGCCTCATCGGCTCATGCTTTTCACCGACGACGAGTACCGCAAAGCGTTTTCGAAGGCGCGGTTCCACGTAGAGTACGATCCTGAGGGGCTTACGGGACGCGGACTTTATATCGGCACCCGGATGGTTTAGGCGCAATAACGAGCATTTGCCAGGGGTCGAGTCGTTAATCGAGTATTCGGCAGCCTTAATGCTGCTACAACGAGTAAAGCCGCTCCAGCGCCTCCTTGCGGAGACGGAAGAGCATGGCCACAGCCTCAAGAAGACGCTCGGACCGGTATCGCTGATCGCCATGGGCATCGGCGCGATCATCGGTACGGGCATCTTCGTCCTTACCGGTGTCGCTTCGGCAAAATACACGGGACCGTCGTTGACGATCTCGTTCATCATCGCCGGTTTCGTCAGCGCTTTTGCCGCGCTCTGTTACTCTGAAGTGGCGAGCCGCGTTCCGATTGCCGGAAGCGCGTACACCTTCGCGTACGCCTCGCTCGGCGAGCTCCTCGCGTGGATCATCGGCTGGGACTTGGTTCTAGAGTACGCACTCGGTGCAGCAACGGTAAGCGTCGGCTGGTCGGGCTATTTCTTCACCGTCGTCAAGAATATCTTCGGGTTCGAGATCCCTCAGTACCTGATGCACAACCCGTTTGACACCGGACCGAGCGGCGAACCATTGCACGGCATTATGAACTTGCCGGCGTTCTGCATTATCCTACTGATCGGAGTCTTACTGTATCGCGGAACGCGTGAGTCCGCCGTCGTCAACAACGTCATCGTGACGGTAAAAGTCTGCATCGTACTGTTCTTTATCGCGATCGGTTTCGGTCACGTCAACAGTGCGAATTGGACGCCGTACTTTCCGTATACGCTCGGCGGGACGTTCTTCGGGGCGTTCTTTGTGTTCTTTGCCTACATCGGTTTCGATGCCGTATCGACCGCCGCGGAAGAGTCGATCAATCCTAAAAAAGACATGCCGATCGGAATCATCGGCAGCTTGGCCGTCTGTACGGTGCTCTACATTATCGTCGCCGCCATCCTGACCGGCATGGTGAACTACTCGCACCTCAACGTCCCGCAACCGGTTGCGTATGCGGTCGATCAAGTCGGCATGCCGTGGGCGAGCGCCTTGATCGCGCTCGGCGCAATCGCGGGCCTTACGACGGTGCTTCTGGTGATGATGTTCGGGCAGACGCGCGTGTTTTTTGCAATGTCGCGTGACGGTCTTCTCCCGAAGTTCTTCTCGCGCGTGCATCCGAAGTTCCGCACACCGACCGTCACGACTATCATCTTCACGATCGTCATCGCGATCACGGGTTCGCTCACACCGATCAGCATTTTGGGCGAACTGACGAACATGGGCACGCTCTTCGCGTTCGTCCTCGTGTCGATTTCGTTGCCGATTCTGCGCAAGAAGTACCCGACGACGCGGGGCTATGAAGTGCCGGGCGGCCCCTACGTGATTCCGGTAATTTCCGCGATTCTCTCGGGTCTTTTGCTCCTCGCACCATTCTGGTCGCCGCTCATGGCGAACGCCTTCGGCTTCAAAATCGACGTGGCGTACATCCTCGGCATCCCGCTTCCGTGGTTCGGCTTCCTCGTCTGGCTTATCATCGGTTTGTGCATCTACTTCCTATACAGCCGCAGGAGCAGCATTGTCGGTAAAGAGGAAGCAGCGGCCGCGCCATCACGTGCCGTGTGACGCGGATATCGTCGTAGCACGTGCGTAACGATCGCCGGGCATATTGCCCGGCGATTTTCGTTTAACGGATGATACACGCGGTGCCGCGAACGCGTGCCTTATGGGTTCCGCGCGAGTCGAGCACATTGATGCGCTTGCGGAAGCAACGAGCACGCACTGGAGTCGGGCGTGGGCAATGCCGTGGCATCGGCATACCGAGGCGCGTCTCGTCGTCGTTCTCAGCGGCTCCTTTGAAGAGCAATGGAAAGGAAATAGTCTCGTATGCTCTTCCGGAAGCGTGATCTTTCGCCCAGCGGGCCAACTCCATCGGGAGAGGTTCTCGGAATGCGGCTCCTACGTGAGCATGCCGATGGCGGCGACGTATTTTTCCCAGGCGGTCTGTGGGCACAGCGATCGCATGACAACGCTCGTGCACACGATGCGACGTGAACTCCGTTGGAGAGACAGCTTCTCGTCGATTTCGCTCCAGGGTCTCGTGCTGCAGATCGTCGCAGAACTCGGGCGTCGGGACGTGGCGCACGAGCGCCGAGCACCGCGGTGGATTTCAGATCTGTGCGAGTTTATCGGATCGAATCCGTTGTACGTCGGTTCACTTGAATCGCTGGCTGCACGCGTTGGGCGCCATCCGGCGCATGTAGCGCGCGCATTTCACGAGCACGTCGGCACCACGATCGGACAATACGCTCGAATGAAGCGTGTAGAATTTGCTCGCAACCTTCTCGAAACCACCGACGTTCGAATCGCCGACATCAGCGCACAAGCGGGATTTTTCGATCAAGCGCACTTGACGAGGTCGTTTCGCCTCGCCTTTGGTATGACGCCGTCGGAATATCGGCAATTGCGTCGCCGCGCGTTAAGCTGATGCAATAGCGCTAAAGCGGTCCTAGACGCTCGCGCAGCGCGAACGCGAAGATGGAACACGATGCGATCTTTCAAATGCCTTTTCTTTATTGCGGCGGCGCTTGCATTCAGCGGTTTGACCGCCGCGACGGACGGCGGGATACCGAGCGGCTTCCAATGTGCGATGCGTCCGGTTGCAGCGATCGATCTCGAAGGCACTGCCGTCGTCGACGGCCTGCCGTCGCATTTTTACGAACGCATCGATGTACGCACGGGCTGGTACGTGCGGCGATGGTCGTCCGCGTCCCGGGTAATCGCAGGGGGCGAGGGATTCGACGGGCAGCACTGGTGGTCGCAAGACCTCTCCGGCGCATCGCACGAGCTTGATGCTCCGAGCGCAAAAGCATTGGTGAGAACTATCGCTTGGTTCAATCGTCAAGCGTGGTGCGCGCAGTTGAAAGACGGCACGTTCAGCGTTATGCCGCCGGGAGGTGCACGTATGACACTCACAGTGTCGGGACGGCAAATCGTTCGAACCGTAGTCGTTCTCCCTGAAGACCACGAAATTCAGACCTTCTCCGACTGGCGCGTCGTCGACGGAATGCGCGTGCCGTTTGCTCGACGCGTCGATTATCCCGAAGACGATTATCAGGAGACATGGGCCGTGTCGCGCGTCGTGACTTCGCGCAGCGCACTTATGCGGCGCGCCTTTGCATCGCCGGCGCCGCCAAATGATTTCAGTACGATAAATGCGGCCGACGCGGTGACGATGCCACTGCACATCGCCTATGATAAGCCCCGGATCTCGATACGATTGAACGGCCGCGGACCGTTCACGTACGTACTGGATTCCGGCGGACATTTTATCGCTACGCCGGCGACGGCACGAACCGCAGGGCTAGAGGGAATCGGTTCCGCGAACGAGAGCGGAGCAGGGACAGCGCTTCTTCAGACTCGCTTCGCCCGCGTAGGCCAAGTGGACATCGGAAAGGCGTTCATCAAGGATCAAGTAGCGAAAATCATTCCCTACTCGCATGCACGCCTCGAACGTGCGGCACTTCCGAGCGCGACCGGATGGTTGGGACTTGAAACGTTCGAACGTTTCGCGGTAACGATGGATCCCTTGCGAGAGTCACTGACGCTTTCGCCGTTCGAGCATGCGTTTGCGCCGAAAGGCGTTCGCGTACCGATCGTCTTTGACGAAGATGCGCCGCTCATTTCTTGCACCATCGCCGGCAAGCGGGGACTCTGCATGATCGATACGGGCAATGCATCGAATACAATCGTCGAAGGCCATTGGGTTGAGCAAAGCGCCTTAAGCGACCGGTTGAAACGCGGGTTGTATGCCGGCGACAATACGTGGGTGTCGCGTGCGGATATCCGTATCGGCTCGCTCGACCTTCCAAACGAAGTTGTGGAATATTCTCCGCCGGCGTTGCGAGGATCTGAATCGACGACAACGGTCGCCGCGATTCTAAGCGAGGATGTTCTGCGCCGTTTCGTGCTCACACTGAACTACGATCAGCACGCGGCCTGGTTTAAGCCAATATCAGGCGCAACGGCTCGCTCGTTCAATACAACCGGCATCGAAGGCGCCAAACAGCGCGACGGCACATTCCGCATCGCATACGTAATCGCCGGATCGCCTGCTGCACAACACTCGATCAAAGCGGGCGATGAGATCCGGACCATGAACGGCGTGGACGTACGCAAGATTTCGTCGCCGAAGTTCCGTGAGTGGAACGCGGCGGCGGCCGGTTGCATTGTCACGTTGAGGATTCGCACGAGAACCGGCGCGATGCGAATGGTGCGCATGAAGACGATCGACCTTTTACCGCGATAGACGCACGAACCGGCGATCGCGGGGGCGTCGCATGCTTACGTCGGCCTAGGCGATACGTGCGCGCCATCAGGCGTTCCGTGCGATGGTCACGATCATGACCGGTTCATCGTGCGCGCGGCCCGACGTTTCTTCTTTCGCGAGCGACAACGCTTGACCGACGTTTGCGAGGCCGCTGAAATCGGCAATCTTTCCGCCATGGATTACAAAGAGTTCAGGCAATGCGCGGCCGACGTCACCGAACGACGTCGCCGCTTCAATTGCTCGCGGCAGCGCCTCGTCGAGCGCTCCCGCGGTCGTACGCTCGAACTCGGCGTCGCGCACCGCGAGGCGAACGACGGCGCGTTCATCGACGATTCGAACGTCTCGCGCGCAGACGAAGGCGTCGAGCAGAGCCGTGCACGCGATTCGCTCGACGGATGCGATATCGACGCCCATTGCATGGGCGGCAGCCGCGCGGCGCTGCTCCACGTCGTAGGTGCCGTGTCCGGCCGCTTCCACCATCGCGGTCGCGCCGGACGCCGTCGCGCGCACGCGATTGCGCTGCGGGTCAATTTCGACGCTGACCTCGATCCGGTCGGGCGATGCACCGGAGGCGATAACACGATCCGCGGCCTCGGTTCGGATACGCACGATGTCGTCGGGCGTGGGATCGACGATCGTTCGTTCGACCACGTCGCGCACGAGCGCAAGCGCAACGCCGATCGGCGAGATAACATCCGCATCACGCGCGATGCGATAACGGAATTCGCCGGCTTGCGCAACGAACGGCACCAGCGCCGCCGCGCCGCCCCCGCCGCCGACCAAAACGAGGCGGTCGCGCGGTAATTCGTAATCAGCGATCAACTCATCGATCAACGGCAGCACTTTTGCCGATGCGAGTTCGAGCATTCGCCGTGCAAGCGCTTCCGCCGTAGCGTTGCACTCGCGCGCAAGTACATCGAACGCCGCCCGCGCGGAGCCCGTGTTTCCGCGTGCGAATGCGTCGTCGGGGACGTAGCCGAGAAGATTGCTCGCGCACGTCGGCGTCACCGTCGCAAACGACCCGTCGGACAAAATGAACCGCACGTAATCGGGCGGATCGTGCGGCGTTGGTGCGAAGCGCTCGATGCGCGCGCTCGCGAAGGCGCGCTCGTCGAGAAACGTCGCGTACTGACAGCCGGCGATGTGCGCGGAACGCGGCCCCACGTCGATCAGCTCTTTCGCGTTCATGCGCGGCATACTGCCGCCCGCGACACCGAGCGTGCGCGAATCGATCGTCCGCAACATCGTACGATGGCCGCCAACCCGCGCGGGACGCATCTGCGGTTGACCCGCCCGGATTGCCGACGCATCGACGCTCGTTCCGCCCACTTCGAGAAATATACCGTCCGTCACGTTTTCGTAGAGTAACGCACCGGCGACGCCGGCCGCCGGACCGGAGAGCATCGTGAGAATCGGCCGGCGTTCAATCTCGGCAACGTCCATGACGCCGCCGTCCGAACGCATGATCATGAGCGGGGCGGCAATCGTGGCGTGTTCGACTGCCTGCGCCGTCATCGTTGCCGTGCGCACCATTTTCGGAAGAATCGCCGCGTTCAACGCAGCGGTGCGCGTGCGCGCGCGCAAACCGTACATCGACGAAACATCGTGGCCGCTCGTCGCAAAGAGTCCACGCGCGCGCGCAGCCGTCATCACGCGTCCTTCACGATCGGGCGCGTCCACGCCGAACGCTTCGCTCGCAGCAATCACTTCGACGCCATCTCGAGCGAGCGAGGCGACCGCAGCGTCAACGGCGTCGCCATTGCCGTGAACGAATATAAATCGAGGCGCAAACTCGACGCCGGGCGCGAGCGTGACCGGGCGAAACCGCATCTGCGCGCGCGCAAGCCACCCGCCACGTTGCGTAACCCCGACGACGCCCACCTTCGCGACGTCACCCTCGAGCAATGCATTCGTCGCCTGCGTTGTTGAATGCGCGATGAAGGCGACGTCGTCCGGTGCAACGCCGCTGCCCGAGAGGAGCCGTTCGATTCCGGCAATGATGCCGGCGGCGACACCGTTCGTCGCATCGTGCGTCGTCGGAACTTTCACCTTTGCGACCAATTCACGCGTGGCGGCATCGATGGCGACGACGTCGGTAAACGTTCCGCCCACGTCGACGCCGAGCCGCAGCTTGCGTCGCAACTAAATCGGAAATTCGCGCGTCGCGTCGTACGCCGCGCGGCCAACGGCGGCGATAACCGCATCCCGCGCCGGTTCGTCGCCGTGCGCGTCCGCGAGCATCGCCACGATGATGACCGACCGGCCAAAGATATTCACGATGCCGACGTCGTTCGTCGCAGCCGTTACGCCGTTCGATGATGCCGACGTGCCCGTTTTATGCGCCACAAGCGTGCCGGCGGGGAACGCCGCGCGCAATCGCCCGGGGAACGTCGTGCTTTTCGCCAGCATGTCGAACAGCGTGGACTGCGAGTCTCGTGAGAGCAACCTTCCATTGTTGAAATCGGAAAGCAATGCGCTCAGAGCGGACGGTTTGGCGAATCCGTTGTCGCTCGCATCGATCAGAATGCCACCATATCCGAGCGCGCGCAGCTGCGCGTTTGCGCTATCCGCGCCACCGACGAGCCGGAGCAACGCTTTTGCCGCGGTATTGTCGCTGTTCTCGATCATGAGCCGGACGAGCTCCGAGAGCGCATATTGCGTGCGCGCGGGATAGTTCGTCGCGACGTCGCTCACCGTTTGCACTACATCGTCGGGTTGAATCGTCACTTCGCGCGCGCCTTCCAGCGTGCCGGCATCGATGGCGCGATAGATGAGGATCGCGATCGGCAGCTTTTGCACGCTCTGCATCGGCATTGATTCGTCGCCGTTGACCGAAGCCGTCGAACCGGTAGCAAGATCGATCACGACTGCACCGAGCGCGCCGCCGAGCTTCTTTGCGCGTGCCTGCGCATCGTCGATACCGTTCGATAGCAGTTCGCGCTCCGAGACCGGTGCGGGCGTTGCGGTTTGAACGATCGCCGGCGACGGCAGCGGAATCGGCGGCGTAGGAGTTGGCGGGAAGAGCTGAGCGAGCAGAAACGCGATCATACGGTAACGCTTCGAGCGATCTCGTCATAGAGTAACGTCATCGTTAGAATGCCGCCGAAGAACTGCGAAAGCGTGAACTTCTCATTCGGCGCGTGAATCTGATCGTCCGGCAGCCCGACGCCGATCAAAACTTGCGGCAATCTGAGAACGCGCGCGAAACTTGCGACCGGGCCGATCGAACCGCCCGTTCCGATGAAGACGGGCGGTTTACCGAATCCGGCTTCCATCGCGCGCGCCGCCGCGGCAACGACGGGATGATCGCGCGGAATGACGACGGCCGGCACGTCACCCGCGTGGTCGACTTCGACTCGGACGCCGCTCGGCGCGATGTGCGTGATGTACGCCGCAACGGCTTCACGAATGCGGGGCGGATCTTGATCGCCGACGAGGCGTGCGGAAATCTTCGCTTTCGCCCAGGACGGAATGATTGTCTTGCTCCCGGGACCTTGGTAGCCGCCCCAAATTCCGTTGCACTCGAGCGTCGGGCGAAACCACATGCGTTCCAGCGGCAGACGTCCGCTTTCGCCGGCGAGCGACGTGACGCCGAGCTGCGAAGCCTCTTTCGCTTCGTCGAACGGCAGTGTGCGCAGTTCGCCGAGCGCGGCCGGTTCGAGTTCCGGCACGCCCTCGTAAAAGCCGGGTACCATGACGCGGCCATCCGCGTTTTTTAGTTCAGCGATAATATGCGCGAGCGCTTCAATCGGATTGCGAACGATGCCGCCGAAATATCCGGAGTGGACATCGGCCGACGGCCCGTGGACTGTAATCTCCCAGTGCACGAGCCCGCGTACGCTCGTCGTCAACGACGGAACGTCTTCCGCGTATACGGCCGTATCGCTGATCACGGCGACGTCCGCGGTGAAAAGATCGTTGTAGCGCTCGAGTGCAGCCTCGAAGTTCGGCGAGCCGATTTCCTCTTCGCCTTCCACGACGACTTTGACGTTCACGGGAAGGCGGCCGCGCGTGCGCATGTGCGCTTCGATCGCGGCGAGGTGCATCGATACTTGGCCCTTGTCGTCAACGGCGCCGCGACCGAAGATCTTTCCGTCGCGCACCGTGCCTTCGAACGGCGGCGTCGTCCACAGCTCCACCGGATCGGCCGGCTGCACGTCGTAGTGTCCGTAGATCAGCACGGTCGGTGAGCCGGGCGCGCCCATCCATTGACCGAAAGCAATCGGATTGCCGCCCGTTTCGAGCACTTGCGCATCGAGTCCGATTTCGCGCATGCGTTCGACCAAGCGCGCGCAGCAGCGCGCTACGTCGTCGCGATGACTCGGATCGGCGGAAATCGACGGAATGGCGATCCAGCGCTTCAGCTCATCGAGGTGCGAATCGCGATGCGTTTCGCAGTATTGCGCTAAGTCCGAATCGATCGTGTGCATACGGTACTAACGAACCTCAAGACGACGGAACGTACGGCGCTCCAAGTTGGACTTCGACGGAAGTGCCGTTTCGCTCTACCTCAAACGAATGCGGCTTGCCGTCGTATGCGCGGAGTTGCGTCTGATACGTGCCATATTCCCACCAAAACCTTCCGTCCACTTTGTCGACCACGTCGTTCGTGCGTAGCCCCGCGACGTACGCCGGTCCGCCCGCACGGACGTAGGTGCGCATATTGCCGTCGACGGTCTTGAAGAGCGCGTAGTAGTACGTTGGTGGATCGCCCGCGACTGCGGCGAGGCCGTTGTCGAGTAAGGCGGTCGCGCGTGGCGAGCCTGACGCCCACGCGAGCAATCGCGCCACACCTTGCGCCGCGAGTTGATCTGCGAGCGCGGGCGTGGCCGCTGGGGCGGTGGCGTGATCGTGCCATTCATCAACGATCCATCCGCCGCAATCTTCCAGCCGCACGCCGACATCGAGGTCGCTTCCCTCGATCAATTCGAACGTCGATGTGGACACGAACACGTACGCAGCGTACGGTTTGCGCGCGCAGTCCTTCGCATCGGGATCGTCGTGATGCGAAAACGCGTGCATCGACGCACGCTGCAGGTCGTGAACCACAGCGGTCGCCGCCGCTCGCGAGAGTGCTGCTCCGTCGTCATCTACCGCGATCTTTCCGCGGGCGCTCGGTTGAGCAAAGAATCCCGGCGCGGTCTGCGCGTCTGCCGGTGCGACGGCGAACGCGAACGGCTGCGTGCCGAAGAGCGGAACGCTCGCAAACACCGCGAGAATCGCCGCAGCGGTTGCTACGCCTACTTGATACGGCAACGTACGTTTCGTGATCGTATCGGTCGGAACGCCCGTGAAGTTCGCCACCCAAACGTTAGCGGTGTTTGTCGGATCGCACACGTTTTGCACTTGTACGACGGCCATCACCGCAGCGACCAGCACGATGGGCGGTAACGCGTGCGACGCGAGCAGCACCGTAAAGACCGCGATGCCGACGCCGAATGGATTGAGCGGTCCGCGGTAGAGTGTCAGCGGGCTGAGCAGTCCGAAAAGCGCAACGAATGCAATCGGATTGTGAATCCACGCCCCGCTAACGAGTGGGCCCATTGCAGAGGCGACTTGCGGCGCTTTCGTCGCCTGCAGCAACATCCCGATCCCAATGAAAAGCAGGACCGCAGGCGCGACGTCTTCGACGCCGCGAATCGCAGCGGCAACGAGCGTCGGAATCGCGCGCTGCGGACGTGTTACCAGCACGCCGAAGATTGAAGAGAGCGCAAATGCCAGCATCGTGTCGAGCCGTAAAGCAAAATAGAGAACGATCGGAAGCACCGGCGTGAGCAACGCGATTGCGGGAACTCCGGCGGCGCGATCGCCTTCCGCCTTGAGCGCCCACGTCGCGTATCCGCGCTCGCGGCGGAACGAAATCGCCGCATACACGATAAGCGCCGCCGCGTCGACGGCGGCGAGCAGCATGGCAAAATGCGCGAGCTGTTGCGGCAGCACACCAAAGAGCTGCGTGTAGAACTTCCAGTTCGTCAGGTTGAAGATGAAACCGAGCGCGAACGACATCAGAAACATCGTCGCCGCAATCGTACGCGGAACGCCGGTCGTCATCATGATCGGTAACACGATCGAGCCGACCATGATGATCGCGCCGAGCCCGGACAGCGACGTAAAGAGCAATGCGACGACCGCGCACAGCACGAGCGCGAGTATGAGGGGCTGTTCGCCGCCGTACTCGGCTGCCAGATTGACGAGCGCTCGCGCTATCCCGGTGTCCAGCGTCACGCGGGCGAGCAACGCACCGAAGATGACCGTCACATAGACGGGCGCAAGCGACGATGCACCGGCGACCACGAGCGAAGCGATCTGCGGAAGAGGAACGCGCACGACGAGCATCATCGCGACGGCCATCGATGGAACGGCCACGATCGCGGGCATCCACCGGCGGAACATCATCACGGCGAACGCGGCAAAGACGCCGAGCACGAGAAGCGCCCCGATCACTGAATGATACTTTCGAGCTCCGGGAGCGCCTTTTTCGCTTCGTAGAATTGATACGTTACGCGGTCGATCGCATCGGCGCGGCGGATCGCGGTTTGCGCGTCAATATGATAGCGCTCGAGGTTGCTCGCGAGGTGGCTCTCGCGATCCTCGTACCTCCACGCGCGCGCATAAAGCGGCTCTAGCACCTCGTCCGAATCGCGTTGCTCCCAGAACCAATACTTGCACCAGTAGAAATCGCGTTCCGCATTGGCCGGGTGCGTCTTCGCGTCATCGTAGTAGAAGCGTACTTCCCGTGCAATTTGATAACGGCGTCCAAGAGCATCATAACGGCGCGCGGCGAGCAACATCACGTCCGCAGCGTTTGCATGCAGTGGCGGATGCGCGAAATACAAGTCGGCTTCGACCTGCTCTGCCGCGAGTCGCAGCGCGGAAAGATCGACGTTCGCCATGCGCGACGCGCTCCATGGATCGAACGGATCGGCCCAAAAGCGTTTGTTGCTCGGCTGGGGCATACGCGCGTCCATTGCTCCAAGTATGTCGATGTCGCGCGTGTAGCGTGGGTCGTCAACGCCGAAAAAGGCCGAGGCAAAATCGCGTTGGAAGCTTGCCGATGCGGAGTTTCCTCCCCACGCGAGCGCGCCGGAATAGAGAACGGGATACCACGTCGACTCGAAGAGCGTCTCACCATCGTCGTGCCAGACCGTTTGAAACAACCCGAACACGTGCGCGTCGATACCCTCGCTGATGAAGCGTGCTTCGTTCGGTAGCGCAGCCTGTAAATCGGGGAAGATTTCGTTCCAATTGTTGGCTCCCGGCGCGACCATTTGGTCGAAGCCGCCATTGGCGATCGTCGAAATGTACCGCATGTACGACGGCTCAGCGCCATAGTGCCAGTTCACGATCACGGCATTCTTTGGAATGTGCTGCATGATCGACGGATCGCTCTCGATGCCATCGTCCCAGAGCATCACCCGCGCCGGCGCCACGAGTCGCGCCATATCCCTGATGTGCGCGGCGTACACAGCAGAGCGTCCGCCGTTCGCATGGACGTACGCGGTCGTTTGCCCTTCGCCCAGCGTCGCGGTCTCGTCGGAGCCGATGTGAAAAAACGGCACATCGCCGACCGCTGCACGTTCTTGCCCGATAATGCGCGCAAGGTACTCATTGGTCTCGCTCACATTGGGCGAAAGCAAAAACCCGTGCGGAAACTCGGCCATGTTGGCGTACCGCTCGACACGCAGCGTATTGTGCATGTGCGCGAACGTCTGTTGTTCCGGAATGAACGTAACGTGGTAGCGAGCCGCGTATCTTTTGAGTTCGCGCAGTTGTGCGGGTGTGATACCGTCGAGCGGCGCCGGAAGCGGATCGGTCGGGCTCAAGAAGACGTGCTCGATATACGGCGAGTAGCCGTTCATCTTGAACGCTGCGATCGTGCGAATTCTTTCCTTGAAATACCGCATCGTCGGCAATGGTCCACGCGAAACATCGTCGGAGAGCACGCGCCATCGAAGCTTCGGCGCATCGACGATCTTCACGCACGGCAACTGCCACCGGCCATCGACCCGCACGGGCAGTTGCGCAAGCGTCATTGCGCCGTAGAACGCGCCGTCCGTGTCCGAACTCGCGATCGTTACGCCTGCAGCGTCGGCGCGCAGCCGGTAGCCTTGCGCCGCAATCGTCGCGTCACGTTCGAAACGCACGCGCGCGTCGGTCATCGGCCGCAGCGGTTCAATGCCGACGGCGCGCCATCGCTCGTTCACCTCATCGAGCGCCGCTGCATCGATCGAGCGCGCGACCGTACGCGGGACCGGCACGTACGCGCACGAGGCCGGTGTAACGGCGGCAGGCAATGGAATGACGTGAATCGCGACGATCGCGAAAACCGCGAACATCGTCACGAAGCGCCGGCGCGCACGAGCGCTGCGTCGCGCTCGTCGAACGCCGCCGCTAGGCGTGCGGCGTAGTCGTCCAGTGCGCCTGCCGTAATCGAGGGCGCGGAGTCGGCTAAGTCCAGCAACGCCGCATCCGCGTCGAGGAGTCCGGTCCCGTGGACCGATGTGCGGGACCATTCCAGCGGCGCGAGCGCGCGTTGGTTCGCGAAGGCCGCACGAACGATCGATGGGTCGAGGACGTCTGCGGCATCGGTGCGCTCGGTCTGCAAGCGGTCGCGCAATTCGGCGATGCGGACGCCGACGTACGCGCGCAGCTCCTCGTCCGACCTGATGAGGTCCGCCTCGGCCTCGTACCCGGGAAAATCGTTAATTTTTGTGCGGATTCGCTCCAGAACATCCATTCCGAAGGCCATACGACGGGTAAGGCGAGCGCGCCTCGGGAAGACCCGTCGCGAGGAATGGCTGCGATCGTATTCGTCGCGGTCGCCGTTGCGATTGGGGCGGCGATGTACGCGTATACCTTGTTCAAGCGGTACGCGCAGGAGCGTCACGAGCACCGCCGCGTCGTCGCGCTGTTTTCGCGCTACATGCCCGCGCCGGTCGTCGAAGATCTGCTTGCGCGCAAGGACCCACGCTTGCTCGAAGCGCGCGAGTATTACGCAACACTGCTGCACGTGCGAATTCGCAATTTTGCGCTTTTTTCCGAGCCGCTGACGCCGGAAGAGACGCTGCGGTATCTCAATGAGTTCTACACGATCGTTGGACAAGCGGTTGGGCGGCACCGCGGCTTCATCGAAAGCCTGCGGGCAGACACGGTCGTCGCCGTCTTCGGCGTTCTCATCGACGAGCGTTTCCAAGAAGAACGAGCCTTACGCGCAGCGCTCGATATCATGCGCGTCGTCGCGGCCATGGAAGCGCGTTGGCGCGAACAGCGACGCAAACCGTTTACGATCGGTATCGGCGTCAATTCCGGCAAAGTCGTCGCCGGCGACAGCGGATACAAAGACCGCCGCGAGTTCGCAGTCATCGGAAATCCCGCGCAGGTTGCCGCGCAACTCGAAGCCGCATCCGAAGAATTGAACGCTTCGATCGTCGCTTCCGAAGCGACGTATACTGCGGTTCGCGATCTATTCGTCGGTATTCCGACGTCATCGTTGCCGCTGAAGGGACTGCGGCGTTTGCAAAACGCGTACATTGTGCGCGGACTCAGCAGGCGCGGTCCGGACGAACGTTCGCTGACGCTTCCGTCGCAGCGGTCGTTTCAGACAACCGTCGTGCATGCGTATGGCGAAGGCGAACCGCCGCCCGCCGAGGGCCATGTGTACCTTGCGCCTGAAGTCGCTGCGGAAGAACGTGCAGTGGTTGACGAGCGCCTTACTGACACGACGCCCGCGCTGTTCTCGCGCTTTTCACGCTACGACGACGAGGCGCCGGCGCTGCCGCACGCGCCGCCCGTCGCCGGGATGTACGAAGACGATCAAGGGCCGCCGATCGAGCTGCCCCCGTAAGGTCTGAGCGCGCGCAGAGAACAAAACAATCTGCCCGGGCGTTCGGCGCGTTGAATCGAGGGCACGGCGCAAGCGGCGCGAAGGGAAGACCCGTGACTCAAAACGCCGAGCGGCTCATGGAGCGAGTGTGCGCACGCGACGCAGATGCGTTCGAAGCGCTCTACGACATGCACCATCGCCTGGTGTATGGCCTGGCTGCTCGAATGTTGGGTGACGCCGCTTCCGCCGAAGACGTAACGCAGGCGGTGTTTTTGAAAATTTGGTCCGCCCCCGAACGGTTTCGTGGGGGCAACTTTACCGGTTGGATCGTTCGGATGACGCGAAATCGCGCACTCGATGTGCTTCGCGCGCGTCGAACGCACGGCGAAGCAGCGCTGCCCGACACGCTGCCGGAAGAGATCGCGATTGAGGATACAGCGTTTGCGAACATTGATGCAGACGTGGTCCGCAATGCACTAGCAACGCTTCCGGCCGAACAGCGGCAACCGATTGAGCTCGGATTTTTCGGCGGCGTGACGCACGATGAGATCGCGCGGCGAAGTGGCATTCCGCTCGGAACGATAAAAACGCGCATACGTATGGGGTTGAAGAAACTGAGGTCGGCACTTGAAGGAACGGTGACGGTATGAACGGATCGCATGCCGACATGCTCGACGACGTTGCCGTTTATGCGCTCGGCACGTTGCCGCACACGGAAGCCGAGCGGGTGCGCGCGCATATCGAAAACTGCGCCGAGTGCCGTGCAGAGTACGAAGCGCTCGCGCCGGCCGTTAGTGCCGTTGCGCAAAGCGCGGAGGCCAGCGCCGACGGCGCCAACGGCGCTATTCACGCATCGCCGCTACTCAAAGCGCGGATCATGCGCGAGGTCCGCACATCAGATCGTGCGCCGAAGCTCTGGCCGTCATATGCCTTTGCCGCGGCGTGCCTCGCGATCGCACTGGGCCTCGCGGGGCAAAATCTCTCGTTGACGCGTACGCTTCATACCGCCGAAATCTCGCAATCCCATGTAACGAGTACGCGACCGATCGACGAGCAAACGCTCGCGGATCTGGTCGATCAACGCGCGAAACGATATCGGGTTCCGGGCGGTGAAATCGTTCGCTCGAACAATCGTCTCTATATCGCAATGGACGACATGCCGCAACCGCCGCGCGGAAAGGTTTATCAAGCGTGGACGGAACGGAAGGGCTCGAAGACGATGAATCCCGGCGCCACGTTTGTTCCCGATCGGCACGGCGTAGCGATTTTGCCGGTCTCTTCAGAGGCGCGGGCGTTGCATGCCGTCGCCGTTAGCGTCGAACCGCCCGGCGGGAGCAAGGCGCCAACGACATCACCCGTGGTACTCGAACTGCTGGAGTAATGATTCGAACGCAACCGCTCTCCGGCACGCTCGAGACAGCGGCCCTCGCATATCTTGCCCGAGCACCTTACGAACATGTCTTTCTCACGTACCTCATTCTCTTCGACGTTGCGGCGTCGACACGCAACGCGATTCGCATCGCGGTCGACGAATCGGGCGCCGTAACGGGCGTCGGCTACTTCGGACGCCAAGTGGTGCTCGCCGCCGAAGATGCACCGACGATCGCGGCGCTGGCGGCCGCGGCACGTTCATTTCGCGGCGAACGCATGATCGTCGGACCGCGAGCAACGATCGCGCGCTACTGGGAATTGATCCGTGACGGTCACGCGCTGCCGCGTTTGGTTCGCGAGCGTCAATACGTGATGATGCTGGAACGCTCGATGCTCCGTCCGTACGAACACAGCGTCGTCGGCCGCCGCGCGCGCATCGACGAGTGGACGGCGGTTGCCGATAATTCCGCGCTGATGATCGGACAAGAACTCGACTACGATCCGCGCCGCTCGTCGCCGGAATTTACGTCGAACGTGCGCGCGATGATCGACCGCGGGTTGTGGTGGGTCGGGGAATCGTACGGGCGGCTGTGTTTCTTCTGCAACATCGGGCCGTGGAGCCCGCAAACGGCGCAACTGCAAGGAATTTGGACGCCGGAGGATTTGCGCGGGAAAGGGCTCGCGACGGAGGCATTGAGCGCGGTGTGCGACCGTTTGCTCGCGATGTCGCCCGACCCTTTCGTTGTACGTCAACGACTTCAACTCGAAAGCACTTGCGTTGTACGAGCGAGTCGGATTCAAAATCGTGTCCGAGTTCCAGACGCTCCTTTTTTAGTTACTCGCCGTGTCGGGTAAAGCGGTCTTCGACGGTGTGTACGCCTGTTTCGACCGCGCGCTCGGTATTGGTCACGAGGCCGATGATCCACCGGATCGTCGCGATGACGCCGATGATCGCGAAAATAAAGATGATGACGAAGAACCACGCCGCGGTTTCGGCAAGGCGGATCAGTATATGCTCCATCGCCGTCGCTTAGCCGCTCGCCGGAATACGACCTTTTAGCGGCGCGCCTCCAGCGATTCCGGCGTTACGGGTTTCGCAATGGACCAGTTTGTCAATGCGCGAAGTTCAGGTCTACGGCGCAAGCGTCACAACGCTGCGCGGAACCGCGCTCGTGCCAACGTCGGAGGAACTCGCTCATGGCCGTGGCTCATATCGTCCTTCACCTTACGTTGTGCAATGCGATGGTGCACGCGCCGTCGGGAACGCCCATCGATGTGAAACTGCACGCAACCGATCACACCGGGCGGCGAGACCTACGACCGCAAGTTCACGTTTACGCGCGGCGACAGCGAGATTCAGACCGTCGAATTCGATTCGCCGCGTGGCGTGTTTCGCATGACGTACGATGCGCCAAAATTCAACTGCGGCGCCGCGGAATATGAGGTCTTCCTCGAGGACGAATCGCGGAACATGAACGTGGCGCTTAAACCCGGCCATCCGCAACCGCGCAATCCGACGTTGCTCGTCGGCACCGCGCCGCAGGCATTTCTTTTCGAACAGCCGACGTTCGTGCTGATCGATAAGAGCATCGCTTGCGGGAAGCCTGTTGATTCGACGCTCGATGAGGACATGGACACCGAGTACGATCCCGGATCGTTCCATCTCAAACTCTATCCCTCGCCGGACATCATGCGACGCGGGTCGGTCACGCTTGCGTTTAAACTGACGAGCAGCACCGGCGACGACCAATTCATCCGCTTGAAGTTTCCGTATCCGCAACCGTGGGCCGGATGGCCGTACACGATTCAATTCAATTTGCCCGAGGGAATCCTCGACGAAATCGCCACCGAGCAAAAAGGCGTACTGCTCTGCCCGAAGATCTACCAAACCACAGGCGGCTAGCGATTGCGGAAATTCAAAACCTGAAACGCTCTAGTGGCGCGCGAGCGCGACGACCAGAACGATAAAAACGATAAATGCTAAAAGATATACGAACTGCACGCCGAGCAACAGTATAATTACAACGTTGACAATCTTCTGGCGACCGCGCGCTTCATTCGGTTCTTTTCGCATGCCACTTTACCGGCGCTCCGTGATACGACTGGCGCGCGTTCATCATCAGCTGCTCATTGTCATCGCGAGGTGAATTCACTCGAAAAGTCGTTATTTCTGAGCTGACCGAGTTGCCTGACTCTCGTTTTGCCCGCTGCGGTGGCGTTTGGGCTAACGTGGGCGCCCACTAGGCGATTGCTGGCGCGGAATTTTTATGTCGAATATCTTATTGCCAGTCATGATCCGACGCGATGGTCATTTTCGGAGAGCACGAGTCTGAGCGAAGTTCTTATCGTTGCTCGTCGACACGGTGATGGCGAACGGCCGCGCGACTTAACTACCACCGTCGTCAATCTTTGGCAGAATCCGACAACGCCGGTCGACGCGTTGGCTATCGCGGAAACGTTGGCGCAAACTGCGCCCCCGTTGCTTATGCAAGAAGCGACGCCGCTGCGTGACGTCGTCTATTCTGTGACGACGCGTCAACAGAAAAGGGGCGAAGCATGTAGCGTTCCGTGGCGTTCAATTCAGGAAGGGCAATGGCGCCCGATCGCCTTCGCACAAACCGAGCTCAACCGCCTCGCGTGGCTCATACTCGAAGGCAAGTTTCGCTTACCTTCGCAGAAATCGTCAACTCGGCTCAATCTTGTGGCGTTGAAACAACTCGGCGAATTAGGCCCCGATGGACGAGACGTGTACGACTGCTTTGAGGAGTCTCTCTCAAAGAGCGCTTTCAGAGCCTTGTGGGGTTACGACGCCGACACAATGGCAAAGATGCACGGAAAGGCCAACCGCTATCTCTCCGTGCATTCGAAACCCGCTCCTGGAAGACCAGAGCGTCCAGTTGATCTTGTCTGGCCGAAGGCCGGTCGGATAATGCTTCCGGACAAGATTTGGTTGACGACGCGTAGAGTCGTAGCTGTTCGTTTGGACAAACCCGCGGTAAGCAACGTCTGGTGGCCATTCAAATTGCGAGAGAACAACTATGATGCGGAGAAAGCTCTCGTTCTCTGGTTAAACAGTTCACTGGCCCTTGTTTTACTACTTTGGACACGTGTCCCAACACGCGGCCCTTGGCTGAAGTTCAAAAAGCCACTTCTTAAAGAACTTCCGACGCTAGATGTGCTCTCGTTGTCTGAGCCGCAACTACGCACGCTTGCCGACGCTTATGATCGTTTCAAGCACAAAACGCTACGTCCATTGGCTGAAATCGAGCAAGATTTATGCCGTGCTGAAATCGATGATGTTCTCGCAAACGTTCTTCGACTGCCAGATCTTGCTCCGCTGAGAGAACTCTTGGCGCGTGAGCCTATCATCGCAAACGTGCAGATAAGCTAGTTTGTTGTAGGATCAGCGTACGATAGCATTCGCTGTACGTGTGCGGCAGTGAAAATTTTGATCGCGGCGCGAGTGTAGGCATCCGGCGTCGAGCGGCTTCGCAGTCGTATGGACTCCAACGTCCCGCGCGCGGCATTTCGGCCGGATGAGCGCCAATAGCGGTGTTCGGGCCCATATGAATGCGGGACACAATGGCAACCATTTAGGCGGACGCCAGTAATCAGGCACGACTGTTCCAGCGGACCATTTCCTTACGTGACGGGCGAGCCTCGCATTAGTCGCGAAGTTTACACAAAATGTCCAGGGGGAGGTCATATGCGGCGCTTTTCTCGACTAACTATCATTTGCTCGGCTGCGATTCTCTTTTCGTCTGCTGGCTTTGCACGAGCCGCATCGAGCATGGACATCCTCCGTAACAAAGCTCTCGCGTTGCTTCCCCAGATTACGACCGTTTCGATGAACGACTCTGACGTGTCGAATTACGGTTACGCGAAGGTGCAACACGATGCTACGTTCCGTCATGCTTATGAAAAGCTTATCGCCTCTGATCGAAACAACGTGATTTTGGACAGTACTCTAGCCTTGGGGCATAGCGTCGAAAGTCCGATCGAGACCGTCTCCGTCAACGGTCGGGAAATTTTGATCGATCACGTGTGTCGGCCCCATGCTGTCCCGATGCGTATGCATTCTACGCATACGATCCACGCGTTAAGGTCATGTTCGCGTTCGTCCTAGCGGACAATCATATTAGGGCAGTCGGCAATCCGCCTGACCCGGTGATTCCCGCTCTTCTTCTTGACATGTGGGCCAGATCGGCGAGGGCTCCTAACTCTTCATTTCCTTTGCACGGGAATGACCTAAACAGTGTACGCGACTTCCTAATGGCGATACACTGAATGCTCTCGTCGCGCGCCGCTATACTGGCCGCTTGCTCAGTGGCGGCACGATATGAAACGATGGTTCGGCAAGAAAGGTGACTTAAGCGGTATCGCGCCGGATGCCGGCGCCGAGCTTTTTGGGCCGCAAGCGACGCATCGCGAGGCGCGATTGGGAGATGTACGACTTACTCGGAAACCGGCGTTTCGCCGAGCCAATCAAAGGCGAGCGTACGAACAGCATCCATCGTCGCGGCTTCGAGATCGCTGTACGTGTCGAAATTATAGACGCCAAATAGCCGTGCGGGAAGGACGGCGTCGGCAACGTCGAGCCCGAGCTGTGTGAGCTTTTGCACCGGCCAGTGGTTTGAATCGTTCGCTTTCCAATCATAGTGGTGACGCGACCAATCCCCGACGGCGCGGAAAGCCTCTAACAGCGTCACGTCTTGAGCTTTCGCACCTCCAGCGATTTCATGCGCTTTACGTTTCGCCTTAGCGGCTAATTCCCGCACGCCATTGTCTATCGTAATCACTAACGAACTGGCTGCATTCGCGCACTGCACGCGCAAGAGCCCTAAATGGGCGGAAATCAAACCGCTAGCAACGCCATTCATCTCTGCGACGTGAGCGGGAGTGAACGAGGGAGGCGCCGCCATTTCGTGCCTTCCTGCCTGCACCTCACGGGTTACAGCGTCAAATTCACGCAACAGTCCTGTCGCCTGATGGGACAGGGTCGCCAATGCGGGACGACCGGTGTCGAGATTCATCCGGAAGAGCGTAACGAGCAGACCGCGCTTGTTGATACTCAAGCCCGCTATTAGCTGTTCTACGTTATCTGGGCCGTTGTTGATGTTCTCGTGATTGCTGCTTGCCATAGTGATCCATACTCATTTCGTGAAGTGCTTGCGACGCGGTCGTCGATAGACAGGGCACGGAAAGGCGGAATTCTTATCCGAGACAAAAGTCAACGAATTGTTGTGCTAAATGAATAACACGGTTTTTGTGGCAACCGTGATGATGTAACTGATATCACCAAACGTATCTTTGTTCGCGGTAAAAAGGGCCATTTGTTGACGACCCGCAATCCCGTAGGCCTCCAAATGCATGATATTCGGTAAATCCGTTGACTTACCGAATGAATTGCGGGTTTAAGGCCGCCCATGTTATCCGGCGCCATTTTTCGGGCGCCCAGCCCTTTCCGAGCGTCGTCTTATCTAAGCGGGCGCTCCAGAATTACCACTGGCCCCGAGGGCGCTTCGGCGTACGAAGCGACGACGTGCCAACCCGCCTTACCGTTAGCGTTTAATTGAGCTACAAAATCAGCAGTCTGCCCGATGGTTTTGTACTCGAATGCTTGCGGTGCATCAGCCTTCGCGCTCGCCACGTGCAGACCGAAAACGAGCAAAATCGCCGCGCAAAACATGACAACGATCGAAAAAACTGTCTTCATTCCATCCTCCAGCGAAGTATTGAATTTCCCCGCTTCGCTGCTATATCGGTACCGCCTTGAGTATTTTGGAACCATTCAGAAAAGCGCACCCAAGACTTGATCAAAGTCCTCAATTTCTCAGTATTGATAGCGCGCTCTCGCCTTGGAGCTCGCGTTCTGCGTCTGCGATCGCATCGGCGCGCATGCGCTCTAGCGTCGCCTCGTCAAAGGCATGCTCGATCCGTTCAGTGTCGAGGCCGCAAAGCTTCGCGATGCGCTCTTGCGCCGCAATAGCTTGTTTCAGCGCCGCGACGGCGCCGTTGATATTGCTCATGTTGATCGCCTGCGCGTGCGCCTCATAGGCGCGACGTACGGCGTGCTTTGCCTGCGCGACGAGTTTCCCGCGAAGTGCATCGCGCGCGAGCTGTCCCATGCGCGTCGCCCATCGTTCTTCGATGATCTTCGTGTACTTCGCCGCAGTCGTGCGCGTTATGCCGGGCACGACGCGTGCAATCGCGCTCGGACTCTCGATGCCCTGTAACATCGCCGTTTCGACGAGTTCAAGCATGCGTTCGCGATCTTTGATTTTCCGTAGCCAAAGGGTTCCCCCCAAATGCGCTCATATCAGCGCAAAGCGAAGCGCGCTTCCGGCTTGCGCCCTGCCGACACGGAAGTGACAGGGGAACAACGCAAGCCGGAGCGCGTCGTCATTCGCACGCGAACGCGAGGAATATCGCGCGCGAAGTGAAGCGTCACGCGGGACGAAGCAAGTACCGCGCAACGCTACAGCGTTACAGCGCCGGCCAGCCGCCGGGCGGTGTCGGTACGCCAAGCTCTTTCAGGCGCGCACGACAGCTCGCGATCTCCACGATGCAGGTTTCGACGATCGCGCGCTCTTTCTCGATGGCATCGTAGCCGTCAAACGACCACGACCCCTTCAATGATGCGAATCGCTAGATCGCGGCGCTCCTCGGCAATCTTCTGGCGCTTGCGCACGTCGGCGATGCGTTCTGTGTAAAACGCGATCGCGGCCGTCTCGTATTCGACTTCGCGCTCGCGCAATCTCGGCGGTGAGCCACGTCTTTTCGCTTTCGAGCTCGACGCGTCGCTTGTGAGGCAAGTTACTGCCGAGTGCGGTGTTCGTTCGCCGAAGATCGGCCTGGAACGCGTTCAAAGCGACGAGTAAATCGTGCGGGTTTGCCGCGTGCGTTTTCATCGCCGCTTCCGCCTTTCGGATCGACGAGGTTGGAGATGGCTTGCTCCATCGTCGTCTGCGCGGCTTCGCGGTCGCCCGCTTTCGGCGTTTTGCCGCGCAGAATTGCTTTGATGGTCGATTCGAAACTATCGTCCATTGTTGCTTCGTCCTTCGTGTTGACAACGCCCGATGCGCTCGATGCGTCGGGCAAGAAATAATCGAGCCGCAGCGGAACTGCGACTCGATATGTGGCTGACGATACGACCTCAGCGATAACCTGGAAGCTTGCATCGTCAAGACACGCTAACGATTATTTTTTTCGTGCCGTCGAATGGGCCGAGGCTTGATTCGCGCGTGTGCGTTGCCGCGCCAAATGTACCATATTCAGGGGCTTACCATCCAACTTCGCGATGTTCGGCTTATACTGCGCGTCGGATACTCTTCATTTTCGACGTTGCACGAGATTCGTACAGTTCGCGATCGTCCTCTGAAGCGGGTGTAATCAGTCATGATCATTTTCTGAAGGGGGGTTGGTCGCGTTCGCGTGCGAACTAGTATGAAGGCTTAATCCCTCCCCTATAGTACTTGACTGCATCTATTTCTTTTCTCTACTTTGGGTGCCGGTTTTTCCAACCGGCCGCGCTACCGGTTTCTCCACTGTGGCGTGGAAGTTTTGGTACTGTGTATCCGTTTTTTCCACCGGTGGAGATTTTGGTACATGGCGGATTAAAACGTGTGATAGCCTAGACACGCTTACATCGTTCGAGGTCGACGTCGGTACGGCATCAAGTTCGATATAATAACGATTGGCCGTCCTCAACGTGTGATATACGTGGAGCAAAGTCCTCCGCTTTTCTAAGCGATCGTGCGACGGCTAGTAACGTCTTCCGATCGCAGCGTAAATCTCCGCACTTGACGCTCGTAGGCTAGGCCAAGCGGTATTGATGTTCGCCCTGATAGATGCGCGAGATGTTAGGAGGACGCGTATATCGAATGGGCTTCAGATGCGATCGTAAGATGGATGTGTAGGCTTCTGCAGAAGCTTCTATGCGCCGTGTATCGTCGTCACGCATCGCACCGATCACGGCGCCTTTCTCAAGATGCGCGGGATAGCACTGTACGGGAATTCGAACCATTCTCGTTCCGATAGTGATTGCAGAGATCGTACCGTCGGCGATACGGCGGTAGATCGTGCGATCTGAGACGTTCAGAATGCGCGCGGCGACGCTCACGCGATATGAGGGCGTCGTCAGCTAGGTTTTGGAATTGTGGCAAGGCATTTAAGCCTCCCATTTTTCAGACGACGCCAGAAGCGTCGAGTGCGAGAGCCCTTAATTCTCGCGGCGGGAGCACGCCCGCTAATGGCAGAAACAGTAGCACGAGCCCTTGCCTCACGTCAACTTGAAGTCGAGACTTGAAATATATGCGAGGCGCGTTGACGCGTGCCGATCTCGTTCGTCATTGATGGAAAGACGACGAAACATGGGTTGAGGGGATGATGCGAGACGACAAGCGTACCGTGACGATACAGAGGCCGCCCAAATCCTGGGCATCGGCCGAAACCAAGCTTACGAAGCGGCGCGCTCCGGAAAGCTTCCGACCATCGCCTTTGGCGAGCGGAAGAGCGACGGAAAGCCAACGCGTTACCTCGTCCCGGGCGCTGCCTTGAAAGGCTGCTTTCAGTGCGCGACGAACACGCGCACCCGCTCCATAGTCCGGGCGGCGAAAGGAGAGATACCTTGAAAGGGAGCGTAAAGCGCTTGCCATCGGGCAAGTGGATGCTCATTTACGACGCGCCCCGTTAATCGATGGCAAGCGTAAACAGCGACTACGAAACCGTATCTGTGAAGACCGAAGCTCAAGCGCGAGCGGCTTCTCGGGAAGCGGCTCGACACGATCGAGGCGGGCGAGTTCGAAGCGCCTTCAAAGATGACCTTTGGGGAGCTGCTCGACCGATTATCTCGACGCGCGCAACGGCCGCATCGAAAGAGCACGACACTGGCACTCTATCGGCGCACGATCAATCAACACGTGCGCCCGATAGATCGGCGACGTTAAAGTCTCGAGAAGCTAACCAGGGACCATGTCGAGCGCGTTCTCCGGATACGGCGCGCGATTGCTCAACGCGAAAGCGCAAGGGGCAACGCGCTCAGTGCGGTCGGACGAAACGGAACATTCTCATTCGAGTACGATTCTGTGCTCGAATGGGGTTCCAAGAACTACGAAGGCGTTCGGAACATCGCGCGCAATGTCGAACCGCCAAGAGGATACGATCGCGAGGACGTCGCGTTCGACGGCGAGCGCGTTCGGAGATCTTCTCAAGGCCGCTAAGGGTACCGAAATCGAAGCCGCCGTGATCGCGGCGATCGGGACCGGGCTGCGCCGTGGCGAACTTTGCGCACTTCGTTGGTGCGATATCGACCTCGAGAAGGACGGCTCCACGTTCGTCAGTCCGGCTGCGCTGCTCGACGGTAAGAGTCATCACGAAGGCGCCGAAGACGAAACGATCGCGTCGCGTCGTATCCATCCCGGCGTTCGTTGTGACGGCGCTTCGCGCGCATCGCGAAGCAACAGGCAGCAGCGTCATCGTCTCCTCGGCATCGGAAACCAGAGGCGACAGAAGGGGCCGTGTTCGATCGGTACGAGGCACGCGCTGGAATCCGAACGAACTGTCGCGTCAGTTCTCGCGCATCGTCACGGCGCAAGAAATTGCCGCCAACGCGGTTCCATGATCTTCGCCACGGATACGCCTCGCTGGCATTCGCCGCCGGCGTCCCATTGAAGATCGTGAGCGATCTGCTCGGGCACTCCGGGATCAACGTGACGGCGAACGTTTACACCCATCTCCTGGATAGCCAAGAAAGGCGACGGCGCAGATGCTCGACGCCATCTTAAAACGGCCGTTCGGCCGAAGCGATCGCCTAGCCTCAGGCGATTCTGTGTAGTAGACGGTGTAGTAAAACCGACCGTGCCCCGCAAACCCGCGTAAAATGGGCGCGAAGCGAATAAGTGGCGGGAGCGTGTAGGAATCGAACCTACCAGCCGTCGTGAAACGGCCTCAGCGATTTTGAAGACCGTGCGAGCCACCAGACTCGTACGCTCCCACGTCTAGCCCGGCTTTGGGCGTAGGCGCCGATACGCCTTGCGGCCGGCGAGAAAAAGGCCGATCGAAAGCACGAGCGTGACGATCGCGACCACGATCGGAATGATGAACGCGAGGATTCCGCCGCTGAGCGCGACGCCGTCTTCGGCGGTGCTCACCAGCGGATTGCCCAGGCCGCCCGTCGTCGCCGTCGATGCGGCCCGCAGGGACATCACGCCCGCGTGGATGCCGAGCGCATTCAGTGCGCCGAGGATCATGAGAAACACGAGCATGTTTTGCGATTGCGGATGAATCGTGCCGCCGACGATGATCGCTGCAGCGGCCGGTTTGACGACGATCTGCGCGACGTGCAGGGCGTGATCGAGAAATGGAACTTTGTCGGCGAAAAGCTCGACCACGGCGACGGCGACCAAGATCCACATAACCGGGGCGGAGTTCAACCACGCGAACTGCGCGGGAGCATGGATTACGCCGAGATGGCCCGCTACGGCAACGAGCGCCAGCGATAGCACGCCGCGCAGACCCGCCGTCGTCGTCAGGGAATAAGCAAGCGCATATTGCGAGGCCGCATCCATCGCCGCTCATTTTATCACGCTGTCATGTAAAACCGCCTAATCGCGCAGGACGGCCGGTACGGCCGGATAAGCTCAGCAGAAGGCCATGATGTTCTACGAAACACCGGCCACGGGCGACGGCGGCCTCCTTCAGAGACTGCTCGGCATCACTTATGAGATCTTGCACTCGCAAGAGATCTCGCCCGCGCTGGAATCGATCGCACGTGCGGTTTCCGAGATCTTCGGATTCAAGTACGTCACGATCGTCGCTGCAGACGCCTCGGGCGGCGAGCTTTATCGCCGCGTGCTTCTTGGTTTTCCCGACGCGATCATCCGCGAGCGCTTAGGCGAGCACATCGAGCGCGAGGCCGTGCTGGAAATCTTGCCGCCGGAATCCGAAGTGCTGCCGTACTGTTTCTATAACCCGGCCGAACGCGAAATTCTGTGGAAGCAGAGCATCTATACCGGCTACCGCCCGCTCAATGAACCGCGATCGGCGCCCGACGCCTGGCACGAACGCGACACGCTGACGCTCGTGCTGCCCGATCGCGACGGCAATATGCTCGGCTACTTATCCGCTGACGCGCCGCTCGATGGGAAAGTGCCCTCGATCGAAACGCTGCGCCGGATGCAGCTCTTCGTCAATCTCGTCGGCCTCGCGCTGGCAAACTCGCGCGCGCACTACGCTGAGGTCGAACGCCGTCGGATTCTCGAAGAAAACGTTCGGATGCAGAACGAGTTCTTCAGCATGGTGTCGCACGAAGTGCGTTCGCCGCTCGCCGCAATTCGCGGCGCAACGGCGCTGCTGCAAACGCATTTTGAAACGCTCGGACTCGAACGCCGTCAAGAGCTGCTCGGCGTATTGTCGAGTTCGACCGCGCGTTTGTCGTCGATTTTCGAAGATTTCTTGCTGCTCTCTCGCATGGAAGCCGGTCATCTCGCGCTGCGGATCGAGCGGGTCGCGCCCGTTGCGATTATCGAAGAATCGATGGCGCGCATGCGCAGCGAGCATCCCGATCGCGCGTTCAACGCTGCATATCTCGATCCGGTTCCGTACGTGCTCGCGGACGAAGGGCGCACGGTACAGATCATCACGAATTTGCTTTCGAACGCGGTGAAATACAGCTTTCCGGAAAGTCCGATTCTCGTCGACGTGAAGCCGGCGACGGATCGTTTGACGATCACCGTCGTGAACGAAGGGCCGGGTATCGAGGACGCCGACCGCAACAAGCTCTTTACGCGGTTCGGCCACCTTTCGGCGGGCGACGGATCGACTGGTCTGGGCCTGTACATTTGCCGCGAACTGATCACGATGATGAACGGCACGATCGGCTTCGAATCCGAGCCGGGCAAGCGCACTTCGTTCTGGTTCACGTTGCCGCGCGCGTAGCGGACTGCGCCTTGACCGGTAGCTTTATGCGGGCGGTTATGGTACAAAGTGGCCGGTGAAGACGCGCCCTGATATACGAAACGTAGCCATTATCGCCCACGTCGACCACGGCAAGACGACGTTGGTGGATGCCATGCTCAAGCAAAGCGGCGTCTTCCGCGAAGGTCAGCACGTCGAGACGCGCGATTATGGACTCGAATCCGCTCGAGCGCGAGCGCGGCATTACGATCCTCGCGAAGAACACCGCCGTTCGCCATGGTGACGTAAAGTTCAACATCGTCGACACGCCGGGACACGCCGACTTCGGCGGCGAGGTGGAGCGCGTGCTTGCAAATGGTCCAAGGCGTCTTGTTGCTCGTCGATGCAGCCGAAGGCGTGATGCCGCAGACGCGATTCGTTTTACGCAAAGCGCTCGAACTCGATCTGAAGGCACTCGTCGCAATCAATAAGATCGATCGTAAGGATGCTCGTCCGACGGAGATCGTCAACGAAGTCTTCGATCTGTTCATCGAGTTGGGCGCGAGCGACGAACAGGCCGATTTTCCGGTCGTCTTCACGAACGGGAAAGCCGGCATTGCGAAACGTTCGATGGACGACGACAGTAGCGATCTTGAACCGCTGTTCGACATTATCAAGGCCCACGTCCCCGAAGCGCCTGCCGAAGATGGGCCGTTTCAGCTGCTCATTTCAGCGATCGATCACAACAAGTACGTCGGCCGCATCGGAATCGGGAGAATCTTCCGCGGATCGTCTCGCCTCAACATGCCGATCGCAAAAGTAGCGCGCGAAGGCAAAATTGCGATCGGCTTGCGTTTGACGAAGCTCTTGACGTTCCAGGGACTGGAGCGCATCGAAGTGGACGAAGCCGGCGCGGGCGATATCGTGTGCGTTTCGGGCATCGAGGACTTGAATATCGGCGATACGATCGCCGACGCAAATGCCGCCGAGGGTATTCATGCCGTCGCCGTCGATGAACCGACCGTTTCAATGTTCTTCTCGGTGAACAACTCGCCGTTTGCCGGCAAGGAAGGGAAGTTTCTCACGTCGCGCCAGATTCGCGAGCGGCTGATGCGCGAGCTGGAATCGAACGTCGCGCTACGCGTTTCGGACACGGAATCAGCCGATACATTTGAAGTGCGCGGGCGTGGCGAATTGCATCTTTCCATTTTGATCGAAACGATGCGACGCGAAGGCTACGAACTTGTCGTTTCGAAGCCGCAGGTCATCATCATGGAGCGCGACGGCAAGAAATGGGAGCCGGTCGAATACGTGGTCGTCGACGTTCCATCCGAATACGAAGGACCGGTGATCGAGGCGCTCGGTAAGCGAAAAGCCGTGATGTCGAACATGCTCAACGTCGGCGATTCGCGCCGGCTGGAATACACGATGCCGACGCGTGCGATTTTCGGTTTGCGCGGCGAACTGCTGACGCTGACGCGCGGCACGGCGGTAATGTCGCACACGTATTACGATCATCAAGAGTGGCAAGGCGAATTGCCCGGCCGTAACGTCGGCGCGCTCGTGGCGACCGACACAGGACGCGCCACGGGCTACGCGCTCATGGGCGTCGAGCAGCGCGGACGGTTCTTCATCGATCCCGGCACGGACGTATACGAGGGCATGATCGTCGGACGCGCCAACGACGATAAGGACGTCGGGTTGAACGTCGTGCGCGAAAAGAAACTTACCAATATGCGCGCTGCGGGCAGCGATGAGAACGTGAAGTTGGCCGCCCGCCGAAGACTTGTCATTGGAACGCGCAATCGAATTCATCGAAGATGACGAACTCGTCGAAGTGACGCCAAAGACCATTCGCTTGCGCAAGCGGATTCTCAATGAAGGCGAACGGCTAAAGCGCGCAAGACGCGAAAAGGCAAACGTGTAGACGCTCAACTAGTCGGCAAGTGCGTCGCGAGCCGTGCGATTCGATCGCTCCCCGCTCGGCCGCCGTTCGCGACTTGTGCGAACCGATGCGATCCGCGTATGCCTTCGTAATTTCAGCGCCGATCAAGAAAAGCTGCGCGGAGTAGTATAACCATAGCAGCACGGCAACGAACGAGCCCGCCGCACCGTACGTCGAGGTCGTTGCGGCACGGCCGAGATACAGCCCGATCAAATATTGTCCGACGACCGAGAGCACCGCCGATACGATCGCTCCGAACCACACGTCGCGCCACGAAAGGTCGACGTTCGGTAGCCACTTGTAAATAGCGGCGGTAACGAGGATCGCGAACGCGAGAACGAGCGCAATATTCGCGATGGTCGCGCCCGCAGAGTTCAGATGCGTGCCGACGAGCGCGGTTGCAAATCCCATTGCGAGGACGAGAACGGCTGCGACACCGATAATAACGATCGCTCGAGGCGAGCCATCAGCATTCCGACGAATTCCGCCCGGCGGTCGCGTGTCGAAGATCGTGTCGAGCGCGTTTTGAATCGCGGCAATCAAACCGGTTGCCGCAACGGCAAAGATCGTCCATCCGACGATCTGCGCAACGACACCCTTCGAGCGCTCACTGAATGTCGCTTGTATAATGTCCGCAATTGCTTTCGTTCCGGAATCACCAATCGCCGGCTGGAGTTGCTGCAGGATTTGATCGCGCACGGTGTGATGATGTCCCGCCGCCGCCCAGAATGTCGGCGGCAATCTCGATGATGATGATCAGTAACGGCGCAATGGCGAAAATCGTATAGAACGCGAGCGCCGCCGCGAGCCGCGATGCCTGGTCGCTCGACCAACCCTTATATGCATCTTTGAGGAGGCTCAGCGTGTCGGCAGCGCGCATGCGCTACTCATACCCACGTTCCTGAGCCTTTTTCAGTTCGGCCGCCGCTTCGCGGACGTCGGTTGCCTGCGCCATCGAAGCGGCCGCCGTGTCTTCTCGGTTCGGCAACGTAAGGATCGATCGCGTCGCAACTGCTCGAGCAGATCGATGACCTTCGCGACTTTCTGCTCGGTCACGACCGCTATTTGCAGCGTGATCTCCGCCCGCCTGGTGCGCGATCGTCATTCTGCCGGTTCTGTGTGATCAGGATGAAAATCGCAACGATGAACGAGCCGAGCGAAACGATCAGTTCTAAAATCGGAAACTGCGGAGTATCGAGCGGCCGGTGCACGACCGTTCGAAGCGCCGTGTTCGCTACGATCCACGTAAAAGCGAAGAGCAGGACCGCCGATGCGAACCATGGTCTCCCGAGCGAGCCCGTCACACGCTCGATGCCGAGCTGCGTCGTCGTAACGTTCCGGTGGCTGTCCTCGCGCAGTTCGGTTAACGTTTGAACGGCAAGCTCGATAGGGTCTTCCGGTCGCATCCCATCGTTTCTACCCGCTTGACGGGACGCGGGCCGCATCTACGACGTAAATTGCAGGTTTTGCTCTGATGCGCGGCCTTCGATTGCCTCGGACGGCGTCATTCCGAACATCTGCTTGTGGTCCGAACTGAAGTGTCCCATGTGCCAGAACCCATAATCCGCAGCGATCTCGAGAATCGCCGTATTGCCGGCCGATGCGCGCAACTTACGATGCGCTGCATTCAGACGGCACACTTTCCAGTACGTCATCGGGCCGACGCCATAGACATCTTTGAACGCGTAGATCAGCGCGCGCACGCCGCAGTGCATCTCCCTACAGATCCGCTCCAGCGTAAGCGGTTCCTCGACATTGTCCCACATGAACGCTTCAACGTTACGTACGAGTGAGAGCGAGCGCTGCTCTCGCCGTTGCTCGACGCGCGGTATCGAAGCGACGTTCGCCAACGCGGTGATGAGCGACCGCGCGATCTCTGCACGTGCATACAGCAGACGCGTGCGCGGAAACATCGCGTCGGAAATGCGCGGTCCTTTGATCAGGCGATCGATCAGCGCGCGCACCTCGGCAAAGGTCGATGCGTCTACGAACGCCTCCGACGTGAGAGCCTCGAGGGAAGCGCGTTCTGTCTCCGGCACGTGCTCCAGGTTTAGACGAACCCACACGACGTGACTCGGTCCACGCGCGCATACATCGATATCCGAGCGCGGAGATATGCAGACCTCGTTGGTTCTCCACCGGTGGCCGCGTTCGACGATGCTGTCGCCCTCGATAAGGAAACCGGTCGAAATCGCGTTCGGCTCTTCCATGAAGCGCAACTCGATGCCGCGATCGACGCCGTATTCGTAGATCGTCACGGCACCGAGGTGAATCGATGAAACGAACCCGGCAAGCAAGCCGGCTGTTAATTGAATGCAATGAGTGCAACCAGGGAACGCATGCTCGACATCTTGCGTGCTCGTAACGGGTGCGATATCGACGAGTCTCATTGCTCCGCCGCGGCTTCCATGCGTAGAGAAGACGGAATTCACTCTCAATCTCCGTAAAACGGTACGAGGGTTTTTGGCAAGGCCAATTCTCACGGCGCAGCGAGAATATCCGGATAAATTATATCGGAATTACAAAGAAGTGGTTTCCCTCGTGCGGTTTTTGCACCGTTCGGATACTCCAATGAAACGGATGCACGCTACGATGATGCCGGTATGCGGACCCTCAATGGGCAGTATCAGCTCGAGGACACCGTCGCCGCATTCTTCGGTGCACGCACGCTACGATTCGTTGCCCGCGACGCGTACGTCACGGGACGGTTCGGGCGCGAAGGCGTCATTCGAGGCTCGGTTAGCGGTCAGGAGCTCTTGGCTCAGTGGCACGACAAGGCGCGCCACGGCTGGCTGCGCGTCCGGTTCGCGCCATCGTTCAAGACCGCGGAACTCGAATACGGCTTCGAAAACAACAGTGGGCCTGCCGGCCGCTCGATGATCGTGCGCGTCGTGCGCTCTACGCGCGCAAAGCCGTTGTAGGAGCCATTCGAAATGGCCGCAGTCGCGTTGGAAGACCGCAACGCTTTGGTGGATCGCATCGTCGACGTTGCGACCGTGCTGCTCATTTCGCTCGCAGCGTTCGGCACCGCATGGTGCAGTTATCAAAGCGCGAGGTGGAGCGGGCTGGAAGCGTTGAACTATAGCCGAGCAAACGCGGCGCGCGTTCAGTCTTCCACCTATATTGCGCGCGCGGGCGCACACCGAATCACCGATGTCATGATGTTTGCAGAGTACGCGCGCGCGCTCGAGCAACACAGTCCGTTTGCGTCGTTCTTACGCGACCGATTCGATCCACCGCTCGCAGCAGCGGTGAAGGCATGGATCGCGACCGATCCACTGCACAACGCTAAAGCGCCCCCTTCACCATTCGCGATGGCCGCATACCATCTGCCCGACGACGCTGCAGCGCGAGATGCAAATGCGCGCGCCGACGCTTTCGTTCAAGATGCTGTAACGGCGAACGAAACCTCCGACCGGTACATCTTCTTAACGGTGTTCTTTGCAGCAGCGTCGTTTTTAGGCGGCCTCACGATCAAATTGAGACGCCCGATGCATGTCGCTGCCGTATCCGTAGGATTCGCGATCTTCTTTATTTCCGTCGCAATCATGGTTTCGTATCCGACTCGGTAGCGTGCCTTTGCGGCAGCGTGATTTATACCGTTGCGGGCACATGTTCCCCGACGGTGAACGTCAATTCGCCGGTGATTTGGTTGAAACCGACGTTGACCGTGTCACCGTCCCGCACGTCGCCCGCGAGAATTTTTCGGCCGAGCGGCGTCTCGAGTTCCTTCTGAATCGTTCGTTTGAGCGGACGTGCGCCGTAGTTCGGATCGTATCCAGCTTTGACGAGGTGACGCTTCGCGTCCTCGTCTAGGACCAGCGTGATGCGCCGCTCCGCAAGACGCGCACGCAGCCGCCCCAGCTGGATATCCACGATCTCCATGAGCTGCTCTTCGCTCAGTGCATGGAAGACGATGATCTCGTCGACGCGATTGAGGAACTCAGGCCGGAAGTGCGCTCGAAGTTCTTCCATTACCGTTGCGCGCATAACGGCCTCTTCAGCGCCGCCGAGTGCTCCGCGAAACTCGAGTATGCGATGGCTGCCGATGTTCGATGTCATAATGACGATCGTGTTGCGGAAATCGACCGTATGGCCTTGTCCGTCCGTCAACCGTCCGTCATCGAGAATCTGCAGCAGCACGTTGAAGACGTCGTGGTGCGCCTTCTCGATTTCATCGAAAAGAATCACGGAGTACGGATGCCGCCGCACCGCCTCGGTGAGCTGGCCGCCCTCTTCATAGCCGACGTATCCCGGAGGCGCGCCCAGCAATCGCGCGACGGTGTGCTTCTCTTGATACTCGGACATGTCGATCCGGATGAGCGCGCGATCGTCGTCGAAGAGATACTCCGCAAGCGCTCGCGCCAGTTCGGTTTTCCCGACACCGGTTGGGCCGAGGAAGATGAACGAGCCGATCGGCCGATTCGGATCGGCGAGGCCTGAGCGCGACCGAAGGACCGCTTCGGCAACGGCGTCGACCGCTTCGTCCTGTCCGACGACCCGCTTCTGCAACTCTTCATCGAGATGGAGCAGCTTTTGCTTCTCGCCTTCCAGCAGCTTCGAAAGCGGAATGCCCGTCCAGCGCGCGATTACCTCGGCGATGTCTTCTTCATCGACTTCCTCTTTCGAAAGGCGCCCAACTTCGCCGTCTTGCAAACGCGCCTCTTCCTTCGCAAGCTCTTTCTCGAGTTGCGGCAGCCGGCCGTACTTCAATTCGGCGACGCGATTGAGATCGTATTGACGTTCGGCTTGTTCGATCTGCACCTTCGCTTCGGTAATCTGCTCGCGCATTTCACGTAAACGGACCGATGCGTTTTTCTCCGACTCCCATTGCGAGCGCAGCTTCGTCTGCTCTTCGCGCAGCTCGGCGAGTTCGCGTTCGAGCGCGTCGAGGCGCTCGCGGCTCTGACGATCGCTCTCTTTACGCAGTGCTTCACGTTCGATTTCGAGCTGCATCACGCGTCGCGACACTTCATCGAGCTCTTGCGGCATCGAGTCGATCTCGGTGCGCAACTTCGCCGCGGATTCGTCGACGAGATCGATCGCCTTATCGGGCAAGAAGCGGTCCGCGATGTAGCGATTGCTCATCGTTGCCGCGCCGACGAGCGCGCTGTCTTTGATTCGCACGCCGTGGTGCGCTTCGTACTTCTCGCGCAAGCCGCGCAAAATCGAGATCGTGTCCTCGACGCTCGGTTGATCGACCATCACCGGCTGGAAACGGCGTTCGAGCGCGGCATCCTTTTCGATGTACTTGCGGTATTCGTCGAGCGTCGTCGCGCCGATCATGTGCAGTTCGCCGCGCGCGAGCATCGGCTTGAGCAGGTTGCCCGCATCCATTGCGCCTTCAGCTTTGCCTGCACCGACGACCGTATGCAGCTCGTCGACGAACAGAATGATCGCTCCCTCGGAATTCGCAACGTCCTTGAGCACCGCTTTCAAACGCTCTTCGAACTCGCCGCGATACTTGGCGCCCGCGATAAGCGCACCCATATCGAGCGAAACGATGCGCTTGTTTTTCAGCCCTTCGGGCACGTCGCCGCGTACGATCCGTTGCGCCAGTCCTTCGACGATCGCGGTCTTTCCGACGCCGGGATCGCCGATCAAGACGGGATTGTTCTTGGTGCGGCGTGACAGCACTTGAATGATGCGCCGGATTTCGTCGTCGCGGCCGATCACGGGATCGAGCTTCCCACGCTCGGCTTCGAGCGTTAGATCGCGCCCGTAACGCTCGAGCGACTTGTACGTCCCTTCGGGATCTTTGGTGGTCACCCGCTGATTGCCGCGCACGGCGCGCAACGCCTCGAGCAATTTGTCGCGCGTCAAACCGGCATCGCGGAAGATCTTGCCGACCGGTCCCGGCGACTGCGCCATGGCGAGCAGCACGTGCTCGACCGAGGTGTAATCGTCTTGCAGCGCTTTTGCTTCGTTCTCGGCCGTTGCCATGACGCGGGCGAGTTCGGGCGAGAGCGTCACTTGCGCGCTCTCGGCGTTCGCGCCGGACAGACGGGGCAAAAGGCCAATTGCCTCGTCGACCTTTTTCGTGAAAGGCTTCACATCGACGCCGGCAGCGCCCAGAATATCAGGCGCAATCCCGCGCTCTTGCTCGAGCAATGCGGCGAGGAGGTGCTCCGCGGTCGTTTGGGTGTTGTGTTCGTGGAGCGCACGAGTGTACGCCGCGTTGAGTCCTTCGCTCACGCGCTCGGTCATCTTGTCAACGTTCATCGTTCACCCCATACGACACCAGCAGCCGTCCAATGGTTGCAGTCAAAGCAGTCCAATTCAAGCGGGATTCGTTCTTACGTGAAGTGTACCCGGAGCCTATGCACATCGCGGCCGGTGCGATTCGCGTGTTCTACCTTTTTGACGTGGCCGACACAATCGATCTGGGCGCGCTCCGCACGGTCGAGGGCGAAGGAGTCTTTCCCAAGGATATTCCGCTTCGGACATACGCATCCACGGCCTACCTGCAATTTCCGGTACCGCCGCTCGTCGCTCGTTTACCTGACGCATCGTTTCGAAATATGGCGTGCACGATTCGCGCGAAATTTTTTGACTACGGCGTGATCTCGTTGCGGTTCTCGTTTCTGATCGAAGGCAGCTGGCAGCACGTGCAAGCAGCAGCGAACGCGTTACGGCGCAACGACGAGATCGCTCGCTATGCGTCGGACACGGTGGAACGCATCGCTCGGGAGCTCGGGCCGGCGCTTGACGACCGGCACCGCACGTTGATCGAAGATTACCTCGTCGTCGAAGTCGATCGGTTCGAACCGACCGTTGAGTCGACGGCGCTCTTGCACGAACATTCCGAAACGCTCGCGCAGGTGCTGCTCGGTGAAACGAGCTTGCTCTCGCACGGCGAGATCGAAGAAGCGCTACGTACGCGCTTCTCGTACTACCTCGACGATCTAACGATCGTTCAGTGGGACACGGCGTTCGTTTACGACCGGCGTGAGTCGAGCGATGCCATTAGCGACATCCTCGAATTCGCGAACTCGCAACTGCTCGAGCTACGAGCGTACGACGCGTTGCTCGATAGAGAACTCGATGCGATTTACGCATTGCAACCGGGTTCGCGGGCGCGATCGCTCTTCGGACGCCGCGAAGCGGAATCCGCCGCGACGATTCGTTACCTTATCGTCGACATACTCGAGTTGATCGATCGTTCGAGCAACGCGCTCAAAGTCGTCGGCGACGCCTACTACGCGCGTATTTATCGCGCCGCAGCTTCGCGCCTCGGGTTGGCCGATTGGCAGAGCCAGATCGACAGCAAGCTCGCAAGCGTGCGCGACATGTACCAATTCCTCATCGATCAAGCGCGGTCGCGACGCGATGAATTCATGGAAATCATCGTCATCGTGCTAATCGCGATCGAAGTGGTCATCGGCGTCTGGACGCTCGTGCGCCGCTAACACGTGCATTCGGCGGCGGTCGTTCATCGCCGTCTAACGAAGCGCGGCGACTTGAGAGTCGATTTCGTCGAGGAACTTGCGTTTGGCTACGTCGTCGATAAACGATCCCTCGAACGAGTTTCGCGCGAGCGTAACGAGATCGTAATCGTTCAGATGCAACGCCTCCGCCGTGCGGGTATAGTTTTCGCCGACGTACCCGCCGAAGTACGCGGGATCGTCCGAGTTTACCGTCGCGACGAGCCCTGCGTCGAGCATCCGTTTGAGCGGATGATGCTCGAGATCCGTCACGACGTGCAATCTCACGTTGGAGAGCGGACAGACGGTGAGCGGAACGCGCTGCCGTCGCAGACGCTCGACGAGTTGCGGATCCTCCATACTCCGAATGCCGTGGTCGACCCGTGAAACGCGAAGAAGATCGAGCGCTTCCCAGACGTATTCCGGCGGTCCCTCTTCGCCGGCGTGCGCAACGGTAAGGAAACCTTCCGCGCGCGCTCGATCGAAGACGGTGAGAAATTTCGACGGCGGATTTCCGCGCTCAGCCGAATCCAATCCAACGCCGATGATGCGATCGCGATAGGGAATCGCGAGATCGAGCGTTTCCATCGCTGAGGGAACCGATTGATCGCGCAAGAAGCACATGATCAAATGCGACGTGACACCCAAGCGTGACTGACCGTCGCGTAGCGCGGCGGTGATCCCTTCGACGACCGTTTCGAAGGCAACACCGCGGCTCGTATGCGCCTGCGGATCGAAGAACACTTCGACATGACGCACGTTCTGCGCGCTCGCGCGCTCAAGATACGCGCTCGTCAGATCGAAATAGTCCTGCTCGCTACGCAGCACGTCCATTCCCGCGTAGTAAATGTCGAGGAAAGACTGCAAGTCGGTGAAGCGATACGCGGCGTGGACCGCGTCGACCGAGGAATATTTCAGCGAAATACGATTGCGCTCGGCGATCGCGAACATCAATTCGGGTTCAAAGGTGCCTTCGATGTGAAGGTGCAGTTCCGCTTTAGAAAGCTTGAGCGGGTCGATCACTGCACCCGAGTACGACGGTATGCCGCTAGTGGCCTTTCCGCGTGCGAAGCATGCGATAGTCCCCGCTGCGTACGGTAATTCCACGCCCGTCGAACCACTCCAGCAGCGGCACCGCGTACTTGCGTGACGTACCGAGGAGGTCGCGAAAATCCGCCATCGTCATGCGCCCGTTACGCTCGATGAACGATTGCACGTGGTGATGGATTTGCTCGATCTGCGATCCGCGATACAGCGCTTCGCCCACGCGAACGAGTACGCCGCGTACGAGCAATGTCTCGAACGCCTTCGGCAAGCCCGCAGATGCGCCGGCCTTCGCAGCATCGGAGACTGCGTTGAAATCCGCGGGAACGAACGGGGCGGCGGGATCGAACGGAACGACCCGGTCGAAAAACGCACGCTGTTCGTTGCTGAGCCTCGGCACGTGTTCCGTCGCCGCGTAGTACCCGCCGCGATGCGCAAGACGACCCTCTTCCACGAACGCGGCGAGCAAACGAATCAGCGTCTTTTCGTCGCGCTGCATCGCGCGCGCAAGCGCGAGCGACGTCATCCCGCTCGACCACGGTTCGCGTTCGTGCGACGACGAGAGAACGGCAAGTATCGCGTCGAGTTGCGCTTGCGCAACGCCGGCCGACAAGTACGCTTCGGGACGCAATACCTTCATCGCTTCGGCGTTTTCGATCAGTGTCGCGAGCGCGCGTTGTACCGCATCTTCACGAAGATTCGTCGCAAACGCGATCTCGCGCACTTCGACCGGATCGCTTCGTCGTTCGCTCAGCGCTTCGAGTACGGTACCGAGCGCTGGATCACCAATCTCGAGTGCCGATGCGCCAGATTGCAAGCCGATGATTTCGCCGCCGCCAAGCAGCGCCTTCGGCGAAACGCGTCGCACAACGAAGTGCACGCCCGGAAACGCAAGCACCGGCGTCTTGAGAAACAATTCGCCGCGTAGCGTTTCAACGCGCTCTGGGGCACGTGGCAGCACCAGCGTTCCGAGTACTTCGGCCGAACCGATATGCGTGCGCACCGGCGTACGGCGTTTCAATGTGGCGATCGCTTCATCGAGCGGCGTAAACGACACATCGAACGTCGAGCGCGATTGGAACTGCGGATCGGCGACGACCTCGCCGCGCGCGATCTCGCGCGTTTCGATGCCCGGCACGTTGATCGCAACACGCGTTCCGCCGAACACTTCGTCTCGCGCTTGACCGAAGACCTGAATGCTGCGAACGCGAGCGGGCGCGCCGAGGGGCTCGATTGCGAGCGTGTCCCCTGTTTTGATGCGTCCTTGCATCAACGTTCCGGTTACGATCGTGCCTCGCCCCGCTAACGAGAAGACACGGTCGACCGGCATATAGACCGGTGCATCGGCGTCGCGCGGCTGCAGCGCTGCAAGTTCGAAGTTCAAGCCAATTTTCAGCACGTCGAGGTTTTCGCCGGTAACGACTGAGACGGCGAAAATCGGCGCGTTCTCGGCGATCGTGCCCTTTAACTCTCCGTGCACCGCACGGCAAACGTCGCCTTTGCGTTCCGGGGAAATGAGGTCCATCTTCGTCAGCGCCACGACGATACGGCGCACGTTCAAATACCGCAGAATCTGCAAGTGCTCGACGGTTTGCGGCATCACGCCCTCGGGCGCCGCGATAACGAGCAGCAGCAGCTCCATTCCCGCGGCGCCGGCCAACATGTTGTGCAGAAAACGGGCATGCCCGGGAACGTCCACGATACCGGCTTCGCTGCCGTCGGCGAACTCCAAGCGCGCAAAACCAAGATCGAGCGTCATCCCGCGCACTTGCTCCTCGATCCAACGATCGGGGTTCGTTCCCGTTAATGCGGTAACGAGCGACGATTTGCCGTGATCAACGTGCCCCGCCGTACCGATGATGTGCATTACGAAAGCAAATCGAAGAACGCAGCGATGATCTCGCGATCTTGATCGGGGGCGACGGTTCGCATGTCGAGCAGCACGCGTCCGTCCGCGATCCGGGCGACGATCGGTACGCGCCATGCGCGTAGGCGTTGCGCGAGTTGTTGCGCGTGCGGAGTCGTAACTGCGACGACGATCGAGGCGATCCGTGCGTGCGGCAGCGAGCCGCCGCCGACGAACCCGTCGCACCCAACGACGCTCGCATTCGCGATGGTCGCGGCAATGCGTTGCGCGCGTTCGCGCAATACGTCGAGCGGCGTGGAAAGCATCTTCAAGAGCGGTATCGATTGACGTGCCTGCGTGTTCCGATACAATCGTAGCGTCTGCGCAAGCAATGCAAGCATAACCTTATCGACGCGCAACGCGCGAACGAGCGGATTGCTGCGCAAGCGCGCAACGGCCCATCGTTCGCCTGCGACGATTCCCGCTTGCGGTCCTCCGAGCAACTTATCACCGGAACACGCAACGAGCGATAAGCCATCAGCGATTGCTTCTTGCAGCGTTCGTTCGTGCGGCAAGCCGTATTCCGCCAGATCGACGAGGGCGCCGGTGCCCAAATCCTCGACGCTCGGAACGCCGGCGCGTTTCCCAAGCGCCGCAACGTCCGCGCCCGAGACATCCGCAATGAATCCCTCGAGCGAAAAGTTCGAGCGGTGCGAACGAAACAGCAACGCCGTGTGCGGCGTGAGCGCGCGTTCGTAGTCCGAGACGTATACTTTATTGGTCGCGCCGATTTCGACGAGGCGGGCGCCGCTGCGTGCGAGGACGTCGGGAAGACGGAATCCACCGCCGACTTCGATCAATTGATTGCGAGCAATCACGACTTCCGCGCCACGTGCGAACGTGTCGAGAATCAATAGAATTGCCGCCGCGCAATTGTTGACGACGATCGCGTCTTGCGCACCGGTCAGCTCGCAGAGAATGGCCGTCGCGTGGTCGTAGCGCGAACCACGCTCGCCCGCGACGAGGTCGAACTCGACATTCGAATATCCGCGGCTCACGCTCCACGCGTGTACGAATGCCGACTCCGCGATCGGCGCGCGGCCGAGATTCGTGTGCAGCAGCGTTCCTGTCGCGTTGATGACGTTGCGCAGCTCTGCCGCGGCCGTTCTGTCGATCCGCTCCACCACGCGCTCGACGATGAGATCGAGCGGCACGCCGTCGCGATCGGCGCGCACGCGATCGAGTTCTGCGCCGACCGCCGCGCGCAAAGCGACGCGCCCCACGATGTGCTCGTAGGGCGCGACGGCGGGATGCTCGAGGACGGTATGCACCGCGGGCACGCCGCGGAACGCTGAAGCCACCGCGTTACGCCATGGTGTCGGTTATGCTACGTGCTTGGCGAGCATCGACGAGATGACGTTCTCGGGAACGTATCCAACGATGCGGTCGACGGGCTGGCCGTCTTTGAACAGAATCAAGCACGGAATGCCGGAGACCTGATACTGCCCGGCGATGCTTGGGTTTTCGTCGGTATTCAACTTCACGAACTTCGCTTTGCCGGAGTTCGCCGAAGCGACCTTCTCGACGACGGGCGAAAGCATGCGGCACGGGCCACACCACGGTGCCCAGAAATCCACGAGAACGGGCTGCGATGCGCCCAACACTTCGTTCTGAAAGTTCCCTTGCGTAACGTCTGGCAATGCGCTCATGAGTGTTTGAATACTACCTCCGCTTACTCCAACCCGGGAGTGACCATGCAGGTTCCGACCTGGCGGAGGCGGTGGAAGCCTTTCCAGTCCTAGGCACGGATACCCGAAGGGTGCTTAAGCACGTGAGGGTCCCCGTAACGACGGAATGGGAAGGTTTACACCAGCTCCGCTGGCTCGCCCGTGATGCCGGTGACCTGTTCCGCTTGTTTCCCGAGGTTCGTAATTGCAATCACTTCGTTGCCTTCGCCGAGCCGCTGCAAGCGCACACCCTTCGTCGAGCGTCCCGCCCTGCGAATGTCGCGCACCTTGAGGCGGATCACTTGGTTGCCGCTCGTAATCATCAAGACTTCGTCGTCGGGCGAGACCATGATCTGGTCGACGACCTGACCGATGTCCTCACGCTCGCGCGCAAACGCTTTGACGCCCTTGCCGCCGCGCGACGTATGACGGTAGTCGTCGATGGGCGTACGCTTACCGAACGCCTGCGACGTCACGAGCAGCACTTCTGTGCGTTCCGGCTCGATCACGTCCATCGCGACGATCGTGTCGCTGTCGTCGAGCGTCATGGCTTTCACGCCGCGCGCATTGCGCCCCATCGGGCGAACGTGTTTCTCGTTGAAGTGGACGGCCATGCCTTGCGTCGATGCGAGGATGATGTCGCGCGTACCGTCCGAAAGATCGACCGCGAGCAGCTCGTCGCGGTCATCGAGATTGATCGCATTGAGGCCGTTCCGGCGAACGTTGGCAAACTCGGCAAGCGGCGTCTTCTTGATCACGCCTTGCTTCGTGATCATCACCATGAAGCGCCCGTCGACGAATTCGTGAATCGGGAAGACCGCGGTTACGTATTCGCCCGGCGGCAGGGTGAGCAGATTGACAAGCGCCGTTCCACGCGCCGTACGCGTCGTGTCGGGAATTTCATAACCACGCAAGCGATACGCGCGGCCCTTGTTCGTGAAGAACAGCACGTGATCGTGCGTCTTCGTCACAAAGAAGTTTCGCACGACGTCCTCGCGCTTTAGATTCGCGATACCGGTGACGCCGCGTCCGCCGCGGCTCTGCGTGCGGAACGTGTCGAGCGAAACGCGCTTGATGTAGCCGCCGACCGTGTACGTCACCACGACGTCGACGTTCGGAACGAGCTGCTCCATCGAGATCTCGTCTTCGGCCGGATGCACTTCCGTGCGCCGCTCATCGCCGAAGCGCTTTTTCAGATCGACCGTTTCGGTCCTGACGATGCCCGCGATACGGCGCGGGCTTTTCAGGATGTCTTGCAGTTCCGCAATGACCTTGATCAGCTGCGCGTACTCGTCCTCGATCTTCTGCCGTTCGAGTCCAACCAGCGTGCGCAGACGCATGTCGACGATCGCTTGCGCTTGAATGTCCGAAAGTCCGAACCGCGACGACAGTTTCGTCTTCGCTTCGTCGGTCGTCTGGCTGCCGCGCACGATTTCGATGACTTCGTCGATGTTGTCGAGCGCGATGCGGTAGCCTTCGAGAAGATGCGCGCGTTCCTCCGCCTTGCGCAACTCATAACGCGTGCGGCGCGTGACGACGTCTTTGCGATAGGCGATGAAGTGCTCGAGCAATTGTTTGAGAGTGAGCACTTGCGGCTCGAGCGGGGTTGATCCGTTGGCCCGCGGCTCGCCGACCGGCACGAGCGCCAGCATATTGAAGCCGAAGCTCGACTGCAGCGGCGTGTGCTTGAAGAGCTGATTGAGCACGACTTTCGGCGTCGCGCTTTTCTGCAGCTCGACGACGACGCGCATGCCTTTGCGATTCGACTCATCGTGCAGCGCGGAGATACCTTGAATGCGTTTCTCCGCGTGCGCTTCGGCGATGGACTCGACGATACGGTTTTGATAAACCTGATACGGAATTTCCGAGATGATGATCTTGTGCTTGCCTTTTTCCTCGACGATCTCGGCCTTGCCGCGCATCGTGATTGAACCGCGTCCCGTTTTGTACGCTTCGCGGATCGCCTCGGTTCCGAGAATCTCACCGCCGGTCGGGAAGTCGGGACCTTTGACGACATCGCATAGTTCGTCGTCCGTCGCGTCCGGATTGTCGATCAGCAACGCGATTGCATCCGCAATCTCTCCGAGATTGTGCGGCGGAATGTTCGTCGCCATGCCGACCGCGATACCGCTCGAACCGTTGACGAGCAACTGCGGCAGCTTGCCGGGAAGAACCGTCGGTTCCGTTCCTTGGTTGTCGAAGTTTGCAACGAACGGAACCGTCTCTTTTTCGATGTCGGTCAGTAGTTCGAGCGAAAGCCGTCCGAGACGCGCCTCCGTATAACGGTACGCTGCCGGCGGATCGGGAAAAATCGAGCCGAAGTTGCCGTGGCCGTCGACGAGCGGGTATCGCAGCGTGAAGTCCTGCGCCATCCGCACGAGCGCATCATAAACCGAGCCGTCACCGTGAGGGTGATAGCTCTTGAGTACCTCGCCGATGATGCCGGCGCACTTGCGGTGTTGCTTCGTCGGGTCCATTCCCATGTCGCGCATCGCGTAGAGGATGCGCCGCTGCACGGGCTTGAGACCATCGCGCACGTCAGGCAGCGCGCGCGAAGCGATGACGGACATCGCATAGGAGAGGTAGCTCTCCCGCATCTCGTCTTCGACGTTTACTGATTGGACGATATCGTTGTTCATTCTAAATCCTGCGCCGCACGAACGCGCGAAAAAACGCAGCTATACGCCCCCGCACTGACGTTGCAGTGCGGGACCCCTTTACTTTTTCTGGAGAATTGCTTCTTTAATATATACGGCGTCTGCAGAACGTCTTCCCACACGGGGATACGCTCATCGTCGACGCTCAGGCGGTCGGGTTCGGCGGCGAAGAAGTCGTCGCGCCTCGCCGATGCGCGCCTTCGCCGCTTTTGCGTTCGTCTGAATGAGCGCAAGATGGTCTGCAACGGACTGATGGAGCTGCACTGCGAAATCGCCGCTCGACATGCCGCATCGATTCGCCGCAGCAAGCGAGCGCACTTTCGAAACGCAGCAAGCATTCGAACACTTTGCGTCCGCGTTCGCGATCACGCTCCGTGCCGGAGACGTGGTCGGTCTTTCGGGCGAGCTAGGCGCAGGCAAAACGACGTTTGTGCGAGCCGCCGTGCGCGCGCGCCACGGCGAAGATCAAACGTCGAGCCCGACGTTCACGTTTTGGCATCGGTATCAGGGCGATCCGCCTATCGATCACCTCGATCTCTATCGCATCGAGCATCCGCACGAACTGACCGAGCTCGGCCTCGATGACGCATTCGACGGCAGTTCGATCGTCTTCATCGAGTGGTGGACGCATGCGCCGCATCTGCTGCCGGAACACCGGTACGAGGTAACGATCGCCGGCGCGGGCGACGGCCCGCGGAGCGTAACGATTCACCGACGGCCGGAGGCGACCCCGTGATCGTGCTCGGCTTGGACGGCGCGCTCGGCGGGTTCTCCGCGAGTGTCGCCGTGGACGACGCGATTGCCGCAGCGACTTCCGTTGCGGGAAACGTTGCGCTCGAAGCTGGACTCGGGGCCGTGCGCGAGTTGCTGGATGCCGCGAATGTTCCATCGTCGCGGTTAGACCGCATCGCGGTCGGTGTGGGGCCGGGGACGTTCACGGGGCTCCGCATCACGGTCGCGTATGCAAAGTCGCTCGCGCAAGCGTGGCGCATACCGCTCGCCGGTATTTCGTCGTTCGACGCGCTGGAATACGGCTGCAGCGACGAACGCGCGCTGAGCGTGGTTGTCGGACGCCCGGGCATCATCTCCGCGCGCTATAGAGAGCGCTCAACGCAACGGCGTGCAACCGGCCAGGCAAGCGACGTGCTCGCGCGCATTCTACCGTCGGCCGGTGTGGAACCGCTCGCTGTTCTCGGCGCACCGGAGGACGTGTTCGCGTCTCTCGCCGAAGCCGGTTTCGTCGTGAAGCGTCGCTCGCCGGCCGTTACGCCACCCGCCGCAGCTCTTGCGCTTGCAGGCGCGCACGCCGCTGCAGCCGCGAGCCTTCATGAAGTACGCGCCGATTACGGCGAAGCGCCCGCGGCAACCGTTCCGCTCTTTCGGCCGACGCAGCGCACGCGATGAAAGCCGAACTGAATCCGTCGTCCGCAGGCACGCCGCAGCGCATGGAGATCGTGCCGATGGCCGCGAGCGACATCTCGCACGTTCTGCGCATTGAACACGCGTCGTTTTCCACGACGTGGCCCTCCGATGCGTTCTTCAACGAACTGACGACAAACAAGCTCGCGCACTACTACGTGGGACGCATCGACGGCAAGATTATGGCGTACGGCGGCATCTGGGTGATCTTCGAAGATTCGCACATCACGACGATTGCCGTCGATCCGGAATTTCGCGGGCAGAAATATGGCGAAGTGATGTTGCTCAAACTCATCGACGAAGCGATCGCGCGCGGCGCGGCGTGGATGACGCTCGAAGTGCGCGAGAGCAACGTTGCGGCGCAGCAGCTCTACCGCAAATACGGATTTACGACGGTCACGACGCGCAAGGGCTACTACAGCGACAACAACGAGAACGCCCTCGTCATGTGGGCCGGAAACTTAAAGGGCGATCTCTATCACGCCCGCCTTACCGCGCTACGCGCGCGATTTCAGTAGCGGAGCGCGGTTCTGCACTTTACCGCTCTCGCGCGACGCGTTCGCGAACATCTCGGTCAAGGGCACCGCTACGAGCACGTCGTGCGCGTTGCGCGATGCGCGGATATTCTCGCGCAGATTCACGGCCTCAATACGCGCAAGGCGCGTCTTGCGGGCATGCTGCACGATCTCGCGCGCCTGTATCCGGCGAGACGATTGATCGGTGAATGCGAATTGCGTGGGATGACGATCGATCCCTTCGAACGCGCGAACCCGATCGTGCTGCATGCCCGCCTCGGCGCGTCGATCGCGCAGGAGAGTTTCGGCGTGCACGATCCCGAGGTGCTTTCCGCCATCCGCAAACATACCGTCGCGGCGGCGGATATGTCACCGCTCGACTGCGTCGTGTATCTTGCAGATGGATTAGAGCCGGGCCGCAAGTATGCCGAGCGCGGGAAGCTTTGGCGCTTAGCCTGCGCCGATTTACGCGCGGCGATGGGCGCGACGATCGCGCACACTTTGGGGTATCTGGAACATCAGGGGCTGCCCGCCGCTCCGCAGACGGTAGCAGCCGCCAAAACATATCAATACGGGCCCGATGCGCAAGCGCGGGCTTCGCACAGGGGGCTTCGACATCGCTGAATTGATCGACGTCGTGCGCGACGCCGCGCTGGACCGCAAGGGCGAAGAGTTCACGACCATTGACGTGAGCGGGCGTACGATTCTCGCGGACACGTTTGCCCTGGTGACCGGACGGTCCAAGATTCAAGCGCGTGCGATCGCCGATGCGGTCGTCGATCGCGCGAAAGCGGAAGGCTTTGCCGTTACACGAGTCGAGGGTTACAACGAAGGCACGTGGATTCTTATCGATCTCGGCCACGTGATCGTCCACGTCTTTACGGCGGATCAGCGCCAGTTCTACAACCTCGAACGCTTGTGGAGTGAGGTCGAGAAACGCCAGGCACAGTCATCATGAGAAAGCGCCGGCGCACCGAATACCGCCGGAAGCCGTCCGCGCCCGAGTTCTGGAAGCGAGCGGCAATCTGGATTTTCATTTTTCTCTTTATCTTCAGCGTAGCCGGCGGCGTCATCGCGTTCAGCGTCAGCCGCTGAAACCAAGGACCGGCCCGCGCGATAGTAGCTCTCGGAGGTTAACGAAGTAGCATGAAACCTTTGGCCGCATCGGCCGCCATCGTGCTCGCCGTCGCGATGAACGCGCTGCCGGCACTTGCCGCGCAATTCGTTCAAGACGGCGCGGGAATGTTCTCATCTGCGACGGTGTCGCAACTCGATACGCAGATCGGCAACTTCAACGCGCAGACGCAGAAACAAATCGTCGTCGTCACGGTCCCCTCGCTCAACGGTGAAACCGTGCAAAACGCGGCGCAAAGTGTCTTCAGCGAACAGCAGATCAACGGCGTTTTGATTTTTATCGCGAAGGCCGAACGTAAAGACATCATCGTCCCGGGACGCGCGACGGCGCAGTTCTTCCCTGCATCGACGACGACGTCCATCCGGCAGCAAATGGAATCGTCGTTCCGTAACGGTGATTTCGACGGCGGAATCACGACGGCGGTCGGTTCGATCCTCGATGTCTTCCGCTCGCATGTGAACAGCATGCCGGGCAACGCAAACGCATACGGCCGCAACTATCCCGCGCCGTCGTATCAACGACCGGTGGCAACAACGAATGGAATACATCTTTCAATGTTTTGGTGGATCGTTCTGATCGTCGTCGGATTCTTGGTGATCCGCTCGATCTTTCGCTCGATGGGCGCAGGGCGCAATTACGGGGGCCGCGGCGGACCGGCGGGTGGCCCCGGATACGGCCCGGGCCCGGGTTACGGCTATGGTCCCGGCTACTACGGCGGCGGCGGCGGAGGCTTCTGGAGCGGGCTGCTCGGCGGCCTCGGCGGCGCGTGGCTCGGAAACGAAATGTTCAACCGCGGCGGCGGCGGTTCGGTGGATCCCAACGCTGCCGGCGGCGGCATTGCGCCGGTCGACCAAGGTGGCGGCTGGGGCGGTAACGCACCGGATGCGGGCGGTTGGGGCAGCGACGCGGGGCAAGCCGATATGGGTTCGTCGAGCGCCGGCGATTGGGGCGGCGGCGGGTTCGGCGGCGGTGATGTCGGCGGCGGAGGCGGCGGTTTCGGCGGCGGAGGCGGCGGCGACTCGGGCGGCGGTTGGTAGGCTTTATCGGTCAAAGCTGAAGCTTTGCCCGCTAAAGCCGCCTAATATGCAAACAAAGGACGTTCGTTTTGTCAGCGAACGTCCTTTTACCATGAAGACACCGCTGTTTCTCGGCGTCGTCGCATTTGCGTGTATCGCAGCGATGGGCGCGGGTCTCGCTCAACAAAACTTTCCGCCGTCGCCTCCGCCGTTGCCGTCACCGTCGCCGGCGAGCGACACGTACTTCGGAAGCACGGTAAACGATCCGTACCGGTACATGGAAAACATGAGCGATCCGACGGTCGTCAATTTCTTCAAAGAGCAAAACGCTTACACGCGTTCCGTGCTCGCCGCGCTCGGGACGCCGCGCGATCAGCTCTTCAATCGCATTGCCGCGCTCGATAAAACGGTACCGACCGTCGCCGCGCTACAGATTGCGGGACCGTATTACTACTATTTGAAGCAAGAGCCGACGGCGAACACTGCCAAGCTCTACGTGCGCCGTCGCAGCGGCGGAGCGGAACGCATTCTTGTCGATCCCGACAAGCTCGCCGCCGCGACCTCCGGCAAACACTATACGATCAATTACTTTACGCCGTCGCTCGACGGCTCGTACGTCGCGTACGGCATTTCCGAAGGCGGTTCGGAAAACGCCGTGATTCATGTCGTCAGCGCGACCGGGCGCGCATTGCCCGATCAGATCGACCGCGCGCTCTTCGTCGGCGTGACGAGTTGGCTTCCCGACGGCAGATCGTTTTACTACGTGCGCTTTCCGCAATTGAAACCAGGCGAACCGGACACGATGAAAGAGACGCGCGCGGTCAATTATCTGCACGTGCTCGGGCGCGATCCCTCAAAAGACCCGGCCGTGTTCGGATACAACGTAAATCCGTCGTTGCATTTCGATCTGACCGATTTTCCGATCGTGCAATACTCGGAAGCAACGCATCGAACCTACGGCGTCATCGTGCACGGCGTGAAAAACGAGTTCGATGCTTATCTTGCAACGTCGCGCGTTACGTCGCCGCAAGCGACGTGGAAGCAGATCGCAACAACCGCGGACGACGTGACGAACATAACGGACGCGGGCAGCACGATTTATTTCCTGACACACAAAGAACGCATCGACCTTCAAAGTCGTTGCGAGCACGTTTGCGGCGCCCGGTGTCGACTCCGGCCACGTCGTAATTCCGGCGGGCAAAGAAGTCATCGAATCGCTCGGCCCGGCTGCCGACGGCCTCTACGTGCAGTCGCGCGAAGGCGGGTTCGGACGCGTTCGAAAGTACGTTCTTACTCCTACGGGCATGCCGAGCGGCAAAATCGTGCCGGCAACATTGCCGTTCGACGGCACCGTGGCGGGAATGCAAACGGATCCGACCGTTCCCGGCGCCGTCTTCTCGCTGACGTCATGGACGCGCTCGTCGCAAATCTACCGCGTTAATCCAAACGGCACCATTACAAACACGAATCTCAAACCACTCGCTCCGGTCGATATGTCGGGTTACACGTCGAGCGAAGTTCAGGCGAAAAGCGAAGACGGCACGATGGTTCCGCTTTCGATCGTCTACAAGAAAGACATCGCGCTCGACGGTTCCCATCCGACATACCTCGAGGGTTACGGTTCGTACGGGATCGTCATCAATCCGTCGTTCAGCACAACGCGGCTTGCGTGGCTCGAACGTGGTGGCGTCTTCGCCGTTTGTCACGTCCGCGGCGGCGGGTGGTACGGCGAAGACTGGCATCGAGCAGGAATGATCTCAACGAAGCATCACACGTGGGAAGACTTCGTCGCGTGCGGGCAATATTTGATCGATCACAAGTACACGTCGCCTGAACACCTTGCCGGCGAAGGCACGAGCGCCGGCGGCATTACGATCGGCCGTGCAATCACCGCGCGCCCCGATCTCTTCGCTGCCGCCCTCGACGTCGTCGGCGCAAGCAATGCATTGCGCATGGAGTTCTCACCGAATGGACCTCCGAACGTTCCGGAGTTCGGCACGGTGAAGGACGAAACCGGATTCAAAGCATTGCAGGAAATGGACGCCTATCAACACGTCGTCAAAGGTACGAAATATCCAGCGGTAATGCTGATCACGGGATACAACGACCCGCGCGTGTCATCGTGGGAACTTGCGAAGATGACGGCGGCGCTGCAAGCGGCGACTGCGAGCGGACGCCCGATTCTGCTTCGCGTCGACTACGACGCCGGGCACGGCTTCCTCGCGGCTTCTCGCACACAAAGCGAACAGCTGCTCACCGATGAATACTCGTTCTTGCTGTGGCAGACGGGTGATCCGGCCTTCGCATCGGTGCCGACCAACGTGTTCAAATACTAGCGGACGTCATCGTCCTGTTCCGAGCGCAAGCGTCGTCGACGTTGCGGCAAAGCGCGCGTTCTTTTTGATTGCATCGAGGAAGTGCGCGAGCTCTTTCGACGATCGCGCGCGTACTTTCGCGAACAAACACCAGTCGCCGGTGATCGCATAGCATTCTTCGACGACTGCGCCGTCGCACGAGAAGCCGTTCACGACTTGCGTGCCTTCATCGCACGTGCCCATCGCGGTGCGCACGTTGACGAACGCAAGAATCGGGTAGCCCAGCGATTCCCAATCGACGACGATGGTGTAGCCGAGAAGAACGCCCAGCGATTCCAAACGCCGGATTCGCTCCCGCACCGCGGGACGTGAGAGGGCAAGCACGCGGGAGAGGTCTTCTTGGCTCGTCCTCGCGTTCGCGCGAAGTGCCGCGAGCAGCCCTAGGTCCACATCATCGAGTTTCCGATTCGACGGAACCGCGGGGGCAGTACTGAGCATAACCAACCTCTTAGCTTCCGAAACGGAGGACTTTCGTCGCCTCGTGTACTGTTTCGAAAACTCCGGACGATGTTTGGTTTCAGAAGGTAAATAATGCGCCGGCTATCCGTCTCGAGCGCGCTGCCCTGGGTGGCGCTCATGACCGTGTGGATTCTCTGGGGTTCTACGTATCTCGGCATCCGCGTCGCGGTTGAAACCATTCCACCGTTTCTCATGGCCGGCGTGCGGTACATCATCGCCGGCTTGATTCTTACGGGCGCGATGCTGCTGTGGAAGCGCGACCTGCTCTCCCAGTTGCGAGCGCCGCAGTGGCGTTCGTTGACGATGACGGCGTTCTTGTTGCTCGGCATCGGTAACGGGTTCTTATGCTATGCCGAAACGACGGTGCAATCGGGCATCGCCGCAATCGTCGTCGCGACGGTTCCGATTTGGATGGTCATTATCGCCGCCGTCGTTTCGCGCACCGGCATCACCGCCGGTTCCGCGGTGGGATTGGCGCTCGGTACCATCGGTATCGGCGCACTGGCCGGCGTTCCGGGCGCCGGCGTCCCGTTCGTTCCAACGATCATGATGCTCGTCGGTTCGTTCTCGTGGGCGCTGGGTTCGGTGTACGCCAGGCGGGATGCCGAATTGCGGACGAACCCGCTGATTCCCGCGCTCGAAATGTTCATCGGCGGCATTATTCTGACGATCATGGGCTTGGTTTTCGGTGAATTCGCACAGCTCGATATTCACGCGATCACCGGCGCCTCCGCCGGCGGCTTCTTGTGGCTCGTCGGTCCCGGCGCGCTCGTGGGATACACGGCGTATAACTATGCCGTGCGCAAACTACCGACGCATATCGTTGCGACGTACGGTTACGTGAATCCGATCGTTGCCGTTGCGCTCGGCGGCATGGCTGCTGCACGAACCGATTACGCTCAACGTGATCGTCGGCGGTGCCGCAATCGTGCTCGCGGTCGTTGCGATTCTCAAGTCGCCGAAATCGGCCAAACGCGAAGTCAAAGGCCAACTCGCCGCATAGCGCGTACCAGATGCTATGCGACGATCGATCGGCGCGTCATTGTGCGCGTTACTTCTTGCACCCTGTGCCTTCTTCGCGGCATCTCCGGTCATTGCGGGTCCTGCTCGCGTGGAAGCGAGTGCGCTCAATGCACTCTCCTGGCGGCTCATTGGGCCGTTCCGCGGCGGTCGCGCGATTGCGGTAACCGGCGTCCCAGGCGAACCGGATCACTTTTACTTCGGCAGCGTCGACGGCGGCGTGTGGGAATCGGCGAACGCGGGGCGCACGTGGAGCCCGATTTTCGACGGTCAGAACATTGCGTCGATCGGCGCGATCGCGGTAGCGCCGAGCAATCCGAAGGTTCTCTACGTCGGCAGCGGTGAAGCCGATATGCGTTCCGATATTGCATACGGCAACGGCATGTACAAGTCGGTCGACGGCGGGAAAACGTGGACGCACATCGGCTTGGACGATACGATGCAAATCGGTCGCATCGCCGTCGATCCGCGCGACGCGAACACCGCGTACGTCGCTGCGCTCGGTCATCAATACGCGCCGAACGCGCAACGCGGCGTTTTCAAAACGACGGACGGCGGCGCGACGTGGTCGAAGGTGCTGTTTAAAAACGACGATACCGGTGCCATTGATCTCGCGCTCGATCCGTCCCAACCGAACACGATCTACGCTTCGCTGTGGCAGACACGCCGTCCGCCGTGGAATGTCTATCCGCCGTCGAGCGGGCCGGGAGGCGGCGTGTATAAATCGATCGACGCCGGCAAGACGTGGACGCAGCTGACGAACGGCCTTCCGAAGCGTGTCGGTCATGTAGGCCTCTCCGTTGCGCCCTCGCAGCCCTCGCGCGTGTACGCGCAAGTCGACACCGGCAGCGACCTCACCGCCGGCGGTCTCTATCGTTCCGATGACGCCGGAGCAACGTGGACGCATGTCAACGGCGGAAAGAAACAGCTGCGTCTCTGGCAACGCGGCTGGTACTTCGGCCAAGTCACGGTCGATCCGAAGAATCCCGACATCGTGTACGTCATGAACACGGCCACGTATCGTTCGGACGACGGCGGCAAAACGTTCGTTGCGATCAAAGGCTCGCCGGGAGGCGATGACTACCATGCGCTGTGGATCAATCCCGACGACCCGACGCATATGATTCTCGGTACCGATCAAGGCGTCGTCGTGTCGGTTGACCGAGCGCAGACGTGGAGTTCATGGTACAACCAGCCGACGGCGCAAATTTATCACGTCGCAACGGATGAACGCTATCCATATTGGGTGTACGGTGCGCAACAAGACTCCGGTGCGATTGCGGTTCCCTCGCAAACGATCCACGAACACATCACTTCACAGGACTGGCGCCCGATGGATGTCGGCGGTGAAAGCGGCACGGTTGCGGCCGATCCGCGCAACGACGGAAAGCTTTTCGGCGGCAATAGTTCCGGCGGCCCGGTAACCTATGAAGATCTCGCAACGGGATGGGAACAAAACATCGATGCGACGACCGCGTACCCAGATGCCGTTTGGCGCGCGACGTGGACGTTGCCGGTCGTTGTATCACCCGTCGATCATGCGCTGTACACGACGAAGCAACGGGTGTTTCGCTCCGTCAATCGCGGCAAGACGTGGTCGATCGTCAGCCCCGATTTGACGCGTCAAGAAGCCGAAAATCATCCGGCAAACCTCGACGCGCCGACCCTTGCCGATTCCGGCGGTCTGCCGCATCGGGGCGTCGTCTATTCGCTTGCGCCCGCGCCGCGCGACGCCCGTACGGTATGGGCCGGTACGGACGACGGCAAAGTTTGGGTCACACACGACACGGGCGCGCACTGGACGGACATCACGCCGAAGTCGTTGACGGCCTGGAGCAAGGTCGGCACGATCGATCCTTCGATGCTCGATCCGCACACCGCGTACATTGCGGTCGACCGTCATCGCGTCAACGACTACCGTCCCTACATCTATCGCACGCACGATGACGGGCGAAGCTGGACGGCGATCGCAAACGGGATTCCGGACGGAAGCTTCGTAAACGTCGTCCGCGCCGACAAAGACGTGCATGGACTGCTCTACGCGGGAACCGAACGCGGAATCTACGTGTCGTTCGATGACGGCGCGCACTGGCAATCGTTCCAGCGCAATTTGCCCGTTACGTCGGTCCGCGACATCGACGTGCACGGAAACGATCTCGTCATCGCGACGCACGGCCGCGGATTTTATATCATGGACGATATCGCGACGGTGCGTCAGGTCGCGCAGATGCAGCTGAGCGCGAATCATCTCTTCGCGCCGCAGCAAACGATTCGATTCCGCCGCGCGGGTGGCGTCGGCGGCGGGATCGCCGACGAAGGCACGCCGATCCAACCCGAAGAGCCGCAAGCTCCGAATCCGCCTGTCGGCATGTACATCGACTACTACCTAAGCGGCGCGGCGCAAGGCGCGGTTTCGATCGACATCATCGGGCCACGCGGGCGCGTTTTACGTCACTACTCGAGCGCGACGCCTCAAACGCCGACGGATCCGTCGACGGTCGATATCGCACCGCGGTGGATTCCACCACCCGTGACGGTGCCAACCGATCCGGGTTCGCACCGCTTCGTGTGGGATTTTACAACACGGCATGATGGTGGACCGCTCGCACCGCCCGCAAACTACACCGTTCGTCTAACCGTCGGCGAGAAGGCGTATACGACAACCGCGCGGCTCGTTCGCGATCCGCGCAACGACACAACGGATGCGCAGCTGCACGAACAGTATGAGCTCGCGAATCAAATCGAGGACCGCATGAGTCAAGTTGAGGCGGCACGTAAGCACGCCGAGGCGCTGCTGAATTCCGGCACGGTTACGGACGCGCAAAAGGCCGCGATTCGGCGGGATGTTCTTGGAGTTGCCGGCGGCGCTGCGTTCGGATCGTCCGCAGCGCCGGCCGCAACGAGCTTCTCGACGCTGTCGGCTTTGAACGACGCCTATGCGAGTCTCGAGATGGCGGTGGAAAGCGCGGACGCCCCGCCGACGCACGATCAAGACGTCGCGATTCGTAAAACTCGGCAAGATGCTCGACGCAGCCATCGCCAAACTCGCCAAAATCGCAGGCCCCAAGTAACCGCGCCCGCGTCATCATGAACGCACAAACAGTCGGCGGTCCTTCGACAGGCTCAGGATGACAGAAGCATTGCTCAGGATGACAGGGGCGTTAGCGGTTTGATAACACGCGATCGTACCAGCGGGCGAGGTCGCCTTTGAATTGCACGAGCGCTTGCGGATTCAGATACACCATGTGGCCGGATTGGTAGAACCCGTAGGTGATGTGGCTCTGCAGCGCAGGCGCGAGGCCGAGGTGGTTGAGCGTATACTCCGTCGCGAAGAACGGCGTCGCGAAGTCGAAGTACCCATTACCGGAAAAAACGTAGAGATGCGAATTCGTCGTCATCGCGCGCGCCAAATCGGGCGTGACGTTCGCCGGCGGATCCTCGTTGCCGCGTTTGAAGTCCCACTTCGCCCCGAGCTGGCCGCCATACGCCGTCGGGCGATACTGCAAGTTCGTGTGGTACTTGAGCGCTTGCGTCATGTAGTTCATGCCGAGCCCGACGAACGCACCGCTGATACCGACATCCGATGGATCCCACTCGGGAAAGTCCGAATTTGCATCGAGCGTGTACGTGGTGTACCGCGAATCGTAGCGTCCGATGATTTCGTCCTGATTGCGCAGCAGCGCACCTAAGAAGCGGAAGTAGGGAATGCGCAGGTTCGAATTGCGGATGTATTCGTCGGAAAGCCCCAGGTACGAATGCAGACGCGCGACGTCGTTGTTGTACTGCGCGGGACTGAGGTCGGCGCCTTGCGCGAGATCGTGCAAATACTCGCCGCCGGCGAAGGTTTCAACGCCGCGCAGGAACGATTGCAGGCTCTGACCCTGGCCCGCCTTGCGATGGAACCACGCCGCCGCTGCTTCAGTCGGCAGATACGTGACGTACGCCCAATCACCGCCGCCGATCGGATTGCCGCCCCCAAGTCCGCCGAGCCCGAAGTTGAGAATCGATGACAATAGGACGACGCCGTTCATTTGCACCCCGGCGTTCTGCAGCATGTTGACGAGCACGCAATCGCGCGTGGTGCCGTAGCTTTCGCCGAAGAGAAACTTTGGCGAATTCCAGCGGCCGAATTGCGTGATGTAACGCTCGATGAACTGCGTAAACGCACGTCCGTCCTGATCGACGCCCATGAAGTCCTTGGGTGTCCCGGCGCCCATGACGCGGCTCCATCCGGTGTTCGGGGCATCGATGAAGACTTCGTCCGTCTTGTCGATCAGGCTGTAGTTGTTTTGGATCAGCTTGAATGGCGCATTGGGAATGCCTTTGTCGTTGGACGTTTGCACGCGCAGCGGTGCAAACGATCCCATGCGCAACCAGATCGTCGAGCTTCCGGGGCCGCCGTTATAGAAAAACGTGACCGGACGCGTGCGCCGATCAGCGCCGTCTTTCGTAAACGCGGTGTAGAACATCCGCGCGGTGATTTGTTCCTTATCGTTACGCAACGTGATCATGCCGGCGCGGGCCGTGTACGGAATGCTTACGCCACCGACGTGCGCGACGGCGTGCGTGACCGAATCCGGTGGTGCCGGCGTGACCGGTTGCGGTTTATCGGCGGGCGCGGCCGCGATAAGCAGCGCGGCCGAGAGCGAGGCAGCGAGTATGCGAAGACCCTTCATCTGCATGCCTCCTATCGTCCCAGCGCGCCGTCATAGAAGCGCGCGAGATCCCTCTTGTACTGCGCTAAGGCCGTATCGCTCAAATAAATCATGTGTCCCGCATCGTAGAAGCCATAGGTGATGTTCGTCTGCAGCCCCGGATTCAAGTTGAGATGGCGCAGCGTGTATTCGGTTGCGAAGAAAGGCGTTGCAAAATCATAGTAGCCGTTTGCGGAGAACACGTGGAGACGCGGATTTTGCGTCATCGCGTCCGCCAAGTCGGGTGCAACGTTCGTCGGATACCGGCCGTCATGCGAGAAATCCCACGAGCTGCCGTTGGAGTAGATGATCTCGTAAATGTTCGGACGGTACGGGATCGGCGGATTGTATTTGAGATCGTTGCGAAGATACGCGTTGATCGCGGTCGTGTAGGGAGCGTCGATCGACGAGTCGGTCGGATCCCAATCGGGACCGGAGTACGCGGCGCGGTCGAGATCGTAGGTCTGATAGCGGCTATCGAGGCGACCGACAATGATACCTTGGTCGCGAAGGAGTTCGCGCTGGAACTTATCGTACGAAACCCGCAGATCCGCGTTGCGGATATATTGTTGCGGCAGGCCCAAGAAATTGCTCAGCTTGCGGACGACGTCGTCGCGTTCGCCATTCGTAATTTTATCGCCCCGATACAATGCGTGGAGATACTCGCCAAGCGCAAAGTCACGCGATTGTTGGACGAACGTCGCGACGTCGGCCGGACGGTTCGGGACCTTGTTGTGATACCACGCGGTCGCCGCTTCGGTCGGCAGATAGAGCACGTACGGCCAGTCGCCGCCGCCGATCGGATCGCCGTTCCCGTAATCCAGTCCGAAGTTGAGAATCGACGATTGCAGCACAACGCCGTTGAGCGCAATCCCGTGATTGAGGAGCCAATCCGCGAGTCCGGCCGAACGCGTCGTGCCGTAGCTTTCACCAAAAATGAATTTCGGTGAATTCCACCGGTTGAATTCGCTCAGATAATTGCTGATGAATTGTCCGAAGCCGTCGATGTCTTGGTCGACACCGAAATACTCCTTTTCCTTACCGGACGCGATGCGGCCGAATCCCGAATCCGGCATGTCGATAAAAACGAGATCGCTCTTATCGAGCAGCGTGTACGGATTGCTGGAGAGCGTGTAGGGCGGCGGTCCCGACGCGGCCGCATTGGCGGCATGAACGCGAACCGGTCCGATCGATCCCATCCGCAGCCACATCGTCGAACTTCCCGGTCCGCCGTTGTAGATGAACGTCACCGGTTGTGTGAGCGGGTTGGCTGCGTCGACGGTGTAGGCGGTGTAGAAAACGCGCGCCGTTATTTGGTTGTTGGTATCATGTAGAGGAATCGTACCGGCACGCGCAGTGTACGCGATGGTCTTTCCGTCGACGACCACGGTATGCGGAGTGGTGACGTCGGGATACGCCGGAAGTTCTGACGATTGAGCGGCGGGGGCCGGTGTTGCCGCAGCGGCCGGTGGATCGGCAGCACGCGCAGCGACAGACACGCCTGCAAACGCCGCGATCAACAGCAAGGAAATCGCACGATTCATACCGTCTAATCGTGCGACGCGGCGTTGCTTCCTTCAGGCCAATATTGTGGCATCAGGCGCAATCGGCGCCTCGTCAGGTGTAAAGAGCGTTTCCTCGGCTGCGATCTCGTTCGGAACGTATAGCACGTTTTCATGACCGTTCGAACAATAGATCGCAACGGTCATCTCTTCAGGAGGCTCCTCTTCGGAGAAATTCAGCGCTTCGCCGCCCGCATCGACGAGAAACGAGCGCGAGCCGGCCGCCGCGAGCAGCTCGTTGCACTGCCCGCAGCGCAGTTCACGAAGATGAACCAGCGCCAGAAAGGGCATGTTGCGGACCGGGCTGATAGAGTTCGAGCTTCAGGCGCCCGACGGCACGCTCGATTGACTCGAGATACGGCAGCATCGAACCTTTGATGCGCATCAGCCGTTCGTCGCCGGCCGGCGTAATCGCGTAGACGCGGCGCGAACGCTTCGTCGGATGATCCCAGGTCGCCGTAACGAACCCGCGCTCTTCGAGGCGGCGCAGAAGCGGATAGATCTTGTTGGTGTTGACCGCGACGAGATCGCCGCAGATCGACTCTATGCGTTGCATCAGGCCGTATCCGTGGTCCGGCTGCTCTTTGATCAGATGCAGAAGCAGCACGGGAAAGAGCGTCTTGCTCTTAATCGGACCGCGCAGAACTTCGTCGACGCGTCTAGACATTGTGATGACGCAATTCCTTGGCGTTACGCGGAGTGCGCATGAAGATCGACCGCATACGCACGATCGATCGCAGCTTTATATCGTTCTTCGACCACGCGCCGCTTGATCTTCATCGACGGGGAAAGTTCGCCGCTCTCGATGCTAAACTCGCGCGGAACGATTGCGATGCGGCGGATCTGCTCGTACGTGGCGAGGTCCAATGTTTGTCTGCGCACCTCCGTTGTCATGAAATCGACGACATCTTGGCGCTCGGTAAGCTCTTCGGGCGTGAGAGTGTGCACGTTCAGCTCGACGCGGAGCAAATCCCAGTTCGGCGCAACGAGCGCGGCGGGGTACGGACGTCCGTCCCCGACGACCATCGCCTGCGCGACGAAGATCGAGCGTTTGATCGCAGCTTCGACGCGCGCCGGACTAACGTACTTACCGGTTGCCGTTTTGAACACTTCCTTTTTACGGTCGGTAATGCGGAGGTACCCGTCTGCGTCTACTTCACCGATATCGCCCGTATGAAGCCAGCCACCCGCAAGCGCCGTCGCCGTTGCATCGGGATCGCGATAGTAACCCATCATGATGTTGCGCCCGCGTGCCAGCACTTCACCGTCTTCGGCGATTTTGATTTCGCAGCCGGGAATCGGCCGTCCGACCGCGCCGTATTTATTGAACGCGGGTGTACTTGTCGTCAGCACGGGCGACGTCTCCGTCAATCCGTAACCCTGCATGATCGGAACCCCGAGGCCAAGGAACGTCATGGCGACATCGACGTGCAGCGCCGCGCTTCCGCTCAAGAAATGACGGATGTTCTGGAGGCCGAGCATTTTCCGGACTTTGTCGAGTACGAGACGCTTTGCAATTGCATATTGCAGCGCGAGCGGCGGCGGCGCGGCGCCTTCGAACGTTTTCGCCGTCATGTACTCACGCCCGACCCGCAGCGCCCATGGAACGAGTTTTGCTTGCACGCCGCCGCTTTTCAGCGCCTGAGCGTGAATGCCGGCAAGTACGCGATCGAAGATTCGCGGAACCGCGGTCATTATCGTCGGATGCGTGTCGCGCATATCGGCAAGCAAGTCATTCGCATCGTGACAGATAGCGTAACGCATTCCCGCGAGCAGATAGATGTAGATCATCGTGTGCTCGTAAATATGCGAAAACGGCAACACCGAGATCACCGATTCGCCTTTGTGCAGCTCGTCTAGTCCGTATTGCAGCGACGACTGCGCATCGAATCCCAAATTGTCATGCGAAAGCATGACGCCTTTCGGCGCGCCGGTCGTGCCCGACGTGTAGATCAGCACGGCAAGGTCGTCGGGTTTGAGTCGCGCGTGATACTCCCCGGGCAATTCCGCATGCGCCCGGCGGATCTCGGCGCCGTGCCGCTCGAACGCGGCGAGCGACTCCGTGCCTTCGCTTTCGAAGACGATGCTCGCTGGGAGTGCCACGTTCGCCTCGCGCAAACGTTGAAGCGCAACCGCCGTGTCGATAAAGAGCAGCTTCGCCTCTGCATGTTGCAGAATAAATGCTTTGTGGTCGAGCGCCTGCGTCGGAAAGATGGGCACGACGACGCAGCCGGCAAAAAATGTGGCGAAATCGCAGATCACCCAGTCGATACAGTTGTGCGCGACAAGCGCGACGCGGTCGCCTTGCCCGAGCCCTGCCTCGCGAATCGCACACGCGACGTTTTCGACACGATCCAAAACCCGTGCGGCAGACGTCGGCGTCCATGCGTGGCTTACGCGCTCGACCAACGCGTCTTCGCGCGATTCCGAAAGCGCGCGGCGGATTAACTTTGGAAGCGTCTCTTTAGCCGGCAGTCCGTAAGAGGGCGAAGACGACATTCGTCCACTTTTCGCCGAGCCCAATATTGTTCATTCTATCATATACGTAAGTACGGCTCGGCGCGCGCGAGTCGCGACGCCGTCATGCCCGCGACGTCGAGGAGCTCATCGAACGTTTCGTACGCACCGTCGCGCTCGCGTACTTCGACGATGCGAGCCGCCAGTGTCGCGCCGATGCCGGGAATCGTTGCAAGCTGCGTTGGCGTCGCGGTGTTGAGGTCAAAGATGTCGGTGACGCGTTTCTTCTTCGTTTCGCGCGTGCGTCGCGCGCGCGCCGGACGAGGAGTTGGCGCGCCAAGCACCGCAACATACACTTCGTCTCCATCGGCGACGTGCGCCGCAAGGTTAATCGCTCCGGTATCGGCGTCGGGACGAAGCCCGCCCGCGCTGCGCACCGCGTCGTCGGCACGTGCGCCGTCGCGCAGATGGTACAGGCCGGGATGAACGACCGCGCCCGCAACGTACACCACGTTGTCGACAGCAGCAAAGCGTTGGTTGCGCCGGACGTGTCGTGGAGCAATCGGCGACGCGGATTGCATCGCGAACGCAGTAGCCACGTTGGCGGCGGGCGGACGCCAAATCACGACCGCGACGATGATGAGTCCGGCGAGAACGGCGAGGATGCGTTTCATACCCCCCGTTCACGCGCCGGCTACGAGCCGACTAGCGTCGCGTCGATCGACGTCGAGTATAGTGCGTTCGGCGGCCGCGTCACATCGTGCACGAACAGCGCCGCCGACTGTGACCGGTCGTACGACACATGTTCTTCCTCGATCGTCCCCGCCGAACGGACGTTGCGCAAAATTGTCAGGTCGACCCGCGACGCATCATGCGGATCGGCAACCGCGCTGGTCGTGTACTGCCGCTGCCCCCGCTCGATACCGGCGCCGGTCACTGCCGAAGCGAATACGGCGAACGTGCCGCGTGATACCGGAATAATCCCAGGCGCCAACAGCGGCAACAACACCGCTTCCCCAGCGGATGGAAATTCTTCGGCTCCGCAGAGCACGTCGCCGCGTTCGTACACTTCGCACCGTACGGTCTGCCGTGAACGGACGGCATTCCACGTCGTCTGCGTGGCAGCCACGACGGTGCCGCCGTCCTTCGCGGAGCCCAACACATCGATGTCGACGGTCGCCGTACCCGGTCCATCCGCGTTGCGGATCGGCGCGGCGGCGGTCTTCGTCGGGTAGATCGTGACCGCGTACTCGAGGTGGCGTACCATAGCGGCGCGTGCCGGCGTCGCAAGCATGACGGCCGCGACGATCGAGGAAACAGCAAGGAATCGCATCAGTAGTCCTCCCCTGTACATCAGCTTGCCAAGGGTCCCTGAAGAACCGCTGACAGTCAAAAGGTAGCGCGGAACCGGGCGCCCCAAGTACCATGCCTTCTATGGCCGAGACGTACGATTTCCGGAAGATCGAGCGCGCGTGGCAACAACGCTGGGAGCGCGAGCAGATTTATCGCGCGGACGATAATGACCCGCGCCCGAAATACTATGTGCTCGAGATGCTTCCGTATCCGTCGGGCGATCTGCACGTCGGCCATGCGAAAAACTATACGCTCGGCGACGCGGTCGCGCGCACGATGCGCATGCTCGGCTACAACGTTCTGCATCCGATGGGGTGGGATGCCTTCGGACTTCCCGCGGAAAACGCCGCGATTGCGCGCGGCATTGCGCCGGCGACGTGGACGGACTCGAATATCGCGAACATGCAGCGCCAGATCCGGTTGATGGGGACCGGGTACGACTGGAGCCGTGAAGTCGCGACGTGCGAGGCCGAGTATTACCGTTGGAACCAATGGCTTTTCTTGCGCTTGTACGAGAATGGTCTCGCCTACAAGCGCGAAGCTCCGGTGAATTGGTGTCCTCACGATCAGACCGTCCTCGCAAACGAGCAAGTCATCGACGGCCGATGCTGGCGCTGCGGCCACTTGGTCGAACGACGCAACTTGTCGCAATGGTTTCTGAAAATCACCGATTACGCAGATCGTCTGCTGGCGGGTCTCGACGACTTGGACGGCTGGCCCGAGCGCACGAAGACGATGCAACGCAATTGGATCGGCCGCAGCACCGGCGTTACGCTGCGATGGAAGATCGAGCAATCGCAAGCGACGTTCGAGACGTTCACGACGCGCGTCGACACGATCTTCGGCGTGACGTTCGTTGTGCTGGCGCCCGAACACCCCGCCGTTGCATCGATCAAATCCATCGTATCGAAGAAGAATGCCGGCGCGATCGATACGTTTGCAGAGTCATTGGCATCGAAGTCGGAACTCGAGCGCACGAGCTTGATGGAGAAAGAAGGCGTATTTACCGGCGCCTACGCGATCAATCCGATCTCGCACGAACGCGTTCCGATCTATGTTGCGAACTACGTCGTGGCGGAATACGGAACCGGCGCAGTGCAAGGCGTACCGGCGCACGACGAACGCGACTTCGAGTTTGCGAAGAAGTACGGCTTACCGATCGCGCAAGTCATCGCGCAATCCGACGCCGGCGTCGATGGTCCGCTCACCGAGGCGTACACCGGCGAAGGGCGCCTCATTGCGAGCGGCGACTACACCGGCATGCGCAGCGAGCGGGCGCGTAACGTGATCGCTGAACACGTGAAAGCCGCCGGGATCGGCGATACGGCGGTGCACTACCGCTTCCGCGACTGGCTGGTCTCGCGACAGCGATATTGGGGCACGCCGATTCCGATCGTCTACTGCGATCGTTGCGGCGAGGTGCCCGTGCCCGACGATCGACTGCCGGTAGCGCTTCCCGCCGACGTGCCGATCACCGGTGAAGGATCACCGCTCGCGCGTGATGCGGAATTCATCAATACCACGTGTCCGTCGTGCGGTGGCGCAGCGCGGCGCGAGAGCGATACGATGGACACGTTCTTCGAGTCCTCTTGGTACTATTTGCGCTATCTCGACCCACATAATAGCGCCGCACCGTGGGCGATAGACCACGCGCAACAATGGATGAACGTCGATCAATACATCGGCGGTGCGGAACACACGGTACTGCATCTGCTCTACTCGCGCTTCTTTTATAAGTTCTTCCACGATCGAGGCTGGGTGAGCGCAAGCGAAGAGCCGTTCCAGCGGCTGTTCCATCAAGGCATGGTGCTGTATAACGGCGAGAAGATGTCGAAGTCGCGCGGCAACGTCATCGGTATCGATGAAACGGCCGAGGAAAACGGCGTCGATGCGATGCGCCTCTTCTTGCTCTACGTGACGCCGCCGGAGGATACGAGCGACTGGACCGACGAGGGAATCAACGGTCGCGTGCGTTTCCTCAATCGCGTGTGGCGCGCGTCGGAGCCGTTCGTCTCTGCCGCGGCCGCCGTTTCGCCGCGTGAATTGCCGCCGATCGCAAATGCGGAAGATCGCGCACTCGTTCGCGCCGTGCACGTCGTCGCGAAATCGATCGTAGACGAAGTATCATCGCGGCGCTTTCATTTCAACACGACGATCGCGAAGCTCGACGAACTCGTAAACGCGATGACGGCCGCTGCGCAGAAGATGCCGGATTCGCGCGCGTTTCTCTATGCCGTGCACGCGCTGCCGCTGCTGCTCGCTCCGTATGCGCCGCATATCGCCGAAGAACTGTGGTCGCGGCTCGGGCACCCGGCATCGGTGCACTTGGAACGCGTCGTCGAACCGGACGATGCCGCGCTCGAAGTTGACGAGATCACGCTTGTCGTGCAGGTGAACGGCAAGGTTCGCGCGCGCATTAACGCGCAGCCGGGCATCGCGGAAGACGACGCGGTCGCGCTTGCGCTCGCCGATCCGAACGTGCGCGCGCAGATGGACGGCAGGGAAGTGCGCAAGCGCATCTTCGTTCCCGACAAGCTCGTCAATCTGGTCGTCGCATGAGCGACGTTCGCCGTACGCTTGCCGCGCGGTGTTGCGTCGTGGGCGGTGGTCCAGCCGGGATCATGCTCGGCTATCTCTTGGCACGTCAAGGCCACAGCGTGATCGTTCTGGAGAAGCACGGGGACTTTCTGCGCGACTTCCGCGGCGACACCGTCCACCCGTCGACGATGAACGTCCTCGATGAACTCGGTCTGCTGGACGAATTCTTGAAACGTCCCCATTCGCAGATTCAACGCCTTTCGGGTCACGTCGGTTCGGACACGATCCCGATCGCGGACCTTTCACACGTGCCCGGACGCGCGAAGTTCATCGCAATTATGCCGCAGTGGGATTTTCTCAGTTTTATCACGGAGAAAGCGCGCGCGTTTGGCGGATTCCAACTATTGATGAATACGGCGGGCGTGGACGTCGTTCGCGATGCAAACCGCGTCATCGGCGTCCGCGCGAACGGGCCCGAGGGCGCGCTCGAGATTCGTGCGGACGTCGTGGTTGCATGCGACGGCCGTCACTCCACGATGCGTTCGGCGGCGTCGATGAAGCCGCGCGACCTCGGCGCGCCGATGGACGTGCTGTGGATGCGCTTATCGAAAAAACCGGGCGATCAAAACGCCGCGCTCGGGTTCGTCGGCGCCGGCGTCATTCTCGTGTTCATCGACCGTGGCGAGTATTGGCAGTGTGGATTCGTGATCCCGAAAGGCGCCGGCGAACGCGTGCGAGCGCGCGGGCTGGACGCGTTTCGAAACGAGATCGCCAAGCTTGCGACGTTTGCAGCCGACCGCGTCGACGAACTGAAGACTTGGGATGACGTCAAATTGCTGTCCGTTGCGGTCGATCGGCTCGAGCGCTGGTTCATTTCCGGAATGCTTTTTATCGGTGATGCGGCGCACACCATGTCGCCGGTCGGCGGCGTCGGGATCAATCTCGCGATCCAGGACGCGGTCGCGACCGCCAATATTGTGGGTGCCGCACTCGATACGCCCGGGCGCGTATCTGACGACGTGCTTGAATCAGTTCAGCGACGACGGATGTTCCCCACGGTGACGACGCAAGCGCTGCAGGTTTTCATTCAACGGCGCATCATCGCCTCGGTGCTGCGCTCCGAAGCGCCGCCGAAGCGCGCGCCGTTGATTTTGCGTGTCTTGGTCGACATTCCGGGCTTCCGGCGCATTCCCGCGTACGTCGTCGGCATCGGTTTCCGGCCCGAACACGTCCGGTGAGCAACATCGCCGCGCGTCTGGAGCGGCTTCCTCCGTCGCGGTCTCTTCGTAACATCGTGCTGCGTATATCGGCGGGTGCGTGGTTCGAGCTGTACGACCTCTTCATGACGGCGTACATCGCGCTCGGCCTCGTTAAAGACGGCATCTTTGAAGCCGCGACCCCGAATCCATTCGTCGTGAACTCGCTCGCAAGTTTCGTTGCGTCGGGTTTCGCAGGCATGTTCGTCGGAACGATCCTTTTCAGTTGGATCTCGGACCACTATGGGCGCAAAGCGACGTTCGTATACGCGCTTGCATGGTACTCTTTCGCAAATTTCATCATGGCCTTTGCGCACGGGGCGGCTGCCATCGACTTCTGGCGCTTCATCGCGGGCATCGGCATCGGCGTGCAACTGATCACCGTCGATACGTACATCTGCGAGTTCACGCCGAAGAATATGCGCGGACGCGCGATCGCACTTTCGCAGTTCATCGGGTACACGTCGGTACCCGTCGCCGCGCTGCTGAGCTACGTGCTCGTTCCGCACACGATTGCAGGTGTTTCCGGTTGGCGATTCGTTGCGCTGGTCGGTTCGCTCGGTATCGTGGCGATGTGGTTTATCCGCGGCGGTCTGCCTGAGTCCCCGCGTTGGCATGAATCGCGCGGCCGCACCCACGATGCTGAGGCGGCGATGAGTTCACTTGAACGGGCGGTTACGAGCGAAACGGGTAGCGAACTGCCCGCAACGCAAGCGGCAACGCCAACGCAGGCGCGCGGCTCGTGGCGTGATATGTGGAAGCCGCCGTATCGCAAGCGCACCATCACCATGATCGCGTTCAATGCCACGCAGACGTTCGGATTCTATGGCTTCGCATCGTGGGTGCCGATTCTGCTCGCGAACGAAGGCGTGAGCATCGTCCACTCGCTGCTCTATACCTTTTTGATTGCCCTCGTGAATCCGATTGGCCCGTTGCTCGGCATGCGGTACGCGGACCGCTGGGAGCGAAGATGGCAGCTCGTTGTGCTGGCGACGGCTATTGCGGTGTTCGGCTTGATTTTCGCGCATGTGCGCGCGCCCGCGCTCATCATTCTGATGGGCACGCTGATCACACTATCGAACGGTCTTTTCTCGGTCGCACAGCATGCCTATCAGGCGGAACTCTTTCCGACCGCAATACGAGCGCGCGCAACGGGATTCGTCTATTCGTGGAGCCGATGTGCATCCATTTTCGTCAGCTTCGTCATCGGCGCGGTACTCGCACGATATGGAACGAGCGGCGTCTTCATCGTGATCGCAGCCGCAATGGCGGTCGTCGTGATCGTCATCGGCGGCTTCGGCACGAGCACGCGCGGGTTATCGCTCGAGGAACTCGCCGGCGTTGCAAACGCAGAACCCGTTACGCGCCGCCGCTTACGCGGGAACGAGCGCCTTGAAATAGTCGTACGTTTCTTGCATTCCGTCGAGCAGGTTCGTCTGCGGCGTCCATCCGAGTTCTTTTTTGGCCAGCGCCGCATCGAATTGCGCGTCGCGCGCATCACCCGGGCGTTTCGGCGCATGCGTGACCGGTGCTTCGAATCCGCTGATCTGCACGAGCGTTCGATAGATCTCATTCACGCTCGTTTTGACATTCGTTCCGATCACGTAGCAGCCGCCGCTGCCGTTATCGAGCGCTAAAACATTCGCTCGCGCAACGTCTTTGACGAAGACGTAATCGCGCGTCTGCTCGCCGTCCCAATCGATGCGAATCCCTTCGTGTTTGAGGAACTTGCCGATGAAAATCGAAATGACGCCCGCTTCGCCATTAGGATCCTGCCGCGGGCCGTACACGTTGCCGTAGCGCAACGCCGTGAAGTCGAGTCCCTTTTCGTTTTTGTAGAACCGCAGATAGTGCTCGGCCACCATCTTCGTGATACCGTACGGCGAGGTGGGATTTTGCCGGGTCGCTTCCGTGATCGGGAAGCGTTCCGGCGTGCCAAACGTCGCGCCGCTCGACGCAAAGAGCACCTTCTTCACGCCGGACTTTGACCGACGCGTCGAGCACATTGATCAGTCCCATGACGTTGACGTCGGCATCGTACTTCGGATCGCGCGACGAGATCGCGACGGAGTGTTGCGCGGCGTGATGGCTGACGACATCCGGCCGGAATTCTTGAAAGATGCGTGCGACGTTCTCGTCCCGGATGTCCATGTGCACGAAGCTTGCGCGCTCCGGAATGTTCGCACGCCGCCCGCCACCGTGTTCCCACAACGAATCGAGAACGAGCACGTCGTGCCCGCCCGCTACGTACGCATCCGCGATATGTGACCCGATGAAGCCGGCGCCGCCGGTGATGATAATCCGCACTACGAGCTCCCTCGTTCCCTTGCATAACGCGCACCGGGTCGCAGAAGCACTACGTGCCGCCGTACGCTTTACTGTGGATGGCGGGTGCAACGGTGGCAGGCGTGCTGATCGCGTCGCCGTTGTCCTCCGCCGACCGGATCATCGTTGCAATCGCCGTCGCAGTTGGCGCCGCCGCGTTTTTCCGGTTCCCGCGCGAAACCCGGCAGCTTCGTGCCCTCACCGCTGCCGCCCTCGTCTGCGCCGGCTTCTATGCGCACGTGCGCGAAACCGGCGCCCCGTCCGTTATTCCCACGCGAACGGCTCGTTTCACGGCCGACGTCATCGACGAGCGCGCGCCGGAGGGCGACGTTCATACGTACATGATTGCAATCGACCGCGGTCCGCGCGTTCTTGCGTCGTTCATGCACGCGGTACCGCTCGGCGCGCGTATCCTCGTTCGCGGCCGTCTCGAGCCGCTCGACGACGCACGCAATCCCGGCGAGCCGAGCGAACGCGCGATCGAAGCCGAGCACGGGATCACCGGCCGTCTCGCGAGTGCGGCGGTTTTGCACGTCATCGATCGACGCTCGCAATCGTTCGGAGCACGCCTTGCGCAACTTCACGCGACCGCGCTTATGCTGCTTCGCGATCATCTCCCGGAACCCGGGGCGTCAATCGTCGCAGGCGAACTTTGGGGCGACCGCAGCGCATTGCCGCCCGAACTTCGCGCCGAGTTTCAAGAAACGGGAACCGTACACGTTCTCGTTACGGCGGGCTTGCATGTCGGGTTGATCGCGTGGCTCGTCGCGATGCTGTGCGCGCGTCTGACGGTTCCGCGCGCGTACGGATGTATCGCAGCAATCGTTGCCGTTTGGCTTTTCGCGTGGTTCAGCGGGCATAATTTGCCCGCTATACGAGCGGCAACGATGGCAACCGCAATGCTCGCTGCAAGGGCATTCGGGCGTGCCGCACTATCGTGGAATTCGCTCGCGCTCGGCGCGATAGCCGTCGCGCTGATTCTTCCGTCGAGCATTGCCACGCCATCGTTCTGGCTCTCCTTCTGTTGTGTCGGCGCAATTTTCGTTTGTGTGCCGGCGCTCGAACCACTCGTCGATCGCTTTGCGTTGAACGAACGCGCGCGCGAAGCACTGCTCCTGACCCTCGCGACACAACTCGGAACGTGGCCGATCACGGCAGCAACGTTCCTTCAGTTTTCACCGTATGCCGTGCTCGCCAACGTCGCCGTCGTGCCGCTCGTTCCGCTGACGATGCTGCTCGGAATCGCTCAACTCGTTATGACGCCGCTCGCTCCGTTCGCGCAAGCATTCGCCAACATCAATTCATGGCTTCTTGCGTGGATGGTGGGCGCGGTTCATCTGCTCGCAACGCTTCCGGGCGCGGTCATCCGCATGACGCCCGCTCCGACGTGGTGCATCGCCGTATACGAAGGCGCATTGATTGCAGCGGCGATGCTTGCCGTCCGCCGCGCGCTCACCGCGTCGATTTCGATTCTGATCGCGGCAATATCGCTCGTCTTGCTTCCACCGAGTACGGTCGACTCGCGCCTTCGTATCACCGTACTCGACGTCGGACAGGCCGACGCAATCGTCATTCAGACGCCGGCACACCATACGATTATGGTTGATTCCGGCGGACGGCTCGAACGAGGCCCTCAGAACGGCGCTTCGCCAGCAGAACGTATCGGCGAACGCATCGTCGTACCATTTCTCTTACGACAGGGCATCCACCAGGTGGACGCACTCATCATCTCGCATCCGCACGGCGATCACGTGGCCGGCTGCGCCCCGGTGCTACGCGCATTACGAGTCGAGGAGATTGCGGATAGCGGACAAACGTATGGAGGGCACGCGTACCATGATTGCCTCGAAACGGCTGCAGCGGATCATGTGCCGGTCGTGCAACCCCGCGCTGGATCGGTGTGGCGCACGGACGATGGCATTACGTTAACGTTCATCGGTCCGTCATTGCCCTTTATCGACGGAAAGAACGCAATCAACGACAACTCGATCGCGTTCATTCTTCAGTATCGCTCGTTCCGAATGTTGTTCACCGGCGATGCAGGCGTTGCGGCAGAACGTCGGTTTCTCGATGAAGGCATCGATCTTCGCGCCGACGTGCTAAAGGTCGGCCATCACGGGTCTGCTTACAGTTCATCGCCCGAATTCATTTCCGCCGTCCATCCACGCTACGCAATTATCTCGGTCGGTCGGCATAACATGTTCGGTCATCCCGCGCCCTCCACAATCGCAACCCTCCAAAGCTCGGCCATTTCAGTCTACCGTACCGACGAGAACGGCGCCGTCGTGATTAACACCGATGGTTCGGGGCAACTATCGATCCGTTCACAAATTATTCAAACGACGCTTGACGTCCTCATTCGCACCGGTGGGGCGTCCAACCGAAAAACGTTGTAGCGGTAGGTGATACTGTTTTTGTTGTCGTCCGTGACGACGACGAAGAAATAATGGCCTTGCATATAGTTGTGCTCGCCCTGACCTAGGGGTGCGAGATTCGCCGGATGCGCATGCGGGTCGGGCGACAAATTGATGTGTTTGCTTTCGTCGCCGTTGTTCATTGAGACGGAATAGATCGTAGCGGGTGCGTACCTATCGGCTCGTCCGAAGCAGCACCAGTCGTCGATGTATGCGCGATCACCAATAACGCCCAAGAGAGTACTATCGCTCAAAGCATGCTTGACGATCGGCTTGAGGTGTGCCGAATCAATGATCAAAAGCTGGTTTTCCATTGCCGCGCCATCGGTATAACCGCTGACTGCAATGGCATGGGCTCCCGCGGCCGTGACGCTTTCGACACTGTACATCCACGTCGGAAGCGAATGAAGGGTGCGCATGTCCGAATCCACGACGAGTACCGCGCCGCCGACGCCATGTGCAGTGGCCACGTTGCGGCAGCCGATGTATAGTTGCCCATTCACTTCAGCAGCCGTTGAAACGAAGGCACCTGGCCCACACACTCTAGCCTTTTTTGCAAGCGCGAGCAAACCTTGATCCGCTTCGGGCACAACAGGGCTTGGCGCGACCGGCAAACCGGCAGTCGGAATCGGACTGGGTGACGCCACCCTCGATGTCGCCACCGTTTGGCCACCGCCGCGCGAACACGCAGCAATCATTGCCGCAAACAATAATGCGCTAGTCCGCAATAACGACAACGCCATAACTCGTCCTGTTGGTCGATGCCTCCGGTCGCCCTGCCATGGCAACGATTATGTGAGTAAAAGACCTTATGAGATCACGTACGGCGGACGCGCGTATCATGATTGTCTCAATACCGCAGAGCCGATCACGTGCCGATGGTGCAACCACGCACGCGGATGGCTTGGCGAACCGACGACGGCGTAACGCTAACCTTCATAGGCCCATCGCTTCCGTTCATCGGCAGCAGAAACGGGGTCAACGATAACTGCGGTTACGTTGGTAGGCACAACATGTTTGTCATTCCGCCTGCGCTATGCTTCAAACACTGCAACGATTCGGAGCGCAATTATACCGAACCGACCAGAATGGTGCCACTACTATCGTTACGAGCGGAGAAAGCCCCGCTATCGTGCCGGAATTGCCTCGTTGATTTTGTTCGGCGGCAGGCGTCGTTCGAGAATTTTTGCTACGAGCGCGTATTCGGCGACCTCCCCAGCGTTTGTTTTTTCTAGCCACGTCGACTTAACGAATGGCATCGCGAAGCAAAACACGCGATCGATTTTATAGAGGCGACGCCGTTGAAGTCTCGGCGGAATACGGCGAATTGGAGAGACAACCGGCAATCGACGATCCTGCAGTGCCGATGGAAAGCTTATTTATGGTTGCGCACGGTGCCTTAGGTCACCCGAGTGTGATCCCCTGGCGGCTGCTTCGTCTATCGCGAAATCTCGCTTCGCAGCGTGGTAGACTTGGTTCGACCGTGTGGTTTCGGGCAAACGTATGGATGATGAGTAGCCGCTCGACCGCCACTTCCTCGCTTGCCCTTGGCGCACTGGGTGTGGTTTTCGGTGATATCGGGACGAGCCCACTCTACGCGTTCCGCCAATGTTTCTTCAGCAGCCTCCACATCGCCCCAACTCGAGAGAATATATTCGGCATCCTCAGCTTGATTTTGTGGTCGTTGATCGTTATCGTGTTTGTCCGGTACATCGGCATGGTAATGCGCGTTAACCACGACGGCGAAGGCGGGATCCTCGCGCTGTTGGCGCTCGTTTTGCCTCCGGTGCGACGCGGCATCCCGCCGCAAGCGACGTGGCTGACGTTTCTTATCCTGGTCGGAGCCGGAATGCTTTTCGGTGACGGCGTCATTACGCCGGCAGTGTCGGTGCTGTCATCAGTCGAGGGGCTGAGCATAGCCACATCGGCTGCGCAGCCGATCATCGTGCCACTTACCGTAGGTATTCTCGCGGCTCTCTTTTTCGTTCAAAACCGCGGAACGCATCGGATCGGAGCGTTCTTCGGCCCTGTCATGCTGATCTGGTTTCTCACGATCGCTGCACTCGGCATCCGCGGAATCATTCAGTACCCAACGACCTTAGGCGCAATCAACCCGCTGTTCATCGTAGCGTTCTTTGAACATCATGGACCTTCCGCGGTCTTGATCTTCGGGGCGATCGTCCTTTGCGTTTCCGGAGTAGAAGCGCTCTACGCTGACATGTCTCATTTCGGACGTTCTCCCATTGCGCTGGCATGGACGAGCATCGTTTTTCCCGCGTTAGTATTGAACTACTTCGGCCAAGCCGCACTCGTATTGACGCGTCCTGAAACAATCGCCAACCCGTTCTTCGGTCTGGTTCCGACGATCGCTCTCTATGCCGTCGTTGGCATAGCCACAGCTGCCACCATTATTGCATCGCAAGCACTGATATCCGGTGCCTTTACCCTAGCGAAGCAGGCAATTCAGCTCGGTTTCATTCCTCGTCTTCGCGTCATTTATACTTCACATCGGCACCGCGGACAGGTCTACGTTCCGACGGTAAACGTGTTGCTCGCTGTATGCTGCATTGCATTGGTCATCGGTTTTCGCAGTTCGGAAAGACTCGCGAATGCCTACGGGCTTGCCGTTGCCGTCACAATGGTCGTAACTTCGATCGCCTACTATGTCGTCGTGCGGGAAAAATTCGGCTGGAGTATGGCCAAAGCGCTCTTCTGCTCCGTGCCTTTCGTGGCTATAGAACTATCCTTCGTTGGTGGCAGTTTACCGAAGATAGCCGAAGGCGGCTGGATTCCGCTGGCGATAAGTTTCATCGTGTTCGCAATTGCGAGTACCTGGCGCACCGGACGGCGGCGAATAGCTCAGAGCTACGTTGCGCAGTCAGTTCCGGTCGAGGAATTCCTTGCCGGTGTGCGAGGGCGCCTAGGAACGCCACTGCATGGGACGGCGGTGTTCCTAACGGGCGATTCCGAGGGGGTGCCTTTTGTATTGCACCATCACTGGGCGCGAATGCGCAGCGTCGACGAGCGAATCGTGCTTCTGACGGTTTTACCTGCGACTGATCCATATGTGCGAAACGAAAACCGCGTAACCGTCGAACGCGTAGCGGATAACCTGATACGCGTGACTGCATGTTTCGGCTTCATGGAGCGGCTCTCCATCACGCCCATTGTACGAGGCTGTGCGGCGTTCGGACTCCACCTTGATGATGCGGACACGACGTACTATGCCTCTGATCCGCTAATCGTGCCAAAAAAGCAGGGGCAGTGGCGCGCGTGGCGGCGCGCACTTTTCGTCTTCATGCACCGCAACTCACGCCCGATCACCGCAAGCCTCGGAATCCCGGCCGATCAGATCGCCAAGCTCGGCCTGCGCGTACCTATGTAAAACTACCGCATGAGGAGCTCGCCTTCGTTACGCTCACAGCCGCGGTATTACTCGACGATGCAACCTCGGGCGCGTGCGAGATGAACACCGCCGGCGACGCAAACGTGGTCGTGCATCTGGTGGACGGAACGTACGAGCTGTTCCGGCATTTCTACGGTTTACGCCGCGCAGGAACCGATAAACGTGCTCGGTTTGGCGCTGTTGCCGGCGTGCTTAATACCGTCCTTCGGATGATCGCGGATGGTGCCACGCACATCGGCGTTGCAACCGATCACGTTATTGAGTCTTTTCGCAATGAGTTGTGGCCCGGATACAAAACGGGAGAAGGCGTCGACCGCGCCCTTCTGGTGCAATTCCAACCGCTCGAAGACGCATTGCGCGCGATGGGCATTGTGGTATGGCCGATGGTCGATCTCGAGGCCGACGACGCGTTGGCGTCTGCTGCTGAAATTGCGAACGGCGATTCTCGCGTTGAGAAGATTTGCATTTGGACGCCGGACAAAGATCTTGCGCAGTGTGTTCGCGGCGAACCGCATCGTGCAAGTTGACCGAAGGAGCAAAACCATTCGCGATGCCGCCGGCGTGCGATCGAAGTTCGGCGTCGAGCCGGAGCTTATCCCCGATTATCTAGCGCTCGCCGGCGATACTTCGGACGGGTATCCCGGCGTAAAGGGCATCGGAGCAAAGGGCGCGGCGTCTCTCGTCACGCGTTATGGCAAAATCGAGGATTTTCCGCCGGACGTGCTGGGCAAGCACCGCGCGGACGCGTTACTCTTCAAGGAACTCGCAACACTTCGAACGGACGCGAAGCTCTACGCCAGCGTTGACGAGCTGCGGTGGCACGGCCCGACCGCAGAGTTCGCATCGGTGTGCGCGCGTTTCGGTATATCGGACGTCCTTGCGCGCGTTGCCCGATAGCGGAGAGACGTCGCCATCGGCCGCAGCGGCCGATCGTCGGCGATCTTTGTCCACGAAAAGATGAAACTTTTCGTGTAGTCTCGGAGTTCTAGGGCAATAGCCTCTCCAATGCGCGATCTTTCGAGTGGTCGATGAATTGCGCCCACCGATAAAGATTGGTTCTCCATCTCTACATTCTCGGAACTGCCGCTCAGCGGCGCGCTCCTTCGCGGAATCGAAGACCTCAAATTCAACGAGCCTACGCCGATCCAGCGTATGGCCATTCCGCCGGCTCTCAACGGCCATGACATTCTCGCAAGCGCCCAGACCGGTAGCGGCAAGTCCGCCGCGTTCGGCCTTCCGGTGCTCGAGGCGCTCTTACGCGATACGTCGTCGCGCGAACCGCGCGCGCTTATCCTCGCACCGACGCGCGAACTCGCTCAACAGATCACCCAACACCTTCGCTCCCTCGCGAAGCACACACGACTCACTATCGCGGCTGTCTACGGCGGCGTCGCGATGCGTCCGCAAATCAACGCGTTCCGGCGCGGCACCGACGTGATCGTTGCGACGCCGGGGCGTTTGATCGACCTCATGCAGCAGGGCGAAGCGCGCCTGGAGCGCATCGGCATCCTCGTGCTCGACGAAGCCGATCGCATGCTCGACATGGGCTTTTTGCCCGACGTCCGACGTATCATCGCCAAGCTGCCGAATCGGCAACAGACGCTGTTCTTTTCGGCCACGATCGCAGGCGCTGCGGGAACGCTTGCGGACGAGCTGCTTCGCGATCCCGTACGCGTCAATCTCTCGCCCGCCGTTGCTCCGGTCGATACCGTGCGCCAAAGCGTCTACGCCGTGGAGCAAGCGAAAAAAACCGCCCTCCTGGTCGACCTGCTCGGAGACAACAGCATCTTTAACGCCATCGTCTTTACCCGCACGAAGGCGCGCGCGGATCGCCTTGCCGGCGCTCTCGCTCGTCATAACATCGGCGCGGAACGTATTCACGGCGATCGATCGCAGGCCCAGCGCACGCACGCGCTCGAGGCCTTCAAAAAGGGACGCTATCGCGTGCTCGTTGCGACGGACCTCGCCGCGCGCGGCATCGACGTCACGGACCTCGGTCATGTGATCAACTACGACGTGCCGGCCGAGCCGGCCGACTACATCCACCGCATCGGACGGACGGCTCGCGCGCAAAAGACCGGCGACGCGATCACCTTTGTCTCCTATGACGAGACGACTCTATTCGCGAAGATTGAAAGCACGATCGGCAAACGCGCCGAGCGAATCGATCACCCGCTAAGCGATGCCGCTGCTGGGTACAGTCTTGAAACGAAACCACAGCCCCGGCGGCGGACCTTTCAGCGCCGCCGCCGCTAGGCCCACTGAAGAGGATGTGTTATCGCTACTCGCAATCGCGCCCCGAAAACCCGTGACGTCAAGCCGCACAGCGTCGACCGTAAAGAGGCGCCGCTTGAAGTTTATGGCAGCGTCAAGCAAGTCTTCCCGAGCACCACGTTCTCGGTGGAACTTGACAACGGCCACACGATTCTCGCCCACATTGCAGGGCGTCTGCGCCGGCACCGCATCAAGATTCTTCCAGGCGATCGCGTGGACGTCGAACTGTCGCCATACGATTTGACGAAGGGACGCATCGTGTACCGCTACCGCGCGGGAGAAGCACGCCGAAACTAGATCGATCGATCTCCCAGCTCCTTCATGAGAAATTCGGTGCCGGCTTGGTTCGCCTGCAGCCACGAATTCCAGCGCTCGAAGCCGTGCGTCTCGTTCGGAATAACGACCTGCTCCATATGCACGTTGGTCTGCTTCAAACGCTCTACCAGATCGACCATTTGGTGAAAATGTACGTTGCGATCGTCGTCGCCTTGAATCAAAATTACGGGCGATCTCCATGTCGAGATGTAGGCGTCCGGTGATGAGAGCCAAGCCGTTCGCATGAAACGCTTCATATTGGGCTGCTCGTAGCGTTTGACTTGCCCCTCGAACCATTCCGGAAACATCGACCAGTCATGGACGCCATGCCGATCGTAGCCGGCTTTGAAGATGTCGGAATTTTTCGAGAGCGCCATCGCGGTTAAGTATCCGCCGTACGAGCCGCCCCAAATGCCGAGCCGGTTGGGATCGACATGCGGAACGTGCTGCAAGTACCGCGCGCCTGCAACGACGTCTTGATATTCCGATGCACCGGCTGGACCCGCGTGCGGCGGATGGTGAAAGTCGTGACCGTAGCCGATACCGAGGCGATAATTGACGGACAGTACGGCAAATCCGTGGTTTGCTAGGTACTGGTTCGTCGCGTAATCGTAGCTGTAGTAGTCGAAGTAATGATAGGTCAACAGCATTTGGCGCGGCGGCCCGCCGTGCACGTAAATGAGCCCGGGAACGGATCGGTGTGCATTCGCCGGCATGAAGAGCTGCCCGTGAATGAGCCGGCCGTCTTTGCTGCGGAACGTTACCTCCTTCGGCGTCACCATCGACGCTGCCGGAAAATCGTCCGGAATCTGGGCGGCATCGAGCGTCGTCGTGTTGTGCACGATCGTCATCGGTGTGCGCGCACCCGCTTGAACGTAGGCGACGCCGTCGGCTGTCGCAGCGGGCCACCATTCGCTGTTCGTACCGTGCGTGACCTGAACCGGTGTTCCGCCGTCGACGGAAACGCGGAAGATGTGGCGGCGATCGTCATCGCCGGGAAGGTTGCCGCTGTCCGCCGTGTAGTACAGCGTTTTCATGTCCGGTGAAAGCGCCGTGTCCTCGATCATGTATTTTTCGCTCGTCAACGGCCGCGCCGCTTGCGGTGAACCACGCGAAAAACCATTGGCGGAAACCGTATAGAGCTGCGGCCAGTTCGTCCGCTCCGAAATGAACGCGAGCCGCTCACCAGCAACCCACTGAAGCTGCGGCCCATTGATCTCCGGCAGTGAATCGCGAAGCGTCTTTTCGCTTTGCCACGCGACGTGCGTCTGACCCGAAGCTGCGTTGCCCACGACGATCGACCACGGCATCGGATACTGCGCGAGCGGGTCTTTCGGCGGTCCGCCCGAGCCGCCGATGCGCACGAATGCGAGTTGCCTACTGTCCGGCGACCACTTCGGCGAGAAGTCGTGATTGGTGGTCGGCGTGAGGAATACGAGTGGATTGCTCTCGCCGCTGTAGACGCCGATGAACGAGTGATCGCCGCGATCCGACGTAAACGCGAGCGCATGTCCGTCGGGCGACCACGTTATATCGCCATCGTTGCCGCGATCGAAGAAGTATGGCGCTGCGGTCTTACTTCCATCAAGCGGCGCGACCCATATTTTGTTGTCGGGATCGTGAACGAATGCAAGACGCGCATTGTCGGGTGAGATCGCGGGCGCATCCCCCTCCGCAATGACCTTCGGCGCGCCGCCCGTAGTCGCAAGCGACATCACTTGCATCTGCGGTTTTTGGTGATCGCGCAGATCAGGATTCGGCCACGGACGCTCCGGCCAATTCGCGTCGTGATTTCCGCCGCGCACGTAAACCACGTATTCTCCGTCGTTCGAAATCGCGAGATCGCTGATTTCTTGGCCGTCGTCGGTTCCGGACGTCCAAAGCATATGCGGCGTAAACGCGGGCGCTCGGGCAAACCAGACGCTGTGCACGCCTTTTTCGTTCAATACGTAGGCGATGCTCTTGCCGTCTGCTGAACTGACGAGCGCGTTCGGAAACGGATAACTCAGCGCTTGGGCGAGCGAAAAAAGCGCTGCAACGATCAGATGCATGCTCGCGCATTTCTTTCAGCTTCGCACGGTCGCCTGTACGTATGGCAGGGCGCCGCGGCACGAGCCTTGTAGCGGTGAAGAATGGACAAGCACGATGAAATCCGAGCGTCGTTTCCGGGTGATGCGCTTCGCGCCGCGATCCCTCCAACGCACGAAGCTCGCGGATCAATCGATGGACTCGAAGCTGAGCTACGCGGCCCGGCGCCGCAACGCGCTTCGCTCGAGCAGCACGTCGGCGCGCTTCGCTCGGTTCGTGAATTGGAAGCGACGATTGCAAATTGGTGGGACAGCCCGAGCACCCAAGAGTTCATCGCCGATCTCACGAGAATCGGGCTGTAAGACATTAACGCAAGTACGTATTGAACCAGCCCACCATACGCGAAATGATGTCACGCACGTGAGCCGGTTGGCGTACGCCGTGCCCTTCATCAGCGTACACCACGAGCTGCGCCGGAACTCCGAGCGTCTGCATGGCATGATAGAACTCGAACGATTGGGCCGCGGGCACTTCTTCGTCGCGCTCGCCGGCGAGAATCAGCACCGGCGTCTTTGATTGTTTGATGTACGTTATTGGCGAACTTTTGGCATAGACGGCGGGATCGTCGTAGACCGACGCGCCGAAGAACGGAATCATCCACTGATCGATCTTGTTCTGCCCGTAGTAAGACTGCCAGTTGACGAGCCCCGCACCGGCGACGATCGCCTTGAAACGCGTCGTCTGCGTCTCACCCCACATGGACATGTAGCCGCCGTAGCTCCATCCCGCCAACCCCAGACGATTGCCGTCGATCGGCGCAGCGGCAATCGCCGCGTCGACACCGGCGAGGTCATCGCGCCAATCGCCGCCACCGAAGTCCTTCACATTCGCTGCCGCAAACTCTTCACCACGCCCGAAACTCCCGCGCGGATTGGGTTCGAAGACGAAATATCCGTTCGCGGCTAACGGACTGACGAACAAACTCACGAACGACGGCAACGATTCCGCGGACGGACCGCCGTGAACGATCGTTACCATCGGATACGTACGGCCGGCGCGATAGTCTCGCGGATAGACGAGCCACCCTTGCACCTCGTACTGGTCGCTTTTCCACGTCAATGACACCGCGCGTCCGGTGAAGCGCGGAACGTGCGCGTTGACGTGTGTAATGCGCGCGAGAGCACGCGGCGCGCCGGCCCAAAGTTCCGGCGCGGTCGTGAACGACTGACGCACGACGGCGGCCACCGTGGCGGTCCTCGACACGCTGAGGTCCGCAAGATTTTCTCCAGCTCCGATGAGCGGATTCACCTTACCGGTTTGCGGATCCAGTGATGCGAGGACGCGCGATCCGTTGTAGTGCGCGAGCATCATGATTCGCCCATGCGCAACCCAGCGCAAGGACGACGCGCTGTACTCCATACCAGGCGTGATGTCGGTGGCGTTCTTCGATGCGACGTCGACACGATAGACATCGCCTCCGACCGAACCGAAATCGCTCATGATGCCGCCAATCACGGCAATCGATTTCCCGTCGGGCGACCACGTCGGCGCATTGATCTGATACTTGGGCGTCAGCACGTCGTTCAACGTACCACCGGTCGATGCAACGCTTGCAAGTTTTGCGATCCACCAATTGTCGTCGCCGCTTCCGCGCGCATACGTCAACGCAAAACGTGATGCATCAGGCGACCATGCGTATTCATAGACATAATCGTTGGACGGCGAAACGAGGCGCACGGATCCGCTTCGTACATCGATCGTTGCGAGCTGCTGCTCGTCATAGGAGGTGCCGATGACGCCGACGTCGCGCGCACCGGCGGCAAGCGCGCCGGACTTCCGATGCGGGTGCGCGATATACAAGAATGCGATCCGCGTACCGTCGGGAGCCCACGCGAGTTCTTGCGCGGCGCCGCTCAACGTTCCGACCTGCACTACGTGCGTGCCGTCGGCATTCGAAAGATGAATCTGACCGTGGCCTTTTTTCCGGACGTCGGAGAGGAACGCGATCCGTTTCGAGTCGGGCGACCATGCGAGGTCGCCTTCATCCGCGTTCTTCTTCGCGAGATCGGCGCTTAGACGTACGCGCGCGTGCGTGGCGAGCGCCTCCACCCATACCGTCGGACGATGACGCACGGTCTGCTGCCACGCAACGCGCGTTCCATCGGGTGAAACAACGACCGAATCGAACGTCACGACGCTTTGCATCGCATCATAGATTGCAGCGGCGTTGGGCGGCGCTGCACCGGCGGGCAAAAGCGAAGCGGCAACAATCAACGCGCAGCATACGGCGCCGTTAAAAAGGCGAAGCATGCTCGGTGATACCATGTCGGAGGCGCGTTCACCCGCGCTTTCGCAACGTTGCAATCGCGGTGCGGAATACCCACAGCACGGCGACAACGACGCCGATCCACAAGATCCAGCCCACCGCCATTTGCCATCCTTGAGGGTGGTAAAACGCGAGCAGAATCGTGACGCCGACGATGCATGCGGCGGCGATGAGCGTCGCATTCACCCGTTCGGCGATGGTTTCAAAGCGCTGGAGCATAGGTTCGAGTTCTTCGATGCGGGTCCAGACGCGCAGATTGCCGCGCTCGATGTCCGCGAGCACACGATCGGCACGCCGCGGCAATTCCATGCTGAGCTCGGCCGTTTCCATCGCGGCGAGCTTCGCGCGCTCGCCCCACTCGCGAGGATCGAATCTGGCGACCGAGACGTTCGCCGCGACGGGCTCGAGAAAATCGCCGAGCCGCTTCTCGGGAGCAATCGCGAGAATAAGCCCTTCTCCCATCGCGGCAGCTTTGAAAAATAGCGACAGCGCAGCCGGCATACGCAAATGGTGCTCTCGGATGATATCGAGGATCTCGCTCAGCGCCGCACCGAATTCGACTCGCTCTACCTCTGTGTTCAAATACCGTTGCAGTAAACGTTGAAGTTCGGTCGCGAGCTCTACGCGATCGATCGGACCGGTGGGCGGGGCGAGATCGACGAGCCGATCCGTCAGACGCTGCCCGTCCTGCCGGTGCACGGCGAGAAAGAAATCGGCCAGCTTTCGGCGCTGGTCTTCGGAGAGCCGGCCGATCATGCCGAAATCGATGATGCCGAGCGCACCGTTCGGGCGAAAAAAAATATTACCGGCGTGCGGATCGGCATGGAACACGCCGTGAATGAATGCCGGCTCCATGATGAACCGCGCGATGCGCTCGGCGATGGCGGCTCGCAGTTTTGCCGAGAGCAACGGCGCTTCGTTTACCTTCGTCCCATCAACGTACGTCAGCGTCAGGACATGCGCCGTTGAGTACTCGTCGACGACATCGGGCAGCGCAAAGCGAGGTTCCTGTTCGAAGATCTTACGAAAGAGCGCAACATTGCGCGCTTCGCGCGTGTAGTCGAGCTCCGCGCGTAACATGTCTCCAAACTCTTCAACGAGCGCGTCTACGTCGTATCCCGCGACTTCGGGAAACCATTTCGTCGCCGACGCTGCGAGTTTGCGCAAAATGTCCAAGTCGTATTCGACGATCGCTCGTACGCCAGGCTTTCGAATTTTTAGCACGACGTCGCGGCCGTCGGTTAATTGCGCCCGATGGACCTGCCCGATGGACGCGCACGCAATCGGCTCGAGATCGAACGTTGTGAAAAGCAACGCCGGCGGCGCTCCCAGTTCGTTGACGATCTCTCCAATGATAACGTCGGGATCAAGGGGTGGTACGGAGTCTTGCAGCTTCGCAAGCTCATCGCGATACTCTCGTGGGAGCAGATCGCCACGCGTCGAGAGCATCTGACCGAGTTTGATGAACGTCGGCCCGAGCTCTTCGCACGCTTCGCGCAATTGGGAGGCAACTTGCGCAGCGCTTTCACCGTTCGCGTGGAAACGTAAGCCGGCGCCCGCGGCCGCGAAACCGTGCTTGGCAAGTACGGCAAGGATTTCTCGATACCGCTGCGAGCGGGTCGGCGGTGACTCGGTATGCATGGGTGCCTTATTCCCACAACCGAGAGCCCGCCTGTACGCCGGTTCACGATGGCCGTCACAGGGACAGCCGTTTGGCCGTTCCGCTCGGCATGACGCGAGCCGCACTTTACGGGCGGGTCCTCTTTGTGGCTTCCGCCGTGCTCTTCGGCGTTATCGCGCTGATGTGGCACGATGTCGATACGTGGCAGGGGCTCGCGCGAATTTGGAAACTCCCGCTCGGCAGAATCATCGGCGACATCCTCGTCGTCGTTGAAATAGCGGCTGCAATCGGGTTGCTGTTCTCGCGAACGGCACGCGTCGCGGCCATTGCTTTCGGGGCCGCCGTTGGGATTTTCGCGGTGGACCGCATCGGCGGCATCATCATGCAACCCGCGTCATTTCCACAATACGATGCTTTTGCTGAATTGTTGTCCTATGTATGCGCCGCAGTTGCCGTATACGCCTCAACCGAAAGGAACGCCGCTAACGCTACGGTGCTTGCACAAATCGCGCGCGTCGGGCTCGGTCTTTCCACCATCTCCTTCACGCTTGCGCAAATCATCTTTTTCGAAGGCACAGCGAAGTTAGTTCCTAGCTGGATTCCGCCGAATCAGAGCTTCTGGGCGATTCTCACAACGATCGCATTCGCGCTTGCGGCGCTCGCGATGCTGATCAATCGGCAAGCAGCGCTCGCGATGCGCCTCATGGCGGTCATGCTCGTGCTCTTCGGACTGTTGGTTTGGATTCCGATTCTCCTCACGCATCACTCGCACAATGATTGGTCGGAGTTCGCGATCAATTTCCTCATCGCGGGCGCCTCGTGGGTAATTGCCGAGTCGCAAAGCGTATTCGCACGTTCATCGCACCAAGTCGCCGTCGAACCATTGTAACACGCGCATTGCGCGCATAGTGTTCCATCGGCTTGCTCTCCCACTTTGCGGTTCAACCGGAAAGTTCAGCCGGTCATCGTGAAGGTGGTTCATCGGCCACCGTCCGTTTTGGTGACGCCGCGCTTTCACGAGTTCGATCGCTTCAGTCATGCGTTCATCGCGTTCCACGCGTGCGCTTCGCAGATAGTCCAGCCCGCGCAGAACGTCGTAATGCCACGTCGTGGGAAACGTGAAGCGGATCCACTTTGGGTCCACGACGCGGCCCGTCGACAGACGCCTGAACATCCTGCGCTCCAGCAGATACTCGTGCGCGTTCCGGCGCGCGTGCGCGATCGCCGCCGCCGAACCCCAGCGGCGCTCGTATTCCAGAAGCCCTTCGAGCACACGAATCGTGGAATTGAACGATGAACGCATGCTGGGCGGGGCTTCGCAATTCCAGCCGCCGTCCGCGAGTTGTTCGCCCAACAGGCGGTCCACAATGCCATCGCAACGTTCGCCGAAGTAGCTGCCGATCGCGAGAATTGCGCCGTTGATGCACGGCTCAGTCTCACCGTCGAAATACGGGCGATTCTCCAAACGCTCAAAACTCAAATGCGTCTTCACGCGATCGATCGCCTGACGCGCATCGTCGCTTGCCGGATCGACGCCCATTTCGCGCAAGAGCGCGAGAGCATCGGTTGAGATCATCCATCCCTCTTCATCGGCCGAGCCCCACCAGCCGCCGGCGGATTGTCGCGCGAGCAACGCCCGTCCCCATCCTTCTTGCGCCACCCGCGATCGCTCAGCCGCCACGATCGCGTTCGGCTCGCGCTTGAGATCGCGCATCACTTGCCAACGAATTGCCGGATCGCCGTCAAGAAGCCACCGGATAACGCTCGAGTCACTCACCCCGCCGAATTCGCGCACTGCGCGCCGATCACTTCGGACGTTGCAGACGTATCACGAGGCGCCTCCATCGCGCGCGAAGCGATCGCGAAGGCGATTGTCGACGCAGAAAGTAAGACCGGGTGCGGAGGTTTACGATGGCGCAAAAAGAGACAGCAATTTTAGCCGGCGGCTGCTTCTGGGGCATGCAAGAGCTTTTGCGCGACTATCCCGGCGTGATCTCGACGCGTGTTGGGTATAGCGGCGGCGACGTTGCGAACGCGACGTATCGCAATCATGGGACGCATGCCGAGGCGATCGAAATCGCATTCGATCCTGCGAAGGTGAGCTATCGGCAATTGCTCGAGTTTTTCTTTCAGATCCACGATCCCACGACGCTAAATCGCCAAGGCAACGACCGCGGCCAAAGCTATCGTTCCGCCATTTTCTACACGACCGACGAACAACGGCGCGTCGCGAACGATACGATTGCCGACGTCGAAGCTTCCGGATTGTGGCCGGGAAACGTTGTGACCGAAGTCGCGCCGGCGCGCGAGTTCTGGGAAGCGGAGCCCGACCATCAGGACTATTTGCAGAAGTATCCCGACGGGTACACGTGTCACTTCATTCGCCCGAATTGGAAGCTTCCGCAGCGCGCAAAAGCGTAGCGCGCAGTTTGGCGACCTCGAAGTCAACCGTATAACCCGCTCACAAAAATTTGCGATCCGTTCGGCAATCGGTTTTGCGACCGTTTCGCGTACGCCTTGAGTCGTACTCGAGCGTGGCGCCCGGGTGTACGATACGCGCCAGATGACCGCCGGTACACGAACCATCGCGTTTCTCGAAACGCCCATTATCCTCGCGCCGCTCGGCGGGCCTGGTACGGTGGAACTCACCGCGGCGGCATGCAACGCGCGCGCGTTCGGTTTTCTCGCTTGCCAGTACAGCGACCCCGAACGGATGCGCAACGACGTCGCGCGGCTTCGCACGCTGACGCCAAAACCGTTTGGGCTGAACCTCTTCATAGACAGCGGCCGGCCCGCAGTAGACGCCGCCGAACTTGCGCGCGCGGATCGGCGCCTCGATGTCTATCGCGACGAACTTCGCGTGCCGCATCGCGACATCGCGCCGTCGCCTCCTGCATATCACGATGAACAAATGCGCGTCGTGCTCGAAACGCGCCCGCGCGCATTCAGTTTTACGCTTGGAATTCCGCCGCAGGCAATCGTCGCCGAATTGCGAGATGCCGGAATCTACACCATTGGAACCGCCACGACCGTCGAAGAAGCGGTCGCGTTGCAGGACGCCGGTATCGACGCGGTGTGCGCCCAAGGAGCTGAAGCGGGCGGTCACCGGGGCACATTTCTTTGCTACGACGTGCTTCCGCTGATCGGAACGCTCGCGCTCGTACCGCAAATCGTCGATGCAGTTCGCATACCGGTTATCGCAGCGGGCGGCATCGCCGACGGCCGCGGTGTTGCAGCCGTCGTGAGACTTGGCGCGTGTGCGGCACAAATCGGTACCGCGTTCTTACTTGCGCACGAGGCAGCCACCGCGAGCGCTTATCGCGACGCATTAAAGCACGCGTCGCCGGCTGATACGATCGTCACTGAAGCCTTCTCCGGCAAACCGGCACGGGGCATTGCCAACCGGTTCACTCGCGAGCTCGCCGACCCGCGCGAGCATGCTCCGTATCCGCAACAGAACACGTTGACGCGCGACATTCGCAACGCCGCGGCCGCGCAAGGACGCGCGGAGTTCCTTTCGTTGTGGGCCGGCCAGGCATTCCCGCTCGCCCGGGAAGCGCCGGCAGCAACGATCGTCGAACTGCTTTTGACGCAGACGAACGACGCGCTTCGCTGAAGTCGCACGGGCGTCCATCAGCGCGAACGACGCTGGAAGAATAATGACCCGCTGCCGTGCTGTTATTTCGTGTTAACCGCGCATCAATTTGTCACAATGTTCACGAGCCGCGCGTGGCCTATGTGTTGTATACGCAGGTGTCATTCGGGCGCTTCATCTTCCACCTTACGCAGCGAAAGTTGTGGCATGACGGCCTACCCGTTACGCTAAAGCCCAAAGAAGCGGAGTTCCTTGCGGTCCTCGGCGAGCGCCGTCCGGACATCGCGTCGCGCGACGAAATCATCGAGCGGCTGTGGATGGGATCGGCAAGCGATGCCGCGCTGAACCAGACCGTCTACCGGCTTCGTCAAACGCTTGCGCGCTACGATTCCGCATCGTATATCGAAACAGTTCCCGAGCGCGGATTTCGCTTAGCCGGCGAATCGCCGATCGACATGCGCAAGCATCGGCCCGACGCGTTGCGCCCGGCGTTCTCGCTCTTTCAAAGGGCAGTTGCGCTGTATCGGCAGCGCGACGAAACTTCGGTGCTTCAGGCGATCGAATTGTTGGAACGCGCGTGCGTAGAGGAACCCGAATATGTTCCGGCGCTCGAAACGCTCGCCACCGCATACTGCAACGCCGGAATCCGGCTCTTCTATTCGCCACAGCATGCATACTGGCGCGCGCGAACGCTGATCGAACGTGTCGTCGCTATCGATCCGTCGTCGTCGCGTGCATTTGCTACGCTCAGTACGTTGTTGCTATTCTTCAATGCACATCGCAGCGACGCGCGCTTGGCGGCCGAGCGATCGATTCTTCTTGCGCCGGACGCATCGGTCGGCCACACCGCCGCAACGTGGGAGCGCCTATCGCGCCGCGATTACATCGGCGCACTGACACAAGCGGACCTCGCCGTAACCGCCGACCCGGCGTCTTCATTTTCGACAGCCCTCTTCGGGACCGTTCTCTACATGGCGCGGCGATACGACGAAGCGCATCGCGCGTTCGACACCGCGCGCGCACTCGATAATCACCATGCGATGACGTACTTTTACGACGGCTGCGCCTACGCATTGGAAGGCGAGTATCACGAGGCTGAGGCGATGCTCTCCATGGTTGGAGGCAGCGACATGTCGACGCGGGTGATTGCGGCGCGCGGGTATATTGCGGCGAAACGTGGCGACGCGGCCGGAGCACGGCGCGCCATCTCGACGCTTCGCTCGTCCGCGATGCCATCGCACATTTCTTTGTCGGCGGTGGAATTGGCACTGAACGACGATGCATCGGCGGCGGGAACGCTGCAACGCGCATTGCGTACACGCGAGCCCGGATTGTTCTTAACGGTCGTTGATCCGATGTATGCACCGCTGCACCAGAAGCACCCGGCGCTTATCGCAGCGATCGAAGATGGCCGCCCGCAACAATGCGACCGATGCGGCGCGGAGCTGAAAATCCGCCGGGTTCGCGAGATCTACCAGGTGGAGCTGTGCTGGGATTGCCGCCGGAACGCACGCCCACTGTGTCTTGACGAGATCTCACGCGATTCGAAAGCCACGTCGTAAACCGCGCGTGTTCGCCGCAGCCGCCGCTCGCGTCGCAAATGATGACGCGAAGCGTTAGATCGTGTGAAGCAGTTCGCATAATCATCGTGCGATGATTTTTTTTAGCAGCGCTGCACATGGTTCCATATACTGCGGCGGAACGGTGGGATTTTATGAAAGCGGAAACGGTTACCTTTCGCGTGCTGATGCTTGGCATCGCGGTTCTCGGCACAATCGACGTCACTGCTCCGGAGAAGATGGCACCCGTTTCACGATACCTTATGGATTCGTCGGTGGAGACCGCGCTCGCCCGTAGCGCGGCTCCCGCATCGATATCGAGCAAGGCGACAATCCTTCTGCTCGGCCCACATGGCTATACCGTCGCTCGAAACGGTAAGAACGGTTTTACCTGCCTTGTGGAGCGAACGTGGATGCAACCGTTCAATGCGAAGCCGTTCTGGAACCGTAAGTTCCAAGCCCCGGTGTGCTACAACCGTTCTGCGTCGCGCAGCGTGCTGATCTACACGTTGAAAAGAACGGCATTGGCACTTGGGGGCGCCTCGAAACAGCAAATTGAAACGGGAATGCTAGCCGCCATCGCTGCAAAGTCGTTGCCTGTGCCGCAGCCGGACTCCCTCGCGTACATGATGTCCAAGGCGCAGTATCTGAGCGATCGGGATAAGTCCTGGTATCCTCACCTGATGTTCTTCATGCCGCGCGCTAATATCGCGAAATCCGGAGAAAGCTGGGGCGCGGATCGGCCGCGTTCTCCTGTTGTCTTTGATAGTGTCGACGCGATGCCGGAGCCGTGGGCGCAGTTCTTCGTTCCCGTCACGCACTGGTCCGACGGCACACGCGCGTCGGATTACACTGGAACGTAGGGCATGCGCCTACTTTGATTTGCCGGTTCGAAATCCACGAGAAGGATCGATCTTTCCGTCGAACGGAACGATTTCCGTGAATGGCACTGCGATCGCGTTCAACCGCGGCGTCACGTCCAGCAAGTAATTGCGTGACGGACACTCTTTCGTACGGTTGAATCGCTTGTACGACTGCCTCTTGTCGCGCAGCCGGCGTGAGTGCTTCGGCGTATCCGCCTTCGACGCCGATCACCGCCGCGGCATCTCGCGAATATGTCTCGGCAAAGAAATCGGCGATCGTACACGCGCACAGTGACTAGGCACCGCGAAAAAAGCATTGGACGCGCGACGTGTGCCGGCGTCCAATGCGTGCACGGGTACCGTGCGTCGGAATGTATGTCACTCACTCCTGAAAGATCGTGACATACACTCCGTTTCTCTGCTTCACACGATTCAACAACCTACACTTTGACGGTGAGTTGGAAGAACACGTTGAGCGGCGATGGAACTGTGCCCGCATCGCTGAACGACCGCGGGCTGTATGAATTCGTCTCGAACGCCGGTGGCGTGAAACCGTTCGCAGCAGTGTCGAACGGGCTCGTGCCGTTGTAGAAGTTCGAGATGAAGAATCCGTTGGCCTGATATCCGCAGACGTACGGCGACGGCGCGAACGCAGACGTCCACGGAGCTTTCGTTCCGCCGAAGCAGCTGTGGAAGAGATTGGCGAGCGTGATGTTTGCCGAGATCCGCGGTGACAGATCGTACGTAAACGCAAGGTTTCCGACCATCAGCCACGGGTTGCGATACTCGCCGGGATACGCGAACGATCCGGTCTGCGGATTCGGAACGAAGAGTTGACCGGCCGCATTGGAGAACGTTCCCCCTGCCGTTAGTGCATCGCAGGCGAACGGGTCCGTTTTGGGCGATGCAAGAACGATACCAGACGTCGTGGCGTTTGCCGTGCAGACGCGCGGATCGACTCCGACGACATCGAGCGGTCCCCCGTAAGCCGACCCTTGCACGACGCTCAATGACAACGTGGTCGCGAACTTCTGTTTGCGATAATTCAGAAGCCACTCCAAATTCCACGGCGAATCGTAGTACGTCGTCGACGGGTTGTTCGTCGGCGAAAGACCCGTATCGGCGGGCGCGTACCAGCCGCTGGTATTGACGAGTCCTTGCTGATTCATGTTGTAGTATGGATTCGTGATCGCAATGCCGCCGAATGCTCCGCAGCTCGGCGAGGCGACACCCGGGCTCGGATTTCCGGCAGCGTCTTTGCCGCCCGAGCAGTAGTACGGCGAACCACCGCCGCCCTTCGTCAGGACGTTGAACTGGCTGATCGCCTGATTGACGGCATTGAGCTGATTCGTTCCGAACCAATTCGTGTATTGCACTTTGGCATTCGTGTAGGTCAACGCTACTTGCGTAGAAAGGCCGTCTTTTGCGAAGTCTCCCTTGGTGAACGCCGCTTCGACGCCCATCGACCGGAAGTTTCCGACCGGCGCTTGCGTTACGAAATTCGGCCCGATGAAGGACTGCTCTTGATATCCGACCGTGTAGTTATAGAACGGCGAGATCTTGAAGCTCATGTCCGTCCCGTGAATGTGGTGCTCGAGCGAAAGATCCGCCTGCGTTGCGTTCATCGCGGGAATCGGATGGAACGGCGTGTAGAAGCCGAGCGGCAACGTCGCGTTCCACGTCGACAGGCTGTTGCCTGATGAATTCAGATACTGAACCGACGCGGAGATCGGCGGTTCGGTGAAACGGCCGATCGATCCGCGCCACACAGTGTCCGGTGACTGCGTGTACGTCGCGGAAAGACGCGGCGAGAGGTCCGCAATCGTATACGAAGACGGCGAAATTGCCGAGAACGACGGATGCGAATATCCCGCCGGAATTCCGTTCGGATATCCCGCCACCACCGTACCGGCCGCGCAACTCGGCGTGTAGATCACCGGTGCGGGCGGAGGCGCCCCAGGGAGTAACGGCTTTGTCAACACAACGCCCGATGCGTTTTGACAAACGTCGTTCGAGATGATCTGCGCGTAGAAGTCGGTTGCCGTCCCGGGGTTCGCTACGAGCCCGTACTGGTAGTCTTCATAGCGCAACTGCGCGTTGAGCAAGAGCTTGTCGTTCGGCCGCCACTGATCGCTCAGCGAAACGAACGCGAACTTCGGCTTGACGGTATTGAGCGTGCCGGCCGCGTTTCCGTTCCACAAGGTTACCCAATTGGCCCCAGCAGCGGCTGCGTTCGGACCTAGCGCGCCACCGTTGTACGCGCCATTTGCGGCATTCGAACCCCACAACTTGAATGCGCTTCCGCTTGGCACGCATGGAACGGTGCTGTCATACTGAGGGCTTCCGGGCTGCTCGTCCCAACACGAGAACGTGCTACCCGATTGGCTGACGACGCCGATCGGCGAGACTGAAAGCGGGCCCGACGATGCGGTATACCCCGTGTTGTTGTAACGCACGACGTTTGCCGTCGTGTAGTTCGCAGTCAGCTGCAGCAGATGTTGGCTCGTCAATTGATCGACGAGCTCGATCTGTCCGCCGCCGGTGTGCGTGATCAGATCGTAGTTTGCGGCAACGCCGCTAAAGCACGGTCCGAGCCCGCCGTTGAGATAACAGTCTTGGGCCGAATTCGCGCCGGCTTGGGTCCAGTCCGAGAAGAACGTGTACCCGAAGACACGAGCGAACGCATTGCTCGAGAACTGGTGCGTGTATTGGAGTTTGACGATTCCAGTGTCGTTCATGATCGCGTCGCGCAAGGTTGCTGGGAGTTCGGATTGGAACGCCCGGTTCGTTGGACTGCTCGGTTGGTAATACTGGCTCGTCGTCAGATTTTTGATCGGCGTGCCAAACGGCGCGTTGTAGATCGTCGCGTCGACGTATGCGGGATAGTTGACATACGGCGTGGGCGTGCACGCCGCGCCGCCTGCGCTTAGGCTTGTCTGCGGGTTGCAATACGCATTTCCAAAGAGCGCATTGGTATACGCGGAGTAACCGCCGGCGTCGTTCGGGCTTGTGTAGAACGAGGTGTTGAGCATCGACGAGCTTCCGAGAAGTTGGACGTCGTCCGACGTTCCGTTCTTCCGCGGAATACGGAAATGGAAGTTTACGACGTTCTCACGGTCGGCAATCTGCGCCGGGTCCGTCGCATTGCCGTAGAGACCGTTAAACGGCACATAACAATTGGTCGCGCTGCCGCCGAGGTCGGGCGCGAGCCACGGTAGATTTGCAACCGAGGCGGGCGTCGTTGCCGTTCCGGTAATGCATTCCGGCGTTTCCGAGCGCGCCGTTCCATTGATCAGTTGCGGCCCAACCGCAACGAAGCTTTGTCCGGTGTAAATCCCAGTGGGATCGTTTGCCATCGAACCACCGTTCGCGTTATTCAAAAACCGGTAGTCTTGGTTGTATCCGCTCAGTCCGACGTAGTAGCTGAAACGGCGATCCGGCGTTGCGCCGCCCGCTTCGACCTTTGCCTGGTGATAAAACGTCGGCGAACCGATCCCGCCTGAGAGGTCGAGATAGCCGGGATACGTCCCGGTCTTGAAGACCTGGTTGATGAATCCCGCCGTTCCCGCGGATGACGACGACGATGGGCCGCCGCCCGTGTACACTTGCAGTTCTTGTAGCCCGAGATTCGATTCTGTCGACGAATTGTAGTTGTCGAACGCGCGATTGACGGGGATCCCGTCGTATTCGAATCCGGTGAAGAAGAATTGCGAACCGCGGACGTATGTCGGCTGATTCCATCCCATTCCGCCCGCCGGAACGGTAACGCCCGGAACGGACGAAATGGCGGAGTAGGCGCTGTTGAGGTTGCCGCCGCCGCCGAGCGCGCTTGCGGTCGTAATCGCTTGCGAGTTGACGCTGTAGATATCGGAACCGACGCCGGCTTTTACGAGCGAGCCGGCGGACGTAGCCGATACTTTCGCGATCGTCTTGAGTGCCTTCTCCATCCTGAAGGACAACGTCAGATTGTTGTCCGCGAAAACGGTAACGCCGGCGTATGAAACCGGCTGATAGCCGTCCTTTTCCAGTGAGACGGTATATGTGTCCGGTGCAAGGGAGAGGAAGTTGAATCTGCCAGATGCGTCACTCGTTGTCGTGCCGCTTTGCGAAGCGGATACGACTTTGACTGACGCGCCTGCAATCGGACTTCCGGCCGTGTCGGTGACGATGCCGCCGATTCCGCCCGTCGTACCGGCCAGTGCCCATGTTACCTGGCCGAAGACGAGTGCAATCAATGCGAACGCCGTCGCCGCACGTCGAAAGATTTGACGTATCATGCGATGCCTTTCACAAAATTAGAGGTTGCTGAGCAGCTTGCTCATGCCGCCATCATGGCATCGCATTGCGGTGTTAGCTTAACACCGCGTAACGCAGTCTCACATCACATAACACTGCTCGCAGCAGCCGGCGAATGCAGACCGTGGACGTTGCCTTCGGAATCTTGAATCATCGCCCAACCGCCCCACGGTTCGATCCGCGGTGGTGTTGCGATCGTCACGCCACGCCTCTGCAGGTCGCCGCATGCCTTCGTAACGTCATCCACTTCGAGAATCACGCGAACGTCGTTCTCGCCTTCTTTGATCTCTTCGTCAACGACCGACAGCGTGAATGACGCCTGTCCACCGTTCGGCGCTACCGTTACCCAGCGCATTCCTTCTCCCATCGGCGCGTCCATCGTCTTGTCCCACCCAAGCGTCTTCGTATAAAACTCGATCGCGCGGTCGATGTCGCGCACGGGCAACGTCACAACGGATATGTACATGCTTTCCTCCTTCGTCCCAGTTACCTCACCGACTGGCGGCCACTGCGATGGTCCCGTTGCATCGCGATGAATAATGCGCGCCGCAAAACACAAAGCCCGCCGCCGAATCGGCGACAGGCTTTGTTGTACTTTCCGATTCGTTCGCCTGTTTGAGTTCGTTACCGAACCCCCACTGACGTTCGATCCTCGGTTGGTGATTACACTACACTCGCTGAACGACAGCGCTTCAACCGTGCAATCAACGCGGCTTCGTACTACCGCACTTCGTCGTGACTGAAGTGCTCCGAGCATAGCAAAGCGACCCATGCGCAAACAAGCCGCTTTTTTACCGATTCACAGCGTCTCCACAAAAAATTGCCGTTATGAACAAGCTCTGCGCACGATAATCACAGCATCCCGGGATACGCCGAAGGATGGACGTCCCGACTCGCTGCGTTCACACGAACTCGCGCTCGACGCTCCAAGCGATTTCTTGCCGGCACGCGACCTCACGAACCGCGCTTGCGATGGCTCACGGCAGTCGGCGATGCGTGTGCAACCGGTTTTGGTCACCGTGCCGTCGAAACGCGCGACATGGGCTCGCTTCTCGAACGTCCGGTGCGCGCTGCAATTTTGGCCGCTGCGGATAACGCGGCCGTTCAGCGCGCCGTTTCGCGTTACGGGATGCGCTTGGGCGCGCGCCGTTTCGTCGCCGGCGAACGCGCTGAAGATTTTCTCAACGTAACGCAAGCGCTCAATCGCGACGGCTTTTGCGTCGCGTGCGGTATCCTCGGCGAAGGCGTGAACGATGCATCGGAGGCAGAGGACGCGACGGAACAGTACTGCGAGATGCTTCGCACGTTCGTGCAACGCGGCATGGATGCGAACGTCGCGTTCAAACTGACGCACGTTGGCCTCGACATCGATCCCGAGCTGGCATATAGAAACGCGGCGCGCATTGCGCGAACTGCCCAAGACGGTAAAAATACGACGCGCCTCGATATGGAGCAGTCGCGCTATGTCGATGCAACGCTTCGGGCGTACCGGCGCTTGCGCGAACGCTTTGAAAACGTGGGCTTCGTGCTCCAATCGTATCTCTACCGCAGTGTTGCCGATTTAAGAGCGCTCCTTCCGCTGCGCCCGAACGTTCGGCTCGTGAAAGGGGCGTATCTCGAACCGCCCGATGTCGCGTATGCCTCTAAGGCCGAGGTGGACACAAATTACCTGCGGCTCGCGGAACTGGCACTGACCAATCCGGGTTACACCGCGATCGCGACGCACGATCCGAAGATCATCGATGCCGTCGAAGCGATCGTGAAGCGCGAGCGGTTGCCGCTGCGCGGGCGTTTCGAATTTCAGCTGCTCTACGGCATCGGCGCGCCGCTCGCGCAGCGCCTCATTAGCAGCGGATACCGCGTACGTCTCGCCGTACCGTACGGCGATTACTGGTTTCCGTACTTGATGCGCCGTCTGGCGGAACGCCCGGCGAACCTCGCATTCTTCTTGAAAGGAGCGCTTGGGAGATCGTGATCGCGCCGCCGACGCTTGCAGGTGTTTGGTCAGCGACCGTTACGCCGGTCGATGCGTCGTTCGAACCCGATGCGGCGCGTGCCGCGGCCTTTTATCAAGAACTGCTCGCCAACGGCATCGACGGGCTGAACGTTCTCGGAACCAACGGCGAAGCGATGTCGCTCAGCACGCGTCAGCGCATCGCATTCATGCGTGGAATCGTTGAGGCCGGGATTCCGAAACCCCAAACGATGTTCGGCACGGGCGCCTGCGCGCTCGATGATGCGGTGGAACTCAATCGCGCCGCGGCGGACCTCGGAGTAGCAGCCGCGCTGATTATTCCGCCGTTCTACTATCGCGACACGAGCAACGACGGTATCGTGCGCTTCTTCGACGCACTCTTCACGCGCGCGAGCCCGCCGCCGGTTCTCCTGTATAATTTCCCGCGCATGAGCGGTATCACGTTCACCGCGTCGCTCGTCGACCGCTTGTTGAATGAATTCCCGGGCAAGATCGTCGGCATGAAGGACAGCTCGAACGACGCGACGTTACAGCGTGAGCTACTGCTGCGCCATCCCGAATTGCGCGTATTCACCGGTTCGGAAGAGACGCTTGCCGACGTGTTGAGCTTCGGCGGCGCGGGTTGCATTTCGGGAAGCGTTGCACTATGGCCGCGCCTCGCCGGCGATTTCTACCGCACGCGCGATGCGAAATTCGGCAAAGAGCTTGCGGAAGCACGCCGCTCCGTCGACGGCGGCTCGTTGATCGCAACGGTGCGCGAACGCATCGCCCGCGCGCGCGCCGACGACAACTGGCGCCGCGCCGTTCCGCCGCTTTAGACCGTGCGCGCTTTCCGCCCGATCCAACGATACAACGCAAACGGGACCAAGACGAATGCGATGACGGCGAGCGGCGTGGCGAGCGCAAAGTTTGCGGCAAGTAGCGCGAACGGTTGCGACGGATCCGCGACGGAGATCGCACCGCGCTGGGCGGCAACGATGATTCCGGCATAGAGCACGCCCCAGATGCTTTCACCAACGATCAACCCCGACGCTACGAGCACGCCCAGGCGGCGCGCTGCGTCGGCATTGTTTTTGTTGCGAGTCCAATTGTTGTAGATCGCGCCGAAGAGCGCGCCGACGACAACGGGCGCCGTCGCCTGCGGCGGAAGATAAATGCCCAAGCCCACGGCGAGCGGCGGAAAGCGAAAGCGTCCCGACATGCGGCCGAGCTCATCGATCACGATGACGGCGATGCCGATCAACACACCGATGCCGATGAGGTTCCACGGGGTCGTCGCGCCGATCACGCCTTTCGCGAGCGTCGAAATGAGCACCGCTTGCGGCGCGGCCAATCCGTTTCCACCGAATCCGTATGCCTTGTTCAAGACGTCGAGTATGGGCGGGATAATGATCGCACCGAACAACACGCCGACGATCAACGCGACTTGTTGCCGCCACGGCGTCGCACCGACCAGCTGACCCGTCTTCAGATCCTGAAGATTGTCATTTGAGATCGTGGCGACGTTGATCAAAATCGTCGTGATGAACAACGCGTACGCTACCAACGCGGGGGTCGTGACGGGGTCGGCTTTTGCGACGAGCAGCAGCAAGAGCGCCGCACCGATGACCGAGAGAATCGCCATGCCGGAAACGGGCGAGTTCGACGATCCGATCAGTCCGGCCATATACCCCGTCGCCGCCGCGACGAACAATCCGACGATTACGACGTAGACCATGCCGACGACGATCAGCGGCACAGCCATCGATTGCAACGGTGTGCCCGAGAGAAACACGTACAACAGGATCCCGAGCGGAACAAAGCACGCGAGCGCGATCAAAAGAACGACGTTGAAGGGAAGATCGTGCTCGGTGATGTCGAGCGTCGCGCCCGCCTTGCGTGCTCGCGATGCGGCGACCGAGGACATAACGCCTTTCCACACCGGCGCCGCCAACCGCAGCAACGTCCAAATGCCGGCAATGCCGATCGTGCCGGCGCCGATAAAACGCACGTCGTGCGCGCGGATCGCATTTGCGATATCGGCGATCGCGCCCGCCTGCGGATGCAACGCCGAAAACAGTGGAATCAAAATACCCCACGCGATAAAGAGGCCGCCAAAGATCGCGCTACCGACGCTCAGCCCGATGAGGTGACCGACCCCCACGAGCGCGAGCGAGGTCGAAAATCCCAAACCGGTAATCGATGGACCGACCTTCGCGAAGCCGTCGAACTCGCTCGCAAAGAGTCGAATCGCCGTACCGACCTGCACTGCGGCTGACGCGATCGAACTCACGATGAGCGCGATCAGCCCCAAGCGATTCTCGGCTGCGGCTTCGTCCTTTTGTTTACCGGCGCCGACGTGTAAAACTTCCGCCGCAGCGACCCCTTCCGGATACGGAAGATCCGAACCGGTCACGAGCGCGCGGCGCAACGGCACGCTGTACATCACGCCGAGAATTCCGCCGAACGCACAGACCGCGAAAGACTGCCAGAACGGAAAGTGCGTCCACCAACTCACCATGACGAGTCCGGGCAAGACGAAGATGACCGAGGACAGCGTGCCCGCGGCCGAAGCAACGGTCTGCACGATGTTGTTCTCCCAGATCGTCGCGCTGCGGAATCCGCGTAAGACCGCCATAGAAATCACCGCCGCCGGAATCGACGACGCGAACGTCAACCCGACCTTGAGGCCGAGATAAACGTTAGCAGCGGTAAAGACGAGCGTAATCAGGCCACCGAGAAGCAGCCCGCGAATCGTTAACTCGAGTGCGCCCGCGGGACGGGAAACCGGCTCGATGACACCAGCCGGGCTTTCCGGTTGTGTGAGTTGCACCCGCCTTCGATTGTCGGCGCTGCGCAAGGACCCTTTCGTCGATCAGGCAGCGCGTTGGACGAAGACGGCGATCCGGCGTCCGTCGTGCCCGTGCAGGGGCGCGACGGTGACGTGAAGATCGCTCACTGCGGCAGCAGCGGGACTTGCGGTCCGGGGGTTACGCCACGCCGCAGTGAGAGCGCGCACGACGCGATCGATCGCTCCAGGCAGCGCGTCCACGCCGGAGCTCGCGTCGTACAACGATGCTAAGGGTTCTTCAGCGCTGGAGGGCCCGGCCATGACGACCCGATACGCCTCGTCGAGAATGAAGCAGTAGGGAATGGCGCCGGTAAAGCGCGGACGATTCGGGATTGCATCGTAGGTTGCTTGGGTGATTGCGACCACGGACGAGTCCTCCATGACCCTATGGTACGAGAGGCGGCACGCGAAAGAATCCGGGGAAACACCTGGTTTTCGGACGAATTACGACGGCCATGTCCGCCCTGATCGGCCGCGAACGGGAAATTGCGACCGCTCTTGGCGCGCTCAAGATCGCCCAATCGACGCCGGTGGCGCGCTGCATCGCCATCGAAGGGCCGCCCGGAATTGGAAAGACCGCGCTGTTGACCACGATCCGCGAGCAATCGGGCTCGTGGCTTCAATTCGGCACGTCAGCGCATCGGATCCAGCAGACGCTGGCCTTCGGAGTCGTTCGGCGGCTCCTCGCGGCGCTGTCGGAAGCGCTCGGAGATGAATCCGCCCGCTATACGACCGGACTTGGTGAACTTGACGGCAGTGCAACCGATGGCGGCACGACGCTTTTACGTCTGCTCGAGGGCGTAACACTAGATCACCCGGTGCTCATCGCCTTAGATGACGCGCAATGGATCGACGAAGAAAGTGCGACCGCGCTCAACGCGATTTTGCTCAGTCTCGCTGATCGTCCGCTCGCGCTCCTGACGACCGAACGGATCGATCCGTCGGAACCGCTTTCGCTGCTTGACGCAGCAGTACGCATCAGCCTCGGTCCCCTCGATCGTCGCGCGGCTATGGGTGCTGCGCGCGCTGAATTTCCGGAGGCACCCGTAGACGTCATCGATGCAATCGTGGCGCACTCCGGCGGACATCCGATAGATCTCGTCACCCTCGCTCAATCGGCGCGCGATCGCGCAGCCCGCACTGGGAGTGACGTTGCCGAAAGTTTGAGATCGGTCACGGTTCGCAACATCCAATCGCTTCCGGCGCAGCTGCGGGAATTTCTTCAAATCATGTCGCTGCTGAACGAGCCGATCGACTATAACTTGTTGCGCCGAATCTGGCTCGACGAAAACCATCTCGTCAATCTCATCACCGCGAGTTCAGAACGCTTTTTAGTACAGGAAAGCACGCACTTGCGGTTCGCACATACCATGCTCGCCGATGCCGTACTCGAGACGATTCCTGTTACCATTCCAATGCGCCGGCGCATCATCGCTGCACTGCGGAGCGTCTCGAATCCCACGCTGGAAGACCGCTTGCAGATAGCGGAGCAAGCGCAAGCGTGCGGCGATCGCGACCTTGCGATTACGACCTTAGCCGCGCTTGCGAGCGAAGCGATCGAACGTGGGCAGGTGCGCTTGACGATCAGCGTCTCCGAGCAGATGCTGAAAATCGGTGAGCCGCCTGACGACCGGTTCGTACCGTTCTATTCCGGCTACGGCCGCGCGCTACAGTTCATCGATCGCCTCGATCGCGCGAACGAAGTATTTCAACACGCGTTAGATGAAGCGACGCGGCGGAAATTGCCCGGCGTCGCTGCGCTTGCGGCGCAACTTGTCCTCGCGCAATGGTTCAACGACGAAAACGAGCGCGCCGTAAAGAACTACGAACGATTTTCAAACCAATTCACCGCGCCGTTCGATCGCGCTGCGCTTCACGCGGCGGGAATGTGGTTCGCGGCCTGCGACGCCGATATCGCGCGCTTCGAGAAAATCGACGCGGAGTTGACAGCCCTCGACGTTCCACTTCCGCCTGAACTAGCGTTGCGCCGTCACATCGTTCGCGCGTACATGATGATGCGCGCGGGCAATTTCGTCGAGTCGCGCGCCGCTATATCGCGCGTGGAAGACACCGCGTCGAGCGTTCCGGACGCGTTGCGGAACTTGGGGCAATTTGCGCGCACGTTCGTCGAACTCTGCTTGCTCGGCGTGCACGAGGCGAATGTCGGCGCGCTGCGAACGCGGCTGCGCGACGATGAAAACGGTTCGTGGCTCGACTACCTCTATGCGTGGACCGAATTGTTCGCGGGCCGGTATCACGATGCACTGGTCGTCGTCGAAAACGCTTTACAGCGCTATAGCGATCCCATTCACCGGCGCCGGATGCTGACTCTCGCTGCTGCGCTGAGCGTCATGCAAGACGAACCGAGTTCGTTTTTGTCCTCGATCGAGAGCGACGTATCGCGCTTACTCACAGGTGAGCGCGGTGTGTGGTTCATGCCGCTCGCATCGTGGGCGTCACTCCTGCCGCGGACGTCCGAATCGCGCGCTCGGGTGCTCTCACGGATCGTTCTCACACATCTCTCGAAGCCCAGCGATCCACTCGTTATTACGCTCGCGACGCCAATTGCACTTAGCGCGCGTAAACGCGGCGACACGGAGCTGCTCGAAGCACTCGCTCAACCCGAAGGGCTGTGGGATGATAAACGACCGCTCATCGCCGCCGAACTCGCGCTCGCGCGTGCGCTCGCGCGCGAGGGACTGGGGCGCGCTCCCGCACGCGATGTGGACGACGCATGCGACGAGTGCCGCAATCTTGGGCTGTCGGCAATCGTCGAGCTCGTTTCGCGCTCGGCGCAAAAGACAAGCGCGCTGAAAGCGGAGGCGAAATCTCCGCTTACGGCTCGCGAACGGCAGATCGCAAGGCTCGTTGCGCAAGGTATGTCGAACCGCGAGATCGCCGAGCAGCTTGTGTTGAGCGAACGCACCGTTGAAGGCCACATCGCCAACATTTTCAGCAAACTCAACCTCTCGTCGCGCACCCAAATTGCGGCTTGGGTGTTGCGCGCTACGACTGCATAGTGTATGCGAACCCGACGGCGCGCGGCGCGTTCGCCTGTTCGCCAGTCAGTTTCGCATGCTCGTCCTGCAGATTCTCTTCCGCGTATTGACGCATCTGTTCCATGTCGGCGTCGCTCGGCGGCTGCGAGAGGCCAAGCGTTGTTTGAATCAATTCTTTGAGTGCAGCAGAATCGTTTTGTGCGGCTTGCCACTTCGCGAATGTACCGGGATCGCGGAGTGCGTGCATAAATCCGGCCGCGATTGCGGCGTGTTGGACCGTGGCCATAGTGTCCTCATAAGTGAAGGGGTGTTCGGGTCTCTGACACCTATCGGGGAATCGGTTCGGCGAGTTAGCGCGCTACGATGATTCGCATCGATTCGCGATAGAGAATCGTGCGGTCACCGGCCCACTCCGTGAGCCGTTCATATACGCGCATGCGCGCATCCTCTGGCAACGTACCAACGTAGTACAAAAGACCCATGCGGCGCCGGAGAATGTCGATTCCGACAGCACGTTGGACCGTAAAATCATCGATCCGAACGTCGGAGAAGCCGCAGTCATGGAGCATGCTTTCCAACGTTTGCGTGGCGAAGATACGCGGGTCGCCCGGGTTGACCGGCGCGTAATCCGGATAGATTTCACGCACCCACCCGCGTATGGACTGCAACAACTGCATTGTGATTTCCGATGGGAGAGGCGGACGCGGGACGACGAAAGCAAAAACTCCCCGTTGTCGCAACACGCGGCGCACTTGCTGCAACGCCGCGTTTACATCACGGATCAGCATCACGACGAGATGAGACGCCACTGCATCGAACGCATCGTTCGTGAAAGGCATTGACTCGGCCGCAGCAACAACGAGATCGTCAACGTTCGCAGCTGGAAGTCGCCGCTGCGCGCGCGCGATCTCTCCCGGCGAAAGATCGATACCGCTCACGCGAATCGCCCGATGCCGCGCGATCAGTTGCTCGAGCAGTACGCCATCGCCGCAACCGATATCCAACACGCGACCCCGGGAGACATCCACGGCGTCGACGAGGCGACCGTAGCTCGTCCGTCCGCGTTCGTCAACGAAACCTTCGAGGACGCGCTCAGTGACGGACCGGCGCTCATCGTGAAACGCGCGGTGGTACTCGTCGAAATACTCAGGACGCGGAGCTTTGCCGGAAAGCACCGCCCGCATAACGTCGCTCTCGTTGCTCATAGAAACGCAAACGGAAGATGCCTCATGCATCTCCCATTCACTGTTCGCGGGATATAGCCTTAGCGCGCGGCCGTCAAACGCGGGTGACACGGATACGGGTAAGGACGTTGCTGCTTTAGCGCAGCGCGAACGGATTAAGGAGCGCACGTGCGCGCGGTCCCAAGTGCCCCGTGAAGATCACGTGTTCTAGGCGCGGAACGATCGTTCGCACAACGCTGATCGGCACGTCGGGTGGCGCCAGGTCCACCGCGACCGCGCTCGTGATGCCGTATTGTGAAAGCGACCGTAACGTCGCGCGAAGATCGTCCGCAAGATCGTCCGTCGTGCGGTCGGGGATCTGATCGAGCGCTTTGCGCGGCGTCGGCATGTCGAAGTACCAGGCGTCCCTCGGCAACGACTCGAGTCTTCGCGCATGCGAACCCGAGATTCCCGCGTCTTCGCCAACCCGCAAAATATCTTCCCGTGCAGCCTGAATGTCGACGACACGGCTTTGCACGCACTCCGTAAGCGCGCGCGTGAGCGCATGTGCCGGCGATAGCGCGCAACCTAACCCGATATGCGCCATCGGCGGCGTCACGCCCGGCTCGCTTACGGTTGCAAGCACGGTCAAAGGCAATGGCCCTTCTTCAAGGGCGAGCGCGCGGACCGTCAGGCCGGCGTCATGAATATTTTGAACGAGTCCGTCGATCGAGGCAATGCCGGTGGGAAACGTGATCTCCGGTGCCAACGGCAAATCCTTCGCCGCCTCGCCCAAGAAGAAACGCGGCACAATCGAACATTTGACGTGGAACATGCACCAGATGTGGCGTTCGATCAGCTCGCACAGCGCGTGATAGATCGCTTCGGTTAGGTTATTCCCTGAAGCCAGTCCGTTGGTTGACGTGATATCGAAAAGACGGTCGCCGAACCATGGACACTGCACCATCGCAACCGGGACGGGAATCGCGTCGCCCGAGATCAGTTCGGTTCCGAGCACGCAATCGACGACGAGCTCGCGGGCATCCGAGCGTAAACCGGTCGCTTCGAGATCCATACGCTCGCCGACGATCCGCAAGGACTCGCGAAAGACCGGAAGGCGCACGACCGATCCGATTTGACGTTCCGTCGCTTCCATCACCGCACTGGCAATGGCGGCATCAGAGGTCACGCCCTTACCGTTGTAGACGCCGAGTAAATCGACGGAATGCGGCACGAGCGCTGAGTACGTGGGAATGCCGGTCCGATCCAGATACGTGGTGTCGGCGACGCGCGTAATTCCATAACATTCGCGCAAGCGTGGCAATACCGCGAGCGTCGCTTCAAACGGTACGGCGCGATCGTACGTGCCCGGCGCTTTGGGAACCGATTGCGGGAGCACGATCGGCGAGGTATCGATGGAGTCATGCTGTGCGATGGCGCGCACCGTTGGTGACGCGGCGTGCGATCGCGGCGCGGCGGCGGTGCGCTCGATAAAGCGCAACACTGTGCGCATCGCAAAACGCGCATCCCAACGCTTGAGATCGCCATGCGCCCGCGCGATGGAGATGAACGCTTCCCGTGCATGCAGCGGGACGCATTCATAAACGTCCTCCCACGTACGGTCCATATAGAAGATTCGTCGCGCCCGGTCAATGAGTACATCGTGTTCCGCCCGCGTCATCGCAGCGCAGCGATATAACAAACGCGCGACATGCCGGACATTGACCATCGGGACGGTAAGCGACTCAAATGTTTCGGGATGCGTGAGCAGCGCCACTTCATCGTCGCCGTCGATCTTCTCAGCAACGTACCAGTTCGCGATCGCACCAAGCGGCGTGAAGCCGTACGGCGCGCACTCGGCCGCACGCAATGCACCCATGCTCGACGCACCAAACATTCGCGCGTGAAGCGTCGCTGCGTAGCATTCCTTGGGCGAAGGCGCAAGATCGTGATGAAAGACGCCGTCGATCAGAAGAACCGCGTCGTATTCTTTTGCGGCCGCAAAGACATCGTTGCGCGACGCGGGCGGCAGATAGACTAATTCGTCGCGTCCGATTCGATCGCACGGCGGTAACGATGGGCCGCAAAAAACCGCGACGCGTTTCTCCACTATAAAAAGACCCCCACCGATGTCATCTACACCGGCGGAGGTAAAGTGTAACGGCTACGCGGCACTACGGTTTTACGGTCGGGTTGTCGACATCGGTGACGGGGTTTTCATCGACCCCGAACTCGTGCCGGTGCTCGGACTCGCCATCGCTCCGGGCGTCGCTTTGGGATTGGGCGAACCGCAGTTGCCGTTCGGAGTCATCGTGCCCGGCATTTCGGAAGTGCTGCTGGTTTGAGCGCCCGAACTCGGGGAGGGACATGGAGAAGCCGTAGATCCTGAGGTCGTTTGAGCATTTGCCGTTACGCCGAGTGCGCCCGCAAGAACGAACGCGCCGGCGATAGCGGCGCTTCTAAGCCAATTCTTCATAGCGGGCCGGTACCCGCGCTTTGCGCCGCAGTAACGCAGCTGCGCCTCGCTCGGCGGCTATGCCGCTTACGCGCGATCTTCCCCGCCCGCGGATTCGTTCAAGACGCGTTCGATGGCAGCTTGGACGCGTTCGAATCCTTTGCCGCCTGCCTGAAAATGGCGTAGCTCATGCGCGCGATCGAACACGTAGAATGCGGGGACGAATTGATTTTCGAAACGATCGACGATCGTGTGCGCATTGTCGATCGCGACCGGCTGCGTCAGCTGCATGTGCTCGTTCGCATCTTTGGTCACCGCATCGACGTCGAGTTCGTCTTCGGATCGCGGCTGGTGCACCGCGACGAACGCAACGCCGCGATCGGCGAACGTGTCGCGCCACGCTGCGAATTGGCCGGCGGTGTCGTGGCACATAACGCAACTTTGCGACCAAAATGAAACGACGACCGGAAGTCCGCGCAGCTCTTCAGCTTTGGGCTCGCCGTTGACCCACGCGCTAACGCCCTCCAATGAAGGCAGAGTGCTTCGCATCCGCAGTGTCATTTATGCCTTTTGGAGCAGCGCTTTGCCGGGCTTCCATTCGGCCGGGCACAGACCGCCGGTTTGCAGCGCCTGGAGCACCCGAAGCGTTTCATCGACGCTGCGGCCGACGTTGTCGTCCGTCACGACGGCATATTTCAAATCGCCTTCCGGATCGATGATGAAGAGCCCGCGCTGCGCGACGCCGGTTTTTTCATCGAGCACGCCGTACGCGCGCGCGGTTTCTTTCGTGAAGTCCGAAAGGAGCGGGAATTTCGTCCCCGCAATGCCGTTCTTTTCACGCGGCGTATTGAGCCACGCCCAGTGTGAGAACACGGAGTCGACGGACGCGCCGAGGATCTCGCAGTCGAATTCCTTGAACTCGTCGCAGCGATCCGATAACGCGGTAATTTCCGTCGGGCAGACGAACGTGAAGTCGAGCGGATAGAAGAAAAAGACCAACCATTTGCCGCGATAGTCGGTGAGCTTGACCTCTTTGCCGAGGTCTCTTGCTCCGGTCGCGTCTTTCGTGCTCGCGAGGTTGAAATCGGGTGCCGGTTTACCGACTTGCGCCAACATTGAGATTCGTTCCACTTTCTACATCGGGAAGTAACGAGCTGCGGCCGCATGAACCGGCCCGCACTCGAAGTTTGCGAATCCGAATGTACGCAAATCCGGGCGTCCGCGAAAATGACTTTCAGCGCAGACCCGCAATAATGTCGCACGTTATCGACATAACGTAGTACGCCTCAATGCCATACACTGAGCATGGGGGCGGTTTATTCTTAGGGCATGGAACCGCCAAAAACTCTCCTCGAAGCTGTTCGCATGTTCTCCGATCCGAACGAAGCGCATCGGTACTTCGCCTCAATCCGCTGGGCTCACGCCGTGGCCTGCCCCCGGATCGGGTACGGATCAGCCGATGTTCGGGAGATTCGCGGAAGGCGGCCTCGATGGTTCTGCCGCGACTGTAAGCGGCAGCTCACAGCCAAGGTCGGCACGATTTTTCAGGATAGCTCCATCGGCTTCGATAAGTGGCTCCGGGCCGTATGGCTCCTTACCGCCTGCCGCAACGGCGTGTCGTCCTATGAAGTCCACCGTGATCTTGGTGTGACCCAGAAGACAGCTGGTTTATGCTTCACCGTATCCGTCACGCGCTTAGTAGTAAGACGTTCGAAAAGCTAAACCGACTGTAGACACTCGCGGATGGAGGCCGGTTGATACACCGCCCGCTGGCATCGTCCCATCCTGGGACCTTCCGCCGCCCAGCGCGACACCGTGAACGAACGCGGTTCGCGCGACTCTACGATCAGCCTACCGCTCCCATTTCCGGCTTTCTAAGGTCGAGCGGCGCGAGGCGTCTAGTATATTATGTCGCGTACTGGCGACATTACTGATTTGACGCAAACGGGGCGACCAGACCTTAAGCTAGCTCACGGTTGCTGTTTCGTGGTATTGCTCCTTTGATCTTGACCATAGCTTGGTACCATGGTACCATATCAGCATGGGCGACCGGGGGGTCACCTATCCTCAGTCCTCTAAACGGGAGACAACCATGGCACTGAAACAGATCAATATTCGAGTCGATGAGGAAACGGCGGAGCAACTCAAGCTTCGCGCCACCATTGAAAAGCGGTCCGTCAACGAGATCGTTGGGGAATCTCTGCGCGAATATTCGAAGCGCCACCCCGTTTCGCGCAAAGACATGCTCGCTATGGTGCGGGCCATTGCGCGTGAGGATGAATCGTTATTGGAAGAGTTGAGAAAAGGCTAGATTGCAATATCTCACTGAAGACGACGTTCTTGCGATTTACAGAGAGGTCATCGGAGAACCCGCATTGCGGTATCCCAGTGGCCTTTCTTCTGCAGTAGGACGCCCGCAGCAGTCGGCATTTGGTGAAGACGCATATCCGACGATTCAGCTAAAGGCTGCAGCCCTTATGCAGTCGCTTGCCGAGAATCAACCTTTCGTTGACGGCAATAAGCGCATTGCATGGATTTGCGGAAAGCTATTCTTGCAGATTCACGGATACACGATGCATGCGACGGATAAGGAGGGAGCAGAACTCTTTTTAGAACGCATCGCAAATGGCATGACAATTGAGGACTTGTCGGAGTGGATTAGTCGCCATATTTCCGTGCTTATTACAGACGAAAACGCAGGACTGACTTAAAGTCTTTTTTTGTGCCATCCAGTGGTCATATCCGTTCGCTACAATTGAACCATGAACGAGCCGACCACCCTCCTCGAAGCCGTTCGCATCTTTGCAGACCCGCAAGTCGCTCATGACTACTTCCTCGGCCTCCGCTTTCCAAACGGTATCGCCTGCCCTCGGCACGGATGCGGTTCGGCGGACGTAGCAAAGATTTCAAACCGTAACGCGTGGCGCTGCCGCGACTGCAATCGCCAATTTATGGCCAAAGTCGGCACGATCTTTGAGGACTTTGAGGACAGTCCTATCGGCTTCGACAAGTGGCCCGCGGCTATGTGGATGTTGTCCTCATGCCGTAACGGTGTATCATCCTGCCATCGCCCGGGCGATCGGCGTCTGTCAGAAGACGGCGTGGTTCATGCTGCACCGCTTGCGTCACGCTATGAAAACCAAGACCTTCGAGCGTCTTTCGGGCGAGATTGAAGTAGACGAGACGTTCATCGGCCCGCGTGGTCGCTCGATGACTCGTCGCCATGTTCTCCCGCCATCGAAGAAAGGCGGACGCGGTCCGACGTTCGGAAAGACGACCGTCATGGGATTCCGCGAACGCGGCGGAGATGTTCGCGCGTTTGTCGTTAAAGACAATCGCCGGAACACGCTGCTTCCGAAAGTTTTCGAGAACGTAATGCCCGGCGCGACCGTCTACACCGATGTGCTCGGCTCTTATCACGGCCTACGCGAAGCGTTCGTTCACCAAGTCATCAATCATGCCGAGTCCTATGTTGACGGTCGCATTCATACGAACAGCATTGAAAACTTCTGGAGCGTGCTGTTGACGCCGGCTGAAAATTGACCCACTTTGCTATGGGATCGCCGGTTTAATTTTGACCCACCTTGGCGTTGGATTTGTTCGCGGGGAGCCCGATCCCCGCTTTGCGTCGCTCGCGTAGCCGGTAGCTTTCGCCACTGATCATCGCCACGTGCGCGTGATGGAGAAGTCGATCGAGCATTGCAGCTGTCATCGTCGCATCGCTAGCGAACGTCGTATCCCACTGCGCGAACGGAAGATTGCTTGTGATGATGACGGAACCGTGCTCGTAGCGCTGCGCGATCGCTTGAAAGAAGTGATTTGCCTCTTCGCGTGAAAACGGCAGATATCCGACTTCATCGATAATGAGAAGGCGCGGCGATTGCACGCTGCGGCGTAAATATTCTTTGAGTCGCCCCTGACGATGCGCTTTCGTTAGCTGCAGCATGAGCTCGGCTGCAGAAACGAACCGCGTTTTGATGTTCGACTGTGCGGCCTTATAACCAAGCGCAATCGCCAGATGCGTTTTGCCAACGCCCGAAGGTCCGAGCAGCACAACATTTTCGGTCCGTTCGATAAAGGCAAGCGTCGAGAGTTCCGTAATGAGCGCCTTCGGCGTTCCGCTTCCGAAAGCGAAGTCGTACTGCTCCAGCGTCTTAATGCTGGGGAAACCAGCCGTTCGCGTCAACAGCATGCGACTGCGCTCTTGCCGATCTCGTTGTTCTGCCAGGAGCAACTGCTCGAAAAATTCCTGAAAGCTCAGATTCTTGCGCACGGCATTCTCGGCAACGTGGGCAAGTTGTGCCGCCATCGTTCCTAGCGCTAGGCGCTGGCAAAGGTCGTCGATGCGTTCAAAGTCAAGCATGAGTCAGTTCCTCCGCAAACGCATCGTATATCGCTAGTGGATGCTGGAGCGACTCGATTGGCGTTGGAACAATCAGCTGCGTTCGCTCTTGCTCGTCGTTATTTCGTCTGCCGCCATACGGCAGCGGGAGCGCCCGGAGAGCCGTCCGTTCGCGCATGAAACGGTCCACTGGCCGCTCTTTCAACGTCGCATGAACGCGAACGTTGGCGACTTCGTGTAGCCAAGGCACAACGGCATGGTTCGCCTGTACGACGGCGACGAGTTCGCTTTGGCCAGCCTGCAGTGGATCGAAAAACGATCCGCGCATATAGCGATGGAATCTCTCAAGCTTTCCCTTCGTCTGCGCTCGGTACGGCGCGCAAAGCCTGATGGCTATTCCGTAATGTCGCGCAACGTCGAGCAGAAATGGATTATAGCGGTGTCTCCCTTCGCCGTAGGCGTTTCGTTCGATCACGATCGTTTTCGGGTTGTCACACAAGATTTGCTCGGGAACGCCATCAAAGAACCGCAGCGCGTGTTCCAAACCTGCGGCAAGCGACTCCGTTCGCTCATTATCCGTGAACTCAACGAACGTGTAGCGTGAATATCCTAGTTCGGCGGTGAAGGCGCGCAGCGGCGTATTGCCACGGCGTAGAACGACGAAATCAATCTGCAACTGCTTGCCGGGCTCGGTTTCAAATCGTACAACCGGCTTTTCCGCAACCGCCGGCCGAATTGACCGCACGTACTCTTTGAGCTGCGTAATGCCGCCGTCATAGCCGAGTTCGCGGATCTCGCGAAGCAGCACCGTCGCGTGCAACTGCACGTCACCGGCGCCGGCCATTCGATCGCGCAGATATTGCGTATACGGATCGAGTTTTGCCGGTCGCGGCTCCCGCCTTTCGAATTGGCCACGGCGTTCACCACGAAGAATCGCTCGAACCGTATTGCGCGCGAGTCCGGTCTCCCGCGCGATCTCGCGGATGCCTTTGCCCTGGCGGTGCAGGACGTCTATTTCCACCTGAAGCTCCTTATTCAACATCGCGAACTTACGTTCGCGTCAGATCAGGCGGAACGGCTTAGTCAACTCTGTTAGGCGGCGACTTCAATACTATTCTGACTATTGCGCGCAAGTCGGTCTTGCATCGGTTGCAACCGATAAAACACAACCGTTGCCAGCTGCCGTTTGTGAGAACGCATCGCAGCTCGATGCGTCTTGCCCTCAGCTCGCTTACGCGCATAATAGAGTTGGCCCGGATGATTGCGCGTGCGGTTTTGGACCAACGCAATAACATGGAGTAATCGATTGAGCTGACGATCACCACCGGTGTTGACACGGACGCTCGCGTTGCGACCGCTCGAACACGGAACGGGCGCCGCCCCGGCGCGCATCGCGAAGCTCGCGGCATTGCGATACATGCAAAGATTGCCGGCATGTCCAATGATCCCGGCAGCAACGACAATGGAAACGCCTCGAAGCTCCAGCAATTCGGGCGCAAGGCGCTTAACGAAAGGGCGCAGTTGGCGTTCCAGCTGATTCACTGCAGCATTGAGCCGGCGGATTTCCGAGATCGCCTCGTCGACCTCATCAGCAAGCGCATCACCGGTATAGCTCTTACCGCGATGACCCGTTAGAAGATCTGCTGCATTCTGCAATGCAATTTCGGTGGTCATGTTCGAGGGCAGCGGTCCAATCGCCAGCCGCAATGCGGCATCCCGCAGCCGATTTACAGCCTCCGTCCGCTGTCGCACAAGTCGATCGCGGCGATCATAACGTAACCGGACTGCTTCCTGTTCATCCAGACGTTCGCAACGCCGCAAGCGATCGGATTCGCGCAGAACTGCTTCGGCAATCGCTCGAGCGTCGAGTGGATCGGATTTTCCTCTTCGGCTTGCGTGTTTGCGGTGACGTTTAGTGAACGAACCTGGAACCTCGTATACGACGGCGTTGCTTTTCAGCAGAGCATCGGCGAAGCCACGTCCGAACGAACCACTTCCCTCAAGACCCCATTCAACGGTGCCAAACGACCGTGCTCTTTCGATCGCAGTCGCATACCCTGCGGCGTTCGTTGCAATGGTGATCTCCGAGAGCGCTTTCCCAACTCCATCAACGAATACGATGGTGTGAGAATCCTTGTGACAATCGACGCCCGCAACGACGCGCATGCGTTCTCCTTTTATGCGAGGTTACCGCAGACGTCGGCGATCCCTTATTGAGCATTTGCACTCGGCTTACCAGCCAAAACGCGCTGCGGAAAAGACGCGCCTGCCGGCCATTCCACCCCAAGCCAATCCGACTGTCAATTTTGGAGCCAGAGCAGACGCACCCTAATCATACATATAAGGGGTCAATTTTCAACCGGCGGGGTGGGTCAACTTTACTCCGGCGCTAACACGTGCTAAAGAGAACGCTCGGCGGCACGTACATTTGCCCGCGTCCCAAACACCTCGATGCGTACTTAGACGAACAGATTAAATCTCTCGTTTGTTCCAAAAGCGCGTCGAAGACGTCTTCGACGCCGACTCTGTAGACTAAGGAGCTCACAATGAAAGCGTCTCCCCGAGTGCTGCTCGCCGCAGCCTTCTGTTTCGGTCTTGCGTTTTGGCCTCACACCGGAGCGTTCGCCAGTGCAACGCTGCCGCCGCTCCCGCAGCCGGCAGCCTCCTTCGATTCCGGGATGCTGCATGTCGACCGCTATGGCAACGGTTCAAAAGCGATCGTCTTCATTCCCGGACTTGGCTGCGGCCCATGGAGTTGGGCTGAACAAATTCGCCACTTCTCGTCAACCTACACCGTCTATGCGATTACGCTTCCGGGATTCGATGGACGGCCGTTCACACCACAATCCGATCTCTTTGCGGCTTTCGATCGCGACTTCTGGGCGTTCGTCCGAACCCAACACCTCGAGAAGCCGGTAGTCGTCGGACATAGTTTGGGCGGTACGCTCGCCTTTGAACTCGCCGAATCGCATCCGGAACGTCTGGGCGGCGTCGTCGCGCTCGACGGCTTGCCGGTTTTCCCGATGCTCGCGCAGTCTACGCCGGCTCAACGCGAAGCAGCCGCAACGAAATTGGCGTCGTCGATCGCGCAGCAAACGCACGATCAACTTCTGGCCTACGAAGTTTCGTACATGAAGCAGATCGGAACCGTGAACGACGATCTCGACACGCCGGTCGCGACGCTCGTGGCAAAGAGCGATCCAAACGCGATCGCGGCGTGGGGCGCAGCCGATTTGCGCAGCGATCTTCGCGACGGGCTTGTGAAAGCCGACGTACGAATCGTGGAGTTGATGCCGTACGCGCAGCCCAGTCCGTATTCGAAAGATCAGACGATCGCATTTTACCGGCTTCTCGTTTCGGGCGCGCCAAAAGTGGACGTCGTTCCGATCGACGGCGCCCGTCACTTCGCGATGCTGGATCAACCGCAAGCGGTCGACGATGCGATTACGCGCTTCCTCGCAGCGGCTCCATGACGCGCTCGTAGCGCTGCCGCATGCGGACCGCGTCGATGTGGTCGTACGCGCGCGCCGCTTCGCGCGCCAGATCTTCCAGCAGGTCGACCTCATCGGGATCGAGCTGCGCGCCGTTCGTATGCGCGCCGTAGAGCGTGAACGAGACTAGTTCGTGACGCACGAGAACCGGAATTGCAAGCACGTAAATCGCGCTGTTCTCTCGCTCGAGATGTGAGCGCAGTTGTTCGAGCCAGACGCTCTCCTCATTGGCTTGCAGCATGCGGACGAGCAAATGATTCGGATCGAAGCCGGGTGGCGCAACGGGCGTGTTCGGTGAGGTGGCGACGCCCTCGAACCGTCCGCCGTCGCTGCGCCGGTAGAGCGCGGCGGCGCTCAGGTTGAGCGCCTCGGCCGGAACGTCAACGAGCGCCTCGGACACCGCCGCTTCTTCCGTTGCGTAGGGAAGCGCAGCGGCCGTGCGTTTCAAGTACCGTTCGGCGAGCCGGCGATGCCGAAAGAAGATGCGCTCCACCGCCGCTTCGATCGCTTTGTTGATCCGGTCGAGCAGTAGCCCGATCGCAATCGTCGCGACAAGTTCAAAGACGACTGCGAGATGGTATTCGGAGAGCACGTGTGAGAACAACCAGTCGAGAAGCGAGACGACGGCGATAACAAAGACCGAGAGGATGCCGTATGCGAGCGCACGATTGAGCACGAAGTTCACATCGAGCACGCGATGACGAAGAACTGCGTACCCGACCGTAATCGGCATTGCGACGACGGCGTATCCGATGATTTGCTTGGCTGCGTCCGGGATGCCGGGAACGAAGTACACGGCGTACGCGATGAACGAAACCACCATTCCGATCACCAGAAATCCGACGCGCTGGCGCACGGCCGGGGTCGCATGTTTGAACTTTCCGATCAAAATGTACGTCGCGAGCGCGAACACTCCGAGCGGCAGCCAGACGTCGGAAATCGTGACGAACGGACTCGGCATGCCGATCTTCCAAAGTTGAAACCAGTTGTACGTATACGCTGCAAATGCAAACGCGATAACGACCCAAATTGCTCGATCGAAAACGCGCGAAAAACCGGTTAAGCGATTGTCCGGGAACCGTATGATGAACGGCAGCAGCGGCAAAACGGCGAAATTGCCGAAGATCGTGCTGAGCAGAAACGTCAGCGGAATGAAGAGAGCGCGCGGCAGCAGCGCGTGAAAGTATTCGAACGTCGGCTGCGTGGAAAAATAGCCGATCGCGACCGCGTAAAAGCTCCACGTCATCACGCTCGGCCGCACGAACACGAGTCCGAATGCGACGACTAAAAAGACGGTGGCCGGAATGATGGCCAGTAATCCGGTCGTGCGATCCCAGACGCTGAATCGCGGAACGGGAACCGCATCGAGGGTAACGGTATAGCCGCGCCCGTCGGGATGCACCAAAGTGAAGGTCGCGCGATCCCCGGCGCGCGGGTATTCGAGATCGAGAATCTGTTCGGAAAACGGCTCGTCACCGGCAATAAGATCGCCGGCACGCACACCCGCGCGATCCGCCGGCGAACCGCCCGCAACGCGTTCGATTTCCCGGAATCCTCCGCGCGCTCCGGAAACGCCATACGTTCCATCGCCCCAGCGGCCGACGTAGTCCGCATGCCCGAGCGGCGCATAAAAAAGAACGACGACGACTGCCGTGACGAGGACGAGAACGCTTCGGGCGAGCGCCATAGCGTCGTGCTTTGCTAAACCGGGTCGGGACTACTCTGCGGCGCGGGCGTCGGCAGGCCGAGCGGATCGACGCCGAGCGCGATTCCCGCCTCTTTGTACGCATCGAATACCCGACCGTTGATTTCGCGACGGACGTCGAATTGCCGCAACGGCGCCGTGCGAATCGACGCGCGAAGCACGACGCCGTTGTTCTGAAGGCGTTCGACACCGATCCATTCAGCCGGTTCCAGGATCGCATGTTGCCAACGCCCGTCTGCCTTGAGCTCGTCGACCGTTTTGCGCAGCGTATCGATTGCTTTCGCGAGATCCGCGCCGGGATCGATTGCAATACGGTAGTCGACGCGCGCCCAATTGCGCGATGCGTTGACGACTTGCGTGACCGCGCTATGCGGAATCGTGATGAGATATCCGCGTAGATCTCGCAGTTGCAACACGCGCAGCGTCAGATTCTCGACGACGCCGTTGTAGTCGCCGATCATCACGTAATCGCCGACGACGTATTGATCTTCCATGAGCACCAGCAAGCCGTTGAGTACGTCCTTCACGAGCGTTTGCGCGGCGAAGCCGACGGCAAGGGCTGCGATCCCGCCGATCGTGACGACGGAGGCGATCGGAATATTAAGTTGCCCAAGCGTTATCAAAATCGCAATGAACAGAACGACGAACGTCTTGAATCCGCCGATCGTACGCGAAATCGTCGGCGCGCGAAGCGTGTAACGAGCGCGGTCTTCGCTCGTCGCACCGCGGTGCGCGTAGAGATCTGCAAACCGCACGATCGCAAGCTCCAGCACGCGATCTACCAAGCCCGCAACGAGCCACACGAAAATGATGCGCCCGGTCGCGCCGACGATGAATTGCCCGATCGGCGTCGTCTGTGGAAATAAAAACAGCGCCCAGGTAATGCCGGCGGCCCACAGTACGACTCCCAGCCAAACCACGCCGCTCGCGTACGCGCGATAGCGGCGCAGACGTTGTTCTGGAGCTGCCGCACGTATTCCGAGCGCGAGCGCGCGCCGACGACGCTTTTGCGCGGAATCGCCGGAGCGCTCCGCCGTATCGACCGTTTCGCGTTCGAGCGACTCGTGACGCTCCTCTACGCGCTTTCTGAGTTGCGCGATGACGCGCTCGAGGAACGCCCACAAAATGAAGAGACCGACGGTCAGTACGGCGAGTGCGACGGCAAACCGTATAACGCGAATGATGTTGTGGCGAATCGCTCGTGGCTCGCGTTTTATCAGCGCGGTTTTCAGCGCGCTCTGAAGTTGCGTTTGCCACTGCGCGGCTAAATCGCTATCGTTCAATCCGAAGGCACTCGTATCGCTGGACGTCACGGTCACGATTGCAAGGCCCGCGGTGTGGCGTGCATCGTGCGCTTCGAGCGCGTATTGCGATCCTTCTCGCGTAATCGCCACGTTGAACGTGTTCGGTTCGTAGAGTGTCGTGCCGTTGTCCGGGTCCGCCGCGAGGACTTGGTTGACGGCATTCTCGACGAGGAGCACGCGTGTATCGATCGGCTGGCTCCCGCCGCTGGCTAGAGCGGCGATGCGTATGACGGGCTGGCCGTCGACGCTCACGGGCGCGGTGACATACAGCCCCTGCTGCTTCACGCCCGCGATCGGACCCGAGCTTGGGATCGGCATGCTCGGAAGTATCTGGGCCTGAGCCGGTGCCGCGAGCAAGATGCAAATTGTCGCGCACATTGTGTGTATATAGAAGTAGCGGAAGGTGCGGCAAGCCGCCGACCGCAAGAGCAATAACAAGCCCATGAGCCTCATCGATCTAGACCTTACCCCGGACGTCGAAGACCAGACGAACGCAATTTTCGAGCGCGTCGAGCATGTGATTCCTCGCGTCGAGTGGGCTATCCACGCCCCATATGTCGCTGCCATCAATCGCTTGAAACACGAGCGCAATGCGGTCATTTTGGCGCACAACTATCAAGTCCCGGAAATTTACCATACGGTTGCGGATATCGTCGGCGACTCGCTCGCGCTCGCGATGAAAGCCGCGGAGACCGACGCGGACGTGATCGTGCTTTCGGGCGTGCACTTCATGGCTGAGACGGCAAAGCTGGTCAATCCCGAAAAAACCGTGCTGGTTCCCGATCTACGCGCGGGATGTTCGCTTGCGGAGTCGATTACAGCCGCGGACGTCCGTCTCTTGCGCGAACGCTATCCCGGCGTTCCGGTCGTCAGCTACGTCAATACGTCGGCGGACGTAAAGGCTGAATCGGACGTCTGCGTGACAAGCGGCAACGCGGTGCGCATCGTGAACGCGCTCAATGCTCCGCGCGTGATCTTCCTGCCAGATGAGTATCTCGCAAAGTACGTCGCGTCCCAGACGAAGACGGAGATCATCGCGTGGAAAGGTCACTGCGAAGTACACGAGCGGTTTACCGGGAACGATATTCGCCGCTATCGTCAAGGCGAACCGGCTCTCATAGTCATCGCGCATCCCGAATGTCCGCCGGACGTGTTAGCGCAAGCGGACTACGTCGGGTCCACGCAAGGCATGTCCGATTACGTCGAGGGAATCTCGACTCTGCGCCGGCCCCGCGTGCTGCTGATGACGGAATGTTCGATGGCGGATAACGTTTCTGCGAAACATCCCAGTGTCGAATTCGTGCGGCCGTGCAATTTGTGCCCGCACATGAAGCGCAACACGCTCGCGAAGATCCTTCATTCGCTCGAGACGATGGAATACGAAGTGACCGTCGATCCCCTGGTTGCGGTCCGCGCCCGCGCCGCGGTGGAGCGAATGCTCGCGTACAGCCGGTGATCCAACCCCATCGCATTGCGATCGAGCACGTCATTCATACGGCGTTGCTCGAAGATCTCGCGCACGGGAATGACGTGACGACCGACTCGATCGTTCCGTCCGAAGCCCGTGCCGGTGCGTGCGTCGTTGCGCGCGCGCCCGGCGTCCTGGCCGGCCTCGACGCGGCGTTGCTGACATTCGAATTGCTCGATCGCGACGGCATACGCGCGTCCCGGGCGCGCAGTGACGGTCAACGGATAGAGCGCGGCGACACCGTCGTGGAGTTGAACGGCCGAGCGCGCGCGTTGCTCACCGGTGAACGTACGATGCTCAACGTGCTTTGCCGCATGAGTGGAATCGCGACCGCGACGCGCGCGCTCGTCGACGCGGTCGCCGGCACGCGCGCGCATATCGCGGACACTCGCAAGACGACGCCCGGATTACGCGCGCTGGAAAAATATGCCGTGCGCTGCGGAGGCGGATCGAATCATCGCTTCGGACTCGACGACGCTGTCTTGATCAAAGACAACCATCTCGCACTCGCCGGCTCGATTCACGAAGCTGTTGCGCGCGTGCGTGCCGTCGCAGGCCACATGCGCAAGATCGAGGTCGAAGTCGATACGCTCGAACAGCTGCGTGAGGCGCTGGACGAACCGATCGACGCCGTGCTGCTCGACAATATGAATCCCGCGACACTCGCAGAAGCCGTACGCATCGTGGACAAACGCATCATCACCGAGGCGAGCGGAGGCATCCGCCTCGAAACCGTGCGCGCGGTTGCGGAGAGCGGCGTCGATTTGATTTCCGTCGGCTCGCTGACGCACAGCGCACCGGCCCTCGACTTCGGATTAGACGTCACCCTGTCGCGCTAGTGGTACGTCGTGAGATAGAGCGCGACGACGAGGCCAATTGCGGCGACGAGTAGCGTGATGATGTAGCCGCCGGCCCGCGGCAGCGACGTTACGACGCCGGTGTGCAACGCTTTGTCGGCGGCCGCGTAGCGCCACGCGCCGAGTACGCCGATCGCCACGCCTGCGATCGCCATGATCGCCCCGAACGCCGTCGAGTAATGCGGACCGCTCAAACGCACGTGCGCAAATTGCGAGAGCTGTTCGACGAACAAAGCGAAGCGCGCGACGACGAATCCGAATGCGATGAACGCAAGCGCCGTGCGCACGTACGCGAGAAACGTACGTTCGTTTGCGAGAACGTCCGTGGCCTTCACGTCCGTCGTCATCGGGCGCTCGTTCGAGGCCGCGTCGCTATCGCGAACGTCGGCGGTTGTACGCGACATGTGCCGGTTCTACCCGCCACATGCCGGGGTTCCCGCCGGGCGTCCCGAAGTCGTCGCCATGCCGTCAAAAGATCTGCACGAACGTCCCGCCGCAAAGACCACCAGCTACGATCCCGAGACGCCGCAAGCGCTCATCGAGTTCATGTCGGGCGACTGGGTCGACGCGCCGGTTCGCATTGCTGCGCACGCGCAGCTCACGCGGCTGCAAGCACGACGCGATGCGCTCTCTCGCGCGTTTCCCGGGCAATACGTCGTGATTCCCGCCGGGCGGGAGCAAGTGCGCGCGAACGACACGTATTTCCGGTTTCGTCCATCGAGCGACTTCGCGTACGTGATGGGTGACGGCGAACCCGGATCGCTGCTCGTGATGGAACCCGACGGCGCCTCGCACCGGACGCTTCTGTTCGCGCCCGAGCACAATCGCGGCAAAGCAGAGTTTTTTACCGACCGCATCGCCGGTGAATTGTGGGTCGGCCGCCATCGAGGATTGGACGAGAGCGAGATCTTTTACGGCGTCGACCGTTGCCGCCCGCTGCAACAGATCGACGACTATCTCAAGTCCCTGCAAACGTCGAACGCGCCGCTTGCTGATGAACGGCAAGTTGCCGTGCATCTCGCGGAGATGCGCTTGATCAAAGACGAATACGAGATCTCCGAGTTGCGCAAAGCGTGCGAAGTCACGAAGCGCGCATTCGAAGACGTCATTCGCACGTTCCCGTCCGCAACGACCGAACGCCAATTCGAAGCCGCATTTTGGGCACGTGCGCGGATCGAAGCAAACGACGTGGGATATTTGACCATTGCGGCCGCCGGCCACCATGCCTGCACCTTGCACTGGAATCGCAACGATGGACGCATCGAACCGGGAACGATGCTCCTGCTGGACGCGGGCGTCGAGTGCGATTCGCTCTACACCGCGGACGTCACACGCACGTTGCCGGTCGGCGGGAAATACACCGCGGCGCAGCGCGCGATCTACGAGATCGTCTGGGAAGCGCAACGCGCCGGCATCGATGCCGTTGCGCCCGGCGTTGATTTTCTCGAACCGAATCGTCGCGCGATGCGCGTGCTCGCGCGGGGGCTCGTCGAGCTCGGTATCCTGCGCGTCTCACTCGATGAAGCGCTCGATCCGGAGCATCAATTCTATCGCCGCTACACGCTGCACAACGTAAGCCATATGTTGGGGCTTGACGTGCACGATTGCGCACACTCCCGTAGCGAAAACTATCGGTACGGAGCGTTACGCGAAGGCATGGTGCTCACCGTCGAACCGGGCTTGTATTTTCAACCCGACGACGCAACCGTTCCGAATGAATTCCGCGGCATCGGCGTGCGCATTGAAGACGACATCGCCGTCACGGCCGCCGGATGCGAGAACCTCTCCGCCATTCTGCCGTCGAAGGTGGAAAAGGTCGAACGCTGGATCGCGGAGCTTACATCGTCGTCGGCATAGTGCCCGGCACGGCGGGCGCCATGGGACGCTCGTTCGGCCACGTTGAGAACGCCAGGATGGCGAGACAAACGAGAAAGCCGACCGATGGAATCAAACACAGCAGTCCCAGCGCGCCGGGGAATCCGGCTTTCACGAACACGCGCCAAAACATCCAGATAAACAGTACGGTGAGCGCGAGCGCGACGATGAGAATGGTTCCCATCATCGCGCTCACGGCGGCAATGGTACGCGCCGTCGCGTCGTCGGTTGCGGCATCGGCTAAAACGAACATGGTCGAGCTCCTTCAACGCTAATGTACAAAGATCAGGTTCTCGTGATCGAGCCTACCGGTATCGAAGTGGTGCGTGACGCGCAGCGCCACGGAAAACCGCGCGACCTCTTCGGCGTCTGGTTTTCCGCGAATGCCGAGATCGCGACCTGGATGGTCGGTGTATTTGTTACCGCGCTCTACGGGACCGACCTGCGCAGCGCAACCGCGGGAATCGTTTTCGGGAATCTGCTCGGTTTCTCGCTGCTCGGGGTGCTTGCAGTCGTCGGGCCGCGCTACGGCGTCCCGCAGATGGTGGCATCCCGGTTGGCCTTCGGACGCGACGGCAACACGGCGCCGGCCGTGCTCTCGTTTTTAGCGGGCGTGGGATGGTTCGCGATCAACACGGTGTTTGGGGCGTACGCGCTGCAGACGATCGCGGCACTGAATTACGTTGCAGCACTCGCCATCATGCTCGCGCTGCAAATTGTACTTGCGGTCTACGGGTACAATTTGATTCACGCGTTCGAACGCGCGAGCGCGTTGCTGCTCGCTGCCGGATTCGTGCTGCTCGGTGCAGCGACGCTTCCGCACGCCGGTTGGAACGCATCCTTCAACGCGCACGCAGCAATGGCAGCGGGCGGTCCGTTCGCCGGGTTCATTTTTGCTACGGCACTCGCGTTTTCGTATGCGACCGGCTGGGTTCCGTGCGCATCAGATTACTCGCGCTATCTTCCGCGTGAGAGCAATCCGCGTGCCGTATGGTTTTACTCGTTCGCCGGCTGCGCGTTGCCGTGCATTGCGCTCGAAATCATGGGAGCGGCAACGGTCAGCGCATCGAGCATCGATCTCGGGTCGGCGATTCCGACGCAAGCGATCGCGCAGCTTTTGGGCTCCGGCGTCATCGCGACCCTGGTGCTCGCGACCGTCGTGCTCGGCACGTTGACGGCGAACTGCATGAACCTCTACTCCGGAGCGCTTGCGGCGCTCGTCGCGTTCAACGTCCGCATTCCGCGCGCGAGCGCAGCCTTTGTCGTGGGCATCGTCGGCGCGTCGATCGCACTCGGCGGCGGACACCCGCGCGAGATGGCCGAAAGTTACACGAATTTTCTTCTCTTGCTCTCGTATTGGGCATCGCCGTGGGCTGCCGTCGTTCTCGTCGACTTTTTACGCGATCGATCCATGCAGCGCGATCCTGCAAACGCGCCTCGTTGGCGCCTCGGGTTCATCGCATGGTGCGCGGGATTGCTCGCATCGCTTCCGTTCTGGAATCAAGCGTTGTTTCAAGGCCCGGTCGCGCGCGCGTATCCGCAGATCGGCGATTTGTCGTACTACGTCGGATTTATCGTTGCGCTTTTTGTGATGTATGGTACGCCGTTCGTGCGCGAGCGTCTCGGCGCCGACGCCGGGCGCGGCGAGTTGCAGCCGGCGGCGCACGACGAGTCGAATCGGTAGCTCTTTGCTTCGCCCCCAGCGCCGATTGCGCCACAATCGTGCCGTGCGGATCGCTTTGTTCTAAGGCGTTGACACAAAACCACGTTTGTATTAGCATCGCGATACAAAACAGAAAGAAGCCAGCATGCTAGACGTCGACCACATTCATAAAGAGTTCGGCACGGTCCGTGCCGTCGGCGATGTTCACTTCCGGATCGACGACGGCGCCACGTTCGGGCTGATCGGTCCCAACGGCGCCGGAAAGACGACCACGATGCGAATGATCCTCGGCATTTTGACGCCCGACGGCGGCTCGATTCGGTGGAACAACGCGCCGGTTCGATACGACAGCCGCAAGCACTTCGGTTATCTTCCAGAAGAGCGCGGCATCTACGGCAAGATGAAAGTACGCGAGCAAATGTCCTACTTCGGTAAATTGCACGGTCTGCGTGAGCCCGCTCTTGCCGGCCGCGTGAACCGGTGGATCGAGCGCCTCGGATTGAACGTGTACGCCGACCGTCCGTGCGCGGAGCTTTCCAAAGGCAACCAGCAGAAGGTTCAACTCGCATGCGCGGCCGTGCACGATCCGCAACTGCTCGTGCTCGATGAACCCTTCTCCGGCTTGGATCCGGTGAACGCCGACATGCTGCTCGGCGTGCTCAATGAATTGAAAGCGCAAGGAACGACGCTCGTGCTTTCGAGCCATCAAATGTGGCAGCTCGAAGAGCTCTGCACGTCGTTCTGCATCATTGCGGGCGGTGAAAATCGCGTGCAAGGAACGCTGGAGCAACTGCGCGGTGCCTTTCCGACGCGGTTGGTCCGCGTGTCGCCTTCGACTGATGCGGTTGCCAACGTGCTTGGTGGAGTATCGGGCGCGCAGCCGGGCGTGCAGCCGGCCGCGCCGATGAACGGCAGCGTCGATTACCGCATGCCGGCCGATACGGATTTCGCATCGCTGCTGCGTTCGCTTGTCGCGGTTGCGCCGGTGACCCGGTTCGAAGCGGTGGAACCGTCGCTTCACGAGATTTATCTTCGCGCCATTGGAGAGGCCGCATGATTCACGACCTCGGTACCGTCTTCGCCGCCGAATTCATGCGACGGATCAAATCGCGGCCGTACCTCATCGGGCTCATCATCGGCATCGCAGGCATTTTGCTCTTCACACGCTTGCCGGCATTGGTGGGCGGTGCCTTCGGCGGCTCGAGCAGCATCGTTGTCGTCGGCGATTCGTCGCTGACCTCGCGAGCAAATACGCTTTTGAAGCCGGAATACGATGTTAAAGCGAAACTGCGACCGCAGCCCATTACGGCGCAAACGCTGAAGGCGTATGACGCGGCGGCCGCCTTTGTATTAACGTCCACGAAGAGCGGATTAGACGTCGCGGTGTACGCGCACGATCCCGGCAGCATGGGTGAACGCCAAGTCCGGCGCGCGCTGATGCCGCTCCAGCTCGCACTTACGACCGGCAAATCGGCGGCACAAGTGACGAACATCACGAACTTTCCGGTCGACGTCAAACCGGTCGCATCGAAGTTCACGTCGGCGGATCAGGCCGAACTTGTACGCGGGATCGCGTACACGCTGATCTTCTTCCTCTATATCTTGATTCTCGTGAACAGTCAGCTGGTCACGAGTTCCGTTGCGGAAGAAAAGACGAGCAGAATCGCCGAACTGCTCGTTGCGTCGGTCGACCCCGTTGCGCTGCTCGGCGGAAAAATTCTCGCGGGTGCGGTGCTCGCGCTCTTGCAGCTGATCGTCTGGATTGCGGCCGCCATGATCGGCGGTCAAGGAGCATCCTCGGCGGGAAGTTCTCACGCCGACGATCTTTTCTCGCTCGCAAATCTCTTCGACGTACTCACCCCTGGTGTCGTCGTTGCGTTTTTCATCTTCTTTCTAATCGGATTCTTGCAAGTGTCGACGATCTTCGCGGCGATGGCATCATTGATCAATCGCACGGAAGACCTTGGCAGCATCACGGGTCCGCTTGCCATTCCCGTCGTAGCCGCATTGTTCATCGCAATCGGAGCGCTCGGCACCCCCGAGGCGCCGTGGGCCGTTACGACGAGCTTCATCCCGATCATCGCACCGTTCATCATGTTTGCGCGGATCGCCGCGAGCAACGTCCCGCTCTGGCAAATCTTCCTCTCTATCGCGGTCAACATCGCGGCTCTGGCGGCAATTGCCGTGCTCGCCGGCAAGATCTACCGAGTAGGCATGCTCTTGTATGGCCGTGCTCCGAAGATTTCTCAGGTGTGGGCGGTGATCCGTTCGTAGATCGTTTCCCTAAAGCGTAATTGCCGCAAGCCGATGGCTATAGTGAAGCCCAGCGGTAGCTTGACTTCTCGCACCTCATCACGGAAGGCACCGAATCGCCATGGAGCGTACCGCCGACGCATCAACGGGGGCTAGCTTACGGCTTTGGCGTTTGCCGAAGCTCGCTCCGAATAGCCTCGTGCGCTCGCGCCTGCTTGGTCGCCTGTCGCAGTATTCCGACGCACCCGCACGAGCGCTCATCGCGCCGGCAGGCTTCGGGAAGAGTACGCTTGTCCGCCAGTACCTTGCCGAAGCGCCGTCGATGTTCGCCTACGTTGCCTTCGACTCATTAGACCAACCCGCGGAGATTATTTTACGCGCGGCGCACGCCTTCGGCGTGGAGCCGGCGGCGCTCGATCCGTTCATTGATTCGCTCGCCGGCGTGAGCCCGCGATTCGTGGTCTTCGACGACGTCGACGTCAAGGATCCGTCCTCCGCGGCCTGGCTCCGCGAAATCATCAAACACGTTCCGGACCATCACCGCATTATCGTTTGTGCGCGCTCGCGCGATGTCGTATCAGGTGCGCGTGCGCTCGTTTCCGGCACGGTCGCCTACATAACCGCCGATGAGCTTGCATTCACCCCCGCTGAGCTCGCGCAACTCTGCGACCTGCATAACGTCAGCTACAAGGACGACGATATCACGAAGTTCTGGTCCCAGACCGAAGGCTGGCCGATCGTCGCAAATCTCGCGATCCGCACGGCGGGCGTGCAGCAACGACCGGCCGCTATGCTCTACGCAGCGTGGCGCGAAACGCATGCGGACTCTTTCCGCTGTTTCGTTCTGGAAGAAGCAGCACGCAGTCCGCACAACGCACTCCTTCGGCGTTTGCTTACGTCGGACGATCTCGTGTGCACGGCCGAAGAGTGGGACACACTGGAACGCCACGGGCTTTTCGCCTATCGTCGTAACGGCCGCGTGGACGTGTACCGAACCCTGCTGGACATCTTTTCGCAGACGACCGCCGCGGTTCCAGCCGGTACCAGCGCTGAGAGTGCGCCGATCACCGCAACGGTACTGGGCGAGTTCTCGATCGTCATCTCCGGACGGCCGGTGCAATGGATACGGCGCAAGGACGCACGCATCTTCAAGTATCTGCTGCTCAAACCCGGCGGCGAAGCGACCCGTCAAGAGCTGCTCGATGTTTTCTGGCCCGATACCGAACGGCAAACCGCAATCGCGGCGCTGCGCACGACGTGCAGTCAGATCAGACACGCGTTACGTGACGCGGTCGGTTTCACGCGAGCACAAACGTACTTCCAAACGGACTTTCATGTACGCGTTCCCGTCGAGCTCGTCGTAAGCGATCTGCAACGTCTACGCGCCCATGCGGCCGCCGCGATCGAGGCCGAAGAAGAGAACGACCTCAAGCGCGCGCGCACGCACTGGGGAACCGTCGTGACGCTCGATAGCGGAGAGTTCATTGTGGACGTAGCGTGTTCGCTTTACCACCAGATCGCGCAGGAAGTGCAAAACGCGTTCCGCCGCGCGCGAACATTGCTCAAGTCGGCGTAAGGAGCGTGCCTTCGAACAATCCTGCGCGCCGCGCAGCGCCAGCGGCCAGTTCCGCAACGGCGTAAGCACCTGCGTGCCGTAGTACCCGCCGCGCTGACACGGCTTCGTGCAGCGCGAGGACGCGAAAGGAATCGTCGAGGAACACGACGTCGATCGCCATCGACATGAACCACGTGTGAATTGCGTCGCATCGCTCGAACACGAGCGCACAGTCGAGTGGAAACGAGCGTCTCCCTAACAGCCCAAACGCGCGCGCCCACGGTGTCCGCGCAAACCGCACCCGTACGTTCATAAAACGACGACGAGCGCAGCAAACGTCGCGACCACGATGTACGGACCAAACGCAACCGGTTGCTTTCCCCGGTCGCGCAGGTACGAAACGACCGTAGCGGCGAGACAGGCCGCCGCGAATGCAGGCAACGCCGCCATCATTCCAACGAGCGCTGCGCACAGGGTTGCGAGTTTTACGTCGCCCCATCCCATGCCGCGGCCGCGTGAGAGCAGCGCTGCGCCGGCAAACGGAACGAAGATCACGACCGCCGATACGACCGAGAACCAGTGCCCGGAATAGACGACGTATGCTGCAACGACCGCCAAGGGTAGCAACGTAAACCAGTCGGAGATCAGGCCGGTCCGCGAATCGCCGTACCAGCAGGCAACGAGCGGAACGCACGCCAGCGCCACGCATGCCATCTGCAGTGGGTCCGCATGCCGTGCAACGAGCGCCGCGCAGAGCAACAGTAGCGTAACGAACGGCCATGCCCAGTGTACCGGCCGCACCGGCGGTCCGTCTTCGAACCGGTCCGCCGGACGCGGAACGACTGTGCCAAGGATGATTCCGCCGATTGAGGCGCTCGCAAAGAGAGCAAAGGCGGTGAAAATCAACAGCGGCGACATCAGCGTTGAGAGAGCAAATGCGCCGCGAGTGCGCCGAAAATCAAGATGAAAAGCGAAGGCAGCATGAACAGCGCCATCGGGAAAACAAGCTTGTTCGGAAGCGCATTCGCGAGTTCTTCCGCGCGTGCGAGCCGATGATCGCGCGCGTCCATCGCCAAGTGATCGAGTACTTCAACGATGTCGGCGCCGAGCTTATCCGCCTGCACGATTGCGGTAACGGTCGCCGAAAAGCTCGGCTCGCGAACGCGCGATGAAGCCGCCATCAGCGCTTCGCTGCGCGAGCGCCCAAGACGAATATCCTGGAGGACCGATCGGAGCTCTTCCGCCAATGGTCCGTTCAAACCGTCCGCTGCTACGGCTAAAGCCCCGTTGAGGGCGATGCCGGCTTCCATCGTGGCTGAAACGATGTCCAGAAAATCGGGAAGCGCGCGCGTGATCGCCATTTTTCGCGCCTTAATCGCGCGGTCGAGTCGCGCCGTCGGCAAATAAAATGCGCCGAAGCACAGCAAGAATCCCAAAAACAGATCGATGAAGATCGACCCGTGCAGCAAGAATGACGCAGCGAGTCCAATGATTGCGCCGGCGCACGCGCCGCCGAGGGACGAGGCAAGAAACTTCGCCGGCGTGGCATCGTACCAGCCCGCTTCGGTGAATCTCGAGAGCAGCAATCGCTCCTGTTGGTCGCTGACGAACCGCGCAAACGCGGCTTTACGTGGCGCGACACCTTTCGACGCATCGAGCTCCGCGAGGCGGTCGTGAACGGACGGCGCATCCGAACGAAGTACGGCAAGAAGCGCGAGGCCGACGACGACGACGACGATGCCGAGCATGATGAGCGCCATGCTAGATGTCCAATGTGCTCAGCTTGCCGAACACGATCCATCCCGCCGTCAACAGCGCAACGGCGAGCACAAGAACGACGTGTCCGATCAATGTGCCAAGCAACGCGGAACGCATGTCGGGCTCGAACGCGATAATGAACGCACCGACGAAAACCGGCAGCGCCGTAATGACCCATTTGGTCGAACGCGATTCCGAAGTGAGCGCGCGCATGCGTCGCTCAATACGCCGGCGTTGCTTGATCATCTCCGCAAGATTCAGGAGAATCTTCGTCAGATTGCCGCCCGTCTTGCTTTGGATGCGAATCGTCTGCGAAAGCATCGTCATCTCGGTGCTCGGCATTCGCGCGGCGAGCTGAGCCAGCGCGTCTTCCATCGTTACGCCGATCGCGGTTTGGGCGAAAGCGCGTCCGAACTCGACGCTTGCCGGCGCGGGCATTTCATTGATGACCATGCCGATGGACTGCCGTAGTCCTAGCCCGACGCGCAGCGCGCTGACGACCAGCCGCAGCACCATTTCGAGCTGATTGCTGAATTCCTGAAGCCGCTTTTGTATCCGTCGCAAAATCCAGAAGCGGATCGCAAGCCATACGACGCCCGGATACAGTAGCGCGAGGAAGACGCCCGTCATCATCGATGCATGCACGACAATCGCCGTAGCAAGCCACGCAAGAACGACGGCAATCACGGTCGCAATCGCATTTCTACGAATCTGCGCGGGCGTTACGATGATAGCCGCACGTTCGAGCATGGCGATATACCAACGCAGCCGCCGCTCGAGCACATCGTTCAGGCGCTCCGCGAAAAGCGCCCAGATAACCGCCGCTCCCGCGAGAAACGAAACGGCAAGCGCGACCGGGGCGAACGCCATCGTCAGCTCGCCACGAGCGTTTCCACGCCCGGTTCACCCATTCGCGAAAGATCGTACGTTACGCCGTACTCTTCGAACCGGTCGATGAACGTGGGCCGAACTCCGGAGAAGACGAACGAACCGACGACGCGATTCTCCTTATCCAAGCCGCGTTGCTGATAGCGCGCGATCTCCTGCATGCTGATAACATCGCCTTGCATCCCGACCACTTCGGAAATGCTCGTCACCTTTCGAGAACCGTCGCGCATTCGCGCCGTTTGGACGACGACGTCGACGGCACTCGAAATCTGCTCGCGGATCGCACGCATCGGCACTTCGAACCCGGCCATCAACGCCATCGTCTCTAAACGCCGCATGCAATCGCGTGGCGTATTCGCATGCACGGTCGTCAACGAACCGTCGTGTCCGGTGTTCATTGCCTGCAGCATATCAAGCGCTTCGCCGCCGCGGCACTCACCGACGATGATCCGGTCCGGGCGCATGCGCAGCGAGTTACGAACGAGGTCGCGAATGCGAATCTCGCCACGTCCTTCGGTATTCGGCGGCCGCGTCTCTAACCGAACGACATGCTCCTGGCTCAATCGCAATTCAGCCGCATCCTCGATCGTGACGATGCGTTCTCCGGCCGGCACGAACGTGGAGAGCACGTTGAGCAACGTCGTCTTTCCCGAACCCGTGCCCCCGCTCACGACGATGTTCAAACGGGCCTCCACGGCAGCCCGCAGAAGATCGCCCATCGCTTCGGTCAGCGAGTCGAACTCGACGAGATCGTCGATGCGATAATGACGATTACCGAACCGCCGGATCGTCAGCGTTGCACCATCGATCGATAACGGCTCGATTGTCGCGTTGACACGCGAACCGTCCGCGAGACGCGCATCGACCATCGGAGACGCCTCGTCGATGTGCCGCCCGATCGGCGAGATGATTCGTTCGATCACCAGCCGCAGCTGCCGTGCATCCGCGAAGCGCCGGTCCGAGCGAACGATGCGGCCTTCGCGCTCAACGTAGATATGCTCCGCGCCGTTGACCATGATTTCGGTGACGGCTTCATCGGCGAGAATCGCCTCCAGCGGACCGAGCCCGAGTGCTTCGTCGATGATCTCTTGGCGTAGATGTGCGATCTCTTCGGCAGAGCCGACACCGTCTTCACCGGCGATCGCCTCGGCCACGATTTGCGCAATCTCGGTACGCAGTTCGTCGATTTTCAGTGCATCGGGCGAAAGCGCGTCGGTCATCGCCGCAAAGTCGATGCGGCGCGAAAGCTGTTGGTGGATCGAGAATTTCAATCGATCGCGAAGGTCGCCGCGCAGGCGCGACGTTGACACGCTACGATTATCGGCGGGCGCGCCGTTCAGCGCGGTTGCGGCTTGGAGCGTTTCCTCGGGAGTCGGCGCGCGTTTTCCCAGTCGCCGCTCGCCGAGCGGCGTACTCGTCGACGGCTGCAGCGAAAGAAAGCTGTCGAACTGCTTTCCGGCTAATGCGTTGACCATCGATCGAACCGTTTTCTCATATCGGCGATCGTTCTTCAGCGGGACCTCGCCCAAGATGGGCAGCCGCAATGCACGCTCGATGTCGCCGCGCGACACCTCGCTTTTTCCGCCGCGTGCCGGGCCGATAATCGCCGAGAGATGCGCCTCGGGGACGCCGAAACTTTGAAGTTCCAGTTGCATCGCACGCGCCCCGGTCAGTCCCAGCACCGACGGCTCCACGACGATCGTGAATTGCGCCGCCCGCACGGCTAACGGCCGGACGACGGCGGCAAACGGCTGCGCCGAATCGACGATGATGCGTTGAGCGCCCGCGAGATCGGTCGCCATCAGCCGCTCGACGTGCGCGCTTTTGACGGTGAAGCCGGAATGTACGCTGGCGGCGATTTCGACGAGTTGCAGATTCGTCGCGACGTTGACGGCGGCAAGCTCCTGATCTTCAAGCGCTTCGTCGATCAGGCGTATCGCATTGAACAGCACCGCATGACTGCGCCGCCCGCACAGATCGCCGTCAATCAGCACGGTCTTACCGTCGGCTGCAAACACGTTCGCGATATCGACCGCTAGCGACGTCGTTCCAACGCCTCCCTTCGATCCAACGGCGAACAAGATCGACGCGCTCACCGCGATCCCTCGAGACGATCGCCGTCGATGACGGGAACGGAAAACGGTGCATGCGAAGCGACCGGCGCCACAACGGTTCGCGCGGGAACGGTTACCGCCGGCGGTTGCAGTGACGGCCGCATATCGAAAAATACGATGTGCTCGGTGAATCCCGACGTTCCCGGTTCATCGGGCGGCCGCAGCGCCAGTCGAAGCGTTGCATTGAGATCGGCGAGCGTAATGAGGTCTGCTTGCGACGGCGTCACCTCGAGCGTCACCGTCCGAATGTCGGGCGCCGGTGTAGCGGACGGATCCGTTGCCGCCGTAAACGCCCCGCCGACCGAAAGCACGCGAACATTTCGCATGATCGTATACGCGCCGGCGTTCGGCCCTTCTTTCGGCGGAGCGGCAATGACGTCGACGCGATCGCCGGGATGAAGCAAGCCGGAAACGTCCTTCACGGGGTCGACGGCAATAGAGATCGCGCGCATGCCTCTGCGCAACTGTATGGCGAGCCCGAGCGAAGACGCGGGCGCGATGTCACCGCTCTCGATTACCGCTTCCTTTGCCATACCGTGCGCAGAGACGGTACCGTTGACTGCGGCAACCGAAGAAATCGCATCGCGAGGAACTTGATCGGCCGGTTTTTGCACGATGCCGAACATCGAAGCTTGCAGCGGCGCGCGGGCCGGAATTTCTTGCAACGCCACGACCACCGGACGCATCGCCACCGGATCGGTGTGTTTGTTGCTAAACGCAAGGGCAAAAAATGAGAGGAGCGCGATAACGGCCACCGCACCTCCGCCGATCATCAGTAGCCGTCGGTTGTTCATCTCCAGATCCTCAGGGATGGAAAGCCGATGTCGAGAACGATCGCGCACGTAAGACCCGCCGCAAATGCGAGCGCATATGGGATGCGCGCGTCTTGCGGACTGAGCGCCACCGGCGTAACGGTCGCCGTTTGCGTAAACGCGGCGAGCGCAGCTCCGTGCAGCTGTGCTCGCAGTTGCGACGTCCGGCCTCGTAGGACGGCCCAAACGACCGCCAGTACTCCGCCGAAGACACCAGATAGTAGAAGGAAGTCAATGCAGCTTGGATAGCCGATCAGCCCCGCGATTCCGACGGCAAGCTTGATGTCGCCCCCGCCGAGCCACCCCGTACGATGAATCGCAAGACCGCACGCAAGCACTGCCGCAATGACGAGCACGTCAGTCAACGCAGCCGCAATTCCCCCGCGCGCGAGCGCGACGAACGGCGAAGCGATGATGAGCGTGAGCGTGATTGCATTTGGAATCCGCCGCGTGCGCAAATCGGTCACGACCGCGACCGCACAAGCGCAGCAGGCGAGTAACCAAATCACCCGCGACGAGCCGCTTTAGAGATCGCTGTTAATCGTCGTGAATTGCGCGGCGATCGTCTTACCGAGCGTCGCGACGATACCGATGCAAACCACCGCGATAAGAGCGACGATGATGCCGTACTCGACGAGCGTCGCGCCGTTGTCGTCCTTAATCAGATCCTTGATAGCGTTCATGTCGTTTTCAATCCTTTTGAATGGTATGGCGTGCAAGAAAGAGCGGTTATAGGCCGTGCCCGTCGTCCCAAACGGGAACGTTGAGATCGGCATTCGGCGCACGATATGTCGTGGTCGCAGAGGCCGACGTTCCCGGAAGTTCCGCGCGAACCGTAATGAGCGAGTTGCGAACGTATGCCGGCGCGACCGCAATGTTTTCCGAGAAAACGCCGGCCGCGTTCGCGATCGCGCGATACCGTCCGATCGATAGCGTCGGCAGATCGAGCGAAATCAACTCGTTCACATCGAGAAGCACCTCTGCGTGGGCGGGTGCCGTACCCGTTACAGAGATGCCTTCCCAACCGAGGTTGCCGGAGTGCACGCTGACCGTCACGCCGTTAGTTTGGGCGCGGGCAGAACCTCCCGCACCCAATATGATGAGCGTTGATACCGCAATGGCAATAGCGGAGCGTACAAACATGGACAATCCTCCGTGGGAATTGTATCGGCTATAATGCCGCGGCGGACGTCCGCCTAGCCCATCCGGGCGAAAATTTCACGTTCTGCGAACGCCTTGCTAACGCATTAACGTTCGCAGCGCGTGCCATAATACGCACCAATGAACCGACTTCCCGTTGCGTGGCGCCGCATAGCGTCACTGCTTTTGCTCTGCGCCGCTTCGGCCGCGCTTCCGCTCGCGCTCTTCACTTCGACAACCGGGAGGGCGCGCGCCGATCAGACCATTACGCTTCGTACGGGGCAATCTACGGTATTGTCAACGCCGGGGCTCTCGCGCGTAGCGGTTGGAAATAGTGCGATCGCGGGCGTCGTTCCGGTCGGAACATCCGAAGTCGTGATCAATGCGAAGGACAACGGACAGACGACCGTCGTGGTATGGGAAGGCCGCGTACAGGAAAGCTACACGGTCGTCGTCACTGACGGCGGCCTCGACGACATCGCGTCGATGGTGAAGGCGGCCGTGCAAGATCCTGACGTACGGTTCGTCAACTTCGCGCACGCGCTCATCGTTCGCGGTAAGGTTGACACGCGTGCGCAGTACGTCCAACTGCAGACGGTTCTCACGCGGTTCGAGCCGATGGCGAAAGCGAACCACTTCACGATCGTCAACGCGGTCACGCTGCGTCATTCGTATGCCCAGTCCGGACGGGCGCTTTCAGTCGAAGGCGCTCGAGATATCTCGGTGGAGCCCGACGGCCAGGGAAATCTGATCGTAACCGGTGAGGTCGATTCGCTCGAACACGCCGAGCAGGTTCTCGCGCGCGCGCAATCGCTAGCCGGCGCGGACTTCGGCGCAACAGGAAAACTGATCGACCGGCTCATCGTCAACGGGATCACGCAGATCGATATCAAGGTCTACGTGCTCGAAGTCGATCAAAACGCCGCATCGCAGCTGGGGCTGCGCCTGCAGTCTTCCCAGGTCAACGGCTCGGTTTCCGGCGGATTCGTTTACGGACCGCCGAGCTTTCCGGTCACCGAAAACTGCGGCTCGTGCGCGAACGGCAAAGCGCTCAGCGTCGGACCATGGATTCGGACGACGCTTTTGGCTCCAACGCTCGACCTGCTGATGCAGACGGGCCACGCGCGAATTCTTTCGAGCCCCGACCTCGTCGCTCAAAGCGGAACCGAAGCGTCGTTCCTCGTCGGCGGCCAAATTCCGTATCTGTTTTCGAGCGGCCTCGGCCAAGTCTCCGTCGTCTTCAAGCCGTACGGCGTCAACCTCAAAGTCACGCCGAAGCTCCTGCCGAACGGCGACGTACAAGCGCTCGTGAATCCGGACATCTCCGATCTGGACTACCAAAACTCGGTCTCGTTCGGCGGCTACACCGTGCCGGCGCTCAAAGAAAGCACGATCTCGACGAGCGTCATCGCCCAAAACGGCCAAAGCATCATCCTGGGCGGCTTATTGAAGCACCTGGACCAACGGGTCATCCAAAAGATCCCGGTGCTCAGCAGCATTCCGGTGCTCGGCAAACTGTTTCAAAGCACCCAATATCAGATGGGAGACACGCAAGTGGTGTTCGTCATGACGCCGAGCGTGATTCGCTCGAAATGAGCGTTGCGGCGCTGCTTCGCGACGAAGAAGGTGCGACGCTGACGGAATACGGCGTGCTGCTCGCGTCTTTCAGCGTTCTCGGAATCGGCGGATTACTTGCCGTCGCTTCGTCGGCGAATTCGCTTCTTCAATCAATCTTCACGAACACGACGGCGATGCAACAATGCCCGCCGGGAACGGCGGGATGCTGACCGGACGTCGACGTGGCGCCGCGATGGCGGAAACCGTTTCGGTGCTGGGCTTTACGCTGGCGCTGCTGTTCGGCGCCTCACAAATCGTACTCGCCGGATACGACCAGCTGCAGCTCGACGCGGCGACGTTTCTCTATTCTCATGCGTACGCGCTCACCGGTTCGGTGCCGACCGCTAAACTTCAGCAAGTGCTGCCCGCTATTCCGCCCGGGAACATCGTAACGAAGCCGTCGGCTCCGCCGAATACGGAAGGAACCGACGCCAACGCCGCCTCGGTTCTTGGTGAATATACGACCGGCGGCGTATCGAACGGCCCATCGCAGCCGAACAGCTCGCGATACGGCGGAGCGTCCATTATTCTGCCACAGCAGATCGTATCGCAAGGCACGCTTTCGCTGCCGTCGTTCGACCTGTCGCTTTTTTCGAATCCGGTGAAATTCACGTCGGGGAACGTCGAGGGCCGAGCGATGGTCGTCAATCACGACGACGATGCGACCGGATACTCATACAACTCGACGCAGTCATCCGGCAATCTCGTCGCACCGATGAGCGCGAGCGGAGACGATCAGAACGTTCCCCCGTACTACTTCGCAATGGCTTCGATGAAACAGTGCAAATCGAGCACGAGCGATTTCCTCGACTGCGGCCTCGGGACCAGCCTGTACGCGCTCGGCCTCGCAGAGTATCTGAAAGACGTTTCGAACAGCTCGGCGAGCAACGGAAACTATCAGAACGGAACGAACGGCGTTGCGTACGGTAGCGCGTTCGGCGCAATGACGTGCCATCAACGATTCTATGCGACCGTCGCGGCGGCACTTCAATTGTATTCGGACTACACGACGGTCACAGCGGCTCCGCAGCCGAACGCGTTCGAGACGGCGGCACTCCAGGCGACGAACTACGACGTCGATGTTTTTGCGATGGGCGGTGTCAGCGGAGACTACGGGACAAAGTTTCCGCAACATCCGAATTACCTGATCGGTGGAGCGTGCTAATGTTTGGGAAGCATGGGCAGCGTGGACAGACGCTTCCGATTTGGACGTTCGGTACGCTGACCACGCTCGCGTTGCTTGCATTTTCCGTCAACTACGGAAACTCGCTGTACTGGCAACTCCGCGCACAAAACGCCGCCGACGCCGCAGCGCAAGGCGCGTTATCGATTCAGGCAACCCATTGGAACGCGCTCTTGAGCGATCTGCATGCCGCAGCCGTGGAGGAATACCGGCTGCGTTTCCTGTTGCGCGATCTCGCGGTCGTCTCGTCTTCGAATGCGGCCGCCGACACCGGATGCACCACGGGCAGCGGCCCGACATCGTGTCAGACGATCTACCAGAACCTCAGCCAGCAATTTACGGCGGCTGCGAACCGCTACACCTCGGACGTTAAGCTCATTGACTCACTCGATACGCCGACGTATGCGAGCGACGTAGCGGCGGTCAAACAAACCGTCGCGAACTTCCAGACGAACTGCGCCTCGACGTCGGGCGGCGATTGCGCGTTTTCCTATTCGGTCGTGAACCCGCAGCCGCGCACGCTCGCCTTACATGACGTATTTTCGGATTGCTGCGGCAGTACGGTTGGAGGCGGTTCGACCTCTCCCGCGGCGCTCAATCAGAATCTCGTTCCGCTGCAGATCGAAGTCATCGCGTGCGCAACCGTCAAGCCGCTCTTTCCGACGATTCTGTCGTGGAGCGCTTCACCAAACTTCATTGCGATCGGTCGAGCCGCAGCGACAACGATCATGGCGACGCAAGAGTTCATGGAGAGCGGCGGCATCGTGAACCCGCTCAGTTCGAAACCGTTCCAGCCGGCGGAATTTCCGGAATCGTCCGGCGACACACCGCTGTTCTCGAACAACGATCCGAATTTGCGCATCGATTTCGGTGGAAATATCGACGCCCCGTATGGAAACAACGGCAATCCCCAGACGTCGAGCCCGAACGGGTCGTTTGGCGGAACGCTCGGGAATCAGGCGATGGATACGTACGTAGGATGGTGGACGACGGTTTCGATACCGCCCTACAGCGGCACGCTTACGGAAGCGCAGTACACGTGCAAGTCATGAGGTCGCACGCGTGCCGCGGACAGGCGTTCGTCGAGACGATGATCTTTTTGCCAGTCTTTCTGCTCGTGCTCTTCGGTATTATTTGGATCGTGCAATCATCGGTCGTGAACGAACGGCTTCAATTCGCCGTGCGGTATAGCGGATTAGTGTCAAGCCAAGTCAGTCCGTACAGCGCCTGGAGCTTGTACTCGCTCTACGAAAATACGGAGTATCCCGGCTCGGCCACGAATGCGACGCATGCGTGCAGTCCGCCCGCGATCAACATCCTCTCCAACGCCGCACCCTTTCCCGGTCCGACGAGCCCGCCGTTTTGGGAGCCCGTATCGACCGGCGTTCCGAACTGTACGAATAACAAAGTGACGATGAGCGGCCCTTCGTTCGTACAGCCGGCGATCTTTTACGAGTCGATCTCGTCGCTTTCGGCCGGCACCGCCGTTCCCGCCTATCTCACATATCAGAATCCGCCGCTTACTTCGCCGCAATTTCTCTCCGCCACGCAAAAGTTTTTCACGGCGCCCGATATGCAGTTGATGCTGAACTGTTACAGCGACCTCGATCAGGCGGTCCAACAGTCGTTGTCCGGAAGCGGCGGCAGTAAAGTCTCTCCGCCTACCGCGCTGCCGTTGTATCCCTCGAGCTCGGAGCTCAGTTCCAGTTGTTGAGTAACGTGCGCCTTCCGGCGATTTTCAAGCGACGTGACTACAGCGTCGTCGAGCGGCCGTCGGTCATCGGCACCGTGGACGGCCCGGTCGTCAGCGCGGTGATGTGCATCGCCAACAACTGGCGATCGGCCGTCTTTGGTGCACGAATCCTCAATAAAAGCCGCGAGACGCTGTACTGCACCGTGTACGGCGAAACGTCGAACGGTCTCGAATCGATTGCGCCCTACGAGTTCCGCGTGACCTCGCTCGGCATCGAAGATTTCACGATCGTCGTCCCGCGGCGCATTCGCAGAGCGTTCAAGCGCGTGATCGTCTCGATGCGCGGTGCAACGCTCGAGTACACGATGGCCGCACTCGTACCACGGTGGGTCCGTCCGATCGTTGCCTTGCCGGTCTGCGCGAGCCTGGTCGCGGCGGCGACCTTCGTGTTCGCGGGAGTCAATACACTTCAAATCGGCCCGGCCCCCGAACGCGTCCGAACGCAAAGCTTCGTCCAAATCCCGTACGCGGCATTCGGCGTCGGATCGCTTCGGTACGATGTCATTGAAGGCTCACACGTCATACGCACCGGCGCGCTGCCGCTGGGCCGGGGAGCGGTCTCGTTCGTCGCAGGCGCGCCCGGGACGGAAACCGTCCGCCTGACATGGCGCGGGTTGCGCGGCCTGGCACACCGGTCTACGACGGTGCCCGTGAAGCGCGGTCCCACGGTGGAACTTCCACCGGAAATTCGGTCGTTCGCGATGCAGCGCTCGCGCGTAACATCGGGCGAAGCGATCGGCGTGCAGTATGCCGTATCCAGCGCGACCGCGCGCGCCGTGCTCGTCGATGCAAGCGGGAAAACGGTCTACTACACTCCGCTCCAAAGCTCGGGGTCCGCCGAACTGCCCGCACCTGCGGTGCAGCGTCCAACGCAATACGCCATTCGCATCGAAGCGCTCCGCGGCGGGCGGATCGCTTCGACTTCCGCGGCCGTTACGGTATTGCCCGTCGCACCGGCGGTGCTCGATGCGTCGCAGCCGCTGCGCGCGCAAGACCTCGTGCAGTTACTAACCCCGTACGCGATCGCCGGCAAGCCGCTTGCCGTCTCCATCATCGACCACCGCATTCCGCTGCGCTTGGGATTGCAGACGGCCTCGGGCGTCGAAATCGCGCATGTAGATGCGCCGGCGGGCGTTACCGCCGCGATGCTCGATATTCCGAACGCTGCGCGCGGAACGTATTCACTCGTCGTTACGGTAAAAGACGGCGCGTCGGAACAAGCGGTCGTTCTACCCGTGCCCGTTCGCGCAAAGTGACCGCTCGCAGCTTCGCCGCGGTTGCGTTCTTCGCGGCAATCACCCTTGCGGTCTCTCACGAAGCGATCGCGCACTCCGCGTTCGCGGGAGATTTTCGGGCTTTTTATTGCGCCGGGGAACTCGCACGCCACGCAGTGTTTTCATATTCGGAACCTGCGATCGCCGCGTGCGAGCAGCGTGCGGCGGGACCCTGGTTTTTCACCGCATCGGCGAGTTTGGTCTACCCGGCACCGCTGCCGGGGTACGCGGTCGCGCTCTTTGTCCCCCTATCGCTGCTTTCGTTCGGTGCGGCATCGTTACTGTGGTCCGGGCTCGCATTCTTTAGCGCAATCGGTATTGCGGCGCTTTTAACCTCGCTCCGGATCGTCTCGTTCGATGCCGCAATCCTCGCACTTTCGGTTCCAATGGCAACGATCATCATTCCGACCGGCGAACTTCCGTGGATCGCGCTCGCCGGCATCGCGATACTTGCAACGGGAATTTCGCGCGAGCGAAGATCGTTACGAATTGCGGGGCTTGCGTGCATCTGTACGGAACCGCAATTGGCGATCGGCACGTTGGTGATGCTTTGCGCGCTGCACCGCCGCTACGTCGCCGACGCTGCGGTCGTCGCGATTGCGCTCATCGTGCTCTCCGCTACGACGATCGGCGTCCAAAACAATGTTTTTTACGTCACGCAGTTCTTGCCGTCGCACGTCGCGGCTGAAACGATACGAGCACAGCAATACGGCGTGCCGTGGATCGTGGCGCAACTCGGCGCGTCCGTTCAGGCGGCGCAATGGACCGGCCGTGTCGTCTTTGCGCTGGCCCTCGTCCTGACGGTCGTCGTAACGCGGCGGCTTGCACGGACGGGAGACGCGATCGGCGCGTGCGTGGTCGCGCCCGCCTTCGCGCTGCTCGGCGGCCCGTTCGTACACGAGGATCACTTGCTGTGCGCTATACCGGCCGCAGTATGGTTAGCATCGTGGCGGCCGGCGCTCGGCATCCCGGCAACGATCGTTCTCGCGCTTCCCATCGAACCGATTTTCGCGCAGCCGCTGTTGCTTCTGACCGTTCCGATCGTCACGGTGTGGTTTACTGCGGCATCGGGAGCGGGTGCGCGCACCGCGCTGTACGCAGCGCTCGGCGCGATATCGTGCGCAGCAATCTTAGCGTTTGCGGCAGCGCATTTCGGGCTCGATTTTGAACGCGGTTCACCGAGTTCGCACGGCGTCTGGGCAAGCTACGTCGCTCAACATGACGTGGTACGCGGGTGGGTTATCTGGCTCATCAAGTCGCCGGTGTGGATAACGCTTGTTGCGCTCGGAATTGCAGCGAGCGCGCCGAAAGGGTTTCGTCAAAATGCGCCGGCAGCCGCGTGAGCAGTACACGGTGCCGCTCGACTGAGCGGGCTCAATGGACGTTCAATCTCCCGGTGGAGGCCCCGCGGTCCGGCGTATGTCCGGCGTCGATGTCAGCCACAATCTCGCGGCGAAGTTCGCGTGCGGATTGCGATCGCGTTCACGGTTTCCGGGTTCGCCATCGCGAAGCGTCAATACATGCCTTTGGTCCTCGTTCCGACGCCGCTCGGCAATCTCGGCGACATCACGCTGCGGGCCCTCGAAACGTTGCGCGCGGCCGATTTGGTCGTTGCTGAAGATACGCGCGTGACGCGAAAACTGCTGAGCGCGCTCGGCGTTGGGTCGAAAGAACTGTGGAGTTACCGCGAGCAAAACGCGGCCGGCGCGACGCCGGGCATTCTCAAGCGCGCCGCGTCGCAAGTGGTCGCACTCGTGACCGATGCGGGCATGCCGGGCATTTCGGACCCCGGTGAGGCCCTCGTAGCGGCCGCGCGTGCCGCGTCGATCCCAATTGAGGTGCTGCCCGGACCGAGCGCTGTTCTCGGCGCTGCCGTACTTTCCGGTTTTCCGTTGCGGCGCTTTGCGTTCGAGGGTTTTCCACCGCGCTCGAGCGGCGCACGAACGTCCGCGTTTTTGCACGCGCTCGGTGCGGGCGCGACAACGGTGTGGTACGAATCTCCGCAGCGGATCGTGGAGTCGCTCGATGACCTCGCCGCCGCCGTCCCCGACGCGCGCGTTTTTCTCGTACGCGAATACACGAAGAAATTCGAACAACAAGTACTCGGGACACCGAGCGAAGTGCGCGCGGCACTCGAGGAGCCGATACGCGGCGAAATCACGTTCGTCATTGCGCCGTATGCCGCGCGCGCGGAGCCGGCGGAGCCGCACGTCGACGACGAGACGATCGACGCAATGCTCGAAGCGGGTGAAAGCGTGCGCGACATCGCACGCGCGCTCGCCGAAGATGGGCGTGGCGATCGGCGCGAGATTTATCAGCGGGCGAGCAAGCGGAAGAGCACGCGCAGCATGGGCCATAGCAGCCGCGCCGAAGAGCAGCGACCGGAATGAAAGCGTTCTACGTCACCACCCCGATCTATTATATCTCGGGGAATCCGCACATCGGGCACGCGTACACAACGATCGTCGCCGACGTTCTCGCGCGCACGGCGCGAACGGCGGGTCCCGCGTTCTTTCTGACCGGCACGGACGAACACGGACAGAAAGTCGCAAATGCCGCAGCCGAGCACGGAAAAAGTCCGCAGCAATGGTGTGACGAGCTCATTCCGCGTTGGAAATCGCTGTTCGCCGCGTTTCACGTCGAGTACGACGACTTCATTCGAACCACGCAAGCGCGCCACGAAGCGAAAGTGCAGCGCGTGTTCGAACGGCTGCGCGAACGAGGCGACATCTATCTCGGCACCTACGAGGGTTGGTATTGCGTCGCGGACGAAACGTTCTGGCTCGAGTCGAAACTCGTGAACGGACGCTGTCCGACGTGCGGCCGTGAGGTGGAGTGGATCAGCGAACAAGACTGGTTCTTCCGGCTGTCGTCGTATCGCGATCGGTTGATCGAGTACTTCCGTTCGCATCCGGACTTCTTGCGCCCGCGCAGCGTCTACAACGAAATGATGGCGATCCTCGACGAGGGACTCGAAGACCTTTCGATTTCGCGCACCAACCTCACGTGGGGCATTCCGATTCCCGACGAGAGCGGCGTCATCTATGTCTGGTTCGATGCGCTGCTCAACTACATCACGGCGATCGGATGGTCCGAAGACGAGGCACGTTTCCATCGCTGTTGGCCGGCCGACGTCCAGCTGATCGGCAAAGAAATTGCGCGCTTTCACACGATCATTTGGCCGGCGATTCTTTGGGCGCTCGGCGAAGAGCCGCCGAAAATGGTCTTTGCGCATGGCTGGATCACGGTCGACGGTCAAAAGATGGGCAAGAGCGTCGGCAACGCGACGGATCCCTTTTCACTCGTCGAGCGCTTCGGCGCGGATTCGCTTCGGTATTTCTTGCTGCGCGAAGCGCCGTTCGGCAGCGACTTCTCGTATTCGGAAGAGAAGATCGTGCAGCGGCACAATAGCGATCTCGGGAACGATTTGGGCAATCTGCTCAATCGCATCCTTGCGATGCTGCGCAAATACCGCAACGGCGTCGTTCCGAACCGTCCGGCATCGAGCTCGCTGATCGCGCAGTTCGCCGATCTGCCCCAGCGCGCGCGAGAAGCGACGCTTGCGCTGGATTTCCGTGGATCGCTCGAAATGATTTGGGAACTCGTCACGGCGCTCAATCGCGCAATCGACGAACGCAAACCGTGGTCGCTCGCGAAAGACGGCCGAAACGACGAGCTCGATGCCTTGCTGTACGATCTGTGCGAAGGGCTACGTTGGCTCGCAATGCTGCTCGCGCCCGTCATGCCGGAACGCATGGGCGAGATGTGGCGTCAGCTCGGCATCGATACGCCGATCGACGCGGATTGGCTGCAAGCGCTGCGCTATGGCGGCATCGCGCCCGGAACGCAAACCGCTGCGGGCGAACCGCTTTTTCCGCGCATCGAACTTGCCGGAGTATCGCCATAGAAATGAGCCGGCGCGGCGGTCCAAGCCGAGGCGTTGTAATCGGCGGCGGCGTCATAGCCGTCGGTGGTCTTGCATTTGCGCTCAGCGTAAGCGCGCGCGACTTTGAACTCGCCGACTGGATCGTCACTGCGTCCGCTTGCGCGGCGATGTGCTTCTGCGCGCTCTACGGCCTTCCGATTCGTGGATTGCGGATGCGCCGAACCGGAATCAACGCGGAGGCCGTGTTTCTGTGGCTGACGATTGCGGCACCCCTCTTCGCGCTTGACGGATACACCGGGCCGACGGCTGCCGCGATCGCGACCCTCACCGGATTTTCAGCCGCCGCCGTTATCCGGCAAACCAATCCCGAGACCGATCTGGCGCGCCACGGCGTCCTGCGAACGCTCGCCGTGCTCGCACTCGTTCCGCTTGCGCCGCAATTTACGGCGTTGCGCGCGCTGCCGGTCGCGGAAGGCTCGTTGATCTTCGCCGCATTTCTTGCGGTCTACTCGGCGCTGTTCGAAATGCTGATCTCCGCGCCGGTAGCCGCATACACCCATCACATTTCCGTTGGACGCGTCCTCGATTGTGTTGCTCGCGATCCGCGAACGTGGATTGCGGGCGCGGGAAACGTCGTGTGGGCGACCGTCGTTCGCGATTGCCTCATTAGCGGCCATCCGTATTTTGCGGTCGCAATGTGGATGCCGGTGATCGTTACCGCGCTGCTGTTGCGGACGATCGATCGACAACACGCCGAGTTGCATCGCTTGCGTCTGGTGCGCGATGCCGTGCAGGCAATGCTCGGCGAACGAGACCCCTTGCCGCAGATCAACGCGATTCTCGCGACGTTACGAGTCCCTTCATTCGATGAAACCGTCACCGTGCTTGCCGCAACGGGCGCGCGAACGGACACCTGGCGAACGGTTACGACGCTCGGACCGCAGCTCAGTTCCGCGGGCGATGAATTGCGCCGCCGCATTCTGCCGCGCTTGAAGTTCAGTGGTTCACCCGAGACGATGCTGCGCGACGACTACTATGTGGCATACGCCTTCGGCGCGCGGCTTAGTGACGGCGAACTGCACGGCGCGATGGTCGTCCATCGGCGCTACGATCGCCCGCTTTCCGCAGAGCAAGTCAATCAATTCACCAACGCCGCGTTTGAACTCGCGCCGCTGCTGCGCGACATGCGCACGATTGCGGCAACCCGGAACGCGGCGACGATGGACGCGCTCACGGGCGTCTTCAACCGGTCCGCGACGCTCGACCGGCTCCAGCAAATGCTCGACGACATGCCGCTCACGGCGCATGGCGCCGTGCTGCTGCTCGACGTCGATCATTTCAAGACGATCAACGATCAACTGGGGCACGGAGCCGGCGACGAATGCTTGCGAAAGATTGGCGCGATCATCAAATATGCCGTGCGCGGCGGCGACACCGCGGGACGTATCGGCGGAGAAGAGTTCCTCATCGTGATGCCGGGTGCGACGCGCGATGTGGCGTTGAGCGTTGCGGAGCGGCTGCGTCTCGCGGTTGCCCTCGGCGGAATGAAATACGCGAACGCTCAGCCCGTGACGGCAAGCATCGGCGCAGCCGGCGCGATCATCGGCGACACCGTCGAGACACTGCTTGCGCGCGCGGACCGCGGCCTCTACGAAGCCAAACGGCAAGGACGCAATCGGATCATCGAAAACGAGGAAACGGCGTGAAAAGCCGGGACCCCGTGATGCCGGTTACAATCCGCGATCGTACGATGCAGCGACGCCCACTCGTATGATCGACAGCCACGCGCACATTCATGGTGACTCGTTTGCTGACGATCGTGCGGCGGTCGTTTCGCGCGCCAAAGAGGCGGGCGTTTCGCAGATCGTTACGGTGGGGTGCGATGTAGCTGACTCGCATCTCGCGCTCGATGTCGCGCGCGAGTTTGCGGTGTTTGCGTCGGCCGGTATTCATCCGCATGAGGCGAAAGATGCGCCGCCGGACATCGCCGCGGCGTTCCATCCGTTGCTCGCGGACCGCCGGGTGGTCGCCGTTGGCGAAACGGGGCTTGATTACTACTACGATCACAGTCCGCGCGACCGGCAGCAGCAGGTCTTACGCGAACAGATTCGCGTTGCCCGCGACGCCGGGCTTCCCGTTATCTTTCACCACCGCGACGCGTACGACGACTTCGTTTCGATACTGCGCGAAGAATGGACGACCGGCATGCGCGGCGTGGTTCATTGCTTCACCGGCGACGTGCAACAGGCGCAGACCTATGTGAATGAATTTGGACTATCGCTCGGTATCGGCGGTGTGCTGACGTTCAATTCCGCGCACGCGGTGCGCGAAGCGGTACGAAGCGTCGGAATTGCGCCGCTGGTTTTGGAAACCGACTGTCCGTATCTCACGCCGGTACCGCATCGCGGCAAAAGAAACGAACCGATGTTCATCCCCCTGGTCGCTCAGAAAATCGCGGAGATCCTCGACATGGACGTCGGCGCCGTTTCCCGGCTTACAGACGAAACGGCGCGCACATTGTTCAACCTCGCATAGCGGGAACCGACGCGGACCAACGCGAGTCGAAGGCGTCGCGTAGATGCGCGAGTATCGCCGTGTCGTCGGTGCGCATGCCCCAATCGAGCTGATCGGGATGGTCGAACGCGGCGGTCGCGTTGGTCGAACCCAGCCATCCGCGCGCTTCGCCGACGACGGCGAGCTTTTCGTCGGCTTCGCAAACGGCCACTTGTGCTCCGTCGTGGACGAGACGATCGATTGCGCTTTTTTCGTTTGCATTTCCGTCCAATTCGCGATCTGCTACGAGGACACTCACGTGCGCTCCACGTTTCGCCGCTGCATCGAGAGCCGTGTAGACGCGGTTGGCTCCACCGAACGATTCGCTCTCGACAATAACGTCGTCACCGCGTTGCGCCTCATTGATGAGCCGAGCTTCGGACGAGAGAGCATCGCGCTTGCGGACCGAAAAGAACGGCGTCGCGCGCTCTTCGATGCCCGATACCGCATCACGGACCATTTGAGCATCGCGTTGGAAATCGTCGCGTACGATTGTGTCGCCGCCGTCGTCGGGCCAATTGCGATCGTCGAGGAAGAGCGCATCGTCGACGACCGCGCCTTTGAGATGAAGCATCGGATCGGATGCGTTGGCCGAACGATGAACGAATCGCGCGTCAGCGCCCGCGTTGCGTAATCGGGCTAGCGCGTCGGCGTTCGCTTTTCCGACGTTGCCGTCATCCTTATAAATGTAGCCTTCGAGGCGAACGCGCACGCGGGCGCCGTGCTTTGCAGCATCGGTCAGCGCATCGAGCACGGAGCCGCGCGGCAATGTATAGGCGGTAAGCGAGACATCATGCGCGCGCTGCAGCGCCGCAACAAGTTCACCCGTTGAACTAAGTGCAATCATCGCGCGTACTATCCCGACAAAGGGCGGGCACAGCAAGGGCGTGAAAGAGCGAAAATTCCTATGGCAATGAAGCCCGTCTCGTCCCCGGCCGGTGACAAAGGCGCGTTCGTGCGCGAAATGTTTGCGCGCATTGCGCCGCGCTACGACGCCGCGAATCGTGTTCTGACCGGCGGTATGGACGAGCGCTGGCGCAAGCGCGCGATTGCTTTACTCGCCGCGCCTCGCGCCGGCCGCGTGGTCGATCTATGCTGCGGCACCGGGGACGTCGTCTTTCATCTGCTGCGTACGGATCCGACGTTGCGCGTCGACGCCGTGGATTTTTGCGCGCCGATGCTGCAATGCGCGCGCGAGCGCGCCGTGAAGGAAGCTCGCGGCAACGCACGCTTTGTCGAAGGCGACGTGATGTCGCTTCCGTTTGATGACGACACCTTCGACGGGGCGACGATGGGCTTTAGCATGCGCAATGTCGTCAGTATCGATGACGTTCTTCGCGAAACGCTGCGCGTGTTGCGTCCCGGCGCGCGCTTCGTCAACCTGGATGTCAGCAAAGCCTCGAACCGATTTTGGAAGCGCGCGTTCGATGTCTATTTTTACGGCATCGTCCCGCTCATCGGCGGCATCGTCGGCGGATCGAAACAGGCGTATTCATATCTTCCCAACTCGCTCACGCATCATCCGGACGCGGAACATTTGCGCGAGCGTTTCACGCGCGCCGGCTTTGCGAATGCGGGATTCGTTCGGCTAATGGGTGGTTCGATTGCGATACACTACGGAACGAAGCGCTAACGTGCAGGCGTCAGAGGACCGCGAACCCGCGATGTACCATCTCGTGGAGTCGTTTTTCCGCTCCACGTTCTCGACCGACAATCCGCTCATCACCGAGGCGGTAAAGCGCATGCTGGCAGCGGGCGGCAAACGATTGCGCCCGCGCGTCACGCTGCTCGCGGCGTCCGCGTGCGGCGGTGATCCGCTCGAGCACTTGCATCTGGCGGCCTATATGGAACTCATTCACGTCGCCACGCTGATTCACGACGATGTGGTCGATAACGCGCAGACACGTCGCGGCGTCAATGCGACGGCGATCGATTATGGTAACCGCGTGAGCGTTCTCGCGGGCGACTACCTCTTTGCATGGATCTTCAAGAACGTGACCGCCGGCTATCGCCATCCGATTCCGAACATTCTTGTCTGCAACGCTCGCCGACATTTGCGACGGCGAGGTACTGCAATTGCGCGGTCTCGGCGACCTGGATCTCCCGCTCGGCGCGTACATCGATATAGCGCGTAAGAAAACCGCATCGCTCTTTGCGGCGTCGGCGCAATGCGGCGCGATCATGGGTGGCGGCTCCGAGCACGAGATCGCGGCGCTCCTCGAATTCGGTGAAGCGTATGGCATCGCGTTCCAGATGAATGACGATCTGCTCGATATGACGGCCGACGAACGCTCGCTCGGGAAGCCGGTCGGAAACGATCTGACCGAACGGAAAATGACAATTCCGTTAGTTCTCGCGTTGCAGAACGGGAATGACCGCTTTCGCGACCGCGTCGCGCGTTTATATTCAGGAAGCAGCCACGACGGAATCCCCGGCGTTATTGCGGGCATCGCGGCCGAAGGCGGCCTCGAGCGAACGCGCAAGGAAATCGCGTCGTTCGTTGCGCGGGCAAAGTCCTCGCTGGAGCCTTTGCCTTCCGGTCCGGCGAAGGAAGAATTGACGAAGCTAGCCGACGCGCTCGCCGGTTAGCGTAAAGGAGAATACGATGATTTACCCCGTGCTGGCGTTCATCGACGCGCCGATCATCATCGGCATCGTCGCCGTGGCCGCTCTGCTCTTCGGTGCGGACAAGCTGCCCAAGCTCGCACGCAGCGCAGGACAAGCGAAAAAAGAATTCATGATGGGTCAAATCGAGGCGGACGAGGCCACGAATCGAGCCCGCGAAGAGATGCGCTCGCGTACAGCGACAGAGAAATCGGATGTGATGAACAACGTCGAAATCGGCAACGCCGCGGGCGAACCCATTCCTCCGCCCAGCCCCGGCCACGGGACGCAAAGCTCCTAGGATAACATTCGCGCGTGGCACTACGGCTCGATCCGCGCAGCGGGACCAACGTTGGAGATTCATCGCAAAGCGATGAACCGGCGTGGGATCAGAAGGAGATGCCGTTCACGGAGCACCTGCGGGAGCTCCGTACGCGTTTATTGGTTTCGCTCGGAACCGTCGGCGCAATCGCCGTCTTGCTCTTCTGGCCGTCGAAGTTTGCGATCCAATGGATGCAAGCGCAGTATCTGCACGGCACGCCGCTCAACGCGTTCGGCCTGGCCGACGTCTTGTTCACCGAGTTCAAGTTCTCCGTAATCGGCGGCGTCGTGATCGGTTTGCCGATGCTCTTCTACCAGGCGTGGATGTTCGTCGTACCGGCGATTCATCCGCGGACGCGGCGGATGGTCTACTCCTTCATCGTGCCGTCGATGCTCCTCGCGTTTGGAGGCCTTGCGTTTGCGCACTTCATCGTGATCCCGCGCGTGGTCAATGCACTGATCAACATGACGAAAGAGATCGCGACGCCGACGTTCGGCGTCGGTCAAACGCTCGGATTTATTCTGATTCTTTTCGGCCTTTTCGCACTGATCTTCCAACTGCCCATCGTGCTGGTCGGACTTGCCCGTTTAGGAATCGTTAATGGACGTTGGCTATCGAAGTACCGTCGCCATGCGCTCTTCGCGATGGTTGTAGCAGGCGGTATCGCCGCGCCGGACGGCAATCCGATCACGATGGCGCTGCTCGCGCTTCCGATGTACGTGCTTTACGAAATCTCTATCTGGATCATTCTCTTCTTTGAACGCTCGTGGCAACAAAAGTAATCGCGCTCTACGATGACTTCACCCGCACGTTCGGCAACGTGCTCTTTGCCGTATTGCTGTTCGTCGTTTGGGGCATTCTCACGTTGATCGGTGTGATCGTCGATCAAGGCAAAGATCCGACCACGTACTTCAATACGTATCCGGCGGCACTCGCTCGCGCGATTTTACGCCTCGGTTTTGATAACATCTACCACTCGCCATGGTACGTGGGGATCGTCGGACTCATCCTGATTTCGCTCGCCGTCTGCACGTTCAAACGCGTCATTCCCGCGCGGTTGCCGCCGTTGCGCCCCGTGAAGATCGACAAGATTCCGCTCAACGGATCAATCGTGGTTCGTGGCGACGAGACGAACGTACGCGCCCGCGTCGAGTCGTTCTTTCGTTCGCGCGGCTGGAACGTACGCAAGCGCGAATTCGGCGGAACGGAGTGGAGTTTTGCCGACAAGCACAACTGGGCACGGCGCGGAGTTTTGATTGCGCACCTCGGATTCACGATTATCGCGGCCGGCACGACGGTCTACTGGGCGCGCGGATTCTCCGGCGAAGCCGCCGTCGTTACCGGCGAAACCGTGCGCATTGCGAAGACGAATGCGATTCTCACCCTTAACTCGTTCCGCTATAAGATCACGCCGATTCTCACAAAGAGCGGCATGGTCTATCAGCCGACCGACTACGTTTCGAACGTCACGGTCACGGGACGTGACGGCGTGCCGAAGCACATGGTAGTGCGCGTCAATCACCCGATCGACGTCGACGGCACGTTGTACTATCAGGCGAGTTACGGCTTTGCGATGACGATGCGCTTCACGCACGAGGGCGTCAACGTTCCGTCGCTCTCGGACCACGTGTTCAAAGAAGGCGACGCATTCAACATTCCGGGCACGCGCAACACGTTGCTCTACGACCGCTTCGTGCCAACGGTCGACAAGCAGAGCGGCATGCCTGCCGCCGATCCGCGCGTGAACGATCCCGCGGTTATTCTGAGCGTCCAGCAGAGCGGCGAAACGGCCGGCTCGGCGCTCGTCCCCCTGCACACCTCGATCGATCTGGGCAACGGCTGGCGCGTCACGCCGGAGCGCTACATCTTGTATAGCGGGTTTCAGTACCGGTACGACCCCGGTATCCCGCTTGGTCGGAATCGGTGCGCTCGTCTTGCTCGCCGGACTTATTACGTCGTTCTACTTCCTGCCCGCGCGTCTCTACGTCCGCGTCGACCCCTCGGGAGCCGGTTGTACCGTTGGCGTAGCTGCGACGACCGTGAAGGGGTACGATATTTTCGCAGGACAGTTCCAAGCGCTTCTGCACGACTTGCAGAATACGATGGAGCCGCCCGGGACCAATCCTCACTTGCAAGCAGCGGAGGCCTACTGACGAAGTGACCGGACATTTGCAAGCCGACGAACTGCTCATGATCGTCGCGATCGCAAGTTACGTGGTAGGCGGTATCGCGCTGCTTATCTATTTCTTCTCGCGCGAAGCGTGGTTACGTAATCTCGGCGCGCCGCTCGCGATCGTCGGATGCGTCGCGCAATTTGCGCAGCTGGTCGTGCGCTTCGAACTCACCGGCATTTGGCCGCTGCTCAATCTCTACGGGTCGCTTTCGCTCTTCGCGGCGATGTCGGTCGCGATCTTCATCGGTTTTGCCATCCGCTACAAGCTGTGGTTCGCCGGCGGATTCGTGCTTGCAATCGCGGCGATCTTTCTTGCGTACGGGGTGACGTGGAATGAAGGCACGATGCCGCCCGTTCCGTCACTGCAGTCGTACTGGGCGAAAATTCACGTGCCGATCGTCGTGTCGTCGTACGCGGCGTTTCTCGTCGCCTTCGTCTTCTCGTGCATATATTTGATCAAGTACTACGCCGAACAGAAGATCGGTGAGAAGAGCGTTATCGCCTCCGCAGTATCCGATATCGGAAATATTGCGGTACGCACGACGTTCCAGTATCAGGCAGCCGCTGCTGCCGTTCGGGATGCCGGACTCGCGCGTGCCACCGCGCTATCGGGCGCCACGCCGCAAGTCGCCGCTGCGGCCGCCGCCGGAAACCCGCTCGCGCAATGGCTCGAAACATTGCCGTCGCTCGCGCAACTCGACGTCATTGTGTATCGCGCGGTCGCAATCGGTCTGCCCTTGATCTCGCTCGGGATCATCACCGGCGCGGCGTGGGCAAAAGAAGCGTGGGGCGCGTATTGGCAGTGGGATCCAAAAGAAACCGCCGCTCTCTGTACGTGGATCATCTATCTCGCGTACATGCATCTGCACACGCGCAACGCATGGCGCGGATTACGCACGAATTGGGTGAGCGTCGGCGGATTCGTGCTCGTGATCTTCACCTACCTCGGCGTCAACATCTGGATAAGCGGTTTGCACAGTTACAAAATGTAGCGCCCGGCTGCGTCTCGGTGCTGGATGACAACGGCTGGGGCTTTGGCTGACGCACCACGTTACGTTCCTCGGTGACGGCGGCGGCAAGATCGGGGCGTCAACGCCGCCAGTTGATAAGTTGCAACGCCGCGCTGATGAAATGCGTCTGCCGTTATGAGCCTGAGGCCGCGTGGCAGAATCAGCGTTGGGCCTTTCGTTGTGAGCGGCGCATTGACGGGACACGCGGTGTGCAAGCGCGAGGAGAGCCACGCACGATGAGGATGCTGATGCGGTCGGGACCGTTCGAACACGAAAACGCTCGAGATTCCCAATGTATATTTCATAGTCTCAGGTCGCCAAATGTAGACACTTCTTTTAAGGTGCCTACTGGAGTTGACCCGCTTCCGTGGAGACTTTCAATCTTACAGAGAAAGGTCTCCATATGGCAAAGCGCCCCACCTATCCGCCGGAATTCCGGCATAGGATCCTCGAGCTGGTCGGTTCCGGCCGCAGCGTGAACTCCGTCGCGGTCGAATTTCAAGTTGCTCGACAATCGATCGTGAACTGGCTGAAGCAAGACGACGTTGATACGGGCCGCCGCGACGGCGGTTTAACAACGGACGAACGCAAAGAACTTGCGGCACTGCGCCGTGAAAATAAGCGCTTAAAACTCGAAGCGGAAATCCTGTCAAAAGCCGCGGCCTGGTTCGCTCGGGAAACGCACGCGGTTCCGAGCAAATCTTCGGATTCATAAAGGCGTACCAGGCCAACTATACGATTACGATGCTGTGTCATGTGCTCGACGTTTCCCCGAGCGGATACTACGCGTGGTGCAACCGATCGCCGTCGAAGCGCCGCCAAGACGACATCGTTCTCGGCGATCAGATCGATGCGTTCTATCGGAAGTCGTATGGTATTTACGGCCGTCCGCGCTTGCATGCGGATCTTCGCGAAGCCGGCATTCGGATCTCCGGAAAGCGCCTTGCGCGGTTGATGCGCGAACGCGGAATTGTCGGCGTTTCTCGGAGGAAATCCACAGTCACGACCATACGCGATCGGGATTCGCGTCCGGCGCCTGATCTCGTTGAGCGCAATTTCCAAGCCGATGGGCCTGACCAGCTTTGGGTCGCTGACATTACGTTGTATCTTGGACCGACGCGGCGAACAACCGTCGCGAGGTGGGGATAGCACGGATATTACGTGAGGCAGCAACAGCCTGAGATGTAGATGTCGCACCCCACTGCATTTTCAGCGCCGCAGGAGATCGGACGATAGCAAAGACGTTGCTCATCGAGCGAAGAGTCTGGATTTACAAGGCTGATCCGCGGGTGGCGCGATTTCGATTTGAAATGTGGAGGCGCTGTGAAATTCATCGGGATTGATGTCTCTCGTGATAAGCTCGACTGCGCGGTAGTCGACGACTGTGGAACCGTTATTCAACGATCGCGAGCATTTAAGAATAGCGCTGATGGCGTCGATGCGCTCCTGAAGTGGGTCGGAAAAATCGCCAGTAAGGGGCACGCGCGGTTTGTCATCGAGGCAACGGCAGCCTATCACGAGATGGCCTCACTGCGCCTTGCGAAGACCGGTGAATTCGTCGCAATCGTGAACCCATTTCACGTGCGTTCTTTAGCGCGCGGGCTAGCCATGCTCAGTAAGAGTGACGCGATTGATGCGCTCGTCCTTGCGCAATATGGGCGTCTTGCAAAGCTGCGCCGATGGGTACCGCCAGCTGCGCAGCTTGTTGATATTCAGGCTCTTTTGCTGCGGCTCGATGCGATTGAATCAGACCTCTTGCGTGAGCAGAATCGTCGCGAGCAGGCTGCAGCCAGAGAATCCGCGACGCTTGTGATTGGCTCGATTGACGCGAGTATCAAATTCCTAAAGCGTCAGCGGAAAAGCATCGAATTCGCGATCAGCAAATCGATTGAAACCGCTCCGGGTATCGCGGATGACGTCGAGCGCTTACGCTCGATCCCCGGCGTGGGCGAAAAGACAGCAAACCGCATGGCGACCATGCTGCGTATGCACGACTTTAAGTCGGCGCGTGAAGTGGCCGCCTTCTGCGGCCTCGTTCCGGTCGAGCATAAATCCGGAACGAGCGTCTATCGCAAGCCGCGACTCTCGAAGGCCGGCAACCCAAGAATGCGGGCGGCTCTATACATGGTTGCAGTCGTCGCCATGCGGTTGAACCCCGACGTCAAGGCGCTTTACGATCGACTCGTAGGACGCGGTAAAGCAAAAATGGCGGCTCTCGGTGCGTGCATGCGTAAGATCGTTCAGATATGTTTCGGCGTACTGAAGTCGGGAAAAACGTACGCCCCGCAGGCTGTTGTTAGAGCTTGACTTCCCAGACGATATCTATATCCCGACCTGGGGTGGATTCGTATACCTCGCAATTGTGCTCGATGCTTACAGTCGTCGAGTCGTCGGCTGGGCACCTGCTAATCACTTACGCACCGAACTTGTTCTGCAAGCGCTCAACTCAGCAATCTATCGGCGACGGCCGGAAAACGTTATCCATCACTCGGATCAAGGCTGCCAATACACCTCAATCGCCTTCGGCCTGCGGTGTCGCGAAGCCAAGGTACGCCCGTCGATGGGTTCAGTCGGTGATGCATACGATAACGCGATGTGCGAGAGTTTCAACGCAACGCTCGAATGCGAACTACTTGCGCGAAGTTCGTTCAAAAGCCAGCGTGAAGCTGAACAAGCGATCTTCGCGTATATCGAGGGTTTCTACAACCCGCATCGCCGGCATTCCGCAATCGGGTATCTCTCACCGAACAACTTCGAGCGCCGCATGAGTCATGCCGCTTGATGTCCAAGTCGCATTTCTCCGCGAAAGCGGGTCAACTCCAGTGGGCATCGGGCGGCGTTGTTGGTCAGCAAACCAATTACACCAACGAAGGGGCGCTAGTTAAGGGATGTTAGTTCTCGTTTTTCCGTTTATTCTCGCAACGCAACTACTTGCGCAAGCTACTCCAGAACCGTGGGCACATTACGAATTGGCAGGAAGCTCCCTTAGGCAATTCGCTGCCAGCTATGACGCAGAAGTGCGCGGCAAGGAATCGCAATTTGCTGGTACAATCGTCCGCATCTCTAAACTTGTTGACGGCGGAAGTCAGGTGACATTCGAGCGAAAAACCGGACAGCCAATGGGCTTTCGAGTTACGCCGGATAATAAGGTCGTTGCTGCATCTGCGTTGCAAGAATCAAATACAGAAGGCGTCCCGTTTGCGGACGCCCGCGCTATGGCGATCACCTACGACGCCTGGAAGGCGGGTCAAGTTAAAATTCCAGAGTCGGCCGCTGCGTTCAACGCAGATCGGTTCAGCGTCAGCGAACGCGGAATATTCAATTATCCCACGGGCTTGCCCGGATACTACGTAACATTCCAGCCCATCGGCAACGTCCCAAAAGTGGGGCGGGGGTGTCCTCCAACCCGAAACTATCGAGTCGATCCGAACACGTGGCAGGTGACCGAAGAACCAATTATTTGCTAAGCATCCGTGCCGCGCCAAGAACGCTGCTCGCGGATTCGCTTCGCGCTCGCACTATTTTATCGGCGCATCCGCCCGCAAAAACGCTGCGCAAGATATTGGCGAACAGCAAGCGATGTCGCCGTCTACGGAAGAACGCGGCGAATCCGGTTTCGCTTTTTCATTGATCTGCGTATGAGAGGGACGGCGTCAACGTCTGGAAGCGATTCGCACACGATGCGGAACGCGCGTCGGCGAAACCACATTTCGGTGTTGAAGCCTACGTGATCGAGAAGCAGAAACCGCCCAAATTCGACGTCGCGCTCAGGGCAGACTCCGTGTAGGCCGGTATCGCACGTGGATGCCGTCCAACCGCGAAAACACGTCAGCGCGGACCCTTGCCAACGGAAGAAGCACGGTAGAGGCGAACGGAAAGCTGTGCCGCCGAAAACGTCGTAGCGTAGTGGTTTTGCATAATGAACGGCTTCGCCTCGCCCTGCGCAAGGACGTCGACGCCGAACGCGGGCGAACGACCGAGTCCCGGGCAGTCGATCGGTCGTGGGCGCGGTCGTGCTGAACATGATCAACGACTGCGCGGAACGCGCTTTACCGACGAGAGGCCGACAGACAGTGCCCCCGACACTCACGCGCTTGGTCGCGCGACCTACGTGACGCGCAATCCGGACAACCCCCGGCTGCAAAGTCGGCACTCGCCGCGTGCGCGTGACTTTCTTTGTAGCGCCCAGCAGACGGCGACCGTACAATGCGTGGTAAAAGGTCGAAGTTCACCCATCGGAGAGTGCGAGTTTTGTCGAAAGAGGCTGCCGCGGGCCCACCAGGCGCCCAGCGTAAGATTTACAGTGCGTACGACGAGCCCGGAACAGCGCGAGAAATTAGCCGCCGTCAGTTCATGGCGAATGCGACGCTGGCCGTGGGCGGCCTCGTCGGCCTTGGTCTAGCGATTCCCATCATCGGATCGCTTATCCCGAAAGGAGGCAGCGGCACGGGAAATTGGGCGCCGCTCAATCCCGATGAAGTCAAACAGTTGCAAGATGCGACGTCGAAACCGCTCAAGCTGACGTTCGCGCTGAAATCGAAAGATTCGTATCTGCCGGAGCAGTCCACCGAAGAGTACGTGTGGGGCATCAAAGTCACCGATCCGGACAAGTTCAAATCAGCTCGCCCCGACCTCTTCAAGCACGGCGACAATACATTGCCGTACGACGTCATCACGATGAGCTTTGTGATCTTCAGCCCGATCTGCCCGCACCTCGGATGCCGCCCGGTGTGGAATGGTGACGCTTCGCGATTCCAATGCCCGTGCCACGGTTCGCAGTTCAACTTCGACGGCGAACATCTCGCCGGACCGGCGCCGCGCGGCATGGATCCCCTTCCGTTCAAGGAGCAAAGCGGCACGGCGGACGTGATGTGGATACGGTATCAATCCGGCGTTCCGGACCGCATCGTCATCTCGTATCAGTCGTAAGGAAGGATCGCTCTCGAATGCTCAATTGGATTGAAGCGCGTACCGGCTTCGTCTCGATGACGAAGGAGTTCCTTACGGAAGACGTTCCCGGCGGCGCGAGTTATTGGTATGTGTTCGGCAGCGCGACGCTCTTCGCGATGATCGTGCAGATCGCGACCGGGATTTTTCTTACGTTCTTCTACGCACCATCGGCTGCGACCGCGTGGGAGTCGACGCGCGCGATCTATCTAAATCCGTACACGCACTTCTTGCTTTCGGTGCACTATTGGGGTGCATCGGCAATGATCGCACTCGTCTTCTTGCATCTGCTGCAAGTGTTGGTTTGGGGTGCGTACAAATCGCCGCGCGAACTGCAGTGGATCGTCGGCGTCATACTGCTGGTCGTAACGCTCGTGCTCGGTTTGACCGGCTACTTGCTGCCGTGGGATATGGACGCGTACTTCGCGTCGCAGGTTTCACTCAATATCGCCGGCCTTCCGCCCGGCGGCGGGATCTTGCAAAGCATCGCGCAGGGCGGCGGCACGATGGGCACCGATACGATCAATCGTTTCTTCGGTCTACACGTATGGCTGATGCCGGCCGTGCTCGTTTTACTCGTCGGCGCCCATCTGGCGATTTTCCGCCACAACGGCTCGGCGGGACCGGTTGTCGACGATCCGCGCAAACTGCGTCCTGGGCGTTTCTGGCCGGATCAGATGTTCATGGACGCCGTCGCATCCTTCGTCGTCTTTTTGATCATCATCGCGCTCTCGTTCGCTGCACCGCCCTTCCTCGACGCGAAAGCGGACCCGACGAACGCGGCGTTCGTGCCCTACCCGGCGTGGTATTTCTTGTTCCTCTTCGGACTGTTGAACTTCGTGCCGGTGTTGCTGCAGGGCAGCCACATTCCGTTCCTCGTTTCGCAAGCGAACGCGCCGTGGGTGGAACTCTTCGCCGCAATCGTTGTGCCGACCATCGGCGGACTCGTCGTCCTGTTGCTCCCGTGGCTCGACCGCAGCACGGTGCGCTCGTTCCGCGCGCGCCCGGCCATCCTATGGACGACGTTGGTCGTGATCGTCTGCATCGTCGCGCTTTCGTTCTACGCGCAAGCGACGATACAAGCGCACATTGCCGCATCCGGCATCACGCCGCAGACGGAAGCGCAAGTCCTCGCCGCGCCGGCTTCAAATGAAGGCGGCACGTCAAACGGCACCGGCGCAACGGTCGGCGCACCGGGCGGTTCGAGCGCTGCGAGCCCGCAGGTCGCTGCGGGACAACAAGTATTCTCGCAAAACTGCTCGACGTGTCACGGCGCAAACGGTCAAGGCCAACCCGGCGTCGCACCGCCGCTTTCCAAGAATCCGTTCGTGACCGGTGATCCCAACGCCATCATCAACGTCGTGAAAAACGGACTGCACGGACAAACGGTGATGGGTCAAACGTATGGTGCACCGATGCCCGCGTGGAAGTCGTCGCTCTCGAAAAAGGACATCGCCAACGTCATCACGTTCATTCGCGGCGGCCTACCGGGCAACAGCGCAAGCGCGGTCAAGGAATCGGACGTCAAATAACAACGGAATATCAAACCGTCGACGGTCGAATGCGCGCATGTCGCAACTGCGCGCGTTTATTGTGAGGCGCTTTTCGTGGGCGCGCCGTTGGTCGCGATCGCCGTACCGCTCGAGCTAATGTTGCCGCATCGTCGTAAAGCGCCAGGACGCGGCTCGTGCATCGAGACGAAGACAATCGGAACGACGAAAAGCGTAAGGAGCAATGAACTGGTTAGGCCGCCGATTACAACGGTTCCGAGCGCTTGACGATACTCCGCGCCGGCAGTGTGACCGAGCGCAAGCGGCAGCATTCCGCCGACCATCGCCGTCGTCGTCATAACGATCGGGCGGAAACGACGTCGCGCCGCTGTTTGAATCGCTTCGAGCGGAGGCATTCCCGAGCGCACCGCACGCTCCGCAAACTCGACGAGTAAGATGCCGTTCTTCGCGACGAGCCCGACGAGCATGACTACGCCGAGCATCGAGTAGAGATTCAGCGGCTGACCGACAACCCATAACGCGCCGAACGCACCGATGATAGCGAGCGGGACCGTCGCCATGACGACGAGCGGTACCGTGTAGCTGCGATACAATACGGCTAGTACCGCGTACGAGAGCAACACCGAGAGGCCGAAGGCGCGGCCCATGGCTGAAACTGCATCGATGAACTGCTCGATGTCGCCGCGCGGCTGCAGAAAAGCGCCCGGCGGCAGTGCGGCGGGCAACCTCGTCGCAAGATCGCGAACGACGCTTCCGACCGGCGCTCCGTCACGCGCGTTTGCCGTAACCGTGACGATGCGCGCGCGATTCTCACGATGGATGACGAGCGGTTCCGAGTGCACCACCTCGGTCAGCACATCCGCAAGCGGAACCAAAATTCCGCTTTGGCTACGCACGAACGTCGACGAGAACGCCGGCGTGCGGTTTCGCACGTCGACGTCGATCAAGCCGTCATCGGTGCGCACCCGCGTCGCCAAGGCGCCTGCAGTTGCGATGCGCGCCGTTTGCGCCGCGTCATCCCCGTTGACGTTCAGCACGTCGGCGCGACCCTCGTCGACGCGCCAATCGACGTTCTCAACGCTGCCGACGTCGCTCCGGCGCACGTCGTCGGCGCGGGGGTTCTCGCGCAGCAACTGCGCGACGTTCCCCGCCGCAACCGACAGCGCAGGTTCACTGCCGGCGATTTGGAACGCGATGGGCGCGGTTCCGCCCATGCCGCGTCCGCTCTGGAGAATCGTTGCGCCCGGGACCGCGGCCCCCAAGGATTTCGCAAACCGGGCAATCGCGATGCCATCCGACGTCTGATCGCGCAGTTCGATACCGATTTCTGCAACATTGCTTGCGAGCACGTCGGTCGTTCCATCAAAGGCGCGTCCCGCGGTCGTTACAACGTCGGCGACGGCGCCATTCTGTAATGTCTGCGACGCAAACACCCGTGCGCCGTCTTGCGTGCGCTGCAACGCCGTGCCCGCGGGGTACGTCAGATCGATCGTCACCTCGCCGCGTCCGGCAGGCGGCGAAAATTCCGTCGCAACGCTTCCATTGGCAACCGGTACGCACGAGACGAATGTCGCGAGGATCGAACCCGCGATTACCAGCCTCCGATGCCGCCACGAGGCGGGCAACCACACGTCGGCATAGCGGTGTGCTATCGCCGTTTCGGTGCGTGCGAACGACGACAGTGCGTGCGATACGGCGTTGCGCGCGGCATACAATGGTCCAACGCGCATTGTCCACGGTAGGCGTTTCGGTACGCGAATACTGCACGCCCAGCGCGCACAGAGCAGCGGCGCAAGCGTAAACGAGACGAGCAGCGAGAACGCGGTTGCGATGACGATCACCGCCGCGAACTCACGCATGAATTCGCCCACGATTCCGCCCATAGCGGCAATCGGAGCAAACACCGCGACGTCGACGAGCGTGATCGCAATCGTCGCCCCGCCGAGTTCCGCCCGCCCGGCGAGCGCCGCATCCTCTCCGCTCGCGCCGCGTTCCATTGCCCGGGTAATCGCTTCGATGATCACGATTGAGTCGTCGACCAGGATGCCTACGATCATCGCCAAGCCCATGAGCGAAAGGACGTTCACCGAAAATCCGAACGCGCGCATCATCACGAATGTGGCCAGTATCGAGGATGGAATCGCAAGCGCGGCCACGACCGCAGTTCGCCACGCGTGCAAAAACACGAGCATCGTGAGGAGCGTCAACCCGATGCCCTCGAGGAGCGTCTGCTGGACGCCGGCAACCGCCGCATCCGTGAACGGCTGATCGCTGTGATATTCTTCGATGCGAACGAGCGGAATCGTTTCCCGCAGTTGCGCGACGGTTCGGCGTACGGAGCCGATTGTGGCTCCGGCTTGCGCTCCGTCTGCGCTCGTGACATAGAGCAATACGGCATCATCGCCGTCGAACGTCGAACGCGTCACCGGATCGGCGAAGCCATCGATGACGTCGGCAATTTCGCGAAGCCGTAACGCAGAGGCTGGAAGCTCAACCGTGCGCGCGCCGACATCCGAAGCGGTGCGCGAATCGTCACGCACGTTGACGAGACTCTGCGATGCGCCCGTAACAACCGTTCCTCCCGGATAAAGCGTCGCGGCACCCTGCGTTGCGCGCAAGACGTCCAACGGCGTTCCGCCGAGAGCTTGCAACGCTTGCGCTCGCGGCATGACGGTAAACGTTCGTTGCGGCTCGCCGTCGACGCGCACGGTACCGACTCCGGACGTTGTTCGAAGCGCAGGGAGAATCGTCCGATCCAACTGTATCGTCAGCGACCGGAGATCGAGCGCTGCGGACGAGACCGCGAGTTCGATGACCGGGCGCTGCGATGCATCATCCCGCGTTACGAGCGGCGGCAAAAGATCCGCCGGCAGCTTCACGCGCGCCGCATCCACCGCTTCCTGCACATCGGACTGCGCGCTTTGCAGCGAAACACCGAAGTGGAAGCGTACCGTCACTTCCGCGAACCCGCTTTGCGTCGATGCCGTGACTCGATCGACGCCGGAGAGTCCGTCGAGCGCGTCTTCGAGCGGCTCGATGACGAGGCGTTCCATCTCAGCGGGACTCGCCCCGGGATAGGCTGACGAAACGACGATGCTCGGAAAAGCGACGTCGGGCAAAACGCTTCGTCCGAGCAGCGCAAACGAGATCGCGCCCAGGATAGCAACCGCGAGATAAAACAGCGTCACGGCAACCGGATGTTCGAGCGACGCGCGCGTGAGCCACATGATCGGTGAATACGCGCCCCCGTGCAGCGCGCTTTGTGGTTTGCACGGTCATTTACTTCGCATCGAACTATTATCGCGTTTACGCATGCGCGGCGCGGCGGGTCTGTGCGCTACCGTTGCATCATGAATACACTCCTTGTTGCAGCGGCGCTTGTCGCCCAAATGAATATGAGCGGCCCACCGGCCATGTCCGCCGCGGAGCTCGCGAAGACCTCAACGGGCGCGCAGTTGCACTTTGTGTTGCGCATCGACCGGATGCAGCGCACTACCGTCGTCGGACATGTGCTCGACCCGATCGGCGGCAATGACTACCACGTGAGCGCATCTGTAATTTCCGTCCACGTCGCGAACGATCTGCCGGTCGTGATGGGTTCGCATGACGAGCTCAGACCGGGCGCGGTCCTCTACGTCTACGGCGTCGCGACAAAACCGAGAGCCGCCGATGCAACCAAGCTCGTAATCATTACGCCGTACGTCAAGACGCAATAGCGATGCTCGTTAGCGACGTAAGCGCGATAAGCGGATGGGCATCGATCGCAGCAATCGTCGCGGCGCTTGGCGCCGGCGTCGGTCTTCGCCGCGTGAAACGCGCACCTTCGCTCGTGCGCCGCATGCGTCCGCACTACGTCCTCGGCTACGCTGCGGTCGTCTTCGCGTCGATTCATACCATCCTGGCAACCTCGCTCGTGCGCGAAACGCCGAGTACCGGGATACGGTTCGCAACCGTCGCCTTTATCGCGCTCGGTGCGCAAACGTTCGTGGGAGCAAGTTTACAAGAGCCGGGCGCTTATCGGCGCGTGCTGCGCGCGTGGCATCTTTCGACGATCGCCGTACTCGCGCTTACGCTCGCCGTTCACGTTATGGTAAACGGCGCGTTTGCGATGTAGCCTCGTCATCCGTCGTCCATCCCGGCTTCCATTTCGAGTTCTGCAGGTTCGCAATCGCGGTCTTTGTCCACGCGATATCCGCCTGCACACGGTTTGTTGCATGCGTCATCGCGAGCAGGGCGGCTGCTCCACGATCCTCCGGTTTCCCATATAAGCGCAAGAGCCGCTTTTCGTGTGCCGTGAGCGCGGCGAGGCGTTGCGTCAAGAACGCGCGAGCATCTTCGCGTGGAAACTGTCCGAGCAGCACGCAGGCCACTTCGAACGTGGCGTCCGGAATTTGGGGATCGTTAAAGACGGCTGCCATTACGCTATCGAAGCGCCTGCGGCCGTTCGGCGCTACCTGGTAGACCGTTTTTGTTTTTCGGGGTCCGCGCGCTGCGGCTTCCGAGCGGGCGACGATCATCCCGTTCGCCTCGAGCTGCGCGAGCTGTTCGTAGATATTTCCGCGTGCAAGCGCGCGATAAAGCGGCCCATGCATCTTCACCGCGCGCGTGAGGTCGTATGCGGAGAGCGGCCCGCGTCGCAGAATACCGAGAACGAGCAGTTCCCGTCCAGCATCAAGTGCCATTGCACGGAGGTCCGTCGACCAAATACAGCGCGCCGCTGCCGTTCGTATGGACGAGCGTTCGCGTGCGGCCATAGAGCGGATCGACCGTGGGCCGTTTCTTCTGTGTGACAAGCCAGACGCGCGGGTGCGCGCAGATGACGTTGCGCGCCGGCTGTCCTTCGTCGCTGGTCATAGCGCCGGGCGGCGCCAGCGCGTAGACCGGCGGCATCGTGTAAAACAAGAGTGCGTTCGCACCGCGAAAGTCTTGAATCGCCACGGCGTCGCCCGCTCTGCGGCGCTGATCGATGATGCGTGCGAAGTCCGGAACGGGCTTGAACTGTTCGGCGTGCGGCAACGCGACGATCGCAAGAATGTCGACCGCAACCAGCGTCGCCGCGCTGAGCGCATACGGAGCCCATTCGATCGTGGACCGGCGGAGCAGCAGAAGCGTCGTGATCAGGGATCCGATGAAGATCGCGAGCCCGAATTCGATCAAGTCCGGCGCGACGCTCAGCGCGGACGCCGTCAATTTGTTATCGCGGACGAAGACGGTGACCGCAATCGCGCAGAGGCCGATGAAGATCGGAACGCTCGCTGCGGACATCACGATCGAACGGCTCGTACCCTTGCGAAGAACCGCATCGAAGTACAAGGCGACGATTAATGCGAGCGCGGGGCATTCGAGCGCGATGTAGTTGGGAAGCTTCGTTGCGGCCAAACTGAAGAACACGAACGGCACGACGATCCATGTGAATGCGAGCCGCCACAGTCGCGCGATGTTATTCGGCGTCGCGGGCGAGCGAAGAGCACGCACACCGTAGACAATTGCCATCGGAAGGAATGCAATCCACGGGAAAAAGCCCAGTATGACGACCGGAATGTAGTACCATACAGGCCCCGCTTGATTTTCGATAACGCCGGTGTAGCGTCCGATCGTGTAATGCCCGATGAGTTGAACGAGCGCGCGTGTTCCCGAGTGAACGGCGATTGCAATGAGCCACGGCGCGACGATTGCCACGTAAGCGAGCAGTCCGCCGATCCAGCCGCGCGCGGTCGGTAGATGCGTCGGCTCTTCTCGGTGGTTCCAGAATGCAAAGGGTACGATCACGAGCAACGCGACGACGGGTGCAACCGGTCCCTTCGCAAGGAAACCGAATGCTACCGCAATCCATCCGTAAATGAAATACCGGTTGCGCCCGGTTTCGAGCGAGCGAAACCACCAGAAGATTGCGAGCGCGACGGCGAGATCGAGCAGTGCGTCCATGATCGCGAGCCGCCCGATAACGGCTTGGAACAAGCAGCTGGAAAGGACGATGCTCGCGCACACGCCGATCCGCGTTCCCGCTTGGCGCGAAACGGCATAGCCCGTCATCGCACCCATGACGATCGTCGCAAGTGCCGAGGGCAGCCGCAATGCAAACGCCGAGAGGCCGAACGCCTTGACGAACAGCGCGGCAATCCAAAAATAAAGCGGCGGCTGAACGAACCATGGGGCGCCGTTGAGATGCATCACGACCCAATCGTGCGTGAGAAGCACCTCGCGAGCGACCTCCCCGTAGGCGGTTTCACTGTTGTCCCACAGCGTTCCGACGCCGAGGCCGGGGAGCGTGATAAGCGCCGCGATAACAGCACCGACAAAAGCCGCACGCGCGGGTCTCTCCATATTGGCGGACGGTTTTTGGCGCGGGGATGAGGAACTCATCCGAAAGTCCATGCTTCCGATTGCCTTGCGCTGTAATGGCCGCCGCGCGCTTCTCGTTGGTGGTGGAGACGTTGCCCTGCGCAAAGCGGAAACGCTTCTAGAAGCCGGCTTGATCCTTTACGTCGTCGCTCCGGACATCGACGTGCGCTTGCGCGCGCTCGTTGACGCGCGCAGCGGCCGGTGCATCGAGCGCCGCTATGCCGCCGGCGATATCGAAGGAGCCGATCTCGTAATCGCGGCGACGGATGACGATGCGGTCAACGCGGCAGTGATCGACGATGCACGTGCAGCACGCGTCTTAGCATGCGACGCAAGCGATGCACGTCGCGGCGACTTCACGATGCAAGCGACGGTTCGCGTCGGCGATTTGACCTTCAGCATCGATTCAGGCGGCAGCACGCCGGCATTTGCAATGCGTCTGGCGCATGAAGTGAGCGAGCGTTTTGGAGCGCAGTACGGCGGTGCCGCACGAACGCTCGCGCGCATGCGCGTGTATGCCCGCACGGTCTTGAATCGCGACGAACGGGCCGCCGTTATGCGCCGGATGGCGGAACGCCCGATCGACGAACTCGCGAAGATGAATCCGGCCGAGGCGGAGCACGAGGTCGAAGAAATGGTTGCGCGCATTCGCACCATCGGTGGGCGCAGCGAAACGCAAGCGTTCGTGTGTGCGACCCGCGGCAGCGCGCTCGCGATCACGCAAAGCCGTTACGTCGCCGCACGTCTCGCCGAACACGGTGTTGCTTCCACGATGCTCAACGTGACGACGACGGGCGATCGCGTCCAAGACCGTCCGGTCGCCGCGATCGGCAGCGTGAACGTTTGGGTGAAGGAACTCGAACTTGCATTGCGTGACGGACGCGCACACTACGCGGTTCATTCATGCAAAGACCTTCCCGCCGTGTTGCCGCCCGATATGGCGCTTGCCGCGATCTCACGACGCGAAGATGCGCGCGATGCCTTTTGCAGCGAACGATTCGAGCGCTTCGAAGAGTTGCCCAGTGGAGCTGTCGTTGGAACGTCGAGCCTGCGCCGCCGCGCGTTTCTGCAAGCGCAACGTCCCGATCTTCGGTACGAGGACGTGCGAGGTAACGTCGACACCCGCTTGCGAAAGCTGCGCGAAGGAAAGTACGACGCAATCGTCTTGGCGATGGCCGGTCTGAACCGGCTCGACGCGCGCGCAACGCATACGGTACCATTCGAGCCGGATTCGATCGTGCCGGCCGTCGGACAAGGTGCGCTTGCCGTTGAAACGCTCGCGGAGAAGGGCGATGTGGCGGCCAGTCTTCACGAGGCGATCAATGATGAGCGGACGGAGATTTGCGTGACGGCCGAACGCGCCGCGTTACGGGAATTGCGCGCGGGGTGCAATGCACCGCTCGGCATTCACGCTCGTGTCGTGGACGAGCGTTTGACGGTGAACAGCGCATACGCGGTGATGGGACGCAACGTTGTTCTTCGCGAAAGCGTCGCTACGGACGTCAATCTGCGAGCTGCGCGCGACGCGGGCATCGAGCTCGCGAAGAAGTTGACCGCCGCACTCGAGCGGGAGCGTCCAAAGCTCGTCGTACTGCCGCGCACGCAACACCATCCAAGCCGCATCGCCGCCGAGTTACGCGCTCGCGGCATGGAAGTCGTTGAACTGCGCGACGGCGAGCCGGGTCCCGACCCGGACGATCGCGTTCCCGACCTGCTCATCTTTCCGTCGAGCGGTTCCGTCGACGCAGCCCGCACGTACCTGCAAGCCTTGCGCCGCTACGAGCGACGGCCGCGCGTTGCGGCAATGGGCCCGCAATCCGGCGCGGCTGCGCGTGACGCGGGCTTCGAACCGGACATCATCTCGGGCGAAGCGTCGATCGACGCATTCGTCGCCATGATCGCGGAGCAACTGGATCGATGAATATCCGCCCGCGCCGTTTGCGGCGCACGTCCGTCGTCCGCTCGCTCGTGCGCGAACATCACGTGCGCGTCGATCGTCTCGTGCAGCCGCTCTTCGTCGTTGCGCGGGCGTCCGACGCCGGCGCAATTTCTTCGATGCCCGGGGTATCGCGTCTAACGGTGGATCAAGCCGTCGACGAAGCGCGCGAACTGTTCGCTCTCGGCGTCCGCAGCGTGCTGCTTTTCGGCATTCCGGAGTTCAAAGACGCGCTCGCGTCGAGCAATTACGATCCCAACGGCGTCGTGCAACAGGCGATTCGGGCGCTCAAAACAGCGCTGCCCGAGATATACGTGATTGCCGATCTCTGCAACTGCGAGTATACGGATCACGGGCATTGCGGCATCGTTGACGAGCGGGGCGGCATCGACAATGATGCGACCGTTGCATTGCTCGTGCGAACCGCGCTCACATATGCGGAAGCCGGCGTCGACGTCGTCGCCCCCTCGGACATGATGGACGGCCGCGTCGAAGCGGTCCGCAGCGCGCTCGACGCGCGATCGTTCGAAGACGTGTCGATCATGGCGTACAGCGCAAAATACGCATCCGCATTCTACGGTCCGTTTCGTGAAGCGGCTGACTCGGCGCCGCAGTTCGGCGACCGCCGCACGTATCAAATGGATCCACCGAACGCGCGCGAAGCGCTGCGCGAAATGGCGCTGGATATCGAAGAAGGCGCCGATTTTATCATGGTCAAGCCCGGCCTCGCGTATCTCGACATCGTGCGCGCCGCGCGGGACAATTTCGACGTGCCGATCGCCGTTTATAACGTAAGCGGCGAATATGCGATGGTGCAGGCGGCGATCGCGAACGGTTGGCTCGAAGGCGATCGCACCGTCGATGAACTTCTCGTTTCGTTCGTGCGAGCGGGTGCGGACGTCATCATCACATACTTTGCAAAGGAGTATGCGCGACGTCATGCGGGCGGCTGATGTAACGACGGTTATCCTTGCCGGTGGCCGCGCGACGCGCCTCCCCGGGAAGCTCGAACGTCTGATCGCGGGCGAACCGCTGCTTGCGCGTGTATATCGCAACGTGCGCGACGCGGCGCCCGTCGTCATCGCGGGTGCGGGAACGTTTGCGCCGCAGCTCGATGCCGTGCTCGACTGCCCGCTCATCATCGATCGTTGGCCCGGACGCGGACCGCTCGGGGGATTGGTTTCGACGTGCGGCGAGATTCCGACGCCGTGGATTTTTGCGCTCGCGGGTGACGCGCCTAATGTCACGCCGCGCGTGTTGGAAGCGCTGCTCGCCGCCCGCCGAGAGAACGACGAAGCGGTCGTGAGCGAGCACGACGGACGCGCAGAGCCTCTTGCATCGCTCTACCGCCGCGACGCGCTCAAGCGCGAAGGTCGCGCAGTGTTGCACGAGGACAAACCCTCGATGCACGCGCTACTCCGTCGCCTCCACGTACGGCGCGTACCATTGCCGGCCAGTCTCTTTCTCAATATCAATACCCCCGTCGATTTAGGGAGACTCTGAAGACGTGGCACGTCGCCTCGAAGGTACGTCGTGAAGTTCGAACGTTCGATTTCCGCTTTTGCTCGCGCGAAAAACGTCATTCCAGGCGGCGTGAACTCGTCCGTGCGCGCGTTCAAAGCGGTCGGCGGTTCGCCTGTCTTCATGAAGGGCGGAGCCGGTGCCATGATGACGGACATCGATGATAACGAATTCATCGATTACGTGCTCTCGTGGGGGCCGCTCATTCTCGGACACACGCATCCGGCCGTCGTTAAAGCGATTCAAAGCGCCGCTGCGCGCGGCAGTTCGTTCGGTACACCGACGGAAGCCGAGAGCGAACTTGCCGAGCTGATCGTCGCGATGGTTCCGAGCATCGAGCGCGTTCGCTTCACATCAAGCGGAACCGAAGCAACGATGAATGCCGTTCGCCTCGCGCGCGGCTTTACGCGCCGCGAACGGATCGTCAAATTCGCGGGTTGTTATCACGGTGCCGCCGACGCATTTCTCATTGCTGCCGGATCCAGTGCCTTGACGCTCGGCGTTCCGAATTCGCCCGGCATTCCGAAGAGCACCGCATCGGAGACGATCGTCGTTCCCTACAACGACCCCGAAGCGCTCGCTGCCGCCTTCGAACGATACGGCAGCGAAATTGCGGGAGTCATCATCGAGCCGTACGTCGGTAATATGGGCCTCGTTTTACCGGACGACGGCTACTTGCAGCGCGTCCGCGATCTCTGCACGCAATACCACGCCGTGTTGATTTTCGATGAAGTGATGACCGGATTTCGCGTCGCGCGCGGCGGCGCGCAAGAACGCAGCGGCATCATGCCCGACCTCACGACGCTCGGCAAAGTCATCGGCGGCGGTCTGCCGGTCGGTGCGTTCGGCGGACCCGCAGAGATCATGAACTATCTCACCCCGGACGGTCCGGTCTTTCACGCAGGAACGCTTTCCGGAAATCCGCTTGCGATGGCGGCTGGAGTCGCGACGCTGAAGTTCGTCCGCGACGACACTACGCTCTACGAACGGCTGCAGGTTCTGACGCGGCTGCTGGCCGACGGCCTGCACGAGATTTTCTCCAAGCACGCCGTCCCACACACCACGGCGTACGCGGGTTCGATGTTCGGCTTTTTCTTCACGGACGGCCCCGTTCGTGATATGGAGAGCGCCATGAAGTCAGATACGGCACTCTACGCGAAGTACTTCCATGCAATGCTGGAACGCGGCGTGTATCTCGCTCCCTCGCAGTTCGAAGCCGGCTTCATCTCGAGCGCCCATACGACGCGCGACATCGAGCGTACGCTTGCTGCCGCCGACTCGAGCCTCTCCGAGATTCGCGCACGCGTGGGCTCGGCGTAGGGTCCAGGCGCCCTTATGATCGATCCGGCGATCCCGCGCCTCTACGCATACCGTCGCGCGCTCTGCGAAGCGCAAGCGGTGGGCAAGACCACGATCACCTCACACGGGCTCGCCGCAACGCTGGGTCACGCCATTTCCAGCACGCAGATACGCAAGGACCTCTCGACGCTCGGCGCGCTCGGCCGTCGCGGCCAAGGATATGCGATCGACCCGCTCGTCGAGCAGCTCGCGTGGGTTCTCGGATTGGAACAGGATTGGCGTGTCGCGATCGTCGGGTTCGGCTACTTAGGTCATGCGCTTGCAACGTTCATCACGTCGCGAGAATCCCGGTTCAAGATCGCGGCGATCTTCGACCGCGCGACGGACGTCATCGGAACGGCGTGGCAGGGTATCGTGGTCTCAGACATTACGCACATGGAACGGATCGTGCAGGACGCCGGCTGCAACATCGGCGTGATCGCTGTCCCCGCTGCCGCCGCGCAAGCGAGCGGGCAGCGTTTGGCATCCGCCGGCGTGCGCGCGATTTTGAACTTCGCGCCCGCGTCGCTCCATTTGCGCGCGCCGGTCATCGTCCGCAATATCGATCTCGCCGGTGAAATGTCGATCCTCACGCATTGGTTGACCGCGATCGATGCCGTCGACGAGGCGCAAGCGTAATGCCGTTAGTGTGCATGGGACTCTCGCACCACACGGCGCCCATCGAAGTGCGCGAGCATCACGCGTTTCCTGCGTCGCGCGTGGTCGAAGCGTTGACGGCGCTGCTCGATTACGAAGCGGTGAAAGAAGCGGTGATGCTTCAAACGTGCGGGCGCCTTGAAATTTATGCCGAGATCGACGACTATGAGCCCGGCGTCGCGCAACTGCGCAGCTTTTTGAGCAACTTCGGTCACGGCTCCGCGCGCGAGCGCTACGACCTGGATTCGTATCTCTACACGCTCCTCGGACGCCAGGCGGTCGAACATCTCTTCCGCGTCGCAACCGGCCTCGATTCGATGCTGATCGGTGAAGCGGAGATCCTCGGGCAAGTCAAAGACGCATACATCGACGCGCAGAAAGCAAAGTCGCTCCGCCGCACGTTACATCGCCTGTTCCGCGAAGCGCTCAACGCGGGCAAACATGCCCGCACGCAAACCTCCATCGGCGAGGAATCAAGTTCGATCGCGACCGCGGCAATTGAGGCGGCGAAAGCGCGACTCGGCGTGCTGGACGGAAAATCGGTCGTCGTAATCGGCGCCGGAAAGATGGGGCGCACGGCGGTGCGGCGCTTGCGTCAAGAAGGCGCCGATCACCTGATCGTCACGAACCGCAGCATATCGCGCGCGCAAGAACTCATTGCCGAAGTCGGCTTCGGTGAAGCGGTTGAGATGCCGGGCCTCGTCGATGCGCTCGCTGCGGCCGATATCGTCGTCACGTCGACCGGCGCGTCGCATTTCGTCGTGACGCACGACCATGTCGTGCGCGCCATGGAGCGCCGTCCCGATCGCCCGCTCTTTATCATCGACATCGCGGTACCGCGTGACGCAGATCCCGACCTCGCAACCATCGCGAACGTCGCGCTCATCGACATCGACGGGTTGAAAACCGTCGTCGACGAGAAGATGGACGTGCGACGCGAAGCCATTCCGGCCGTTGAAGAGATCATCGCCGAGTTCATCGATCGTTTCAGCGCGTGGTACGGGTCGCGACTCGCCGTGCCGGTCATTGCATCGCTGACGCAAAAAGCCGAGGCGATTCGCCTCAGGGAGCTCGAACGCGTCTTCTCGCGCTGTCCCGACTTGAGCGAGCGTGAAAAGATGCTCGTCACCGGCATGTCGATGACGATCGTTTCGAGACTCTTGCATTCCGTCGTCACGAAGATCCGCGAGAAGGCCACGAGTAATCACGCCGAAGCGCTGATGCATGCGCGCATGCTCGACGAACTCTTCGAGCTCGACCTCGCCGAACGTATTTCCGAACTGATGCCGCATCCGCGACTCGCGGACGCCGGCGATGAATAGCGGAACCGTCTCGCTCGTCGGCGCGGGACCCGGTGATCCCGGCCTTTTGACTCTCCGAGCCGCGGCTGCGTTGCAGCGCGCGGACGTGCTTCTCTACGATGCGCTCGCAAGCGACGCAGTCGTCGCGATGGTGCCTGCGTCGTGCGAATGCATCTTTGTCGGCAAACGCGGAGCGAATCACGCGATGCCGCAGAGCGAGATCGAAGCGCTGATGATGCGAAAAGCGCGCCAAGGAAAGACCGTCGTGCGACTCAAGGGCGGCGACCCGTTCGTGTTCGGTCGCGGCGGTGAAGAGGCGCAGACGCTGCGCGAAGCGGGCATTCCGTTTGAGATCGTGCCGGGCATCACGTCGGCGATTGCCGCGCCCGCGTATGCCGGTATTCCGGTGACGCACCGCGAGTTCAACACCGCGTTCACGGTGCTCACCGGACATGAAGATCCGGCCAAATCCTCATCGACGATCGACTGGGCGAAACTCGCCGATCCGCATCGCACGCTCGTACTTCTGATGGCGATGGGAAATCTCGACACGATCGCCCACACATTAGTGGATCACGGGCTGAGTACGGAAACGCCGGTCGCCGTCATCCAAGACGGCACACGACCGACGCAACGAACCGCGGTCGGGACGCTGTCCACGATCGCAGACGTCGCGCGTACCGGCGGACTGGAAGCGCCGGCAATCGTCGTCGTCGGCGACGTCGTAACGTTGCGCGACGAACTTCGGTGGTTCGATCGGACGCCGCTCTTCGGCAAGCGGGTGTTGGTCACGCGTCCCGCGCATCAGGCAGAACAATTCGCGAACGCACTCTATGCACGCGGCGTAGAGCCGATTCTCGCGTCGACGATTGCGATCGTCCCGCCCGACGACATTCATGCCGCGCATCGCGAGATCGACCGGCTGGCGGAATACGCATGGCTCGTCTTCACTTCACAGAACGGCGTCGATGCATTTTTCGACCGTCTGAATTCGCTTGATGCCGACGCGCGCTACATCGGAAAAACGAGAGTCGCTGCGATCGGGGAAAAGACCGCCGAGCGGCTGCGCGAGAACGGTGTTCGCGCCGACATCATCCCGGCTGCGTATATCAGCGAAGAGGTCGCGCGAACGTTGATCGAGGCGACGAACGACGGCGATCGGATTTTGATCTACCGCGCGCAAGAAGCGCGCGACGTTCTTCCCGAGATGCTCGAAGACGCCGGCCGCGTGCCAACCGTCGTCGCAACGTATAAAACCGTGTTCGACGCGGATCCGCAGTTTGCCGAGAAAGTCGCGCGCGCCGATATTTTGACATTTACGAGCGCGAGCACGGTTCGAGGGTTCGTCGAACTGCTCGGCAGCGAAGTGGCCGCCATCGCGGCCGCGCACAGGCAAGCTCATCGCGTGTATCGGACCAATCACGGCCGAGGCAGCAGAGAGCGCGGGGCTGCATGTCGACGTGGTCGCCGACGTTTATACGACCGAAGGACTGCTCGACGCACTCGAAGCGCACCTTACGCTCTTTGCATGAGCGCGTCTCGGACACGCACCGGCATCACGTGCAAGCGCTGATCGGGATTGCACTCGCCGCCGTCGTCGCATACGCGGCTCATCGGGCGCGTGCGCTTACGTTCAGCGGCGCGATTGCAGCGCTCGTCATCGGTGCAATCACGTTCGGCATCGGAGGATGGCAAGCCGCAGTTACCGTTTTCTCGTTCTTCATTCCATCCACGATCTTGTCGCGCGTCGGAAAGCGCCGCAAACGTGAATTCGTCGACGTCGGCAAACAAGGCGCACGTGACGCTTGGCAAGTCGCGGCAAACGGCGGGATAGCCGCGCTCGCGATGCTCTTTGCGCCGCGCTTCGGCGGTATCATGCTCGCAGCGTTCGCCGGTGCATTCGCCGCCGCATCAGCCGATACGTGGGGCACGGAAATCGGCACTCTGGCACGCGCAACGCCACGTTCGATACGTACGCTCAAACCCGTACCAACGGGCCTGTCGGGGGGCATAACTGCGCAGGGAACGATTGCGGAATGTGCGGGCGCGCTTTTCGTCGGCGGCGTGGCTGCAGCGCTGCACGTCGCGCCGCTTCTCCCGGTCGCGGTTGGCGGCATCGCGGGCGCCTTTCTCGATTCCGTACTCGGCGCAACGGCACAGTCGTTGCGGTACTGTGGGCGATGTGGGCGCGAATGCGAGACGAATCCCCACGCGTGTGGAACGCCGACGGCGCTGCGCCGCGGGTTCGAGTGGTTCGAAAACGACGCCGTCAATTTCGCCGCGACGCTGTGCGGCGCCGTCGTCGCAATCGTGCTGACGCGAGCGTGAAATCCTTACCGGCGAACCGATTCGACGATCAAAAACCACGGCCGCGTTGCGAGCCGCTGCTCGTGCGCCGACGCACCGTGCGCCGCGGGTAATTGCGGTTCGATGAGCCGCCGCAGCGAAAAGTTTGCCGCAACGAGTTCGTTGATTATCGCGTCCAGCACGTGCTGTGTTTTGAAGTAAACCTCCACGAGCGGGCCGGTCATTGCGGGGTGATGTACTGACATGACGAAGCGCCCACCGGGAACGTGAGCGAACACACAATGAGATCGACGCTCGCGTCGTCCATCCATCATAGCGGCTCGGCCAAGTCATGGCGCCGGGCGTAGACGTTGCGTAGTTGCTTCGCATCGACGATCGCGATCATCTGCGCGCTTGCGTCCAGGGCGGTGACCGCTGCAGCGGTTGCGAAAGCAGCGGCGTAATAGCCCGCAGCGCATCCCGCGTCGATGATCCGCAGGCCGGCGACGTCGCCGATCGCGTGTAGCATCGCCGGCCGTTCGTACCCGGCATTGTACAAACTCGCATCAGCGTGACGCGCGTACGTGCGAGCGTCCGCCTCATAGAGCGGATTACGTGCCGTACTTCTTCTCCAAGTAATCGATGATCGCGTCATCGTCGTCGGCAATTTTTACCTCGCCGTCCGTCATCGACGGAATGCCCGTTACACCGAAAATGTCGTTGACAACGGTTCGCTTCGAGTGCTCGTGCGGCACGTTGACGACTTTATAGTCGAGCAGCAAATCGGTCATCGCGCTGCGCACGCGCGCGCAGTAGGGGCACCATTCGGCTTGGTAGAGGACGATGTTGGTGTCGATCATGACTCTCCTGGTCACCCGAAGGCCGGGTAAGGCGTTTAGCAAATTACGATGGATATGGGCGCCACGTGGGGGCCGGACCGGTTGCTCTATCGGGCGATAGTGCTCTCGCTCGCGCTGCATCTGCTCGTTGCGCTGTTCATTCCCGCGCTCGCGACGTTTCAAGGAAACGGCCCATCGATCGAAACGATTTCGTTCGTGCGGGTTATCCATATAAGCGTCCTGCCGCAGCGTCCGGTTGCGCACGAAAGGCCCGCTGCGGCACCCGTTAAAGCGCCCGCACCGCAAATTCAACCACAACATCGCGCGACGGCCCGACCCGCGGAACGCGCGCCTGCGCCCGCACCCATAAGCCGTGCGCCGGTCAGCGCGGTGGAACCGCGCAAGGGAAGTGCGGTCGCGCAGGTCCAGTCGACTGCGCCACCCGCCGCGGTTACGGCAACGCCGCAGGCAGCAAACGTTGCAAGCAATGAAACGGAAGAACACACCGGCGGCTACATGCCGCTCGGGGCCGAAGAGCCGGCTCCCGTGCTCGATCCGGCGATCCGAAAATCACTCGCAGCGCTGGGCATTCACACGACGCTCACGATCGACGTCGACGCGAACGGAAAGACGACAAACGTGACGTTCTCGCCGCCGGTCGACACGAACATCGAGAATCAAATTCGAACGATGCTCGCAAGCGCGCATTGGGATCCGGCAATCTGCGGCGCCGGCGTCGCGTGCGAAGCGCAAACGACGATCAAGCTGTAGCGCAGCCTCGCGCATCACGCCCTCGCGTAGATTTGACAAGCCGCCGACCCGCCCAAACGGAAAAATCCCAAGTCGCCGAATCCGATGCGCTGCCCTTCGTCGTGCCCCGCAACGAAAAGGAGCACGCGTCCTTCAATCGCGCGCAATTCGCGGCGCATGAAGCGCAATTCGCGGATGCGGGAACGGTCCTTTGCCAGTTGCGCCGCAACGAGTGTGAGCGGCTTGCGGCCGTAATCTCCCGCGACTTCAAGCAAGCCACGACGGTCGAACGGGCGCAGCGGCGCAAGCGGAAGATAACGGTCGTGTACGTCGTGTGGCGTAAAGCGATCGCGCCAGAACAACGCTTGTCCACCGCGATATGCCCATCCGCAGTCGAAGCGCGTTGCGACCGCGAGCGCATCTCCGGCGTCGATGCCGTGTATTGCGAAAAATGACGGCCGTGCGCCGGCGATGCGCTCGGCGAAGCGCCGAGTAGTGCCCACGCGGCGCGATTCATTCGCGAGGGAGAGGCAGAGCGGCCAGTCGATGAACTTTACAGAATCGATTTCCCTAAGCCCGAACAAATCAATTCGACGGCGAGCGCCGCAGTTTGATTTCGCGTGTCCAGAATCGGATTGATCTCGACCATTTCCATCGATCCCAGCATTCCCGTTTCATGACACATCTCCATGATGAGATGCGCTTCGCGGTAACTCAAACCGCCTTTGACGGGTGTTCCGGTTCCCGGCGCTTCACTTGGATCGATGCCGTCCATATCAAATGACACATGAATGCGGCTCGTGCCGCGTCCGGCGATCGCAAGCGCCTCGTCCATAACGCGCGTCATGCCGAGTTTATCGACATCGCTCATCGAAAATGCGCGAACGCCGGATTCGCGCAAAAGCGACTTCTCGAGCTCGTCGACGTCGCGTAAACCGATTTGCACGCTGGTCGCACGCTCGGCGTAGCCGTTCTTGAGCACGAACCACAACGGCATGCCGTGCACGTTTCCCGTCCGCGAACTTTCGGGAGTGTTGATATCGGAATGCGCGTCGATCCAAATCAGCCCGGGCGCTGCATCGTATCCGCGGGTCAAGCCGGCCAGAGTTCCCATTGCGATAGAATGATCGCCGCCCAATACGATCGGCAGCCCGTCATCCCGAACGCTGCGCTCGACGGTGTGGGCAAGCTCGTTGCAAACGCTTTGGATAACGTTCAAATACTTTGCCGACGGATCGTCCGACTCGAGCGCTTCACGATCGGGAACATGCAGGTTGCCGTGATCGATGATCTCCGCAATGTGCAGGCCTCGCAGCTTGTCGTGCAGCTTTGCATATCGGATCGCGGAGGGACCCATGTCGACCCCGCGCCGGCTCGCGCCGAGATCCATGGGCACGCCGATGATGTCGACGCGCGTCGGGCGTTGCACGGACGTAGTCGTCACGCGGCCTCCTGGTTCGTAAGGTGCAGCAGAATCACCCGTAGCGCTCCGGCAATCGGTACGGCGATCAGCATGCCGAAGATGCCGCCCAGTTCGGCGCCCGCCAGAACCGCCAAGAGCACGATCAGCGGACTGAGTTTCACTTGCCTGCTTACGATCACCGGAGAGATGAAGTGCCCTTCCAGTTGATAGATACCGATGAACACCGCGGCGACCACCAATGCATTTCCCCACCCGTTGTTTACGAATGCGATGCCGACTGCCGGAATGAAGGTCAGCACCGCTCCCACATACGGAACCAGATCGCCGATCGCCGCCAGCACCCCGAGCAAAAACGCGTACGGAACGTGCAGAAACAGCAGCGCGATCGTGAGCAGAATTCCCACCGTCGCGGCGACGAGCAACTGTCCGCGCACGAACCCACCGATGACTCTATCGATATCGCCGATCAGCGAACTTGCCGCAGCCCAGCGTTCCCGCGGAACGATGCGGTAGAATCCGGCGAGCAGACGGTCGAGGTCGGCAAGCAAATAAATCGAGAGCAGCGGGATGATCACGAACGTTGCAATGATACTGAAGGCACCGAGGAGGATCGTGAAGAGATGACTCGTCGCTTCCAATCCGTGCGTACGGAGCCAGTCGACCGCGAACTGCGGAAACTTCAACATCTCTTCGCGGATCGAATCAGGAAGACGTGAAAGGATCGGGTCGCGCGGATTGAGGAGATACGACCGGTATGCGTCCGCGAATTGCGGACCGTGCTGCGCGATCGCCTTCATATCATCCGCGATCCGCGGAACGAAGAAATAGAGCCCGACCGCGACGAGAACGACTAACGAAAGATACACGACCGCAAGCGCCAATCCGAGCGGCATGCGAGCGCGAAGCCGGTGCACGGCCGGATACACGAGATACGCGAGGAAGATAGCGCCGACGACGATGTAGAGCAAGCCGCCCACGTGATCGATGAACAGCAGTGCAATGTTGCCGAGATAGAGCAACAGCGCAATTACGACGAGCAGCTTGAGCGCATACGTCAACCGTGCCTCCGTGAGCCAGCCCCACGGATTGCGTCGTTGCTGCATTACGCTGCGCGTTCTATCGCGCGCAAAGGCCACACGCGTTTCATTACCCAGGTCATCCCGTTCGGTACGGAGGCTTCGCCCTCCCGGAGTCGTAGTTTTCGCGCTTATGTATCGGAGGGCGCTTGCCGCGTTTCTGGCGTGTGTCGCTTCGGCGTGCGTGCTCGCTGCCTGCGCGCGCCATCGCGGCGCCGCGCCCGGACAACTCACGCTCGGCATGGTGACCGATGTCGGCGGCCTCGGCGATCAATCGTTCAACGATTCCGCCTACCGCGGGCTGCTCGCGGCGCGCACGAAGCTCGGCGCGTACGTGCAGGTTCTACAATCGCGTTCCGCCGCGGATTATCAGCCGAACCTCAACGCGCTCACGAATCTTCATTACGGGATGATCTACGCCATCGGGTTCTTGATGGGACTCGACTTAGATTCGGTCGCGAAGGAGCATCCGTCGCAACGCTATGCGATCATCGACGCGGTCGTGGACGATCGGAACGTCACGTCAATCACGTTTCGCGAACAAGACGGATCGTTTCTCGCCGGGGCGCTGGCGGCGATGGTGAGCAAGAATCACCACATCGGCTTTCTGGGCGGCGCCGATATTCCGCTGATCGAAAAGTTTGAGGCGGGGTATACGGCTGGTGCGCGCGAGATCGATCCGTCCATTCAAGTCGACGTGAAATACGCCGGAAGTTTCGACGATGTCGCGGCGGGCAAAGAGCTTGCGAATCTGCTCTTCAACGGCGGCGCGGACATCGTCTTTACCGCAGCGGGAAAAGTGGGCCTCGGTGCGATCGAAGCTGCGAAGGCGCGCGACGGTGATTTCATCATCGGCGTCGATTCGAACCAAGACGCGCTTGCGCCGGGCAAAGTTCTAACGTCAATGGTCAAAAAAGTCGACGTCGCCGTGTTTGACGTCGCGAGATCACTGCGTGACGGCCATCCGATGAGCGGACACGTCGTCTTCGGTCTCAAGGACGGGGCAATCGGTTTGACGGATTTCGCGTATACCAAAGCGTATGTCGACCCGGCGCGGCGAGCGCGGCTTGCGGCGATCCAACGCGCGATCGTGAGCGGCCGGATCTCACCGCCTGACTCACGCGCTGCGCTCGCCGCGTTCAAGCCGGTAGCACTGTAGCGTGAACCGTGAGCCTGCGCTCGAACTGCGTTCGATTCGCAAAGCGTTTCCCGGCGTGGTCGCGGTGGACGGGGCGAGTCTTGCACTCTATCCCGGCGAGATTCACGCGCTCGTCGGCGAGAACGGTGCAGGCAAATCAACGCTTTCCGCGATTGCGTTCGGCGAACTAAAGCCCGATGGCGGAACGGTGAGCGCGCGCGGAACCGTTGGGCTCGTTCATCAGCATTTCGAGTTGGTCGGACGTCTGCGCGTCTGGGAGAACGTCCTGCTCGGACGCGAACCGCGTCGCGGATGGAGAATTGATGCGCGCGCGGCGCGAGAGCGCGTGCGGAAACTTGCGGATCGCAACGGCCTGGAGATCGATCCCGACGCGGTGGTGGAGACGCTACCGGTCGGCGTGCAACAGCGCGTCGAACTGCTGCGCGAATTGGATCGTGAACCGTCGGTGCTGCTGCTCGATGAACCGACGGCCGCATTAGCACCGGCTGAAATCGCGTCATTCTTCCAAACGGTAAAAGCGCTCGCCGCGCGCGGCACCGCGATCATGATCGTGACGCATAAACTGCAAGAAGTGATCGCGTATTCCTCGACGGTCACGGTGATGCGGCACGGAAAGATCGTCGCCTCAATGACGACGGCTTCGACGAGCTCCGATACAATCGCGCAAGCAATGGTCGGCGGCCGCATTCCCGCGGTTGCGCAGCGTGAAGCGCGCCCGCTGGAACCGTGTTTGTCGGTTCGTACGAACGAGTTTTCGCTCGACGTACGCTCGGGTGAGATCGTCGGAATCGCGGGTGTTGAAGGCAACGGCCAAACCGCGCTCGCGGACAGCATCGCAGGCGTGATCCCGCATGATGGTACGATCGCGATCGAACGCGCCGGTCGCCCAGCGCTCGGCGTGATTGCGCAGGACCGGCAAGCACAAGGCCTCGTGATGGGATGGTCGATCGTCGACAACGTGATGCTCGGACGTCAGCAGGCGTTACGACGCGGTGCACTGCTCGATCGGAGGCGCGCGCGCGTCGACGCGCAGTCGATCGTGCAACGCTTCGACGTTCGCACGGCAAACCTCGACGTCGCCGTCAAAACGCTTTCCGGCGGTAATCAGCAAAAAGTTGTCGTCGGACGCGCGCTGATCGACGAACCGGCGCTCGTCATTGCATACAATCCGACGCGCGGGATCGACGTCGGCGCGGCCGCGCTCGTCCAGTCGCGACTGATCGAAGCTCGCAACCGCGGTTGCGCGGTTCTGTTGATCTCTTTTGAACTCGACGAATTGCTCGCGATTGCGGACCGCATCGCGGTCATGTATCGCGGGCGCATCACCGGCGAATTCGATCGCAGTGTGTTCGACCGTTCGGCGATCGGACGACTCATGGCCGGCCTCTCGTGAACCGATTGAATCGTTTTGCTCCGCTCGGCGCCGCGCTGTTGGTTGTCGTTCTCATGTCGCTCGCGATGATCGTCGCGGGCACGAGTCCGATCGAGGGATTCTCGGCGCTCCTGACCGGCGCGCTCGGCGGGCGCAACGAGCTTGGTGAAACGCTCGTGGCGACGACCGCGCTACTCTTTCCCGCGCTCGGGATTTGCTTGGCATTCCGCGCGGGGCTCTTCAACATCGGAGCCGAGGGACAACTCGTTATGGGTGCGCTGCTTGCGGGCGCCGCCGGCGCGCAGATGCACGTAGCGGCGCCGGTTGCGATCCCGATCATGCTGCTGCTCGGTGCGCTCGGCGGCGGCGTGTGGGGCGGTATCGCGGGATGGATGAAGGCCCGTTTCAACGCAAATGAGATCATCTCGACGCTGATGCTCAACTTTGTCGCGGCGTCGTTCGCGCTGACGCTCGTCAGCGGCCCGCTGAAGGGCCCGCTTGCAACCGGCGCGGAGACGGCGTGGCTGCCGGCACAGTATTGGCTGCCGACGTTAATTCCCGGCACACGTCTCTCCGCTGCGCTCCTCCTCGCGCTTGCAATCGCCGGCGTACTCGCTTTTGTTTTTCGCGCGACGGTGTTCGGATACGAATTGAGTGCGGCCGGTGAAGCGCCGGAAGCCGCGCGGCGCAACGGCATCAACATCGAGCGGCTGACGTGGCTCTCGTTGACGCTCTCGGGTGCGATCGCGGGTCTCGGCGGCGCTTCCATCGTCACCGGTGAACTGCATCGCTTCAACACGCAACTCTCGCCCGGCTACGGCTTTACGGCAATTGCAGTCGCCCTCGTCGGCGATTTGCAGCCGCTATGGATTTGCGTTGCGGCGTTCGGTTTCGGCATTCTGGAATCGGGCGGTCTCGCGATGCAGGCGAGCGCGCAGGTTCCGAAGGATGCGATTCACGTGATCGAAGGATTGATCATTCTCGTGCTCGCCGCGCGGCGTTATGTGGCGACGCGCATCGAGAACGTGCAGGCCGCGTGATGGAGATTCTCTCGGCGCTCGTCATACTGACGCTGATCAAGGCGACTCCGATCGTCTATGCGGCGCTCGGCGGCGTGATTTCCGAACGGTCCGGTGTGATCAACATCGGTCTCGAAGGCATGATGGCAGCGGGCGCGTTCACCGCCGCGCTGATCTCATATGCGACCAACGTTCCAACGCTCGGTTTACTCGCCGGCATCGGAGCGGGCGCGATTGCCGGACTCGTTCTCGCGCTTGCCGCAACGCGCTTCAAAGTCGACCAAATCGTTGCCGGAACCGGCATCAACGTCATCTGCGCCGGCGGCGCTGCGTATGGCCTCGTTCTCGTCTTCAATCAACCTGGTGCGAGTAAAGAAGTCAACGCGCTTGGTCCGAATTACTGGGTGCTTGTCGCGCTCGCATTCGCGCTCGCAATCGCGATGCAGTGGGCGCTCTCACGCACGCCGTGGGGATTGCGCGTGCGCGCGTGCGGCGAAAATCCGCGATCCGTTGCCGCCGCGGGACTCGACCCGCTCGCGCTGCGAACCGTCGCCGTTACCTTGAGCGGCGCGCTCGCCGGTCTCGGCGGTGCGTTCCTCTCGATCGGCGAGCTGAATCTGTACAGCGACGGCATGACCGCGGGCCGCGGATTCATCGCACTCGCTGCCGTCATCTTCGGACGTTGGAATCCAATCGGCGCGACGGCTGCGTCCGTTGTGTTCGGATTGTTCGAGGCGTTGCAATACGTTCTGCAAGGAAAGATCTCATGGCTGCCGGCCGATGCGATGCAGGCGCTTCCGTATATCGCCGCGTTGATTGCGCTCGCAGGCGTTACCGGGCGCGTCCGCGCGCCTGCATCCGACGGCGTCCCCTATTGATCGTTGTCGTGCGCGATTGTTATAATTGCGCGCAACGTGGCCGATAAAAACGGTATGGGTGTACGTCGCACTGTTGCGGCGCTCAGCGCTGCACTTTTGCTTGTAATCACGTACGTTGCTCCCGCGCGTGCGATGGACGCTCCCGCCCCCGTTCGCGTGTTGAACAGCGGTCTGCGCGAACTTGCGGCCCGCTTGCCTGCATCCGCCGCCATTGAAGTCCTCGATCTCTCCACGGGCTTCCGCGCCGGTTATAACGCGAACGTCGCGATGCCGGCCGCCTCGACGATCAAAGTGCCCGTCATGGTGGAGGTATTCCGTCAACTCGAAGACGGCCGCTTCGACCTGAACCGTCGCGTGACGCTGCTAGCAAGCGACAAAGATTACGGTTCCGGCAATCTGTGCGATGCGTCCGCGGGTAGTACGTATGCCGTCGCCCAGCTGCTCTCCAAGATGATCGATGTCAGCGACAACACGGCAACCAACATGTTGATCCGCCTCGTGGGGCGGCATCACATCAACGCGACGATGACGGATCTTGGTTTGCAACGCACGCATCTCTCGACAGACGTCCGCACCGAGAACTGGGCGGTCCGGACGGCCCTGCGGTCATCTCCCGCCGACATGGTTCGTCTGCTCGCATTGATGGCGCGCCGTCAGCTCGTCGACGAATGGTCATCCAATGAGATGATTTCCATCCTCGAAGACGACCAAATCAACACGTTGCTCCCCGAACCGCTTCCGGTCGACGTACCGGTCGCACATAAGACGGGCAGCTTCTTCGACACGCTCAACGACGTCGGAATCGTATTCGAAGAAGACGCGCCGTACGTTATTGCGGTGATGACGACGCATCTGCCGTCGCTTTCCACCGGCCGAACGTTTATCCACTCGCTCTCGCGCATGGCGTTCCATGAAGAAGCGCAACTCGCGCGCTGGCGCACGGTGGCCGGGTGCCGAACCGGTCGCGGCCGGCACCGCAACCATTACGGCGCCTGACGTCCGCTACTGGTCGAACCCCTCCGACACCGACAACAACGCCGGCGGCGGTCGTTAGTCTCCTCCTAACCAGACACTTTGACGTTGCGCTCGATGCGATCGTCGCATCAAAGGCCGGCGATGCGTTTCATTTCTGAGATGAGCGCTTCGGTTTGCGATTTGAGGGTTGTGTAGGCGTCTTGCTGTGCCGCTGTCGGCGCACGGTATGCGAGATCGAGAGAATTCATTTGGAACGCCAGATAGTCGCGCATACGCGACGGATAGACGGCGTCCGCTTCACTGGAATGGAACCGGAATTCGACGACCTGTCGGATCACGCGATCGAGTTCCGATTGTTTGGCCGGTGATAACGTGCTGCGCTTTGCGAGCGCGGCGTTCGTCATCGAGTTCAAGGCATTGAGCAGGTCGGCGTATTGCGTGGCAAGCGCTAAGCGTGCCTGCAACGCATCCGGCGCGGGCGAGAACCGCGGATCGAGCTGAACCTTCAGCGGTTGCTTCACCATCGTGCCGCCGTAGCTGAGAACGACGGTGTAGTCGCCCGGCAGAACGGTAGGCCCGTCCATGCTATCGCGGAAGTCGTCGGTCGGGACGAGATGGGCGCCGTGAATCTCCACCGGAGGTGCGTAGCGTAAATCCCACTGGAACGCGTTCATTCCGGATTCCACCGCGGTTAAGCGCCCGAGATGATAGTTCGCAACGCTGATCGCGTCCATCGCGGTCAGTTCTTCGCCGCTGCGTTCTTTCGCTCGCTTATTTCTCAGCCGAAGCGTAAACGAACGTATCGTCCTGCCGCCGGAATCGACGAACGATAACGTCGCGGGCGTGCGTCCGCTATAGTCGCGCGGCAAATTGAAGTAGATCGCCGCGCCGTAGTCGGGATTATCGCCGGAATTCGCAAGGAAACCGCCGCCGCCGTATGCATGCGTGATCCACGCCGTCTCCGGTTCGAACAGTTGCGCGGTTGACGTCTGCAGCGACGATGCGCGCGCCAGGTCCTCGACCAGCGCGAGGTTGTCGAGCACCCAGAATGAACGACCGTGCGTCGCGATGGCGACTTGACCTTGGCGTGCGTTGATCTGCAGATCGCGCACTTCGGTGACGGGAAGATTGAGCGAGAGTGGTTGCCACTGCGCTCCGCCGTCCAAACTGACATACACGGTGCTCCGCGTGCCGGCGAACAGAACGCGCGGTTCACGCGGATCGATTCGCACGGCAAAGACGGATTGATCTTCCGGAATTCCGTTCACCATCGGCGTCCAATGCGCCCCGTAATCCGTCGTCTTGTAGATATACGGACGCATATCGTCCCACATATAACGGGATGCGCTGATGAACGCGGTCCCGGGATTGGTCTGCGACGGTTCGATGCTGCTGATCTGCGTCCACTCGCGCAGGCTCTTCGGCGTGACGTCCTTCCAGCTCGCGCCGCCGTCGGTCGTAACATGCACGAGCCCGTCCGCCGAACCCGTCCACATCACGTCCTTATTTGCGGGCGAAAGTCCGAGTGAGGCAATGTCCGGAAACGTCTCCGCACCGGTTTGGTCGGGATAAACCGGCCCTCCGCTCACGCCTTCCGTCGACGTATCGTTACGCGTGAGATCGGGGCTTATCGCCTTCCACGTTTGACCGTAGTCGTCGCTGCGGAAGACGACTTGCGATGTTTCGAAAAGCGTATGCGGCTCCGCGGACGAGAACATGACCGGATGCGTCCACCCGAAACGGTATTTCTGATCGATCGATGCGATGCCGGATTTGTAGACGGCGTACGGCGAAACGTTCTGCTCTTCGCCCGTCGCATAATCGAGTTGCGCGAGCGAACTGTAGTAGCCCGCTCCGTACGTCACCGTCGGGTTTCGTGGATCGACCGCGACGTACGTGCTCTCGCCGAGCGCAACGGTATGAACGGTGTTGAGCCCGAGCCCTTCGTTTGACGCGCTCGGAAGCTCGAACGCGCCTTCGTCCTGTTGCGCGCCGTAGACATGGTACGGAAATTGCCCGTCGAGCGCGACGTGATAGAACTGTCCCGTCGGCTGATTGTACGTCGTGCTGAACGTTTTGCCGCCGTCGAGCGACACGTTTGCACCGCCGTCGTCGCCGATGATCAATATCTTCGGATTGCGCGGATTGATCCAGACGATATGGTTGTCGCCGAGGCCCGGACCGAGCGGGTGCCACGTGCGGCCGCCGTCGGTCGTTTTGAAGACGCTATCGACTTCAGGCGCGTACGCAATCCTCCAATTCGTCGGGTCGACGTAAATCGCCATATAATAGAACGCGCGCTGACGGAGCTTCCACTCGTCGTTCATGCGCTTCCACGTCGCACCGGCGTCGTCGGAGCGAAACACTCCGCCGTCGTTCGCCTGGACGATCGCGTAGACGATACGCGCGTTATTCGGTGCAACGGCGACACCGATTTTGCCGAGCGTCCCGCGCGCAAAACCCGGATTGCTCGAGATTTTCTTCCAGTGCGCGCCGCCGTCGGTCGTCTTATACACCGCGCTGCCGGCACCGCCGCTCGTCAATCCCCACGGCGTTCGCTGCGCTTGCCACATCGTCGCGTATAAAACGTTCGAATTGTGCGCGTCCATGACGACGTTGTTCGCGCCGGTGTTCTCGTCGACGTAAAGGATCTTCTTCCACGTCTTGCCGCCGTCCGTCGTTTTATAGACGCCACGATCCGCGTTCGGTTTGAAGACATGTCCCATCGACGTCACGTACACGATTTGCGGATCGTGCGGATCGATGACCAGTGAACTGGTCTGCCGCGTCTCACGCAAGCCGGCGTAATGCCATGTCTTGCCCGCGTCGGTCGATTTGTAAATACCGTCGCCGTTTGCGAAGTCTTGTCGGATATCGCTCTCGCCCGTTCCCGCGTAAACGATCTTCGAATTCGACGGTGCAACGGCAATCGCACCGATGCTGTTGGAAACGCTTCCCATCTGACCGTCGGTAATGTTTTCCCACGTCGTACCGGCGTTTTCGCTCTTCCAGACACCGCCTTGCACGGCGCCCATGTAGAACAGATTCGGTTGATCCGGCACGCCGGCTACGGCCACGACGCGTCCGCCGACGTACGGACCGATGCTGCGCCATTCCAGCTTACTCAGCAGTGTTTGCGCCGGTGAATTCGATGGTGCCGAAAAAACGGCACCAGGCGCCGCGGCAAATGCCGCGGCGAGAACACTTGCAACAACGCGTTTCATGCTCACCGCTATACCGCCGGGTCGTTCAGGTTCCTTTATAAAAACGAAGCCCGCCGGATGACGGCGGGCTTTGCGTTGTCCTTCAACAACGTCAAGATAACACCGGTCACAAACCGGCAGCTGCTTTGATCCGTGCGATCGCCGCGTCGGCTTGATTCTCGAGTTGTTTGGCTGCATCTTGTTCTGCAGCGGTCGGTGCCGAATACGAGAGATCGAGCGAGTTCATCAGCATCGCGAGGTGGTCGCGAAGCTTGGACGGCAACATGATGTCGGCTTCGCTCGATCGATATCGCGGTTCGTACACCGACGTCACCGCCATTTCAACGGCGGCGCGTTTCGACGCAGCCAACGACGCCATCTTTCTCTGCGCGGCATTGACCGTTGAGTTCAACTCGTCGATCTTATTCGATAGCTCCATCGCGAGGGATAGCCGCGACGGCAGTTCATCGGCTGCGGGATTGAAGCGCGGGTCCAGTTGAATCTTGAAGGACGCCTTGCTCGCGTTACCGCCGTAATTCAACACGACGGTATAGTCGCCGGGAAGCGTCGTTGGCCCGACGAGATCGTCGCGAAAGTCTTCGGTCGGCACAATATGCTGACCAACGATCTCCGCTGCGGGAGCGTACCGCATATCCCACCCGAACCTGTTCATTCCGGGTTCGACCGCGGTCGATTGTGAGAGGTGATAGTTCGCCACACTAATCGCGTCCATCGCCGTCAACTCCCAGCCCTCGTAGTGTTTTGCTTTCTTGTTCTTCAAATGCAAGTCGAACGTGCGAATCGTTTTACCGTTTGCATCTTGGAATGAAAGCGTCACCGGCGTGCGGCCGTTGTAGTTCGCCGGCAAACTGAAGAAGATGGTCGCGCCGTAATCCGGATTGTCTCCCGACGGCCCGAAGCTGCCGCCGCCGTATGCGTGCGTGAGCCAGGCGGTTTCCGGCTGGAAGACTTGCGCGGTTGACGCGGACGGTGAGGTTTCCCGTGCAACATCTTCGATTTGCTGTAGATGATCGAGCGCCCAGAACGAACGGCCGTGCGTTGCAATTGCGACTTCGCCTTCGCGCGCGTTGATTGCAATATCGCGCACTTCGACGGGCGGCAGATTCAACGCGAGCGACTGCCACGATGCTCCGGCGTTGAGGCTGACATAGACGCGACTGCGCGTACCGGCGAACATGACGCGCGGTTCGCGCGGGTCAATGCGCACCGCATAGACCGATTGATCGGAGGGAATGCCGTTCGTCATTTCGGTCCAGTTTGCGCCGCAATCCGTCGTTTTAAAAATGTACGGACGCATATCGTCCCACATATAGCGTGACGCCGTAACCCACGCGGTGCACTGCTCGGTTTGCGATGGTTCGAAGCTGCTGATCCGGGACCATTGCGAACCAAGTTGCTTCGGCGTTACGTTTTTCCAACTGCTTCCACCGTTTTGCGTGACGTGTACGAGTCCATCGGCGGAGCCGGCCCAGATAATATCTTTGTTGACCGGCGAAAAACCGAGCGATGCGACGTCGGGGAACGTCTCCGCACCGGTTTGATCCCAATACACGTTACCGCCGCTCGGGCCTTCGGTCGATTTGTCGTTACGCGTCAAATCGGGGCTGATCACTTTCCACGTGCGTCCGTAGTCGTCGCTGCGGAACACGACCTGCGCCGCCTCGAAGAGCGTGTGCGGTTCGGCGGGTGAGAACATGACCGGGTGCGTCCACCCGAAGCGGTACTTCGTTTCCGCCGCGGAGTGACCCGGAAGGTAGATCGCCCACGGCGTGACGTTCTTTTCGTCGCCGGTGGCAGTGTTCAGACGCGCGAGCACGCTGTAATACGCGCCGCCGTACGTCACTTTCGGATCGGTTGGATCAACGGCGACGTACGTGCTTTCACCAAGCGCGACGCCGTGCACGACGTTCAATCCCAACCCCTCGTTCGATGCACTCGGAATTTCGAACGCGCCCGCGTCCTGCATCGCGCCGTACATGTGGTAGGGGAATTGCCCGTCGAGCACGATGTGGTAAAACTGCGAGAGCGGTTGATTCGTCGTCGTGCTGAATGTCTTTCCACCGTCGACCGAAACGTTTGCTCCACCGTCGTCGCCGATGATGAGCACCTTCGGATTGCGGGGATTGACCCAAATGATGTGGTTGTCGCCGAGTCCGGGTCCGAGCGGCTTCCACGTGTGACCGCCGTCGGTAGTTTTAAAGACGCTATCGACGTTGGGCGCGTAGGCAACCTTCCAATTCGTCGGATCGACGTAGATCGCCATATAGTAGAACGCGCGCTGCCGGAGTTTCCATTCGTCGTTCACGCGCGTCCAGTTGGCACCGCCGTTATCGGAGCGGAAGACGCCGCCGTCTTTCGCCTGGACGATCGCATACACCACGTTCGAGTTGTTGGGAGCGACGGCAACGCCCATCTTGCCCAACTCACCCGTAGCGAAGCCCGGATTCGTGGAAATCTTCTTCCACGTTTTGCCCGCGTCCGTCGTCTTGTAGATCGCGCTGCCCGGGCCGCCGCTGTTCAACGTCCACGGCGTGCGTTGCGCTTGCCACATCGCGGCGTACAAGACGTTCGGATTCTTTGCGTCCATCACGATCGTGTTTGCGCCGGTGCGCTCGTCGACGAACAGAATCTTCGCCCATGTCTTCCCGCCGTCGGTCGTCTTATATACGCCGCGCTCGGAATTCGGCTCGAAGACGTGACCCATCGACGTCGCATACGCCACGTCCGCATTACGCGGATCTATGACGATGGAACTCGTCTGACGCGTGTCGCTCAAACCAGCGTACTTCCACGTGCTTCCGGCGTCGGTCGATTTGTACACGCCTTCGCCGTTGGCCCAGTCGCCGCGGATGTCGCTTTCGCCCGTGCCGACGTAGATGACCTTAGAATTTGACGGCGCTACCGCAATCGCGCCGATGCTGTGCGAGAGCGAGCCCATTTTGCCGTCGGTGATGTTATCCCAGGAACTGCCGTAGTTTTCGCTCTTCCAGACGCCGCCTTGAACGCCGCCCATGTAGAAGAGATTCGGTTGGTCGGGTACGCCTGCCACCGCCACCACGCGGCCGCCGATGTAGGGACCGACGAGACGCCACTCCATCTTGCTCAGCAGCTTTTCGGATGCGGAGCTTGACGCGGCGGGAACAGCATTTGGCGCCACGGCAAACGCCGCGGCTAGTAGAGTAGCAACAAAGCGCTTCATCCAGGCGCTATACCGCTGCTTTTTGCCGGTTCCTGTATGTCGCGGTCACCCACGTGGCATAGTTCGCTTCGCGGTTTCGCACCGCGCGTTGATAGCAGTCCGAAAGCTTGCGCGAGACCGGCCCCATCGCGCCGTCGCCGACGATGCGCTTGTCGACCGAACGGATGTAGCCGATGCCGGCGGCCGTCCCGGTAAAGAACGCCTCGTCCGCAGTATACAGTTCACCGCGGTCGATCGAACGCTCGACGATTCGAATGTCGAACTGTTCTTGTGCGATCTGCATGATCGCACGGCGCGTGCATCCTTCGAGCACGTTCTGCGAAGGGTCGGGCGTGTAGAGCGTCCCGTTCCGGACCAAGAATACATTTTCCGCGGAACCTTCGGAAACATGACCGTCGTGCGAAAGCAGAATCGCCTCGTCATATCCGTTGCCGATTGCTTCGCTCTTTGCAAGTGCCGAGTTGACGTAGAGCCCGGTGATCTTCGCGCGCGGTGGCGCGGACGCATCGTCCGCGCGGCGCCACGAGCTCACACAAACATTGAGACCCTTCGACGTATCGAGATAGTTCGTAAATGGAACCGGAATGATCGCGAAATAATCGGGAACGCCGTGCAGACGCACGCCGATGTCTTCAGCGCACTTGAAAATGCACGGCCGTAAATACATGTCGGTACGGAAATTATTGCGTTGAACGAGGTCGACCGTAATCCGGATCAACTCATCGACGCTATACGGCAACGCCATCGTTAAGATCTTCGCCGAGAGTTGCAGCCGCTCGTAATGATCGCGCAAGAGGACGAGATACAGCTCTTGATCTTCCGGCTGCCAGTAGCCGCGGATCCCTTCGAAACAGCCGGTGCCGTACTGCAGCCCGTGCGTAAGCAAACCGACTTTCGCATCCTCATACCGGCGAAAGTCGCCGTTCGCGAAGACGGTGATCGACGAAAGATCCACGTTCATCTCCCTTAATTACTTGCCGCTCTCCAAAACGGCGGAAATCGCTCGAAGGTTGCCGCTTCGATTTCGGCGCACCTCTAGTGAGACTCCTAACTTCACATGCCGCGCGTCGTCGAGGTTTTCGTAACGTTGCTATGTCGAGCGCGAGTTCGTCGCATACCGCAAATGGCCTGACGCGCAACGTTCGCAGAGTGCGTCGCCGTCTGCAGTTGCTTCCCGGCCCAAGCGGTTCGCAAACCGGCATGCTGATCGGGTGGTTGCGCGCGTGCCGGCATGAATGATCGTGATGCTCGGCGCGCTCGCCGGCTTGGGTCTAGAGAGATGATGCGTCGTTTGCTCGTGCTAACTGCGATTGCCACCATCACCCTCGTGCCGGGCGTGATGCACGCGTTCGCGCGTTCAGCGCCAATCGTTACGGCGCTTCTCCCCACCGGCTGGCGTATCTCGGAGCCCACGTCGCGCGTCGCGACAATCGGAACGATGCCGCAAGGGGTTGCGCTCTCACCGGACGGCACGGAGCTCGCCGTCCTCGAAGCCGGCTTCAATCCGCCTGCGCTTCGGATTCTGGCCGTGCCGGATCTTCACACGATTCGCGTTATTCCGGTGAAGGATGCGTTCGGCTCGCCGCTTTGGCTCGGTAACCGGACCGTTCTCGCTCCCGGCGCTTCAATGGACGCCGTTCTTTCTATCGACGTCGCCGCCGGCGCCGTGACGACGCTTCAACACGCCGAAGGCTACGTAAGCGCGATCGCCGTCTCCGGTACGACGATGGCAAGCACGAGCGACACAGGCAACGAGGTTGACGCATTTCGGTTGGCCGGCGCGAGCAGTACCCCGCTTCGCACGGTGCGCACGGGTTCGCACCCGGCGGCGGCCGTTATCGCACGCGATGCGGTGTACGTCGCCGACAAGGGCGCTGCAACGGTCACGAAAGCGCAATTGCGGCTGCACGCGACGATCGAACCGCCCGTTACGATCGCGGTCGATCTCCATCCGGCGGCGCTTGCGCTTTCGAGCGATCAACGCCGGCTCTACGTCGCATGCGCCGACGACGATACGATCGACGTGATCGATACTGCGAGCGACCGCGTCACGCAGCGCATCAACGTAGGGTTAGCGCGCGGATACGGCGCATCGCCGAACGCGCTTGCCCTCGCGGCGGACGGGACGCTGTACGCATCGCTCGGCGGCGAAAATGCGGTTGCCGAAATCCGGGGCGGAAAAGTGGTCGCGCGCGTCGCCGCCGGCTGGTATCCGAGCGGTGTCGCGGTCGATGCGAACAACGTCTACGTGATCGACGGAAAGGGCGAGGGTTCGCACGCGAATCCGCAATTCGACCCGACGGCACACCACGGTCCCGGGTACGTTGCCGCAATTCTCGACGGATCCGTCCGTAAGATGCCGCGCAGCGCCTTCACCGCTCAAAGCACGGCGATCGTTCTCTCGAATATTCCTTCACCGCAACCTACGCCGTCGCAAACGTCCGTGCGCGCAGACGGACCGATCAAACACGTCGTGTACGTCATCAAAGAGAATCGCACGTACGATCAAGTGCTCGGCGATGTTCCGGGCGCGGACGGCGATGCGCAGCTCGCATGGTTCGGCGAGAACGTGACGCCGAATCAACATGCGCTAACGCAGCGGTTCGGCATCTTCGACAACACCTACACCGATGCGCAAGTGAGCGCAAACGGGCATAACTGGTCGACGGCCGCGTTTGCAAACGATTATCTCGAACGTTTTTGGCCACCGAGCTACGGTGGGCGCCGCGAGCTTTACGACTTTGAAGACGGGGCGGTCGCGAGTACGCCGCATAACGGATACATCTGGGATAATGCAGACAAACATGGCGTTTCACTACGCGATTACGGCGAATTCGTATCCTACGCCGTGATCGGCGGCGGCTTCGTGACGACCAGCATGCCGGGACTCACGGGAAAAATCGACGAGCGCTATCCCGGATTCGATTTGCAAGTGAGCGACGAACGGCGCATCGACGAATGGAAGCGCGAATTCGACGGCTACGTGCAGCGCGGCGATCTTCCGGCGCTCGAGATCGTGCGCCTTCCCAACGACCACACGTCGGGAACCAAACCGGGTTCGCTCACGCCGCAGGCGTACGTCGCGCAGAACGATCACGCGTTCGGCCGCCTCGTTGACATCATTTCCCACTCGAAGTACTGGCCGAGCACGGCAATTTTCGCAATCGAAGACGATGCGCAAAACGGTCCGGATCATGTCGACGATCAGCGCACGACGTTCTATCTCGTCTCACCGTATGCGGCGCACGGCGTACATCACGCGCACTATAGCACATCGGCTGTGCTTCGTACGATGGAGCTACTGCTCGGGCTGCCGCCGATGTCGATGTACGATGCGGTTGCGCCGCCGCTCTACGACGCATTCACGCTTGCGCCGTCGCTCGCTCCGTTCAACGCGATCCGGCCGCGCATCGACGTCAACGCCAAGAACGAACGAACGGCGTACGGCGCAGCTGAAAGCGCGCGCATGGATTTCAGCCGCGCCGATAACGTCGACGACGCGCAGCTCAACGATATCCTGCGCCACGCTGCGGGTAAGCCATCCCAATGACGCCTTGGGTGCTTGCCGGCACGACGTTTTTCGCGTCCGCGGTCGAATTCGTCGAAGCGGCGACGATCGTTCTAGCCGTTGCGGTAACGCAAGGCTGGCGCTGCGCAATCGGTGGGACGCTTGCCGCAACCGCCGCGCTGATCGTGCTCGTCGGCGTCGGCACGCCGCTCCTCATGAACGCCGTGAACCTCCGGCGGCTCGAATTGATCGTCGGACCGTTTTTGATTCTCTTCGGAATCGCGTGGCTGCGGAAATCGGTATGGCGATATGCGGGTCGCAAAGCGCTGCACGACGAGGACGCGATTTATCGGCGGCAGGTGGAGCATTTACGTGCTCGCCGCGAGCAGCGGTATGGCTTTGCGGTTGCATTTCAAGGCGTCTTCGTGGAGGGACTCGAGGTTGCAGTGATCGTCGTGACGTTCGCGGCATCAACGCCGGCGCTCGTCGCCTGGTCGATGGGCGGTGCGCTCATCGCCCTCGCGTCGGTGGTGATCGCAACGATCGCGCTGCGAACGCCGTTTTCGCGCGTTCCGGAAAACCTGCTCAAGGGCGTCGTGGGCGTCATGCTGCTCTCGCTCGGGACGTTTTGGACCGGCGAAGGCGCACATATCGTTTGGCCGCTTGAGGACGCCGCGCTGTTCGCGTTCATCGCCGGGTACGCGCTGATCGGTCTTGCGTTGATCGCGGCCCAACGAAAATTGTTTAATGCGCCTAGTTAATGAAATATATGACTTCATCACAGGCGGATCGGTGGTGACGCCCATAGGCGTGGCGTGCGCGATCGCCGCTGCGTTTCTGATGCCCGCATTCCGTGCGGAAATCTTTGTTGCAATCGTCGCGCTGACGTTCGGAGCGTCGACGTTCGAGAAACCAGACTGATATGCAGAATGCCAAGCACGGGCTATGTTAAGCACTTCAGCACTCAATCAGGCTGCTAGTTCGCACCGGCTGGATCTACGTAAGGAGAACACATGAACGCTTCCGCATCCTCAGGAAACCGCTGGGCAATTGCATCAGCCGGCGTCGTCGTGATGCTCTGCTTGGGAACGGTTTATTCGTGGAGTCTGTTCACGAACTCGTTCGTCGCCGGTTTTAACTGGTCGACGCAAGATGCGACGCTCGCGTTTGAGCTCGCGATCTTTTTCCTTGGAGTTGGAGCAGTTTTCGGCGGCCGGTGGCAGGACCGCGTCGGTCCTCGAACCGTCACCATTATCGGCGCCGTTTTGTGGGGAATCGGCGTTGCGCTCGCGGGATTCGGTACCGAAGCGCTCGGCAAATGGTGGCTGTACCTGACATACGGCGTCCTTGGTGGTTTCGGAACGGGAATGGCATACGTCACGCCGGTCGCAATGGTGACGAAGTGGTTTCCCGACCGTCGCGGCTTCGGCAGCGGAATGGTCGTCATGGGCTTCGGCCTCGGCGCATTCGTCTACAACCAAATTATCACGCGTCTCGACGTCTACAAAGCCGCAGCAAAGCCGGCGGGCGCGTTCGTCGCCGCGCGCGCGGCAGCGATTAAAGCCGGAACGACGTTCGATCCGTCGCAGTATGCGATGCCGGCCGGATCGCTGCACGGGTTGATGATGCTTTTTGCCGTTTCCGGAATCGTGTTCATCATTCTGGGCGGGCTCAGCGCGATCGTGCTGCGCAATCCGCATGACGCCTATACCGTCGCCGGAGCAAGCGAAAGCGCAACGGTGGCGAGCGGCGTGCATCACACGCCCGGTAAAGCGATGCGCATGCCGCAGATGTACGGCTTGTGGCTGCTCCTCTTTCTCAACGTCACGGCCGGAATCTTGATCATTTCGAACGCCGCGCCGATTTACACCGAATTGACGGGCGCGTCGCCGGCGGTTGCCGGACAGGTGTATGGGGTGCTTGCGATCTTCAACGGTCTCGGCCGTTTCTTCTGGGGCTGGGTCTCGGATCGTCTGGGACGCGCTTTGACGTATACCGTCATGTACTTGATCCAGGCGGTGATTTTCTTCTTGATGGCGCACACCGGCGGATTCGTTGCCGTCGGCATCTACTTCGCGATCGTTCTGCTCTGCTACGGCGGCGGCTTCGGCGTCATGCCGTCGTTCAACGCCGACTTCTTCGGCACGCGCTACATGGGGCAGAATTACGGCATCATTCTGACGGCGTGGGGCGTCGCCGGAATCGTAGGGCCGTTCATCGCGGCGAAGTTCAAAGATGTAACGGGATCGTATTCGGGAGCGCTTATCCCCGTCGCGATCATGCTATTGATTGCTGCAATCATCCCGTTCTTCGTCAAGAAGCCGACGGAAGAACCACAACGCGCCACGGCGTAGTCTTTCTTACAACGCGAGGTCTAGAGTGAAAACGACGATCGATCTTACGCAATTCGCGTGGCCCGGACAGCTCGGTGCCGGCGAACGCGTGGGCAGCTTGCCGAACGTTCCATCGAAGCGAACGAAGCAACTCAAAGCGCGGATCGCCAACGCGAAGGCGGTCACGAGCCTTTGCTGTTACTGCGCGGTCGGCTGCAGTTTGCTCGCGTACGTCGATGATGACGGAACGCTCCTCGACGTCGAAGGCAATCCGGAAAGTCCGATCAACGGCGGACACCTCTGCCCGAAAGGATCGGCGATTTTCGGACTGACGGTGAACGATCAGCGATGGACGACCGTCAAGTATCGCGCCCCGTACTCCGACCGGTACGAGGAACGCCCGCTGGAGTGGGCGCTCGAGCGCATCGCGCAGCTCACGAGAGAAACGCGCGAGAAAACGTTCGCGCGCGAGTGGACGAATCCAGTCACGGGCGACAAACGGCGCGTCAATCATACGCTCGGCATCGCATCGCTCGGCGGCGCGACGTTCGGCATCGAAGAGAACTACATGCTGGGCAAGTTGATGCACTCGCTCGGCGTCGTTTCCATCGAAAACCAAGCCCGAATATGACACTCCTCGACGGTGCCCAGTTTGGGCACCTCGTTCGGGCGCGGCGGCGCCACCGTTTGGCTTCCGGATCTCGCGAACGCCGACTGCATTCTGATCGAAGGTTCGAACTTCGCTGAAGCGCATCCGGTCGGGTATCGGTTCGTGATGAAGGCAAAGGAACGGGGCGCGACGATCGTTCACGTCGATCCCCGCTTCACGCGCACGTCGGCAACGGCGGACATCTACGCGCCGATCCGCAGCGGGAGCGACATCGCATTCCTGGGCGGCATCATCAACTACGTGCTGACGAACGAGCGGTACTTCAAAGAGTACGTGTACGCCTACACGAATGCCGCGAACATCGTCAGCGAAGCGTTCAAAGATACGGAAGATCTCGACGGCGTCTTTTCGGGATACGACGAAGCGGGCCGCGTCTACGACCCGAGCAGCTGGGAATACGAAAAAGACGAGAACGGACACGTCAAACGCGATCCGACCTTCGCGCATCCGCGCTGCGTGCTCAACCTCTTGCGCCGGCATTATTCACGGTACACGCCGGAGATCGTCGAACGCGTCTGCGGAACGCCGCAAGAAACGTTCTTACGGATCGCCGATGTGATCGCATCGAACAGCGGACGCGAGAAAACGACCGCGTTTGCATACGCGGTCGGCTGGACGCAGCACACGGCCGGCGTGCAGATGATTCGCACGGCCGCGGTGCTGCAGTTGCTGCTCGGCAACATCGGACGCCCGGGCGGCGGAATCATGGCATTGCGCGGACATGCCGACATTCAAGGCGCCACGGACATTGCAACGCTCTACGACTTGTTGCCCGGCTATCTGCCGATGCCCTCGGCGCTCCGGGATGAACAAACGCTCGATGCGTGGTTGAAGAACAACACGAAGCCGACCGGCTGGTGGGCCAACACGCCAAAATATATGATTTCGCTGCTCAAAGCGTTCTACGGCGAGCACGCCACGAAAGAAAGCGATTACTGCTACGACTATCTTCCGCAATTGATCGCCGACCACTCGATGCTCCCACTGACCTTCGCGATGAAAGACGGTACGGTAAAAGGCTATTTCGCGATCGGACAAAACCCGGGCGCATCGGGTCAAAACGCGGAGCTCATGAAAGCGGCGATGGAACGCTTGGAGTGGTTCGTCAACATCGACAGCTACGATAACGAAACGGTCTCCTTCTGGCGTCGCGAAGGCGCGGACCCGAGGAGCATCGGCACGGAAGTGTTCTTCCTGCCCGCTGCGACGGTACTCGAAAAAGAAGGCACGATGACGCAAACGAGCCGGATGCTGCAGTGGCACGATCGAGCGGTCGAACCGGCAGGCGATTCCAAGAGCGACGCGTGGTACTTCACGTGGTTTGCGAAGCGGCTGAAAGAATTGTACGCCGATTCGACGGATCCAAAAGATCGTCCGATCCGGCACATGACCTGGGATTACGACCACGATGATGCGCAGCAGCGCGCAAACGGCGAGCCGTCGGTATTGAAAGTGCTACAAGAAATCAACGGGTATCGCGTTGCGGACGGCGAGCAAGTCGGCGGCTTCGGCGAACTGAGCGACGACGGATCGACGGCGTGCGGCGGATGGATTTACAGCGGCGTGTGTCCCGACAAGCAGACGAACAAAGCCCGCAACCGAGACGCCGGCGGTCCGTACACCGCGCCGAACTGGGGATGGGCATGGCCGGCCAATCGCCGTACGCTCTACAATCGCGCGTCCGCGGATCCGGACGGCAAGCCGTGGAGCGAGCGCAAGAAGTATGTCTGGTGGGATGAGAGCCAAGGAAAATGGACCGGGATCGACGTGCCCGATTTCATCGCGACGAAAGCACCGGACACGCCCGCGAATCCCGACGGCAGCGGGATGGACGCGCATTCGGGCTCGGATCCGTTCATCATGATGCTCGACGGACGCGGACAGCTCTTCGTTGCGAGCGGATTGAAAGACGGCCCGCTGCCCGCGCATTACGAACCGCTGCAATCGGTCGTGGAAAACCAACTCTACGGCCAACAAAGTAATCCAACGCTGGGCGAGTATCTGCGCGACGACAATCCGTATAACGGTGTCGTGTCCGACGAGTATCCGTACGTGCTGACCACGTATCGCATTACCGAACAATCCGGAATTATGACCCGCTACGTTCCATGGCTCGCTGAACTGCAGCCTTCGGCCTTTGCGGAAATCGATCCGGATCTCGCCGTCGAAAAGGGCATCAAGAGCGGTGATTGGATGACGATTTCTACCGCGCTCGGCGATATGGAAGCGCGCGCGCTCGTGAGCGGTCGTTTGCAGCCTTTGCGCATTGGCTCGAAGGGCGAGCGCAAACGCATCCACCAAGTCGGCGTGCCGTACAATTACGGCGACATGGTTGGTCTCGCACGCGGAGACAGCGTCGGGAATCTCATTTCGATCGCGCTCGATCCCAACGTATCGATTCACGAATCGAAAACGTTGACGTGCGACATCCGCGCCGGGCGCCGGCCGCCGCACCGGCGCGGCCGCGTCGACGAAGCCGTCCCCGCGAGCGAACGCGATCCGCTCGGCCAACCGATCGGCGATTGGGCCAGCGCGCACCACGGTCACGGCTACACGCTTCAATCGGGCGAAGAAGGAGGCGCATCCGACGTCTGATGGCAACCGGCATGAGGGTAGAGGTCCGCTAATGGCCCCAGCCCTTCGACTCCGCCGCCTACGGCGGCTGCGCTCAGGATGACAACAGAGGTACCTGGCATGAGGTTAGAGGCGCGCTGATGGCTACAGGGTTTTTTACTGACACAACGCTGTGCATCGGGTGTAAGGCGTGCGAGGTTGCGTGTAAGCAGTGGAACGAGTTGCCGTCGGACGGATTCTCGTTCAGCGGCAATTCGTACGACAACACGCTCGAGCTTTCCGGAACGACGTGGCGGCACGTCGCGTTCGTCGAGCAAACGGTACCGACGGAAAACGGCATCGCGAATCGATGGTTGATGAGCAGCGACGTGTGCAAGCACTGCACGAACGCGGGATGTATGGAAGCATGCCCGACCGGTGCAATCATTCGCAACGAGTTCGACTCCGTTTTTATTCAGCCGGACGTGTGCAACGGCTGCGGATACTGCGTCGTCGCGTGTCCGTTCGGTGTCGTCGACTTGATCGAGCGGTTCGATCCGCAGGCAACTCGGTACAATCTCGCATCGTTAAACGAAGACCGCCTCGAGGAAGGGCGCACGGCGGTGCAAGGCCACGGCGGCGTTGCCGGCAAGTGCACGCTGTGCTACGACCGTCAAAAGCTCGGCTTCGTGCCCGCCTGCGCAAAAGCGTGCCCCACCGAGTCGATTCAGTACGGCGATATCGATGAGCTGCGCGAGCGTGCGCGTGCGCGCGTGGAGACGCTGGCCGAACGCGGCGTCCAGGCGCAACTCTACGGTGCCGACGACGTCGGCGGCGGTGTTGGCCCGCTCAATGCGTTCTTCTTGCTCACGGACCGGCCGGAAGCGTACAATCTTCCGGCGTTACCCGTGCTGCCCTCGACGCGACAACCGGCCGGATATACCGCTGCCGCGGTTACCGTGCTCGGCTTGGCGATTGCGGGATGGATGATCTTCCGTAATGCGTAGCATTCCGAGCCCGGACGACGCGTTTCTCGGCGCGGCTTCGCGCAATGGCGAGCAACGCGCGGCAATTCCAACGTATTATGACCGTCCGATGCTCAAGGCGCCGCATTGGGAGTGGAACGTCGTAACGTATCTGTTCCTCGGCGGCATCATGGGCGGGCTAGGTCTTATTCAACTGCTCGCGCGCCCGGAACGCGAACCGGACCGGAAACTCAAACGCACCGCGCGCTACACCTCATTCCTTCTCGCAGCCGCAAACCCGGCAATTCTGATCACGCACCTCGGCCGCCCGGAACGTTTTCTCAAGATGCTGCGTATCGTGAAGTTCAAATCACCGATGTCGCTCGGCACATGGGGACTCGTTTTATACTCGGGCGCTGCCGCAGCCAACATTGTTCGCGAGCTCGCCGTCGAAGGACGCGTACCGCGATGGCTGCGGTTTCTGACTCCGCGCGTGATGACGCCGGCGCAGGCGCTGCTCGGCGCGTTTACTGCGGGCTACACCGGCGTGCTGCTCAGTTCGACGGCGAATCCGTTCTGGGGATCCGGAAAGCGCCACATTCCGGCGATGTCGGTCTGTTCGGGTGTCGCGTCGGCGTGCGCACTCTTAAACTTCTTAGGCGCGATCGAAGGGAATACCGAACCGTCGCAACGCCTCGAGCGTCTTGAAATCGTCGCCGGCGCCGCCGAGATATTCATCCTCAACGATTTCGAGCGCCGGCATCCGCAATACACGAAGCCGTTCTTCAAAGGCAAGCGCGGCGAGAGACTTCGCGCCTACACGATGCTTGCGGGAACACTTGCGCCGATCGCGTTGAATGTGCTCGGAATCATGACGAAATTTCCGAAGCCGCTTGAGGCGATGCGAGTCATCGGCGCATCGTTTCTGACGCTCGCCGGCGGATACGTGCTGCGCGAATCGCTCATTGAAGCGGGTAAAGACGCGGTGCGCGACCCACACGCCGCGTTCCGTCAGCCCACATGAATGACGCGCCAAACGCCGTACGACCGGGACGCACGGTTGAGACTGCGATCGAACGTCTCGACGCGCAAGAAACAAAGCCCGACTACGATCGGATCGTTACGGAGGAGCCGCTCGAACTGCGGTTGATCGCCGGCGGTGCGACGCAGAAGCTTGCCGTAACGATGCGAACGCCCGGAAACGATTTTGAGCTGGCCGCCGGCTTCGCGCTCAGTGAAGGCATTATCCATTCGCGCAGCGAGCTCGCCGGCGTCAGGTACTGTATCGATCCCGCAATCGACGCGGAGCAGCAGTATAACGTCGTAAGTATTGAACTTACCGCGCCGCAGCTTCCGGATGCGTCGCGCTTCGAGCGTCATTTTTTGATGAACAGCTCGTGCGGCGTGTGCGGACGAGCAAATCTCGACGCGCTTCGTGACGCCGGCGTCGAACCGGTCTGTGACGATGCGCGGATCGTTCGCTCCATTCTCTACGCGCTACCAGAACGTATGCGCCAAGCTCAGCGGGTGTTCACGACCACGGGCGGCGTACACGCGGCTGCGCTTTTTCGGACGGACGGGACGCTCGTGGCGGTTCGTGAAGACATCGGACGTCACAACGCCGTCGATAAATTGACCGGTTGGTCGTTGCTCGAGAACGGATTTCCTCTCCATGGAGCGGTGATGGCGGTTAGCGGCCGGGCCAGCTTCGAGATCGTGCAAAAAGCCGCCGTAGCGCGCGTCCCGATCGTGCTCGCGGTTTCCGCACCGAGCAGTCTGGCAGTCGACGTTGCGCGCGCATTCAACATCACGCTCGTGGCGTTCATCCGCGGTACGCGCGCGAACATCTACAGTGCGCCGGAACGCATCATTCCTTAGCGAGTAGACGCTCGAGCCCCGCCGTGACGTCGCCGATCAGCACCGGACGCGCGAACGTCAACGCCGGAGCGAGACGCGCGGCATATTTTTCTCCGCCGATCGCAACGATCGGAATGCCGCGCTCGCTGCTGAACGCGCGGAATTGCACGGCATCGGTCCCGCTCAAGCGGTCGGGAGCGGCGAGGATCAGCGCATCGACCGTTTGCGCGTCGACAATGGCCAGCACATCGTCCAATGCGGGCGCGCTCAGAATTCGATAGCCCGCTTCTTGCAATCCGTATCCCAGAAACAAATGCTCGTTTTGCGGATCGACGACGACGATGGTGCGCGGCGCGGCGCGGCGGTCGACACGCCGCGGCAACGTCACGATAAAACGGGAGCCTGTGCCCTCCTCGCTTTCCACGGCGATCGTGCCGCCATGGAGCTGCACGAGCTGTTTGGTCATGAACAGACCGAACCCGGTTCCCGAGATACGCAGGCGGCGCGCGTTCGACGCGCGCGAGAAACGGTCGAACACGCGCGAGACTTCACCCGCGGGAATGCCGATACCGCGATCGCTGACGGTGACGACGACGTGCTGCGGGCGTCCCTCGATGCGGACGCACGGCTCCGATCCGTCGGGCGAATACTTGATCGCGTTGTCGATGAGGTTCATGAAGACCTGACGCAACCGCTCGTCATCGCCGGACACGCACGTATCGCCGTTCACGTCCAACGCGACCGCACGACGGCCGGCAACTTGCGCGACGATGGAAGCAATCAGGATTTCCACATCGACGTCGCCGACGTGCAGCGTCACTTCGTTGCGCTCCAAACGAGAGAGCGTCAACGTATCCGTCGCGAGTTCTGAGAGTTGCAATGCCGATCGCTTTATGTTGTCGAGGAACTCATGCTGTTCGTCGTTGACCTCGCCGAATTCGCACGTCAGTTCCGAGAAGCCGACGATCGACGTAAGCGGCCCGCGGAAGTCGTGCGCGAGCATCGCAATCAAATCGCTCTTCGTTTGGTTCAGTTCTAGAACGGCGCTCCGGCGCTCGTCCAGCTCCTGATAGAGCGAAACGTTGCGAGCGGCCACCGCCACATACTCCGCGATCAAGTCGAATACGAAGAGATCGGTATTGCGCAGCGACCGCGCGGAGCGAACGCGCAGTTCGAGCGCATAGCGGGCGTCACCAAATTGTCCCGCCGGTACGATGGCCCGCGTGTGCGCGTCGTCGACGACGCGCGTGCGCATCGACGTCGCGCGCTGAGCGAGCGCATCGTACGTGGCAGCCGACCAGTCCACCGCGCCCATCTCGTCAACCGGTATCGTGAATCCATCCGGTCGCACCGCGAGCACCCTGCCCTCGGCGCCCACCAACTGCGAAACGACCTCGCGTACGCTGGTAACGAGGGCGCGTGCATCGAGCGCCGTGAACAAGCGCCGCGCGGCGCGTGTGAGCGCCAAGAGACGATCGTGCTCTTCGGCCAGCATCGACGTACGCGTCACTTCGTCGGTTATGTCGCGCTCGATCGAAATCCAATGCGTAACCGCGCCGCCGCCGTTGCGAATCGGATGCAACGTCACTTGATTCCAGTACGTCGTGCCGTCTTTGCGGTAACTGACGACTTCCGATTGAACCGCGGTCCCGGCCGCAATCGAGGCCCGAAGAACGCGCATGCCTTCGTCGTCCGGCATCGACTGGCGGAACTCATCGACGGTTCGGCCCATGGCCTCTTCACGCGTGTATCCGCTCTGTTCGGCGAACGCTTCATTCATGTACGCGAGCCGCAGTTCGCCGGAGTCGTTTACTTCATAGAAGAGAATGACGTCACCCGCGACGTTGATCGCGCCAAGCAACAGGTCGACGTCAAGTCCGGGTGCTTTCATCCTACCGCGCTGCCGCCACGCGGTCAAAAAAACGCGCGAGCATAGTATTGAAGTACGCGGGGTTGTCGGCGTTTGCAACGTGTCCCGCGTCGGGAATCGCCTCGAGTTCTGCGCCCGGAATCGACGACGCAATGACCTGTGAGAGAGCAAACGGAGCGATCGCGTCGCGCTCTCCGGCTGCGACGAGCACGGGAACGTCGATCGTTGGTAACACGTTCGTATAATCCCCCGTCCACGTCGCATCCGTCGCTGCAAGATATGATGGAACGGTTTTACACGACATCTGTTCGATCGTTTCGCGCATCCGGTCGGGCGGCAGGCCGAGCTTTGCTGCGCGCGACCGCGCAAACGCCGGCATTCCCTCCGCTTCCTTGACGGCCGCTTTCACGCTATCGGCATATGCGCGCGCGTTGGGATAGCTGGCGAAACTTCCCACGATCACCATCGCTTCGATGCGCTTGGGCGCGCGCTTCCACAGTTCGAACGCGACGACGCCGCCCAAACTACATCCGACGATCGTGAACGACCCGACGCCCTGCGCGTCGGCTACGGCAAGGACATCGTTCGCATATCCCTCGCGCGTGATGAGCGCCGGCTCGGGCTCCGGCTTCGGAACGCCGTTGCCGCGCAGCTCGATGGCCATGCAACGCGCACGATCGCGCAACGCCGTCAGCTGATAGTCCCAAATCGCCGCCGTCGAGCCAACGCCATGAACGAATGCGAGCGCCGAACGAGGCGTACCGGAGAGCCGCGCCGCGGTAGCGGCGCCGTCGCGCGCGGTACAAAAGAACGTTTCGATCACGCGCCGTTCCTCTTGCGACCAACGAAGCCGAGCACGTCTTCTAACGCACGTGCGTTCAGCACGTCGTCTTTCGTGAGGCCTGCGCGGCGCGCCTGGCCCACGGCAAGATCGACGTTACTGAGGTCTTCGACGCCGTGCGCATCGGAATCGACCGTAAAGGTCACACCGAACGTCTTCGCGCGACGAACCAACTGCGCCGGAAGATCGAGCCTCAGCGCCTGACCGTCGATCTCCAACGCGGTTCCGGTTCGTGCCGCGGCGGCGAAAACGGCATCGTAGTCGAAATCGTACCCGGCAAAGCCGTCCAGCCTCCGGCCCGTGGGATGACCGATGATCGTCACGTAGCGATTTTCGCACGCGCGGATCAGACGCCGCGTCATTGCGTCACGTCCGACGTTCATTCCTGAATGGATGCTCGCAATGACGATATCCAACGCGGCCAGAACCTCGTCGCTGTAGTCGAGCGTTCCATCCGGCAGCAGATCCACTTCACTGGCGCACAGCGTTCGGATGCCGTAGCGCGAACCGATTGCCGCCGCCTCGTGACGCTGCTTGTCGAGATCAACGGGGTCGAGACCGTATTTCGGACCGCGTCCCCACGAATGGTCGCTGATCGCGTGATACTCGTAGCCGCGCGCTTTCGCCGCGGCGATCATCTCTTCAAGCGAGTTACGGCCGTCGCTCCACGTGCAGTGCATGTGGAAATCGCCGCGCACATCGGGGTAATCGATCAACGCGGGAAGCCGATCGGTGAGCGCAAGATCGACTTCATCGAGTCCGCTGCGCAGTTCAGGGGGAATGAATCGCATGCCGAGCGCTTCATACACGCCTCGTTCTTCCGAGCACGTAATCACGTCACCGGTTTCAAGGTTCAAGATTCCGTTTTCGCTGACGCGCAAGTTTTTGCGGACGGCGTATTCACGCACCTTGATGTTGTGTTCGCGCGAGCCCGTGAAATGCTGCAGCAAATTCCCGTAGAGATGATCGGGCAGCACGCGCAAATCGATTTGTAAGCCGTTCTGCAGCCAAATGCTTGTTTTCGTCGGGCCTTCCGCGAGAACAGCTTCCGCGCGATCCCACGTCGCGAAATAAGACGTAACCGCAGCCGCATCGGCACACGTGCAAACAAGATCGATATCGCCGACGGTTACCTCTTGCCGTCGCATCGATCCCGCATACGTCAAACGATCGTGCGGCGGCCCGTCGCGTAGAAATTCCATCGCTTCGCGAGCGACGGCGCGCGCGCGCGCAAGAGGCGTTCGTTTTTGCCGACCTTTGTACGCCAGAATGCCGCGCCGCCAGTTGTCGATCGTCTTCTCGCCTAAGCGTGGGACGCCGGCTAAACTGCCGTGCGCGATCGCAACTTCGAGATCCGCAAGGGATGCGATTTTGTACTCGCGCCACAGCATCGCGGCCGTCTTTGCGCCGATGCCGCTGACGCCGAGCACTTCAACGATCGTCGGCGGAAAGGTCACGTACAACTCGTCCAACGCGTCGCATGTTCCGCGCTCATGCAACTGTTCGATGACGACGCCGATCGACTTACCGATGCCGGGCAGCTTCGTGAGCTCGCCTCCGGCAATCACGTCGCGCAGCGGTGGAGCGTTTTCAACCGATGCCGCGGCCTTTTCGAAGGCGGTGTATTTGTAGAACGTCTCGCCCGCCATCTCCATCAGCGTGCGGATCTCGAGCAGTTTTTTCGCGATCTCGGCGTTCGAAAGCATGGGGCGATGCATCTTCGGCGTCCGCGGCGAAAACGCCCGCGATGGCGAGAAAGCGGCTCGAGCCGGCGATCTTTAACCTGCCGGTCGACAAGATGCGCGCCGGGTATTACTCGGATACCTATTTCAACCGCGCGCGCGACATTCTCACACGCGACGGCTACGATCCGCTCGTGCGCATGCAGGTCTTCCAACGCAACGACGCCGTCGTGGGCGGAATTGATGAAGCGGTCGCGATCCTGAAGCTCTGCAGCGGGCGCATGCGAGACGACGGCACATGGGAACCCGGATGGGAACGGCTGCGCGTTCGCGCGCTCTACGACGGCGATCACATCGAACCGTACGAGACGGCGCTTACGGTTGAAGGTGATTACACGCTTTTCGCACACCTCGAAACGCCCTATCTCGGGGTGCTTTCGCGCCGGACGCGTATCGCAACCAATGCACGCGACATCGTATCGGCCGCGCAAGGAAAGACCGTACTGTTTTTTCCGGCGCGCTTCGATCACCATTTGGTGCAGACCGGCGACGGATACGCCGCGTACGTCTCCGGCGCACTCGGTGTTTCGACGGACGCAAATGCCGAATGGTGGGGCGCGCGAGGGATGGGAACGGTTCCGCACGCACTGATCGCGGCATACGGCGGCGACACGGTGCTTGCGACGAGGAAATTCGCGGAATATTCGGATCCGAGCGTGAGCGTCATCGCGCTCGTCGATTTCGAGAACGATTGCGTTCGTACGAGCCTCGACGTCGCGCGCGCCCTCGGACGGCGCTTATGGGGCGTGCGTCTCGATACGTCGGGTACGCTCGTCGACCGTTCGATCTGGAATCAGATGGGAACGTTTACGCCGACGGGCGTGAATCGCCAGCTGGTCTGGAACGTACGGCGCGCGCTCGATGCCGATGGGTTCGACTTCGTGCGCATCGTGGTGAGCGGCGGTTTCACGGCCGCACGGATCTCCGCGTTTGAACGAGCCGGCGTTCCGGTCGATGCATACGCCGTCGGCAGCGCGTTCTTTGACGGCGCCGGCCGCTTCGATTACACCGCGGATATCGTTGCGCTGCAACGCGGCGGCGTGTGGACCGAGTGTCACAAAGTGGGTCGTCCCGAACGCCCGAATGCTCGCCTCGAGGACGTTCACTGAGATGCACGTCTTGCGAATGCGGGATGCAGTCTACGCGCCGCGCGGCGAAACGATCGTCACACCGGCAACGTTCGACGTGGCGCCGGGCGAACGCGTTGCTCGCGTCTGCGCGACAGCGGACGAAGCGCAGACGCTTGCGATGATGGGTGCGGCGCTCGTCAAACCAACGAACGGTATCGTGCTGATCGGTGAATACGATCCGCGCGTGCAACCGGTGCACTGCAAACGCATCGCGGCGTTCGTGCCGCACGATCCCTTACCGTTGACCGAGCTGAGTGTGGAACACTTCATCGACCATCGCGCAGCATTATGGGATATCGAGCCCGAACGCGCGCGCGCGCATGCCGATGTGTTGCTCGATCGCCTTGCGGGGTTGCACGAGGCCTTCGCGTATCCCATTGTCGCAGCGTTGCTCGGGTGTCCGTCGCTGCTCGTCCTCGATCGTCCGCAACCGGTTTATGCGAAGATCATTCTCGCTGCGGCCGGACCGTGCGCCATCTTCTCTACGCACGTCGATGCGTCGGCCGCGGTCGAATTCAGCATGGTGCGTGAAGAGGTCAACGCGTGACCCACCGCGCGCTAACGGCGATCGTTGCATCGCGTCTGCGCGGCGAGCGGCGGACGACCGCGTTTGCGTGCGTCACAGCCGCGATCGTCGGATTCATTCAACCGCACGGCGTTTCACCGATCGCCGACCCGCTGACGGCCGATGTCGCGACGCGAAGCGTTTGGCTCGCGGGCCCGGTTTTCTTTTGCTCTGCAATCGGCATTGCGCTCGCGCTCGCGCAGGGGCCGGGACGGCATCCCTATCTCGATATCGGTGAACGCAGTGCGCCGCTCTTTGGCCGCGAACTGGCGCGCGCAAAGGCGATTGCACCCGCGCTCACCGCTACGCTCGCCGCGCTGTTCTATTGGTTCGCGCAATTCTTGAGCGGCTTCGCCGCGCCGCCGGCCTTCTTTATTCTGGCGGTTGCATCGGTTCTCTCGTCCACGCTCGTCGCGCTCAACGCAACGCTGCGGTCCGGTGCGCGCAGGCTGCTCTACGTCTTGCTTGCGTTTGCAACGAGCGCGATCGCGTACGCGCTCGCGGTCTATGCCGATTCCGTGACCGATCGAAGTGGTGACGGGGTCGGCGTCGCGACCGAACTGTTGTTTTGCGCCGCGGTCGGATTCATCGCGCTTCGCCAATACGGTGAAGCACTGGCGCGCAGCGACGCCGCCCCGTCCTAAGCGCTCGCCCTCCGCGGTCGCGCGTTACACGACTTGCGTCGCGCCCGAAGAAGCGAGTTTTTCCAACATTGCGCGGTTGAATTGCGGCATGTCGTCGCCGCCGCGCGTCGTTACCCAATTCGAATCTTGCACGGTCGGCTGGTCGCGATAGAGGCCCCCGGCATTACGAATGTCGTCTGCAATTGAATGAGCGCCGGTTACTTGGCGGCTGCGCACGAGCTGCGACGAGATCAACACTTGCGCGCCGTGGCCGACGCAAAAGATGGGCTTCTTAGCGGCATCCACTTCGCGCGCGAAGCGCTGCACTTCCTTATTGGTGCGGATGCGATCCGGCGAAGTACCGCCGGGAACGAGCAAGCCATCGAAATCTTCGGCCGTGCAGTCTATGACGAGTTCCTCTGCACGTACGGATTGGCCGTCATCGAGTCCACGTTTGCCGCGGATCTTCTGACGCGACCGCTCGTCGATACCGACGATTGTCACCACGGCGCCCGCATCTTCGAGCGCCCGGCGCGGTTCTACGAGATCCGCCTCTTCGAATCCATCGCCGATCAGCGCGGCGATTCGCTTGCCATCTACTCCTTGCATCGTGCGCCCCTGTTTCGCTCCGGCGTGGTCTCCACCTACAGTGTTCCCCCGGTCTGCTGAACCGCTGAACGGAGCAGGTAAGCGAGCTCGACTTCGACCTTGCCGAGCGAGTCCAAGACGTCGTCGTGCGCGAGCGCGTCGAGCGTCGGATTGCGTCGCGTCATGTCCGCTTCCGGAACGGCGTGGCGCGGATTGATCTCGCGCATGTAAATGCGCGCGTCGTAGCGGATCGGTCCCTCCGGCAAAAAGTAGAGCGGATCGAGGCCGAATGCATACGCGCTCAGGCCAAGGATGCCCGTGCGCTGCAAAAACTCGATCGGACGCGCGCGCAGCGCCACGGCGAGCGCGGCGAGCGCGGAGACGCCGATGCGACCTGAACCGCCCAGAATCGCGCGCAGCAGCGGCTCACCTAAACCGGTTGCCTCACCGAGCCGCGCGATCGATACGTTTCGTTCGCGCGCGAGTTCCGCAAGCGCGGCGCCGAATGCCGATCCTCCGGCTGTTCCCTCGATTCCGTTCCACGCCGGCTGGGACTCGTTCATGATGGCAGCGGCTCCGTGCGAACGTAAATACCGTCTCCTTCGATGCGTACCTCGAAGCGCGGGATCCATGCAAACTCGCCAAGCGTCATTTTTCCCGTTCGCAGATCGAAGCACCACGCGTGCCACGGACACGTCACGGTTCGATCCTCGATCCAGCCGTCCGCGATCGGGCCACCCTGGTGCGGGCACGAATTTTCAAGCGCGTACAATTCACCGCCGACATTGAAGAGAGCGACCTCATAGCGCCCGACCGGAAATGCGTGCGCGGTTCCCGGCGGCAGCGCGTCTCGATCGGCAACGCGAACGAACTCGGACATCGGGTGCGCGGATTTCAGAACAACGACTCGATCATTCCTCCGTCGATTGCAATCGTTTGTCCGGTGATGTAGCGTGCCGGTTCGCTGCACAAGAACGCAACCATCGGCGCGAACTCGTCTGGCGTCGCGATGTGTTGCAACGGAATGTCTTGCTTTGCGGCAGCCTCCATCGCGTCTTCACTCTCATAGAGCGCGCGCAAACGATCGGTTAGGATGCGCCCCGTTGCAATCGAATTGACCGTGATCCCGTACCGGCCGACTTCGATTGAGAGGGACTTCAGCGCCGAGACGAGCGCCGTGCGAAGCGAGTTCGAGAGGACGATGTTTGGAATCGGCTGCTTGACCGACGAAGACGTCAGCGCGATGATGCGTCCCCACTGCCGCGCCGTCATCGCCGGTACGATCGCGTTCACGAGTTCGATCACGTTCCGAAGGATGCCGCGATACGCCGTGTCCCAATCGTCGAGGGACATTTGCGAGAACGTTCCGGGCTTCGGGCCGCCGCTATTCGCGACCAGAATATCGATCTCGCCGTAGGCATCGCGCACGCGATCGAGCATCGCATGAATCGATTTCGCATCGGTCAGATCGACCGTAAATCCGCGCGCATCCGTTGCGCCCTGTGTGTTGGCTTGCGAGGCAACGGCATCGAGCTCGTTCTCGCGCCGCGCGGCGACGGCGAGCGTCACGCCTTCTCGGGCAAGCGCAAGCGCGACCGCTTTGCCGATCCCGGAACTGCCACCCGTCACCAGCGCGACTTTGCCGCGAATTCCTAGATCCACTTCGTCTCAACTCCAGCTCAGTACGGTATTTGCACCGCAAATAACGACGCCGACGCGTTCGCCGTTCGCAGCATGATACTTGCCGGAAAGCAACGCGGCGTACGCCGCCGCGCCGCCGGGTTCAGCCACGACGCGCGCTTGTTCCCACAGTGAGTGACGGGAAGCAACGATCTCTTCATCGCGCACCAGAACAACGCGATCGACGTAGCGCGCAGCGATCTGATAATTTAATTCGCCGACCCGACGAGGAGCGAGCGAATCGCTCGCGATACCGCCGGCCGGCGCATCGACGGGCCGCCCGGCCGCGATTGCATCGTGTAGCGTCGGCGCACCTTCCGGTTCGACGGCGACGATCCGAATTCGACCGCCGTACCATGATGCGATGCCCCCGATCAGTCCACCGCCGCCCACCGAAACCAGCAGCGTATCGAGTGAACGTTGTTCGCTCATTTCAAGTCCGACCGTACCTTGACCGCACAGCGTTTCTATCGAGTCGAACGCTTGCACCGCGAGCGCACCGCTCGCTGCCTGATAAGCAACACTCGCTTCGTATGCATCTTGATAGCGGTCGCCGCCGATCACCAGCTTTGCGCCGTACGATTCGATCCGTGCAATTTTCGCCGGCGACGTGACCGTCGGAACGAAGATCGTGCACGGGATGTGCAAACGCATCGAAGCGTACGCTACGGCGGCGCCGTGATTGCCGCCCGATGCCGCGACGACGCCCGCTTGCGGCACGTCGCGCGTGAGCAGGTTGGCGAACGCGCCCCGCACTTTGAACGACCCGGAGTGCTGAAGGTATTCCAGCTTCAACGTCACGCCGTCGACATCGAGGACCGGCGTGCGACGGATATACGGGCGTATCAGCGTAGACGTACGCGCGATGCGGTCCGGAGTGACGCCCGCGGCTGCGGTGTGCATATTGACATTTAATTTGATACTTAGCAAAATTGCAATATGCCTATGCCCGAAGCGCTGCGGGCGCTCTCGAACGCTAAGCGCTTGGCGATTCTCAAGTGGTTGAAAAATCCGCGAGCGCATTTTCCGCCGCAGGTCGACGGGGATCTCGTCAAGGACGGCGTTTGCGGCGTGTTTATCGCAGAGAAGCTCGGCATCAGTCAGCCGACCGCAAGCGAGCACTTACGGGTGCTTGCGCAGGCCGGCCTGATTCGCGGCAAACGGATTAAGCAGTGGACGTTCTACAAACGCGACGAGGCGAAGATCGCCGAAGTCAAGCGCGCACTCAAGGAGATTTAGTATTGTGAAGACGGCCGGCAGCTTCGTACCGGTGGTGCGAAGTGGAAATTTGATGTTCGTGAGCGGACACGTGTCGGGAACGGGCGACGATCCGGTTTGCGGCAAGGCGGGCGCCGATCAAACGATCGAACGCGCATACGAGGGCGCGCGGCGCGTCGGCGACGCGCTGCTCGCGACGATCCAGCGTGAAGTCGGATCGCTCGATCGTGTGGCGCGCATCGTTAAAGTTCTCGGTTTCGTCAACGCGGCGCCCGATTTCACGGCGATGCCCGCGGTGATCAACGGCGTCTCCGACCGCTTAGTCGAGGTCCTCGGCGCGCGCGGCGAGCACGCGCGAAGCGCAGTCGGTGTCGCTTCGCTTCCGTTTGCGTCGACCGTTGAAGCTGAACTCATCGCAGAGATTCATGAGGTGCAATGATGTCCTATACGTATCACATCGTCGATGTCTTCACGCGCGTTCCGTTCGAAGGTAACGCGCTTGCCGTCTTTCCGGACGCTACAGGTCTCGATACGGTGACGATGCAAAAGATCGCGCGGGAACTGAATCTCTCGGAGACCTCGTTCATCTTTCCGAAGCACTCCCGCGAAGGCTCGACGCGCGTACGCATCTTCACGCCGGCGTACGAGATGGAGTTCGCAGGCCATCCAACCATCGGCACCGCCTACGTCATGCGCTCCACGGGAATCGTCCCGCGCACCGCGCGGAGTTTTGCGTTAGAGGAAAACGTCGGCGTGGTTCCGGTGCGTGTCGAAGACGGCGAAGAGCCGTTGCTTTGGCTCACGACACCGCCAATCCACGATCTCGGCAGCTTCGATCGCGCACAATGCGCGGCTGCGATTGGGCTCGACGAAGCCGATGTGCTGCCCGGCGTTCCGTGCGAGTTCCTCTCTGCGGGCAACCCATCGATCTATGTGGCGCTGCGAGACAAAGCAACGGTGGACCGTGCCGCGATCGACACGACGCAATTCTATAACCTGATTCGTGGACGCAGCGAACTCGCGTGCGCGTTCGTGTTTACGCCGACGGCTGAAGGAGCATACTCGCGCATGTTCGCGCCGGAATACGGGATCGTCGAGGATCCCGCAACCGGAAGCTCAACCGGACCCCTTGCCGCATTCATGATGCGCCATAAGCTGGTTTCACATTCCGACGGCACGCGATTCGTCAGCGAACAGGGAACGAAGATGAAGCGCCGCAGCCTTTTGCACGTCTTCATTCACGGCGAAAACGGCGCAAACGGTATCGAAGTCGGCGGCCACGTCACGCCGGTCGCGACCGCGACGCTCGCGCTGGAGGGCGTTCCCGCGTGATACGGTACTCTTGCCGCCATGGCTCGAACTGATCCGCGCGTCACCACCGAGCGCCGCACGGAGATCGTCTTTCCTCAGGACAGCAATGCGTACGGGAATTTGTTCGGCGGGAAGGCCGTCTCGATGATGGATGTGGTCGGCGGTATCGCAGCCACGCGTGCGTGCCGCAAACCGGTCGTCACGGTTTCGATCGATCGCATCGACTTCAAGCAGCCCATTCGCACCGGCGAGTTCGTCGACACGGTCGCGCACGTCGTGAAGCTCGGCCGGACGTCGATCGGCGTCGAAGTCGAGCTTTGGGGCGAGCATCCCACGACCGGCGAACGGCGTTTGGCGACGGTCGGAAAGTTTATCTATGTCGCGGTGACGCCGGACGGAAAACCAACGCCCGTCCAGGGTGACGACGCAAATCCGTAAAAGGCGCTTGTCGACGGGGCACGGTCTTTGATACACTCACCCGGTCGCCGAAGCGGAGCACGCGGAGCGGGCCCTGCATTCGAGCGAGACCATCCTGCTAAGGAGCAATCGTGCCTCTCACCAAGGAACAAAAGGCGGAAATCGCGTCGAAGTACGGCCGCGGATCGAACGACACCGGCTCTGCTGAAGTCCAGATCGCGATTCTCACCGCGTCGATCAACCAGCTCACCGAGCACCTCAAGATCCACAAGAAGGACCACCATAGCCGACGCGGCCTGCTGCTGCAAGTCGGTCAACGTCGCCGCTTGCTGAACTACCTGCAAGCGAAGGATCTCGAGCGCTATCGAGCGTTGATTTCGGATCTCGGTCTACGCCGCTAAAATAGCGATACAGCAGTAAAAACAAGGCGCCGGCGATCTTCACCGGCGTCTTTGTTGTTTATTCCGATTCTGTTGCGACCGCTTGTGCTATGGCGTGTGGAAGTGAAGATGTAATCGCGTTCATTCCTTACGGTGAGCGTGCTCGCCGGTTACGCGCGCTTGCGCTTGTATGCGCGACGTGCCGCTTCTTTGATCGCGGCCGTTCCCATGCCGTAGTATTCAATCAATTCAAGCGGATCGCCTGATTGCCCGAATTGATCCTGCACGCCGATGAATTCAATCGGCGCGGGATGATGCTGAGCCAGGATTTCCGCAACGCGCGAACCCATGCCGGCGTGAACTTGGTGCTCTTCGACCGTGACGACCGCTGCACAACTTTGCCCTGCATCGACGATGGCCGGTTCATCCATTGGTTTTACGGTGTGGTTGTTCAGAACCCGACACTCGATTCCATCTTCACGCGAGAGTTCGTCGGCTGCAACGAGCGCGTTGTAGACGAGGATACCGCAAGCGATGATCGCAACGTCGTTGCCTTCGCGGAACGTTTGCGCTTTACCGATCTCGAACGGCGTCTGATCGGTAGTGATCACCGGCGATTTGTCGCGCGCGAAGCGCAAGTACGTTGGACCGAACGTTTCGGAGAGCGCGATCGTCGCTTTCTTCGTCTGCACCGAGTCGCACGGCACGACGACGAACATGTGCGGAATCACGCGCATGATGGCGATGTCTTCGATCGCCTGGTGCGTCGCGCCGTCGGGTCCCACCGAAACGCCCGCATGCGCGCCCGCAATCTTGACGTTTGTTTCGTTGAGCGCCATGATGGTGCGCACTTGCTCCCACGAGCGCCCAGGGTTGAACATCGCGTACGACGCGATCCACGGGATCTTTCCCGTCGCCGCGAGACCGCCCGCCATAGCAACGAGCATCTGCTCCATGACGCCGATCTCGAGATATTGCGTCGGATGCGCCTTCTTGAACCCTTCCATGCGGGTGGATTCCGCAAGGTCGGCGCAAATGGCCAGGACGTCTTTATTGCGATTTCCCGCCTCGATCAAACCTTCGCCGAATCCGTTACGCGTCGGAACTTGCTTCAGTTCATCACGATTGCGGTAGTCGACTAGATGCATCGCAAGGGCGGCCGCGTCGATCACGTCGGTGCTAGACATTCGCGAGGATCCTTTCGCGTTGCGACTGCAGTTCGGTCAGCGCTTCATCGGCTTGCGCTTTATTCGGCGGCTTACCGTGCCAGGTATAATCGCCTTCCATGTAACTGACGCCCTTGCCGGGAATCGTGTGCGCGATGATGACTTGCGGTTTGCCTTTCACTTGCTTTGCGCGCTCGGCGGTTTCGATGAACTCGGCCATATCGTTACCGTCGCACTGAAAGACTTCCCAGTTGAATGCGCGATATTTGTCGGCAAGCGGCTCGAGCGGCATGATCTCTTCCGTACTGCCGTCGATTTGAATGAAGTTCCGGTCGACGATATTCGTAAGATTGTCGAGCGCGAACTTTCCTGCCGTCATCACCGCTTCCCAATGCAAGCCGCATTCATGTTCCGCGTCGGACGTGATAACATACACACGCCAGTCTTTGTTGTCGAGTTTCGCGCTGATCGCCATACCAGTGCCTTGCGCAAGCCCCTCCCCAAGCGGACCCGACGTCGTTTCTAGCGACGGCATCTTCACGCGTTCGGGATGGCCTTGCAGGCGCGAGCCGAATTTGCGCAGCGTCAACAACTCTTCGACCGGAAAATAGCCGAAGTTCGCCATCGCGGAGTAACGAACGGGCGCGATATGACCGCACGAGAGCAGCAATCGATCGCGATCTTCCCATTGCGGACGTTGCGGATCGTTTCGGACGATCGCGCCGTAGAGCGCGGTAAAAACATCGGCCATGTCGAGCGAACCGGCCGAGTGTCCGGAGCCCGCCGCTAAAAGCGAGCGAATGATCCCCTGCCGAACGTCATTCGCCTTCAGTTTGAGCTCCTTGAGGCGCTCTGCGGTAACGGATTGCATACGGCACTTGTTATACCAGAGGTGGCCGGATCGGACCTAGCGGCTCGGTCGGCTGCGTCCTTGCCTGTCGTTTCGTCACCGCTTTATGGCACGAAAGGCACAACGTCTCGAGATTGCTTAAGTGATGCAGGCAGCTCAACCGCACGTGCGCGCCACGTGCTTGTTCGATGTGATTGACTTCCACGCGATGGGTTCTGCGTAACGCGCTATAGTTTGGCGTTCCACGCTTGGGCGCGCGTTCGCCGCAGCGTCTGCAACGATACCGATCGCGCCGTTTCGCCGCGCGGCGCGCGAGCGTCCACCAGTGATTCGTCCAAAACGCGTTCGCGCATTTGTCGCTGCACCAGGTTCGCCGGCGTTTCGGTAACGCGCATCCACACCAAGTGCAGCCTTCGCGCATCCGGTGCACGAGCGAACATGTCTCCATCAACGTACGAGAGCGATACACGGGCTGCTTTCCATCCATCGTTCGAGATCGATCGCGGTCAGCGGCTACGCGACCGCAAAACTCCTTACGTGTATTTTGACGCGCGCGCTGAGGATCGCTGCACGGTCCTCCGCAGTTCCGGCGCGCTTTATGCTTGCTGCGCGTTCGTTACGGGCCGCGTCACTCCGTGTGCAACGATGGCCGCTTGGCTCAATAGCCTAGCGCGGCCCCCGCGGGATAGCGGCGATCCGTGCCGCCGTAACGCACGCCGGTTTTCGGATCGATGACGATCGCCTGCGCGGAACCCCAGAACGGAACTTCCGAAAACACATAGCCGTCGGTGCGTAACGCGTTCATTACCTGCGCCGTGAATGCATGCGGTTCGTATTCAATCCGGTCGGGCAGCCATTGCATGTGAAAGCGCGGCGCGTCCACCGCCTGTTGCACGTTCATCCCAAAATCGAACACGTTGAGGATCGTTTCGAGCGCGATCGTAATGATGCGCGATCCGCCCGGACTCCCGGTCACCATCGCCAGTTTGCCGTCGCGCACCACCATCGTCGGCGTCATCGAGGAGAGCGGCCGTTTTTCGGGTCGAATATCGTTGCGCTCGCCCTGCACGAGGCCGTACATGTTCGGGACGCCCGGTTTTGACGTAAAATCGTCCATCTCGTCGTTGAGAAAGAATCCCGTATGCGGCGCGACGACACCGGCACCAAACCAGTCGTTGATCGTGTACGTGACGGCGACCGCGTTACCGTCCTTGTCGACGATCGAGTAATGCGTCGTGTCGTCGTTCTCGTTCACAACCGCACCGAGGCCCGGCTTCACTTCGTTTGACGGTGTCGCTGCTTGCGGAGCAATCGAATGACGCAACGACGCCGCGTATGCGGGATCGAGCATTTCCGCAATGGGATCGCGAACGAACGCCGGATCGCCGAGATACGTGTTGCGATCGGCATACGCGCGGCGTTCCGCTTCTACGACGTAATGCGTCTCTCGCGTACTGTGCCATCCCCAACGCGCAAGCGGGTACGGCGCGATGACGTTGAGGATTTCGCAGAGCGTTACGCCGCCCGAACTCGGCGGCGGCGCGGATACAATGTCGAGATCGTGATATGCGCAGTGCACAGGTTGCGATTCACCGACGGTATAGCCGGCAAAATCCCGCATCGTCATAATGCCGCCATTTTGCTTCGACGCGTCCACGATGCTACGCGCAATTCCACCACGGTAAAAGGCGTCATCGCCGCCGCGCGCGATGGATTCTAGTGAAGCGGCAAGATCGGGCTGAACGATGCGTTCGCCAACGTCCGGCTTTTTTCCGAATGCCCACCCGCTGTAACGTTCAGCGGGTGAACCCTGGAACGGAATCATATCGCCCGCTTCAATGACGTAGCCGTGACGGGCGAGATCGATCGCCCGGGACATAACGCGTGCGCGCGCCATCGTCCCATACTCACGTAATGCGCGATCGAGTCCCATCACCGTTCCCGGGACGCCGATAGCGAGCCAGCCCTTGCGCGATTTGTTCGGATCAACGTTCCCGCGACGATCCAGATACATGTCGCGCGAAGCGTGCTCAGGCGCCTTCTCGCGGAAATCTATGAATCGCTCGCGTCCGTTGTGCATCCGGATGAGCATGAATCCGCCGCCGCCGATGTTTCCACAACACGGATCCACGACGGCAAGCGCATATCCCACGGCCACCGCGGCGTCGACGGCGTTACCTCCCGCTTTGAGGACGTCGATGCCGGCTTGTGTTGCAAGGCGCTGTTCTGTGGCCACCATCGCATGTGTGCCGGCTACCGGGGTAAGAGCGTTGGCGAAAACCAGTGCAGCAAATAGCATCGTCGTGTTGTTCTTCTGTGAGGATTAACCGGAATCATCGCTAAGAACAATTCGCGTATACTTGCTACATCAATATGTGGTCTAACGGACCAAACGTGAGCGACCGGCACCGCAAGCGGCACGTGGAGCGCCGTATTGCGCGGTACGCTATATTGACCGTTGTCGTCATTGCGGCGATTCTCACGGCGTTCTACGAACTGCGCGTGCTTGAGGGCAGCGAGGAACGCGCCGACGCGCTCCGCCTGAAAGCGAACCTCCTGCTCGCGGCACAGATCAACGAAGAGACCGCGGTGCGCGGATACACCGTAACCGCCGACCGCCGTTTTCTTTCGCCGTATTATGCGGGCAAAGCCGAACTCGAGCGTTCCGCGGATCAACTGACCTTCTATTTGCGATCGCACCCGCGTGAAGTACACGCGGTGACAGACTTTACGTCGCTTCATCGTACTTGGGAAAATGCCGTGGCGCAGCCGGTGTTGCGCGATCCCGCCTTGGGTCGTGAGCTTGCACTCGAATTGAACGGCAAGCACCTCATGGATACGATGCGCGCGCAAATCGCTACGCTGGACGCCCTCGCCGCGCGGGATGAGAGCGCGAACACCCGGCGCACGCATCTCGTGCAATACATCGAGGCGCTCGGGATCGTCGCCGTTATCGCGATCATCGTCGTCTATTCCCTTATAAACGAACGGCGTTCCGCCGCGGTGCAAGAACAAGCATTTGCAGAAATCGCCGAGACGAGCGCCACGGCGACCCGCGTCGGGGAGTGGCGGATGAAAATCATAGCGATGCTCGCTCACGATTTCAAATCGGCACTCACCGTGATCTCCGCGTGCGCCGACGTGCTGCAAGAATTCCCCGAAAAACGCGACGACCCCGGGCCATATCGCGGCATTCATGAATCGGTGGAAGAGCTGTCCGACATGACGGATGAAGCGCTCTTTATGGCCCGCATTGCGAGCGACGCGTTGAAGATCAAGCGAGAACGCGTTGAACTTGCGCCCGTACTCGAAAGCGTCGCTGCACGATACCGCGCAGTGCATCCGATCGACGTGCGCGTCAAAGACGAAGCGGTGGAAGGCGATGAAGCGTACTTACTGCGTGCATTCGATAACATCGTCAGCAACGCAACGAAGTATTCGGCGCCGTTTCAGCCGATCGATATCGAAACGCGGCGCCATGGCAACGAAATCGAAGTCTTGGTTCGCGATCGCGGCCAAGGCATCAACCCGGACGACGTGCCGCACATTTTTGAAGAGTACTGGCGCAGTCCGCACGCGGCCGGCGTTGCCGGTGCCGGCGTCGGGCTCTTCATCGTTCGAAAAATCATCGACGCACACGGTGGCTCCATCGACACGGTCAGCCGTCCGGGCATTGGGACTACGCTCTACGTCCGTCTTCCGGCGGCAAACGAGCCAGCTAAATAAGCGCACGCGTATTACCGCGTGAAGATATTTCACCGGTGAATGCGCAAACTCGCGTCCGCCGGTCTGCTATCCCGACGTATCGTGTGAACGAGCGCTAAAGAAGATCGGCCGGCAAACGCCTCGCCGGCCGATGTTGTACTGCGGCTACGCGAGCCCCGTGCGAATTGCGTGAACGGCGGCTTGCGAACGCGTCGTCATGTGAAGCTTCGAGAAGATGTGACTCACGTGATTTTTTACCGTCTTCTCGGAGAGTGCGAGGCGCTTGCCGATGTCGCGATTCGAAAGCCCCTGGGCGATCAAACGGATAATTTCCATCTCGCGCGGCGAGAGTTCCGCAACGCCGTCTCTGCGCAAAGATGTGCGGCGGCGGAAGTACGTTGCGGCGACGCGCGGATCCACGTAGCTCGTTCCGCGTGCGACGCTGTGGATCGCGGTCACTAACTCTTGCAGTGAGGAGTCTTTGACGATGTACGCGTCCGCGCCCGCGGACAGGCAATACTGTAGAAGGTCCGGCTGGGGGTGCATTGAGAGCGCGCAGACGCGCAACGACGGATTGTGCGACCGGAACATTTCAATCGCTTCGTCGAGATCATCGGCATCGTCGATGTCCACCACGACGACGTCGGCCGCTTCTTTCGACGCGAGAGCCGCTTCGCGGCTCGCCGAAATGCCGACGACTCTTATCTCCGGGTCTGACGAGAGCGCGTGGGCGACGGCTTTTGCAAAGAGGAGTTGTTTTTCGACGATGTATACGCGGATCGTCGCCTGAACGACGGTAGCCAAGAGTTACTCTCCCTCCAAGCTCAATGGAATCCCCGTGTGACCCCAACCCCCCGTACGAGCCCTCGCTCGGATTCCATTGGGAAAACCGCGACGTGGATGGAATGCTGAAATACCGAGTAGGTCGTAAGTCCTTCAGCCGATCCGCCCACTACGCGGGATGATTGCAAGAGGCACGTGCTTCAACAGCGCGGCCCCCAGGCGATTAACGTACCGAAACAAGTGTGCGGGTTTTAAGAAGATGTGGATAAGGCGTGAATAAAACTCAAGCTTTCTGTGATGGTTTCATTATGGTCGGCAGCGAGCTCCATTCATTCTCTCGTGTTCGGCGGTGGCACAAGCTGTTGAGCCTCGGCTACCTGCCCTGTGGGTAAGTGGCCGAAGGTCGCATGGGACGAACGCGCCAGCCCGTGGGAACAACGGAGTCGCGAGCGCTCCGTGAGAGTCGCTTCCCAGGGACGTCTGAGACGCGCCCCGAACGACGGGCCGTTCATTTAAATAAAGCAAACAGAAGAAACTAGGAGTAACTGTGCCCGAATCCGTGACCATTGAGGTCGGCGGGCGCACGATGGTCATTGAAACCGGCGAACTCGCGAAGCAAGCCAACGGCTCCGCGTTAATCCGCTATGGCGACCAGAACGTCGTGCTCTGCGCCGTCACTGCCTCCGAGAAACCTCGCGAAGGCATCGACTTTTTCCCTCTCACTTGCGATTTCGAAGAGAAGATGTACGCGGCCGGTAAGATTCCGGGCGGCTACATCAAGCGCGAAGGCCGCCCGTCGGAACACGCCGTGCTCAGCTCGCGTCAAATCGATCGCCCCATCCGCCCGCTCTTTCCCGAAGGCTTCCACAACGACGTACAGATCGTCGCGACGGTCCTTTCGATCGACCCGGAACTCGACGCCGACGTACTCGGTGTCTGCGCCGCGGGCGCCGCGCTCGCGCTCTCGGACATTCCGTTTGATAAGACGGTTGCGGCCGTCCGCGTCGGCCGGGACGAAAGCGGCACGTACGTCTGTAATCCGACTTTGCCGCAATATGAAACGGGCGGCATGGACATCGTCATTGCGGGCACGGCTGATGCCGTGATGATGGTTGAAGGCGGTGGTGAAGAGATTTCCGAGGACGATTTCCTCGGTGCCGTAGAGTTCGCACACAACGAAATCCGCAAGATCGTCAAAGCGATCGATCAGCTCGCAAAAAAGGCCGGAAAAGACAAACGCGACTATCCGATCAAGAAAGTCAACGCCGATCTTGATAAGTGGGCTCGCAAAAGCTTCGCAAAAGACGTCGCCAAGGCAATGCGCATCGTCGACAAACAAGCGCGCGAAGAGGCTTTCGACAAACTTACCGTCGACGAAGCGATCGCGCGGTGCGGAAAAAGAGACGAACAAATCAAAGAGCTTCTCGAAGATCCGAACTTCGCGAAAGATTTCCGCAAGATCATCAAGGCGATGGAAGAGGACGAACTGCGCACGATGGTCGTCGACGAGAAGATCCGTCCGGACGGCCGCAAGCCCGACGAAATTCGACCGATTTGGTGCAAAGTGCACTACGTGCCGCGCGTGCACGGTTCCGGCGTCTTCACACGCGGACAGACGCAAGTTTTCACCGCGGCGACGCTCGGTTCGACGAGCGACGCGCAACGTCTCGACGGTATCGTCGACATCGGCGACAAGCGCTACATGCACTACTACAATTTTCCGCCGTTCTCGGTTGGTGAGACGCGTCCGATGCGCGGACCCGGGCGCCGCGAAATCGGCCACGGCCACCTCGCGGAGCGTGCGCTCGAGCCCGTGCTGCCGGCAAAGGAAGAATTCCCGTACACGCTCCGTTTGATCAGCGAAGTGCTGGAATCGAACGGCTCCTCGTCGATGGCGTCGGTTTGCGGCTCATCGCTCGCGTTGATGGATGCAGGCGTGCCGATCAAGGAACACGTCGCCGGTGTTGCGATGGGGTTGATCCTCAAAGGTAAGGACTACACCGTGCTCACCGACATTCAGGGCCTCGAAGACGCCCTCGGTGAAATGGACTTCAAAGTCGCGGGCACCAAGGAGGGCATCACCGCGATTCAGATGGACATCAAGGTCCAAGGCATCACAATCGACATCATGCGTGAAGCGATGACACGTGCGAAAGAATCGCGCTACTTCATCATTGATAAGCTCGCTGAAGCGATTTCGGAGCCGCGCGAGTCGCTCTCGAAGTACGCGCCGCGCATGATCGTCATCAAGATCAATCCCGACAAAATCAAGGACGTCATCGGGCCCGGCGGCAAGGTCATCAACAAGATCATCCAAGAAACCGGCGTCGAGAAGATCGACATCGAGGATGACGGAAGCGTCTTCATCACTTCGCTCGACGGCGAGAGTGGTGAGAAGGCCAAGCAAATCGTTGAGAACATCACCAAAGACGTCGTCGTCGGCGAGACGTATCTCGGCACGGTGACGCGCACGATCGCAATCGGCGCCTTCGTGCAGATTCTGCCGGGCAAAGAAGGCCTCGTCCATATCTCGCAACTCGCGCCCCAACGCGTCGAGAAAGTCGAAGACGTAGTCAAGCCGGGTGACGAGGTCATGGTTAAAGTGATGGAGATCGACGGCCAAGGCCGCATAAACCTTTCGCGCAAAGCGCTCCTTGCGCCGGGAAGTGACGACGGCCACGCGCAACGCGGCAACGGTGCGTTCCGTCCGCGCGAACGTGAAGAATCGGCCGCCGCACCGGGAGGCCCGGGCGCACCGCCAACGCGGCGTCGCCGCCGGCCACCCGGCCGCCACGACGATAGTTGAGTTCTCGAAGGAGCACTCGTGCCTGCAGCGGCTTGCGCTAAGAGCAAGCCGCTTTCTTTTTACATCACCGGCGGAGGAAGAAACACACTGAGATTCGCAACCGCAGTCGCGGCGCGAGCGGCCGAGAAAACGTCCACCGCCGTGCGATTTCGGGAATGCAAGCACGCGGAACGCGATAGAATTCGAACAGACTCCACGCACAACGCCGACAGTCCGATCGCAACTCCGAGAACGACGGATCTTGCCGCACTGAGCGTTCCGGCGATCGGGCCAAAGACTCTGCGTCCACCTCGCACTATCATGATGATGGAGGCGAGCGAGTAAGCAATAGGATCATTAACGCGCGCGATCCCGGCACAAGCGCTGCAAACAAAACACCAAAAACACTTGCAATAAGCACCGCAAACGGAATACGCCTGGCTGCGAGCCATTCATCATATGTGCGATCCGAACGAGCACGATCCGTTGTCAATGCGGGCTTCCTCGTGCTCTTATTGCGCTGCTCCAGCTGAGACCGATGTTATCATTGTGTGATGCAAACGATTGGGTTGCTTGGAGGCATGAGCTGGGTTTCGACGCAGCTGTATTACCGCGAAATCAATAAGAAAACCGCAGAAGAACTCGGCGGATCGCATTCGGCGAAGCTTCTGCTCTACTCGTTCGATTTCCACGAAGTCGAGAATCTACAAACGCGCGGCGATTGGGGCACGGCCGGCCGCGTACTCGGAGAGGCCGCCCAAAAACTGAACGATGCGGGCGCCGACTTCATCGTCATCGGCGCGAACACGATGCATCTCGTTGCCGAGGACGTTGAGCGTATCGGCGGTCTTCCCGTGCTGCATATCGGCGATGCGACCGCCGAAGCGTTGCGCGAGGTGGGAATCAGATGCGCCGCGTTGCTCGGGACACGCTATACGATGGAAAAGCCGTTCTTGCGAGAGCGCTTGGAGCGCGACGGTGTCCGCGTGCTCATTCCGAACGATACGGAACGAGCAAGACTTCACCAGATCATTTACTCCGAGTTGATCAAAGACGCCGTCAACGAAGGGTCGAGGAAAGAAGTCGTCCGCATCATCGAGCGTCTGAACGCCGCGGGCGCGGAGGGTGCCATTCTGGCGTGCACGGAGCTGGAACTTCTCGTGACGGCCGAGTACACCGACATTCCGCTCTTTCGAACCGCGGCGATTCACGCTCGAGCCGCTGCACTTCGAGCAATATGACAGCACGTGTCATATTCGGGTGTTAGGCTTGACGTAGCTTCAGAAGAGAGGAAACGTCATGAGTACTGCAACGACAACGATTATCAAAGGAATCGATATCACGGGATTCCTGGTGAAAGATCCCGCTAAGGCGATCGCATTTTATCGCGACGTTCTGGGTATCCAGCCAACCGAGATCGACGAGGACGGCCGCGGCGCCGAGTTTACGCTTGCCGACGGCACGACGTTCGGCGTGTGGCGCCCCGAAGACGGTGAAACCGGCGGATTCGTCATGTTCGCCGTTGACGACATAAACGCGGCAATCGAGCAATTACGCGGGCGCGGCGTTCAGCTGCCCGACCCGATGGAAACACCCGTCTGCCACATGACGTTTGCGCAAGACCCGGAAGGCAACGGTTTCATCATTCATCAGCGCAAGAAGTAAAGCGCTCAACACAAAGGGCTCGCACGAATGCGAGCCCTAAAGTATTCGGCGTGAGCATCACGTTACAACCCGTGGCCGTCGTGCATTCACCGCGCACCGACCGCACCGACGACTACTGGGGTTCCGTTGAATCAACGATCGAATTGGACGAGCGCTTTTCGCCCGAAGCGCTGAGCGGCTTGAGTGAATTCTCCCACATCGAAGTCGTCTTTCTCTTACACGGCGTCGACGAAAGCGAGATCGAAACCAACGCGCGCCGTCCGCGGAACAACCCACGGTGGCCGAAGCTAGGAATATTTGCACAGCGCGGCGCTCGCCGCCCGAATCGTCTTGGTGTTTCGCGGTGCACGCTCGTGCGCATCGACGGGCGCACCATGTACGTTCGAGGACTTGACGCCAATGATGCATCGCCGGTGCTCGATATCAAGCCGTACATACGCGAATTCGCTCCGATCGGTGAGATCCGTCAGCCACGCTGGGCGACGGAAGTCATGGAGGCGTACTATCGCGTTAAGGAAGTTTAAGACCCGGCGCCTTCTCGGTATGTTAGCAACGTGGCAAACCACACCAGGAAGCAGGCGACGCTTTCGATGCGCCTTGGCGCGGAGGTCGTCGGAACATTTATCCTCACATTCACCGCTGCCGGCGCGGACATCATCGACCAGGTGTATCCACCAGGCATCGGCCACGTCGCGCGCTACGCCGCACCCGGCATCGCGGTGATGGCAATGATCTGGGCGCTCAGCGGCATATCGGGCGCGCACATCAACCCGGCAATCTCACTCGCATTCTTCTTCCGCCGCGTGTTTTCTGGTTCGCTCGTGGCGCCTTACATTGCCGCTCAACTCGTCGGCGCAACGATCGCCGCACTCATTCTGCGGGCCATTTTCGCGGGCGATATTTCGCTCGGAATCACGAAGCCGGTGCAGCCGTTCACCAATCCGCAAGCGTTCGCGATTGAAGTGCTCCTTACCGGAATTCTCGCTTTTACGATTCTCGGCACGGCGGACCAGAAGGCGGTCGTCGGTAAAAATGCCGCGCTCGCCGTCGGCGGTATCGTTGCTATGTGCGGGTTCGCGTTCAGTCCGTTGAGCGGTGCGTCGATGAATCCCGCACGCTCGCTCGGACCGATGATCGCGTCGCTTGATTTTGCGCACGCTTCCATATATATTTTCGCACCGATGATCGGCGCGGCAATTGCTGCCGGTCTCTGCCGCCTGATCTATGGTGAGCCGAAAGAAGGATCGCGCGAGAGCGCAGAGGGACGAGCCGCATGAGCAAACAGCCGGTCAACGCAACGCATTATGAAGCGATTCCGCCGCGCATCAAAAACGGCGCCCAGGAGCCGCGCGTCAATGCGGTGATCGAAACGCCGAAACACAGTCGTCACAAGTACGCGTTGAACAATGAATACGGCATTATCGCGTTTCACGAGCTCATGCCCGATTCAATGGAATGGCCGTACGATTACGGTTTCATTCCCCAGACGCTTGCGCCCGACGGCGATCCACTCGATATTCTCGTCATCATCGAAAACGCACTGTTCTCAGGTTGTCTGATCGAAGTTCGCTTGATCGGCGCGGTGCTGGAAAGCAAAGACGGCATCGATAACCACCGCGTGCTTGGCGTTCCGCTTCCCAGCCCCGGCGCACCGCTCATGACGGACGATGTGCATGAACCGAATCAGCTTCCGCCGACAATGCTTGATGAAATCCTCAAATTTCTCAAGTCATACTCGGAGCGACAAGGCCACAAGATCGTGCAGAAGGGTGTCGTCGGCGCGGAAGAGGCGATGAAGCTCATCAAATCGGCGCGAAAAGCCTATAAGAAAGAGCTATAGGCCTCTAACGAATGCGCACGCCGAGGGCGGTCTGCTGCGCGCCGTATACGCGCGACGACGAGGCAAACCAATCGACGCGGTCATTGATCCGCGCAACGGCGACGCAGCGGGCACGGGGCTCGGCCTTGCAATCGCGCAATGGGTCGCCCGCGCGCACGAAGGATCGATCGCGCTCTCCGATCGCACGCCGGGTGCATCCTTCATCGTCGAAATCCCGTTGATGTCCGCGTGACCACGTCGATCAGAATCGTTCGTTCCGATGACGAGCGTCGCGAGCTTACGCGGCTCGTTGCCGAGTACGAATTATCGTTACCACCCGGACTGCGCCACGCCGAGGTTCCTTCGACGGATGGCGCATCGAATGTCGCGCTCGTCGCGACGGCGGATGGGATCGCTTGCGGCTGCGTATTCGTCGGTCATCACGATGAGGAGACCGCGGTCATTGCGCGCTTGTACGTGCGACCCGCCGCACGAGGTCGCGGCGTCGCGCGCACCTTGATGCACCACGCCGCCGATCGCGCACGATCGCGCGGATACCGTCGCATGGTTTTGGATACCGATAAAGAGCAGCTGCACGCGGCGTACCAACTCTACCGCTCGCTGGGGTTTACGGAGTGCGTACCGTATGGTCCGGTGACATACGGAAATCCCACGTATATGGAACTGCTGCTCGCGTCGTCCTAACGGATACGCGTCACGCCGGCTTACGCGTCTCTATTGACCCTATATGTTGCAATCATCGTGATGATCGACTCCGCTCTGGTCCTCGATGGTACGCGTGTTCGCCTGGAGCCGATTGCGCGCCGGCACCTCGGCCATCTACGCGAGAACTGTGCGGATCGCGCCCTGTGGGAATTCGTGTACGGCCGAAATCCGTTTCTGAGCGATCGCGACACGGAAGAATGGTTTGCCGATGCAACGAAAGGCGATGACCGTCTCGCATTTGCAGTCGTCGATAAGACGACCGGGGAAGCGATCGGGTCCACGCGATTCGCCGACATTCAACCGCAGCATCGAAAACTCGAAATCGGGTGGACGTTCATCGCCCAACGCTATTGGCGTACGTACGCGAACACCGAAAGCAAATTTCTCCTCTTACGGTATGCGTTCGAGCGCTGGCACGCGCAGCGCGTGCAATTGAAAGCCGAAGCAATCAACACGCGGTCACGCAACGCGATCTTGCGCATCGGCGCGACCTACGAAGGCACGCTACGATCGTTCAGGATCAAGGCGGACACCGGCGAAATCCGCGATACTTCGTTCTACAGCATCATTGCGCAGGAGTGGCCCGCGGTAAAAGAACGGCTAAGCGCACTTCTTCACGTCGTTCCGCTGGGATAAAACCCGCGATAGCCGCGGACGGGTACGATCTGATACTCGACCATGTTGCGATGAAAGAGCGGCAACGTCATTAGCGAGGCGAGCGCGTGTTCGCGCGAATCGGCTTCGAGCAACAAACATGCGCCGAGGACGTCGTTGCGGCTCCAGGCGATGCGTATAATGCCCTGCTCGTATAAGCCGCGCACGCCCTCGGCTTCATCGTCGAGAAGCACGTCGAACGCTTCTTTGGGAAACGATTCCGTCAAGCGCCGAACCACTGCGATGAATTGCATCTACGTCTTCGGTCCGAAGATGCGTCGATCGTCTGCTTCGAGGACGTCGAGAATATATTCAAGCTGAGGGTTTGCGCCGAGCACGTCAGCATATACGTCGCGGAAATGCGCTTCATCCTCGGCGTGTTTCGGACGGATATGGCGCAGGGTTTGATTGATCGCGGGATACTGCGACGCATCGGTGTTTGCGCGTAGCCACGTCGCAACTTCCGTCTCATCCTTCGCGGACGCGACGACGTGGAACAGCGCTTCTTCGGTAATGCCGAGACGGTGGAACAAGTAGTCCGACATGCCGCGAATTTTGCCATTGATGAAATACGCGCCCGGATTACCGCCGGGCAAACGGCCGCGCAGCTTATCGATCGTTCTCGGCATGAACATCAAGCCGTCGAGTTCTTCGTAGCACGAACGCGGCGGACGCACCGATAAATCCAACGGGCCCATGCGGGGTTACTACGGCGGTGCCACCGAATGGCCTCGTCATGCCCTTCGATTCCCTGCGGCCGTTCGTCGACGCGCTCAAGCGCGCGGGCGAACTTCATACGATCTCGGCTGCAGTCGATCCGTACTTGGAGATCGCCGAGATTACCGATCGCGTGGTAAAAGCCGGCGGGCCGGCATTGCTCTTCGAGAATGTGAGCGGCAGCCGTTTTCCGGTACTTACGAATCAATTCGGTTCGCAACGCCGCATCGCGCTTGCGCTCGGCGCGAAACGTCTGGACGAAACGGCAAACCGGCTGCGCGCGTTAATCGATCTCTCGCCGCCCGGCTCCTCATTCGGCGAAAAACTCGGCGCGCTCAAACGCTTTGCGCCGCTTGCCAATGCGATCCCGAAGACCGTGCGCGATGCGCCCGTGCATGAAGTCGTGATGCCCGAACCGGACCTCACGAAATTGCCGGTGCTTACGACATGGCCGCTCGATGCGGGACCGTTCATAACGCTGCCGCTCGTGATCACAAAAGATCCGCGTACGAACCGGCCCAACGTCGGCATGTATAGGATGCAGGTGTACAACGCGCGCGAAACTGGGATGCACTGGCAGCGTCATAAGCAAGGTCGCGCGCACGCCGCACTGTGGGGCGATAACGTTCCCGTTGCGGTCGCGATCGGAAGCGATCCGGTATTGACGTACGCCGCGACCGCCCCGCTGCCGCCGGTGCTCGATGAATTCGCGTTCGCCGGATTGCTGCGCGGTAAACCGGTGTCGCTCGTGCCGGCGAAAACGGTCGACGTAAAGGTTCCGGCTGACGCCGAATTCGTACTCGAAGGGTATGTCGACAACACCGACCTGCGCACCGAAGGGCCGTTCGGCGATCACACGGGCGTGTATAGTCTTGCGGACCAGTATCCGACATTCCACGTCACCTGCATCACGCACCGGCGCAATCCGATCTTCGCCGCGACCGTCGTTGGGAAGCCGCCGATGGAAGACGCGTGGCTCGGGAAGGCAACGGAACGGCTCTTCTTACCGCTGCTGCAGATGGTTTTGCCCGAAGTCGTCGACATGAATCTGCCGGTGGAAGGCGGGTTCCACAACCTCGCAATCGTCTCGATACGCAAACAGTATCCGGGTCACGCGAAGAAAGTCATGAACGCGCTGTGGGGCCTCGGCCATATGATGATGCTCACGCGCGTGCTAGTCATCGTCGACGATGATATCGACGTCCAGGACTCACGCAGCGTCGCCTGGTTCGTCTTGAACAACTTGGCGCCCGAACGCGACGTCGTGATGATGCCCGGACCGGTCGACGACCTCGATCACGGCTCCTATAGCGTCGCGTACGGAACGAAGATCGGAATCGACGCCACACGGAAAAGCGCAAGCGAAGGATACGCGCGCGAATGGCCGCCCGATATCGTGATGAACGATGAAACGAAGCAGCTCGTGAACCGGCGCTGGCGCGAGTATGGACTCAACCGTATTGCGAAATCGCTGCATTCCGACACCTGGTCGGGCCAAGGACCCGACGCGTATAGCCGGCTGACGCGCAATGACAAGGGTTAGCGTCTTTCTTCGCGAGATCCGCATCGAGCACACGCTCTTTGCATTGCCGTTCGCGTATGTCGGCGCCGTGCTCGCCGCGCGCGGCGTCCCGACGCCGTGGTCGCTCCTCTGGATCACGCTCGCGGTGTTCGGTGCGCGAACAGCCGCGATGGCGGCCAACCGGTATTTCGATCGCGATATCGACGCGCGCAATCCTCGCACCGCGCGCCGCGCCGTTGCAAGCGGCGCGCTCTCGCCGTCGGTAATGATTTGGGCGATCGTTCTCGGGTTTGCGGTATTGCTGCTCTCGGCGTGGATGCTCAATCCGCTCTGCGTCAAATTGATGCCGATCGCGGCGCTCGGCGTGCTGACGTATCCGCTCTGCAAACGCTTCACCTGGCTCGTGCACTTCGTGCTCGGCGCGGTTGACGGTCTCGCGCCGCTCGGCGCGTACATCGGCATTACCGGACGCGTCAGCGTGAGCGCATTTCTCGTTTTTGCCGCGGTCACCGTCTGGGTAGCGGGGTTCGATATTGCGTATGCGCTCATGGATGTCCCGACCGATCGCGAGCAGGGCATCTACTCTCTCCCGGCGCGCTTCGGTGAGCGCGCGGGACGCTGGCTGCCGATTGCGCTGCATGCCGCGATGGTGTTGCTCCTAGCGCTGGCCGGCATTCTCGCTGATGCGGGTTGGGTGTACTACGCGGGCGTCGCCGCCGCGCTGGCCCTTACCGTGTACGAAGATCGCCTTTACGGACTGACTGAGAACGTTTTCGTGCTCAACGAACGTATATTTATCAGCAACATGGTCTTCTCGATCGTTTTTCTCGTAGCAACGCTCGGAGGCTTCGTCGTCCGCTAAATGCTGCGTTCGGAATTTCTCGCCGGCACGATTGCGGCGCTCTTACCGAGCGGAACGACCGGGATCCCGAATCAAAACGGCTTCTTGCCGCAAGTGAACCTTGGCGTCAACGTGCCGCTCACGGGCCCGCTCGCGCAATTCGGCAGCCAAATCGTCAAAGGCGTACAGGCATGCGTGAACGAGACGAACCGTTTTACGCCCTCGCTGACGCGCTACTGGGGTGTCCGGCCATTCGACGATCAAAACAATGCGACGGTCGCATCGTCGAACGTATTCATTGCCGCTTCCGACCCGACCGTCATGGGCATGATCGGCAACCTGACCGTCGAGACGACCCTCGCGGCTCTCCCGCAATACGCAAACGCGAATTTCGCGATCGTCGTGCCGTCCGTTACGGCAGACATCGTCACCAACCGCGGATTCCGTAACATCTTTCGTCTGCCGACGAAAGATTCGAGCGAAGGGCAACTCTTCGCGCGCTCGGTCCTGCCGAAAAATCGTTCAGCAACCATTATTGCGGTTACGATGAAAGGCGATTACGGCGCGGATGTCGCTTCCGGACTCGTCGCGCAAGCGACGGCGGATAAGCACGATGCGCACACAATTACCGTTGAGCCGACGAACGATCCCGAGAACATTGCCGCGCGCATTAACAAACGCAACGCAACCTTCGTGTTTCTCGCCGGCAAACCCGATCCGCTAGGCCCGATCGCCAAAGCGCTGCAAAAGCAAGGATACAAAGGCGATTTCGGCGCGAGCGACGGGTTCTTCACGGGAGCAGCCATCGATCCGTACGGTGAAGCGCTGAGCGGCACGCTCGTCGCATCCTCCACACCGCCGATCGATCGCATTCCGTCGATGTTGCAACTCGTACGCGACTTTCAAGGGGAAGTCGGCGGCATCGACGCATTCGAAGCGTTCGGCTACGCCGCAGCGCAACTATTAATTCAAGCCGCCGGCCGTGTGAATGCGAAAGACCGCTTCGCACTATTGACGCAATTACAAGCCGGCGGCGCATATAATTTGCTCGTGGGACAATACGCGTTCAACTTCTACGGCGACGCGACGTTACCGAACATTTATCTCTACAAGATGACGCCGAAAGGTTTCACGTTTGAGAAATCCGCCGTGCCAAGCGGCTTTGTCGTGTAGTGCCGGCTTAGTTCGCGTTTGCGCGGCGCCGGCGTGCGTGCGGAGCCTCTTCGATGACACGGATGCGGTGCGGCGTTTGCCGTTTCGGCGGCGCCGGTTCGTCGACGTCTTCGACGGCGAGGCAGAAGCGTAACCGCCAGGAACCGAGCGTGATCGCGAAATTGGTACCGAGAATTTCCATGATTACGCCTCCACGCGCCGCCACTGGATGACGGCAAGTGCGCTGTAGATGATGAACAGTCCGAATTCGACGGCCAGACGGGGAACGAAGTCGGGCGGAGCGGTCAATTGACCAGCCGTGTTCTCGTTGATCGCGATGCCGTTCACATAGCTGAGCGGATCGATGCGCGAGAGAACCCAGAAGACGTTGTGCACGAGCTGACCGACGATCGAGTCGCCCCATGGAATCGCGCCGAAGACCGTAACGAGGATCGCGACCGGCCACGCGAAGCCGAGGACCGCTCCGTATCCGCGCCTGAGCGATGCGGTCGATGCCGCGAGCAATCCGTACCACGCGAAGGGCACGGCGATTCCCATTAGGATCGCATTGGCGTTCACGCCCGTAAAGTCTAAGCTCGGCATCTCGAACATCAGCTGACACAGCAAGAGCGCGACGATGGTCATTACGGAAGCCGCAATGATTCCAACGAGGTCCGCGGCGATTGCGCCGATGGCGAATGCTTCGCGCGAAACCGGTTTGGTTAGAGCGTACTCGAGGTGTCCGTCTGCTTCGCGGGCAAACGGCGCCGCGAGTACGGTGGCAACGAAAAGCGCGGCGAGATCCGCAAAGGCCATGTAGTAAAGGAACGGCACGCTTCCATTGGTATCGATCGTCGTAACGTGCATCTTTCCGGAACGCGTCTCGTTGATATGGACGCTTCCGATAACAGCCCGGTCTGCGTGCCCGCCTGTACGCGACGACGGCTCGGTGATGACGATGTGCCGGCCCGCACTCCCCATGTTGTCGATCACGACCGTCGTATTATCAGATGGACTCTTAATCGTCGTGCGCTTCGTACCATCCGGCAGCACGCTCCGCGAAATCGTCGTACCCGGCTCCATCGTGACGTGCTTGATGAAGACGTCATCTGCGCTCAAATATCGATTGAACGAAATACGCAGGACGAGCACGATTAAAATGAACGCGCCGAGCACGATAGCGACCACGCGCAGCGCGTTGCGCACACGCAGCCATTCAACGTAGCTCATGAAGTCGCTCCCTCTACCACATCGGCGGTTGCCTCTGCGGGCGAGACCGCGTATAGGAAAATATCTTCTAAGTTGAGGTCGACGATGCGAACGCCCGTTGCGCCCATCGCCTCCAATTTGCGGACGAATTCGGGCGCGCCGTCGGTGGTAAGCAGACGCACGATCCGGCCGGTGCGATCGGTACGCGCGATGCGCGGATCGTTCGCCACACCGTTGAGCGCATAAGACTCATTGGGGAAGATCCCTTCGACGATCTTGCGATCGGCTTTCAGATCATCGACCGCGCCTTCGAGCGCAAGATGACCTTTGTCGACTACCGCGATACGCTCTGCGGCGCGCTCGACTTGTCCGATTTGATGCGACGAGAAGATTACCGTTGCACCCCGCGCGGATTCGTTGATGATCATATTGAGCACGTGACGCTGATTGATCGGGTCGAGTCCGCTCGTCGGTTCATCGAGAATGAGGATGTCCGCTTCGCGCGCGATTGCGAGCGCGACCATCGTCGCGGTCTTCATGCCTTTCGAAAGCGCGCGCGCCTTCTTGCGCATATCGATATCGAACTGCGCGAGAAGTTCGTTCGCGCGCTGCACCGAAAACTGCGTGTACGCGCGGCGCTGCATTTCGACGTGTTCCTTGACCGTCATCCAGTCGTACAGCACGGTCTTCTCGGGAACGTACGCGATCCGTTCGAACGTCGCCGGCTCAAGCGGTTTTCCGTTATACAAAACGGTTCCCGAGCTGGCGAACGCAAGGCCCAGCATACACTTGAACGTCGTCGTTTTGCCGGCGCCGTTCGGACCGAGAAGGCCGAAGACGCAGCCCTCGGGGATCGCGACGGTGAGACCGTCGACCGCCGTGTACCGGCCGTATGTCTTGCGCAAGTTTTCAATTGAGATTGTACTCATTGTGCCTCCCTGAACCACCGGTCGATTGCGCCGTTGGCGAGCGATCGAACCGCTTCGGCATCGAGGCCGATCGATTTCGCTTCACGCACTGCCCCGTCGATTGCATCTCGCGCTACATCCGTCGCAGCGGCCTTCGTCGTATCCTTGACGCCGTTGCTCTTCACGAAGGAGCCGCGTCCGGGCGACGTTTCGATGACGCCGTCGCGTTCGAGTTCGCGGTAGGCCTTCGCTACGGTGTTGGGATTGATGGTCAAATCGAGCGCGAGCTGCTTCACCGTGGGCAGTTGCTCGCCCGCTCCGAGAACCCCGATCGCCACCGAGCGCTTTACTTGCTCGATGACTTGTAGATAGATCGGGACCCCGCTACGCGGATCGACCGTGAGTACGACGGGCATTGCCGTTTAGAACTTCGGGCCCCAGCCTTGAAACAGCGGAGCGCTCATCTGGGCGGGGATTCGAACGCGAGCTTCGCGAGCTTCGGTGTCTTCGCGGGCGATTGATGAACCGTGTCATGTCGATTGTCCTCTAGCTTTCCGTACCGTACTGCTCTCATGTCGTACTAGTACATTAGTACAATAGCGCAGCAGTACGCCACCGTCAATAGGTCGCCAGAAAATTTTCCGAACCGCCGTACGCGTCCACGCGCGCGCCCGGCTCGATTCGCCCTAGCGCCGACGTAGTGCTGGAGACAAGCCCGCTTCCCACAAAGGCAGTTCTTGTGGTGCGCGCTCGGTTGCGCGAGCTACCCCGGTATGGAAATGTGCAGCTTTTTCGGGCTGGCCCGGACGGCCATTTCAAAACTTCGTTCTCCCGAAAAAGTGCGCAAGCAGAAAACCGGCACGATGCCGGTTTTCGGGCGGTTTCCATACCGGGGTAGCTCGCGCGACCGAACGCGCACCACAAGAACTGCCGGCGCCGCACAAACTCAGGGGTTTTCACGCATACATCGCGCCGTGGGCGTTTCGTACCATGAGCACACCAGAGATCTGCTTGCATAAACAACCCCGAACTGCTCGTTTGGAACGCCGATCTATCACTGCGGGCCACGTCGCTATCGGCTCGGCTGCGCGGCATCGCAGGCATCGGCACGAGCGCGCCGGCGCTGGATGTGAGCGATCTCTGGGCACGATCGTGCGAAGACGGCGGAAGCCGCCGGATCGTACGGCCATGACGAGTCTGCGATCATCGCATTCGGTGCGTCGGTACGCTCGTCGACATCACCAAGTTTAAAAGAACGTGAAGCGCAACCGCGCAGCGTCTTGCACCGTCGATCACGTTTACGCGCGCGACGGGCGCATGTGCGCGGTGGTGTTTCTCGATATCGGCAATTGCGACGTCGAAGGAATTGCTCGCAGTTGCGGATCGTAAATTGTACGCGGTGAAGCAGAACGGGGGCGCGGCGTAAAGCTCGCGAACGCCTCCTCGTGGCCAGCCGGATCTTCGTCGGACCGTCGTCCCTTCGCCATCCTCGGGAGCGCCTCGCGCTTCTCGGAACGCTGCTATGGGCGCTGCCGATCGCCGGCATCATCGGGCTGGTCGTTCACGAACGGGTCGATCTCCCGAAGGTCGCGCTTTTCATTGTGATTGCGATGCTGTATGTGACGCTCGCCCGCGGCCGCCTGATCGGCTCGTCGGTAATGATTCACGAGGCACAATATCCGCGCGTGTTCTCCATCGTCAAACGCGCGTGCGCGGCGCTCGAGATTCCGATGCCGCTGATCTTCGTGCGCGAAGACTTATACGTCCCGGTTGCGGCGCTCGGCTTCGGCGAACCGTATTCGCTCGTGCTTTCGAGCAGCTACATCGAACAATTCGAAGACGACGAGCTGGCGTTCATGATTGGACGGCAACTCGGGCACATTGCCGCCGGCCACACGCGCTTCATCTCGCTGCTCAGCGTTAATGGAAACGAAAATCCGATCGTCGCGCTCATCTTCGGTCCGTGGCTGCGCATTTGCGAGCTCACGTGCGACAAAGCCGGCCTGCTGGTGTGTGGTTCGCTCGACGCCGCCGCGCGCGCCATTGCCATCGCATCGTTCCATCATTTCGGGCGCCGCGTCGACATGGATCAATTTGCCGAGCAGGCGCGCGAAATCGCGGGTGACAGCGTTTTGCGCTGGGGCGAGTGGCTGGGCGCCGAACCGTACGCAACGCGCCGCATCGCCGATATGCGCGCCTTCTCGCACACGCACGCGTATCAGACGCTCGAAGAATGGTTTTTGCGTGAAGCGTATGAGCCGCCGCCCGCGCTTCCGGCTCCGGGGCGCGTGACGGTTTCGCGCGCGGATTGCGCGGGGTGGTGGCGGCGCTTCATCGCGACGTTCATCGATCTCGTCGTCGTTACGTCGCTGATTACCGCAATTACCGGCACCGACGACTCGGGAACCCGCATTGTCAACGAAATCAACGTCGACAAGCACGGGAAAACGACGCATAGCGCGACCGTCGTGCCCGGCGACACGTCCCAGTCAACGGACGAGGATACCGGCACGACACAATTCGGCTGGCTTCGCGTAGGGCTGGGCGGTATTCACGTGGCCCAAGGCACTCCGCTCGCTGCGGTTTCAAACCTCTTCGGAAAAAACTTATGGTATTGGGCGGCAGGGGTCTACTTTGTGCTTCTCGTCGGACTTTCGGGACAAACGTTCGGGATGATGATTACCGGCTTGCGTGTGGTCACGACGGATTTCCGGAAACCCGGAATCACGCTTTCGCTGTGGCGCTATATTCTCGGCTTTGTGCTAATCCCTATCATCATTCTGCTCAGCTTTATTCAGCATCGCGTGATGTTACACGATCGCTGGAGCGGAACGCGATTGATCACGACCGAGCGCGCGATGGCGCGCGCAGCGAGCACGGCCGCCGCAACGGCGGCGCCCGCTAGCGTGCCGGCGTAGATTCCAGCGCGAGCGCGTTGCTCAAGCGGCTGACGTAATTGTTCGCACCGATGACGGCAAGGATTTCAATCAATTCGCCATCGCTATAGTGTTCGCGCAGTTGTGCGAGTACCGTGGGCGGCAATGCGCGCGGTTCGCGCGTAAGCGATACGGTGGCGGACAGCGCAGCACGCTCGGCGTCCGAAAACCGCTCGCTGTGCGCAAAGTCGCCTAACGCCGCGAGCGTCTCCGTTTCGATTCCGAGCTTGAGGGCGATCTCTTCGTGCACGCAGGTGCAGTAGTCGCACGCGTTGAGCCAGCCAACCATCAACGCGATCAGCTGCTTCGTACGAGCCGGCACGGTACCGTCGTCATCGATCGCGCGTAGATGCGCCGCAAGCGTCCGCGCGAGTTGCGGACGCGACGCAATCGCGGAGAACAGCCCGTCGTCCGGCATTACCGAGGGGCCCTTATGCCGACTCTTGCGCCAGTTGACGAAATTCCGCGTCGTCGCGAAGGCTGTCAAAACGCGCGTCGTGGATGATCGCCATCCACGTTCCGTGCGCGTGCATGCGACGCAGCAGCGCAAAGGCAACGCTTCGGTCGCCGACTGCGGCGGCCGCAATGGCGAGATCGGCCGGATCGACGTCGCGGGCGTGCGCGCGCGCATATGCAAGCTCCGTGCGGGCTTCGGAGTACCGGTGCGCGATCGCGTACGCGTGCGCGAGTAAGGCAGAGCCTTCCGCGTGACAGTAGCTGCTCGACGCTGCGTATTGCTTGAACGCCTCGATCGCGCGCGTGAGGTTTCCTTCGGCTTCGTACGCTTCGCCGATCGTCGTCAGCGCATCAGTCCGCTGCGGCGAGAGTTCGAGTGCCTGCTGTGAGTACGTGATCGCGTCGTGATAGCGGCGATCGTAGTACGCTGTCGATCCGAGCCATGCCGTCGTTGCAACGCTCAGCGGATCGAGATCAGCCGCCCGCTTCAACTGTGCAAATCCTTCGCGCAATTTTCCTCCACCCACGAGCGCAACGCCGTACCACTCGCGCGCGGGTCCGTATCCGGGGTCGAGCGCAATCGCGCGCTGCAGTTCGGCCATCGCGTCCGGCATATGTTTCTCGTTAAGCGCAATCAGTCCGAGTGCGGCGTGCGCTTCGGCCGAATTCGGATCGAGCGACAACGCCTTGTCCGCATATCCGCGCGCACGCGCGAAATAGACGCCTGGCGTTTGCGAGCCGTAGCGGTAATCGCCCATCGTCGCGTTCGCGTCGGCGAGCGCCGCGTATCCTTGCGCGCTCCTCGGATCGCTGTCCACGACCTGCGCGAAATACGTGAGGCTCTTCTCGACGCCGTCGCGCGTGCGCAGATTCCAATAATAGCGGCCGATCTGATAGAGACGCGCGCCGTTGTCCGACAGCGCTTCAACGGTGGTTCCCCGGTGCGCAACGACACCGGCCAGCAACACAAACGATGCGGCAATCACGGCGAGTCCTGACGCGGCTGCCGCGATCCAACGTGCCTTCGCGACGCGCGGCTCTCGCTGCTTCACGGCGGTCGCCGGAATGGAGAGGGCCGGAATCTCATCCGGAATCATCGGCGCTTCCGCGAGCGCTGCACGCGCAGCGCGCCGGACGGGCGCGGTAAACCGGTAGCCGCGCCGCGGCACCGTTTCTATTGCATCGGTGCCCCAGCGCGCGCGAAGCATCTTGCGCAGGACGTAGATGTTCTGCGCGAGATTTGCTTCTTCGACGAATCCTTCGGGCCAGATACGGTCGAGCAACATTGCCTTGGCAAGAACTTCGCCGGGATGCTCGACGAGCGCGAGCAGCGTTTCGACGACTTTCGGACCGAGTGCAACCGGCTCACCCTCGTGCACGAGCAATAATCGCTCCACGTCGAGGTGGAAAGGACCAAATTCATAGACGTCCATAACCGTACTGCCTTCGAAGAATAATTGATTCCGTTTTGAGGACGGTCGATATCCCTACTCGCATGCTTATAGCGATGACATCCCGCCTCACGTTCTTATCTACGATTGTACTGCTTGCGGGTTTCGCCATGGCGGCTTCTCCCGCGGCGGCTGCCGTGTCCGACTCATTTTCGTTCCCGGTGGCCAAGGCTCCCCATGCGATGCCGCTCGATCCGTCGTTGTCGGACCCGGCGTGGCAAGCAGGCAAAGTACCGGGCGCCGGCGGCTGGGAAAATGTGACGACGCGCAGTTCGGCGCCATCAGCGACCGTCTACATGCTTTACGACGATACGTACGTCTACGTCGGTTTCGTCGTCCCACAAGACGGTGTCCCGATCACTGCAACGCAGACCACCGATTACGTCGGCTTTGGAACAGACGACTTCGTCGGCGTTGGACTCGACCCGAGCGGCGCCGGCTCGCAGGCCTACTTCTTCGAGACGACGCCGCGCGGCGTACGTTACCAGCAAGCGCTCGAGAACGTGCGGTATCGCCCGGAATGGGACGCGGCGGCGAAGATCGAGAAGGGCGGATGGCGCGCGGTGATGCGAATCCCGCTGCGCGACATGCGAGTGCGTTCCGGACCCTCGCAGACCTGGCGTATCGGCTTCTTTCGTCAGATTGCCGCACGCGGCGAGCACCTTACATGGGCGTTCGACCCGCTGATGCAAGACTCGGGTTCGGGCAACTGGCCGACCTTCAACGACCTCCGCTACTGGCCCGCGGCTACGTCCATTGCACTTTCCGGCAAGGCCATACGCCCGAGGCCGCGGCTCGAACTCTTTGCGCTCTCGAGCACGGGCGGAGATCGCGACGTGTACCAGCAAGGCAACGGAGAGTTCTTGTCAGAGCAGACGCGTCCGCTTGGGATGGATTTCAGCTATCCCGTGACGCCGACCGCGAATCTCGTCGGTACGCTGGCGCCGGATTTTTCGAACGTCGAAACCGACCAGCAGACGATCGCGCCGCAAGAGTTTCCACGCCAGCTCGTCGAGTACCGGCCGTTCTTCGCTCAGGGCGCGCAGTATCTCAATCCGAATCCCAACGGGGTTTCGAACTTTAATTCGCCGTCGAACGAACTGTTTTACACGCCGAGCGTCGGTCCGTTCGATCGTGGGCTGAAGTTCGAAGGCACACAAGGGCTGCAGAGTTTCGGGCTACTGACGTTTCGTGGATACAACGAATCCACGAACGACACGTTCGACGATCAAGCTTTTGGATACAAGCACGCGCTGCAGGATCAAACGTTCCAATACTGGACGGACGGCGTGCTCGCACATCACAGCATGTCGGGTAATGACTCCACGATCGAATACGGCGCGAAAGGACGCGATCTTCACACGGGCTTCGTCTGGATGGTCGATCACGCCGACGAGAGCGGCTCGTGGGTTCCCGGCGGCAGCGCGCACAGCACGAACGGCTACTTCGACGTTCATCAACACAATTATGAGGTGAATCTGGGTTACGTCGACATCACGCCGTATTACAATCCGATCGACGGGTACACGACGAACTCCGACATTCGCGGGCCACAGATGTTCGTCAGCTTCCTTGGTGCAACGCCGTACGTCAAAAACTGGAGCATTTTCGTTTACGGCGATCGCTTCAAGGATCAGAGCGGCGCCGTTCACGAGTCGGATGCCGGCGCGTTCCTGCAAGCGGTGTTCAAAAACGGCCTTTCGATCAACGGCTTGGGGCCGACCGTGAGTATCCTGCGCTCCTATAACGGAAATGCATTTACCGGCTACCCGCTCTATCAGAACGGCATCGACACCCCGTACAATCTTTTCGGCGTGCCGATCGGCTACCGGGACGGTACGCCGACGCCGGTCGACGTCAGCGCAAATTGGGGAAGCTTCGGCGGTTACTGGGAGCACCTGTATACGTCGTCCACGTCGCGTCCGCTCGGTTCGCGGTTTACGTTGGGCCTTGAATACGACGGGACGTACCAGCGCAGCCTTACGACGGGCGACGTCAACTCGCAGTTCCTGCGGCGCGTGTCGATCGGATATAACATTTCGCCGCTCAGCAATTTCACGGTAGGTTTGCGTAGCATTAACGGCACGGGCGGTTTTGCTATACCCGGACTCAACCTCGCCGCCGCATATCACCTGCAGATGCGCTCAGGGGATCTTTATATCAACTACGGTTCGCCGTCGGCTATCGCAACGTTAAATCGCTTAATCGTAAAGTACGTGTTCCGCGCAGGCGGCGATGCGGGGACGTAGTCACAGAGGTTCCTTTATAACAGTTGTCTTCACGAACGCGCAAAAGTCGTGTGAAACAAAAATCATATGTGGGCAGTAATTCGCGGTGTAAAGTGACACACGGACAACGCAATGCCCGTTGTTCACACGGAAGGAACAGTCGTGAATACGCCTATGGAAAAGCCCAATGATGTCGCTCAGGAGGACGAACAGCCGGTGAATTCGTTCACGCGCGTGATCGCAGTCGCACCGAGCAGTGCATCCTTCAGCGGTTGGGGACCCAAAGTGATCGGATTGACGTCCTCGCTGACACGCTGGAATTAAAGACCAATTAAAGTTTCATCCACGTGCACGGTTGCGCGTGAGATGGACGGGGGTGAAGTTGTCCTCCACCAACGGCACCCCCGAGGAACCTCGTAGAGTGCAGCAAGTAAAAATGGACGGCAAGGCGGCCGTCCATTTTTACGTCTAACGCGCTTCGCGTTATGCGGTGTACGGTTCGTCGGGTGCGACCGGTTCTAAAATGCGGTCCATCTCGACAAAGATCGCAGGATCGAGATGCAAGTCGCCCGCTGCGACATTGTCCCGCACGTGAGAAGGATTCGTCGCTCCCACGATCGCGCTCGTGATCGCGGGTTCGCGCAACGCCCAGGCAAGTGCGAGCTGTGCCGGCGAAATACCCGCCTCTTGCGCGAGCGGCTTCACGCGCGCCACCGCATCGAGGACCGGCTGCGTGAAGTAGTCTTCCATGAATTCGCGGTATTGGCTTGCGGCGCGTGAACCGGCCGGCGGATGCGAAGCGTCGGCATACTTACCGCTCAAGATTCCCATCGCGAGCGGCGACCACACGACGTTTCCCATGCCATACCGTTCGCACGTCGGAAGGACTCGTCGTTCGATGCGCCGCCATAACGCGCTGTATTGTGGTTGATTGCTGACCGGTATGCTCCAGCCGCGCACGCGGCATAGATTTACCGCGCTCGCAATTTGATCGGCATTCCATTCCGAGACGCCCCAATAGAGAATTGTGCCCGCACGCACGAGATCGTTCATCATTTCGCACGTCTCTTCGATCGGCGTTTCATCGTCGTACCGATGACACTGATAGAGGTCGATGTACTCGACCTTCAATCGCTGGAGCGATTTATAAACCTCGTCGCGGATATGTTTGCGCGACAGCCCGCGCTCGTTCGGCGTCTCACCCGTCGGCCAAAACAGTTTCGTCCCGATAACGAGCGTCTCGCGCGGCAGTTCGGCGAGAATCGGGCCGAGAGCTTCTTCGGCTTTTCCCTTTGAATACGTGCTCGCCGTGTCGAAGAACGTAACGCCGCTCTCGTAAGCGATCCGTACGCATTCACGTGTTGCGCTTTGATCGACGGTGTTCCCGAACGTCAACCACGATCCCAGGCCGATAACGGAAAGCTTCAGTCCCGAGTGTCCCAACGTTCTGTAGTGCATCTACGCTCACTGCGGCACGAAGACACGCAGCGCCTTCGGCAAAATCTCGAACGTCGCCGGCGTCTTGCCCGCCGGCTCGGCATCGGCGGTGATATGATGCGCGTGAGGCGTGCGAACTTCGAAACGTTTTCCACGCAGCGTGCGCAAGCCCGGTACATTGCTCCGCCGGCCTCCCAATATCGCGCGCCCAACTGCGAATGCTTCCCACGCGTTTTTAATGTCGACGGAATAAAGATCGAGCCACCCGTCATCGATCGCAGCGTCCGAAACCGAGAGAAAGCCGCCGAAACGATAGCTGTTTGCAATCGTCAATTGAATCGTTCGCAAGTGCTCGGTCCCGCCCGCGTGAACGACTTCGGCATGAATCGGACGCGCATGACGGAACGCCTGCACGGCAGTAGCAAGAACACCGAGAAATCCGAAACGTTGCTTGAGCTCCGGCGTCTGGAGCCGCGAGATTCGGCTCGAAACACCGATGCTCGATTCATTTACAAAATAGTGGCCGTTCACACGTCCGACGTCGATGGCCTGTTCGTGCCTGCGCGCGATGATGTCGACCGCGCCGCGGACGTCGACCGGCACGCGAAGCGTGCGCGCGAGTTCGTTGAACGTTCCAAGGGGAATCATCCCGAGCGGCAGATCGCGTTCGAGTGCCAAGCCGATCGCGCTGAGCAGAGTGCCATCTCCACCCGCCGCAACGATACAATCGGCATCGCCGGCGATATCGTCCGGCCAGCCCTCTTCCACGAACTCGACTCCGGAGTCGTGAAGCGCAGCGCGCACCTCCGGAGCCGCTTGCGCGCCGCGCCGGGACCGCATGTTGATTACCAATTGTGCGAACATGATCTCACGCTTAGGACGGCCGCGTCGCCGCGGCCGGTGCGGGAAACGTGCCCGGCGGCGAAACGGTTGGAAATGCGATGCGCACGTAATCGATGAACAATCGCACGTGTTGCCGTCCGAGCTTGGCGCCCGCGTCGAACGAGATCTCTCCCCGTTCGACGACATAATACGAACCGACGCGTGCGATGTGCAACTCGACGTAACCGTTGCGATCGATGAGATCGCTGTGTTCGAGCGCAAAGCGAATCGTGCAGATCGTTTGCGTCGATGCTTGCACGCCGATGTCGGTTGCGGGATGCCGCGCCGCGTCGTCGCGCGCGGTCAGACGAATGAGACGCGCGGTTGAGTTGTCGGCGCACGTTGTCCACCCGCCGTCGCGTGCGCGATAGATTCCAGGATCGAACGAATGGACGATGGCGATGACCGGCATTTCGCGGCTCGTCGCTGCGGCCGTTGCTAGAGGAGCCGGCTCGGGCCGCGCCGTTGCTTCTTGCATCCCAAACCGCATCCACGAGTCGATGCCGCCCCACGTCGCATTGAGCGCCGGGAAACGCGTGACGGCGCGCGCGGTGTCGAGTTGCACGGACGTCATGTTGTCTTTTGTGCGAACGAGGACCGGCCACCACCGCGACGTGTCGCCAAGCGCGGGGCCAACGGAGAATCCGAACTCGGCCTCGCCGCTTTGCGGGTCGCGACTGACATAAAACGTTGCGCCGGACGCGCGCACGACGGCGTCGTACGAAACGAGCGGCGGCTGAGGCAGATGCGACATATGGCTGATCACCGACCGATAATACGCGTCAACGCTCTCCAATTCATCGGCGCGCACGGCTGCGTCACGCATCAGCACGCACGCGACTACGATCGTTACGAGCACGTCGAGTCGGCGTCTCATCGGTTTATTATCGCGTGTTCCGAGCAATCGGGCCAGCCCGCGGCGGTTCAAAAAGCGAAGCGGCCCGACTCAAGGAGCCGGACCGCGTTCGTTCGCGAGGAGTGCGAAGCAGGAGTACGTTCTCGCGAAACTTGGATATGACGAAGCGAACGCGGCATAAACGCTGCAGCGAACGCGGTTGCTTATTGAATTGAGGAGTGATATGCAACCACCCTAGACTTCGGCTATTTCCGGCTTCCGCTTTAGCTACGAACTAGAGCATCGACAACGCTTGCGTCGCGGCCCGCTCGCCTTCGATCACCGCGCCGGTCCAGTTCTGGCGTCCGCGCAGTTCCGAATGGCCGAACGAAATGCGCCCAAACGGCCGGCGCAGCGTTTGTAGCGGACCGGGCGAACCGTTCGGCCCGAAATACCACCCGGGCGCCGGAGAGATGTACGCGTGTCCCCAGCGATTTAAAACGATGCCTGCGATATCGCGCTTGGCGTCGAAACCCGCGCGGCCGAACAGACGCTGCAACTGCGTGCGGATCTGCCGCTCGAAATCGGCATAGCTCGTCGTCAACATGCGAACGCGTCCGGCCGTCGTTTGGTCCGCGAGCGACATCCCGGGTTGCGGGAATCCGGTGTACATCGTGAACATCGCCGGAAGAGAAGGATCGAGCGGCGGACGGTACGAGCCGAAGAGCATCGGCTGTCGAATGTTCCCCCAGAAGCCGTACCCGCTGAACCATCGAGCTCCCGTTATCCCGAGTTTCGCGAGCGGCCGCCACTGTCGAAGCGCAACATTCGCGACCAGACTCGGTGCGTGGTGGAACGTGTCGTACGCAGCACGGTAGGTCTGTGGAAGGTCGCGCACGACGCGCTTTGCAACCCAGCCGCCGATCGTCACGACGACCGCGCGTGCCTGCACCGCGTCGAGCGATCCACCGCGTTCGTACACCACGCGGACGCCTTTGGCGCTCGACGCTTCGCCGTCGTGGTGCACCGCGATTGCCGTGCTCGCAAGACGAATGCGTACCGACGAACCGGCACGATCGAATTCGTTGAAGTCGAACGGCGCATCGACGATGTTGGCAAATGTGCGGTCGCCGGTAATTGCGGATGGAATCAAAGCTTCGACAAGATGACGCGCGATCGTGCCGTTTCCCCCGGGAAACGAAAAGACCGATGAATCCGGCGTCTGCTTCACACGGGGAGCGACGCCCGGAAGCCCGAGAAGCTTGGCACCGTATGCGGACACGGCGTCGGCGCTCGCAGCATAGCTCGTCGTTCCGGTAAGCGAATCAGCCAGACGAACTACCGCGGGGCCGAGGCCCATCACGTTACGAATGAACGCGCCGTACGACATCGAGTCGAGCCATGGTCCAACGGGCGCACCGTTGGGCGAGCTAAACTCCTTTTCGTTATTGTGCCACGCGAGCAGATCTGCGCGCGTTCGTTCGTCGAACGGCACTCCACGCAAACCGTCGGAGAAGATGTCGCGATAGAAACCGTGCACGCCGAACGGACCGCCATCGAAGAACCACCCGACGTTCGCCGTCGCTTCGTCCCAATACCACGGTTCGAAGTTGTCGCGCGCAAAACGCAGGCCGGCCGCCGCACCCGTCGGTTCAACGAACTCGAAATGACGCGGAATACCGAGTTCGTCCCACAGCGCACCGATGACCGGGTCGCTCGTAGGCGGAACGTTCGTATCGTTCGATGCTTGCGGCCCGAAAAGGCGCACGCCGTCGACGTCGATTTCGTTCTGTTTCGCTTCGCCGCCCGGGATCGGGTGGTTCTCGACGATGAGCACGCGTGCGTTCGGATGATGTTTGCGAACGGTATACGCAGCCGACAAGCCCGCAATTCCGCCGCCAATGATGACGACGTCGTACACTTCATCGACGAGTCGAGCGGAGGCGATACGCGCTTCGTATCGTCCGTCACGCAACGCATGCGCAGCGTTGACGACCGGTGCCGTATTGCCGTTCGAACGCGCATAGTCGCCGACACCGCCATACCCGGTGAACGCGTCGGTGAGACCTTGCGCGTCTGCGGCAACCGGGGCGTAAAGCAGTGCGGCGCCAGCACCGGCAAGAACACCGTTGACAAAATCGCGGCGCGTGATCGTTTCGCCCAGTCCGAGCTCTCGATCATCGTTGCAGTTCATCGCTATCTCGCCGTTTCAGATCTATTGGTCAATTCGGAGCTTTCCGATTCTGTTCAGAGAACTGTTGGGACGTTCCCGTTTCAAAGCGGGGACGGCGAAACGCATTACGGCAGAAACATTCTCGCGATTAACGAATATCGATTTGCCGGACGATTTCGCGCGCCGACGACCGTACTGCTGCCGAAGCTGCACTCAATCGCTCATTCCCAATGTGAGTGACTTCGTCGAGGCGCCAGATGCCGAGGCTGCGCCACGCTGGATTGTAATAACACCACCATTGCACGCCGGCGTACATTTCCAAGTCGAAGATTTGCTTTGACCAAGCTTGAGTGATCGAACGATCCCGGGTAATCACATGGCTCGGTTGCGTAATCCCAAGCGCAGCAAGCATTGCAATATTGTCGAGGTCACATATTGCAGTCGTGTCCGGCGCCTCGTAGGCTACGAGCGCTATCGCAAGGCCGGATGCATGAACGAAGTCCGCTGGACGCCAAATCGCCAGTCGGCCGAAAGCCTCGGCGATCGCTGCTTCAGGAGTATCCGCGACGTAAAGGACCTTGTACTGAGCCGGATTATCGGCGCGCCCGGCGCTACTTCCGGGAATGTAAAAAGCGCCACCCTTTTGTTTTGGGTCGGCGCCTCGATCAAAAGGAATCACTCGATAGAGTTTCAGGCGTACGCTCCCGCGTCGATCGCATCAAGCGCCTGAATCAGCGGACCTGCTCCACGCATTACGAGAACGTCGATGGGGCGGCCATGATCCAGAAACGGCTCGTTTCCCACAAGCCAACGCATGGCCGTATCGGCTTTGAAAACTTGCAACGCCCTGTTCATTACGTCATGGACGTCAATGACGCGTTTTGCCATTTCCGCGCTCATTTTTCGGTGCCCGGATGTCCAGTTCACGATTGTCGAATGGTCAGCATCGAGAAGTACCGCAAGCGGTCGAGGGCCGAACGCGCGAACGAGCCGTTCGAGCAACGGCTGCACTGTAGCTAGCTCCTCGGGGTGAGCGGGTGGTTGAATTTCCTGTACGGGTACGGTCCACATGCGTGCTGTCTCCCCTAAACGAAAGTATACCGCCGCAGCGCGAAACCGTAAACTGGTTTCCGAAGTCGAGGCACTCGCGAGCGGCGCGATCGGGCGGCAATACTACATGCCCGCACAAAAGGTCGCTCGAAAAAGTTGTTTTTGCCAGCCTAGAGCTGCAGAAACCGCATTTGCGGCCGTGCGCGTTGAGCGCTGCGCGTTTAGCGCCACTCGTCCCGACCGCCGCGCTTGGTGTTACGCAAGCGCTCGATGTGAATCGGCGCGTCGGAATTCGATTTCGAGCGCGCGATCGATTGCGCCGGCCTGCGTGGCGGCGATGGCACTTGCGCGCTTAACTCGGCTTCGACTTGCTCGCGGTAAGAATCGTCTTGAGGCTCGCGCGTTGCATCCGCGTCAAGGTCATAACGGTGCGCGGCTCACGGACATTGGTGCGGTTAACTGCGATAGTTCTTGTGTACGTGGCGCTTGCCATCGCTTTCTTTGCAGAAGGCGCTCCGACTCATGGAGTTGTTCCAGGCTTTAGATAACGTCGTTGGAGCGATGGGCGTGTTCGCTGAGTTTATCCGGTTTGACGCTTTGCAGACCGTGCGCCCTTGCGAAAAGGTGGCCGGCGCGAAAGGCGTGGCACAAGTAATAAAAACCCAACGGAAAGTGCCACTTCGTGCAAAACCAACAACAGTCGCCCGGAATTCTAAAGACCCGGGAGTTTCTGGAGCTGGACATTGTTTTGGTGCTCAGGAAGGGACTCGAACCCCCACGATGTTGCCACCACTGGTACCTGAAACCAGCGCGTCTACCAATTCCGCCACCTGAGCTCAGTCCATCGCGCTTCGCGCGTCGTCCCCTTCGCGCAGCCGGAGTCGATTCGTGAAACTCGCTAGTCTTCCTCGGGGTTTGCGGTTCCACGATGTCCGCAGTTAGAGTTGTCTCGCACGCAACGGTCGCACCTCAACCCGCGCTTGATGCATACTCGCGTGCCGTTACGGGCGCCGCGGAACTGGTCAGTCCATCGGTCGTGGCGATCGAGGTGCTCAACGGGCGTCGCTCGGGAAACGGTTCGGGATTCGTCTTTACGCCCGACGGCTTCGTGCTTACGAACAGCCACGTCGTTCACAAGGCGCAGCACGTGCGCGTTGCGCTCTTGGACGGGCAAGATCTGCCGGCGGAGATTATCGGCGACGATCCGCATACCGATCTCGCCGTACTTCGTATCGATGCGCCGGATATCGTCGCCGCCGCGCTTGGCGATTCATCAGCCTTGCGACCGGGTCAGCTCGTCGTCGCGGTCGGGAATCCGTACGGCCTTGCGTATACCGTGACCGCCGGCGTCGTCAGCGCGCTCGGGCGCACGCTGCGCTCGCAGTCCGGACGCTTGATGGACAACATCATCCAAACGGATGCGGCACTCAATCCCGGCAACTCCGGCGGACCGCTCGTAACGGCGACCGGGGAAGTAATCGGCGTGAACACCGCCGTGCTTCCCGGTCAGGGACTTTGCTTTGCAATCGCCATCAACACGGTGAAACACGTTGCCAGTCTGTTGATTCGCGATGGGAAAGTTCGTCGCGGCTACTTCGGAATCGGAGGACAGGACATCACGCTCTCGCGTGCCGCTGCGCGGCGTTTCGAACTCCTCGATCCGCGTGCTGTATTGGTCGGTTCCGTAGAACCAGGCAGTCCTGCATCGACCGCACGGTTGCAAGAAGGCGACGTCCTTATTGGAATTGAAGGCGAACGGATTCTGGGAATCGACGACCTGCACAAACGGCTCACGTCGATCGATCTCCGCCGTCCGTATAAGCTCGACGTTGCGCGCAAGAGCGAACGGTTCCAAACGATTATTTTGCCCGTCGAATCGCCTGCATGATCCGCAAACTCGCGCCGATTCTCGGCATCACGTTTATCGACATCATCGGATTCAGCATGCTGCTTCCGATTTTGCCGTATTTCGTGACGCACTTCGGCATGAGCGCGATCGTCGTCGGCATCTTGCTCTCCACCTTCTCGCTCTGCCAGCTGATTTCGGGACCGATTTGGGGCAACGTTTCCGATCGCGTCGGACGCAAGACGGTTCTCATCATCAGCCAAATCGGTGCGACGATCGGATGGGCGATGCTCGCATTTGCTCCCAACATCCTGTGGATCTTCATCGCGCGCATCGTCGAAGGCATTTCCGGCGGCAACATCGGCATCACGCAAGCGTATGTTGCGGATCTCGTGGAGCCGAAGCAACGAGCGAAAGCATTCGGCTTGATCAGCGCGACGTTTGCGGCGGGGATGGTGTTCGGACCCGCGGGGGGCGGTCTGCTCTACTCGAGATTCGGCTTTGCCGCGCCGTTCCTCGCCGCATCGGCGCTGCAATTGATCACGCTGATTCTGACCGTGATCCTTCTGCCCGAATCGCGCTCGAAGCTTCAGCGCGGGACGGAGCACGTCGGCACACGCGAAATCTTCGCGACGTTCACGAACGCACGGCTCTCGCCCATACTCTTACAGAAACTCGCACTATCGCTTGCGCTTTACGGCTGGTACTCCGCGATCGCACTGTACCTTGCCGGTCAGATGCGCTTCGGCGTCGTACAAACCACGCAGTACTTCTCGCTCTTTGCGATTGTGAACGTCGTAATCAACGGCGTCGGCGTCGGCAAGGCGTCCAATCGACTCGGCGACCGCGTGATGTCGTCACTTGGGCTCGCCCTGCTTGTCGCAGCCTTCGCCGCAGCGCCGTTCGTCCACAACATCTACACGCTTACGGGCGTGATGATTCTTTTCGCGGTCGGCGGTGCGTTCGCGAACAACGGTCTGGTCGCGATGATTTCCAACGTAGCGACGGAGCGCGAACAAGGCACGGTATTAGGGGTGTCGTCCTCGCTCGACTCGCTTTCGGGAATTTTCGCGCCGCCGGTTTCGACGGGATTGCTTGCGCGGTACGGGTCGCCGTTTGCGAGCGTCGAACCGTTGATCATGTCGGCGATCGCGCTCGCGCTCGGCGTCCGAAACTCGTTGCATGCACCGCGCGTAGCTCATGGGGTCACCGACGCATCCGTCATCACACCGCCTGCTGAGGAGCTCGTATGAAGACGAAGATTACCGGTACCACATTACCCGTTCTGGAAGTTGGCCTCGAACCGGGCGATAAAATCGTCGCCGAGCCCGGTGAGTTTTCATGGATGACGGAGAACGTGCAGCTGAATACGACGGCTATGACGGCCGGCGCAAAAGGATTTATGGGCGTGATCGGCCGGGCGTTGTCCGGCGGCGGCATTTTCATGACCGAGTATTTCACGCAAGGCGGAAACGGCTTGATCGCGTTCGCCTCGAAGATGCCGGGCCAAATCATGCAAGTCGACGTGGAGCCGGGGCGCGAGTATATGATTCACCGGCACGGCTTCTTGTGCGCGACGCACGGCGTCGAGTTGAATATGGGTTTCCAGCGTTCGCTCGGCGCCGGAATCTTCGGCGGGAACGGCTTCATCTTACAGCGCTTGAGCGGAACCTGCACGGCGTGGGTGGAGCTCGGCGGTGAGATCGTCACGTACGACCTTGCACCGGGCGAATCGATTCAGGTTCATCCCGGGCACATCGGCATGTTCGAATCGACCGTTAACTTCGACATCACGCTCATGCGCGGCATCACGAACGCGGTATTCGGAGGCGACGGTTTGTTCATCGCGCGTTTGACCGGCCCCGGTAAACTTTGGCTGCAAACGCTCACGATGCCGAATCTTGCTCACGCATTGATTCCCTACATCGGAAGACAAGAAGCGCAAACTGCCGCGCAAACGGGAGTCGCGGGCGGTGTTGCAGGCGGCGTCGCGGCGTCTGTTCTGAAGAACCTATTCGGAGATCAATAACGCTCGAGATCAAATTCCTCGGGCAGGCGCGGGTCTACCGTGACGGCGCCGCAATCAAATTCGCAAAACCGTCCAAATCGCTCGCGATGCTCGCGTACCTCATTCTGCACGACGGGGTTCCCGTCGTGCGCGAGCATCTTGCGTTTACGATTTTTCCGGACTTGCCGGAAGAGGATGCGCTGAAGGAACTTCGCCGCTACCTCTACCTGGCGCAAAAAGCATTGCCCGCGCGCGCACCACCGTGGATCCTTGCCGACGCCGAGACCGTGCAGTGGAACGGTGGTAACGATTCGCGCGTCGACGTACTCGATTTTCGGCGCTTGCGTAACGGCGACGCGACCCTCGCACCGGCAGTAGACGCGTACGCGGGAGAATTTCTTCCCGAGTTCTACGATGAGTGGGTGATCGAGGAACGCGAACGCCTTCGCATCTCGTTTCACGACGCGCTGACGGCGTTGGTGGTGCGCTCGCGCGGCGATCGCCGATACGCCGATGCAATTCGTTTTGCCCGGCGGCTTCTTGCCGACGATCCTTGGCGCGAAGACATCTTACGGCACTTGATCGCGGCACGGTATGAATCGGGCGACACCACGGGTGCGCTCGCGGAGTTCGATAAGTTCGCGCGGCGCGCACGCGAGGAGTTGCATGTTGAACCGATGCCGGAAACGCGCGCGCTTCGTACTTCTCTCGCATCCGGAACACCGTTACCGTCGTCGCTCGACCGCGTCGAGCGGCAATATCGAATCGAAACCCACGCGCTCGCGTTCGCGGGCCGATCCAGAGAAATCGCGCGCTTGCACCATGCGTGGGAACGCGCAGCGCGCGGTACGGGCGGTCTCGTCGTGATTGAAGGCGAGTCGGGAATCGGCAAGTCGCGACTCGCTGCGGAATTTGCCCTAGGCGTGGAACAGTCGGGTGGCCGCGTCTTCGCCGGCACGACGAGCTCGCCCGAAAAGATGCCGTATCAATGCATCATCGAACTGCTTCGCACCGCGGCGCCGTTGCTCGATGCGCTGCGCGGAAGCGATGTACGCGCCGACGTGCTGTCCGAATTACTGCCCGAACTTCGAGAACGCGAACCGGCGCGCATCCGGATGCCGGACGTTGCGCCGCAGAACGGACAACTGCGTCTCTTCGACGCCGTTGCGTCGTCGTTTGCATCGCTTGCTCGCACGCGGCCGCTGTTGCTTGTTATCGAAGATGCGCATTGGGCCGGCCAGCCGACGCTCGCGCTGTTGCGTGTACTCGCGCGCCGGGCAGCGCGTTTGCCGATCCTCATCGTGCTCACCGCGCGCGACGATGAAATTCCGCCGGAGCACCCGTTGCGTATGCTGCAACGCGAACTCAGTGACGAACACCTCGCGATGCGGCTCCCGCTCGGACGTTTGACACGCGCGGACGTCGACTATCTCCTCGAACGGCTCGAGCATCGAGCCGGCGAAGAACTCCACGCCGATGCACTGTTCGAGCGGAGCGAAGGTCATCCGCTGTTTCTGACCGAGGCGATCCGCGAAACGAAGGAGACGGGGAGCCAGCGTGGAGGCGGAGGACTCTCACGCATCGTCGAGCGTCGTCTTTCTTCGCTTTCGAGCGGCGCGCGTCGTTTGGCGGATGCCGCGGCAACGTGCGGCGTTTCCTTCGATCTCGACGCCGTTTGTTTAGCCTCGCACGCGAGCGACGCGGAAACGCAACGCCATATCGATGAGCTGCTCGACCGGCACGTCGTGCGTGAGATCGAAGGCTCAGGCGGATTTGAATACGTCTTCACGCACCACTTGATTGCGTCGGTTCTCTATGACGCACTCGATCCGCAACGACGATCGCGGCTACACAATCGCATCGCGGCCGCGTTAGAACGGACGCAGATTGCGCGCCTCGACCGTGCCGCGCCGGAAATCGCGCGACATTATGACGCCGGTGGAGACGCGGCAAAGGCCGGCTCGTGGTATGCGCGAGCTGCTCGCGTTGCCGCGGGCGTCTTCGCGCATGCCGACGCCGTACGCTATGCGACGCTTGGGCTCGAACGCATCGACGAACCGAGCGCAACGGTGGAGCTGCTGCTGTTACGCGAGCGCGCGAACGCGCTGTTGGGAAGGCGCGAGTTGCAGCTACGCGACCTGGATGAACTCGACCGGCGTAACATCGACACGTTGCGTGGGGACGTCTTGCAGCGGCGCATTGCGTTGGCGCGGGCGGCTCAGGACGCCGACGGCGGACGCGCAGCAATTCAGTCGCTCCGCGAGCATGGACGCCGGACCGACGACGGCCACTGGGTGGGCGTCGCGGATTGCGCCGACGCGTGGCTTGAAATTTCGCTGGGCGCATACGCGGCCGCGCGGCCGCTCGCGGAACGCGCGCGTTCTTATCTCAGCGCATGCGGAAGCGTCAGCGAGCAAGTCGAATGTTTGACGGCGCTCGCCGAGGTCGACGTCGCCGTCGGGCAAAACGAACGCGCCGAAACATTGTTGGAAGAAGCGCGCGCGATTGCCGAGCGAGGCGGCGACGAGTTCGCGAAAGCCGCGACGTTGATGCAAAGCGTCGCGATCGCCATGTCACAACAGCGCTTTGAAGCCGTGATGCGCCTTGCACGTGAAGCTGCCGAATTACACCGGATGCACGGCGACCTCGTCGGCGAAGCAGTCGCACAGGCGAATACCGCTTCCGCCGCGCTGCGATTGTCGCGTTGGAAAGAAGCTCGCGAAGCGAACGCGATTGCCGCGTCGACGTTTGAATCGATCGGTGACCGGCGTGGGCTCGCGCGAGTGCTGATGAATCTCGGCATGCTACACGGCCGCTGCGGTGATTTCTCCGCAAGCCGGTCGTTTTTTGCGCGCGCGTTCGAGTATCAGACGCTGCTCAAGGAGGACCGAGCTCGAACCGCGTCACTGTTGAATCAAAGTTTTATCGCGTTGTGGCAGCGTAAAAGCGCCGACGCAAAACAGTTGGCGTCGCACGCCCTTTCGCTCGCGACGGCAATGCAACATGCAGCGTTTCGCGCGCAGGCGCTCGGAAATCTAGGCGCGGCTGAGCGCGATTTAGGTGAGGTCGCCGCGGGTGCCGCACATATGGATGAAGGCATCGCGCTCCAAACGGCGGTCGGACGAATGGCGGACGCAGCCAGCGATCTCGTTGATGCGGCGCTTGCGCATGCGCTCGCAGGAGAGCACGAAGCGGCGAAGGCGCTAACCGAGCGATTTTTGGCCCTCGATCACGGAGCGTGCGAAGGCGCGGTCTTCCCGCCCTATCCGTGGTGGATCGCAGCGCGCGTGCTCCAGGCGCTCGGCGACGATCGCCGCGCCGGCGCGCTCGCACAAGCGGCGAAAATCACGCGCTCGTCCTTGTCTGCAATCGACGACGATGAGCTTCGCGGCCATTTCGAACGGCTTCCGTTCGTCGCGTCGATCCGACGCGCGCAGAACGGCGATTGGGGCGATCTTCGGCACGCAAGCGGCACGGCGAGCTGATACGGTTGCGCCGTGAACAGCGAACGGCGAGAACTGACCTTCGTCCTACGCATCTGGGTGAGCGACCGCGATAGCCGTGCATCGTCATGGCGCGGCTTCATCCACGAAGTCCGCAGCGGCAAACGTCTCCTCGTCACCGGCGTTCACGACATCGCCGATTTCATAGCGGCGCACTTGACGACCGGAGCCTAGCACTCGTGGCGATACGAATTGCACTTGCATTTCTCGTACTGTTATCCGCGCAGCCCGCTATCGCGGCTGAACGCATGTACTACATTGCGGCAGACAACGTACTGTGGGACTATGCTCCGAGCGGCCGCAACCAGTTCGATGGAACGATGCTCAAGAGACAGACCGATCAAATCGGCTTTTCATACCGCAAGATCGTCTACCATCGGTATACCGACGCGTCTTTTTCTACGATGGTGCCGCGAAACGCCGGCGAGCAGTATATGGGCATTCTCGGGCCCGTCATTCACGCGGAAGTGGGTGACACCGTTGTCGTCGTCTTCAAGAACAACGCGCAGCTACCACTGAGTTTTCACGTCCACGGCCTACGCTATACGAAGAGCTCCGAAGGAGCGCCGTATCGCGACGGCGTCGATCCGTCGGTAAAGCGGGGCGACGCGGTAGCGCCAGGCGCGACGTACGCGTATCACTTTGACGTGCCCGATCGCGCGGGGCCCGGGCAGATGGACCAATCGTCCATCGTGTGGATGTATCACTCGCACACCGATGAATTGCGCGATGTGAACACCGGCCTCGTCGGCCCGATCGTCGTAACGCGCAAAGGATCCGCCCGGCCCGATGGCTCACCGGTCGACGTCGCTCACGAAGTCTTTTCGCTCTTCGCTCAATTCGACGAAAGCCAAAATCGTCTACTTTCTCAGAATCTTGAAATGGCGAAAGCGAACGGCGAGCGCATCAATGCACACGCGGCGGCATTCGTCGATGCGAACACGCTCTTTACCATCAACGGGTTCATCTACGGCAACGGCCCGATCCTCGACGTTCGAAAAGGCGAACGAACGCGCTGGTACGTTATGGCGACGATGAGCGATTTCGACTTTCACGTGCCGCATTGGCACGGGGAGACGGTCCTCATTAACGGCATGCGCGCAGATAGCGCGCAACTGTTGCCAATGGGAATGATCGTCGCCGATATGATTCCAGATAATCCCGGAACGTGGTTGTATCATTGTCACATCAACATTCACTTACAAGCCGGGATGTCCGCTCTGTATCGCACGCTTCCGTAAACGAGGTCAATCACATCATGCTGAATATTCGCAAGGTTACGCTGCTCGTTCTCGCGTTCGCCGTTCCGGTCGCCGCGGGCAGAGCGGCACCGACGCCCGTTCCAGGCGGAGCAAACCAGGTCAACGCAATCCAGGGCAAAGTCGGCGATACGATCTTTAACGGTGTACTTCGCATCACGGTTCAAACGGTACGCGATGCCACGGCGGACGATCATCCCGAGAAAATGCTGCCCGGACCGAATCAGAAGGTCATGGTGATGAACGTCTTGCTGCGTAACGGAATGCACAGCGATTTCATCGACCTTCTGAGCTACTCTCTCGCGGATGCCGACGACGTCGTATTCCAGATTCCGAGCAACTACATAAATCCCGGCAACCTGCACATTATCCAAGGTGCGGCCGCGCGGCAAAACGCCATGTTTGTCGTCGATAAAGACTACAAGCCGGCCAAACTCATCGTTCAATGCGCCACCTGCTCGAGCGGACTACACTTTCGCTCGATCCGGCTTACAATTGCGCAATCGCAGTGAGCATTCGGCAACGATCGTGCGCCTAGCTCGACCGGCAAGTGGGGAGGTTTCGGCGTTGATTTTCAAATCCGCTTCGGCGTTGCTTACACCGTTGGCGAAGGCGTTCGCAGAGGCATAGGTCCTGTCATGTGGGTCTAGTCGCTTAAGGATGCGTTAGACCGTGTCAGAATGACTTGCGGATGGAGGACTTCTCATGACGTATTCTATCCGTTGTTTCTCTCTGGCGGCGGCGCTGATCGCAGCGCTAAGCGGTTCGGCTTACGCGCAGACTACCAAAGTCGAAGGGACGCCCATTCCGGCGCCGGCTAAGCCGGACTTCTCGACATTGAAGTATCTCGTCGGCACGTGGACGTGCAGCGACCTCAGCTCACGCCGGCCCGGAGCCTTTACAACCACGGAAGTGTATTCGATGGACCCCAGCGGGTATTGGCTGACCCGGGACGACACGATCCATACGGCATCGTGGATTCCGCGTGACGTTCATTCGCAGACGAAGTTCACGTGGGACGCCGGCTCGGGCAAATGGGTCCGTATCACGACCGGCGACGGCGGGCAATTTGCGATTGCGACGGCCGGGGCGCGTAGCAGCGGCGGCCAGAGGACGTACACGTACGTAATTCAGTCCACCGCTCCCGACGTTTCATCGTACGCGCCCGAAGTCTACACGAAAGTGGGGAACACCAAAAAGACCATGAAGACGACGTTTACCGAGAAGACGGGGCGCGTCGTCAACGTCACGGAGACGTGCACGAAGTCTTAGCCTAATGTGCGGAAACGCCCGGTGAGGTTCGCCGGGCGTTTGGTGTTGCCATCAAACCGCTTCGAGAACTACGCTGCGGATTTTTTGCGGCGTGTTGTCGTCTTTTTCTCGTGTTTTTCGTGGGAGGCGGCGCGGCCGTCCGTGCCCGTGCCGCGGCGCTTTTTGCTTTCCTCGAGCGACTGCGCGAGCACGTCCATAAGGTTGACGACCTTCGCGCGGGGCGAGGCGGCCTTTTTGGCCTTCGGCAATTCTTTACCTTGCGCGCGCGCTTCGATCATTGCGAGCAGCTCATCGTGATACGTGTTTGTGAATTTCTCCGGCTCGAATGCGTCGACGGTCATCGTGTCGATCAGCATCTTTGCCATCTTCATCTCGCCCTCGGGCAGCTTTTCGTTTCCCGGAATCTCGAGCGACGACGGTTCGACCATTTCGTTCGCCCAGTGCATCAGTTCGAGGACGAGCGCTTCGCCGATGGGTTTTACCGCGGCGATGTATTCCTTAGTGCGAATCACGACCCGCGCGATTGCGACCTTATTCGATTCGTTCAGCGCTTCGCGCAGCAGCGCATATGCGTGCTTGCCCTGTTTGCTCGGCTCTAGATAGTACGGCTTGTCGAAAAACATCGGGTTGATCTTATCGAGTTCGACGAACTCCAAAATATCGACGGACTGCGTCGCAACCGGATTGACCTTCTTGAAGTCTTCGTCGCTCAACTCGACGTACTGGCCCTTCTCGTACTCATAGCCCTTGACGATCTCGTCCCACGGCACTTGCTTGCCGTCAACCGAACAAATCCGCTCGTACTTGATGCGTCCGCCGTCTTTGGCGTGCAGCATGTTGAACGAAAGCTCGTCGCTGCGGACCGCGGTGAAAAGCTTCACCGGAATCGTAACGAGACCGAAGTTGATAGCACCGGACCATATTGAATGCGCCATAGCGCGTATAGTGTACCCGACTTCAGCAAGCGGCGCACCGGCTTTCCGTATTTGGTAGTTAGCCAAAGGCCGCCGGCACAAGCTATTGTGGTGGCCAGCGCTTTCGCGCCTTGCCGATTGCGGGTTCGAGCCGCTGCTTCTTCCACGCGCGACCGCCCCACAAGTCGCCGTCGCGGGCGAGCCGCTGCGGCGTCGTGCGCGTGTTGAATTGCGCGAACGCCACTTCCGGCGACCCGCCGCGCTTACGCGCAAACGCTTCGACTTCGGACCAATCCAGCGGCGTCGAAACGGGTGCCCCATCACGCGCGCGCACGGAGTATGCACTCACGATCGTCTTGCCGCGGCCGACTTGAAGGAAATCCAAATAGACGAGCGACTGATCGCGTTTCTTCAGCGACCGCTCGAGCGTCACAAGGTCGGCCGTCGCTGCGCAATTTGCGACGCAACGGCTTCCGCGAAGATCTTTGCCGCATCATACGTGTAGCCCGCGGCAAGCGGAACGACGATATGCAAGCCCATGCCGCCCGAACTTTTCACCAGCGTCTTCAAGCCGATTTCGGCGAGCAGATCGCGCATTGCAAGCGCAACGGTTGCCAACGTTTTAATCGAGCACGTTTCACCGGGGTCGAGGTCGAAGAATACGTAGTCCGGCTCTTCGATCGTCGGCACGTGCGAGGTCCAGACGTGCAAAATGATCGTCGCAAGGTTCGCAACGAAAACGAGCGTTGCTTCGTCGTTGCATAGCATGTACGTCGTCTTTTCGCGTACGCCGCCGGGACTCGTAAGCGACACACGGTCGGCCCACTCCGGCAAACCACGCGGTAACTGTTTTTCGAAGAACGACTGGTCGTCGATGCCGTCGGGATAACGCTGCAACGTCAGCGGATAGTTGCGCAAATGCGATAGCAACCACGGTGAGACGCCGCGGTAGTACTCGATCAAGTTACCCTTCGTGATGCCGTCGCGCGGGAAGAGCACTTTGTCGAGATTCGAGACCGAAAGCGTTCGGCCGTTTACGACGAGTTCAGTGCGCTTCGCGGCCAACGTCAGTCTCTGAACTTGAAACGATGTATTGCAGACGCGAGCAATCTATCAGTACTTCGTCACCCGCTTCGCTCGCGTTCAGTCGCCGCCTCAGCTCACCGACGTTGCTGATGTCGAACTCGCCCTCGAGTGCGACAGTTACGCAGTTCCGCTCGGTCATGGTCGGTTTTTACCCTATGGGCCGCTCGATTATGACGTCTTCCGGATCCTTGTCCATCCGCAGTCCTAAAAAAGCGGGCTGCCGCAAAAAGCCATCACGCGTCCATTCGGCAAATCGGACTTCGGCGACCAATTCGGGCTTCACCCAATGCTTCGGCGCGTTCGCCACAACCGCGTTCGCAAACGGCGACGTGCTGCACGAGAGCCGTTCGAGCTTCTTCATGATCTCACCGATGAGCTTGACGGAAAATCCGGTGCCGACCGAGCCGACGAACCGCAACGCTTTGCCGTCGTATGCGCCGAGCAGCAGCGAGCCGAAGCCCTTGCGGCTACCGCGCGGATCGGTCCATCCGCCGATGACAAATTCTTGCTCGTGTTGCGCTTTGATCTTCACCCAGTCGCGCGTACGCCGCTCGATGTAGAGCGACTCGCGTTTCTTTCCGATGATGCCCTCGAGTTCGTTCTGCTTCGCTTGTTCGAAGAGCGCTTTGCCCGTACCGACGACGTGCTTTGAATAGAGCACGCGTTCGTCGTTGCGTATCAAGCGCTCGAGTAGCGCTTTGCGCGCTTCGAGCGGTTCCTTTCGTTGATCGCGTCCATCGGCATAGATCACATCGAAGGCAGCATACGTGAGATCGTGACCATGCTGCGCGTACTCTTGTAACCGCTGAAAATCCGAGCGTCCTTTGGAGTCCAAGCTAACGATCTCGCCGTCCACGATGATCGGAACACTCTCAAACGCATCGGCGAGACCGTCTAAATCCGGAAACTGTTTGAGCAGGTCCAATCCGTTGCGTGAAACGAGCGACAGCATCCCGTTCTCGTCAATCGTGCAGATCGCGCGGTACCCGTCCCACTTGATCTCGAAGAGCCATTCGCTATCATCGAACGGTGCATCGATGAGCGTCGCAAGCTCGACACCTTTGAGGTGCGGCAGCGCATTCGTCTTTTGCTTTGCTGCCGCGCGCACGGTAGCGCGTTTCGGCGGATCTTTCGTTTTCGATGATTGCCATGTCTTCGGGTGTTTTTCTTTGGCAATATCGTCGAGCGTTCGTCCACTGATGACGGATTGCGGATAGTCATTGACGTCATAATGCGACGGATCGCCGTCCGGATCGTGATCTTTGATCAGCAGCCACGGATCGCCGCTTTCGCCTTCTTTGGGTTTCATTCGCACGAGCGTGAAGATGCCGGTCAGCTTGTGACCGTGCATCACGAACTTGATTTTTCCGTGCTTGATCTCATCGACGGGATCGTCGCCTTCGTAAAGCTCGTACCAGCCGTTGTCCCAGACGATCACTTCGCCCGCGCCGTATTGCCCTTCGGGAATCACGCCTTCGAAATCGCGATAATCCATTGGGTGATCCTCGACGTGCATCGCGAGTCGACGCTCGCCGGGAACCATCGTCGGCCCCTTCGGTACCGCCCACGACGCAAGAACGCCGGCGGCTTCTAAACGAAAGTCGTAGTGCAGCCGCGTTGCATCGTGTTTTTGCACGACGAATCGCAGGCGTTTGCCGCTCTTCGCTTTCGCGCCGCTCGGTTCGGGCGTGATTTTAAAGTCGCGTTTTTTCTTATACGTGGCGAGCGAGCCGGTGGTGCGGCTCGCATCGCTCGTCTTCCTTCGAGACGCCGGCATCTATGCCGACTCTTACACCCTCGCGCCCCGGCCGGTCAATAAATTGATGATCAACAGGATGATTGCGACCACCAATACGATGTGGATCAGGCCGCCGAGGAGATGGAACGACAGTCCCACCAGCCAGAAGATAAACAGTATGACGATAATGGCCCAAAGCAGTCCGGCCATACGTTACGGATGTCCTCCGTTGTTGGTGGTCGTCGTGCTGTTCGTCGTGGATGACGAGCCGTTCGCACCGGAATTGTTGCCCGGCTGCGTGATCGTGGTATTATGGGTCGTCGAACTGCTCGTCGCGGACCACGGATGCCACGCGAAGAGCGCGATGAGGACTGCGACGATAACAATTAGCGTAATGCCGATTGCGGCGCCGCTGCTGCCGCCTTCATCCCTGACGATTACCGGATCGCTCATGTCTCAGATGTCTCCCTTCTCCGCATGGGCTTTTCCCGCTCGCTCGCAAGCACAAACGCGGATCATCGCGAAACGGCCAAGCGTGACGTTGAGCGTTTTAGGCGGGGCGTTATCGGGTATCATCGGCGTTTTCGCATTATTCCGAGCGTTCCGACCGGGCGGGTACTACGACGCCGACGTTTACGGCATGACGGCAGCGACGCACCGGGCGTACGCAGCCCTCTCGTGGGGGTTCTTCGTCGCTTTCGTCTTCACGCGGTGGTTCCGAGCGGGTACGATAGCCTTTTACCTCTTGGCGGCGTTCGTGCTCGTTGCACTGTTTTACCTGACGTCGTTTCTGCGCGGAGCTCACGAAGACGATGGCTGATTTTCACTTTTCACCGCGCCCGAACCGAGCCGCCGAGATCGAATGGTCGGCATGGGCTCCGGACGCGTTCGAGCGCGCGGAACGCGAAGACAAGCCCATGCTGCTTGCGATTTCCGCAGTCTGGTGTCACTGGTGCCACGTCATGGATGAAACGACGTATTCCGATCCGGACGTCATCGGGCTCATCAACGCGAATTACGTGCCGGTGCGCGTCGACAACGACGAACGGCCCGACATCAACGTTCGCTACAACATGGGCGGATGGCCGACTACGGCATTTCTCGCACCGGACGGCACGACGTTGACCGGCGCAACATATTTGCCGCCCGTGCAGATGCGTCAGGCATTGAGCGACATCGCGCGATTCTATCACGAGAAGAAAAGCGAGATCGCGCAGCGTTCGAATGAATTGCGCGCTAACCGCGTCGCCGTCGAATCGACGCCGGATGCGCTTTCACCCGCAATCGTCGATCGCGTGCGCGGCGCCATTGCGGACGCTTACGATCCCGAGTTCGGCGGATTTGGAGACGCACCGAAGTTTCCGCAGCCGGAAGTGCTCGAATTCCTGCTCTACGAATGGCGCGCACGCGATGACCACCATTGCTACGACATGGTCGCGCGAACGATGCTCGAGATGGCACGCGGCGGCATGTACGATCACGTCGAGGGCGGTTTTTTCCGGTATTCGACGACGCGCGACTGGTCGGTCCCGCACTTCGAGAAAATGGCGGAAGACCACGCCGGGCTCTTGCGCGTGCTCTCGCAACTGCAGTTATGGGCGCCCACGCAAGAGACCCATGAAACGTTGCGTTCGGCGCTCATGTACGTGCGTACCGTTTTGCGCGACCCGCTCACCGGATTCTTCTCGGGAAGCCAAGATGCCGATGAATCGTATTTCGCGCTTCCGCTTGAGGAGCGGCGCACGCGAACCGCGCCTTTCGTTGACCCGCGCTCGTACTCGAATTGGACGTCATCGCTTGCAGGCACGTTTGCGTGGGCCGCATTGGCAACCGACGACGGTGCGCTCGCGAATGAATCGCTGCTCGCGCTCGATTCGCTGCACGAGCGAATGCGCGACTCCGACGGCATGCTCTTCCATGTCGTTGCGCCCGGCGAAAAGCCGCGCATCCGCGGGTTGCTTACCGACCAAGTCGCATACGTCCGCGCGTTGCTCGACGCGCACGAAACGACCGGCGAGGCGCGGTTACTGGAGCGCGCGCGCACACACACCGACGGCATCGCCGTGCATTTCGGTGCGCCGGACGGCGGCTACTACGACCATGCGCGGCGCGAAAATGTCATCGGGCGTCTCGAACTTGCGGATCGTCCGATGATCGACAACAGCGTCATGGCGGAAAACCTCCTGCGGCTGAGCCTGATGACGAACGAGGAGCGCTATCGCGCGCAAGCGGAGCGCGTCCTCTCGCTCTATGCGGCGTCGTACGAGAGCGCGGGCGGGTTCGCGGCGCCGTATGCGCGCACGGTGCGACGGTATCTCACCGCGCCGGTCAGCGTGCGGTTACGCGGCACGCCGGCCGCGACGAGCGATCTGCGGGAGGCAGCACGCCGTCTGCCCGCCGCCTTCACCACGGTGTACGGGGAGACCGGTGGTGACGCTATGCCGCAAGCCTACGTCTGCGCCGGTACGACGTGCGCAGCCCCCGTAAACAGCGCTGCAGAGCTGCGCGGCGCGTACGAGTCCGTCGCCACGATTTGAAACACGCTCGTCCGGTTCGGCGTAGTGAATGGTGGAGGAAGACAACCATGACACCGTATGTCGAAACGCTTCTGCAGTACGTCCGCCCGGAAAGCCAAGGAGCGTTCGTTTACGACTATCGCCGCTTCGCGAAGGATCCGAACCTCGCGCTGCTTTTGACGATTTTGCTCGGCATCGTCGGCGGCGAAGCCTACTACATGGGCGAGTGGAAGCGCGGAATTTTGATGACCCTCGCGCTGTTTTCGGGCGTCGGCCTCTTCATCAGCGTGCCGATGTGGATCGTTCGCTGCTTCACGATCGCAAACGAATGTGAGTCGTACAACGACTACCTCGCCTACTGCCTCGCATACCGTTACCTGCCGATCGGCACGGCGCCCGAACCGCCCGCGCCGGCTCAGGCTCCCGGTACGCACACACGGCCACACATCTCCGGCTTGCCGATGACCGTTCGTTCATAACAGCGACCGCCAGGCCCGGCGAGACACCGTCGGGCGTTCGAATTGAGTACGAACCGGCCGCAATGAATGAACAGACCTCGTTGGAGCGTTTCTCGTAACGGCTGGCGCAGCGATCCAATACATTAACTGGTTGAATAGTTGATGTCGATGGTAGTACTCTTCACCGTCGTGGTCACGATAGGGCTCGTTGCTGTACTAGCATCGGTCGCGATCTCCATTTGGCAGTACGGCAACGTCCGCTTACCGGTCGCCATTTCATCGGCGTGCGCTCTCGCGGCCGCTGTTGCCGAAATACTGTGGTGGCGCAACGCGAACTCCATTGACATTTCGGTCGGTTTCGTTCTTGGGATCGCTAGCATGATGGCTGCATCGTGGGCGATACGAAGCAGAACCAGCAATGATCTTGAACAGTTCAGACGTCGCTACGATGAGATTAAAAACCGGGTGGACACACGGCGCTGACGGAAAGGCGGCTACGGTCGCACGAATGCGTTCCAGTACCAGCAACCCCACAGGCCGGCGATAACGGAATACACGATCAGAATCCGCGCCCACAACGCGAGTGCGTTTTTCGCCGCGAGAAACATGAGCGCGACGAGAAACGGTTCGAAATCAAGCGCGTGACGCATGCCGAACTGCGCGAAGCCGTTGACGTAGTAAACGAAATTCGGCGCCGCGGTTACGAACACGGCAACCCAGAGCGCGAGAACGAGTTGCACCGGTCGACGGGCGAAGAATGAATAGATCAACGCCGGGCTCGTCCACGTCAGCGCCACCCCGCTAAGCGTCGGCTGCAGATACGGAAAGTGCGCGACTCTGTCGGGAGCTTGAACGAGAAACGACCACAGCTCATATGGAAAGTAGCGCAACTGAAACGGTGAGCCGGTCGCACTTCCCACCTGATCTTGGTGGTACCACGCGGTGTAGCCGATGTCGTACCATGTGCCCCAACGCGCGACGTTGTATGAAACCCAGCCGACCGCAACCGGAACCAGCACGGCGGCGAACGATGCAATCGCGCGCCGCGAATTGATCAGATACGCGTAGACCGGCAGCGCGAGAATCAGGTCGAAACGCGAGAGCAGCGCGGCGCTTCCCCAAAGGGCGACGAGCCAGCCCCGCTTCTTACCGGCCAATTCTACGAGCGCGAGCATCGTAAAGCAGACGGCCGATACGTGAGCGATGAACCAAACGTCGCCGAGCATCGCGCACCAGAGCAAATCGGTTCCGGCGAGCAACAAGGCACAGATCCAGAGGTTCTCGGCGTCGCCGACGCCGTACCGTTCCCCGAGCTCGTACGCAGCGGCGACTGCGATCGCACCGAGGACGATCGAAAGCAACGTCTGGTTTGCGTTGCCGAATAGCGCGACGAACGGTAGGAGCAAGAGCGCCGGCATCGGCGCCTCGATAACGTAATAGTGCCCGTTGTACGGCAGCGCGTCGATATACGAGCCGGGCCAGTTGATCCATGTGTGGCCGTGAAGCAATGCCTGCGCGAGCAAGACGAAGTTGTTGTACGGCGTGGCGCGTCCGCGCGCGAGGATTGCGATCAGAATAGCAGCGATCGCGCCCACAATAAGCGATCGTTTGATTTTCACAGTTGCGCGGTCGTTCGCTGCACGCGATAGAGTTCAGGGTGCGCGAAGAGCCGTTCGAGACGAAAACCTCGTACGCTCCCCTCCGGCGTACCGACGACGAAAACCGCGCGCCGCGCGCTCCAGCCGTCGACGTGGTCTTCGACGTCGCCGATCCACGCCGGGACGATCGTCCGGCGTCCGGCGGCACGGTCCACATACGCCCGATACGCCAGTGCGGGCGCGAGCGTCCAACTCGCAACGATAATTGCATCATCGGGCGTTCGGTCAAGCACCGCGTTCGCCGCATCGGCCGCTCGCCGGTCACCGGCCTGCCCGGAGATCGTCGGCTGCGACACGAGCAACGCTGCGGTGGCGACCAGCATCGCCGCGTGCGCGGGAAACCGCACGACTGCCACCCGCAAAGACGCGAGACCGTATCCCGCAAGCGAGCCGAGCGCCACGAACGCCGGTAAGAAATATCGCGAAACGTCCGACTCATCGCGAAAGCCAAGCGCGAACAGTGCGGGCGCAGCACCTGCAATGCACAGTACGAGAACGCGCACATCACGCTTTCGCGCGGCGAAGAATACGCCGGTCGCTGCCGCCGCGAGACCAATCCACGTCAGTTCTCGCGCGGCTAGCGCGACGAATGATGCCGCTGCATCGAAGTCTCCGTCGTTCGCATACGCATGAAGGCCCGCAGCGACGTCCACATCCGGAGCGAACACCAGATCGAAAAACTGCGATGGTGCTATCGGATGATCGTAATCCCAAAACGCGTTTCCGACGATGCCGAGTTGCGCGACGGGATCCAGGTGAGCTGCCGTAACGGCCGCGCTACGCAACGGAAGATAGAGGAACCAGATCGTCGCCGACGCGACAGCGATCAGCGAAGCGGCGAGCAACGCTCGTCCGTCCACTTGATGGAGTTTCGCAATGACGAGTGCTAAGATCGCGGGAAGCAAGAAAAGTGCGATTGGGTGCGCGGCGACAGCAAGCCCGAATGCAATCGCTGCCGCGTAGAGGCGGCTCGGGCGCGCTTCACGATGCCACTGCAAGAGCAACCACAAGGCCGAAGCATACAACGCGATCGCAAGCGCATGAACGTCCGCGCGCGTCGCGACGGTCCACGTGACGCCGCCCACGGCAAAAATCCACGAGGCGAGAACGGCGGCCACGCGATCGCCGGACAACTCGTGAACGATCGCATACACGCACCATGCCGCGAGGCTCATGCAAAGCGCGCTGAACAGGCTCATGCGGAACGCGACGGAACCGAACGGCAGCGCGTGCGAAAACAGCCACCCCGCAAGCGTATACAGCGGGAGGCCCGGCGGATGCGCGATACCGAGAATATACGGTACGGTGTCCATCTCGCCGACATCCCAAAATCCGACGAAACGATGTGCCGTCGCGGCGTAAACGATGAGCGGCGCGCCGAACGCTGCAAAACTTGCGATGCGCGCACTGTTCACGACTAAAATGCCGGCAGGGTCGGCTCCGGCCGCGGCTTCGGGCCGACGAACGTCGACGGCGGCAACGAAGGCGGGAAGCGATAGTCGGTCCAGGTGATCCGCTCGCGGGTCGGTTTGCCTTTCACGTCTGCCTCGACGCTTGCCACGAGCGGCACCCAATATGCGCCGGACCTGCCATATTGCAGCTGCCCGGTTCCGGTCGTCGTTCCGGCCGCAGCGCGAAATGCGATGGCGCGCGGTAAGTAGGTTTGCCCGTCGATCGTCAGCGTCGTCACGGCAAACCCGCTGTCAGCTGGTATCAACGGACGGGCTTCGTACATGTAATCGAAGTGCGAGCCGGCGCGCACCGAACGTAAATAGAGCAGCGTGTACGTTGAAGTGCGCGGCGCAATGCGCGACACGTCGTACCGGTCCGGACGCCGGGCAATCTTCACGACTTTTCGCGACAACGCGGTTCCATCGACCGCAAGCGTTTCATCGCGTACTTTTTCGCCGCTGCGGTAAATTTGATGGCGTTGCTCGATGGAGTTTGCACCGGCTTGCGACACTGTGTACGTGAAGATCATGGCCTTCGGCTGCTTGAGCGATGCGATTTCAAGTTCGTAGCGTTCCAGTGCGATCTGCGAATCGATCGGCGCAACCACGCGCGGCGACGCGGCAATCGATACGGCGATCAAGGCCACGACGCAAAGAGCGCGCATCATGCAAGCACCGCGTCGCGAATCGCTTGCACCGCCGCCGGTGCACCGCTCGCATCCTTTCCGCCGCCCTGTGCTTGCGTGGGTGCTCCACCACCTTTGCCATGCACGAGCGGTGCCGCGAGCTTCACGAGATTGCCCGCATGCACGCCGGCCTTTACGAGGTCGTCGCTTGCGGACACGAGCAGGCTTACGCTGCCGTTATCGACGCCGGCAAGCGCAATGACACCACTCGGCATACGGCTTCGCAACGCGCTCGTGAGATGGCGCAAGGCTTCGGCGTTGCCTTCGTGCACGACGGCGCCGACGAATGCGCGATCACCTTTGCGTTCGACGCGCTCGAGATACGCTTGCGCGTCCGCCGCTGCGAGACGAGCTTTCATCTGTCCGACCGCGGTCTGCAGGTCTTTGATGTCGCGTTGCATCCGGGACACGCGCTCGGAAATTTCATCCGGCGTCGTGGCCAGCGACGAAGCGAGGTCGCCCACGAGCGTCTGTTGACGCGCGACGAACTCTTCCGCTGCTTGCGAGACGCAACTCTCGATGCGGCGGATGCCGCTGCCGATCGACGACTCGCTGAGGATGAGAAACATGCCGAGTTCGCCCGTCGTGTGCGAATGCGTCCCGCCGCAGAACTCTACCGACGGACCCGCCTGCACGACGCGCACGATTTCGCCATACTTCTCACCCGCCATGGTGATCGCGCCGGTTCTGCGCGCTTCTTCGATCGGCAGTTCGCGCGTCACGAGATGCGAATCGTCACGAATCATTTCGTTGACTCGCGCGGACACGGCGCGCTTTTGTTCCGGCGAGAGTGCGCCCGAAGGCCACCGGAAATCAAATCGCATGCGATCGATGCCGACCCACGATCCCGCCTGCGCAACGTCGTCGCCGAGCACGTCTCTGAGCGCGCGCTGCAGCAAATGCGCGGAAGTGTGATGACGGCGAATTTCGCGTCGCCACCACTGATACACCGCCGTGTGGACGCGATTGCTCGCGTGAAACTCTCCGCCGCGGACAATGCCGTGGTGGGCAACCGCGTCGCCCATATACTGCGCGTCTTCTACCTCGAAGACCGAACCGTCTTCGCTCGTCAAGCGTCCGCGATCGCCGATCTGGCCACCGCGCTCGGCATAAAACGACGTGCGGTCGAGCACGATCGCGCCACGTTCGCCGGCGGCCAGCATCTCAACTGGAGCTTGCCCTGAGCCTGTCGAAGGGTCTTTGAGGAGCGCGACGATTTCACCGTCGGTTTCGAGGCCCTCGTACCCGGTGAAGTCCGACTTGATTGCGGGCAGTTCCGCAAGCGAGACGACCGCGCGTTTCGCTGCAGCATCGCGTCGCGCGCGCTCCCGCTGTTCGTTCATCTTTTGTTCGAACGCGATCGTGTCGACCGCGACGCCGCCGTCACCCGCGATTTCCCGCGTCAACTCGATCGGGAAGCCGTACGTATCGTGGAGGACGAACGCATCTTCTCCGGATATCAAGCGCGTGCCGTTTTCGTTGGCGTCTTCAATGAGGCGGTCGAGCATCGCCATGCCGCGCGCGAGCGTTCGATCGAAGGTTTGTTCCTCGGCGCGCACCGTTTGCCGAACCCGTCCAATGTTTTGCCGCAACTCGGGATATCCGGGCGCGAGCGACTGCACGACCGCGGCGGTGAGCTCGGTGAGGAATCCGTCCGGATATCCGAGCAAACGCCCATTGCGAATTGCGCGGCGAATAAGAAAGCGCAGCACGTAGCCGCGATCGTTGTTCGACGGAAAGATCCCGTCGTTGATCAGGAACGTCACCGCGCGCGCGTGATCCGCGATAATGTTCTGGCGCACGCGCTGTTCGGCCGGCGCAAGCGACGTTAGACCGATTGCAGGCTGCGCCGCAATCAAATCGGTAAACAGATCGGTCTCGTACATGGACGCGTGGCCGTTTGCGAGCGCGAGACACCGTTCGAAGCCGGCGCCCGTATCGATCGATTTCTTCGGTAATTCGCTCAGCTTGCCGTCGGCGCTGCGATTGAACTGTTGGAAAACGAGGTTCCAAAATTCCACGAACCGGTTGCCCAAATTCGGCCCGGTATCTTCCGGACCGCCGGCATGCTGCTCGCCCGTATCGTAAAACAACTCCGTACACGGACCGCATGGACCCGTGGGCCCCATCGTCCAGAAATTGTCTTCGTCCCACCGGCTGACGCGCTCTTTCGGAAGTCCGATTTCGTCGATCCAGATACGCTCGGCCTCATCGTCGCTCGTGTGTACGGTGACGTAGATGCGATTGGGATCGAGCTCGAGCACTTTGGTCGAAAACTCCCACGCCCACGCAATCGCTTCGCGCTTGTAGTAGTCGCCGAACGAAAAGTTGCCGAGCATCTCGAGAAACGTTCCATGGCGACCGGTGCGGCCGACGTTCTCAATGTCGCTCTTCGCGCCGGCCACGCGCAAGCAGCGCTGCACCGTTACCGCTCGGGGTGCGGGCGCCGGCTGCTCGCCGAGAAAGATCGGCACGAACTGCTCCATGCCGGCGATCGTGAAGAGCGTCGTTGACATCTCGTCGGGAATAAGGCTCGCCGAAGGAAGCAGCTTGTGTTGCTTGGCGACGAAAAAGTCGATCCAAGCCTGTCGGAGTTCTTGGCTTTTCATAAGGGCTTCCGAAAGATACTACTAGTGTCCCGGAGCCACCCGCAATCCGGCTTTTTCCGCACATGCGTGCGTCGCCGCGCGAAACTTCGGGTTATCGGGGGTCAACCGCGCCAGCTGGTCGTCGGTGAACGATGATTCCAAACGCCCTACCGAGCAGTAGCAATACGTGGTGCCCGCTTTCCCCGGAATAGCCTCAAGACACGAGCGTAAGAAACTCGTTCGCAGCGCACCGTGCAGTTCTTCCCGCTTCGCCGGCGACGGCGACGACGACGATTGCGACGTCCCGCCGGTGCATGCGGCGATGCCGAGCGTCGCCGCGAGCGCGGCGATGCGCCGGATCACTCGCGAAGAACCGCCCGCAATTTTTCCAATGCCTTCGCCTGCAAGCGCGAGACGTGCATCTGCGAGACGTTCAGGCGCTTCGCAATTTCGGTTTGCGAGACCGATTCGTAGAAGCGCAGATAGATGATGACGCGTTCGCGTCCGGTGAGCACGTGAAACGCGCGCTCGAGGTTAGCGCGATCCTCGAGCATCTCTAAACCGGAGTCCGTGATGCCTACCGTGTCTGCCAATGTTTGCGATTTCTTTTCGCCTTCACCGGACACTTCGGAATCGAGCGAGAGCAAGTTGTAGGCTTGGCCCAACTCCTGGGCTTCGAGAATCTCTTCCTCGGTGGCATTCAATCGTTCCGCGAGTTCGGCCACCGTCGGACTGCGGCCGAGCTCGACCGCCATCTTTTCGTTCGCGCGATTGACGGAAAGATTTAGTTCTTGCAAGCGGCGCGGCACCTTTACCGCCCAGCCTTTGTCGCGGAAATAACGCTTGATTTCACCGACAATGGTCGGCGTTGCGTAGGTCGTGAACTCGACGCCGCGATCCAATTCGAAACGATCGATGGCTTTAAGCAGCCCGACCGTTCCGACTTGGATCAGATCGTCAAGTGGCTCGCCGCGGTTGGCGAACTTCAGCGCCAGAAAGCGAACGAGGTTGAGATGCGCAACCACTAAGTCGTTGCGCAGCGACTCATACTCACTGTCTTTGCGATCGGGATTCTGGTCGTGCCGCGCTCTTGCGGTTGCAAACCGGCCAAACAGGGCACGCGTCCGTTCCCGTTCGGAACGAACGTCGGGGTGCGATTCTTGCACGTTATACCGGTAGTCGCTTGGTCATAATGAGCTGTGTTCCTTGCTCGGGATGCACGTCATAGGAGACGTCATCCATGAGCGAGCGAATCAAGAACACGCCCAACCCGCCGACACGCTCGTCCTCGAGTTCGCGCGAACGGATGCTTTCAGGACGCGTTCCACGTCCGTAATCGCGTACGTGAATGCGAAGGCCGTCGGTTAGCGCTTCGCATCGGATCTCGATATATGTGCTTCCGTGTGCATGCTGAATCGCATTCGTGCATGCCTCGGCAACCGCGAGTTTGATATCTTCGATCTCGTCGATCGAGAAATGCAGACGGCTTCCGACCGCTGCGACGGAAAGGCGTGCGAGTGCAACCCACTCCGCCTTGCACGGCACGCGCAGTTCGACGATGTCGACGTCGTCGGCGTGCGTGACCGGCTGATTCACACTAATGCCTTCATTGCCGCGTCTTCACTTTCGAAGATTCCGAAGATCTTGACGAGGCCGGTAATGTCGAAGATCTTCTTGATCTGCGGATTCGTGCACACGAGGTTCACGGATCCGCCGTGTTCCCGAACGCGCTTGAGGCCGCCAATGAGTACGCCTAAACCGGTCGAGTCGATATACCGGACCTTCTCGAGATTGATGACCAGGTGATACACGCCGCGATCGATGAGCTCGCCGATTGCATCCTTGACCTTCGGCGACGTGTAGACATCGATCTCCCCGCCAAGATCGACGACAGAGCAATCGCCTTGTGCTTCACGCACGTTCACCTTGATGTCCAACGTCTTTTTCACTCCTGTGAGTCGGCCTTGCGTTCGAGTTCTTCACGCAACGATTCGGCAGAGGCATTGCCTTCCTCAACCGCTTCGTTGAAATTGCTGCGCGCGTTTTCCACAACTTGCCGGCCGCGCTCGTAGAGTTCGGCCGCACTTTCTTGCCACGAGGTAGTGACGTCGGTTACGCGCCCCCGCAGATCACCCGTGGCGTCCATGGCCAGATTACCCGCTTCTCGGGCTTTCCCAACCACGACGTCACGCGTCTCTTCCTGCGTAATGAGCACGGCAACTACGCCGCCCACAATAGCGCCGAGAAGGAATCCGGCGAAAAAGCCACCGCCGCGATTCTCATCGTTCATGTCGCAATCGTCTCCTAGGATTCGCCTGCTGACTTTCTTCCCTTTACGAGTCTGCGTAAACCGGCGCTGACGCCCGTTATCGTTGCGCCGGCGTTGATGATAGCGGGCGCGAGCGCGTCTTTCGTCAACGACGCGGTCTGCGAGACGGAGCCCGCGACGTCCTCGAGCGACTTCACAACGCCGCCAAGCCGCGCGAGCGTCTGATCGGCGGTGTCTGCGATGCCGCCGACGTGATCGAGGGTCGTATTCACCGGCTTGCTCAGCGTTGAAATCTGGCGATCGAGCTCGTCGAGCGTCACGTCCACGCGTCCGAGCGTCTTCGCGAGCGCGAGCATTCCCCAAAGAACGCCGATGCCGACGAGGAGCACGCCGATCCCCACGCCGACGTACATGATCCAGCTGAGGTCAGTCCCGGTGGTAGTCATGGCTGATAGTTCCTTTCTCGCATGTGACTTGTGAGGTTGGCTACCAAATTCGCCGCTCGTTCGATTTCCGCGTCCACGGTACCGGCTCCAAGAGAAAAACGAATTACGCCTTGGTGCCAGCGCGGGTCCGCGCCGAGCGCCGCGATCACGTGACTCGGCTCGAGCGCTCCCGACGTACACGCGCTTCCGGCGGAGACGGCAACGCCCTCCAGATCGAGAGCGACGAGCATCGATTCTGAATCGATACCCGCAAACGACACGTTGCAATTGTTTGGCAGACGGGGCGCCCCTTCGCCATTGATTCGCACGTCATCAATGCCCTTCAGCCGCGCTTCGAGATGATCCCGTAACGCGCCCACGCGCCGCGCCGTCTGCGTGCGTTCTCGCACGACGAGCTCGAGCGCGGTCGCGGCGCCTACGATGCCCGCGACATTCTCTGTACCCGATCGCCGCCCGAACTCTTGGCCGCCGCCGTACACCAGTGGTTGAATGGAGACGCCTTCACGCACGTAGAGCACACCGACGCCTTTTGGTCCGTAGAACTTGTGCGCGGAGATCGAGAGCAGGTCGACACCGAGCGTATCGGGGCGTATATCGATCCACGGCGCCGCTTGCACGGCGTCGGTATGGAACGCAACGTTGCGCGCGCGAGCGCGTGCAGCGAGTTGCGCAATCGGTTGAATCGTGCCGATCTCGTTATTCGCAAGCGCGACCGTTGCAAGCACCGTATCGGTGCGGATCGCGGATGCGAAGCGGTCGACGTCGATGAGTCCGCGGTCGTCCACCGGCACCAGTGTCACGTTGAATCCCTCATCTCCCAGCGCCTCGAGCGCGCGTAATACCGCGTGATGCTCGATGACGGTCGAGACAATATGCCGGCCGCGGCCGCGCAATGCGCGCGCGACGCCGAGGATCGCCTGAGTGTCCGATTCCGATCCACTGCCGGTGAACGTAATCGTTTTACGCGGGACGCCAAGGATCGCCGCGATGCGGTCGCGCGCATCGTCCAGTCCCGCGCGGGCGCGCCGGCCTTCCGCGTGCAGCGAACTTGGATTGTATCCCGCTTGCGCAAAGTAGGGAAGCATTGCCTCGAGCACTTCTTGACGCACCGGCGTCGTAGCGGCGTAATCGAGATACAGGCGATTGTCCACGAATTCTCAGACCCTTCTCAGAGCGTCACCCTACGATAACACCTGTGCGAAGCTCCATTGCACACTCCGAGAAGTAGCAACGGGAAAGGGTGGCCGGAAGAACTCCGGCCACCCTTCATTTATGCACGCCGAGCGACCGCCTAGCTGAAGCATTAGCGGTCGTGCGCTCCAGGCTCGTAGTATGTGCGGTCACGCAGATTTTCAGGCAAGTTTTGTTGCTTGACGGAATAGTCGTCGTGCGCGTAATGATAGCCTCTGCCGTATCCAAGCTGTTTCATCAAGCCCGTCGGCGCGTTGCGCAGGTGCAACGGCACGGGATCGTTGCGCGTCTCCTGGACATCTTGGATTGCGGCACCATACGCGCGTCCGACGCTGTTGCTCTTCGGCGCTTTCGCTAAATAGAGCGTCGCATGCGCGAGCGGATAAAAGCCTTCCGGCATTCCGACGAAATGCACCGCTTGCTGTGCCGCTATCGCGACTTGGATCGCTTGCGAATCCGCTAATCCTACGTCTTCCGACGAGAGAATGACTAAGCGCCGCGCGATAAACAACGGCTCCTCGCCGCCGTCCAGCATTCGAGCGAGCCAATAGACCGCAGCATCCGGATCGCTCGCGCGTATACTCTTGATGAACGCGCTGACGATGTCGTAATGCTGCTCGCCGCCTTTATCATACGTCGATCCGCGTTTTTGGAGCGCCTCGAGCACGAGCTGGCGATCGATTTGCTTCGTGCCATTCCGAAGCAGTGCGGTTTCCGACGCGAATTCGAGTGCATTGAGCGCGGTGCGTGCGTCGCCGTTCGCATATCCAATCAGCGTTGCCCGCGCATCGGGTTCCAGATGAATGTTGTGCGCGCCGAGTCCTCGCTCCGTATCATCAACCGCGCGCTGGACGATCGCAGCGATCTCTTCGTCGGCCAATTGCTGCAGCACGAACACGCGCGCACGCGATAGTAGCGCCGAGTTCACTTCAAAGGACGGATTTTCGGTTGTTGCGCCGATCAGCGTCACCGTTCCATCCTCCACGTACGGCAACACTGCGTCTTGCTGCGCCTTGTTGAACCGGTGAATCTCGTCGATGAAGAGTACCGTGCGCCGGCCTACGCTACGCCGCGCCTGCGCTTCGGCAACCACGCGACGTAAATCGGCGACGCCGGCACTGACCGCCGACAGCTTTTCAAAATGCGCGCCGGTCGAACGGGCGACGATTTCCGCAAGCGTCGTCTTCCCGGTGCCCGGCGGACCCCAAAGAATCATCGATGGTACGCGATCCGTTTCGATTGCCCGACGCAAGGCGCGTCCCACACCGACGATTTGTTCTTGCCCGACGTACTCTTCGAGCGTGCGAGGGCGCATGCGCGCAGCGAGGGGCGCGTCCGGCTCGCCAAAGAGCGAATTCATGCCTTGCTTATAACAGAGTTTTCGTCCACCAGTCCAGCATACGCGAATAGAGATCGCGACGGTGCATGATTTTCCGTGGACCGTGGTGTTCGCCCGGATAGACGAAATACTGTACCTCTTTACCGGACTTCATAAAGGCGTCCAGTAATGAGAGCGAGTTCATGAGATGCACGTTGTCGTCCGACGTCCCTTGCAAGATCAGCAGCGACGCTTTCAATTGTCCGGCCGACGGCAGTACCGACGTGTTGCGATACGCACGGACTTGTTGTGACGGCATGCCCATGTACCGTTCGGTGTACGCGCTGTCGTAGAAGTGCCAATCTGCGGGCGGTGCACCCGCAATACCGGATTTGAATGCCGCACGTGCATGCGTGAGCGTGAACGCCGTGAGATAGCCGCCATAGCTCCAGCCTTCAAGACCGAACCGCGTCGCATCCGCGTAGGTCTGCTGCTTCATCCAGCCGACGCCGGCAAGTTGTCCCGCCATTGCAATCTCGCCCATGCGGTGGAAGAACATCCGCTCCGCAGAAGCGCGATCGATTTGCGAAGCGGGCCCCGAAACGGTAAACACGAGGAACCCGTGCTGTGCGAGCAAGAACGGGAAAAGTCCCGGCCACCGATTGACGGTTTCGTTATCGTCGATGCCGAGCGGACCACCGTACGGCGTAAAGATCACCGGATAGCGTCTATTCGGATCGAAATCTTTCGGCACGACGAGCGTCGCATCGAGGGTGCCCCAGGGTGACGGAATCTCCAGCGCGCGAACGGTACCCAAGTCGAAGCGCGAGAGATCGGGCGTGCGAAAGATGAACGCAGCGTGGCCGTTGAACCTGGCCCGTACGACGGTCGTCGGGTGATTGTACGCGGAAAACGTGTCGATGAAATTACTGCTGTGCGCGGCGAGCACCACGTTGTGCGTTCCCGGTGACGGCGTCAGGTTCTCAACCGCGCCGCCACGCAAAGCGACGCGCAAAAACGAACGATCGCGCCGGGTGGGATAGTAGGCATCGATGTATGCCGCATTCGGATCGACGCGTAGCACGGAGCGTACGGTATAGTTTCCGGTGATGCGGCGCCATCGTCGACTGCGTATGTCGATCGCCCACAAGGACTGCCGTCCGCCTCGCTGCGAGAGCAGGTACAACGTGCGGCCGTCTTTCGACCAATCCGGAATCGGTTCCACGTCGACGAACTTGGGATCGAATTCACTCGCGATCGTGCGTTGAGAGCCATCGTTACCGAAAGCGACCCATCGCAGATGCCGCTGCGCTCGATCGATGATTTGATCGAGCAGCACGTCGCCGCGTGGAGACCACGAAAACGAGAGGACGTACTCGTCGTTACGGCCGCCCTCATAGAGCGCATGCGACTGCGCCGACGCAACGTCGACGACGTTGAGCGAGACGCGCGCATTCTTATCGCCGGCCAGCGGATATCGCTGCTCTTCCACAACGTTGATGCGCGGAACATAATTTTGCACCGGAAACGGCTGAATCGGCGTTTCATCAAACGAGAGGTAGGCGATTCGCGTTCCGTCCGGTGACCATGCAAACGCGTGCTCAACGTTCATTTCTTCGCTGTAAAGCCAATCGGGATCGCCGTTTATCCGCGTCGCGGACCCGGTGGTCGTCAATCGTCGTGCGCGTCGCGTCCGCACGTCGACGACGTAGAGATCGTTTTCGTGAACGTACGCGATACGCCGGTCATCGGGCGACCATTGCGGATCGTCTGCGTCTTGCGCTAACGAGAGTTCGCCGCCGCTTTGCGGATCGATCGTTTCGAGCGAACCGGCGTTGATCGACGCGATCGTGCGGCCATCGTGCGACCACGCGATTTCCGAGACTTCGCGCGAACGCGTCCCGCGCTGTTCGGATTTCGCATGAAAAAGCAAACGATCGGCGTTCGTGCGCATGTCGTGAATTCGAAGAACGGCGGGATCGCCTTCTTTGAAGCCCGGAGTGCTGTAGACGTACGCGGACCCGTTCGGAGCCCAGCGGAATGAGGACGGCGGTGTGCCGTTCACCGGATGCTGCGCAACGATATCGTTGACGGTCAATAGTCCCGCCAGCGTGACGACGGCGATCATCCCGGTTGCTGCGCGCTCTCGCAGCGCGTCACCTTGTATTATTCCGCGTAGTGCAGCTCGATTGCGCTTGATTCCACGTACAGCGCGCCGAGACTCGTGCGAATGCGGCAACGATGAAACGCACGACCGTCGGCTCGCACGCGCTAGGTCGGCGAAGGGCTCGGCTGGGGTGTGTGCTTTTCCAGCGGGTTCTTGATCGTGATCGGCTTCGGCGTTGCGAAATGCGGGTTCACTTGGCTTGGGAATTGCATCACGACGTTGCCTTCCGCGTGCGCCTTTCCGGTGATCGTGTCGTACACGACGTGCTGCGCCGTCATGTTGCGGTCGCCTTGCACGATGTGCACGTTTCCGTTGAGATCGAGTTGGTGCGTCGTGTCGTTCAGCACGCCCTTTGCTGCGTCGACGGTCGTGTCGGCTTGCACGTAGTGCACGTTGCCGGTCGCAGTGTAGACCTTCGCTGTTCCGTCGATGTTGACTTGATCCGCGGTCAGCGTCGCGGGTCCTTTGGAGTTGGAGGCTTTCGAGGTAGACAGCCCGGCGAAGTTTCCTTGCGAATCGTGCATGACGACGTGGCCGTAAATCGTTGCGGCCTTCGTTTTGTAGTTGCCGTTTGCGCGATCGCCCGTGATGTCGCCGCCTTCGCGCGTCATCGTGACCTGATTGGACGTGGAGAAATCGCCTGTCTTGAAGTTCACGTCGACCGACGTCATCTTGACGGTCCACACGCCGACGGTGAACTGCGTGCCGCTGCCGGCAGCGGAGGGCGGCGGCTTAGGCGCCGCGGCGACGAGCGCTACGGCGGTAAGGAGCGAGAGCGCGTGTTTCATTGCTGAGAACGGACCTTTACGCTATGACGTTCGACCGCACCGAGAAGTTCCGCGATACGGTCGTATTTCATCACGCCTTCACGTAAGAGGCGCGCGGGCGATCGGCTCAGGTCCACGATCGATGCTTCGCCTTCATAGCGCGTGGGCCCGTTTAGGACGAGTAGATCGGCGCCCGGCAGTTCACTCGTATCGTCACCACCGCGATACGGCGGCCTGCCGCTTTGATTCGCGCTCGTCACGGCGAGCGGCCCGCACCGTTCCAAGATCGCCTTTGCGAGCGGCTCGTCGGGCACGCGGAATCCGAGTGTCGGCATTCCAGCCGTCACTTCATCGCTGATGAATTCCGGCTTGCGTACGATGACGATGACGGGGCCGGGCAAGAGCCGCTTTGCCGCGAGAATCGCAGCCGAGTTTCCCGGAGCGAACTCCAAGAATTCAACGGGCGTAGCAACATGCAGCGTCAGCGGCTTTTCATCGGGCCGGCGCTTCGCGCGATAGACCTTGTCGACAGCGGCCGAACGATATGGATCGCACGCGATGCCGTAGCTCGTTTCGTTGGGGAAGATGATCGTACCGCCGTCAAAGATGACGCGCGCGCATCCTTCGACGAGCACCTCGAGCGCCTCGTTTCGCGCGTCGAGTACGGCCCCGATCGCCATCAGAAATGTTCCTTCGGAAATGGTGTGAGAGCGTTCACCAGGCCGAGGCAACACGAGCCGCGGTGTGCTTTAGCACATAAGGCGAGTGTTAACGACGGCATGGTGACCGCTCTCACGCCATTCAGATGTGCATTCGCATGCCGGTGCCTAGCGCGACACACGACAGCGGATCGTCGGCGACGATCGCCGGCACGCCGGTCACTTCCGACAGCAATTTATCCAAACCGCGCAACAGCGCACCGCCGCCGGTGAGTATCACGCCGCGGTCGATGATGTCGGCTGCCAGTTCCGGCGGCGTTTTTTCGAGCACGGCTTTCACCGCTTCAACGATCGCTCCAACCGGTTCGGATAGCGCTTCGCGAATCTCTTCGCTCGTGATTTTCACCGTTTTCGGAAGACCGTTGATCAAGTCGCGTCCACGAATCTCCATCGCCAGTTCTTGTTCCAACTTGTATGCCGAACCGATCTTGATCTTGATCTCTTCGGCCGTCCGTTCACCGATCATCAAGTTGTAGACGCGGCGGATGTAGCGCACGATCGCATCATCGAGCTTGTTGCCCGCAACGCGGAGGGACTGCGACACGACGACACCGCCGAGCGAAATCACCGCAACGTCGGTCGTACCACCGCCGATGTCGACGACCATCGATCCGGAGGGACCGTCGATCGGAAGACCGGCGCCGATGGCAGCCGCCATCGGTTCCTCGATGATGTCGACGCTGCGCGCGCCGGCGAGCTTTGCTGCATCTTTCACCGCGCGCTCTTCGACGCTCGTAATTTCGGCCGGCACGCAGATCGTCACATGCGGCTTCGGTTTGATAATCGACGACCACCACGAGCGGTCTTTCATCACCTTCTTGATGAAATAGGAGAGCATCGCTTCGGTCACTTCAAAATCGGCGATGACGCCGTCGCGAAGCGGACGAATCGCTTGAATATGCGCCGGCGTTTTGCCGAGCATTTGTCTAGCTTCCTCGCCCACCGCGAGGACTTTGCCATTATTCATGTCCTTCGCGACGACCGACGGCTCGCGCAACACGATGCCCTTGCCTTTGACGTGGACGAGCACGTTGGCCGTTCCGAGATCGATGCCGATGTCCAAACCGAACTCCCTAAGACGTGAGACTCGAGAAACTAAAACGCGGCGGTGTTCACGCGAGGATACTCGTGTGTTTCGAACAAACCGGCGGGCTCGACAAGCGGCGTGACGCCGCTCGACCGCTGCACTTGCGCGCCGAGACTCGAAAGCATTTCTTCCAACCGCTCGTAACCGCGGTCGATGTATTCCAGACCGATGATGTCGGTTTGGCCGCCGGCTGCGAGCCCCGCGACGACGAGCGCTGCGCCTGCGCGGATATCGGGCGCTTCAACCGGAGCACCGGAGAGCTGCGTAACGCCCTTCACGACGGCGGTGTTGCTTTCCATCGATACGCGCACGTCGGCGCCCATACGGGCAAGTTCGTTGACGTACGAGAAGCGCGCGTTGAAGATCGATTCTTCGACAACGCTCGTGCCCGGTACCGTACACAAGAACGAGACGATCTGCGGTTGAAGATCGGTCGGGAAGCCGGGATGCGGTGCGGTCAGAACTTCCGTTCCGCCGGTGATGGTACTGCCGTCCACGCGAATCCAGTCGACACCGTAGGTGAGATCGACGCCGCACTCTTGCAGCTTCATCATGAACGCTTCGAGATGATCGGGGCGGCAATCGGTCACCGTAACGTCACCACGCGTCACCGCGCCGCTGAGAAGCAGCGTTCCCGTCACGATGCGATCGGGAATAATTGTGTATTCCGACCCGTGCAGCTCATTCACGCCGTGGACTTCGATCGTGTCGCTGCCGAGACCGGAAATTTTTGCACCCATCGTTTGCAAGAAGTTTCCGAGATCGACGACTTCGGGCTCCATTGCGGCGTTCGAGATGGTCGTGTTGCCTTCCGCGAGCACCGATGCGAGCATCGCGTTCTTCGTCGCGCCGACGCTTGGCATGCGGAATTCTATCGTTCCGCCCTGCAAACGTTTCTGTTTCGCTTGCGCGATGAGGGAGCCGCGGTAGTTGCTGACCTCGCATCCGAGCCTGACAAATGCTTGCTCGTGCATGTCCGTCGCGCGCGTGCCGAGTATGCAGCCGCCCGGGAGCGGAACTTCCGCGCGTCCGAAACGCCCGAGTAATGGACCCATTACATCGAACGACGCGGCGAGTTTTCGAACGAGCATGTACGGCGCTTTGTACGACGCGACGTTGCTTGGATCGATGGTGATCGTGTCATCGCCTTCGTAACGGATACGCGCACCGAGTGCTTCGAGAAGCGACCACATTACGGAAACATCGGTGATCCGTGGCACGCGATGGAGCGTGACGGTTCCCTTGGCCAATAGCGCAGCAGCCATGATCGGTAGCGCGGCGTTTTTCGCGCCGTGCGTAGCGACCGAGCCCTCGAGCCGTGCGCCGCCATGCACCCGTAAGGTGGTCTCTAAGCGGTCGAGCATTGGTTCAAAAAGTTCGCGGGGCGCTGGTGTGCGCCCCGCTTCACTGTATCGGGCCTTTCGGCATGCTTTCTAAGCCGCTTCAATGGCTTCCGACCAGGCGTAGTTTCGCGTTAGCGAACTCTATTGTCGCGGGATCCGCTGCACGCGCGAGTTCCTCGCGCGTCTTTGCGACGTCAATGTCTTCGAACCCGAGCGCCTGATCGACGAGAATCGTCACGCGATCCGGGAGCGCTTGCATGAACCCTTCGGCGGTAGCAAGTTCGAGACGTTCAGTCTTCCCGTCGGCGGCGACGTTCGCGCGCAGAACGCCGGGCTTGAGCGCGGCAAGAAACGGCGCGTGATGCGGAAGGATGCCTTCCTCGCCTTCCGTCGTTACGGCAATAACCAGCTCGGCATCGCCCTCGAAGACGACCTTCGTCGGCGTGATGAGCTTGAACGGGATCGTCGAAGCGGCCATCAGAGCGTCGCTTCTAACGCGCGCGAGGCGTGCATTAGACGGTTGCGCCGAGTTTTTCGGCGGCAGCCTTTACCTCGTCGATGCCGCCCTTGTAGAAGAAGGCTTGCTCCGGCAGATTGTCCACTTTGCCGTCGAGGATCTCTTTGAAGCCTGCGATCGTATCTTGGATCTTGACGTACTTGCCGGGTGTGCCCGTGAACTGTTCCGCGACAAAGAACGGCTGCGAGAAGAAACGCTGGATGCGGCGCGCGCGGCCGACGGTGACCTTGTCTTCTTCCGAGAGTTCTTCGATGCCGAGAATCGCGATGATGTCTTGCAGATCTTTATAGCGTTGCAGCGTCTCTTGCACGCCGCGCGCAACGTCGTAGTGCTCTTGGCCGACGATCTGCGGATCGAGGATGCGCGATGTCGACGCAAGCGGATCGACGGCCGGGTAGATGCCGAGTTCAGAGATGGGACGCGACAGCGCGGTCGTCGCGTCCAAATGCGCGAATGTGACCGCAACGGCCGGGTCGGTGTAGTCGTCGGCAGGCACGTAGACGGCTTGCACGGACGTGATCGAACCCTTGTTGGTCGACGTAATGCGCTCTTCGAGCGAACCCATGTCGGTCGAAAGCGTCGGCTGATAGCCGACGGCGGACGGCATCCGGCCCATGAGCGCCGAGACTTCCGAACCCGCCTGCAGATACCGGAAGATGTTATCCATGAACAAGAGCACGTCGGCGCCTTGCTCGTCGCGGAAATACTCTGCCATCGTGACGCCGGTTTGCGCGATACGGAAACGCACGCCGGGCGGCTCGTCCATCTGACCGAACACGAGCGTCGTCTGCGCGAGAACGCCCGACTCTTTCATTTCTTGCCACAAGTCGTTGCCTTCACGCGTCCGCTCACCGACGCCCGTGAACACGGAAAACCCCTTGTGAACGTTCGCAATGTTGCGAATCAGTTCTTGAATGAGAACCGTCTTGCCGACGCCCGCGCCGCCAAACAGTCCGACCTTCCCGCCGCGCGTGTACGGCGCCATCAAGTCGATGACTTTAATGCCCGTTTCAAAGAGTTTGGGCGTGGGATCTTGAGCTTTGAAATCGGGTGCAGGGCGGTGAATCGGCCATTCCGCCGCGGCGTTCACCGGCGCATCGCTGTCGATCGGTTTACCGAGGACGTTGAAGATGCGTCCGAGCGTGCCTTCACCGACCGGAACTTTGATCGGGCCGCCCGTGTTCGTCACGAGGTCGCCGCGGCGCAGGCCGTCGGTCGAACCCATTGCGAGGCAGCGCACTTGGTTGTTGCCCAGTTCGTCCTGCACCTCGAGAACGAGATCGCGCGACTGCATCGCCGTACCACCGAGTTCGACCGCGGCAGCCTGCCCTGAGCCTGTCGAACGGGTTGCGTGTCCGTTCGTACCGGCGGTCGTGCCTTCGTTTACGCGAGTGGTGAGCGCGTCGTTGATGTTCGGCAGCGTCTCCAGCGTGAATTCCACGTCGACAACGTTTCCGAGAACCTGGACTACTTTACCGGTGGCAGCCATTATCAATAATTCCTTTAGCAGTTCTCTTCGCTTTTTATCTCTTGGTAAATGATGACGTTTCGTGCGTCACGCAGGAAATTGGCATCATGTATTTACCAAAGCCTCCGCCCCGCCGACGATTTCGAGAAGTTCCTTCGTAATCGCGGCTTGGCGCGCGTTGTTCATTTGAATGGTCAGTTCGTCGATGAGTTTGCCGGCGTTGTCGGTCGCGTTGTTCATTGCCAGCAATTGCGCGGCGAAGAACGCCGCATCGGTTTCGAGCATCGCGGAGAAGATCGTGAACTCGAGGTACTTCGGCAGCAAGCGCGAGAGCACGAATTCAGGCGACGGCGCAAATTCGACCGATCCTTTTGCTCCATGCGGTTCGGCCGGTCGCGGCGTATCAGCTTGATCCTTCGACAAGGCCAGCACGACGGTATCGCGCAGAATGGGCACCATTTGGCGGGTTTCCGGCTTTTGCGACAACATCGAAATGAGTTTCGACGAGATGAGCGTGATGCCGGAAATCCGGCCGTTGATAAAATCGTCCGTTACAAGTTTCGCGACGTCGCGCGCCACCTCGATCTTCGATGGCGCGTTGAGCACCCACGTCGGATGGCTCGCCTTCCCCATACGACGCACGGCGTTGCGTGCTTTGATACCGACGGTATACCACGTCACGTCTTTTTGATCGCGTGCAAAAAGCTCGCCGGCGCGAATAACGTTGGAGTTGAACGCCCCTGCGAGGCCTTTGTCGGCCGTCATCAAGATGACGCCGAGCGGCGCATTCGCGTTTCCCGGTTTCATGAACGGATGGTCGACGCTCGTTACCGCGTTCATCAAGTCGCGCAGCATCTCCGCAAGCGTATCCGCGTAGGGACGCGCTTGCTTTTGTGCCATCTCGGCGCGGCGGATCTTTGCCGCGGCGACTTGTTTCATCGCCTTGGTGATCTGCTGCGTGTTCTTCAGCGAGCGAATGCGCTCGCGAAGATCCTTGACGCTCGGCATTAAAAGCTCTTGTTGAACTCCGTCAGCGCCGCGTTCAGTCTTTGCTTCGTATCGTCCGAGAGCTGGCCGCTCGATGCGATGGTCTGCGGAATCTCCGGATGCTTCGAGTGCAGGAACTCGATGAAGCCCGCAGCCCAGTTCTGCAGGCGCGGAGTCGCGATATCGTTTACGTACCCGGTGGTCGCGCCGTAGAGGATCGTCACTTGATCTTCCATCGCCATCGGCTGATACTGCGGCTGCTTCAGCAATTCGGTGAGTTTTTCGCCGCGCATCAGTTGCATCTGCGTCGCCTTGTCGAGGTCGCTCGCAAGTTTCGCGAACGCCGCAAGGTCGCGATACTGAGCGAGCTCCAGTTTGAGCGGACCTGCTACGCCTTTCATCGCCTTCGTCTGCGCGGAACCGCCGACGCGCGAAACCGATAAACCGACGTCAACCGCGGGACGAATGCCTTGAAAGAAGAGGCTCGGCGTGAGGTAGATTTGCCCGTCGGTGATCGAGATGACGTTCGTCGGAATATACGCGGAGAAATCACCCGCTTGGGTTTCGATGATCGGCAGTGCCGTCATCGATCCGCCGCCGAGTTCGTCGGAAAGCTTCGCCGCCCGTTCGAGCAGACGCGAGTGCAGATAGAAGACGTCGCCGGGATATGCTTCGCGCCCCGGAGGACGGCGAAGAAGAAGCGCCATTTCACGATACGACTGCGCGTGCTTGGTGAGGTCATCGTAGACGATGAGGACGTCTTTGCCTTGATACATGAGCTCTTCGCCCATCGCACAGCCGGCGAAGGGAGCGATCCAGCGCAGCGCCGCCGATTCGGACGGACCGACCGTAACGATCGTCGTGTAGTCCATCGCGCCCTTGTGTTCGAGGATTTGCGCCAGCGCGGCAACCGTCGCATTCTTCTGACCGATCGCGACGTAGATGCAGAACACGTTCTTGCCCTTTTGATTGATGATCGTGTCGACCGCGATCGCCGTTTTTCCGGTCGAACGGTCGCCGATGATCAGCTCGCGCTGGCCTTTACCGATCGGAATGAGCGCGTCGATCGCGCGGATACCGGTCTGCAGCGGCTGCTTCACCGATTGACGTTGAACGACCGTCGGCGCGATGTTTTCGATCGTGCGATATTTATTCGTTTCGACGGGCCCTTTGCCGTCGACCGGCTGGCCGAGCGGATTCACGACGCGACCGAGCAGCGATTCTCCGACCGGAACGGACGCAATGCGTCCGGTGCGGCGAACCTTATCGCCTTCTTTGATGTCTTCGTCGTCGCCCATGATGACGACGCCGACGTTGTCCTCTTCCAAATTCAGCGCGACGCCCAGCATGCCGTTGTGGAATTCGACAAGTTCCGACGAGCGTACGGCGCGCAGACCGTAGACGCGCGCGAGGTTCGCGCCCACCTCGATCACGGTTCCAACTTCGTCCTCCTGGACGGCCGTGTTGAAGCTCGCAATCTGCTGCTTCAGAATACCGGCGATTTCGTCTGCGTTAATCATTATACGAGGCGCTCCGATCTGATCTGCGCGTATTGGTTTGCAAGTAACTCCCCTTGGGCGCCGGCACGTTAGCGGCTCCCTGCGAACAACGTTCGCGACAGTTCTTCGAGGCGGCCCGCGACCGTGCCGTCGATGCGTCGATCGCCCATGACGACGCGCACGCCGCCGATCAGCGACGGATCGCGGCGTACCGAGACATCGAACTTCTTGCTATAGACGCGCTCGAGCCGGTCAACCAGCGAACGCAGTTCCGTCTGCGGCAAATCACGAGCGGTGATGACGGTCAGCGGTTCCATCCCGCGCGAGGCGAGTTCAAGCTTGCGATACTCGACGATCACGCCGGTGAGAAGCGCTTCGCGGCGCTTGCGCACGAGGAGCAACGCGGTGTGAAGCGCGATGTCGTCGACCCGGCCGTTGAACGCGTTGAGCAGGGCCTTCTCTTTGTCGCCACGGTCGACGACCGGCGAAACGAAGAATTCGCGCGTCGATGCGTCTTCGTCGACGGCGCGCCCGATGGTGGAAAGATCGTCGCCGACCTTTTGAATGCGTCCGGCTTGCTGCGCGAGTTGGAAAACGGCGACCGCGTACCGCCGCGCAAGCGTTTCGTTCGCCATTAGTTCCGCGCTCCGTGTTCGAGCGACGCGACGAACCGGTCGACGAGCCGCGCGTTCACCCCGCCGTCGACGCGCGTCTCTGCCTCACGCCGGGCGAGTTCGAGCGCTTTTGCCGCGAGCTCTTCACGTAATTGTTCCCGCGCGGCCGCTCGCGCCCGCTGCAGTTCGCCGGCCGCATTGCGCAGTGCGCGCTCTCCCGCTTCGTTCGCTTCGGCGATCATGGCGTCCGATTCGTGCTTCGCTTGATTTGCGGCGCGCTGAGCAATGAGCTGCGCATCGTGTTTCGCGCCTTCGATTTCTTGACGAAGAAGGTCGAGCGCCGCTTTTGCTTCATCTCGATGGCGTTCCGCCTCCGCGAGCTGGCGGTTTTGATTCGCTTGGGCGGCAAGAACTGCCGGCGCGATGTACTTCGTCCACAGCCAGACCATCACCGCAAGAAAAAGAATCGCGGAGATGATATCGGACCACTTGGCGACTGCTTCGTAATTCAACATCAGCGCTCGGTGACGGTCCGTTCGACCATCAGTTCAGCGAGTTGACGGACGAGGCTCTCTTCGCCGACGCGCGCGGCCATCAATTCGGCATCGGCCTGCTTGTCGGCGGCCTCGATCGTCGACTGCGCCTGCGCTGTGTACGTTGCCGAAATCTCCGACGCTTTGTTTGACCCGTCGGCGCGCGCCTTTGCGATCGTTGCAACCGCATCACGCCGTGCAGCGGCGCGAATGCCTGCGGCTTCCGCGCGCAGCTTGCTGCCTTCGGTTTGATACTTCTCGTAGTCGGTGTGGACGCTGTTGATATACCTGCGGCGTTCGCGGATCGCGCGACCAACCGGACGTAAAAAAACGACCGACAAAATCGCGAAGAAGATCGCGAAGTTAATCAGCTGCACCCAGAACGTTCCATCGGGTTGGAGAAACATCTCCGCGGCGAGCATCATGATTGTTTCGCTTTAGTGCAGGTGCTGCAGCAGACCCGGAACGTTTGCCACGACGAGCAGCAGGTAGAAACCCAAACCGAGTCCGATGATCGGGAACGCTTCCAGCACGCCGACGCCGAGAAAGAGGAACGTGAAGATGTTCGGACGCGCTTCGGGTTGACGCGCGATCGCCTCCACGGCCTTGCTCGCAACGATACCGTCGCCGATGGCCGAACCGAATGCCACACCGGCGATAATGATGCCGAACGCCAGCAGGGTCAGGCCTGCAACCAACGCTTCAGAGGTCAAGTCGATACCTTTCCATAGTTATCTTAGCTAGTATACCGGGTGACTTTAGCGAGCAAAGTTTTAACTTTGATCGATAAAGTCTAGTGATCGGATGCCGTTGCGAGCGACAGATAGACGATCGCGAGCAGGGTGAAAACGAACGCTTGTACGGTTCCGACGAAGAAGTTGAAAAACTGTATGAAGAACGGAATCACCGTCACGGCGAGCGACAGGTTCACCGGACCGATCGTCACGTGCGACGTCACGATCGACGCGATGATGATGAAGAGCAGTTCGCCCACGAAAATATTGAAAAATAAACGTGCTGCGAGCGTCGCAGGCCGCGCGAGTTCTTCGAGAACATTGATCGGCGTGAGCCACCAGAAGGGCTTCGCCACGTGGCCGAATTGCTTGATCCCGTTTTGACGGATGCCGACCACCCAGCAGATGACGAAAACCATCAATGCGAGCGGCAGCGTCGTGTTCAAATCCGCCGTCGGGGAACCGCCGAACGGCAGGCCGAGCACCTTAAACGGAAAGATGCCGAATTGATTCAACAAGAAGATGAACACGAAGAGCGCGATAAAGAACGGAACGTACGGCTCGCCCCGTTCTCCGAGCGTACTCGTCACCAAATCGGCCAGGTAGTTAATGGCGCCTTCGGCGATCGTCTGGCGCTTCGAGACGTACGCGGAGCGGTAGCTGGCACCAACCAAGGCGAAAAAGACGAGCGAAACGATCATCACGAGCCACGTCGTCATGATCGTGTCGCCATGGACCGTTCCGAACACCGGCCACTGCCAGGGAATGTGCTCGCCGATTTGCTCGTGCACGAAACGCTATTCTCTTTTAAATGCGCGCTGCACACTCGCCATATACAGCGCTAACGGAAGAAAGAAGCCGGCGAAGTACGCCGCCATCGACCACCACGGTCCTCGAGCGGCAAATGCCACGGGGACTATACCGAAGACCGCGATTCTTAGAAAACTACTAAAGACGAAGCCCCCGACCGAGCGCGTTTCGACGACCCGCTCGTTGCTGCGCATCACCAGAAGGTTATTGATGATACCGCAGAGGCCACCAACCAGCAGGGCAAGCGCGGGAATGGGGAACCGGGGGGCGGTTGCGGCACCGACGATCGCTACGGTGAGCACGGTTCGAAACGAGACCGATTTCTTGAGCGCGCGATACGTCGCGAGATCGGCCGCCGCTTCGGCGTCGCCATAGCTACGCTCAGTCTTTCCCCAATCCTCCTCGTCAAAATACCGCGAAGCGCTTCGCACAGCCGGCACGCCCATCGCCGGATCCGCACTCCGCTCGCCTTCCGGAGACTGCGCGCGCCCCGCATCGTGCGGCCCCCGCTCGTTCATTCGGTGTGGAACAGCAGCCGCATGGCGCTATATCCGCCGACCGCGAGGCCAACGATCAAGCCCACGAACGCCCACATTGGCTGGCCCGTACGAGCACCGACGAAGATGCCGAGGAGTAAGCCGGCAAGCGTCGCGCCGGCAAGCGTGCTGCCGGCAGCAATAACCGGGACGGCATCCTTCATGAAGCAACGGCGCCGAACGGCTCGGGATACGGCGTTCCCGCGTGACGGGCCAAGAGCCATTCGACGATGCGCTCCGAGGCATGTCCGTCGCCGTACGGGTTCGCGGCACGCGCCATGCGCGCAAAGTCGACTTCATCGACGAGCAAACGACGCGCCGCGTCGACGATTTTTGCCCGGTCGTGTCCGACGAGCTCGAGCGTACCGGCCTCAAGCCCCTCCGGGCGCTCGGTCTCGTCGCGCATCACCAGGACCGGTTTACCGAGACACGGCGCCTCTTCTTGCAAGCCGCCGGAGTCGGTTAGAACGAACGTCGCCGCTTTGACGGCGGCGACCATGTGCGCGTAGTCGATCGGCTGCACGAGCACGACGCCCGGAACGTTATCGAGCACGTCGAGCGCAACCGGACGGACGTGCGGCGAGGGATGCACGGGCCAATAGATTTGCGGGCGTTGCGGCAGCCCGGCGATGTCGCGCATCGCTTCGCACATCTCGCGCATGTGCGGGTGATTCTCGCGACGATGCGCGGTCACGACGATGATGGGACGCGAGCGATCGAGCAGATCGAAATCGGGCGGCTTGGGAAGATTGCTGCGGTTCGCGGTCGCGAGGAATGCGTCGATGACCGTGTTGCCCGTGACGATGATGTCTTCGACGTTGACATTTTCGCGCAGCAGATGCTCGCGCGCGAGCATCGTCGGCGAAAAATGATAGCGCGCAATCGTCCCGGTCAAGCGGCGATTCATTTCTTCGGGATACGGAAGCCACGGATCGTTCGTCCGCAATCCTGCTTCCACGTGTCCCACGGGAACTTGCTGGTAAAACGCCGCAAGCGCAGCAGAAGTGCTCGTCGTCGTATCGCCGTGAACGAGCACGACGTCCGGCGTCGCCTCGTTCAGCACGGGCTCCATCCCTTCGAGCACGCGCGTGGTAATTTGCGTGAGCGTTTGATCGCGCGTCATGATATCGAGATCGTAGTCGGGAACGATCCCGAAGAGCTCGAGCAGATCGTCGAGCATCTGCCGATGCTGCGCCGTAACGCAGACGATGTCGTCGATCGCCGGATGAGCGCGCAGCGCATGAACGACGGGAGCCATCTTGATGGTGTCCGGACGCGTTCCGAACACCGTCATCACGCGAAGTTTGTGATTCTCCATAACGCAGCCCTAGATCGTGTGCTTGAAAACGTGCGTAAATTCACCCGAGAGCGCGAGCGCGACGACGCCGAGCAGGAAGCAGACGGCGTAGATCAACAGCACCGCCTGGCGTACATTCAGCCCAAAGCGGAAGATTAACTGGTGGTGAAAGTGGCCGCGGTCGGCTTCCGTAATTTTCTTCCCGGACCGCGCGCGACGCACGATCGCAGCGGCCGTATCGAGAATCGGTAATGCGAGCACGACGAGCGGCACGACAATGGAAATCGCAATCGCCGTCTTGCTTGCACCGATAACGGAAACCGTTGCAAACACATAGCCGATAAAGAGCGAACCTGCGTCGCCCAAAAAGATCTTTGCCGGATTAAAATTGTATGGAAGAAATCCGAGCGCGCCGCCGGCGAGCGCGATCACGACGAGCGCGACCACCGGATTGCCGTGCAGTACCGAGATAGCGAACAAAAATAGGCTTGAAATCGCGGCGAAACCCGAGAGCAACCCGTCGAGGCCGTCGATGAAGTTGATCGCGTTCATCATGCCGACATACCACAGCAGCGTAAGCGGTACACCGACGTACCACGGGAAATCGATCCAGTTCGAATTCGGATTGTGATCGAACGGATTCGTGATCCCCGGAATGATGAATCCGTACAACATAGAGATCAGCGCGACGATGATCTGCGCGAACAACTTGTTGCGCGGACGCATCTGCATGATGTCGTCCCAGACGCCGACGCCGAGGATCAATAGACTGCCGAAGAGCAGTCCGACGAGCCTGTGCACGGTATCGAATTGATCGCTCATCATGTCGAGCTTTTGGTGCACGCCGACATGCTCGAGCGGAGGGGAAGAGCGCGTACGGCGAGCTCAGCGCGAAGCCGAGCACCGCGAAGAGTGCAAAGGCGAACCCGAAAAACACCGCGAGGCCGCCGATGCGCGGCGTCGGATGCACGTGAACGTGACGGTCTTCACCGGTACCGACGACGATTTGTAAGTGCGTTGCAAGCTTGATCACGAGCGGCGTTGCCGCGGCCGACACGGCGGCCGCAACCACGAAAGTCACGAGATAAATGAACGCAGCCGTCACGCGCGTGCCGCCTCGAGCGTCGCAAATTGCGCGATCGCGACGCCGGCCTCGGCGAGCAGTTCACTCGCAACGGGGTCGGGATACCCCATGTCGTAGACGATCTTTTGCAGGCCTGCGCTGATCAACAGTTTCGAACAGTTCACGCACGGCTGATGCGTGCAGTACGCGAGGGAACCGGCGAGGCTAACACCGTGTAGGGCGCCTTGCACTATCGCATTTGCTTCCGCGTGCGTCGCGCGCGCGCAATGCTCGTTGACCACGATGCAGCCTGCCTCGGTGCAGTGCGCGACCCCGCGCGGCGCGCCGTTGTACCCCGTCGTCAGAATCCGATGCTCGCGAACGAGCACGCAACCTACGGAAAGACGCGGACACGTTGCGCGCGTAGCGACGGTTCGCGCGATTTGCATAAAATACTCATCCCAGCCCGGGCGCATCGTTCCGGCGATTCCTACGTATGTGCGCGCACTGCGTGCGGCACGGAGGTGAGACTGCCGAACATCCGGTCTCCGGCGTCGCCGAGGCCCGGAACGATATACGCGTGATCGTTCAACCCCGCATCGACTGCTGCGGCGACGATGGTAACGCCGGGATGCGACTCATGGATGTGCTCGACGCCCTCCGGCGCTGCGATCACGCAGACGAATGTCATCTTCCGCGCGCCGCGATCGACGAGCGCGTCGAGTGCGGCCACGCCCGAATGACCCGTGGCAAGCATCGGATCGAGTACGAACACGTGACGGTCTTCGAGCTGCGGCGGTACGTTTGCGTAGTAGGGCACCGCGCGCAAGGATTGCGGATCGCGATAGAAGCCGAGATGCGCGACGACCGCGTCATCGATCACGTCGAGAAACCCCGGAAGCAATCCGAGACCGGCGCGCAGCACCGGTGCGACGACGGGGCGCGTTGCGATGCGTTCAGCCTTCGTTTCGATGAGCGGCGTCGTGACGTCGTAGTCGCGCAACGGCAACGAACGCGTTGCTTCGTAAGCGAGGAACGCGCCCAGTTCTTCGATGAGCGTCCGAAAAACCGGCGTCGGCGTATCACGGTCGCGCAAGCGCGCAAGTCGATCGGCGACGGCCGGATGTCGGACGACGTGCAACGCTTCGGAAGCGGGCATGCCCAATATTTAGGGCGGTCGCAATCCGAAGCCTTTACCGGCATGCGCGGGTTGCAACCGTCGTGGAGATGGCGCGCGCGGCTCGATCGACCGGCGACCTGTGGGTCATGATCGCGACGATCGTCGGGTCGAGCATGGCCTTCATCGACGGCATGGTCGTCACGCTTGCGCTGCCGTCGATTCAACGTCAATTTCATGCCGGAGCCGGCGACGTCGCCTGGATCGTCGAGCTGTATACGCTTGTCATTGGGTCGCTCATGCTCATCGGCGGCGCCCTTGCCGACATCTACGGGCGGAAACGGATCTTCACGTTCGGCGTGATTCTGTTTGCAATCGGCTCGGTTGGCTGCGGGTTTGCCTGGTCGATTCCATCGATGCTGGTCGCACGCGTGGTTCAAGGCTGCGGTGGAATGTTACTCATTCCGTCGAGCCTCGCAGTCCTCGGCGCGCATTTCACCGGCACGGCACGCGATCGCGCGATCGCGGCGTGGTCTGCATTCGGCGCGCTGACGTCGACGCTAGGCCCGATGGTCGGCGGCGCGCTTATCGATTCGCTGGGATGGCGCTCGGTTTTTTGGATCAACATTCCGCTTGCCGCACTGGTGCTGTATGCAACGAGCGTTCACATCGACGAAAGCCGTGATGACCGCGCGTCGCGCCACCTGGATTTCACCGGCTCAGCGTTGCTCACCGTTTCGCTCGGCGCAATCACGTACGCGCTTATTCGCGGTAGTTCCATCGGCTGGCATTCGGTCTCGACGACCGGTACGGCGATTGCAGGCGTTGCCCTGATGGCAATCTTTGTCGCACGTGACACGCGCGTAACAAACCCACTCGTTTCGCCTGCAGTGTTCGCGTCGCGAACCTTCGGTACGGTCAACGTTGCAACGCTGCTGCTGTACGGCGCACTCGGCGCGAACTTCTACGTGTTGCCGTTCGTGATGATTCAGGGTCATGGATATAACGCGCTGCAAACCGCCTTAGCGACGCTTCCATTGGGAATCTGTATGGTTGCGCTCGCGCGTGTTGGCACGGCGCTCGGGCGCACGATCGGTATGCGCACCGTGCTTGCGATCGGCCCAATCGTCATTGCAGGCGGCTTTGTCGTACTCGCGCTTTTAGAACGGAATTCGACGTATGTAACGACGTTTTTCCCCGGCATTGTCATGATCGGTATTGGACTCGGACTAACTGTCGCGCCCCTGACATCGACGGTTATTGATTCCGTCGCGCCCGAACACGTCGGCATCGCGTCGGGCATCAATAACGCGGTTTCGCGCGTCGCCGGTTTACTTGCCGTCGCGGCACTTACGATCGTTCTTGCGAAGTTGTACAACGCCTCGCTGGACCACTCGCTCGATGCCATGCGCGCATCGCCGCGGATACGAGCGGCGGCGAATGCACAACGCGACCGCCTCGGCGGCGCTCGCTTCAAAAACGCGCAACTGCAGCTCGCATCAACGCGAGCGTTCGAGCAGGGATTTCAAGGCGTCGCACTCGGCTGCGCGACGCTGACGCTCCTCGCAGCAGTCGCCAACGCGCTCGGCATTCGGAACGACGAGTTGCAGGCCCGTTAAAGGGCTGCGGCATACGAGGGTTTCTGCAAATCGCGTGCGATATTGCGCTGTGGAGGGAAACGCTTGAAGAAACGGCTACGCACTTGGAAGACTCTGATCGAACAAGCCGTCGAGACGATGCCGGTAGAATTCACATTGGCCGATATCGTGGTGCGGAAAACCGCGTTCGAGAAGCACTATCCCGAGAATCGTTTTATCGAAGCGAAGATTCGGCAAAGTCTACAAGTGTTGCGCGATCAAGGCGTAATCCGGTTTCTCGGACAAGGGCGCTATGAGCGACTCAATATGAAGCCGATATTCAGTCCATTGATTGACCAAACGATTGCAACGACATACTCAAATAAGACCCAGTTTGCTCGTGTTGTCTTGGAGACGTGGGCAGAGCTAAACCTCTACTGCTTACATTGCGTGAACGATTCGTTGACCCGCCTTCCGCATAATACGCCTGTAGCGGACTTTGAATGTCAGTGCTGTGAGGCGCAATATCAACTTAAGGCAAAAGATGGCCGATTCGGCTCGAAGCTCAGTGGAGCAGCATATGCGCCAACGCTGAAGGCGAGCAAAGAACGTTCCATGCCCGAACACGTCCTGGTCGAGTACGACCGTCGCTTCTCGACGGTCGTTTTCGTCGACGCCCTTCCCGGATCCGCGATAACGCCGGAACGCGTTGTTGCAAGAGCCCGCCTTTCCGCAAGCGCGCGTCGTGCCGGATGGCAGGGGTGTACGATTCGCATCGACGGCATTGAACGCGTCGGGATCGTTAGGCCTTCAGGTTTGCCGAGAGAAGCGGTGCGGGCGGCATGGGCGCAGAGGATGAAAATGCGAGCCGCGGACTAAGATCTTGCAAGATTCTATGTTGGCGGCGTTCCGTTCAAAAACGAGTTGGATGATACGCTGCGTTGTTCGAATGTAGTGAAACCTTAGCAATTCGTAGGCGGCACTTACCATGCAATCATGCGTGCGGCAACAAACCTCGCCGACCTCTTCGTCGGGATAATAGAGGAATGCCCGCTTGATATGCTGGCCTTCAGCAGGGCATTGAGGATTGAGGCAAGGCCCGCAGCCGCCGTCATCGGACAGCGAAAACCGATACGTCTTCACGCGACTACGGGACCTCGAACCGGGATGTTAATTCGTGAACGCGGGCGCGGAGTTTGCCGACGTTCGCCTTGCCTTCGATATCCGCTAAGCCGTCAAGGATGATCCGTGCGACCTCGCGGCACTCGCTCTGGCCGAATCCGCGCGACGTGATCGCCGGCGTCCCGAGGCGAATTCCGCTTGCAACCATCGGTTTTTGCTGATCGTACGGAATCGCGTTTTTGTTCACCGTGATGCTGATCTCATCGAGATACTGCTCGACCGCTCTGCCGGTTAGGCCTTTCACCGACACGTCGACGAGCATCAGGTGCGTATCCGTGCCGCCGGCCACCAAGCGAAGGCCGCCGCGGACAAACTCTGCCGCCATAGCTTTCGCATTGTCGATGACTTGTTGCTGATACGTCTTAAACGACGGCCGTAGCGCTTCGCCGAAGGCGACCGCCTTCGCCGCGATCGTGTGCATCAGCGGACCGCCCTGAATGCCGGGGAACACGGTTTTGTCGATCGCTTGCGCGTATGCTTCTTTGCAGAGAATGATACCGCCGCGCGGTCCACGCAGCGTTTTGTGCGTTGTCGACGTGACGTATTCGGCGACCGGCACCGGCGACGGATGCAATCCGACCGCAACGAGCCCCGCGATGTGCGCCATGTCGACGAGGAGCACCGCGCCGATTTCATCGGCAATCTCACGGAACGGCGCATAGTCCATGGTTCGCGGATAGGCGCTTGCGCCGGCAATGATCATCTTCGGTTTGAATTCGCGCGCCTTGGCACGCACGTCGTCGAAGTCGATCAGCTCGCTGTCTTTGCGCACTCCGTACGCGACCGCGTTGTAGAGCTTTCCGCTGAAACTCACCTTGGTGCCGTGCGTCAAGTGGCCGCCGTGCGCCAGCGACATGCCGAGCACCGTGTCACCCGGCTGCAGTTGAGCCATGAAAACCGCCATGTTGGCCTGCGCGCCCGCATGCGGTTGCACGTTTGCATGGTCGGCGGCGAAGATCGTGGTTAAGCGATCGATCGCGAGATTCTCGACCACGTCGACGAACTCGCAACCGCCGTAGTACCGCTTGCCGGGATATCCTTCGGCGTATTTATTGGTCATCACCGACGCCATCGCTTCGCGAACGGCGCGACTCGCATAGTTTTCCGAAGCGATGAGCTCCAAATTTTCTTTTTGGCGCCGCTCCTCGTTCGCGATCGCTTCAAAAACTTGCGGATCTTCGGCTTCGATAGCGGACGGTGTCAGGATGTCCATAACTGCGTTCCTTTATAACAACTCTTTCGGCGTGATCGCGTCGCTTATGCTACCGGCTTCGATATCTTTGAGCGTGCGTTCGCGTTGTGCGTCGCCGAATTCAAAGAGTTGCTCGACGCGGTGCTTGTGACGTTTCCCGTCGGACGCGTCGCCGTCGAACGGCGTGTGCATGAAAATGTCGACGAGGCGCTCCGTCATTTCCCATCCGGTGAGGCGTTCGGAGAGCGCGAGCACGTTTGCATCGTTATGCCGGCGTGAAAGCTCCGTCGCCAGCGGTTCGAATACCGCGGCGCAGCGAACGCCCGGAACTTTATTGGCTGCCATCGAGATTCCGAGGCTCGATCCGCACACGACTACGCCGCGATCGGCCTGGCCGCTTGCAACGGCTTCGCCGACGGCATATCCATATTGCGGATAATCGACCGGCGTATCGCTGTTCGTGCCGTAATCAATGATCTCGTGACCGCTCGCGCGCAAGATTTGCGCGATGCGATCCTTATAACCATAGCCGGCGTGATCCGCGCCGAGCGCGATTTTCATTTGGACTGCGCTCCGCTCCACGCATAAACATCAGTCATCGGGAAACTCTCCGCGAGGGCGGCCCAATAAACATTTTCGTGCGGACGAACATGTACCGGGACTCCGCCGAGTGAATCTTGCGATGCCATGAAGCTAGCTTGCACGAGCAGCGCGTTCGCGGGTGCGCTGGATCGCGGAGATCTGACGCAGCTCGAAGTTCTCGATCACGCTGCTCGAGAGCTGAGGATCGACGGCATCGTCTTGGACGTGCGGCACTTTCCGCGGACCGATGCGGACTACCTCGCCCAAATAAAGAAGATGGCCACCGACCTCGGCTTGACGATCGCCGCGTTGGAAAGCCGCGACATGCTGACATGCGATACGTCGTCGATGCAACGTGTGCTTGCGGTGGCGTGCGCAGTCGGCAGCCCGTTGATCGCGGCTCCGCTTGGATCGGAGACACTGCTGCCGTGGAACGCGCAGCTCGCGAAACTCTCCGAAGCGGCGGGGCTTGCAAAGGCCGCAAACGTTACGCTCGCTTTGCGCAACGTGCCGGGGACGTTTGCAGCGACGGCTTCAGATTGCAGGCGGGTGTCGAAGGAGACCGATTCCGCCTGGTTGCGGTACGGCATCGAGCCGTCCGCGTTCGATGCGGCGAGCGATTCGTGCGACCTCGTGGACCGCACCGTGCTGCTATGGTCCAACGCGTTCGCTCCGCCGGAGGCATTCCTAGCGGCGTGGCAATCGTTTTTGGGATTCGCCGTGCTCACCGGCGACGCGCCGGTATTGGAAATGACAAACGCGATCCGCCGTTGGCGTATCGCGCATGCACGATCCGTGCTCGACCGCAAATAGCGTCTGCCACGCGAGGCAACTGAACCTGCGGTCTCGCAGGTGGGTGCGGCCCGGGCGCCGGTACCGCAGGCTCGAGGCCCAAGCGATCCCGTCGTATCCGGAGCTGATGCTCCCTAGGTATCCAAGTCGGTTCGGCACCTATGCGTGGTGCGCGCTAAGCGCAGTCGAGCCTTGTTAGAGTACCACTTGCCGTCAAGCCGTCCTTGCCGGATCGCCGTTGGCGCTTGCGCGGGCGCCGGCACGGCGTGATTGAGCCGCGCTATGCAGACACAACCCCTCGCCCGCGAACGGTACGTTCGCCACGGACATCTCGACGTTCCGCGGAGCGCCGAGCGACAGTATGAAGCCGCAAAAGCGTACCTGTCGGGCGATCCGGTCGAGCGCCGTCTTTTTCAGCGATTACAGCATCCCGCGGACGGCCGCCACTACGTTTTGGCAATCAATCACCGCAATAGCGATTACTTCGACCCGCGCAGCAACACGATCGGATGGGACCCGTATAGCGCGCTTCGCACCACGAACGGAGGGCGCCAGTCGCCGGCCCTCGGTCTCGGACATGAAATCGATCATGCGGTCGAAAAGCGTTCCAAGTCGCAGCGGCTGATGAATCAATTCGATGCGCGCTACGATGACGCTGAAGAACGCCGTGTCATTCTCGGCAGCGAAACGCATGCCGCGCGCACGCTCGGTGAAGGCATTCGTCACGATCATGCGGGAAGCGTGTATCACGTCGCTTCGCCGGTGATGCGATGATCGCGCCATCCTGGCGCGAGGAGAGCGTGCGAACGGGCAGAAGCCGCACGCATGGGTCTCTCGCTCTCCATTACACCGCTTGCGCTCTCGCTTAAACATCCGTTCAAAATCGCGCGCGGCGAAACGTCCGTCGCACGCACCGCGCTCTTCCGAGTCAGTGACGGCACCGACGAAGGGATCGGCGAGTCGACGCCGATCGAGCGCTACGGCGAATCGCTCGAATCGGTCGAGCACTATTTCGAAGAAAACGAAATGACGCTCGATGACCCATTCCAGCTTGAACGTCTGCTGCACGAACGGATTCCCGCGGCGGCGCGCGAGGGGCTCGACCTCGCGCTGCACGATCTCATCGGCAAGCGACTCGAGCAACCACTATACGCGTTGTTAGGACTCGATCCCGCACGGACGCCCGTGACTTCGTTCACGATCGGCATCAGTGATCCGGAAACGACGCTGCGTAAACTTGACGAAATCGGCACGCATCCGGTCCTCAAAGTAAAGCTCGGATTGGGAAGCGCACGCGAACAAGTCGAAACGATGGCCGCAGTTCGGGGCCGCTACACGGGCACCATCCGAATCGATGCAAATGAGGGCTGGAACGTCGGGACCGCGATCGAGATTCTCGGTGAACTTGCGAAGTACGACATCGAGTTTTGCGAGCAGCCGATTCCGGCCGGCTCTCCGCAAGGACTCCGCGCGATTCGCGAACGATCCGAAATACCGATCGTCGCCGACGAAGATTCACTTACCGCTCGAGACCTGCCGCAATTGATCGGCTGCGTCGACGGCGTCAACGTAAAGCTCGCGAAAACCGGCGGCATTCGCGGCGCGGTCGCAATGATTCATGCTGCGCGTGCCCTCGGCATGAAGATCATGCTCGGCTGCATGGTCGAAAGCGCCATCGCGGCGACTGCGGCCGCGCACATTTCACCGCTCGTCGACTGGGCCGACATCGACGGCCCGTTTTTGACGAAGGACGACCCGTTCAGCGGCGTTACGTATCAACACGGAAAATTGATCTTGCCCGATGAGCCCGGACTCGGTGTCAAAGAACGCGTCGCCGCATGAAGCGCCGGCGCTATGCAATTCTCGCGCCCGGCAAGTTCGTTGACGACGCGAAAACGGCGCACGGCGTTATCGCGTACGGCGAAGACGATGTCGTGGCCGTCGTCGACGACGACTTCGCCGGAAAGCACGTGCACGATCTGCTTCCGCATCTGCGCAACGATGCACCGATCGTCGGCACCGTGGAAGAAGCGCTCGCATATCACCCGACGTCGTTGTTGATCGGAACCGCCCCGAAGGGCGGCGCTCTGCCGAATGCCTGGCGTAATGAAATTCTGCGTGCGATCCGCGCCAAACTCGAGATCGTGAGCGGTCTGCACGATATGCTTGCGGACGACGAAGAGTTCGCGCAAGCGGCGCGTGCAAACGGCACCGATATTTGGGACGTTCGCAAACCGCCGGCAACGCCGATCTTCTCGGGCGCAGCGTACGACGTCAAAGCGCCCGTCATGCTGATGGTCGGCAATGATTGCGCCGTCGGGAAGATGACCGTTGCACTGGAGCTCGCGCGCGCAGCTCGCGACGCCGGCGCGCATGCGGAGTTTGTGCCGACGGGGCAAACCGGCATCATGATCGCCGGTTGGGGGATTTCGATCGACCGCGTAATCGCGGACTTCGCACCGGGCGCCACCGAATTGCTAGTGCTCGAAGCGGCATCGCGCAATCCGGACGTCATCATCGTCGAAGGACAAGGATCGATCAACCATCCTGCGTACGCGCCGGTGACGCTCGCGCTGATGTACGGCGCGGCGCCCGACGCGCTCGTCCTCGTGGTCGATCCGCTACGGCCGACGATCGAGAGCTACGCGACGCCGACGCTCGGTTATCGCGAGCTCATCGGCATTCACGAAGCATTGCTTGCGACCGTGAAGCCCGCGCGCGTCATCGGCATCGCACTGAACACGCGCAAACTCGACGATCCGGCCGCGCGTCGCGAGATCGAGCGCGCGAAAGCCGAGACGACGCTGCCCGCGGACGATGTCGTCCGTTACGGTCCGCACGCGCTGTACGCGGCGATCGCACCGGCACTGCACAAAGAGCGTCCGTGCGGCGCATAGCCGCGCTGCTGATCCTCGTCGCGCTCGCAGCGTGCACGAAAACAACGACGACCGCGAGAAGCGGCCGTCATTCGTGGACAATTCCGGGCGTGCTGCGAATGGGCGAACAGCAGGAGCCTGATTCGCTCAACTTAATGTTCGGCAACAACGAATCGACCGATGAAGTGAGTTCGCTGCTCTACTCGTTTCTGATCCGGTACGATGCGGACGGCAATCTGATTCCCGATCTCGCGCTCGCAATTCCGACAAAGCACAACGGCGGGATCAGCGCAGACGGAAAGACGATCACCGTTCGCCTGCGCCGCAATGCGCGTTGGTCCGACGGTGCGCCCGTAACCGCAAGCGATTGGCTCTTCACGTACCACGCGGTGCTCAATCCGCGCAACAACGTCAAATCGCACTACGGATGGGACGGCATCGCGAGCGCAAAGGCGCCCGACGATTACACCCTCGTCCTTCAGCTCAAACATCCGAGCGTCTCTGCGTTCGACATTTTGACGATGGGCGGCACGGCGTATCCGCCGCTGCCGTCGCATTTGTTGGCAAAGCCTGCCGGATATCAATCGCGCGCCGATCAATAGCATGCCGGTTTCCAGCGGGCCGTACGTGCTGAAGCAATGGAATCACGGCTCGTCGCTCGTCTTTGAGCCGAATCCGTACTACTGGCGCGGCGCTCCGAAGTTACACCAGCTCGTGTGGAAAGTCGTGCCAGATACGAACACACTGCTCAGCCAACTACAGACGCACGAAATCGATCTCTATCGCGACGTCGATTCGAATTCCGTGCCGAGGCTGTCATCGATTGACGGCGTGGTCGTGCAGCACCGGTTGATTGCGAATTGGCGTCATCTCGGCATCAATATGAGCCGCCCGCTGCTCTCGGACGTGCGCGTTCGTCAAGCGATCGCCGAAGGCATCGATTGGAAGCAGATCAACGATACCGTCTACCACGGAATCAACGAGCTCGCCCTCTCCGATATCTTTCCGCAGTCATGGGCGGCTCCGTCGTTGCCGCCGTACCGCTACGATCCGCAGCATGCGCGCGCACTGCTTGCGCAAGCCGGCTGGAAGCCCGGACCGGACGGCATCCTTCGCCGCAACGGCGCTTCCGCTGCGTCTTACCGTTTCCGCTTCAAACAGCGCGAAAAGCAACGAACAATCCGAGGTCGTGATGCAATCGATGCTGCGCGCTCTCGGCATCGACGTCGCGATTCGCAATTATCCGTCGAGCCTGATGTTCGCAGAGAACGGTCCGCTCTACACCGGAAAATACGACCTCGAGTGGTCGATCAATACCAACGGTCCCGATCCTGACAACGCGGGAAGCTGGAATTCCGCATTCATTCCGCCGCACGGCGCAAATACGTCGTGGTTACGCGATCCGGTCGTCGACCGGACGAGCGCGGCAGCAGCCGCGACGTACGACCAGGCCGAACGCAAACGGCTCTACCAACAGGAGGAACAACGCATTCGGCAGGTCGTTCCGGCGGTTTTCTTCTATTGGGAACAGTCGTATTACGGTCTGAACAGCGACATCAAAGGGTTCAAACCGGCCGCATTTCTCGTCGACACGTGGAACGCATGGGAGTGGCAGATTTAGGCGCATCGTTCGCGCAAGCGCTCAATATTCGTGAAGGCACCCAGCTACGCTTCGAGCCGGCGCGCAGCGGCGTCGTGAGTTGGAACACGTACGCACCACACGGGCGACTGAAGTTTCGCTTGCTCCGTGCGGGTGTCCCGGCCACGTCGTGGTATCGACTACGCGGAATGGCACACGAGCGGCCGTAAATCGTTTAGCGCACAAAGCGATCGCGAAGGCGTGCGCGTCGACGTCGACGTCATCACCGCGGAGCAGCCGTTCGACGGAGTCGAACTCTTCGCAGCCGGCGTTGATTTCAACGTGTTGGCGTTCGCGGCACCGGCTCATGCGCTTGCGTCGTTACCGTACGCGCGCGACGCGGTGATTCTCGATGTTCCGGCGTACACGCAATACATCGTAGAAGGGCAGCGCGGCTGGTGCAGCCCTACGAGCCTCGCGATGGTGAACTCGTATCACGGCATCGACATCGGTGTCGAAGAAACGGCGCGCAGCGTAGCCGACCGCGCGTACAACGGTACGGGGAACTGGGCGTTCAACGTCGCCTACAGCGGCAGTTTGGGATTGCGTGCGGTCGTCGCCTATCTTCAGAACCTCGATCAAGCGCAACGCCTCATCGAGCGCAACCTTCCAGTGATTATCTCGTACTCGTGGAGCGAGGGCGATCTGCCGGGCGCGCCGCTCGAACACTCCGACGGACATCTAGCCGTTTTGTGCGGCTTTACGGCGAGCGGCGACTGCGCGATGAACGATCCCGCCGCGCCGCTGGTACGCGTGGTCTACCCGCGCGCGCCGCTCGAACGTATTTGGCAGCGCAACAATGGTGTGGCGTATGTGATCGCGCCCGTAGGCGTCGATTATCTCGACGTGCTTACGTCGCCCGCATGACACACTCCGCACAGCCGCACGAGCGGGTTGCGAGCATCGTGGACGTGAAGGATGCACCGCTGCACATCGCGCTGGTCGAACCGGAAATTCCGCCGAACACCGGAAACGTCGCGCGCTTGTGCGCGGCAACGGGCTGTGCGTTGCACCTAGTACAACCGCTCGGTTTTCGCATCGACGACCGGGAACTCAAGCGCGCCGGTTTGGATTACTGGCACAACGTCGGCGTCGTGCTGCACCCATCGCTCGATGCGTTTCTCGATACGACCTCGGCGATGTCGCGCTGGTTCTTTTCGACCCACGCGGCGCACCGCTACACGGACATGAAGTTCGCGCTCGGCGATGTGCTCGTCTTCGGCCGTGAAACGAAGGGGTTACCAAAGGACCTTCTCGCTCGCTTCACCGACCGCGCCCTTCGCATTCCGATGCGCGAAGGGACCGTTCGCAGCGTGAACCTCTCCACCGCCGTCGGCATTGCGACGTACGGCGCGCTCACGGCACTCGATTTTCCCGGATTGCGATGACGGCACGCGTCACGTATCAGTTCGTCAACGACGTCTTTCGCGGGCCGGTTTACGGACGTCACGATATTTTCACCGCGCGATCGTTCAACGACTTCGTCCATCGCAACGACGTCGATCTTTCGCGCGCGATTTTTTCGTTTGACGGCAACAGACCGATCGGAACGATCGTGTTTGCGCAACGCGGCGAACGCGTCTGGCTTTCGCTCATGGGCGTTCTCCCGGAATATCGGCGGCAAGGCCTGGGGCGAGCGCTCTTTGCCGGAGCGGTCGATACGGTCCGCGCGTCCGGCGCCAAACACATCGAATTCGAGGTCGTGCAGCGCAACGTCGCCGTACAACAAATGTACGACGGCTTCGGCTTCCGCACCGACGGCGAACTGTTCGTATGGGCTCGAAAGGCGAAGCGCAGCGCTCGCAACGGGTTGGTAACGCGTAAGCACGCCGCGGCGACCGTACAACGCGTTGCGCGCACGGCGGCGCCATGCTGGCAACGAGAACGTGTTGCTGTAGCGCGCACGCCGTCCGCGCTCATCGAGGTCGATGATGCATACGCCTTTATTCGCTTACAGGATGAAACTGCGTACGTCCTCGACGCAGATGCGCGCGATGAAGCGAGTGCGCATGCCCTACTAGAGCAAATGGATTCGCGCATCCCACACGATATTACGCTTTTTAATGAACCACGCGACTCGGCGCTCAGCGTTGCCTTGCGATGCAGCGGCTGGAACATTGTCGAACGTCAGTTCAAGATGAGTGATAGCCCTCTTCCGCTGTCCCATCGGTAATAGACACCGGCGCATCGTCGGCAGCTTCAATAGAGCCGAAGATGCCCTTCAGGCACGCCCGGCCGTCAACGCGCATGCAGCCCTTCACGATTCCGTCGAAGTATACGAGCGCGTCAGGCTCTACGATGAAATCGCCCGTGACGATGCCGCGTCCGAGCGTCTTTACGCCGGAGCGAACGATCAGATTCGCGTGAACGATTACGCCGAAGTCCGCATCACGATCGATAGTAACCGCATCCTCATGAATTCCTCGAACCATGTGGGCAGGAACGACGAGCGGAAAGCGCTCGACGAATTGTTCGCGTGTGAGCCGCTCCATGAGGAACGTCGTTTGCTACGCCGCTTTGACGCCCTGCGGCTTCGGCATGAAAAACGTGCCGCCGAAGGCAAGAACGGCGAACGCCGCAATCGTGACGTAGACGGTGACGAGGCCGAAATCGTCGCCGATTTTTCCGAACGCGGGCGCCGCTAAGCCGCCGATCGTGTTCGCGAGTCCGAGCGTCACGCCGGACGCGACGCCGATGTGCTTGGGCAGATACTCTTGGCCAAGGACGACGAGCACGCCGGCCGAGAGCCCGAGCGAAATGCCGAAGCCGAGTGCGAGCACGGTCATCAACGCGAACGGATGGAAATACGCGCCGCAAACCGCGAGCAATGCACCGGCGGCCGCCGTCAATGCAAGTGAAAGCGTGATGACGCGCCGTCGATCGATGCGGTCCGCGAGACGGCCGCCTTGCATCGTTCCGATCGCACCGCCCAGCAGTAACGCGAAGAGCGCGACGGAACCGAAGATCGCGTGCACGCCGCTCACGCGCATGATAAAGACCGGCGTAAACGTGACGGCCGCGAGAAACGTCGTCGAACGCAATGCGACGACGACCGCCATCAGCGAGAACCCACGCCAATCGTCATTGCCGGCGCGCGCGCGATGGGCGCGATGCGCCGTCTTGCGAACTTCGTTAAAGCGCGGCAACGCGCGGACGAGGAGCGCGGCTACGGCGACCGCTGGAATGAGAAGAAACGCAACGCCGGGTAACCCGAATGCAAGGATCAGCGGAGCGGCTAAAACCGGTCCAACGGCGAAACCCAAGTAGCCGCCGACGGTGAAGGTGCTCATGCCCGACGCGCGTTTTCGCCCGGCGAAGTAATTCGAGAACCGAGAGCTTTCCGGATGGAATGCCGCCACGCCGATGCCGGAAATCACTGCACCGGCGAGCATCACGGGCAGCGTCGGCGCGATCCCGATCAATGCCGTGCCGCTCGTCGCGAAAAGAACCGCGACCGGGATGACCCACGCGCTGGACCGCTTGTCGGAGAGATAGCCGAAGAGCGGCTGAACGACCGAGCCAAAGAGGTTCGCCGCGAGCGTCAGCGTCGCCGCAAGCGTAAGGCTCAGACCGCGATGCGCGACGAGCCACGGAATCATCGCCGGAAGGACGCCCTGATTGATGTCGTTCATCAGGTGCGCAGCGGTCAGTAACAGGAGGCCAGAGCGATCGGCTTTGCCCGCGGCGGCGGTGGCTGAGGCAGGGGCGGTCGCGAGCGCCATGCCTGAATCATCCCATACGCCGCGTTCATAAGTCCAATATATTATTCGACTTGGTTTGATAAGATAGCGATATGGAGCTCCGGCAACTCCGCTACACTGTGGCCGTCGCGCAGCGGCTGAGTTTCACGCAGGCGGCCGTGGCGCTGTCGGTCGCGCAGCCGGCGCTCTCGCAGCAGATTGCCGGGCTCGAACGCGAACTGGGGGTGCGTCTCTTCGACCGAACGAACCGGCGCGTGAGCCTCACCGACGCGGGACGCGCATTCGTGCGCCGCGCGGAACGCATCCTGGCCGATATCGATGGGACCGCCGAAGAGATGACCGCGTACGCCGGCGGGTTGCGCGGCCGCGTCGTGGTCGGAACGTATCAGTCGTTCGCCGAGTATACGCTGCCGAAGCTGCTCGGACGCTTCCATGCGCGGTATCCCGGCATCGAGATCGCGCTTCGTGAAGGCATGGCGGACGATCTCCTTGCGGCCCTGGAAACGAACGCCGTCGACGTCTTCATCGGCCACATCGCGGAGACTCGCTACGCGGGCGATCCGCAGCTTCGCTCGGAACCGCTTTATGATGACGAACTCGTTATTGCGGTCGGCGGATCGCACCGGCTCGCGTCGCGCAGCACCGTGCGGATGGACGAGCTGCGCGACGAACCATTCATCATTTTCCGCCGCGGCTCTTCGGTGACGGCGCGCCTGCTGCTCGAAGCGCGCAAGGCGCAATTCGAGCCGCGCGTCGTGTTCGAAAGCGTCGATTCGTTGACGATTCGCTCGCTCGTCGCCGAAGGGCTCGGCGTCGCGCTATATCCGCGCATGCTCGGCAATATGCCGGGGCCGAATGTGTCGTTGCTCTCGCTCACGCCCGAACGTCTCATCCGAAGCGTCGCACTCGTCCGGCGCGCCGCGCCGTATGCCCGCTCCGCTGAAACGTTCATCGATTTCATTCGCGACGCGATGGAGTATGCATGAGTCGTACGCGAACGCTCGAGCAAATCAATCGAAGCATCGTTGGATGCACGCGCTGCCCGCAGTTGCGCGCGTACTGCGCCGACGTGGCGCGCACGAAAAAGCGCGCGCACGCCGACGACGAGTACTGGGGCAAACCGGTGCCCGCATTCGGAAACGATAGCGCGCGCGTGATGATCGTCGGGCTTGCGCCCGGTGCACACGGCAGCAATCGTACGGGGCGTCCGTTCACGGGCGACGCGTCGGGCGATTTTCTGTACCCGGCGCTGCACCGTGCCGGTTTTGCATCGCACTCGCACGCTCGGCATCGCGATGATGGGCTCGTGCTGCACGACTGCATGATTACTGCGGCCGGACGTTGCGCACCGCCGAAGAACAAGCCGACGCCGGAAGAACTGCGCAACTGTTTTCCATATTTGCTCGAAGAGTTCGACGCGTTGACGGATCTGCGCGTGATGATCGGTCTGGGCTCGATCGGCTTCGATGCGATCCTCAAAGTGCTGCGCGAACGAAGGTTCGTGCTCGACCCCGAGCGCCCGAGGTTCGCGCACGGCGCTGAAGTACGGGCGGAAAACGGAACCCGCCGCATCGTCGCGTTAGCGTCATATCACCCGAGTCGCCAAAACACGAACACCGGCGTGCTCACCGCGCCGATGTTCGATGCGGTTTTCGCTAGGGCGAGGGAGATGCTGACGACGGCGTGACGGGCCGGCCGCACATGTCCGTTACTTGCGTGAGCCCTAACTTATATTGACGCGTTTGCGTGCGCGGATCCGGACGCGGATCACCGAACATCGAACGTGCCGCTTGATACGCTTTCGCGCGCGACTCGTCATCCGGCCCGCTCAGAATGAGTATCTGGGCAGGCGTTGCGTCGGCGTTTGCTTGGACGAAGACGTCTGCGCCGTCAATGCTCAAGCGCCGCTCCTCGCAGGAACGCAACGGAAGCGGTGTGCCGCTCGGTGACGGAGACGACGATTGCGCCGACGTCGAGTGTCCGCATGCGCACAGCGCGAGCAGCGCTACTGAAACGAGAGCGTTCGTCCGCACGAGTCGACTGCCTTATCGGGAATCATCATCCCGCTCGAACCCGGTTTGAACGAAACGATATGCATCGGCGGCGCGTTGACCCCGGCGGGTCCGTAGCGCTGCTCCAAGCTGGTGCGCAGATCGTTAGCCTCTTCGATGTTCTCTTGCGAATCGACGGTCAAATACCGCTGAACGGTGCCGTTCTTCGCGAAGAGAATCTTGATGGCAATGCCTTTGTCGTTCCTGACCAGCTGCTGTCCGCACGATGGTCCCGGCGTGACCGCGAGCGACGGACGCACACATGCGAATGTCCCCGCCAGTGCCAAGGACACGACAAAGAAACCGGTGACGAGTCGAACTCTCACGCTCGTATTATCGGCCGGTCGCCTGCTGCTGGTCTGCCGGAGGCGTGCTCTTCAGGTAAAGATCTCGCAAGAGCGCTTCGGGCACGTCTGAAGGCGCGTCCATCATGACGTCGCGCGCGGACTGGTTCTTCGGAAACGCGATGACGTCGCGCAGATGGTTCTCGCCCGCAGCGAGCATCACGATACGGTCGATGCCGAGCGCCATGCCGCCGTGCGGCGGCGCGCCGTACTCGAGTGCTTTGACGAAGAAGCCGAACTGATCCTCGATCTGCTGCGCAGTCATGCCGAGCATCTCGAAAATCGCTCGCTGCTCCTCCGGCTTGTGAATGCGGATGGATCCCGAACCAAGCTCGTAGCCGTTGAGGACCATGTCGTAGTGCTGCGCCCGCATCTTGAGCGGATCGGTGCGCAGATACTGCCACTGTCCCTCGCCGGGTGAGGTGAACGGGTGGTGCGCCGGATACGGTTTGCCCGTCTCGTCGTCCACTTCCAAGTACGGAAAATCCAGCACCCAACAGAACGCGAACTGCTTCGGATCGCGCAAACCGCAACGGTCTCCAACGACGTTGCGCATCCTCCCCGCAACGGAGAGCGCAAGTGCTCGCGCGTCGGCAAAAAGCAGAATCGCATCGCCGGTTTCACTTTGCGTTGCAGCGCGAAGCTTCGCAAGGTGTTCATCGGTGAGAAACTTCTGCGCGGGCGATTTGACACCGTCGCTGCCGAGTGCAATCCATACCATACCCTTTGCACCGGCGGTTTTCGCCTCTTCCGTGAGCGCATCGAAATCGCGCCGTGAAAGCACCGCCCCGCCGGGATAACGCAACGCAACGATCGCACCGTCCGCGTCGATGACCGACTTAAAGACGCCGAAATCGGTTGCCGCAAAGATGTCGTTGACGTGCGCCAGTTCGAGACCGAACCGTAAATCCGGCTTGTCGACGCCGTAGCAGTTCATCGCTTCGTCATAGGTCAAGCGTGGAAACGGCGCAAGGTCGACGTCCAGCACATCGCTCCAAACTCGACGCATGCAGGACTCCATCGTCTCGATCACTTCTTCTTGCGTGATGAACGACATCTCCACGTCGAGCTGCGTAAACTCTGGTTGGCGGTCCGCGCGCTGATCTTCGTCTCGCATGCAGCGCGCGATCTGCATGTACTTCCCGAAACCGGCGATCATGCAAATTTGTTTTAGCAGCTGCGGTGATTGCGGAAGCGCGTAGAAGTCGCCGGGATAGAGCCGAGACGGCACGAGATAATCGCGCGCGCCTTCCGGCGTACTCTTGATCAGCATGGGCGTTTCGATTTCGACAAAGCCGCGCTCGTCGAAAAAATCGCGCATCGTCTTTACGATCCGGTGGCGCAATACGATGTTATTCTGCATCCGCGGACGGCGCAGATCGAGATACCGGTACTCTAGACGCAAGTCGACGTCGACGTCGCCATCGACGTTCACTTGGAACGGCGGGACTTGCGAGCGATTGAGAACGTCCAGCGAGTCGACACCCACTTCAACATCGCCGGTCGCAAGCGCCGCGTTTTCGGTTCCCGCGGGACGCTTGCGGACGGTTCCTATGACGCGAAGCACGTCTTCACTGCGCAAGTGTTCGGCCTCTTTGAAACTCGGATGCTGCGGATCGAAGACGACTTGGGTGAGTCCCTCGCGATCGCGTAGATCGACGAAAATCAAGCCGCCGTGGTCGCGGCGCCGATTGACCCAACCGTTCAGCTCAACGGTTGCGCCCGCATCGCTCGCGCGCAGGGCGCCACATGAAAATCGGGTACTCACGTCGGCTCCTTCAGGGCAGCTTTGATTCCGGAAACGTAATAGTATTGTTGCACGAGGTCGCGGGCAAACTTCGACTTCTCCGCGTGCGCGTCAAAAAATCCGAGCACGACCGGCATGTTTGTAAGCATCGCATGCAATCCGAGCGAGACCGGCGTCATGCCGAGATTCAACCGCACGCCAAAATCAGGATGCTTGCGATAAAACCGCACGGTCGAGCGTCCCGCGAGTTTCATTTTCTCTTTTTGATCGTCGTGCGGGACGTCCTGGCAGTGATAGTTAACCGCATCCGGTTCGTAGCGAATCGTGATTCCCGCGCGTTGCAACCGATAGCCGAGTTCCAAGTCTTCATGACCGTACCCGGTGAAGTCTTCATCGAACTTTCCGACGCGCAGCAGATCATCGCGCCGCGCCGATGCGTTGCCCGTGAGGAAATACAGCCAGGGCAGCGTTTTTCGCGTTGGCTTATGCAAAGAACCACGCGCTTGCGGATGGTCGCGTTTGTACGCGTAGTCGTCGAGATCTTTCACTTGAACTTCCAGTCCGACGACCGCAATGCCGGTTCGCTCGCGATGGTGGCGCAAATGTTGCGAAAGCAGATCGGGCGATGCGAGAATATCGGAATCGTTGAAAAGTACGACGTCGCCCTGTGCCGCATCGATTCCGGCGTTGCGCGCCATTGCGCGACCGGTATACGGGCCCGGCAAATGCCGGATATTGCGATGCTCGGCATGCACGCCGGCGAGATATTCCGCCGTCCCGTCCGTCGAATTGGAATCGCACACGAGCACTTCGAACGCACTCGCCGGCAAATTTTGCGCGAGCAGCGTCGGAATCACGTGAGCGAGCGTGTCCAACCGGTTATAGGTCGGAACGACGACGGAAATGTTAGGAGCCTGGCGGAGCATGGTCATTGAGCAATCGTTCGACGCCGTGGACGATTCGTGCGCGGAAGTGCGCAAGAGATGCCTCGTCGGCGAATTCCGGTTTGCGAACCAGCACGCTGGGCACACGGTACGGCGCCCACTCTTGCGAATTCAATCGGAAGAAGCGATGTTCGAAAGCGACTAACGTGGGCCTGCGCATGGCACTTGCGACATGAGTCGCACCGGTGTCGACGGTAACGATGCAACGGGCGCGTTCGAAAAGCGCCGCCCAGGTGTAGAACGGAAGGCTGTGCGCGACCGTAAACCCGCGCGTCTCGAACATTCGTGCGTACGGCTCCGATTCTTCGGGGCACGAAACGACGAGCGCGTGATACCGCTCGCGCAGTTCTTCCGCAAGCGCTAGCGTGCTGGCTGCCGTGCTCCCGCTTACGAACCAGCGCATACCGAGGTGCAAGACGATCGGGCTTTCCGGAAGATGCGCGAGCGCCGCGCGGTCGCTCTCGTGCACATCCAACCGTAAGCGTTCGCGACGATCGTTCGCGCCCGCAAGGGAGACCAGCTTCAAGAGCTGATCGACTTCGTGCGGGACGACAAGCGACGGTTGCCGCTCGCACAGCTCCGGATCCGCAACGCTGATCATCACGCGGTTGAGATACAACGGCGCGGTGAGGCGCGCGAACCAACGACGCTGATACGTGTACCCCGCCCGGATTGCGGCGCGCGTCGCTCCGACGAGCTGCAAATCGATGCTGCGCGGCGCAAGCGCAATTGCAACGTCGAAACCATGAAACGACGCACCGAAGACGCTCGATTTTACTTCCCGAGGCAAATCAACCAGCTCGTCGATATCGCTGTTCCGTTCCATGACCACGCGGTTGTATGGACTGGTCACCATCGTGATACGCGCGTCGGGAAACGATGCTCGCACGGTGGCGATCGCGGGCGTCGAGAGAATGAGGTCGCCGATGCGATCGGTTCTCGAAAGGAGAATGTTCAACGGCGCAGCGCGTCTTCCAATTCTTCATAGTACGCGTTGCGTGCGAGCCGGTTTGCTGCTCGCAATTCGCGGTTGTCCAGCGGGCGGTCGGCCGAAGAATCGCCGGCCTCAACATGAAATCCGCGCGCTTTTTCGATGCCGCGGATCCACTTGTTCACCCCGCGCTGAACGGGATTGTTGCCCGTTGCCAGATACGTCCGCCAGTGCGGGTGGAGTTTCGCAAGGTGCACGGCCGTACGCGCTTGCGCGCGCGCCTGGCGCACCATTTTTACGACGTCGCCGCTACGCCGGCGAGGTTTCCAATGATAGACGAGCGCCTTCGGATTGAACACGGCCTTTACGCCGCCAAAGCGCAGGCGCAATCCGACGTCGATGTCTTCCCAGCCGTACTCCGAAAAGGATTCATTGAATCCGCCGATCGCGCGAATCGTCACGAGCGGAACCGAAACGTTCGTCGTCCAGAAGTAGTTGCCGCTGTAGTTCCGCAGTTTCCAAACCGGCGGAGGCAGCTCGTCGAAACTCTCGACGTTGATCGCCCCGCCGCGCACGATCGCTTTCGGATGCGCGTGATGCGAGCGGAGATGTTCTTCGACGAAATTCGGTAGCGGCAAAACGTCGTCGTCGATAAAGATGATCCGCTCGCCGCTCGCGCGCGCGATTCCGGCGTTTCGGCCCTTCGCGAGCCCCGAGTTCTGCTGATTGATGACGACGAATTCGCACGATGCACGCGTTTGCGCACGCGCGATCACGTCGGCAGTGGAATCGCTCGACCCATCATTGACGAGCACTACTTCGTACGAATCTGCAGGAACGGTCTGCTCGAAACACGCGTCGAGCACGCGTTCCAACAACTGGGCTCGGTTATACGTACAGAGCTGAATCGTCGCGCGCATGGTGGTGGCGGCTTCGACCGGCCTTATGCGATCAACTCCTCGACGGCGGCAGCGATGCGCGCCACATCGAGATGCGCGATGCACGCATAGTCGCGGCAATGCTCCTTCGTATCGCCGGGATGGCAGCGAAACGTCGGACGCACCGTCGCCGTGCGCGGGCCAAGCGGCGCCCAGCGATCCGGGAAATCCGACTGAAACGGAAAGATGCCGACCGTCGGCGCACCAACGGCTGCGGCGACGTGCATCGCACCCGTCGTAATCCCGACAAACGCGCGCGCGTGCTGCGCGAGCGCCCCGAACGCACCAATCCCAAGCCGCCCTGCGATGTTTAGCAGCGATCCCTCGACGGGCGCCGCGTTCGACGCGCGGATCGCCTCATTGATCCTCAGATCCGCGTTCGAACCGCTCAGTAAAATAGGCACGCGGAACATTCGTTGCAGCGCGCGTGAGAGCGCTGCCCAGCCTTCGGCGGGCCAGATACCGCGCTTCGTTGCAATCGCATTCGTCGGATGCAAGATGATGTACGTGTCCTTCAGCAGGGTCAGCGAGACACGGAGTTCGTCGGCGTGCGCGATATCGTTCGCCGTAGGAACGAATCGTGGCCGTATATCATCGGTGTCGCAACCGATGGCTCGCGCGTAGTCGAGGAGAATATCCGCCCATGGACTCGTAACATCGCCGCGTTCGCTTCGGACCACGACGCGTTTCGTGAAGCGGCCGGAATACAAGCGCCGCGCTTGACCCACGCGTATCGGAATCCGCGCGAGCTTCGCGACGCGCGCGGTACGCGGCGTCGCCCACGTTATGACGCACGCGTCGTATCCGCGCTCGTGCAGCAGGTGCGCGAGGGCCGTCTCATCGCCTCCCTCATCGATAAGGACGTCGTTGACATCGGGCACACGTTCCAGCGTACTGCGATGTGCCGGCAACGTTAGGGCGTCGACGCGCGCGTAGCGTGAATGCAGTGCGCGTGCGACAACGCTTGCAACGAGCGAATCGCCGATCCCGCCACCCGCGCAGTACAGCAGCGCGCGATCGGTCACGCGTTGAGCGTCCGCGCCAACTCGCGCATGATACATCCCGTCCAAAAACCTGGCTCGAGCAAGTGCGCGAACGACGCGAGGCGCGTTCTCGCTCGTCGCGATTCCGGCATAAATCGCAAGCAGCGGATCGGGGAAGAGCCATCTCGCGCGAATCAGATTCATGCGGTGCGCACCGGTCGCCATGCGAACACGGCGCGACGGCTGCTTGTCGAGGAACTTGCGCGCCATGCGCGCTTTCTCCATCGCCTTGCGCGTTTCGACTTCAAGCGTGTTTTCATCGGGCGGCTTGATGTGCCAGATGTAGGCATCCCACGCAAACTTCCAACGCATTCCCGCTTCGCGCAGCCGGACGCCGAGTTCCGTGTCTTCCCATCCGTAGAGATGAAACGCTTCATCGAAGGCGCCGACCGCAACAAGCGAATGTTTGGGAATCGACACGTTGCACGTGCACAGAAACGCACGCGAGTAATTCGCAAACGTAGGTGCCGGGCGCTCTTCATAAGATGGCACATTGAGGATCGGTCCGTTCACTACGAAGTTGCTCGTCGTATGCGCCGCGTCATGCGCGGCAAGATAGCCCGGCGGTGCTACGACGTCATCGTCGCAAAACAGTACGAGATAGCCGCTTGCGCGTTCGATTCCGCAATTGCGCGCCTTGCCCCGATTCGGCTCGCCTTCGTAGACGTACGCGACGGGATAGACGCCGCGCGCGGCTTGCCGTTCGACGACGCTCTTCGTTTCGTCGGTGGAACCGTTGTCGACGACGATCACTTCAAATGGCGGTGCGCCCGTCTGTTCTTCGAACGACGCGAGCGCGTGCTCGAGATACGAGGCGCGGTCCTTCGTGGCAATGACGATGGAGATCCGCATACCCCTACGACCCGCCGAGCGCAAGAAGTGATTCGGCCATCCGGTCCGCCGCGCCGACGTGGGACGCGTAAAGTTCGCCCAGTCGGGATCGACTGCGAGCAATCCATTGGGGGTCGTCGTACCGTTCGAGCGCTACGCGCGCGACGCGTCCCGGCGTCAGCGTACCGTGCAACTCCACGATGAGCATGTCGTCGGCGTCGATATTGGGCTGCGTGTGGAAGCCGAAGCGCTTCGATACTCGCACTGCAACTTCGCGTTTGAGCGGCGCTCCGATCAGCGGAATGCGATCGAGATACGTGAGCGGTCCGTTGAACGTGATTTTTTCGGGAGCGTTGAGCGGCGTAATGGCGATCGTCGGAACACCGAGCGCCGCGAGCTCAATGCACTTCGTTCCGGGCAACGTAACGGCAAGCCGGCAACGCGTCGCGGCTGAGAGCGCGTTGCGCAGAATCGGAAAGCGAACGCCGCCGTCAACGCTCGTGAGAAAAGCGCGTCCGCCCTCTTCGAATACGTGCCCGCGCTGGGCAAACACGCGCGGATCTCCTCCAGCCTCGACCGCGTTGCGCACATCGGCGAGCGGCGTGAACGGGGAGATACCGAACCCAATGCCCAAGCCGGGACGCTCGCGGGCGATGCGAAGTGCCATCGTAAAGAAGAACGGAATCATGTGCTCGACTTCGTAGCGGCGCGAACCGGGCATGACGAGGATGCCGTCATCCGGTGCGCCGGCTTCGAGCGGTTGCTGCGCTTCGAGCAGCGCACCGTCGATCGCGAGGTTGCCCACAATGTCGATACGGTCGTCGGGCGTTTGCCACCCGCGCAACTGTTCCGCGTTCTTCGCGTCCGCCGCAAAAAAGCGCGCGAATTTTTCGCGATAGCGGTTCTTCGAAAACTTGTACGTCGTCGCAACACCGCCGAGGCGCCCGTGGACGCGCAGCGCGTGCATCAAATCACCGCCGAGATACTGGACGACGTCGACGCTTCGCGGCGCACGTTCGATCGGACGCCCAAGCGCGTAGCGTAGATAGGTCTTCGGATCGTACACATGCGCACTGGGATAGAGCCGCTGCGCGAGACCGGCTTCATAGCCCGTCGCGTAATCGTCCGGTACGCAAAAGAGATACACGTCGAGGCCGGGATCGCGTTCGTAGAGGCGTCGCACCAGCGGACGAAACCATCCCGCAATCTCTCCCGGCCCGTTTGCCGTAAACGCGATCCGCACCGAGTCGTCGCCGCAGTACTACGACGCGTAACGAGCGATGATCTGCGCGATGACGTCGGTCGTGCTATGTCTCGCAAGATGAGGCGCTAAACGAATCTCGCCGCCGTGCTGCAGCACCACGGTGCGTTCGGGCAACTCGTCTTCACGATACTGCGAACTTTTGACGTGGACGTCGGGACGGAGGCGCTCGAGCAGCACTTCGGGCGTGCGTTCGCCGAATTCGACGACGACGTCGACGCTGCGCAGTCCCCGCAACACCGTCGCGCGATCTTCGAAGGGCACGAGTGGGCGGCGCTCGCCTTTGAGTGTGCGCACCGATGCATCGGAATTCAATCCGACGACGAGCGCATCGCCTTGCGCGCGTGCCCACGCAAGGTAGTTCACGTGTCCGGCATGGAGAACGTCGAAGCATCCATTGGTGAAGACGACGCGTTTGCCTTCGCGGCGCATCGCTTCACGCCAATGTGACGCCTCGTCAACGTCGAGCAGCCGGCCGAGGGACTTATCCGTGCTCATGCTCGACTAACGCAAGAATTTCGTCTGCCGAAGCGGTAGCAGTGCCGAGCTTTTCGACGACCGCGCCTGCCGCAAAGTTCGCAAGGTGCATCGCGCGTTCGATCGGTGCGCCGGCCGCGAGCGCGAGCGCGAGCACCGCGATGACGGTATCACCGGCGCCCGATACGTCGAAGACCTTGCGTGCAACGGACGGAACATTGAGACGCACGCCGTCGTCGCCGAAGAGCGCCATACCGTGCTCTCCGCGCGTGATGACGACGTACCGGCACTGCAGCGATTGCAGCAGCGCGGTTCCCACGCGCTCCAGTGACGCCTCGTCGGTAATCGCGACGCCGGTCGCGGCCGCCGCTTCGCTTACGTTGGGCGCGACGCACGTGACGCCCGCGAAGAGTGAGACGTTTTGCGGCTTCGGATCGGCAAGCACGAGCGGACACGCGCGCGCGGCGTCGACGATGTCCTCGTTTAACAGGCCTTTCGCGTAATCGCTCAGGATAACGGCGTCGACGCGCGCGGCGCGTTCGGCAACGTACCGCGCGATGCGGGCGTTGTCGGGACGCTGGATCGGAGCGACGACTTCCCAATCGGCACGCACCACTTGCTGATTGTGTGCGACGATGCGCGTCTTGCGCGTCGTTGGGCGGTCGCCCACGTTGAAGACGCCGTTGTCGTCTACGTGCTCCTCCGAAAGCAAACGCCGAACGTCGGCCGCGAAAGCATCGTCGCCGATTGTTCCGACGAATTCGACGTTCGCGTGGAGCGCGCGCAGGTTGTTCGCAACGTTCCCGGCGCCGCCGAGCGTAAAGGAATGATCGGTGACGGCGACCACGGGAACCGGCGCTTCGGGTGAAATGCGCGAAACGGTCCCCCAGATCCACTCGTCGAGCATCAGATCGCCGACGACGAGGATCTTGCGTCCGCGCATACGGTCGAAGAGCGTGCGGGCGTCCGGAACTTGCAGCTGAACGCTCATGCTGTTCCGTCGTCGAACATTAGGCGCTGTTCGACTAGATCGCAGACGATGTGCGCCATCACCTGGTGCACCTCTTGAACGATCGCAGCATAGCCGTCGGGCCCAAGCAGCACGAGATCGCTGTGCTCGACGATCGTTCCGCCTCCGTTCCCCGTGAACGCGACCGTAACGGCGCCTTTCGCGCGCGCCGCTTCCATCGCGAGCACGACGTTCTTCGACGTGCCGCTCGTCGTCATACCGATCAATACATCACCGGCTTGCACGAACGCTTCGACTTGCCGGCTGAAAATATGCTCGTAGCCGTAATCGTTACCGACGCACGTCAGCGTCGACGTGTTGACGGAGAGCGCTTCGCTATTGAGGCCCCGACGCTCGCGCAAATAGCGGCCGGAAAGTTCTGCGGCCATATGTTGCGCTTCCGCGGCGCTTCCGCCGTTACCGCACCAATAGATGCGCTTTCCGGCGCGCAGCGCGGCGACGACCGCATCGACGATGGCTCGGACTTGTTCGCGATAGTGCGCTGCATCGAGCAATCCACGACGGTCGGCGAGCAGTGCGTCGAAATCGCGTTGCGCTTTGTAGTCGGTCGTCACGGCTGAATCCAAAAAAGCTCCTCGCCTTGCGAAACCAGCTCACCATTCTCCGGAATGATGCGCAGGACCGTCCCGGCGTAATCGCTTTGAATCTCGTTGAAGAGCTTCATCGCTTCGAGAATGCACACGACATCGCCGGCTTCGACGCGGTCGCCTGGGTTCACGAACGCTTCGGCATCCGGCGACGAGGATCGATAAAAAACGCCGGTCAGCGGCGCCGTGACGCGCTTCAGATTTGCCGGCGCGGCAGGCGGCGCACCTGCAGCCGATCCTGGCGACGCCGCGGCTGCAACGGGCGCATGCGCGGCGGGTGCGACGACGTGTGCGCCCGCTTCACGACGCACTAATTCGTAGACCGCGTCACCGACTTTCACTTTGATGCGGTCGAGATCGTGCTCGTGCATGATCTCGAGCAGTGAAGCGATCGTCTCGGTCTCGTCTTCGTGTGCCATCTGCTTACTTTGCTTCGCCAAGGGCCGCCGCAACGTCTGCCGCACCGCCCAGCCGGACGCGCCGGTCCTCGCGCGTTTGCAAATCACGCACCACGATGTGACCGGCTGCGAGTTCGTCGCTGCCGACAATGAGCGCGAAGCGCGCGTTGTTCCGGTCCGCGATCTTTAGATGCGCGAGCAGTTTGCGATCTTCGTAGTCCATGAAGACCGGCGCTTCGAGCGAGCGCCGCAGTTCGATGGTAATCGGCACCAGCGCAGCGCGTGCTTGTGCGCCGAGTGCAATTGCCTGAACGCCGCTGCGCGGTAAGGCGCGCTCACCGTGCACCGCTTCGATCATCATCAAAAAGCGCTCGATTCCGAGCGCGAAACCGACCGCCGGCACATCCGGACCCCCAAGCGATTTCACCAAGCCGTCGTATCGCCCGCCGCCGCACACGGTCGATTGGGCGCCCAGCGCACTGGACGTGATCTCGAACACGGTACGCGTGTAGTAATCCAAGCCGCGCACGATCATCGGATTGACGACGTACGGAATGCTCGATTCCTCGAGATACGCTTTGAGCGCGTTGAAGTGTTCGCGACATGCATCGCATAAGCGCGATTCGAAACTCGGCGCGGTTTCGACGAACGGCCGGTCGCGCTCGTCTTTACTGTCGAGCAGACGCAACGGATTGCGCTCGAGACGGCGTTGGGAATCGGGCGAGAGTTCGTGCAGATGCGGACGGAAGTGCGCGAGCAACGCTTCACGGTAGTTCGGACGGCACACGTCGTCGCCGATCGAATTGATATTGAGCTTGGCATCGATGATGCCGTGGGCGCGCACGAGTTCCCAAGCGAGGCCAATCACCTCGAAATCGGCTTCAGGACCGGCGAAACCCGTGCACTCGACGCCGAACTGATGCGACTGTCGATAACGCCCTTTCTGCGGGCGTTCGTATCGAAAGATCGGCCCGATGTAATAAAGCCGTTGCGGGCCCTGCGCAAAGAGATTGTGTTCGAGCGCGCCACGCATCACGGGAGCGGTCCATTCCGGACGCAGGGTCATCCAACGCTCGCCCTTGTCCGCAAACGTATACATCTCTTTCTCGACGATATCCGTCGTTTCGCCGACACCGCGAACGAACAGTTCCGTCGCTTCGAACATCGGCGTGCGAACCTCGCCGTAGCCGAAACGCCGCGCAAGATCGTGAATGACCGTCTCGAGCGCGAGCCATGCTCGTGAATTGGGCGGAAAAATGTCCTGGGTACCGCGCGGCGCGCTGATTTTGGACGGCATGCGTTAGCACGCCCCAGAACGCATCGCGCACCGGGTCTTCTTCGAGGCAAACGTTTTTTCGGGTGATCTCATCGTTGCTGCGTCGCTCACATATCGCAGAGCATATGCTCGCTCCTTGCGCCTCAATCTCACGCTGGTCTTTGCGGTCGGCGTGCGGTTTGCATTGTGCATCGTCGCGTCTCGCGCGGCGGCTGCGCGCTAAACACGAAACGGCCCGGGGGAATCGACCGCCACCGCTGGCCCTCGACGTCGACCCCGCATAGGCGACTGATTCGACCTCTAGACGAGATCGCACAGCTCGGGATGGAGCAGTATGCGCGCTGCGATCTACGTCGCTCTGCTCGTTGCCTGCATTGCCGCTGCACCCGAATTCACGCGTGCGGTGCTCGCGTCCGCGGCCGCCGTGCTCTTCGAAATGCTGCCGTACGCCGCTGCGACGGCGGTGCTCGCGCCGATCCTCGGTCGCTTTGCAGGGACAGTCCTGGCATATGCCGGTTGCGGCTGCAGTTCTGGCCCCGGCGCGCGCTCGATTCCTGCGGCGCTTGCATGCGCCATGGTGTTCGGCCCGCACGTCGCACTCGCGCGGTGGCTCACGGCGATCGGCGTTGCAGCCGTGCGCGCCAGTCCATCCGCGCACGAGCACCGGAGCGCGCCACTCGTTCACGAACTTGCGACGCTTGCGCCTGCGGCGTTGTTCGCGGGAGTGCTGACGGTCGCAGCACCATCACTTGCGATCGGACAGCGAACGCCCGCGCTGCAAGTCGTCGCCGGAGTTTTGCTCGGCTTTTTCGCGGCGCCGTGCGCGCTCGGCGGAATCGCGCTCGCGTCATCGCTCCACGCGCAATCCGCGCTCGCAACCAGCGCAATGCTGTGCGTCGCCGGCATCGTCGACGTTCGCGTGTGGTGGAAGTCACACGCGTCGCATGCGCGTCCCGATCGCACAACGTATGCGTTGCTCGCGCTGGCGTGCGGTATCGTTGCGTTCCAGCACGGCGCTACGCTCGTGCATCCGCGCATGACCCTGCCGCTATGCTGCTGCGCCGCCGTGTGCGCGATTCTCGCGTTTCGACGGAACATCGCGGCGGCGCGATTGCCACGTGTCATCGCCGCAGCGCTCGTAATCGTCGCGCTGCTCGGTTCACCGCCGCCGCCTCTCGTTGCGACCGAAGCGACGCTCGACACGCTCTATCCCGGTGAGCGCGTGGAGTTCACCGGTGCGTATGAGCCGCGCGCGGGCCGGGCGCAGGTTGTACGTTATGCAATTACGTGCTGCCGCGCGGACGCGCGTCCCGTCGGAGTCGAACTCGCAAACGCACCCGCAATTTCAATCTCGCCGGGCATGTGGATCAGCGTGCGCGGAGTCGTGCAGCGGCGCGGCGATCAACTCATGCTCGTGGCCGAGCGGATCACGCGCGTCGCGCCGCCTGCCGATCCGTTCGTTTATCTGTGAGCAGGGACGGGGAGAGACAACTATGGCGAACGCAGGACTCGTCGAAGCGCTCGGTTATCTCGCCACCGCAATCGTTGCGATCACGCAGCTTCCGCAACTCGCCAAGACGTTGCGCACGCACGACGTGAAGGGCCTTTCGCGCAACACATACGTGTTGATCGTGATCGGTTCCGCGCTCTACGTTCCGTATGCCGTTGCAATCCACAGCATTCCCATTCTCATTACGAACGCCTGGATCGTCGTCGTTGCGGCCACGATCCTGAGCTACATCGTTCGCTACGGTGATTAGGAGCGGTCGTCGCGCTTACGGGGCTCCAGCACTTCGACCGGAATGCCGTTGGGATCTTCGACGAATGCGATGGCGCGCGTGCCGCTGGGCGATCTGTAAACATCCTTGACGATTTTCACGCCGTTGCTTTTCAAGCGGGCGATGTAGGGTTCTAAATCGCCGTCGGACTCGATCGCTAAGTGCTCGTAGCGATTTCCCAGGTGATACGCCGGATGTTCTTCGAGATCGTAGACGAGCTCGATATACGCATTCCAATCATGACCGACGAAGGCCATGTCCGCGTTACCCGGATAGTGGTGCGGGCCATCGAGCAGTTTCATCCCAAGCTTTCGCGTGTAGAAGTCGATCGATTCTTCCATGTCGTTCACGAAAATGGACGTATGAAGGAATCGCGGCATTGAGTCTTCCTCCGAGCGGGTAGAACGAGGCAGTTCTTCGCGGATGTCTTTTGGAAATACCCGTCTATGAAGCGCTACGATGCGGCCGTGATCGGTCTCGGCGCAATGGGAAGCGCAGCGGCGGCGCATCTGGCGGCGCGAGGCGGGAGCGTGATCGGCCTCGAGCAGTATGCGCTCCTGCACGAGCTTGGTGCGTCGGCCGGCCGGACGCGCATCATCCGCAAAGCGTACTTCGAAGACGTGGCGTACGTCCCGCTGCTGGAGCGCGCGTACGAACTGTGGCACGATCTCGAGCATCGAACGGGGCGCACGCTCCTCGACCTCTGCGGCGTGCTCGTCGTCGGAAGCAACGCAACCGATGCGGCGCGCGGCGTTCTGCTCGCATCCGAACAATATGGCATCGAAGTGCGCGTGATGGATGCGCCGGAACTCCGCCGCGCGTATCCGCAGATTCGCCCGCTCGATAATGAGATCGGCATCTTCGAACCGAACGCCGGCATCGTATTTCCCGAAGCAGCGATTGCAGCACAGCTCGAGGTCGCGCGCGCGCGCGGCGCGACGTTGATCGGGAACACGCGCGTGACCGGATGGCAGCGCCGCCGTGCATCGCTCGTTATCGACGTCGACGGCAGGCCGGAATACGAAGTCGATCGCATTGTCGTGTGCGCGGGTCCGTGGACGTCCGAGATATTTGCGCGTTTAGGACTACCGATCACCGTGCAGCGCAACGTGCAATATTGGTTTACACCACAGACGGATGCGTTTTCAGCGGACCGTTTTCCGGCCTTCTTCGTCGAGCGTGCGGGCTTGCCGGCCCAGCTCTACGGATTCCCCGATCTTGGCGACGGTGTGAAAGCCGCGCTGCACGGCTACGGTCAGACGACGACGGCGGACGATTTGAACCGTGACGTCGAGCCGTGGGAAGTTGCAGAGATGCGCGAGCTGCTCGAGGGCTGGATGCCCACTGCCGCGGGCGAACTGCGATTTGTCAAAGCCTGCATGTATGCGATGACGCCGGATCACCATTTTGCGATCGGCACAGATCGTGAGGACGCTTGCGTCGTGTTTGCCGCCGGGTTCTCGGGACACGGATTCAAGTTTGCGCCCGTGATCGGTGAACTGCTTGCACAACTTGCGCTCGACGGCGCGACCGGGCTCGATATCGATTTTCTTTCACCCGTACGCTTTACGAAGGAGCTCATGTGAAATGAACGACCTTGCGGCCAAAGATTGCGTACCATGCCGCGGAGGCATCCCGCCGCTCAACGACACAGAGATCGAGCCGTTGATCGCGCAACTTCCAGGATGGAACGTCGAGGAGCGCGCGTCGCCGAAATTCGGCAGTGTGAAATATCTCACGCGCGAATATCGTTTCACGAACTTCGCTGAGGCGATGAACGCGGCGAATGCGGTGGCCAAAATTGCCGAAGAGCAGCAGCATCACCCCGATCTTCACGTCGCATGGGGACGGCTCGGCGTCGAGATGTGGACGCATAAGATCGGGGGACTGACCGAGAGCGACTTCGTCTTCGCGGCAAAGTGCGACGCTGTTCTAACGTAACGACTTTGGACGAATTTCCGTGAACGTTCGCCGCTTTCTCGGAGAGAGCGGCACTGTAGCCTCAGCGCGAGAACGAGTGATCGGACGCCGTTTCAGTTGTTCGCCGGAGGTTGCGCACCTTTTATGATTTGCGAAAACGGCGTCGAACCGTAATGCATGCCGAACACCGTCGTCGGACTGAGGTGTTCGCGCGCAATCGCGGTAAGCGCTTCATGTAAGTATTCAGGGGTGAACCACGAATCGTCGCCATCCGGCGCGAACAGATCGCTCGTGTAGAGCAGTCGATGGTCCGGGAAATATACCATCATCTGCCGCTCGGCAGTGGCCGTGCGGTATGGCACCAAGATGAGCCGGTTCGGTCCGTCGCCAAGTTGCATCGGGCGACTCACGAGTCGTAGATCCGCATGACGCGGATGCTTCTGCAAGTCATCGGGATCCATTCGATGGGGCGCAGCAATGAGACGACGCAAGATTGGCCCATTGAGATCGAGCGCATAGACCGGAATACGATCCGCTACGGCCTGCCGTACGCCCGCGATATGGGGCCACGAATCAGATGTCGTAACAACGGCGTTCACGCGCGCGTTGAACATACGTTGCGCGGCATCGATCGCGCGCTGCGTATAGTTCGGTGACCACGGCGCCTCGATAAGGACGACGCCGTCCTTTTGGCGCACGAATGCTACGTTCCAACCTCCGGGATACTGAACGATTCCCCGCGCTAGCGCGTACGGTGACCGCGAGCCGCCGAAGCCGAGTGCGATCGAATCAACGCGGCGCAGCCGGCCGTGGTGTGCTTGGAACATTGCCGGTGGAACGGCCAGGCTTGGCTCGTCGAGTTTTTGATTGAACGCGAGGCGAATGATTACGGTGTGCGTATCGGGCAAGCCCAGTCTCGTGATCGTCCATTCACGCGGATACACGATTCCGCCCGGTTCGAGCGTCCATGCGTTATAGACGATCGTCGTCGGCACGTCGCCCCAGACATTCAGAAACGTCTGGCTCGGGTACGCACGAACGAAATCCAATCGCCACGGCAGCCCGCTTTGCGCGTTGATATAGAGCGTGCACGGTACTTCTCGCCAGCGAAACGTGATGACATGATGCGGCACCCCATGCAACACAACATCCCGTCGCAAACGGAGGCCTGGGGCCGAGAGAGCCGTCAATATTAGGCGTTCAGGAGCGAACGCGAACTGCTCGTCGTTTTGCGCGATGAGAGAGCCACCGCCGTACTGCGGTCCGTCTTTCCCTTCGATCGCGGCCACGTCGTCGTTGATAACCGTGACCCGCGGCGTCGCGTCTGGCTCCTGAAGCCACCACTTGTCCGCGGCATATGCTTCGCTCGTGCGCTCGATCTTTACGCGATGATTGACGAGATCGCGGGTCTGACGCTCGCGAAAGTGATCGATGAAGTACGGGCCGCTTGGACGCTCCGACTGCTCGACCATGTCTCGTTCGCCAACCGCCGTGTATGTAATCGATTTGATCGATTGCAGCGCCGCAACACCGCCCATCGATTTCGCTGACGATTCCAGCACAGAGCGGGCATTTTTCTCCGCCGAAGGCGCCACGCCCGAAAGGAAAACGAGCGCAATAACGACCAACGCGCGAATTTCCATGCGCGTCATCCTAATGCGCCGGCGATGATAAATAACATGAAAGAACTATCAAAAGTTCAAGCGACTCGCTGCGGCGACTCAGCTGCGTTGGGGGCCTTTACCGGTACGTTTGCGCTGCCGGTCGTCCTTTCGCACGCGGGCGTCACATCGGTCACGCTCGCGTGTGCGATGCTCTGCGTCATCGGTTTGCTCGTGTCGGGACGCTAGTGCAGGAAGTAGCGGTAACTCGAAAATACGAGCGCGACGCCGACGCGGTCGGCGGCGGCGATCACTTCTTCGTCACGCACGGAACCGCCGGGCGCAATGATCGCCGTACATCCGTCCCGTGCTGCCGCTTCCACGCCGTCGGCGAAAGGAAAGAATCCGTCGCTCGCACACGCGGCTCCGCGCGCCCAATCGCCGGCGCGATGTGCCGCAATTTGGACGGCGCTGACGCGATTCGTCTGGCCGGCGCAGATGCCGCGCGTCGTGCCTTCTTTCACGATGACGATGCCGTTCGATTTCACATGGCGCACGACGTCCCACGCAAACGCGACGTCGTACCACTCTTGTGCGCTCGGCTGACGCCGTGAAACGACCGTCCACGCTTCGGCCTCCGCCGCGGGATCATCGTCTTCCGCGAGTACGCCGCCCAGTGCACTGCGGACACGCAGTTCGTCGGCAAGCTCATCGGGAAGCGAAGGAACGAAGCGCATCACACGCAGATTTTTTTTCTTCCGCAGCATCGCAAGCGCCTCATCGTCGAAACGGGGCGCGGCGACAATTTCAAGGAAAAACTTTGACAGCGATTCCGCCGCGGCGCCGTCGATCGCCGCATCGGTCGCAACGATTCCCCCGAATGCAGAAACGGGATCTGCCTGGAGCGCATCGTCGATCGCTTTGCCGACCGTCGAGCGCTGCGATACCCCGCACGGCACCGTGTGCTTCACGACCACCGCGCGCACGAAACGCTCGTGCTCGCTGCCGAACTCCGCGCCGAGCGGTGCGCGCGAAAGCAGACGCAATGTTGCGTCGAGATCAAGCAGGTTGTTGTATGAGAGAGCTTTACCGTGGAGCTGTGCCGGTAAACGTTCCGGTCGATCGAGATAGAACGCTGCGCGGTTCTGCGGATTGGTGCCGTACCGCAGCCGTTGCGAAAGCGGCAGCGTGAGCGCAAGCGCACCCGGCAGCTCGCTTGGAAGAAATTCGCCCTTCGTCCCGAGATAATGCGATATGGCGACGTCGTACTCTGCTGTACGTTCGAACGCGGCAACTGCAAAGTCACGGCGCATGGAAACGGGTACGGCGCCGGCGGTAAATGCTTCCAAGAATTCGGCATACTGCGATGGATGCGTGAGGACGCATACATGGGCAAAGTTCTTCGCCGACGCGCGCAACAACGAAACGCCGCCGATATCGATCTGTTCGATGGCCTCGGCAAGCGTCGTGCCTTCTCGCGCAACCGTCTCTTCGAAAGGATACAGATTCACGACGACGGTCGTGATCGGCGCGATTGCATATTTTTCTGCTTGCGCCCGATGCTCGGCGTTGCCGCGATCGTAGAGGATCGCGCCGAAAACCTTCGGGTGCAGCGTCTTTACGCGGCCGTCGAAAAGCGCCGGGAACCCCGTCATCTGCTCGACGTCGTACGCAGGAATCCCGAAATCTTCGAGATGCTTTTTCGTTCCGCCGGTTGCGTAGATCACCGTCCCCGCGTCGTGCAGCGCCTTCGCTAATTCGACGGATCCCGCTTTATCGGACAGCGAAAACAGGGCAGCCGGTTTTGAGGTATCAGGCAAGCGCGAGCTCCGGATGGCGCTTTTCGTGCTGCGTCAGCGTCGCAGCGATAATCGACGATACGCCGGGCTCTTTCATCGTGATGCCGTACATGCGATCGGCGAGTTCCATGGTCTTCTTGTTGTGGGTGACGATAATCATTTGTGCGTTGGCCGCAAGTTCGCGCACGATCGTCGAGAAACGCTCGACGTTTGCGTCATCGAGCGCTGCATCGACTTCGTCGAGCAGGTAGAACGGCGAAGGCTTCACGTCGATCAGCGCAAAGATCAGCGCCGCCGCGGTCATCGCGCGTTCGCCGCCGGAAAGCGCCGTAAGCGGCATCAGTTTTTTGCCGGGCGGCTGCACCGACATCTCAATGCCGGTCTCGGAAAGATTCTCGCGATTCGTCTGCCACATCTTGGCCTGACCGCCGGGAAAGAGCTTCGCGTACATTTCCGTAAACGCGGCCGACACTTTGTCGAACGTTTCGTTGAACTGCTCTTGGCTCTGCGCTTCGATTTCTTTGATCGACTGCAGCAGCGTTTCACGCGCGGCGGCCAGGTCTTCGAGTTGCGTACGCAAGAACGTTTCGCGCTCGGCAACGTCTTGGCGTTCGGCCTCGGCGTTGAGGTTTACGTTGGCCGAGAGACGCGCCAGTTCTTCGCGCAGACGCGGCAGATCTTCCATCACCGCGTCGGATTCTTCGCCGTACCGTTGCTCGACGTCGCGACACTCGTCATCCGTCGCGGGATTCTGGGCGAATTGCGAGACGAGCATGCCGAGTTCGGCTTCGATCTCCGCAAGGCGCATGCGATGGCGTTCCCCGCCCGCGGCCGCTTCGCGTTCGTCGTTTTCCGCAGAACGTAAATCTGATTCGAACCGCAAGAGATCGTTCGCCATCGTTTCGCGCTCACGGCGCGCCGCATCGAGCTTGACGTCGAAGTCCGCAACACCATGACGCAAGCCTTCGACATGTTCGTGCGAAGTGCGCGTCTGTTCGGCGAGCGCGCCGATTTCCGCCAACATTTGCTCGCGTGCGACCCGCGCGCGTTCGCTGTCTTGATCGAGCATACCGAGACGGCCTCTGGCCGCGTCGCGCTCGGCAGTAAGCGCGGCGGCACGTTCGCGCAGATCGCTCGCATGGCGGCTGGCGTCGCTCTGCGCGCGTTCCGCATCGGTGATCTCCTGGCGCGCACGCGCAAGTTCTGCCTCGAGACGCTGCCGCTCTTCGTCGCTGTGCACGGCATCCGGTTCGGGCGCGTCCAGCTCGCGTCCGCGCAACCGCGCATCCTGCGATTGTGCGACGAGTTCGGTGACGCGCGCTTGCGCCGCGCTCACTTCGGCCTGCATGCGCTCCAGGTCGCTCCCAAGCGCGGCCATCTCGGAACGCAACTCGGCGGCCTGCACTTCGATGCCCTGGAGCGTTTCGCGAGCAGCGTCACGTGCCGTAATCGAGGCTTCAGCGCGCCCGCTCGCCTCGTACGCTACGCGCTCCAACTCTTCGAGTTTCGCGCGCATTCCGGTAAGCGTTTCACGCAACGTCTGTGCTTGCACGCGCCGAGCCAGAATCGACTTTTCGCGTCGAAAACGGCCGCCCGTGATCGCACCGCCGCCAGTAATCTGTTCGCCGGAAAGCGTGACGATCGTGTCGCGGAATCCGCGGCCGCGAACGAGCGCAATGCCGGTCTGCAGCGTATCGACGATTAGGACGTTGCCGACGAGGAAACGCACGATGCCTTCGTATTGCGGCTGCGTGCGAACGAGTGCGTGCGCGTAGCCGATCACGCCGTGGGTCCCGTGCAGCTCCGGCGTCATGTGCTTTGCTTCACGGTTAGCGAGTGTATCGAGCGGAAGGAGCGTCGCACGTCCCGACTCGTTGCGATTAAGAAACTCGATTGCGCGTTCCGCGTCTTCGGACGTCTTTGTAATGATGTTCGAAAGACGCGCACCGAACGCAACGTCGAGTGCGCGCGCGTAGCGCTCGTCGGTCGTGATGAGGTTCGAAACGATGCCCTCGATGCCGCCGAGCTCGTTGCGCTGCCACGCTTCGATCACCGCGCGCGTGCCCGGCACGTGACCCTCGAGCGACGCTTCGAGTTCTTCGATCGTGTGCAGACGCGACTCGGCAGCCTTCACTTCGCCGGTGTGTTCCCGATGCGCCGCAAGGGAACGTGCGAGATGTTCCTGCGCCGCGATGACGGCCGCTTCCGCCGAATCGACGTGTGCGCGCGCTCGCGAAAGCTGCTGTTCGAGCGCTCCGAGTTGCGCTTCGCGTTCCGTATAACGCTGCGTCGCCGAGCCGGCTTTCATCTCGAGTTGCGCGGTGCGCTCGCGCGCTGCGTGGAGTTCGCCTTCGAGACGCTCGGCTTCGGCACGCAGATTCTCGCCCTGCACGCGGCGTTCGGCCTTCTTCGCGGCCATCGCGGCGGCCGTCGCTTCGACCTTGCGCAGCTGCGTGAAAATCGCGTCCAGCTGTGCGCGCGCTTGAGCGAGCGCGGTTTGCGTTTGCAACTCGCCTTGCCGCGACGCTTCCACGTCGCTCGCGAGCGGCGCTAAACGCTCTTCCAATTGTGCGATCGTCGCGCCGAGTGATTCGCGCTCGCCTTGCACGCGTGCGGCGTCTTCGTGGGTTTGCGTCGACTGCGCCTCGAGTGTTTCGCGGCGCGCCAGCGCCGCCGCGTAATCGGCTTCGATCCGCGCGAGCTCGCCCCGTTTGCTCTGCCCGTGCGAGCGGATCTCTTCGAGCTGTAACTCTTGCTGATACGCACGAGTTCGCAGCTCGGTGAGATTAGCGGCCAGTTTCGCTACGCGCGCGGCGGCGGCGCTACGTACTTCTTCTTGCTTCTCGAGGTCAACGCGTAGCGTTTCGCGTTCGCTGCGGCGCGACGCGCTTGCGCGCATGTAGGAGAGAATTTCGAGGTCGCGCACGCGTGCGCTTAGCTTGCGGTAGCGCTTTGCGCGGCGTACTTGCGTATCGAGCTCCGGGACCCGGCGCTCGAGTTCTGCGATCAGGTCGTTGATGCGAATGCCGTTTTGTTCCGTCTGCTCGAGTCGGCGCATCGATTCATGTTTGCGGGCGAGAAATTTGTTGATACCGGCGGTCTCTTCGAAGAGCGCGCGGCGTTCCGTCGGTTTGCTCGTCAGAATCGCGTCGATCTGGCCTTGCGAAACGATCGAATACGACCCCGGGCCGAGACCCGTGCCCATCAGCAGCTCGACGATATCTTTCAGGCGCACCTGATTGCGATTGATGAAGTACTCGCTCTCGCCGGCGCGATACGTGCGTCGCGTGATTTCGACTTCGCGGTACTCCGTGGGCAGTTTGCCGTCTTGGTTGTCGAAGTTCATCGAAATCTCGGCCATACCGAGCGGCTTGCGCTTGTCGTTGCCGGCAAAGATTACGTCTTCGAGCTTTCCGGAACGCAGCTGACGGCTCGATGTCTCGCCGAGCACCCAGCGGAACGCGTCGACCAGGTTCGATTTTCCCGAACCATTGGGCCCGACGATGGCCGTGATGCCGTCCGAAAAATCGAGCGACGTTGCGTCCGCGAACGTCTTGAACCCAAACGCTTTGATCTTTTTTAATTTCATTCTTACAGGCGCTCCGCGCTGCGCGCTGCGCGCAGGGCTCCCCGATTTAGCGTCATGCGGCCTAACATCACAGCGAATCCTTGACGGCGTGGTCGAGTAACAGCGACAAAGCCGCCTCAGCGGCGGCCTGTTGCGCCGCCTTCTTCGATGCGCCCGTGCCGGTTCCCAACGTCTTTCCGTTGACAATGACGTCCGAGCGGAATTTCGGCATTTGCGGCGTGCCTTCGCTGCGCTCGCGGTAGCTCGGCGTAGCGGAAAGGTGCTCCTGCGTAAAATGCTGCAATCGCGTTTTGGCGTCCACGAGCGGGTCGGGTGCGTGATTGAGTGCTTTCACGTGCTCGTCGAGGACAAAGCGCGCCGCCTTGTCGTGCCCGTAGCGCAGCTCCAGCGCGGCAACGAACGCTTCGAACGCATCGGCGAGAATCGAAGTGTTCTCGCTTCCGCCGGCTCCACGCATTCCCGCGCCGAGCTGAACGAGCTCGGGAAAATCGAGCCGCCGCGCCGTCTGCGCGAGCTCAGCATCATTGACAATGGCCGCTTTGCGCAATGTGAGCCGGCCCTCCGGCTCATCGGGATAGCGTTCGAAGAGCCACCGCGCGGTGATTGCACCGAGAATCGAATCCCCGAGGTACTCCATGCGCTCGTTCGACACGCCGCCGTGCTCCTTTGCGTAGCTTTCGTGAACGAACGCTTGCTCGACCAGCGTCAGATCGCCGGCGACGCGAACGCCCGCGCGCCGTAACAGCGCGCGCAATCGCCGCCGGTGCACTTCGCCGCTCATCTTGAAGCTGTTAACGAACCTTTCCGAACACGATCACGCTGTTGTGTCCGCCGAAACCGAACGAATTGCTGAACGCGACGCTTACGTCGGCCTTTCGCGCGACGTTTGGTACATAATCGAGCGCGCATTCCGGATCGGGAAATTCGTAATTGATCGTGGGCGGGACAACACCGTCATGCACCGTCATCACCGTCGCCACGCCCTCGAGACCGCCGGCCGCACCGAGTGCATGGCCGTGCATCGATTTCGTCGAGCTCACCGCGAGGCGCGGATGCTCGCCGAAGACTTTTTGAATCGCCTGCGATTCCGCAATGTCGCCGAGCGGCGTGGACGTGCCGTGCGCGTTCACGTAGTCGACGTCGCCGGGTTTGAGTTGTGCCGAATCGAGCGCACGTTGCAACGCGAGGATCACACCGTTGCCGTCGGGATCGGGCGCCACGATGTTGTACGCGTCGGCCGATTGTCCGTATCCGAGCACTTCGCAATAAATCTTTGCGCCGCGCGCTTTCGCGTGCTCGTACTCCTCGAACACCAAAATCCCCGCGCCCTCGCCCAGCACGAAACCATCGCGTTCCTTATCGAACGGACGCGAGGCTTTCGTCGGGTCGTCGTTACGAGTCGACATCGCTTTCATCGAGCAAAATCCGCCGACGGCGAGCGGTGAAATGCACGCTTCCGTTCCGCCGGTCAGCATCGCGAGCGCATCGCCGTACGACACGGCGTTGTACGCGGTGACGATCGCATCGTTTGCCGACGCGCATGCGCTCGCGGTTGCAAAGAACGGCCCGCGAAAGCCGTACCTCATCGAAATGTGGGCGGGTGCGGCGTTCGCCATCAGCATCGGGATAAAGAAGGGCGAGGTCTTCACCCAGTTCCCGTTTTGCGCCGCCTTCTCGGACTCGTACCAGAATGTTTGGATGCCGCCGATTCCCGTGCCGATCACTGCGCCGACGCGATCTTTAAAGGATTGATCGTCCGGGAACGCCGCATCGGCGATCGCTTCTTTCGCCGCGACGAGTGCGTATTGCGAGAACCGATCCAGGCGCCGCGCCTCTTTTTTTCCGACCAGCTCATCAGCGTTGAAGTCTTTCACTTCCGCAGCGATGCGCGTGGTGAACAACGTGGCATCGAACACGGTAATCGGCCCCACGCCCGACTCGCCGGCTACGATCCGCCGCCAAAACTCGGGAGCCGAATTTCCGAGGGGCGTGACGGCGCCAAGGCCCGTCACGACTACACGTCGCTTATCCAAAACCACACCAACTTACGGCGGTCCGCAGACGGCCCCTTGTGACTGCGGTGGTAAGATGTACCTAGGATGAGCCCCATTCGATTGACCGCCGGCTGGGTTGCTATCGCAATCTTGTCCGTAGCAGCAGTCCCCGCCCAGGCCGACCAGGTATTCTCCACGGTCTCGACTGGTGGGGTGCATGCGCGCGCGTCCGATCCGCCGTACCCGCTCGGCGACGTTTACTATGCTCCATGCGGCTGGAACGGCACGTCGGGCCGTGGCTCACGGAACAGACGCCCGCGCCATACCGAACGAAACGGCGGCACGACGATCACGGGCGAGCGCTTCTATCCGTATGATATTGCCTCGAACGGCGATCGCAGCGGTGGACGTCGCGGCCGGGGTCACGGCAATCAAAACGGCTACTGCTCGGGACCGATGTCGGGGTACAACCCGCGGCCGACGCCCCGGCCCGGTTCGCGCAAGCCAGGACCGCCGCCGAGACGCTACGTCCCGCAGCCGTATGCGTCGCCACGGCGATAACGCGCGAAGGCGCCGTATGTGGCGATCAGACAATCCTTGCTGGCGGCACCTCGCTCTGGTCAGAATCCCGGCCTCGAGGCGCTGGCAGGCTTCTAACCAAGCGGCTTCTTTCTGGTTCATTGCACGCAGCTCGATGACGTTTGCTCCGCCGGTGGACATATCTACTTAGGGGAAATCGGCCGGCTCTACCTCGGCCGATACGCAGCGTTGCAGTCCTTGCGCGGGGCGGCGACCCTTTGCTATACTCTCCCGGCTATGTTCGTTTTCGATCTTCAACTTTTCGCATCCAAGAAGGGCGCCGGGTCCACCCGTAACGGCCGCGATTCGAACGCGCAGCGCCTCGGTGTGAAGCGGTTCGGTGGTGAGCGCGTGCTCGCCGGCAACATCCTCGTGCGTCAACGCGGCACCAAGTTCTATCCAGGCGAGAACGTCGGAATCGGTACCGATCATACACTCTTCGCGCTTGTCGAAGGCACGGTTGAGTTTTCGCAGCGCCGCAACAAGAAGCACATCAACGTTCGGCCGCTTAGCGCTGCGTAATCAGCTGCGGTTTCGTAAATGCAGAGGGCCGATTGCGGCCCTTTTTCTATTTCTGTAGCTGCATGCAATTCATCGACGAAGCCACGATCTCGGTCGCCGCCGGCAATGGCGGCGACGGCATCGTGGCATGGCGTCGCGAGAAATATATTCCAAAAGGCGGGCCGGCCGGCGGCGACGGCGGCCACGGTGGGAGCATCTACCTCGAAGCAACGCCCGAGCTCTCGACGCTCGTCGAATTTCGGTTCAAACGTCAGTTTTCGGCCGACGCGGGCAAACCGGGCGGGCAATCAAATAAATCGGGACGCAGCGGTGAAGATCTCACGATCGCAGTGCCGGTCGGCACGATCGTCTATCGCGCGCTCGAAGGCAAACCGGAAACGTTTCTGACCGATCTTGCGCAGCCCGGTGTTCGCGTCATCGTCGCGCGCGGCGGCAAAGGCGGACTCGGCAATCAACATTTTGCCACGAGCACGCGGCAGGCGCCGCGCATTGCATACCATGGCGAGCCGGGCGAACGCTGCACGCTGCGTTTGGAGCTTCGATTGCTTGCGGATTGCGGCGTTATCGGCGTCCCGAACGCCGGCAAATCAACGCTCCTCTCCGTGGTAAGCGCAGCGCGTCCGAAGATCGCGGACTATCCGTTCACGACGCTCGAACCGCAACTTGGCGTCGTGCGCGTCTCCGATGAAGAGTCGTTTTTTATGGTCGACGTGCCGGGCTTGATCGAGGGCGCGCATGAAGGCGCGGGACTCGGCGATCAATTTCTCAAGCACGTAGAACGCACGCGCGCGCTCGTGCATTTGCTCGACGGTGCAAAAGCGCTCGATGAGATACTGCGCGACAAAGAGACGATCGAACGCGAACTCGACGCGTGGAATCCGAAGCTGCTCGAAAAACCAGCGCTCCTCGTCGTCAGTAAACTCGACTTGCCCGATGCGCGCGAACGCCTAGCGGAGTTGCGCGAACGGTTCGCCGGCGTGCGCGGGATCAGTTCGGCGACGCGCGAGGGCGTGCAAGACCTCGTCTACGCGATTTGGCAGACGATCAAAGATGCGCCGATGCCGGAAGTCGTGACGCCGCCGCCCGCGCAGATCGAACTCGTTCCGCGCGATGCGTTCGTCATCACGCGTGACGATAACGGCACCTTCGTCATTGCGGGCGAACGCATCGAGCGCCTCGCGTCGATGACGAACTTCGAGTCCGAAGAAGCGCTCGCGCGTTTTGAACGAGCGCTTGCAAAGATGGGCGTCGAGAAGAAATTACGCGAACTTGGCGCAGCGGAAGGGGATACCGTGCGTATCGGGCAGTACGAATTTACGTACTCATGAAGCTCGGTATCTTCGGTGGGACCTTTGATCCCATTCACAACGCGCATTTGTTCCTTGCGGAATCCGCGCGGCTCATGGAGAACCTCGATCGCGTCCTGTTCGTGCCGACGAAGCTGCAACACTATCGTAACTCGGCGATCGAGAGCGCGGAGCACCGTTGCGCGATGGTGCTCGGTGCGATCGAATCAAACCCGGCTTTCGTGCTCGATGATTCCGATCTGCGCCCCGACGCGACCGGGTTCACCGCCGATCTGCTGCCGCGGTTGCATGCAAAGCACTCGGGCTCGACATTCACGTTTATCATCGGCGCGGATTCACTCGCGAGTTCGACGTGGGAACGCTTCCCGGAAGTACTCGAAAATCTCGAACGGTTCGTGATTGCACCGCGCCCCGGCGTCCGCGGCGAAGCGTTGCAACGTGTGATTTCCGCGGTGCCCAAACACCTGCGCGAGCGGATTGCGACCCTCAACATGCCCGAGCTGCCCGAAAGCGCGACGCTCATTCGAACGCTCCTGTCGCAGGGACGCAGCGTACGGTATCTCGTACCGGAGGCGGTATGGCAGTACATCGTCGCGCACAAATTGTATGGCGTTGCGCCAGAACCGCTGCTGCGTTAACGGTTGCAGCGCTGCTGGGCGCATGTAGCGGCGGCGCGAACGATCCGCCGGACAATGGCCGCATCTGCGCGGCGTACGCAAGTGAAGGTTCACATGGCGAAGTGGTCGCCAGCGGCGTCGTACGTCATGTGCTCGGGACACGCCGAGGACCGAGCGGCGAACATGAAGGCTTCTTACTGCAGCTCAGCGGCGAGTGCGATTTGATGCTCCGGGTCGAGACGAACGTTGACCTCACCGGTCCCGTTCCGTTGCGCACCGGTGAACGCGTCATCGTGAAGGGCGAATACGAATTCAATCCGCTGGGTGGCGTGATCCACTGGACGCATCACGATCCGCGCGGGCATCATCCCGACGGCTACGTCAAGGGCGACGACGGCAAAGTGTATCAGTAACAGAGAATACGTTGGCACAACGACGACCGGAGCGCGCGAGCGCCGTTGAGAACAACTCGCGAATGCACATCGTTCTCGCCAGCGCCTCCCCGCGGCGGCTCGAGCTCCTCACGTCGCTCGGCATCGATGTCGAGGTTCGGCCGAGCAACTACGGTGAACCCGACGATCCCGACGCAACGCCGCTGGATCTCGCGCGCCGGCACGCGCGAGCGAAAGCGCGCGATGTTCGCAGCGCGATCGGTGACGCGCAGCTCGTGGTGGCCGCGGATACCGTCGTCGACCTCGACGGCGTAGCGCTCAACAAGCCGCTCGGCAGCATGGACGCCGTTCGAATGCTTTCTCTCCTCTCCGGGCGCGAGCACCGCGTGCACTCGGCGTTTGCGCTCGCAATGCCCGGCCGGCCAGAGTTGGTCGAAGGCGACTCGACGACGCGAGTGCGTTTTTATCCGCTAACGGCGCAAGAAATCGGCGACTATGTTGCAACGGGAGAGCCGATGGATAAGGCGGGCGCGTATGGAATTCAGGGGCGTGCGGCCGCCCTCGTAGAAAGCATCGAGGGCGATTTTTATACGGTGATGGGCTTCCCGCTCGGTCGCTTCATTCGCACGCTGCAGCAATTAGGTTTTTCGCTGCCGATAACGAAAAAAACGCCATAATTATGGCATCGTAAAGGGCTACCGGGGGCCGTCATTTTCACTTATCGCGACGAACGCAGATTGTTTGCGCTCATAACCGTCATTATCGTGGCCGCACTGGTTGCTATATTGCAAATCAACGCGGAACGATCGGGCAATGAAAGCCCGCTTTCGACGGCCGTAGTGAGCCTCGCGTCGTTCATCGAGACCGCGTCGACCGTTACGGTTAGTAGTGTGCGCGGCGCAGGTAGCGCGGTCGTTGCGATCCCGCAACTCGAGCGCGAAAACAAAGAACTGACCGCGCGCAACCGCTCACTCGAACAAGAGAATACGCAGTTGCACGAACTCGCCGCGCAATATGCGAGCGAAGCGAGCGTTCGTCCCATCGTCGACACCGCGCCGCGCGGCGTGGAAGCGCGCGTGGTAGGCTTCCCGCCGGAAAACGAATCGCGCACGGTAACGATCAATAAGGGCAGCAGCAGCGGTATTCATAAAGACGACGGCGTTCTTGCGGGCGGCGGAATCGTCGGTCGCGTCGAATCGGTGACGCCCTTTGCCAGTAAGGTCGTGTTGATTACCGACTACACGAGCCGGATCCCCGCGGTGACACGTCGCGGACGCTATTGGGGCATCGCGCGCGGCAATCTTTCGACCGTACGGGTCGAGTACATTCCGCAAGACGCAAAAATCAAAGCTGGTGACATCGTCGTCACGGGCGAAGGCCGTTCATTCCGCTCCGGCATTCCAATCGGCACGATTGCACGCGTCGAACGCGGCGATGCAACGCTCTATCAAACCGCAATTCTGCAACCGTCCGCTGATATCGGCTCCCTCGATCGCGTTGTCGTTGTCCCGAAATAGGCTTCAACTTTCGCGTCCAATTGCTCCGACGTGGTGGATTTCCGCGCTCTGGCTCATCGCGGCTGCACTGCTGCAGGTTACGCTCGTGCATCTTGCCGCATTTCGAAACGTTGTTCCGAGCATCGTCTTCGTTGCCGTCGTGTGGTACGCAATCCGCGTCGATCTTTGGCAAGCTGCCGCATACGGGCTTGCGGGCGGATTGCTGGAAGATCTACTCGCTACGGGCACCGGAGCCGCGTTTACTATCTCCACCGTAATCGGCGCAATTACCGCGCAAGTGATTTCGCGCGGATTTTTCGCCGATTCATTTCCACTCGTCGCGACGATCACGATAGCCGCGACGTTCGCCCGTCAGTTAGTGTTTTGGGTCGTGTGGGGCTTCGAAGGCTATCCGCCGGGTCTGGCAACGATGCATTTTCACGAAGCGATCGTTCAAGCCGCAATGAACGCCGCGGTCATGATGCTCGTTATGTTGGTCCTACGACGTTTTAGCGACGATTACGGATGATCGTCGACCGCCGGCGCGTACCGCGCATTTCATGGCAAAAATCGCCGTGGCGCATCGCGGGTTTTGCCACAATCGTCATCGCTGCGATCGTAGCGCTAATCGTTCGATTGGTTCAAGTCCAAGTGGTGCAGGGCGAAGCGTTTCGCGCCGCGGCGCAAGCGAACCAGATTCGGTTGATCGAAGTCGCGGCGCCGCGCGGAATGATCCGCGACCGTAATGGCGACGTAATGGTTCGCAGCCGTCCGTCGTTCGTCGTCGCGTTGATTCCTTCGGAAGTTACCGACGTCAAAGGCGATCTCCGTACGCTCGCTTCGATCCTCCGCGTTCCGGAATCGTCGCTGTGGCAACAGCTGCTTCATCATCACGGCGTCAATTACAAGAACTTCGACGAAGTTCAAGTCTACGAACCGTACGGTCCGGTCATCCTCGCCTCGGACTTGCCCGTCGCGAAAGTCGCGCGTCTATCGGAGCAAATGACCGACATGCCGGGCGTCGATCTCGAAGTGCAACCGATTCGCGATTATCCCAGAGGACCGGTCGGTGCAGCCGTCTTCGGCTACGTCGGCCAAATCACGGAAGCGGAATACACTAAGCGCAAAAACGAGGGCTACACGCCGAACGACGTTATTGGTAAGGACGGGCTGGAGTGGGAGTACGACAAGTATCTGCGCGGCATTGCGGGCGGACAACAAGTCGTCGTCGATGCGCAAGGTCAAGTCGTGCCGAGCATCAAGCTGCCCTCGCGTCAAGCGACCCCAGGCGATACGCTCGTCACCACGATCGATTGGCGATTAGAACAGATCGTGCAACAAGCGCTCGTCGACGGCATCCGTAAATGGGCCGGCAAGAAAAAACTCGCCGGGGGCGTCGTGGTCGAAGATCCGTGGACCGGCGGCATTCTTGCGATGGCGAGCGTGCCGCAATTCGACCCGAACGACTTCGCTGCGGACAATTGGAAAAAAGTTTCGAAGTATCTGCTCGATCCCACCGATCCGTTGTTCAATAACGCAATCGGTGCAGCGACACCGACCGGTTCGACGTTCAAAATGGTAACGGGCAGCGGCGTCCTTACCGAAGGGCTCGTGAAGCCGCACGAAGTCGTCTACGACAGCGGCGCGTGGGACTGCGGCGGCTATATCGCGCGCGATATCGCGTCGGGCGGGCTCGGCAACACGACGTTCGTGCCGGCGCTCGCGGCGTCGTCCGACGGATTCTTCTACCAAATGGCGTGGCGCCTAGGACGCGTACGGCTAGAGAAGTGGGCGCGCCTTTTCGGACTAAGCTCGAAGACGGGAATCGATCTGCCGGGTGAAAACGCCGGCAACTGGCCGACGCCTGAATGGGAAATGAAGAATTTCGGCGTGCCCATGGAACCGAGCGAAGTGTGCATGCTCGGTATCGGCCAAGGCGCGATGCAAGCCACGCCGCTGCAGATGGTCAACATCGCATCCGCCGTCATCAACGGCGGCACGTTATGGCATCCGCATATCGCAAGCCGCATCATCGATCCGCACGGCAACGTCGTGAAGACGTTCTCGCCGCAAATCATTCGTCACATTCCCGCGAAGCAAGACGCGCTCAAATACGTGCGCGAAGGCATGGCGAAAGTAACCGATCCAGGCGGCACCGCGTACGGCTGGAAAATCAAAGACTTGCCGTTCTCCGGCAAGACCGGTACAGCGGAAACGGGGAACGGCGCGGGCGCCAACACGACGTGGTTCATCGCCTGGGCGCCATCCGATCATCCGAAACTCGCGATGGCGGTCTTCGTCGACCGTTCCGGCGGTTACGGCGCGTCCGTCGCAGCGCCGATCGCACGCGACATTTTAGTGAAGTTCTTCAAGAAGTCGCCTGACATCATTCAGTAACGGCGACGCTCACTCGCTACGTCACGTGTGCTCTCGCCGCGATGACCATGAGGGCGGCGTCGGCCGCTTCGCGGACGGACTCGTCGGGATCGTCGCGGCGAAGTGTCCCGAGTTGATCGATACACCACGGTTCGCCGACCATCACCAGGCGTTCGACGAGGTCGAACCGGCCCGCGACGTCGAGTGACGGTTCCGTTTGCTCTTGCGGCTCCCGCGATGGTGCTTCGATCGCGTGCGTTGCTCGCCCGCGTCGCAGCAGCGCGCCGATGACGAAGAGCAGCGCGCCGATGACGAAGAGCGCTAAAAGAACGTTTGCGAGCGGGTTACTCGACAGCAATGTGCGCTGCACCGCGCAGCGCTTCCATAACGTCCGCAAGCCCGTCGTCGAGCGTACGGTTGACGCTGGAGGTCAATACGCGATGGAACTCTTCGATCGGCAGCTCGTTGAGGACGGTCAAGACGTTGAGCAGCTCGGCTCGGTAGTGCTCGAGGCCGTCGACTCGGTTTTCGTCGTTAAAAATCGTCGTGCCGAGCAGCTGCGCGTTGATCAACCACGGTGCAACTCCACCGACGGGTACAACTTCGAGTTCGGGCAGTAACGCGCGAACGACATCAAGTTCGACGCTGCCCTCGACGCGAATCACGCCGTCCGGCGGGCTCTTCGGACGCCCGGTCGGCGCAAACGCGAGATCGTTCACTAGATTCACGAGAGCGTCGCGGCTTTCACGATCTTCGAGATCCTTGCCGGTGATCTGCAGTCGCGGCATGCGTAAACGCACGAAGAGTTTCTCGAGCGGCGCACGCAGCGCGCGACTCGCGGATGCGAAGGTTGCCGTGAGTTGCGGCGAACCGTCGGCGACCGATTCCGGAAACAGCATCCGCATCGCGAAGAGATGCTGGATCAAGCCGCCTGCAGAATCACTGCGCTCCAGCATGCGTAGCGTATGGCCCAGACGCTCCGGCGTGAAATCGACGTATAGCACCGGCGTCGAAAAATCTTCGTGGAGCGCCGCAGCGGGCGCGACCAGTGCTTCGGTTTGCGCAGCGACGATCTCGGCGATCGCGCGCGGCGGCTCCGATTCGACGATTTCCGGGTGCGGTTGTCGCTGCGGTTCTGCTTCGGGCGGTGGCGGCGGTTCGTACGCCGGTGCTTCAGCGGGAAAGATGCGCGCAATCGAAAGCGCACTGCCGGCAACGGATTCGCTGAGCGAGGGCTGCGCTTGGACGCGAACCGTCGGCGCGGCGATGGCAAACGTCGTCCCTTCGCCCCATTCGAAAACGGCCCGCGTGTCGAGCGGTGTTCCCGCGGCGAGCGGCGACATCACCATCATTTCCCAGCGAACGCGCAATTCGACCTGCGGATTCAGATCGGCGAGCACCAGACCCCGTGCGGACCACAATTGCGACGCACCGGCATCGTCGTTGACCGGCATGCCGTTGATCGTCGTGGACGACGGAACGTACACCGCGAGATTCGTCGGAACAACGCGAATCGCCAACCGTTCCGCCGGACCGTCTCCCTCGTTGCGCAGGCGCACTTCGTAATACAGCCGTTCGCCGGCGTCGACCACTTCCGCCGGAATCGCGAACAACTGCGCGCTTTGCGCGAAGTGTGCTTCCGAATGCGTTGCAATATCGAGCGATGGAAACGGCACGGGGCTGATGCCTTTGGCGTGCAGCCATCCCTCGAGCGCCAGCGAGCGATTTCCACTAATCGCGCGCAACAATCGCAGTGTCACGCGGGCGGTGTGCGTGTTTTCGGCAGCGATATCGGCAAATGCAAGACCGTCCCGGTCGCGGCGCGCATCGACCGCGCGCTCGACAACGAGTTCGGGCGGCAGCGAGAGCGACAAACGTGCATCGCGTAGAATATCCGAACCGCTGTTATGTACGCGAACGACGAGATCGACGGTGCGATTCGGACGCAGCGGTTCATGCGATTCCAGTTCCCACTCGACGCGATCGACGCTCGCGCGCGAACGCACGACGATCGATGCCGTGCCGAGATCGACCGCGCCGTCCGCGTGCTCTAACACAACCCCGAGCGATGCGGTCGAGCGATCGGGTACGCGCGACGCGATCGATGCATGCACCGTGAAGATTCGCTCCTGATGAGGCACCACAACCCCGAGTTCGACGGGGCCGGCATACAGGGACGGTTCAGCACCGCCTTCACTGACCCGAACGTCGGTGAGATACAGGCCCGGAACGAGACGCAAGCGAACGTCAGATTCCGCCGCCGTTCCGTCGTTGTAGACGTGAACGTCGAACGTGACCTCGTTGCGCGCGTGCGCGACGCTGTGATTTGCCTCAACGAAATTGCGCGCGCGGCTGAAACGCGGGGACACGCGCACTGCCAAACGCCGGCTGAACGAACGCTCACCGTTTTTCCAGCGCAACGATGCATCGATCGGCAGCACCGTTTTTCCGGCAGCGGGCACGGCAACAGTTGCGGCGATGCCGACTTCCACCATTCGTCCAGCGGGAAGCGAGCCGAGCGAAAACGTGAGATCCGGAATCGAATCGTCGCTCACCGGCTGCGCGTCCATGTGCGCGGAACCGGGCGCATACATCAGTCCGGCAGGCAGGACAAACGACACCTGCACGCGTTGCGCAATGCCGGTCCCATTATTCACCGCGCGTAGAATCATTGGAACTTGCATGCCGGGCGTCACTGCATCATCGCACAGGACGCTGAATGCAGTGTCTTCGCCGTCGAAATCAACCGGCGATACGACGACGATCTCGGCCGATGCGATAGCAAATTCGGCCGATTCACGTGAACCGGCGGTCCCGGAAATTTTGATTCGTGTGCCGTCCGCGAGCGGTGAGTCAATCTGCGCCTGATATTCGACGAGCACCGATTGTCCCGGCGAGAGACGCTCGCTGACGACGGTCGCGCTGTCGTAGTCAAACGCTTCGCCTTCGATGCCCGCGATGAGACGGCCGTCCACGCGCGCGCTACGCGCAATGTACGTCGTATGTTCGGGGGCGGGAAGAATCACCACGACATCGTGCGCGCTCGACGCGCCGCTGTTGCGAACGGTGGCGCGAATCGAAATGACATCGCCGGGATGGGGCTGCGCCGGCGCCGATAACGTCACGAGCGTCGACGCGTTGTGCAGTTCCGGACGGCTGCGTACCGCGACGCGGGCGATGTTCGACCCGACGAGCTCCGTTTGATCGGTGACGAGCGCTGCTTGGAACATCAGTTCGCTCGCGTCTTCGATGATGTCGTTGACGCGGAACGTGCACGTGACGCGGCGCTGCGCGTTTGATTCGAGATCTGCAACTGGCGCGCCGTTGGGATCGATGAAACTCGCGTCGCTTTCCAGCGGCGCGTCGTCGACGAGATCGCCGCCGGCAACGTGCTCGCAGCCTTGCGGATGCGCAAAGCGCACGCGAAGGCCGGTCGCCGCCGCACCGCCAAGATTCGAAAAACTGAACGTCGCGCGAATCGTTTCCCCGGGAAGAACCGTGCGCGTGGGATCCAGCGCCAACGTCCGAAGGCTCTCGATCAAAGCCGGAGAGCCCGGGGCAAAAATGCCGGTCAACGACGTTGACGCCACAAGCGTGTCTTTCCCTTCAACGAGAGTTGCGACCTATGGTAGCGCGCGCCTAGTCCGTACGTTGCGAGTCGAGCAGCAAGAGTGTCTGCGCGATCCGGTCGGCACGCAGGCCCGGGTGTTCGGCGAGAAACGATTCAACGCTGCGACGCCGGCCGCTCGAGATCAGCACGTGTGCAGCGGCCAGTGACACCGCTTCCGCAGGATCGTTCAACGCGTGTTCGAGCAGCTGCTGAGACCGTTCGTCTTCGAGCGCCGCGACGGCAAAGACCAAGTCGCAACGGGCCGATTCGGAAAGCCCGGCGAACTCGTCGCCCGCTTCGTTCGTCCAATCGGTCGTCGCATACACCGGCTCTTCCGATCGCTGCACCGGTACACGCTCGGGCCGCCGGGGCGCCATCCATGCGTACACGCCGATTGCGGCGCCCGCGATGATGATAAGGATAACGGCGACGGTCACGAGCGTGAACCTACACCGCGTGTGCGTGGAGCGACGTGCGCACGACGTCGAGTGCGGCATCGAGCGCGATATCTCGCCGGCGCTGCAGCGCGTCGAGGAATTCGGCCGCATCCGTTTCCGCAAACGCGTCCAACCGTTCGACCAGCATCGCGCGATAGTGCGCGAGCTGCGGCGTTCCATCGGGCAACAGCCGCGCAGCGATCGCCCATGGCAATGCCGATGCAAGTTCCGCGTCGGCGAGACGCTCGCTCATCTCCGCGATCTCCGAGGGATCGAACGCACCGCGCAGCACGACGTTGACGTTCGGCGTCTCCGCCGGCACACCGCGCGCGCCCGCAATCTCGTGCAGAAGTCGCTCGATCGTCGCTCGCATCGATGGCGTTTCGATGTCGCGGGCAGCGATGACGTAATTCGGCAAGCGCAGCTTGATGAACAGACGATCGAGTTCCTCGCGCAGTACGTCGCGCATTGATGTTACGGACGTGATGTGCGTATCGCCGATTGCTTCGGGGAAGAAGGCGCGCAACGCGAAGAGATGGGTGATCAACCCGTCGAAGCGCGCTTCATCTAAGAAGCGAAGAATACGCGCGTGCCGGTCGGCGGTAAACGTCACCGCGACCCCGACGCCACCCTCTGCCGCGAGCGACCCTTCGACGACTCCCAATTCAAACGCGTCGGTGCCGGCGATCTCGTCTTGCACGCCGTTGCTCGCGGCGAGCGCCGGATACTCATTGTGCGCGAGCCAGCCGCGCGTCCCGTGCCCGTTGTGCGCGTCGCCGTTGACGGGCGTCGCGGGCGGAAGTTCCATGAAGCGCTCTTCGGTCAGTGCCCGCTGCGTCGCTCCGCCGAACGCCGGTCCGAGCATACCGTCCAAGCCGAACGGCAACCCCGGAATAGCATTTGCGAAGACGGGCGTCGCGCGCACCTTCAGTTCGTTCGATAGGATTTCGTCGTCGCGGTCGCCGTCGTAGCGGATGTTCGCGATACGAACGATCGCCTCGCCCGCCGGCAACTGGTTGTGCACGACATCACGGAAACGAATCGTTGCATCGACGCCGGGATCGACGTCGTTGAGCACGATGCCGCGCCCGCTCGCAAGCGCGGAGAGCGCTCCGACGTCGCGGATCGGCACGTCGTTGACCGTCGTGGAGTTCGGAACGTAAATGAGTTTGTCCGGCTGGCTGCAGAGGATTTGCACGCGGCGCGCCGGACCGTCGCCGCCGTTGCGGACGTGTAGCGCCCATTCGATCGTTTCACCCGCGTCGACCATATCCAACGGTTCGCTGCGCAGCGTGCCGACCGAGAAATCCGGCTCGGCCGTCGTAACGATCGTCAGCCGTTCGAGCGGCAGCGGCAACATCGCATCGGACGTCAAGACTGCATCCACGGTGACCGGAAACTCTCTCGCGAGACTGCGTAGCAAACGCAATCCGAGCCGAGCTTCCGCAGTGGCGCCCGGCGGAATCTCACCGAAGACGAGTTTCGACTTTTCGCGCGTCGCGCCGTCGACCGTCTCCAGCCGCGCTTCCGGCGAAACGTACAGACGCACGCGGACATTGTGCGCAACGTCAGTGCCGACGTTTGTCACACGAACGGCAACGTCGGCAAGCTGATTCGGACGCAACAGCTCTTCGCTTTCGAGTTGCAGATGTGACGTCAGCCGCGAGAACGCGGGATGGGAATCCACGCGCCAGAGCACATCGCCGAGCGGCGTTTCGCCGAGTTCACGTGAATGGAGGCTTGCCCCGAGGCGCAATTCGCTGCGATCCGCATACGGCGTGCGCACGCGCGCGCGCACGTGAAACTTCCGCGTCGTGTACGGTTCGAGTGTTCCGATCTCGCCGGCATCGCCGTCGAGTGCGACCCGAGAAGCTTTTTCAGTTACCCGAATTTCATCGAGCGCCGAATCAACCCGCAGGTGCAGCACGCAATCGGTCGCCGGAGCACTGCCGTCGTTCGCAACGGCGATCGTTGCCTCCACTTCTTCGGCGGGACGCACGACGGCGGCGCCGACGCGTGCAATCGTGTTGCGGCGCGGTGCGAGCGACGGTTGCGAGTGCACGACGACGGTGCGTTCGAAACGGCGCTGCGATACCTCGGCCGATGGCTCCCACTCGACGTTCGCAGCGATCGCGAGCGCTGCGCCGTCGGCAAGCGGCGATGTGACGATCGCTTCACAGTGCAGGTCGACACGTTCATCCGCATCGATCCGCCCGAGTTCAAAAACGAGTCCGTCTTTTTTCTTCGCTTCGCGCAGCGGGCGCCCGTCGATTTGTGTTGCGCCGCGAACGGGAATCAGCGTATCCGGTAGTTCGATCGTCGCAACGACGCCTTCGGCCGCGGCCGACCCGGCGTTGTGTGCGCAAAGCGCGAGCGTTACGCGTTGTCCCGGGCGAACATCGTGCGTCGGCTCGACGGTAAATGACGTGCCGTCGCCGTCGAAGTGCGGCGCGGCACGGACGACGAGCGATGCGGGCTGCAGCTCGAATGCGGCGGTCTCTTGTGACGCGACCGATGCACGCGCGGAGATCACGGTTCCGTCGTCGAGCGGTGAATCGATGCGCACGCGATAGACGAGCGTGGTGCTGCCGCTTGCAGGCAGCGCGGTCGTGACGATCGGCGCATACACGCGATCGAACGGTAAGCCGAGATCGCGTTCGACCTCGCGTCCATTGACGCGGACCGAGCCGGGCACGTAGCTCGTATGTTCCGGAACCGGCGCAACGACCACGACGTCGCGCGCGCTCGATTCACCCGCATTGTGCAACCGAACGGTGATGTGCGCTTCCGTTCCGGGCAGCGGTTCGGAACGCGCTTCGATTGCAACACTGGTCAGCGCATTTTCCAGCTGCGGCCGGCTGCGCGCAATCAGGCGCACGATGTTCGAGCCGACCGGCGCGACTTCGAAGGAAGCCACCGCGGCCTGCAGTTCGATCGTCGTTCCGTTTTCGATTGCACCCGCTACGCTGTATGCAATTTCAAGGCGGCGTTCTTCGCCGGGACCGACGTCCCCGATGTGCGCACCCGCTCGCGCGAGCAGCGGCGAATTGCCCTGTTCGTCGTCGAGATCCGCGCCGTCGAGTTGCCCGGTACTGACGAGATACACGAGTCCGTCGGGTAAATTAAAACGCACGCGGACACCGGTTGCGAGCGCTCCGCCTTGATTGCGAAACGTAAATGCAGCACGCACCGTCATTCCAGGTTCCAACTCGCGGTCGGGCGAAACGACGAGCGTTCGGAGACCTTCCGGTAACGTCGGAGCTCCTGGCGCAAAAACTTCGGAGAGCGTGCGCATGACGCGAGACGCTTCGACAGGCGCAGGGCGCCCCCTTGATTCGCTTACATTGAGTTTGTCTAAATTTTGAAAGGCTTTGAGTCGATGTTGGCAGTGCACGATAAACGGATTGCGGACGCGGTTGCTCGCTTAGGTGCGGAGAACGCATTCCAAGTGTTAGCACGCGCCCGAGAGATTGAGGCGACGGGTCGTCGTGTCGTCCACATGGAGATCGGTGAACCCGATTTCGATACGCCGAAGCACATCAAAGACGCCGCGGTCGCCTCGCTGATGGCGCACGACACCCACTACACGCCGTCGGCAGGTATCATGCAACTGCGCGAAACGATCGCTGATTACGCGACGCGATTTCGCAAAATGCCGAAGCCGTACACGCATGCCAACGTCACCGTCGCACCGGGTGCGAAACCGATCATCTGGAATATTTTGAGTGCGATCCTCAATCCAGGTGACGACTTCATCTACTTCGATCCCGCGTATCCGGCATACGGGTCAGCGTCGTCGTATCTGCAGGCAAACGTCACCCGCATCCCGCTGCGCGAATCGCGTGACTGGCGGATGGATCTCGACGAACTGGCCAGTCGCGTGAGCCATCACACGAAAGCCATAGTGATCAACTCGCCGCATAATCCGACCGGCGGCGTTCTGCTGCGCGAAGATCTCGAACGCATCGCCGAGCTTGCACAGAAATACGATTTCCTCGTCATCGCCGACGAAATCTATAGCCGCAACTTTTACCTCGATACCGAATTCATCTCGATCGCGTCGCTACCCGGCATGCAAGACCGTACGATCGTCGTTGACGGCTTCTCAAAAGCGTATGCGATGACCGGATGGCGTCTCGGCTATGCAATCATGCCGGAAGACATCTGCAAGATCGTCACGCTCTTCAATAACAACACATTCAGCTGCGTTGCGACGTTCGTGCAAAAGGCCGGCGTCGCGGCGCTCACAGGCGATGACGCGCCGGTGCGTGAGATGAACGAAATTTTCCGTACGCGGCGCGACAAATTGGTCAAAGGCCTCAACGAGATTCCGAGCATGAGCTGTACGCTGCCCGAAGGCGCGTTCTACGCGTTCCCCAACGTCAAACAAATCACGAAGAACGATCGGGCACTAGCGAGCTTCCTCTTAGAAGAAGGCGGCATCGCGTGCGGCGGCGGCTCCTCTTTCGGCCCCGCCGGTGAAGGCTATCTTCGCTTCTCCTACGCCGCCTCGCTCGATGACATCGACTACGCGCTCTCGCAAATCCGCGCCGTGTTGCCGAAGTTCAACGGCTAACGCCGATCATCCGAAGCGAGGCGGCGGAAGCGCAGAATTGAAGGGCGAAGGGCCGCATCGCAAGAGATGCGGTCCTTTGCATTCTTCCTTATCTGCGCGGCGCTCGTTCTCGCTCTCGCACCACTGCGAGTCTGGGCAGTCGTGCGATTGATGACGCACTATCGCACGGACGAGTATCTTTCAAATGCGCGCGCGCGCCGGCTGTATGTCTTTCACATGGCGGCCGGCATCGCGACCGTAGCGCTCATTGCCATCGCCGCGTACACGTCGCACGTTTGGTGGGTCGACGTCGCCGCGTGGCTGTTTTGCGCATTCGCCCTGTACCGCACCGGGACGAAACTTCGGATGCGGCTCGACGGCAGCTATCGCGAGTTTTACAAAAGCATCCAGTGGCGGTAACGCGCTTACGGTTTCGAGGCGGGATTCTCCCAAGCGAACGCGCCGTTCGGATTCGGTTTCACCCACACGATGAGATCCCAGATCGTCGGAAACTCGAAGATCGTCACAACATCGCTCGCGCTCTTGACTTTGCCAAGTTTTACGAGCGTTGCCGGCGAGGGACTCGTGAGCGAGCCTCCGGCCGCAACCCAGTCTTTATTCCACACCCATTGATCGTATTTCATCGCGCCGCTCGCATCTTTGCTGACGTAGTGCACGTGGCCGTTCAGTTCGACCCAGCGGCCCGGATCGACGCCCCATAATGTCGGGCGCGGCTCATTGTTCGGGCGCAGTACCGAGAAATCGGCGCCGAGTAAGTCGCCGTTCTTGTCGTACCAGAGCTGGCTCGGATGTGATTGGTCGGACGACCACTGTTTGTTGGCATAACTGATCGCACCGGTGTCATCGGGCGCGGTGTATCGCACGTACCCCGCCTTCACCGCGTCGCTGACGTTCGGATAGCGGCGGGTGAGGTCTTGCTGCACTTGCTGAACGAACTGCGTCTCGCTCAACGTCAGCGGACCGGTGTTGGTCGGGCCCTCATCGGCTCGTGCGACGGTCACAAATGCAAACATCGCAATAAACGCCAGCGCGGCAAAACGCATCTTCACGATCGAATCCCTCCTAAGCCGTAGCATTTCTGATATCGAAGCAGCGCGCGAGGATGTGACCGTTACTGCGTGCGCGTAAAAATCAGCGATCGTAATCCCCGGCCCGCGCTTAACGTAAAGCCGGTAATCGCGCCGGCCGAGTCACGGGTGAAGCGAATCAAAAACCCAGCATCGGACGTGAACGTGTCCACCATTTGCGGCTGCAACTTTCCGGCAGCTCCTTGCGGCAAATAGCGGCCGGGTTCCAGCGATAGTGTTCGATCGCTTGCGCGCAGCTGCCACGTTACGTCAAGCTCCGGGCTGTAGTACGTTCCGGTTGCGCCGCTCAACCGTGTGCCGGTTGCAGTCACCGGCGCGAATTTGCGCGCAAATGAAGCATCGTCACCGCTGCCGATGCGCATTCCCCTCACGTTGCCGTCATTCGTCGTCAGAAATGTGACGGGCGTCGAGCCGACGCGGAACGACGATCCGCCGGTAGCGACAAGCGGATATTCCGTTCCGCCGAGCGCGAGCATAACGCTCGACCCGCGAACCGCAACGCGAAACACCTCGGCGCCTGCTTCATCAAAGTATGAGCCTGCCAATGCGCTTGCCGTAACGGTCCTCTTGCCGCGACGCGCCGCCGCTGAGCTCGGCGCTTTCACGCGCTGCAGGTACGGTGCGAGGACGATATCCTCGACCTGTTGCGCCAGCGATTCCGGCGAAGCGGCGTCGGAATTGCACAGCACGACGACCGACGTGTGAACGCTGGGAAAGCGGTCGAACGCCGCGCGGTACCCGATCCATGCGCCGCCGTGCGAAACGGAATGAAGCCCACGGTAGTCGCCGATGAAGAGTCCGCGCGCGTAGTGCAGCGCCGTCCCGTTGTTCAGATGACCCGGCGTCTGCAGTTGCTTGATGAGTTCGGCGCCGCCGACTTTCGGATGATAAAAGTTCTCATCCCACTTTGCCGCGTCATCAATTGAGATCTGAACGCCGCCGTCACCGGTTTGCTGCCAGTTCGACATGCTGTTCTTAAAGCGGCCGCCCGGTGTGGGTGCGTATCCCATCGCGCGGTTAGGAATGAGCATCGCGTAGTCGGTGCGGTACAGGGTGTGCGTCATGCCGAGCGGCTGAAAGATATTGCGGCTCACGTATTGCGAGAGCGTTTGTCCGGTGACGCGTTTGACGATCGCGGAAAGCAGGAAGTAGTTCGTGTTCGAGTATTCGTATCGCGTGCCGCTCGCAAACTCAAGATGCCGCTGACGGACGATCAGCGAGAGCGCATCTTCATCGGTCGTCGCTTCTTCCAGCCGGTGGCCGGCGAGATCGAGCAGATCGGTATAGTCGCGCAAGCCGCTCGTGTGCCACATCAATTCGTTTAGCGTTATGGGGGCGCCGTAGTCCGGAAGCTCGGGGATAAATTTGTGGATGTCGTCGGTGAACCGCAGTTTGCCTCTATCGACCAGCATCGTGATCGCAGCCGCGGCAAATTGCTTGGAAACCGATCCGACGTCAAAAACCGATTCGGGCGTTATGCGGACATTGCGTTCGAGATCGGCCATTCCGTAGCCGCGCGCGTACGCAACGGCACCGTTACGCAAAACGCCGAGCGCGCAGCCCGGCGTCACTGAAGTGTAGCTCTTGAACACGCCGTCGATGCGAACGCGCTGCGGAGCTTGCAGTGCGGTTGAGAGCGCAAAAACGAGGCCGAACGGCAACATGGCGAGATTTCGCGTTCCACGCTGTAATTTTGCCGCCCTTTCTCAGGCGACGCTAATGATCGTGTGCGCGTCGGCGTCTATGCTTGGAAAGCGGATCCGACTTACACGCTTTTATCAACATGAGGACCACGAGCAATGCGCACTCCCGTATTCCTTGCACTATCAGCAACGCTCGCGCTTACCGCCTGCGGCGGGGGTAGCGGCGGCACGTCGAGCGGCGGAAACGCGCCGATACCAAATCCGACATCGGGCGGCGGACTCTCGTCGCAGGCGCAAGCCGAAACCGCAATCACGGTTGCGAATTCTCTCGGCGACCCGGTAAAAAACGTCACGAATTTCAACAATGCCGTATCCGGCGCATCGGCCGTCATGCGAGGCGGACAAGTCATCGCCATGACGGGCGGCGCGGGCGAATGCACGAACGGAATTGAATTTTTCGCGCCCGATAAGAATAACGATCCGAACTCGACCGAAGCGCAGTACTTCTACGACAGCGGATGCACGGAGCTCGCTCGTGACATCGTGCGAATTTTCGCCGTCAACGGCACCTCGGAGACCGTAAACCGAACGGAAAAACAGTACGCGATCGACAACTCCTCGCCGACCGCGCAGCGCACGAGCACGGTGGCTTTTATCAACGGCAGCTACAACGTCGACGGGTTCCCCAACGTTGCGCACGGCTTCGATCGCTCAGCAACGAGCGAACTCGACATCAGCGGCGCGAAAACGCTGCTGAACGACGACGAACTCGTGATGCTTGCGGGCAGCAACGGCGTCAACGCATACTGCTCGGATACCGCCGGCTATAACGCGACCGGAATCCCGTCGCTAAACGAAACGTTCGGCAGTGAAGGCGGCACCTCGAGCGGCACGCGCACCGTGAACACGGATGGCTCGGTCACGTGGCAATCGACGAACAGCGGTACCGCCTATAAAGGCGCGATCGGGTCGTTCGCGATCAACATCGGTTCAGCGAATACCGCGTGCCCGATCGCGGCGCCCGAGTACACGCTCTCGGGCGGCACGCCCGTGGGAACGTATTCCGTTCCGGTGAGCGCCACATTCAGCCGCGGTTTGCTGACGAACCTTACCGTGACAAACGCGCAATTGGCGAACGGCAATACGCTCAACGTATCGACGAACGGCGGCGTCCAACCGCAGAACAGCCAGTTCATCACCGGGACGATCGGCAACAACGGCACACAAATCGCAACGTTTGCGGTAGACGCGTTCGGCGACGGAACGCTCACGGTGACGCGCAGCGGAGCACAATACGTCATGAGTGACTGGCACGTCGTGAAGTAAGCGAGCCGCTTCGATCGCAACGAAAAGCCCGCCGGGTTAACGCGCGGGCTTTTCATACGACAGCGCGCGGCATTACAGCAGCTTCATCGCGCGTTTCACATCGAGCATCACGGACGAAGCAATCTCGCGCGTGCGCGCCGTGCCGTCTTCGATGATCGCGTCGACCTGCGAGGGATCTTGGCGAAACGTGGTAAGGCGTTCGCGGATCGGACGCAGATACGCGTTGAGTTGTTCCGCGAAGTCGGTTTTATCCGCGACGCACCCGAGCGCACCGCTCCGGCATCCCGCCGCCACCGCGTCGAGCTTGAGCGGATTCACGAACTTCCACATCGCGAAGACCGGGCAAATCTCCGGCCGGCCGGGATCGCCTCTGCGCACTTTTTGCGGATCGGTGATCATGGAACGAACTTTCTTCGTCGTCGTTTCTTCGTCGTCCGCGATGAGAATGGCGTTGTTGTAGGATTTCGACATCTTGCGGCCGTCGATGCCCGGCACTTCGGCGAAATCGGTCAGCGTCGCTTGCGGCTCGATGAGCACGTCTTGGCCCTCGCCGTACACATGATTGAACCGGCGCACGACCTCGCGCGCAAATTCCAAGTGCGCGACTTGATCGCGACCGACCGGCACGCGTTCACCGCGCACGATCGCCACGTCGCACACCTGCAGCAGCGGATATCCGAGAAAACCGTATGTCGCGACATGCGAACCGAGTTCTTCGATTTGGCCTTTCCACGTCGGAACACGTTCGAGCCACGAGACCGGCGTGATCATCGAGAGCAATGTGTGCAATTCCGCAATCTCCGGGACGGCGGATTGCAAGAAGATCGTCGCCTTCTTCGGGTCCACGCCGGCCGCAAGCCAGACTGCCACCATGTCGTTGCGCGCATCGCGAATCGTCTGCGGATCTTGATAACCGGTCGTGAACGCGTGCAGATCGGCGATTTCAAAGTACGCGTCCGCCGTGTCGCAAAATGCGCTCCACTGTGTCAGCACGCCCATGAGATGGCCGAGGTGCAGGCCACCCGTCGGCCGCATGCCCGACATCACGCGTGGCTTGGCGGACGTCGTCATCGAGCTAATGGTCGTCATTATCCCGCCGCTAATACGCCACCGATAGGCCGCCGAACTCCCGCGCACTCGCAATCTTGCGACGCACGAATGCCCGCGCGAAGCGCACCGCATCGGTGAGCGCGTCCCCTTGGGCGAGCGCGCAGGCAAGCGCCATCGCAAGCAAACATCCGGTACCGCGTAATTCGCCCTCGACGCGCGATCCGTCGAAGAGCTCCACGTCGTCTCGTGTCGCGAGCGCATCGACGGGATTTCCCGGCAAATGTCCGCCTTTGAGCAACACCGCACGGCAGCCGAACTGCTGCACATCGCGCGCGGCTTGCGCGATCGAATCGCGATCGATCTCGCGTCCGCCCAGAAGGCGTTGCGCTTCCGGAATATTCGGCGTCGCGATCACGCTCGGAAGCGTGAGCAATGCGTCACGAAGCGCGACGATCGTGTCGCCGTCCACAAACGTTCCGCCACGCGAGGCGCGAAAGACGGTGTCGACGACGATCGGCAGATCGTAATAGCGCCGCAGCCCTTCGCTCACGATCGCGACGATTTCCACGGACGGAAGCGCACCGACACGCACGGCCGCGATCTCCGACGGATGCGCCGTCTCGAATTGCGCCCGAATAATATCGGCGGAAAGTGTTTCGACGGCATGCAGCCCGTGTTCGTCTTGCGCCGTCACGGCCGTCCGTACCGTGATGCTGCGGACGCCGAGTTCGTGGGCGACGAACATGTCGAGGCCGACACCCGCGATGTTCCACGGATGCGTTGTGCCGATCGACAGAACCGTCGTCATTCCACGTTACTCAAGCAGGACACTTGGGGATTCGAGTATACCGGCACACGACGAAAACGAACATACGGCGTCAACGTTCGCCGGCGGCGCGCCATAGGTCGACGAGCTCACGTGTCGCGCACTCGGGGTCTGCCGCGGCGGAAATGGCCGAAATGACGGCCGCCATCCCGACGCCCGTCTCGCGTACGGCGGCGACGTTGCGCGCCGTGATCCCGCCGATCGCCGCGACGGGCATCGTCGCGACCTCCGCGACACGGCGCAATCCATCGACGCCGATCGGTTCGCCGGCGTCGGTCTTCGATGCGGTCAAATATACCGAGCCGACGCCGATGTAGTCGGCGCCGAGACGATTCGCAATGCGCGCCTCTTCAACAGTACCGCATGAAAGTCCGATGATTCGCGCACCGATCGTCGCGCGCACCGGCGCGAGATCGACGAAGCCGTCGTCGTCAGGGCCCAAATGCACGCCGTCGCAGTCAAATTCCGCGACCGCACGCCAATCGTCGTTCACGATCAGCAGGGCTCCGACGTGCGAGGTCATGTCGCGAAGCGCGCGTAGATGGCCTGACACGATGCCATGTTTCGCGCGGTATTGCACGATGTGCACGCCGGCATCGAGCGTCGCGCGAGCGAGCCGCAGCACGTCATCGTCTTCGTTGAGGATCGCGTAGATGCCGCGCAAGCGGCTTACGCGCGCGGCATCCGTCGCCACAACACGATATTTGCGATCAAATACAGAACGAACGCGATGCTGATACCGACGGCAATGACCATGTTATGGCGCTGCACGGCAAGCGGCACGATCAGTGCGAAACAGATCACGCCGAACATCACCACAGTCATAATACGGGTGAATGGAATCATTCTTGAATATCGAGCAACAGATCGCCCAGGCGCATGAATTCGTTGTCGTTCGTGAAACGAAACTCGATGCGGCCGCCGCGTCCGCTGCGCACGACCGCGACGTGGGTGCCAAACCGCGCGCGCAGCCGCGATTCAAAGTCATGCTCTTCGGGCGAAAGCTCGCGCGCCCGCGGAACTTTTTGCGCGTTCGGCGTCTCGACCGCACCGGTGAGACGCTCGAGCGCGCGAACCGACAAACCTTCGTTCACGGCGCGTTGTGCAAGTTGGATCCGTTGATCCGCAGGCGCTGCAAGCAATGCGCGGGCATGCCCCGCCGAGAGGCGACCGTCGGCGAGCATCGCTTTAATCGCGTCCGGTAACTGCAGCAAGCGTAGGCCGTTGGCGATAACCGGGCGGCTCTTACCGAGGCGCTGCGCAACTTCGTCTTGCGTGAGGCCGTACTCTTCGACCAAGTACGAGAATCCCGCCGCCTCTTCCAACGGGTTCAAGTTCTCGCGTTGCAAGTTTTCGATGATCGCAACTTCAAGCGAATCGCGATCGTCGGCCTCGCGTACGATAGCGGGAATCGTGTTTTTGCGCAATGCCGCGCACGCACGCCAGCGACGCTCACCCGCAACCAGCTCGTACTTCTCACCGCGCTTGCGCACGATGATCGGCACGAGCACGCCGTACACGGCGATCGAGGCTTGCAATTCGTCAAGCGACGCTCGATCGAACGTTGTGCGCGGCTGATGTGGGTTCGGCGTAATCGCCGCGACCGGAAGATCGCGCAGCGTTTCACGCGGCGCAGGCGCAGTCGGTACCGGGACATCACCGAGCAGCGCGCCGAGTCCTTTGCCGAGTCCGCGTTTCGGCGCTTGACTCACGCGCCGTGTCCGACGGCATGAGCGTTCTCCGGCGCGAGCACTTCGCGTGCGAGCGAAAGGTACGCTTGCGCGCCGCGGCTCTTGACGTCAAAAAGAATGACGGGCTTGCCGAATGACGGCGCTTCCGAAAGCCGGATATTCCGTGGAATCTGCGTTTTGAACATTTGCTCCGGAAAGAATTTTTCGAGTTCGTCGAGCACTTCCATCGCCAGTCGCGTGCGCCCGTCGAACATCGTAACGAGCACACCGCTCACGTGAAGCGTAGGATTGAGCGCTTCGCGCACGCGGCGCACGACCGCGGTGAGCTGAGACAGTCCTTCGAGTGCGTAGTATTCCGCCTGCACCGGAATGATGAGTTCTTCTGCGGCGGTGAGCGCATTGATCGTCAGCAGCCCGAGCGACGGTGGACAGTCTATCAACACGAAATCGAATCGCGACGCGACCGGCGCGAGCGCTTGACGCAATCGCGTTTCGCGTGAAAGCGCGGAAACGAGTTCGATCTCTGCGCCGGCAAGATTGATCGTTGCGGGGACGAGCAGCAGACTGTCGAGTTCCGTGCGCTGTGCGACGTCATCGATCGTCGCATCCTGCATCAATACGTTGTACACGTCGTGAGCGAGCGCGTGTTTCTCGATGCCGAAGCCGGTCGTCGTATTGCCTTGCGGATCGCAGTCGACGACGAGTACTTTGCGCCCTTGCACCGCGAGCGCGGCACCGAGATTTACGGCCGTCGTGCTTTTCCCGACGCCGCCTTTCTGATTGACGAGGGCGATGATTCGACTCAAACGGAGATCCTGAAAATGTTACGGCACCCCCGCGAGATACTCGACGAGAAGTGCGTACAGTGTCTCGCGCTCGTTACGTTCGGGCTGCTCCGTGACCTGCTCGAAGAGCCACTGCAACGCACGGCCGACGCGGTAATCGCCGCGAAATCCCGGCGCTGCTAAACCGCGCTCGACCATTGCGGACATGACGTCGCCGCCATCGATCGCAAGGTCAGTTACCGAGAAGGCGGGTTTCCGTTCGACTTCGGCCCATACGCGCGCTTCGAACCGTTCGTTCGAATCGTCGCGCTTCGGCATGCCCGATCCGGCGATGTCCGCCGCGCGCACTGCAAACTGCCGGCGCAGATCGTGTAAGCCGATCCGACGGATGAAACGGCGGACCGCGGCATCGCTGAGCTCGGGATCCTGGTTGTACATATGATGGCGTACGAGATGGTCGACGGTCGCGACGTCATCGTTCGAGAATCTTAGCCGACTAAGCATCTCTTGCGCCATTTCGGCGCCGACGATCTCGTGCCGGTAGAAATGGCCGTCTTCCTTCGTGCGCGGTTTCCCGATATCGTGCAGCAGGGCCGCAACACGAAGGATCGCGTCGCCGGGTGGCGTCGCATCGATCGTCTCCAGGTTGTGGCGCCAGACGTCGTATGCGTGCCACTCGTTCTGCTCGACGCCGACGCCTTCGAGCAGCTCGGGCCAAAAGTGCGCGAGGACGCCGGTTTCGGCCAACAGGCGAAGTGCCGTCGAAGGGGCGGCCGCGTCGTGGAACACCTTCATGAGCTCATCGCGGATACGCTCGGGCGAAACCGTCTTCACCAACGGCGCCGCGGAACGCATCGCATCGAGCGTTCGGGGCGTGAGATCGTAGCCGAAGCGCGCGGCGAACTGCGCCGCGCGCAGCATGCGGAGCGGATCCTCTTCAAATGATCTCCGCGTCAGGATGTCGATGCGGCGCGCACGGATGTCCGCTTCGCCATGGTACGGATCGACCAGCACGCCGCTAGGAAGGCGGCGCGCTATCATGTTCATCCGAAAGTCCCGCCGTGCGAGGTCGTCCTCGATCGGAATCTCCGGGCCGCTTTGGACCTCGAAGTCTTTGTGGCCGCGCCCGGTCGATTTCTCGCTCCGCGGCAGCGCGACGTCGATCGTCCGCCCGTCGACGGTCAGCTTCAGCACGGCGAACGCCACTCCGACAAGGTCGACCTTCCCAAGCGGCTGAAGCCGCGCGCGCAGTTCTTCGAGCGGCACGCCGGTCACAACGTAGTCTGAATCCTTCGCCGGCGCGAGGCCGCCTTCAATCTCCGCGCGCAGTTCATCGCGGACGCGCCCACCGACCGCGTAGAGCGAGCCGGCAGGCAAGGTGGCGATTAGCCGCTCGTCAAGGTGATGCAGTCGGTACATCCTACGGGTCGTGTTTCACGTTAAACGACAATTTGTAATGGGGCGAGTGTTTCACGGTAAACTTCTTCACTCCGCGGCCCGCTTCCGATGCGTGCGTCGGTACTGGAGCAGGCGAGGCGCGCCTCGAACTCGCTTAGCTTTCCGACGTCTGCAACCATTTGTCGCGGTAATCGCGTGAAGTTCGGTTCGCGTAAGAAGCGCAAATCGTTCAGCGGTGAAGATTGGGCTTGCTGCGATTGAGACTCGACGTACCGGTTATATCTCGCGCTCTTCTAACGTGTGCCGACCAGCGGGTGTCGTGTAACGTATGCCGACCAGCGGATGTCGCGTAACATGTGCCGACCAGCGGGTGTCGCGTAACGTGTGACGACCAGCGGGTATCGCCTAACGCGGCGACCAGCGGGTGTCGCGTAATGTGTGCCGACCAGCGGGTGTCGCGACGACGTCGCCGGTTTGGCCCGGAGCTGCGGCGCGGCCAATGGACGCCAGGCGTTCGACGGGACGGATTCGTGCTCGTCGGCGGCGACATCGAACCGGACCGCGACGGCGGCCACGATCCCGAGTCAGTGTGCGAAGCGCGCCCGGGGGCCAGACGACGCAGCGTCGTCAATGTCGGACGCAGCGTTTCATCCACGGCTGTAGATCGTTGGGATGCCGCGGCATGCAAACTCGCCAACGTGTACCAGGGGGGTACGCTGCTCCGAACCTCGGCCACGAACTCGACCTTTCGACATGAACCGCCATCGCGTTCACACTGAATCCGGATCGGCCTCCATTGGGCCGCTCAAAGGGATCGCGCCGGCAGCACGTCACTGCATCAACGGGAGGCCGGTAGCTTGCGAAGGCGTGCTGTCATAAGACAGGCGTCGTCGAACGCGGAAAACGTCGATGCGCAAGCCATGGCTCGTGGCGTTCTGTCGCATCCCGAGCGCACGCGCATCGAAGAGCCGCTCGCGACTGCAATTCTCGCTGGCTTTCTCGCTGCGATCCGCATGCGAACCGGCTAAAACCCGAATCAGCCGCGCATGGTTCCGTGGACGCGCCGCGCGTTGAGCCGCTACGCCCGGGGAGCCATACAGAGCGGACGCTTCTCGGGAATTCCAACGCGGCGCGGGAAACGCTGCGGCGTGTAGCCGGTCTTCTCCACGATCACGAGCTGACGGACCAATCCCGCTTCGCCCGCGGGCGGCAGCTGCGGAACGACGCGTTCGACTCGTGCGCCGAGCATAAGCGCGGCATCTTCGAGCGCCTGGTACTCGCGTTCGTCCATCGTGCCCCGCTGAAGCACGGCGCGCCCGCCGTTGTGAATCAACGGCAGCAACAGTTCCGCGACGGTCGGCGCGGTTGAAACGGCACGCGCCGTGCCGGTGTGAAAATGCTCCCGCAAATCGACATCGTGCCCCGCAACCTCGGCTCGCCGCGCGAAGACTGAACCCTCCAGCTGGAACTCCGACAACAGCTCTTCGAGGAAGCGCGCTTTCTTCGTCGTCGACTCGATCATCATGACGGGTACGCCGGTCACGATCGCGAGCGGGATCGCGGGCAGACCGCCGCCCGAGCCGACATCGACGAGCGATTGCGTGACGTAGCCGGCGATCGAAACGCTGTCGACGATGTGCGGAGCGAACTCAGATGCCTCTTTGGCGCCGGTCACGTTGAACTTCGCGTTTGCTGCAAGCACGCGCGCGCCGTAGCGCGCCAACCGCTCCCGATATGCTTCGGGAACCTGCCCGTCTAGGAGGGAGAGCAACGCATCGAACGCGCTCACGCGCTCGCTGCGCTTCGTTCCCGATGGGCGAAAAGACGGATGATCGCGATATCGGCCGGCGTTACGCCGGGGATACGACTTGCTGCGCCGAGCGTGCGCGGCCGCCGCGCAGCGAGTTTTTCGCGTGCCTCACGAGACAGTGCCAGAATTGCGGCATAGTCCAGGGTTTCCGGGATGACGACTCGCTCGGTGCGCGCGGCTTTTTCGATGGCGAGCTCCTGACGGTGCACGTAGCCCGCAACTTTCAGTTCGATCGCGGCGCGCTCGCCGAGTTGGCCGCCCACCGGCGGGTCGAAATACCGCGCAATGTCGGCAAACGTTAGCGTGGGCCGGCGCAGTGCGTCCGCGAGCGTCGCACCCGCGTCGAAACGCTGGTCGCCGATCTGCTCGACGGTCACGCGTGTGCGCTCGGCCCGCCGCAGTACGTTGCGCAGTGCGGTTTGGCGGTCGTTGAACGCCTCCCATGCTTCATCGGAAACGAGACCGATTTCGCGGCCGATCGGCGTCAATCGCGCATCGGCGTTGTCGTGTCGCAACACGACGCGGTGTTCCGCGCGCGACGTCAGCATGCGATACGGTTCGTCGACGCCTTTGCTCACGAGATCGTCGATTAACACGCCGATGTAGGCATCGCTTCGCCCGAGACGCAACGGTTCACGCCCTTGCAGCGTGCGCGCTGCATTCACACCCGCGATCAGGCCTTGCGCAGCAGCTTCTTCATATCCCGACGTGCCATTGAGTTGCCCGCAATGGAAGAGATTTTGCACGCGATGCGTTTCGAGCGTATCGCGCAATTCCGTCGGCGGCACCATGTCGTATTCAACCGCGTAACCCGCGCGCAACATCACGCACGATTCCAATCCCGGTAACGTGCGTAACATTTCTATTTGCACTTCAGCCGGCAATGACGTTGAAAACCCGCCGACGTAGAGCGTTGGTTCGTTCCAGCCCTCAGGTTCGATGAAGATCGAATGCGTCGGATTATGCGCGAACTTTACGACTTTATCTTCGATCGAAGGGCAGTAGCGCGGGCCGATGCCTTCGATCAAGTCCAACCCGTAAAGCGGCGAACGATGCAGATTATCGCGCACGAGTTTGTGCGTGCGCTCGTTCGTCTGCGTGATGTAACAATTCAATTGCGGACCGGCAAAACGCAGTTCACTCATGTACGAAAACACGAGCGGTATGTCACTCGGCGGCTGCAATTGCATCGCGTCGTAATCAACGCTCGTCTTGTCGATGCGCGGCGGCGTTCCAGTTTTCAGACGTCGCGTCGGAAACCCCATGCGGCGAAGCGCGCGCGAGAGCCCAACCGAGGGTGCTTCACCGAAACGGCCCTCGCCTTGCACGACGTCGCCGCGGAATGTTTTGCCGCCGAGAAACGTCCCCGTCGCGAGCACCACCGCAGTCGCGGAATGACGCGTGCCGTCCGCACAGACGACGCCCCGCACGGCGCCCGCTTCGACGATTACATCCTCGACGAGGCCCTGCACGATCTCGAGGTTCGGCTGCGCGCGCAGCACGTCGAGAGCCGCATGCCCGTACGCTGGTTTATCCATCTGTTGCCGCAAGGCGCGCACTGCGGGGCCTTTGCTCTCGTTGAGAAAACGCGAATGGACGCTGCAACGATCGGCGAGGACTGCCATCGCGCCGCCGAGCGCGTCGATCTCGCGCACGAGCTGGCCCTTCGCGCTGCCGCCGATCGACGGATTGCACGGGAGCGTGCAAATTTTCTGCGGATCGCCCGTGAGCAGGACGGTCGGCACGCCAAGTCGCGCCGAAGCAAGCGCCGCTTCGACACCCGCATGACCGCCTCCAACAATGATCGCCCCGTTCACGATGTGCTAGTGTATCAGATATGGTGAGGGCGCACACCCAAACGGTCGCTACCGTCGCATTGATCGTGACCGTGCTGTCCGGCCGGGTACTCGACGAAGGCAACGGCCGCGTTCTCGAGGGCGTTCACGTTCTCGCACAGGGGCCGACGACCACCGAAGCGACGACCGATCGTGACGGCCGCTTCGCGCTCGGCAAACTCAAGCCGGGACCTTATACGGTCACCGCGCAGTCGGACGAAGTCCCGATGCAACTGTTCCACACGACGCTCGCGCCCGCGCACACGACCTATCTCGAGATGAAAGTTTGCAGCACGCGCTATGACGCGCACTGCGGACCGCCGCCGCGCGGCCTACCGTAAAGAAGACGAGAAGCTCAGGCCTTCCCTAACGCAGGTTCGTGTTTGGCGAAGGGCCGCAAGCGCAGCGCTAGGCCGATCATCATGACGCCGAAAACAATCGCGTACGCGCCGATGAGCCAAATGACGGTCAAAATTCCGGCGAGCGGATAGACGATCATCAAGATGCCGAAGACGAGCGACGCAATCCCGCCCAGTATCAACAGCCACTCGTTGTGAATCTCTTTGCGCAGCCGGAACGCCGCGACGAGCTCGAAGATACCGGTCAGAATCGCCCACGCCGCAATCGTGATGTAGAGCGCAAACGCCGTTAGGCGCGGATCGAAGAAGGTTATGGCGGCGATGATAAGGCCGACGACGCCCTCGATGATGAATGCGCCCCAGCGTTCATGCGCTTGTGCCGCGCGAATTGCCGCGACGATGGCGAAGACGCCGTCGACGAATGCATACGCGCCGAAGAGAATCACCAGTACAGCGCCGGTCGCTCCCGGCCATGCGAATGCGAGAATACCGAAGACGATCGCGGCGATGCCGCGGATCAGGACCGCCCACCAATTACGGGCGAGGGCGTGTAGCATGAAGCCTCCTTATTTGCCGATGCAGAATCTCGCAAAGACGCCCGTGAGCACTTCCTCGGCCGCAACATCGCCGCTCACGTGTCCCAATACAGCATACGCCTGTTGCAAATCGCTGACTATCCAGTCGGTTGCGTCGCCGCGTCGCAACGTCGCCCGCGCTTCGGTGAGCGCCGAGAGCGCGGCATTTACGGCATCGAACTCAAAGAGCGACGCGAGATGCGGCCGCTCGAGATCCGGCACTTCACCGCCCCATCCCACGCGGGCAATCGCCGCGCGAATCGCGCGAAGCGTGCCCGGCTCGCGCACGGAACCAACGATCGCACCGCTGACGTTTGCTTCGTGCGCACCGTCTTCGCCGAGATCGGCTTTGTTGAAAAATACGACGCGTTCGCGTTCGGCTGTGGCGATCAAAAGCGCACGCGTCTCGGCATCGAGCGGTTGAGAGCCGTCGAGTACGACGAACGCAATGCGCGCCGACGTTAAGACACGGCGCGTGCGTTCGATGCCGGCGGCTTCGAGACGGTCGGCATGTTGACGAATCCCCGCGGTATCGACGAGGCGCACGCGGACGCCGTCGATTGCGATCGACTCCTCGATCGTGTCCCGCGTCGTCCCCGGAATTTCGGAGACGATTGCGCGCTCTTCGCCGAGCAAGGCATTCAGCAAGGACGACTTCCCCGCGTTCGGTGGCCCAACGATTGCGACGGTGACGCCTTCGCGCACGAGCCGTCCGATTTCGCCGTCGTGTCGCAGTTGCTCTAGCCGCTCGAGCATCGCGCGCAGTTCGGCATCCACGCGTGCGCGATCCGGCTCGGGCACTTCGTCCGGGAAATCGATCGCGCCGCTGCATTCTTCGACGATCGCCGTCAAGCGCGCGCGCAACGCACGAATCTCGTTCGCCAATCCTCCGCCGAGGTTCGCGAACGCGGCACGCGCCGCGGAACGCGTCTCAGCATCGATGAGATCGGCAACGGATGAAGCGGCGTGAAGATCCATCTTTCCGTTCATGAAGGCTCGCCGCGTGAACTCGCCCGGCTCGGCCAGGCGCGCGCCGCGCGCTAGCAGCGCCCGCACGACGTCGTTTGCGACGACGGGCGAGCCGTGCACGTGCAATTCGAGCGTGTCTTCGCCCGTGTACGAATGCGGCGCAGGCGAAAACAACACGAGCCCGCGGTCAACGGCACGATGGCGTTCGTCGACAATTTCCGCGTAGTGCGCGTAACGCGGACGCAAGGCCACGTCGGGCACGATCTGCGCGGCCAGCGCGCGTACCTCCGGCCCGCTCACGCGAACGATCGCGATTGCGCCGCGTCCGGGCGGCGTCGCGATCGCGGCAATCGTATCGACGCTCATTGCAGCGACCAGTCCTGCGTTTGTCCGAAGTTGTAGAGCATGTTCGGCGCGACGCCGTGCAGCGACGGATTGATCGCTTCGTATTCGGTGCGGTACACGGTAAAGACGGCCGTCACATTATCGAATATCCGCTGCTGCATGATATGGAAATCCTGCGTTCGGCGTGCCTGGTCAACGGTTCGCGCTTGATCGTAGAACGCTGCATCGTAACGCGCGTCGCACATGCGCGCCAAATTCGGTCCCGCCGGCGCGCGATTCGCGCAGATCCACGGCTCCGACGTCTCCGGGTCGAGGCCGCCGTACCAGCCGCTGGCCGCAACGTCGAACCGGCCGCCGTAATAGATGCCGCCTTGTCCCGCCGGCGCCGCCAACACGCTCGGTGCCGCCCCGCGCAGTATCGCGTTCATCCCCGCGTCGCGAAGATTCTCTTGCACGACGGTCGCTACCGAGCGCGACATGACGTCCGCGTTGTTGAACGCGATGCGCACGTCGCCGGTGTAGCCTGCAGCGCGCACGAGCGCCCGCGCTCGCGCCGGATCGTACGGGCGCGCAACGATCGACGCATCGTGTTCCGTAAAGACCGGCGGCACTTCCGTCGTCGCTAGCGGTGAAAGAGCGTGATAGACGGTTCGTTGCAGGGTCGCGCGATCGATCGCGTAAGCGACGGCTTCACGCATCCGACGGTCGCGCATAGCAGAGCCTTGCGTTTGCAACTCGAGCAAATCGCTTTCATTGCGCGGGACGGCGATCGCCGATACGTCAGGCAATCGCCGCACTTCTTCGACTTGAGACGCGGTAATGTCGGTGAAGTCGACCTCGTGCGCGCGCAATGCTACGAGCGCCGCGTTTTCATCGGGAACGATCTTGACGACGAGGCGCTGGAGCTTCGGATGCTGCCACGAATACGGATTCCGCTCCATCATCACGCGATCGCCGCGACGCCACTGCGTGACGTAGAACGGCCCGGTGCCGAAGGGATGATTGTTCCACTCGGCATGACGCATGTCGGGATTGTCGTGAAACGCGTGCGCGGGAAGAATGCCGAAGATGTAGTCGCTTGCCGCGAACAGTTCGCGCGGCGCGCCCACCCACGGCGCCTTTAAATGAAACACAATCGTGTATTTATCCGGCGCATCGACCGAGGCGACGCGCAGATACGGCGCCATTTCGCTGATCGCATTGCGCGTATCCGTCGCCGCCCGAAACGTGAACACGACATCATGCGAGGTGAACTCCACGCCGTCGGCAAACCGAACGCCGCGGCGCAAATGATACGTGATGGTCCGCGCGTCGTGCGAGATACCGCCGTTCGTCACCGTCGGAACCTCTTCGCACAGGATCGGGATCGCATGATTGCGGGGACTGATTCCGACAAGCGGTTGTGCGTAGACCTGCGTCAAGTCGATCAGGCGCTGCCCGAATGCGAGCAGCGGATTAAGCGTCCAGATGTCGCCGCGCTGCGCGATACGGACTTCACCCGGCGTACCCCAATGCGAGCTCGATCGCGTACACGCGGTCAGCAGCGCAAGCGCGCTTAGTTTAACAGCGCAAGAACAGGCAACGCGCCAAGCTGTCGACGATCGCATTCACGACCAGTTGCAGCGACGCCGCGAAGAATGCCTTCATGCATATGGCGACCCGGACGGATCGTTGACGGCGCTCGTAAGCGTGAACGAAACGCTAGAGCGCATTGCGCTGCGCGACGATTGCATCGTAAAGTCCTTGCGGATCGTCCGTGCCGAGTGTGACGCGGGCGCCGTCACGTTTTGTGATCTCGACGGCTTGAAATCCGCCTACATTCCAGAGCCAGCCGTGCCAGATCGTCCAGTGAATGCCCCAGCCCTCGAGCAAATTCGTCTCGGTTCCTTCGACGCTTTGGATATCCGCCAACGCAACGGACGCCGCCGGCCATCCCCACCCGAACGACCACGACACCGCGTCTGAATCAACGCGCGTCGTGAGGCGCGAAAAGATCGCGATTGCCACTGCCACGATGACGCTGCCGATCGCGAGGCCCGGCCCGGTCGAGGGTTCCGTACGCGAAAAGAAAACAAACATCGCGAGCACGACGATCGCAATCCAATACATCCACGTCGAGTGCTGCCGATGCTCGTACCGTTCCATGCCGGTTCTTACCGGGCGGCGGCGAAAAGGTTGCGTAAGAGCCGTTGCGCACGGGCGGCGTTGACGTTACTTCGGAAATACGACCACGCAGCGTTCCGGCTCTTCACCCTCCGACTCGGTTCGTACCGCCGAATTCTCGGCAAGCGCGATGTGGACGATCTTGCGTTCCGACGGCAGCATCGGTTCGAGCTTGACCGCTTTATTGTCGCGCGTCACGCGTTCGAGCGTGGCAAGCGCGACATTCTTCAACTGGTCCGCACGCCGCGCGCGATAGCCTTCGGCATCGATCGTATAATAACGGCGATTGTTTCGTACGCCGGCATTGATGATGTTGTTGAACACCAAATTGAGCGCTTCCAGCGTATTGCCGTGCCGTCCGATCAACATCGCGAGATCAGGACCCGTCACTTCGAGATATTCGCCCTCTTGGCGGGGGATGTAGCTGATCTCGGTATTTGTCACGCCCATGCGAGCGAGAATCTCATTGAGGAGATCGCGCGCAGGTAGCGCATCCGGCGGGAACTCATGCTTCTCACCGCTGTGATAGGCGCCAAGCGGCGCGGCATAACGGCGCCCACCGACGTTTCCGCCACGTCGACCGCCGCCGCCACCGCCACTACCGCCGCGCCGCTGTCCGCCGCCGCCGCCCGTGCGCGTTTCGTTCTTGCCGGGAATCTGGCGGTCGCGAATGTTCGCGGGCTGTTCTTCGAACTCGAAATCGTCTTCGTACAACATCTAGGAATTCGCGCCTTTCGTCTTCTTCTTCACCTTATACGTCTTCGCCGCGCCCGATTGCTTCGGCGCTTTCTTCTTTGGCTTTGCGCCGTCGGTCGGAACGTTGACATCTTGCGCCGCCGGAACGTCGGTAATTGCGTGCGCGCTATCCAGGAACGACAGCGGCTCGTGATAGCGGCGCAGCAAATAGAATTGCTGGGCCATTTGGAAAATGTTCGAGGAGAACCAGTAGAGCACCATCGCGGACGGCCATTGGTACTTGAAGCCGATGAATCCAAGCATGACCGGCGAGAGGATCGACATCATCTTTTGCGTCTGCGCTTGCTGCGGATCCGTCGCCGGCATGCTGCCGAAGCGCACGCTCACGTACATCGACAGCGCGTAGAGCACGAGCAGCAGCAAATCTGCATGCGCGAGGCTTGCCGCAAAGACCGGCACGCCGAAAAGCACCGGCGAGTGCTGCGCAATAACGCTTCCAATCCACAAGAAGTCTTGATTTTCGTACTGCGACTTGTGCTGGAGCACCATATAGAAGACGCTGATGATGAACGGGTATTGTACGATCAGCGGCAAGCACCCGGAGAGCGGATTGGCACCGGCTTCTTTATACAGTGCCATCGTTTCGCTTTGAAGTTTCTGCGGATCGTTCTTATAGCGCGTCTGCAGCTGCTTGATCCTCGGCGCAACCTTTTGCATCGCCATCATCGACTTGAACTGCTTGCTGTTCAGCGGCCAGAAGATGAGGCGAATGAGCGCGGCAAGGATGATCAAACTGATGCCGAGACTGTGAATCGGCGTGTTGATCGCGTTGACCAGCCATGCCATGCCGTTGACGATCGGATCGAGCCAGCTGGTGGCGAGAATCAGGTGCAACGCTTACCTTTCCAAGTGAGAGCACACAGTTGCCGGGACGAAATCCACGCCGCCGGGGTGCCCTGGGTGACAGCGAGCGATGCGCCGGAGTGTCAGCCACGTTCCGCGCAGCGTTCCAAATCGTTGAATGGATTCGACCGCGTACTGAGAGCAGCTCGGATAGAACCGGCAATGCGGTCCCAGCAGAGGCGAGATCGCGATCTGATAGACACGAATCGGAAGCATGAAGAAATAGCGCACGGTTCTTGCCCTATACCAATGCCCGCTCGAGATCGTTTCGCAACTGAGCAAAGGGCGTCGTGGCGGCGGCGGGCCGCGCGACGACGAGCAGACGCAGGCGGCGCTCTTTGAGCGCTCCGCGCAAAATCGCCGCCACGCGGCGGCGAACGGTGTTCCGGACGACGGCCCCTCCGACGGGCTTGCCGACCGTGATGCCGACCACCGAAGTGGTGTCCTTCGGGAGCGGATCGGCACGGTAAACGGTCAAGGCTGCGGTGGCGATACGCCGGCCGCGCTGACGCAGTCGATTGAATTCCCAACTGCGACGCAGGCTGGCATAAGCGCGCATCAGACGGTCAGGCGGTGACGCCCCTTCTTGCGACGGCGCGACAAGACAGCCCGGCCGTTCTTCGTGGACATCCGCTCGAGGAAGCCGTGCACGCGTTTGCGCCGGCGGTTGTGCGGCTGAAATGTCCGCTTCATAGCTTGCTCTACTCTCCAAGGCAAAAATGGCCGCCACTCGGCGGCACACAGCCCCTAAGTATAGGGTCCGGCGCTCGGGGGCGTCAAGGCGACATCGTAACACCACGTTACAATTTGCATTTGCCGGCGGGGTGATAGGGATTTCCACACCTGTGGACAGGCCTGTGGACAACCTCAGCGCGCGACCATCCGCGAGCATCGAAAAATCGGCATGAAACCGGGCTTTTTCGCGCGTGTCAAGTATCCCGCGAAGGCTGCGCAAATTGCGTAAAAACACCGTAAAACTCGATAAAAATGCACTGTGGATAAGTGGATAAATTCTGCTCCAAAAACCGCAGGAGAGAGGCCCCATTAAGCCAACCGAAAGCGTCCTCACGGGACCCCAGGAGGGGGCGGCGGGATGCGGCGCTTCATGGTGGTCCGAGCTACTTTTTGGTCGATGGGGACACAGAGGATGGCGCTTGCGGTTGGCAACTCCGACATCTCAAACGAGCTGTGGAATTCCGCCCTGGAGGCACTCGAACGGAAGTTTTCCAAGCCAATTTTCGAGATGTGGATCAAACCGATCCGACTGGTCTCGATGCACGGCGGGGAACTGCTGCTTTCGGTTCAGAGTAACTTCGCGCGCGACTGGGTCGAGAATCGCCTGAAGGGTCAGATCGCCGACGTGCTGACCGAAGTCTTCGGCGCGCGCTGCGAACTCCGGTTTACGGTTGCCGAAGCGGAAGCGCCGCCGCAAGCAACCCAAGCAGGCCCGACCGCGGCGGCGCCGACCCGCGCGCATGAAGAACTGCGCAGTTCCAACCTGAACTCCCGCTATACATTCCAAGAGTTCGTCGTCGGCAATTCCAATCGATTTGCGCACGCCGCCGCGCAAGCCGTTGCCTGCGCGCCCGCGCGAGCATACAATCCGCTGTTTCTCTACGGCGGCGTCGGACTGGGCAAGACGCACTTGATGCACGCGATCGGTCATCGCGTATTGCTGGACACTACGAGCGCAAACGTGGTGTATGTCACCTGCGAAAAGTTCACGAACGAATTCATCATCGCACTCCAAAACAACCGTACGCCGGAATTTCGCAACCGCTACCGGCAAGTGGACGTTTTGCTGATCGATGACATTCAGTTTTTAGCCGGCAAAGAGACGACGCAAGAAGAGTTCTTCCACACGTTCAACGCGCTGCACGAATCCGGCCGGCAGCTGATCATCAGCTCGGACCGCCCGCCGAAAGAAATTCAAACGCTCGAATCGCGCTTACGCTCGCGTTTCGAGTGGGGGTTGTTGACGGACATTCAAGCACCCGACATCGAAACGCGTGAAGCTATTCTTCGCAAGAAAGCGGAGAGCGAGAAGATCCCGGTACCCGACGAAGTGACGTCGTTCATCGCGAAAGTCATTCCGTCGAACATCCGTGAACTCGAGGGCGCGCTGATCCGTGTCGTCGCGTACGCGTCGCTCACGAAGTCGCCGATCACACTGGATCTCGCTGCCGAAGTGTTGAAAAGCGCGGTGGCGCAAGCGCCGCTGCAGCGCATTACGATTTTAAAGATCAAGGAGACGGTTGCGAGCGCGCACGGCCTCACGGTAAAGGAAATGGACAACGGCCGTCGCGACCAACGTCTGGCGGCACCGCGACAAATCGCAATGTACATTGCGACGGAGCTTACGAATTATTCGCTCCCGCAAATTGCGCGTGATTTCGGCAAGAAAGATCACACGACGGTCATGTACGCGCGCGACAAGATCAAAGACCAGATACAACGCGACGAAGTGTATCGCAACAAGATCCGCCAACTCGTCGCGATGTGCCAAAACCCTTAGTGCCCCACACCGTCGCTCGTGTGTCACGGTCCGCGTGAAATCGCCGGGCCGTTTTTCTTTTATCGTCAGCGCATCCGCGGATGTGCGCGAACCGCCGCGGGTTCGGTTCCACGGAACCGTGCACAAGGTTGAGCCTTTGTGCGTGGATAACTGCACCGGGGCCGAAGACGGTGGTTATGTGTATCCGCGGGCGGCCGGCGTGCACAGCTTATTCCAAGCGGAAACCCGCATGGAAACAAGCAAAAATCGACTTATCCGCGAATTACACCGCACTACTACTGTTACGGCGATATTAGCTAATTCTTACCCGGAAGTTACGCGAGCGGAGCATCGGTGGAGTCATGAAGTTCACCTGTAACACGAAGGCGATCGCAAGTGCGGTCGGCGCAGCCAGCAAGGTGGTCAATGCACACACGACGGTACCCATACTCTCGAACGTGCTGTTGCAGGCCGACGGCGACAAAATTTCCGTCCGCGCCACCGATCTGGAGCTAACGCTGGAACACGCGTTCCAGGCGGAGATCAGCGAAGGCGGCTCGGTGACGGTTCCGGCCAAATTGTTTTCGAGCTACCTTGGAAACTTGCCGGCAGGCCTGCTCGAACTCAACGGGACGCCGACGCGTGCCTCCGTCAAATGCGAACGCAGCAACTACGACTTCCACGCGCTGCCGGCCGACGAATATCCGCCTCTTCCGGCGGCCACCAAAGGTTCGCACTTCACGATCGGCGCAAAGCGCTTTCGCGACGGCATCGATGCGACGATCTTTGCAGCATCGAGCGAAGAAGCGCGTGGCGCGGTGCTGATGGGCACGCTGCTCGAGATCGAGGGCAACAACCTCACGATGGTCGCAACCGACGGCTATCGCCTCGCAAAGTATCAAACCATGCTCGACGACGGCATCACCGGCGCCGAGAAGTACATCGTTCCGTCGCGTGCGCTCGCCGAAGCCGCCCGTAACCTCGGCGGCGGCGACCAAATCGCGGTGAGCGCGCTCGGCGCGCAATCCAACCAATTGCAGATGACGGCCGCCGATACGTCGATCACCGTTCGCCTCGTCGACGGGCAGTATCCGAACTATCAGCAAGTCATTCCGTCGAAGTTCGACCGTAGCGTCACGGTGAACACGCAGTCGCTCATTGGAAGCCTTCGCCGCGCCGAGCTGGTCGCCGGCGACCGCGCGAGCATGGTGAAGCTTTCGGTCGGGAATCAAACGCTGGTCGTGACGGCAAGTTCGGACGTCTCCGGCAACGCCTACGAAGAAATCGAAGTCGAACAGACCGGCGACGATCTCTCGATCGCGTTTAACGCGCGCTACCTCGTCGAGATCTTGAATCACGTCAAAAGCGCGCAGACCGTCATTGAGTTTCTCGGCCCATTATCGCCGGCCGCAATCCGCCCCGTCGAACCGCCAGAAGGCGCGCAGCAACTCTACGTGTTGATGCCGCTGCGGCAATGATCCGCGCTCGCCATAAGATGAGCGCCGCCGTCCGCACGGTGGCGCTTTTTACTGCGAGCGTCGCGCAAGCGCAGACACCTTTCCAGTCAGCGGTTCGCTCTGAATGATACCGTAGCGTGCAACTAACTCGCGTTCGACTGAGCAACTTTCGTAACTACGTTGAGCTGGATCTCGATCCGGCGCCGGGATTGAACGTATTCGTTGGTCAGAATGCGCAGGGCAAGAGTAATCTGCTCGAAGCGATTGCCATGCTCGGCACGGGAAAGTCGTTTAGGACTTCGCGTGACGTCGATCTTGTTCGCGAGGGATTGGAGGTTGCGGTTGTCGCGGGCGATGCGAAGATTCGGGCGGGTATCGTTCACCTCGCGTGCAACATCGCAATGGCGGGACGGGCAATGCGCAAGCAATATACGATCAACGGCCAAGGCGTACGGTACGCGCGATTCCTCGGCAGTATCCGCGTCGTCACATTCGTTCCGGCCCATTTGCAACTCGTCGGAGGCCCGCCATCACTACGCCGCGCGCTGATCAACATCGCCTTGGCGCAAGAAGATCGTCAGTATTACCACGAGCTTTCGCGATACCAGAAAGCGGTGCAGCAAAAATCAGCGATGCTGCGCGGCAATGTCGGTTTCGACCCCGAGTTGCTCGCGATCTACGACAATACGCTCGTCGAAGCGGGCACGTATTTGATGCTCACGCGCAATCACTTCATCACGCAACTAGCACGCGAATCGGAGCGCACCCATGCCGAGTGGACGCACGGCGCCGAAACGCTACGCGTCAGTTACGCGCCGAACGTGCCGTTCGAAGCGCCGACCGCGGATACGGTCGCCGGTGCGCTCGATGCGCGGCTCAAGGCCGTCGCGGAACAAGAGCGAATGCGGAAGATGGCGCTTGCGGGACCGCATCGCGATGATCTCGCGCTGGAACTCGATGGCCGCTCGTTAGCGGCGTATGGATCGCAGGGCCAGCAAAGGACAGCGGTGCTTGCGCTAAAGGTTGCCGAATATAGTGTGATGCGCGATCGCGCCAATGAAGCGCCGTTATTATTGCTCGACGACGTGCTCTCGGAACTCGACCAAGAGCGCGCGGGCGCATTTCTCGCCGGCGTCGGCGCGCTTCGGCAAGCGCACGACGACACGGTGCAGGCGTTTGTCACAGCGACGCATCTGCCGGAGAATTTGCCCGAAAGCGCCCGTGTGTATACGATCGAACGCGCAACGGTCGCGTTGTGCTAAAACTTCGCGAAGCACTCGGCGGCTGGACTCCCGGAGAACGCAGCGGCGCGCAAGCGACCGACCCGCTCGTGTTGCTTGGCGCAGCATGGTCCGAGATCGTCGGCGAGGCGAACGCACGCAAGTCGCATCCGAGTAAAATCGAAGGCGACACGCTCGTGATTAAAACCGCGGGCAGCGGCTGGAGCCACGCGCTCAGCTGCGAATCGTCGCAAATCGTCGCCGCGATTCGTTCACGAGTGCCGAAGGCGAAGGTCGAAAAGTTGCGTTTCCGCATCGGTGCGATCACTCCGCCCGGCAGCCTTTCCGCTTCGAAACGTGTTAAGGGAAAGGCGGTGACACGCGAATCGCGTGCGCCGGCCGCCGATGCTCGTGAGGCATTGGCGCGGCTGCGCAGCGACGTTGAGGCCTCAGAGCGGGCGAAACGCGCGCGCGCGTGGAAAGAATGCGCAGGCTGCACCGCCTTGATCGTGCCTGAATCCGGCCCGTTTTGCGTTACCTGCGACATTGTGCGCAATGACGAACGGGAACGTCTCGTATCACGGCTTCTCTTTGAAGCACCGTGGCTCGGGTTTGCCGGAACCTCGAGCTTGATCGAGGACCTGACCCATGATGAGTACGAGGGCATCCGCCGGCGCCTCTTGACGCGATGGTGGGAAAGGCTCTCGCGCGCGCGTCTGGCCGGGAAACTTTCACGCGATCGATCGGAACGACTGATCGCGAGTTCCTACGTCTTGTTGAAGAGCGAACTCGCACCAGAACGAATTGATCCCGCGACGGTGCGCAATATGCTCGGCGACGAGCTGCACGCTCTCATTTACGGAACGGAACAGTTAGAAAAGTAATGTCAAGCGGTTATAGCGGCGAACACATCGAGGTCCTCAAGGGGCTCGAGGCCGTTCGCAAACGCCCCGGCATGTACATCGGGAATACGTCGGAGCGCGGTTTGCATCAGCTCGTGTACGAAGCAGTCGACAACGGCGTCGACGAAGCGCTCGCAGGTTATGCGAAAAACCTGATGGTCACGATCTACAAAGACGGCTCGTGTTCCGTCGAAGACGACGGTCGCGGCATTCCTGTCGACATGCATGCGGAAGAGAAGCTGCCGGCTGTTGAGGTCGTCATGACGATTCTGCATGCGGGCGGCAAATTCGGCAAAGGCGGATACAAAGTGTCGGGCGGCTTGCACGGCGTCGGTATTTCGGTCGTGAACGCGCTCTCGGAGTGGATGATCACGCGCGTCAAGCGCGACGGCAACGTCTACGAGATGAAATTCGAGCGCGGCATGACCGTACAGAAGCTGAAGAAAAGCGGCAGGACCGACGAAACGGGCACGTTCCAATGGTGGAAGCCGGATACCGACGTGTTCGAAACGCTCGAGCTGCACTGGGACATTCTTCAAAAGCGTTTACGCGAACTGGCATTTTTGAATCGCGGGCTCTCGATCACGTTACGCGACGAACGTCCCGAACAAGTGCGCGAGCGCACGTACAAGTTCGACGGCGGCATCGTGTCCTTCGTGGAGTATCTCAACGAGAAAAAAGACCCGCTGCATCCGATCATTACGACGCATGCGGAGCGGGACGGCGTCGACGTTGAAGTCGCGATGCAGTACACGGATACGTACTCCGAGCAAATTTTCAGCTACGCGAACAACATCAACACGATCGAAGGCGGCATGCATCTCCAAGGCTTTCGCCAAGCGGTGACGCAAGCGGTCAACAGCTATGCCAAGAAAAAAGGCATGCTCAAAGAATCTGATGGATCGCTTTCCACCGACGACATCATGGAAGGCCTCACCGCGGTGGTTTCCGTGAAGTTGCAAGAACCGCAATTCGAGGGGCAAACGAAGACGAAGCTCGGCAATGCCCGCGTGCGCAGTATCGTGTACGGCCTCGTGAACGAGCGGCTCGATTTTTTCTTCGAAGAGAACCCCAAACAGGCGCGCGTCATCATCGACAAATGCATGCAGGCGCAACGGGCGCGCGAAGCCGCAAAGAAAGCGCGCGATCTTTCGCGCCGCAAGAACGCGCTCGAAGGGTCGGGTCTCCCGGGCAAACTCGTCGACTGCAAGAACACGAATCCGTCGGAAAGCGAAATCTTTTTGGTCGAAGGCGATTCAGCCGGCGGTACGGCAAAGGGCGGACGCGATCCGAACACGCAAGCGATTCTGCCGCTGCGCGGCAAGATTCTCAACGTCGAAAAGGCGCGCCTCGACAAAGTGCTTTCCAACGAAGAGATTCGCACGATGATCACGGCGTTCGGCACCGGCTTCGGCGATGAATTCGACCTTGCCAAGCTGCGCTACCACAAGATCATCATCATGACCGACGCGGACGTCGACGGATCGCACATCCGCACGCTGCTGCTGACGTTCTTCTACCGGCAAATGAAGCCGCTCGTCGAAGGAGGCCACGTCTTCATCGCACAGCCGCCGCTCTACGGCGTGAAGCGCGGCAAGAAGCAGTGGTGGGCGTTCAGCGACGGCGATCTCAAATCGATCGTCGGCGACGGCGATCTCAAAGACTTCCAAGTTCAACAGTACAAGGGTTTGGGCGAAATGGACGCCGAGCAGCTTGCCGAGACGACGATGGAAATGGGACACCGGCGGCTGAAACAGATCACCGTTGAAGACGCGGTCGAAGCCGAACGAATCTTCACCGACCTGATGGGCGACAAAGTGGAACCCCGCAAACAATACATCTTCGACTACGCGAAGTCGGTGAAAAACCTCGACCTCTAGTCGTCTCTATCGCGCGAGCGCACCGGTCGAAAACCGGTCACATAGCCGCTTGGCTCAGCGACGTGCAATCGGGCGAGCCGACGTGTCGGTGGAGGCCTCGGCACACACGATGAGCAGGGGTGGCCGGCTTCGCCACGCATAGCGTATTACGTTTGGCGTGTAAGGCGCGTCCCTATACGCTGAGCCGGCGCGGTTTGATCGTTCGCCGATTGGCGCGCGCGAAGGTGTTCGCATGCGTTCTGCGCGCGTTTGCTGCGTTGTAATGCCGCGACATCGCTAATGATCTTTCGGCCGTTCGTGCACGGCGGTTCCACAAACCTTCACCGTTCGCGAGCGACGCATACTCGTCGGGATACGCCGACTTACAATCACGAACCACTATAACGGCTGATGCGAGAAACAAGCATGAAAGTATCACGCGTTCACCCTGGTGAAGTTCTTCGAACGAATTTTCTCGAGCCACTCAACCTGAGCCAAAACCAGCTCGCGCTTGCGCTGCACGTCCCGGCAACGAGGATAAACGAAATTATCAACGGTAAGCGCAGCATCAGCGCGGAGACGGCGCTTCGGCTCGGACGCTATTTCGGGACGACGCCGGAGTTCTGGCTGAACCTTCAGGCCCGCTACAATCTCGAGGTGGCCGAAGATGCAATGGCCGAAGCTATTACCCGCGACGTTCGGCCACGTGAAAAAGCTGGAAACGCCTAAGTTTCGTATCGCGTTATTGCAATAATGCGCAAGCGAGCGGTTCTGGTCGTGGTAGCCGTATTGCTCGTCCTCGCGGCGGTCCTTTTCGCGCGCCGGCAAGAGGTGATGGCGGCGCTGCTTCCGCGTGCGATGTCGCTAGCGACGGGTTACGATGTTTCGATCGGCGATCAGCACATCGGGAAATCGCACGCAACGTTCATGCACGTGCACGTGAGCCGGAACGGTGAACCGGTGCTCGACGCGGCGCAAGTCGAAGTATCGTATGCGTTGCGCGATCTGCTTCCCGGCAGCTCGCATCGTTTCGGCGTCAACGCAATTTACATCGACCATCCGACGTTGACGCTCGTTCGGCACAAAGACGGCAGCTACAATATCGCGTTTCCGGAGGCGCAGGCACCGGAGATTACGGCGCCGCACCGGCCGAACCGCGTTCCGATCGCGATGCGAATCACGATTCGCGACGGCTCGGGCGTCGTGCGCGCGCCGTACACGGTCGACCCGAACTCGCGCACGCTGGAAGTCACGGGAATCAACCTCGACGCGAACGTCAACAGCGCGGCGCGCACGCACTACGTGCTGCGCGGCGCGTTCGTCGAACAGGCGCTCGAGCCGTTTCAACTGATCGGAACGGTCGACATGAATCGCGGATACGCGCTGCACCACGCGTATGCGAAAGAAATTCCGATGCGCGCAATCGGCAACTATTTCATCAACTCCGATGCGGCGCGTCTGCTCGGCGGCACCGCCACCGATATGGACTTCAAAGCGTACGCGCTCGACGTCCAACCCGATCAACCGATCAACTACCACTTGGCGGGAGCGATCGACGTCAACGACGTGCAGATGCAGGTTGTGGGGCTCGCGACGCCGCTGCAGCACATCGCCGGCCGTTTGCAAATGGTCGACGACACGTTTTTCTTCAATCGCCTCGGCGCGGACGTTTCCGGGACGGGCGTTGCGGTAAGCGGGGGAATCTACAACTTTGCGGCGCCCCAATACCGTCTGGGCATCGACGCGCACGGAAACCTGCAAACGTTGCGCCGGATGTTCGCGTTCACGAAGGATCAGCCCATCGACGGTGCGGCGCACTTGCAAATCGAGGTGCAGGGCGATCTCGGCAATCCGGTCGTGCTTGCGCGCATGGATTCGCCGCGTGCCGTTTACAGTACGCTTCCGATGCGGGACCTGCACGTCAAGATTGCCTATCAAAACAACAGCGTGATGCTTGCGCCGCTCCAAGCGACGGTTAACGGCGCGCACGTCGCACTCCGTGGCATGATCGGGATCGGCAAGACGACCCACACGCAAGCCGCGCTGCACTTTGAAGGCGCTGCGCACACGCTCCCGTACTTCGGCGCACTGCTCGGTAACGAGCCGATCGTCGGCGACGTGATGCTCGACGGGCTCGACACGAAATTTCTCGGATACGGCGCGATTCAATCGGCGCGCGATATCAATCGCATGGCCGCGGTCCTGCACGTCGATCGCGCCGGCATCATCGACGTCGGCCCCTTCTGGATCGATACCGAACGCGGACAGTTTGCCGCGGAATATCACTTGAACCGCCGGACGAACATGAGCGCGTTCTGGATCGATGCGCATCATCTCTCGCTCGACTCACCTTCGCTCGCCGGCGCATTCGGAAACCTGTTGCCGCCGATCCCGGAATTTGGCGGAACGGTCGATTCATTTTCGCTCGAAGGCGGCGGACCGAGCGGCTTACACGCGCTCGTTGCCGGTTCGATGAACGGACGCGCGTTGCACATCGCAGGCGTCGGAATCGACGAGGTGCACGCGCAATTCAGCGGCACGCTGCGCGATGCGGCGATCCAACCGTTGCACGCGCGCGGCCCGTGGGGGACGATCGACGGGAGCGGCGCACTCTCACTTGCATCGATTGCCGTGCAAGGGATGTACCACGGCACATTGCAGGCATTACGCCCGTATCTGCAAGATCCGACCGCGACCGGCACCGTCGACGGTCCCGCGGCAATCGCGATCGCGGGCCGGCGCATTATCGTGCAAGCCGATGGGCTGACGCTGCGCAATGCAACGATTCATGGGCTTCCGCTCGAAGCGGTGCGCGGAACGCTCTCGATCGACAACGGCGCGCTCAACGTGCTCTCGGCGCATGCGCGCATTGCGGGCGGCGACGTCGTCGCGGCGGGACGGTTCGATCGCGGTATCACGCTCGTCGCGAGTCGCGCGCACGGCAGCGCCTTGCGCGGGCTCGGGCTACCGCTCGACGCCGGCTTCGTGAGCGCGACCGGCACGCTCATGCAAGGTGCAAGAATCCCATCGTTTAGCGGCGGCGTCGCAATCGCGCACGGGAAGATGCAGCAGTTCGGCATCGACGGGACGGCACTGATCGCGCTGCACAACGATGCCGTCCATCTCGATCACGTCATCGGCGCGCTCGACGGAATGTATACGATCGCATCGGGCGATCTCACGCAACTGACGTCGGGCTCGCCGGCATATGCCGTGCACGCCGCCGTGCCGGCCGCGGATATCGGAAACGTCATTCACATGCTCGCGTTGCCGTCGCTCGTTCCGGTCGACGGAACGTACAGCGCATCGGTCGACGTCGGCGGCCGCGGATTGTTTCCGACGGTGAACGGCCCGGTCAGCGTGGGTGCCGGCTCGGTGAACGGACTGCCGTTTACCGACGCGCATGCGCTCGTGACGGCGAGCCGCAACGGCGCACGCGCGCGGCGCGGGTCGGTGCAAGTCGCGTCGACGCACGTGACGTTCGCGGCCGCGAAAAATGCAACGATTCCCGGCGTCGCGGGCAATGCCCCGATCACCGGCGTGCACGTCGTCGCACCCCACGCGGACTTGGAAGATTTCAACAACTTCTTCGATACCGGCGATACGCTCGACGGAAGCGGCTCCGTTCGATTCGATCTCGTCTCGCAGACGCAGCGTATCAAGAGCAACGGGAATATCAACGTTGCCGGGTTTGCGTTACCGCAACTTCGCGATCGGCGATACGCGCGCGGTTTGGGCTAGTTCGCACAATCTGATGAAAGGTTCGCTCGTGGTGGGCGGCGCGCAAGGCGTGATGCGCGTCAACGGCTCCATCGGCTTCACGCCGTCGTCATCGTGGTTGCACGTGTTGCGCGATTCGCGGTACAACGTGTCGATCGACGTGGACGATCTCAACCCCTCGACGTGGCTCGGCGCTTTCGGATTCGGACAAATTCCGATGAGCGGACGGCTCGACGCGGATGCGAGAATCGAAGGGCGTTATCCGCGCTTGCACGTGAACGGCACGTCGTCGCTGAACGGCGGCAGCATCGGTCCGTTGCCGATCGAGGGCGCGGACTTGGCGTTTTCGTCGCTCGGCGATCGGCTGCGCATCGATTCGGCGAGCATGGTCACGTCGGGACTGACCGCAACGGCAAGCGGATCGTTCGGACTTGCGGCGACCGATCCGATCGACGTCGACGTGTATTTAAATTCGAACGACATGCCGCGGCTGATCGACCAAATCTGGCGCAGAACGGTGCAGCTGCAAGGCGTCTATGAATCGACGATCAGCGTGCGCGGCACGCCGCGAAACCCGCAATTCGCAGCCGGGTTCGATGCAACAAACGCGGTCGTGTACGGCGTGAAAATTCCGTCGATCTTCGGATCGCTTCGATGGAATCTCAAGACGAAGACAATTCAGCTCAGTAACGCGGGCGCGCAGTTCGAACACGGCGAGATTTCACTCGCGGGATCGCTTCCGCTCACCCTGCGTCCGTTCGGCGCCGGACCGCCGCGCGCACCGATCGATCTCGATCTCGCCGTAACGGCGCTCGATCCGTCGACGTTTCAAACCTTGTTGGGAAATAACACGCAACTCGGTGGGACGATTGACGGCCAGCTTTCGGTGGCGGGGTCGGTCGGTACGCCGCGCGTCTACGGCCGTTTCTCGCTCGCAAAGGGAAGCTACGTCAGCGACCTCGAGCGCAAGCCGATCAAGAACGCAAACGCGACGCTGACGTTCGATCGCACGCAAGCGACGGTGCAGCACGTCTCGGCCGACTTCGGCGCGGGCAGTATCGCGGCATCGGGACACGTCGCGTTCGCGACGGGTTCGGGCAACACGTCGTATCGCGTCGAAGCGACCGCGAGGAACGCGCAGCTCGATATCCCGGCGCTTGGAAGCGGCGCCGTGGACGGACGCATCGCCCTGAACCGCACGGCGAATGAGTTGGCCCGCGTGAGCGGCGATCTCACGCTCCATGACGCGGCGATTCCGTTCGCCGCGTTCCTTGCGGCGACGCAAGGCGGCAACGACGGCGGCGGTGGACCGGCGTTCCCGTTCGACCTCGGCTTTAATATGAAGCTCGCGGTCGGCAAAAACGTCCGCGTCCGCGGTTCGGGCTATGGCGCGGGGCTCGATATCGGCGCGGCGGGATCGGTGAATCTCGCCGGCACGCTGACGTCCCCGACGCTCGACGGCCAATTTCGCGGGACGGGCGGAACGCTGACCTATTTCGACCGCGCGTTCCGGCTAACGGATGCCGTCGTGACCTTCACGCCCTCGCAAGGCATCATTCCGACGCTGCACGCGCAAGGCGTCACGCACGTAACGAATCCCGATCCCCGCGTGCTGGCGCATTCGACCGATGTCACGATCAACGTCAACGGACCGATCAACGGACTGAAGATTGCCTTCTCTACGAACCCGCCGGGGTACACGAACGAACAAATTCTCGCGATGATCGCACCCTTCAGCGGGCTCGTCGGCGGCACGAACTACATTCCGACCGGCTCGAACAATCCGACGATCAACGGCGTCACGCCGCAAGGCGCGCTCAACGTCGTGCCCGGCGCGCAGCCGATCGGACAACCGTCGTCGGCGATCAGCGTCGGACAGGAAGCGTTCAATATTCTCAACGCGCAGTTTAGCGCGGGTGTGCTTTCGCCGGTCGAGAGCGCGCTCTCGCAAGGGCTCGGTTTCCAGAACTTCGACGTAAACGTGGACTACTACGGAAACGTCGGCTTTTCGGCGACCCGTCTTCTCGGCAAGACGGTGAACTTCATATACTCTCAAACGTTCGGCACGCCGTCGCTCTATTCGGCCGGCTTGCAGTTCGTCGGGCCATCGGATACGAGCGCGCAGCTGTCGTTTTTCTGGTCCACCGGCCCGCAAGTATTGTTTAAAACGCCCGCCGGTATCTCGACGTCGACGCATCTCTCGGTCGGCCAGCCGCTCCAAGGGCAGAGTGGTTTTGCCTTTAACTTGCAACGGCTCTATTGGTGATTTCCACAGCTTCTATGGAAGGCAAGGACCGTCGCCCGCTACCGCGAACCTCGGGCCGGAACTCTGAAAGCCGATGCGCGTGCTTCCCGCGCGTCGCCTCGCTGACGCCCATCAGGGCTTTCGCCCGTATAGAGGACAACGTTTTCGCATGACCTTAGACCTCCGGCGTGCCGTGCTCGCCCTCGTTGTCGTGTTGACGCTCGTCTCGCCGCTCGCGGCGTTTTCGGCGTCGGCTCCGGCTGCGCCGAAGATCGTCTCCGTCGATATCACGGGCAACGCGCACGTTCCGACCGCGGCCATTATGCAAGTCGTGCAGGCGCGTCCCGGTGAGGTCTACGATCCGCGTATCGTGCAGCAAGATCTTGCGAACATCAATGCGCTCGGCTATTTCGCCGACGTCGCGCCGCCGCTCGTGCGCGCGCGTCCCGGCGGCGTCGCCATCACGTATCGCGTCATCGAAAATCCCGTCATCAGCAAGATCAGTTTCGTCGGCAATCAGAAGGTGCCGAACGATACGCTTCTCGCGCTGATGGATCTTTCCGTCGGTCAGGTGTTCAACACGAACACGTTTCGTCAGGACGTGCTGAAGATCAACAATTACTACGAGCGCATCGGCTACGGCGGCCAAGTCCCCTCGCACGTCAAGGACATCAATCTCGACCCGAAGACCGGTGCATTGGCGCTGACGATTCAAGAAGGTTTGATCGTCAAGAACATCATCATCGGCGGCGACCCGGTGCTTCCCCCGAGCGTCATCATCCCGCAACTGACGCTCAAACCGGGAATGGTGTATTCCGACGAGATCCGGCAAAAAGACGCCCAGGCGTTGCGCAAGTTCTACGAAGACAAGTTCAAAGTGGAGCTGGGGAACTTTGAAGGCGGCATCGATCCCGCCACGATCGATGAGAAAGCCGGCACCGCGGACGTGAAATACAACGTCTACGTCGCGCGCGTCGCGGCGGTCCAGATTACCGGGAACACGCGAACGAAGGACCAAGTGATCCGCCGCGAATTGCGCGTGCGCCCCGGCATGGTCGTGAACACCGACTGGATCAAGAGCGATTACGAACGCTTGCAGGCGACCGGATATTTTTCAAAGGTCAATCCGGATATTAAAGAAGGCCCGGATCCGAAGAAGCCGCAGGACGTCACGCTCGTGTGGGAAGTCAGCGAACAGCGGACGGCATCGGCGAACATCGGCTTCGGATACTCGGGCGGTATCACCGGCCAAGGCTTGTACGGAACGCTCGGATACCAAGACACGAACCTGCACGGCACCGGCAACTCGGCGTCGGTGCAATTCCAGCGCGGCTCGCGCACGTATCTCGGACAGATCGGCGTAACGGTTCCCTACGTCGGCAACACGCCGCAATCGCAGCGCTATTCGCTCAGCGTCAACGTCTTCGACAACGGATCAACGTATTATTATCCGGTCTACTCGGCGACGAGCTCGACGATTGTTGCGCCGGCGCCCGTCGTCGGTGCGACGCAGCCGCCGATTCCCGTTACGCTCTATCCGAGCACGTCGTCCTCGCTCATCGGCGGCGTCGTCTCGACCAGCTACTCGGCATCGCTCGGTGGTTCGGTTTCAGTCGGACGTCGCTTGAGCGACTACGTGACCGCGTCGATTACGCCGACGCTCGAAAAAGTGAAGTACGATACGTCGGTTCCGTCGCCGTACTACTTCCAAGGGTCGCAGCCGAACGTGCTCGCCGGCCCGACGCCGAATCCGCTCAACTCGAATATCGCGAACATCAACGGCTCGTTCGGTATCGCGGCAACGTCGATCGCAAACGTGAACACCGGGTTGCCGTACCAGTTGAACTACTTAACGTTTGGCCTCGGCACGTCGCCGATCACGATGGACGACCCGTACAATCCGCGGCGCGGCTGGCGCGCGAATCTTTCCGAAACCGTCTCGGTTCCGGGATTAGGCTCGAGCTTCAACTACACGGCGACGCAGCTCGATCTCGCGCGGTTCTTACCGGTGCTCAAATCGGCCACGCTCGGTCTGCACTTGCAGCCGCAGACGACGACCGGCGTGATCCCGCCCAGCCAGCTCTACACGTTCTCCGATCAGCAGATGCGCGGCTACAACACGGTCTTTTACGCGACCGATGCGGCGCTCGGACAGATCGAATTGCGCCAACCGCTCACGTCGGACCGGAAGTTGGTACTGGCGCTCTTTGCCGATGGGTTGGAGTATCGCATTCGCGGTGCGTATCCGCTGCTCGATCCGTACACGAACCGCATCACGGGATATCCGGGGAACTGGGCAACCGTCGGTGACATCGGCGCCGGTTTACGATTCGACATTCCGCAACTCAATCTGCGCACCGTGCGCATCGACTTTGCCAAGGGCGCCAACGGCACGCATATGAGCTTCGGCATCGGCCAAAGCTTTTAGCGTTCTTGAAGTAAGGAACAATGAAGAAACGGCTCATCTCATCTCTCGTTGCTACGGCGATGCTTGCGGCGGCTATTGCGCCGGCCGCGATCGCCGCCGACTTGACCGATGTCGGCTATATCGATCAGACCGCGCTCGGCAGTCTGCCGCAGTTCGCGGCGGCGAACGCGCAACTCGCGCAGTATAAAGCCGGGCTCGACCGTCAGTTTGCATCGGCCATGAAATCGGCGCGAACGGATGCCGACAAGCAGAGCATCACGATGCGATTCCAACAACAATTGCAGGACAAGCAACGCGAGCTCGTCGGGCCGCTGTACCAGCGCGCGCAGCTTGCGCTCGCGTCGGTTGCATCGAAACGCAACCTCTCGATCGTCGTCGACAAACGGATCATCGTGTACGGCGGGCAAGACGTCACGAGCGACGTCATCAGCGCGATCCGTAGTCCGCAGGCGCTCAATGCGCCGAGCGCGTCGCCGCCACCGTCGGAAATCGGCTTCGTCGATCAGTCGGCGCTCGACAATTCGACGAAGGTTCAAGACGCGAACAAACAGCTTCAGCAGTACATGGACCAACAGCGTCCATCGTTCCAGACGAAGCTCAGAGATGCGAAGACCGACGCGGAAAAGAACGACGTTGCCTCACAGTTCGATAAGCTGGTCGCCGACAAACGGGACCAGCTCCTCAAGCCGCTCGTGAATCAAACCAAAGACGCCACGGCATCCGTTGCGAAGCAAAAGAACCTGCTGCTCGTCATCGATCGCGGCGACGTGATCTACGGAGGCACGGACATCACCCAAGATGTCCAGAATTCGCTCAACAAATAGCAGACTTTATCTGTCAAAGATAAACCTTTGCCAGCTAAAGTCGGCGACCTCGCGGTCGCTGGTGATCCTCGCGCTAGCCATGTCGGTCGTCGGCTGTTCGCGCGTTGACGTGCACTCGAGCACCGTGCGCGGCGTGGCGTACGTTCGCATCGACGACGTGATCAAGCACCACCCGCTCTACCCGCAAGTGCAACAGCTTGAGGACGCGGTAACCGCGATCAACCTCGAATCGACGATGCCGCGCGCGCCGCTTTCGCCACAGGAGATCGCGCAGCAGACCGAGTTGCTCAACAAGCAGCTCAAGGACGCGCAAAACCGCGCGAACGCGGCGATTCAACAGAAGCAGCGCCAATACAGCGAGCAGGAACGCCAAGCCGATATCGCGGCGCTCAAAGCGGCGAACATCGATCCGCGCGCGGCAGGGCTCGGCGAGCAAATGAACGCGACCTCGCAGCAGCAGGCCCAAGCAGCGGCGAATGCTGCGCAGCAAGATTATCAACAGTATCAGCAGAGCGTCGTCGCGCAGGACAACACGGCGGTGACATCGGTCGCGCAGCAACTCAACAAAGAGGCAGATCAAAAATTCCGCGCGCGCGCCGAGCAGTATCAGCAGCAAGAGACGGATCTGTCACTGCGCCTCGCACAGCAAGACGCGACGCAACGCCTGGCACTGAAGACCAAAGCGAACAACATCGCGATGGACGCGACGCAACGCAAAGCGGTCGGCGATCAACTTGCGGCACTCGACAAGAAAGAGGCGGACCAAGTCGCGGCATTGCGCGCGCAGCACCAGCAGGCTCTCGCTGCGTATCAAAAACAACTGCGCGCTGAAACGACCGCCGCGATTCAAAAGCAAGCCGGAGCGATCCGCAGCCAGACGCAAGCGAAGCTTTCGGCGCGCCAGCAGCAAGTCGGTGCCCAATTGCGCGGACTCAACGCCGCGCCCGTTCCGCAGCAGAGCATTCCGCCCGACGTGCAGCAGCAGCTCGCGAAAATCCATCAGCAGTTCGGGGCGAAGTTCCAGGCCGACGCGCAAGCGACCGTTGCGCAATACAACGCCACGAAGAGCGATCTCGACAAGCAGTTTGCGGCGCTCCACGGCGAAGACGTCGGAGCGACCGGCGCGGCCGCAAAACAACTGAGCGACCTGCAGAAGCGCCACGACGACCTTCTCGCCCAAATTCAGTCCCAGATCCAACGCGAAGCCGATCGAATCGCGAAGGATGACGGGTTCACGGTCGTCTTTGACAATGTCCAAGCCGCGAACGGCGGCTACGATCTCACCAACGATCTCATCCGCGACGTCGAAAGTCTACACGAGTGAAAAATAAACTGATTCTTACCGCCCTTGCCGCGGCGTTGCTCGCCGGCTGCGGCAACAGTAGCCCCGTCGGCCTCATCGATATCGGCCGCATCGTGGCCAATTGGAAAACGTATCAGCTGAACCAGCAGCAGCTCATGATCGACGAGCAGAAGATCGTGCAAAGCCGCGCATCGAACGCGCAGAAGCAACGCGAAGCGATGGTGCTGCAGAAGAAGTACGCCGGGATCACCGACGATCTCACCAAGCAGATTCGCGAAGCGGCGCAGAAAGTTGCGTCGCAGAAAAATCTGAAGATCGTCGTGACCAAACAGGGCGTCGGTTACGGCGGGGTCGACATCACGGCTGATGTCGAGAAGGTCATGAACATCACGGAAGCGAGCGCGTCACCGAACCCGTAGGACGACGGAGCATGCTGGGGACGCTCGCGGATCTGCAAGCGAAAGTCGGGGGGCGCGTTGTCGGCGACGGCTCCGTTACGATTGCACGCGTGTCGTCGGTCGATGAAGCGACGAACGACGCGCTGACGTTTGCGACCGAGGAGAAGTATCTTGCCGCTGCATTCGCGAGCCCGGCGGCGGCGGTATTGGTCGACGATAGCGTTCCGATGGGCGGCGAACCACCGCCGAAACCGGTGCTGATCGTCGAGAACGCGCGCGCGGCGCTTGCAACGTTTCTTGCGGCGCTCAAACGCCCGCGCCCGCGCGGACCGTTCCGTCATCCGAGTGCGATCGTCGAAGAGGGCGCGACGCTCGGCGACGACGTCTATCTCGGTGCAAATGCGTACGTGGGAAGCGGCGCGCACGTCGGCGATCGTTCGACGATCGGCGTCGGCGCGTATGTCGGCGCCGACGTGCGAATCGGTGAAGATACGTGGCTGCATCCGCACGCGGTCGTGCATGAAGGCTGCGCGATCGGCAGTCGGGTAGTGTTGCATACCGGCAGCGTGATCGGCAGCGAAGGCTTTGGCTGGGCGTTCATCGAGGGGCGCTTGGAGCGCATCCCGCAAGTCGGCAACGTAGTGCTCGACGATGAAGTCGAAATCGGCGCCAATACGTGCGTCGATCGCGCGCAAACCGGAAGCACGCAGATTGGACGCGGCACGAAGATCGATAACTTGGTGCAGATCGGGCACAACTCGCGCATCGGCATGCACTGCGCGATCGCCGCGCAAACCGGCTTTGCAGGTTCGACGAGCGTCGGAGACTTCGTGAAGATCGCGGGGCAAGTCGGCACGCGCGGACATATGCACATCGGCTCACGTTCGACGGTTGCCGGACAATCGGGCGTGTGGGGCGACGTCGATGAAGGCGCAATGATTTCGGGCAATCCCGCGCGCGATCATCGCGAGTGGATGAAAGCGGAGGTCATGATTCGCAGGCTGCCAAAGCTCGTCGCTCGTGTCGACAAGTTGGAGCGCGAGCGCGAGCACGAAGAATAGCCGGAATGAACGCCGCAACGCTGCGCGAGCCCTTACGTTTCGAGGGTGTCGGATTACATACCGGAACGCGTGCGACGATGCAAGTTCAGCCGGCGCAACCCGGCACCGGCTACGTGTTCGTTCGCGGCGAGACGCGTATCCCGCAACCGCGGAACATGCGAACGAATCGCCTCTAGCGACCGTCATCGCGCATGAAGGGACCAGCATCTCGACGATCGAGCACATTCTCTCCGCGCTCGTCGCGATGGGCGTTAGCGACGCGGAAATCACGATCGAGGGAGACGAGATTCCGATTCTCGACGGCAGCGCGAAGATCTACGCGGATGCGATCGCGGAGACCGGACTCCGCACGTCCTCGCAAGCGCGTCCGGTGTTTGCTCCGGCACAGCCGTTCGAAATTCGTAACGGCGAGAAAGCCGTCGTCGTTCTTCCCGCCGATGCGTTCCGCGTGCGCTTCGTCGGCGAGTACGGCGCGCCGATCGGCACGCACTATTACGATGCGATCATCACGCCTGAACGATACCGGACCGACATCGCGCCCGCACGTACGTTCGCGTTTCTGCGCGACGTGGAAGCGATGCGCGCGCAAGGTTTGGCGCGCGGCGGCAGCTTGGATAACGCGCTGGTCTATGACGAGGAAGGGCCGATGCAGCCGTTGCAATGGCCGAATGAGGCCGTGCGACACAAGGTGCTCGACCTGATCGGAGATTTCGCGCTGCTCGGCGCCTATCCCCAATGCGAAGTAATCGCAATCAAAAGCGGACACGCGCTGCATACGCGCTTGACGCGTGAATTGAGGAAACGTGCCTGATATCGACATACGGCAGATCATGGAGATTTTGCCGCATCGCTATCCGCTTTTGTTGGTGGATCGCATCATCGAACTCGAGCCGGGCGTGCGCGCCCGCGGGTTCAAGAACATCACCTACAACGAACCGGTCTTCACCGGGCACTTTCCAGGCAATCCGCTCTTCCCGGGCGTCTACATGATCGAAGCGATGGCGCAGCTCGGCGGCTGCGTCGTGTTGGAACCAGGCGAATTCTCACGCAAGGTTCCCTATCTCGCGGGGATCGACAAGGCAAAATTTCGCCGTCCCGTCGTGCCCGGTGACCGGCTGATGATGGAAGTGCGTTTGGTCAAACACAAGCGGAACATCGGCTGGGTCGAAGCGGAAGCGAAAGTCGAAGAACAGCTTGCGTGCTCCGCCGAACTGATGTTCTCGATCGCATCGGATCCGCGCAGCTTCAGCCTTGACGCGGCCGTCCTCCACGTTTAAATGACAAGGCACTCCGTGCTTCGCTCTGCGCGCCCCCCACGCAGTGGGGCCCCCGAAAAGCGGGCAACGTGATCCATCCGACTGCGATCGTGCATCCTAATGCCAATATTGCGCGCGGGGTGGAGATCGGGCCGTATTGCGTCGTCGGTGAAAACGTGTCGATTTCCGTCGGCACCGTGTTACAGGCACACGTCATCGTCAACGGTTGGACGGAAGTCGGCGAGAATTGCGAGATCTATCCGTTCGCGACGATCGGTGCAGCATCGCAGGACCGAAAATATCACGGCGAGCGCGCGTACACGAAGATCGGCAACAACACGATCGTGCGCGAATACGTCTCGATTCAGCGCGCGACGGGCGAAGATCACGTAACCGCGGTGGGCGACGACTGTTTGTTGCTCGCATACACGCACATCGCGCACAACTGCGTCCTCGGCAACTACGTCACGATGTCGAATCTAGCGCAACTCGCGGGACACGTGGAGGTCGGCGATTACGCGACGATCGGCGGACAAGCGGGCGTCCATCAATTCACGCGCATCGGTCGCTACGCGATGATCGGCGGCGCAAGTAAGATCAGCAAAGACGTACCGCCGTTCTTTCTCGTCGAAGGCAATCCCGCGGAACCGTACGGGTTGAACTCGGTCGGGCTGCGACGCGCGGGCTTCAGCATCGCAGAACGCAACGAGATCAAGAAGTTTTACAAGATTCTCTACAATCCGAAGATGAACGTCTCGCAGGCGGTCGAAGCGATGAAAGCCGAAGCGTCGAGCGATCCCGGCCGCGAAATCATCGCGTTCCTCGAGTCTCCCTCGCAACGCGGCATCCTCAAATAGCGACATCGCACGTGTCATCCTGAGCCCGCCGAAGGACCACATGAGATACTTCTTTTCGAGCGGCGAAGCCTCAGGCGAGCTAAGTGCAGTGTTGCTCGCCGACGCGATCGCAACCGTCGATCCCGAGGCGCAATTCGAGGGGATCGGTGCAGAACGGATGCGGGAACGCGATTTCAATCTGTGGCGCGACCATACCGGGTGGGCGAGTATGGGACCGATCGCGGCGCTTCCGCGAATTCCGAAGTTGCTCAACGCCATGTGGCAAACAGCGCACCACATCGCCGAAGAGAAACCGGATCTCGTCGTGCTCGTGGACTTCGGCGTGTTCAACATGCGATTGGCGAAAGAGCTGCGCACGAAACACGACTATCAGGGCCCGATCATGGATCTCTTTCCGCCCGCGACCTGGCTCGACAAAGAGAAAGTCGCCCGCGCCGTTGCGTCGTGGACGGTGCCGGTGACCGCGTTCGCGCATCAGTACGAGTTTTATAAGCGCCATCGGCTGCCGATCATGTTTTTCGGGCATCCGCTGGCCGGCCGGTACGTGACGCGCGAGGCACGCGCCGCGCCCGCGAGCGATAACGGCACCGTAGCGCTCTTGCCGGGAAGCCGCGGCACCGAGATGCGGTATCACGTTCCCGCGTTGATTGGTGCGCTCAATGCGTTGCGCGAACGCCGTCCGCATATGCAGGCAATCTTCGGAGCGGCAAACGACGCATCCGAGCGCGCGATCGCGCGCGCCGTCAAAGACGCGGAACTCGATAACGCCCGCATCGTGCGCGGGTTGCCGGAAGCGCTGCGCGAGGCCGATGCGGCGTTCGTTGCGTCGGGAACAGCGGTGTTGGAAACGATTCTGCTCGGTGTGCCGGCCGTTGCGTTGTACATCATCGCACCGTATCTCGTGCATCATGCGCGACGCGTGTATTCCGGCAAATATATTACGCTGCCGAACCTCGTGCTCGGGCGTGAACTCGTTCCCGAATTGCTGCAAGACGAGGCAACGCCGGAGCGATTGGCGGAGGCCATGGATCGATTGCTCGACGATCCCTCCGCGCAGTACCGGCATATCGGTGAAGTGCGCGCTGCGCTCGGCTCGCCGACGGCGCTCGACGACTGCGCGCGATTTGCGGTTGCGCTTGCGAAAGCCGGGCAGCAGCACGCGTGATCCGGTTCTATCACACCTCGGATCTGCACGATCATCGCGGCTTTGTGCCGCGCTTGCGCGCATTGCGTGACGAGCGCCCGGGCTTCTACTTCGATTGCGGCGATTCGCTGCGCGGCAGTCAAACCGTCTATCACCGAAACGAACCGGTCATCGGTGAACTCGATGCCGCGGGCGTCGATGCGCAAGCGATCGGCAATCGCGAGTTTCACTATCTCTATTCGTTGCTCAGCGCGCGCGCCTCGAAGATGCAGCACCCACTGGTGTGCACGAACCTGCTCGACACGAAGAACCGCGCGCTGCCGTTTACCCCTTCTGTCATCCTGAGCTTGTCGAAGGATCGGCTCAATTCAATCGCGCGTAACAATCCTTCGACTGCACTTCGTTCCGCTCAGGATGACACGCGGATCCACATCCTTGGGCTACTGATCATGCAGTATCCGGTTGGAAGTCCATACGAGCGAGTCTTCGGGTGGCGATTTCTCGATCCGTGGGATGCGGTCGCGCCGTACGCGGCGCAGGTTCCGGACGGCGATATGCTGCTCGTCCTCTCGCATGTGGGATTATCACTCGACCGCAAACTCGCAGAGCGTGTGCCGCGCATCGACCTGATTCTCGGCGGCCACAGCCACGACACATTGTTCGCGCCCGAAGAAGTCAACGGCGTTCCGATCGTGCACGCGGGCCCGTACGGTCAGTACGTTTCTCGCACGGAACTCGAATATTCGAACCCAAAACGCCGCTTCGCACTTCGCTCGTGCGAGTTGCTGCCGCTGCTCGGGCCTCCATAGGGCGAGCTACGTGCGTCTGCTGTTCGTGTCGAACGGGTACGGCGAAATTGCGATCGCGGATCGCATCGCGGAAGAAATAACACGCCTCGAGCCCGGCACGCAGATCGATCACGTCGCGCTCGTTGGGGAAAGCCGCGCGCGTTTCATGAACGACGTTGGCCCTCGCCGTACGATGCCGAGCGGCGGCCTCATCGCAATGGCCAACGTACGCAACATCGCACGCGACGTGCGCGGCGGACTGATCGCCTTGACGCTCGCCCAGCGAAGGTTTTTGAAACACGCGCGCGGCCGTTACGATGGTGCGGCCGCGATCGGCGATGTCTTTGCGCTTCTGATGACGCTCGCTGCGCACGCGCCGACGACGTACGTAGGAACCGCGAAGAGCGTGCTGGTCGCACCGTATGGGCCGATGGAACGGCGCACGATCAAGCGCGCGCGCAATATCTTCGTGCGCGATGATGCAACCGCAGCGGACCTGCGACGCCACCACGTCGACGCTATCGCACCCGGCAACGTCATCGTCGACCTGTTCGCGGTCGACGACGACCCGCGCGCCGATGAAGCAGTGGCGCGGTTCAAACCGGCGCTGGCGATCTTTCCCGGGAGCCGCGAGAGCGCATATGACGACGGCGAATTTCTACTGCGCGTCATCGCGCGCTGCGCGCAGCAACGTCGCGAACTCGGCGCGGTGTTCTCGGTTGCACCAATGCTCGACGCGAAACGGTTCGCCGCAGTCGCGCGCGATGCGGGTTTCGACGTGCGCGAGCGCAACGACGAACGCATGCCGTTTGAAGCGTTGCTCGGCGAGCGCGTTGTCGTGCGCGCGTGGCGCGGAGAAATCGGCGTCTTGTTGCGCCGCGTCGAACTCGTTATCGGGCAAGCGGGTACGGCGAATGAAGCCGCGGCCGCCGCGGGCATTCCCGTGATGGCATTCGAACTCGCGGCCGATCGCAAGACGCAGTGGTATCGCATGCGCCAGCAGGGGTTGCTCGGCGAAGCATTGACGGTTCTACCGGCGGATGTCGAGGTTGCATCGAACGGCGTGCTGCATCTGCTCGAGAACGAGTCGCAACGTGCAGCGATGCGCGCGGTGGGACGCGCGCGAATGGGTCCGCCGGGCGGCGCCGCCGCAATTGCGCGCGCGATCGTGGGGACGCGCTCGTGATACACCGCTGGAACGCATTCGCACCGGTTGGGCTCGCGATCGCGTTCGCATGCGTGCCGCTCTTTCCGTCGTTCATCACGCTGACGAACGTGCAATTTCCCGGCGTGTCCGTGGTGCCGCTGCCGGCGGCGCTCGTGGTGCTTGCGCTCATGGGCGTCCTTGCCGTTTGGGGAGTGCCCGCGTTGTTCGTTGCGCCGCACACCGATGTGCCGCTTGCGCGACCGCTCATCGCGTGGTTCTTTGCCGGAATCATCAGCGGAATTCTCGGGCTCAATCCGCACGACGGCGCGGTTTTCATCGGCATCTTCGGGCTCTCGCTCATTTGGCACGCCGTTCTCATGCGGTATTACGACGCGCCGTACGCCGCGCGCGCGATCTATTGGTCGTACGTCCTTTCTGCGATTCTCGCATGCGGTGCGGCGATCGTGATGCTCACGACGCGCGTTCCCGCGAGCCTGTATTCGGTTGCAAACGGCCGCGCGGTCGGAACATTCGTCTTGCCGGGCGAACTCGCCGGGTACGCGATCGTATTGTTGCCGATCAGTTATGCGCTCGCGCGGATCGCGAAAGAACGCGCGCTGCGTATTGCCGCAACCATCGCGCTCCTCGCCGGCGCGCTCGCAATCGTCCTGACGTTCTCGCGTACGGGATGGATCGGCCTTGCGTGCGCGATCGCATTTTTCGTGGCGCTGCAGTCACAACGGCAGCGGCGCGGCGTTGCGGTTGCGGCCGCCGTAGTGCTTGCAGGGCTCGCGATCGTCTTGCTGCTCTTCAACGAGCGTCACAACCCGAGCGAAAACTATACGCGCATTTCGATTTGGCAGGCTGCGCTCGGCGCGATCGATCGCTTCCCGTTGACGGGGGTCGGGCCGTTCGGCTTTTCACATCTCTATCCGCTCGTGCGCCTGCCGGACGGCGACGAAACCGCGTTCCACGCGCACAGCCTCTATCTCACGTTCTTCGCGGAACTGGGCATCGTCGGATTCTCGGCATTTCTGTGGACGCTCTGGGAATTTGCTGCAGAGATGAACCGCCGGCTGCGCGCGGCGTCGGCGGATGCGCGCATGCTCGGACTTGCAATAGCGGCGGGACTTGTGGGAACGCTCGTGCAAGGGCTGATCGATACCGTGAGCGTGATTATCTTCGGCTTGCTGCTTCCCATGCTCGCGCTGGCGCTCGCCGCCGCGCGCTCCGGCACCGTTGACGCATGACGCGCCGCGCGTTCGCGGCCGGTGCGCTGATCGCGCTTGCAGCCTGCAATCCGAAATCGCCGAACGGCGGGGTCTCTCCGACGCCGAGCTTGAGCCCGGGCGCGACACCGAGTCCGGTTTCCTTGCGCATCAGCGGCCATGGGACCGAGAAGCGCCCGGTGCGTTTCATCGAAACAAAGGCGAATCGCAAACAATTCGAGATCCTCACGCGTTCGTTTCAGAGCAAAGGCGCGGCGGGTACGGCAACGCTCTTGTATAACGACGTGAAGATCAACTTTTTCGGAAAAGATGGGTCGCAGCTGACCTCGACGGCACCGCATGCTACGGTCGATCAGCGGACGAATCTGCTTGTCATGACGGGCGGCGTCCACGCGCACAACAACGACGGAATGACGCTGCAATGCGACACGCTCACCTACGACCGTTCAACGGAAATGGTGCACGGTGACGGGAACGTCGTGATCACCAATCCCAACGGCTTCCGTGGAACCGGAAACCACGTGGACTCGAATATCGCTCTCACCGACGCAACTATGCAATGAACGACAACGAACGCACGATAAAAATCCGCGGACTGGTCAAAAACTACGGCGAACGCACCGTGGTTGCCGGCGTGACGGCCGAAGTCCATCAAGGCGAAGTGGTGGGACTGCTCGGGCCGAACGGCGCGGGCAAAACCACGACGTTCTACATGGTCGTGGGACTCGTCAAACCCGACGGCGGAACGGTGTTGCTCGATGTCGGTGAACAGGAGATCGAACTTTCCGGACGCCCGATGTACGAACGCGCGCGCAACGGCATCGGCTACCTCGCCCAAGAGAACTCGATCTTCCGCAAACTTTCCGTCGAAGACAATATTCGCTTGATCTGGGAACAGAACGGCGTGTCGCGCCGCGAGCAAAATGAACGCTTGCCGTCGCTGCTCGAAGAGTTCGGATTGCGCGCGCGCATCCACTCGCGCGGCGACAGCTTGTCCGGAGGCGAACGGCGCCGCGTTGAGATCGCGCGCGCGATCGCAATGGAGCCGTCGTTCTTGCTACTCGACGAACCGTTCACCGGCATCGACCCTATCGCCGTCTCGGACATTCAAGCGATGATCCGCCAATTGCGCGATCGCGGCATCGGCATCCTCATCACCGATCACCAAGTTCGAGAAACGCTCGCGATCGTCGACCGTGCGTACATTATGAACAACGGCCGCATCGAAGTTTCCGGAACCGCGCAAGAGGTGCTCGACTCCGCGATCGCGCGGAAGTTTTATCTCGGCGAAGGATTCCGCCTATAGTGACGCCCTCGGTACGTCGCGCGACATGCCCGCCGGTTCTTTTTCGCCTGATGCTTCGTTGCTCATCGGTCACAACGCTACGGCGTTGCTTCCTCTTCGCGCCTCGCCCCGACGAAAAAGCCCTCGTCGGATCATGTCACGAGACGTATCGAGGGCGCCACTAGTGGGATTGGTGCGCGCGTTACGGCCCTTGCGCTTCACGATCCTCGACCGGTACATGATCTCGGAGCTTTCGGGTCCGTTTACGTTTGGGTTCGCGGCGTTCACGTTGATTTTCGCGGCAACGCAGTTGCTCGCCATCGGACGGTTGGTGTCGACGGAGCATGCGCCGTTGTGGGCGGCGACGCAAGTGTTTTTGTGGTCGCTGCCGTCGTACATGTCGATCGTCATTCCGATGGCCTTGTTGCTCGGGACACTGCTTGCGATTCAGCGTCTCTCGGGCGAGAGCGAGATCGTGGCGATGAAAGCGGGCGGGATCAGCTTTTGGCGCATGACGCTCCCGCTGCTGATTTCGGGGCTCGTCATGTCGGCGGTCACGTTCGTCGTACAAGAACGTCTCGCGCCCTATGCCGCCGACCGCGTCGCTTCGATTGAAAACAACACGATTCTGCACACGAACGTCTTCAATCGCGACGTGACGGTCTCGGCGCCGCTGCCGGGCGGCGGACGGCAAGAAACGATTGCAACGTCGCTCGATCCGCGCACGCAAGCGTTGCTGCACGTCACGCTGATACAGTACGACCGCAACAGCGCACCGACGCAAATCGTGTTTGCCGAGCGCGCGAACTTCTCGCAATCGAAATGGGTGCTCGAGAACGCGAGCTTCTACCGGTTCAATCCCGACGGGACGCTCTTAGCCGAACCGAAGGTTGCGGAGCAGCAGGTTGAACTCGGCGAGAACCCGGCGCAGATCGTCAACCGGATTCAGATGAGCGATCCCGAGCAGATGAGCCGCAAGCAAATCCGCACGATCGTGCAGTCGGGGCAACTCACGCAGCTCGAATTGCGCAAATACGTCACGACGTATCAGGAGAAGCTCGCGCAGCCGTTTGCTTGTTTCGTCTTCGTGCTGATCGCGATCCCGTACGGCATGCGCGCCGCGCGCAGCGGCGGCGGTACGAGCGTCGGCTTCGGCGTTGCCGTCGCCATCGTGTTCATCTATTACATCGTGACCGTGGTGTTTTCGTATGTCTCCGAAGCGTTTCTGTCGCTCGCCGGGCTTTGGGCCTGGATGCCTAACGTGATCTTTACAATCGTCGGCCTGCTGCGACTTCGGCGAGCCTCGCAGGTATAGCGTAGTATGGTTGCCGACATCGTCCGCGGTACGCTCACGATTCTGATCATTATGATCGTGTCGGGCGTTATCGCGTACGTCGGCGATCGCGTCGGCCATCAAGTCGGCCGCAAGCGCTTGACGCTCTTCGGCATTCGTCCCCGCTACACGTCGACGATCGTGGCCGTCGGCACCGGCATGTTCATCGCATTGCTCGCGATGCTGATTGCGATCATCTGGTCGCAACAAGTGAAGACCGCGCTCTTCCGCATGAATCAGATCAGTCTCGAGATTTCGCAGTTGCAAGCACAGAAGAAGAATCTCGAGAGCAAAGTCAACACGGGCCAGCTGGTGGTGCGCGTCGATAGTCTCATGTTTCCGTTTTTCAAGGAAATCAAGATGGGCACGCCGGCCGACGAGCGATTGAAAGAAGTGCAAGACTTCTACCATCAAGCCGTCGTTTGGATGAATACGAACTACACGCAACTCGGATTGAAGAAATTCACGCCGCCGGCGGATTTACAGCAGAAACTCGAGCAAATCGCGGCGCAACCGAGCGTGACGGCGGTCGGCATGGATAACGATTTACTCGTGTACATGACCGCCGATCAGAACCTCTATCGCAACGACGATATCCACTTCCAGATCAACTTGATTCCCGATTCCAAGCGCCTCAGCAAAGGTCAGAATATCGGGTACTTGCTCATTCCGGGCGGGCACAACGCGAACATCAATCTTGCGGTCGGTCAACTCATCGGAGTTGTGTCGACGGCCGCGGCTCGGTACGGTGGATTGCCGCCGTTCGTCGTCTCGAACACACGCCTCGTGGAAGCATATCCCGCGCTTGGCGTGATGCAGCAGACGCTGGACAAGGGAAGCGGAAACTACGCGCTCACGGCATTTGCGGCCGTTGACGTGTACCCTCATGTGGGCGGTGTGCCGATCGTCGTAACGTTGACCAAGACGAAGTGAACGGGTTCGTTCTTGGTATCGATCCCGGCACGCGCAAGGCGGGGTTTGCGATCGTCGACGGCGCGGACGGCGCGGTGATCGAGCGAGGAATCGAACCGATCGACGCGCTGCTCGCTCGCGCCAAAATACTGGTCGAGCGTCACGAAGTGGTAACGATAGCGCTTGGAGCGGGTACGAATGCTACCGCTCTGAGCGCGGCCCTGGCCCCGCTCGGAGTGCCGGTTCGACCGGTGGACGAACGGGAAACGACCCTGCGTGCTCGCTCGCTTTACTTTGCAGACAACCCGCCGCGCGGGTGGCGGCGACTCATACCGCTTGGAATGCAAGTGCCGCCCAGACCAATCGACGATTACGCAGCGGTCCTGATCGCCCGTCGCTACCTGGCCGACGCGGGTAAGCGCAGCGATATGCTATAACTGAAACTACCCCTCGGCGCGGTCGATAACAGGAAATACCCGCGGCGAGTGGTGTCGCGGAGTTCGGGAGGAAATCATGCGTCGCGCGGTCAGCGTGCTATCGATCGGGGCCCTCGTAGGGGCGCTCTGGTCCGCTGTTGTTCCCGCTTCCGCATACCCGGCACTCGACGCTTCATCGATGTCGCTCGCGACCGACCTCTTCAACCGATGCTTTAGCGATCCGAACACGAGCAGTGAATCACCGCTCGGCGTCTTCGCATTCAACGTTTCGCCGACGATCGTGATCGCCGCGCAGCCCGCGGTGCTCGCGATGCCGCAGCTTTCGCTCTCGCGGCTGGCGTCGATGATCGTGACCGTGCCGGCGCCGCGCGCGCCGGGGCTCACGACGACGCCCGACGTTGCCGCCGCGGTTCGTTCCAACACGCAGCCGACGCTGACCCTCACCTCGCCGCAACTGTCATCGCCGCAACCGGTGATCGGCTACTATCAGGATCCCGCGCCCGCGCCGACGGTCGCGCCGGAATCGTTGCGTTTCGATCTGCCGAGCGGCGATCAAAACACTTCGCTGAGTTTTAGCCCCGTATTGACGTCGGCGGCCGGCTTCGCGGCGCCTGAGATCGGCGCGGATGCGAAAGGCACCGTTCCGCAGACCAATGCCAACGTTTCGCTTCCCTTGCGCGTCGGTCACGTTCATTTAGAGACGCATGCTGATGCCGGCGAAGCGCGTTCCGACGCAATTGCGTTCAAGGACACGGCGTACGGCGGCGGCGCGACGTTCGATGCGCGCATCGGCAAACAGAAGCTCGGTCTGGATTTATCGAGCCACACCGAGCACGTGACGGTGAATCAACCGGTGTTCGATGCGGCGAGCCTCGACGGTCAGTCGAACTTCGAACTCTCGAACAATCTTCCGGTGTTCGTGCCGGCCTATGCCGACATCAATAAGCAAACACTGTCGGCCGGTGTCGCGGTGCCGGTGAACCGGCGCTTGACGGCGAGCGTGCAAGTCAATGCGCAGCATTTGACCGGCGGCTACGGCGTGCAAGGTCTCTCGAACGTTGACGTCAACAACACGATCTACGGCGCGCGTCTGACGTATCAGTTAAAGGGCACGAGCGCGATCTCGCTCTCGGCGAATCAGTTCCACTTTCAGGACAATCTCATTCCGCTCAACACCTTCAATCAGACGAGCGCGAACCTCAACTTCACCGTCAAGTTTTAAAGGACGCGTTTGAGCGTTTCGCGGCGTCTGCCGCGCGCCATCGTCGTTGCAGTGGTCGTCGTCGTGCTCGCACTGCTCGGCGTGGTGCAATGCGCGTCGGCGTCGTTCGTCGCCGAGCCGCATACGCTTCTCCGCGTTGATTCCGCGATCGTTCGGACTCGCGGTGTATGGCGCGCTCGATCGCATCGCGCCGGCTGCGTACGTTGAAGAGACGCTTGCGCAAAACGATCTTTCGCGCGGCGACCTCGACGGCGCGGAGCACTATGCGGTACGTTTGCCGGCCGGTCCGCGTCGCGACGATCTGCTGGGACGCATAGCCGCCGCGCGCGGCCAGGCGAAGCTTGCGCGCGAATATTATTTTGCCGCACCGGATTTCGACCGGATGCAAAGCGCGATTGCAGAGCTCGCGAAAAGCGATCCGGCCGGTGCGTACGAGCTCGAAATGCGGTTCGGTGCGCGCCTTGCGTCGCTGCGAACGCATCCTGATGCGCTCGCCGAATCGTACTTTATTGCGGGACAGTTAGCCGATGCGATGTCGCGCCGTGGCCTATCGTTGCACGATTACGAAGCGGCGCTCGCGCTCGCGCCGTTCGATATGAAGTATCTCTTGAACGCAGCGAACGAAGCGATCGCGCTCGGTGCGTACGACAAGGCCGGCCGGTATTTCGTTCGTTGTCTCAATATCGATCCGGTGAGCCGCGACTGTCTGCGTGGACGGGAGAAATTGCGCACGAGGCCGCGATGAAGGTCGGGATCGATGCGCAGCTGATGGTCGGCACGGCGACGGGCATCGGTGAATACGTCCGCGGATTGATCGCCGCGTTGCGCGATGCGGGCGCGGCCGTCGTCGAACTCTCGGAGCCGAAACTCGATCCGTGGCGCTTCGACCGGCGCGTGATATGGGATCAGGTTTTGCTGCCGCAGCGCGCGCGCGCGGAGGCGGTCGACGTGCTGCATTGCGCGTCGGGAACGATTCCGCTTACCGCCGCGATGCCGGTCGTTGCGACGGTGCACGATGTTGCATGGCTACGCGTGCAATCGCACGCGCGTCCGTACGCGCGATATTACTTCGGAAAGTTTTCCGTCGACCGCTATCGCCGCGCGCAAGCCATTGCCGTCGATTCGGAGTTCTCGCGCCGCGAACTGCTCGACGTCGTCCCCGGCATTGATCCCGAGCGAGTGCGCGTCGTGTACCCCGGCGTCGCGCAAGATTATTGCACGCTCGAACGCCGGCGCGGCGACGGACGGACGATTCTCGTCGTCGGCACCGTTGAACGGCGTAAGAACTTGCAGTTCCTCATCGAGGCGTTGCCCGAACTTCCCAGTGCGCGGATCGTTTCGGTCGGTCCACCGACGACGTATCGAGATGAATGCGCGGCGCGCGCGGCCGAATTACGCGTGGGCGATCGGGTGGAATTTCGCGGGTACGTTGCGCGTGAAGAGTTGTTGAAATTATACGCCACGTGCGCGGTCGTCGCGATGCCGTCGCGATACGAAGGGTTCGGCTACGGCGCGGCGCAAGCGCTTTGCGCGGGAACGCCCGTCATCGCCGCCGATCGAGCGTCGCTTCCGGAAATCGTCGACGGCGATGCGCTCGTGCTGCCGCTCGATGACCTCGCCGCGTGGATCGACGCCTTGCGTTCGGCACTCGCCGGTGATGCAGACGAACGGGCGCGTGAAGTGCGTCCGCGGGCGCGTCGCGCGCTTCGCGTGGCCGAAGAGCGCGGGTAATATGATCGCCGTATACGAAATGGCGGCTGCATCATGATCGATCGTGCGCGCGCGCTTCTCGACTCGTCGCTCGTCTGGAACAACCACACCTGTCTTCCGCTTCGGCCCGACGCCTATGACGTTTTTCGAACAGATCGAACGCGAACGCACAGCCGGCATCGACGTTACGAGCATTAACGTCGGATTCGGGCCGCAGTCACTCGAGAGTCACGTCCGCGTGCTCGCCGGAATGCGCGACTGGTTCGCTCAGCGTAGCGATCGTTACGTCGTCGTCGATTGCGTTGCGGACATCGACGCCGCGCGCAACGCCGGAAAGCTCGCCGTGCATTTCGACGTCGAAGGAATGGCGATTCTCGACGACGGCAATCCGGGCATCGTTGCGATGTTACGCGATCTCGGCGTTCGTTGGATCTCGATCGCGTACAATCGCAACAACGCGATCGGCGGCGGGTGCTACGATGACGATCCGGGATTGACGGCGTACGGGCGCAGCGTGCTGCGCGAGGTGCGTCGCGCCGGGATGCTCATCTGCTGTTCGCATACCGGTCATCGCACCGCGCGTGCGGTGCTCGATGAGGCGGATGGGCCGGTGATTTTCTCGCACTCCAACTGCAGCGCCGTCTATCCGCATCCGCGCAACATCGCCGACGATTTGCTGCGTGCGTGCGCGCAAACCGGGGGCGTCGTCGGCATCAACGGAATCGGCCCGTTTCTCGACGCCGGCGACGACGGGCTCGTCGAGGCGTTCGTGCGTCACGTGGACCACGCGGTGCAGGTTGCAGGACCCAATCACGTCGGCATCGCGCTCGACTTTTGCTACGACCAGGCGGAGCTCGCGAAGTACATCCGCACGATGCGCGAGACGTTTCCCGACGATGCGACCTTCTCGCGCGCGCCGAACATGATCGCGCCGGAAGCGCTCATCGACATCGTCACCGGCCTGTGCGGTCTCGGATACGATGACGAGACGATTCGCAAGATCCTCGGCGGAAATTGGCGCCGCGTTCGCGGAGACCGCCTGGGTTTTATAGGCGCCGCTGCGACGCTCAGGGCGCTCGCGCGTGTTTCTTTGTCATGCGGCGGGTAACGAACGCCTATGGCGGCACGCTCAACACCCGGCCCGGCGACCCACTGGCGACGGGTCGTGTTCGTGCTTGCCTGTATTGCCGCTGTCATCGTTGTCGTGTGCGCGTTGGCCCTCTCGAAGGCCGGAATCGAAACACTCGCCAGTATGGCGACCGGCACGAAGGTGTCGATCGGCGGCAATGCACGCGTCACGCCGACGCATGCGTCGCTCGACGACGTCACCATCAAAGCCAAGACCGGCGAGCCGCTCTTGCATGTTGCGCATGTCGATGCGCAATACAGCCTGCGCGATTTACTGCCCGGCGGAAAACGGCTTTTCGGATTGCGCGGATTCAATGTCGTCGGTCCGCAGTTGACGCTGATTCGGCACAAAGACGGCACGTGGAACTATTCGCTGCCGCCTGCGAAGAAGAACGGCGCGCCCGGGCCGCCGATGGATTTCGACGGCCGCTTGAGCAACGGCAGCGTCACGGTCATCGATCAGAGTCAAGGCGTTCCGGCCGCGCGCGAATTGCACGTCAACGGCCTGAACGCCGACTTGCACATGCATCCGTCGCGTTCGCAGTATCGCATTGCGGCGAATTACATCGAAAGCGGACGCGCGTACACGATCGGCGGCAGCGGCGACATTAACCCGTCCGCCGGTTATAGCGTGCAGCACATCCACGTGCCGCCCATGCCCATCGCGCGGCTCGTGGATTTCGGTTTGAACAATCCGAGCATGCATCTCGCGAGCGGAGCCATCAGCGGTTCGGACGTACGCATCCTCGGCTTGCCGGACGGAAACGGCGGATTGCAGCAGCATATTACCGCGACGACGATGCTGCGCGACGTGCGTGTCGCCGTCGGCGGCCTTTCGAAGCCGATTCGCGACGTGCACGGCCGCCTCGACGTCTACGATAACGGCGCGACGTTCGACGGCGTCGACGGCACGCTCGCAAGCGTCCCGTTCGATCTGCGCGGCGGCGTGTACGATTTGACGAAGCCGCATTTCCGCTTCGCGCTGCAGATGCACGGCGACGTCGCGAAACTGCGTACGGCGGTCACGCAAGCAGCGCACCTGCCCGCGCGCGGCAACATCGACCTCGCGATTCTTCTGGAAGGCGCCGCATCGAATCCGCTCGCGATGATCGCGGTCGACGGCAAACGCATCGATTACGCCGGCCAGCGCATCGACGGCGCGCACGGATTGGTCGCATTCAATCAGGCCGAAGTGGATCTGCTCGACGTGCACGCGCGTTGGCACGGCGCGCAAGCGGGCGCGCAAGGACGCGTCGCGCTCACGAAGCGTCCGAACGGCGTCGAAGTCATCGCGGGCGCGCAAGCACCGTCATCGGCGCTTGCCGTACGTTCCGATGATTCTGCCCGGCATGCCGCTCAACGGCATGATGCTCGCAAGCGCCGACGATCCGAAGCACGTACAAACGCGCGGCGTCGTCCACGGTGTTTCCGGTTCGCAACGGTTAGCGGGCGCGTTTAGCGTGACGAGCGACGGCGTCGGCACCGTCGGACCGTTGATCGTCGACGGCGCGAACGGGACGCTGTACGGCCAACTCGCGCTCGATCATCCGCACGGGCACCACGTCGGGTTCCTCGACGCGCGTAATTTCCGTGTCGCGGCGCGCGGCATGCGTAACGCCGTAATTCTCAACGGCGACGTGCTCGGCACCGCAAGCAACACGCGCGTGACCGCGATGACCGCGAAGGCGCGCGTACACGGTTCGCTCGATGCGCTCGACGCGTTCATGCCGGGCGCCGGCGTGCACGGCACGCTCGATGCGCCGGTGCTCGCCGTTTCCGACGGGCAGAACATCATCGCGCAAGTGGACGGCGCGCAGTTCCATCACGCGTCGGTACGCGGCGTCACGCTGCAAGGCGTGAATGCAACGGTCGCCTCGGATCTCGGCGGACACGTCCGCGTGCTCGCAGCCAACGCGCGCGTCAGCGGCCGCGACATCATCGCGAATGGAACGCTCAGCACGCGCGGCACCAACATGGCAATTTCCGCCGGACGCGTGCCGCTGATGCATGGCGCGGTGAGCGCCGCCGCATTGGTGAGCGGAACCGCGCAAGCGCCGGTCGTGACGGCAGCGGCCGTTGCGAACGGCGTGAAGTATGCGAACTACGGTATCGGCGGCCTGGCGTCGCTGAACTACAACGGATCGACGCTCAATATTCGCGACACCGCGGTTGACGCCGGTCCCGCGCTCGTCGCGCTCGACGGAACGGTGGCGCATCCCGGAACGTCGTCGCAGTCATACGATATCGCGGCACGGACGAGCGCCGCGCACGTGCAGCAGCAGCTCGTCGACGTGTACGTTGATGCCGACGTGCATGCACGCGGCACCGGGATGACGCCGCACATCAGCGGGCTCGTCGACGTGCCGACCGGCAGCGTCAACGGTCAAGCGTTCCGCGATCTGCACGCGACGCTCAACGGTACGCCGAACGCGCTCGCCGTCTCGAACGGCGGCGTCCTGGTCAACACGACGAACGTCGCGTTCAACGGCGTGGCCGATGCGATGCGTCGCGGCGGTACGATTTCCGTGCGCGCGCCGCACGCCGATCTCTCCGACTTCAACGATCTCTTCGATACCGGCGAAACGCTCGGCGGAACCGGCAGCGTCGCGATGACCGCATCGTATGCGCCCGGCGCGCCGATCGTCACGAGCGGCAACGTGAATCTCGCGGATGTGCGCTACCGCCGCTTCGACATCGGAAACGCCGTCGCGAATTGGCACTCTTCGCACGGCACTCGTGAACTTCGTCGCGTCGGCCGGCGGCGCAAACGGCACGATTCACGCGAACGGCACGCGAATCCGTCGACGTACGCGGTCGTGGCAAACGCAAACGTCAGCCGCCTGAACTTGCAGACGTGGCTGCCGATGATCGGCATGACGATGCCGGTTATGGGGCGCGTCGACGCCAACGCAAGCGTCGCCGGACGGTTCCCGGACATGAACGCGCGGTTGAACGCGCGCGTGCTGCAAGGCATGGCGTGGGGCATTCCGGTGCAAGAAGCGACCGTTGCATTGCACACGGCCGGCGGCCGCGGCACGCTCGACCGCGCAACGTTGCGCATTCCGAACGCCGTTGCGGATGCATCCGGAACGTTTGGATTGCATCCGCGCGATCGACTCGCGCTCGTCGCGCACGCGAGTACGCCGAACATCGGTGCGGTCGCGCGTGAAGCCGGCATGAAGATGCCGTCGCTCGCAGGACGCGTTCAGACGGCGGCAACCGTGCGCGGCACGCGCGCGAATCCGCAACTCGCCGACACGACGACGGTCGATGAACTGAAGTATGAGAAACTCACCGTTCCGCATGCGAGCGCGCAAGTCGCGGCAACGATGCGGCGCGTGACGCTTGCAGCGCGGCGAAATCGATCTCGCACCGGGCCGGCTGCTCTTCGCCGGAAGTGCACCGTTCCGCTGCGCGATGCACCGTTCGATGCCTCGGTCGTCGCGGACAACGTGGAACTGGGACAATTCGCCTCGCTCTTGCCGCAGGGAACGAAGCTCACCGGGCGCATCGACGGCCGCGTGACCGCGAACGGGCGCACCGACAATCCGCAGTTCGGCGGATTGATGACGCTCGCGAACGCGTCGTACTCTTCGCCGCTGGAAAAGTGCCGATTACCGGCATCGGTTCGCAGCTCGCGTTCCACGGTACGCGCGTCGACCTGCAGAACACGCGAGCAAATGTCGGCGGCGGCACGTTGACGCGCATCGGGCAACGCATCGGTTCCGACGATCCGTGACATCGGCGCGATCGCATTCAACCTGCGCGCGGATGCGAACGCACGTGCGTATCGATTCGCCGCAATACTATAAAGGCTTGATCGACGGCACGGTCACCGCGACGCGCGCGCCGCGCGGGCTCATCAACATCGGCGGCAGCGTCGCGGTTTCGTCCGCGCGCATTCCGCTGACCGCGCTCTTCAATCCGTCGTCATCGAAGGCGCCGTCGGGTCCGGCGCTGCCGATCGGATTCGATAATTTGCGCGCTCGTCGTTGGACGTGACGTGCGCGTACAGAGCCCAAACGTCGATGTCGGCGGTGAAGGCGGCATCACGCTCGCCGGTACGCTCGCATCGCCGCGCGTGCGAGGCAGCGTCGTATCGACCGGCGGAACCGTCAGTTTCTATCGTGACTTCACCGTGAATCATGCGACGGTCGCGTTCGATGGCAGCGGCGTCATTCCGGACATCAATGCGGTCGCGACGACGTACATTACGAATCCCGATACGTACATCCGCATTCACGTGACCGGGCCCGGCGACCGACATGAACCTCGCGCTCGCATCCGATCCGCCCTACGACCGTACGCAGATCCTCGGACTGCTTGCGGGCGTACAGCAATTCGGCGCGGTACAAGGGGTTGCCACCACGTCCGGCGGCACGAAGGAGAATGCATTCACATCGATGGCGGCCGGTCAGCTCAATACGGTCTTTACGCGCAACCTGCTCGAACCGCTCTCGACCGCGCTCGGCGGCGCGTTCGGCTTCAATGACGTGCAATTGAGCAATTCGCTCACCGGCGGCTTCGGTGCGAGCGTCACGAAAGGGCTCGGCAAACATTTCAATGCGATTTTCGCCGAGAATTTTGGTCAGCCACGTCGCCAAAGTTTGACACTCGAGACGGTGTCGCACAAAGCGATCTCGCTGCGCGGTACGTTTTATTCGCAAGATCAGGCGACGGTGTTCGGTACGAACCCGCGCCGCAATCGACCGTCGGCATGAACGCGTTCGGCGGCAATCTGTTGTCGATCCAACCGATGAGCGGTACGAGCGGTTTCGATCTCAACCTCGCGAGGAAGTTCCCATGCGCTGGCTGTCCGTAATCGCGATCGCGTTCATTGCGGGTTGCGCGGCATCGGCGCAGCCGGCGCCGCACAACGCGACGCACGGCCTGGCGTACGTCGACGTGCGCCGCATCGAGGCGATGCCGCAATGCGCGGATTTTACGCGGCGTACGATCGCGAAGCCGCTTCGCTCAAAGCGACGCAACACATTCCGCAGTTGACCGACACGCGGCCGATCGCGCAACGGCAAGCGCAGGTCGTGCAGAACGGTGCGCGTGAAGCGAACGCGGCGCTGAGCGCGTTGCGCTCGCGCGTGTCGCAGTACGCACCGCGCGAAGACGCGATGCTCTCGTCGAACGTTCGCTCGCAGATGATCAGCAACTACGCGCGCGAAGCGTCGGCAGTTCGCTCGAAAGTCGGCACGTCGGCGAACGTCTATCGCAGCGAATTGAACCGCGAAGCGAATGCCTCGCTCGCGCAATATCGTGCGTCGCTCGATTCCCGCGTGAACAGCGCGTATGCGGCGCGCGCGCAGCAGCTGCGCGAAAAAGAATCCGACCTCGAAATCAAACTGATGCGCGCCGATGCGGCGCAGGATATGCTGCTGCGCGTGAAGCTGCAGAATTTGAAGGCGCCGCAAGTCAACCGCGCCGCGCTACGCGCGCGACTGAACGCGCTCGAAGCGCCGCGAGAATCGCGCGGTCAACGCGCTTCGCGCGAAGGATGCGCGGACGCTCGCTGCGTACCGCGCGCAACTCGTCGCGTGCTGCCACGCGCGACTACGCAAACACGGCGCAGCAACTGCAGGCGAAAGCGCAAGCGAATTGGCAGTTGCGCCAGCGCGTGACGCAAGCGCAGCTGCAGATGCCGCAGCAGCTGGCGATCGGTGTCGGAAGTGCGAACGGTTCGTTCGGCGATCGCCTCGTCGCCACGGCGAACGACTTGCGCGACTACGTGCGCACGCGGTTCAACAACGATGCGTCGACGACGGGTACGGCGTTTACGAGCGCGGCGTCGGATATCGCGCAACGCTTCACGACCATCGCGGCGTTGGATACCGACGCGCGCGGTTCGGCATCGAATGAAATTATCGCCTTGCGTCGCTATCGCGGGGCGCTTACCGATCAAGTCGATCGCGAAGCCCGCACGGTGGCGCAGCGCATCGCCGCCCAACGCGGACTGGCGTTGACCGATTCACCGGCGCCCGGTGCGGTCGATCTGACGCCCGAGGTGATGCGTCAACTGAGCACGATTTTCGGGCACTAACCCGCTATGTGCGGGAGGGCGAACGCGGGTTCACGCTCGTAGAGATGGTAATCGCGGTGGCAATCGCCGCGATTCTTCTTGTCGCGGGCGGCGCATGGATGATGTCGATGCGCCCCGGCGCACTGCGCGGCGCCGTCAACGATTTCGACAGCGCGCTCGCGGTCGCGCGCCAACTCGCTGCAACAAGCGGGAACGGCGCAACGCTCGCCTTTCTTCCTCGAACGGACGGCGCGCAAGGCTTCATGCTACGCGTGTATTCCGGCCGGCCGAATGTTGCAAATGCGGTCACCGCAACAAACACGATGATCGTCTCGAGCAATGCAACGGTCAGCGACGCTACATATGGTTCGCCGCCGTTTGCGATCTTTTTGAGCAGCGCCGGGTATCCGACCGGGAAAGCATCGTATCCGGCGATCGATCGATCGGGAAACATTACGTTTCCCGTTGTCGCAACGCAGCCGCCATGTCCGTCGGGCGGCATCGCGCTTACGTTTACGTCGCCGCAGGGCGCGACGCAAACGCGGTCGTTGCAATGCAACGTGGTCGTCACCGGTGTCGCGGCTGCCAATCCGTCTCCGACGCCGAACCCGCCGCACATCGTGCCGCAATTCATGCTCGCCCATTGGACCGGCGATGCGAATCCGCTGCAATTCAAGGTTGCCGAGATGGGCTACGCTCATTGGTTTGCGTCGTCCACCGGGACCGATTGCCAAACGCAAGGTTCCGATAACGGAAACGCGCCCGCAGCCTTTCCATCCGGTTGGCCGTATTCGTCGCCGTTGACGCCGGGTGAAACATCGCTCGCGCCGTCTGCGCCTGCGGCGCCGTATTCCTGGCCGAACGGCGATGTCGACGATCCCGTCGCCGCATTTCACATGCAGCCCTCAGTCGGCGGAACGTGCGCCGTTCGCATCGTCGACGACTACAATCAAGAAGTCGACGCGCAAGTGCAAGTCATGGGAAATCTCACTTCGAGCACGCCGTCGCTGTCGTTCAGTGCTCCAACCGCGCCCGCGCAAACGATCACGTTAACGAAGACGTGGGACAGCGAACCGCTTCAACTCCAAGCCGGCGGCGGTTGCGGCGGAGTGATTAGTGTCTCGAAGGGAACGGTAAAGACTCCCGCGTCGCCCGGTACGACGCCGGCGACGGCGCAACTTATCGTCGCGCCGTCATCGGCCGGCTCATGCACGCTGATCGTCGGCGATCAATACGGCGAACCCACGATTAGCATCCCGATCAACGTCAAGAATCCCACGGGACCGCTGAACACGCTCGGCGCGATCGAATTCGGGAACCAAACCCTCGCGTACGAACCGATGGACGTGCGCGTCGCCGAAATTATTGAACAAGATGCTTGTCGGCGGCAACGCGATCGCCGATGCGTCGATGTGCACGAGTTATCCGTATGCGCGGCTTGTGGCTGCAAGGCGGCAACTGTCGACGCAAATTCTGCCGACGGCTTCAATACGACGGACGCAACCGGCTGTATGAGCAACGGACAGCTGCCAAAACTATGGGCGACAGAAGAGCGGCTACAGCGGACAATTCGACTGCGGTCTTTAACGCGTGCCAGAATTATGCCTCGATCAGTGCATCGAACTGGAGTGTCAGCAAGCTACGCGACGATCACGCCGGTTGCGCCTACGACTGGCTGCGTTTTTCCCGTTGAGTCGACGGATAAGACAGTCGCGAACGGTGGCAGCAAGAACGTTACGCTCGTTGTCGATCGCTGATTGTACGAATCTCAGCGGTCAAGCGACATCCCGCGATCCGGTAAAGATGGCTGTGGGACAGACGTGCACGATTCCGATCACATCGGTCGAGAACGATAGTCCTTGGTGCGACAATGGCGGTGGCGGCGAGCTCGACGGTTACACCGGCCTCTATCAAACGATAATCAAAGGTTCCGGCGGGGGTGGTACCGTTTCGGGGGGCGACGGCTCTCTGACAGTTAACAGCGACTCGTGCGGGTTTGCTTTGGGTGCAGGTCCAATGGCAGTATCAAACTTACACAGGCCACTGTCAACCGAATCTGCGGTATCAAGATGAGGGCGACTACTATTTCGAAATTGATTCGTAGAAAATAATTAAAACGGAGCGCGACTTTTACCGGTGCGTTCCGTATCGTTTATCGTGTTTTTGGTTATGCCCAGGATGCCAGGCGTCTGCGCTGGGTATGGCCTCGAGCGACGATCAACCATTTCTTTCACGGCGCGTTGCGTGTTGTTACCGTGCTTTTGCTCATGGCCAGGGATGCGACGGCGACGGCGATGGATACGGCGTGGCCCGCGGATCGACCATCCCTTCGGACGTTGCTACATTGTGCGCTCCACCGTTGTCGCCATCGAAGTACGCCGTCTGCGCGTACGACATCCACCAACCGAGAACAAAGCCGCTATTGATCATGTCCGAACAGTCCTGGCCATTGCCATCGCCTGAATTGTAGTTCGTCAGTACGTTCGGGTCTTGAGGAAAGCTGTTCGTCGTAGTTGCAACCGACCAATAGCCACGATGATCTTCCGTAAGCCATTCATCTGAAACGACAGTCGATAGGCCGTGGGATTGGCGCGTACTGTTTTCCAAAGCGAGACATGCTTGTTCGGCGGACGTTAACGTTGTCAAACGAAACTTGCCGGAATACTCAATCGGATTCGCGGTTGCTCCGGGCGCGGGGCCGATCTTCGGCGCGGTCAGTGAATTCGCGCCGGGCGTCAACGTCACCATGTCGTGAATCGTCGGACGATTACTCGCGTCGGGATACGTGTCGTTTCCGATCACGAGTAAATACGTGCCCGGCGCATGCGTGCACCGTGAACGAACCGTCCGCTGCCGTCGTGCCTTGCGGATTCGGTGTTGCGCCGGCGGTGTTTGGCTGCGAGACCAACCTAAGATTCCCGCGAGTGCAGTGCCCGTTTCGTGGTCGACGAGTACACCCGACGCCGTCGCGGTCGCCGGCGTGGTGCTTGCCGTCGGAAACACGATCGGCGTTGATGTCGTCGACGGCGTGGTACCGCCGCCACCGCCGCCGCCGCATGCGACCAGTGCCGCACATAATACAATTCCGGCCGCGATATAACGCGGCGACTCCATACGCCCGAAATGCAAAGTTCGTTCTCCTTAACGCGCCCGTCTCGTTTGCTCGCACAGCGAAAGGAAACCTGGCGAAAGAGTTTATTCCGCGTTAGCGCGCTTTAAAATATCGGTAAAGTGCTGCTCGGCCTGCGGATATAGACGCCGGTCCTCCTCGTTCATGCGCGCCTCCAGCGCCTCGCGTACGGTTGTCCACTGCTCGAAAAACGCGGCGCGATCGCGATCGATCGATGCAGCATCGGGCCATCGCGCTTCCAGGTCGGCAAACGCGCGCATCACACCGCCCATCTCGATGCGAAACTCGCGCGCGGTTGCGCGCACGATTTCGTCGGATGCGCGCGAGAGTGACGGGTAGAGCTGATCGTCTTCTAAGCGCAAATGCCGAACGAGAATCACCTTCAATCGTTCGCGCAACAGCATCATCTCTTCGCCGGTGAACGGTTCACACGTCGGAAATTCGCTCAGCATATGACGCAAGACCGTGTGCTGCTGCCGGCACGTATGGAGCTCGATCCGCCGGTTCAGTGCGTCGCCCACTTAATACACGGGCGATCCCGGCGCGCCGGGTGCGACTGAGCCGTCGTCTGGGGCGAAGACCAGTCGAAGCGGATAACTCGACCCGGCCTCAGGCATGGTCACGATTGTAACACGAACGAAGCCGCGCGCGGGAACGACGTATTGGCGCACCTTGTAGCGGCTAAACGGCGGCGCGCGATGCGATTGCACGAGCACGTTATCGATCAGGTACGTGCCGGTCGCGCCGCCGCCGCGCGGGTTCTCGTAGATCGCGATGCGCTGCGGCGTCGAGAGCGGGTTCTGCACGTTCACGACAAACGACTCGAGCACGCCGTAATCGCCCGCGAGCGCCTCGCCCGCGAGCGTGTTCGGCAGTGGAATCTGCCCGATCGGTAACTCGAGATAATCATCGGTGACGTTCCACTGCGTCGCGAAGTGAGAACTCGGGAATCTTATAGATCCCGCGCGCGTGCTTGACCGTGCTCGTCAGCAGCTGCCCGGTGGTGAGCGCGTTGTCCGGATTATCGGTTGCGTCTTGCGCGACGAGCGTTAAGTGAATGTTCGGGCCTTCCAGCACGCGCAGCTGCAACAGATTCGCGACGATCGAGCCCGCCGGTAATTCTTGTGTCGCGAGCACCTGCGTCGAATTGCCGCCGATCTGCACGAGCCGCCCTTGATTCTGCACGACGTTGACGAGAAACGCTTTGGTCGCCGCGTGGCCGACCTCCATCTCGTTTCTCGTCGGGCCGCCGCGACCGTCGATGTACTGCACGGTTGCGGGATCGCCGGAATGATTCTCCGCAACGAGCACGATGCGGCGGTCTTTCTTCGCTCGGCGGATTGTAATGGAAGTAGAGGAAGCGCGACGGCACGCCGCGCTCCAAATCGGCGGAGAACAGAATGCCGTTCTGCGTCAACTTTTCGGGAAAGTCGCTGACCATCAGCACGTCGGGCGAGATGCGCGGCACGGCGATGTTCTGCACGTAGACGTGCGTGTTGCCCGTGACGCTGAAGTACTGCTCGCCTTGAACGAGCACCGGAACTTCGAGATTCTTCTCCATGTCCTGACGCAGCGGCGAACGGATATCGACGTCGTCTTGCGAGACGACGACTTGCGCGCCCGGTTGCGTCTGCGTGCGCCGCACGATCGTGCGCTGCACGAGATCGCGCACGTAATCCGCGTTTGCGGGATCGCCGGTGAGGCGCACCTCGATGTAATTCGGAATCACGCCGGCGTTGTACGCGACGCGCACGCCGGCTGCGGCGCTCACGCCGCGCGAATCGGTGACGGTGATTACCGTCGATCCCGGCGCTTTGCCGTAAACCGAAATCGTTTGGTCTTGTTGATTCGCGGTGACGGTGAGCACGTTCGGATCTTGCACCGTCGCGGTGAACTGACCGAACGCGCCGTTGATGCGCGCGGTTTGCGTCGAACCGACCGGCACTTGCAGCGTGCCGGGATTGATGGTGATCGGTGGCGGCGTCGGCGTCGCAGTCGGCGGCGGTGACGACGTTCGCCGTCGGAACCGGCGACGGCGAACCGCTCGGCGTGACGCTCGCACTTGGCGTGACGAGCGGCTGGCGTGACGCTCGCGCTCGGCGTGACGCTCTCACTTGGCATCGGCGTCGCAATGCCGGGTGGCGGTGTTTCCGTCGGCGGTGGAGGCGACGGCGATTCCGTAACGGGAGCAGCGAATGGCGTCGCCGATGCATACGGCGTCGGTTCCGTTTGTTGCGCGCGCGCTGAAGACGCCCAACTGAGGGCGGCTCCAACGCAGGCAACGAGCATCAACGAGCGTGCAAGCGCGTGGTGCAGGTGCTAACTCCCGAGTAGCAAGTTTATCCTGAGCGTCGAAGGGTTAGGCGATCTTCGCAGTCTTGGCGGGAGTTACTGCCGATGCGAGCAGCGTCTTGTATCCGACGTTCGGGAAGAGCACGGTCACCAAATCTTTTTCCGCGCGCTCGATCGTGCCGGTGCCGAACTTCGGATGCGTCACCACATCGGAGATGCGGAAACCGCTCGTCGAGAAAGCCGCCTTCGACGGGCTCGGACGATGTTTCATCGGTCGTCGCGGCCGTCGTTCCGCACGCGCCGCGCGTCGCGCGCAGGCAGTTATCGCACGTGCCGCAGTTCGACGTGTCGTAATCCTCGCCGAAGTAGTTGAGGATGAAGCGCCGGCGGCACGAGGCGTTCTCCGCATACTGCAGCATCATCGCGAGCTTCGATTGGTCGTACGACTTCTTCGTCTCGTAATTCGCGAGGCTCAACACCAGCTCGCGATTCTTGCGCACCGCTTCGGTCAGCTTGTACGCCGATTTGCCGGCCGTTTCGATGTAGCCGGATTTCTTGAGCAGCGCGAGGATGACTTTGAGCTTGGTGAGCGGCAGCTGCAGAATCTTGCGCAGATCGGTCATCGAGACGCCGTCTTCTTGATCGCCGAAGACTTCGATCGTGCCGAAGACGCGCTGCACTTCTTCGATGTCGGGATACTTGCCGGTGAGGAAGTAATTCTGCACGCGCGTATCGCTCATGCGATAGATGAGGATGCAGCGCGACTTCTCGCCGTCGCGTCCCGCGCGTCCGGCTTCTTGCGTGTAGGCTTCGAGCGAGCCCGGCAGATCGTAGTGCACGACGAAGCGGATGTTCGACTTGTCGATGCCGAGGCCAAAGGCGTTGGTCGCGACGACCGCGCGAATCGTCTCGTTCATGAAGCACTCGTGCACGAGCGTGCGATCTTCTTTATGCAGTTTCGAGTGGTACACCGCCGCCGGAATGTTCATCGTGTCGGTCAGGTACTTCTGCACTTCGAGCGCGTTCTTGATCGTCGCGGTGTAGATGATGCCGGTGCCTTCGAGCGTGTCGCGTCCGGTGAAGAGCTGCTGCAGAATCTTGAACTTGTCGGCTTCTTTGTCGGCCTTGCGCGCTTCGTACTGCAGGTTCGGCCGATCGAACCCTTTGACGATCGGCTTGACGTGCTCGATGCCGAGCTGATGCAGAATGTCTTCGCGCACGGCCGGCGTCGCGGTCGCGGTGAGCGCGAGCACCGTCGGATGCTGCAGCCGTTTGATCACCGCGCCGAGCGCGAGATAGGCGGGGCGGAAATCGTGTCCCCACTGCGAGATACAGTGCGCTTCATCGACGACGAAGAGCGGCACGTTGATCGATTGCAGCAGCTCGAGAAAGCTTTGATCTTCGAGCTTTTCCGGCGTCGTGTACGCGATCCTGAATCGTGCCTTGGCCGATACGCTCGCGCGCGACGATTTCTTGTTCTTCGGAGAGCGTGGAGTTGAGCGCGACGACGTCGGTGATGCCGCGTTCGCGCAGCATGTCGAGCTGATCTTTCATTAACGCGATCAGCGGCGAAACGACGACGGTGGTGCCTTCGAGCAAGAGCGCCGGCAGCTGATACGTCAGGCTTTTGCCCGCGCCGGTCGCGAGAATCGCGAGCGTATCGTGCCCCGCCAATATGCGGGAGATCACTTCTTCTTGGCCCGGATAGAATTGCTCGAATCCGAACTTGTCCTGAAGGGCAGAACGCAAATCCACGACGAGTTTCTATAGCCTCCCCACCGATGAGCATAACCCATCGGTGGCGCGAGAAGCATTACTTATGCAATATGATTACCCCCGGGCAAGCGGAGCCAAACTGCTTGCCTCGAAGTCCCCCGGGTGTCCCTCTATCGAACCTGGCGCCCCAAGTCGTTCGCCGATTTGGTCGGCCAAGACGCCGTTGTCCGCACCTTAACGCACGCAATCGAAAGCGGAAAACTCGCCCACGCCTACTTGTTTTCCGGACCGCGCGGTTCCGGGCAAAACATCCGCCGCCAAAATTCTGGCACGGTGCATCGACTGCGTCAACGGGCCAACGGCCCACCCCGATAATACGTGCGAAAATTGTGTTGCTATGCTCAACGGCACGGCCTTGGACGTGTTGGAGATCGACGCAGCCAGCAATCGCGGCATCGATGAAATTCGCGCGTTGCGCGATGCGGTGAAGTTTGCGCCGAGCGCGATGCGCATGAAAGTGTACATCATCGATGAAGCGCACATGCTCACCAAAGAAGGCGCCAACGCGTTTCTGAAAACGCTCGAAGAGCCGCCGCCGCACGCCGTCTTCATTTTGGCGACGACGGAACCCGAAAAGTTGCCGGTCACCATCCTCTCGCGTTGCCAGCGCTATGCATTCCGCCGCATTTCGATTCCCGTGATGATCGAGCGGATGCGCGAGATCGCAACGTACGAAGGGATCAAAATCGACGACGACGCGCTCGCAACAATTGCCTATCGCGCCGACGGCGGATTGCGCGACGCGCTCACGATGCTCGAACAAGCCGCGGCGTTCGCCGAAGGCAAGGTAACGGCCGCGACGATCGACTTGGCATTCGGCGCAACGGGCCGCGGCTACGCAAACGAGTTGATCGACGCGGTGTTGGCGCGCGACGCGTCGTCGATGCTGCGCATCATCGAAGAAGCGAGCGACGCCGGCACCGATATGCAGGTGCTGATCCGCTCGTTGATCGCGATGTTCCGCAATTTGCTTGTTGCGCGGGTCGATGCGGAGTTGCTGGCGCGCGATTTGGCGCCGGAAGATGCGCAGCGCGCGACGGAACGCGCGCAAGGTGTCGCGCAGGCGACGATCGTGCGCGCGTTGCGCGTGTTGAGCGACGCCGCTTCACTGGCGCGCACGGGTGGAAATCCGCGGCTCGAGTTGGAGACGGCGCTGCTGCGGTTTGTGTTGTCGAGCGAAGATCCGACACTGGAGGCGCTTTCGGCGCGCGTCGCCGCGATCGAAGAAAACGGTGTCACCGCTGCACGCGGCGCTTCGTCTGAAAGCGCCGCCATGAGCGCAGCTCCGCCAGGGGCGGAGTCGACGACCACCCACATCACGCGCACGCAAACCCGAACCCGTCCCCCATCCGCACACCGCAACCGCCACCCGAGATCCCGGATCCCGAACCGCGAACCGAAGCCGGCACCGCAAGCTGCACGCGCGAAGCCGAGCAACGGCCCCGTGACCGTGCAAAAAGTCCGCGCAGCCTGGACGAACATCCGCGGCAAAGCCGAACACGAACGCGCGTCGTTGCGCGCGCCACTCTCCGGCGCAATGGTCGACTCAATCGACAGCGACGGCAACCTCCTGCTCAAGCTGCGAAGCAAACTCGACCTCGACATCATGAAGGGCCACGTGGCGACGCTGGAATCCGCGATCGCCGACGTCCTCGGCTCACCGATCAAGGTTCGGCTCGAATCCGGCGGCGGTGCAGCGCCGAGCGCACCGGTTGAAGAAGAGAAGCCGCAATTCGAAGAGCCGGCCGAAGACGCCGACGTGCTCTTCAACTACGCTAACGAAAGAATCCGCGAACGATGAATCAAGCGCAATTGATGGCGCAAGTCAAAAAGATGCAAGCCGAAATGGTGAAGGCGCAAGAAGAACTCGCCACCACCGTCGTCACCGGCAGCGCCGCAAACGGCATCGTCACCGTCGAAATGACCTGCGATCAACGCATGAAGTCAATCAAAATCGGCAAAGACGCCGTCGACCCCGACGACATCGAAACGCTCGAAGACCTCGTTACCGTAGCCGTCAACGACGCACTAACAAAAGCCGGCGAAAAAGCCCAACAACGCATGGGCGGCCTAACCGGCGGCATGCGCATCCCAGGATTGATGTGACGACTATCACTCGCGCGGAACCGATTGCGAACGCTTCGCACAGTGTCATCCTGAGCGAAGCGCCGAAGGCGCGTAGTCGAAGGACCGTATGCCATCAACTGGATCAATTGCCGGGCCTGTTCAAGCCCTTATCAACGAATTCTCGAAACTCCCAACCGTCGGCCCTAAAACCGCTGCACGGTTGGTGTTTTATTTGCTGAATCGTCCGCGTCACGAAGCGCAATCGCTCGCTGAAGCGATCCTTGCAGTCAAAGACAAGGTTCGCTTCTGTTCGATTTGTTTTTCGCTGACGGAGCACGATCCGTGCGATATCTGCAGCGACGAACATCGCGATGCAACGACGATTTGCGTCGTTGCGGAGGCGAAGGACATCTACGCGATCGAACGCACTGGCGTGTTCAAGGGCCGCTATCACGTTCTCGGTGGGCTGATTTCGCCGATGGACGGCATCGGCGCTGCGCAGCTGCGCGTTAAAGAGCTTGATTGAGCGAATCGGCGCGAGAACGCCGTCTCGAAATCATCATCGCAACAAATCCAAACGCTGAAGGTGAGGCGACGGCGCTTTACTTGTCGCGATTGCTTCAGCCGCTCGACGTTAGCAGTGAGCCGCTTAGCCTACGGATTGCCAATTGGCGGCGATCTGGATTATGCGGACGAAGTCACGTTAGCAAAAGCGCTTGAAGGGCGTCGAGCGATTTGACCGCTATCGAAATAGCGGAAGGTCACGCGCTCGCCGATTTAATGGGACGAGTTCATTGCCGCTCTGGGAAATAAAGGCAACGCCGTTCTCTTCGAGGATCGTCGAAACGAAGCTTGTTTCTCGATTCGGCGCACTTCCAATGCTAGCACTGGAAATGCGTCTTGCAGTTGCGCGCGATAGCGGACTTTATAGTCAAGGAGCTGCCCCAGCCCATACCTCATCTTATTCACCGCGTCGCGAAGATTAGTAACGCTCTTTGCCTCAATCAGCTCGCGGTGTCCAGGGAATTCGACGACGAGATCAAGGTGATTGTTATACCAGAACCAGCCCCCTTTTTGTTTGACTTGCCTTCCTATCTTACGCAGGACGTTTTGATGATCTGCGCGAGCGCGCTCCTGCAACGCTGCTGATTCCTGACCGTCGAGCTTTCGATCGGGGTTCGGCACGTAGCCCGCACCCGGTGGGATTTCTTGAATCCTTCGAATGCCGTCTATCGGCGGCGTGACGGCCGGACCGAGGTAGATTCCATTGCTGATTTCTTCGGTGCTTGGTAGAAGCGATATGCCGGCTGAGGAAACATCCGCTGCTGCAAGTATCCGCTGGTATGTAATGTCGCTGAGGCGCGGACGGCAGAAACACCTTGGATCGGTCGATGCGACTCCGTCTCGTAATACCGCCCAAACTGGTCGCGCAACGGAACAAGGATGGGGAACACTTCGTATTTCAATAAGGGAACGAATCGGTGCTTTTCATCGTCTAAATCTTCAAATGGGACGCCGAGGATTCCGTGACCAAAATAGTGAGACGCATCAGGACGTGGGCGCCGTTTCCCCGCCGGCCGATAGTAGATGAATCGATCATACGGAACGATCCGCGAAAAGTATATGCGCGGATAGTGATAGAGCGAGCCCTCTGCATCCTTATAGATCCGCTCGCCAGGCTCAAAAATTTGTGAAAGGACGACGGGCACGCTTACTTCTTCCCCCGAGCGCGCTTACGGCCTCTAAAAGCTTATTAGTCGCATCGCTGCTCGGACGTTGAACTGCTACAGCTCATTGTATTTCTTCGCAGAGCCTCGAACGCGCGCGGTTGGATATTTTGTTCTGTTTTTTTCGAGCTTTTTTAGCAGGGACGTTCCGAGATCAATCTGCCAGTCATGGCTCATCAGGAGCAGCCAGTAGAAGATGTCGGCCATCTCATCGGACAGGCCTTCGCGGTTAGCATTGAGGTAGTGTTCGTCTGTCTGATCAACCCACTGAAAGAGTTCCAGCAACTCCGAGGCTTCGAGCGAAAGGGAGATTGCTACATCTTTCGCATTATGAAATTGTTTCCAGTCTCGCTCGTCGCGGAAGGCAATGACCGCCTCCGTTAGTGATGCGAGAGTGGGCGTTTGCGTGTCGCTCATGAACGTGAGGTACGAGGCCAGGTGCAGCTTTACTGCGGACTAACGCCAGACTTCATACAAATCGAGGCGCAACGTCAAATTGTACGGCGCTTAGGGGTCAGCTTTTTCGAGTACTATCGCTATGAGCCGTCAGAATCCGAGAAGCGCTCTTGGCACAACTCGCTTCATGCGTTGAGCGCGCAGCTTAAGCGATCAAACTTCCTCAACCACGGGATTATCGTCGAGATGCAGCTTCCGCTCACCTCGCGCCGGATTGACTGCATGCTGACCGGGCACGATAGAGATGGCGCTCAACAAGCAGTACTCATCGAGCTCAAGCAGTGGACTGACGCAGCGCCAGCGGAGGAAGACCTGTGCGTGGAGGTACTTTATGGCGCAGGGGTTCGCACACAGCCTCATCCGTCGGTCCAAGCCCGCGATTACGCTGAATATTTACGGCAGTACCGGTCGGCATTCTATGAAGACCCGACAGTTGCGCTCAGTCCGTGCGCATGGCTTCACAACTTTCAGCATGACCCAGACTCGACTCTATTGGATCACACGAAGTTTGGTGCGGTCCTCGACGACGTCCCGCTTTTCGCAGCTAATGACAGCGACGCGTTCGGATCGTTCCTAGAGGATAGAATCGGACCTGGAAAAGGCGAGCCCGTGCTCAATCGTATCGTCAACAGCCGCTATGCACCTAGTAAGAAACTGATGGAACATACCGCGGCGGTCATCCAAGGGCGACGTGAGTACACGTTGTTAGACGAGCAGCTCGTTGCGTACGAGAAGATTATGCTCGCTTCACGAAAAGCGACGAGGAGCAAAGCGCCGCGCACCGTCATCATCGTAGAGGGTGGCCCCGGAACCGGAAAATCTGTTATCGCCCTCAATGTGATGGCCGACTTGCTGAAAGATGGAAAGAACGTTCAGCACGCTACTGGGTCGAAAGCGTTCACAGAAAATCTTCGCAACACGCTTGGCTCGAGAGCCGCGTATCAGTTTCGCTATTTCAACAGCTTCGTAGATGCAGAGCAAGCAGAAATCGACGTGCTGATCTGCGACGAAGCGCACCGCGTTCGTGAGTCGAGCAACAATCGCTTCACGGCTAAGGGGCGGCGCTCCACGATGCCTCAAATCGAAGAGCTCATCTCTGCCTCAAGGGTTACTGCATTCTTCATCGACAACCAGCAGGTCGTTCGCCCCGGTGAAATCGGTTCAACAGCCGTCATCAGAGAAGCTGCTCAAACGCTCGGTGCGAGAGTCGTTGAGGAACGACTGGAAGCGCAGTTCCGTTGCGCGGGGTCCGACGAGTACATCGACTGGGTCGATGGGCTGCTTGGCATCCGCGAGACGGACGTCGAGCGATATGATGTGTCGAATAACTTTCAGTTTCGGATGTTCGACTCGCCAGAATCGCTTGACGACGAAATCCGGCGGCGCGCGGCCGACGGACAATCGGCGCGTCTAACTGCTGGATTCTGCTGGCCTTGGTCTAACCCTGAAGGCGGAAGGCTTGTCGAGGACGTCGCTATCGGGTCGTTCGCGAAGCCTTGGAACGCAAAACCGGATGCCGGGCGGCTTCCGATTGGCGTGCCCAAGTCGAACTTCTGGGCCACGGATGCAAACGGCATAAATCAAGTTGGTTGTGTCTACACCGCGCAAGGCTTTGAGTTTGATTATGTCGGGGTGATTTGGGGTCGCGACCTGATTGTTCGCAATGGTGAATGGGTTGCCGACCGACGTGCGTCTTTTGACATGGCGGTGAGACGCGCGAAAGATGAGCACTTCAAGGTGCTTGTAAAAAATACATACCGCGTCCTTCTCACTCGTGGTTTGAAGGGTTGTTTCGTCTTCTTTCAAGACGCAGAGACGCGTTCGTTTTTCGAGAGTCATCTTGAAGCATACCAAAGCAGAGGTCATTGAAGCGCACTCGCGCAGCTTTCATGTGCCGTTAACCTAATTCACCAATCGCACTCAACCGCTAGCGCGAGAATGGCATCGGAGGAATCTGATGTCTACTCAATCGCTTACCGCCCCTCGAGGGCTTCCAGAGATCGGCCGGTCGCTCGGCAGAGCCTTTAGCAACATTCCGCGATGGCTGCTCATCGCGCTCGCGGCGCTCGTGATCGTGGGCCTGATCGCAGGCACGGTCATTTCGCGCACGCAGAGCGCGACGCAGGTCGTCACCGCTCCGGTCGTCCGTCAGACGCTGACGCAGTCCGTAACCGCGTCCGGTACGGTGAACGCGCAAAACAGCGTTACCGTCGGCAGCCAAGTTTCGGGAACGATCTCGCAGCTCTACGCCGACTACAACTCAAAGGTCAAACAAGGCCAAGTCCTCGCGCGCATCGATCCGAGCAACTTCCAAGCGCAGCTCGCGAAAGATGAAGCCGCTCTCGCGCAAGCGCAGGCGCAAGCCGGCGAAGCCGCCGCAAACGCCAACGGCGCGGGCGCGGGCGTAACCGTCGCGCAGGCAAACGCGAACGCGCAAGAAGCCGCCGCAAACGCCGCCAAGACGAACATCGCCAAGGCGCAATCAGCACTGACGCTCGCGCAGCAACAGCTCGCGCGCGATCAACAGTTGCTCGCGCAAGGCTACATCGCGCAAGCAACGGTGCAGAGCGGATCAGTCGACGGTCGCGCAAGACGAATCGGCCGTAGCCCAGGCACAAGCCGCCTACGCGCAAGCGCAAGCGCAAGCGCAGGCGAGCAACGCAACGATCGGACAAAACGGTTCGACCGCGCAAGCGCAAGCCGCAAGCGCAGACGCTGCGCAAGCCGCCGTGCAAGCCGCGGAAGCCACCGTGCAAACGGATAAACTCAATCTCGAACACACCGTCATCACCTCGCCGGTGAACGGTACGGTCGTCTCGCGCGCCGTGTCGGTCGGTCAGACGGTTGCCGCATCGCTGCAAGCGCCGACGCTCTTCACGATCGCGCAAGACCTCTCCAAGATGGAAGTCGACATCAACGTCGGCGAGCCGGATATCGGCGGCGTGAAACCGGGCGATACGGTTGACTTCACGGTGCTCGCGTACCCGAACCAAACGTTCCACGGCACCGTGCAACAGGTTCGCATCAATCCGCAAACCGTGAACAACGTCGTAACGTATGATGTCGTCGTCGACGTCAACAACAAGGACAACAAGTTGCTTCCGGGCATGACGGCCAACGCGACGATCAACGTCGCGAGCTCGCCGAACGCCCTCGTGGTTCCGCTCACCGCACTGCACACGCGTAGCGCCCTTCGACAGGCTCAGGGTGACACGGGGGCGGCTCAAGGTGACACGGCGAGCGCACAACCGCAAGCCGCCGGCGCATCGCAGTCGCCGTGGGGCGGCACGGCGGGCACGAGCAGCGGCAGCATCGCGACGGGACAAACGGCGTCGCTGATGGTGCAACGCGCGGGCAAACTGCAACGCGTGAAGGTCCAAGTCGGACTCGTCACCGCCACGCAGGCGGCGGTAACGCCGACCGACGGCAGCACGCTCAGCGAAGGTGACAACGTCGTCACAGCATTCAGCGGAACGCGCAGCGGCAGCGGTAAGAACGGCCAAAACGCGCCAGTCGCGCAGCCCGCTTCAGGGCGGCGGCGCCCCGCGTGGCGCAATGCGCGGCATGCCGTAACGCTTCGACAGGCTCAGGGTGACACTGAGTACGCCATCAGCAATCGGGCGAAGCGCATGCGCGTGGGTATGCTGCGCGAATGAGCGACGAACAACCATCAGACGAGACGAGCATTTGTTGGAACGGTTGGGACGGGAATTGCGGCAGCTGCGTTGACGCAAAACGCGTCCGCGCAAGGCAGCACACAAGGATGAGCCGGCGCTTCCGAATCCGACCGACCGGTATCAGAAAACGTTTCCGATGCAGCAACAACCGTGGCCCGGTTTGCAATCGAAGATGGATCCGCGACCGGATTGCGGCGAGACATCATATCAAGGCACGCGGGCGGCTACGCGGCCGCAAAATGCTTGTCACGGGCGCAGATTCCGGCATCGGGCGCGCCGCAGCGATCGCATTTGCGAAAGAAGGCGCCGACGTTGCGCTCAATTATCTTCCTCAAGAAGAAGCCGACGCGCGCGAAGTCGTGCAAGTGGTCGCACTGCGCGGCCGCAAAGCCGTGCCGATTCCGGGCGACATTCGTGAAGAGGGTTCTGCCGCAACTCGTCGATCGCGCCGTGCAGCAGCTCGGCGGACTCGATACCATCGTGAACGTCGCCGGCAGGCAGAACGCGATCGAAAACATCGAGGATCTCTCAACCGAACATATCGATTGGACGTTCAAAACCAACGTCTATGCGATGGTGTGGATCGTGAAGGCCGCGTTGCCGCACTTGCGTCCCGGGTCAGTCATTATCAATACCGCATCCGAGCAGGGCTACAATCCCGACCCCTGGCTCGTCGATTACGCGATGACGAAAGCCGCGATCGTGAATTTCACGAAGTCGATGGCCAAGCAACTGGCAAAGCGCGGTATTCGTGTCAATGCGGTCGCGCCCGGACCGTTCTGGACGGCACTGCAAATTACCGGCGGAACGATGCCCTCGAAGATCCCGACGTTCGGTCAGCAAACGCCGCTCGGTCGCGCCGGGCAACCGGTAGAAATCGCGCCGGTCTACGTCGCGCTTGCGGCGGGTGATCTATCGTACGGAACGGGCGGCATTTGGGGCGACACCGGCGGCAATCCCGGGCCGGGTTAGTTCGGAAGGTTTGCGAAAACTTCGTCGACGTCGAATTGAAGCCACGGCAATTCGATACTGACGAAACGCTCGCCCATCACTAGCGTCGTCGCGCCGACGCGCGTAATTGCGCGAATCGTTCGCTTCTCCGGAAGCACGTCGAATGCGACGATCGTGCCTTTCGCGAGATACGCTTGCATCTTCCACTCCACGTTCTTAGTTTGTCGCCTGGCGAACGAATTTCGAACGCTACGTCGGGTGCAAACGGCGGCTCTTCCCGCTGCTTGTGATCCAACGCATTGAGACGCTCGCGCGACACGAAGGCAACGTCCGGCACGAGCGAGGTCGGCGGGTCGCCCGGTGCGCTCAACCAAAAGCGCCATTCGGTCGCGACATCGCTGCGATCCCGGGCTCGATATAGGGCTTCTCGTCGATCGATCGCATCGCGGTCCTCGATTCCTCACGACTACCGTATCACTGCCCGCGCTGTGACAGCGCGAGACGGCAAAGGGACTGCCGGGAAACGAGCTGCGCCGCCGGTTGACGCAGCGTACAGACTAGACTAAGCTTAGTCGATGGAAATGGTGAACGTCCACGAGGCGAAAACGCACTTCTCCCGTCTGGTGGACAAGGCGGCCGCCGGTGAGGAAATCGTCATTGCAAAGGCCGGCAAACCCGTTGCCAAACTTGTGCCGCTCGATAAACCCGAAGGGAAGCGACAGCTCGGCCAGCTTGCTCATCTTGGAATAACTATACCGGACGACTTTGATGATCCGTTGCCTGATGACATTCTCGACGCATTTGAAGGTCGATGAGGATTCTTCTTGACACGCATCTGCTGCTGTGGTCGCATATGAACGATCGAAGGCTTTCGCAGACGGTTCGCGAGCTGCTCGAATCTCGAGAAAACGACGTGTACTTCAGCGCCGCAAGTATTTGGGAAATTGCGATCAAAGCGCAGTTAAAGCGGCTGGAATCTACCGTCGACCCGCAGCAAATCGTACGTGCGGCCCTCGATAGCGATTTTGAAGAACTGCCGGTAACCGCCAGCAGCGCAGTTTTAGTCAGCGCACTGCCGATGCATCACCGCGACCCGTTCGACCGCCTTTTGGTAGCTCAGGCGATGTCGGTGCCGCTTACCCTCATGACGGCAGACCCGCAGCTGCTGCAATATTCCGAACTGGTACGTCTCGTATAAAACAAGATGGCGAAAAAGGTCGATAAGCGCGTCTTCGATGTGAGAGCTGCCGTCAGCGACGATCCCTCAACGTGGCGGCTCGTCGCGGTAAGTTCCGATGCAGTGCTTCCCGAGTTTTACCGCACGATCCAAGGCGCGTTCGAGTGGGTGTGGCCTACGTTTGCAAAGATGCTCGTTGGCGAAGCGATGTTCTTCGGCGGCAAAGGATCGCGCACGCCGCTGCGGCGCGTCTTCTCCATCGGCGATCGAGGAATGCTCTCGTTCGCCGATGACGACGGCGATACGATCGTCGTGCGTTTCGAAGTGTTGCGCGTCTACGAAGTTCCGTCTCGCCGCCATTACCCAAAGGTGTTGGACGGCGCGGGCATGTACCGGCCCAGCTACTCCGAGAAACAGTTTTGGTGCGACACGAGCACGTGGGTCGCCCAAGAGCTTGCGCGTTACGGATTCAGGGAGCAACGCCCGACTCGAGCGGCCGATTCGAAGCGCCACCTTTCGCGCGATGAATGCGACGAGCTGGAAGCGCTGATGCAACGCCGCGATCCGGCGTGCTCCGGACCGATGCATGGTTCGATAACGTGCCTCCACGGTTTCCTCACGTGCGTGATTTCCGGGCCGCTCATTCTGCCGTCAGAATGGTTTCCCGTCGTGTTCGGTGACGAAAACAACGACGTGCCCTGGGAAACGATGCAGGAAGTCCAGCGCGCGACTTCGCTCGTCATGCAGTTCTACAACGGCATTGTGGACGATCTGCGCAGCGACGACTTTCGCATCATCATGGATCCAATTGCCGATGGTCCCGAGGCGTTGGGCCGCGTCGAGAATTGGTGTCGCGGCTTTCTGGTCGGAACGGCGCTACGCGCCGACGAGTGGCAAAGCGCGATGCAAGATCAGTATCTGGACGCCCGCATGACGGCAATTATTGCGCTCGGCCGCCCTGATGCGCCGCCGGTTTTCGATCCCGTGAAGCACCCGCGCGAATACCAGGAAGCGCGCGAAGTTCTCCCGCAGTGCGCACTCGACATGTATCGTTGGTGGAGGCGTGCAACGCCGAAAGGTTCGCCTCCTCCGTTGCGCGCGGTGTGATTCTTCTCATTCGGCTTTAACCCGCCGTCGCCGCGCGCTCTCAAGCGCCGGCGGTACGATTCCACTCGGAGGAATCTAGAGTGGAATTCAAGGGTGACGACCCGGTCGTCAAAGTGAAGGACCTGCGCAAGGTCTACACGCTCGGTGACGCGCAAGTCATTGCGCTTGCCGGCATCGATCTCGAGATTCATCGCGGCGAATTCGTCGCGGTGATGGGCCCATCGGGCTCGGGCAAGTCGACGTTCATGCAGATCAGCGGGCTGCTCGACAACCCGACGTCGGGACAGTATTGGTTCGAAGGCCAAGACGTCTCGCATCTCGATCGTGATGCGCGCGCCGACATCCGCAGCCGCCGGCTCGGCTTCGTCTTCCAAGCGTACAACTTGCTCTCGCGAACGACCGCGCTCGAGAACGTCGAGTTGCCGATGGTTTACGCGGGCGTGCCGGAAACGGAACGCAAGCGAATCGCGCTTGCCAAGATGGACGATCGTCGGCGTCGACCATCTCGCCGATCATGCGCCGAACCAAATGTCGGGCGGACAACAACAGCGCGTCGCGATCGCGCGATCGCTCGTGAACAATCCGGGACTCATTCTCGCGGACGAACCGACCGGCGCGCTCGACACGAAAACGTCGGAAGACGTCATGCGCATCTTCAAAGAATTAAACGAAGAAGAGGGCATCACGATCATGCTGGTCACGCACGAACCGGATATCGCGGCGCACGCGAAGCGGATCGTGACGTTCCGCGACGGCCGCATCGTGAGCGACCGCCCTTCGACAGCTCAGCGTGACAAGGGGGAAGCAGCATGAGCGACTTCAAAGGCATTTTCCGCCTCGCGCTTCAAGCGCTGCATGCGTAACAAGGCGCGTTCGATCATGACGATGCTCGGCATCGTCATCGGCGTCGCGGCCGTCATCGTAACGGTTGCGATCGGATCGGGTGCGCGTACCTCGGTGCAGAACAGCATCAATTCGCTCGGATCCAATTTGATCGTCGTGCAGCCGGGATCGCTGACGACGAGCGGTTCGCGCGGCGGCAACGGTACCGCCTCGACGCTCACGCCGGCTGACGGTTTAGCGCTCGTGCATCTGCCCGGCGTCGCAGCCGTCTCGCCCAGCGTGACCGTTCGCGCGCAAGTCGTCGCCGACGGCAACAACTGGCAGACGCAAATCCAAGGCGTTGCGCCGACGTATCAAGCGATTCGTTCGTGGCCGATCGCGACCGGTGCGTTTTTCTCTCAATCCGACGTCGACAGTTCCGCAAAAGTGGCGGTGCTCGGGCAAACGGTGGTCCAGCAACTGTTTCCGAACGGCGCCAATCCGATCGGTCAAACGGTGATCGTTCGTAACGTTCCGTTCACCGTGGTCGGAACGCTCGCGCCACTCGGACAAAGCGGCATGGGCCAAGACCAAGACGACACCGTGCTGATTCCGTACACGTCCGCGATGCAGCGCCTGACGGGCCTCACGACGGTGAACTCGCTGATGGTCTCTGCAACCACGCCCGATGAAGTCGATCCGGTGCAAACCGAAGTGACGTCGATGCTCGAACAGCGCCATCGCATTCCGGCGGGACAACCCGACGACTTCCAAGTGCGTAATCTGCAATCGATCGCAGCCGCCGCATCGTCGACGGGCGCGGTGATGGAGTTCTTACTCGCCGGCGTCGCAGCGGTCTCGCTGATCGTCGGCGGCATCGGCATCATGAACATCATGATGGTGTCGGTAACGGAACGCACGCGCGAAATTGGTTTGCGCATGTCGGTCGGTGCGCGCGCGCGGACGATCCTCAATCAGTTCCTGACGGAATCGGTCGTGCTCTCGTCGATCGGCGGCCTGATCGGCATCGCATTCGGATTCGTCGGCACGTTCTTCGTCGCCGCGCTCGCAAAGTGGCCGACGCAAATCCCGGTCGGCTGGGTGATCGCATCCGTCGTCTTCTCCGGCCTCGTCGGCGTGTTCTTCGGCTACTACCCGGCGAAGAAAGCCGCCGATCTGAATCCTATCGAAGCGTTGCGCTTCGAATAGGTTGGTCGCCCTCCGACAAGTTCAGGGTGACACGACGGAGTCCCGGCGCATTGATTCCTCCTGCGCCGGGGCTCGTTTTGTGCCATGCAGGTGACATTTCTCACGTCTACGATCGAGGCATGAGCTTGTTTTTGATCGGCCTCGTCCTGTACGTGGGTGGAAAAGCGCTGTTGCAAGTACCGGCCGTAAAGCGATTTATGGAGAAGCCGTCATTGATGGAGTTGTATCGCACGGGGAAAGTCACGTTTCACGACGGCAGGGCTCTCTACTGGCGCGATCCAGATTAACTATGTCTTCGCAACCTTCTTCGGTCTGCCGCCTTTGCGGCCGTTTGCCCGTGATGCGGCCGCTTTCGCACGGCTCGTCTTGCCGTGAGCGCGCCGGCCGTGTCCGCGCGCAACAACGGGTCCCAGCTCTTCAGCAAGAAGTCCTGCGACGGAGATGTCCACGTCAAGCGAGCGGATCGAGATCCCGTCGCCTCCCGGTTGAACTTCGACGCGAGCAACGTCCGATGGCGAAGCATCCGCGATCTCGCGAATTTGCTTGCGTAGAAATGCGACGATCATCCCACTACGAAGCGTTAGAACGAGGCGATCGCTGCGGCGATCGTACTTTGCGTCTATCGCATCAGTCGGACGTTCCTTGTTTGTGGCCCGGCCGGCTTCGTACATTTCATCCGTTAGTTCAGGCAGCGGACGCTTCGGTCTGGAGGTCACTTTAGCCATTGCATTTATCCCGTAGATCAGCGAAGTAGTCGAAATATTTCGCAACGAGTTCTCGTGCGCGTCGTACGTCGGTCGAACGCATCTTCACATCATATGGCAGTAGATTTTCATCGAGCATTATTTTGCACTTGCTCTTCCCGCGAATGACGTGAACATGCGGTTTGTGTCCGCGTTCGTCGCGTGTATTCACGACGATTCGAAAGCCTTCTACTTCCTTACCGGGCACACAACGATATTAACCTAAGCGCCTTAGGTTTTCAATGGTACGGGAAGCGGGAAAAACCTTCGTCGCCGGGCGTGCAATCACGTGCTGCTGCTTAAGTCCGGGCGTAAGGCGAGTTCGGGAGGCGGTTTGGGAAGATTGTCATCCGGATGCGTGGCGGCGTCGAACTGTTCCGTCAGCCGGCGGAGATCGCGCAGCAACGCTACGATGCGCTGTGCGGTGTCGCTTGTCACTTCGTACGCGCCGCGCGGTGGATCGTTCACCAACTGCGCCCACGCGCCCGGGTCGGGGTCGTAGCCTTCGTCGTATTCGTCGAGATACGCTTGCAGCGCACCGAGCAATGTCCGCAACCTCAGCCAGCGATGATTTTTCCAGTCCATCCGGCTTTTCGGCTGCTCTCCCGCGGCGTCCGCGAAGTGTGAAACGATCAGATAGCCCGCGGCCGCGCCGCGCGCGCGAAGGCGATCGAGAAGCGTTGGCGGCATGTCGAGATTCAAGCCGCCTTCATTTGCATCGAGCCACACGGTAACGATGCGATCGCGATAGCCCGGCAGCACGGCTTGCGTCGTGTCGACCCAGTTCTGCATCGTGTCGAGGATCGAACGTAGAAATCCCGTCATATTGCCGAACCGATTGAACTGACGCAGAATCCCCGACGCATTGCTGCTCGGCATCCACACGTTCTTCGCCGCATCCGAATCGACGTGCCGGTCGGGTGGAAACGCATCGAGGTTGATCGCAAACGTGGGCCACAGCGGCAGCGGCGTATCGAACATCGCGACCGGGAAGTTGCTCGAAAGGCCGCCGTCGGTGAACCAGCACGGCTCGAGCGCCGGAAGCGCGTTCTCCGGCGCGTGATTTGCCTTCAACCGGAAATCGACCAGGTGAAACGGCACGGCGCTGAAGAGCACCGGAAACGACAGGCTCATGCGCGTTGCGACGATGACCGGCATGTCGGCGATCGGCGGTAACGGGATAAAGCCGAGCTGCTCGCGCTTGCGGTGCCGCTCCGCCTCGGCTTCGTCGACCGGCGTGCGCCGGCAACGCATCATCCACTCGACGACGTGAGCGGGGAAGTATCGCGTCATCTCATCGGGGCGGAAATAGAACCGCGTCGTATCGAACGGGTACTTGAACGGACGCGCGAGCGTGATGCAGGTCGTTACGACCTCGAGATTCACGTCGACATCCGGCGGCCGTTCCTTCAAACCACACGGTCCGGTCGTGGCGCGATCCCACAACATTCCGAACGTGAGCGGAGTCGCCGCATCGTCAATCCCGGCCGCGATGCGAAGCTTCTCTTCGAGCCAAGACGTGAGCGCCGGCGAGCCGGAATTATCGTCGGCGATCCCGGTAACCAAGCCGTATCCGTTATCACGCGCGCCGCGCAGAAAATCATACGCGAATTGCGCGCCGGCCGCGCACACCGCGCCGCCGAACGCGAGCAACAGCGCCGGCGGAAGATCGAACCATTGTCGCTTCGTTCGCACAAACAATGCCAGCGCGGGAAGCGCGCCGAGAATCGACGCTTGAGGATGCGCGCTCAACACGGACGCGATCTTTTCCGGCAGCGACTTGCGCGCAAACAACGCCGTGACGCGCATTGAACAATCCGGCGGTCTTGCGGTTTGGGTGAAAGAGCCGGAACAACAGATTGTCGTTCGCGAGTTCTTGCGGAAGCCCGGCGAGCACTTCGAAGCCGCGTTCCGTGCCTCGAAGGCGCCCGAGTTGCGCGGCGGCGGTGAGCGCGGCAGCGATCGCACCGGCCGAGGTGCCGCCGACGTTCTTGAACGAAAACGTGCGCGCGATTTCAACGATCGCGGGCGGATACACGACGCCGCTCGTGACGCCGCCCTTCATAACGATGTCGCAATACGCGGTCGGCACAGTTCCGCAATCTTTCGCGCAGCGACGTTACATCGCTGCTAGGCGACTTCGGTGTTCTTTCGCGACTGCGATATCGACGGGCAATGTCACCGCGATGTGACTGCCCATGCCCGGCAGCCGTTCGACCTTCACATCACGCGCGAGCATCGAAATCAAAAACAAGCCGCGTCCGGATTCCGCCCACACGTTTGCGGGCAGCGACGGCTCATAGTCGAAGCCCGGGCCCTTGTCGATCAGATGCAAAACGAGCACTTCGCCGCGCACCTCTAACGAGATGCTGAGTGAACCGGGTGCATGGCGCACGACGTTGCCGATCAGTTCGGCAAAAATCAATCCGCACGTCGCAAGATCGTCCTCCGAGGCGTCGCACAGGTTCTCCACGATGCGCAAGTACTCGTGACGCAACGTATACACCGCGCGCGCGTCATCGGCTGCGAACTGCCAGGTGCGTTGCGCGCAGTTGAAATTGACCGCGAGAATCGCAATATCGTCGCGCGGATGCTGGTGCGCGATCGCGCGTTCGATGAACTCCGCCGGATTCGACGCGTGCAAAACCGCCCGCGTCGCGAGCACCCGCGCAAGCATCTCTTCGCCCGCCAAGATGTCTCGCGAAATCTCGATGACGCCGTCCGTATACAGAACGAGCACGCTGTCTTCCGGGCACATCATCTCGTGCTGTTCGAACGTTGTATTTGCGAATGCGCCCAGCGGCGGCGACGGCGATTCGAGACGTACGACCGTGCCGTCGGGACAACGAAGCAGCGGCGGCGCGTGCCCGGCCGACGCGTAGCGCATCACGCGTGTCTTCGGTTCGATCACGCCGATGAACGAACTTGCGAGCCGATCGCCCTCGGCGATCAACAACTTGTTCGCAATCTGCGCGATCTGGTCGGGTTCGCGCGCGGTGAGCGCGGCAACGCGAATCGCTTGGCGCATCAGCACCATCAACCGCGCCGCTTCAATTCCTTTGCCGGTCACGTCGCCGATCGTTACGAGGACTTCGCCGCTTTCGGTTTCGAACGCATCGTACCAATCGCCGCCGATGTCGGCTTCCGTCGAACCAGGCCGATAGTGTGCGCTGATCTCGAAGCCTTTGCCGGTCGGGAAGTGGCGCGGCAAGAACGCGCGCTGCAGCGTCTCCGCAACGTACTGTTCGCGGTGGAATTGCTTCGCGTTTGCAACCGCGAGACCGGCGCGACGCCCAAGCTCGATCGCGAAGAGCAAGTCGGCTTGATCGAATTCGTCGTTGTTGCCCGTGCGCACGAACGTGAGGGCACCGAAAATATGATTTTGCGCGATGACCGGCACGACGATCTTCGAGCGGTAGCCGAAGCGGCGCATGTATTCTTCGTGCTGACGCGACGCCGCGTGCGCGATGATGATCTCGTCGTTGACATGCGGCAAGAAAAACGGCTCGCCGGTCTGCGTCACGCGCACGACCGGATGCACGCCGAACTCTTGGACGTAGAGCACGTTCGAAATCGCGGAAAGTGCTTCTTCCTTCGACGGATCGCGGTGCGCCGACGCGGTAACGAAGAGCCGCTCGGAACGTTCGTCGATCAAATCGAAGAGGCAAATGTCCGCAAACGATTCGACCGCGAGCCGTGCAACGTTATTCAACGTCGCCGTAACATCGAGCGACTGGTGGAACATTTCGCCGGCGCGCACGAGCAATTCGAGACGCTCTTGGTCGCGATTCTCGCTGCCTTCAAATGTTTTCAGGCCGTTCTCCTTAACGTACGCCTGCGCGCGCGGAATGATGTCGGCGGCATCCTCAGGCGCATTCCTGCGCAGCCAGAGAAGCGTCGCTTCGCCTTCCGGCACCGAGCCCCATTCCATCGGCAGTCCGCCGTTTTGGAGGCCGTGCGCCGATACGCGTTCGAGCGCTTCGTGCAGTTCGCCGTCGCGCCCGAGCAGACGTGTGTGCGCACTCATCACGCCGTTGATGCTCTCGTCGTTGAACTCATCGCTAAAGATATCGATCGGATATCCACACAGCAGCGTGAACGGCACGAGCGCCCGCAGCGCGTCCCACGCGCGTTCGAGTTCGATCGCGAGCCCGCGCTGCCCGTCGCGCCATAGGAGGCCGACGACCTCACCGTAGATGCGCACCGTGTGCTTGGCGGTCAGCCGCTCCAGCAACGGCTGCATGAACGAGATGAACGCCGCGAAATCGAGGCGTCCGTCGCGGATGAATTTCGCGCGCATCTCGTGCGCATCGAACGAGACGTAGCGGTTCTCGCGCGCGGCACCGCCGACATCGATGCGCCGGTGGTGTAAACCCCGGCGGAAAAGCGTGGCATTGGCGTCGGAGGCAAGCACAACGACGGCCTCGCCTGCAGCAAGACCCTCACTAATATACGTCGTGACCTGCTGTGCAAGCGTACGGCGGTCATTGCCGTAGAGCACCACCGCATGGTCCACACTCGGGACATGAGTTTCCATTTAGGTGCCCTGTTACTATACGCACCAACGCGGAATATCTAACGTACTCGCTGTGGGAGCCTGTCAGGAAGATGACACCTCACTACGCCCGGAGCGGCCTTTCAAACGGCGGTAATCCGCTATGGTCATCGCCGGAGCACGGCCCTTACGATGGGAGCGATGCAGCCATTGCCCGGCGGCCCGCCGTTTATTGAGGTCCGTCGTGGACCGCTCGTTGAGTCGGTCCACTGTGTCGCTGCATATGCGGTCGATGCGGCCGGTAGCGAACTGCTCTCGATGGGCACCGTCGACGTTCCGATCTACTTGCGCTCGGCCGCAAAGCCGTTTATTGCCGCGACTGCCTTGATGGCGGGCGTCCAGCAGCGCTTCGGCCTCGAGCAGTACGAAATCGCCGTGATGGCCGCGTCGCACTCGGGCGAACCGTTTCACGTTGATGCGGTGCGCTCGATTCTGCGCAAGATCGGGCTTGACGAAAGCGCGCTGCAATGCGGCGCGGATTATCCGTACGACGACGCTGAACGCGAACGGCTACAAGCGCACGGCATCAAGCGCGAGCGCATTTTCCACAACTGCTCCGGCAAGCACGCCGGCATACTGTCGTTGTGCCGCGCGATCGGCGCCGACCCCTCGACGTACATGGAACGCCAGAATCCGGCGCAGCAGCGGATTCTTGCTTTTTGCGCGCAGACTTCGGGTGCGCGGTTCGACGACGGAAATCTCGCGGTCGACGGGTGCGGTATTCCGGTGTATGCGACGACGCTGCGCAACGCCGCGCAATCGTATCTGCGACTTGCAACGCTTACCGGCATGACGACGGAAGCAGCGCAGGCGTTGCGAACGGTGCGCGAGGCAATGATCGCGTATCCTGAATATATGTCCGGAACCGGCGACTTCGATGCAGAGCTCATTCGCGCGTATGACGGCGCGCTCGTTTGCAAAGGCGGTGCAGAAGGCGTGCATGCCACCGCGCTCATCGAACGCGAAGCGGCGCTCGTGGTAAAGATCGTCGACGGAAACGAACGCGCGCGTCCGCCGGCGGCGATCGAAGCACTGCGTTCGATCGGGATGATGAACGACGAACAGTACGAATTGCTGCAGCGCTTCGCGCGTCCGCTGGTGAAGAACCGCGCCGGACGCGTCGTCGGCGAAATCGGGCCGGTGCAATCGGGTTCACGCGTGAAACGCATTCTTCCGTGCATCGCGGCGCTCGTTGCGTTGCTGATCGCCGGCTGTTCACACTCCACGCCCGCGCCGAGCGATACGTCGATGACGATCGCGCAGCAATGGGAACCGCGCTCGCTCAATCCCGCGCTCGAAAACGGCACGTCTTCGGCGGAATGGTCGATGCTCGTCTTCTCGTACCTGGTGAAATTCGACGACAACGGCAACATGGTGCCCGATCTTGCGACGGAAGTGCCGACGCTGCACAACGGCGGCATCAGCGCCGACGGCAAAACGATTACCTATCACATCCACAAGGGCGTGCGCTTCGCCGACGGCACGCCGCTAACCGCAAACGACGTTGCGTGGTCGATCCAAGCGATCAACAATCCGACGAACAACGTGCAAAGCCGCTTCGCGTACTCGCACATCGCGACGCGTCGACACGCCGAACGCAACGACGGTCGTGCTGCACCTGCGCCGTCCGTTTCCGCCGGTGCTCGCGGTGGTCGGCGCGCCGCAAGGCTTTCCGGTTTTGCCGAAGCACGTGTTGGGAGCGCTTGCCCGATTTCAATCACGCACCGTTCAACGATGCGCCCTTTGGATCGGGACCGTATCGCGTAACGAAATGGCTGCACGGCGATCGCGTCGAGCTCGCGGCGAATCCGTACTATTGGAAGGGTCCGGTCAAAATCAAAAATTTGACGGTACGGTTTGTCGCGAACCCGCAAACCGCGCTGAACATGCTGAGCACGCATGAAATCGACGGCTACTTCGACGACGAAGATTACTCGAACTATCCCGAGCTCAAGGCGCTCTCGGGCTATACCGTCACCACGACCCAAGAAAACGCGGTCGGTTCGATCATCTTCAACACCCAGAAGTTTCCGGTGAACGATGCGCGGGTGCGGCATGCGCTCGCGGAAGCGGTCGACATTGCGTCGGTCGTGCGCCGCGCGTATCGCGGCTCGCTGGAAAGCACGCATGCCGGTGCCGGTCTCTTTCTTTGGGCGTTCGACCCCACCGTGTATCCCGACATTCCCTATAATCCAAGCGATGCGAAACGGCTGCTCGAAGCTGCCGGATGGAAAATGGGACCCGACGGCGTGCGCCGCAGATCCGGAACGCCGCTCGACCTGCAGCTGATCATTCAGGCGCAGACGCCCGGCGAAGAAGTGTTCGCCGACAACCTCGTGCAGTATGAACGCGCCGTCGGTGCGCACGTCACGATCAAGCAGTTCAACGAAACGCAATTCGTCGCACCCGCTAGTGAAGAGGGCCCGGTGTACGGCGGCAAGTTCGACCTGGCGCTCTACTCGTTCGAGAACGGCGACGATCCCGACACGACCGATCAATTCGCGTGCGCCAACGTGCCGCCCGGCGGATACAACAAGTCTCGCTTCTGCGATCCGCGTGTCGACGCGCTGCTCAAAGACGGACTTGCAACGTACGATCCCGCCAAGCGTAAAGCGGTCTATCGATCGTTGCAGCAGGTGCTCTACCAGCAACTGCCGATCGCGCTGATCTATCGCCGCGGCGAAATCAACGCGTTCACCGATCGTCTTCAAGGGCAGACGACGTCGCTTTCGGCGGCCGGCGCCTTTTGGGACGTCGGCGGCTGGTATCTCGACGATCCGTGCGACACGCGCGTATTCCCGGCGGTCGGAACCGTCGTTCAGACGACGCAGCCGTTGCACGGGCCGGGCCTGGTGTTGCAAGGCGGCGGCACCGACATCGACCAGGAATATCGCTGGATGCACGACACGCTTTCCGGTGGCTCTCCCGCACGATTCGGCAACGTCGTCGTCATTCGCGCATACACCGACAAAGACGAGTATTCGCCGTACATGCAGCCGCGCGGACCGTTTCAATCCGTGCAGATGCTTGGCGTCCCGAAGTGTGCGAAGCCATCGGATCTCGATGCATTAGCGAAGATCGTGGACCGCGCCGACGCGGTGTTCTTCGCGGGCGGAGATCAAGCAAACTATGTTGCGTGGAAAGGTAGCGCGCTCGACGCCGCGATTCAGCGCGTTTGGCAGCGTAACGGCGTCATCGGCGGCTCGAGCGCGGGTCTTGCGATTCAAGGCGAATACGTCTACGATTCGGTTGCCGCGGATAAGCTGCATCCCAACGACGACGACTACAACGTGACGACGAGCAACGCGGTCGCCAATCCGTTCGAGCCCGAGATCAGCTTTACGCACGACTTCTTGCAGTGGACACCACTGCGCAATATTATTACCGACACGCACTTCGCGCGCCGCGACCGCTTCGGCCGCAGCGTTGCATTTCTCGCGCGTCTCGAAGCCGAACATCATCTGCCGACCGGATCGCTCTACGCGCTCGCGGTCGACGAACGCAGCGCGATCGTTGTGAATAGCCATGGCATCGGCACGCTGATGGAATATTCCGGCAGCGGGTATCAGACGCGCGGCGCGTATTTGCTGCAGCTTGTTTCAGTGAAACAGTTGACGCCGGGTAAACCGTTGATCGCAACCGTTCGTGTCACGCATCTCAGCAAACCGGGTTCGACGATCGATCTGAACACGAAGCGCGCACCGGGTGCCGCAACGTATACCATCGAAGTCAACGGCACCCAGTCGCCGCCGTACAAGGATCCGTATGGTTAAGTTGTACTCCGATGACTTCGTCGGCCGCCAGCGCGAGCTCGAATTGCTCCACGAGGAACTGCGCGGCGGACGCGGCCCACGCTTCGTCGCGATCGAAGGTGAAGCGGGCATCGGGAAATCGCGCCTCGTGCGCGAGTTCACGCAACAAACGGGTGACACCGCGACGATCGCGCTCGGTCAATGTGCCGAGCAAATTCGCCGTCCGTATCTTCCGATCGAACAATCGCTCGAGAGTCTGTCGCGCCGCGTGCAGCGTCCGCCGACGTCGCGCGAAGGACGCGCGCACGCGCAAGAACGCGCGGCGTATTTCGAAGAAGTCGCCGACGCGTTCCGCCGCGAGGCAATGCGCAAGCCGCTCGTGCTCGTGCTGGAAGACGTGCACTGGGCGGACGAAACCTCGATCGAACTGCTGCGCTATCTCACCGCGGCGTTGCACGACGCGCGCATCCTCGTCATGATGACGTTGCGCCCGTCAAGTGCGCTCGACAATCCGGCCCTCTCTGCGCTGCGGTTCAGCATTGCGCGTGCACACGGAACGACGATCGCGCTGCGCGGATTGCGCGGCAACGACATCAAAACGTTGGTGGTACGGATGACCGACGCGCTCGGAACGCAGTTGCAGCCGCAGCTCGTCACGAAAATCGAGGAACTGAGCGACGGTAATCCGCTCTTCGCGGAGGAGCTGACGCGCATCGCGGTCGACAACGGCGAGCTTTCACTCGCATCGACGATGCCGCTCTCGGCGCAAGCGATGTTGAGCGAACGTCTCGCGACGTTCACCGACGCACAGCGCGCGATTTTAGTACGCGCCGCGACCGTCGGTCAGACGTTCGACGCGCGATTCGTCGCGGACATCGCCGGCGTGCCGGAGTCGGACGTGCTGCAAACGGCGCAGCGCGCATCCGAACGCGAGCTGCTCGTTCGCGATCGCGGCCGTTCGGGATCGTTTACGTTCCGGCACTCGTTGATTCGCCAGGCGCTCGCGGATCAGCTCGTGCTCGGGCTTGCCGCACCGCTGCATCTGCGCATCGCGCAAGCGATCGAAGCCGGAGAGAACGCGCGCTCGCGGGCTGCGGAATTAGCGTATCACTACGCCGAAGCGCACGTCGCCGAAAAAGCGCGGTACTATCACGAGCTTGCCGCGCAAAGCGCGTGGGAGACGTACGCATATCGCGACGCGATCCGGTCGTATGTCGAGGCGCTGAAATGGGACTATCCGCCGGGGGCTGAACGCGCCGCTATTTACGAACGCATCGGAACGCTGCTCTACATCGACGGCATCGGCGATGAACCGGTGCGCTGGTACGAACGCGCTTACGCCGAGTACGAACGTCTCGGAAACGATGCCGGCATGGCGTATGCGTTGCTGCTTATCGGCGATCAGCAATGGGTCGACGCGCGCACGGCGGAGAGTTTGCGTTCGGCGTCGGAGGCCGCGGCGAAACTCGAAGCGCTTGGCGAGGAGCAACTGCATGTTGGCGGCAATGCTCTCCGTTGCGCGGTTCGCGATTACGCTTGGCAATGCGTCGCAAGCGATTGCACAGTTGCGCGCGATCGGCCGCCGGTACAACGAGTTCGATACCGGACGCAAAGCCGCGTTTCATGAAGTACGCGCGGAAACGCGCGCGGCGCTCGGCGACGCGGCCGGTGCGATTGCCGATTGTGAACGCGCCGCGGCGCTTGCGGCCGAAACGGGCTCCAGCGAGCTCATCGCGCAGACGGAAAACAATGCCGCGCTCGTGTCGTTCGACCTGGGCGAACTCGATCGCGCGGTCGCGCATCACCAGCGCGCGTACGAAGAAGCACACCGCACGGGCTTGATGTGGCGCGTGGCGTATTCCGCGGTGACATACGCACAGACGCTGATGTGGCGCGGCGAGCTGAAGAAGGCGCGCGCGCTGATGATCGACGCGCTCGATTGCGGTGTCACGACCGCGACGTTCAAAACGAAAGCGGCTGCGGTCGGCATTCCGCTTGCATTGATCCTTAACGACCGGCAGCTGCTCGCCGCGTGCGCCGACGACGCGGTGCTCGAATACGCCGATCGCTCGCGCGAGTTGCAGCGCATCGCGTCGGTTCGCGCCGCTTTTGCCGAACTGCGGTATGCACAAGGCGCGCGCGAGGAAGCGCAGCGCATCATCGCCGGTGCGCTCGGAGCGATGCCGTACGGCCATCGTGCGTGGCACCTCTGGTTGCAAACCGCGCTGTGCGGGCGCTCCGAGCACATCGCCCTCGCGCGCACGCTGCTTGCCGGTTCCACCGGGCGGCCGCGCACGTTGCGCGCGCACGCGCTCCTGCTCGGCGCGATGGCAATTCGCGAGTCCGATGACGAGCGTTGCGCGCGGTTGGCGCGCGTTGCGCACCGGCTCTTCGCCGCGATGGGATTCCGCTGGCATGCCGCGTTCGCGGCCGAGCTTGCGGGCGACCGTAAAACCGCACTCGCCGAATATCGCGCGATGGGCGCGACGCGCGACGTGATCCGGCTGGCCGAACAGCCGCAGCGTTCCGGCGCATCAAGCGCACTAACGGCTCGCCAAGCGGAAATCGCCGAACTCGTCGCCCGCGGAGAGATGAATCGCACGATCGCTGCGCTGCTGCACATTAGCGAGCACACGGTCGAGCACCACTTGACCGGTATCTTCGCGCGCCTGGGTGTCAAGTCGCGCGCACAGTTGATCGCGTACTACGCATCGATGAACCGATAGCGGGAATCCAGGATACCGCGCGCGTCATGTGCTCTCTATACTGACGTAAGAAACGCTACCGTCTGGAGGAGCGCATGGTGCCGAGAAACCTTTGCCGCGCGTTAGGCGTGCTGCTCGTTTTTGCATTTACGGCGATGCCGCTGAGCGCGCTCGCGGCGACGACCGGCGGACTGACCGGAACCGTAGTCGATTCGCAGTCACGAGCACCCATCGGCGGCGCACAAGTCACGATTTCCAGTCCTACGCAGGTCGAGCATGCGACGACCGACGCGTCGGGCCGATACACGTTCATCTCGCTCGGTCCCGATACGTACACGCTCTCTGTTGCGCGTGAAGGATACGACGTGCAGTCGATCGCCGGCGTCACGGTCTTCGCGGGTCAGACGCTCAACATTCCGGTTGCGATGCAAAAGTCGCTGAAGACGATTGCGAACGTCACGTCACGTTCGCCGCTGAGCGTCGTCCGCGCGGGAACCGGCACCGACGTGTACTCGGTCGGCCCGCAACTGACCGCAGCTGCCGCGCCGCTCGGCGGGGGCGGTTCCCTCAATACGGCGTACTCGGCGATCGCGTCGATGCCCGGTGCGTACGTTCCGCCGAACCAAGTCGGCGTGAATCAAACCGTGTACATCCGCGGCAGCTACTACGATCAGATCGGGTTCGAATACGACGGCATTCCCGTGAACCGTGCATTCGATAACTATCCGACAAGCGGTCTGAGCACGCTGGGTCAGCAAGAGCTTCAGATCTTCACCGGCGGCGGCCAATCCGACGTGAATGCGACGGGCCTCGGCGGTTTCATCAATCAGATTACAAAGACCGGTACGTATCCCGGCTATGGCACCGTCAATGCGGGGATGGGGTCGCCGACGTTCTATCACAATCTGAGCGTCGAAGCGGGCGGCTCGTCGCCGAATCGTCTGTTCTCGTACTACATCGGACTAAGCGGCAACAATCAAGACTTTCGCTACTTCGATCAGTTCAACGGCGCCAGCATAACGGACGCGATTCCGTACGGCTATTGGCCGTCGCATCAGACGTCTCTGACGATTTCGTTTTGGCCGGCGATGTACCCGACGTGCAACAACGACGGTTCGTACGACAATCCGGCGGTCGACAACAACTCGCTGTTGTATAACGATCCGGGCTGCTTCGGAAGCTATAACGCAAATTACGGCCAGCCGTCGACCGTCGACAACCGCGAGGTGGTCTCTAACTTCCACTTCGGAATTCCGCACAAACACGATGGCGGCCGCGACGACGTTCAGGCGCTCTTCATGTCGTCGGCAAACTTCACGCAGTTCTACACGAGCGTGAATGATGCCGGAGGACTCGGCCGGGGACTGAATGCGGTCGTCCCGAACGACTGGCCCGACGCGTACACCTATCCGGCGGGAACGGGGTTTCTTGCCCCAGCATCGACGCCACCCATCGGGTATATGTATCCCGGCTCACCGACGGGACGCTGCGTAAACGTCACCGGTGTTCCGAACGCATGCCCGGTAGATTCAGATGGCAATCAGATCACGTCAAATATTCCTACGGACTATCGCGACGGCCGTTGGGACACTGCGTCCATCGTTAAGCTGCAATATCAGCACAACATGGGAACCAACGCCTACGCGCGTCTGTTCGGCTACACGTTCTACTCCAACACCAATCGCGCGACGGCGAACGGATACGGCAACAACATTACCTTCGGCGTCGGCAATTACGACTATGAAGTGGGCGCGCACACCAGCGGTCTCGAATTTCAGGCGGCCGATCAAATCTCCGACAAGCACTTGTTGAACGTCATGGCATCGTACACGCAGTCCAATACCTTGCGATACTTTAACCACAACTACCTGAACAGCGGCGATCAGCAAGTCAGCAATTTCACGAACGGCAGCCAATGCTTTGCTACGACGAGCGGCGCGGGAATCGATCCGAACTCGAACTACGCGGCCGGCGAACCCGCACCGTGTAACGATCCGATCTCGCAAGGAACATTCACCACGCCGTACGGGAGTTTCACGGGACAGAATCCGTGCACCGACGGCGAGCTGCCCGCCAGCGCGGCCGCGTGCCGCAGCAACGCGACAATGGCGCTAACGTTCCTCGGCAATCAAGGCGACATCAACGCCGTTACCCCGCGCGTGACCGCCGCCTCGCTCAGCGACGAATGGCGGCCGAACGATCATTGGAACGTCAACCTCAGCGCGCGTTTCGAGAACGATAGTTTCGATCTCACGAACACCAACAGTCCGGGATCAAACTTTTGGTTCGCCGCGGCGCAGAAAGAGTTCTGCGTCAACCCCGTGACGCGGCAGCCGGTGTTTGTGCCCCAGCCGCCGCAAAGCATTCGTCTCGCAACGCCATACGTGACGTTCAACTGCCCGGTCGACACGTCGCTCGGGACGCCGATCCAGACGGTGCATCCCGATGGTACGGACGGCATTTTGCTAACGAACAATTATCCGTCGATCTACTCACAGAAGTACATCGAGCCCCGCGTCTCGGCGACGTATACGGTCAATCCGGACACGGTGCTGCGCTTCTCGGCGGGCCGCTACGCGCAGCAACCGCAGAACTACGAAATCCAGTACACGACGGAAGAGCCGAATCTCGCGGCGACGCTGCTCGGATTCATTCCGTTCGGGTTCAATTCACCGTTGCACGAATCGCAAGCGCAGTTCTCGAACAACTACGACCTCTCGTACGAACACCACTTCAAGGGCACCGATATGTCGGTGAAAATCACGCCGTACTACCGCTGGGGCACCAATCAGCTGTACGAAACGGTAAACTTGCCGAGTTTGAACGTGTCGCCATCATTTAATTCCGGTACGCTACGCGTCGACGGCGTCGAGCTGGAACTCGCGAAGGGCGATTTCGCGAAGAACGGCCTCGCGGGTACGCTCTCGTACACGTACACGAACGCGGCTGAAAAGTGGGACAACTATCCGAACAGCACAATCGGGCCCGTCGATCAGTATAATCAGGATATTCAGGCGTTCAACGCGCTGACGAAAGCCGGTGGCGGGTCGCAGTGCTACTCGAACAACTTCTCGGCCGGAACGAACGACCCCGATCAGGTACTTCCCGATCCGACCTGCGTGCAGGTATTCGACGCCGGCGGGAACGCGTACAACCCGCCCATCAGAAATCCGTACTATGGAATGTCGAAGCAGGGACTGCTCGATCCGCACGGGTGGTACACGCCCGGTCTCGATTTCCCATACATTTCGCCGAACACGTTGTCACTCGTTCTCAACTACCGTCACAATCGCTTCGACGTCGCAACCGCGATGGAGTTGCAACAAGGTACGACGTACGGAACGCCGGCCGACGTAATCGGCATCGATCCTCGCAATTGCCGCTCGAATCAGGGCACCGACGGTATCACGACCGGCGATCCGCTCAACGCGGACTACACGTCGTGTCATTACGCGCTAACGTCGGACGGCACGAATCCCGGCTACCTCTACATTCCCAATCCGCAAACCGGAACGTTCGCATCGTTCGGTCAGTACCGTCAGCCGTGGCAGTTCAATCTCGGGATGCAGCTCTCGTATGACTTCAGCCCGCGAATCACCGGATCGCTGATGCTCACAAGCCTCGTGAACACGTGCTTCGGCGGATCGAAGACCCCGTGGAGCACTGCCTACTCGCCGAGCGGCAACACGTGTGGATATGCTTCGAACACATTCTATGTCGGCGGCGGGTTCTACAACGGCACGAGCTTCAACGACACCGCGGCGAACGGCGTGCCGGCGCAGAAGTACTTCACCCAATCGTACGTTCCGACGTATGGCGATCCGAACTCCGGGAACTATCCGCTTGCGTTGAATGCCTACTTCCAGGTGAAGATCAAACTCTAACCGTTGCTCGCACTGACGCTGGCCGCCCTCTTCTCGATCGATGCGATGAATCGCACGATCGACGTCTCGGGGGCGGCCATTTCGCGTGACGGCAAGTACATCGCCTACCTCGCCTCGCACAATGAACTTGACCGTAACCTCGAGGTTGATGTGTTACACGTTGTCGAGGTTGCAACGCGCAGCGATAAGGCGCTGCTGTTCCATCACGATTCCTATTCCAATCTCACGTGGTCGCGCGACGATCGCCTTGCGTATATCGCGGACGACAAAACCTCGAGCGTCTCGCAAGTCTATGTAACCGATCCAGCCGGCTCGCACGAAACCGAGCTGACCAGCGGCACGACCGATGTCGCGGGTGCGGCGTGGTCGCCCGATGGCCGGCGAATTGCGTTCGTGCGCGCCGATGCCGTGCGGAAGAAAACCGGCGCGGCGATCTACGAAGACGCATTCGAAGTCGGCGACAATGCGTACCTAGCAACGAAAGCTGCGCCGCGGTCGCGTCTGTGGACGGTGACGACGAGCGGAACGGAAAAACAGTTGACGTCCGGAACGTCCAGCGTGCGCGATGACGCGCCGCCGTCGTGGTCTCCCGACGGACGCTTCATCGTATACGCGCGCGCGCCGAACGGCATCTATGCCGACTACGATCTCTCGTACATCGAGCGCGTCGACGTTGCAACGGAAAAGGCGAGCCGCTTAACGGCGTCGCGCGATGTGGATCAGGGCGCGCCGCTATACGACCCGTCCGGGCGCTACGTTGTGTATCAGTATCCGCAGAACGGTGTGATCCCGGCGCAGTTCGATGCGATGCTCGTTTCGTCATCGGGTGGTACCGCGCGCAACCTCGCCGCTGCGCTCGATCGAAACGTCGAAGATTTCGCGTGGTTCAACTCAGCGACGTTACTCTTGCGGACATACGATCGCACGCGCGCTCGACTCGTGCTCCAATCACTCAACGGTGCGAGGCGCGATGTGCGGCTCGGCGACATTGCCGACGCGTCGATTACGCCGCAAGCCGCATCGCGTTCCGGCGCGATCGCCTTCACCGGTACGACGCCGACGCATCCGAGCGAGCTGTACTATCTCGCGCCGAATGCAGCCGCTGCCGATCCGCTTGTCGCACTGGAACGACGACATCGCGCGCTTGACGCTCGCAAGGCAAACGCAACTGACGTATCGGAACGGCGGCTTCACGCAGTACGCGGTCCTCACGTATCCGCCGAACTACGACCCGCATCGCCGCTACCCGTTAGTGTTACGCGTGCATGGCGGTCCGCAGCTGACGTCGCTCGTCGCATTCGAACCGTGGTATCAGCTTGCTGCGGCGCGCGGGTACATCGTGCTCGCGCCGAACTATCGTGGATCGAGCGACGCCGGCAACGCGTTTGAGCGCTCGATCATCGACGACGCGAGCGCTGGCCCGGGAACCGACATCATGGCAGCGATCGATGCCGTGAAGCGGATGAATATTATCGATCCGAATCGCATCGGCATCTCGGGATGGTCGTACGGCGGGCAGATGACAACGTGGATGATCGGCCACTACGACATCTTCAAAGTCGCCGTCGCCGGCGCTCCCGTCACCGATCTCGCCGTCGACTACGCGATCGCCGACGACATCCTAGACGATCGCGCCTACTTCGGCTTCTCACCAAACGATTCGGGAAAACTCGCGGTCTACCGCGCGCAATCGCCGATCACCTACGCGGCGCACATCCATACGCCGACGCTGCTGATGTCAAATGTCTACGACGTGCGCGTTCCCGCGGTTGAAAATTACGAACTGTTTCACGCGCTTGCGCGACCGCGGCGTCCCGGTCAGGTTCTACGTCTATCCGACGACCGGCCATTTGCCAAAAGGGCCCGTCCGATACGCCGACGCCTACAAACGCTGGCTGGACTGGTTCGACGCGTATCTCCACCCAACGCCACCGTAGCGCGCGGGTTATACGATGTCGTCGGCGTCGGCGTGATGCTCGTCCGCTTGATCTTCGTTTTCGAATCCCTCATCGACATCGCCGTAAACGACTTGATCGCTGATTTTCTCGCCTCGCGTGTGTGTTTCGGTTTGGCGGCCCATTGATTCGGCTTCCTGCGGGCTCAGCGGAGGAATGTCGTCCGCTTCCGTATGCAGTTCGCGCGGGTCCTGTCCAGTACTCATTCTTGCAGTATACCCGCCGAAACGGCTTCGTCCAAAATCTCTACCGGATGAAGGATCTTCAGTTCGATGCCGCGCTCGCGCGCAAGCGATTGCATCTGCAGCGTGCAACCGGGGTTCGCGCTGGCCACGGTCGTTGCGCCGGTTGACAGGACGTTGTCGACTTTGCGCAGGCCGATCTCGCGCGCGCTCTCGGGTTCGAAAAGATTGTACGTTCCGGCGCTGCCGCAACATTGATCGCCGTGCGGTATCTCGACGAGTTCGATTCCGGGGATCGTGCACAGGAGTTCGCGCGGTTCGCGGCGGATGCGCTGAGCGTGCGCGAGATGGCAGGGGTCGTGATACGCGATCCGTTCGTTGCGCGGCGCGCGTACGGCGCGCGGTTCAAGCGACGCCAGAAATTCGTTGACGTCCCGTACGGTTGCGCTAAACGCGGAGGCACGTCGCGACCACGCCGGATCGTCTGCTAGTAGTTCTCGGTAATCTTTGAGTGCGGACCCGCATCCCGCGGCATTCACGACGACGGCGTCGAGTTGCAGCGTCTCAAACTCCGCAATCGTCTTCCGCGCGAATGCGCGTGCTTCATCGAGCCGTCCACTGTGCAGGGAGAGCGCGCCGCAGCAGCCGGCTCCCGGTGGAATGAACACCTCACAGCCTTCGGCGCTCAGGACGCGAATCGTTGCGGCGTTTACTTCGGGAAAGCAAACGCGCTGCACGCAGCCGGCTACGAGCCCGACACGAGCGCGTTTCTCGCCCCGTGCGCGATACACGGCCGCGAGCGGTTGCGACGCCGCGCGAATGTCGATCGGGCGCAAAAGCGATCCGCCCGGCACCATGCGCCGCAGCGGGGTGCGCGCAACGACGTTGAGCAGCGGCGCGAGCGCGCGCATCCGCTTCGGATACGGAAACAGTGCGAAAATCATCGAGCGGAAGAGCCGCTGCCAGAGCGGACGCCGGTACTGATTCTCGATCATTCCGCGTGTGGTTTCGATCAATCGATCGTATTCGACACCCGACGGGCAGGCCGTCATGCATGCCATGCATCCGAGGCAGCGATCGAAATGCGGAACGACCTGCGCGTCGAGCGCGAGCGTTCCCTCGACGACGCCGCGCATCAGATCGATCCGACCGCGCGGCGAGTCCGCTTCGTTCTTCCACGATTGATACGTCGGGCACGCTTGCAAGCAAAAGCCGCAGTGCACGCATTCGGAAATGAGATCGATCACCTAGAGTCCTCCGACAAACGCGCCGGGATGCAGACGGCGATTAGGATCGAAGCGTTGCTTTAGCTCGCGCATTAACGCAAAAGCCGCCGGGGGCGTTCCCCACGGATCTATGGCGTCGCGCATGTTTGCCGGCGCGGCGGTTAGTACGAGCGTTCCGCCCATGCGCTCGACCACCGCGCGCGCGGCGTGTATCGTCGCGATAACGCGCGGCGCGTCGTCAACATCGCCGCCGATGAAGAACGTCCCGGCGGACGGATATGCAAGTACCTGCGGCCCCTTCACGAGCGCTTCATAGAGCGGAACGATGACGCGTGCGTGAATCGTCTCGAAGTGCGACGGTAACGCGGAAATCTTCAACCGCAGCGTGCCTTCGGTGCGTGCCGTTTCTTGAATCGCATCGACTTCGATGCGCGTGGCGCCGCCGAGCTTCTCGGCTTGCCGCGCGACGCTCTCCGGAAAGCCTTCGAAGCGAATGCAATGCTCGTAAAACTGGCCGTCATACGTCGCGAACGATGCGGCGGGTTCCAGTTGCAGGTCGACGTTGTTTTTCGTCAATGCGCGCACTTCCGCGGCCGAACAGCCGTCGAACATGACGTTGCGCTCTGCTTGGTGCAACGGATGCAACCGCAACGTCACGGACGCGATCGCCGCGAGCGTCCCGTGCGTGCCGATCATGAGCTTCGGCACGTCGAACCCTGCGACGTTTTTCACGACCTTTCCGCCGCCGCGCGCGACGACGCCGTCCGCGCGAACGATCGTCATGCCGATCACGAGATCCTTCGCGGTACCGAACCGCGTGCGCAACGCCCCGTAGAGATTTGCGGCGAGCGCACCACCGACCGTCGTGCGCTCGGGGTCGGGAGGATCGAGTGCAAGTCGTTGACTGCGTTCGCGCAGCGTCGACTGGAGTTGCGCGACCGTCGTGCCGGAGCGCACCTCGACCACTTGGTCGGCCGGCGCATATTCAACGATGCCGTTCAAGTGCGAAAGCGAAAGCAACTCGTCGACGGGCTTCGCATACGGTGCATCGAGCGGGACCGCTGCGCCCGTGAACGCGAGCGTCCGGCGTTCGCGCGCGAGTGCCGACATCAGACGAGACAATTCGTCGATCGATGATGGCGCGTGCATTAACGCGCACCGGCGCGATCGCCGCAAAGCCGCGGCGACGGAAACACCTTGGTCGGGTTGAACGTGCGCGTAGAGTCGAACGCGCACCGCACGAGATGCATCGTGTCGAGGTCCGGTTCGCCGAACATTTCGCCCATATACGCGGACTTATCCGCGCCCACGCCGTGTTCGCCGGTAATCGATCCGCCGTGACGCAAACAGATCCGCAAAATTTCGGCAGCGACGTGTTCCGCACGCTGCGCTTCATCGCCCGCGCCGGCATTGTAGAGCACGAGGGGATGCAGATTCCCGTCACCCGCGTGAAAGACGTTCGCGACACGGAAACCGGACGAACGCGAGAGCTGCGCGATCTCGCGCAGCACGCTCGCGATGTCCGAGCGCGGAATCACACCGTCTTGCACGTAGTAGTTTCGGCTGATCCGCCCCATCGCCGCAAACGCGCCTTTGCGTCCGGTCCACATCAACTGGCGTTCGCGCTCGTCGTGCGGGCGGCGGATCTCGATCGCGCCGCAACGTTGCAGAATCGCGCTTGCGGACTCCGCACACTCTGCAACTTCTTCGCTCGTGCCGTCGACATCCATCAACAGCGCAGCCCCCACGTCGAGCGGCCAGTCCACCCGCGTCGCAGCGACGATCGCTTCGATGGCAAGTTTATCCATCATCTCGATCGCCGCCGGAACGATGCCGGCTGCGATGATGTGCGAGACGGCTTCGCCGGCTTCGTCGGTCGACGGAAACGTAGCAAAGATCGTGCGCGTTGCTTGCGGGATGCGCAGAAATCGAACCGTAACCTCGGTGACGATGCCGAGCAAACCTTCGCTGCCGACGACCGCGCTGATCAGATCGTAACCGAGCGGATCGGGCGAATCGGCCCCGATCGACACGATCTCTCCACCGGCGAGGACGATCGTAAGCGCAAGGACGTGATTGATCGTGAAGCCATACTTCAAACAATGCGCGCCGCCCGAGTTTTCCGCAACGTTGCCGCCGATAGAACAGACGCTCTGCGAACTGGGATCGGGCGCATAATAGTAGCCGTACGGCGCGAGATAGCGGCTGATATCGAGGTTAATGACGCCGGGCTGCACCCGCATCCGGTGGTTCTCGAAATCGACCTCGAGAATTGACTGCATTCGTGACGTCCCGATCACGACGGCGCCTTCGATTGGCAGCGCGCCGCCCGACAGCCCCGTGCCGGAACCGCGCGGTACGATTGCCATATTGAGCTCTCGGGCGCGCTTCACGCAGGCAGCCACTTCTTCCGTCGTCGCCGGAAGCACGACCGCGGCGGGGCGGACGCGCGTGCCGGTGAGCGCGTCGCATTCATACACGCGCAACGCCGCATCATCGGTCATGCAGTTGTCGCGGCCCACGATGTCGGCAAACACGCTGCAACGTTCGCGTTCTACGCGGGATTTCCACGCGGCGAGGAGTAGCTTGCCGTATCGGAGGGCTACCGTGTTTCAACAGGTACTCAACCCGGTGGGCAACCTCTTCGTCACCTGGATGGTGGCTTTGATTCCCGTCGTGCTGTTGCTGTTGCTCTTGGCCGGTTTGCGATTGTCGGCCTGGACGGCAACGCTCGCCGGTTCGCTCGTCACGCTGCTGATCGCGCTCCTCGTCTGGCATATGCCGCTGCGTGACGGCATCGCGTCCTATTTCTACGGTTCGCTGACCGGTGTATGGAACGTCGACTGGATCACGTTCTGGGGCGTCGTGTTGTTCAATACGCTCGTCGTGACCGGCGTGTTCGAAAACTTCCGGCGCTGGATTTCCTCGCACGGGACGCGTGACGTGCGCGTGCAAACGATTCTCTTCGCGTGGGCTCTGGGCGCATTGCTCGAGGGGCTCGTGGGGTTCGGCTATCCGTGGGCGGTCGTAGCGCCGATTTTGATCGCGCTCAACATTCCTGATCTCGACGCAATTCGCGTCGCGGCGATCGCAAACAATGCACCGGTTTCCTACGGCGCGCTCGGAGCGCCGATCATCGCGCTCGCTGCGGTCACCGGGCTTCCGCTGCTCGCACTCTCCAGCTCGGTCGGACACGTCGTCGCGATTCTGGCAATTCTGCCGCCGTGGATTCTTATCTATCTCGTAAGCGGATCGCGCGGCTTCCGCGAAGGATGGCCGCTCGCGATCGTCGGTTCGCTCGGATATATTCTCGGACAGTATCCGGTTGCGGTGTATCTCGGCCCGTATCTCCCGGACGTTTCCGGCGCGATCGTTTGCATCGCATTGTTGCTGCTCTTGCTGCGATTCTGGCGTCCCAAAACCGTGCTCGGATACGGCGGAACGCCGGTGCCCGATGCCGCGCGCGACGACCTCGCAGCGCACGGGTTGACGACCGCGCAAATTTGGTGGGCATGGATGCCCTTCATCGTGCTGGTGATCGTCGTCGTCGCGTGGACCGGGCCGTGGTCGCCGCTTCCGAAGATCGCACCGTTGAAAGCGAGCGTTAATGCGCTTTCATCGATTAGCGCTGGAAAATCCGTGTCCGCGACGTTCTCGTGGACGCCCTTCGTCGGCGGAAGCGCGATTCTCGCATCGTGGATCATCATTGCACTGCTGCTGCGCACGACGGGCGAACAACTCGTCGAGGTCTTTCGCCGCACGTGGCATCAAATGTGGGGCGCTCTGCTCGTCGGCGTTTTCATCTTCGGACTTGCGTACGTGTACAACTATTCGGGCATGGCCGCGTCGCTCGCGTTCGCAAGCTCAAAGATCGGCGGGTGGTTCATCATCATCGCGCCGATTCTCGGTTGGATCGGCGTCGCACTCTCAGGCAGCAACACGTCGACGAACGCAATGTTCGGATCGTTCCAAAACATCGTCGGCAAATTGCTCGGCTTTCCGACGCTGCTCTTACCGACGCTCAATTCCGTCGGCGCGGAAATCGGCAAACCGGTCGCGCCGCAAACCGCGAGCGTCGGCGTGTCGACGACGCGCTTCGTCCGTAAGGAAGGCACGGTCATTCGCCACAACATGGGATGGACGCTGATCCTGCTCGTGTATCTCATCGTCATCGGCGTTTGCTGTTATTTCTTCTTCCCCGGCATCATGAACGCGCCCGTCGTCGCATCGTCGTGAGCGGCGGTATCCGGAATATCTCAACTGCGCCGGGCATATAGAAGAAGACCATGGCCGAAACGAAGCGCCGGGTGGCGGTAATCGACGACGAGCGGCGGATACGCGAACTGCTCGAATTGACGCTGGGGCACCACGGATACGAAGTGCGGACGGCCGGCGACGGCCCGTCGGGGCTCGACCTCGTGCGCCAGTGGGAGCCGGACGCGATCATTCTCGACGTGATGATGCCGATGATCACGCGGCATCGAGATGCTGCCGATGCTGCGCCGGGTCACCGATGCCCCGGTGATCATGCTTTCGGCGCGCGGCGAGGTGGAAGCCAAAGTCGAGGGTTTGGCGCACGGTGCGGACGACTATTTGAGCAAGCCGTTCGAGATGTCGGAGCTGCTCGCGCATTTGGATGCGAAGCTACGCCGCCCCCACCTCGAAAACCGCAACGTGCTGAGCTACGACGACATCACGGTAAATCTCGACGAACATACCGTGGCACGAGCGGGCAAGCGCGTGGATCTCTCGCCGCTCGAATACGATTTGCTCGTGACGCTGCTGCGCCGGCCGCGTCGCGTGTTCACGCGCGACGAATTGCTCGACATGGTGTGGGGCGACGAGAAAGAGGTCGGGCAAAACGCGGTCGAGCGCTACATCTCCTACCTGCGCGGAAAGATCGACGACGGATTCAACCGCCCGCTGATCCAAACCGTGCGCGGCGCGGGGTACACCATTCGTGCCGACTAGCGCGCCGTTCGCGCAATTTTCACGCCGCATTACTCAGGGCTACGTCGTGCTCGCGGTGCTGCTGATCGTCCTCGTCGCCGTGTCGTCTTCGATTATCTCGTTCGTTCTCTACGCGACGAACTACAACCAATCGATGGACGCGTCGCGCACGCGGCTGCAACAGCGGATCGACTTCTATCAATCGCGGCATCAAACGCTCGAGCAGTACGGTCCGCAACTGGTGAAGGACGAAACGCCGTCGCGTTTCCGCGTGCTCGTCTTCGGACCGAATCACAAACTGATCGCCGGCAACACGCAAGAGCCGAGCAGCTTGACGCTCGCGGCAACCGCGCTGTTCAACATGCGCCCGCGCCACATTCATCTCTCCGGCGGTGTGATCGAGTTGCAGCCGGACTTCGAAGGGTTTACGCGCTACATCGGACGCTATTGGCTGACGATTACGCCGATTGGTATTCTCGCCGTCATTCTTGCGTGGCTTGTCGGCCGTGCGATTACGAGCCGCGCCGTGCGTCCGCTCGTCGATGTGACCGACGCACTGCATGGCATCGCCGACGGTGATTTCACGCCGAAGATGTTACTCGAGTCGGATAGTGGCTTGCACGAGCTGACGCAAGCGTATAACGAAGTTGCGCAGCGGCTCAACGTCGCGGCCGTCGAACAGCGCCGCCAGCAAGCCGAGATGCGGCAGTTCATTGCGGATGCGGGACACGAGCTGCGCACGCCGCTCACGATTTTTATGGGGTATCTGGATGCGCTGCGATCCGGCGTGGTGGAAGACTCCGCGGCGGTCGCGCGCGTCCACGAAACGATGCTCGACGAAAGCCGCAAGATGCGGACGATCATTGAGAAGCTCATTTTGCTCGCGCGCATGGAACGCGAAGCGGAGCCGGTCCGCGACCGCGTCGATCTCAATTCCGTCGCCGCGCGTGCCGTCGACGCATTGCGTCCGATCGCGGGCGACCGCATCCGCTTCAGTCACGACGGCGACGCATCGATTACCGGTGACGACGCGGAACTCTACGAGGCGCTGAAAAACGTCGTCGAAAACGCGGTACGTTATGCGGCCGACGAGCCGATCGACGTGCGCGTCGGACGTAACGACCGCGACGTCACGATCGACGTGATCGATCGCGGCCCCGGAATGCAGAATGTCGACGCGGAGCACGCATTCGACCGGTTCTACCGCGGCAGCGGTCACGGTGACGTTGAAGGTTCCGGATTGGGTCTTGCAATCGCAAAACGTGCGGTCGAACGCATGGGCGGAACGATCGCACTTGAAAGCCGGGTGAATCACGGAACCCGGGTTACGATGCGATTTCCGGCGAACTAACGACAGCACTTTGCTCCGAACATGGGCGCGGAGAGCACGCTTGCGTACGTGCAAGCCGCGACGACGTTACGGCAATTGCGCGTCGCTGAGGTTCAGACCGGTACTCTCGGCGGACCAGAAATTCGTATTGCGTAGATCCGCGTGCTGCATGTTGCAACCGATGAGCTTCGCGCCGCTGAAATTTGCTCCGGCGAAGTGAGCGCCGCTGAAATTTGCGCCGGTCAACACCGCTCGCGAGAAACTGACGTTTCGTACGTCGCCGTCGGCAAAGTTCGCGCCCGACATGCGTGCGCCGTCGAATCTGGCACCGGTGAGGTTCGCGTCGCGAAACGACACGCCGGTTAAGTCGGCGTTACGCAGATCGGCGTTCGCCAAGTTTGCGCCGGAAAAATCAACGCACTCCAGGTGCGCGTCGCGTAAGTTCGCCGCCGAGAGGTTGCCGTTACTGAGATTGGTGCGCATCAGATCCTGACCGTGCAGGTCGCGGCCGTGCCAATCGGCGCCGCGGAGATCGCGATCGATACAATTCCATTGACCGGTTTCATACCGATCGCTTGCGATGGCAGGAATGTACGCGGCGATCGCCAGCGCGAGAGCGAGCAACGGCGGCAAAAGCGGCGCCAGACGCGACATCGACGACTCTCTTTCATCAACTAAATATTTAAGAGCATGATAACGCCGATCGGGCGGTATGTCAACTAACGAATTAAGACAACGCGACCGTGTAGCCGACCGGCTTACAGCGGCCGTTGTTCGTCAGCTCCGATGAGCACGCGGCAATCGCAACGACGAGATCCGTCTCGGCCTGGAGTTCGACGTAGTCGCCCGCCCGGCTCGCGGGCGGGTGAATTTTGACTGCATTTCGTTCGACGCGAACGTCCATGAAGACGTTGAGCGTTGCGCGGACGTCGTCTTCACCGAGGCCGAACGGTTCGAGCGCGCGCGAAAGGTTTGCGTGACAACTGGCATGATCGAATTCGCCGCGCCGTTCGAACATCGTGCGGCTGCACGGCGCAAGCAATACATCGTGCACGCCGACGGTGTCCGCGACGATGCGCGCCAGCGGCGTGCTGCGATTCGAGTAGAGCACGTCACCGATCTGCGGAACGAGCCGCTCGTTATAATCGATCGTGCGGCCCGGCGAAAAACGGTCCTGCGCATCGTGGCGCGCGAAGAGCGCGACGTCGGCGACCTGTTCCCCTTCGATGTCGATGATGCGCACACGTTCCCCGGCTGCGAGGATGAATGCCGTGCCGGTTTGCGGTTCGAGCTTTACGATTTGCGGTGAAACGGACATTTCCAATCTGTTTCCACCGCACGGCCGGAGTATTGACGTGCCTCACTTGCCACGCCGTAATCGGTGAGGTTCGGATTGAGCGATCCTTGAAGCGCAAGCTCGCGTTCGCGAACGATCTCCTGCACGCGCGCAAAGTGTCCGCTGGCTTTGAGTTCGTCGAACTGCGCGTGCGAGTTGAAAATGAGCGCCGGAAACGGCAATCTGCGGCTCAAGCGCGATGCCGACGGGTGCATGCCGACGACGAAAAATCCGTGTTCGGCAACGCTGAACGCAAAGGCCGGATCGGATGGATCGTCCGACACGCGCGAGTCCCAACCGAAATACTTGCGATCGATCGCGTGCAGTGTGCCGAGCTGCTCCCACAGGCGCGCCTCGAAGCCGGCTTCGTCGTACGTCGTGTCGTCGAACATCGCAACGAAGCTTTTGTATCGCGCGCGCATGTGCGGGAGTTCCGCGACGAAGGCCGCGAGATCGCGCGCGAGTCCCTCCGTTCCTTCGCGCGACGGTAAGCGGCGATAAAAGCCGAACCGATAACCGCCGCTTGCGACGGCGCCCTTTGCGCCGACACACGAGAAGCCGTCATGCAAGACGAACGAGCGGAAAACCAAATGTGCCATTTTTGCGCGCGCCGACGGCTCGTGCCAATCAAGGAGCCGCACGAGTTTGCCGTCGAGATACGCTGAGTAGTTGCTGGTGCGGTATGCCGCCGCGGTGCGAATCGGGTTGTCTGAGTCGTAGAGGGACAGGGCTTGTTGCGGGCTCAAACCGCCCATTTTCGTCGAAGCTCCTTCGGTGATGATGCTGCGTGCTTCACAATGCGCCCCGCATAGCGAACGCCGCCGAACCGTAGGCGCTCGTAAAGTGCGAGCCAGGCGCAGATCGCGCGCTCGGCGAGCCACAGCGGCGCGGCCACGACCGCGGTAACCGGAAAATACTGGTACCCGTTGGCGCGAACCCATCCCGTCAACGCAGCGCCGATTGCTAGCGCCGAGAACGCCGCAATGAGCGACGGACACGCAATACAGACCGGCGCAATGCACAGCGCCGCGAGCATACGCCCGGGCCGCGCGAACTCGTCATATGCTTGGCGCACGCGCTGGCTCCAGTAGTGCGCGGTTGTTGGGGGAAGACGGCGAACGAAGATGTCGCGGCGCACCGCTTCACGGCCGCCGCGCGCGCGCACGGTTTGCACGAGTTCGAAGTTTTCGAAAAGCGCGTTAGGATTGTAGCCGAACGGCGCGAAGCTGCGGCGGAATGCAAGCGTTCCCGGCCAGTCGCCGTCCAGTGTGCGATTGACCAACGTGCGCGACGTATCGAGCAACGCGTGCCAGGGAAGTGGATCGAAGTAGTTCTGCGGACGAACCACATCGGCATCGCGGAGGGCGGAAATGACGGCGCGCAGCGACCACGGCGTATAGCGAACGTCATCATCTGCAACGATGATCTTGTCGTGCTTACAGCGGCGAAGCCCCGTAAGTACACCGCGCACCTTGCCGTTTGCCCCCGCGATGTCCGGGTCGGGCGCAACGTGGAGAACGCGCGGGGCGAACGCTGCGGCATGCGCAGCGAAGATCGTATCGTCGGACGCGTCCACCACGATGACTTGCACGTGACGCAGAGCGTTCAGGTAACTCGCCAGTTCCGATACGTGCGCGGTCGACGTTGCGCGTATCGGGAGCAAGTAACTAGCCTCCTGGCACTCCGATCCGGTCATCGACTCCCCTATTCCCACCTCGCGCGAAGTCGAAGCCCATGCTGTAGTCATAGGCGCCGGCGTCAGCGATGACGATCGCCTCGATCGCATCCACTTCGGCGGGCAGCCGCACGTCGCCGCGGATGACGTCGTATTCGAGGCACGTGCATCCGAGAATACGATCCGGCCCGCGGTCGAGCAGCGTGATATCGCCGTCGGTCACGGCGAGCACACGGTGCGGGAACGAGCGGATCTGCGGAACGTCGGGGTACCCGGCGTCGACGACGACGTCGGTGACACCGTTGCAGCGGCGGATTTCGAGAACCGGTGCAACGACGAACGCGCATGGCGTAACGACGGCTTGCCCCGGTTCCGCGAAGATCGCGTGTGCGGAGGGCAGCGCGGCCACGGTTTCCCGGAGCAGCCACGCGAAGTCACCGGCGGCGAGCGACTGATCGAACTCTACCGGCGTCTTTCCGCCGCCGACGTCGAACACGGTGACTTTCGCGCTCGTTCGGCGCTCGATTTCGCGCGCAACGTCGATCGCCGACGCGACGATTTGCCGCCACGATCGATCTCCGAAGTCCTCCGGACGCACGTGCAGTGATACCGCGGTGGTTCGCCGCCCGCTCGCGCGGATCGCATCGCAGATCGCGTCGAGCTGTGATTCGACGATTCCGAATCGCGACGGAATGCCGGGCGGACGAACTCGAATGCCGACGAGCGCGCCGTCTAACCGGCGCGCGTTCTCGACGAACGCTTCGGGTGAATCGGAAAGAACGATTGCGGGAACGTCGCCCGCGCGCCACGCGGGGTGCGGCCCGTTGTAGATCGTGCGATTCGCAAAACCGATCCGATGAGCGAGCTCGAGTTCTTGCGGGCCGATCACTTCCGCATACAGTCCCGCTTCGTTCGCGAGCGCGAGCAACTCCGGATCGGGGTTCGTTTTTACGCTGTACGCGAAGCGCAGCGGCGCGCGCAGCGATTCGACGACGGCGAGCGCTTGAAAGTTGCGCCGCAACACGTCGTAGAGCACGTAGCGCGTCCGGCGCGTGGGATCGGGATTTACGCGGGCGACGGCAATTCGGAGCGCGTCGTCATCGAGAGCGAGCACACTGTGCTTGTACCCGCGCGCAACGGCACCGCAAGCGGAGCTCCATAGACAAATGATGCGATGATCACTGCTGCAATGATGACATGCAGCATCGTAGGCCGTGAAAAACCGCCGCGAGCTTGCCGCGAAGTTTTATTACCTACGCGCAAAGTGGGAACGATGGGGCATGCGCAAGGAAGTCGTTACACTGCCCGATGGGCGCTACCTCATCTGCTACACGTCCGAGGCGCGATAATGTCCGAACTTCGATGGAACGCGTTGCTTGGTCAATGGGTCGCGACGGCAACACATCGGAATGCGCGGACGTTCCTGCCGCCGGCCGAATTCTGTCCGCTCTGCCCCACCGAAAGCGGCGGATTAGAAAGGGAAATTCTCGCCCGATCGTACGACGTGGCGGTTTTCGAAAATCGCTTCCCGAGTTTGCGTACGCCGCCGCCCGAGCCGGTGCTCGAAACCGCCGGGCACTTCGCCGTCGCGCCGGCGGCCGGGACATGCGAAGTCGTCCTCTACACCTCGCGTCATGATGCGACGCTTGCTGATCTCGACGTTACCGAAGTTCGAAACCTCGTCGACGTATGGACGGACCGCACGCGTGAACTCGGCGAACGAGGCGAGATCGCCTACGTGTACGTGTTCGAAAACAAAGGTGAAGAAATCGGCGTAACGCTCCATCATCCGCACGGACAGATTTACGCGTACCCGTTCATACCGCCGGTCATTCTGAAAGAGCTGGAGCAGTTTGCACGCTACGATGACGAGCACGATGCGTGTCTGCTGTGCGATCTGCGCGACGATGAAGTGAGGTACGACAAGCGCGTCGTTGCGAGCGACGAGCGCTTTACGGCCTACGTTCCGTTCGCCGCGCGGTGGCCGTACGAGGTGCATATCGTGAGCGCGCGGCATTTCGGCGCATTCACCGAATTCAGCGATGAGGAGAAAGACGCGTTCGCCGGCATGCTCTTGCGCGTCGTGCGCGCCTACGATCGGGTCTTCGACCGCTCCTTTCCATACGTCATGGCGATGCATCAGCGTCCCATACACGGCAACCCTGAGGGTTACCATTTTCACGCCGAATTCTATCCGCCGTTGCGCACCGAACGGCGCTTGAAATTTCTCGCAGGTTCGGAACTCGGTGCCGGGATGTTCATCAACGATACGTTGCCCGAGGAAACGGCAGCGCGAATTCGCGAGGGGATGAGGTGACCGTAGCGGAGCGCGTACGCATTGCGCATCGAAAAATGTTCGGAAAGAAGCAGCCGCGCCTCTTTGCCGCACCCGGCCGCGTGAATCTGATCGGCGAGCATACCGACTACAACGACGGCTTTGTTCTGCCGATCGCGATCGACCGATGGACGGTTGCGGGCGCGTCGCCCAATGAGAGCGACGTCGTGCGCATTCATTCGCTTGAACTCCAGGATCGTGTCGACATCCCGATCGCTGCACCGTTTCGCCGCCGGTCCGGCTGGCATGATTACGCGGCCGGCGTCGTTGCTGCGATCGCGGAAGAACATGCGCTCGAATGCGGGGTCGATATTACGATCGGAACCGATGTCCCAATCGGCGGCGGCCTTTCGTCGTCCGCGTCGTTCGAACTCGCGCTCGCGCAAGCGCTCGTTTCGTTCGCCGGAATTGAAACGAATCCGGATCGTCTAGCGGCGTTCGGCCGGCGTGCAGAGCACGACTACGTCGGCATCCGGAGCGGGGCGATGGATCAGCTTGCCGTCGCGCACGGCATTGTAGACAGCGCGCTTTTCATCGATTGCCGCACGTTGGCCGTCGCGCCGGTTGCGTTCCCTGCGGGTGTTACGGTTGCAGTAATGGACACCGGCGTGAAGCATTCGCTGGCGACCTCGGCGTACAACGAGCGACGTGAAGAGTGCGAGCGAGGCGTCGCGCTTCTCAAAACGGCTGGAGTCGACATCGAAGCATTGCGCGACCTCACGCCGCAGACGTTGCAAGCGAACGAAGCGCGGTTGCCGTCTCCGGTACGCGAGCGCGTGCGCCACGTCGTCGACGAAGACGAGCGGACGAAAGCAGCCGTTGCGGCTCTAGCTGAAGGCGACGTTGCGCAAGTCGGCCGGCTGATGAATGAATCGCACGCGTCGTTGCGCGATCTCTACGAAGTGTCGATTCCCGAACTCGATGAGCTCGTCTCGCTTGCACGTCGCGTTGACGGCGTATACGGCGCGCGCATGACGGGCGGCGGCTTTGGGGGATGCGCGATTGCGCTGGTGGACGACGACGCTGCGGAGAACCTGCTCGCGCACGTAACGAGTCAGTATTACAGCGTGCGAAACCTTGCGGCGGCCGCGTTCCTTACCGGAGCCTGTACCGGCGCACACGAGATACGAGCCGAAGCTTAAGATTGCGCTGCTTCAAGTCGGTTCGCAGTAACGCGCGCGTCGCTTCAGCGCTCGCTCACGGTGTATTCCAGGCACGTATCCCGGGTCGCAAGCGCGATGTTCAGTGTCATGCCGTAGACAAGCGACGTTTGAGGGGCGGCGTGCGCTGGTATTGAGTGACGCAATGCTTCGCACAGGTACACCGCTGCTCTGCTTCTCGCACCTTCGCTGGGACTTCGTGTTCCAGCGGCCGCAACACATTATCAGTCGACTCGCTCAACGGCAGCCGGCTTTTTTTTGGGAAGAGCCGGAACGAACTGAGCGCGAGCCGTTTCTCGAAGCGCGTCGCGACGGCAACGTAACCGTACTTAAGCCACGCTTGCCTTCCACGTTGCACGGGACGGCACGCGATACTGCGCAGCGCCGCCTGCTCGATTCGTTCATCGCAGCGCGCAAGATTGAAGATCCGATCCTGTGGTACTACACGCCGATGGCGCTCGAATTCTCGGGTCACCTCGGCGGGATGCGCGTGTACGACTGCATGGACGAGCTCTCGCTCTTCCAAGGCGCTCCCGCGGAACTGACGGCAAACGAGCGAAAGCTGCTGTCAATCGCGGATATCGTGTTCACCGGCGGGAGAAGTTTGTACTACTCCAAGCGCCGTGCGCACGCGAACGTCCATTGTTTCCCGAGCGCCGTCGAGGCGGCGCATTTCGCACGCCGCGGCTTCGATGAACCCGCCGATATGCGCGACGTGCGCCGTCCGCGTATGGGCTTCTACGGCGTCATTGACGAACGGTTCGATCGTGAATTCGTGCGCGAGCTTGCCGCAGATCTGCACGACTGGTCGCTGATCTTCATCGGCCCCGTCGTCAAAATCGATCCGGCCGAGTTACCGCGCGGCGAGAACATCCATTACATCGGTATGAAATCGTACGCGGAGTTGCCGGCGTATCTCGAACACTGGGACGTCGCGCTCTTGCCCTTTGCTCGCAACGATGCAACGCGTTTCATCAGTCCGACGAAAACGCTCGAATATCTCGCCGCGCACAAGCCCGTAATCTCGACGCCGATCGCCGATGTCGTCGATCCGTACGGTACCGAAGGCCTCGTAACGATCGCGGAAACGCCGCGAGCCGCGGCATCGGCCGCGCGCATTGCGTTGCACGATGCGCAGCCGGAACAGTGGCATGCGCGCGTCGACGAGTTGCTCGAAACCATGTCGTGGGATCGCACCGTGAACGAAATGGGCGCGCGGATCGATGACGTTCACGACCGTACGATTGAGGTAGCCGGGTGAAGAAGCCGCACATCGACTATCTCGTTGTCGGCGCTGGATTCGCGGGCAGCGTCATCGCAGAACGGCTAGCGGCTGACGGCGGCAGGCGAGTGCTGGTCGTCGATCGCCGCCCGCACGTCGGCGGCAACGCGTATGACTGCAAGAATGCCGACGGTATTTTGATCCATCAGTACGGTCCGCACATTTTCCACACGAACTCCGCGGAAGTGTTCAAATATCTTTCGCGGTTTACGCACTGGCGCGCGTACGAGCATCGCGTCCTTGCATCGGTGCGCAACATGCTCCTGCCGATGCCGATCAATCTCGATACGGTCAACCGCCTTTACGGCCTACAACTCGAGAGCGACGATTTGGAGGCGTTCTTCGCGGAGCGCGCTGAGCGCATCGAGCGTGTTCGCACGTCGGAAGATGTCGTCGTCTCACGCATCGGACGCGAGCTCTACGAACTGTTCTTTGCCGGCTATACTCGCAAACAGTGGGGCCTGGACCCGAGCCAGCTCGACGCCTCCGTAACCTCGCGCATTCCCATTCGCACCGATCGCGACGACCGGTATTTCAACGACACGTTCCAGGCAATGCCGTTGCACGGCTATACGCACATGTTCGGAAACATGCTCGATCATCCCAACCTTTCGCTGATGTTGGGCGTCGACTACCGCGACGTCATCGACGAGGTCGACGCCGCGGAGATCGTCTACACCGGCCCGATCGATGAATATTTCGGCTACCGCTTCGGGAAATTACCGTACCGCTCGCTGCGGTTCGATCATCAAACGATCGATCGCGAGTGGTTGCAGCCGGTCGCGGTCGTGAATTATCCGACAGACCAGCCATACACACGTGTAACCGAGTATAAGCATCTCACCGGGCAAACGCATGCGAAGACGAGCGTCACATACGAATACGCGCAAAGCGAGGGGGATCCATACTATCCCGTTCCGCGACCCGAAAACGCTGTGATCTACGCGCAATACAAGGCGCTTGCCGACGCGACCGCCGGCGTCCACTTCGTCGGGCGCCTCGCGACGTACAAGTACTACAACATGGACCAAGTCGTTGCGCAAGCGCTGACGGCGTACGCGAAAATCAAGGGCGCTCAAACATGGACACAGGTGGCGTAGAGATTTGGGGCGGTATCGAATGTACCGTCGCTCGCGTTCACGAGCGGGTCGTCGATCAAACGCACCGCACCGGACATCACCACCGCCTCAATGACCTTGATGCGATTGCGTCGCTCGGCATAAAAACGCTCCGGTACCCCGTGCTTTGGGAACGCATTGCACCCAACGGGGTCGATTCGGCTGATTGGTCGTGGACGGACGAGCGGCTCGCGCGCATGCGGGAGCTCGGCATCGAGCCGATCGTGACGCTCCTCCATCATGGAAGCGGCCCGTTCGATACCAATCTGCTCGATCCGCAATTTCCGCACAAGCTCGCGCGATTCGCGCGCGCGGTAGCGCAACGGTATCCGTGGCTGCGCAAGTTCACGCCCGTCAACGAACCGCTCACGACGGCGCGCTTCTCGGCGTTATACGGTCACTGGTATCCACATGCAACGGACGTCGTGTCGTTTGGGCGCGCGCTGCTCAACCAAGTCGAAGCGGTCGCGTGCGCGATGCGGGCGATCCGCGAAGTGATTCCGGACGCGCAACTCGTTCAAACGGAAGATGTCGGCAAGACGTATGCGACGCTCGAACTGCAGTATCAAGCGCTGCACGAGAACGAACGGCGGTGGACGTCGCTCGACTTACTGTGCGGAAGGTTCGACCGGAATCTAGAGATGCGACGGTTTTTCGACGGTGTGGGCGTCGACGTCAGTGATGCCGTGCTGGAACGATGCATCTGCCCACCCGATATTCTGGGGTTCAACTACTACGTTACGAGCGAACGAATGTTGGATCATCGCCTCGAACGCTATCCCGGGCTCGCGGTCGGCGGTAACGGGCGCGACCGCTACGTCGACGTTGAAGCGGTTCGCGTTCGCGACGAGCCTCTCGGCGCGATCGCGTCGCTCGGAGCGGAGGCATGGAAACGATATCGTCGTCCGATTGCGATCACCGAAGCACACCTCGCCGCGCCGTGCGTAGAGCAGATCCGCTGGCTTGAAGACCTCTATGCGCAGACGCAAGCGCTACGCGCATCGGGAGCCGACGTACGCGCGTTTACGGTCTGGGCGCTCTTCGGAGCATTTGATTGGAACTCGCTCTTGACCGTGCATTCGGACTATTACGAGAGCGGGTGCTTCGACGTCGGCAACGGCTTTCCACGCCCGACGCTTATTGCGCAATGGATTTCCGCACGCGCGCGCGGCGAGCGACTCCACCATCCTGCGCTTGCGTCCGCGGGATGGTGGCGTTGCGATGACCGTTTCATTGTCGCCGGCGGCGAACTCGCGTCGTAGCGCGTCTAGTTCTTCGCCGCGTCCGCCATGCGCTTCGCAGCGTCGGCGAACTGCTTTTGCGTTTCGGCCGCAAGCTCGGCGAGCTTGGTCATGTACTCTTTGCGCGTTTCCAGCATCTCGTTCGTGAACGCGAACGTGCGGTCCATGAACTCAGACGGGGTCGGCATCGTGAGCTTGGTGGCGTCGGTGACGTCAAACGCGGGCGCTTGCGCGATCAGCGATGCGAACGACTCAAGCGTGTTCACGTTAAGCTCTTGCGCCTGCTTCAGGCTGTTCAGAAACTGTTCTTGCGCCTTTTCAAAATACTCGATGTAGCTGTTCATTCTGTCCTCGGATGGCATTGTGGTCTGCTAAGTATACCAAGCTAAAGCGAGGCGCGTCAAGGGAGGCGCTGTTGTGGGCCGTCGCCGATCCCGATAACTCGCGCGAGGCGCGTGCGCCACCGAGGATACCGGCGCACGTGCTGGCTGCCGCTGCGCTGCCCGAGCTCCACCGCGACCCGTTCGATCGCAGCACGATCGCGCAAGCGCAACTCGAGGGATTGACGTTCGTGACGCGCGACGCGGAAAACCACAACTATCGGTGCACATTCTGCGTGCATGACGCAGCGTGGGTTAGGCGCGTTCTCCGATGAAGCCGCGGTAGACGCGGATTAGCGTGTCCTTTTGTTCCGCAGTCAAACGCGGATCGAGTTTGATCGCCGATTCAACGGCGTCAGCTGCTTCGTTGCGCACGTCTTCATCGAGCAACCCGGCTTGCGTGTAGAATGTCTCGGCCGAAAGATGCAGCGCTTTGGCAATTTGCTTGAGCACTTCCGCGGATGGCTTATATAAGCCGCGTTCGACTTGGCTCAAGTACGGATTCGAAACTTTGGCAAGATCCGCAAGCTGCCGGAGAGAGAGATTCGCGAGCTCGCGTTGCGTACGGATGAATTCGCCGAGGCCTTTGAGATGATCGCGATTGTTCATGCTTCCACCGTCGATTCATTACGAACGTAGAGGCCCGGCGCCGGTTCCCCGCCTTCCGGCAACGGATACGGCGTGCGCTGCGCGCCGCCGTGTGCGCCGGCCCACGCCGCCCAGTCTTCCCACCAGCTTCCCTGGTGTTTGGTTGAACGCGCGAGCCATGCATCCGGTGATTCACCCGGCTCGGTATGGTCGGCTGTCCAATAGCATGCTTTCGGGTTACCGGGCGGATTGCAAATGCCCGCGACGTGACCGGAATTCGTGCGCGTATATTTTACGTCGCCGGCGACATATTGCGACGTCATGTACGTCGTTCGCCACGGCGCGATGTGATCGTTTTCCGCACCGAGCACGTACATCGGTGTGCCGATCTTGCCCAGATCGATCGGCACGCCGGCGAGCACGAAGGCGTTGGGCACGATCAGCAGATTGTGCAGGTAGCACGCGCGCAGATACTGCGAATGCATCGCCGCCGGCATGCGCGTCGCGTCGCCGTTCCATGCGAGAATATCGAATGCGGGCGGCTTTTTGCCCATGTACCAATTCGAGACGACGTAACTCCAGATCAAGTCGTTCGCGCGCATCCAGTTGAATGTGCCGGCCATCTCGCTCGACTCGAGAAATCCGCGTTCGTTCATTTTCTTTTCGAGCCGCGCGATCGTTGCTTCATCGGTAAATGCCGCAAGATCACCCGGCTGAGTGAAGTCGACGATCGTGTTGGTGACGGTCAGCGACGCGACGCGATCCGCTTGTCCCTTCGCGGCCAGATATGCAAGCAGCAACACGGCCATCGTTCCGCCCAGGCAAAGCCCCGCCATGTTGACCTTCGGTGCACCGGTGAGGCGTTGCACGGCATCAAGCGCCGCAAGCGGGCCGTTTTCGAGATAGGTATCCATCGTGTACTCGCGCATCGATGCGTCGGGATTACGATAGCTGATCATGAACGTTTGATGGCCGTGTTTGACCGCCCACTCGACGAAAGAACGTCCCGGCGCAATATCCATGATGTAGTATTTGTTGATCCACGGCGGGGACATCAGCAGCGGGCGTTCGTAGACAGTTTCCGTCTGCGGATAGTATGCCAGCAGTTCGATCAACTCGTTGCGAAAGACGACTTCGCCTGGTGTGGCGGCCATGTTTTCGCCCAGCACGAATGACGACGTATCGACTTGCTTCGGATACCCGCCGTTATTTTTGACGTCATCGAGCAATTCCGCGAGTCCGTTCACGAGGCTATTTCCGCCGGTGTTCACGGCTTCTTTCACGACGGCGGGATTCAACCACGGCACGTTGCTCGGCGCAAGCGAGTCGAGCAGCATGTTGATCGCGAAGCGCGCTTTGCGTCTCGTCGACTCCGGCAGACGCGATTGCTCCACGAGCAGCTGCGCATATTGACGGCGAACCAAGTACTCTTCGAGCATGGACGTCAGAAATGGATTGCTCGTCCATGCCGGGTCGGTGAAGCGTTTATCGCCGTTCGCGGAGGCAACCGGCGGGGGATTCTCGCCTTGGAGCCGGCGCATTGCATTCATTGCGACGCCTTGTTCGGCGAGCACGAACGCCGTCATCATGCTGCCGGCGCGCAGCGGATCGCTCATCACGTCGACGGTAACGGCCTGCAGCGCGTCCATCAGCGATGCCGGATCGGCACCGCTGAGGTCCATTCCGTAGCTGAACTCTTCCAGGGGTACCGATCCGATCGTGCTCACATGTACATCCCGCCGTTGACGTCGAAAGTTGCGCCGGTGATGAATCCCGATTGCTCGTCCGCCAAGAATCGAACGACGCGCGCGATTTCGTTTGGCTCGCCGAGGCGATCGACGGGCGTGCGGCTCTTCGCGGTATCGATCGCCGCTTGCGGCATTGCGGCCACCATTTCCGTCGCGGTGAAGCCGGGCGCGACGGCGTTTACGGTAATTCCGGAACGTGCGGTTTCGAGGGCGAGCGTCTTCGTCAGCCCCAACAACCCGGCTTTGGCTGCCGCGTAGTTCGCCTGGCCGAAATTGCCCATGTGGCCGACGACCGAACTGATGTTCACGATGCGGCCATATTTGCGCTCCAGCATACGATCGAGCACGGCTTTGATCATAAAAAACGGCCCCGACAGATTCACGTCGATGACCGCTTCCCATTCCTCAACCGTCATTTTGCGAGCCGTGCGATCCTTCGTAATGCCGGCGTTGTTGACGAGGATGTCGACCTTGCCGTGCTGCTCGAGAATCGATCGCACGGCGGCGTCGCACGCCGCGTGATCGGCGACGTTCGCTTCGTAAAACTCGACGAGTTTCGCGGTACCGTTGAGGGAGGCTCGCAACGCCGAGGTGCGTTCGCGATCGGCCGGGATACCGACCACGGCGACGACCGCCCCGTCGTTTGCGAAAGCCTTCGAAATCGCGCCGCCGATGCCGCGCGAGCCACCCGTGACGATCGCAATGCGGCCGTCCAGCCGCTTGAGTGCTGTGGACGCGAGTTGGGGAGAGCCTAAATCCATTGTACGGACGTTTTACCCAGGTGCTGTACTTACCTAGCAAATCTTAAGGTTGGCCGACCACTGACCTGAGCACCCGGTTTTCTTACGCCGGCCCTCGTCGCGTTCAAACCCTTCGTACACGGCGCCGCATCGCGGCTTCCGTACGACCGGGATCACAACATATCGAGGCCGCCGTTGACGTGAAATGCGGCGCCCGTGATGTAGCCGGAATCGTCCTCGCACAAGAACTTCACGACGCGCGCGATTTCGTGCGGCTGCCCGAGCCGGCGCGTGGGAACTTTGTTGATCACTTTCTCGAGCACTTCAGGCGGCATCGCACCGACCATCTCCGTCTCGATGAATCCTGGGGCGACCGCGTTGGCCGTGATCCCTTTATTGGCCGTTTCGAGCGCGAGGCTTTTCGTAAAGCCGAACAATCCCGCTTTCGATGCGGCGTAATTGGCTTGGCCGATGTTTCCGGTCGAGCCGATGACCGAGCTGATGTTGACGATCCGTCCGCTTCCGCGCCCGATCATGTGCTCGAGCACGGCTTTAGTCATATTGAAGGCGCCGGACAAGTTGACGTTGATGACGTTCCACCAATCTTCGGAACTCATCTTGCGTAGCGTTTTATCGAGCGTAATGCCGGCGTTGTTGACCAAAAAATCGACGCGCCCGTATTTGTCGAGTACTTCGTTGACGACGCGCTGGCAATCATCGAAGTCGTCCACACGTCCCTGATGGACCGAGATGTTGCCGCCGCGTTCGCGAATGCGCGCGGCGCACGATTCGGCGGATTCTTTTCCTTTGTTGTAACCCGCAGCGACGTGCGCGTTCGCGCGAGCGAGTTCGTCGCTGATTGCGGCCCCAATGCCGCGAGTACCGCCGGTAACAATCGCAACTCGTCCTGTAAACATCGCCCCTCCGTCGGCCCGGTGCGACGTACATGCGGATGTGTTTACAGTAAATCCCGCGTGGTCTACGAAGCGCTCACGGTGTTGCGGGCGTCATGAACAACGGCACCGGAGTCGGCGTTGCGACGGGCGCCGGCGAGGGCGTGTAATTGACGATGACGGTGAACGTCGTCGGCGCGGTCGCGCTTGCAAGCAATTCGTTACGATGTACGCCGCTTGCGATAATTTGCAGTTGAACCAACGCGTTTCCACCGACCGCGGACGGCGATGCATCGAATCCGTATGTCACGGGCGTCGCCGTCGCGCCCGCAAAGAGCGGATCCGCTGCCGGCAATTGCGCGACGCTAAGCGCCGTCGCAGTAAATGCGTCGATCGGACCGATGACCTCGCCCGCGGTGGGCGCCGTGCCCGCTGCAAACGCGTATCGGGTGATCCGCCGCTGCGTGGTGTCGAAGACGTACGCCCAGGAGTACGGACGATGCGCACCGTCCTCGCTGAAAAAGTCGAGTTCGTGTCCGTCACTATTTGCGTGGCCGTTGACGTCGGTAGCCGGAACGTAGACGGCCCACGCGCTCGCGGCTTCCGCCGTCAACCGTTCCATCAGGCGTTCGGCGGCGCTTTGACTCTGCACGCGCGTTCCGAGCGCGGACGTCGCTTGCGTCAAACGCGAGGCGAACGTCACGAGCGAGCCGATGACGACGGCGGCGATCGCAGCGGCAACGACGAGCTCGACCAGCGTAAACCCCGCTTGGCTCTCCCTCACGCCGAGCCCAGTGCCCGCGTTGATGCCCTGCAAGACTTTGTGGTACAAAGTATATGATGACCGAACTCGAACGCGCGCTGCTCGATATCGCCGAAGTCCGCGACCGCCTTGCCACGATGCAGCGGTTCAAGGGCTACTCTGCGGTGGCCGCCGTGGTTTCCGGCGTGCTCGCGATTGTCGCGGGCGTGGTCCAGGCCCTTGACGTACCCGTTCCGCACGGCGCGCACGAAGGCCACGTGTATTTCGCGATCTGGTTCGTTTGCGCGGCCGCTGCTGCAATCGTGAACTACGGCGCGATCGCGCATTGGTTCGTCAGCGACGAGAGCGCGCGCGACCGCTGGCAAACGCGGACCGTCGGCATCTCGATTCTTCCCGCCCTCGTACTCGGCGCCGCGCTTTCGTTCGCGGCGCTTGCGAATAACGCATTCGCGCTGCTTCCGGGCATTTGGTACGCCTGTTACGCCGTTGGTCTCTTTGCGTCGCGTACGATGATCCCGCGCGGTGTGCTGCCCATCGCGGTCGCCTTGCTTGCGCTCGGCATCGGCTTGTTGTTCGTTCCACCGTCGGTCGCACTTGCGTGGTGGGTACTGCCGGCGGGTTTCGGCACCGCCCAAGTTGCGATCGGCTACTTCGTTTTCCGCGACCGGACGGTGGATGCATGAGCGCAACGAATCTCGATCGTGTATTTCACGAACGCGGACGCTTGGCGATCTGCTCGACGCTCGTCGCGCAGAACGACGGCGTGTCGTTTACCGCTATGCAGGAAGCGTGCGGATTGACCGACGGCAATCTCAACCGTCATCTCCATGCGCTCGCCGAAGAAGGCATCGTCGAAACCGAGCGCCGCACCGGAATCGGGCGGCCGCAAACGATCGTTCGCATTACGCCGGCAGGGCGCGCACGCTTTCTCGACTATATCGATGCGCTCGAAGCGATCGTGCGCGACGTTCAGCGTTCGACGAGAGCGAACGAATCGCCGATCCGCACGATGCCCGCGCGCAGCACGTCGCAGTAGATGCCCATCCACGCCGAGCGTTCGCGCACGACGTAGTTCAAGATATCGACATCGCTTTCACCGCCGTGCTGATCGTACGTCGTTACGACGCAGCGCTCGATCGGATAGCGAACGCGCAGCAGCACGTCGCCGAGCGCCACTTCCCGGCCGGTCATTGCTTCTTCCGTCAATGAGAATCCGTCGCGCGACGCGACGAAGAAGTTCGGACGGAAGCGTTCGAACCCGACGTCGTAACCAACGTACGCGCTCAACCCGCGCAACCACTTGTCGACCATAATGGAGACGGGCGCATCGTCAACAAACGGTTCGTCGTCGCGCGCTTGCAGTTCGACCTCTACACCTCGCTCGTGCGCGCGCGTCACGCCCGTAGCAGGGTCGCCGGAGAGATGCAAACGGTCGTTGTCTTTGCCGCGATACGTTTTTCCGACGCGTGCGTGACCTTCACGGACGATCATCGCACTTAGGCGATCGCCTTCGACGCCCTGCGGAAGCACTGTAACTTCCTCGAGCGATTCGCCGCGCAAGCTCTTGACGGGATAGCGACGGATCGCTCCGAGCGTACCGAGATCCATACCGGGTGATACTCGCAACGGCGCGAGGAGGCCCGCAGAACGCCCAAGAACCGCGAGCGGGCATGGTATCGACGCCCGCGTTTGCGCTGCGGCCGCTTGGGATCGGCGAAATCTTTGACCGCGCCGTGACGCTCTATGTGCGCAACTTCGTCATGTTCACGCTGATGGTGCTGACGCTGCTTGCGCCGCTCGGCGTCATTGAGTACGTCGCGTTGCCCGATCGCGCACAATCGCTCTCGGAGGCGATCGGCCAGATCGAACATCCGGCCAAGACGAAGACGCCGTCGCCGCCGCCATTCACCAACGAACAACTGATCGGCATCCTCGCGATTGCGCTCTTCGCGCTCGTTCTCGCACCGTTCGTCAACAGCGCGGTGGCGGTCGGCGTTGCGGCGGTCTACAGCGGCGCGCAGCCGTCATATAGCATCAGCTTCGCAACCGTGTTTCGACGATGGGCGCCGCTGATCGGAACGGCGATCCTCAATGTGTTGGTCCTCATCGGCCTTTACGTCGCGCTCATCGTGGGCGTGGTGTTTCTCGCGACCGTCGGAATCTTGCTCGTACGTCCGGCGCTGCCGCTTGCGATCGCGGTCTTTATTTTCCTGACCGTCGCGTTCATCGCGGTCGTGCTCGTCATGCTGATGCTCGTAATGGCATACGCGTTCGCGATGTATTCTGCGGCGCTGGAAGACGCCTCGCCGATTCGCGCGATTTCCCTTGCATACGGACGCGTGTTCAACCGTCGTGAACTGAAGAAAGCGTTCCTGATGACGCTCGCGTACATCGGTCTCGAGGTCGGCGTGCTGACGATCAGTTCGACGCTAGGACTCGTGCTTCTCTTTACGCTCAAGAGTTATGCCTTGCAACTCGTCGTCAATACTCTGGTGAGCGCGATGCTTACTTCGTACGTGACGATTTTACTCGCGGTCTACTACTACGACATCCGCACGCGAAGCGAGGGGCTCGACTTAGAAACGGATCTTCACCGGTTGACGGTCGCGTCGTGATACCGCGCCCGCCGCACGAACTCGTGCGCGCGGTCCGCACCGAGCTTGCAACGCCCGGGCGCTATCACTTCACGCAAAGCGCGGCGGTGCATCGCTCGTGGCTGCAGGTCGCACTGCAGTGGGTCTCGGACCGCTACGCGGATTTCGTGCACGCGTTGGCTGCCCGCGTGAAGGTTGGCCCGAACGCCGTATCGCTTTTCGGCGACGCAATCGTCATCGTCTGCGTGCTGATCGTCGCGATCGTTGGTGCGCGTCTGCTGGTCGGCCTGCAAGTCGAGCGCGCGCGCAGGCACGCCGCGATTAGGATTGGACCGTCGCGCAGCGCTTATGCGATCGCGCGAGCCGCGGCCGACGTAGCTTCGGTGGGCGATTACGTCCGGGCCATTCGCCTGCTTTTCACGGCCTCCGTAACGCTGCTGGATCTTCGCGGGGTGCTGCACGACGATCCGAGCGCAACCGTCAACGATTTGCGGCGCGCCTTGCGCGAACGTCACGCGAATGCCGAAGCGCCGTTCGTTGACATTGCGCGCGCTTTTTCAGCAGCCGCGTATGCGGAAGAACCGCTCGACGCAACCGCGTGGGGCGCCGCACGAGCGGCGTACGACGCGCTCACGAAAGCGGCGGACGCGTCGTGAAGGGGCACGCAATCGAGATCGCGGTTTGCATCGGCGCGATCGCGCTGTTGATCGCGCTTGCGCTTGCATCGCAAAGCGGTCCCGTTTCGACGTATTCCACGTTCGATACCGGACCCAACGGCTACGAGGCGCTTTTCCATGTGCTGCGCGCGGAAGGCGTCTCGGTCGAACGATTGCAGCTGCCGCTTGCGCAACGCGATCCGAAGACCCGCGTGATCGCGTTCACCTCGACGCTGCCTGAAGTAAAGGGCGGCCAAGGGCTGGTCTACGACGACAACGACTACGCGCGCCTCGCCGCGTTCGTCAAATCGGGTGGTACGCTCGTGTACTTCGCTTCACCGGCCAATGATCCGATGCGCAAAACGATCGCGCAGCGAAAACTTCACGTGCAGGTGCTGAACGCCGCGCTCTTCACAAACCGCGCGCTCTCGCTGCGTCCCGAGCAGATCGTTGCTGCATACGACGCGCTCGCCGGCCGCGGCCGCGTCGCGTTCGACGAACGGCTTCATGGGTACGCGATCGACCGGTCGTTGTGGTCTGTCTTGCCGGGTCCCGTGCGCGCCGCGTGTTGGATGATCGTCGCGGCCGCGATCATCGCGCTCGTCGATGCAAACATTCGCTTTGCGCCGCCGCTCGCGCGCGCAACGGCCGCCGATCGTGATTCGTCCGCGTATATCGCGTCCATGGCGGCGTTGCTTCGTCGGGCGCGTGCGGGCGCGGCGGCGATCGCGCGCTTTGCAACGCAGGCGCAGGACGAGGACGAATTGCAGCAACTCGCACGCGTCGCGCGTCCGAGCAACGCGATGGTTCTGCGCGCGGCGGTTCTTGCAGCCCGCCGGCGAAAGGATCGCGCGTGAACGAATCGACGCCCCAGGTAGCGCTCTTTGCCGAGCGCGTGCGCGCCGGATTCGCACGCACCATCGTCGGCGGCGACCGTACCGCGTTTGCGCTGATGCTCGCCTTGCTCACGCGCGGGCACGCGCTGCTGGAGGGAGTTCCCGGCACCGGTAAGACGCTTGCAGTGCGCGCGTTCGCGGCATTGCTCGGTCTCGAATTCCGGCGAATACAATTTACGCCGGACTTAATGCCCTCCGACGTCGTCGGTACGTCGGTCTTCAATCCACAAACCTTGCAGTTCAGCGTGCGCCCGGGTCCGATCGATGCCAACGTCGTCCTCGCCGACGAAATCAATCGCACGCCGCCGAAAACGCAAGCGGCGCTGCTCGAAGCGATGGAAGAAGGGCGCGCGACGATCGACGGAACGCCGATCGCACTTCCGTCACCGTTCATCGTGTGCGCGACACAGAATCCGATCGAATACGAGGGAACGTATCCGCTTCCGGAAGCGCAACTCGACCGCTTCATGGTGAAGATCGAAACCGGCTATCCCGCGCAAGCCGAAGAACTGGATCTGTTGGCACGCGTCGCATCCGGCTTCGATCCGCGCTCGCTCGATGGCGCAGCGGTTTCCGCGGTTACCGATCTCAACGAAATTGCATCCGCGCAAGCAGCGGTTCGCGCCGTGCACGTGGCCGACGACGTGCGCGCGTACATCTACGCGATTGCCGCGGCGACGCGCAGCAACGCGCGATTGGCGCTCGGTGCATCGCCCCGCGCCGGTGTTTCTTTGCTTCTCGCCGCGCAAGCCGCCGCCGCAATCGATGGACGTATGTTTGCGACGCCGGACGACGTAAAAGACGTTGCGCCGCTGGTATTGCCGCATCGCGTCATCGTAGCGCCGGAAGCGGAGATCGAGGGCGCAACGGGCACCTCGGTGATTGCCGAAATTCTGAGCAGCGTCCCCGTTCCTCGTGCGTAGGCTGGAGCTTGCGTATTGGCCGTCATCGCGCGCGGTCTGGGCGATCGCGGCAATCGCGTTTCTCCTTGCGGTTTCGCCCGGCGTTCCGATTCTCGCGCCGCTTTGTACGGGATTGCTTGCGCTCCTCGTGGCCGCGTCGGTCATCGATGCGCTGCGGCTGCCGCCGCCGCGATCGGTTGCGATCCAACGCACGGTGCCGTTGCATCTGGCGCTGCGTCGGCGCATTGCATTACGGTACGACCTGGAGAACCGCTCCGCTCGCGTACTGCGCATCGGCTTCGTGGAAGAGCCGTTGCATACGCTCGCGCTACCGCACGACGAGATCGTTACGCTCGTTCCGGCGCAGTCCATCGTAGCGGTGACCGCCGGCGCATTGCCCGTCGCGCGCGGAGCCGACAGCTTTTCGCGCATGTACGCATGGTACGAAACCGCGCTTGGCCTCGTCCGAAGATGGACGCGTATGGAAGCCGCGCACGCGATCCGCGTGTATCCGGATCTTTCGGCCGTCGAACGCTACGGCAATCTCACGCGGCGCAATCGTGCAATCGAAGCAGGTCTGCGGCGCATGCGCCTGCGCGGTGAAGGTTCGGAGTTCGAAAGCGTGCGCGACTACGCGACCGGCGATGCGTTTCGCGCGATCGATTGGAAGGCAACCGCGCGGCGCGGCAAGGTGATGGTCGTGCAACGCGAGGTGGAACGCAGCCAAGACATCATGCTGATGCTGGATTGCGGCCGTCTCATGACCGCGCGTATCGGCGAAGCGCGCAAGCTGGACTACGCCGTAACGGCCGCGCTCTCGGTCGCATCGATCGCCGCGCTCGCGAGCGACCGTGTGGGCGTCGTTGCGTTCGCGCGCGATATTCTCGTGGCCCGTTCACCACGCTCGACCGCCTCGTCGATGCATGCGCTTGCAGATGCCCTTTCCGACGTCGAGCCGCGGTTCGAAGAATCCGACTACGCGCGAGCGATCGACTACGTGCGTTCGCATCTGCACCGGCGCAGTCTCGTCGTGCTGTTCACCGACGTTATCGATCCGGTCGCGCAGAGCACGGTCCTCGCCGAACTCAAGACGCTGACGACGCGGCACGTCGTCTTGTGCGTCTTTATGAACGATGCTGCGGTGGCGCAAACGTTAGCGGCGACGCCGCGGACCATCGATGATGCGTATCGTCTGGACGTTGCGCTCGGCCTAGAACACGAACGAACGGTTGCTGCAAAAACAGTGGAGCGCACGGGCGTTATCGTCTTGGATGCCGCAGCGGAGAAACTCTCAGCGGCGGCGATCGACGAGTATTTGCGTATTAAGTCACGAGCTCTGCTCTAGCGCGCGGCCGGCGAAGCCGAAATAGAGCGCAAGCAGAAGCGCCGTCGCGGCGCCGAACGCGATTCGATCGACGGCCGTTAGACGGAGCGGCGAGAAGAAGCCTTCGATCGTGCCCGCGACGACGAGCATCGATGCGACCCCCGCGATCAAGATGCCGGCACGTTGCGCCGCTTCCGTAATTGCGGCGACGCGCCGAAGCCGTCCCGGAGCGAGGACGCCCGCGCTGATCAACAACCCCGCCGCGCCGGCGATTTGAATCGCGGTCAGTTCGATGACGCCGTGCGGCGCGACCGTGGCCCAATAGTCGGCACCGAAGCCCGCGTTGGCGAAGAGCGCGCCGACACCGCCGAGCATCAGACCATTTTGCAATAGTATCAGCAGCGTAAATGCGCCCAGCGTCACGCATCCCGCAAAAGCGAAGACCGCGACTTTGATGTTGTTTGTGATAATCGCGGAAGACATCAGCGGCGAGCGCCCCGGATCGAAGGCAAAATTCGAGTCGTGCAGACTGTGTTTAATCGCCGGCGGTACGAGCGATTCCGGAAGAATCGCATACGCTTCGCCCGGATGCGAGCGCACGATGACGTAGGCAATGACAGCCGTTGCAACGGTGAGCGCGCTACATACGAGAATCCACGCAAACGATCGACGGAATTCCGAGGGGAACGTGACGGCGTAGAATCGCGCGACGCGCTGCCAGCCCGTCGTCGCGCTTCCGCCGTAGACGTAGGCGTGCGCGCGCGCAACGAGGCGGTTCAGATACGTCAGCAGACGCGCTTCGTATCCTTGGCCGCCCGCATACGCAAGATCGCTCGTAGCGGCACGATACAGAACGCCGATCCGTTCCACGTCATCTGGTGCGATCCGGCGCAGTCCCCGGCGGTTTGCGCGCGAGAGCAGCGCGTCGAGTTCTTCCCACGCGGCCGAACGGCGTTCGACGAAGGTGCGCTGCGTCACGCCGTGTGAAGTACGGTCGTCCATGGATCGAACCCTCGACGTCCGCACACCGGAATCGATCGCATTCTCTTACGAGCTCGCCGGTATCGGCAGCCGGTTCTTAGCGGTCGCAATCGATTTGCTGCTGCAAATCGGCATCCTCGTTGCACTCGCTTGGGGGATAGCCGCGATCGCGCCGCATACCGTCGCTTCGGTACAGCGCGGATCAGCGCACCACGGAACAGGGTTTGCGCGCAACGCCGTCCTCGGCGTATTGATCTTCATCCTGTTCGTCATCTTCTTCGGCTACTTCATCATCTTCGAAGCGTTCTCGAACGGACAGACGCCGGGAAAGCGCGCCATCGGGCTGCGTGTCGTCCGCGACGGCGGCTATCCGATCGACTTCACGGCGTCGCTGGTGCGGAATCTGATCCGCATCGGCGAGATGATGTTCGGCTTCTACGCGCTCGCCGCGGTCAGCGCGCTCATCTCTCCCGAAAACAAACGGCTCGGCGATATGGCTGCCGGCACCGTGGTCGTGCGCGAAGCAAAGATGCAATCGCCCGCGTCGATGCTGCGCGAGATTCGTGACGAACCCGTTTACGCTGCGACCGCGTACGCAACCGGCGAAGAACGCGCGATCGTCAAGCGGTTTCTCGAACGTCGCGATTCGCTCGATCCCAACCGCCGCGTTGCACTCGCGCACGAAATTGCCGCACGCGTGCGCCCGCGCGTACCGGCGGAACTGCAGCGCCTGGACGACGAAGCCTTGCTCGAACGTCTGTAGTTCGTTTAGCCGTTCTTGAAGCGATGACCGAAGTCGCGCGCGAAGCGCATCGCGTCGGCTTTGGTGCGATCGTAGATCGTTTTCGCGTCGGCTTTGCTCATGTGGCGGCCGTGCTGCAGGAAGAACGTTGCGCCTTCGCCGACGACGATCGTTCCGGCATACGCGATTGCGCCTTTGATTGCGATTCCTGCAACCGGAACGAACCCAACGAGTTCACGCGCCAGCGTCCGCCAGCCGAAGCCGCCGCCGATGACCGGCAACAGCTGCCACATGCGTTGCACGTCCGGATCTTTGCCGTATGCGGCTTCGATGTGCAGGAGCAGCATCATCTGCAACCCGGTGATGGCGACCATATCACCGGCGGACGCGAACGCGCCGAGCACGATGCCGACGACCGGAATGTGATCGACCACGGCGCTTGCGAGCGCGATCTTCAACGCGTTATTCGCCGCATCGCGTGTGAGCTTCGCGGCAACGGATTCGCGCATTACCGGTAACCGCCGGCCGACCGCGATCTCCACCCCCTTCGACGCTTCGACCATGTGCGGAAAAACGCGTCCGCGCAGTGCTTCGCGGGTGAGCGCGGGAACGACGTACTCTGCAAACGTGCCGGGCGCGGGAACGCTCGAAGGCCCGCTCGGCTGTGCGCCCGGATCAACGGTGAGCGCGACGATCGGAACGCGCAACGCTTTGAGCGGTTCGAGGTGCGCGCCCGCCAAATCGCCGCGCCGTCCGAGAAAGACGACCAGCCGTACTTCGCGCGGTTCGGTGATCAACGGCTCGCCGCTGTTCGGGATCGTTTCCAGACACGCCGCCGCGTCGAGCGGAATCGAACCGTCGTCATGTCCTGAGAGCAACAGCGTGCGAAACTCGGCGATCAGCGCCGGGTCACCGCAGAGGAGGTAGCGGAACGGTTTACGCACGTGCGCACGCACGGCGTTGACGTCGATGCCGCTACGGACGAGCCGGAACAGATCGCGCGTGCCGATAGCCGATGACATCCGTACCTCCAGTGGAACGTTAGTTCGCGTGCATTTCCTTCACGGGATCGTCCGTATAGTCCAGATAGACCAGTCCGGTGAAGATTTCCAGCGGCCATGCGTGCATGCCGTGCGAATCCGCTAGATCGACCGGCGATTTCTTCGTGCGCATCATTTCGTCGACGATCTCTTGCGGCGTCGACTTGATGTCCGCTGCGACGATCGTTGCGACGACGACGTCGCCCGGCGTGATGTTGTCGTGCAGCATCTGGGTGTAATCGATGCCGGGCTGTTTGAAGCGCTGGTCGAGCGCATGTTGCAGCGTCGCGTAGCGTTCCGGTGACGTTCCTAATCCGAGAAGCGTGATGCGCGCGGAAAGCTGACGCGTGCGCGCCATATTGTACACTTGCGCCGCCTGCGAGGCCGCCGTTGCGGCGTTATTGAGCCCCGTCGACGCCTTCTCCATCATCGGGGCGAGCATATCGTACTCGCTCTTCGAGATGTCGCCTTGATAGTTGACCGGCGCGCGTGCGAGCTCTTTGAAGAACGCATCGACGTCTCCGAGCGATTGATCGAGCAGCGTCAACGACGCGCGTCCGGCATCCACCGTGCGCAGCATGTCGCTGTCCGCGAACTGCAGTTCTTTGAAGACGCTCGGATACGACGGCAAGAGCGCGACCGATTCGGCCGGAATCGGCGTCGAACTGAGCGTCGTTTGCATCTCGTTGAGAATCTCGCTGCTCTCGCGCAGCAGTCCCGATTCTTTGTTCTTCTCGAGCGATCCAACGCCATTGATCGACGTGCCGGCGTCCATGAGCGTGCTGTTGATGGAGCGGCCCATTGCGTTTACGTTCTTCAAGATCGCTTCCAACCGCGAGCCGTGTTGAATGTTGATGCGGCTGAAGTCAGGGATCTCGTACTGCAGCGCATTCATCCGCGTATTGATCGTCTTGAGCTGATCTTTGCCTTCGTCGTGACGCGCCGCGATCTCACCGTTTGCTTGCGTCTGCGACGCTTGCACGGCGGCAAGTTGCTCGCGCAGGCGCTGCAAGTTCGGCTTGACGAGCGTCACTTGGTGCGCCCGCATCTGGCGCAACGACGCGATGCGAGCGTTTGCTTCATCGCGCAGTGCGGGATTGCCGCGCTGCGCGGCTTCCGCGAGCGTCTGCTGGCTCTTGCTCGGCAGACCCATTGCAAGCTGATCTTCGCCTTCACCGAGCAGCGCTTCGGTGTTCGTCGGATCCGTCTTCAGAATCTGGTCGAACTTCCACATCGAGAACGAGTACCGAGCCCGTTCCTGATCGCTTGCGGCCTGCACCACTTGCTGTTGTTCCGTAACGACTTTCGGGTCGAGTTCGGGGTAGCCGACGAGATGTGAAACGCGCGCGTCGGAGCCGGGATGGTCCTGAAGATACTTCGTAACGAGATCGCTGTGTTCGTCGCCTAAGACCTTCAAGTGATCGAGCATCGTCTCCATCGCATACGGGTCGTAGCCCGCGCGCGACATCAACTGCAACCCCGTGCGATCGGCTTGCAATTCATCGGCGCGCTGCATCTTCGCGATGACGCCCGCTTGCATCAAGTTGCCGAAATTGTAGATCAACGGCGAGAAGATCGAGGCGATACCGAAGAGTAGATTGAGTGCCTGCGCCTTCGATTGCATCGTGACGACATGACGGCGCTCGATATGACCGGTTTCGTGACCGATGACGCCCGCAAGTTCGTCATCCGACTGCACGAAGTCCACGAGGCCCTCGTTGATGTACACGTAGCCGCCCATCGTGGCGAACGAGTTGACGTCGGTATCCTTGATAATCTTGACGTTGTAGGGCACGTCTTTGCGCGCGACTTCTTTCCAGAGATTGCGCGCGATCGACTGAACGTACGCATTGAGCAAGGGGTCGGTTTCTATAACGTCCGACTCGACGATCTGCTCGTCCTCACCACGGCCCATTTCGATCTCGGTTTGCGTCGAAGTAGCCAGCGCGGGTGCCGGACATATGGCACCCACCAGTGAAAGAATGACGGCCATTGGAACGATGCGGCGAAACATAGGACGGTCTTCCTTACTTACCAACGAGGTAACTCAATGTTACGGCGACGGAGTGCAGCTGCTCAACGTTCGAGCGGCCTCCGACGTTACCCAAGCATACTGTGCATTGCGTGTGGATAATAGAAACAACTTGCGAACGGCTGTGGATGCGTGAAGGCCTCGGGGTACGGCCGCTGTGAAGTCAGCCGCCGATGACGCTTATTCGAGGACGCGGACTCGGCCTCGAGCTTCGTTTCGCCGGTCGCGATTTCGACGCGGCGCTGGCCGAGCTATCGACCAAACTTAGCGAGCGTCCCGGGTTCTATCGCGGGTCGTCGGCAACAGCCGTCGTCGACGATCCGCCGCCCCCGGAAGACGGCATTACTCGTCTGCGCAGCCTCCTTCAAGAGCACGGCATCGAACTTGCAGCCGTCGAGCCCGCTGCAAGCGAAGAGCTTGCGCGCCGTCGCGCGATGCGTCCGCATCGCGAGCTCAAGCTCTCCGACTCCGCGCGCTCGCTCGTCGCCGACTTCGCCGGCGCGCGTTCGGACATTGCCGAGCGCCGTAAACGCGGCGACTCGAGCGTGCGCCGCACGGTGCATCGCGAGCCCGAACACGCAGCCCCCGCCCCCGCGTTGCATATCGCGCCGCCGCCGCCCGGCACGCTGTATCACGTCGGTACGTTGCGCGGCGGCCAAGCGCTACATCACGCCGGCAACATCATCGTCGTCGGCGACGTAAATCCCGGAACCGAGCTCGTCGCGACGGGCGATATCGTCGTGTTCGGCCGCTTGCTCGGTGTTGCGCACGCGGGCGCGCAAGGCGACGAGAGTGCAAAAGTCTACGCGTTGCATTTACAAGCGACGCAACTGCGCATCGCAACGAGTATCGCACTTGACGAGGACACGAGGCCGTCGGCCTCGCAACCAGAGATGGCGTTTTTGCGCGATGGCCGTATCATCATCGCGCCGTTTTCGAAGGCGTCGGAGGTACTGAAGTAATATGGCAGCACGTCGAATCGTCATTACCTCCGGTAAAGGCGGCGTCGGAAAGACGACCACGACCGCCAACCTCGGCGCGGCGCTTGCCAAGCGCGGGCATCGCGTGATTTTGGTCGATGCCGATATCGGTCTGCGCAACCTCGATCTCGTGCTCGGCTTGGAAAAACGCATCGTCTTCGATTTGGTCGAAGTCGCGGAGGGACGATGCCAGCTACGCCAGGCGCTGATCAAAGACAAACGCTTCGAATCGCTCTCGATTCTCCCGGCGGCACAGACGCGCGACAAAGACGCGATCACGGAATCGCAGTTCGCAGCCATCATCGAACAAACCGCGGAACAAGCGGATTACGTATTGATCGATTGTCCCGCGGGGATTGAAGGCGGATTCCGTAACGCCGTTGCGGGAGCAAAAGAAGCGATCGTCGTGACGACGCCGGAAGTGAGCGCGATTCGTGATGCCGATCGCGTCGTGGGAAAGCTCAACGATAAACAGCTTCCGATTCGCTTGATCGTCAATCGTCTACGTCCCGACATGGTGCGCAGCGGCGACATGCTCTCCGTTGAAGACGTCTGCGAGATTCTCTCGATTGAACTGGTCGGTATCGTTCCCGACGATGAAGAGATCATCGACACGACAAACAAAGGCGAACCGATCGTGCTCGACGATACGGCGCGTCTGCGCATGATTTACGACAAGATCGCGCGCCGTCTCGAAGGTGACCTCGTGCCCTTTACCAATTTCGACGGACAGAGCTTGCTGGGTCGCCTTTTCGGCGCACGGAAAGCGGGGTAACGCGATGCATCTCCTTCGACAGGCCCAGGATGACAATGGCCCGGAATCCGACGCATGTGTTCAGCCGGCGAAAAAGCTCGGCCGCGCGATCGTGCTGACGTCGGGTAAAGGCGGCGTCGGCAAGACGACGACGACGGCGAATCTCGGCACGGCACTCGCGGCGCGCGGTGAGCGCGTCGTGCTCGTCGACGCGGACGTCGGTCTGCGCAATCTCGACATCGTGCTCGGTCTCGAGAGCCGGGTGAAGTATCATGTGCTCGACGTGCTCGAAGACAAAGTGTCGATCGACGATGCGCTGGTCGGTGACAAGCGCGTTGAGACGCTTTCGCTGCTCGCCGCGGCGCAGACACGCGAAAAAGATGAAGTCGATACCGAAAAAATGCGCGCGCTCGTTCAGACGCTGCGCGAACGATTCGATTACGTCCTGATCGACTGTCCCGCCGGCATCGAGCAAGGGTTCCACAACGCCGTCGTCGGTGCCGAAGAAGCGATCGTCGTTTGCACGCCTGAGGTTTCTGCGGTGCGCGACGTCGACCGGGTCGTCGGTTTGCTCGGCAATCGGTTCAAGCCGCAGTTGATCGTGAACCGCTTGCGTCCGCAATTGGTCAAGAAGGGGAAGATGCTTTCCGTCGACGACGTGAACGGTATTCTGCATCTGCCGCTGCTCGGTGTAATCGCGGACGAACCGGAGATCATCGTCACGACGAATAAAGGCGAACCGCTTGCGTTACGCCGCGACGGCGCGACGGCGAGCGCGTATCACGCAATCGCCGCGCGCGTTGCGGGTGAAGACGTCCCCGCGCCGACGGTTGAAGTGAAAGAGCTGTCGTTTCTCGGCAAACTCGGCGCGCTCTTCGGAGGACGCAAATCGTGATCGAATGGGTCAAAAAAATCTTCGGGCAAACGCCTTCGAGCTCGACGGCGAAGGAACGGCTCCGACTCGTGCTGATGACGGACCACCTCGCGCTCGCGCCGGAGATCATCGAGAACATGAAGCGTGATCTCGTCGACGTCATCTCGCGCTACGTGGAGGTCGATCGCGAAAAGGTTGAAGTGAGCTTCGAACGCGAGGACAAAGCGCTCGCGATGCTGGCCAATATCCCAATCACCGCGGTCAATCGCCCCAACAGACCCGCAGAGGGCACCGATCCGCCGGAGGAACGCGATCGCGAAGCGCTCGCCGAGAGCGTCGGGGCCGGTGAACGTGCCGAAGAACCGCCGGAATCCGAACCGGTTGCAATCGAACCGCAGGCGAAAGCCGCCACCGCAAGCATGTCCGGACCACCGCCGACGCGTCGCCGCCGCAAAAAGAAAGTGGGCGGATCGAAAGCCGCGACCGCGCACTAACTCGGCATCATGCACGCCGGCGTATTTCAGGCGGACGCCGTCTCACGTTCCGCGCGGTCCCGGCCGACAAGTAGTACGCAATGCGCTCTCGTTTGACGAAGGCTCGCTGAGTGGCGGTCCTTGCGTTGGGCTCGGATGCTCGCCGGTACGTCAGGAATTTCAACTGGTCGCTCGCAGTTGCGTGCGTCGTCGTATCCGCGCTCGGAATCCTTTGCATTCAGTCAGCGGACCTGCACGGCGGCGGTAGTGCGTTCGGCGAGTACAAGAAACAGATCATTTACGTGCTGATCGGCATCCCGCTGATGGCCGGATTTTCGTTCATCGATTATCGGAATTGGAAACGGTGGGCTCCGGGATTATACGTCATCAACATGGTGTTGCTCGCGTTTATTTTGCGCGGCGGCCACTCGGCGCTCGGCGCGCAGCGATGGATTGCGGTCGGCTCGTTCTTCACCTTTCAGCCGTCGGAAGCAGCGAAGCTGATTCTCGCCATTTCGATTGCGGCGGTGCTGTGCAAGAGTACGTACGATCGCGTGCAAGATCTATGGAAACCGCTTCTCACCGCCGCTGTTCCGGCTTTGCTCATTCTCAAGCAGCCCGATCTCGGCACGTCGCTCGTCATCGGCGCAATTCTGAGCGCACAGCTCTTCTTCGGGTTGCCGAAACTCGGCGACTTTCTCATCTACGTCTTGGGCATCGTCATCGCCGGTGCGGCCGCGGTCGGCACGAACGCGATTCTGAAGCCGTTTCAAAGAGCGCGACTGCTGGTCTTCCTGAATCCGTCTTCCGACCCGCAAGGCGCCGGCTACAACTTGAATCAGTCAAAAATCGCCGTCGGCAACGGTGAATGGTTGGGGCGTGGGTTGTATCACGGCACCCAAACGCAGCTGAACTTCGTGCCGGAACACTCGCGCGATTTCATCTTCACGGTGCTTGCTGAGGAAATGGGTTTTCTTGGAGCAGGCTTGTTGATCGTGCTGTACGCGATCGTGCTCTACGGCGGAATCAAGACAATGATCGCCGCACGCGACCGCTTCGGCTTCCTGCTTGCCGCCGGTCTGGTATCGATGCTGTTCTTCCATGTCCTCGTGAACATCGGCATGACGATCGGCATCATGCCGATCACCGGCATCCCGCTGCCATTCATGTCATACGGCGGATCGGCCGTCCTCACCGACTTCGCGGCCGTCGGCATGCTCTTGAACATCTACTCGCAAAAAGACCGCGAAATTCTCGGCAACGCGTAAGCCTGCACCGGCGCTCAGTCGTGGCGATACACGACGCCGCTGCGAGATGAGGCGAGGACGATCCATCGCGGATCACTCTCGATCACGTTGCGTTGAGCGGGCGTATGGTAGAGCAGCCACGTTGTCCCCGGATTGCGCCGGAGCAGGATGGATCCAAGCGTCGCACGCATCGCCTCGCCATCAAACGGATTGTACATGAACACGGCGAGATCGCCCGGCGGATACGATGACGATCGTGCATCACCGCGCACGAGCCTCACGTCGCGGCACGCGCGGCGACGGCGTTCCGCGCGTTCCAAATTCTCACGCGCAACTTCATAGAGGCCGGGTGAGAGCTCGATGCCGACGACTTGTTTGAACGGATACTCCGCCGCAAGCAGTATCGCGCGCCCCATACCGGCGCCCACGTCGACGAACGTCGATGCGGCGATCGCTTGCGCCGGCAAAGCCGCGACCAGCGTTCGAAAATCAGCCGGCGGCACCGCTTCGTAGTGCGTCGCGTGCGCGCCCGCATCGCCTACATGCTCGGGATCGAGATCGGTCAGGAAAAGAATTGCTTGCGTCGTGACGCCGTAATCGTGATCGAAACGCCTGCCGGCGCTGCGTTCGGAATTCGGCACGCGTGAAGCTTCCCTATCGGCTCGGTGACTCATTCGCATTGCCGCTAGGTAACGGCAAATGCGCGCGTGGCTCGATCGTGGCGTGCGAGCATCACGTCGTGGTCGTGCGAGTGCACCTGAACGAAGCGTCGTCGCTCGACCTGCGCGTGAGCGATGATGCGCTCGTATTGTATCGGTGGAAAACGGACGGCCGCGGCGATTTGCGCGGTGCGGCGCCGGCCAATCCGCAGAACGAATACTGGATGCATGCGTCGCGCGCGGAACGCATCGCTGCTGCGGCGCTCGGGGTTGCCCATCCACGCGAACGGACGGTCAGAGTGCGCGAAATTCGCGACGGTAACGCCGCCGCGGCACTTGCCGAACTCGATGACGATTGCACGCTCAGCTTAACGCAACGTGTATCGCACGCGACGATCGAACGCATACGCGCGGCGATCTTCGAGCATCCGGGTGTAACCGTTCGTTTCAACGGCAACGCGGCGCGGCACATCGCGCAATTCGCGCAAACGCCCTTGACGCGCGTTTCGCTCGCGGGCCGGCTCGAGCAGAATGCAAAGATTCTCTCGCTACGGCACCTCGATCTTGCGCAGGGCGATGGAATTGGTGACGTTGCTCGCAACTTTCCCAACGCCGAATCGCTTCGTATTGCGGGCGGCGATTGCCCGATTCGTTTGCGCGATCTGCGCGCCCTCGATAAACTTCGCGTGCTCGATCTATCCTTTCTCCACGTGACGCACGCCGGCGAATTTAATGCGCTGTCGCAACTCACGGCGCTCCGGCTGAACCGCGTAACCGGGATTCGCACGATGGAGCCGGTCGCCGAGCTGCCGCTACGCACGATCGCGATTGCCGATCTGCCCGAACTCCAGCGGCTCGATGCTCTCGCGCGCGTCGAATCGCTCGAGCAACTCGAGGTGCGCGGGCTGTGGCAGTTCGAGATAGCGGATCTTCAATGGACCTTGGATCGCGACCGGCTCGTGCGCGCGGAAATCGACATCGGAGGGCGGCGCAAGAATATCGAGTTGTATAGGCGATCGCACTGGGCGTATCCGTGGAGGTTTCACTAGCCTTTCTTGGTGAATTGCGCCGCTTCCACGAAGCGGTCGATTTCGTCGGTAGCATGCGGATCGGGATTGACGCACACGAGACGCTGCATGTAGCGTCCTCGGGTTTTGCTTCACGCCGGGCAACGGCCGCGCGACCAGACGCAGTTCCGAGAACGGTGGTTGCACGCCGGCGCGCGAATGCAACACGCGATCGCTGATCAAACGCAGTCCGCCGGTGCCCACGTCAACCGCGACGCCTTCGAACGTTCCGGGCGTTGCGCCGATGCTGTATGTCACCGGAATGTTGACCTCTCGCCGGGCTGCGTTGAGTCAACGCCCGCTGCTCTTCGTGAATGAACCGCGCGAGTTCGTCGCGCGTCGTCTCCGGGAGAGCGTCGAATTCGACCGCGTAGCGGAAGGTTCGGTCGCCGGCGGGTGCCATGCCCGCGCGCGGAAGATCGAACTCGACGGCGATGTGCGGATCGAGCATCGTGCGCGCCTAAATTCGGCAGCCGCTCGCCGAGATGTCGACGAGCGTCGAAGGGATTGAAATTCTAACGCCCGGCACCCGTGCGTCGATGAGGAGGTACATCGGTTGGCGATAGAACGACCGCCCGTTCGAGGATGCCGGATCGACCGACATAGGAAGGCCCTCCTGCTACAAAGCCCTAGCTTCCTTTGACCGAGCCGCGACAATACCCCGCAGGTCCGGGGCCGGACGGCCAGGAAGAGCGGGGGCGTTTAAAAGGTTTTTTCGAGGGAGCGCTCCCGCCCGGGTCAAACCGCGGTGAGCCCCCTAGAGTTTTGAGGAAAATTTGGCATCCGAGATTTTGATCTCGAGCGACCCGTGGGAGAACCGGGTTGCCGTACTTGAGGACGGCATACTCGCCGAACTCTACATCGAGCGCGAAGAGAAAGTTATCGGCTCGATCTACAAAGGGAAAGTACAAAACGTGTTGCCCGGCATGGGCGCCGCGTTCGTCGACATCGGTTTAGGACGTAACGCGTTTCTGTACGTCGACGACATCAACAAGCAACCGCTGAATATCGGCGACGTTGAAATCACGCACGGGCACTCCGGCTTCACGATCAATGAAAAAGTGAAAAAGGGTGACGACGTACTCGTGCAGATCGTCAAAGAGCCGCGCGGTCTCAAAGGCGCGCGGATTTCGACGAATATTTCACTGCCGGGTCGTTATTTGATCTTAATGCCGACCGGCAAATATTCCGGTGTGTCGCGCAAAATCGACTCGGCGGAAGAACGCAACCGGCTCAAGGCCGTCATGAAGCGCATTCGCCCGGAAGGAATGGCGACCGTCGTACGCACCGCGGCGGCCGGCGTCAGCGAGGCGGAGCTGATTGCCGATCTCGGCGTGCTCATCCGCATGTGGCACGGAATCCTCGAAACGTTCAAACGCGCGGCCTCACCATCCCTCTTGCATCGCGACATGAACCTCGTGTACAAAGCTGCACGCGACTTCATCACCGCCGACGTCGATAAAGTGTTGATCGACGACGAAGAAGAGTACCGCAAAGTTCGCGAGTTCCTTCAACTGCTCGGACCGCAGTATCTCGATCGCGTTCAGCACTACAATCACGGGCGTAGTCTCTTCGACGATTACAAGATCACCGAAGAACTGCAGCGCCTGATGAAGCCGAAGATCAATCTGCCGTCCGGCGGATCGATCGTGATCGAATCGACCGAAGCGCTCACGGTTATCGACGTAAACTCCGGGAAGTTTACCGGGGGCCGCAATCTCGAAGACACGATCGTGAAAACGAACCTCGAGGCGGCATACGAGATCGCGCGCCAAGTGCGTTTGCGGGACATCGGCGGCATCATCGTTGTCGACTTTATCGACATGTCGACCGAGGCGTCGCGCAACAGAGTGATCAAGGCACTCGAAGACGGGTTGCGCCGCGATCGTACGCGAGCGACGATTCAGTCGTTCTCGAATCTCGGACTTCTCGAGTTTACGCGCAAACGGGTCGGCAAGGATCTCGGATCGCAATTGCGCGGCACGTGCCCCACGTGCAGCGGCATGGGCAGCGTGATGTCGCCGCAGTCCGTCGCGATCGAAACGCTGCGCCAAGTGCGCAACGCCGGCGATCACAAGCACGATCACAAGCGGGTCGTTGCCAATGTCGCGCCCTCGGTTGCCGCGCAGATGGAGTTTTGGTACGAGGATGAAGTGCAAGAGCTGTCGCGCGAAATCGATTCCGCGATCCACGTGCGCGTCGATCCGATGCTGCATCCCGAGAAAGCGAGGATCGAACGCGTCGCAAACGTCGTGAACGGAGCGATCCGCGTCGGCGACGAGCACGAGGTCGAACTCATTGCCGGTCGTCTTCCGAATGCCGGGTCAGCAGCAGCCGTCGTAAACGGCCACATCGTCGAAGTTGAAAACGCGGCGAACAACGCGGGGAACACCGCGAAGATTCGCATTCTCGATATCGACGACGACAGCGACTACGTGCTCGCCGAACTCATGAGCGCCGGAGCGCGCGCCGAGAAGAAGAAACGGCGCCGCGGCGGCAAGGGCAAACGCGGGATGACGGCCGCTGAAGAGGCGCAACAACTGCGCGAGCTCGCGGAAGAAGCGGCGTCGCAACAACAATCGCGACCGCCGATCGGCATTACGACGGCGAGCGAAGAGGAAGAGGCGCAAGACCGCACGCTTGTCGCTGAAGAGAAAGGCGAAGCCCAACCGGACGCCATCATCATCGGAGACGAAGAACTCGCTGCGCGCGATGGCGACGGGCAGCGCGGGGGCAAGCGCAAGCGCCGTCGGCGCCGCCGCGGCGGACGCGGTCGCGGGGGCGAACGTTTTGATGCCGCCATGCAAGTCGGCATTACACCCCAAAGCGCCGCAGCGCAAGCCGAGTCCGAAGGAGACGAAGAGGACGCAGAGAGCGAGCCGGTCCATCCCGAGCGACCGCATGAAGGCCCGGTACAGGGCGATGAACGGGAAGGCCGCGGGCGCCGTCGCCGCCGGCGCCGTCGTCGTGGACGCAGTGGTGAAGCGGCGCCGAGCTCCGGCCAACATGACGGCCAGTCGCCACGCGATTTCGAACCGTTGACCGGATCGCTGCCGATGAATCCATCGGTTCCGGATCGTCACGTGTTTCGCGTCGATGCCGACGGTAAGGCGCACGGCACCGGAATGACGGCACCGAAGGAACCGTCGCGCGCGATCGAGCCCGTACGCGACGCGCGTCCTCCCGCCGTTGAACCGCCGCCTCCGCATTTGAAAGCGCCGCACGAAGAGCCGCGTCCAACGAAACCTGCGCGCCGCCGTCGCAGCGCGGCGCCCGCAAGCGGCGTCGCGGGGAAACTGGAAACCTCACGTATCGCTGCGTTGCCGCCGCCCGCGCAAGCGGTCGAGAAACCGAAACGTACGACGCGCAAGAAGCCAACGGAAACCGCTGCCGCTGCAACGGAAGAAAAACCAAAACGCACGCCCAAGAAAACAGCACCGGCGGATCCGGTTCGTCGTGAGGCGCCACCGAAGACGCCGTCTCCGCCCACGAGACGCGCGCCCGCGAAGAAAGCGCAAACAACCGGAGCTTCGGAGAGCGGCGTGAAGAAGAAAGCCTCGGCGCGTAAGAAGTCATCCGCCGCATCGACGCGCAAAAAGAAGACGTCGTAGTCTTCGTCGACTACGACGGGACGATCACCGATCTCGATACCTTCGACGTGCTCGTGCGCACCTACGCGGGCGACGGGCTGTGGGAGGAACTCGAAGAGAAGCTCATCGCGCGCGCGATGACGCTTCGTGAAGTGCTTTGCGCGCAGGCCGCGCACATCGACGTCCCGCTCGATGAAGCCGATGCGCTGCTCGCGTCACGCACGCGGTTCGATCCGTCGTTTGCATCGTTCGTACGATTTTGCGAACGGCGCGGTTACGAACTCATCGTGCTCTCCTCGGGCGTGCAACCGTTGATCGACCGCGCCTTCGAACGCAACGGGCTTGCGCGAGTTCGCGTGCTGGCAAACGACATCGCCGTCTCCGAACGCGGGTGGCGCTTTCGTTTTCGTGACGACTCGGATAACGGCCACGATAAAGCAGCCGCCGTACGTGCGGCAAACGGCGCCGGCAAGTCCACGATCTACGTGGGCGACGGTCCGTCCGATTTCGAAGCGGCCATTACCGCGCACGAACGGTATGCGAAGGCCGGACGAGGCCTCGAACGCTACCTAACCGAGCAAGCTATACCTTTCACGCCCTTCACACAATTCGCGGAAATCGAAGCAGCAATCAGCCGATGACTCCCTTGGGAGGCTTCATAGCTGATGCGGATTTCGAGCGGGTTTATGATCGCGGCGGTCGCACTCTGTTCGTGCGGGGGCGGCGCTTCGTCGTCGCGGGTAGTTCCGAACGCTCCGGCGGGGACGCTCACGCTCCCGGCGTCGAGCGGTATGTGGAGCGCTTCTCTCGGCCCGCGCAGCTCCACGAGCAGCGGCAAGCTCAACGCCATCGCATTCGATCCGCGCGATTCGTCGACCATCTATGTCGCGGGAGGAATCGGAACCGATGACGGGGTGACGACCGACACGGGCGTCTACAAGACGACCAACGGCGGCGCGTCCTGGAGCTCCGCGAATTCCGGTCTGCAGGACACGACGGTCAACTGGCTGATCTTCGATGCCACCGGGAGCGCATTGTATGCGGCGACGGAAAGCGGCGGCATCTTCCGCTCCACCGACGGCGCGCAGAGCTGGCAACAAGTGAGCGGGGCGCCGTCCGTGCGGCAAATCGTCGAAAGCAACGGCACGTTATATGCGGCGTCTGCGTCCGGTGTGCTCTCATCATCGAACGGATCGACGTGGAACGTGTTCGCGCAAACGGAAGCGGCAGCAAACGCGATCGACGTTTCGGGAAACGACATCTACGTTGGCCTCGTCGATGGGTCCGTGCTGCACGTGACCGCTACGTCGCAACAGCGGTTGACCGATTTTCCGGCGCTGGATGCTCCGCCCGAAGTGCACGCGATCGCCGTCGATCCCTCGAGCCCGAACTCGATCTACGCGACGATGGACGGCATGGTTACCGGCGTGTATACCGATGCGCTGATGCATTCGAACGACGGCGGCCGATCGTGGCAAGCAATCGCGATTCCACCGTCACTGCGCGGCGCGCAGGCGATCGCATTCAGCAGGACGGTTGCGCATCGGTTATTCGTCGCCGGAACCGGGCTTGCATATAGCGATGACGGCCGCACGCTGATCGCCGGCGGCGGATACGATGACGATGCGCGCACGCTGACCGTGCTCGGCGGCGACCGCTTAGCGATCGCGTCCGATCAAGGCGTCGCACTGGGGACCTTCAACGGCTCGTTTACGCCGATCACCGCCGGATTGCCGGTCAACATCGTGCGCAGCGTGGCGGCGCATGGCAGCACGGTGCTCGTTACGATGCAAGATTTTGCGCCCGCCCGTTCCACCGACGGCGGCGCAACCTGGGCGACGCTATCGGTGAACTCCACGGAGAACGGAGACGCGTACATCAACCCCAGTCAGCCGAACCTGTGCTATATCCTCGACAACGGCATCAACGTGTCGAGCGACGGCTGCGCGTCGTTCATGCCGGAATCGATCGGCGCGCACATCGCGAGCACGCAGCCGTTTGCGACCGATCCGAAATCCGCGCTCACGTACGTAATTACGGCGAACGGGGCGTATGTAGCGGCCGACGGCGCGCATTTTCAGCCGGTGCATTGGAACGCACCGCAGCCGGTCGACGTGGCGATCGATCCGCGCAACGGCAGCAATATCTTCGTCTCGTCGGTGAACGGCGGCGTGGCGGTGTGGCATTCGAGCAACGGCGGAAAGAGTTGGACGCGCAGCAATACGTTCGTCCCGCCCGGCCCCTCGTATCCCAATGACGCGCCGGTCATTGCGGTCGATCCATCGAACGGAACGGTCGTCGCCGTGACGGAAACCGCAGTTTATCGATCGACCGACGGCGGTGCGACGTTCGCCGCCGTGCAGCAAACGGAAGGGCAACTGCGCGGGCGCGGCTCGATGCATCAAGCGCGACGAATCGATCCCGATTCACGCGAGCGCGAAGCCGAAACGGCCGGATACAACATCGGCGAACACGCGCAGTTCGTCTCAACGGGATCGGGTGCGATGCTCGTGATCGACAACGAGACGGGAATGTACGGCTCAACCGACGACGGCACGACGCTCCACACGCTGCGAGGAAATGCGATTTCCCACACCTTCGAGGGCTTCACCGCCGATGCCAACGGCAATCTCTGCAGCGGCACCGACGGCGAAGGCGTCATCTGCGCACCGCTGTCGAGCCTAGTCTCGCAGATCTAGACTTCGCCGTCAGCAGCGTTCACGATAGCGCGGTTACTGACTAGAGCCGTTACCGTTCATGTCGTTGAGATGTGCGATGCGGTCGTCGACGTATTGGATCGCGCGCGCGAGCTGCGCGTCTTTGACCGGATCGCCGAAGCGTGGTTTCGCATTCTCTTCCACGACGACATCGGGCGTGATGCCGAGATGGTTGATGTCGCGGTTGTGCGGCGTCAGATACCGCGCGGTCGTGATCTTCACGGCCGAACCGTCGCCGAGCGGAAAGATCGTTTGCACGACGCCTTTGCCGAAGGTCTTCGTCCCCATGATCGTGCCCACGCCGCTATCCTGGATCGCGCCTGACGTGATCTCCGACGCCGAAGCGGTGTGCCCGTTCACGAGCACGACAAGCGGAACGGGTGTAATCGCCGTGTCGTTCGCTTCGAGCGTCGTGATGCTCGACGCGCGCGATTCGACCGAAACGATTGGTCCCGACGAGATGAACTTGGAGCTCACGCCGACCGCCGCTTCCAGATAACCGCCGCCGTTATCGCGCAAATCGAGAATATATGCACGCGCGCCGCGCTTCTGCAGCCGGTCGAGCGCCGTGTTCAATTCGTCGGCCGTGTCTTTGCCGAACACCGTGAGCGCGACGTACCCGATGTTGCCCGGCAGCATCTTGTCGAACACGCTCATCTGATGGATTTCCGCGCGGGTGATCGTGATCGGCGCGAGCGCCTTGCCGCTGCGTTGGATGCCTAGCGTTACCTTCGTGCCTTGTTTGCCGCGAAGGTGTGCGCTTGCGCGATCGATGCTCCAGCCTTTCGTCGACTGTCCGTCGATTGAAACGATCTGATCGTCCTGCTGAATGCCGGCTTTGTCCGCGGGGCCGTCCGGAACGACGTTGCTCACCGCAATGTATTTCGAGCTGTCGTCGGCTTGAATCACGATGCCGGTACCGCCGAAGTTTCCGCCGTCGAGGCCACTGTTCAAGTCGGCGTAATCTTTCGGCGTCAAAAAGACCGTATAGCGATCGTTCACCGATCGCATGATGCCGTCAATCGCCGCATAGCTCAAGTCGCGCGAACTAAGCGACGAGCCGGCCTTGTGCTCCGCTTGTTCGACGGCGAGGTCGATCGCGCGAACGTTCGACTGCGCGTTGTCGCTCGCGTGCAGCGCGGGAATCTTGACGTTTATATGACGAGCTTTGAGCGTCTTGTCCAATTCGTCGTGAACGGAATTCAGGACGTGCTGCGGATCGACGTGCTTATAAAACTCCGTCGTCAAATCGCTGTAGCTGATTGCGATGCGATTGGCGTCGCCTGCCGCTAAGTGTGCGGTCTCGGCCGACGCAGCCGGAAGCTGAACGAGTGGTGCGGCAACGAGAGCCGCCAAGAACAGTGAGGAAAATCGTTTCATCCGTCTTTACTGTTGGGCGAGTTGTTTGAGGGTCGACTTCGCAACGGAAAGCTGCTTATCGTTCGGAGTATCGATCAACGCCGGGTCCACCGTCTGGTTGACGACGATGTCCGGCATGATCCCCTTGTGCTGAATATCGCGTCCGAGCGGCGTCACGTACCGTGCCGTCGTGATCTTCAGCGCACCGGCATCGGGCATCGGATAGATGCTTTGAACGACACCCTTTCCGAACGTCGTCGTGCCGATCAGTTTCGCGAGGTGGTAGTCTTGCAACGCCCCCGAGGTGATCTCCGATGCGCTTGCCGTGTACTTGTTCACGAGAACGACGACTGGTTGTAAGCCGCCGATCGCCGTTCCCAGCGCATCTTCTTCCGAGCGATTGCCTTGGCGGTCGATCGTCGCCACGATGGTCCCGTGAGGAATGAAGAAACTGGAGATCTTCACCGCGGCGTCGAGCAGACCGCCGCCGTTGTTGCGCAGGTCTAAAATATATCCCTTTGCGCCGTGTGCTCGCCCGTCGAGGAGCGCCTTACGGACCTCGTCGGCCGACGTCGTCCCGAAATCGGATAGCCGGATGTACTCGTATCCGTTTTCCATTTTTGCGCGCACGGTCGGGACGTGAATCACTTCGCGCGTAATGGAAAATGTGTGCTCGCCCGTCTTGTTGTACGGGTGCGTGCGCAGACGCACGATGCTGCCTTCCGGGCCCCGGATGAGCTGCTCGACCTTATCGAGCGTCATGCCGTTGACCGGTTTGTCATTTACCGCATCGACGACTTCGCCCGGCTTCATGCCCGCGCGCGCGGCCGGAAGATCTTCGATCGGCTGCACGAGGACTTGTCCATTTTTCAATTGGTAGATGTAGACGCCGATGCCGCCGAAGTTGCCGCCGCTGAGCGACTCTTGTAATCCTTGAATCTCTTTCGGCGAGAGGTACACCGTGTAGGGGTCGTTGACCGAATCCATCACGCCGCGCAGCGCGGTTTCCGTGAGGTCCGTCGATGCGTTCGCTCCCAAGTGCGAGGCGTAGTGTGACTCGGCGTACGAAAGGATCTGCACGACGTTGTCCGTGTTCGGCAACGAGACGTTGCTGAGGTGTTTCGCCTTCAGGTACTCATCGAGCGCTTTCGCTTCGCCGTGCGCCGGCGTCTGCGGATCGACCGGCTTATAGTATGACGTCTCGAGTTTGTTCACCGCGACGTCGAGCAGTTGCGCCTGCGCGTTCGAGTCGCTGAGATATTGGCGCACGTCGCCCGTCGTCGCCACGGTGAGCGATCCGTCGGAACCTTCGGCCGTGCGCAGCACGTCGGCGCGCGTCAGGGCATATGCGGCACCCGCCGCAGCAATAAGGACAACGACGAGCGCGGCGAGGAGCGCACGGAATCTACCGGTCATAAGATCGATCATACCCGCTTAGCTTAACGCCTCGTGTGGGCTTGTGCGTTGCGTCTTCACGGCTAACTTTTGCCTTATCGCGGCGTCAGCGGCCGGATCGTGGCCCCTAGGCCACTTCACCGGGCGGCTTCCTTGCGCTAAGGCAAAATTTAACCGTGAAGCTTTGGGGCCGGGTCGACGGGTTTTGCGTTGACCCGCACTTCGAAGTGCAGGTGTGGGCTAACGTTTGCCTTATCGCGGCGTCAGCGGCCGGATCGTGGCCCCTAGGCGACTTCACCGGGCCGCTTCCTTGCGCTAAGGCAAAATTTAACCGTGAAGCTTTGGGGTCGGGTCGACGGGTTTTCCGTTGACGCGCACTTCGAAGTGGAGGTGTGGACCGGTGGAGTGGCCCGTGCTCCCGACTGCTCCGATCGCCTGGCCCTTCTGAACTTGCTGGCCTACGGAGACGTAGATCGCCGAGAGATGCCCGTAGCCGGTCGCTAAGCCGCCGCCGTGATCCAGAAGAATGAAGTTGCCGTATCCGCCGTACCATTGTGCGAGGATAACGGTCCCGGACGCGGCCGCCGTGACGGTCGTTCCCATCGGTGCGGCGATGTCGAGCCCCGGGTGGAAGTCCGGCGCGCCGCCGAAGGGATTCGAACGCCAGCCGAACGGCGACGTGATCGTGCCGGAAACCGGCCACCCGAGCGAACCGGGGCCACTGCTCGGCGCTTCGCTGCCGGTGATGCCCGCCGCGCGCCGCTGCGCTTCCCGCTGCTGTTCCAGTTCTTGCTCGCGTTCGCGGATCAAGCCCTCGAGGTTCGCTTCTTCTTGCGCTGAGAGATCTTCGATTTGCGCGACTTGCTGCGCGACGTGACGCCGTTGGACGTCGGCGACCGCGACGAGATTGCGCCGTTCGTCTGCAAGCGTATCGAGTTGATTCTGCGCGCGCTGCTGCGCGAGTTCTTGTGCTTGCAGTTCTTGCTGCGTGCGTTCGAGATCCGACTGCACGTCGGTCACTTTCGCTGCCGCTTCCTTACGTTCGCGAACCGCTTTTTCGTTTGCGTCGATCAGCAGGCGAAGGTCTTCCCAACGCTCGACGAATTGCGTGAAGCTGTGCGCGGAGAGCAGTACCGCGGCGTAGCTCAGGTCGCCGTTCTCGTAGATGTCGACCAGTCGTCGCTTCAATGCGTCGTCATGGAGCGCGAGCGATTTTCGCGCGGCATTGAGTTCGATCGTATTCCATGCGATCTTCCGGCGCGTCGACTCGGCTTGCGCATCGAGGTCACCGAGCCGCGCGTTGACGTCGTGAATGGCGGCGTTTGTCTGCTCCAATTGCGCTTGCAGGTCGTTCTCGTGCGATGCCGCTTGATTGAGTTGGACGCGCTTCTGATGAAGCTGAGTTTGAAGCGCTTGACTTTTTTGTCGTTCGGCTTGAATGCGCTGCTGCAGCGACGTGCGCGCCTGCGTAAACGAAGGCAGCAGCCCGAGCAACAATGCGAAGACGACAAATCGGCGGATGATCATTGGCGGCGCTTGTCCTTGACGTAGGTGGATCCGGAGATCGACTTCGCGTACCGCTTCAGTTCCGCGGACGCTTCGCCGACCTGAGCGTAATTGCTCAGTTGTCCGCGATCGTTCGAAACGATCGCAATCGAAAGCGACATGATCGGAAAACGATTGAGCGCACCGCGGCGGTCGCGCGTCTCGATGTAGCCGGCGCGTAGATCTTTCGCCGAATACAAACCGCGAATGTCGGTATCGAACTCGGAGATGATCTCTTTTGCGATTGCTTCGGAGCGATCGGCTTGCGTCAGCACGATGAAGTCATCGCCGCCGATGTGCCCGACGAAATCGGTCGGCGTTCCGCGCCGGCGCACGATATCGGTCGTGATCCGAGCGATCAACTGGATCGCTTCGTCGCCGTGCGTGAACCCGTACACGTCGTTGAACGCTTTGAAGTTGTCGAGATCGAGATAGAGCACGGCGAACGGCTCGTGCGCGTCCAAACGCCGGCGCAGTTCTCCCTCGATCGCGAGGTTGCCGGGCAGCCGCGTGAGCGGAGAGAGTGACGAGTCGACTTCGACACGACGAATCTTCGCGCGCACGCGCGCGAGCAGCTCTTGCGGACCGAACGGCTTGGTGATGTAGTCGTCGGCGCCGGCTTCGAAGCCGCGGAGTTTGTCGTCGGTTTCGCTCTTCGCGGTCAGGATGATGATCGGTACATTGGCGACGGCCGGATTGTGATGCGCGCGAATGCGCCGCGCAACTTCGTAGCCGTCCATATGCGGCATCATCAAATCGAGCAATACAACGTCGGGTAAGACGCCCTCAATCTTCTGCAATGCCTCCGGCCCGTCGGCCGCCGTTTCCACACCGAACCCCGCGAGCTCCAAGTTCGTGCCGATGATTTTGCGCAAATTGCGGTCGTCGTCGACGACCAGCACGCGGTGACCAACGACTTCGGCCATCGTTCTCATAGCGCGGCGCGCTCCGGGAGGCGCATCGTAAACGTTGCGCCTTCGTGCAAGCGGCTCTCGACCGAAACCGTTCCGCCGTGTGCGCGCGCGACCGATCGCACGATGTAGAGACCCAGGCCCGCACCGCCGGTGGCCGCGACGAGATTGCGCTCCGCTTTGTAGAAGCGCTCGAAGATATACGGCAAATGCTCCTCGCCGATACCGATGCCGCGGTCCTTCACGCGAATGGACGTCGCGTCCGGTTCGCGTTGCGCTTCCACGACGATCGTCGCGGTATCGGGCGAGAATTTCAATGCGTTCTCGATGAGTTGCTCGAGCGCGCGCGCGATGAGCTTCACGTCGCCGTTGACGTCGACACCGTGCGTGCGTCGTTCGACTCGCGACGACGCCGTCGGTCCGAGATGTTCGGCAACGATATCGAGCACACGGTCGACGGGAACGTCTTTGCGTTCGCTGAGCAAGTGTTCGGCGTCGACACGTCCGGCGAGTAATAGATCGTCGACCGCCTTCGCAAGGCGATCGGCTTCGTCTTCGATGGTCGCGAGATACTCGTCGCGTTTCGGATCCGTTGCCAGCGGATTGTGAAGCATCGTTTCCGCGTACGCCTTGATCGTCGCGATCGGCGTCTTCAACTCGTGCGAAACCGACGTGACGATCTCGCCCTTGAGTTGCTCGATCGTGTCGTACGTGCGTTGGCGTCCAAACGATAGCAGCCAACCATTGTCGATCGTCAATACCGCCGCATGGATTTCCCGGCGGTGCTCGTCGTCGGTCCAGACCGCTATTTCTTGCGGAACGACCGCGAATCCAAGCGGCGGCTCCACGCGTGAAAAAATCTTATCGAGCGATTTGCCGACGGCTTCGACGCGCGGAATGCCCGTGACCGCCGCCGCTCCGGAACTCCACGCCGCAACGGTGCCCTCTCCAGAGAGATACGCAATTCCGTCCGATACGAACTCTGCAAGCGCATCGAAATCGGCGTCGATGCGCAGGTGCGCCCTTACGTCCGTAGGTGCCGTCCGACCGAAATCCACGACGCGATGACTCCGATGCAGCCGCCCACGAGCAGCAACTCTCCGACCAGCAGAGGGGCATTGACGACGCTTGCGTTCAATTGCACCCACGGCACGGCCAGTAGCAATTTCGGCCATAGCATATAGCGCGCAACCGCGAGTACGGCGACGGCAATCCCCGAACCGATCAGACCGTCGAGCAGGCCTTCACAAATGAACGGTGCGCGAATGTACATATGTGTCGCGCCGACGAGCTGCATGATCGAAATTTCACGCCGCCGGGCGAAGACCGTCAAGCGAATCGTGTTCGAAATGATGATACCGGCGACGAGCAGGAACACCGCGATCACGACGAGCCCGATGCGTCGCAGAACGCCGCCGAGTTGCAACAAGCGCTCGACGACGGTCTGTGGATAGACGACGTTTCCGAGCCCGCGCATCTTTCGAACCTTCGCCGCGACGTTCGGAACCGAAACGGGATCGTGCACGCGCACGCGCATCTTATCGGGCAGCGGGTTCTCCGTGAGCAGCGACGTGTCGATGATGCCGTTCGTCTGCGTGCGCAGTTCCGCGAGACCTTCCTTACGCGGCACGAACTGAACCGATGCAACGCGCGAGTCTTTGGCGAGCAGCGTGCGGACGGCGTCCTCTTGCGCGCTCGTCGCACCGTTCGCGAAATACACGGAAATCTCGATCTGGTTCAAAATGTCGTTGCCCAGACCGGCGAGCGTCGCACGTACAAAGAGAAAGGCGCCGAGGAGGATGATGGTGATCGCGACGGTGCCGATGGCCGTCGCCTGCATTCCGGCGTTGCGCGTAAAATTGCGCAGCACCTCACCCAGAAAGAACTTGACCTTGCCCCAGTCCAAGATAGTAATATCCCCGCTCTTCGTCGGTAACGATTTTGCCGTCTTCGAGACGCACGACCCGACGGCGCATGCGATCGACCACGGCTTGGTTGTGAGTCGCGACCACGACGGTCGTGCCTTTGAGATTGATGCGGAGCAGGAGCTCCATGATCTCCGTCGTGTTCGACGGATCGAGGTTTCCGGTCGGTTCGTCGCAGAGCAGCAGCTTCGGATGATTGACAAGAGCGCGCGCAATTGCGGTGCGCTGCTGTTCGCCGCCGGAGAGCTCGCCGGGAAACATGCGGCTCTTGTGCGAGAGGCCGACGAGATCGAGCGCTCGCGGAACTTCGCGCATGATGTCTTTGCTATGCGCACCCGTTACTTGCATTGCGAACGCAACGTTTTCCCAGACGGTCTTATCGGCGAGCAGCTTGAAATCTTGAAACACGACGCCGAGATGGCGGCGTAGAGCGGGAATGCGGCTGCGCTTCAGGCGGTCGACACGGATACCATCCACAGTAATCTCGCCACTCGTCGGTACCGTCTCTTTATAAAGGAGGCGGAGAAGACTTGATTTTCCGGTTCCGGAATGGCCGACGAGGAAGACGAAGTCGCCCTTGCCGATTTCGAGACTTACGTTGTCGAGCGCGCGTACCCCATTGGGGTAGATCAGCGAGACATTACGTGCTGAAATCATCGCTGTAAAAGGGGTTTTCCTGAGGCCACGGCCTATACCTCCGGTCGTATGAATTTCGATCTGACCGACGAGCAGAAAGCAATCCAAAACCTCGCGCGCGAGTTTGCGCAAAACGAGGTAAAGCCGCGCGCTGAAGAGATGGATCGCGAGGAAGCGTTCCCATACGACCTCGTGAACAAGATGGCTGAGCTCGGCTTTATGGGTCTGCCGTTTCCAGAAGAATACGGTGGCGCAGGAGCCGACACGGTGAGCTACGCTCTCGCGGTCATGGAGATCGCACGTGCCGATGCATCGACGGCAATCACAATGGCCGCGCACGTCTCTCTCGGAGCGACGCCTTTCTATTTATTCGGCACCGAAGAGCAGAAACAGAAGTATCTCGTGCCGCTCGCGCAAGGCAAGACGTTGTGGGGCTTCGGGCTCACCGAACCCAACGCGGGGAGTGATGCCGGAAATACGACAACCAAGGCCTCGCTTCTAAACGGTCAGTGGGTGATCAACGGAACGAAAGCGTTTATCACCAATTCCGGCACCGAGATCAGCGGCGGAACGACGATCACCGCCGTGACCGGCACGCGTCCTGACGGAAAGCTCGAGATTTCCACGCTGATCGTGCCGCAAGAGACGCCGGGCTTCACGCGCAGCAAGAAGTATAAGAAGATGGGCTGGCGCGCGTCGGACACGCGCGAGCTCAGTTTCAACGATGCAACGGTTCCGCAAGAGAACTTGCTTGGCCCACGAGGCGAGGGCTATCGTCAATTCCTGACGATTCTGGACGGCGGCCGCATCTCGGTCGCTGCACTTTCGGTCGGCCTCGCGATGGGTGCGTACGACGAAGCGCTTCAGTATTCAAAAGATCGCATCGCCTTCGGCAAGCCGATCAGCAAATTTCAGGCGATTCAATTCAAGCTCGTCGACATGCTGTGTGAAATCGAACATGCGAAGCTGATGATTCTGAAAGCCGCGTGGGAGAAAGATCACGGCCGCGACTACGTGCAAAGCGCATCGCTCGCAAAACTTTACGCCGGCGAGCTTTCACGCCGAGTCGTCAACGAAGCGGTGCAAATTCACGGCGGCTACGGATTCATGGACGAATATCCCGTCTCGCGCATGTACCGCGATCAAAAAATCAACGAAATCGGCGAAGGCACGAACGAAGTACAACGTCTCGTGATCGCACGCCTAATGGGGTTGTAGCGACAGAACTCCCAGTGTGAAGTGAGCCGAGCCGCGTGTCATCGTGATCCGAGCCGTGTGTCATCGTGATCCGAGCCGCGTGTCATCGTGATCCGAGCCGCGTGTCATGGTGATCCGAGCCGCGTGTCATGGTGATCCGAGCCGCGTGTCATGGTGATCCGAGCCGCGTGTCATGGTGATCCGAGCCGTGTGCGATGGTGATCCGAGCCGTGTGTCATGGTGAGCGCAGCAGTGTCATCCTGAGCTTGTCGAAGGATCGTCTCGCAGCAGTAGCGCTGGAAATGAAGCGCTACTACGTTTATATGCTGCAATGCGCCGGCGGTTCGTTCTATGTCGGTATTACGAACGACCTTGAACGGCGCATCGGCGAGCACGACGTTGGCTGGAATCCGGCGTGCTATACGCACGAGCGTCGCCCTGTGCGCCTCGTCTATGTGGAGGATTTCGCGAACGTCGATGAAGCGATTCGTTGGGAAAAGCAGATCAAAAAATGGAACCGGCTGAAAAAGATTGCACTGGCGAACGGTGACTGGGACGGCGTGCGACTGTTCGGGCACGGGCGTCCTTCGACAAGCTCAGGATGACACTGGGGCGCTCAGGAGACACTTGGGGCGCTCAGGATGACACTGGGGCGCTCAGGGTGACACTGGGGGCCATGCGTTTGCGCCGGGTTGTAACCACTGCGAACCGTCGGCAAATAGGACGCGCCGGACGGAGTAGACGACGGCTCCGGCGCCGTTGAACGGATCGGATGTATCTGCCAATGCATTTTCGCCGTCGATGACACAGTTGTCGCGCGCGGAATCGACGTCGTGAACGTTTGCCGGGCCGCCGACTTCAACGCCCGGAGCAAACGAACCGCGGAGACGAAGCGGTGCAACGCGCCGGATGAACCCCAGCGTATCGAGAATCTCAATGTCGACGTCGACTTCGTTTGCGACCTTTTGTCCGTTGTTCGCGAACGAAATGCACGCCAAGCCTTCGCTGCCGTCGTTTCGCACGGCAGCAAAACCGCGCGTAACGCGCACTGCGGAACCGCCCGAACCAAGCGTCGAAGCTGCGAACGTGAGGCCACGCCACGGCTCGGAAGGTGCGGGTTGCGTCGTGTGCGCGGTTGACGCATCGATCAGTGCTCCGACGACCGCCCACGGATTGACCCCGATGCTCACCGACGAACCGGAGCTTTGTGTCGTCGTGTCCGTCTCCGTTCCGTTCGCGGTGTTTGTGGTCGTTGTTTGCGACGAAGAACTAGACGACGACGCGATCGGAATTTGCAATTCGGGGAGTACTGCTCCGAGCACGTTAAACGAATGCCGGCGCGGTGCAGGGGTCGGCGGATTAGTAGGCGCCGGCGCTGCGGCCGGTTCCGCTAGTGCCTGCACCGTGGCAGGCCACGGTCCGCGAAGGAGATTGTAATCGATCGCGTAGTATGGAACGCCGATTTGCGCGTCGGTTACGCCGAGCGCGTGCAACGCGCCGCGCCCGTGTGACTCCAGCCAGTACATCATCGCATCGCGTTCGGGAGGCGAGAGCTGCGCAACGCGTGCGGTAACCTGCGCGAGCGGCGACGTCCGTACGGCGTTCAACGCATCGAGCAACGCGGGTGACGGCGTCGCGTTTTGCGCAAGCGCAGGCGAAACCGAAAATGTCGAAAGGGCAACGAGCAGTACCGAAAGCCTATAGAAGAGCGTCATCGTGTGCCTCCGCTGCCGTAGCGCATATGTCCGTACTGAAAATACCACGCATCAGCTACCCGTGATTTCTTCGTTCGTAGGGAGCAGCGTCCGATAGAGTTGCCAGGTGGGATCGTCGTTTGCTTGAATCGCGAACGGTTCCTCGACGGTCGACATGATTTCGTGCAACCGTGCGTCGTCGGCGCCGTACACGATCAGCGTGCGCGACCCGCTCATCGTTAGCGTTGCGACGAACAAGAAGCCGGCGGGCTCGAATCGCTGCTTCAGGCGTTCTTCCAGTTCATGAATCGGCTGGGGATCGGCGCCATCCTCGATGCGCCGCACGAGCAGGAATGCAAGCGGGCGCGAAGGGAGATCGCGTTCGGCTTGTATGCCGATATCGATGCTGATCGAAGCCGTCGCATCGTCTTGCGAACGAACGTAGGAGTACCATTGCGCCATGGGCCTAGACTTGGCGGCCCGGGCTCATTTAAACTTTTTTCATCCGTAGATCGGAGGATGCTTCCATGATTCGTCGTGCTCTCGTAACGGCCTTCGTTCTACTTCTTGCCGCCGCGCCTGCGTTGGCTGCGCTTAAGGAGGGAACCAAGGCGCCGGATTTCACGCTGCAGGCCACACAGGGCGGAAAAGTCTTTCCGTTCTCACTTGCGGACGCGTTGAAGAACGGACCGGTCGTGTTGTATTTCTATCCGGCTGCATTTACGCCCGGGTGTACGATCGAAGCGCACGAATTCGCGGATGCAATCGACGAATACACCGCGCTCCACGCGACGGTCATCGGCGTATCGCACGATCCGTTGGACAAGCTGCAGAAGTTCTCGGTCAGTGAATGTCGCAGCAAGTTCGCCGTTGCCGCTGATAGCGATCAAGCGGTTGAAAAACAGTACGATGCCGTTCTCGACAAGGCGCCTCAGTACGCGAACCGCACCTCATACGTGATCGCTCCCGACGGCACGATCATCTATACGTATACGAACTTGAAGCCCGATGACCACGTGAAGAACACGCTCGCCGCACTGAAGGATTGGGAAGCCAAAACGAAACCGTGAAGTACACGAACGCTCGCGTCGCGGCGATGGTTTTGGCCCTCGCCGCCTTTGTTACGCTGTTCTCCCCGCGCGCGGCGAACGCTGACGCATCGCAGCCGCTCATCAACGTGCTCAACGAAATTCAGGGCCTCTCGGATAGTGATTTCGCAAGCGTCGTGAGCTGGGCGCGCAACGGCGCACCGCAGCCCTTTATGACGGCGTTTCAGCCGCAGCAGACGCAAGGCGACATCCTGAATTTGAAAAGCGACGACCGGTACGCGGTGCTCTACTGGTTGCGCGGTTCCGGCCGCTCCGCACTCTACGCGCGCGGTGCGACCGACGCGCAAATCGGCTCGCGCGATCCGCGCCGCGGGCCTTCGCCGACGCCGACGCCGAACCCGTGGCGTAATGTTCCGCTCGCGACGGCATCTCTGGACGAAAACGTTCAGGGGAACATCAAGGTCATCGGCGGCTTCGCCGCGGTGCGCCGCGATGGTCGCGGCGCAATTGCATGTGTATCGTTCACGAATGTCGCGGCAAAAGTTGCGAACGAAGTGGTCTTCGAGTTTCCGCTGCTGAGCGATAGCGGCGTGGAACTCGGAAAATTGACGCTCGATCGCAAAGGCGAGTTTTCACCCAACGTGGCGATCGAGTCGTTCCGGCAGCTCAGCGACTGGCAAGGCGGATCGATGGGTCCGCGCGACCGCATCGCCAACTGCGCCCAGCGCGACTTAGGAACCACGGCGCTGCCCATTCTGCAAGCGCGGCTTGCCGGCTACCGTATCGTCAAGGTGACCTATGACGACGGAACGACCTGGAATCCGGGTCAGTAGAGTTTAGCTGGACAGTTCTTCGTTTTGGAAAAGGTTCGGCGTGGCGGGATCACGCTTCGGTTTCTTCGCCGCTGCGGCATCAAGTGAGGTAATGGGGCGCGGCGCGATATCGATCACGGTGATGTCCGGCATGTCGTCGCTCGTAAGCGCCGCCTCGTCCTTCAGTTTGCGGCCCTGCGGAAGCAGGCGTGATTCGTATGTTCCCACGGTTTCGTTGAATGACGAAACCGTCCGTTCGAGGTTTTTGCCGAGGCCGACCAGTTTATCCGCGAAGCGCGCTGCGCGCTCGTAGAGCTCCCGGCCGAGGAGCGCGATCCGCTTCGCGTTCTCTTCCTGTTTGACGGCTTGCCAGCCCATCGCGAACGAACGCAAGAGGCTGATGAGCGAAAGCGGACCGGCCACGAGCACGCCTTTGTCGAGCGCGTATTCGATCAACGCGGGGTTCTCGTTGCAGGCGGCGCTCAAAAATGCTTCGCCGGGGACAAACATGATGACGAAGTCCGCAGACCCTTCGCTGTGATGATAATTCCGCTTCGCCAGCGCATCGACATGGTCGCCGAGAGCCTTCGCATGGCGCCGAACCAGCTCGCGGCGCGTTTCGTCGTCGGCCGCTTCGAACGCCGCTTGCAGCGAATCGGTCGGAGCTTTTGCGTCCACAAAGATCCGGCGGTTGCCCGGCAGATTGATCGTCATGTCGGGACGTCCGCGTCCCGAGTCGATTTCGATCGTTTGCTGTTCGTCGAAGTCGCAGTACACGAGCATGCCGGCCTTTTCGACGACGTTGCGCAGCTGAATCTCGCCCCACTTGCCACGAGTCGACGGACTCCGCAGCGCCGTAACGAGGCTCGACGTCTGGCTCGAGAGCGACATCGCGGCCGTTTCGATTTTATCCGCGCGCGCAAGCAGATTCTCGATCTGCGCCTTGAGGCTTCCCGTGTCTTCGTTACGCTTGCTCTCGATGTCACGGACGAGCCGGTCGAACTCACCGAGTTTTTGAGCGATCGGCGCGATCACCTCACCGACGCGCTCGCTCGTGCGTTGCGTCGTCGATTCACGCAGCTCGTTCTTCGCGCGTTCCAGGAGCGCTTCGACCGCGTGGATGTTTTGAGCCGACGCGCTCATGCGTTCCTCGAGCCGCGCGATCCGCGTGCGCTGCGCCAGAAATGCGACCAGCGCGCCGACCACGATGCCGATGATGAGGAAGCTGAGATCGGAGATCGTCGTCACGGTTGAAACCCAAGATTATCCTTGAAAAATGCGATCGTGCGTTTCCACGCATCGTCGGCGGCGGAGGCCACGTACGAACTTCGCGTATCGTCGAAAAACGCATGCCCTGCGGCCGGATAAATCCGAATGTCGTTCGCGACGCGAAGGTGCGAGCGCCACGTGCGAACGTCCTCGGCCGGAATGCTGTGATCTTTTTCGCCGTAGCTTCCACAGACGGGAATGCGGATCTCCGCCGGATCGATGTCTTTCACCGCGCCGTAAAACGGTGCGACGGCAGCGAAAATGTCCGCGTTGTCGAGCGCTTCGATAAGCGCAAGGTGACCGCCCATGCAGAAACCCGTGACACCGAGCTTACCCTGCGGTGACTTGGAGAGGACGTGCAGTGCTGCCGCGCGCATATCGCCGCCGTATTGCTTGCGCTCCAGCTGCGCCGCAAGCGGACGAAACTCGTCCACGTTCGTGCTGCCGTCGCCGCTGGGAGCATTCATTCGCGAATAAAGGTCCGGAGCTATACAGCTGAATCCAGCTTTCGCATAGCGCCGGACGGTGTCGCGAATCGCTGCGTCGACGCCCCAAATGTGCATCGCGATGACGACGCCCGGAGTATTGAGACGAACGTTCTTGGGATACGCGGCGTACGCGTTCACGATGCCGTCGGGACGGCGAAGCTGTGCGCGCTCTACCGTGAGTGACGGATCGTCCTCCGGAACCAGCGGCGGATGGGGCTGTCCAAGCGGTTCCGCGAGCGCATGCGCGCGCGTCGTCGCCGTGGCGGCGGCCCCCGCGGCAATGCCCGCGAATTCGCGCCGATTCATCATCGCTCAATCCTCCGTGCAACGCTCCGAGCGTATTTGAAGTGTCGAGCGCCGTTTCCCTACAGCTTCGGCGTGCAAGCATGAAACGCGCAAATAACGTCGTAGGCCTTCGATACCAGCGACGATGTTTGATAGTCGCGAGAGGAGAACAGGTATGAACCGTCCGTCGTTTCTCGCCGCTTCCGCGTCGCTCGTAGCGGCGTCGACCGGAATGGCGCCCGCGCAAAGCGTGCCCGGCGGCACGCATCTCGTCGAACGCAAGGCTGACTTCAACGAGGCGCAGTTCCGGCAAATCGTCGGGCGTCCGGCGAAAATCCGTCAAGTGTTCGAGCAGATCGCGTTTAAGCCGCAGGCGTTGCAGAACATCAAGAACTCGCTCAACGGACTGCAGTTCGGATACGGATACAGTCCATCCGAGATTACGATCGCGTTCGCGCCCCACGGCGCCTCGGCTGCGTTGAACTACACGGACTACGTCTGGGACAAATACAGACTCGGCGAATTCTTCACCGTCAAGGACGCCCAAGGCGCGACGATTGCGTCGAACGTGTGGTTGAAATCGAAAGCGACCGGAAGTGCGAACGACGCTCCTGATGACGTGAACGGTGTGCATCAAGACGCGTCGATCGAGGGCTTGCAGAAGCGGGGCGTCATCTTCCTGTGCTGTCACACCGCGGTGGAAGAGCAAGCGCGCAACCTCGTGAAGCCGGGCGCGCCCGCTGCAGGCGCGAATCCGACGGAAGTCGCGAACGATATACTGACGCATCTCATCGCCGGCGCCCTCGTCGTTCCGTCGATGGTGGCAACCGTTGCGGTTCTGCAGCATGAATTCAACTACACGTATGCTGCGCTTACGTTCTAGTACCGGGACGGCTGCCGTGCTGGCCGCCGCTGCACTGACGGCGGCTTGCTCGTCGAACGGGACGAACGCGCCACAAGCCACAAAACCGGCGCAAGCGCTCTACGACCCACACGCCTTGCCGAGCGGACCCGTCGGCGAATCGATCAAACTCGGGCACGACATTATCGAAGATACGCATCGATATCTGCCACACAACGCGGTTGCCGACATGTCGTGCGCCGCGTGTCACGTCGGAGTCGGTACGGTAAAACGCGGCGGCTCGTTCGTCGGCGTGTACGTTCGCTTTCCGCAGTGGAACAAACGTGCGCAGCGCGTGATTATGCTGCAAGACCGCATCGCCGAGTGTTTCCTTTACAGCATGAACGGCACACCGCCCGCTTATAACAGTAAGGCGATGATCGCGATGGCATCATACATGGCGTATCTTTCGCGAAATGTACCGGCGGGCGCGCCGCAAGCGAAGGACGATCGTTTCATCATACCGCTCCCCAGCGCATCTCCGAACATCAAGCGCGGCGGTACGTTGTACGCGCAGACTTGCGCGACGTGCCACCAGGCAAACGGTGCGGGCGTACACGGAACGTTCCCGCCGCTATGGGGACCGACGTCATTCAATTCCGGTGCAGGCATGGCGCACATCGACCGCATGACGGGCTTCGTTCGCTTCAATATGCCGCAGAACGCGCCCGGTTCGCTCTCACTCGAGGACGCGTACGACATTTCTGCTTGGGTGCTGAGCCATCCGCGCCCCGCGTTCAACGAGGCGCGGCTTATCGCGCCGGCACCGCAACCCGCGAGCTACTTCTGATCGCGGCTGCCCATCGACGAGCTGTGTGAGAGTCGACACGGGGCGTCGCAAACCTGACTGCGTTTTGCGACGACGCTGACGGCGAAACCGCACTCGCTTTTGCCGCTCGCGGCGTGATCTTTGGAGCGACCGTTATCCAACTCGCTTCACTCTTACGAGCTAATCAACCGGTCACGCCGACGTCGCGTGCGTTCGTCGCCTTCAAATCACGTGCCGTCGTGTGTCAATCCGGCTACGCGTACACATCGATCAGACAACCGGGGCCGATCTTCGCCGCCGCATCGATTGTCTCGAGCGAGAGAACGGGCGCTTGGGTCGCGTCCTCGTACTCCAGCCACGCGGTGGCTGGAATGAATGTCGTCCCTGGTCGTAGCATCTGTGTCTGGAGCGGGCGTAACATAAAGGCTCGGCTTTTTTTCCCAGCTGGATGGAGTACAAATCAAGGTGGCGGACGCGGTAGTCAAAGTGACCCTCCCCGAGATGGGCGAGTCGGTCACCGAAGGCTCCATCGTCGAGTGGCGCAAACGGGTGGGCGATTTCGTAGCCGAAGGCGATCCTTTGGTCGACGTGACGACGGACAAAGTCGACGTCGAAGTTCCCGCGACCGCATCAGGCGTGATCACGAACACCTTTGGCGGTGAAGGCGATACGATCGGCGTCGGCACCGTTCTGGCTGAAATCGATACGAGCAAAGCCGGCACGCCGACGAACGGCAAGGCCGCTGCGCCGTCCAACGGCGCAACGGCGCCGGCACCGCCGGCTGCTCCCGTGCCCGCGGGATCGCCGAAGCTGATCGACGTGACGCTGCCCGACATGGGCGAGTCGGTCACGGAAGGTACGATCGTCGAATTTCGCGTGAAGGCCGGTGATTTCGTCAACGAAGGCGACACGATCGTTGAAGTTACGACCGACAAAGTCGACGTCGAAGTTCCGGCACCGGCGAGTGGTACTGTCACGCAACTCAACGTGAAAGACGGCGACACCGTGGCCGTCGGAGCGAGACTAGCGCAGATCGACGCGAACGCTGCGCCGTCGGATGAATCGAACGGTTCGCCTGCGCCGCCGCGGATTGGCGCGGAGCCAGCGGAGCGGCAACCGCAACGCGCTCGGCGAAGCCGAGACCTGACGTCGTTGCATCACCGCAAGCCCAGCGCATCGCGCGCAAAGCGGATATCGATCTCGCACTCGTTCGCGGCAGTGGGCCGAACGGCATGGTTCTCCGTTCCGACGTCGTGTCGCAAGCGACGAACGCGAAGCGTAAACCGCCTGCGGGCGGGAATGCAATGCTTCCGCAGTCACCGGCGATCCCGTCCGGCGCAAACGTCACGCAGCTGAAAGGACCGGCTGCCGCGCTCACCGGCTACATGGAACAGTCGCTGACGATCCCGACGGCGACGAGCTTCCGCACGTTGGCGGTCGATGTAATGGATGCGCGCCGTAAAGAGCTCAACAATGCGCTCAAGGCGGCGGGACACAGCGAAAAAGTATCGTTCACCCACATCGTCGCGTATGCGCTCGTGCGCGCGGCGAGCGAGATGCCCTTCATTACGTATAGTTTCCGTCGCGACGACAACGGTGCTCCGCAACGCGTTGAGTCCGGCATTCATCTCGGTCTTGCCGTTGACGCGGAACGTAAAGACGGCACGCGGTTCTTGGTCGTTCCGGTGATCAAAAACGCCGGCGCACTCGATTTCTCGACGTTCTACGGCAAGTATCAGGAGCTGGTCGCGAAGGCGCGAGACAACAAGCTCGCCGCAGACGATCTCCAAGGCGCGTCGTTCACGCTCACCAATCCGGGTGGCATCGGCACCGTTGCATCGGTTCCACGCCTATTGGCCGGACAGGGCGCGATTCTTGCGAGCGGTGCGATCGGCTATCCGCAGGGATTCCAAAGCGTGAGTGAAGCGACGCTTCGATCACTCGGCATCAGCAAAGTGATGCAGATGACGAGCACGTACGATCATCGCGTAATTCAAGGCGCGCAGTCCGGGGAGTATCTGCGCCGCGTCGACGAACTTTTGCAAGGCGCGGACGATTTCTACGAATCGATCTTCGCGGCTCTTGGGCTGCAAGCGGGTCCGGCACCGCATATCGATACGAGCGCCGTTGCAACGAAGATAACGCCGGCTGTTGCGCAGCCCGCCGCTGCGCCGAGCGATGAAATGTTACGCGCGGTTGCGGCCGCGATGGCGATCGTCTCCGGCTATCGTACGCACGGGCACCTGGCGGCGCATCTCGATCCGCTTGGTTCGCCGCCGCTCGGCGACCCGAAACTCGATCCGGCGACGTACGGCCTCACGCCCGCCTTGATGGCGGCGATTCCGGCGTCCGTGCTCAACGTCAAAGTTCCCGGCAATACGCTCGCCGAGATTCTGCCTCGGCTCCGGGAAACGTACAGTTCGACGATCGCGTACGAGTTCGAACACATTTCGAATACCGAGCAACGGCGCTGGCTGCGCGAAACGATCGAGAGCGGCGCGCACAAGATCGCATTTTCGCCGCAGCGGCAAATTCAAATCTTGCAACGCTTGACGAAGGTCGAGACGTTCGAGCGCTACATTCGCAAGACGTTCCTCGGCCAGAAGAGCTTCTCCGGTGAAGGGCTCGACGTCATGGTGCCGATGCTCGAGGAGATTCTCGACATGCTGGGCGACGAAGGCACGCTCAAGGCCGTGCTCGGCATGGCGCATCGCGGCCGCCTGACCGTGATCGCGCACGTCGTGAACATGCCGTATGAAGAGCTCCTTTCGGAGTTCGAAGCGGCGCATCAACGAGGCGAAGTTTCCAGTGACGACGACGTTACGGGCGACGTGAAGTATCACCACGGTGCGACCGGCGTCTATACGACGAACTCCGGCAAAGACGTTGAAGTGACGCTCCAGCATAATCCGAGCCATCTCGAAGCCGTCGATCCGGTCGTTGAGGGGCGCACGCGCGCGCTGCAAACCGATCACGCGGGGCCGGCGCCGAAGGTCGATGTTACGAAGGCTGCGCCGATTTTAATTCACGGCGACGCCGCGTTCACCGGTCAAGGGATCATCTCGGAAGTCTTTAACCTGCAGTCGCTTCCGGGATATCAAACCGGCGGCACGCTGCATATCATTGCAAACAACCAGATCGGCTTCACGACCGATACACGTGATTCGCGCTCGACCCGCTATGCCTCCGATCTCGCAAAGGGCTTCGACGTTCCGATCATCCACGTGAATGCCGACGACGTCGATGCGTGCATCTCGGCCGTGCATCTGGCGGTGGAATTCCGTGAGAAGTTCGGTCGCGACGCCGTGATCGATCTCATCGGCTATCGGCGGTTCGGCCACAACGAACAGGACGAGCCGGCGTATACGCAACCCCTGATGTACGAGAAAATCAAGTCGCATCCGACGGCTCGTGAACTTTTCGCGAACAAGTTGATCGCGCAGGGCATTTTGGCGCAAGAACAGGCGAACGAGATGGTCGCCGAAGCGCAAACGCGTCTCCAAGAAGCGTATCGCAACGTCAAGGAGTACCGCAGCAGAGGGATGCTCGAGAAGATCGCGCAAGGCGCGCAGCTTCCGACCGCACAACTTGCCGCCGTCGACAAGTCGCAATTGCTGGAATGGTGCGACGCGCTCGTTGCGGTCCCGCAGGCTTTCTCAACCAACAAAAAGCTGACGGCGCAATTCCAGCGCCGCAAAGCGACGATCGCGGAGAAAGGCGTCGTCGATTGGGGGATGGCCGAAGCGCTTGCGTTCGCGTCGCTCCTTTCGTCCGGCGTACCGATTCGCGTCACCGGTCAAGATACGGAACGGGGAACGTTTAGCCACCGCCACGCCGTGCTGCACGATCCCGGCACGAACTCGGAATACGTGCCGTTGCAGCACCTCGCGGAGTCAAAGGCGAGTTTCGAAATACACAACAGCCCTCTATCAGAATACGCGTGCGTCGGCTTCGAGTACGGCTATGCTGCCGCGGTGCCCAAGTCGCTCGTGTTGTGGGAGGCGCAATTCGGCGACTTCGTGAACGGCGCGCAGATCGTTATCGATCAGTTCATCGCCGCCGGCCAAGCGAAATGGGGACAGACGTCGCGTTTGACGCTCTTGCTGCCGCACGGCTACGAAGGACAAGGTCCGGAACATTCCAGCGCGCGTCTCGAGCGCTTTTTGCAACTCGCGGCCGAAGGCAATCTCCGCGTCGCCTATCCGTCGACCGCCGCGAACTACTATCATTTGCTGCGCGAACAAGCGGCGTCGAGAGCGCCGGTTCCGCTTGTCGTCATGACGCCGAAATCGCTGCTGCGCGCGGAAGCGGCGTCCGGATCGATCGACGATATGGCAACCGGAAAATTCCATCCGGTGATCGATGATCCGACCGTTACGGACAAGAGCACGGTAGAGCGGATTTTGCTATGCAGCGGTAAGATTTATTACGATCTGATTGCAAGCGAACTCTATCCGAACATCAAAAAGACTGCCATCGTTCGCATCGAGCTGCTTTCACCGATGCCTGCTGATGAAATCAACGCGCTGCTGGACACGTATCCGAATCTTAAATCGCTCGTGTGGGTGCAAGAAGAGCCAAAGAATATGGGCGCTCGCGCGTACGCGCGCCGCCGTTTGCTCGAACGTCTCAAACGCCCGCTCGACATCGGCTATGCCGGCCGCGGCTACCGCGCCTCACCGTCCGAGGGTTATCCGGGCGCGCACGCGGTCGAACAAGAACGCGTCGTGACCATGGCGCTCACGGAATAAGGTCGTGCAGCACACGCGTCGCCGACTGATGTTGTTCATCATATCAGGCGGCGTGATAGCGGTCATTGCCGAAGTCGCCGCCGTCGTCTGCTTCGTGAATTTGATGATCGGCGCCACCCGAACGCTGCGCGAGGCTCGTGGAAAATAAGGCATCGCGCGGCGAAGAGCTTATGCGTCTCGTCGACGGCGATAAGGCGACGGAGAATTTGCTCGAAGCCTACGGCGAGATCGCGCCGGACTTTGCGCGCTACCTCATCGATTTTGCGTTCGGTGAAATTTATGCGCGCGAAGGCGATCTGAAACATCGCGAGATCGTCGCAATCGCATCCCTTACCACCATGGGGGGCTGCGACGCGCAGCTCGAAACGCACATTCACGGCGCATTCAACGTGGGATTGACGGAACCGGAAGTCGTGGAAACGGTCATGACGTTGATTCCGTACATCGGCTTTCCGAGGGCCCTGAGCGCGATGGCGATCGTGAAACGCGTCGTAGAAAAGCGGCGCCGTCGCAACCGCTCATCGTGAGCTCGCCGCCGAAGGATGCAATCCTTCGACGAGCTGAGCATGACGCGGTGTTACTGCGGTGGACGGCGATCGCGGTCGCGATGGCGATACTGGCCGTTGTACCCGTAGTATCCGCCGTTGCCGTAGCCGCCGTTGTTATAGCTGCCGTTACTGTAATAGCCGCCGTTGTTGTAGCCACCGTTGTTGTAGCCGCCGTTGTTGTAGCCGCCGTTATACCCGTAGCCGTTCTGACCGTTGATGTAACACTGCTGGCCGTTGCAGGCGACCTGCTCGCCTTGGTTTCCCGGATACCACGAGTAACCGTTGGGTGCGACGACATGTCCGTCGGCATAGACCGTACTTCCGTCCGGCAAGTATCCCGTCACCGTCGTGGCTTCACGATGCTTGTTCGAGACGTTGATCGCGGTGGCGATGCCGGCAATCGCTGCCGCAGCGCCGATGATCGTGCGCGTTGTAGCTGCGCCGTCGGCGCGTGCAGGCGCGGCGATCGAGGTCATCATGACCCAGGTGAGCGCGAGTCCCGCAACGGCGGAGCGAATCAGTGAAGTGTTCATGCTTAGACGGTAGTCTTGGTTTTTGACAAATGTTTGAGGTGTAACCGCCCTGCATTAGAGAACAATGAAAGGAGCGTTTGCGCGTTCAGCGCGAATGAGTCGCTGCTCGTTTGCTTTGTGGAGGGATGCATGCGTCGTCTGTTCGCCGCCTCATCGATGGCGCTCGTTTTACTTGGCGCAGCCGCACTTCGATATCCCACGCCGCCGAAAGATGCTACGGTTGACACGTACTACGGAACGAAAGTGGCCGATCCGTATCGGCCGCTCGAAAATATCGATGCGCCCGACGTCGTCACGTGGGTGCAAGCCGAACAGCACCTCACCCGCAACTATCTCGACAACATTCCGGTGCGCCAAGCGATTGCGTCGCACCTCAGAAATATCGCGAACTACGAGCGCGTTTCGGCGCCGTATCACGTGAAGAATCAGTATTTCTTTACGCGTAACACGGGGCTGCAGAATCAAAGCGTCTTGTACACGATGAACGGATTGCGCGGAACACCGCGCGTACTGATCGATCCGAATACGCTCTCATCGGATGGAACCGTTGCGCTCGGCCCAACAGCGGTCAGTTGGGATGCGAAGTACATCGCGTATGCGACGCAAACATCGGGCTCGGACTGGTTGACGTGGCACGTCCGCGACATTGCGACGGGGAAAGACTTGCCCGATGTGCTGAACTGGAGCAAGTTCGGCGACGCCGCGTGGCTGCCGGGCAACAAAAGCTTTCTTTATCCGCGCTATGCGCAGCCGGCTCCTGGTGAAGAGCGCAAAGCGGCCGCTTCGAATCAAAAAATCTATCTCCACCGCCTGGGGACTTCGCAAGGCGCCGATACGCTCGTGTACGCTCGGCCGGATCATCCGCTGTGGTATCTGAACGCCGCCGTGAGCGAAGACCAGCGGTACGTGGTGCTGACGACAAATGAAGGCACGTCGCCGAACAACCGCGTGTACGATATCGATCTGCACGACCCCAAGCGCAGCGTGCATCCCATCTTTGACTCGGCCGACGCAAACTACAACTATCTTGACAACGCCGGCTCGACGTTCTATTTTCAAACGACGAAAGACGCGCTGCGGGGACGCGTGATCGCCGTTGCTCTAGCGGCGCCGTCGCACATGCGCACCGTTATCCCGCAGCGCGATGACGCGCTGCAAACCGTGTCCACCGCCGGTCATCGCTTCTTCGCCGACTATTCCGTCGACGTCCACTCGGCGGTCAAGGTGTACGACTACGCGGGACACTTCATGCGCAGCGTTGCATTGCCCGGACCCGGCGACGCCGCAGGCTTCGGCGGCTGGCACACGGACAAGACCGTCTACTATGCGTTCTCCTCGTACACGACGCCGACGTCGATCTTTTCCTACGATATTGCGTCGGGAACGAGCGCGCTCTACCGTAAGCCACGTGTCGACTTCGAGCCGACGCAGTTCATCACGAAAGAAGCGTTCTACCGCAGTAAAGACGGCACGCGCGTACCGCTGTGGATCTTCTACCGCAAAGGCCTGAAGCTTGACGGGAGCAATCCGACCATTCTCTACGCGTACGGCGGTTTCGACATCCCCATTACGCCGGCGTTCTCAGCGTTCCGTGCGACGTGGCTGCAAATGGGCGGCGTGTACGCGGTTGCGAACATTCGCGGCGGGTCGGAATACGGCGAAGCATGGCACGAAGCGGGCATGCTCGGAAAGAAGCAAAACGTCTTCGACGACTTCATCGGTGCGGCGCAATATCTGATCGACCAGAAATATACGTCGACGCCGAAGCTCGCGATCAACGGCGCGTCGAACGGCGGCCTGTTGATCGGGGCGGTCGAAGTGCAGCGTCCCGATCTCTTCGGCGCGGCGATTCCGCAAGTCGGCGTGCTGGATATGCTGCGCTTCGACAAATTTACCGTGGGAAACGGCTGGATCCCGGAGTACGGCTGTTCTACGTGCGGGCAGGCGGACTTCAACTGGCTGATCAAATACTCGCCGCTGCAGAACGTCAAAGCGGCGTCGTATCCGGCGACGCTGATTATGACGGCCGACCATGACGATCGCGTTTTCCCGGCGCACAGCTTCAAATTCGCGGCCGCAATGCAGGCCGATCAGACCGGCGATGCGCCGATTCTCTTGAGGATCGAGTCGAAAGCCGGTCACGGCGGCGGAACGCCGATAACGAAGAGTATCGAGCAGTACGCCGACATGTACGCATTCTTGGTGGAGAATCTCAATGTTGCGCTGCCGCAAAACTTTAATGAGCGACGCGCTTAGTCCCGGCGCTCGCCGGCCACATTCCGCGGTAGAAGAAGCACCGCGAGCAGTTCCTCGACGGTGGACCGCACGGTGAGGAGCGCTCGCGTGCGCGCGTGGACGAATCCGTCGCGTTCCATGCGGTCGTAGAGCGCCAGCAGATCGTCATAGTAGCCGTCGGCGTTCAGCAGTCCGACCGGCTTTTGGTGTACGCCTAATTGCCGCCACGTCAGGATTTCGTGGAACTCGTCCATCGTTCCGAATCCGCCGGGCAGCGCGATGAACGCATCGCTGAGGTCCGCCATCAACGCCTTGCGCTCGTGCATGCTTTGCACCACGTGCAACTGCGTAATGCGGGCATTCGCGACTTCTTCCGTTGCCAGCCCCTCGGGAATTACGCCGACGACTTCTCCGCCCATTTCCAGCGCGGCATCGGCAATCGTGCCCATCAATCCAACGCGTCCGCCGCCGTAGACGATGCCGTACCCGGCCGTAACGACCGCGCGCGCGACGTGCGCCGCGATATCGCGGAAGCGACCGTCGCGTCCCGCATGCGCGCCGCAGAATATGCACAATCGAGGCATGGCGCTCGCCGTTTACGCAATGGAAGCCGCCACGCCTGCCGAAACGCTGTCGACATGTCCGACGATCGTGAACTCGTGTACTCGAGTGAGACCGGTTACCAAGCGCCGTCGAAAATGAAGCAGCGAACGAAACGCACCGGCGCGAAGCCGTCGTTGCCGGAGGACGGAATCATTCGCGTTGCACGCGAGCGCCGGCGTGCGAGCGTCGTAAGCCTCGTGCATGGGCTCGACGACCGGGAAATCGACGACGTTGCGAAGGCGTTGAAACGCCATTGCGGCACGGGAGGCACGAGCAAGCATGGCGTCGTTGAAATCCAAGGAGATCACCGCGACAAAATCGTCGCATGGTTCACGGGACAAGGACGAAAAGCAAAACCGGCGGGCGGCTAAATCAATCCCCGGCCCGAGCCGTTGGGAGACGGTGCGCCGGCTCTACCCATACCCGTTTCCGAAACTGCCCGCATTTCTTCTCGACATCGCGCAGCGTTACGGCCCGATCGTTCGCTTTAGTTTGCCGTCGCGATCGTTCGTCATGCTCAACGATCCCGAGCAGATCAAAGACGTCCTCGTGACGCAACAGCACGCCTTTCATAAGTCGGCGGGCGGACGCGCATTGCGGTGGTTACTCGGCGATGGTTTGCTGACGAGCGAAGACCCGCGCCACAAGCAGATGCGCCGCATCGTCCAACCGGCGTTTCATGGCGAGCGCATCGCACAGTACGCGCAAACCATGCAGCGATTTGCCGACGCGTGGGTCGCGCACATGAACGATGGGACAACGATCGACATGTCGGAATCGATGAGCGCACTGACGCTTCGGATCGCAAGTGAAACATTGTTCGGCGTCGATGCGGAGGCGGAAACACGTATAGTTCGCGAGGCGCTGCAAGACGCGATGGAAGTCTATCCGCTCGCAATCGCACCACTCGGCGTCATACGGCGCACATTGCGCGTTCTTCCCTCGACTCGTCGATTCGAGAACGCGCGAGCGCGGTTAGATCGCATCCTCTACCGACTGATCGAAGAACGGCGCGCGCAACCGGAACAGCGAACCGACGCGCTCTCATTGATGCTCGCCGCCAAAGATCCGCAAACGGGGTACCGTTTGACCGACGAGCACGTGCGTGACGAAGCAATGACGCTGTTTCTCGCGGGTCACGAAACCACCGCGAATGCGCTCGTGTGGACATGGTATTTACTGGCGCGCAATCCGCGCGTCGAGGCGCACCTGCATGCCGACGTAGATGCCGGAAGCAACGAGTACGCCGGCCGTGTGCTGCGCGAAGCGATGCGATTATATCCGCCCGCGTGGATCATCGGACGCGAGGCGCGGCGCGACGTAACGCTCGCGGGCGGCTATCACGTCGCCGCGAAAACCACCGTGTTCATCTGTCAGCTCGTTCTGCACCGGCTGCCGCAATTTTACCGTGAACCGTTACGGTTCGATCCCGACCGTTGGCTGACGGACCAACCTCCGCAATTTGCCTATGCGCCGTTCGGAGGCGGCGCGCGGCGGTGCATCGGCGAGCAGTTCGCATTGTCCGAAGCAACGCTTTTGCTTGCAACGATCGCCCGGCGGTTCCGGTTTTCCCCTGGATTCAGCGGCGAACCGGGATATGATGCGCTGGTTACGCTTCGGCCTCGAGGACCGATGCCGATGCGCGTGCGCGCACGGTGAGCGACGCCGCGTTATGCGTTCGCTCGACCTAACTCAGAGCACGCGAATCCGCAACGAATCGCGTTACGATCGGATGAAGAACAGTCCCGCGACGCCGGCGACGTAGAGCCCGAGCACGATCAACGAATCGATGCCCGTACCAAAGAGCATCCGCTTGGAACGAAACACGGCGCCTGCGCAGTAGACCGCCGTGAGCAGCGCGCCGAGCGCCGTAAGATATAAATCCGGTCCTTGCGCATCGGGCAGCAACGAACGGCCGCTGAGCAAGCTTCCGAGGAGAAAGAGGACCGGCAAAAACGCGTTCCCGCCGATTACGTCGCTGATTGCGAGTTCGAAGCTCCCGACTTTCACCGCCGCAAGTCCGGTCGTTACCTCCGGAAGCGCCGTTACGGCCGAAAGGAACGTTGCGCCGAAGATCACGCCGCTGATGTGGAAGCGTGCGGAGAGTTCCACGCTCGACAATTCGATTGCAACGCCGCAGACGAGCGTCGCGGCTGCCGCGAGTGCGAAAAGCCCGATTGCTCGTTGAATCGTGCAGTGCTTCACGACTTTCGGCGCCGCTTCCATCATATGCTCGTGTCCGGCGCGCCATGATTCCCGGTCTTCATTCTGCGCGGTCAACCACAGGCCGAAAAGCCAGAAGATCAAGATCGCGACTTCGACGGGCGTGATCCGGAACGCGATCATCGTTCTCGGCAAGAGCGCACCGATCACGCAAAACATCAAGACCGAGATTACGACCATGCCTTGAACGACGATCGTAAGGGAACGTACGGCCGACATCAGCGGAATGCGTTCGCGCAGTCCCGGGCCGTCGAGTATGACGAGCACGACCGTTTGGATCGCTATGCCGCCGAGAATGTTTCCGACCGCAAGGTCCATTGAATTGGTGAACGCGCACCCAACGATAATCGCGATTTCCGGCAGATTCGTCGCAATTGCGAGGAGGATCGCGCCGCCGACGCCTTCGCCCCAACCGAAATGCGTATCGATCGCATCGGTGGTAAACGCCAGAATGATTCCGGCCCACCAAATTACGCCTGCTGCGGCAAGAAAGATAGCAAGGAGCCCCCACGTCGACAGTCCAGACATGTGAGCCTTCTTCCCAAAAACTACGGTGTGCTAGAGTAGAACACGAAGCTGACCCCGGGAGGCACGCCGATGCTTCTGTACCCGCATTCCGACGACGCGGACTCCGATGACGATCGGCTCGAGCACCTCGCCGATCCGGAATTTACGAGGCGCCTTCGCAGAGCGAATCCCAAGTTCTTCACGCGCAGCGGCCATGGTTCCATCGCGAGGATTTTGGCAGTCGCCGGTATCGTCTCACTTCTCGCGGGATACGCGATTGCGCCCGTACTCCTCGCGCAGCGCCGTTCCGATCCGCCGTTTTTGACGACGATGGTGCGCGATGTCGCGCCCGCCTCGCCGCGCGTGCAATCGAGAAGCCCGCGCAGCGTAACGCGCGCGCGTTCGCGGTCGCCGATATGTTGCGGTCGGTGATTTGCTATATCAGCGGAACGGAAATGCGCCTATAAATTCCGCAAGATGCGATGCGTTGCGGATATTCTAAGCAAGGACGAGTTCGTCGGCCGCGTCGCCGGCCTTTTTCAACGCTTCCGCGATCATCTGATCGGCGATCTCTTTCACCGCCCAGCGCGCTTGCGCTGCCGGCGACAGCTTATCGACGGGATCGAAGTACACGAACGCCTTCCCTCTCTTCACGCTCGGTGCCGTGTAGACGCAGATCCCGTTTTCGCGATCGTAGTAATCGAATGAGTGGATATCGCGCTTACCGCCGCCGCCCGGCGCATCGCAGATGAAAAGCGGCGTGTTGAACCCCGCGGTGCTGCCGCGCACGAACTTCTCGATGTCGACCGACGTTTGGATCGTCGTGCGCAACTCCTCGACGCCCTTCACCATGTCGTGCATGTAGACGTAATATGGATGCACGTTGACATACTCGAGGCGCTTCACGAGCAGTTGCATGCGTTGCGGCGTGTCGTTCACACCGCGGATGAGAACCGATTGATTGCGCACGAAGATACCGCGCTCGAAGAGCACGTTCATCGCTTTTTCGGTGATCCACGTGATCTCTTCGGGAGCATTGAAGTGCGTGTGCAGCACGACGTCTTTGCCGATCGTCCGTCCTCGCTCGACGATCGACGTGAGCGCGTCGACCCAAGCCGTGTCGGTGATGATCTTCATCGGCATGATCGCCGGGCCTTTGGTGGCGAAGCGCATACGCCGGATATGCGGAATATCGAGCAACGCGTTTCCGATCAGTGCAATGTTCTTCGCCGGCAGCTGATATGTATCTCCGCCCGAGATGACGATGTCTTCGAGTTCCGGACGTTCGCTGATGTACTTGAACGCCTCTTCCCATTGTTTGGGCGTCTTTGCAAGACTGACCTTATCGACGTTCTCGGTGTCCGGACCGATCGCATAACTACGCGTGCAGAACCGGCAGTACACGGGGCATGTGTTTAGCGGCAGGAACAACGCCTTGTCGACGTAGCGATGCACGAGACCGGGCACCGGCGAGTCATCCTGTTCGTGCAACGAGTCGAGCGTCAAGCGCGGATGGTCGGGCAGAAGCGTCGACGCGAGCGGAATGAATTGCCGGCGGATCGGGTCGTTTACCGGATCGTTCCAGTCGATGAGGGAGAGGGCATACGGTGAAACGCGCACGGCCATTGGCGCCCGGTGGAACCCCTGCTCGACGTCTTTGAAGAACTGCGGCGAGCACAGATCCTTGATGGTTGCGAGCAACTCTTGCGGTGTTTTTACCGCATTTTTTTGCTGCCACAGATGATCGAGAAACGTCCGTTCATCGATCTCGCTGTACGCGGGCACGTGACGCCAAAATTCGCCGCTTTTGAGGTTGCGGTGTTCGAACTGCGACGCCGGCGCCGGCGGTTTGAGATGTGCGATCTCGTTCATATCGTCTACCCTTTGCTCGCGTACTTCTTGTCAAAATACTGACGGATGGGCGGATTGTCGCGCAGCGTTTGCAGCGCGACGTCGGCATGCCCCTTGGCATATCCGTTGCCGACGATCATGGTGACGTCTTTTCCGACGCCCTCAGCCCCGAGTGCCGCCGCCGTAAACGAGGTCGACATCGAGAAGAAGTAAACGACGCCGTCTTGTTTCGTGCAGAGAATCGAGCCGAGTTCGGTGTTCGCAACGTTGACGCAGTTGATCGTGATGTCGGCAAGACGCGGGGCGACGGCCGCGACTTTCTCGCTCACGTCGAGCGCGTCGCGTGCATCCGCGACGACGAAATGGTCGACGAAGCCGCCTTCTTCCAGCAGCCGTGCCGACGGCGTGTTTTTCGAAGGTGCGACCCCGATCACCGCACCGTCCGCGCCGACGCACGCTTTGGCTTGCGCGCACGATAACATACCGCTTTTGCCGTCCGCACCGATGACGACGACCGTCTGACCGGGTTTGCAGAGGCGCTTCACCTGCGCCGGCGCGCCGGCGACGTCGAGTACGGCAAGCGCAACGTTTTCATCGATGTCGGCCGGAAGCTTTGCCCACAATCCGGATTCAAAGAGAATCGCTTTGCCCCGCACCCAGATACGCCCCGTCGTCACGTCGATCCGTGTGATCGCTTCGATGTACAGCGGCGTGAGCGTGAGCGAAACGAGCGATGCGATGCGTTCGCCCGCTTTGAGGTCGATCCGATCGCGAAGGTGCTCGCCGAGTCTTAGCACGTGGCCGATGAACATGCCGCCGCTTCCGGTCACGGGATTGTGTTGCTTGCCGCGTTCACGCACGATCCCGAGCACGTGCTCCGCGATCTTCGCTTCGTCGCTGTCGCACGCGTCGGCAATTTGCTTGAACGATGCGGAATCGATGTTGAGCACTTCAACGTCGCAGAGAATTTCGTTCTCGAGCGCGGCTGGCGTGTTGTCGAGCTTCCACGCCGTTTGCGGCATCGCACCCGGCGGCTCGATGACGCGGTGCGTTCCGAGCGGATGAACCTTACGTTCGGATGCAATGCTCATGACGTAACCGAAATGCCCCCACGATCGAACGGCGTCGTCAGTACGATCGTCGTCTTGGTGCGCGCCATTCCGGGCATCGATTTCAAACGCCCGAGCAAATCATCGAGGTGCTGTGTCGAGCGCGTTACGACTTTGCACACGAAGGTCTCCTCGCCGGCGACCGAATGGATCTCGCATACCTCGGGAAGCGCGGACAGCGTGCGGGTGAATTCGTCGTAGAGGCAGTCAGGCGACGTGTAACAGCTGACGAAGGCAACAAGTTCAAGGCCGAGTCGCTTCCCGTCTAGTCTGGCGGCATATCCACGGATATGTCCGCGCTGCTCGAGGCGTTTCACACGGTCGTGCACCGCGGGAGGCTTCAGCCCGACGATCGCACCGAGTTCGGCAAATGTTGAACGGGCGTTGCGCTGCAACGCTTCCAAAATCTGTATGTCGAGTTCGTCGAGTTCGTCGTTTGCTACTATCATTCGCCTCACCAGCGCGTCCTGGCCGCATCCGTTCGGTAAATCCACTATACCACCCATTATTTGTTCGGGCAAGGGCGGGCGAACGCCGAGCGGCGAAGCGGCTCGTATGCGCCTTACGATGGTTGTGTTGCTTGCTGCGGGGCTGAGCGCGGCGGGTTGTTCCCGAACCGCCGGCACGGAGGAGCGGCCGGTGAACGTCATTCGCTTCAACGTCGCCGCGGATCCGGCATCGCTCAACCCGCTGTTTTTGCGCCCGGACGCCGCTGTTGTCGACCAGCAGCTCGCTCGCCTAGCGTTCGAGCCGTTTATCGATTTAGATGCACGCGGGCACGAGCTACCGGCACTCTTAGACCGGATCCCCAGCATTGCAAACGGTGGGGTGAGTCGCGACGGGCGGACCATCACGTATCATCTGCGGCGCAACGTTACGTGGAGCGACGGGGTGCCCGTGACGAGCGACGACGTGCTCTACACACTTCACGCTATCCTCGATCCGCGCAATCCCGTGCGGTCCCGAGAGGGATATGACTTGATCGATCGCGCCACGGCGCGCGACCAGCACACCGTGGTATTTCATTTGAAGCGCGCGTGGGCTCCGGCCGTGACGAGCTATTTTTCGTACGGAACATCGCCGCAATTCGTTCTTCCCGCGCACGTGCTGCGCACGCAAGAGCCCCTTGCACAGGCGCGGTTCAATGCGACGCCGGCCGTCGGCGACGGCCCGTTTGTTTTCGCATCGTGGACTCCCGGCGAATCACTGAGATACGTTCGCAATCCGAGTTACTGGCGTGGTCCCGCGAAAGCCAGATCGCTCGATATCGGCATTGCGCCGGATCCGTCAACGAATCTTGTGATGTTCCAGTCGGGAACGGTTGATTGGAATCTCATCGCGCCGGCGCAATATAGGCTCGTCGCGCGCGACCCGCACGTACGTTTCGTGAGAACGCCGACGGCCGTGGTTGCCGCGCTCATCATGAATACCGCGCACTCGCCGCTCAACGATGCGAACGTACGCCGCGCGATCGCGATGTCGATCGATCGCACCACGATCAGCAAGAAGATCACGCTCGGGATATATCCGGTGACAAACATGCTGCAGCCGCAATTCTCGTGGGCATTCGATCCGTCGATTCGCGAACCGCGATACGATCCTCGCGCGGCCGATACGTTGTTCGATTCCGCCGGATGGCGCCGCGGCGCGGACGGCATGCGCGCGCGCAACGGCGTAGCGCTGCATTTCACGTACGTGCAGTTTCCCGAGTCGATGACCGGCGTTCGCGTTGCGACGGCCGTGCAAGCCGCGCTGCGCGAGCGAGGAATAGACGTGACGATCAAGAGCGTCAGCAACGCGCAGTTGTTTTTACCAAAAACGGGAACGCTCGCGAGCGGCAGGTTCGATCTCGCGTACGTTCCGTTTACCATGGGCGACGATCCGGATGACGCGTTCGTTCTTTCCTGCAGCGGTGCATCGAACTATATGCGCTGGTGCGACCGGCGCGTCGATGCGCTCGAAGCGCGCGCGATCGCATCGGTATCCCAAAGCGAACGCAAGTCGCTCTACGGTACGATCGCGCGCATCGTAGCGCGCGACGTTCCGCTGCTCTACCTCTTCAACGCAAACTACATCTACGCGTACGGCGAGCGCCTCTCCGGGTTTTCGCCGAATGCCTTCTTGCCGACGTGGAACGCCTGGGCATGGAAGGTCTAACCGCGCGTCGCGTTGCCGTCGTTTGCGTGCACGGCGTCGCGCCGCATCCGCGCTACGAGTTTCAAGACCAAGTCTCCGGCCTGCTCTGCAAGTACCTCAACGACGACTGCGGCGCGAACGATGAGTGGGTCGTGGACGTCGTCAATCCGGGTAACGTGCTGCGTCACGGCTCGGACGAGCCGCAGCCGGCGATCAGCCGCGTTCATCGGCGCAGCGATGCCGATCCGAACTCTTCCGACCGCAGCTTCTTCGACGTTATCGAAGCGTACTGGAGCCCGATCTCAAAAGGCGGAACGAATTGGATGTGGGTCGTCAACTGGATTCTCAAAGTGGTATTCGTTCCGCTCAACACGACCGCGAGCTACAACGCGACATGGCAAAAACAATTCTTCGACTACGGGTACATCGGCGGTGCGCTTCTTCTGGCGTTCGCGCTGTTCTTCGTATCGCTGAGCGCTGTGTGGCAATCGTTTGTTCGCGTACTCACGGTCACCGGGTTGATCAAGAACACGAACGCGAACGACGTCATTGCTACGCTCAACGCGAACACGCGTGCCCTCGGCGGCGTCCCGATCAAGATCGTCGTCTGGCTCTTCGTCGGACTCATCGGTGGATTCTTGTTGGCGCAGGCGCTCGCCGCAATCTGGAAGTTGTTCGTGCAACACAAAGCGCTCGTGCGCAATCGCAAGGCGGTATGGCACCGCGCGATTGCGATCGTCGTGCTCCTCGTGCTCGGCGGCGCATGCATCGTGTCGATGGCCCTGGCGAAGTTTCCGAGCGGTGACCTTGGGTGGCAAGGTGTCGGCCTGATCGTTTTGATCTTCGTCGCGTTTCAACTCGGCTACGCGCTGCTGATCGGGTTCATGGTGGGGTTCTTCGGGGACGTGGAAATCTATACGACCCGCGACGAAAACGATTCGCGCTTCTATGCGATGCGCGACAATATCTTAGACGTCACCGTAGAGGCGATGATGCGCGCGATCTCCCCGCGGCTCAACGGCGGACGTCGATACGACCGCGTGATCGTTCTCGCGCATAGCCTCGGAGCGACGATCGCGATGGACGCGCTCACGCGGCTGTATCAACTGTCGCTGCAAGGGGCGGTTACCGGCGAAGAGTTCGATCGCATCCGTGCCTTCATTACGGCCGGATCGTCGCTCGAGAAAACGCGCTATTTCTTCGATGTTTCCGGTATCACGCCGACCGCGTCATTCGAGCACTGGCGTAACGATGCGTACGGCTCGATCTTCACCTGCGATCCCAAGACGCTCGACGGTTCGAACGGTCACGGCGTCTTCTGGGCGAATTATTGGTATTTCCAAGACCCTCTCTGCAACGAAATCCGTTCGTATCGTTCGTATCTCAACCCCGGCGACTCGATGGAATCATCACGTGCGATTCACGAAGAACGCGAAGGACAATGGCAATCGATGGACGGCGACGACGGACGGCCGATCTGCTGGAACGAGCGCGGACATAAACGCATACGGCTGAACCACTGGCTGTTGCATTCGGATTACCTGTCGGACCCATGGTTTTGGCAGTCTGTGGAAGACGAACATATCGGCGCGCTGGACATCATCACGAGCCATGTCGAAGGAGTACGCGATTGACCGCCGGGGAAATCGTCAGGCTGCTCCTCTCCAATGTCTTCGCCGTTCTCTTGATCGTCGCAATCGTTACGTCGATCGCCAAAGTGCGGCGCGCGCGGGTGGCGCGGCGTCCGATTAACCGTGCGTACGTCATTTGGGGCGAGCTGCTGTTCTATGTGTATGGCCTTGCGAACATCTATAGCGGTTTCTTTCATGCATATGCCGGCAATATGGCGGCGGCGAGTATCGGCTGGCAGGACAGCCCGTTTCAATACGAACTCGGATGGTTCGAGATCGCGTACGGGCTCACCGCGCTGATGTCACTCTGGCGTCGATACGAGTTTCGTCTCGCGATGACGCTGCCGTATTCGATCTTCCTCCTCGCCGCCGCGGCGCAGCACATCAGTCAGATGCAGCACCAGCATAACTATGCGCCGAACAACGCCGGTTTGATCTTGTGGCTGGGCGACATCGCAATTCCGCTCGTCGTCCTCTTGCTATCGTGGATGGCACGAGATGAATGAAGCGCCGCGAGCCGTCGATCATTTTTGCCGGCGCGAAGTCGCTACGCGTCCGTCCTGAGCAAGCGAATAGCTGCGATCGCGCCAACGAACGTCTCGCGCAAAAAAACCGCCGACCCATACCGCTGCCGTCAGTGCATCGCGCACGGGAAGCGCCCACAACGGCACGCGTGCGATGCCGAAGGCGCGCGCTGCACAGCGGGAGACGAAGGCGCGCGATGCCGAGCGCCGCCGCGACGGCAGTCCACGCCGCCGGCGATCCGCCGGTGAACGTGAGGAGCAGCAGCGCACATAGAAGAGGTTGCGTCAGGAACAACGATGCGTACCCGGACGGCCGCTGCGCGCGAATCGTTCGCGCCCAACGCAGCTCGTGACGCAGCAGCGCGCGTATATTGCGCTCGTAAACGATGTTTCGAACGAGATTTGGCGCAAGCGCCACGGTGTAGCCGCGGTCGGTGACGAGCTTTCCGAGAAGGTAATCATCGCCGATGTGTGCGCTCAGTGCCGCGAGTCCACCGATGTCGTCGAGTACGGCGCGTCGGACCGCCATCGTCGATCCGAAACAATACGTGAGCGGTTCAAGCAGATGCGCGACCATCACCGAGGGAACGAACTGCTCGTTGATATACATTGCGCCGAGCATCGATGCGACGTTGTTCGCAGCCTCGCCGCAATACAGAGCCGTTGCGGCACCGACGCGAGGATCGTCAAACGACGCAACGATCGTGCGGAGGTAGCCGCAGTCGACGCGCATGTCGGCATCCGCAATCACGAGAAGGTCGTATTTCGCGCGGCCGATCATTGCGCAAAGGTTCGCAACCTTTGGATTGGCGGCCGACGCCGGGTTTCCGATAACGATCGAAACGTCCGCGTGCGGAAACTCCGCCATGACTCGTTCAACAATCGCGACCGCGCGGTCCGCCGGATCGGTGACGCCGAAGATCACCTGAAATCGCGGATACCGTTGATCGACGAACGAGCGAAGGTTCTCGAGTAGCTCTACTTCGAGGCCCGCGAGCGGTTTGAGAATCGTCACCGGCGGCGTACCGTGCTCCGCGCAAATGCGATCGGTGCGCCGGTGCAGAGTTCGTAAACGGTGCAACGCAAGCATTTCGTATCCGATCGAGGCGGCCGCGACGGCGAAGCCGACGGCGGCTCCGAGCGGCGCGGTACTAAAGCGCACCGGTCGCGAGCCGACTGTAGCTGATCCTGCGCGCGCCGGAGCCGTGCAACGCTTCGATCACCGACGGGGCGACGAGCGCAGCATACTCGCCCGCAAAATCGTAATCGTCCATGCCGCGCACACCGTGCCACCGGCGTGTCGCCGGATGGAAATATACCTCGGAGACGCCGCGCGGAAGATGGGCAAGAAATTGCACGACGCGGTCGGCCGTCATGTGTCCGGTGTCGTTCATGCCGAAGACGAAGTCGTTCGTCACGATCCCCGCGCGGCGCAATCGCCACTTCATCAAGGCGAGCCACGGCCAGAGAAGCGCGGCATTCGCAAACCGTTGCGGCGCGGCATTGCGCATGCTGCGCCACGACGGCCAAAACGGCTCGAACGGAATGCGCACCGCCCGCAGGCCGTACGCTTTTCCAACCTTCATGATGATGCCGAGCACCGTCGGATGAACGTGCATGTGGTTTTGCGCGTTGACGTGATCCAGCACCAGTCCGGTTGCAGCGAACGCGTCGAACTGGGCGCGAATCTCGTCTTCGAGTTGCGCTCGCACGCCGGGCCGGAAAAAGAAATTGATGCCCGCGCCGGCAAGGCCGGTTGCGAACTCTCCATTGCGATCTACGAGGAATGGAACGCGTTCGGCCGGCAGTTTCGGCCGTCCGTTGACGAGTACGACGTGCAGCCCGACGTGGAGATTCGGAAGCGCGCGCGCTCGGCGCACGGCATCAGCCGCCGCCGGTGCGGCGACCATCAAGCTCGTCGCGTTCAGGATGCCGTTGCGATGCGCTACCTCGACCGCTTCATTGACCTCTTCGGAAATACCGAAGTCGTCCGCGCTGATGATGACCTCACGCATTGCGTGGAATGGTACGCACGCGCTCCGCATAACCGAAATCAATACATGCTCGCCGTTCGGGACGCGCGGTCGGTTCCGCTTCAGCAAAACGCGCGAGCATGACGCCTGCGTTACGTTCGGTGTGCAGCGCCGCCGTCCAGACGGGAACCCGTCGCAAGCGTGCTAGCTCCGCCTCGCTCAGATCGGGCCACCGAAGCTCGGGCGGGTCCCTCTGAACGTGGGACGAAAGGAAAGAACGGCAAAACAGCTCCTCGTGTTTTTCTGAACCGGCGCGCATCGCGTTCACCTCGTCGTGAGTTACTCCGCCTCGATAAGTAAAGAGGGAACATACGCATTGATCCTATCCAAGGCTTTGCCCCGTTCTTCACAGGCGTCCAGAGCCGAGCCCGACATCCTCAACCGCCACCGCTCCCTCATCGGCGAGTATCTTCGCACGAATACCGCGCTTCCTTCGCGGACGTTCTCGGGCGCGATGTCGAGTTACCACATGGGCTGGACCGACACCGCCGGGCGTCCTGCATCCGAAGTGCATGGAAAATTCGTTCGCCCCGCGCTCTGCGTCTGGGCGTGCGAAGCCGTCGGCGGATCGACGAACGAAGCTCTACCGGTTGCGGCGGCAATCGAATGGATTCACAACTTCACGCTCGTGCACGACGATATTCAAGACGGCGATCGCGAGCGCCGAGGACGCGAAGCGGTCTGGTCGGTCTGGGGCGTCGGTCAAGGCGTGAACGCCGGCGATGCGATGTTTGCGCACGCAACCGCACAACTCACGCAAAGTCACGGCGACGCAGCGCGCACGCTGCGCGTGCTTCGTGTGATCTCGCTTGCAACGTTGGAAGTGATTGAAGGACAATGCCGGGATCTTCAGTTGGAAGGCCGGTTGGATGTTTCGCCGCTCACGTATCTGCGTATGGTGCGCGCGAAGACGGGCGCGCTCTTAGGCGCGACGCTCGAGGCGGGTGCAATGATCGGTGGAGCGAGCAATGATGACCTTCGTCTTTTTCGGCTCGCTGGACGACTGCTTGGAACGGCGTTCCAAATGCGCGACGATTGGCTTGGATTTTGGGGCGATCCCGCACTCACCGGTAAGTCTGCGACGAGCGACGCGAACCGGCACAAGATGAGCTACCCGATCGTTGCGGCGCATCGCGTAATGTCGCCGCTGCAACGCCGGCGCTTGCGTGAGGTGTTTGAGAACACAAGTAGTGAGGCGGAGCCGCGTCTGCGAGAGCTATTGGAAGCGACGGGAGGCGCGGCGCTGACGCGCGACGACCCGCAGCGCTATGCCGAAAAGGCTGTCGCAGCATTGGACAGAACGCGTCTCTCTGCCGAATCACTGGAAGCTTTCGAGGCGGTGGCCGATTACGTTTCCACCAGAAGCCGGTAACGTCAACGAGACCGGCACCCCGGTTGACGACACGCGTTCGCGCAAAGGCGCGCATTTGCGGATCAACCTTGAAGAAGACGTTTCATCCAAAGGAATTGCATCGGGCTTCGACGCGTATTCGTTCGTGCACAATGCGTTGCCCGAGATGGATATCGACGACGTCGATACATCGGCGACGATCTTCGGAAGGACGCTGCGTGCACCGATCCTGATCTCGTGCATGACGGGCGGAACGATACAAGCCCGACGCTTCAATCGCGTCCTCGCGCGCGCGGCGCAAGATCGCCGGCTCGCGATGGGCCTCGGCTCGGGGCGCGCGCTGCTCGAACATCCTGAAGTCATCGACACGTTCGATGTACGGTCGCTCGCACCCGACGTGCTGCTGCTGGCGAACCTCGGAGCGGTGCAATTGAACAAAGGCTACGACGTCGAGGATTGCCGGCGTCTCGTTTCGATGTTGCGCGCGGACGCACTCGTGCTGCACTTGAATCCACTGCAAGAAGCCTTGCAACCCGACGGGGATACGGACTTTCGCGGATTGCTCGGAAAAATCGAAACGATGTGCGAACGCATGGACGTCCCGGTCGTCGTAAAAGAAGTCGGATGGGGCATTGCCGGCGATCTCGTGCGCAGGCTCTTCGATGCCGGCGTCAGCGCGATCGACGTCGCGGGTGCGGGTGGAACCTCGTGGAGCGAGGTCGAGCGCCATCGCCTCGCGGAGCCGTGGCGCGCGCGCGTCGCTGCCGCGTTCGCCGGTTGGGGAATTCCGACCGCGCGGTGCCTGCAAACGGCGCGCGCCATCGCACCGAAGCAGTTGCTCTTTGCGAGCGGCGGGCTGCGAGACGGTATGGATGTGGCGAAAGCGATCGCGCTGGGCGCCGATCTCGCCGGGATGGCCGGTCCGTTCCTCCGTGCCGCGGCCGGCGGCCACGATGCGGTGATCGAAAAGGCGCGTGAGATGACCGAGGTTTTGCGGATCGCGATGTTTGCGACGGGTGCGCGAACGCTCGTCGATCTTCGCGGTACGCTCGCGCGAAAGACTGAGGCGTCGACGTGAACGAACTGCGCTCGGCGGACGCGTACTGCCGGCTACTCTCGCGGGCACACTACGAGAACTTCATCGTCGCAGCACCTTTTCTCGATGCGCGAACCCGGACGGATCTTGCGCGCATCTACGGATTCTGCCGGACCACCGACGACCTCGGCGACGAAAGCGGCAGTGAAGGCGAACAACGCCTCGCGCGCTGGCGCGACGAAGTGATCGCGACGTTTGCCGGCCGGTTACCCGTTCATCCCGTCCTCTACGCGCTCCGCGAAACGATCGTGCGGCGTGCGTTGAGCGCGCAGCCCTTTTTCGATCTCATCGAAGCGAACCTGCAGGATCAGCGCGTATCATCGTATCCGACGTGGGCGGACCTCGATGCGTACTGCGCGCTTTCGGCCGCTCCCGTCGGACGAATGGTATTGGAAGTATTCGGCTTGACGAGTGCGCTTGCACAACGGTTGTCGGACGATGTCTGCGTCGGGCTGCAGCTTGCCAATCACGCGCAGGACGTCAGCCGTGACGCGAAACTCGGACGCACGTATCTCGTCGGCAGCGATATTGCGACGAACGGCGTGCGCGGCGCCGTTGAAGCGATGGTTGCACGTGCGCGGCGTTTGCTCGAGTCGGGCCGCAGTTTGGAAGCGATGGCGCCGCCCGTATTGCGCATGCAGCTTGCGCTCTATCGTCGCGGCGGCGTTGCGATCTGCGATGAGATTGCGGCAGTGCAGTACCGTACGGACGTGCAGCGGCCGCACGTCGCCGCAAAAAAGAAGCTGATGCTGCTTAGCGGCGTGATGATGGAAACGCTGCGACCGCGAACGCAGGTGCGCGATGCTGCGGCTACCTGAACGCGAACGCGACCCGCTGCGCGAAGCGGAACGCTTTTGCCGCGACATGGCGCGCCGCGAAGCGAAGAATTTCTACTGGGGGTTCATTTCGCTGCCGTACGATCAGCGGGTGGCCATCTATGCGCTCTACGATTTCGCGCGCGAAATCGACGACGAAGCGGATGACGGCCCGTCCGATCCCGCGGTCGTTACGGCGCGCCTGCAAGTTCATCGTGCGCGCATTCGGCGCGCCGTCGCCGGCCAATATGATGATCACGTCATGCACGTGCTCTCGCGTGCCATCGAACGCTATGGAATTCCGCAAGCCGAGCTGATGATGCTGATCGACGGCGTCGAATGCGACTTGACGAAGAAGCGCTACGGCACGTGGAACGAATTACGCGATTATTGCACCCTCGTCGCCTCCGTGGTGGGCCGGATGTGCGTTCGCATCTTTGGATTCACCGATCGCGTAGCGCTCGAGCGCGCCGATGATCTGGGGCGCGCGCTGCAGTTGACGAACATTCTCCGCGACGTGCGCGAAGATGCGGGACTCGGACGTGTCTACCTCCCGCAGGAAGATCTCGAACGCTTCCGCGTCAGTGAAGTTACGTTCGCGGACGGCGAAGCGAGCGCGCGGTGGAACGAACTCGTCGCTTTTGAAACGCATCGCGCGCGGACGCTTTTCGAGAGCGGCTACGAAGTATTGAACTACATCCCGCGGCGAAGCGCCGTGTGCGTTCAGACTATGGCGGGCATTTACGAACGCATCCTCGAGAAAATCGAGCGCAATCCCGAGTTGCCGCTGCGCGAACGCGCGCGCTTAACGCGAACCGAGAAGCTTCAGGTGATGATCGGATCGTGGCTGCGCGTCGGGTAGCAATCGTCGGCGGCGGTCTCGCGGGACTAGCGGCTGCGCTCGAATTGAAGGAACGCGGATGGAGCGTCGAGATTTTCGAGCGCAGCCGATTACTCGGCGGGCGCGCGACGTCATTCGAGATCGACGGACACGAGGTCGATAACGGCCAGCACGTCTTTTTGGCATGCTGCAGCGAATTCATCGACTTCGTCGAGCGCATCGGCATGGCCGCTCACCTGCATTTGCAGGAGCGTTTCGACGTTGTCGCGCTTTCAAAATCGGGCGTACGCAGCCGGCTGCGCGCGGCGTCGCTTCCCGCACCGCTGCACTTGGTGGCGTCGTTCATGGGCTATCGCCACATGCGCTGGCCCGCGCGCTTGCAAGTCGCGTATGCATTGACGAAAATCCGTGGAGCACTGCACTCGCAGGAAAGTTTTTCGCGTTGGCTCACGCGGCACGGACAAAGCGCGGAGGCAATCAACGCGTTTTGGCATCCGTTCGTCGTGCCCGCCCTCAACGCATCGCTCGAGCGGGTAACGGCGGCGGACGCGGCGTTCGTCATCGTCAACGCGTTTTTACACGACGCGGACGCCGCCCGGTTTGGATGGACGACGATTCCGCTGGAACACATCATGCGAGCCGCGGCGCGATGCGCGGATGCCATCCATCTTTCGACCGCCGTGTTGACGATCGATGTGGCGGCGAACGGCGAAGTGGCGCTGCATACTGCAAGCGACGCACGTCGATTCGACGCCGTTGTTTTAGCCGTGCCGCCGCCGCAGCTCGCGCGACTTCTCGGTAATACCAAGCGTTTCGGCCTTTCCGATCTCGACCGTTTCGAAGCGCAGCCGATCGTCGACATTCACCTCCGGTACGAAGGCGCGTCGCTTCCGTTCGACTTTGGCGCGCTCATCGATTCGCCGGTGCAGTGGATATTCCAAAAAAGTGACGGCTATCTCTGCTGTAGCGTCAGCGCCGCGGATCGCTACATGGCTATGCAAACCGAAGAGCTGACGTCGCTCGCGTGGAGCGAAGTCCGCGCAGCGGTTCCGGAGCTTTCACATGCCACGTTGCGCGCGCGTGCGGTGACGCGAAATCCGAACGCGACATATCTCGCGCAAGCGGGCATTGCACGACCGCAAGCGCGGACGCTGCAAAGCACGGTTGCGATTGCCGGTTCATGGACCGGCACGGGATGGCCCGATACGATGGAATCCGCGGTTCGCAGCGGACGCGAAGCAGCCCGCGCGCTGAACGACAAACCGCCCGCGAGCGTTTCGGCGCGCGGCGAAAACACCTATGAGGTCGCCACATTTGGTTGATGCGTTAGCGCGCGCGATCGACTGGCTGATCGAACGGCAAGCACCGGACGGCTGGTGGACCGGCGAGCTCGAGTCGAACGTCACGATGACCGCGGAACACGTGTTGATGCTGCGGTTTTTAGGCGTCGATCTCGCCCCCATCCGTGACGGCGCGGTCAAGCACATCTTAGCGGAACAACGCGGCGACGGATCGTGGTCGCAATACTTCGACGGTCCCGCGGATTTGAGCACGACGATCGAAGCGTACGTCGCGCTGAAAGTGCTCGGCATCGATCCGCGACACGACGCGATGAGGAACGCGCGGCGACTCATCCTCAGCCTCGGCGGTTTGGTCAACGCGCGCGTGTTTACCAAGATTTGGCTTGCGCTCTTCGGGAAGTATCCATGGGACGGCGTACCGTCGCTGCCGCCGGAGATCGTGTTCTTTCCGCCTTGGATGCCGTTTAATTTGTACGGCTTTTCGTGCTGGGCGCGCGGTACGGTCGCTCCGCTCACGCTCGTCGTCACGCGTCGTCCGGTACGAGAACTCGGCGTCGACATCGATGAACTGATCGTCGACGGGACACAGAAGTCCATGCACTGCGTCACGCGTAACGGTTTCTTTGGCCGGCTCGATCGCGCGCTGAAGTGGTACGATCGTTTGCCGTTGCAGCCGTTTCGGGCACGCGCAATGCGCGAAACCGTGAAGTGGATCGTCGAACGCCAAGAAGCCGATGGGAGTTGGGGCGGTATACAGCCGCCGTGGGTCTATTCACTGATGGCGCTTCACAATGAAGGCTTTGCGCTCGACCACGCGGTGATGCGCCGCGGGCTTGCCGGCGTTAACGTCTTTGCGATCGATGATGAACGCGGCTGGCGCTTTCAAGCATGCATGTCGCCGGTGTGGGATACCGCATGGGCCGTTCGCGCGCTCGCTGCGGCGGGATTCCGTCGCAGCCATCCCGTAATGCAGCGCGCGATCGCGTGGCTCTTACGCGAACAGATCGCCGCCGATCAGTTCGGTGATTGGCAAGTACAGTGCGCCGGCGTGCCAAATGGCGGTTGGGCATTCGAATTCGACAACGACATCTATCCCGATATCGACGACACGGCGGTCGTGGTGCTTTCATTGCTCGAAGGCGGCGATCGCGATGCCGTTGCCGGGGCCGTCGCTCGCGGCGTGCGCTGGACACTCTCGATGCGTTCGCGCAACGGCGCGTGGGCTGCGTTCGACCGCAACAATACGAGCGAACTCGTGTACAAAATTCCGTTCGCCGACTTCGGCGCGTTGACCGATCCCCCAAGCGAAGACGTGACCGCGCACGTGCTCGAGATGATGGGCGTGCTCGGCTACGACGAGACCGACGAACACGTCGCCTCGGGGCTGAAATATTTACGCAAAATGCAGCGGCCGAACGGATCGTGGTTTGGACGTTGGGGCGTGAACTACGTGTATGGAACGTGGTGCGTGATCTCGGCGCTGTACGCGTTGCGCACGGGCGACGACATGATCGCGCGCGGTGCGGACTGGCTCGAGCGCACGCAAAACGACGACGGCGGGTGGGGCGAAACGTGTCATTCGTATGTCGACGAATCGTTTGCAGCCGTGGGCGCGAGTACGGCATCGCAGACGGCGTGGGCGGTGATTGCACTCCAGCTCGCCGGGCGAGGCAAGAGCGAGGCGGCGCAGCGCGGACTGCGCTATCTCGCTGCGGCCCAGCGACCGGACGGCACCTGGGACGAGCCGCATTTTACGGGAACGGGCTTTCCAGGTTACTTTTACATCAACTATCATCTCTACCGGCACCTGTTTCCGCTGATGGCGTTGGCCATGGACAGCAGTACGCCGGCCACCATTTCATTCGACGTACCTACCGAGCAACAGGAGTACCTTACACCGTCATGAGCATGCCGCTGCGCCAACAACTGGCCGTCGGATCGTACATTATGAGCAAGAAGCTCAAGGGCGAAAAGAAATATCCGCTCGTCCTCGAGCTGGAACCGCTCTTGCAGTGCAATCTCGCATGTGCGGGCTGCGGAAAAATTTCGCATCCGACCGACATTTTGCGCCGCCGCTTGAGCGTCGAAGAATGCATTTCGGCGGTGGAAGAGTGCGGCGCACCGATCGTCTCAGTCGCCGGCGGCGAACCGCTCGTGCACGAACAGATGCCGCAGATCGTACAAGCGCTGGTCGATCGCAAGAAGTTCGTCTTTCTCTGCACGAACGCGCTGTTGCTCGAGAAGAAAATCCATCAGTACACGCCCTCTCCGTATTTCGCGTGGATGATTCACATGGACGGCTTGAAGGAACGGCACGATGAGTCGGTCTGCCGCGAAGGCGTGTTCGACAAAGCCGTTGCGGCGATCAAGGTGGCGAAGGAACGCGGCTTTCGCGTTTTCACGAATACGACGTTTTTCAACAAAGACGATGCATCGTCGATTCGGGCGGTGCTGAATTATCTCAATGACGACTTGAAGGTCGACTCAATGCAGATCTCGCCCGCGTACGCGTACGAAAAGGCGCCGGATCAGGAGCATTTCTTGGGCGTGGAACAGACGCGGAAAGTCTTTCGTGAAGCATTCGCCGGCGGAGCGCGCAACCGTTGGCGGCTCAACCACAGTCCGGTATATCTCGACTTTCTCGAAGGAAAGGTCGACTTCGAGTGCACGCCGTGGGGCATTCCCTGCTACACCGTGTTCGGTTGGCAGCGTCCGTGTTACCTGATGTCCGACGCGCCGTACGCGAAGACGTACAAGGAACTCATCGAGGAGACCGACTGGGACAAATACGGGCGCGGCAAGCATCCCAGCTGCGCGAATTGCATGGCGCACTGCGGATACGAACCGACCGCGGTGTTGCGCACGACCGGGTCGGTGAAAGAGTCGATACGCGCCGCCATTGGCCGCTGACCGCGTATTCCTGACGGGCGCGACCGGATTCGTCGGCGCGCACGTTCTTCGCGCGCTGCTCGAGCGCGGCTACGCCGTCCGCGCGCTCGTGCGCGATCCGGCCGTTATCCTGGGACAATGCGAAACGGTTACGGGCGATCTGACGCGCGCCGGTGAACTCGTCCGCGCGTTGCGGGATTGCAGGTACGTGATGCACTGCGCGGCGCTCTATTCGTTTACACCGCGCGACCGCCCGATGTTGCACGCCGTTAATGTGAAAGGTACGGCCGGTCTTCTCATGGCGGCCCATCACGCCGGCGTTGAGCGTGCGGTCGTGACGTCGAGTTCCGCGACGCTCGGTGTTGCGGCGGTAACGCGTCGCGACGACTATCACGCGTCCAAACTGCTGCAAGAACACGAAGCGTTTTCCGCGCGCGTTCCGGTCGTTGCGGTGTTGCCGACGGCGCCGGTTGGGCCCGGTGACTGGAAGCCGACGCCGACCGGCAAGATGATTCTCGATTTTGCGCGCGGCGCGATGTTCGCGAAGCCGCCCGGACAGGGCGGTATGAACCTCGTCGCCGTCGAGGACGTCGCGGACGCGCACGTGTCGGCGCTCGAACGCGGCCGCCCCGGCGAACGCTATGTTGCGGGCGGCGAGAACTTCAGCTTCGACCGGTTGTGGGAGCTGCTCGCGGAACTGACGGGACGCAGCGTTCCATCATTCCGCGCGCCGTACGCGCTCGCGCTTGCGGTCGCGTACGTCGATGAAGCACGCTGCCGCGTCGTTCCGGGCGCGCGTCCGTTCGCGCCGTTGGAAGGTGTGCACATGGCGCGCCGGCGCATGTTCGCCGATTCGTCGAAAGCGATCCACGAACTCGATTACCGCCCGCGTTCCGTGCGCGCGGCGCTCAAACGCGCTCTCGACTGGTATCGCGCTCACGGCTACTGTTCGTGATCGATTCGCGCGACCTCACGGTCATCGCGGCAACCGCACTCGAAGCGCGCGCGGTGCGCCGCGTGTGCCGGCAGCTCGCGGTCGTGGAGTCCGGAATTGCGCTCGCGAAACTCGACCGCTCGCGGTTGACCGATTCGGTTATCAGCTGCGGCGTTGCGGGCGGATTATCAGCGGAGCTGCCCACCGGCGCGGTTCTTATTCCGCGCGAGGTCGCGAGGGCGAACGGCGAGCGGCTCGCGTGCGACGCATCATTGCAACGCGCGCTCGTTGAGTCGTCGCGACGCCTCGGATTCGAGCCGGTCGAAGCGCCGATGCTCACGAGCGCAGGGATCGTTCACGGCGCCGATCGCGCGCGTTTTTCACAACGCGGGTACACCGGCGTCGACATGGAGAGTGGACTTCTCACCGCGCCGCGCATCGCCGTCGTCCGCGTCATTCTCGACACGCCGCAACATGAACTTTCTGCAGCATGGGCGCGCCCCGCGTCCGCGCTGCTGAATCCATTTCTCTGGCCGCAAGCCGTGTGGCTCGCACGCAACGCACCGCGTTGCGCGCGCGTTGCAGCGCACATCATATGCGAAGCGCTAGAAGCCCCGCATGCGGCTGCGTAGCCAAGCTTTGTGCTGAGATGCGACGCGGGTCCACAGCGCGCTCATGCGATCCGTCTCCAGATCGAAGTGCTCGTTCAGGATGCGTGCGAGCGCATCGGCATTCGGAGCCGTCTCTTCACTCATCCCGGTATCGCTTTGAATTTGCAGCGCGGCATTCGTGAGCCGAACCATCCCACGATCCGTTAACTTCGTGACGATGAGGTTCTGCACGAACGGCGATTCCGCCGTCGTCGCGAGTAAACGCGCCTTCGGCTCAAACTCTTCATACGCGCGCGGTTGCTCGGTGAAGTCGTACGTCGAGCCGTCCTGGCGATGATTGTGAAAGCGCCACCACTCGCCGTCGCGCGTTAAGCGAAACTCGAACCGCCCGTCAGAGAAAAGGCCCTCTTCGAGCGCCGCCGGCGTCAACATGCCGTTTCCGAATCCGACATCGGCCAGAAACGTCTTGTCGAGATGCACGATCAGCACGAGATGGTTCATCAGCGCCACGTCGCCGTTCTTTTCCCGGTGCACGGCGCCGCCCGCAAAATCAACGTCGAATCCGAGTTCGCGCAACGCCCAGCCGAACAGCCCGTTCATTTCGTAACACCATCCGCCGCGCCGCTCGTCGACGATCTTCTTGAAGACCGTATCGAGGTCGAACGACCGTCGAACGCCTAACTGAACGTCGAGGTTTTCGAACGGGATCGCAAGCAGATGCGCGCGGTGAAGGTTGCGCAGCGTTTGCCGCGATGGTGAGAGCGGACCACCGTAATTGATACGGCGAAGGTAGCGATGGAGCCGCGTCACGCGATACGCTTACACCGCTTTCACCGCGGCGGTAAGTGCGTCCACCGATGCTTTGGCATCGCCGAAGAGCATTGCCGTATTCGGCATTTCGTAGAGCGGATTATCGATGCCCGCAAACCCCGAACGCATCGAGCGTTTCAGGACGATGACGTTGCCCGCCTTATCGACGTCGAGGATCGGCATGCCGTAGATCGGCGAACTCGTGACGTTTCGCGCGGCCGGATTCGTGACGTCGTTCGCTCCGATGACGAGCGCGACGTCCGTCGTCGGAAATTCTGCGTTTGCGGCGTCGAGATCGAGAAGTTCTTCGTACGGGACGTTCGATTCGGCCAGCAAGACGTTCATATGTCCCGGCATACGGCCGGCAACGGGATGGATCGAATAAAACACGTGGACGCCGCGCTTCTCGAGTTGATCCGCGAGCGCTTTCACGCTGTGCTGCGCCTGCGCGACCGCCATGCCGTACCCGGGCACGAACATGACTTTGTTCGCATAGGCAAGCATGATCGCAACGTCGTCGGCATTGATGCTGCGGACGTTTTGCTGACCGCCGGCGGTCGCAGCCGCCGATTGGCTTCCGCCCGCCGCACCGAATGCCCCGAAGAGCACGTTCGTGAGCGGACGATTCATCGCTTTACTCATGTCGACCGTCAAAATCGTACCGCTCGCGCCGACGAGCGCGCCGCAGATGATGAGCAGCACGGAGTCGAGTTCGAATCCGGTGATCGCAACGGCAAGACCGGTGAACGAGTTTAGTAGCGAGATCACGACCGGCATATCGGCTCCGCCGATCGGTAAAACGAAGAGCACGCCGAGAGCAAGCGCCGAGGCGAGCAATCCGAGGAAGGCTCCGGCCGGCAGTGTGCCGGACGTCGCGATAAACCACACGCCGAGTGCAACAATCGCGAGCGCGATCAGCGCGTTGACGATTTGCTGTCCCGGATATGTGATGGGGCGCCCGGTCATCACCTCTTGTAACTTGAGGAAAGCGATGATCGAGCCCGCAATGCTGATCGCACCGATGATCATCGATAAGACGAGCGAGACGGAAACGACCGGCGTGAAGACGTTTGCGCTCTGCAGCGAGACATAGTATTCTACGACGCCGATCGTTGCGGCCGCGCCGCCGCCGGCGCCGTTGTAAAGCGCGACCATTTGCGGCATCGCGGTCATCTTGACGCGCACCGCGGCGATGATGCCGACCGCGGCGCCGACGATGATGCCGATCGCAATCGGCCACCAACCGATGCCCGCGGTTTGCACGAGCACGATGACAAGCGCGATCAACATGCCGACCGCCGCGAGCCGATTACCGAACCGCGCGGTCGGTGGCGCGTTGAGAAAATGCAGGCCGAGAATGAACAGTGCGATGGCGACGAGATCGAGCAGCGACGCGGTAAGCGCTGACGCCGTCACTACTTGCTCTCCTTGCGCCGGAACATCTGCAGCATCCGTTCGGTGACGGCGAACCCGCCGAACACATTGATCGCGCCGAGCGTGACGGCGATGATCGCGAGGACCGTTGCCGCGACATGGTTGCCGCCGGCCGAAAAGAGCGCCGCGGTAACGGCGATTGCGCCGGCGAGCACGATACCGTGGATCGCGTTCGTCGCCGACATGAGCGGCGTATGCAGCGTCGTCGGGAACTTTCGAGATCACTTCGAAGCCGACGAACACCGCCAGCACGAACACGGTGAGAAGCTCGATGAAATGACTCACGTCGGTCACGATGCGGAACCTCCGGCCAGTGCCTGCCCGTCGCGCGTAATGCACGCGCCTTTGATGACGTCGTCGTTGAAATCCAGGGCTATCGCGCCGTCTTTGATAAACGGCGAGAGCAAGGCGTAAACGTTGCGCGAGTAGAGCTGGCTCGCGTTGTGCGGCATCGTCGACGCCAGGTTTGTCGTGCCGATGATCGTCACGCCGTTGCCGGTGACGATCGTTTCGTCCGGTTTCGTCAGCGCCGCATTGCCGCCGGCTTCCGCCGCGAGATCGACGATCACCGAGCCGGGTTTCATTGCGGCGATCGCCGCGTCGCTGATCAGAATCGGCGCCCGGCGACCGGGGACGAGCGCGGTCGTAACGACGACGTCGTTCTTGCCGATTTGCTCGACCATCCACGCGCGTTGGCGCTCTTGCTGTTCCGGGGTCAACTCTTTTGCGTAGCCGCCCGCGCCTTCCGCGCTTTCGCCGAGATTGAATTCAAGGAACGTCGCGCCGAGCGACTGCACTTGTTCTTTCACGACCGCGCGCACGTCGTAGCCGCTCACCACGGCACCGAGCCGCCGCGCGGTCGCGATTGCTTGCAAACCCGCAACGCCCGCGCCCAAGATCAACGCGCGCGCCGGCGGAATCGTGCCGGCCGCGGTCGTGAGCATCGGGAAGAATTTCGGCAATGCTGCAGCTGCGAGCAATACTGCTTTATATCCCGCGATGTTGCTTTGCGAGGACAGAGCATCCATCGACTGCGCGCGCGTTATGCGCGGAATCATCTCCATCGCAAGCGCCGTAACGCCGGCGGACGCGAGCTTCTGTACGATGCCGGGATCCCCGAGCGGATTCAAAAAGCCGACGAGGATCGAGCCCGGCCGCAGTTGCGCAAAAAACTCAGGCGCCTCTTTGCCCACGGTCACGACGACGTCGGCGGAAGAAAGAAGAGCGGCCGGGTCATCAACGATCGATGCGCCGGCCTTCTCGTATTCTCGATCGGGAAAGGCGGCGGAAACTCCGGCGCCGCGCGCAATGCGAACCTCCGCACCGGATTTCACAAGCCGTTGTGCGGTCTCCGGGACGAGCGCCACTCGGCGTTCGCTTAGAGCACTCTCTCGCGGAACGGCGACGATCATGTCGCGTGCGTTCCCGCGCGCGATTACCCCATCCTGCGGCTAAGGTACGAGCGACAAAACGATGATGACGAGAAATACAACCGCGCCGCCGAGATGCGCACCGTGTTCGCTGCGCAGCCGCCGCGAAAACGTTACCGCGAGGAAAAAGTCGGCGATCGACAGCGCCAATCCGATGATGCAGAGAAAGAGCACCTCGATCAGATCTTGACGGAATGCAATAAACGCTAAGATGATACCGAACGCGATGTCGCGCGCACCGGTCGCGCGCACCCAGACGAGCGCTGCGCGATCGCGCGCCTCCACGCCGTACGTGCGCGCCAAACGGCGCGGAGAGATCAGCGCGAGCGCGCCGACCGCGAACAGTCCGATGGCCGCCAGGCCGCAGAGTTTGAGCGCAACGTCAATCAATGGAGATCCGGTTTTTCAGGACTCCGATCTTTTCGATGTCGACTTCCATGCTGTCGCCGTCGCGGAGAAATTCGGGAGGCGTTCGCGCGAAGCCGACGCCTTCGGGCGTGCCGGTCGCGATGACGTCACCCGGCTCGAGCGTCATGCCCTTCGAGAGCTCCGCGATCAGGCGAGGGATGCGGAAGATCATGTTGGCGGTGTTGCTGCGTTGCTTCTCGACGCCGTTGACTCGAAATGCGATTTGCAGCATCTGCGGGTCGCCGATTTCATCGGCAGAGACGATCCACGGGCCGATCGGCGCGCAATCGTCGAGGCTCTTGCCCTTGAACCATTGAAGATGCGCCCGCTGCAAATCGCGTGCGGTGACGTCGTTGAACGCGGTGTAACCGAAAACGACGGCGTGCGCGTCGGCTTCGCTCACGTCTTTGCAACGCGCGCCGATGATGACGCCGAGTTCCGCTTCGAAGTCGTATTCACTCGAAACGTGGGCGTCGAGATGCAATGTTGCATCCGGCGCTGCGATGGCCGTTGGTGCTTTTGTGAAGAACGTCGGAACGTCTGGCAGTTTTAACTCACGACCGGACGCCCGCGCGCCTTCTTTCGCGTGTTCGAGATAATTGCGTCCCACACAAAAGATATTGCGGCGCGGACGCAGCGGGGCATCGAACGTAACGTTCGCGAGCGGCGTTAATTCATCGCCGGAGTGCCATGCGACACGTTCGTGCGGCGCAAGAGCGATATACTCGAGAAGCGTCGGCGTTGAGATCGTGCGAACGCCATCGCCCTCGATGACGCCCGGACGAAACCGGCCGTCACGCGTACGAAACGTAACAAAGCGCATCGTCAGGGCTCCCTAATGGATCATTCCTTGCGGCTGGTGAGATGCCACAGCGCGCAATACCGGCACTGATAGATCGAAAGGCGGCCGATCGTGCCGTTCGTGAGCATCGCCGCGTGCGCATGCGCTTCGCTTTCATAGGCAGCTTTCGACGTGCAACTGCGCTCGCGTCCGCCGCCGTCGTCGAGAAATGGAATCCGAGGAAGCGGCTTACGGCCGGTGCGTCGGCGATGGGGCAACGATTTTGTTGAGATCGGGCAGGGCGTTGTTCTTCTTTTGTTGCTCTTGCTGTTGTTTTTGTGCCGACGCGCGCGATTCGGCTTCGGCTTTGTTCATCATATCGGTTGCAGCACCGAGTTTATCGCCCCAGTTCCCGCCGCGGGAGATGATGTCGACGCCGCGATGCACGTCGTGTGTTTTCGGATCGTAATCGTACGTCACCTTATACAAACCGACTTCCGCCGTACCGTCGGCGTGACGGATCCACATTTGCAGGACGTTGCCGTACGTTTGCGCGTTGAACGTCAGACACGGTTGTTGCTGGTTTTTCGGGCACTGCTTTGCCGAGTGCCCGGACTTCACACGTACGACTTGACCCTTTTTGTTCACCTCGACCACGAAGTCGGTGTGCATCTTGTACGGCGGCATGTACGGCGTCGGCAGTGGGCGTGGCGTTCCGTGCGGCGCCGGCGTCGCCGCGGTAACCGGAGCAAGCGTTGTGGCGAGCGAAACGCCGAGCGCGAACGCCCAGCCGGCAAATCGGATCTTCATGACTGCTTTCGAAACGGCAAAAATCCGGTCTGGAGTTCCCGGAGCAGCCAAGCTGTTCCCCCGGGACGTTCGCGCAGACGGCGCGAAGCAATCCGGTGTCGTGCCGTTCCATCGCTTCCTTATCGCAGCGTGCGTTGCGCTGTTCGTCGCCGTTGGTCCCGCGTCCGCGGCACGGCAAATCGTCGATCTTCACAAGCTGGACGCCTACTTCGCGCTCTTTGCGAGCGATTCGAACGTTCCGTGGAAGCCGACGGTCGTTCGTCTTGACACCTACTCGAGCGCTCCGGTGCAATTCAGCGTGTATCAAGTGCATCCCGGTGATGTGTTGACCGCGGGAAACAATACGCGTGCGCGCGCCATCGACACGCGCGCAAAAACGCCGATCGCGAAGTTCAGCTACACGCCTCCCGGCGGCTATCAGTTCCAAGCGAATCAAGTAACGGTTCCGCTGGGTTCGCGCGAAGGGTTTTTCGTCGTCGAAGCGCGGCGCGGCAACGTCGGCGAGCAGGTCTGGATCAATCGCACGCGCGTGGGACTCGCCACAAAAGAAACACCCGGCGAACTTCTCGTCTACGGCGCGGATCTTGGAACGGGACGCGCGCTCGCGCACATGCGCGTGCAATTTGTCGTAAACGGAAACTTCGCGACACGCGAGACGGATTCGCACGGTATCGTCCGGTGGAACCATTCGCCGCGCCCGATCTTCGCGCTCGCGCAATGGGGCGAAAACTACGCGTTCACGAGTTTGCTTCCGCAAGCACCGTTGCCCCCGGCGATCGTCGGCGTGCGAAGCGACACTGCGGTCGTGCATGCGGGCGACGACGTGCGCATCGTCGGATTTGCGCGCACGCGGGCCGGTTCTACGATGAAAGCGGCAGCGGGAACCGCCAACGTCTCGATGCGGTTGGGCGGAACGCTCGTCGCTCAAGCTCAAGCGCCGCTCGATGATGCAGGCGCGTTCAGTGCGACGCTTGGCGTGCCGGCGAATGCAACGGCCGGTGATTATGCGGTGCTGGCGCAAGTCGGCCGCGGCGTCGGTGGCGCGACGGTTCACGTCGATGCAAACGCAAACGGGCTCTCGCTCAACGTCGCAAGCGGCTGCGAAAATGCCTGCGATCCGAGCGCCCCGGTTCCGCTCGACATCACGGCGTCGCGCGGTGACACACCCGTCCACATCACGGTCGTGCGGTCGCCGCATGTCTACGTAGGCTACGCTCCGGACACGCTTCCGTGGGCGACGACGAAGTGGATCGACCAAACGTTACGCACGGACGCGAACGGACGCGCCGTCGTGATGATCGCGCCGCCAACCGACGGTCTTTCGTCGACGTACGGCGTTCGCGTCGAAGCGTTGGGCGCAACGGCGGTCACGCGTATTCTCGTGCCGACGTCGCGTTTTACGATTCGGCTGCTACTCGACCGCTCGGAACAGACGCTCGGAACGCCGATCAACTTCGACGTCTACGCCAACGAAATTTCGAGCGGCAAACCGCTGGCGGCAGCACAGGTGACGGCGACGCTCTCGCACGGTCCCTCGACGCAACAACAAATGCTGACGCTGGACCGTAACGGTCACGCGCACGGAACGTTCAACTCGCCCGTGCTCGGCATGAATCTCGTGATGGCGACGATCGATAGCGGCGCCGGCAAATCGGCGGACGCCGGTCAAGTCGACGTCGTTCCGCAGGCGAGTGACGATGCAGCGGAAAGCGGCAGTTCGGATGCCCACGTGTCGCTCGACAAGAGTCTCTATCACGCGGGCGAGGAGGTACGCGTCACCGCATCATTGCCCGGCGCGACGGGCGACGCTCTGATAACGCTCGAGAGCGCGCTCGGATCGCAAACGGCCGTCTCTCGCGTGAGCGGCGGCCACACCGAGAGCTCGTTGAAAGTAAACGATGCGCCGGGCGACCTACGCGTCGGCGCGATCTTCGTTCGTGACGGTGCGATCGAATGGACGAGCGTTCCGCTCGCCGTTGACGCGCCGGGACGTCCCGAGTCCGTTCCGCTCGGGATAGACGCAACGCAATTTTCGCCGGGTGCATCGGCCTCCGTGACGCTGCGCGATACGCGCGATGTGCCCGGCACGGTGATCGTTCGCGTCAGTCGCGGCGCACCGTCCGGAAGCGCGCTCTTCGATTCGGCGCCGTCGTTGCTCGCCGTGGGCGTCGCGGCAACGCAGGTTAGTGCGCCGTCGGGACGCACGTGGCATCCGTGGGTGGACTCGTCGGGCGAACACGCGCAAGTCCTCGGGTTCGTGCGCCGCACGCAGCCGCCGCAAGATCTCACCGTCTCCGAAGCCGATACGCAAGTCGTATCGTGGACCGTCGTACGCGACACGGGAAATGCGCTTCCGTTTCAACTGCCGCAAACGCGGGGGCGATATACCGTCTCCGTCTTGAAAATCGCCGATGACGGCCGCGTCGTCGCGGCGTCCTCATCGATTCTGGTGCAATAGGGACGAAGTGCCGAAACCCAAACCCGGTACTGCAACGCTAATGTTGCTCGACACGTACGGCCTCGTGTACCGTGCGTTTTTTGCGTTGCCGCCGCTCACGACGACGCGCGGAACGCCGATCAACGCGGTGTATGGGTTCACGATGATGCTGAACAAGCTGATCAATGACGAAAAACCAACGCATGTCGTCGCGGCGTTCGATAAGGGCATGCCTGCCGCGCGCGTTGCGTTGTATAAGGACTACAAGGCGCAGCGCGACGCGATGCCCGACGACTTGCGCAGTCAATTCGCGCTCGTGCGAGACGTGCTCGCCGTGCACAGGATTCCGGTCGTCGAGATTGAGGGCATGGAAGCCGACGACATCATAGCGACGCTCGCGCAAAAAGCAGAAGACGCGGGCGAACGCACGTTGGTCGTCACGGGCGATTTGGATTTGCTTCAAATCGTCGACGAGAAGACGACGGTTCTTACGACGCGTCGCGGCATCACGGAACTCGGCCGCTACGATCCGCCGGCGGTAGCGGAACGTTTCGAACTCGAACCGCGACAGCTCGCGGACTATCGTGGACTCAAGGGTGATCCCTCGGATAATCTCCCGGGCATTCCCGGCGTCGGTGAAAAGACTGCGATTAAGTTGATCAAAGCCGCCGGTTCGCTCGATGCGCTCGTCGCGGATCCCGCGCTCGCGGGTTCGCCGAAATTGCAGAAGCTCGTGGAAGAACACGGGCCGAAAGCGCAAATCTATCGCGACGTTTCCATCGTGCATCGCGACCTCCCCGTCGACGTCGATTGGAGCAACCGCTACAAATTCCCGAGCGACGCGGAATTGTATCCGCTCTACGGGGAACTGGAATTCAAGACGCTGCTTTCCAAACTGAAGCCGCCGGTTGACGGCCTTCCGCTCTTTGCGGCCGACAAACGGATCGAAGGCAACTATCGATCGTATGCGGCTTCCGTGGACCCGCCCGAATTCGAGCGCCTGGCGAACGACATACGAGCGCTTGCGGAGTCGCAACTCGTCGCCGTCGCGCTGCGCGAAGATCAAGTCGGAATCTCCGGCGCGGCCGGATCCGGCATCTCGTTTGCACTAGCGGCGCTTGCGCACGAAAACGTCCGGTTCGCGATGATGTCATTGTTACGCGACGCGAAGCGCCTCACGGCGTACGACGCCAAGCGCGTCGTGCATGCGTTGCGTGCGAACGGCATCGAACACTATCGCTTCGAAGACGACGCGATGATTGTTGCCCATTTGCTCAATCCCGGGCGCACGTTCAGCGACATTTCGGATGCCGCGGCGGAACAATTGCAAACGCATCCCGGCGACGACGCGGCGGCATTCGCGGACGCGACGTTGCAAATCGTTACACGAGCGCGGGAAACGCTCGACGAGCGCGATCAGATGCGCGTCTATGAGGACGTCGAAGTTCCGCTCGCGTCGATTTTGGCAAAGATGGAAGCCGCCGGCGTCGCGGTCGACACGTCGGAGCTCGACGTCATCGGTCAGGAAATCGATGAGGCGACGGCGCGTTTGCAACGCCACATCTTCGATTTCGCCGGCGAAGAGTTCAACATCGGCTCGCCGATGCAACTTGGCAACATTCTTTTTGGACGCCTCGGCATTCCGGGCGGAAAGAAGACGAAAACCGGCTGGGCAACGGGCGTCGAAATTCTCCAGGGCCTTGCGAGGGAGTATCCCATTTGCGCGCTCGTGCTCGAATGGCGGGAGGTGACGAAACTCAAGAACACCTACATCGACGTTATTCCGCAGCTCTTGGACAAACGCGATCGCCGTTTGCACACGGTCTTCAATCAAACGTCGACCGCGACAGGACGCCTGTCATCGACGAATCCGAATCTACAAAACATTCCCGTCCGGGGCGATCTCGGGCGCCGTATTCGCAAAGCGTTCGTCGCCAAAGACCGCGATCACGTGTTGCTCGCCGCCGATTATAGCCAGATCGAACTGCGGTTGATGGCGCATCTTTCGGGCGATGAAGCGATGAGAACCGCCTTTGAGGAAGGCCAAGACATCCACGATTTCACCGCGCGACAAATCTTTAACGTGCAGCCGGCCGAATCGGTCGACGGTAATCAGCGCCGCATGGCGAAGAGCGTGAATTTCGGTTTGCTCTACGGCATGTCGGATTTCGGGCTCGCGCAGCGCTTGGAGATTAGCCGCGCTGAAGCGCGCGATATCACGACCGCCTACTTCGCGCGTTTTCCGAGCGTGCGCGAGTACATCGAACGCACGATCGACGACGCGCGGCGCAACGGATACGTCTCGACGATTCTGGGACGGCGGCGCTACATGCCCGCCCTTGCTTCGAGCAACTACATGTTGCGGTCCGCCGCGGAACGCGAGGCGACCAACGCGCCGCTCCAAGGCAGCGCGGCGGATCTCATGAAGCTTGCGATGGTAAGAATCGACCGGGTGCTCGAGAGCTCCCCGTATGCGACAATGCTGCTGCAAATTCACGACGAGCTGATCTTCGAAGTACATAACGCGCACTTGCACGACGTCGCGCATCTCGTGCGGACCGAGATGGAGAACGCGCTCGCGCTCTCCGTCCCGCTGGAAGTGACGGTGAAAACCGGCCCGAATTGGTACGACGTGGAGGCAATGCCGGAGGTGTGACGTCTCGCCGCACGGTGATCACATTGTCGTTGATCGTCGCGGCGATTCTACTCGTCTGTGCAGTCCTGCGTGCGGCGTTTTGGACGTACGGCGCCGACACGGGAACGCTGAATATCGCGATTCAAAACGTGCGTTCCGGCATGTTCGATCCCTTCGAACGTGCCTCGCACTTCCGATTTCACTGGTCGCCGATCCTCGCGGCGCTTTATCCGCTGCTCGCGCTTACGCACAGCATTCTGACGCTGCAGATTCTCCAGATCCTTCTCGTCGTTGCTTCGGTCGTCGCCTACTATTTTCTGATCGAGCGCTATGTCGGAGAGCGGATCGCCGTGCGTTGTGCGATCGTCGCGTTGCTGTATCCGCCGCTCATCGCGCTCGCGTTCTCGGAGTTCCACGAGGTCGCGTTTGCGCCGCTGCTGACGTTCCTCGCCCTTCTCGCGCTATCGGCGCGCAAATGGGGATGGTACGCGCTTGCGGTCGTGCTGCTGCTTTGCGTGAAGGAAGACGTTGCGCTGCTTTGCGGCGTATTCGGGATCGTTCTCGCGTTTGCCGGTATGCGGCTCAATGACCGCGCCGCCATTACCGCCGGGGGATTGACGCTGGTCGGCGCAGCGGCCGTGCTGGTGCTGTATTTCGCGGTGATTATTCCGCGCGTCGGCGGCTGGGGGCCCTCGGCGTTTTACGCGTATCCATACGATCGCGGCTTCGTGGCCGTTGCGAGCGAAATGTTCACCGCGGGGCGGCTGACATACGTGCTCGAAATGCTCGTCCCGCTCGCGTTCGTGCCGCTGCGCACGCGGTGGTTTTGGTTCGTCGTTCCCGGACTCGGCATCATTCTCTTAGCGAATTCCGGCGGCGTGTGGCGAATGGGGATGCACTACGTCGCATTGTGGATGCCTTGGATACTGCTCGCTATGGCCGCGGGTCTCGCGCAGATTCGGGAACGCGCCGGCGAACGAACCGCACTGCGATGGTCATCCGCCGCCATCGTTCTCTGCGCCGTGTTTCTCGTTGCGTTCAATCCGACGCATGCGCAACACTACTTGCGGCCGTCGTACCCGGACATTGCCGCGGTGCGCCAGGCGATGAAATGCGTTCCGCCGCGCGCGACGCTCGGAACGCACGACGAATGGTATGCCGCGATGGCGTTCTCGCATCCGAACGAGACGATCGGCGCGCCGCCGTACGCCAAGTATCTGCTCTTCGCCGATGACTACCCGAGCGACGAGTTCCAAACGAAGATTCTCCCCGTCGTTCGCCGCGAGGTTGCGACGGGGCAAGTCGACGAAGTGTGCCGCGTCGACCGCGTCGCCGTCTACCGGAGAGTGGAACCATGATCGCGTCCATTGCATTGATGCTAGCAATAGCGAGCCCGCTTCCGAGCGCACCGCCTACGCCGCAGCACCTACCGACGATCGCGGTGCACGCGCCCCGCGCGACGCTGACGCTTCAAGTCGCTAAAACGGACGAGCAACGCGAGCGCGGACTGATGGGCGTCACCAAGCTGCCGCCGGAGAACGGTATGGTCTTTGTCTTCAGCAAAGACGGACCGGCTGAATTTTGGATGAAGAACACGCTCGTTCCGCTCGATATGATCTTCGTCGGTCCAGACGGCATCGTCCGCTCCGTGGCGGCGAACGTTCCCGCGACCAAGCCCGACACGCCCGATGATAAAATTCCGCGTCGCTATGCGAACGCGCAATACGTCATTGAACTACCCGCCGGCGAAGCGGCAATGGACGGAATCACCGGGGGCGTCCACTTGGACTTGACGCAGATTGGCGTCGCTCCTCAGTGAACCTGTAGTTCGAGTATCGAACTTCGGCGCGTTCGCGCGCCCAGAATAGCCAGCCGTGACCGTGCGCGTGCGCGGAAATGGACGACGGCATAATGTACGCGCCGAATCGAGCATAACGAACGGAATAATCGACGGTCATATCGTTGTCGTCCGTCTCGCTGCCGTCCGCGCCGAGCAAGTCGAACGTATGCGCATCGGCGTACACCGTTGACACGTCTATGTCTTCCTTGCAGTGTTTTACTTCGGTCACCGATATCGCGATCGCATCGTATCCATTCCACTTCGTTTGGCTTTCCGTTGTGGGCGCGTAACACGATGGGTCGAAGATGTGTCGAATAACAGGCGAATCGCCATTATACCTCGTGTCGCTTTTTGGCGTCACGGAAACGATCTTCTTCGCACGAACATCAACGACGACGCGTACCGGACCGTCGCGCTCTCCGGCGAGGCCGTGCGCGTCACTTTCTTGCGTGTACTCGACGAAGGCGGGGAGCGTCTGCGCGCGCAATGCCCGCACTGCGGCGTCGTAGTCCGCTGCAGGGGTCGTCATATTGGTCCTACGTCGCACATAACATAATGTTTCAACCGTCACAACGGAAATGAAGCGCCCGTTATAGCGGGCATGAAACTCAACACAATCGTTGCGATGACGTTCGGTGCGGCGTTGATCGCAGCGCCACTTTACGCGGGTGCCGCGCAGGAGGGCGGTACGGTCTGCGGCCGCGTCAATGCACCATCATCCTATATTCTTCAACTCGAACAGTCGCCCACGCACGATAACGTGATCACCGCACGCTCGGAGAGCGAGTTCGTGCAAGCGCGGGTGAACGTCGACGGAACATATTGCTTCAACAATCTACACGACGACGTGCATACGATCACGGCGTTCGAAGATGCGTTCCCGACGCTGCGGGCGACGGTGACCCCCGTCCCCGGCCAAATGCTCATCGTCGATTTGACGGGACTAACCGTCGACTTATAATCGGGGTTGGGCCTATGCCTGAGCTCCCCGAAGTTGAAACGATTGCCCGCGGCTTGGCCAACGCGGTCGTGGGCAAGTCAATTGCATCCGTCGATATCCGTCTTGCCAAAATGGCGATCGCGCCGCCGGGCGTTGACTTTGCGAGCGCGCTCGCGGGCGAAACAATCGCCGGCGTCGGGCGGCGGGGAAAATATGTCGTGATGAGCTTGACGTCGGGCCGCAGGCTGGTAACCAGCTTGCGAATGACCGGCCGTCTGGTGATTCAGCGCGATGGAGAGCCTGAATATCGCGGCACGCATATTGTGTTTCATTATATGGATAGAACGCGGCTCAGTTTCGCGGATCTGCGGACGTTTGGCCGTATCCGCCTGGTGGAGCCCGGCGAGCAATGGGACAAAAGTCTCGGTATAGAGCCACTTTGTGAAGGCTTTACACCGGAAGGCTTTATCGGTATGCTGTCCGGGCGGACGACGCCGATCAAGGCACTGCTCCTCGATCAGCAGCGAATCGCCGGCATAGGTAACATCTATGCGTGCGAAGCGTTGTGGGACGCCGGAATCAAACCCAGCCGGCCCTCGAAGGCGTTGACGAAACCAGCGGTTCGCCGGTTACACCGCGCAATCATCGAAGTGCTCACCCGCGCGATCGCGATGCGCGGCACAAGCGTCGATGATTACGTGGACGCCGAAGGCTTGCAGGGCGGATTTCAAAACGCGCTTGCGGTCTACGGAAAAGAAAGACGAACCGTGTCCTCGTTGTGGGAAAACGATCGTGAGGACGGTCCTCGCGCAACGCGGGACGTGGTGGTGTCGAAACTGTCAGCGTTGATCCGTAAAAAAATAAATTATCGAAGGTAGGAACTTCAACATCTCTACGATTCAAATAGCCCCCGCGCACGAAGAAGAAGATCAGCTCGCACTCGAACAGCGGCTCTACGAAGAGTCGCTAAAAGTACTGGACGAGGGCCAAGTCCTGAACGGCATGATCGTTCAGAAAGACAAAGACGAGCTGCTCGTCGACGTCGGCGGGAAGTCCGAAGGCGTACTTCCGTTCCGCGAGCTTTCGCTGGCGGTCGACCCGAAAGTGCTCAAAGTCGGTGACACGCTCGAGGTGATGATTCACCGCATCGACGATATGGACGGAACGCTCTTCCTGTCGGAACGCCGCGCACGCGCGCTCAAGACATGGGAGAAGGTCATTGAAGCGCATGAACGCGACGAAGTGATCGAAGCGACCGTGACGCAAGTCGTTAAAGGCGGCGTGCTGGTCGATCTCGGCATGCGTGGCTTCGTTCCCGCATCGCAAATCCGCCGCCAGCCGGTGGGCAACCTCGACGAACTCGTCGGACAAAAACTTCGCTTGAAAGTGATCGATCTCGATCACAAGCGCCATCGCGTCGTGCTCTCGCAGCGCCTCGTGCTCGAAGAAGAGCTTCAAGCCAAGAAACAAGAGCTGCTCGACACGATGGAAGTCGGCCAGATTCGTGAAGGCGTCGTCGTACGTCTCGCGGACTTCGGTGCGTTCGTCGATCTGGGCGGCATCGATGGTCTCATTCACAACAGCGAACTGAGCTATGCTCGCATCAAGCATCCGTCGGAAGTCGTAAAAATCGGCGACGTTGTAAACGTCGAGATCATGAAGTTCGATCCGGAAGCGAAGAAGGTCAGCTTGTCACTCAAACACGCGTTGCCCGATCCGTGGGACGAGCACGCGGACAAGCTCTACGAGACGAACAAACTGACGGCGCAAGTCGTCAAGGTTACGCCGAATTACCTTCTGGTCGAGATCGTCCCGGGCATCCTCGCGATGGTGCCGAAGGGCGAGTTCGATCCGAGCGCGACATTCAATGCGGGCCAAGACGTCGAAGTAACGCTGCTTACGATCAACCACGCGACGCGCCGCATCACCGCGTCGATCCAGCACGTGGCCGACGTTCCGCCTGAAGAGATTGAGGCCCTAGCCGTCGACGAAGACGATAGTTTCGGCACGATCGGCGACGCTGTTCAAAGCAGCGCCTCAACCATCTCATCCTGAACGAAGCGCCGTCGGCGCGGAGTTGAAGCATCGCATGGAGAAACGAGCACGCCACAGTATGGTGTGCTCGTTCGCTTTTGCAGCGTGCGTTGTAGCGCAGTCTCCAACGTCCCGGTCGTCGTCATGCGGCGCGCCGAATACCGAGGCGACCGTGGTCCACGCAGCCGTTCCTGAGTACCCGTATGCCGCGAGAGTGCGTGATCTTGGACCGGCGTCCGTGCTGGTCGAGCTCGCGATTCCTCCGGACGGCACGCCGACTAGCGTGACGATCTACAAATCATCCGGAGATCGAGATATCGACCGGGCTGCAATAGACGCAGCCCGCAAATCGACCTATACGGCCAAAGTCGTGGACTGCACGCGCGTGACGGCGCAGTATCTCTTTCGCGCGGTATTCTTGCCGTCCGATCCGCTTCGCTACGTCACGCCACCGCGGTTTTCTCCGCCGAACGGGTGGTCAAAAAGTAACAATGCGTCACCGGCGCCAGGCTTTCGCGAATTCGGTGAATGGACGCAAGAACAGTCCGTCGTGGGCGTTATGGGTGCGCTTACGCCGTCTTCGCTCGCTCAGTACGTCGCACACCGTCTGACGTTATTGAAGAATTCCGGAGCGCAAATCTTCGATAGTGACTCCGTACCCTTGTGCAATGACAAGAACGGATGGAAGGTTACATACGCGCAGGGTGCTACGCAGTACGCAGAACTCATGCAGGTGATCGGCGAGCGCGTCTACGACGCGTATTACTATTCGACCAGTGGACCGCCCGACCAAAGCGTTACGGCGGCGATGCTCTCACTCTGTGTTTCTTGATTTGCGAGAATCATCGCTGATGCTAGCGTTCGTCGGCCCAAGCGTTTTCTCGGCGCTCGTGCTCGCCGCTGTGCAGCAGCCGGCGGTACCCGTGCCCCAGGCGTCGGCCGCGCCATCCCTCGCTGACGCAAGCGCCTGGATTGCCGCGCACCTACCATCCCGATATGACGAAAATCTTGCTGGAACGACAAACACCATCGACGCGCACTATTCCGCCAAGGGCTGCGATATCACGGTTACGCTCGGCTTTTCTTGGCAGTTCAATAGCCTGAGAGACTCCGACCGGTCTGCGGCGTTCAGCGTTCGGGGCAATGCGGCGGCAGGCCACCACTTCGACGTTTCGGACGATGGCGGAACGATCGACTTCTCAATCGTTGATCCCTCGTCGCTGCGCATATCGGACGCCACCGAGTACCTCGGAACGGAACAAATTACGCCGGGCAGTTTCGAATTCACGTTCCGCAACGAAGCCGACGCCAAAGCGATGCTCGACGCTATGGCGTCCTTTACTCGAGCCTGCTCTTCCTATAGGAGCTGATGTGCGTGCTCCGTAAGCGCTTCATTGCCGTCGCTTCCGCCGCAGCCGCGGCAACCGCCTTACCGGCACGCGGGTCCGTGGTCGTGCCGGACTTCCGGTATCAGAGCGCGTTGTGGTTCAATTTGCACCACACGCTCTTCTTTCACGCGTATACTCTAAAGGCCGCAACGAGGGGAACCGCACAGTTTTCGGCTCTCGAGCGCGCAGCGTATGACGAAGCAAAAACGATGCTCTCGGACAACGACCTCAACTGGAACGAAGCGCTCGACACGTATCGCAAGAACTACGCAGCGCTCGATTTCGTCTTCGATGCGAGCATGACAAACGCCGACAACGCGTTGGCGACCGTCGGCGATTCCGAAAGCAGCTTTCCGCGAGCAGTACCGCGACCGATGCAGGATGCGCTGACGCAAGGCGCCCCCGCATACCGGGCGTTACTGTGGCAGAAACACACCTCGCAAAACGAAAATCTTATCGTATCGTTGCGGACTTCCATAGCACCGTATGATACTCGTTTTGCGTCCGAACTAACGCGGATCTACCAGACGCCGTTTCTCGAAGGACCGTACATCGTAGACGTTGTTGCGTATACGGATTGGGCGGGATCGTACAGTAATATGGGCGATACGTTCGTTCATATTCCGATCTCTTCGGAGGATCCGACCAACGATGGTCTCTCGGGCGTCGACGTGCTGTTTCACGAAGCGTCTCACTCGATCGTCGATCCGCAGTATGGAACGATCGGCTCAGCAATCACGCGGCAAGCCAAACGGCTTGGAAGAAAGCCGCCGGATCAATTTTGGCATGCCTTGATCATGTACACACCGGGAAAACTTGCAGAACAATGGTTCAGCAGGCCCGGCCATCCGTACACGATGGTATGGATTCGGCTGGGGCTGTTCACCCGCGTGTGGCCAGCGTATTACGCCGCCTTCGAGCGCCACTGGTTTCCATACATGAGCGGACGCGGAACGATGGACGACGCTATCGCGGGCTGCCTTCGACAAATTTATATGGCCGGCGCGTAGGCCGTCTTACTCCACCGGCCCACTATCGGGAACGGCGCGCATAATTTCGTGGGCTACAGCATTTGCGTCGGGAACCTGGACCGCAATGTGCGGATAGCGCTCGCCTTGCGTCTCGAGCACGAGACAATCGCCGTGACCGACGTCCGCGAAGATGAGGCCTTGCGGATTCGCGAAAACGCCCGCCGATTTGATCAGTCCCCAGTTCGTTCCCTCGAGTTTGTATTGCAGCTCCAAATCCTCGAGATCGCTGACGTATGCATTCGTGACATGCGCTAAGGGGATGTGGAACGAGCCGTGAAAAGCAAGCATTCTGTCGATGAGCGAGAGGTTGATCGTGAGTGTATCGCCCTCGATCTTCACGTGCGCCAAAGTACTCTCCCTGAGAAGTCTGTCGGGATTCGAGGTTCGTTCGGCGAATGACGGCCCTCCCATGCGAGTAGGGCTGACGGGTGGCATCGGATCGGGCAAGAGCGAGGTCGCCCGAATCTTTGAAGAACTCGGCGCATTCATCATCGACACGGACGTGCTCGCACGCGAGGCGGTTGCCCCGCGTTCGGACGGCTTGATGGCTATAGCGCGCGCATGGCCGGGCGTCGTGCGCAGCGGCGCACTCGACCGTACCGCGCTCGCCGAAATCGTCTTTAGCGACCGTAAAGCGCGCGAGCGTTTGAACTCGATCGTGCATCCATTCGTGCGGCGATTGGCGCGCGAGCGTGAGAAACACTCGCATCCGGGGCAACTCATCGTACATGTGGTCCCGCTGCTTTTTGAGACCGGTTACGGAGCGCTCGTCGATAAATCCGTGCTCGTCGTTTCACCGCTCGACGAACGCATCGCGCGTGTGGTACAGCGCGATCACGTCGACGAAGCCCACGTACGCGCGCGAATGGTGACGCAAGTCGATCCCGAGCAAGCGCGTAAAGTCGCCGACTATGTAATCGAAAACGACGGCAACCTCGGCCATTTGCGGGAACGGACGACTCGCGTTTACCGGGAGCTCGTGTAGCGCACGATGCTTTACGACGATCTCGGTGCGCACCGTCGAACCATTGATGGCGTTGACGGCGTCGAATTTGCGGTGTGGGCTCCGAGCGCGAGCGCCGCGTCCGTCGTCGGCGACTTCAACGGCTGGCATCGCGATGCAAATCCGATGCATGTCGAGCATGCGCGCGGCATTTGGCACGCGTTCGTCCCGGTCGCGCGCGTAGGGCACCGCTATAAGTACGCGGTGCGCTCGCAACACGGGCATTGGCTCCCGCTCAAAGCAGACCCGTTCGCGTTCGAAAGCGAGTTGCGGCCGAGCACCGCGTCGGTTGTTGCGGATCTTCCGCATCGAGACCCGGATGCATGGCTCGACCGTCGCGAGTCGGAACAGCGGCGCGAATCGCCGATTGCGATTTACGAAGTGCACCCCGGTTCATGGCGTCGGGTGCCCGAAGAAGGGAACCGGTTTCTCACGTACGACGAACTCGCGGATCAGCTCATTCCGTATGTCAAATGGATGGGGTTCACGCACGTTGAGTTCATGCCCGTCTCGGAACATCCGTTTGATGGATCGTGGGGGTATCAGCCGATCGGGCTGTTCGCGCCGACCTCGCGCTTCGGCACGCCCGATGGGTTTCGCCGGTTCGTCGACCGCGCGCACAGCGAAGGCATCGGCATCATCCTCGATTGGGTCGCCGGACATTTCCCGAACGACGAACACGGTCTTGCGCTCTTTGACGGCACGCATCTCTACGAACACGCCGATCCGCGCCAAGGGTGGCATCCCGATTGGGATACGTACATCTTCAACTTCGGGCGTCACGAAGTCGCGGACTATCTGATTGACAACGCGATCTTCTGGCTGCGCGAATATGAGATCGACGGATTGCGCGTCGACGCCGTTGCGTCGATGCTGTATCTCGACTATAGCCGAAAAGCCGGCGAATGGGTTCCGAACCGGTACGGCGGACGCGAGAACCTCGAAGCGATCGACTTTTTGAAGCGGATGAACGAGACCGTGTATCGCGAGATGCCCGGCATCATGACGATTGCGGAAGAGTCGACGGCCTGGCCGAAGGTTTCGGCGCCGACGTATCTCGGCGGACTCGGGTTCGGCTACAAATGGAACATGGGCTGGATGCACGACACGCTGCAGTACATGTCGCACGAGCCGGTGCATCGTAAGTACCACATGAACGAGCTGACGTTTTCTCTTGTCTACGCATGGGACGAAAATTTCGTCCTTCCGCTCTCGCACGATGAAGTCGTGCACGGCAAAGGCTCCATTCTGTCGAAGATGCCGGGCGACGACTGGCAGAAGTTCGCGAACGTTCGTTTGTTATATGCGTATATGTACGCGCACCCGGGCAAGAAGCTGCTTTTCATGGGCGACGAGTTCGCGCAGTGGCGCGAGTGGAATCACGACCGCAGTCTGGAGTGGGATTGCGTACACAGCGGTTTTCACGGCGGCGTCCAGCGGCTGGTGCGTGATTTGAATCAATTGTATACGTCGCTGCCGCCGTTGTACGAAAGGGACGCGTATCGCGACGGCTTCGAATGGATCGATTATCAGGATGTCGAGAATTCGGTCATTTCGTTCGTACGCAAGGGGAACGACTTCAAGGCCGACTTTGTCGTTATCGCGTGCAACTTCACCCCGGTCGTACGCCACTGCTACCGCATCGGCGTCCCCGACGCGCTCGCATATGACGAAGTCCTGAACACGGACGCGGCGATCTATGCGGGCAGCAACGTCGGCAATCTCGGACGCGTCGAAGTCGAACGGGTAACGTCGCACGGGCGCGCGCAATCGATTGCGCTCACGGTTCCTCCGCTCGCCGCGGTCTATCTGCGTCCGGTACTCGCGGATTCGCGCGTTGAGCGCGAATCCATATGAGGGTCCTCGGCCGCGCCGCAGTTCTTCCCGGGCGCCCCTATCCGCTTGGCGCGACATGGGACGGCAGCGGCGTCAACTTCGCGCTCTTCTCCGAAAACGCGGAGAAGGTCGAGTTGTGCATGTTCGATTCGCGCGGCGTTCGCGAATTGCGGCGCGTCGTCTTACCGGAGTATACCGATCAAGTCTGGCACGGGTATCTCCCGGAGATCGAACGCGGCACGCTCTACGGCTATCGTGTCTATGGCCCATACGATCCCGACCGCGGCCAACGCTTCAACCATCACAAGCTGCTGCTCGATCCGTATGCAAAGCAATTCTATGGGCACGTGCGATGGACCGATGCAAACTTCGGCTATCGTCTAGGCTCGTCGCGTGGCGATCTGTCGTTCGACCGGCGCGATAACGCGGCAGCAATGCCGAAATGCGTCGTCGTCGATACCGCATTCACCTGGGGTGACGATCGCCGGCTCTACACGCGCTGGCACGAATTGATCGTCTACGAATTACACGTCCGCGGCTATACGATCAAGCATCCAATGGTCTCGCCCGAATTGCGCGGCACCTTCGCCGGCCTTTCAACGCCGTCGATCGTCGAATACCTCGTCCGGCTCGGCATCAACGCGGTCGAATTGATGCCGGTTCAAGCGTTCGTCGACGACCGTCATCTGGTGGAACGGCGTTTGCGCAACTACTGGGGCTACAATTCCATCGGCTTCTTCGCCCCCGATCCGCGGTACCTGTCCGGGACGTCGCTCGGGGAATTCAAGACGATGGTCAAGCGGTTGCACGAAGCGGGAATCGAAGTGATTCTCGACGTTGTTTACAATCACACTGCGGAAGGCAATCATCTCGGACCCACGCTGTCGTTTCGAGGCATCGACAATAAAAGCTATTACCGCCTCGATAACGGGCGATACTACGTCGATTACACGGGATGCGGCAACACGTTGAATTTGGCGCATCCGCGCACATTGCAGCTCGTGACCGATTCGATGCGCTATTGGGTCAATGAAATGCACGTCGACGGATTCCGTTTCGATCTTGCGCCCGCGCTCGGCCGGCGCGAAGGCAGCTTCGCGCAATCGAGCGCATTTCTCAACGCGGTGCAGCAAGATCCGGTGTTATCGCGCGTCAAATTGATCGCCGAGCCGTGGGACCTTTCGCCGGGCGGATATCAACTCGGCAATTTCCCACCCGGGTGGTCCGAATGGAACGATCGCTATCGCGACTCGGTGCGGCGCTTCTGGCAAGGCAATGACGGCATGATCCCGGAAGTTGCATCGCGCTTGACCGGATCGAGCGACATCTTCGATCACGACGGGCGCCGGCCGCGCTCGAGCATCAACTTCGTCACCGTGCACGACGGATTTACGCTTAACGATCTTGTCAGTTACAACGAGAAACACAACGAAGCGAATCTGGAAGGTAATCACGACGGCACGTCGGCGAACTATAGCTGGAACTGCGGCATCGAAGGACCGACCCACGACGTCGCCGTGAGCCACCTTCGCGCGCAGCAGAAACGCAATCTGCTCGCGACGCTCTTGCTCTCGCAAGGTGTGCCGATGCTCCTCGCCGGGGACGAGTTGAGCAACACGCAGTACGGAAATAACAACGCGTACTGCCAAGACAACGAAATCGGCTGGATTTCTTGGACTGACGTTACGTTCGATCCCGAACTCGTCGATTTCGTGCGCGACTTGATCGATCTGCGAAAAATGCATCCCGTCTTCAGGCGGCCGCAGTTCTTCCACGGAACCGCAACCGGACCGAGCAATCTGAAAGACATCACCTGGATCAATCCTTCCGGTACGGAAATGACCGAAAGCGACTGGCATAACGGTTCCGTTCGGGTACTGGGCGCGATGCTCGGCGGTGACACCGGCGACCGCTTCGTGAGCCTTCGCGGCTATCCGGAGTTCGACGAAACGTTTTTGCTGCTCATGAACGCGCACGATCATGACATCACGTTCACATTGCCCGCTCTTCCGTCGTTTCACGGCTGGAAGCTCTTGATCGACACGACCTGGCCGCTACCCCTCGCGCCCGATACGCGGTTTCTTCCAAACGCAGGGTTCTCGCTGCGTTCGCGTACGACCGCACTGCTCGTTGCCGAGTGATCGATGATAAACGAACTGCTCGCGTACGCCGGAATCGAAGATGACTACGCTGACGCGTTCGGTCGCCGTGCGAATGTGAGCGTTGAGAGTAAGCTGCTCATTCTCAATGCGCTTGGCTATGCCGTTACCGACGATGCGAGCGCGGCTCGCGTTCTGCACGATGCGTGGGTCACGGACCGGCTGCATCCGATCAAGCCCGTCTACGTGGTGCGCGAGCACGATGCTGATTCATGGCCGCTTCCGCTCCGCGAAGCGCTCGATCCCAAAAGCGCACCCGGATACTACGATCTCGAGATCGCAAAGGAGACGACGCGGGCGATCGTGGCGCCCCGTCAAGCCTACGTCGCGCCCGGCGTAGAGCGCGCTCGCATCTGGGGTCCGAGCGCGCAACTCTACGCACTGCGCTCCCCGAACAACTGGGGCATCGGCGACTTCGGCGATCTGCGTTCGCTCGCCACGCTCGCGAAGCGGACCGGCGGGTCGTTGATAGGGATCAGCCCGCTCCATCAACTGCATCTCACGAATCCGGAAGCGGCCAGTCCTTACGCACCGCTCAGCCGCGGTTACCTCAACGCGCTCTACATCGACGTCGCCGCAGCCGCCGGTGAATTTTCCGTCACCGTCGACGGCTCTGCCGCCCCAAGACTTCGCGCCGCCGACTTCGTGGATTACGCGGGCGTCGCGCGCGCAAAGCTCGCGGCCCTTCAAACGATCTTCGAAGCGATTGACGTCGAGCGTGAAATCGACGACTTCGTCGCGCGCGCGCCCGGTGTTCGCGCGATGGCGATCTACGAAGCGATAATGGAAGTGCTGACGCACCGCGATCCGGCGATCCGCACTTGGATGCAGTGGCCGGCGGAGTTGCGCGATCGAAATAGCGGCGCGGTTGCAGTCTTCGCGCAGACGCACGAACCGCGCGTGCGTTTTTACCTGTTTCTGCAGTGGCTCGCGGACCGGCAACTCGCGCGCGCGGCCAGTGAAGCCTCCGGTATGACGATCGGTTTGTACCGCGATCTCGCGGTCGGCGTCGATCTCGCAAGCGCCGACGTGTGGTCTGAGCCCGATGCGTATGCGTTCGGCCTTTCCGTCGGTGCGCCGCCCGATGCGCTCAATACCTCCGGACAGAACTGGGGATTACCGCCGCTGCATCCGCGCGCTCTCGTCGCGCGTGCATACGGACCGTTGATCTCGCTGCTGCGCGCGAACATGCGCCATGCGGGTGCGCTGCGCATCGATCATGTGATGGGACTCAAGCGCCTGTTTTGTATCCCGCGCGAACGTCCGGCAGGCGGCGGCGCGTACGTGAACTACGATTTCGAAGCGATGCTGGGCATCGTGGCGCTCGAATCGCATCTGCAGCGATGCATGGTGATCGGCGAAGACCTTGGGACCGTTCCGCAGGGATTCCGCGAACGGCTCGCGCCCGAACGTATTTTTTCTTGCCGCGTGCTGCTTTTCGAGCGCGACGATGAGTCATTTCGTCCACCGGGCGAGTATCCGGCGGACTCCGTTGCGAGCGCCGGAACGCATGACTTGCCCACGCTCGCCGGGTGGTGGACCGGTACGGATATCGACACGCGCGAGCGGCTCGGATGGATTGATGCGGGAACCGCACGCGAGGAGCGCGACGAGCGCGAACGTTCGCGCGCGCAGCTCGTGCGAGCGCTTCGCGACGCCGGCTGTCTCGCAGAGGCACAAGACCCGGACGAGAGCACACTGCTTGCGGCGACACACCGCTTTCTTGCGCGCACGGATTCGCGCGTGGTACTCGCGCAACTCGAGGACTTGCTCGGACAGCACGAACAAGTCAACGTCCCGGGAACGACCACTGAAGAACCGAATTGGAGACGGAAGCTCGCCTTGCCAATCGACGCATTCGAAGGCAACGATACGTTTGCCGACGCCGTGCGCATCATGCGCGAGGAGCGGCCGCTGAATCGGGAGGTCGTAGCATGAGAGCCGTGGTGATGGCTGGAGGAGAGGGATCGCGCCTGCGACCGCTGACCTCGCGACGTCCGAAGCCGCTTGCACCGATCGCCAATCGGCCCGTAATGCATCATATCGTCGAACTGCTCCGCTCGCACGGGATCACGGATATCGTTGCGACCTTGCACTACCTCGCGGACGAGATCGAGTCGTACTTTGCGGACGGCTCGGCGTTGGGCGTGACCATGCGTTACGTCGTCGAGGACACGCCGCTCGGCACTGCGGGCGCGGTGAAGATGGCCGAGGAGTTTTTGCGCGGTGAGACGTTCATCATCATCTCGGGCGACGCGATGACCGATCTCGACGTTGCCTCGCTAATCGAAGCGCATCGCGCGGCAAAGAATGATGCGACGATTGCACTCTGGCGCGTGAGCAATCCGCTCGAATTCGGCGTCGTGATTACCGACGACGACGGTCAGATTACACGGTTTATGGAGAAACCGTCGTGGGGCGAAGTCTTCTCCGACACGATCAACACCGGCATCTACGTGCTCGAGCCGGCGATTCTCGACTACATGGAAGCCGGAAAGAATTACGATTTTTCCAAGGATCTCTTCCCCCGAATGCTTCGCGACGGAAAACGACTCGGCGGTCATATCGTCTCCGACTACTGGGCCGACGTCGGAAACTTGCAGCAATACCAACAAGCAAATTACGACGCGGTCTCCGGCGTTGTACGAACGCAGCGTCCGCCGTTCGAACTGCGCCCGCAGGTATGGGCCGGTGCCGATTGCCAGATCGATCCGACCGCAACGATCGAAGGTCCGGTCGAAATCGGCGACCGCGTGAAGATTGGTCCGGATGTCGCGATCGAAGGGCCGGCATGCATCGGCAATGATGTGATCCTCGAAACCGGCGCTACCGTGCGCCGTTCGGTGTTGTGGGAAAACGTCTACATCGGCGCGGATGCCGAACTCGAAGACTGCACGATTGCAAACCGCTCGATCGTCAAGGAACGCGCAAGCATCGGCGAAGGCACCGTCGTCGGCGAACGATGCACGATCGGTGCATCGGCGATCGTTCGTCCGCACCTGAAGCTGTGGCCCGAGAAAAACGTTAGCTCGGGATCGATCGTGTCGATGTCGCTGATTTACGGAATCAAGTGGCCCGGTTCGCTCTTCGGCGGTGAAGGCGTCACGGGGCTTGCGAACCTTGAAATCACGCCGGAGTTCGCGCTGAAGCTGGGCCAAGCGTTCGGGTCGTTCTTGCGGCCCGGCGAGAGCGTAATGACGAGCCGCGACACGCACCCGTCGAGCCGTATCATGAACCGTTGCGTGATCTCGGGACTGCTGAGCGTCGGCGTCAACGTGGAAGACTTGCGGTCGTTCCCGCTGCCGCTATCGCGGTTTGCGACGCGCAACGGCGGAGAAGGCTGCGTGCATACGCGCGTTGCGCCGAATGACGATCGCTCGCTTCTCTTCGAATTCTTCGACCGCAGCGGCATCAACGTCGACAAAGCCACGGAACGGAAGATCGAAAATTTATTTTTCCGCGAGGATTTCCGCCGCGTGAGCATGGACGATGTCGGCCGGTTGAATTTTCCCGCGCGAGCGCTTGAAAATTACACGAGTGCGTTTCTCTCCGCACTCGCACCGGCGGCGTTGCAGGACCGTCGCTTCCGCATCGTCGCGGACTACGCGTACGGCAATGCGGCGCTCGTGCTCCCCCGGATACTCAGCAACCTGAACATCGATACGATCGCGCTCAACGCGTACTTCGACGACAATCGCGTCGGTACGCCTAACGACGATCGCGAGCATCTGCTCGAACGACTGAGCGGCATCGTTTGCACGCTGCGCGCCGATCTCGGTCTGCTGCTCGACCACGACGGTGAAACGTTTGCCGTCGTTGACGATAAGGGGCGCGTGATCGATCACAACGAGCTCATTGCGTTGCTGACGCTCATGGTCGTGCGCGCGGGCGCTAAGACGATTGCCGTCCCCGTCATGGCCCCGACGGCAATCGATGAGATCGCCAGAGAGTACGGCGCGACGGTCATTCGCGCGCGCAGCGACCGGCGCTCGCTGATGGCGCTTGCCGAGTCGCAGGGAAAGGATCTTGCGTTCGCCGGCAGTGCAAATTATGAAGTGATTTTTCCCGAGATGCACCCGGCGTTCGATGCGTTGTACGGTTCGGCAAAACTGATGGATCTGCTCGCGCGCGAGGGCCGCCCGCTGAGCGAACTCGTCGATATGTTGCCGTCCTGGCATCTTGCGACGGTCCGCGTACCGTGCCCGTGGGAACACAAGGGCCGTGTCATGCGAACGCTCATCGCCGAACAGAAACGCAACGAGATCGAACTGTTCGAAGGCCTGCGCGTCAAACGTGACGGCGGCTGGGTGCTCGTGCTCCCCGATTCAACCGATCCGACGTTCACCGTCTACGCGGAAGCGCCAAGCGACGGCGACGCGACCGCTTACGCGGAACGTATGGGCACCCGCATCGAAGAACTCGTAAATGCCTAGCCGGCGCGACGAAGATTACGCGCGTTCAGACATGAAGGCGACCTTCGCATCGAGCACGTCGAGAACGTTCGGCCACGAGAATTGGCGTGCGGTGACCGGTGCGTTTTCCCGGATTCGGTGTTGGATCGCGGTGTCGTCGAAGAGGCGGTCGAGATAGGTCGCGAGCTCGAGCGGATCGCTCGTGTCGCAGACGATCGCGTTATCGAACGCGCGCGCGTAATCTTCGCCGGTGGAACCGCACACCGCGATGCCGCCCGCTGCCATGACTTCCAATCCGACGAGCCCGAAGGGCTCTTTGCCGCTGTTGGCGAGTACCGCGTCAACCGCGCCGTAGAGCGTGTAGAGCATCGTATCGGGAAGGAAGCTGCGCACGTTGACGATGTCGGCTTTCGATGCAGCGAGGGTATCGCCGATCGCTTCAACGGTCGGCGATTCGAAGGAAACGTCTTCAATCGTCAATCCGCGTTGCGCCGCGCGCTCGAATACGACGCCTGCGTATGGTTCTTTTCCGCCGCGCACGACGAGTTGCACGCGGATACCGTCGTCGCGAAGGTCAGCGACCGCGTCGATTGCTTGCAGCCATCGTTTGTCCGGGTCGAACCGTCCGACTTTCAGCAGCATATGCCGCCCATCGAAGAGACGCCGGAGATAGGCAACGTCGCTCGCGCGCACTTCATCGAATATCCGTTCCGGAATGCCGTTCGGAATGACGAGCGATTCCGCGCCGCGTAACGCGAGTTCGAATTTCATGTAGCGGCTCACGCACGTGATGTGCGCGGCTTGGGCAAGCGCCGCAAAGTCGATCCTCTCGAACCCATAGGTGTTGTTCGCATTCCAGACGATCGTCGCCGCTTCACGTAACGCCGCGCGGCGCAGTATCGCATCGAGCCCAAGAACGGCAGGCACGACTTGCCAGTCTTCCGCAAGGACGAGCACGCGTTCGTTGCGCGCAACGGCAGGTTCGATCATATTTGCGAGAAGGTACGGCGGAACGCTGGAACCGTAGTCGTTGATCTTGCCCCACTCGCCGTCATATACGCCTTGCGGGTGGTACGCTGAGATCCACTGCCCCCAGCGGCGCAACGTCAGCCGCTCGCGTGTCTGCTCGACCGGCGGTAGCGACGGATCACCGACGTAAATGAGCTCGGTGTCGAAGCCCGCGTCGGCAAGCGCGACCGTGAGTTCCGATGCCCGTACGCCAAGACCGCCGACCATCGCATAGCGATCCGGTCCTTCAAATGACAGCACGGCGGCGCGTCGCGGTAGATGCGGATAACGTGCCATGCGCACGTATCTACCCATACTCCGAACGCTGTTCGATCAGTTTCGCGACGAGCGCAGTCCAGCCGGTTTGATGGCTTGCGCCGAGTCCCTTACCGGTATCGCCGTGGAAGTATTCATAGAACGGGATCAGATCGCGCCAATGGGGATCGCGATTGAATTTGTCTACGCCGCCAAACACCGGGCGATTACCGTTGGCATCGGGTAGAAAAATGTCGACCATACGCGATGACAGCAACGAGGCGACCTGCCAAAGGTCCATCATTTGTCCGCTTCCCGTCGGACATTCGATTTGCGCCCCGTCGCCCAGATAATAATGAAAACGCTGCAGCGCTTCGATCAACAAGAAATTCAACGGAAACCATACCGGGCCGCGCCAGTTCGAGTTTCCGCCGAAAACGCCGCTGGTCGATTCTCCCGGTTCGTAGTCGACGCGATATTGACGACCGTCGAGGCTCAGAACGAACGGATGCGTTGCATGATAACGAGAGAGGCTTCGAACGCCGTACGGGCTCAAGAAACCCGACTCATCGAGGACCTTTTGCAAAATTCGCAGCCCTTGATCGCGATCGACGATCGAGAGCAAACGGCGTTCGCCGACGCCCGGCTCGGTCATGCTTGCGACGTTCTGGGCGAGCTTCGGACGTTTTGCGATGAACCACTCGAGACGCCGTTTGAACTTCGGCAACGCATCGAGTTGCTCGGGCTCGACGATTTGTACGGCGAAGAGCGGCAGGATACCGACGACTGAGTAGATCTTCATCGGAATCGTGCGGCCGTCGTCGCACATGAGCATGTCGTAGTAGAAGCCGTCCTCCTCGTTCCACAAGCCGTGCCCGCCGAGGCGGTTCATCGCATCGGCGATGTAGAGAAAATGCTCGAAGAATTTCGTCGCGATATCTTCGTAGACGGGATTGTGGAGCGCGAGTTCGATCGCGATGGCGAGCATATTGAGCGTGTAGATTCCCATCCAGCTCGTGCCGTCCGATTGATTGAGAAATTCGCCGCCCGGCAACGGCGCGCTCCGATCGAATACACCGATGTTGTCCAAGCCCAGAAAGCCGCCTTGAAAAACGTTGTTGCCCTGCGCGTCTTTGCGATTGACCCACCATGTGAAGTTTAGCAACAGTTTCTGGAACATGCGTTCGAGAAATGCAACGTCGCCGTGTCCGCGTTCTTTTTGTTCGATTTGGTATACGCGAAGCGCGGCCCACGCGTGCACGGGCGGGTTCACGTCGTTGAATGCCCACTCGTACGCCGGCACTTGGCCGTTCGGATGCATGAACCACTCGCGCTTGAGCAGGATCAGTTGGTTCTTGGCAAACTCCGGATCGATCACCGCAAACGCAACGCAATGAAAGGCGAGGTCCCACGCGGCGAACCACGGGTACTCCCACGTATCGGGCATCGACATGACTTCCGCCGCGTCGAAATGCGTCCAGTCGTGGTTGCGTCCCAACAGCCGTTGCGCGGGCGGCTGCGGCTGCATCGGATCGCCGTCAAGCCATCGCCAAACGTTATAGTGATAGAATTGCTTCGACCAGAGCAATCCCGCAAACGCTTGGCGTTGCACGCGCCGCGCCTCCGCATCGGCGCGAAAGGGATTGATCCCATCGTAGAATCGGTCGGCATCGTCGATGCGCTTCTCAAAAGCGGCATCGAAGGCAGCATCAAATGGACGATCGCGCGGCGTGTCGCTCAGCCGCAACTTCACCGTTCGACGTTCGCCGCCGCCGAGCGAAAGCGGATAGTGGGCGCTTACTTTTGTCCCGTGCGCGTCGGGGTTTACCGCATTCGTATCGCCATGAACGATGAAGCGTTCGATCCCGTCCTTCACATAGGGGCTGCGGTTTGCGATGCCCCACAGCGCTTGAAAATTCGTCTCGTTCTCGGTGAAGAGCATCCGCGCGGGCGCGTCCGCGTAAAAATAATAGTCGCCCAGATCGGCGTGGTGCGCGAGGAGATGCGCGCACTCCGTCGTTATGCTGCGTTGCACGATCGACGGGCGCTCGATCCCCTCGCGCCACGACCACTCATTGCGAAACCATAGCGTCGGCAACACATGTAAATCGTGCGGCTCGTTCGAGCGGTTCGTCGCCGTGATACGGATCAAGATGTCGTCCGGCGACGCTTTCGCGTATTCGACTTCAACATCGAAGTAGCGGTCTTCATCGAAAACGCTCGTATCGATCAACTCGTATTCCGGATCGAGACGCGTGCGTCGGCGGTTCTCATCCAAGAGCTGACGATACGGAAAGGGCGCGTGCGCATATTTGTAGAGCGCGCGCATGTATGAGTGCGAGGGCAGGTTATCGAGGAAGAAATAATATTCTTTTACGTCCTCGCCGTGGTTGCCCTGATTGCCGGTGAGCCCGAAGAACCGGTCCTTCAGCCGATCGTCGGCACCGTTCCACAGCGCGATCGCAAAACACAGATGCTGGCTCGCATCGGAGATGCCGAAGATGCCGTCTTCGCCCCAGCGGTACGCGCGCTTCGATGCCATGTCGAACGGGAAGTACTCCCACGCCTCGCCGGTCGCGCTATAGTCCTCGCGCACCGTTCCCCATTGGCGGTCGCTGACGTACGGGCCCCACCGCCACCACGGTGCGCTCGTATCGGCGAGCCGCTCGCGTTCCGGATTCTCCGAGTTGTTCATCCGTGCTCTCCTTGCAATTCATGCCATACACGCAGAATCTCGGCAACGCTCCATGCTTGCGCAATTGCGCCGCATTGATCGTACGGCGCATCGCCATCGGTCAATTCTGCAATCGTTCCCACGCCATACGTAGCAACGACGTCCGCAAACGGTTGCAACCACCGCAACGCGTCGGCGGCATCGGCGCCCGTGTTGTGGCGCGCGCGGAGAAACGTTGCCGTGAGCCACGGCCACGCCGTGCCGCGATGATACGCTGCGTCCCGATCGCGCGGAGATCCGCCGTAATGCCCGACGTACGCCGGGTCCGCCGGCGACAACGACCGCACGCTGCACGGCGTGAGCAGCGTTCGCGCGGCGAGGTCGACGATCGCCGTTTCCTGTTCGGCGCTAAGCGCGCGAAACGGCAAGGCGACGGCGATGAGCGCATTCGGCCTAATCGTCGCATCGTTCCCGTCGGGACCGTCGAGCACGTCGAAGAGATACTCCGCCTCATCGTTCCAGAACCGTGCAAACGAACGGTGCACGGACGATGCAAGGTCGCGGTAACGCGACGGGTCGCGTGCGACAAGATGCGCGAAGGCCTCCATGGAGCGAAGCGCGTTGTACCAAAGCGCGTTGATTTCAACGGGTTTGCCGATTCGCGGCGTAACGACCCAATCACCGATTTTTGCGTCCATCCACGTAAGTTGGATGCCCGTCTCGCCCGCGTAGAGCAGTCCGTCGCGTTGATCGACACCAATGTGATAGCGGGTACCGCGCGCGTATGAGTTGATGATTTCATCGGCCGCGTCGAAGACCTCGTGCACCAACGATGCGTCCTGCGTTACCGCGTGGTATTGACGCACCGCTTCGATGAACCACAACGCCGCATCGACGGCGTTGTACTCGGGTCGTGCACCGCCGTCGGGAAAGCGATTCGGCAGCATGCCGCGATCGATATAGCGCGCGAACGTCGCCAAAATCGTGCGGCCGATCTCCGGCCTTCCGGTCGTAAGCGTTAGGCCGCCGAGCGCGATCATCGTGTCGCGGCCCCAATCACCGAACCAGTGATATCCCGCGATCACCGTTTTCCCCGGCGTTCCATCCACGGGCCTGTCGACGATAAATTGATCCGCCGCGAGGACCAACGATTCGATCCATTCGGGAGCCGTTGAAGCGGAGCGTTGTGTGCGACGCCACCGGTCGAGCAAACCGCTCTCTGATACGCGCGCTTGTGCAAGCTCTGCTTGCGCATCGAACGGCGCGACCGCTGCGGTCGAGGCGACGATCGTCAACGATTCACCGGCCGCGAGCGTCGCTTCGATCGTGCACGCATGGTAGTGATCTTCGACGTCGTCTAAACCTCGTTCCGTTTCACGCGATAACAGAAAGCCGTAATACCACTCGCTCGAGGCCGCAAGCGTGCCGCGATCGATTCGCAGATGCCACGGCACGCCGCCGAGCGCGACCGTTGCGGTTTGGCCCTCGACCGTCGTCGCATCGCTCACTTCATACGCGCGCGTTAACGAATGATAGTCGCGGTCGTTGGCGTACGCCTTGAGTGAAATCGTCACGGGAGTTCGCGCGCGCGCAACGGTGTACCGAACGAAGGTCGTCGATGCACCGCGCATCCAGACGCGCCGTTCGATCAAAGCATCGGCAATGGCATACGTCCACACCGGTATGCGGCGCTCTAGGCGAAAATCGATGATGAACCGGAAGCCGTCGGGGCCGATGCTGCCGTCATGCCAACGGTTCGCCCCGAGCGCGATCGCGCAGTTTCCATACTCGATCGATGCATCGAGTTTCGCGAGAAGTACCCGGCGCCCAAGAGGCGGTGCCGTCGCGGCAACGAGCAAACCGTGATAACGACGCGTCAGAACGTCCGAAACGGTCCCGGATGCATAGCCTCCGCAACCGTCGGTTACGAGCCACTCGCGGTGTTCCGCGACGTCGAGGTGGCCCCACTCCATTCGGGAGCGGGTTTTATCGCGCTTAGAGCGCTCCCTTCAACGCCGCCACGCCGAGCGATTCGCCGGTTTCGGTGAAGAACGAGTTTGTCATCGCTTTGAAATTCTTGCTCGCATCGGCGCCGTATTTTACGTCGAGATCGAGCAGCACGTCGCCGGCGATCTCCGGCGGGAACAGCGAAGCAAACAAACGTTCCACCGTGAACACGTGGCGCTGCGTTCCGGCGGATACGAGCGCGGTTGCGAGTTGCGGTCCGGCTAGATCGGGTGCCTTCGACACCGCGACGTCGGCCTTTCCGGCCTTCTGCCACGCATCGTCCATCGCAAAATCGAACATCGCGACGAATGCGCCCGTATCCCCGAACTGATCGCGCAAGCGCTGCAACTCATCTTGAACGGTTGGTGCTCCGAACATCGAATTGAGCGCGCGAACTGTTGAAAAGCTTCCCGCACCGCCGCCGGCCGCGTAAAACGCGCCGGTAAGTCCGGTCGTATGTTGCGTCACCGCAAGAGTGGGCAGCGTCGTGGTAACGACGAGAGCGAGAAGGGCGCCGGCGAACGCGACGCCGCGCAAGATTGCCATGGGTGGATTATTCCCAAGTCGACTATCGATTCCGGCACGCATCTGCGCGCCGACGCAAAAATTTTTGATCGCGCTCATTAACCGCAAGTGATGCCGCGCGTTCGAATTCCATTATCGCGTCGGTGAAACGCGACATTCGTTCAAACAAGTCACCGCGTACGGCAGGTAAGAGGTAATAGCGGTAAAGCGCCGGTTCGTTCGACAGCTCATCGACGAGTGGAACGGCTGCTTCCGGCCCAAACGCCATACCGACCGCGACCGCGCGATTGAGACGCACGACCGGTGTCGGCGATCCTTCGACGAGCGCGTCGTACAAAGCGACGATGCGCTGCCAATCGGTGTCTGTAAACCGCGATGCGCGCGCGTGGCACGCAGCAACTGCGGCTTGCAAACCATACGGACCAAGAGCGCCACATTCGCGTGCGCGTTGGAGTTCGGCGAGACCGCGACGGATCGACGACCGGTCCCATCGCGAGCGGTCCTGATCGGCAAGCAGCACCGGATTGCCATGGGCGTCGACGCGCGCAGCTGAATGCGAGAATTGTAACTCCATGAGCGCCACCAGGCCATGCACCTCGCTCTCCTCGCCCACGAGGTGCGTCATGACGCGTCCAAGGCGAAGTGCGTCTTCGCAGAGCGACGGCCGCACCGTGTTCTCACCGGTCGTTGCCGAATAACCTTCATTGAAAATTAAGTAGATGACTTCAAGCACGCTTGCGACGCGCGAGAGCCGTTCGTGCGCGGTTGGAAGTTCGAACGGAATAGCGGCTTCGCTCAAGGAACGCTTCGCTCGCACAATGCGCTGCGCGATCGTCGGTTCCGATGTCAGGAACGCCCGCGCGATCTCGGAGGTCGTCAGTCCACCGACAAGGCGAAGCGTCAGCGCGACACGCGCTTCTTTCGACAGCACGGGATGGCACGTGATGAACATCAATCGGAGCATCTCATCACCGACGTCTTGATCCAGCATTTCGATCTCGCCTTCGATCGACGCCGATGCCGGCGTCGAGCGCGCAAGTTCGCCCGTTTTCAACTGCAGCGTTGCTTCGCGGCGGTATCGGTCCGCCGCTCGACGCTTGGCGGTCGTCGTGAGCCACGCGCCGGGATTGATTGGGATTCCTTGCGCCGGCCATTGCTCCAGGGCGCAGACGAAAGCGTCGTGAGCGATGTCCTCAGCGAGTGCGAGATCGCGCGTGAGCCGCATGAGAGATGCGATGAGCTGAGGCGACTCGATCCGCCAAATCGTTTCGAGCCGCCGCTCGAAGTCACTCATCGATCAATCGAGAGCGCTGATAACCTCGATCAGCTCGCACTCGCCGTGCCCGGTGACGGCGAGAAATTGCTCCGTCAGTTCGAGTGCCCGCTCGCGGGAGGGAACGTTGAACAGCGCATATCCGCCGACGAGCTCCTTGGTCTCCGCGAACGGTCCGTCCGTGACGCTGAACGTTCCACCGCCGGTCACGCGCACGCGCGCCAGCATCCCGCTCGGCACGACACCGCCCGTGTCCACCAACTCGCCGGACGCGATGAATTCTGCGATGAGCTTGCCCATCTTCTCGTGCATGTCCGGCGATGGTCCGCTTTCGAAGTTTTTCGGATCCGTGCGATAGATCGAAACGATCTTCATTTACCAAGCCCTCCGATTCTCAGAGCCGCTTCTTGTTCGCGAAGCTCCGGCGTGAATGCGTCTCCGAGATCGTCCGCCTCATAGAGTGCGCGGATCTCGAGCACGTCGCCGTTATCGAAGCACGGTGCCTGCCGAAACCATTCGACGGCTTCTTCAAGCGACTTCATTTGCACGAGCCAGTAGCCCGCAATGAGCTCTTTGGTCTCGGCAAACGGCCCGTCGATGACGGTTCGTTTATCACCGTCGAACCTGATACGCGCGCCTTGCGAACTGGGCTTGAGCCCGTCACCCTCCAAGAGGAGGCCGGCCTTTGCGAGTCGCTCGTTGAACGCGCCCATCGCGGTTAGCTCTTCGGTGGTGGGAAGGTCGCCTGACTCGATTTTCGCGTTCGACCGGACCATGACCATGAACCGCATGTGGATCTCCTTATTTGGTGTTGTTCTACCAGGAACGTCGAACGGCCGGTGATGGAATCGACACGGGGGTCGAACTATCTCGCAACCGAGCCCAGCGCTCAACGAAAAAGGTCTTCGCGCCGTCCGGCGCCGTGGTGAGGTAGCCGCGGACAACGATTGAGGCTTGCGGGGCGGAGGTTAGTGTGCGCGCGAGACGGATCGTCCCAGTCTGATCGCTCAACTGCGCTTTTGCCGCATCGACGGTGCCGGCGATCGTCACTTCGTCGCCTTCTTTGATTTTCGTTAAGGCGGCGACCGGAACCGCATTGATGAAGCGTATCGGAACCGACGTTTCAGCTTGCGTTGTGATCGTCAACATGCGCGCGCGCAGCGTATACGCGCCCGGTGCGGGAGCCGCTCCGTCGCTCGCGATGCCGTTCCATATAAACACCGCGAGCACGTTCGGGCCTGGTGCAAACGAACGGGTATGCGGCGGAAAGCGCACGGTCTCGGGCGTCGGCCGCAACGACGTCCACACCACGTCCGAGCCGTGCAGCAAGTCGAGCTCGTATTGCGCCGGCGATGAAAACGTTGCGTTCACCGGCATTTTTGCGGAATTGTGCGCAACGACTTCGATGTTCACGGCATCGAGAACGTCAAACGTTGCCCGTTGAAGCTGAAGCGAAAGAGTCAACGCCGCTGCGAAAAACATGAAGCAGTCCCTTTGATAACGAGATGGGTTGAAGGTACGTTGCCGTGTCGATGAACGCTTCCTCGTCGATGACCACGAGATCGGCGATCATTCCTTCGCATATTTGCCCGCGGTCGCGTATAGCGAAGCTCTTCGACGGCAGCGACGTCATGCGGCGCACCGCTTCTTCAAGCGCGAGCACCCTTCGCCGGCGCACAAAGCGTCCGAAGATGCGGGGAAACGTGCCGTACGCGCGTGGGTGAATCAAGCCGAAGATTTGTTCGTCGCCGCTATAGCTGGGCGCCGCCGTTCCGATCGCGCAAAAATCGGCCGAGAGTGCCAGTGCGACATCGTCTTCCTTCAAGCAGAAATGAAATGCGCGCGCAGCATGTCGTTCGCCGGCGATGAAATCGACGACCGCGCGTGCCGGCGTTCGCCACGTCTGCTTTGCGATCTCATCGAATCGCATCCCGCACCACGCGATGCGCTCTTCGCTGCCCACTTCTGCGAGCATCACGTCCTGCCATATATCACCCAGACGCGCCTGCATCTCGATCGTGACAGCAGCGGCTAACGCGTCGTCGCGCAGCATCTCCGGTGTAACGCCCGGAGGAAGCAACGACGAGAGTTCGATCCACGCCGCGGTGTACGGCGTCACATCGCACGTAATCGACACACCGCGCGTGCGGGCGCGATCGATTCGTTCGAGCGTTCGTTCCATTCGCCCGGTCTCGTGCGGATACACGACGTGATGATTGCGGATGTGTACGTGAACCATTGCGCGTTCGGCGAGCGCGATCGCTTCATCGACGGCATCGATGACGGCGTTGCCGTTGTCGCGAATGCGAACGGAGACGCGCGGCGCTCCGGAACCCGAAGCGGTTTTGGCGAGTGAGACTGCTGCATCGAGCGGCGTGACCGCCAGGTCGATTGCGACGCCCGCCGCGCCCGCTGCAATCGCGGCCTCGACCGCGCTTTCCGCAAGAAAAGTGCCGTGGGTCCCGTGCTCCCGGGCGGCCGCTAGGGCAAACAGCTCCTCAATCGGGATGCGTTCGTCCCAATGATCCATCAAGGGAGCGGTGGAAAGCCCTGTTATCTCTCCGGTGATTCCTTGGCTGCTCTTCGAATTTGCTTGAAAACCGGCGAGCCACTTCCGGCCGGTATGGGAACAAGCATCTATGAAGCCCGGCGCCACAACTTTTCCTCGGCAATCATAGCGCCGCCGGGCGTCACGGTCGGAGCAATCACCGATGAGCGCAATGCGATCTTCGGCGAGCGCGATGTCCGTTGAAAATCGAGGTCGCCCCAATCCGTCAACGATTGAGGCGCCCTCTAAAACCGTCGTAATCACGCTAGGAAATTCCTTGGTTTACCGAGCGGTTGGGCGGGCAATAAGTACCTTCGCATACTTCTTTCGAGGTGAATAACAAATAATGGCGATGCAAGAAGACCCGCAGGGCGGTATGAGCGTTCGCGAAGCCGGTCGCCGCGGCGGCGAACGAGTCAAAGCCAAGTATGGCACGGAGTTTTACGAAGAGATCGGACGTAAGGGTGGTGAAGCCACCAAGACAAAGTACGGTCCGTCGTTCTACGAAGTCATCGGCCAAAAAGGCGGCCAAAAACCGAAGCGCAAGTCTGGTTCTTCGTCTTAGCGCGCATTCATCTCGGGTGACCACGATCGGGAGTTATGGCTGACAAAAAGGGCGACCCGGACGACCGTAAGGAAATGTCCGTTCGCGAAGCCGGCAAGAAGGGCGGAGATACCGTTCGAGATCGCTACGGTTCGACGTTCTACGAAGAGATCGGCCGAAAAGGCGGCAAGGCGACGCGAGATCGCCATGGCGTCGAATTTTATGAGTCCATCGGACAAAAAGGCGGGAAGGTCGTTAAGGATAAGTACGGACCCGACTTTTACGAAGAAATCGGCCACAAGGGCGGTCAAAAAGTCAAGAAATTGATTGCCGAAGCTAAAAAGAAACTCGAAGAGCCCGGCAGCGAGCCGGGAACGGAAGAATAACCGGAATTATTTGCAGGCGCCGGCGGCAATTAGCCGCCGTGCCTCGCTTCCAACCGTCTCGGCCGGCACGCTTCCATCAGGTTGAAGCGTCATCGCAAGTTTGCCGCGTGTACTCCACGCGACGCCGTCCGGCTTGTAGTGCGCAACCGCACACGGCGCATGCGTGATGTCCTGACCGCGCAAAAATAGCAAGTCGAAGTTCTGCTTCGGCCACTCGGAAAGCAGCCACGTCATGCGGTTGTTCTCATACTCTATCGCGACGCCGCGGTTCGCCGGCGTATCCTGGTCGCCTAGCGGCGGAATCACCGCGTACTTCAGAACGTGCGGCTCCGGCGGAATCCACGGCCGGTATGAAATTTTCGTCACCGCCTGTTCTAAGGGCATCACGATGCCGCGGTCGTCGATCATCAATGGCGCGGACGACGGAGTTGGCGCGGCCGCTTGCCCGATGTGGCAGCCCGCCGGAGCAAGCACGAGCAGCACGCTTATAAGAAGCGAGCGGTGAGGGTGCATGCCATCAGTATCGGTTAGGGCAGGCGAGCGCTTCATCCATCGGGGCGGGGAGCGCGAGATTATTTTTCGAGCTCGAACCCGCCCGAGATGCCGCCGAGATGGATGCTGCCCGTATCGAAGTTAATCGTCACGCTTTGCAGCTTTAGCGTCTGATCGCCCGAGTGGATGTAACTCGGATGATCCATGCGCAACATTTTTGCGCCGTTCGTCCAAACAACGAGGTCCGTGTCGAACGTACGATGCTGCGGATCGTCGATCATCACCACGTGTACCGTGCCGAGTGCGGTGAAGTTCAATGATTGCGTATCGATGCTGATGTGTTGCGCCGCGACGCGTAGATACGGCTTGCCTTTGCGCAGCACGATGCCGTTGCGCACGCCGTCCACCGTGCCCGTTGTGCCGTCCGGTGAGAGATGCGCGCTCTTGTAGTCGAAACTCCACGATTTCGTCGAGATGCGATTTCCCTGCACGTGGCCGCCGTGCAACGTAATGCCGTTTTGCGTCGTCGGCAGCGGCGGCGTGCCGTGACCCGCGAGAATCACTTCGGTCACGACATACACGAGCACGGCTGCACCGGCGAGCCATCCGAGGATCTTCCATCCGAATCTAGATCGCACCGCGCCTCCCGGGAACGAAAATCAGCAGCAGATACAGCAAGAGCATCGCAACACACACACGCGTCGGGCCGATGTGAGCAAAGAATGAACCGGCGGGTTTTCCGACCTTTCCAAAGACGACCTGTTGTGTTTCAAGCGGTGCGCGGGCTTGCCACGTGCCGTCGGGCGCGATAATCCCGCTGATGCCCGTCGCCGCGGCACGTACGACGTAGGCGCCGGCTTCGATCGCGCGTAGCTGTGCAATCTGCGCGTGTTGGTACGGACCCGACGTCGTACCGAACCATGCGTCGTCCGTCGCAACGACGAGGACTTGCGCGCCGTCGCGCACTTCCGCATACGCGAGATCGCCGAACGCAGATTCCCAGCAAATCAGCGGACCGATCGTTACGCCCGCCGTCGTCGGAAACACCAAAGCCCCGTCGCCTTGCGCGAAATGTCCGTTCAACTCGCCGATGTACGGAAGCCACCACAGCCACTGCTGTGCGGGAAAATGCTCGGCAAACGGAACGAGTTGCCGCTTATCATACGTTCCGCTCAAGCCTTGCGGAGTGAAGAGAAACAGGCTGTTGTAGAACACGTTGTTGCGTAGATCCAGACTTCCCGCAACGAGTGTCGTGTCGCCCTGCCGCGCGAGATCGGTGAACGCGTTCAATAAGTCGGGACGTTGATTCAATCCGCCGTTTGCGATCGCGATAACGGTCTCCGGCCAAACGATCAGCTTCGGATCGCGCGCGAGCGCGCTTTGGGTCATCGATTCGTACCGGTCGATTGACTCTTCCAAAGCGCCGCGCTGCCACTTGAGCGATTGCGTAATGTTTCCTTGCACCGCGGCGACCGCAATCGCCGGCGGTGGAACGCTGCGCGCGGGCCATGCAATCCACGCCACCGCGGCCGCAACGATGATGCTCGCAACGGTAAGTGCGAATGCCCGCCACGATCGTCGCGCGATTGCGTCGGCGGCATACGCGCCGAACGCGCACAAAACGAACGTGACGCCGCTTGTTCCGATATAGGCTGCTAACGCCCGCAGCGGTGTATCGGCTTGCGTGTAGCCGAGTTGGGCGAACGGAACGCCGAGCGGGCCGATCGAGCGCGTCCATTCCATAACCGCGAACGCCGCCGCGGTCGCAAGCGGTGCAAGCGCCGGAAGCGCGCGTTCACGCGCGACCCAACCGAGCAATGCCGCCGCTCCGAACGCGAGCGCCTCGATCGCAGCCGCGACGATGACCGCCGCATAAGCCAGAGGGCCGACTATCGTTTGGATTGTCGTGGTCCACCACCAGAAATTGATGGTGAAAAAGATCCATCCGGCGAACCAACCGGTGGCGAACGCGCGTTTCCAGGATGCGCCTTCCCATGCGAAGAACAGCGCGGCGGCTCCAAGCGGGGCGAAAGCCGCGATCCCGGTTCGCGGGAACGCGAGCGCCAGGAGGATGGCACCCGAAGCCGCAACGGCCGCGCTGCGCGCCCGTTCTGAGGAGAGCATGATTCGTAGATTCGGTTTCGTCGTCGTTTTTGTCAGTGCGCTCATCGTAGCCGCGTGCGGACGTCAGGTAACGCCGAACAGATTCAATGGCCCGGGAGGCAATCTGCCCGCCGGCTTCATGCAAGCCAAGTTCCAGGTCAATCAACCCTTCAACTTCCAAAACTATTCGTACGTGATCGTTTTCGATACGCAGGGCGACGGCTTCACGCCGGATGCAAACGGCACTCAGACGGCGTATCGCGGCTATAATTTCGCGATCGTCGTGAGCGGAACGTCGGGCAATGTCACTGCGACCGCGTATTATTTCTATCGTCCGAGCAACAACGCGGCGCCAATTCTCCTCCCGGTACCCGTAGTGGCCGGCCAGCTGCAGTTCACGCCGAACCTCAACGGACAAGGCACGCAGTTTCAGGTCCTATTCAATCGCGTGATGGCGGGCGCGTATGCAACGGCCACACCCTCGGGAGGCGCAAGCGCATCACCGACCGCATCGACGAATCCATCGCCGACGGCCAGCGGCGCATCGCCCAGTGCATCGCCGACCGCAACGCCCGTTCCCGGTACGGCGGCGACGTGGACGTTCAACTATTTCGTCGTCCAAGGTTCGATTCAACAAGGCGTCGCGTTGATCGGCGGCGTCGCGGGCGCATCGGGCGCGGGGTACATCGTCGACTCGCTGGGATCCGGCGGAGCAAACGACGCAACGTATACCTCACCGAATCTCGATACGACGGCGAGTTTCGATACGGGTGCGTTCTTTCCGCGAGCCGGTACGCATGCGAGCGATCCAACCGCGCAGATTCAATCAGGCGATATCGCCAACAATCCGTAGCGCGACGCCAAGAGCCGAGGACCGCCTTTTTAGAACCGACTGAGCCGGGTTTGATTGGCGGCGCCGCGCTGAGCACGGTACGATGCGCCGGTGAAATGCCGACTCGCGCTTGTGCTCGTTCTGCTTGCGGCAACGCAACCTTCGCGCGGGCGTCGACGCGCGGCTGGAGCGTCGACGACGCGCGTCGCCGTCTGCGTGGTAAAGCAGGCACGTTACTGTCCATTGCGTTCGTGCACCCGGGATCGAAATCACCGCAGACGCTGTCGCTCGTCCGCGCGGACGTGAAACCGCCGACGGTATATTTCTCGATGTTGCCTTACGACATTGCGTACATCTACATCGCGACGTTCGGCGACGATACTGCGCGCGAATTTCATACCGCGGTGCAGCGGAGCGAAGCCGCCGGCGCGCGCGCTTACGTCGTCGACCTGCGCAACGACGGAGGCGGTATCGTGGAAACCGCGTTGCAGATCTCGTCGGGATTCGTCTCGAGCGGTCCGCTTGTTTCCATTGAAACGAGCGGCGGCCACATCGATACGTTCGATGCTGACGCCGGCGCAATTGCTCCCAAACCGCTTGCGGTGCTGGTGAACGGATATAGCGCCTCGGCCTCGGAAATAACGGCGGCCGCGATTGCTGAATCGGGCTCGGGCATTTTGGTCGGTACGACGACGTTCGGCAAGGGCGTCGTGCAATCCGTAACGCGATTTGCCGACGGCTCCGCGATCAAGATCACGACCGGCCGCTATTTCACGCCGCTGAACCACGACATCAACGGTCGGGGCATCGTGCCGGGCGTTATTGTGCAAGAAAATTCGAAAGCCGTCTTCGGCGAGCCCGGCCACGATGCGCAACTTGCTCGCGCCGTACAGGTCCTCGAAGAGCGACTACCGCCTCGAGGGGTATAAGCCCCGCATGAGCATCAGTGACGCTACGGACGTTCAAGAACTTACCGGCTGTTCGCATGACATTTGCCGCTGTACGTTGATGGGCGCGGTACTCGGGTCGTCGTATTGTGGCGATTATTGCGAGAACGCCGATACCGGTTCGATCGAGGGCGAGGCTTGCGGGTGCGGGCATCCGGCATGCGATACGCCGCAATAATCGTTTTCGCGGTGCCGCGGGTCGGCCTTCCCTTCGGAAAGCGCTGGAAAATCGACGTCGTGTCGATTTTCCGCTTACGCACTTTTTGGGCAGAACGAAGTTTTGTAGATCACATCGTGTGATGGGCCAAAAAGTTGCAAATTTCCGTAGGGAAGGCCGACCCGCGGCACCGCGAAAACGATCACTGCGGCGTATCGCATGCCGGTCTGATATAAGAAGGATGATGGGAGCGGTTGAGCGTTGGCGACCGGTGTTGTAGCGCGATACATTTCTCGCTAAGAAAAGCGTGGGAAAATGGACATTACGTGGATCTTGCGCTTGCGCTTTTTGCGCAGCGAACGGACTTTGTCGATCACGGCGTGTAATGGCGAGAAGACTTGCAGATTTTGGTCGGGAGCGGTGTATTGCACCGCAGAGACCGCGCCGGCTCATGCGGCGTATCGGCTCGCGGTGATATAGAAGCATGACGCGACGGTTTGAGCGGTTGGCGGCGGCGATTGCGCGGTATTCGTTGGGACGAGCAATTCTTGAAATCGGTCCCGGAGATGGTGAGCTGGCGCAGATATTGACGGATCAGGGGTACGATTATACCGGAATCGATCGAAAGCCGCGTTTCGAGCATCCGGACGTCAGTGCAGTCGATTTCATGGAGTTTGAAACCGATCGGCGATTTGATTGCGTCGTGACGCAGTACGTGTTGCATCACGCTCCCGATATGAGCGCCTTTGTCGATCGGATGGTGGGGTTTACCAAACCTGCGGGCGTCATCGCCGTTGGTGACTATGGGTGGGAGCGCTGCGATGATCCGGTGTTTCGCGCCGAGCGGGCGGATTTGCATACGTCCGCGGCAGTCATCGGCGTGCTGGACGGCATGCTGCAGCGCGTCTTTTATGAAGACGTGCCGTATAAGGACGGCGACGACGCGATCGGGTTCATTTGGATTGGACGGCGGCGCGCGCGTTGATCGCTAGAAATTGAACGTCGTCGGAATGAGCGGGCCGCTCTGTCCGACGTTGAACGTTGCGCTTTGCGACGGGAACGCCAAGATGTTGAGCGAGATCGTGACGAGCTTCAGCGATTGGTTATAAAGCGCCTGAATCTGGTAACAGCCGCCGATGGTTTTCGTCAGGTACAGCACCTTGTCGGTGAGCGCGCCCTTCTGCTTCCAGTTGATATCCGTGACGAACTGCGCGGCGGTGTTCGGGCCGAGCGGAAACGCCACTTGCGCGTTCGTCGTGTAGAAGCCGTTGCCGGGCCCCGGATTGAACGAGCCCGATAAAAGAACGATGGAGCGCGCGCTCGGCGCGGCCATGAATTGATACGTCACCGGTTGCGCTTGCCGGTCGAAGTACGTGGAGAAGCCGAGCGAGAGATTATAGTAGTTTCCGTTGAAGAGACGGACGAGGTCCTGCGCGGCTTTCGAGTTTATTGTCGGTTGCTGGTCGAGGAATTGGAACGGCTCGAACGCGGGGCCGTTGTAGTTTGATTCGTCGTACGTGACACTGTTTACGAAATGCGAGCCGATCGGCGTATTGAGCGACATGTTCTGCTGGATCGAAGCCTTCAAATCGCCGGTGCCGTACGCGTATTGGTTCAGATTGAGCGTCGCTTGGAAGTCGCTATTGGCGACTTTCGCGATCAATGGGCCCATGTTGAGGCCGATGTCGGCGCGCGAGGTTGAAAATGCGTTCGAGGGCTCCGAATATTCGCCGATGACGAAGTTCGCGTTCATCGGGAAGTACTTGAAATCCGGGAAAAATTTGTACGGGCGAACCGTGAATTCCGGCAATTTGTTTACACCGTACGGTTGCGCGGCGTACGTCCGGTCGATATCCATCTGATAATCCGCACCGGCGGTGGCGAAATCGGCGAGATCGTTCACGTGTGACGTCGAATTACTCGTGGCGAAGCCGGCGTAGTCCGACGAACTGCTCGCCAAATTGAAGTTCAGCGAATTGCGTAGCGTCTGCGTGATCTGGCGGCTGTCGGTAACGGAATACGAGGTGCTGTTCGACTGATTGCCGACGGCGCTGTAGGTGAAGTCGTACGTCTGATTCGAGCGCAGGCCGGTGTGCGCGACATTCGCCGTAAATCCCGTGTTCGCCGGAACGTTCGTGTACGGGCCGAAGTTCGACACATACGTCAGCCCGAAATTGCCCTTCAACGAGTTCGAGAAGTTTTCGAGCTCGTTGAGCGCGATGTTGTTCTGCCGAGACTGAACGCGCTTGTCGCTGATCGTATAGAAGCTCAGTGAGGCGCTGCGGTGGCCGCTGTGCGACGTGTAATACCCGGTATAGCCGAGGCCGAGACCGACCTTAGTGTAGTAGTTGACGGTGTAGTAACCGTAATAGTACTGGTTCTTGCCGAACGTCATGCGGACTTTGATCCAGTAGCCTTCGTATTCGTCGTATCCGATGTCGGGGAAGTAGCGCGGACGTTGCGCTTCGCCCTGAACGGTGCGCAGCGGAATGATCACTTTCGGAAGCCAGAATACCGCTGCCGCACCGAGCCACAAGATCGCTTTGTAGATCACGATCTTATCGCCCGGGTAGACGTCCATGTTCTTGCCGGTAATGTGGTAGCCGCTGCGCGAGTTCATACACGTCGAGACGCTCGGCGTGAGACCGTGGCCGACGCCGTCTTGGTCGGTGTGCAAATCCTTCGCATTGAAATGCACGAGCCCGCGTTCGACGCCTTCCGAACTGGTGCCGCGTCCGTTCGAGAGTTTCGCCGTTTGATCGATCGTGTCGAACGTTATCGCGTCGGCTTCGAGAACGGAATCCTCCGCGCGGTTGATGATGAACGGGTGGCCGGTGATCGTGATCGTGCGCAGACCGTCGAAGTGCGCGTGGTCGCCGACGATTTCTTCGGCGCCGTAAAGAATGTGCACGTTGCCGTCCGCGTCACCGGGTTGGCCTTGAACGGTATTGCCGGAAACTGTATCGGCGAGAACCGCAATATGATTCGGCGGGAGTGTCGGCACGCCGGTTGGTGCCGGCGTGGGATTCGGCGGCGATTGACCGGCCGGTGTGATCGGAGGCGGCGTCGATCCGCCGCGCTGCACGAACACCGGCTGGTTTTGATTCCAAGGATTCGGCGTCGCCGTCGGAATCGGGAGCGGTGACTCGAGCACGCCGGGCGAGACGCCCGGTTGCGGAGGCGGCGTGGCATAGAGGGTCGTCGTTGAATTGCTGCGCGGAGCGAAGGTCGCCGATGGTTGCGGTGACGGCGTCGCGCCGAACGGCGTCGGCGTCGCAAAAGGATTGGGCGTTGTGAACGGCGTCGGCGTTGCGAAGGGGGTCGGCGTAGCGAACGGATTCGGCGTCGGCGGCGGCGTCGGGAACGTCTGTTGCGCGATGTCGTTTTGCGGTTCGAAGAGCTCGCGATGATCCGCGCAGTTTTGGCCGTTCATCAGCGTCAGCATCCGCAGGTTTTCATCGCCAACTGCGCTCGCGTTTGCGGCCGGCGCATACGACACGAGCACGGCAAGAATACAGACGATCGCGGTGAGTCCGCGACGCACGCGCCAAGTCGCCTTCACGATGTCAGCGTTCTTCCAACCAGAGGAGCACGAGACCCGCGGTTCCCATGATGATGTTCGGAAGCCAAGCGGCTAAGTACGGGTTGATCTGATTGTTCCGGCCGAGCGCGGCGCCGGCCGACGACATCAGGTAATAGACGAAGAACGCAAGAATGGCGAGCGAAATTGCGAGCGTCCTGCCGCGTTTTCCATAACGCAGCGCGAGTGGAACGGCGAGCACCACTCCGATGAAGGAGGCGAACGGCCATGCCAGCTTGTTCGCCAGGTTTACTTGAAGCGTGCCGAGCGCCGTTCCGCTGACGCCTTGCGCTTGCATGGCCTGTACCTGCGTCGCTAACGTTTTACTCGACGTCGTGCTCGCATCCGAATTGATGCTTGTCATGAACTGCGCCGCCGCCTCGGCCAGCGGCAAGCCGATCAGCGCGTCGTCGATGTGTTGCTGGCTAATGACGAACCCTTCGGCGTTGTAGCGCGTGTCGATCACGTCGTGCAGATGCAGCGCGCTATGATCGACGCTCGCCGTTTTCGCTTGCAGCGTTTCCGACCACTCGCCGTAGCGCGCAGGCTTATACACCTGAACGCCTTGCATCGTCTTATGATCCGGAAGAATCTGCGTGATAAAGAAAACGTTTCCGGTGTCGGGATCCTTGCTGAAAAATTGCGGTTCTACGGGCAGTGCGTTCGTGTGATAGATGATCTGGTAAAACGTGCGCGTCGAAAGTTCAGCCGATGCGGGAGCGACCCACTCGTCGGTCGCGTACGCGACGAGGAACATCGCGAAACCGAAGATGAGCGGCGTGAGCGCGATGCGCCAGATCGGAATGCCGGACGTTCGCATCGCGATCACTTCGTTGTCGCCCATGACCCGTGCCATCGCGAGCAATCCCGCGAAGAGACTTGCAAACGGAAATGCGAGCGAAACGGCGGGCGGCACGCGGAAAAGCACGAAGCGGAGCACGAGAAAAAACGGCGCATGCTCGTTGATGATGTAATCCGCGGCCGCGAAGAAGATGTTGAGCGCCCAAAACAGCAAGAACGCCGCGAATGCAAAGATGAATGGCCCCACCATCTCGCGCAGGAGATAGCGATCCAAAATCGGCAGGCGCCATCCCGATACGGCAACACGAGGCAGCGGCTGACGTTCGGTGAGCGTCGCCATGAAAGAAACGGAAACTAGTAGCTCCGGTAGGCGGTGATCACGCGCATAACGTACGCGCGCGTTTCGGCGTAGGGTGGGACGCCATGATACCGGTCGACGGCTCCCGGTCCGGCGTTATACGCGGCGACCGCTAAGGTGGTGTTCCCGTGATAGCGATCGAGCAGTCCTTTCAGGTATGCACTGCCGCACTGCACGTTTTCGGTCGCATCGAAGGCGTTCGCGATCCCGCAGCCCGCAGCGGTTCCGGGCATCAATTGCATGAGCCCTTGCGCTCCGGCAATGCTCACCGCGGACGGATTGCCCGCGGATTCCGCCATCAATACCGCGCGCACGAGCCCGGCGGGAACGCCGCTGTTCGCGGATGCTTGATTGACGAGGTCCGAGATTTCATTGGGATCGAGGGCATGCGGCGCATACGGAAGGTAACCTGCGCTGCCACAACCGTACAGCAGGCTCAGGAGAGCAAAAACTCCGAGCAGTCGTCTCATGTGCACGCCCCATTTTCTCCTATAGGCTGCGGCGGCCTTTCCGAGGGATTACGAGAAACGTCCGGTTCATGCCGTTCCCGCTTCGCTTGGCCGCTCTAACCTTCGCCCTTCTCATTCTCAACGGAACGAGTCCGGCCGCGGTGCCGCATTACGACCACATCTTCATTATCGTCGACGAGAACAAGGACCTGAAGCTCGTCATGGGCAGCCCGTACGCCGCGCACATCAGTTCCGCCGCGCGCACGTATGGATACGCGAGCCACTACGATGCGGTCGCGCATCCGAGCGAGCCGAACTACGTCGCGATCGTCGGCGGCGACACGTTCGGGATCCGCGATGATGGCGCGTTTACCAAAAACGCGGTCGACGCGCCGAATCTCGCGACCCAACTCGATGCGGCACACCTCACGTGGAAGGGTTACTACGAAGACATTCCGGCGCCCGGATCGCTAGCGAGGTACCATGGGTTGTACGCAAGCAAGCATTCCGGCTTCCTAAATTTTCTCGACGTACAGCGCGACCCGCGCCGTCTGGCGCATCTCGTCGGGTTCGATCAACTCGACCGCGACGCCGCAAACGATCGGCTGCCGAACTTTGCGCTCATCGTACCAAATCTTTGCAATGACATGCACGGCGCGTTCGGTGCCAGCGTGCCCGCGCGTTGCTGGCCCGGGCGCACCTCGTCGTTGATTGGGCTCGGCGACGCCGCGTTCGCGGACATCGTCGGGCGCTTGACCGCGACGCCGACGTGGAAAAGCCGGCAGAACGTCGCGATCGTTCTCACGTTCGATGAAGACGATGGTGCGACGAGCTCACCACAGGCTCAAGGAACGGACGGCGCGCGGCGGCCGCGTATTGTGCGTCGTCATGACGAATCACGGGCTGCGTCATTTCGTTGACGCAACGCCGTACACCCATTACTCCCTGTTGCGCACCATTGAAGACGCATTTGGATTCGCGCCGCTCGCGCATGCGCGCGAAGCCCTGCCGATGACGGAATTGTTTTTCTCGCTCGCCGAACGCAACACTCGGGGGGTCCGGTAAACACCGGCGCGGTAAAGAGCGCATGGATGGACGAGATCAACCCTGCGCCGGCGCGCACCACGAGCGAGCGCGACTATCTGCGGTTTCTGGTCCACGCGGAAGAGATGCTCGGGTCGTCACTCGACGTTCGAGAGACGATCATCAATGTGTGCGCGGCGGCGGTCGAGACGGTTGCCGACCTCTGCTACCTCATCATGAAGGATACCGACGGGGCGCTCGACATCGTCGCGACCGCATCGCGCGACCCCGCACAACTCCCCGACACGACCGCAGCACGAAAATTTCTCCATCCCGACCCTGGGTATCCCGCGAGCGTTGTCGACGACGTCATTGAGCGCGGGCACACCGTATTCGTGACCGACGTAAGCGAGACGTATATCGCAGAACATGCGACGAGCGCGGAACATGCCGCGTTCCTTCGCCGCATGGAGTATGCGTCGATCATCATCGTTCCCATCCCGGGGCGGGGCACGGACGTGATAGGTGCGCTGAAGCTCGTGCGCACCCGCCGATTCGGGGAGCGTTTCGACGAGGATAGCGTCCTCTTCGGGCGAGGCCTTGCGCGCCGCTGCGGCAGTGCGATTTTGCGCGCGCAGGAATTCGAATCATCGCAAGACGTTGCCATGCGGTTTCAACGCGCGGCGTTGCCGCGCGTGCTGCCATCGGTTCCCGGCGTTTTGTTCGATGCATACTATGAAGCGGCCGAAGCGTCTCTCTTGATCGGCGGCGATTGGTACGACGCGTTCGTCTTGCCGGACGGTAAGCTCGGAATGACGATGGGTGACGTCGCCGGTCACGGCGTCGACGCCGCGGCGCTGATGGGAAACATTCGCAATGCGTTACGAACCGCGCTTTGCGCGGGGCTTGCGATGGACAAAGCACTCGAAGTCGTGGACTTTCTCGTGCGTAGCGAAGTTCCCGAAGGCGGCTATGCTACGGCGAACGTTGCGACGCTCGATCCGGAGAGCGGGTTGTTTCGTGCGATTGCGGCGGGCCATCCCGGCCCATTACTTCATTCACCTGATGACTCGGTGCAGGACCCGTTTCGCGAACGGGGATTGCCGCTCGGTCTGCGTGACCTTACGGAGATCCCGCAAGACATCGAAGAGCGGACGTTGAAACGAGGGGCGTTTCTCGTGTTCTTTACCGACGGCGTCATCGAATGGCAGCGCGATGAACTCAAAGGATACGAGCAGTTGGCGGATGCGATGCGCGATCGCAGCGTACGCACCGCCGACCGGCCCGCGCTCGCAGTACGGCGCGCGGTGATTCAAGGCCCGCACGCCGACGACGTGGCTATTATGTGCGTGCGATACGAGCGTTGATCGAGCGCACGAAAAGATTCGTTGCATTTCACTCAGCGATGGACGGGTTCGAGCGGCAGCGTGACCGTCATCAAATTGGATCCGTCATCGTCGTGCCGGTCGATGTGCGCTTCGCCGCCGATCGAGCGCAACATTTTGTCGAGAACCGTAACGTTCGAATGCGCGAGATGGTCTTTGATTTCTACGCGCACGCGCGCGCCGGCGGTGCCGCAACGCACGGCGACGGTACCTCCGGGCGGCGTATAACGGACGGCATTCGCGAGCACGTTCTGCAGAATTCTTCCGACGTGTGCGCCGTCGCCGCGATACGTCGAGCTCGTCACGTTCGCACTGTCGCACGGCTCATACGTGAGCCGCACGTCTTTCGCGGCCGCTAAGCGGGCTAGTCCGGCGACGTGTGCCGAAATGAACGAACAGAGATCGAACGTTTCGATCCGCACGACTTTTTCTTCGCCCGTTTGCGCCGGCCGGCGCAGTTCATCGAGCATGGCCGATGCTGAGCCGAGTGCGGCGAGCAGCGCATTCAAGCGCGCCTCGGTCGGCTCCAAAAGACCGTCGATGATCGCTTCCAAATTCGCTTGCGCGATGGAGAGCGCGTTGCCGATCTCGTGACGTATATTGGCGAGCTGAAATACGCGCGCGGCTTCGCGCTCTTCGATATCGGCGAGCAGCAAGAACAGTCGGTCGGCAATTGGATTATCGATCGATTCGGCAAGCGCCTTCGCTTCGCTCCAGTCGCTCGCCAAAGCAAGGTCGATCGCGTGTAAGAGCCGGTTGTCGCCTACGTGATCGTTCATGATTTTTTGAATTTGTACCCGACGCCGAAGACGGTCTGAACGTAGATCGGATGCTCGGGATCCGGCTCGATTTTTTTGCGCAAGTTGTTAATATGGCGATCCAATGTGCGCTCGTACACGGAACCGTCGTCACCGAGCACGTCGAGAAGGTGCGCGCGTGTAAACGCGTGACCCGGTTGCTTTGCTAATACGGTCAAGATTCGAAATTCCGAGGGTGTGAGGCGTGCCGCTTTTCCGTTTACGCGTACTTCGTGCTCGCCGAGATCGATCTCCAAGCCGTTCACCTTCAAAAGATCGTCGTTTTCTTCCGGAGATCCGCCACGATGGTCGGAGCGCCTCATTACCGCGCGCACGCGCGCGACGACCTCCCGTGGAGAGAACGGCTTGGTGATATAGTCGTCGGCGCCGAGTTCGAGGCCGACGATACGATCGAGTTCATCGGCGCGCGCGGTAAGCATGAGCGTCGGAATTTCGCGCCCTGCGACGCAGCGCAGAATATCGAGTCCACTTCCGTCGGGCAGCGTGATATCGAGCACCATGACGTCCGGCGCATCGGTGTTGATCTCGGCCATCGCTTCGCGTACGTTGCCTTTCACCGTCGTGGCGAAGCCTTCGCGAGCGAGATAGGCGCTCAACACCTCTCCGATCTGCGGCTCGTCATCGACGATCAAGACGCGCTTTGCCATCGTCGTATTCTCGCCCGTTGCAGGGCAGAAGTTATGCACGTCTTGGGAAGGCTGGTTCCTAACCTGGGCTTTGCCTCGTTACCGCACCCGATTGCCGAAGGGAACAGCCAGCGAAGACGTACGCGTTTGATTTATTTCTGAGCGACGGAAAGAACGGTAATCGCGCGACTGATGCCGGTGAGTTCGAACAGACGGTGTAACCGCGGCGGCGCGAAGGCAACGATCGTTGCAAGCGGATCGCGACCGGCAAGCTGAACGCGACGCCGATACGTCATGATCAAGGCGAGAATCGACGAGTCCATCGATCCGACGTTGCTGCAGTCGATGACGAGGCGTTCCGTCGTTTCCGGATTAGGAAAAAGCCCCGCGATGCGATCGCGGTCAGCGATCCCAAGGTCTCCGTCAAGCGTGATAACGTGCGACGTGTCGTTCGGTTCCAAACCGGATGTGAGTATTGAAGGCACGTAGCGCGCGTACCTCCAGATAATTGGACTCATCCGTTTAGACGCCGGACAACGCGCGGTTGCGAAGAGAGCTCACCGAGAACAGTTGCGCGCGAAGGCGCCGTTACGCGTGAGCGCAATAAAAGCGCTAACTCGTCCGGCGCGTTCGCGCGCTAACCGTTCCGCTAACTACTTCACGTTGATGCGTTTGGGTTGGGCTTCCGGCCGGCGATGCAGCTGTAAGCGCAGCATGCCGTCGGTGACTTCGGCCGCGATGTTCTCCGGATCGACGTCTTCGGGAATCGTAAACGACTTCGTGAAGGTGCGCCGTTCGTTTTTGCCGTTGATGGCAAGCGTACCGTCTTGTAAATAGACCTCGATCTGCGAGCCGTTGAAGCCGGGGACCGGAACTTCGATCTCGTAACCGCTTTCCGTTCGCGTGACGTCGTAATCGAATTGCCACGCGTTGCGCATCTGCGCGAAGGGATCGAACCCGAGCAGATCGCGAGTCAAGGTGGTACCGCTGTTGCGTGCTAGAGCGCTCGACATGACGTTCAAACCTCCTTTACCGGCGTGCAAAGTCACTCTGCGACTACGATTGTAAAAAAATTGGCACTCTTGTCAAGACACTGCTAACGCATGTTCCCCGAGGCGTCGTGGCGGCTCCACACGTCTCGCGTCACATGCGCGAGGCGCGACACGAGCACCGCGCGCGGTGAGCTGCGCCGATAGATCAGGCGGATGCCGCGGTGCACGCCCTTGCCGGCCAGCGGACGAACCGCGATCGAACGGCCGCGCAGGCGCGCGCTGTTCAAGCAGAGCTCCGGGACGAGCGTTACGCCGAGGCCCGCTTCGACGAGATTCAAAATCGTTTCAAGGCTCGCCGCTCGAAAATCGCCCGGAACGTTTACTCCAAGCGCGCGATCGTTGCACAGCGCAAGGGCGTGATCGCGCAGGCAATGGCCTTCGGAGAGCAGCAGCAGCGTCGCGGCCTCGAGTTGTCCCGCGTCGATCGACTCGCTCGCCGCGAGCGGATGGTCGTGGCATACCGCGACCCACAGTGGTTCGTCGAAGAGCGCGAGCGACGCGAGCCGTTCGCCTTCCTCGTCGGTTGCGATCATCGCGGCATCGAGGTTGCCCGAACGCACGTGCTCCACGAGCGATGCGGTTTGCTCTTCGACGATCGAGATCGTGATGCGGGAGAGGTGTTCGCGCAGCGCGGGCAACAGCAGCGGTAAGAGGTACGGAGCGAGCGTCGGGATCAAGCCTAGTCGCAACTCGCCGGCGAGCGGATCGAGGTGCTGTTGCGTTGCGGCGTGCAGATCGTCGACGCCGGCGACGATGCGACGCGCGTGATCGAGCACCGTGCGGCCGGCCGCCGTCACGCGCAGTCCGCGACCGTCGCGCTCGAAAATGGCAACCCCCAACTCGCGTTCCAGTTTGGCCACTTGCGCGCTCAACGTCGGTTGCGTCACTTCACAGGCTTCCGCCGCGCGCGTCACGCTGCCGTGCGACTCGATCGCGAGAATGTACTGAAGATCCCGGATATTCATAGATACGCCCTATGACTGTGACGATTTGCATCGGGTTCAGCCATTCCTATGCGCGGTGCGCCGATCATCCGCGGTTTCGGCGGTGCGTCGATTCGGCTACGCTAAGGGGATGCTGAAGAAACGCAACCTGGGAACGCAAGGGCTGGCCGTCTCGGAAATCGGCCTCGGCTGCATGGGCATGAGCTTTGCCTACGGGCCCGGTGAGCGAGACGAGTCGGAATCGATCGCCACGATCCACCGCGCGCTCGCGCTCGGCGTCACATTTTTCGATACGGCCGAAGCGTACGGTCCGTACACCAATGAAGAATTGCTCGCGCGAGCACTCGGCGGCAAACGCGACGAGGTCGTGATCGCGACGAAGTTCGGATTTAGCTTCGGCGCCGACGGTGCCATCAACGGCGTAAATAGCCGGCCCGATCATGTGCGTGAAGCGGTGGAAGGTTCATTACGGCGGCTCGCGACCGACCGTATCGACTTGCTCTATCAACATCGTGTCGATCCATCCGTACCGATTGAGGAAACCGTCGGCGTGATGGCCGATCTCGTGCGCGAAGGAAAGGTGCGATACCTCGGACTTTCCGAAGCCGGCGAAGAAAACATCCGTCGCGCGCATGCGACGCATCCCATCGCCGCGTTGCAGAGTGAATATTCGTTGTGGGAACGCAACCTCGAGCCGCGCATTATTCCGCTCTTGCAAGAGCTCGGCATCGGGCTGGTCCCGTTCGCACCGCTCGGTCGCGGTTTCCTCACCGGCAACGTCAAGCGCGCGGAGGAGTACCCGGAAGGCGATTATCGTCGCGGCGATCCGCGCTATCAGCGCGAGAATTTCGATGCAAATATGAAGGCGGCATCGGTAGTGCGTGAGATCGCCCAACGGAACGATGCAACGGCTGCACAAGTCGCGCTCGCGTGGGTTTTGCAAAAAGGTACCGATTTCGTCCCGATTCCCGGAACGAAACACCGCAAATATCTGGAAGAGAATGTCGGTGCGGCGATGGTTCATCTCAACCCGCACGATGTCGTGCAACTCGACGCCGCACTGGCACCGGAGAACGTCTCAGGCCCGCGTTATAATGAACGGCAGGCGGCAATGGTCGACCGGTAATTGCGCCGCGCCGTTAGCGCAACTTGAATATCGCGACCACATCTCCGTACGCGTACCCCAGCTGAAAATTGCCTCCCGCCGCGACCGCAATGTACTGGGTGCCGTTGACTTCGTACGTAACCGGCGGCGCGTTCACGCCAGCGCCCAATTCGTATCTCCATACACGCCGGCCCGTGGTCGCGTTAAAGGCATCGAACCATCCGTTGCCTTCGCCCATAAACACGAGGTTGCCGGCCGTTGCAAGTGCGCCGCCGATGAGCGGCTGCGGCGCAGTATATTGCCACGCGATTTTGCCGGTATCCATGTTGACCGCAACAAACGGCCCGTTCTGAATCCCCTGCTTCGCAACGTTCGTGAACGCGCTGCCCAAGCGGATTTGTCCCGCTGCGGCGTTCGGTTCTTGCGTCGTAAAGGTCATGAGCTGGTTCATCGCAAGCACGTACATGTTATGCGTCTGCGGCGAGTATGCCGGCGGCGACCACTCCGCGCCGCCGTTGGCGCCGGGAAGCATGTCCACGCCGGCCTTCGTTGGTTGCGAAAACATGTTCCTCGACATCATGACGTATGGTGCCGATTTGCGGATAAGATTCCCGGTGCGTCGATCGACGATGAAGATCCACCCCACCTTCCCCGCTTCGCCGGCCGCCGGGATCGTTTGTCCGTTTTCATGCGCGTCGAATAAAATGACGTTGCTGACCGCATCGTAATCCCAGACGTCGTGCTTGACCTCTTGGTAGTACCATTTCAACGCGCCGGAATTAACGTCGAGCGCGACGATCGAGTCGCTGTAGAGATTGTCGCCTTGACGCGAGGCGCCGAAGAGATCCGGATTTGGATTTCCGGTCGAGAAAATCAGTAGTCCGAGCGTCGGATCGATTGCCGGCGTGGTCCACACCATCGCGCCGCCGGTTTTCCACGAATCACCGGAGTATGTTTTTGGATCGGTCGACCACCATTGCCATTTCTTCGCTCCGGTGTTCGCGTCATATGCCGCGACGAATCCGCGAACCGCCCACTCGCCGCCCGCGCTGCCGACGATCACGTTGCCGCGATAGAGTTGCGGCTGCATCGTTTCGCTGTAGCCCGCGCTTGCATCGGCAAGGTTGCGCTGCCAAAGCAGCTTGCCGGTCGCGGCATCGAGCGCAAGGAGATTGTCGTCGAGCGTAACGGCGTACACTTTTCCGTATCCGATCGGCGACGCCGCGGTTTACCGGACCGCAGCAGATTTGAAACTGCCCCAGGTTATACGTCATCGTCCAATATGTTTCGCCCGTCGCCGCATTGAGTGCGAAGATTTTCATTTGATTGTTGACGACCGGCGTCGTGATGTACATCACGCCCTTGACGACGATGGGGGTCGTCTCGAAGCTCTCGGGCATTCCGGTTTGCACGATCGCTGCGGGCGCAAGCGAAGCGACGTTCGAAGTGGTGATTTCGCGCAACGGCGAATACCGTTCGTTGTCATACGTGCGTCCGCCGAGCAGCCAGTCTTGCGTGTCGCCGGCGGCGCTTGCCATCATGCCGTCCGACACGTTGACGCTCACCGGCGGTGTCGCAAACGTTACGGTCGTTGGTGCCGCGACGCGAATGATTTCGTTTGTATTCGGAAGCGGGCTTCCGTTCTTCGCAAGGCGTTTCGTCGCGTTCTCAAATTCCACGCTCGAAAGCGTCGTTGCATCAAGTGCATGGTTGCCGCTCGGATATCCGTTTTGCGCAAGAATGTATGCCGTAACGGCGAGATACTGATCTTTGCTGAGCGTGCCCGGCGCGTTCGCCGGCATCTGCTTGCTGATGAAGTCATAGAGCGGTGCGCCGTTACCATAGCCTTCCAGCGACTTGGCAAAGCGCGTGCCCGTCAATGACGGCGCACTCTGCCCCTGTAATCGCGCGCCGTGACATTGCGCGCACTTGCCGGAATAGATCGTCGCCCCGGTCGAGGCTTGATCCTCGGTGTAGTAGCCTGCGGCGATCGTTTGCTGTTCGGGCTGCGACACGCTTTGGTCTGTCTGTTGTTGTGACGCGCACGACGCAAGAACCGCGAGTAGCACGAAGGCGAGAGCGCGGATTCGCGTCAGCTCTATCCCGTCACGGTTCTTCAACACGTCCTCCAATCTCGCCACGAGAAACATTACGCAACCGAAATCCATCGTCGGAAACGCTCGTCGCCGGCTAGCCCGAGAAGCGTCTCTTCGTCGATCCGCGCAATTGCCTTTGGGTTTGTCAGGGGGTATAGTGGTGAGAAGTGGTGTTTGGTGGTGCCGTGGGGAGGATCTTTGCAGACGGACCTGCCGCGCTTTACGGGATCGGTGGAGCACGCCCTAGACGAGAAGGGGCGGCTAATCGTCCCCGCGCGCTTTCGCGAACGGCTAGGAACCGGCTTCGTCATTTCGATTGCCGAGCCGGAGCCGTGCCTCGTCCTCTACCCGGCGCCGGCGTGGGCGCAGGTGTGCGCGCGTTTAGAGGAAGCTCCGCGCAAGGACGAGCGATACCGCCGTCTCGTCCGGCACATCTTCGCCCACACCGAGGAAGTCGCGTGCGACGCGCAAGGCCGCCTGCTGATCCCCGCGGCACTGCGCTCGTACGCCGGCATCACTCGTGACGTCGTCTCGGTTGGCTCCCTCACCCGGGTCGAGATCTGGGCGAAGGAACGCTACGCCGAGTATGCCGCCCCTGGAGGCGAGGTTGCGGACCTTATGGCCGACCTCGGACTGTACTGATGTGGTGCGTGCGTAGTGCACCAATCGGTTCTGCTCGCCCAATCACTGGAGTCTCTGGCGATCCGGCCGGATGGGACTTACGTCGATGCAACGTTCGGCGCGGGTGGCCACTCGCGCGCGATTTTGCAACGGTTGCGTGGTGGCCGTCTGATCGCGATCGACGCGGATCCCGAAGCCGCGGATCGGGCCCGCGCGATCGACGATCGCGCATTTATCTTCGTTCCTGCCAATTTCTCGGAGCTGCGTCGCGTGCTCGACGAGTGTGGAATCGAGTTAGTCGACGGAGTCCTCTTCGATTTGGGGGTATCGTCGATGCAGCTGGATGACGGGCAACGCGGGTTTTCGTTTCGCGAAAGCGCGCCGCTCGATATGCGCATGAACCCGTACGTGGGTCGAAACGCCTATGAGATTCTTGCAACGGTTTCCGAACGCGAGCTCGCGGATATTTTCTTCACCTATGGCGAAGAGCGGGCTGCGCGGCGCATCGCGCACGCGATCGTCGAACGCCGTAACGAAGGGCGGCTTCCGAAAACGACGCTCGAGCTTGCTGCAATCATCTCCGGGGTCGTGCATCGCCCAGGCAAACGCGAACGCATTCACCCAGCGACGCGCGTGTTCCAGGCGCTGCGCATTGCGGTCAACGACGAGCTCAACGTGCTGCGCGAAGGGCTCAGTGCGGCGATCGATCGTTTGTGCACCGCGGGCCGCGTCGTTGCGATCAGCTTCCATTCGCTCGAAGATCGGATCGTCAAACAGACGTTTCGCGACGACGAGCGCCTCGAGGTTTTAACAAAGAAGCCGGTCGTCGCCGACGATGCGGAAACGGCTGAAAACCCACGAGCGCGCAGCGCAAAGCTGCGCGCCGCCCAACGGAAGGCAAGCTGAGCGACGATGGCACTCGCGCAAACGGCATACGCGCCGCAACAGAAACCACGCATTCCTAATCCGCGTACCGCGCGCAACGCAACTGAAAAGCGCATCGTGAAAAGCCACCGGGCGCGCTACGCCTCGCTCGTTCGCGTTGCAACCGTGATTGCACTCGTGCTTACGGGCTTAATGGCATACGTTATGCTGACCTCGAACGTCACGAGCTTGACGTACGCCGTAGCAAAGGCGCATCACGAGCGCGACGCTTTGCAACGGCAAACGGCGCGTTTGGACGATCGCATCGCCACCGCGCGTTCAGACGAACGTCTGGCCGTGATGGCGCGCAAGTTGCACATGGGCGATCCGCAGCTCTTTGCGGCCGTTCACTTGCCCGCGCAACAAATCTCGACGTCCCATCTTGCGGTGATCGACTCAATCGCAAGTTGGTTCACACCCACCTCACGGGTCGAGCCTCATTAAGGAACGTGGCTGCTAAAAGCCTCGGTCATCAGCGACAGTTCGCGCGCGTCGGGCCGATGCGCGCGAAAGTGTTTTTTTATATCTGCGCGCTGATTGCGCTGTTTCTGGCGTGGCGTCTGTGCAAGGTACAGGTTTTGGACGGGCCGCAGCTTGCGCGTTTGGCTCTCGCGCAGCGCTCGGACACCGTGGAGGTCTTCGCGCGCCGCGGTACCATCACGGATCGCGACGGCAACGTGCTCGTGCGGTCGCTCCCCTCTGAGAGCGTCTATGCCGTGCCGCACGATATCGTCGATACGGACTCGACGATCGTCAAGCTGCAGCGCCTCTTCGGCAAATTATCGCCCGCGACGGTCGATGCGTTACGCGACAAGAAGTTGTGGTTCGTCTGGATCGCGCGCAAAATTCCAAGTGACGTCGCGGATCGCGTGCGCGCGCTCGAACTCCCCGGCGTGCAGTTGCAGGAAGAAGACACCGGCAAACGCGTCGACATGGCGGGCAAGACGGCGTCGACGCTGCTCGGATTCGTCGGAACCGATGAAAACGGGCTCGACGGGCTGGAGTACTCGTTCGATTCAGTTCTCAAAGGCCAATCGGGCCGTGTCACGCTTGAAGCCGATGAATTCGGACGGCCGATTCCCTTTGGGCACCAGCACGTCGTCAAAGCGGCGCAACCAGGCCTCAACGTCGAGTTGACGCTCGATCCGTACCTGCAATTCGTCGCAGAAGAAGCCCTGAGCGAACAGGTAACGAAATATCATGCGCTCGACGGTACGGCGATCGTGATGAATCCGTGGACCGGCGAAATCGTTGCCATGGCGAATGTCCCCAACTTCGATCCCAACCATTTTTGGAAATACAAACAGAACGATCTGCGCGACCGCGCGGTCACCGATGCCTACGAACCGGGCTCGACGTACAAACTCGTGACGGCAGCTGCCGCACTCGAATCCGGAAAGGTAACACTCCAATCGCGCTTCCCGGCGCGCGACGCGATCGAAGTGGGCGGGCACGTCATTCACAACGCCGACGACGACATGCCTGCGATCGGCGGGACGGAGACGCTCGAACAAATCATTCAATATTCGCACAATGTCGGTGCCGCGGAAGTCGGCATGGCGATCGGCGCGCGCACGTTCTATGACATGGAACGCAAGGCGGGATTCGGCGGTCCGACCGATGTCGAGCTTCCGGGAGAGAATCCGGGGATCGTTCCGGATCCGAAGGATTGGAGCGATTCATCTCTTGCGACGATGTCCTTCGGCCAAGGCGTGTCGGTCACGCCGATTGCGATGGCGCGCTATTATTGTGCGATCGCAAACGGAGGAGTGCTGATGCGCCCGCGCGTCGTACGCGCGATCACCGATGCGCAAGGGAAAACGGTCTACACGTATCCGCCGGAAATCGAACATCGCGTCTTTTCGGCGAAGACGGCCGCCGAATTGCGCGGCTTCCTGCGTGCGGTCGTCTTACACGGTACGGGTGATCCAGCAGCGCAAATTCCCGGTTATTCGACCGCTGGGAAGACGGGCACGGCCGAGATGGTCGTCAACGGTTTTTACGAGCCCGGTTGGTATGCGGCGTCGTTCATCGGGTTCGTTCCCGCACAACGTCCGCGTTACGTCGTATACGTAAAAGTCGAACATCCGATCGGATCGTATTACGGCGGCGTGGTTGCTGCGCCGGCGTTCACGAAGATTGCGCGTGCGGCAATGCTGCATGACGGTGTGCTGCCGGCAGCGTCCCCGACGCCAAACGCCGGGCCGCACAAGCCGTGAGCGTTGCCTTGAAGATGCTGCTCGATCGTCTTCCGGCCAGCACGCAGGTCGTCGGCGATCCCGACGTCGCCGTGACGAATCTCGAAATCGATTCTCGCAACGTCCGGCCGGGATCGCTTTTTATCGCCGTACGCGGTGAGCACGTCGACGGGCATGTTTTTATCCCGGATGCGATTGCAAAGGGCGCCGTTGCAGTCGTTGCGCAGAATCGTGGTATCGCGCGATCCGCCGCGACGCTCGTGTACGTTCCCGACTCGCGCCGCGCGCTCTCCTCGATCGCGGCGGCATTTTACGGGAATCCGTCGCGCGCGCTCGACGTGATCGGTGTGACCGGGACGAACGGAAAGACGACGACGACGCACATGGTAGCTTCCATGTTGAACGCCGCCGATCGGAGTTGCGGGATCATCGGGACGGTCGGTGCGGACTTCGGACGCATGCACTGGCAACTGTCGAACACGACGCCGCTTCCGCCCGAGTTGCACGAACTGCTCGCGCAGATGCGCGACCGCGGCGCGCGAGCGGTCGCGATGGAGGTGAGCTCGCACGCGCTCGCACTCGATCGCGTCGAGGACATTCACTTTCGGGTCGGCGTGCTGACGAACGTTACGCGCGACCACCTCGATTTTCATGGGACGCTGGAAGCGTATGCCGCGGCGAAACGCCGCCTTTTTAGTATGTGCGACGCTGCGGTGATCAACGTCGATGACGAACACGGCGCGCGCTGGGCCGATGAACTGCGGCGCAAGATCCCGACGCTGACGTATTCCCTCAAGCGCGGTGCGGATCTCGTTGCAACCGATATTGAAGTGAGCTCGAAGGAGAGCCGCTTCAACGTCGGCGGCAAACCGATCACTTTGTTGATTCCCGGGCGCTTCAATGTCGCAAATGCGCTCGCCGCGATCGGCGTTGCGTCTCACCTGGGTATACCCTATGAAACGGTCGAGCGCGCATTGTGGACGATTGCGAGCGTTCCCGGGCGCATGGAGTATGTCGGCGACAACGTCATCCACGCGATTGTCGATTACGCGCACACGCCGGACGCGCTGTATCAAGCGTTGTGGGCGCTGCGCGAAGCGACGAGCGCGGTGTCGGTCGTGTTCGGATGCGGGGGCGATCGCGACAAAGGCAAGCGCGTCGAGATGGGACGGATTGCTGCCGAACACGCGCGGCGCGTCTATGTGACGAGCGATAATCCACGCAGCGAAGATCCGATCGCAATCATCGCCGAAATAGAACGTGGTATTGGCGATCGCCCGCACGTCATCGAACCCGATAGAAGGCGCGCGATCGAGCGCGCAATCGAGGAGGCCGCGCCGGGCGAAATCGTGTTGATCGCCGGTAAGGGTCACGAGAAGTATCAGATCGTCGGCGATCAGACGCTGCCCTTCGATGATGCGGATGTTGCGCGAAGCGCGATTCGTTCGCGGAGATTGCGAAAATGACGCTGACGTTCGGCGCTGCGGTTGACGCGACGCACGCAACGGTGTCCGGCACAGAGCACGCGCCGAACGAGGTTCGCGTCGTCACCGATACGCGGGCAATCGCACCCGGCGATACGTTTCTTGCGCTTCGCGGCGAACGGTTCGACGGACATCGCTACGTCGGTGAAGCGGTTGCGAACGGCGCGGTTGCGGTCATTATCGACGACCCGAGCGTGCGTCCCACGTCGACAACGGCGCTCGTGGTTGCCGATACGTTGAAGGCGTACATGGCGCTCGCACGCGCCGCGCGCAATCGTTTCCGCGGCCGCGTCCTGGCGATCACCGGCAGCACCGGAAAGACGACGACGAAGTCGTTCGTCGCGCAGCTGCTCGCGCTGCACTATGGCACGCGCGTGCTCGCCGCGCCGGGAAACGAAAACAATCAGATCGGCGTCAGCAAGTTGCTCCTCAATGCCGATAACCATCGCCACGATGTACTCGTCGTCGAAATGGGCGCGCGTCACTTCGGAGAGATCGCCCAACTCGTCGAGATCGCGCGTCCGCACCTCGGCATTTTGACGAACGTCGGTGACGCGCATCTCGAGATCATGGGCTCGCGAGAGCGACTCGAGGAGACGAAGTGGGCGCTGTTTTCCGCCGGCGCGCAAGCGGTGATCAATGCCCGTGATATCGCGTCGATCACGCGCGCGCCGCGACTCGCGCATCGGCCGCATTGGTTTTACGCCGGCAGCGACCGTTCCGAGATCCCTACGAGCGGGCGCGTTACGGCGATTTGCGATAACCGCTTGATCGATTTTGATATCGAAACGGGGCACGATCGCGACGTTCGTGTCGATATCCGCGTGCCCGGCGCTCACAATCGTGAGAACCTTGCTGCGGCGGTTGCCGCAGCGGTTCACTTCGACGTCGATCTTGATGCGATAGCGGCTGCCATACCAAAACTCGCAATGCCGGAAGGCCGCTACGAACGGATGCAACTACCGTCCGGAATCACGCTCATTTTTGATGCGTACAATGCGAACACCGCCGGGATGATCGCCGCGCTCGACGCATTCGCGCAAGAAGAAGCACGGCGCCGTATTGCTTTGCTTAGCAGCATGGCGGAGCTTGGTGAATCAGCAAGCGAGCTGCATCTGCGCGTCGGCGCGCACGCTGCCGAAACGCAAGTAGACGTCATGCTGGTAGGCGGCGAGTTCGCAGACGAACTGTCGGCTGGAGCCGTGCGCGCGGGTCTTTCATCCGAGCGCATCGTTCCGTTTGCCTCGAACGCACAGGCTGCGCAGTGGGTTCGAACGAATGCGCGCGCGGGCGATGCGGTTTTACTCAAGGGCTCGCGTAAATATCGTCTTGAAGAGATCGTCGAGGACTTGCGCAAGTGACACTAGCCGTAACGCGTAGCGAAGTGCCGCCCGGCCTGGTTGCGATCCCCGTGCGAACGCGTCTCGTGCGTCCGAACGATGATTTCGTGTCGCTCGTTGCCGAGTGCGTGCGCGGCATTGCGCGTGAAGGCGACGTGCTTGCCGTTTCGGAGACCGCGGTCGCGATCGCGCAAGGTGAATTCGTCCCGGCCGAATACATTCGTCCCTCGATGCTTGCGCTTGCGCTCTCACGACGCGCCGGCGCGCTCGCAACGATCAATCAACCGGAGTCGTTGCAACTCGTCATCGACGAAGTTGGCCCGTGGAAGGTCGTGTATGCAGCGCTGATGCACGTGCTCGCGCGCGTGCGCGGTAGACGCGGTGCGTTTTACGAAATCATGGGCGATGCAATCACGGCGCTCGACGGATACACCGGTACGCTGCCGCCGTACGAACGTGCGATCGTCTTTGCGCCGCGCGAGCCCGACGCGTTCAGCGAAGCGGTGTTCGAGCGGGCGGGCGTCGGATGCGCGGTCGTCGATGCAAACGACTTGGAGAAAGCCAAGGTTCTCGGTGCGTCGCGCGGCGTGAACCGCCAGACCGTCGAACGGGCGCTGCTCGACAATCCACACGGCAACGGCGACGAGCAAACGCCGATCGTCGTGCTGAAGTGGCGGGCGGAGGGAGCGAATCCGCTGTGGATCTGACGTTCGTCGTGACGCGCGTGCCGGCGGGGTTTGCAATCGTCGCGCTCGGCGGCCTCGTCGTGTTGCCGCTGCTGCGCGGCTTGCAATTCAAGCAGCACGCGTACGAAGACGCACCGGAAACACATCAGAAGAAAAGCGGTACGCCGACGATGGGCGGTGTGCTTTTCGCGCTTGCGATGCTGCCGATGCTCGCGAGTCACGAGGTGCCGTTCGAAGCGGCGCTTTTTACGCTCGTCGTGCTGTGCGCGCTCATCGGATTCATCGACGACTTTCTGGGCGTCACGCGCGGACGAAACCGCGGCCTCACGGCGCGTACGAAGTTTCTTGCCACGGCGCTCGTCGCAATCATCTTCTTACGCGCAATTACCGATTCGTACGGGTTCTTTCCGCGCGACGTCATTTTCCATGCCGGGGCGCTCGTGTTGAGCGTTCCCCATTGGCTGTGGATCGTGCTCGGCATTATCGCGATCACCGGAACGATTCACGCCGTCAACCTGACCGACGGTCTCGATGGGTTAGCGACGGGAACGATCCTGCCGCCGTTGATCGTGCTTGCGGCAATCGGCATCGCGCTCCCCATGGCGGCGCCTGCGGAAGCCGCGCTCCTCGGTATCGGCGCGTGCCTCGGATTTCTTTTATACAATCGGCATCCCGCAAAAATGTTCATGGGCGATACGGGATCGCTCGCGCTCGGAGGGTTGCTCTCCGGGATCGCGATCGTCGAAGGCGAGATGCTGCTGTTGATTCTTATCGGCGGCGTTTTCGTTGCCGAAGCGCTTTCCGTAATTCTCCAGGTGTGGTACTTCAAGGCGACGGGCGGCAAACGGATCTTCCGCATGTCGCCGCTGCACCATCACTTCGAACTCGGCGGTTTACCGGAAACCGCCGTCACGTTTCGATTTTGGGCGGCCTCGCTCGTTCTCTCGCTGCTTGGATGGGTTCTCGTTCGATGATGAGCTTTGATGCGCGTGAAACGGCATTGGTAATCGGGCTCGGAAAGAGTGGCCTTGCATGCGTCGACGTGCTACGCGCGCGCGGCGCAACGGTCTTTGGCACCGATGAAAAGCCATTAACGGAACTGCAACCCGCCATTGCAGCCATCGAATCGGCAGGTGCAACATTCGTTGCGCCCGCCGCGCTACCGTCGGCCGTCACGCGCATCACGTCGGCCGTGCTTTCGCCCGGCGTGCCCTTGACATCGCCGCTCGTGCGCGCCGTTCAGCGCAAAAACGTTCCGGTCGTCGGTGAAATCGAGCTAGCGTACCGGTTGTGCAAAGCGCCGATCATCGCGGTTACGGGAACCAAAGGCAAATCCACGACCACCGCGCTCATCGGGCACCTGCTGCGCGAGTGCGGCAAAAGCGTGCGCGTGGGTGGAAATATCGGCAACCCGCTCATCAACGAAGTGCTCGACGTTACACCGGACGACTGGGTCGTGGCGGAAGTGTCGTCGTTCCAGCTCGAGACGATTCGCTCGTTCAAACCGCGCGTGGCGGTGCTGCTCAACATCGCGCCCGACCACCTCGATCGCTACTACTCGATGGACGAGTACGCCGAAGCAAAGTTTCGCATCTTCGCAAATCAATCGTCTGACGATTTCTTCGTCGGCAATCTCGATGACGAACGCATCGCGACGCTCGAAACGGATGCGGGCGAGCCGCGCATGTCGTCGCGGCAGCTTTGGTTCACGCTGCACGACCGTCACGACCGCGCAACGATTTACGTGCACAACGAGTACGTGACATACGCGCCGATCGCCGGCGATCCCCGCCCCGTCTCGGTGATCGCGACGAGCGATATTCCGCTCGCAGGTTCGCACAACGTCCAGAACGTGATGGCGGCGCTGCTTGCTGCATTCGCGGTGGGCTGCGACGCCGCGCAGTTACGTGAAGCGATCAAGACGTTTCGTCCGATGCCGCATCGGCTGCAAGCCGTCGCGGAAATCGACGGCGTGCTCTACGTCGACGATTCGAAATCGACGAACCCGGGTTCGGTCGTGGCGGCCTTGCGGGCGTACGAGCGGCCCGCGATTTTGATTGCGGGCGGCAGATCGAAGGGAACGGATTTTGTCGAACTCGGCGTCGCCGTTCGTCAGCGCGCAAAAACCCTCATCGTCATCGGCGAAGCGGCCGACGAGATCGCGCAGCATGCGCGCGGCGTTCCGACGCTCCACGCCGCGTCGATGGAAGAGGCCGTCGCAAAGGCGCGCGAAACGGCGGCATCGGGTGACGTCGTGTTGTTGTCGCCCGGCTGCGCGTCGTTCGACATGTTCCGCTCCGCCGAGCATCGCGGCGAAACGTTCGTCGCCGCGGTCGAAGCACTGAGAGAGACGGCCGGTGCTTAGACAGGCGTCCGGCGCAGCGCGTCTCGCCGAACGGCCGCGATACGACACGCGCGAACACGCGAGTTTGCGTTCGTATGTTGCGATGCCGCCCGATACGTTACTCTTTGCCGCGGTTGCGGCCCTCGTGGGCATTGGGCTCGTGATGATATTCTCGGCGTCGAGTGCGACAGCGTATGCGGAGCACCATGATGTCGCGTTTTATTTGAAACGGCAGTTGCTGTGGCTCGTTGCGGGATTAGTCTGCGCGTATTTTGCCTACCGGATCGACTACCATCGGTTGAAACGGGCTGCGCCGTACCTTTTGCTCGGCGCAATCTTGGCGCTCGTTGCCGTGTTGGTGCCGCACGTCGGTATGGTCGTCAACGGCGCGCGCCGGTGGATCGGTATATCCGCGGTCAGCTTTCAGCCGTCGGAGTTCGCGAAGCTCGCAATGATCGTCTATCTCTCGGCAATGCTTGCGAACCGCGGTGACCGGATCACGTCGCTCGCGAAGGGTCTCTTTCCGCTGTGCATTCCGGTGTTCTTGATGGCGGTACTCGTGCTGAAAGAGCCGGACATGGGGACGGCGAGTTTGCTGATCCTCATTTCGTTCGCAATGTTTTTTGCCGCCGGCGCGCGCGTGCCGCATATGGCGGCGATTGCGCTCGCAACCGTACCGCCCGCGCTGATAACGATCGTCACGAACCAGTATCAGCGTGCGCGCGTTTTCGCGTTCATCAATCCCTGGCGCGATCCGCAAAACACCGGCTTCCACATCGTGCAGTCGCTGCTCGCGCTCGGAAGCGGCGGCTTGATCGGCGTCGGCTTGGGCGCATCGCGCGCGAAATTTTTCTACCTCCCCGAACAGTACACGGACTTCATCTTCTCGGTCATCGGCGAGGAACTCGGATTGATGGGCACGATCGCGGTCGTCGTCCTCTTTCTCGTCTTCGCGTATCGCGCGGTGAAGATTGCGATTGCGGCGCCCGACCGCATGGGGTTCTTTCTTGCGATCGGTTCGATGGCGTGCATCACGATCCAGGCGTTTATCAATATCGGCGTCGTCACGTCATCGTGGCCGGTGACCGGCGTACCGTTACCGTTCATCTCGTTCGGCGGAAGCTCGTTGATCGTCAATCTCGTTGCCGTCGCATTCATCATGAACGTCGGGCGCCATCGCCGGCTCTCGCGCCCGTGAACGTCGTCTTCACCGGAGGTGGAACCGGCGGACACCTCTACCCGGCGATTGCCGTGGCCGACGCGCTTCGCGCGCGCGATGCAAACATTACGTTCATCGGTGCGAAGGACCGGTTGGAAGCAAAAATCGTGCCGCAAGCCGGATACCGGCTGATCACGGTCGCAAGCGGTCCGCTCGTGCGAAGTTCCGCAGAGCGTATGGTGCGTTCCGGATTCTCGAACCTGATCGGCATCTTTCAGTCCGCGCGCGCGCTCGCGCGCATCGAGCCGGATATTATCATCGCGACCGGCGGGTACGTCTGCTTTCCGGTCGTTCTCGCGGCCGCGCTCTTGCGCAGGCATCCCATTGCGTTGCTCGAGCCGAACGCGCATCCCGGATTGACGAATCGCGTCTTGTCGCCGATCGTCGACGAAGTGTGGGGCTCGTTCTCGCAAGCCGATAAGCATTTCAACGGGAAGTACGTGCACACGGGAATTCCGGTTCGCGCCGGGTTGCGTGTATTGCCGCTGCGTGAAGACGCCGTTGCGCGTCTGGGCTTGTCGGCATCGCGCCGCACGATTCTCGCGCTGGGCGGAAGTCAAGGCGCGCGATCGATCAACGATGCTTTGTCATCGCTCGTCAAAGCGAACGGATTGCCCGAGGGCTGGCAACTCATTCACGTGACCGGCGAAAAAGAATACGACCGGGTTCGCCGCGCCGTCAACGGGACGCACGCGGCGACGGCCGTGCGTCCCTATCTGGACGATATGGCCGACGCATATGCGGCTGCCGATCTTGTGCTTGCGCGAGCGGGTGCATCGACGCTCGGCGAGTTGACGGCAACCGGAAAACCCGCGGTGCTCGTGCCGTATCCGTACGCAGCAGACGATCATCAGCACGCAAACGCCGAAATGGTCGTGCGCGCGGGAGCCGCCGTTGTCGTCGACGATCACGAACTGCTCGCCGGAAAATTGCGCGCGATCCTTGCCGACGTTACGCAGCCCAGCCGCCTCGAAGGCCTGACGGCCGCAGCCGAGCGCGCGCGTGCTCTTGACCCGGTCGCGTCGATTCTCGCCCGGGTCGACGCATTGACGCCGAGAAAGACAAGCCCATGAGTACGCGCGAGCGCGAGGGGGAAAAGGTGCACTTCGTGGGGGTGGGCGGCATCGGAATGAGCGCGATCGCGCGAATTTTGCTTGCGCGCGGCGCGCGGGTCACTGGTTCGGACGTAAAGGAAACCCCGCTGACCGCGCGCCTTCGCGATGAAGGCGTCAATGTCACGATCGGTCACGATGCTGCAAACCTCGACGGGGCCGAAACGGTCATCGTCAGCTCGGCGATCGACCGGCGCAATCCCGAATACGTCGGCGCACAACGTGCCGGCGTGCCGATTCTTCACCGCGGCGAGATGCTGGCGCGATTACTGCGCGAACGGTGCGGCATCGCGGTCTGCGGGACGCACGGGAAGACGACGACGACGGCGATGATGCACGCGGCGCTGCGTGCCGGTGGTGTTGACGCGAGTTTGGTCCTTGGCGGCATCGACGGTGTGCTCGGAACCAACGCGCACGATGGACGTTCGGAGTGGTTCGTCACCGAAGCGGACGAATCGGACGGTTCGTTCGTATTGCTCGATCCTGCGATCGCGATCGTGACAAACATCGAAAACGATCATTTGCAAAGCGACGATGAACTGCCCCAGCTCGTGCGCGCGTTTGACGAATTTCTCGGGAAATTGCCGCGCGACGGTACAGCCGTGATCGGCGTCGACGATCCGCTCGCCGCATCGCTCGAGGAACGCCCACGCGCGGCGAAGACGATTACGTTCGGGTTCGCCCCCCGCGCGAGCGTTCGCGCGATGAACGTTCGTTGCGAAGGACTCGGCATGAGCTTCGATGTTGTCGCCGGCGGCGTGTGTCTGGGCACGATCGAGCTCACCGTGCCGGGCGCCATTAACGTCCAGAATGCGCTCGCCGCAATCGCGGCGGCGCGCGAACTCGAGATTCCCTTCGCGCAGATCGCGGAGGGTATGCGCGCGTTTCGCGGCGTTCGCCGCCGCTTTGAGATTCTGACGCGCAGCGATCGGATGATCGTCGTCGACGATTACGCGCATCATCCAACCGCCGTACGCGCGACGATCGCCGCTGCGCGCCAGTATCATGGCGGTCCCGTCCTCGTCGCGTTTCAGCCGCACCGCTACTCGCGAACGGCGTACCTTGCGCGCGATTTCGCCGATGCGCTGCGCGGCGCCGACCACGTGTATCTCGCGCCCGTCTATGCCGCGTCGGAAGCGCCGATTCCGGGCGTCAGCGAACGTTCCATCGGCGAACCGCTTACATCGGGTGGCGTGCGCGTCAGCTATGCCTCGCATGTCGACGAGCTTGCGGAGCGGATCTTCGATGAAGCGCCGCGCGGCGCGCTCGTGTTGATGCTCGGCGCCGGGAACATCACGGACGTCGCATTTCGCTTAGCGGCTCGCGTCGAGCAGCATCCCGTACGGGCGTGAGTTTGACGACCGGTAAAGCCGTTGCATCGTTGCTGCGCGACGACGATCGCGCCGTGCTTCGCGATATCTTCGGTGAACGCGTGCGTTTCGACGAGCCGCTCGGAACGTTCACGTCGTGGAGAATCGGCGGACCGGCCGATGCCTTTGCGGTCGTGGAGCGCGAGGAAGAACTGGCGGCCGCGATGCGCCTCTGTTTCAAACGGCGCCTTCCGTGGTTCGTCATCGGTAGCGGCAGCAACGTGCTCGTCGGCGATGGCGGCATGCGCGGAATCGTCGTGCGTTTGGGTGGTGCGTTCGCGGAAATCAACGCGCGCGTCGATGCAGATGAGATCATCGTGGACGCCGGCGCGTCCGCCGGCATGGCGGCCGTTACCGCGAAAGCGGCGACCCTCGGCGGGGTCGGGATCGGTTCCCTCGCCGGAATCCCGGGGACGGTTGGCGGATCGTTGCGCATGAATGCGGGCACCGATCGCGAGATGGGCGATTTCGTGCGTAACGTGTGGGTCCAATCACCGGTAAAGCCTGATCCGCATGCGATCAGCGTGCAGTATTTCTATCGTCACACGACGCTCGCGCGCGATGCGGTCGTTTCGCGGGTGACGCTGGCGTTCGAACGCGGCGATCCGAAGACCGTGCGGGAGGAGATGCAGGCGCGCTTGGTGCGCCGCAAGAGCTCGCAGCCGATCGCGCTGCCGAATGCCGGTTCGTGTTTTCGCAATCCTGAAGGCGACAAGGCGGCGCGGTTGATCGAAGCCGCCGGCGCTAAGGGATGGCGGGTCGGCGGCGCGGAAGTCTCGCCCCTGCACGCGAACTTCATCAACAATCTCGGCGGTGCAACCGCGCGCGACGTCGCTACGCTCTTGGCACGCGTACGACGCGCGGTGCACGAGCAATTCGGCGTCGAACTACAGCTGGAAGTGCATCTAGTCGGCGTGTTTATCGATGAGACGTAGTTAGGGTCACCCTAAAATGACAAAAAGAAACGCGAAAGTCGCCGTCGTCATGGGCGGAAGCAGCACGGAACGCGAGGTTTCGATCCAAACGGGGTCGGGCGTGATGCGTGCATTGCAGTCGCTCGGCTACGAAGCGCAGTCTTTCGACTATGATCGCCGGTTCTTAGATGCCGTTCGCGATATCGCGCCCGACGTCGTGTTCATAGCGTTGCACGGGCCGGGCGGCGAAGACGGTCATATCCAAGCGCTGCTCGATTTTCTCGGCATCCCGTATCAGGGCAGCGGCGTCGAAGCATCCGCGCTCGCGATGGACAAGCACATGACGAAGAAGCTGCTTGCCGCCGAAGGGTTACCGACCGCTGCATGGGATCTCTTCGATCTCTCCGGCGGAACGCTGCCGCTGCTTCCGGGTTCGCTCGATCTCCCGCTCGTCATCAAGCCGCGCTTCGAAGGCAGTGCGCTCGGCGTCAATATCGTGAAGACACACGAGCAATGGACGAGCGCAATGCTGACCGCGGCAAAGACGTTCTCGCAAATCATGGCCGAGGAGTATATCGAAGGCCGCGAGTTTACGGTCGGCATTCTGGGTGAAGAAGCGCTTCCGGTGATTGAAATCGTGCCGAACGGCGACGAATTCTATACCTACGATGCAAAATACGCGCAAGGCGGAAGCACGCACATCATTCCCGCAAAGATCGACGAAGATCTCGCAGCCCGTCTGCAAATGCTTGCGCTCTCGACGCATCGACTGCTCGGCTTACGCGACTGTTCGCGAACCGATTTCATCGTGAGCAAAGAAGGCCGTCCGCAGATTCTCGAAGTGAACACGCTGCCCGGCCTGACCGCGACGAGTCTTTTACCCGACGCATGCGCGTCGATCGGCATTTCGTACGAAGCATTGATCGAACGCCTCATCGGCTACGCGCTCGCACGCGCCGAAGTCCGCGACGTCGCCTAACGCGCGACACCGGAAACGCAATCCGCCGTAGCGAACCGGCGGACGTGGAGGGTTTCCGTCATGCATCTTCCGGATCCATTCGATTGCCGCTGTCCGCACGGCGGGTTTTCCGACCGCCTGTTTTACCAAGCGAAGATCGCACTAAGTCGGCGTTCGTTCATCCTCGGCGCCGCTGCCGCAGGAATTGCGTCAATGCTGCCGTGGCGCGCGCGTGCGTCGGACGCCGTAACGGTGCTCAAAGCGGCGCGGCTTTTCGACGGCAAGAAGCTGCAGGCGCCTGGCGTGCTCGTTATTCAAGGCGGACGCATCGTATCGATGAACGCGGGCGATGCGAGCGTCGACGCGCACGTCGTCGATCTCGGCGATGCAACGCTCATGCCGGGGCTCGTCGATTGTCACACGCACGTAGCGGGCTGGGTCGTGCCGTCGCATTACCTCGCGGCGCCCGGCCGCACGAGCGACAATCCTGAAGAACTTGCGATCTACGGGCTGAAGAACGCGCATGCAATGCTCGCTAACGGATTCACGACGTTACGCGACGTGGGCGGCGGCTGGGGAATCGATCTTGCGGTTCGCGACGCCATCAATGAAGGTACGGTGATCGGTCCTTCGATCTTTGCGGCGGGCCCGGCGCTGTCGATTACCGGCGGACACGGCGATTCCAACGATCTACCGGATTTCGTGCACGAAGACGCACCGATCGAATCGGGGGTCTCGTACGGGCCGTACGGGTTCCGCGAAAAAGTTCGCGAACACGTGAAGCGCCACGTTGATCTCGTGAAGATTCTTGCGACGGGCGGCGTACTGAGTTACGGCGACGTGTGGGACGTTCCGCAATTGAATCTCGATGAGATTCAAGCGGTCGTGGACGAATCGACCAAATTCGGGCGCAAAGTCGCGGCGCATTGTCACGGTGATAAAGGCATTTCAATCGCCGTCGAGGGCGGCGTGCACTCTGTCGAGCATTGCACCGGCGTCAGCGACGCGACGCTGAAGAAAATGGAGCAGCGAAAAACGAGTCTCGTGCCGACGATCTGGGCGCTCGATTCAATTCTCGTGCCCGGCAATCCGAATCACATTCCGCCCGGTTCCGTGGAGAAAGCAGAATACGCCGCAAAGGTGCGCAACGAAGGCATGCAACGCGCGCTCGCATCGAGCGTCACGATCGCGTACGGGACCGACGCGGGCGTCTTCGCGCACAAAGAGAACAACAAAGACTTCGCGTTATTGCAACGCATGGGCATGCATCCGATCGACGTGCTGCGCTCGGCGACGTCAACGGCTGCGGAGTTGATCGGCCTGAACGATCGCGGCGTACTCGCGAGCGGCAAACGCGCGGACGTCGTCGCGTTCAACGGCGACCCATCGAGGAACATCGCCATTCTGGAGTCGCAGCCTCGATTCGTTATGGTGGGCGGCAAGCGCATCGACCCTAACCTGTTGGTCTAGCGCCTGCTGGTGGGAGCGAGGATACGCGGGAATGCTCGTGCGTTCGCTAGCCGAGGGTACCTTTGCAACGCCGAGCAGACGATGCGGCATATGAATCTCAATAATGCGTGCCTCGTGTTGGTGTGAAGCGCTCGGTTTTGCGCATCGCGCGGATGTAGCAATGTGTCGCGTTTCGCGTGCCGGGGAAAGACCGCGTACGGAGGTGCATCGTGAAAGCCAGAGACATCATGACTCCGAATGCTGAGTCGGTCGACGAGAACGAGACCATTGAAAACATTGCACGGCGGCTTGCAAGCGAAAATATCGGTGCGATGCCGATCTGTGACGGCGATCATCTGCGCGGCATAGTAACCGATCGCGATATCGTCACCAAAGTCGTCGCGCAAGGGCGCGATCCCGCGCAAGTGCGCGCAAAGGAATTAGAAACCGGTGATCCGGTCACGATCGGCGCGGACGATTCGATCGAAGAAGCAGCGCAGACGATGGCGCAGCACAAAGTGCGCCGCCTGCCGGTGATCGATGGTGACAAACTGATCGGGATGGTCAGCCAGGCGGATTTGGTCAAGTCGTTGCCGCCTGACCGCGCGACGGAAATGTTGCAGGCGATATCGACCTAAGGACGTTCGGCAAACATCGCGAGGTCGTCGTACTCGAGCATCTTGAGCATCGGCGTCTCGAGCGGAAGCTCTTTCGCGACCGGATAGCGTTCGAAAAATTTCGGACTGTCGATCCGGTCGCGAATCGTTATCGCGGACAGCGTCGCATTGACGTTATCGCGCTGTTGTTGCGTTGTTCGTGCAAGGATCCATGTCGCGACGTCGTCATCGCTGTGCGCAAGCGCAACGATGGAAGTGACGTCGTCGAGGTCGATGCCGAGTCCTGAGAGCACGCGCGTGCTGAATCCCTCGAGTTTATACTCGCCCGGCTCTCCGCCGGGAAGCGTAGCGCGAATTTTATCGACGGTGCGCGCCATAAAGATTACACCTCCGAGCACATCGGTCGGCTTTCGCGGCGGTGCAAGCGTCAGATTTAACGGTTCCACGAGGCTCCCTCAAATGTCGCAGGAAGGCGCGTTTAGCCGCCTCCTCAAACTGTGTATACCCGCCTCGACGAGGCCGGTTTGCGCTGGAGGAATACTTGTCTACCACTGGTTTGGTTGTCGACCGCGGACTCGAAGGCGTCATCGTCGGGTCCACGGATCTTAGTAATGTCGAAGGGCAGATCGGACGCCTGACGTATCGCGGTTACGATATCGACGACCTCGCGCCGAATGCGTGTTTCGAAGAAGTCGTAAGTCTGTTGCTCTACGGTCATCTGCCGACAACCGATGAACTGGAATCGCTCAAGCGCGAACTCGCATCGCGCGCATCGTTGCCTGGACCGCTCGTCACGTCCATGCAAAACGTTCCGAAAACTGCGTGGCCGATGGACGTGCTGCGCACGATCGTGAGCGGACTTGCGCTGTTTTCGCCGGTGAACAACAAAGGCGAACACGTATCCGACGTGCATACTGCGATCGAATTGATCGCCAAGATGACGACGATCGTCGCCGCGTGGGACCGTATTCGGCGGGGACTCGATCCGATCGAACCGCGTTCCGACCTTTCGCATGCTGCAAATTTTTTGTATATGCGCAGCGGGAAGGTGCCGACGGAGGTGGAGCAAGACGCGATGGACACGTACATGGTGTTGCTCGCCGATCACTCGTACAACGCATCGACCTTTTCCGCACGCGTTACGGCTTCGACTCGCGCCGATTTGTATGCCGCCGTCACGGCTGCCATCGCCACGCTAACCGGCGATCTTCACGGCGGTGCTGCGAGCGCATCATACAACAACCTCGTCGCCATCGGTTCACCGGAAAAAGCGGAGAAGTTCGTGCGTGACGAGCTTGCGAAAGGTCACCGCATCATGGGCATGGGGCATCGCGAGTATCGCGTACGCGACCCGCGCGCCAAGCATCTGGAAGCAATCGCGAAGAAGCTCTCGCAGCAACGCGGCGATACGAAATGGTATTTGATTGCGCGCGAGCTCGAGGATCAAAGCCAGCGGATTCTCGCGGAAGAGAAACCCGATCGGAGAATCTACGCGAACGTCGATTTCTACAGCGCGCCGTTGATGGCCGATCTCGGCATTCCGGGCGACGAATACACGTGCATTTTTGCGTGCGGACGCATCGCCGGCTGGGCCGCGCACGTTCTCGAACAGTTGCACGACAACCGGTTGATTCGCCCTCAGGCGACGTACGTCGGTCCGCCACCAGGGCCGTTCGTCCCAATCGAAGCGCGTGGCGGCGCCGCGGTGGGCACGGCATGATCGTCATTCCCGCGCTCGATATTCGCGGTGGGAAGTGTGTTCGCATGGAACGCGGCGACTTGAAGACATCAACGGTCTATTCCGACGATCCCGTCGCGCAAGCGCGCGCTTTCGTCAACGCAGGGGCAGAGAACTTGCACGTCATCGATATCGACGCCGCATTTGGGCACGGCGATAACATGGTCGTCATTCGCGAGATCTGCAGCGCGGTCTCCGTTGCCGTTCAAGTGGGCGGCGGAATCCGCAACGCCGATCAGGCACGCGCGCGTATCGAAGCGGGCGCGGCGGAGATCATTCTCGGCACGGTTCTCGTCGAAGACGAGCGCGTTGCTCGCAATATCATCGGCAAGTACGGCGCGAAGGTCATCGCTGCGATCGATGCGCGCGGAACGCACGTCGCGACTCGCGGCTGGCTCGAGTCTACGCCCGTCGATCGCGACTCGCTCGTGAAGCGCGTCGCGCAATGGGGCGTGACGCGCGTCATTTTCACGGAAATTCGTCGCGACGGCATGGGCGAGGGCTACGACATCGATGCGCTGCGCGCAGTCGCCGCCGCAGCCGACGTGAAGGTGACCGCGAACGGCGGCGCGAGAACGATCCACGACATCAAAATCCTTGTGAATGAGGCGCCGCCGTCGGTCGATTCGTGTATCGTCGGCAGCGCGATCTACAAGGGAACGATCGGCCTGGCGGAGGCCTTCGAAGCGGCTCGCACGTAACCTTAGAACGGTGAACAGAATGTTTGCCGTTTTGATGCTTCTAGCGGTGACGTCGTCACCGGCCGTGGCCGCGCAATCCATCGATCAGATCGCAACGCGGCCCGAACTTCGCGACTCGATTGTCGCGGGCGAAGTCTACGATCTCGATTCGCACCGCGTTCTCTATTCGCGCAATCCGTACACGCTGATGGAAGCCGCCTCGACGACGAAACTGGTTACCGAAGGCACGTCGCTCGCGCTGCTGGGCGCTGATTTCCGCTATACCACACCGGTGTATCGCACGGGCCCGCTCGATGCATCGGGAACGCTCCACGGCGACGTCGTGCTGGTCGCAAGCGGCGATCCGAATCTCTCGCAGCGCATCAAGCCCGACGGGACGCTCGCCTTCGAGAACGAGGATCATATCTACGGTGGGTCGCTCGACACGCGGGTCGTTCCAGGTGACCCGCTCGCAGTGTTGCGCGACCTGGCCCAGCAAGTCGTGCACGCGGGCGTCAAGCGAATCGATGGATACGTCCTCGTCGATACGTCGCTCTTCCCGGATCAGGGTCCGGAAGCGGGAACCGGAACGGTTGTCTCACCGATCGCTGTGAACGACAACGTGGTGGACCTTACGTGGACCGCCGGCGCAAAAGCGGGTGATCCGGTTCAAATGACCGTTTCGCCGCAAACCTCGTACGTGTCGTTCGTCAACAAAATGACGACGGGCGCGCCGGGTTCGGAATACAAACTGATCCCGAACGACGTACCGTCACAGGCTGCGCATACGCACACCGTGACGCTTACGGGCAGCGTTCCCGCCGGGAAGTCCATCGTCGACGCGTATCCCGTGCCCGAACCCAAATTGTTCGCCCAAGCCGCATTCACGCAGGCGCTGAGCGACGCCGGTGTGTCGGTCGCGTCGCCGACGCCCGACGCATCGCACGCTCCGAATGCCGCGATGTACACCGACGCAAACCGGATTGCGCAGCACGTGTCACCGCCGCTTTCCGAGGACGTGTACGTCACGCTGAAGGTTAGCCATAATTTGCACGCCGCGCTCATGCCCTACATGTGGGCGGTCTACGTTGCGCACGCAAAAACCGATTTTCTCAAAGCCGGCTTCGCGCGGGAACGGCAGTTGCTGACAAACGCGGGGCTCAACACGTCAAACGCCGTGGAGCAAGATGGACTTGGCGGGTTTGCGTTCTTCACGCCGCAGTTCATGGTTCAGTATCTTGCGTGGGTCGCGAAACAGCCGTGGTATGCATCGTTTCACCGCGCGTTGCCGATTCTCGGCGTCGATGGGACGCTTTTCAACATTCAAAATGGTTCGCCGGCCGACGGTAAAGTGTTCGCGAAGACCGGTACGTGGGGCAGCGGCGACGTCTTGAACGATCGCGGCCTCGTCACCAAGGGCCTCGCGGGATTCACAACGACACGAAGCGGCCATCACGTCGCGTTTGCGTTTTGGATCAATCGTTTGCCCGGCAAACAAAGTATCTACGTGAATCAAGACACCGCGCACCATGCCGGCGAATTGCTCGGTGCGATGGCCGCCGCAACGTATCTGAATTACTGAGGTCGCGGCGTCGGCCGCACCTTGGGGACGATGACGCGCGGACGCGGTTGAGGAGTGTATTTCGCCGGCGGCACCGGCGCGATGGTCGGCGCGATCGTCGGCGCCATCACCGGTGACGGCGTGCGATGCACGGGGCCCGGTAACGGCACGCGAGTCGGTTGCGGTGCAGCTGTCGGCCGTACCGCGGAGCGCGGCAGCAACTGAACGAATACGGGGAACGGCGCGTATGTGACCGTACCGTCGGGCCCAACGTACATCGCCGTAACGGGACAATTGATTGCCGTACCGACGGCCGCCGTCGGAATCAATCCCGTGTAAAACTGCGAGAGCGGCGCCGCGTTGAGCGGAAACTGCCATGCCGACGTGCAGACGAAGGCAAAAGCCTGTCCGCCGGGCGGCGCCGTCATTTGTACGTTGATCGGCGCGCCGCCGACGAATTGATTTCCCGACACATTGAACATCACCGCCGACTGAAACGGCGCACCGTATGAGTTGAATGTAGGCGCGCCAGCAGTGTCGGGTTCGGGCGGGGTCGTCGTCTCAAACGACCACGACGTCTGAAACTTCTTGCCGTCGCTATCGGTGCCGCTGATCGATACCATGTGCGTTCCCTGCGCCAATCCGTCGCGCGGAATATACGTCACGTATTGACCGGCGTAGCTTGCGTTGGTCGTCACGTCGACGCTATCGAGTATCAGGTGCAGCGTCGCGATCGACGCGCCGCGCGAAATCGGCAGCCGTGCCGAGATCGTCGGATATGCAGAAGCGATGCGCGCCTCGGGTGCGGGCTGCTCGTCCTTCAACGGCGCGGCGCTCGGCGCAACGGATGGCGCGGCCGCAACGGCGACCGCCTGCACGGTAATGGCCGGCTGCCCGGTAATCATGTGCCCCTATAACGCATCATGCGAAAGTGTTCGTTGCGATGACGCTGATTTCTTCACCGAACCGGCGAGCCGCGTGGTGCGTATCTTAGTTGTCGGTGTAGACGCGCGGCAACGACTCCGGAATCCGCGTGACGACTTCGTAGTTGATTGAGCCGCTCCACGTGCCCCAGTTTTCTGCCGTGATTTCGTCGTTGCCGTCGCGACCGATGAGCGTCACGCGCGATCCGCTTCGGGCATTGGAAGCATGCGTCAGATCGATCGCGCACATGTTCATCGCGATGCGGCCCAAAATCGCACAACGCGCGCCGTCAACGAGCATCGAACCGACGTTGCCGAGCGCGCGCGGAATGCCGTCGGCATACCCCAGCGGCACGATGCCGATGCGCATCGGGCGTGGCGCGTGATACGTCGTGCCGTAGCCGATCGCTTCACCGGCCGCGATTTGCCGCGTCGTGACCACTTCAGTAACGTACGTCAAGGCGGGCTCTAACGGCAATGTTCCGCCGTTCATTGCTTCGCGCGTCTGCGGCGAAGGCCACAAGCCGTACAACGCGATGCCGATGCGACACATGTCCAGCCGCGTTTGCGGCCACAGCATCGCCGCGGCCGACGCGGCGATATGACGGATTGGAATCGCGTCGTGTGACGCGAGAACCGGCTCGGACTGCGCGTATGCTTTGGTGAAGCGTTCGAGCTGATGCAGCGTGTACGGCGAATCGATCTCTTCCGCTGACGCAAGATGCGAAAAAATGCCCGCAATCTCGATGTCCGGCACGCGGCAATAGTCTTCGATGGCATCCGCGAGTTCTTCCGGTTCGAGCCCCAAGCGGTTCAGGCCAGTGTTCACTTTGACGTGGACCTTGACGCGCTTGTGCGCCTTCTTGGACGCGTTCGCGAGGGTGCGAACGTATTCGTGCATATCCCACAACGCCATCTCGACGTTGAGCTCGAGCATGTCGTCGAAGACGTCGTGCGGCATCGGGCCCATGACGAGAATCGGTACGGTGACGCCGCCCTCGCGCAGCGCTACCGCTTCTTCTATCGAGTATACGCAGAGCTTTTTTGCGAACGGCTCCACGGCAAGGGCTGTTTCGATGATGCCATGCCCGTACGCGTTGCCTTTGACGACAAACGCCGCGGCGCTCGGAGCGATGAGATTGCGAAGCGCCTCGGCGTTATGGCGTAACGCCGAGAGCGAAACGTGGATCGCACCGATCACGCGTGCTCATCCATACGCGCGACGACGTAAGCGACCGGCAGACCGAAGAAAACGCAGTGCGCGATCAGCGCGTTGAGCAGCATCGGTGCCGACGATGGCGGCCCCAACTTGCGTGCGCCGAGCAGAAAAATGTCCATGAAGATGTAGACGACGATTCCGTATGCCGGCCCTGAGATGTACCAGCGCGCATTCATGAAGCGTTGCCCCTGCGCTAGATATGCGTAGCCGCCCGCCCACGAGATGCTGATGAAAAAGTGGATCAGCAGTCCGAGCCAGGCATACGCCGGACTCGTGAATGCCACGTCGCCGATAGCGGCGGATGCAATCCATTGCCAGCTTCCGAGTATGCTTGCGTGAACGGGTACGATGGTGGTCGCAATGAGATACACCTCGAGAAGCACGCCCGCGATAATGCCGGCCGCGAACGCCTGGCGAACGATCGCATTCCAATTCCGTTTTTCCGTCATGAGCCGGTGCTTTCGCATCGCATCGCTCGCTCTACTCTTTGCCGTTTCTGCGATTGCCGCCGCCGTTTCAGCCGACTATCCGCCGCCCACGAGCGGCACGTATACGATTCCGTCGTTCAGCTTTGCCGACGGCGAAACGTTAACGAACCTTCGTTTGCATTACGAAACGTTTGGAACGCCGCAGACCGATGCATCCGGGCGAACGACGAACGCCGTACTCGTCATTCACGGAACCGGTGGATCGGCACAGCAGTTCATCAGCGATCGCTTTGCGGGCGTGCTCTTCAAGCCGGGCGGCATTCTGGATGCGAGCAAGTATTTCATCATTCTTCCCGACGAAATCGGCCACGGTCAGTCGAGCAAACCGAGCGACGGAATGCGCGCGAAGTTTCCGCATTACGGTTATCACGACATGGTGCGCGCAACGCACGATATGATCGTCAATGGATTGCACGTCAATCGCCTGCGCTTGGTCATGGGTACGTCGATGGGCGGAATGCAAACGTGGATGTGGGGCGAGATGTATCCGACGATGATGGATGCGTTGATGCCGCTTGCGAGTCTGCCCGTCCAAATATCCGGGCGCAATCGCATTTGGCGCGACATGGTGGCCGATCTGATCACGAGTTCGCCGGGTTACGACGGCGGGAATTACACGAAGGAACCGTACGGTATGAGAGGCGCGGCCGATTTACTGTGGATGGTGGGCAGCGCACCGCTCTACGATCAGAGCATTATGCCGACGCGCGTCGCAGCAGACGCATATTACAAGGACCACGTCGCGACGCTTGCAACGCACTATGATGCTAACGATTTGCTGTATCAAATTACGGCCTCGAGCGATTACGATCCCGAACCGCAGCTCGGTTCAATCGTTGCGCCATTGCTGGCAATCAACTCCGCCGACGACCAAATCAACCCGCCGGAATTGGGAATTCTTGAGCGAGAAATTACGCGCGTACCGCACGGACGATTCATTATTTTGCCGATAACTAGCCAAACACGCGGACACGGCACGCATACGCTGCCCGCGGTGTGGGGCCGGTACCTGGAAGAGTTCTTGCAACAAACCGCTCCGAACCGACCAAGCAAGTAGCAGCCAGAATGCCAGCCGAGCGGTCGCTCTGTGGCGCAACTGCACGGGTATCCGCGAAGTTGTACGCGGAGCGACAAACCTTTATAGCGCTCTAAGCGATTTGTCAGTTGCTCGGAGTACGTTGCTACCATGATGGGAAGTCGCCCGGTTCGCGAGCCCAACGAATTCGTGATCTGGAGCGCCAGCACGCTCTTGGGTCTCGTGCTTGGGATCGGAACCGCATTCATGCTCTGGGTGCAGCTGCATCGGAGCGCCGATCGGGCGGTCCTTGACGGCGCGGTCGTAGCGCTTGCACTCGGCCTTTCACTCGTCGCCGTCGCGGTTGAGAACCGCACGACCCGGCTCTTCATGTGGTCGTCGGCTGCCGGCCTCGTTGGCGCCTTTTTCGCCGGCGCCGGCGCGTTCGCAAGTCTCGCTGGCTAGGCGGTTCGCGCGCGATTCGGCGCCATTGCTTGGTTCTTGCACTCTCCATCCCGGTCTGCTAAGATTCCATGGCTGGCACTCTTCTGCTGTGAGTGCCAATCCCCATAAGACATTCGTTCATATAGCGTTTTGGAGGTTTACGTGAATCTCAAGCCTTTGGCTGATCGCGTGGTCATTGAGCACGTCGAGCAGAGCGAGAAGACCAATACCGGTATCTTCTTGCCCGACACTGCAAAGGAAAAACCGCAAGAGGGCGTTGTCCGTGCGGTCGGCACCGGCCGCGTGACGGACGACGGCAAAACCCTCGCGATGACCGTCAAGGTCGGCGACCGAGTCATCTATTCGAAGTACTCGGGCTCCGAAGTGAAGATCGACGGTCAAGAGTACCTCATTGTTTCCGAAAAAGACGTCCTTGCGATCGTCGACAAAGTTCCGGCTAGCGTTTAAGGAGCACTAGAAAACACACATGGCTGCAAAGCAACTCGTATTTGATGAAAACGCGCGCCGCGCTCTTGAGCGTGGTGCCAACATGCTTGCCGACGCGGTGAAGGTGACCCTTGGACCCAAGGGCCGCAACGTCGTGCTCGACAAGAAATTCGGCTCGCCGACGATCACGAACGACGGCGTGACGATTGCGAAGGAAATCGAACTTCCCGACACGTTCGAAAACATGGGCGCACAGCTCGTGAAAGAAGTTGCGTCGAAGACCAACGATATCGCCGGCGACGGCACGACCACCGCGACGGTGCTCGCGCAAGCGATCATTCGCGAGGGTCTCCGCAACGTGACCGCGGGAAGCAATCCGCTGCTGATCAAGCGCGGCATCGAGAAGGCGGTTGAAGTCGCCGTTGAAGAGATGGGCCGCAATGTCGAGAAAGTCGACACCAAAGAGAAGATCGCGCAAGTCGCGTCGATCTCGGCGAACGACAAAGAAATCGGCGACCTCATCGCTGACGCGATGGAGAAGGTCGGCAAAGACGGCGTGATCACGGTTGAAGAATCGCGCACGCTGAAGACCGAAGTTGAAACCAAAGACGGCATGCAGTTCGACAAGGGCTACATCTCGCCGTACATGGTGACGGATTCCGAGCGGATGGAATCGGTTCTCGACGATCCGTTCATTCTCGTGACGGAGCGCAAGATCTCGGCGATCGCCGACATTCTTCCGCTGCTCGAGAAGGTCGTTCAAGTTCAGAAGCCGCTGCTGATCATTGCGGAAGACGTCGAAGGTGAAGCGCTTGCGACGCTCGTCGTCAACAAGCTGCGCGGCACGTTCACGTCGGTTGCGGTGAAGGCGCCGGGCTTCGGCGACCGCCGTAAAGAAATGCTAAAGGACATCGCCACGCTAACGGGCGCGACGGTGATTTCGGAAGAACTCGGTCTGAAGCTCGATAAGGTAACGCCGGATCAGCTCGGCCGCGCGAAGCGCGTCACGGTTACCAAGGAAGAGACGACGATCGTTGACGGTGCCGGCAAGCAAGATCAGATCAAAGGCCGCATCGAGATGATCAAAAAGCAGATCGAGGAAACCGATTCGGACTTCGATCGCGAGAAGCTGCAAGAGCGTCTTGCGAAGCTCTCGGGCGGCGTTGCGGTGATCCAAGTCGGCGCAGCGACCGAAACGGAGCTCAAAGAGAAGAAGCACCGTATCGAAGACGCGCTCTCGGCGACGCGTGCCGCCGTTCAGGAAGGCATGATCCCAGGTGGTGGTTCGTCACTCGTTCACGCGGTCAAGGCAATCGATAAGTATGTCGAAACCGCACCGAAGACGAACGGTCACGCGGCGACGTGGGCCGATGAGAAGATCGGGATCGACATCGTGAAGAAAGCCCTCGAAGAGCCGCTGCGCCAAATCGCGTACAACGCGGGCTTCGAAGGTTCCGTCGAAGTGAACAACGTCAAGGGCAAGAAGGCGCCGCAAGGCTTCGATGCCATGACGGGCGACATCGTCGACATGTTCCAAGCCGGCATCGTCGAGCCGTTCAAAGTAACGCGCTCGGCGCTGCAAAACGCCGCGTCGATCGGCGCGCTCGTTCTCACGACCGAGACGCTCATCGCTGACAAGCCCGAGCCGAAGAAGGAACCGGCAATGCCGGCCGGCGGCGGCATGGGCGGCTACGACATGATGTAATTTCAAGTCACCCTGAGCTTGTCGAAGGACGCGAAGGGCGCTGCGATGATCGCAGCGCCCTTTTTGTTGTACGGCAGCGTATGTTGAAAGATTTATCAGTCGCGCACGAGATTGCGCTCGAATTTACCCACTGAGGCCCTTCAACATGTCGCGCAGCGCGTGAAGAGCTTCCCGACGCAGCCTGTACAGCACGAAATAGCTTTCGCGCCGCCGTTGAAGCACGCCCGCTTCATAGAGCACGCGCAAATGCCGCGAAACGACCGGCTCGGATGTCTGCAAGAAGCCGGCCAGTTCTCGCGTCGACAGGTCGCGCTGCGCGAGCAACTCAATGATGCGCAGGCGCGAGCGCTCGCCAAGCGCGTTAAGCAAACGCGCAGCTGCCGTGCGATTTGGAATGTTTCGCGCAGTTGCCGGCAGTGCAGGGAGCGGATATACAAGGGTACAGTCTACCCCGCCGTTCTTGCGGCGCAGGAAAAACGATTGGACTTGCGGCCAGGTGAAATACGAGGGGACTAACGTGAACGATGAGCGCTCCGTCAAAATCCGGACCGAATCGGAAGCTCCGAATCGTATCGTGCAGTGACGCCGATTCTCTCGTCGGACCGTGACGTCCGGTGTGAGCGTTCGCAAGAGCGCAGCGAGACCATGGAGCCGCAGAATCCCCGTGCGCATCTCTACATCGCGCCGCAATTGCGCGTCGATCGAGCCCATGAGCGGTTCCATCACGCCGTTGTAGAACGCTTCGAGCGACGCGCACAGTCGATCCAAGCTCGATCGCGGAGAGGCGACGAATTCTTCGAGCATCGCCCGCGCTTGCGGATGATCTTCGGCGTAGCGGCGCGCTGCGTTTCGATACCACGATTTTTTCCGGAGTTGCGCAATGCGCGCATCATCGACCAGCCGTTCACCACTCAATCGAATAAGCAGCGCATCGGTATACGGGCGGAGCGCGCGGCGTAGTACGGCAAGTTCGCGCGCAAAGTCACGCTGTTCCGCCGCCGGCCAGACGCCTGGGAAAACTTCCGGCGTGCGCGCAAAAATAAAGCCAAAGTGGCGAATCTCTCGCTTGAGCTCGCGCGAGATAGACGGACGCGCGCGGCGCACCCACGTCAGTTGCTCCGCATGCTGCGCGGGTGCGAAAAGGACGGCCATGGCGCGCAGCGTTTCACGGCCCGCGGAGTATCCGAACTGCAGATGAGATTGACGGATGCCCTGGATTTCCAAAACTGATTACTGCTTTGGCTAATGAGTTGACCGAGCCTGTTTTGCGGCCGCATGATGCGTTCATGCACGTAACGCCATTTCTGCTAAGTATCGCATTGGCCCTCATCGGAACTTCGGCCACAACTCCGGACGCGAGTTTCAAAGCCGGAGATTTTTCAGCTGCGCGCACCGGCTACGTAGAGCTGATTCGGAACAATCCACGCGACGTGAACGCGCTGCTCGGCTTAGCGACGATCGAGCTGTACGACAACGATCTATCCTTGGCCCAGAACGACGTGAACCGCGTACTCGAACTGCAGCCGAACGACGAACGCGCGCAGCGGCTGCAGCGCACCCTCGCAATGCGCGTAGGAAGCCCCGGTGAGTTTCAAATTTCACAACCGCACGATCTGCTGTTGCCGTTCGTTGCGGAGCACCCGTTGCCGGTCGTCCGCATGCGGATCGATGGCACCGTTGCAAACGTGATGATCGACACGGGCGCGCCGACGCTCGTAGTCACACAAGCGTTCGCGACCGCGCACCATCTTTCGGTGGAGAACGCGGGAATGGGAGTCTTCGCCGGCGGGCGCCGGGCGCCGGTTCAAGCGACGACGGTAGATAGTATTTCGGCGGACACGCTCAGCGTGCGGAACGTTCGCGCAAACGTCATGCCGGCGCCGGGACCCGACGTTGATGCGACCGTCGGCACGGGATTCTTCACGCACTTTTTGACGACGCTCGACTACAAGGAGCACCGGCTGATATTTCGGCCGCGCGATGCGCGGCCGCCGGCGAGGTCGGCCGCTATTGTGCCGATGTGGCTCGTCGGCGATCACTTCATCTTCACGCGTGCCTCGGTGAACGACGGAACGCCGGCGCTATACAATGTCGATAGCGGTGGCGATGTCGGCGTGCAGATGACGAAAGACGCGCTGCGAGTGGCGCAGATCGTCCCGCAAACTGACAAGCCGCAAATGTTCGTTGGCGGAGGCGGCGCAACGAGGACCTTTCCGTTCGTCGCAAATGTCGTTGCAATCGGTGGAGCGCGGCAGCGGAACATCGGCGGCGTGTATTTTCCGGACGGTGACCAGTACCAGCCATTTCCCTTTACCGTAGCGGGTACGGTATCAAGCGGCTTTCTTCGGCATTACGCCGTGACGTTTGATTTCAAAGCGATGCGCCTGATTTTGCAGTAACCGAGATATCGGCTCGTACGGCAGACGCACGCACTGCAGCGCTACGGCCAGCAGAGCGCGTTGATCATTGCGAGTATTGCGGGGTCGCGTTTGTAGCCCGGAAGGATCTCGTAATTGATCAGTCCCGTGGAAATCGTCCCCGGGATGATCAGCATAAAGCCTCGCGAACCGAGTCCCATCGGGTCGTCCACGCGATACGCCTTCTCCGTCCCGTTGCAGACCGAAACCGTTGCAACTCGTACGTGCGGATTCGTGGGAACTCGCGCCCCCGCTCTCACGAACTCGCTCAGCACCGCGTCGGCACCATTCGGGCCTCGGAACTCTTTCGATGCTCGCATCGGGGTAACGCGAAAATTCGACATACCGTCAGGGCTGCGCCACTCGTTGTAGTGGCCCGATTGCGTGCGGTGCCATCCCGGCGGAAAGTTGATCGTTATCATACGGGGAATGGGCGACGGCGTTGCGCTCGTCGTCGGTGATGCAGTCGCCGTCGTCGCAGACGCGGACGCGCGCGGCGCCGGAGTTGCATTCGAGGCGGCTAATATTACTGCTGCGACGAGGCTCAGCATACGTCAGTCATAGGGTCGGTGAGCAATGCTTTATCGGAGGATCAAACTGCTAATGAGGAAGACGGCGATCGCACTCGCATTTGTCGCCACAACGACAGCGCCCCTCCTCGCGATGACGACGAGCGCGTCGGAGATTTGGCAGCTCATTCGTCAAACGCCGCAACTCAGCGTGAGCAGTGGGGACGTCGGAATGAAGGGCGAGGATTTTGCCGGCGGCAAGCCGCTTGCGGACTTTGCATCGATTGGACGCATGAACGACGGGACGCAAGTCATGGCCGTCCCGCTGGAGAGCGGCGGCTCCGGAGGCGTCTTCAGTCAACTGATTTTCGCGCAAGGCATCGACGACGCGCGCCCGTACTTTGCCGGGTCGATAAGTTCGGGCGGCCACCTGGCCGTGAACGTCACATACCACGGGATCGTTGCAGTCTTTCCGCAGTACGGTCCAAACGATCCGAACTGTTGCCCGAAGAAATACGCGACGCAAACATATACCATCGTGCACGACAAATTGCGGCTGCTTTCCACGCGCGTCTCGGCGAAGCCGTAATGCCGGCCAAATACCGTTCACGACACGAACGAGCAACGAAGTCGATCGAATAGACGACCGCCTTCGGTTTCGTGCCGCGCCGGCACCGGACGGGAAAGCGTGCGTTCTCTACGTGTAGGATCGTGATACCGTGGTAAATACTAGACCTGTCCAACGAAACAACGGGGTGTAGGCCCTTGAATCAGATAGGCTAAACGAAAACGATCTCCGTCCAACCGGAGATCGTTTCATTTTGCTCCGTCATCCGTTGTTGGCAGACGAGTTCGCGTACGCGTTTCTATTGAATTTCAGCACGACCGTCGTACCGGGCCGCACGTCGACGTCGGTCTTCATTTGTTGCGAGAGCATGTACCCGCTCGCGGCGCCGGCGACGCCGCCGTGCTTCCCATGCGCCGCATTTGCCGCCATGTGTCCGGCAATTGCGCCGCCGACGACCATACCGAACGTGCGTAACCGGTGCGATTTCGCACCGAACGCACCCATATTGACGATCTTCACGTCGATCGGCGTCGCCGTCGTTCCATCAGGCGATTTGAACTCGTCGAAGACGATGACCATCGACGGTTTCTTTCCGAAGCTCGCGGCCTGCACGTTTTCCAGGTGGCCGTCGACCGTCCCGTCTTTGCCGCTGATCGTGAAGCGATCGCCGTCGTGATTCTTCTTCGTGCTGATTTCTTGCTGTAGCTTTCCGCGGAACGTGCTTCCGGCTTGTGCGACAACGGAGCCGCCGTTCGCGGCGGGCGCGGCGGTCGAGTTCCCGGTCGTGACGTTGGAACTTTTGCCGCAGGCGGTGAGGCTCGTCGCGCAGAGCGCGATGAGTGTGAAGGCAATTGCAGATCGTCTCATGCCCTCATCTTACTCCGTACCGCGTGAGGGGTTTCAAGCCCACGTCGTTTGATGTCGCTCTCCAGCGAAAGCCTGTTCGGTGCCAGCATGGAAGCCGGCTGCGCAAGCCCGAATCACCGCGCGATGACCTGGGCACAACGCAGCAGTACTCGAGCGGCCACGAATGAACCGAACGCGCACTGAGTCGCTCGCGCATTACGCGATCCTCAACGCGCTCTGGGTTTCGCTGACCGTTCAAGACACTGCGCTCATGACGATCGCGGTGCCCTCGGCCATCAACCGGCTCACGCCGGCAACGCACGTGGAGTCGCTCGCATTCCTCGTCGCGATCTCGAATCTGGCTGCGATGCTCGTACCTCCGGTTGCGGGATGGTTTTCCGACCGTCATCGGCGCAAGACCGGCGGATTGCGGCGTCGTTGGGTGGTTGCCGGCGTAGCGGTCGATGTTTGCGCGCTTGTCGCAATCGTCTTCACGCATACGCTCGTCGCATTCGACGCGCTGTTCATCATCGCGGTCGCCGCTGAGAACGTTGCGATCGCGGCGTATCAGGCGATGATTCCGGAGATCGTTCCGCGCGAGGCGTGGGGCGCCGCATCGGGTTTGCGCGGAGCCGCAACGTTGATCGGCACCGTCGCAGGGCTCGGCATCGCGGGAAGCATTCCAAACCCGCACGCGGTTTTTCTCGGCGCGGCGCTGTTGCTCGCGCTCGGCTTGTTCAGCCTTCTCGCGTTGAGCGAGCGCGATTATATCGTTCCAGAACCGGCGGCCGTCGTACGCTGGCATGATTTCACGATCGTATTCATCGCGCGCGCGTTCGTCTTCTTCGGACTCTCGCTGCTCATGACATTCGTCTTGTATTTCTTTCAAGACGTGCTGCACTACAGCAATCCGAGCGCGGGCACGGCCTTCGTCGGTATCTGCTCGCTGCTCGGCGCGATTATATCGTCCGTCTTTCTCGGCGCGCTCTCCGACCGGTTCTCGCGCAAGACGATCACCGCGCTGTGCGGGATTCCGATGGCCATCGCCGCTGCAGGCTTCGCCGCGGCGCCGAATGCAAACGTAACGTTGATCTCGGCCGTGTTTTTTGGTGCGGGCCTCGGCGGCATTCTTTCGGTGGGGTGGGCGCTCGCGTTCGATAGCTTACCGCAGCTAACGAACATCGCGCGTGATCTCGGGATTTGGGGAATCGCGACCAATCTGCCGGCCGTGGTCGCGCCGCTGCTCGGCGGGTGGATTCTTCACCGGCTCGGCGGCGCGCGCGTAGGCTATCAAGTGATCTTTAGTCTCGCGGGCGCCAGTTTTGCGCTCGGTTCGCTCACCGTGCTCCGTGTGGGTGCGCGGCCGATTTCGTCGCTGCTCACAATGCCGCTATGGATTGCAGCGATGAGTGCCGTCTACATCGGAATGCACGTCCGTCATCGCGTACGCTCGTTCGGGCGGCTCAAACGCAACCGCGGCGGAACGCTCGTCGTAGCGAACCATCAAACCGAATTAGAAGCGATGTTCGTCGTGAGTGGGGTCGGCATGCATTCCTCGTGGCGTCATCCGGTCTTTGCGGCGACCGGCGGCCGCATGTGGGAACCGGGCTTCTTCGCGGTGCGCTTTCCGTGGCTTTATACGTTGATGCGGCGCGTCAGCATGGCGCCGCTGTTCCGCGCGCTCGGTTTCATGCGCGTCGAGAACGAACTCGGAACGCGCGCTCTTTCGGCTATTGCCCTCGTCGTGAAGGACCGGCACGGCGATGACCTGCTCTTGCGCGATATGGTCTCCGATGATGTCGCCGATCGCTTCCCCCGGGAGCTGCGCATTTCGCAGCTCTGGAGCCGAAGATACTTTGCCGCGGCGCAAGATGTGGTGAAACTCTCGAAGATTCGCGAGCCGTTCCGTTCGGAAGTCATCGAGGAGACGCGCACGCAGCTGGAACGCGATATTGCCGCCATGGAAGACGTCGTCGCGCGCGGCGCAACGTTTTATCTCACGCCCGAGGGCCGCTATTCCAAGAACGGTGAGTTGCTCCCCGTGCGCGGGTTGCTTCCCCGGCTTTCGAAATACGCGCAATCGATCTATCTTTGCGGTATCAGTTACGATGTGTTCCGTAGCGAGAAAACGTCGGTACTCTATCATCTTGCGGAGTTGCGAGACCGCGACAGGATCGAAGAAGAACTGCTCGTCGCGCGCCCGGTCACGATCACACAATTGCTTGCGGCATGGCTCTGGGAGCATCCCGATCCGTTTACCGAATCCGATGCAATTGCCGAAGTACGACGTTCGCTCGAGCGTCTGCCGTCCGTCGCCTTCGTCGATCCGGAATTGAAGCGCGATCCGCGAGGCGTCACCCGTGAAGCGCTCGCGGCGATGATGCGCAGCGGCGTATTGACGCTCGGTGATCGCGGCGCTTATCACATTGCGCGGCGCACCGTTCCGCTGTTTCCGGATACGGAGGATATCTTCGCGTATCACGCGCGCTTCTTCGCACAGACCGTTGCGGCAGCTACGAAATCACCCGGCGCGGGAGGGGGCGATTTGCATCGCGAGTAACGGACGCGATGTGAAGAAATGGCGTTCTTTTTGGTTTTTGAGCACGACGTTTTTCATGCTGTTGCTCGACTTTTCCATCGTTAACGTCGCGCTTCCGGCGATTCAGACGGCGTTTGCAATCCCGATGTCCAGCGTGCAGTGGGTGGTCAGTACGTACGCGATTGCGCTCGCCGGCTGCTTGATGCTCGCGGGACGCTGTTCCGATCTCTACAATCGCCGCACGATCTTTATGGCCGGGCTTGCCGTTTTTACCTTCGCATCGTTCTTGGGCGGAATCGCACCAAACGAGATCCTGTTGATCGCGATGCGCGCGGTTCAAGGACTCGGTGCCGCAATCGTGACGCCGTCCGCAATGGCGATCTTGATGGATACGTTCGCGCAAGGCGATGAGCGCAACAAAGCGCTCGGGATGTGGAACACGATCGGAAGTGCCGGCATCGCCGCGGGTATGCTGATCGGCGGCATTCTCGTGCAGTTCTTCGGCTGGCGTTCCGTCTTTTTTGTCAACGTTCCGGTGGGCCTCGCGATCCTAGCGCTGACGCCGGCCGTGATTGCGCAGGATACGCGCGTACGCTCGCGCGAGCCGCTCGACGTTCGTGGAGCGCTTCTCATCACGGCCGGACTCGTTGCGCTGATCCTGGCGATCGAGTCTCTCGCGGACCGTATCATCAATTCCGACACGTATATCGAATCGGTTCTTGCTATCGTGTTGCTCGGAGCGTTCGTGCTCGTGGAACGGCGAACGAAATCGCCGTTGATTCCCGCGCACGTGTTCTCGTATCCGAACATGATTCCCGGAACGCTGAACACGTTCGCTGAGGTTGCCGCGTATGCGGCGGCCTTCATCTTTACCTCTGTATTCGCGCAGCAAGTCGATCGCTATTCGCCGCTCGCGACCGGCTTGGCATTTCTACCGTCGTCGATCGTGATCACCGTAATCGCGGGTCCGCTCTCCGCACCGCTTGCGAAAAAGATCGGCATACGCCGTGTCGGGTTTATCGGCGGGATCGCGCTCGTTCTGGGCTGCCTGATTCTCATGACGACGCGCGCCGGCGCACCGTACTGGGTCGGCCTGCTGCCCGGGACCGCGCTGATCGGCTTCGGCGGAATGTGGACGTACCAAGCCGGCGTCATCGGTGCATTATCGAAAGTCGATTCGACCGAACAAGGTCTTGCATCGGGTGTGATCAACACGAGCATGCAGATCGGCTCGAGCATCGGCGTCGCGATTGCTGCCGCGCTCTATGTCGCGGGCGGCGTGAGCGCGGCGCTTACGGTCGGCCTCGCCTTCGCCGTGGCGACATGGATTACGGCGTCGTTCGTCCTGCGCGACATCGAGCCGCACGAGGTGCCGAAGCGGCACCTCATTCCAATGGGCAAAGGCATTCTTCATTTCGCCAGGGCAGGCAGCCAAACGCTGGAATAACACCGCCGTATGAAGCGCTTGCTGGTGTTGCCGTTTGTGTTCTCGAGTGCGCTCGCGCCGATCGCCGCGACGCCGGCAACTGCCCCGTTCGACCGGTTTACCGGCTCGTGGAATTGTGCGCGGGTCGATGGTGCGACCGGACACATGCTCTTTTCGAGCGTGGCGGATGATCTGCGTCTTCGCGTCGACTGGAAAAACGGCGGGAACACGTTCGCGTTCGATCACGTCTTTACGCTCGGCGCCGATGGCAACTGGACGACGACCCAAATGAACGCCGCGAAAACCTCGACCTTCACCGGCAATTCGAGCGGTTTCGACGGCGATTCGGTGACGTTCACCGGCACGCGACGCGTCGGCGACCGCAGGTACGCGGAGCGCGAGAGCTTTCGCTTCACCTCTGACAGCACGTTCCAGCATATCTGGTACGGGCAAAACGACAACGGTCAATGGCAGCCGACTGGCTATCAGGAGTGCACGAAGGTCTAGACTTCGCGCGAGCGTAAGCCTGTTGCAGAGGAAGTTCAGTCGATGCAACAGCGCTCCGTCAACGATTTCACGATACGGGTCGCAACGGTCAACGGATCGGGTAGTCAGTCCTCCAATCTCGTTCTGACCAGCGCCATCTTTCGCATGGGTATCCCCGTCGCCCCGAAAAACGTCTTTCCGTCGAACATCGAGGGTCTGCCGACCTGGTTCGACGTTCGCATCAGTTCGAAAGGCTATCAATGCCGGACGCGCGACATCGACGTTCTCGTGGCCCTCAATGCGTCGACGTGGCGAACGGATGCCGCCTCCGTCCGTCCCGGCGGCGTCATCATACATGAGGCGACCTATCCCGTTACCGGCGAAGCGCAGCGCGACGACGTCATCTACTACGCCGTGCCGTTCAATGAGCTCGCGAAAGCGAACGTCAAGGACGGCGCGTTACGCAAGTACTTGTTGAACATGATGTACGTCGGCGTGCTTGCGGAACTGCTTGGCATCGATGAATCGACGGTTGAAGCGGCGATTGGCTCGCAGTTCAAACGCAAACCGGCGGCCGTGACGACGAACATGGACGCGGCGCGGCTCGGATTCGTGCACGCGCGCGAACATCTGACGAAACAGGATCCCTTTACGCTGGAGCGCATGTCGGGTGCGACCGACGGGCTCGTCTTTATCGACGGCAATCGCGCTGCCGCGCTCGGATGCATCATGGGCGGATGCACCGTTGCGGCCTGGTATCCCATCACGCCGTCCTCGTCGCTGTGCGAGTCGTTCATTGCGCTTTCGGAAAAATATCGCGTCGATCGCACAACGGGCGAGAGAAACGTTGCAATCGTGCAAGCGGAAGACGAACTTGCCGCGATCGGCATGGTTTTCGGCGCAGGCTGGGCCGGTGCACGCGCGATGACCTCGACGTCTGGGCCGGGTGTATCGCTCATGGCGGAGTGGGCCGGCTACGGATACTACGCGGAAGTGCCGGGGGTAATTTTTGACGTGCAGCGCGCAGGCCCGTCGACCGGGTTGCCCACGCGGACGATGCAGGGCGATGTTGCGTTTGCATATCAGCTCTCGCACGGTGACACGAAGCACATCGTGCTCTTGCCGGCGACGGTTCAAGAGGCGTACGAGATGGCGATGGACGCATTCGATCTCGCCGATCGCTTTCAAACGCCCGTGTTCGTTCTTTCCGATCTTGATCTCGGTATGAATTCGTGGATGTCGAACCCGTTGCCGTATCCCGAGCGCCCGTTCGACCGCGGCAAAGTCCTCGACGAAAAAGATTTGAACCGCCTGGAGTCATGGGGACGGTATCGCGACGTCGATCACGACGGCGTGCCGTATCGCACGCTTCCCGGTACGAATCATTCTTCAGCCGGGTTCTTTACGCGGGGAACGGGACACGACGAAGAGGCGCGCTATTCGGAGCAGCCCGACGTGTGGCGCCGCAACCTCGACCGCCTCGTCCGCAAGCATGATACGGCGCGCACGGCGGTGCCGCAGCCGATTGCTGAAGAACGGCAAAATACGATCGGCATTCTCGCGTACGGGACGACGCATCACGCTGTCGTTGAAGCGCGAGACACGTTGCGCAAGGACGGCATCGACGTCGATTACCTGCGCGTGCGCGCGTTACCGTTCTCGCCCGACATCGCCGCGTTCGTGCGGCGGCACGATCGCGTCTACATCGTCGAGCAGAACCGTGACGGGCAAGTCTATGGACTACTTCGCGCGGAACTCCCGCAACATCTCATCGGACGGCTCCATTCGATCCGTCATTATAACGGCGTGCCGATCGACGCACATGCGATTATATATCCTCTCTTGGTTGCCGAGCGTCAGCCGGCGGTGGTAGCAGAATGACCGTGAATTTAATCGGCCTGGGCCGCGATGTCTACAAAGGTCTTCCCACGACACTATGCGCGGGGTGTGGCCATAATTCGATCACCAATCACCTCATCAAGGCGCTCTTCGACTACGGCGTTCCGCCGCACAAGCTCGCCAAGATGAGCGGCATCGGCTGCTCGTCGAAGACGCCCGCGTATTTCGTCGAGCAGGCGCACGGATTCAACGGCGTGCACGGCCGCATGCCGTCTGCCGCGACGGGTGCAAAGCTTGCAAATCGCGAGCTGGTGGTGCTCGGTATCAGCGGCGACGGCGACACAGCGAGCATCGGCCTCGGTCAATTCGTGCACATGGTGCGCCGCAATCTCGACATCGTCTACCTCGTGGAGAATAATGGTGTCTACGGCTTGACGAAGGGCCAGTTTTCGGCAACCGCGGACGTCGGTTCGACGTTGAAAAACGGGACGCCGAACGAATACGCGACAATCGATATTTGCGGACTTGCAATCGAGCTCGGCGCAACGTTCGTCGCTCGTTCGTTCTCCGGCGACGGAAAGCAGTTGGTGCCGATGTTGCAAGCGGCGTTTTCCCATCGTGGTGCGTCGATCATCGACATCATCAGTCCGTGCGTTACATTCAACGATCACACCGGTTCAACGAAGAGCTACGCATACGTGAAGGAACATGAGTTCGTCGCCAACACGCCCGACTTCATCCGCCCGCGCGAAGAAGTCGCGGTCGACTACGAACCCGGTACCGTTCAACACGTCACGCTTGAAGACGGCGCCCAAGTCGTCTTACGCAAAGTGGATCGAAACTACGACGCAACCGATCGCATCCGCGCGCTGAGCATCATTCACGAAACGCGCGCGCAAGGTGAGTTCGTCACCGGCCTCCTCTTCGTGGATCCCGATGTAGCGGATCTCTGCGAACGCGAGAAACTGACGAGCAAACCGCTCAAAGATCTGAACGAAGACGAGCTTCGTATCCCCCGCGAGGCGTGGACGTCGCTATTTAATTAGGCGAACCGCGAGCGGGTAACGGAATGCGGCGCCCTGCGAAACCCGTACGGCGGCGATGATGCTCAGAACGATGCTCGCTGCCCAGACGATGAAAAACAGCACGAACCCGATCAGAATGACGGTCAGCGCCGACGCAATGATGTAGCCGATCAGCACGGTGATCTGAAAATTGAGCGCCTCTTTCGACTGATCGGAGAGCCACGGTTTGGTGTCTTTCGACGTGAGCCATACGATGAGCGGCACAACGATCGAGAAAAAGATGCCGCTGAGATGCGTCAAAATCGCGAGGGTTTTTTCGTCTTGCGTCGGCTGAGTGTCGAGCACGTTGCCTCCAAGCTTGCTTAGCAGGACTGTTCGCTAGGGTACACTTCGCGATGGACGCTGTCTTGTTCCCGTTACGTCCAATATCCCGAAAGGAGCACGCATTTAATGAAATTCATGCATTTTGCCGTGGTGGCCGTCGCCGCCGCAGTTCTCACCCAACCCGCATTCGCGACGTCGAATTCGAAGCTCAACGCGCAAAACCAGAAGTCAAATATGGCACTGAACCTCAACATGGGCGCGCAAAACGGTTCGAAGCAAGATGGTATGGCGAGCGTCAAAGACGTTTCCGGAGGCGTTTTGGTAAAAATCGCACTCAAGGATACACCGAAAGGCTCGAGCGAGCCGGCTCACATTCACCAAGGAACGTGCGCGAAACTCAATCCCGCCCCGTGGAAGCCGTTGAGCAACGTGGTTGGCGGCAAGTCAACGACGACGCTCCAAGGCGTCACCGTTGCCCAGCTGAAGAAAGCGCACTACGCGATCAACGTGCACAAGAGCGCGTCGGACCTCAAAACCTACGTGTCCTGCGGCGACCTCTAGCGCTTAGGCGCTTTGGCGGAAGTTGTTCGGCTTGTCTTTGAGCCGTTCGAACGCCGCGACGACGTTCGGATCGAACGCCGATCCGCTCAGTCCGACGATCTGAGCGACGGCGTTCGCCGACGTAAATTCCGCCCGGTGCGGCCGTTCGGAGATGAGCGCGACATACGTATCGGCAACCGCGACGATCCGCGCGGCAAGCGGGATCATCGACCCCGCTAGACCTTCGGGGTACCCTGTGCCGTCAAAGCGTTCGTGATGATACCGTGCGATCGTTTCGGCGCCGCGAAGCAGCGGACGGCGGCCGCCGCCGAGAATCGCCGCACCCGCATCGACGTGTCCGTTGACGACGCTGCGCCAGCGCAGCGGTAACGTCGAAGGCATCTCGCGCACTTTTTCAGGCACGGTCAGCATGCCGACGTCGTAGACGAGCGTCGCGACGTGCAGCGCTTCGATCTCTTCACTGGGCAGCTGCATCTCGTTCGCAATCGAGACCGCTAAATCGCGTACGTGCGTCGCGTGTGCGCCAAGATCTTTGCTGTAGGCCTGGAGCGCGCGATAGAGCCGGAGGATCGTGTCGCGCTCGTCGGTCGGCATAATTACTTCGCCGTACGTCACCCGGCTTGCCGGCGCGCCTGCGAAATGCCGAAGGTGCAAGGCGAAATCGGCGAGCGCCAACGGTTTTTCCAAGAACAGCGTCGCGCCGGCGTCGAGCGCGCGGGCGGACAACCCCTTCTCGCCGCTAGCGGTGAGCATGATGACCGGTGTAAAGCCATGGGCAGGCTTCGCCCGAAGCGCACGAATGAACGAGAGCCCATCCATTTCAGGCATTTGGTAATCGACAACGATCAGTGACGGACGCAGGTCGTCCAACCGTTCGAGCGCTTGGAGAGGGTTCTGGAACACCACGGCATCCTCACCGAGGACGCGTTTAACGACCGCTCCATAGAGCTTCAAGTTGGGTTCGTCGTCATCGACCACAACGACGCGATTCATATGCTCCTAGTGTCTCCTGGCAAGCGTCCCGGCCGCCTTATCCGTCGGCCAACTCTTCGCTTCTGCCCTGTAAAACGACTGTCAAGCTAGCAAGCCGTTTTTCTCTTTTGTGCGTCGGTGTTGTAATCCCGGGTTTCTAAAATTTTCGTAAACCGGACGTATGGGTATCTTAGCCCTCCGAAGGGAGAATTACGTGACGAACGTTGATCAAATCAAGGACAAAGCAAAAGGCGTCATCACCGATCAAGTCGACCGCCGGACCACCGACCTCGGAAACGTCGTCGGCCAGCACGTCAACAATCTGCGAGAAATGGGAAGCTCGCTGCGCGATCAAGGCCAGGACGGAACCGCCGGCATCGTCGACATGGCTGCCGATCGACTGAACCGTCTTTCAACGTATCTCACGCAGACCGACGGCAATCGCATCATTCACGACATTGAAACCGTTGCGCGAACGCAACCCGTGATCACTGCCGCCGCCGGTTTCGTGGTGGGTTTGGCTGGGGCACGGTTACTGAAAGCGGGCGCGATGAAGCGGTATCGGATGTACGGCAGCAATGCGACGCCGAGTGACGTGGACGGCACGTCGTACGGTGACACGACGTCGGACGCGGAGATCGATTATGGCATCCGGTGAGCCGGAGCTACATGACGAGTCAATAGGAGAGCTCTTTAAGCGGTTCACGAGCGACATGGCGCTGCTGGTGCGTCAGGAGTTCGAACTTTTCCGCGTTGAGATGACCGAAAAAGGCAAACGCGTCGGCGCGCAGGTCGGTCAAAGCGCGGGAATGCTGAGCGCGGCGGCGATCTGTGGGCTTTTTGCGCTCGCGACGCTGACTACGACGGTGATCTTGCTGCTCGCGCTGGTGATGCCGGCCTGGGTAGCGGCGCTGATCGTTACCGTCGTGTACGGCATCGCGGCGGCCGTGATGGCAATCGCCGGGAAACGAAAAATCGATGAAGTGCAAGCGCCGGTGCCAACCCAAACAATTGAAACGGTGAAGGAGGATGTGGAATGGGCAAAGACCCAGACGAGCTCCGTACGGAAATAGCGGAGACGCGCGAACGAATGGGCGACACGGCCGATGCGATCGCATACAAAGCGGACGTCCCAAATCGGATGCAGGACGCTGTCGGAGATAAAGTCGATCAAATGCGCTCGGCAATTACCGGAACGGTCGGACAGGCGGCCCGCGCGGTGTCGCGTGCAGGCGACGTGATGCCGGATCCCGGCGACATTCAAGCGGGTGCGATGAATGCTGTCAGCGCCGTGCGGGAAAACCCGTTGGGTATGTTCTTCGGCATGGCGGCCGTTGGATTTCTCGTCGGATCGCTCGTGCCGATGACTCAGCTTGAGAACGAACAACTCGTTCCAATGGTCGACGACTTGAAAGAACGTGCGAAGAGCCAGGTTCAAGACACGATCGAGAGCGCGCGAGACGCGGCGGTATCCGCAATTTCGAACTCGATGAGTCAAACGAACAGCAATGCGTCATCCTGAGACACGGAAACGCTAACTTGCGATCGCGGCCTCGGCGTGCTGTGTGACGTCGAGGCCGATTCGTTCTTCCAGCTCGCTGACGCGGATCGGCATCAACGCATTGACGGCTTTGACGATGACGAAGGTGGCGATCGCCGTATAGAGCCAGACGGCGCCGACGGCGATGGTCTGCGCGATGAGCTGTCTTCCGATGTCGGCGTGCAGCGCGAACACACCGGTAAGTAGCGCACCTGCCGTTCCGCCGATGCCGTGCACCGGAAAGACGTCCAGTGCATCGTCAATCCGCATGCGTTCGCGGAAGTGGACGGCGGTGTAGCACACCGCCGCTGCTATTCCGCCGATAAGAATCGACGATGCCGGTGTGACGTATCCGGCCGCCGGCGTGATCGCGACGAGCCCGGCAATCGCACCGGCCGCTGCACCGACAACCGTCGGATTTCCCACGCGCCACCACGCGAGCGTCATCCACACGAGCGCGCCCGTTGCGGCGGCAACGTTCGTGTTCATGAACGCGATGGCGGCGGTCCCGTTTGCCGCAAGCGCGCTCCCCGCATTGAATCCGAACCAGCCGAACCAGCAGAGCGCCGCGCCGAGCAGCATCATACGCCGGTCGTGCGGTTCGTGCGGCTCGTGTGTGAGGCGCGGTCCGAGCATCCACGCGCAGACGAGCGCGGCAACGCCCGATGAAATATGCACGACGGTGCCACCCGCAAAATCGAGCGTGCCGAGGTTTGCGAGCCAGCCGCCGTGCCCCCATACCCAATGCGCGATCGGATCGTACACGAACGTCGCCCACAGCAGCGTGAAGAGCATAAACGATGCGAACCGTTTGCGTTCGGCGAATCCGCCGGTGATCAGCGCAGGCGTAATGACGGCGAACATCATTTGAAACAGAGCAAATGCTGCGTGCGGGACGGTCGGCGCATACTCTGCATTCGGCGCCGCGCCGACGCCGTTCATACCAATCCACTCAAGCCCGCCGATGATATGATACCGGTCGGGACCGAACGCGAGGGTGTATCCCCACAGCACCCACTGCACGCTGATGGCACACAGCGCAAAGATGCTGAACATCAGCGTCGAGAGCGCGTTTTTGCGCCGAACGAGCCCCGCATAAAAAAATCCGAGCGCGGGCGTCATCAGCATGACGAGCGCAGAACTCGCGAGTACCCACGCGGTATCGCCGCTATTGACGTGTCCCATGATGAAACGTTACACGATGCGCACGACGCCGGCACTCGACTTCCGGTTAAGCCTCGGCCTTTCGCTCGTCACGTGTGTAGCGTCGCCGGCGCCACGCGAAGATCCAATAGACCGGGATGCCGGTAAGCAGTACCGCGATGCCGAGAAACGTGTTGGTCGGATTGTTCACGAGAACGTCGATGACGACGGACCACGCAACGACGAGGAACGCAATCGTCGACCACGGATGAAGCGGCATACGGAAATACGGCTCCGGCGCACCCGCGCCGCGGTCGCGCGTTCGAAAGATGATCAGCGCGAGTGCGGCAAGCCCGAAGAAGACGTAGTCGACGCTCGTCACCCAATTCAGAATCATGTCGTACTTTCCCCAAAGGGCGAGAAGAATCGCCGCGATCCCTTGCAGCCCGATTGCCAGCGTAGGGACGTGCGTGCGCGCATTGATATTCGCGAGCGCTTTGAAGAACGTTCCGTCAGCCGCCATCTGGTAGTATACGCGCGGCGACGTTAGGATCTGATTCGTCACGAATCCAAGCGTGGAAAGCGCCACGATGCCGGCCATGATCTGCGCGCCGACCGGCCCGAGTACGACGCGCACCACGTCTGACGCCGGCGTGTTGGTTGCGGCAAGCCGATTCTCGCCGAGCGCGACGATGCAGACGACGTTCATGGCGAGATAGAGCACGATCACGCCGATCACGCCGACCACCATCCCGCGCGGCAGCGTGCGATGCGGTTCGCGCATCTCGCCGCTCATAAAGCTCGACGTTTGCCAACCGCTGTACGCAAAAAGAACTGGAACGAGTGCAAGCCCCATCGCAACGAGCGGGTTGAAATCAGGCGGCACCGTAGCTGCGTGGACCGCGCCGGCACGGCCGGCCGCGAAGACGCCTACCGCGATAACGGCCAAAATCGTGACGATCTTCGCGACCATGAACGTATTTTGCGTCGAGGCGCCTTGCCGCACGCCCAGACAGTTCACGACGGTGAAGAGGCCTACGACGCAAACCGCGATTGTCGTCTGCATCGTTGCCGTGAGGTGTAGCCCCGTCATCGCCGGCAGATAGAACGCAAACGTTACGGCGGATGCCGCCGCGCCGCCACTTTGTGAAACGAGCAACAGCGTCCATCCGTAGCAGAATGCAACGACCGGGTGATACGCGTCGCGCATGTACGCGTACACTCCCCCGTCTTCGGGACGCCGCGCGGCGAGTTCGGCGAAGATCCCTGCGCCCACGATCGCAATGAGTCCGCCGGCGAGCCAGGCCGCCATGATCCACGGCGTGGTGTGCACGAACCGCGCAACGCGCGACGGATTGACGAAGATGCCCGAACCTACGATGCCGCCCATGACGATGAGCGCCGCGTCTCGCGTACCGAGTTTACGCAGTAACTGCGGCACGGCGGCGATTCCAAACGATGTAGAACACGACTCCGGTGATAGTAACGAGTGCACCGAGCGACGTGTCGAGCGGATACTGAATGAAACTCGAAATAAAGATGAAGAGGATGACTACAATAAACAGCGCCGTCGTCCACGGATGGAGCGGCACGGTGAACGCGGGGCGCGGCTGGCCGGCATCGCGCTTGCGATAAATAAAGATTGCGAACGCGCACAGCAACGAGAAGAGCCAGATCCACGCGGCGATCCAGTTAAGGATCAGTTCGTACGATCCGGTCGCGGCATAGATTGCGGCGATCGTTCCGTGAAGTGCGATCGCAACGGCCGGAACGTTTGTCTTTGGACTGATCCAAGCGATCTGTTTGAAAAAGAGCCCGTCGTAAGCCATTTGGAAATACACGCGCGGCGCAAGCAGCACGGCGCTGCTCATAAAGCCGAGCGTCGACGTGGCAATCGCAACCGCGACGATGACCGAGCCGGGCGTACCGAAAACCGCGCGCATGACGTCGGCCGCCGGTGTTTTCGATATCGCGAGTGCCTCGGGCCCGAGGATCCTCAAGTATGCGAAGCTCGCGAAAAAATAGATGACGACGATCGCAACGATTCCGAGGATCAACCCGCGAGGAATCGTGACGGCCGGATCTTTCGTTTCAGCCGTCATGAACGCGGTCGACTGAAAGTTGTTATATGAGAAAAGAACCGGCAACATGGCGACGCCGATCGCCGCCGCGACGGCGGCCGGCGAACCGAACGCCGAAAGCTGCGGCCCGCGTGAGGCAAGCGGATGCGCGAGAACGATGCCCGTTACGATCACCGCTCCAATTCCAAGCACCTTGAGCGAAACCAGGATATTTTGCCACGTACTTCCCTGCCGCACACCGAGCAAATTGATCAGCGTAACGGCCGCGATGGCGAGGACGGCGACGATGCGCGGTTCAATGTGCGACCCGGTGAGCGGCAGAACGTAGTCGGCAAACAACACCGCTGAGAGCGCGGTGCTGCCGACGTACGAAAGCAGCAACAACTGCCACGGCAAAAGAAATGCAACGAGCGGATTGAACGCATCTCGCAAATATGCGTACGCGCCGCCGTCCAGCGGCCGGCGCGCGGCGAGTTCGGCGTAGATGCAGCCGCCGATCAAGGCAATCACGCCACCGATTAGCCAGCACGACATGATCAATACGCTCGAATGCGCGCGCGCGGCGACGACGGCCGGCGTTCGGAAGATGCCTGAGCCGATGACCGCGCCGATCGTGATGAGGGTGAGATCGGCGACACCTAATCGCCGTTGCAGCCGCGCGGGCGGGCTTGCGCTCAACATGCCGCTCCTTTAGGAGAAGATCCGTTCCGCAAAGTCAGCGATGATATCCGAAAACTCCTTGACCTTACGCAACGGTGCGGTGTGATCGCTGTGGCGAATGATGCGCAGGCGCGCCTGCGGCAGCAGCGACAGGAAGCGCTTTTCGTCGGAACGGAAGAGCACGTCGTACTCGCCTTGAACGAAAAGCACCGGCTTTCGATACGCCGCAAGTCTCTCGCTGAACCGCTTATTGCCGCGCGCGATCGCTGCGGTCCGGCGGAAGACGTCGTGGTTGAACGGAATCTGCTCGGCGACCTGCGCGACCGATTTCGGCAGCGTGATGCGCAGCGATATGCGAAAAAATGCCTCCAGCCACCGGCGCGGAACCACTTCGCTGAGCCGCACGCTCATCTCGTACGGAAAACGGCGCCAGCCTTCGTAATCCATCGCGCAGCCGGCGAGGACTAGGCCCGCGGTATCATCGGGGTTGTGCGCGCCGTATTCCATTGCGACGTATCCGCCGAGGGAATAACCGACGATGAGAGGCGGCGATACGCAGATGTTCTCGACGGCGTTTGAAATGGCGTCGCGAAGAGTGCGTTCGGAAAAATCGACGTGTGCCTGCGCGCCGTGTCCCGGAAGATCGATCGTCACGACGTGATATCGCCGAGCCAGAATGCGCGCGTGCGGTGCCCAAATTTCACGGCCCAAGCGAATGCCGTGAAGAAAAAGGATCGCCGGGTTACGGCGGTCGCCGTACTCAGTGATCGCCCGCGACAAGCAGCACGTTGCGCGCGCCGTGGACGCCGTGATAAACAGTCGCCTTCATGGGAACCTTTCTATCATGAACACGTACGTACAATCCGCGCTTCTTGGCGCCACGACCGGCATTCGCTCCACTTCGGGTCCATTCGCAGCGCGTTGGGGAGAATCCAAGCGTCTTCCCATCGGTTCTGCGGTAGCACTCGGCGGCGAAATGGTTGCCGATAAACTCCCGTTCGTGCCGAGCCGTGCAACGCCGGCCGGGCTCGTGCCGCGCGTCGGAAGTGCGATTTACGCGGTACGCGCGGGCGTCCGTGAGCCGAATCCGTTAGCATACGCGATTGCGACCGCTGCAGCGATCGGAACGGCATTTGGCGCGGCGAAACTTCGAAGATTCTTTAAAGCGCATACGAATGTTCCCGACTTTGCCGTCGGCCTCGCGGAGGACGCGCTTGTCGCCGGGCTGTTGTTTGCATCGCTGCGCGGCGCGGCCCGTTAGCTCGCCCGCGCCGATGGTTGCGTTTCGTGAACGAGGCGCGAGATATCGTTGAGCCCGCTGCGAATCGCGTTGACGACGGCCGGATCGTATGCGCTGCCGGCGCCTTTGTCGATCGCCTCGATGGCCTGCGCGAGCGAGAACGCAGGACGGTCGGCGCGCGCGCGAAGCAGTCCGGCCAGCGAATCAGCAACCGCGACCACACGACCCATGATTGGAATCGACGAGCCGCGGAGTTTTCGCGGATAGCCGCCGCCGTCGTAGCGCTCGTGATGCGTTTGCGCGATGACGGTCGCCGCGCGCATCACCGGCGTCTCGTGACCCGCGAGCAATCGGGCTCCGGCCTCGCAATGGCGCTCGATCGACACGCGATCCGCTGCTGACGTTTGCGCGCGCGTCTCGAGAATGCGTTGCGGAATCGTCACTTTGCCGACGTCGTAGATCCGCGCGGCTTGCGCGAGGACCTGCAACTCTTCGTTCGTGAGTCTCATTTCACGTCCAAGCACGACCGCGAGCTTGGATGCGAGTTCGTGATGGATCACGATGGTCGGGTCGTGCATGACCGCTACGCTCAGCATCGCATCGATTGTGTCGCGCACATCGATGCTCGGCTTTGCAATTGCGTTCATTTCCGAACGCTTCGTAGAATCCGACAAGCGACTGTGAAGATCGGCTTTCTCATGCGCAGCTTCTACGATGTGCGCGGCGTGTACGAGAAATTCCGACGGATTGATCGGCTTTTCCAGGTACGCGCGAACGTTCAATTCAAACGCGGCACGGCGAAGATCGCGATCGCCCGCTTTACCGCTCGTGAAGATGACCGGCGTGGATTCGCGGCCGTGCAGTAAACGCAAACGCCGGATGAAATCGAGACCGCTGATGTCGGCGAGCGCGTTGTTGGCAACGATGAACCCGGGGTCGACGCCGGCGAGCCAGTGCAGTGCGTCCGACGCTTTTTTGAAACAGATGGGTTCTATCTCGGATATCCGCTTCAGTATCTGCGAAAAGCCCGCCAGCGACGCTTCTTGGTCGTCGACGACGGCTACGTACATCAGCCCTCCGTACGAACTCGACGATTGCTCGTCGCCCGTTCAATGAGTCATCGGCGTATCCGCGCGCACTCTGCACGGGTAGGATGGAGGAAGGCGCTGCCGGGAGGCGCCCGGAATTGACATTAGCAGACGGCGCATCCGACTGCTAGGAGTGCGGGTTTAACACAGCAATGGACTTTGTCGTTCGCTCTCGGTTGGCGTTCGAGCCTAACGCGGATGTCTTTGTTGACGAAGAACGGGGCCAGATCGTTGTTGCAGTCGAGGTGGCGGGCGCCGACCCAGACTCCCTCCGGGTGGCAATCGACGACCGGTACCTGCTGATCACGGGGCGCCGGACTGAGGCGGTACGGTTCCACCGCGGCTCGTTTATCCAGAAAGAAATCGCGTACGGCTCTTTTGCCAAGCGGCTTCATTTGCCGTTACCAGTCGACTTTCTCGGTGAGGCCGCGGCCAGCTATGCGGACGGCGTGCTGGTAATCGCGCTTCCCGTTTCAGCCGATGCGTATTTGCCGGCGACTCGCACCGAAATTCGCATGATTCTGAAGAGGTCAATTTCCTAACGATATGCCTGAGAAAAAATCACCGATCCTTCCCGCGAACCTGATCGGCATTCTACCGCTGCAAGAGGCGGTGCTCTTTCCGAGTACCGTCATTCCGCTCGCCGTCGTGAAGAAGCCGGGCATTCAGCTGGTGGAAGAAGCGCTACGCGAAGGCAAGCCGATCGGTTTGACCGTGCTGAAGGATCGTGAGACGGAAAATCCGGGTCCCGACGACGTTCACCGCGTCGGCACGATCGGCGTCATTCAAAAAATGCTGAAGGTGCCGGACGGCACGATCCGCTGCATTGTCGCGGGTCAAACGGTTTTTCAAATCGAGCAGTTCACGCAGACCGAACCGTACATGGTTTCCGCCTACATCGAGCTGCCCGACGTCACCGTTGAAAACGAAGAATTGCTCGCGATGCAGCGCAATCTCGCGAGTCTGTTCCAAAAGCTTCTTTCGTACCTCCCGCAAGCACCGCGCGAGATGGAAATGGAAGTGCAGAACATCACGGACCCCGCGGTGTTAACGTACTTCGTTGCATCGACGATGAGGTTGGACACGGCCGATCGTCAAGCATTACTGGAAGAGCGTAATACTGCGAAACGCATGCGCAAGCTCACGCTGCTGCTCACCAAAGAGCTGGAAGTCGTCGAGCTCGGACACAAGATTCAGAGCGACATCCAGCGCGAGATGGAAAAGAATCAGCGGGAGTTTTATCTTCGTCAGCAGTTGCGCGCGATTCAGGAAGAGCTCGGTGAAGTCGATCCGCAGCAAGCCGAAACGAACGAGCTGCGCCAAAAGATCGACGAAGCGAAGATGCCCGAAGAAGTGCAGAAAGCCGCGGAACGCGAGCTCGACCGTCTTTCGAAAGTGCCGCAGGCATCGCCCGAGTACAGCGTTATTCGAACCTATCTCGACTGGCTCGTGCAGCTGCCGTGGAACACGGAAACCGCCGATCACATCGACATCAAGTCGGCGCGCGAAATTCTCGACGAGGACCACTACGATCTGGAGAAGATCAAGGATCGCATCATCGAGTATCTCGCGGTCGGGAAACTGAAGAAGAAACTCGCCGGACCGATTCTCTGCTTCGTCGGCCCGCCGGGCGTCGGTAAAACGTCGCTCGGACAGTCGATTGCTCGCGCGATGGGTCGCAAGTTCGTGCGCTTGTCGGTCGGCGGCGTGCGCGATGAAGCCGAAATCCGCGGACATCGGCGCACGTATATCGGCGCGATGCCCGGCACGATCGTGCGCGCGATGCGCGACGCCGGCACGAAGAATCCGGTGATGATGATTGATGAGATCGATAAGGTCGGTGCCGACTTCCGCGGCGACCCGCAGTCCGCGCTGCTCGAAGTCCTCGATCCGGAACAGAATTACACGTTCCGCGACCACTATCTCGATCTCGCGTTCGATCTCTCGCAAGTGCTCTTCATCTGTACGGCCAACTCGCTCGACACGATTTCGCCGCCGCTGCGCGACCGCATGGAGATTATCCAGCTCGCCGGCTACACGGAACTCGAGAAGCTGCAAATCGCGAAGCGCTATCTGTTGAAGAAACAGCGTAACGCCAACGGGCTCAAAGAGACGCAGGCGCAGATTAACGATCACGCGCTCCGCCAAATTATTGGGGACTACACGCGCGAGGCCGGCGTCCGTAATCTCGAACGCGAGATCGGGACGGTCTTCCGCAAAGTCGCGCGCAAGATTGCGGAAAATGCCCGGTTCAAGGCGCGCGTCAAACCCGAGAATCTCGCCGACTACTTGAGCAAGCCGCGATTTTTTAACGAAGTACGCAAGCGGGTCGCGTCGGTCGGTGTGGCGACGGGGATGGTATGGACGCCGGTCGGCGGCGACATCGTCTTCATCGAATCGACGGCGATGCCCGGAACCGGAAAGCTCGTGCTGACCGGGCAGCTCGGCGACGTGATGAAAGAAAGCGCGCAAGCCGCCGTCTCGTTCTTACGCTCGCGTTCGGGAGAACTCGATATTCCCGAAGACTATTTCGCAAAGCACGATATCCACATCCACGTGCCTGCGGGAGCAACGCCGAAAGACGGTCCGTCGGCCGGCATCACGATGGCAACGGCGATCGCCTCAATGCTCACGGGAATGAAAGTCGACCCGAATCTCGCGATGACGGGTGAGATCACGCTCACGGGTCAAGTCTTGCCGATCGGCGGCCTCAAAGAGAAGGTGCTGGGCGCGAAGCGTGCCGGCATCTCCAAGATCGTCTTTCCGAAGCGCAACGAGATCGATCTCGACGACATTCCGAAAGAAGTGCGCGACACGATGACGTTCCTTCCCGTCGAAGAGATCAGCGAAGTGCTGCATCACGCGCTCGGCAAACGTGTGGTCACGCCGGTCGCACTCGGAGAAAACGGCGTTGCGCACAACGTCGTCCCAATGCGCCGGCGCGCACCGGCGGCCGGGAACGGCACGGTCAAACGGCGCCAGGTCGAACGCCGCCGTCCACTGCGAAAGCGGTAGTAGAACAGCGCCTCAAGACGCGTTGCACCGCCTGCTCGCAGCGAAGCGCGCAGCGACTGCCGTTCTCAGAATGAGCGGTGTATGCGGCGGCTCTTGCGCAGAAACGCGCGAATCCGATCGGGACGAACCGTGGAGAATGCGGTTACGGTAACGATGCGATCCCCGCGTGTCGACGGGGCCGCGATCACGTACTTGCGCACGATCACGCCGTGTAGCCGTCCGCGCGCGTCGAATGCGCCTGCGCCGGAGTCGCCCTCGTTGCAGCTCGGGCAGTAGATGAACGTTTCGTGCACATGCGGATCGGCAACACCGGACGAAGCGACCCACGGAACGCCGTCGGGGTGCCCCACAACCGTCGTATGTTGTCCGCGCGCAAAGTCGGCGGACGCAAGCGGTGCAGCCGTGTACGTCGTGTTTGCAGCGGCTCGCACGTAAACGAGGGCGAGGTCGTCGTTCCGGTCGCGCACGTCGTATCGCGCGTAGCGCGCCCGATGCGACGGGAAGACGACGATCGTGCGCCCCGGGTGCGCGACGACGTGACGCGCGGTGATTATCTCGAGATCGCCGCCGCGCATGCCGACGATCACGCCGGCGCCTTCGAAGGCGTGCCCGCGCGCGTCGCGGCGCGCGACGAGCACCGTCTCTTTGCGAAGCACGCTCACGAGCTCCTCGTCAGCATGAAGACGTGCAGCGAGCGCGACGAGTCCCGTATCGATGTATTCATCGCGCCGTGCACGTTCGAAGAGAATGATGCCACGCGCCGCGTCGCTCCAACTGGCGTTCAGCTCGTAGAGCGAGTAGCCGAAGAACGCCAGGATGATGGCCAGCAGAACGTACGAGACGTCCACGCGGCGCAAGAGCTGCATGTCACCGCCATAACAGTGCGGCCCGCACCGCCGGATGCGGGCCATGCCGATACTATTTGGCGGCTGCTTTAGCTGCCTCGAGATCTTTTTGAAGCCTCGGAATCGCGGTGTCGGCAAAGTTGCGCAGGTTCGGAGCGTTTCCGTTCGCTTTCTCCGCTTGCAGCACCGAGATCAGCTGCGTAAGCGTGGCGATCTGATCCTGTGCGAACGATGCGTTGCTTCCGGTCGCCTTTGGTAAATCGGTCGGGACGTTGATGCCGTCGTAGTCTGCGATCTGAGCGAGTTCGGATCCGACCGCGAGGCAGTCGCTTTGGATCGATTTCGCGAGGGCAGTAACGGCAGGGCTTGGGTCGGCCGAACCGTCTTGCACCGCTTCTGCGTTCGCAGCGCTCTGAAGAATCAGCTTCATTGCGGACGGAGCGAAGCTTGCGTCGGAGCTGCTTACCGCGTCGTTGGTCGCGCCCATGAGGCAGATGCCGAGTCCAGTTGCAAGCGCCGCTGCCGGAAGTGCACGAAACACGTTGTGGGTTTTCATGCATGTAACGATGCGCGTTTGTTCGTCGCGTCACTGCGACTTTTCACGCCGTAAGAATCAAAATTCGTTCATCAATTGACCAGAGCCGCTTTTGATTATTCGCGAACCCAAGAAATCGCTGAGACGACGATCAAAAGTGCCGCCAAAAATGCAAAGTATGTCGTCGCGGGAGCAAACGTTTGTCCGAGCGGTCCGAGCTGTGTAACGCGTGCGAAGTAGACCGCGCTTGCGACCGCAACTCCGAGCAATTGCCCCGTCGTGCGCGCGGTCGCGAGCGTTCCTGCGGCGATTCCGCGGCGGTGCTGCGGCGCGGACCCCATGATCGCGCTGTTATTCGGCTGGCTGAACACCGCCGTTCCCGCGCCCGTGACGATGAGAGCGGCAACGATCTGCCAGCCGAGCGGATGCGCTGGCAAACGTGAGAGTAGAAAGAGGCCAATCGCGACGGTAAGCGCGCCCGCAGTCGAAACGTACCGCACCGGTACGCGGTCTGACAGTCCGCCCGCGAGCGGTGCAAGCACGACGTTCATCGCCGTGATCGGTACGAGCAGCAGACCGGCCCCGAACGCCGACGCGCCGAGCGTCGTTTGTGCTGAGAGCGGTACGATAAAAATGACACCCGCAATTCCGACGAAATACACGAGCGCCGCAAGCACGGACAACGCAAACACGCGGTTTTTGAAGAGCGATAAATCGAGCGTCGGCGCTGCCACGCGTCGCTCAACGGCAATAAAAATGCCAAGCAGCACGACCGCGGTGACGATGAGGCCCCAAGTCCAGCGCGAGGTCCAACCCCAGAGGTGCGAGCGCGACAGCGCAAGCGAGAGACAGAAGAGCCCGGAAATCGAGAGGAGCGCACCGAGCGAGTCAAATCCCTCGCCGGTGCGCGGCACCGGTCGCTTCAGAACCAACGCGGCGGCGCTCAATGCAAGGATTGAAATCGGAACGTTGATGAGGAATATCCAACGCCAATCGCCGTACGTGATAATCGCTCCCCCGAGCAGCGGTCCGAGCGATAAACCGACGGCAACCGCGGCGCCGTTTAATCCGATCGCGCGCCCGCGCTGTGCAACGGGGAAGCTATCAACGATCAGTGCCTGATTCGACGAGACGAGCATTGCCGCGCCGACGGCTTGAACGGCGCGCGCGACGATGAGAGAGGGCAGGCTCGGCGAGAACGCGCACGCGAGCGAGCTTAGCCCGAAGATCGCGAACCCGCCGAGGTAGATGCGCTTCTGGCCGAACATATCGCCGAGCCGGCCGAACAGGACGAGCGTCGACGCCGTGACCAGCATGAACGACAGAATCACCCATTCGGCATCATCGACGGAGGTCGAGTACACGCGCGCGAGCGTCGGCATTGCAACGTTCGCAATCGATGCGTCGAGTGTGCCCATCATCGAACCGGTCATGATGACGGCGAGCGCGTACCACCGATAGTGTTCGCTTTCGCGGAGCGCGTGACGCGAACGCGTCACGATTCGCAGCAGTCGGAAATCAGTTCGTTCGCGAGTGCGACGCCCGTGAGCGGCGTCGCGGCATAGCCGTCCGCGCCGATGTGTCGCCACAAATCGGCATGGCGGTCGAAGATGCTGCCGCCGACGAGGACGATAGGCGCGATCGGCTTCGTTTCGAACACGGCGATCAGATCGCGGATCGCGAGCACGTCGTGCGGACGCGTCGCCGAGCAGCCGATCACGTCGACGGATACACCGTCCAGATAACGCGCTGCGTCGTTCACCGGGATGCGGCAACCGAGAAACGATGCATGCCATCCGCAGATCGCGAAGGCATCGGCCGCCATCCGCGCACCGATTCCGTGTTCGGCTTCACCGAGCGCAACGGTGACTGCGGCGAGTTCTCGGTGAGGCCGCGCGGGCGTGAGATCGCACAGTTGCGCCATGACCCGCTCGGTTGCGTTCGTAATGATGTGTTCGTGCGCGATCGTGATTTCGTTTCGTTGCCACAAGCGGCCGGCTTCGTGCATGACCGGAGTCAAGACTCTTTCATACACGTCAAGCGATTTTTGCCCGTACGCGACGGCCAGCAATACTTCGCGGAACGCACGATCGTCGTCGCCGGATAGCAATGCATCGAGATAGCGACGCGCGATTGCTCCATGCGCGGTGTGCTCGTCGATGAGCGGTGTTTCAATGAGACGAGCCGCGGAGAGCTCTGCGCGCGCACGCGAAAGTGTCTCTCTCGCGGTGGCTTCATCGTCGCCGGAACCGTATTCGGCGCGTTGAAACGTGAGCGATTCGAGCGTGCGCGCGAGTTGCCCGGGCGAAGCGTAGCGGAACACCAGCAGACTCTGCGCCCATCGGATCGTTTCCACGAAGAGTTCGGGTGTTTGGAGTTCGACGCTGCTTTGAAACGACGAGAGGATCTCATCGTGGATCCCATCAGGAAGCTCGACGGCTTGTTTCATCCGACGAGCAGGCCTGCACCGTCTTCTACGCGTCCGATTATGGCGTCAAGCGCGTCGCTTGCACGAAGTCGTTCTCGCAGATCCTCGACGCCGGCCATTGCGATGCTGATCAACAGACCTCCCGACGTTTGAGCATCGGCAAGAACGAGCTGCGTCGATTCATCAACGCGCGAGTCGAACGCCGTCCACGCCCGGCACGTCGTGAGGTTCTCGCGCGTTCCACCCGGAACGGCCCCATCGCGCGCAAGCTCGAGAACGCGCGGCATGACTGGGACGGCCGCGGAGTCGATGATGAATCGCACGTTCGAAGCGCTCGCCATTTCGCGTGCGTGTCCGAGCAATCCGTAGCCCGTAATATCTGTCGCGGCATGCGCGCCGGCCGCCAGCATCGCTCGCGAAGCGGATTCGTTAAGCGTCGTCATCCAATCGACGGCGGGTTGCATCGTATGTTCGTCAATCACGTCCTGCTTGAGTGCGGTTGCAAGAATGCCGGTGCCGAGCGGCTTGGTCAGTACGAGCACGTCACCCGGACGCGCGCCCGCGTTTGTCACGATGCGCTGTGGGTCGATCGTGCCCGTTACCGCCATGCCGTATTTCGGCTCGTCGTCTTTGATCGTGTGCCCGCCCAGGATCGCAACGCCGGCCGCTCGCGCAACGGTTGCGCCGCCGTCCAAAATCTTCTGAAGAACATCGAGGCTTAGATCTTCCGGAAACGCAGCGATGTTGAGCGCGCAAACCGGCGTGCCGCCCATTGCATAAACGTCCGAGAGCGCGTTGGCGGCCGCAATGCGGCCGAAGTCGAACGGATCGTCGACGATCGGCGTAAAGAAATCGACGGTTTGCACGAGCGCAAGGTCGTCGCGCAAGCGAAACACGCCGGCATCGTCGCACGTGCCGTACCCAACCAGAACTCGTTCGTTCGCAGTAAGCGGCAAGCGGCGCAAGACTTGCGCCAGCTCGGCGGAGCCGAGTTTACTTGCTCAACCTGCGCACGAAGAACGCGCCGTAAGCCGGACGCGGCCGGTCGATTCCATAGGAGGACGCTATACCACGCCAGGCACCCGCTTCATGCCGCAGAAGTTGGCCGCAATGAAGAAGACGCTGCTGTTCCTTCCCGGTCCGGTGCCGGTTGCGCAATCCGTTCTCGAAGCGATGGCGTGGCCGATGATCAACCATCGCGGTCCCGAGTTCGCGGACCTAATGGCGCGCATCGAACGCGGAATGCAGCCGATTTTCGGCACCGAGCAAGACGTGCTTTTCCTCGGTTCGTCCGGCACGGGCGCCTTAGAAACGGCCGTCGTCAATTGTTTTTCACCGGGCGATATATTGCTTTCGGCGCCCGTCGGCGTGTTCGGAAAACGCCTTGGCGATATCGCACGCACGTACGGCTGCCACGTTGAAGTGCTTGACACTCCGCTCGGTGCGGCGGTCGATCCAAACGCGCTGCGCGAGCGTCTTGCGCGCGATACGGGTCGCACGATCAAAGGCGTTTTGCTGACGCAAAACGAGACGTCGACCGGCGTGCAAAACAACATGCGCGACATTGCGGAGGCGATCGGCGATCATGGCACGCTGACGATCGTCGATGCGGTCAGCGGTCTAGGTGCTTCACCCTTCGAGATGGATGCATGGGGATATGAGGTCGTCGTCACCGCGTCCCAGAAAGCGATTGCAGTGCCGCCCGGCATTGCGATGGTTGCGGCGAGCACCCGCGCGTGGCAGGCGATCGAGCGCGCGACGATTCCTCGCTATTATTTCGACTTGCGCAAAGCGCGAGAGTTTGCGCGCAAAGGGCAAACGTCGTGGACGCCGCCGATTTCGATCTTCTACGCGCTCGCGGTCGCGCTCGAACGTTTCCACGCGGAGGGATTGCAAGCAAACTACGCGCGTCACGCGCGGTATGCTTCGGCGATTCGCGCGGCATTCGAAATGCTCGGCTTCACGATGTTCTCACGCAGCGACGCGCACTCGGTTACCGTCGTTGCGGCGATACCTCCGCCGGGCGTCGACTGCGGCGAATTGCTGAAGACACTGCGCGAACGCTACGGCGTGGTTCTCTCCGGCGGTCAGGGAGAATTGACCGGCAAAATCGTGCGTATGGGCACCATGGGCGACGTGAGCGAAGCCGATCTACTCGGTGCGATCGGTGCGATCGAACTCGCGCTCGCCGATTGTGGCGTGTCCGTTTCGTTCGGGAACGGCGTAGGCGCTGCGGCGGGCGTGCTGAACGGCCGCGTCACGGCCGCGGTATAACGGCGATAACGCAAGCACCATAGCACCGACGGCAATGACGTAGAACCCGACGTCCGGATGGACGTCACGTCCGACCGGTCCCACCATGACGTCTGCGCCGGATGCGCCGGTCACGTTCCAAAACACCGACGAAATCACGTTAACGCGTGACATCATTGCGTATTGGACGCCGAGCAACACCAGGACCGCTGCGGCGCAAAACGATGCGCCGCGATACCGCCGCGCGCGCGTGAACAGCGCGGCTGCAATACCGAACACAAGAAACGCGAACCCCGGGCCGCTTTGGAGTGCCGTTACATCGCGGTACATGACGTGACGGAACGGCAGAAAACATCCGATCGCGATCGCGGCGCATCCCGCAAAGCCCACGAGCCGCTTGTCCACGATTACACGTGATGCCTGGTGAAATACGGATTCAAGAAGGGACGCGCGAACCAGGGGATCGTCGCTTCGAGCGCGTGATCGATCGTAGGGTCAGGCTCGGTGAAACTCGCTGCAAGATGCGAGTCGTGCAAGTCTTTGCGGATGTCCGGCGAGAGCGGAAAATAGAGCGCGACGAAGAGCACGAGCCAAATCAGCACCGCGCCTTTCGCGAAGCCGATGATTCCTCCACCGAGCGAGTTGCCGATGTTGAGAATAGGCAACTTCGCAAAACGGTTCAACACCCAAGAAATCGCGAGAACGATCGCGTAGGTGATGCACCCGGTAAGAAACATTCCGACGACGTGCGCGGATCCCGGCCCGAGATGCACGGTCGATTGAAGCCACGGGTCGAACGCACCGTTGTAATACCACGGCGTGATGAGCGCGGCGAGCACCGCAACCGCCCCGCCGAGTTCCGAGACGAACCCGCGCTTAAACCCTTTCGCGGCCGCGACGATGAGAATGACGGCGATCACGATATCCGGCCAGCCGAACCCGGCGATCATTCGCGAATTGCCGCTCCAACACCATCGCGCAATGCCGCAAGCGCTCGCTGCATCGCGCCGTCGGCCTCTTCATCGGTGATCGTTGCATCGTAGCGTTGAATGATCGCGCGAACGGCCAGACTCTTTTTCCCTTCGCCGACCTGCGGTCCGCGGTATTCGTCGAAGACGCGGACCGCCGTGCACAGTTCACCGATCGCATCGCGCGCGATCGTGCGAATCCGGTCGGCGGCCACATCGAGGTCGACGACGACGGCGAGGTCCCGGTACGTCGACGGAAACTTCGACGGCGGGGAGTAGCGTGCGATCCGGTATTCGGGGACGTTGTCCAAATAGATGTTACACAGATAGGCCGGGAAGCGAACGTCGAATGCCCGCGTCAACCGTGGATCGACTTTGCCGAGCGTCGCAACCTCGCGGCCGTTGTGCAAAAGCACGGCGGTTTTGCCCGGATGGAACGCGTTGCGAACGTCACGCGCGGCGTCGACGTTAACGCCCGAAACCGCGCGGATCAGTGCCTCGGCATCACCTTTCAAACGCAAAAAGTTGGAGTCACGCCACACCGGTTCGTCGAGCGGTTCGGCCGTGAACCCAAAGGTCAAGACCGCCGATTCCGCGAGCGGCTTGTCATCGCTCGAGAACACGTGCCCGATTTCGAAGACGCGAATCGGTGCGTCGACGCGTGCGAAGTACTGCAAAATGCCCGGTCCCAGTGCCCAGCGCAAGTAGCGTTGATCTTCGGAGAGCGGATTGAGCACTTCGACCACACGGTGACTCGCCGCGATTCCCGCCCGCGTGATAAGCTCGAACACCTTCGCGCCCTGCAGCGAGTAATTGATGATTTCGTGATAACCGAGCGATGCAAGCGTATCCGAAAGTTGATTCTCGAGATCGTATTCGGCACTCGAAATATCATGTGCGGGCACCGACGGTTCCACCGCCTCGATTCGATCGTATCCTTCCATACGTGCAACCTCTTCGACGAGGTCCGCGGGCATCGTCAGATCGCTTCGCCACAATGGCGGCGTAACCGTGAGCGCATCGCCGGCGATCACGACGTTGCAGCCGAGCGCACGAAGATGCGCGCCGATGCGTTCGGGATCGAGCCGAAGCCCGAGCAGCCGCTCGACATCGCGCGCGCTCACGAGGATCACGTCTACTCCAAAAACGTCGCAACCAAAGGCATGCGAATGATACGCATGGGCGCCGGACGTTTCAACGAGCAGTTGCGCGGCACGTGCGGCACCCATGTCGCTCAATACGGGTGCGAGCGCTTTCTCATGACGCGAGGACGCTTCCGTTCGCATTCCCAGCTGCATCGCCATCCGGCGAACGCGAGCACCTTCGAAATTCGCCGACTCGAGGATAATCGACGTCGTGTCATCGCGGACTTCACTCGCTGCCCCTCCCATGAGCCCCGCAAGACCGAGCGCGCGGCGTTCGTCCGCAATAACGAGTGCTCGATCGTTCAGCTCGCGTTCTTCGCCGTCGAGCGTTTCGAGCGTTTCGCCTTCTCGCGCATGGCGCACGATGAAGTGATGGTGTGCGACTTCACGCGCGTCGTAGAAATGCAGCGGCTGACCGACTTCGAGCATCACGTAGTTCGAGATGTCGACGAGATTGTTGATCGGCCGCTGGCCGGCGAGCGCGAGGCGAATCCGCATCCACGCGGGCGCGCGGGCGACGGTAACGCCGTCAAATTGTTGCGCGACGAAGCGTTTGCACGCGGTTGAATCCAGCGTAACCACCGGTGCGCTCGAGCCTGGATCCGCGTCGAGTCCCGGATTTTCGAACGACGGCGCGCGCAACGGCACGCGGTACGATGCGGCCAGTTCGCGAGCAAGTCCGAGCATGCACATCGCATCGACGCGGTTGCTCGTGACTTCTACTTCCAGTACGTCGTCCCCGAGACCGAAAAGATCGATGACGTTCGTCCCGAGCGGCGTGTTACCGTCGAGTTGCATGATGCCCTCTTCAAACCACTCGGGCGTAAGCGCTAGCTCGTCCGCGGAGATCATCATGCCTTCGGATTCGACGCCGCGCATTTTACGGCGCTCGATCGTCAGGTCCGGCAACTTCGAACCGATCGTTGCGACCGGGATCACCTGTCCCCGCGCGACATTGGTCGCGGCGGTCGCGATCGTCAGCGGCGCGCCGTTGCCGACGTCGATCCGGCCGACGTGCAAACGGTCGGCATTCGGATGTTTTTCTAGCTCCGCAATCTTCCCCACGACGACACCGCTGATCGCCGGCCGGCGAACGATTTCTTCAACCGGAAAGCCAAGCATTGCGAGACGTTCTGCAATCGCTTCGGAATCATCGGGCAGTTCGACGTATTGCCGCAACCAGCTAATCGGAACGCGCAATTCTTCTAAACTCTCCTTATTAACCTGAGCCGTGTCGAAGGGCCTTTGTAATCCTGAGCCGTGTCGAACGGTCTAGGCGAGTTGTTTGAGGAAATCGGGGTCGCTTTCGACGAAGCGACGGATATCGTCGATGTCGTAGCGCGTCAAACCGAGCCGTTCGATACCGAACCCAAACGCCCAGCCGGTGTAGATCTCGGGATCGTAACCTACTTCACGCAAGACGTTGGGATGCACCATGCCGGAGCCGCCGAGTTCGATCCAACCCGAGCCGCCGCACATGTTGCACGCGGCGCGTTCTCCTTTGCACTTCGGACACGTCGTGTCGACTTCGGCGCTCGGTTCGGTGAATGGGAAAAACGACGGGCGAAACCGCACGCGTTGATCGCGGCCGAAGAGCTCACGGCACAAACCGGTCAGCATTCCCTTGAGATGGCCGAAGTGAACGCCTTCCGCTACGAGCAAACCTTCGATTTGATGGAACTGGAAGAGATGGCGCGCATCCACGGCATCGCGGCGATAACAACGGCCGGGCGCAACGATGGCAATCGGGGGTTGATGCTGCTGCATCGTGCGAATCTGCATCGGAGACGTGTGCGGACGCAGAAGCAACGTCTCCGTGATGAAGAACGAATCGAATCCTTCGCGCGCAGGATGCGTCGGCGGAATGTTGAGCGCATCGAAGTTGTAGTAGTCGGGTTCAACTTCCGGGCCGAGGACGACCGCAAAACCGTGCCGTTCGAAATAGTTGCAGGCATCGCGCAGCACTCGGCGCACGGGATGAATTGCGCCGGACGGCGCTTCGATTGACGGAAACGTGACGTCGATCTCTTGCGAAAGCTCCTCGTCAAATGCGCGATTTTCGAGTGTTGCGGCTGCGCGCGACAGCGTCGCCTCCATCCGCTCAACCGCGGCGTTGATGATCTTCCCCGCATCGGGACGCTCCGCAGCGGGGAGTTGCCCAATGCCGCGCCGCAATGCCGTCACTTCTCCGCTGCGCCCGAGGTATGCAACGCGCACCGCCTCCAACGCCCGCTCGTCCGCCGCACCGGCGACGGCATCGTCGAAACGCCGTTCGAGGTCTCCGAGTCTTCCGTGTAGTTCACTCACGTACCATGTCATCCACAAAAGTAAAACGCCCGGTAATTATACCGGGCGCTTCGTTCATCTGACGTTGACTTCTTCCGACTATGCGTTCAGCCGGGACTTGGTGCACCGTAAATGCGACGGTATGCAAGATAGGCGCTGATCGAGCCCGTTTGGGCGAAGAGTTTCCAGAAAAGATCGCTGCTTGCCATGCTTGCTGAGGTCTCCTTCTAGCCGTCGGATTCCGGCCTGCGCCGTTGGACTGAAGGCATTTTACCATGTGACTTTTGGCACCGGTAGTCTTGACTTTTTCCCCGGATCTTACTGACTTGACAACGTTGCAGCCGGCTATCTCGGGCCAACGATTCGCCCGGTTTCCGTGACGCGTCGTTCCGCGTGCTACACGGCGCAGGCACCCTTGCTAGGAGTACTGGCGACCGCGTTGCGGCAATGCGCGCGCCTAACCGGCCGACGTAAGCGCGTAGAGTGCAATAGATCCCGCAACCGCGGCGTTCAAGGACTCCGCTTGGCCGATCATTGGTATCGCGATACGGCGGTTGCAGTAGCGCGCCCACGGCCCCAAGCCGCGCCGTTCGTGTCCGACGACCAACGCCGTTCTTTCACTCCTCCTCACATCGCGAACACGTTCGCCGCGTACGTCGAGGCCGAGGAATTCCGCGCCGAATCGGCTCGCGACGACTGCGGCGATCTCCGGTTGCGCGACGGCGACGGCGAGGCGAAAGATCGAGCCCATTGCCGCGCGCACGACCTTTGGATGATATGGCTCGACGCCGGAGGGGTCGAAAACGATGCCGCGGGCTCCAAACGCTTCGGCCGAACGCAGCAACGTGCCGGCGTTTCCCGGATCGCTGATGCCGGCGAGGATGACGGACAGCTGCGAGGACAGCACGTCGTCGAGCGGCGCGTAGCGCACGGGCGCCACCGCAATGATGCCGCTCGGCGTTTCGACGTCGGAGAGCTTCTGCGCCGTGCGTTCGTCGATGATGTAAACCGCCGTACCGCTCGCTTCCATTTCCCGAACGAGCGGCTCGCGGTCGTACGCATCGCGGCGTGCGAAGATTTCAAAAATCGGCGCGCCTGTATGGACCGCTTCCCGAAGAAGCGTCGGCCCTTCAAACGCGAACCGCTGCTGCTCTTTTCTCGCCTTTGATGTTGAGAGTGCCCGAGCAAGACGCACGCGTTCGCCGTGCGCGCCCGCTACCGTGGCCATCGCGCGCGAACCGCAATCATGAGGACACCGGCAATGATGGCCGAGAGCACAACGGCGATCTTATCGTTGAAATGATGTGGCACGACGAAGATGTTGAAGGCATAAACGAGCAGCACGAACGTCGCGAAAAAGAACGCGAGCCAGCCGAGCTCGGCGAGAAGCGACGACCGTTGTTGCACGAACAAACGCATTATGGATACGAAGCCGCAAGTCATCTCCAGCATCCCGCGCTTCAGCGGGCGCATTTTTCGCGTGCGAACCGACGAAGTACGTTATCCTGACGGCGCAACGCATGCGGTCGACATCGTACAGCACGGCGCGTCGGCGGCGATCGTCGCCGCGACGGACGCGGATGAAATTGTGCTCGTGCGTCAATACCGGCACGCGCTCGGACGCGAGGTATGGGAAATCCCGGCGGGTCGCGCGGAGCCGGGCGAGAGCGCGGCGCATTGCGCCGCGCGAGAGCTCACCGAGGAAACCGGCTACACGGCTGCATCGATGCGCCCGCTTGGCGGAGTCGCAATGACGCCCGGTTTTTGCGACGAAGTGATCTACTTCTTTTATGCCACGGCGCTGTCGGCGGGCAAACAGTCGCTCGATGAGGACGAGCGAATTAAAGTCGAGTCCTATCCGCTCGAACGAGCGCGGCGCCTCATTGAAATCGGCGAAATAGCGGATGCTAAGACGGTCATCGCGTTGCAGTGGTTTGCGGGAAGTCGCGCTGAACTTGTCGGGAGTCGTGCCGATAATTGAGGTACGGGTGAGGGACTACGGTGCTCGGTTTTGCACGGTGGCGATTCACCATGGAGGATTTTGTGGAAGTACCACGCGACATCGATGCCGTGTTGCGGCGTTTGTTAGAGGCTCCGGTCGACACGGTAGATCAGTCGATGCTCGCGCCCGAGGACGAAGCGTACCTCTCGTCGCTCGTGGCTGCGGTTCGTTCGGGACGCCGAGCGGTGTTGATCGTTGAAGACGCCGACGAACGGCTTCGTTATATGTTCAGCAATGCAACGCGTGCGGAAGCCGTCACCATGCTCGGCAAAGTGGTCGAAGCAACGGGGCGGCGCATCTCAGACGGCGACAACGAATAACGATCTTTATGGCGCGAGCACGAGGCCGTCGATTTTTCCGTCCTTGGTAAGCGTTAGTTTGTAGTGGTAGTGATCGTGCGGGAAACGCACGAAAAACTCGTAGACGACGTCACCGTCGTCGCCCGAAGTGCTTGCAATCGGCACTAACACTTGCGGCTTGCCGAGTGCCGCAAAATCCGATCGTGCCACGAGCGGATCCGTAAGGTAGGCTGAAAATGCCGGCGTTAATTGCGTCCGGTCGATCCGCTTATCCGCAATTCGCGCCAGCCACTCACGCGCTTTTGCCATCACGGTGTTGTCGATGTGCATCGCCGCAGGCGGGATCAGGATGTCGAGCACGTCCGCTGCGATCGCTTCCGGTGACGCAACCCGCCGGCTCGCAAAACGGTCGGTGTTTTCCAGCACCACCACGGCGATATTGTCATCGGGCAAAATCGCGTTCATCGCAAGATAACCGGCGATTTCGCCGTTATGCCAGATGTAACGCTTTCCGCCGCGTTCATCGATCACCCAGCCCAGTCCATACTGTGCTTCACCCGGTGCGCCGCTCGGCGTGAACATCGTGCGCTCTGCATCTACACGCAGGAGCAGCGGCAGCCCGATATCCCATTTTGCGAGATCGTAGATGTTCGTGACGAGGCCTTCCGCGCCGAAAAGCCACGCGGGATCCCACGTATCTGCACGGCGAAAATGGCCTGGCGAGCCGGTATAGCCGAGCGCATGCGTTGGCGAAATCCCACGATCGCCCGCATAAAACGATGCGCTCATGACGAGCGGCAAAAAGATGTGTTGCTGCAAGTAGTCGGAGAGCGGAATCCCGCTCGCGCGCTCGACGACGAGACCCGCGATCATGTAGTTGAGGTTGTTGTACTGGAACTTCGTGCCGGGTGCCGCTGACGGTGTGAGTTTGTTGACGGCAGCGATGATGTCCAAGAGCTTTACCGTGTGCGTCAGATCGGCTTTCAGTCCGGGCGCCGATTGGTAGTCGGGTAGCCCCGAGGTTTGCTGAAGGAGCTGAGCGACCGTGACGTTCGGCGCAACGGTCAGTTCCGGGACGTACTTTGTGACCTTGTCGTCGAGCTTCAGCTTCCCGTCTTGTTGCAGTAAGAGCACGGCTGCCGCCGTGAATTGCTCGCTGATGCCGCCGACGTAGAACTCGGTGTCCGGAGCGACCGGGCGTTTCGCGCCGAGGTCGCCGAATCCAAACCCGCGGGCGTATACAACCCGTCCGTCTTCTACGACGGCGATCGCCAGTCCGGGCGCGCGCTTATCCCGCCGCACTTGGAAACCAAGGGCGTCGATCCGCTCGGCCGTCTTGGCCGTGAAGGTATGCAAAGGAGGTCCCGCACTAGGAGTGGGGGACGCGCTCAGGACCGCCAGCCCGAGAGCAAGGCAGATTAGCATAAGGTTGGTACGATTCCGTTAAAAGACCAGCCGTGCCTGGCCGACCATACGATCGTCCGTGAGCAACGCAAGCTGTTGCATGCGATGAGTTCGCGGTAAATATAAAACAGCGACGTCGCCATGAGGCACGGCGGTTCCAAGCATCGTCTGCCGGCCGTCGTGCATCCAAGCAACGTCCATCGGCTTTTTAGCACCGCGGACGACCACACAATACCACGAACCGTCGGTTCCGTACATTACATCGGCGCGAATCCCGCTAAATTGGGCCACCCGATGCGGGGCGGAGGCGATCTGCGCTATCGCGGCGGCGTCCGTCAGCATCGCCTGGTGCATCGCGCGATCCTGTTCGTAGAAGTAAGCGCTTGGCAGCAAAGCGAGCAGGATGGCCGCCGCAAGCGCCGCCATCGCGCCCTGGCGCCACGACGCGCTGCGCCGAGGTTCTCCCGGCACGTCGAGCTGCGGTTGCGCGGCGGCCATGGCCGCGACGTCATCGTACGCTTCAGCGAGGAGAAGAGCGCATGCTCGGCATTCCGCAACGTGCCCGTCGATGTCGGCGCGCCCGCGCTCATCGAGTAAACCGAGCGCATACAGCGCAGCGTCTGGGCCGATGTGTCCCGTCATCGTCCGGCTCCAAGCGCGTCGCCAAGCTTCCGCAGTCCGCTCGCGATGCGGCTTTTGATCGTGCCGAGCGGCTGATCGAGTTCGCGCGCGATCTCCGTATGCGTCTTCTGCTCGTAGTATGCCATTTCGAGCGGGCGACGCTGTTCGGCGGGTAGCTGCCGCATCGCTGCGCGCAGCCGGTCGTGTTCGAGAACGTCGACGAACGGAGATTCGGAATGCTCGGGCGGTTCCGCAGCCATCCGTTCCGTCAAACGCACGCGCCGCGTTCTGGAGCGCAATCGCGTAATCGCTTCGTTGCGCACGCAGACGACGAGAAAGCTGCGCAGTGTTCCGCGCGTGCGCCTATACGAATCCGCGGAGCGCCAAACCCGCGCCAGTGCGTCCTGAACGCAATCTTGCGCGTCCTCGCGATCGTTGAGCACGTGATATGCGGTCGAATAGAGCAAATTCGCGAACCGTCTACACGCTTCGTCAAACGCCCACCGTGCTTTGGCGGCAAACGCTTCCGCCAGCGCCTCGTCGGAGGTTTCGCCCCGCATGCGGGCGTGCGTTCGACGGACGATGTCTTGCTGGCCTTGATTCGCCCACCGCAGCGAGGCGGTCATAAAAAAAGAACGCCCGAAGCGGGCGTTCCGGATGACGAGTTCGTCGTTTATCCTCGACTACGCTAGTGTTGAAGCTTCGAGGCGGCGGCCGTGAACTTCTGGAGTTTTGCGACCTGTTGCTTCGCGAACGACTTCAGCGCCGGATCGGAAGCGCTCGTCGCAGCATCTTGGAAGTCGCTCAGCACCATCTGCGTGTCGACGTTGATGTCTTGCGCAAATTGTTGGTCGAACGACGCACCGGTGGACGACTGTAGCCGACCGTACTGCATGTCGGCGCGGACCGGCGGCTTATTGCTGAGCGAGATGTTATGCGAAGCCGCGTATTTTTTTAGCCAAATGTTCGCCGTGTCGGCGTTCGCCGCAATTTCGTGAGCCAAGGCCTTGGCGCTTGCGTTCGATGCTTTGCTGCGTGCGAGCGCAGCGATTGCGTATTGGCCAAGGAGATCGGACTGCGCGGTGTTCACGAAGCTTTGATCGTTCGAGCTTGCCGCTTGGGCGATGCTGCCGCTGCCAAGCCCCGCGACAAGAACCGCCGCTATCATAGCTGTTGCGAATTTCATACGGACCGATGTTCCCACTTTTGCTGGGAACAACATAAGAACGTGCCGGATGGGAGGGCGTACCGGGCAAGCGGGCCACGTAGCGCATGCGCCGGGCAGATAAAAGGCCCGGCATTGCTGCCGGGCCTGAATGAATACGGAAATAGCGGTTACTTTCCGACTGCGCCCTTCGCCATTTTCACGAGTGAGTTGAAGGCTGTTGCATCGCTGATCGCGAGCTCGCTCAGCGCTTTGCGGTTCAGCGTGACGCCCGACTTCTTCAGGCCGTTCATGAACACCGAGTACGTGAGCCCTTCGCGGCGGACGGCGGCATTGATGCGGCTGATCCACAGCGAGCGGAAGTCACGCTTGCGCACGCGCCGATCGCGGAACGCATACGCCAGTGACTTCAGCAGCGCTTCGTTGGCGACGCGGTAGTTGCGGCGGCGCGCGGCGCGGAAGCCCTTGACGAGCTTCATGACTTTGCGGCGATGCTTGATTCCGTGAGAGCCGCGCTTGATACGTGCCATTTGGTTCGGCCCCTCCTATACCAAGTACGGAATCGTCGGCGCCAAGCGCTTCAAATCGCCCTTGAACGTCGGCTGATCCTTACGGAAATTGCGCTTGCGCTTACGCGACTTTTTGCTGAGAATGTGGCCGCAGCCGTCGAATTGATGCCGATGCATGACCTTGCCGGTCGCCGTCACTTTGACGCGCTTCGCGGTACCACGATGGGTACGGATCTTAGGCACTGGTTGGCTCCTTCGTTTCTTCTTCGTCATGCTCGGCGTGCGCGCCGTCCCTATGTTCTTTCGCGTGTTCCTTTTGCGAAGAGAACTTCGGCGGCCCGGTGGGTGCCGTACGCGGCGCCAAGATCATGAACATGTTTTTTCCTTCGAGACGCGCCTCGCGCTCGACCGTTGCAATCGGCGCCATATCTTCCGCCATACGATCCAATAATCGCTTGCCGAAGGACGTGTACGTGATTTCCCGCCCGCGGAACATGATCGTGACTTTGATCTTGCTTCCGTCCATCAAAAGACGTTCGGCCATGCGAGCTTTCGTCTCATAGTCATGCGTCTCGATCTTCGGACGCAGCTTCACTTCGCGGAGTTCGAAGTTGCGCTGCTTTTTACGGGCGTCTTTGTCTTTCTTTGACTGCTCGTACTTGAGCCGGCCGTAGTCGCCGATTTTGACAACCGGCGGTTGCGCGTTTGGCGAGATCTCGATGAGGTCGAGACCGGCGCCGCGCGCGCGCGTGAGTGCGTCCTCGGTCGGCATGATTCCGAGCTGTGCTCCGTTTTCATCAATCACACGAACCGTGCGAATGCGGATCTGCTCGTTTACTCTGAGCGGTCGAGCTATGGCGTGAACTCCTACACAAATAAAAAAAGGCGTTGCCGAAGCAACCCCACAAGCGGAAGCCTACCGTCGGCTCCTCATGCAGTACCGGATCGCCCGGGGGCATCCGGTGAGCGCTGTGGCCTGCGAATTGTCAGGATCACACCGCTTCTTCGGCTTGCGCAGAATAGCACGGCAAACTCGGGGGTGTCAACGCGCCGCCGCGTCCGCTCCGCGGCTCGCTGGAGCGAATCATAGCTCGCTTGCCCGTCAGCTCAGGCGCAGCAGCGCTGGGCGCGACGAAATGGTGTTGCGGCGACGAGGGAGTAAGGTGCGATATGCTGCACCCGAACGTCGTTGTCGCTGCGGCGGCGCTCACCGCTGCGGCGCTTTTCGCCGCGCCCGCTCGAGCGGCAACTTCGCCGCCGATCGTGTTAAACGTCGATGCATCGAGCGTCGCGACGCAAAACGTCGTGTTCGCCCACGAGCGTCTTGCGGTGAGCCCCGGCAAGTTGACCCTGTACTATCCGAAGTGGATCCCCGGCGAACACATGGTTGCGGGCCCGATTGCGAATCTCGCCGGACTCTTTATCAAAGCGAACGGACAGACGTTGACGTGGCGGCGCGAGCCGAAAGATGTGTTTGCATTCGACCTCGACGTCCCGCCCGGCGTGGCGTTTCTCGACATCGACATGACGTATCTCGGCGCGACGTTCGGTTCATATTCGACGAACCGATTGGGCAGTGCCAATATGGCGGCGATCTTGTGGGATCAGACACTGCTTTACCCGTCGACGGGGACGATCCAAGACACGTTTTTCGATCCGTCGATTACGGTACCGGCCGGCTGGCATGTTGCGACGGCGCTACCCGGCGCAAGAACAAACGGCAACGCGATTTCCTTTGCGACGGTTTCCCTCGAACATCTCGTCGATTCCCCGATGGACATCGGCTTGAATTACAAGCGCTGGGAACTGTGGCGCGACGGCGATGCTGCAGCGTATCTGAACGTGGTTGCCGACACGCCGGAAGAACTCGATGCGAAACTGCAAATCATCGCGCACTACAGCAAGCTCGTGCGTGAAATGCTCGCGATGTACGGCGCGCGCCACTGGCGCAACTACAATTTCCTGCTGACGGTCTCCGACGTCATTCCCGGTGAAGGCATCGAACATCACGAGTCGAGCGATGACGGCGCGCCCGGCGATCTCTTCACGAATCCGAAAACGCTCGATCGGGAAGCCGATCTGCTATCGCACGAATTCAATCACTCGTGGGACGGAAAGTACCGTATGCCGGCCGGCTTGTACCAGCCGAATCTCCAATTGCCGTACGACGATTCGCTCTTGTGGGTCTACGAAGGTATGACGCAATACTACGGCAACGTGATGTCGTGGCGCGACGGCTTGCGCGATGCGAAAACGTGGCCGGATCATATTGCCGCGACGTACGCGTACTACGATAACGAGCCCGGGCGTCAGTGGCATCCACTGCTCGACACGGCGGCGTTCGCCCCCGTACTTTATACGTATCCGCGCGGATACAACGCCGAGCGGCGGAGCGTCGATTTCTATTCCGAAGGCGAGCTCATGTGGCTAAAAGCCGACAGCATCATTCGCGAAAAGACGAACAACAAAAAATCGCTCGATACGTTCGCCCGCGCGTTCTTCGGTCAGGACAACACCGGGCCGATCGTCAAGACATATACGCGCGACGATATCGTCGCGGGACTAAATCAGATCCTGCCGTACGACTGGGCCGGATTCTTCAAGACGTGGGTCGACGATATCGCGATCCATCCGCCGGACGGATTTACCGCCGACGGTTGGAAGCTCGTATATACCGACAAGCCGCAGCATTTCGTCGAAAAATCGAACTTCTGGTATTCGATCGGCGTGAACGTGCGTAACGGGAGCGTGTCCGACGTGCGCTATGGTTCGCCGGCATGGAAAGCTGGTCTCGGCATCAACACGAAGATCGTCGCCGTCGACGGCCGCGAGTACTCCGATGATGGGCTCTACAATGCAATCGAAGAGTCAAAGGGCACGAGCAAACCGATCGCGCTCATCGTTACGCACACGGACGACTATCGCACAATCGAGATCGACTACCACGGCGGTTCACGATATCCACATTTGGAACGCGTTCCAAACACGCCGGATCGCCTATCGGATGTCGTCAAACCATATACGAAGTAAACAGGTCACGGTTGCAGGATCGCAAGCGCATCGCGATAGCGCTCGAGTAGGAAGCTGATTGCCTCGTCGTCGATTACGAGCGGCGGCGCGATGCGCAACACGAAGCGATGCGTGTCTTTTGCCGCGACGCCGCGTTCGAGCAACGCCTGGCTCAACGCCTTTGCGGGTACGGTCAGCTCGATCCCGATCAGCAGGCCGCGCCCGCGAATCTCACGCACCAACGGCGATGAAACCGCGCGCAGTCCTTGCATGAGTTTTGCGCCGGCGTAGCGTGCGCGCGCACTGAGATTCTCTTCAATCAAAACGTCGAGCGCCGCCATTGCAACGGCCGACCCGAGCGGATTTCCACCGAACGTGCTGCCGTGATCGCCGGGCTCGAACAAGCGCATCAGCGGCTCGTTCGCAAGCGCCGCGGAAACGGGATAGTAGCCGCCGGCGAGTGCTTTGCCGACGACCAGAATATCGGGCTTGATGTTGTCGTAGTCACATGCGAAGAGATGACCGGTGCGTCCGAAACCCGTTTGAATTTCATCTGCGATGAAGAGCACGTTATGCTCTCTGCACATTGCCCATGCGCGCTTGAGATATCCCTCGGGCGGGACGATCACGCCGCCTTCACCTTGAATCGGCTCGATGAGGATCGCGCACGTATTCGGCGAGATCGCGCGTTCGAGGGCGTCGGCGTCGCCGAACGGAACGAGCACGAATCCCGGCGTAAACGGCCCGAACTGCTTTCGGTAGCCCGGCTCGCTGCTCGCGCTGATGATCGAGGTTGTGCGCCCGTGAAAGTTGTTCGTGAAGACGACGATCTCGGCCGCGTCATCGGGAATTTCTTTGACTGCGTATCCCCAGCGGCGTGCAAGTTTGATCGCGGTTTCGACCGCTTCGGCACCCGTGTTCATGGGCAGGGCCTTATCGAAGCCGCACAGCTCCGTCAGCTTTTTGAGGAACGGTCCCATGCGCGTGTTGCGCATCGCTCGGGAGGTGAGCGTCACTTTCGAGGCTTGCTCTATGAGCGCCGCCTCGATGCGCGGATGGCAATGCCCTTGATTGACGGCCGAGTACGCGCTGACGCAATCGAGATACTGTTTGCCGTCGACGTCCCAAAGCCACGCGCCTCGTGCCCGTTCGACGACGAGATCGAGCGGTGAATAGTTCTGAGCGCCGTAGCGTTCATCCAGCTCGATGTACGTGTCGGAGAGACTGTTCTCTACATGCATGATCCTCATAAGGGCGCCGAGTGTGTTTACTCCGGGGCAGAGACCCCGCAAAGGAACATGGGGGCGCAAACGCCCATGTTCGAAGAACACTTGCTCGCTCACTTAAGGACGCCCCGAAAGCCTACCTTCTCGCGATGAACCGTATTCCAGACGACACCCGGGCGACGCTCGGCCGGTTGAGATCGCGCGATCACGCCCGTGTGAGCCAAGCCGGGCGCACGAAACTGCTGCTTCATGACGAGGTGCGTCCGCTGGCAGTGGTCCTGTTTCACGGCTTGTCCGCGAGTCCGACGCAGTTCGTTCGATTCGCGCATGAGCTACATGCGCACGGCCACAACGTCGTCGTTCCGCGCCTGCCGCGCCACGGTCATCAGAATCGCCTGTCGACCGCGCTTGCGCATTTGACCGCCGAAGACTTGCGCGCATCTGCTCGCGAGAGCGTCGATATTGCATCCGGACTCGGCAAAAACGTCGTTATCGCCGGATTTTCACTGGGCGGGTTATTGGCGGCGTGGATCGCGCAACGCTATCCGATAGAACGCGCGGTCGCCATCGCGCCATTCTTCGGCATTTCGTGGGTGCCGAATCGGCTGATGGGATCGTTTGCGACGGTGATGCTCGCGTTGCCGAATCGGTTCCATTGGTGGGATCCGATCGCGCGCGAGCGACAGATGCCGGAACACGGGTATCCGCGCTATGCAACGCATGCCGTTGCGCAGTCGTATCTGCTCGCACGCGAAGTCCTCGGCGATGCGAAGAAAGGCGTTGCGGCGAATCAACTGATCTTCGTGACCAATGCGCGGGAAGCCGCGATCAATAATCGGGCGGTGCGGACGTTGGAGCGTCGCTTGCGCAAGGTTCATCCCGAACGGCTCGATCACGTTGTGCTCACCGACGTGCCGTTTTCGCACGACATCATCGAACCGCTGCGCCATCCGCAGGTCGCCGATCGTGTATTCCCGACGATCTTGAATTTGATCGAGGGTGAACGGTGAAGCGGCGATGCACCTGGGCAACGACGGCACTGATGATTCCGTATCACGACAACGAATGGGGCATCGCGGTGCATGACGATCGCGTCTTCTTCGAATTCTTGACGCTCGAAGGCGCGCAGGCCGGCTTGAGCTGGGAGACGATTCTGCGTAAACGTGAGCGTTATCGTGCGGTGTTTCTCGATTTCGATGCGCGCCGGGTCGCACGTATGACGCCCGCACGCATCGAGCGCTTGATGAGCGATGAAGGAATCGTCCGCAACCGCAGTAAGATCGAATCAACCGTTTCCAACGCGCGCGCGTTTTTGAAACTGCAAGATGAATGTGGTTCGTTCGATGAGTACGTGTGGCGCTTCGTCGATGGAAAGCCGATTGTCAACCGCCCGCGCGCGCCCGCTGACATTCCTGCGCAAACGCCGCAGTCGCAGGCGTTGAGCACCGACCTGCGTAGACGCGGGTTTCGTTTCGTCGGCCCAACCATCGTGTACGCATTCATGCAGGCGACGGGACTCGTGAACGATCATCTGGCGGTGTGCGCTTGGCGCTGATCGAGCCGCCGAAGAGCGCTCCCGCGCAGTCGCATGAAGAAGCGGTCGTGCGCGCAAGGGAGGTTATGGGACGCGATGACGATCGCATCGCGCCCCACGCGCGTACGCAATTGCTCGATCACGGTGCGCGTACACCGCTCGCCGTCGTGCTTTTTCACGGGTTGACGAATCATCCGGGGCAGTATGCGAACGTTTGCGCCGCTCGTACACGCGCGCGGGGCGAACGTCTACGTGCCGCGCTTGCCGTATCAGGGCTACGTGGACCGCATGACGAACGCGCTCGCCGCACTGACTGCGGAAGAGCTCATCGCTGCAGTCGTACGATGCGGTCGACATCGCGTGCGGCTTCGGAGAGCGCGTTGCGGTCCTCGGAATTTCCGCGGGCGCCCTCCAGTGCGCGTATCTCGCGCAGTATCGCGACGACGTTGCGGTCAGCGTTCCGGTCTCGCCGGACTTTGCGATCTTGCAATTGCCGTACGATGTGAGCAAGACGCTGGGATGGCTGATGCGCCATATACCCAATATGTTTCTGTGGTGGGATCCGCGCATCCGTGAAGCGCAGCGACCGAAAACCGCGTATCCGCGCTTTCCCACCCACGCGCTCGCCCAGACGATGCGGATCGGTGATGCCGTGTATCGTGCGGCGCGCGATATACAAGCGCGCGCGCAACGGATCACGACGGTCGTCAATCGCGCCGATCCCGCCGTCAACAATGAAGTGACGGAAGCCGTCGTCAATGAGTGGCGCGGGTTGCGCAAGGAAGGGATCGAGTATGTCGTATTCCGCAACCTCCCGGAAAACCACGACATCATCGATCCCGACAACCCGCACGCCGCAACGGGCCTCGTCTATCCGAAACTCATTGCGGCGCTCGGTTTGTAGGCGTACGCGGGATGCGCTTCGGCGTGCGCCGCGTTAAATAACGCGGATCCAACCGTCCATTTGTGCTCGCGCGTGAAACAGACAGTAGTATTTGAACGCGCCTTTCTTCGTGAATTTCAACGAATACGAAGCACCCGGCGGCAGTACTCCGGAATTCGTAAACGTCGAGCCGTCGTATGTGTTGCCGCCGGCGGGCGGAATGAACGGCGGCCCCTTCGGAAGCGGCTGGCCGGCCACCGGGAACGTCACGGTATGCGGCGCGTTGTTCGACTCATTCACCCATGTAATCGTCGTGTTGAGCGGAACGGTTAACGTATGATTGTTGTAGTCGCGGCCGTCTTCGACGAACCGGAAGACGGTTGACTGGGTGATCGGCGGTTGCGCTAAGCCCGGTGCAATGCCCGCGGCAATTGTCGTACCGAACGGTTTGAACGGAAACTGCGCGAGCGAAGCGCGCGCCGCGTTGAGGTCGTCCCATTCGTCGTCGGAGCCGGCATGCGTGTAAAAACCTTGCGTGTGCGGATACGCCGTACCGGCGCGCTGCACCGTTATCATGCCTTGCATTTCCGGATGGTGCAGCAGGCAATAGTAGTGGTATGTGCCCGGCTTCGCAAAGCTAGCGGTAAAGGTTTGGCCATCGTTGAGCAGGCCGGAGCTGACGAATTTCGTTCCGTCGACGACGTGACCGCCTGCGGGCGCGGTTTGCTCGGGGCTGCCATCCGGCGGAAATGGCTTGCCCCGGAAGTAGAAACGATACCGTGTGCGGCTCGGTCGACGCGACTCGCCACGTTACCGAATCGCCCGCGTCGATCGTAATCGATCCGTCATAGAAGTCGAGATCCTGAAACGCTTGGTCTAACGTCGATGCGCCGGCTTGGATGGACCACGTGCGCGGTCCATTCGCGAGCGCGCTCATCGCGGTCGCGTCCGTTCCGCCGCTTTGCGGAATCGCTTGCTGTGCTGCGGGCGAACTCGATCCGCCGCTGCACGCGCACAGAGCGAGCGCGAGCAAAGATCCGCAAAGCGTTGCGGCAATATGAAATCTCATAAGCATCAATTCTCCAGAAGTGACATACCGGAATGATGCTATTCCATCATGTCCGGTTCCCCCGGTTAATGGACAAGCGATAAATTGTGAAACCGCATTCCATTACGCGCGAACGCCGTTGTGAACGGTGAAAATGTTGTTTGGATCGTATACGCGTTTGATCCGTGCAAGGCGATCGGATAGTTGGCGCCCCAATACGATCTTCCGAACGACGGTTCGAAGTAGTTGCTTTCGGACACGTACGATCCGCCGTTCGGCGCAAGATCACGGAGCCGATTCATGCCCGCATGCACCGCTTGCGCGCTCGCGCGAGCCTTTCGCAGGTCCGGTTCGTGACCGGCAATTCCGGGATAGACGCTTTGCGCGCCGTTTGCACTGATCGCAAGTGCGAACGCGGTAGTGACGTTCGGGTTCGTTGCCGTATCCAAGGCCGCAGCGATCGCCGCGGCCGGCGCGCCCGCAAGCCCTTTGTTGAAGTGCAATGCGAATCCGTATGGGCGCGACGCTTCGTAGATCGCGTCGACCAATGACGAGCGATGCGCGCCGTCGAGCAGCGACGCCGGAAGCCACAGGGATTCGTAGCCGTAAAGGAAGACACCGACTTGATCGCTGTCCCCGCTCCACCACCAATTCGTTCCGTGTTGCGGACGGGGATCGAGTCTCACCGACGTACTGTCGTGATCGACGCGCCAGGCGCGGTCCCACCAGTGGCGCCCCGGCATCGCGCCGATATGCGGCCCGTCCGCGATCGTAAATTTCGACGGCGATGCTTTCACCGAATCGAAAAACGGTTTCCACACGGCGTTCATCGCGTCCGACGTGAGTTCCGCACACACCATATTGATAGCAAGCACGTTGTCGCGGCGGAACTCGACGCTTTCGCCCCAGTGCTCGTTGAACAGCGAGTCGCGATAGAACGTGATGAACCGCGCGATCAATTCGCGGTACGCATCGTTCGATGACGCCCTGATCTCCGCATTGGCGCCGCCCAAAAACTCAGGCAGGTCGTGCAGTGCGAGCGTCAGCCGCGTGACGACGCCGAACGTGCCGCCCCCGCCGCCCTTCAATGCCCAAAACAGATCGGGATCGCTCGACGCATTGACCGTGCGAATTCGTGCGTCGGCGGTCACCACTTCGGCTTCGCGCAGGCTCGATGCAGCCGTGCCGAAGCGCTTGGAGAAACTGCCGAAGCCGCCGCTTTGAATCAAACCCGCGACGCCGACCGTCGCGCATCCCCCGCCTTGAACGTACCTCGCGTGCTGCGTTGTCACGGCATCGTACGCCTGCGCCCATATCGTTCCCGATCCCAGCGTGACGGTGTCATCGCCGACGTTGATGTCGTGCATCCGGCGCGTCCAAATCAACAGTGAATCGGGCGCGTTCGATGTGCCTTGATAACTGTGTCCGCCGCCTTTGACTGCCAATCGAAGGTTGTAATTCCGCGCGAAGTTCACTGCGGCGGCGACGTCGCCCGCGTGCTGCGCGGCGACCGCGTGCGGGCTTGTCGTACTCGTCCACGCATCGGCCCATCCAACCGTTTGCGTGAGCGCCGGATCGTCACCGATGAAATAGGGATTCTTCAGACTCTCGAAGAGCGCATCGCATGCAGTCGTCCCGCTCGCGCACGACTCGAATGGCGAGCGCAGCTCCATGACCTCGCCGTCCGTCGCTCGGCGCAACTTCTCCCACGGAATCGTCGCTTGAGCGGCGCCGGAATACCGCGGTAACAATGCAATGAGCGCAGCTGATGTGCCGCCCTGCAGTAACAAGCGCCTCTTCATCAGATATAATCCTTTTCTCGCGGCCAGAGCTGCGCTAGGGGTTCTTTTATGCCGCGGCAGAGCATGATCGGGATGTGCGTTTCGTAGCTCACGGTATACGGCGCATCGAACACCGCTGCACGTCGCGATCGCGCAAACAGATGCGCGCTCGCGCCACAATCGCCATTGACATCGATCACGACGTTCCCGGAATACCCGTGTGTTCCCCACAGCCAGTACTGATTGTGGCCGCTCACGACCGGGACGTTCGCAAAAAATTGAATCGCAGCCGCTTCGCCGTAATTCGATGCGACGACGACCGCCTGCGTACGCTCGGCCACCGGCAGGCCGTCATAGATTCTTTTTACGGTTGAGGCCATCTCCGGCCAGCCGTGCATGTCGGCCCAATCAGCGGGAAGCGCTTCATCCTCACGGTGGTGTTCCGTAGCGGTGACGTTCTTCGAGAGGTGAAGCGTCGTGAGGACGCGTTGTTGATACGCGAGAAATGTCCGTTCCGGAAGCATCGGAAGAGCGAACGGAACGAAAACGGGTCCGAGTACGAGCGCGTATGCGAGCACCAAATAGCGCGCAAGCGTCGTGCGAGACGTCCACGATTCAATCGCAACCGCGCCGGCCGCGATCAGGATGGAGTACACGGCGGCGGGATAATAGTGCTTGCCATGCGTGACCATCATCTCAGCGATGAGGATGATGTACCCGTAGCCGAGAAACCGGTATGCGCTCGAGCGCAGCAGCGAGAACAATCCGATGACCCACACGGGAAAAAGAAAGAGATTTGTGATGAGAATCTCTTGCACGATATAGAGCGCCGGCCCGGCCGCAATGTTTTTGCCGCTGGCGCCGTTGCGAAGTAATTCGATCATCGGGAACCCGTAGTGCGCTTGCCATAGGACGTTCGGCAAGGCGATGAGCGCCATGAGCGCGATGCCGGCGCCAAACCAGCCGTTCCGCAAAATACGCCGTTCCGGCGTGAGAAGTACGCCGGCGACGAGCGCGATGAGGAAGAACACCACGCTATATTTGCTTTCGAGCGTGATGCCGGCGACCGCACCCGCGGCGAGCCACACGCGTCGATCGGCGCCCTTCACCAAACGCACGAGCAAATACGCGAGCAGCGGCCACGTAAAGAGATTTACTTCATCCGTCCCGACCTTCATACCGAACGACATCAGCACACCGCAGAACAGGAACACGAGCCCGCCGAGCACTTGAGCGAACACTCCACCGCCGAACTCGGCAACGAGCAGACATGTGGTGTATGCGCCTGCCGCGGCAAAGAGCGCCGGTATGATGCGCAGCAGCCACAATGAATGTCCGAACAGTTGCGTCGCAGCGGCCATGAGCGGAACGAGCGGCGGCTGATCGACGTATCCCCACTGCGGATGGAACCCGCAGATGATGAAGTAGAGTTCGTCGCGGAAGAAGCCGTAATGGGCGTTGCCGAGCGCATGGACGAGGAAAACTATCGCCGCTACAATCCACGGCATCGTGCGAAGGTTCATCGTCTCTCCCCTACTTCAGCAGATCCGGGCGCTTTGCGGCATAGCGGCGGCTCCACGCGATTTCAGTGCCGTCGCGCATTTTGATTTTGTAATCACCGTGAAACCACGGATGGATTTCGGCGATCTCGTCGATGTTGACGACGTGCGATCGATGCACGCGCGCGAACTGTGCGGGATCAAGGCGCGTTTCGATGGATTCGAGCGTCGCGCGTAGCGCATGCGTTGCGCGCGCGGTGTGCACGATCACATTATTGCCATCCGATTCGAGGCGCTCGATCTCGCGCGTCGCGACGAAGAATGACCGGCCCTCATTCGGAATTAGCAGGCGACGGATGTACTGTTCCTCATTGCGGATGCGCGCTAGCGTTGCCGCGAGTGTTTCGCCGTCGGGGCGCGTCTCGACCGAACGCCGCGCGCGCTCCAGTGCTTGTTCGAACCGGTTCCTATCGTAAGGTTTGAGCAGATAGTCCAGTGCGCTTACCTCGAATGCTTTGACGGCATAGCGGTCGTAGGCGGTGACAAAGACGATCGCCGGCGGCTCGTCGGCTCGCACGAGGGCTTGCGCAACACCCAGTCCGTCGAGATCGGGCATGTGAATGTCGAGGAAGACCAGGCGCGGCTTCATCATCGCGATGAGATCAAGCGCGTCGATGCCGTTCGATGCTTCCGCCACGATGCTCACGTCATCGTGCTCGCCGAGAAAGCGCGCCAGCTTCCGGCGCGCCGGCGCCTCGTCATCGGCAATCATCACGGGAATCGTCACGCGTCGGTCCCTTCGACATACGGAAGCGTCAGCGTCGCAAGCGTTCCACCGTCGTCGCGCGCCGCAATCACGAACGACGCCCCGGCGCCGTACATGTAGTCCAGTCGAGAGATCGTATTATTCAGCCCGATGCCGTTTGCGACGCCTTCATTGTATCCGATACCGTCGTCCGCGACGCGAATGACGGTTGATCCGTTCTGTCGTGCGACGTCGATGTCCAAGTCGATCGACGAGCGCGCCGACCCCATACCATGGCGGATGCTGTTTTCGAGGAGCGGCTGCAGCAGCATGAATGGGACGAGCGCTTTGTGCGCTGAATCGTCCACGCGAACGTCGAGCAGCAAGTTGCGCTCGAGTCTCGTCTTCATAATGTCGACGTACATGCGCTCGATGCGGAGCTCTTCATCGACTGTCACGGACTGCACGCCGCTCGACGCCAGGACCAAGCGCATGAACTCGCTCACCTGCGTCAACATCTGGTCCGCTTTGCCGACGTCTTCATACATGACGGACGAGATTGCGTTCAACGTGTTGAAGAGAAAGTGCGGCTGAAGCTGCAGCCGGAGATTCTCCAGCTTTGCTTCCGACAGTTTTCCTTCGAGCTCCGCCTCTTTCACGGCCGCTTTGCGCGCATCCGCAAGGTTCACGAACAAGGCGATCAGTCCGAGCATGAGCGCATAATCGAAGAGATCGCCTGCCCCTTCCATGGGATACCGGTAGAGCATGTTGCCATAGCTATATGCGCCGAGGCCGAGCACCCAGTAGACGGCGATCCGCGACGTCCACATCAGCGTTGTGTGGAGGATCGAATAGATCACGGCCCCGGCGATGTTTCCCGCAATCGCTCTGATCCAATTTTCGCCGAAGCAAAACCGCCGGTAAAACCAGAAGATCAGCGGGAGCAACGCCATCGCGCAGTAGGTTCCGGTGAACTCTTCGATGATACGTCGCGTGAGGGTCCCGTGATACCCGCGTGCGAGATCGTCAAGGTAGTAATGGAGGCTGTTGAGGATTCCGAGCGCGGTGAATCCAAGCAAAATCAGGAGCCACGTTCGACGCGACAGCTTCATAAGAAGGTTGTACAACCCCGGCGCGTGCCTCGGCAATCGCCGCGTGACGAGCGGGACACGACCGCCGTGAGGCGGCAGCCGCGTTACTTCGGGTCGAACGCGCCGGTGAGAATCATCTGCTCCGAAAGCTCGCGCGCCGCTTTGTATTCCGGCCCGACTTTCTCGAGCTCTTCATCGAAGATCGCCGAAAGGGAAGCCGGCGTATAGGGGCCCGGATAACGCATGCGTTGTGCGATCATCAGCCGGTAGATGCGGTCGGTCGCGAGGTCTTCCATGTAGCCGTCGACCAGACTCGCGCCTTCACCCGCGAGCACTCCGTGACGATAGCGAATGACCGTACGAACTGCGGCTCGCGTGCCCTCGATGGATGTCATGCCGATGCCCTTCGGCGAAGGACGCAGATCCGGCTGCAGCGTCGGCAAATCCGGACGTTTGTCGAGTTGATTCGGGTACGGAAATTGCGCGACCGCAATGGCGTTTTGATCCGGGTGCCCGGTCCACGCGCCGTCCATCAAGCACGCCGCTTCGTTGTTCTTGTCGCGTTCCAACACGCTGAGCGCGCGTTCGTTGAGCTGCGCATCGTCGCGGCTCGGATACAGCGCGGTCATGCCGCCGATAGCGAGCGCGCCATGTTTGTGCGTGACCTCCGGCAAGAGCGTACGCAGGTTTTGGAAGAACGGCACGTCGGTCGGAATCGTGTTGCGATCGGGAAAAAGCCAGTTCGGATCGTTCAAGTTGAAGTGAATCAAACTTGCCATGTAATCCCAGCGCCCGAGGTTCAGCCCGACGATGTAGTCACGGAGATTGAAGAGGAACTCTTCGGTTTGGAACGCGAGCGGATGCGATTCGACGAGCGCCATCGCCTTGATCGTACCGGCGTTCCATCCCTTCGCTGCGATGATGTCGTCGAAGAGTGCTTTCCACCACAACGCTTCTTCGGCTGACTCCGACTTCGGAATATAGATGCAGAGCGGGTGCTTGAGCCGGTTGTAGTCGAGACGAAATGCGAGTAGCGCGACGTCGAAGAGCGACGCGCTCGTAAGTTCTTCTTCGATGACGCCCGCTTGGGAAAGATGTAACCCGCGCACCCGGTTCCATATAACGGTATTGCCCGGTTTGATTCCGACCGTTGTGCCGCGTTTGGCGTCGTCGTACGTCAGTTCGCCGTACAGCGCGTTCACGAGGTTCTCGTGACCCAGCATCAAGTGGTCCCACGTGTTTACGATGGAATCCTCGAGATCGAGCATCACACCGGGAGCGCCCGAATTGAGCATCTTCACGACAAGCGCGGCGTCATCTGCCGGGCCCGTCATTTGATTGCGTTGATCGCGGCACCACTCGGGCAACTCGATATGCCAATCGGTCGTCGTTGCTTCGGATGGCGGGAGGTACGTCGGCAGCCGGCCCGCATGCGCGCGCGCGAGCTGAGCGGCTCGCGCGTGCGCGAGACGTTGTTGCGACGGCGTGTATCGCCGGTGCAACGGGAGATAAAATTCCGCAAACCCCTTCGGCAGATCGCGTTGCAGCGTGAATTCCGCTGGAGCGACGTTCATCTTAGACGGATGCTACCTCTTTCGCCTTACCGTTTCCGTAGAATTGCTCGGTTTCCGTTGATCCGTGTAGCGCGGTCGTCGACGACTGCCCTTCGCTGATCACCTGGGCCACTTCATCGAAGTATCCCGTGCCGACCTCGCGCTGGTGACGCGTCGCCGTGTAGCCGAATTCTTCGGCGGCGAATTCCGCTTGCTGGAATTCCGCGTACGCCGACATCCCGCGCGCTTTGAACTCGCGCGCGAGTTCGAAGAAGCTGAAGTTCAGCGCGTGGAAGCCGGCTAGCGTGATGAACTGGAACTTGTATCCCATCGCGTTGAGCTGCTCGCGGAACGTCGCGATCGATCGATCGTCGAGTTTCTTCTTCCAATTGAAGGACGGCGAGCAGTTGTACGCGAGCAGTTTGCCGGGGTACGTTGCATGAATCGCCGCGGCAAACTTGCGCGCTTCTTCGATATTCGGTTCCGACGTTTCCATCCACAGCAGATCCGCATACGGCGCGTACGCGAGGCCGCGCGCAATGCACGCGTCGATGCCCTGTTTGGTACGAAAAAATCCCTCCTGCGTGCGCTCGCCGCTGATGAATTGCCGATCGACCGGATCGACGTCGCTCGTGACGAGCGTCGCTGCGTTTGCATCGGTGCGCGCGATGATGATCGTCGGAACGTTCATCGCATCCGCGGCCAGACGTGCCGCGATCAGATGACGCACCGCTTGTTGCGTCGGAATCAGCACTTTGCCGCCGAGATGGCCGCACTTTTTTTCCGAGCTCAATTGATCTTCTAAATGCACGCCCGCTGCGCCGGCCTCGATCATTGCTTTCGTCAATTCGAACACGTTGAGCGGGCCGCCGAACCCGGCTTCCGCGTCGGCAACGATCGGGAGGTAGTTCTCGGCGCCCCCGCGCCCTTCAACCGATTCAACCTGATCGAGGCGCGCGAACGCGTTATTGATGCGCTTGACCATTTGCGGAACGCTGTTGACCGGATAGAGGCTTTGATCCGGATAAACCTGGCCCGCGACGTTTGCATCGGCGGCGACTTGCCAGCCGCTGCAGTAGATGGCCTTCAGCCCGGCTTTCACGGCTTGGACCGCCTGTCCGCCCGTCAGCGTCCCGAGCGCGGCCGTCGCGTCCGGCTCTTGCAGCAGCTGCCACAGTCGTTCCGCTCCGAGCCGCGCCAACGTCTGCTCCACGACGACACTGCCTTGCAGCTTGACCACGTCCGCAGCGGTGTAACGGCGTTCGACGCCTCTCCACCGTGGATCGCTGCTCCATTGTTTGGTCAGGCCGACTGCGCGCTCGTTCGTACTCACGTGATTCCCCTCCGACGTAACAGCAGAATTGGACTGGGAAGTCCGCATATTGGACCGACTCAATTGGATGGTGGACGGTAGAATGTTGGACTGCTATACCCTTATACAAAAGCCCACAAACTCACGTCAACCGTTCGGTACATCTTGATCCTCGGCGGCGGGCATTTCCGGCTCGCCACATTGTCGATGCGCGCGAACACGCCGCGGTCCGCGACGACAAACGGCGATCGCCGAACAGCGGACGCTGGGAAACGCGGCGCTACGCCTGCGTCTCGACTCTGCAGTGTCTATGCCGATCGATCCGCCGTGCGGTATGACGGCAATACCTTCCGATCCGGCGGACCGCTTCATGTATTTGCGATAGCGTCCGTTGCGCGGCGGCGTAGTCGAATCGCGCACGTTGTTGCCTTCGCTAACGCATGCCGACGTTTATCGATACGCTCTTACGTAATGCGCCGCACGCCGCGCCGGTCTCACGCTGCGTGCGGCAAGCAACTCGATTGTCGACCGTTCACCCGTGCGAACCGCTCGTGGCTGAAAGAGAGCGAAAAAGACGGCGCACACGGAAAGGATCCCGCTCACGACGGATTCGGCTATGTGACGTACGACACCAAGAAACACCAATATGGGACATGGGCGGAACTGCGCTGGCGAATGACTACGGAACAAAATAACGACACACAGCACGTGGACTGAGAAGGGCAAGCAGTTGAGCAGTCACGGTGCCTGTACGAAGCAGTAAAATTCCCGTAAGAGCGAAGGCCCGGATCGCAGGATGCGGGCCGTTTTTATTGTGTGGGCTTCTCTGGAATCCAATCCTCGTTGATCAGACCGACGAGGATTGAATCGTGCCAGCCGCCGTCAATGAAGAGATAGTAGCGCGCGTAACCTTCGAACGCGAAACCGAGCTTGCGTAACACCCGTCCGCTCGCGATGTTGTCCGGGAAATATCCGGTCGAAAGGCGATGAAGTCGTAATCCCTCGAAGGCGAAACGAACGACGGCGCGCGCTGCTTCCGTCGCGATGCCGCGGCCCTGGTGCTCGGCGTTGACCGAGTACGCGAGAATCGCATCTTGTCGCGGCCCCCGCACGATATGCGTCACATGCACGAGTGCGACGATCTCGTGGCCGTCTCGTTCGAAGACCGCAAACGTGAACGCTTTGTCGCCTGCCGCGAACGCTTCGGCGTTCTCGATTTCCTCGCGAACCGCGCGGAGGGTATAGGAATCATCGGTTCGCGCGGGTTCGTACGGTTTCAAATGCTCGCGGTTGCGCAGGTGGTACGCGAGTAGCTTATCAACGTGGGCCGCCTTGAGCGGCTCCAAACGAAACCGCTCGGTTAACAACGTGTGTGTCACATATTACGTCAGTGTCGGGAGCGACAACGACGGGCGCGTCGTCAGATCCGGCTGTAGCTCGGTCGTGTGCTCGAATGCGCGATCCATCAGCCGCAATGCGAAATCAAGTTGCGGATCGCGTCCCTCGCGATAATCTTGCGGCGCGAAATCGACGTCGTAATCCGGGTCGGTGCCATAATTCTCCACGGCCCAGCCGACGTCGGAGAACCAAAACGAATACTCCGGTTGCGTCGTGAGCGTGCCGTCTACCAGATGATGGTATGGTTCGATGCCGATAACGCCGCCCCACGTGCGTTTACCGACGAGCGGCCCGAGTTTGTAGAGTTTGAAACAGTGGCTGAAGATGTCGCCGTCCGAGCCCGCAAACTGATTCGTGATCGCGATCATCGGGCCGCCGACGGACTCGGGCGGATACGGTACGGCTGCGCCGTAGCGCGGTACGTCATACCCGACGCGTTTGCGTGCGAGTTTCTCGAGTAAGAGGGGCGAAACGTGTCCGCCGCGATTGTACCGGACGTCGACGACCAAACCGCGACGGTTGAACTCGCTCAGGTACCCGCGATGAAACTCCGCGAACCCCGAGGGCCCCATGTCGGGAATGTGCACGTAGCCGACACGCCCACCGGTTTTTTCATGCACGTAGCGACGATTCGCGTCCACCCATGCGCGATAGCGCAGAGGGGCCTCCGATGCGAGCGCTTTGATGAGTACCGTTCGCTCTTCGTCTTTGCGGGTGCGAATGGTAATCGAGACGTCCTTACGCGCCGAATTGACGAGCAAACGATCCGGCATGACCGCTTGCGTTAAACGGCGCCCCCCTATTGCAACGATTACGTCGCCTTCGTGAATATCGAGACCGGGCTCGGCAAGCGGTGAATCCGTATCGCGATTCCACGAGTCGCCGCGATAGATGCGCGCAATCCGATAGCCCTTGCGTTCGATGTCCCACGCGAGTTCGGCACCGAGAAAACCACGTTGATACTGCGGGGGCAAGCGATGATCGCCGCCATATTCGTAGGCATGCGATGTCCCGAGTTCGCCTTGCATCTCCCAAATCAGATCCGAGAGTTCCGTGCGCGTCCGCACGCGCGGAAGCACGGCTTTGTAGCGGTCGTAGACGCGGTCCCAATCGATGTCGCTCATGTCCTCGACCCAAAACTGCTCGGTCTGCAGGCGCCATGCTTCGCGATACATTTGGGCCCACTCATCGCGCGGCACGATCTCCACGCTCGCGCGGTCGAGATCGAGCCATCCGCTCTTGCGTCCGGGCTCATTGGCCGGTTTCTCGGGCTCTTCGTCGGGCAGATCGTTCGTTGCATCGATTGCACGCAAACGCTCCTGCGACCGGTAGATCAGCGTGTGTCCGTCGGCGCCGATGCGGAACTCGTGCACGTCGTTCGCGATGGGTGCTTGACGCAGTTGTTCAAAGTCGTACGCGTACAGCGTCCCGAGCGCTTCTTCGTCTTCGTCGTCACGCCCGGCCGGTTTGATTCCTTGCACGGGAAAGCGCGTATAGAAGACGCGCCCTTTAATCGCTCCGATTTGTTCGTACTCGCCTTCCTCGACCGGAAACCCGAGCACGCGACCTTGAATGCCGTCGAAGTCGATGTCGATGCGAACGTCGTTGGGTTTTCCGTTTCTCTTCTCGTTTTCGTCGTCGTGTTCGTGATTGCGATGCACGGGTCGCGGCTGCGGAACAAACGGTGACGGGACGTCGCTTCGCAGCGTTACGACGAACGGACGTTGCGCTTGCGGAAAGCTCAGATCGAACTGCAGAGCATCGTAGACGGGATTAAAATCGCGCGTCGATATGAAGTAGAGGTACTTGCCTTCCGGATCCCACGCCGGCGAATGGTCGATCCGTAACGGCGACGTGACGTCATGGACCTTCCCGGATTTGACTTTCGCGACGCGAACGATCGATGTTCCGTACACCGGCCACCAGGAATAGGCGATGTAGCGTCCGTCCGGTGAAAACGCCAATCCCGTGACACGCCGCGCGGGGCTCGTATCGATGACGCGTACGTTGCCGTCGAGATCGAGCACGCAGAGTTCGTGCCGGTGATTCGCAAAGGCAATCGTGTCGCTCGTGGGCGAAACGGCGAGCTCCGTTACGCGGCCGATGTCGCCATCGGTCAATAGCTTCGGCTCATCGGCGACGTCGGCGCGATGCAACGCGATTTGTTCGTATCCGTTGCAATCGGTGACGCAGACGAAACGCTTTCCGTCTTTGAGCCATTGGGCTAGGCGGACGCGCACGCGGCTGCCGCACCCGTGTTGGATGACGGCACCTTCAAAGAGCGGCATCGTGAACGCCTCACCGCGCGACACGAATGCGACGCGCGTGCCGTCGGGATGCGGCGCGAAATGCTCGAGCGATTCGGACGCGGCTTCGAAGCGGCGAACCGTTTGCGGTTCAGCGGACGGCGTTTCGATCGGCACTTCGCGCACGCTATCACTCGCGATGTCGAGCAAATGAATTGCGCCGGCGGCACCATAGACGATGCGCGTTCCGTCGGTCGAGGGAAAACGCGCGTAGTACTCGGCTTCCTGCGAGTGCCGGGTAATCTCCGACCCGTCCGTCCGGCACGAATAGATGTTGCCGATGCCTTCATGGTCGTCGAGAAAAAAAATCCGTTCGCCGATCCACATCGGCCATGTCGGGTTGCCGGGAAGCGCGAGGCGCTCGAACTCGCGGTCCGCGTGCGCTTCGACCCAAATCTCGCCCGTGGTTCCGCCGCGATAGCGTTTCCATCGTGCCGGATCGACGGCATTGCGTCCGAGCACCATCGCGCCCGTCGGTCCGAACGAGAAGCTGCGCGCGTGCCCGACGTTGAGTTCGCGCGGTTCTCCACCGTCGCGTCCAATGGAAAAGGGCCACGTCTCGCCTTCGAACCACGCGCGCGCGTTGGCCGCAAAATAGATTTCCGATGCGTCGGCGCTCCAGCCCATTACGTGCGCGACGCTCGATCCCAGGAACGTCAAGCGGCACGGCTGCCCTCCCATCGCCGGCATGACGTAAACTTCCGGGTTCCCGTCGTCGTTCGAGACGAACGCAATCCACGCGCCGTCGGCCGAAAGCCGCGGCGAGCTGCAGGCCCCGAAGCTAACCGTCAGGCGCGCCGCGGTACCGCCTGAAACGGGCACCGACCAGAGGTCGTCCTCGCATACGAAGACGATCCGATCGCCCGCGATCGTCGGATAGCGGTAGTAGCCTTGGGTCATGACCAGCAGGGGTTACGACTTGTCCGACGGGTCTCTTGCACGCAGTAATTACTTTGTGTTACAAAGTGAGGCATGATCGACGCCCGCGCGCTGGCCGCCGTCCCCCACCACGTTGCCATCATTATGGACGGCAACCGGCGCTGGGCGAAAGACCGCGGCTTGCCGGTTGCTGAGGGCTACCGGCGCGGCGTGACGGCCCTCCGCGGAGCGGTTCGCGCGGCCGCGGCCACCGGCGTCGGCCGGTTGACCGTCTACGGGTTTTCGACTGAGAACTGGCGGCGCGAGTCCGGCGAGGTCAGTCTGCTCATGCAGCTCTACGCGGCTTGCGCGCAGTCCGAGAAGGGGGACCTGATTCGCCAAGGCGTGCGGGTCGAAATCATCGGGGAACTCGACGCGTTTGCGTTTCCGGCGCGCGCGGCGCTGCGCGATCTCGTTGAAGCGACGAAGCGCGGCACGCGCATCACGCTCGCGCTCGCACTCAATTACAGCGGCCGCAACGAGATCGTCCGCGCGGTTCAATCGATCGCGCGTGACGTGGCCGCAAACCGGCTGACGCCCGATTCGATCGACGAGTCGATGCTGCGCGGCCGCATGTACGCGCCGCATGCCGCCGACCCCGATCTGTTGATCCGAACGGGCGCTGAGTTTCGCGTTTCGAATTTCCTTTTATATCAGCTGGCATACACGGAGTTGTTGACCCTGCCGGTCATGTGGCCGGATTTTGACTCCGCGCAATTTGACGCTGCCGTGCGCGAATACGGCGATCGTCAACGCCGCTTCGGCGGGTAGCGCGTTAGTGATTGATTGCAGCTTCGCGTCCTTCGTAGAGAAGGCGGCCGAGCGCGCCCACGACGGCGGCGGTGTTGAAGAGTCGGTCGTTGAGCGGGACGAGGGTCGGCGTCGACGTCCGATGTTGAAACGGCAGGATCACGCCCTCGTGTATAAACGGCGTGGTTTCGAATCCGCCGACGGTTCGAAAAATCAGCTCCGCATACAGCGCGTTCGCCCAGCCGAATTCCTGGCGAGTGAATCGCCAATAGCCGCCGGCGTAAAAGCTTTCGTGAATCAGTCCGTCTCCGCCGTCGGTTTCCACAAGCGTTGTAATCAACTCGTCGATCGACGCGGTATTCGTTTCGGTCAGCGCTTCACCGATCAGGCCGAGCGGCCAGACGTTGCCATAGGGAGTGTGCGGACTTCCCAAGCCCTCGGCGTAGCGGCCGCGGAAGAACCACGGATTGCGCGGACTTAGCGTGAACGCACGCGTCGTGCGATAGAGCGGATAGTACGCTGACGACCAGTTGATGTACGGAAGCGTCGTGAGATTAGGGATGTTCGCGTCGTCCATCACGTTGTATCGCCCGTATCCGTCGGTCTCATAGGCATACATCCACGTGCGGGTCTTTTCGTCGAAAACCATTCCGTATTGCATGACCGCACGCATAACGGATTGTTCGAGCGACAATGCCTTCATCGCCAATCCCCGATCGCCGTATCCGTAGAGCGCTAATTCACGAATCTCGCGCAATGCAACGACGGCAATCATGTTCTGCGGGATGTTGAAGCGGTATTGCACCGGATCGTCCGATGGCCGGAACGCGCACCAGATCAATCCGCTGCCCTCGTTATAGTGGTCGTCGGTATACGTGCGGTACGGATACCTGTACGTGCTGCACCGCGAGTGACGCTGTTCGCATCCGTACGTGTAGACGATGCGGCTGAGCGCGACATGCAGTTCCGGCGTAAAGATCGAACGGTCGCCCGTCTCCTGAATGTACACCGACGCGAGCATCACCGGCCACGCGATCGAGTCGACTTCCCACTTGCGCTCCCAAGGCGTGTAGTCGGCGTTAAAAGCGTTAGCAAAGGGATCGAGGTTGATGGCGTTCGCATCGCGCTCGATGACACCGGTAAATCGCCTTCGCAAAACGGGATAGTAGATTTGAAAGCGCACGTACGGGATGGTCTGCGCCGCCGAATCGCGCAGCCACATTGCCGGAATATCGCCCGTTTGCACGTACGTTGTCCCGTCGTCCTCCGGAAAGAAATCGCGGAAAAGCGTATGAAATAGCGACTCGGCTTGAACCGAGCGCGTGCGCTGACCGGTGAGCGGCACGATTAAACTCTGCGCGATGAGCAACATCGCGAGCGCGAGTCGCAACACCGAGGCTCAGTCGTCGTCAGGCGTAATGGTCAGTGTGTCGATCTTTCCGTCCGGTGCGTAGCTCAGCGTCATCCAAAACTGCTTGTATCCGAAGCTCAGGCGATATTTCTCGAGTGCGGTTCCGTTCACGCTCGTGCGGTTGATGAACTCAACGAGCGTCAGTGCGCCGAGCGCCGAGAACGGTTGTCCCCCGTCGAGCACATGTTGCGCCGAAAGCGTTTTGTTGAGCGACGTCGTCAACCGGTCGCGATCGAGCGAGCCGCGCTGCAATTCATGGACGAGTTCGACGACGTCGCGTGTGACGGCGGGGTTTTCGTTCTGCGCGGGATGTTCAAAATCCGCAACGAGCGCGCCGTCACGGGGGCGCTCGAGCGCCTGCGCAATCGTTTTTGCGATCGGAAGAAGATAGGCGTTGCCGGCGTTTGCGAGCACCGCGATTTCGAGACCGTCGTCGATGACGATCGCGTCGTCGGCGCTGAATCCCTCGACGTAGCCGGGATGTTCAGCCGTTTTCCAACCGTACCAGTCACGAATGTAGAATCCGTAACCGTAGTGTGTTCGCTCGCCGCTCGGTAGCGCTTGCGATGCGGTCATGGCTTGGAAGTCGGCGTTCGAAACGACACGGCCGCTGCGCAGCGCTTCGAGCCATGTCAAAAGATCGGCCGCGGTCGACGACATTCCCGCGGACGCGTCGTTGACGGAGAGCGATGTGTTGCGCAGTCCGAGCGGAGCCGCAATATTGCGGTATAGAAGCGTCGCAAGCGGCATGTGCGTCGCCGACTCAACGAGCGAGCCCAAAAGGAAGTAGTTCGTGTTGCTGTATTCGAACTGCGTGCCCGGCTCGAAGAGCGGCTGCGACCCAAGCGCCGCCTCAACGCTGCGCGGATCGTCGGTATACGTCGGAAGCCCGCTCGTCTGCGCGAGCAGCTGCTGCACCGTGACGCCGTGCGTCGACGTAGTGAGCGCCAAGGTTCCTCGTTCGATCTGTTGCAGAACGAGCGCAGCCGTGAACTGCTTCGTCAATGAACCGATGCGATAGATCGTATCGCCGTGGGCACTGCCGTAACCGCGCAAGAGCAGCACATTGCCTTTCCGCGCGACGCCGATCGATAGGCGCGGTATATGGTTGGCTGCCATCACTTGCTCGACCGCAGTATCGATCGTTTTCGATTGAGCGGTCGTGAGCGCGAGCGATGCGGCCAGCAGTGCAGCGCCTAGCATGCCGGTGTCTTCCACACGTGCGGCTGAAACCCGCGACGAACGGCGAATGTAGATGCGACGGTTCGAGCGAAGTCCCTTTCATCGGACGGTGCACGTACCGGCGACACGGCCGTTGAACGCTCCGGCCTTGGTCCAACGCGACTTCAGAGCCGACGCTCCGAACGAGGTCTGGGTGTCGGACATTAGTGTGCTACAGCAGCACAGAAGGAGTTATGCGATGAGTCCATAGCGACGACTGTGCCAGAAGCTGCATGAAAGATGGAGGCAGACCCTCCGAATACGGCTTGCAGGAGCAGTTTTCAAACCACTTTGAGCGGCGTTGGCTAAAGACCGTCGTCGTGAGCGTCAAAGAAACGGCGCAGCGTATGTGTCAGGTGTGAATCGAGAAGGCGAACAACCCGTGAACCACGCTGCGACAGCGAACGAAAGGAACACCGCAGGGTGGGGTCATCTCACCGCTTTTCGCGAACCTCTTCCTGCATTACGCCTTCGATCGTTGGATGACAACGCAGTTTCCGCGGTTGCCGTTTTGCCGCTATGCGGATGATGGACTCGTCCATTGCCGTAGTTTTAACCAAGCGCAATACGTCAAAGAACGGCTCGCGCAACGGTTCAGGGAATGCGGCTTGGAGATTCATCCTGATAAGACACGGATTGTCTACTGCAAAGGTGTTCATCGGTATGAGGAGCATGAGCACATCCAGTTCGATTTCTTTGGGATACACGTTTCGGCCGAGAAGAAGCTACGACAAGCATGGTCGTACCTTTCACCAATTTCGCACCGGCTATGGCGCGTAGCGCGACCATCGCCTTGCGTCAAGAAGTGCGCAGTTGGCGGTTGCAATTGAAGAGCGACAAGTCGCTCGAAGACCTCTCGCGAATGTTTAGCCCGACAATCGCTGGGTGGGTGAACTACTACACCCGATTCTACGCATCGGCGTTTAATGTCGTCGCAAAGCATATCAATCGCGCACTCGCACGATGGGCGATGCGGAAATTCAAGAAACTACGAGGCCACAAGACACGTGCGGTGAAGTGGATTGAGCGCGTTGCACAACAACGAGCAGATTTTTTTGCCCACTGGCGCGCTGGTTATCAGTTTTCGGCTCGATAATGGGAGCCGGATGAGCGGAAACGTTCATGTCCGGTTCTACGAGAGCGCGGCGGTGAGACTCCGCCGCGCGACTCACCCATACGTGCCGACGTTTTCCGGTTCTTTTGCGTTGCCATTGTGCTCGACGTATTCAGGCGGCACCTCGTCGGCCGGGCAATGGCGACGCACGTTCGAACGGAGCTTGTGCTTTACGAACTCGATCAGGCAGTTCATCAGCGAACGCCGATTAACGTTATTCATTATTCAGATCAAGGACTTAGTACACGTCGCGTTTGGGCAAAGCTGCAAAAAAGCTGGGATACGTACATCGATTGGGTCCGGTCGCGACTGCTACGACAACGCCATGTGCAAAAGCTCCGCGCATTCTCGAATGCGAACTGTTCATGAGACGTCGTTTCGAGAACCCGCGCGTAGCGGCAATTGCCGTGTTTGAATTCATGGAGGGCTTCTAAAAACCATATCGGCGTCATACGACGATCGGAAATATCTCGCCGATTGCCTTCGAGCAACGACACATGCATCAAGCCACTTGATGTGTAATCTGCAAGGCCCACGAGAGTGGACCAGCGTCAGCCCTTGCATGTGGACCTATCATCTTGTTTGATTCTGGCTCTTTTCTGGTTGGAGTTGCAGGCGCACAATAGAGTAGCAGCAGCAATCACAACGCCTTTCTTCAGCTTGCCTTTATCGGTTCTTCAATCCCTTCGCCGGCTTGTCGAGGCCTCTGTGCACAGGGGTCGCCGCGTAACGTCGATCGTTCCACAGCTAACGACACTTGCCGTGGTTCTGAATTGCCGCCATATGACGTTGTCAGATAAGCGCCATCAAACCGTTAATACCGTTGAACATTAATCAAATCGCTAGGGGTACAATCGATGAGTGCACTTCAATCTGTCGCCAGACTGAGAATCCATGATGGCAAGCTGGACGAATTCAAGCGGCTCGCAGCAACCTGCGCCGAATTGGTGCGAAGTAAAGACACTGGAACTCTGCAGTATGAGTTGTACTTTAACAACGACAACAGCGAGTGCCTCGTCTTTGAGCGCTACCGCGATTCACAAGCACTGCTGGACCACATGAAAAACATGGGCGAAACGATGGCTGCAATCTTTAAGATCTGCACAGGATCTGGAGAGGTGTGTGGAACGCCTAGCGCGGAACTCGCGGAGAAACTGAAAGAATCCCCCGTTGCAATTTACACACCGTTTGTCCCCCACACTTCCTGAGTAAGCCTTCACGGAAGCTCGCTTCGTGTCGCGCCTTTCTGCACATCGGTGGTCTTAGAGACTTGAGCGGTCATCATCTACACAAGAAAGCGCAGGTGCTTTCAGGAGAGCGATGCTTTTGAGCTAAAACCGATGCTGTTCATTGGGAATACGTCTGACTCTTAAGGCTTGAACATCCACTTTAGGAAACGGCACTGTTATCGGACATTGAAGCCGCGCGAATTGCGTCAAAAACCTTATTCACATCGATCATCGGATTTGCGGCAACGGATCGAATCCAACGCTCGTCCCCGATAACCGTGGACGAAGCGACTCCAGGCACTCTGCCGAGAAGCACCTCAGTGTCGAGATACTTGTGCCTCCAGAGCACGATACCCGACGTCGGCCAATCGAACAGTTCGAACGCGACGGAAGTTTCGACAAGGCGCGCGAGATATTCGGCGTGAGTCATGCATCGTTCAAGGCGTTTCTCGAAGCCGCGCCTTCCCCACGCCAGTAATGTGGCCAAGAGAGAAATAGCTGCTGCACCGCGGGAGCCGAGAAGCCCAACGTTTGGAGTGGTGAGATATGCTCCGCTGAAGCCGAGCGCGCCTTTTACCTTTTCGAAATCCTTGAAAAAAATGAGCGCAGATTCTTGGGCTGAAAGAGCAGTTTATGGGAAGACACTGTAACCGAATCGGCGTTGTCTACGCCATCGAGGAGATGCCCGAAGCGGCTGGTTAATCGCAGTGGTCCTCCCCATGCTGCATCAACGTGACGCCAACGGGCGCCTCGTCCGGCACTGAGTGAATCAATCGCGCCAACGCTCGTCGTTCCAGCGGTTAGCACTAGTGCTGACGACGAAAGATCCCCAAGCGATTCTGAATCTATTCCGCGATCACGTTCAACTGGAGTAGCGCGATATTTCAATCCGAGTAGATGCGCGCATTTCCGGATGCTAAGGTGAGCATCTTGTGACGCCACAACTTCCGTCACGCCGCGGATCTCCCGTGCGGCCCATAAGGCAGTTAGATTGGCTAACGTTAGCGCCAGGGAGAACTTGACCTCCATCACATCCGAACAGCGGCGCTAGCCACGAGACGAGTCGATCCTCGAGTTCTCGCGCAATAGGCGCCGTCTGGTTATGTAGAAGATTCTGATTCAACGCCGCGTTCCAATAGGATGTTACCCACGTAATCCAAGGTGTCGGCGGGTCCATTTGCGCGAAGAATGTGCTCGCTCCTAGGTCACAAGCACCCGAAAATACTACATTTCGCAAGATTTCGGCAGCCTCAACGTCACCAAGTCCATATTCAGGTAAGGACAACGGTATATTTGCTGCACCTTGATGCGAAGCAGCTACCGTGTCAAAATCTAATAACGAAAAATTGTACTTCGGCCTGAACGAATGATCATCGCGATTCCTAAAACATAAAACGACAGCAGGGACTTCTCAAAAATGTCTAAAGCCGGATGGGTTGAAGCAATCCCAAGTAACTTGGAGTTCGAATCGTTGACTTCAGGATCGGGTCGCGGATCGGCACACCACGAACGACTCGAATTGGAACCTGTCCAGCCCAAACGTCGCTATCAAGATCGGCTTCAAAATCAATCGGAGGACCGACGCGAACTTTAGCTACAGCTTCATCGAGCGCAAGCGAAAGCACCATGGTCGTTCGAAGTTCCCCATCGGTAGGACGGCGTACATCGTCCCATCGACCTCGACAGATGCGCTCAACGATTGCACCCACCGCTGCGAGTTTTTCGTCGTAACTGGTAACGTGCATCATCTGACCACACGCGACTACGGACCGGTAATTCATCGAATGATTGAATGCTGATCTTGCTAGCACCAAGTCATCTAATAGTGTCACCGTGAGGCAGCCGTTAGCGTCGCGTGCGGATTGCATCCATCGCGCAAGGACCGAACCATGGACGTACACTTTCTGTCCAATTCGCGCGTGGATCGTTGGTACGACGAGCGGGCCTTCGTCTGTTAGAACACCTACGTGACAGCACAATGCTTCGTCAACAATAGCGGCAATCGTTTCAAATTCACGAGACATACGATCCGGAAATCGTGCCAAGGGTATCTCCTCTTATCGTGAAATCGCCGTGACCTTCTCAGCCATAGTCAAACATGGCACCACGTCTAGATTTGTTTGGGCAGTAACCTTCGCTCATAATCCTACAAGCAGCTCTTTCTCTTTAACAGGTCCACGTAAGACGAAAACGCAAGGTCCAAAAAGCGACGGCAGAATGTCGCCTTCGATGGCTCATAGTGTACCTCAACTTGTATCGCTGAGCCGGCCCGCCGCGAAGCTGCGCGTGGTCCCATCGAAATTCGCTTTTCTGGGCCTAGCAATGAGATCAAATCTTCCTATCATGATGGTGTGAATAAGAGTCTGCGAGTACAACGCTCGAAAACTGGCATTTTCGGGATTTTCTTTTTGGTATTTGCCTCGTGCCCGTTAACGTCGTCGGTGCAAGCTAAGATTGTGGGAGCGCAGCACCTGCGCGCCGGAGATACGGTGGTTCTTGCGAGCTTCGCTAATCTGACGGGCGATGCCATTTTTGATGGAACGCTCGACTGGGCGTTGCGAGACGAACTGGAAGGTTCTCCTTACGTCAATGTGCTGTCGGCGCAGGATGCATCCAAGGCTCTTACGACGATTGGCGACACTCAAAGCAAGCGTCTCTCTGTGGTTATTAGCCGCCAAATCTGTAACCGAGTCGGTGGCAAAGCTGTCGTTGCGGGAATAATTTCGAAACAGGGGAGCGACTACATTGTAGATCTCTCCGCGTCGTCTTGCGATCGCGGCGGCAACACCCTTACCGCAACGCGTAGAACAGCTCTCGAGCAAAAGGACGTCCTTAGCGCGCTGAGTCGCGCATTGACAACTTTGCGCTTGCGATTGGGCGAGCCTGCGACCTCTGTTCAACGATTTGGAGTGCCTGCTGAAGATGCGACCTCTTCTTTGGAAGCGCTCAAAGATTACAGTGCTGCACTGGCCGAATCAGAAAAAAATGGTGGACCGCCAACGATTCCTCTACTGGAGCGAGTAATCAACCTCGATCCCAATTTTCCGCTAGCTTACGCGGCGTTAGCAAATGTTTATCACAATTTGCAAGAACCTGCACTGGCGCAGCAGTCTGCCTCGCGCGCCTTCCAGTTGCGAAGCCGCGCCACTGAGCGAGAGAAATTGCGAATATCTGCCGCATATTTTTTAGCGACGGGTCAGCTCGACGCAGAGATCCAGAACTATAAGAAATGGCAAGCCGAGTATCCGCACGATTTCCTGCCATACAACGACCTTGGCAATGATTATGCCGCAATGGGGCAACTGCACGGTGCGCTTGAAGAATATAAAAAGGGCTTGCAGTTGGAACCAACACTGATCGGCTATGTCAATGTGGGTGGGATGTATATAAGCCTGAATCGGTTCGAGGAAGCGAAAGCGACCTTCAACGAAGCGCTGTCAAGTAATTTCGACGGGCGCTATCTTCGGATGAACCTTTATTGGCTGGCCTTTCTCACGGGCGACCCCGTGCAGATGACTCGACAGCTGGTGTGGGCGTCGAGCCGGCCTGAGGCAAATGACGCGCTGCTTAGCGAACAGTCCGATACTGAGGCTTACGATGGCCGAATGGAAACCGCGCGCGAATTTTCGCAGCGCGCGGTAGCTGCTGCTATCTCATCGGGCTCGAAAGAAACGGCGGCTTTGTGGCGTGTTAACGAGGCCCTCCGAGAAGCTGAAGTTGGCGAATTTGCCATTGCGCGAAGTGAAGTCTCATCAGCGTTGGCACTTTCTGCGGATCGAGACGTAACGCTCATCGCAGCGTTTACGTTGGCTCGCTCGGACGCTACACGATCAGCAACGACTTTAGTCAAAAAGCTTGAGAAGACTTACCCAACGGATTCCCTCATGAGGCTTTACTGGCTCCCAGCCATAAAAGCTACGTTGGCCCTTGATGACGGTGACTTCATCCGAGCGATCGCGTTACTACGGCCAGTGGAATCCCACGAGTCCGGGAGCGCAGGAACGTTCATTAGCTATCTTTATCCAGCTTTTTTGCGTGGTCAAGCTTATCTAGATGATGGTAAAGGTGGCGCAGCTGCGGGTGAGTTTCGAAAACTCGTGCTTGGAAAAGGCATCGTACAGAATTTCCTCACTGGAGCGCTTACTCATCTAGAGCTAGGCCGCTCATATGCGTGCGTTGGTGAAGTTTCTGAGGCGCAAGCGGAATATCGTACGTTCTTCGACATATGGAACCACGCGGATACAGATGTTCCGATTCTGCGACAAGCTCGAGCGGAGTATTCGCAACTATCAAGGCCGACTCGTACTCGTTGCCGTCATACGGCATCTTAGAAGCATATTAGATGCTGTTGCGCGCCGTACGCATTTTTGAGGACCCGCTTAGTGGTCATCGTTAACCATTATCTGTACATCCTTTCCACATGGTGCCTCGTCGCTGAGGAAGCCATTGGGCGCATGCGCGAACGGTTTGGGTCTTCCATATCGTATGACTGGCACATTGCATGCACCGATTACGAGACAAATACGCAACTCACTCTCGCGCAGTTGGAGTTTTACTACGCGCGTCTCGAAGTTGCAACCGGGCAACACATGACAACGAATTGGTGGTATGAAGGCTACGACTGGCTGGTACCCGACCGAATGACGATTGCGGCGCGTCGACTAGGAGTTACCGACAATTCCGTTCGTCTTGCACTTTCGAACGCAGGGTTACGCGAAGGGCGGCGTATAACCATGCCGGATGTGGCGTTAAAGGTTGCCGCTGAAGCGGGAGCGCTACGAACCGATTCCTTACGTAAAGCGTTTGATGAACCTCAAACGGTCATTGAGCTCTTCAGGCAATCATCCGAATTTCGAGACTCAGGTGTGTCTCTTCGTCCAGCTCTCGTCATCTCGAATGACCTAGGCGACCGCATTATTTTGTCGGGAATTTGGACGGAAGAACCAATAATGAGCGCTGTTGAGGCGCTACTTCGCGATGAAGTTAGCTATGCCGACTTCGTGCGCAGTCGCGAACATTAACGCGCTTTTGGGTCAAAATTTTCGGCCCACCTCTTCTTTCCAAAGGACAAGAGCGCGCACGATTTAGAGTTAGATACTGTATAGCATGCCGGTATGCAGGCAGAACCCGAAGACGAACAGCTAGCCATATAAGGGCCAGACTTCAACGACGCCGTAAGCGATGGCGCATGGCGTTTTCGAAACCTGTTCGATTGCCTCTTCAATGCTCGTCGCTTCGATCAGCGCGAATCCCGCAATTGGAAGGCGGGCGTGCATGAACGAGCCGCTCGTCGTTTCCACCCCGGCATCGGCGGGATTTCGAACTTGCACGGGATCGCCAGCGATCCCCATGATGACTCCTATATCTCGTAAGTGCGCATCTTGCAGATGTGCTTTATCGCGTAGGTCTTGCGGGGTTCGCTTGTAACCCTCTTCATCGCCGTATCCAATTGTGATGAACTTCGGCATGTTTGAAACTCCTTATTATGTCGAACATTTGTTAACTGAGTCGACGATAGCAGAGCACCGCCTTCGCGAGTTAGGCCTTCTCCATCGTCGATCAACGACTGTCGGTAGCCAATGTTGTGCGCGCGATACCATACTGAAGACGTCATGCGATCGTTTTGCTGCGATCCGAAAGGTCCCCTCATACCGTTGACGGCCATTCAGTTCCGAATACCAGAAAGATGATTCTCTGCGGAAGTGCTGCCTTTTCGCGCCTACCCACCTTGGAGGAGCTGTTTGCAATCGATGTAGCGCATAAAGGCTTCTCCTTAGCGCGATTTTAAAACGTAGGATCCGACCATAGATCTACGACACGCGAGGTTCGATCACGCCTGCGGCGGAGCTCCGGCGGGACAATAGTCGAGCATCAGTATTCTGTCGTCGAGGACGTCGTGCGCACTCAGTTGGAACGCGAGGTCTTAAAATTTTCTGAAGACCGGATCCACGCCGCTTTCGGGCAGCACCAAAGGACAGACCATCAGACGTAGGACATCCAAGAGACCAACGTCCAAAAGTTGCCGCACTATCGAAAGGCTACCGAGGACGCGCAGTTCTGAACCATCATGCTGTTTGAGTTTGCGAACAAATGCAACATATCGTCGTTTACTAATTGCAGCCCTGGGCAGTCGCATCGGTTGAGCGATCGCGAGAACAGATAGCCCGGCCCGCTGCGTGGCTTTCTTGCAGTTTTTGTCGTGTTCGCCGGCGCGAAGCGAGTTTAGCAAATCATACGTTTTTCGCCCAATCAACTTGCGATGCGGCTTCTCGTTATTCGATTTCAGCAATGTGCAGAACTCGGGACCCGGGTGACCGTAGTAACCCGGGGATTTCATGCGGGCATACATATCAATCGTGACAAAGAGTTGCGAAATGACCTTGGGCAACGAATATGTTCCTTTCGGAACTGGCAACGTGAGCGCGTCTATTAGCCTCCGTGCGAAAAAGAAAGCGAGCGTGACCCATTTGGTCGTGCAATCACGCTCTGATCCTAGTTTGAAGGCTTCATGAGTGTTTCTGTAACGATGAAGTTTGTTTCCCATGTTTTCCCGCCGTCTGCGGAAAACGACTGATCGAAGTGGCAAGAGGTCTTCGTAACCTCGGAGATTTGGAAGCGCACCATAATCATTCTGCCCCGGTACGGTTCCTGGTCGTAAAATTGAGCGCCGTTGCCTGTAAACTCACCAACTACAGGCGAGCTCAAAGTTCCACCGCTCGGATTGCTAAAGTACACACTCCATTGATGCGCGTCCGGGTTATACATACGGATCGAATAGATCTCGAGATGACCAGCGGGGCCATCGGCTTCAATCTTTGCCGAATTCGCGCCATCCCATATTTTGGACACAACGTCGGTGCCGCTGTATTGAACCCATGTCGTGGAGCCCGTCAATGGGTGAAGAAGGCGGCGCTGGTGCGTTTTCCACGTTCCGTAGTCCCAGTCAAAATCGTGTGCTTCATCTCGCCCACTGCCGACGATCGACGGAGTCGGAGCCGGCTGCGCGTTCGATCCAACGGGTGCATTTATCGTCAGTACAATGCATAGTGAGACGTAGCAGAATATTCTATTTCGCTGGAACTGCATGGATCTTCATCATAGCGAGTTTGCCGAAATGATGTCAGGTCCAGACCTCGACAATTCGAGGGTACCACCAGCACATCTTCGTCTGCCGGTCGACACTAGGATCGTGCTGCTTGCTCAGCCTCTTTAGAAAGCTCCCACAAAGCTCAAACCTGGATATTCCGTTACGATAACTTCGTATCGCTCGATCATCGGCATCAGTGCTTCTGCAAGCTCCGTCTTCCAAATCGGCCCTTCGTAAAACTCGTGCTTCATTGGATCACGTTGCTCGTTCGATGGAAAGAGTCGTAAAAACACGAACCGGTCGTCGGACTCGACATCGATAAATGGGCCGACAATGGGCATACCTATTTTCCGATGCAACGGAATCGACCGCGACTCAAAGATCTCCAAGAATCGTGACCGAGTACGAGGCTTGAGATAATAGACGCGTACTTCAACAATCATTGTTACAAAACAATCGTAGCCCCGACAGAGAGGCAGCTGCAGTTCGATTCTATGATGCGAACCAACACCACGCGCCTTTTATTACTGCCTTATCCGTATCTGCTCGGCAAGTGCCAATTCGTCGAATGAGTTTAGTTCCAGCCATCAGAGTACTGGATGTCATAAGTTCAGGTCGCGCCGAGTGGTTAACGACGAGGACCCGTGCAAGATACAAGCGGCCACCCCCGGCGGGACCAGATTGGAGCCCACCGTGTCGATCTCTTGAGGCGAACGTTTTATTGAAAAAGCAACCGCAGAATAAGCCCGTCCCTAATGTCAGTATCGGGAGCCCGCTCGCGGTTTCTCAGCGGATAGGCGTGCCGTTCGGTGGTAGCATCTAGCCGTGTTTCGTGCAACGCGTATAAGAAAGTTGCATTCGACGTTCACTAATTTAGATGCTTAGCATGCTCGCGAGGCGAGTGACGGCGCTTTTCGCCGCCGGGAACGGTGTGGCCGCATATCCGAACACGAGCCCGCTGTTACTCGCGGCTCCATAAAAATATTTGGAGAGCGCGGGCACGATAATCCCTTCGCGTTCCGCTTGGGCCGAGATGCTGGCGTCATCGACATCCCTCGGAAGCCGTGCAATAAAATGAAGCCCCGTTTTTGAATCGACTACCGACCAGTGTAGCCGTCGGCTTAGTTCGTCAGTGAGCAGCCTTCGGCGTTCGTCGTATACCTTTCGCATGTTGGCGACATGCCGGCCGAGGAAGCCGCGCTCGATGAAAACCGCAAGTGCCTGTTGCAAAACACTTGGTGGCGACGCTGAATTGACCGTAAGAGCCGCTTCGAAAACCTTTACGAGCGGCTTGGGTAGGACAATGTATGCCGTACGAAGACCGGGAGCCAGCACCTTGCTAAAGGTTCCGACGTAGAGTGTACGACGCCCATCGTCGAGACTATGTAAAGCGGGTTGAAAACGCCCGGTGTAGTTGAACTCGCTGTCGTAGTCGTCTTCAATAATCCATGCCCTGTGCTGCGCCGCCCAATTGAGGAGCGCAAGTCTCCGGTCAAGAGGAAGTACCGCGCCTGTAGGATATTGATGCGAGGGAGTTACGTAAACGAGTTGCGCCGCGTTGCGGCTCAAGAGTTCTACACGTAATCCAAACTCATCCACTGGTACAGGAACGACCTGAACATGCTGAGCAGCGAAAATTCCGCGAATGTTAGGGTATCCCGGATCTTCTACAATTACATGGTCCCCTGACGCTACGAGGACTCGTGCGATCAAATCAAATGCTGCTTGTGCTCCCGTTACAATTGCGATTTGTTCATGGGAACACGCGATTCCGCGAGTTTGTTGAAGTCGCGTCGAAATCTGCTCACGCAAAGAAATGTTCCCGAACGCGTCCGGATAGTCAAGCACCGAATTTGTCAACGCGCTCGATAGACTTCGCTTAAAAAGAGCTGACGGGAAAAGATCTAGCGCTGGAATTCCCGGCCGAAATGGTAGCGCAGGCCCTTCGTTTGCGGCGAAAGAGGCACCGTTGAACAGCGCTTGCGTCGCTATTGGCGCAAACTCTTCTTCTTCTTGATCCAGCAACGTGTTTGCTGGTGCATCAATTACCTCAGCAACGAAGGTTCCTGAACCATGAATCGTGACGAGGTACCCTTCGCCTTGTAACTGAGCGAGTGCAGCGACCACAGTGTTTCTCGAGACGCCAAAATGTCGCTGAAGCTCCCGACTCGCCAGAAGTCGTTCTCCAGCTTTCAGTCTGCCCGACAGAATCGCATCGCGCAGCGCAATTTCAATCTGCCGATGCAATGGAATCCTCGAAGATCGATCAAGGACAATTCCCCGCGTTTGCATGTGGACCCATGATTTTTTTTATTCTGACTCTTTCCTGGTGTAAGTCTCACGAGCACTATACAGTAGATGCAAGTCGCGACTTGTTTTATTTAGCTTGCCTTGAACTGTTTTTTCGCTCCGTCACCTCGATGTTCGTAATTCGCGTTTTATATACAGCGGGACAACCATCGTGCCGGGCTGCGCCATCACCCTAACGCCGTCGCAGCCCCAGACAGCGACCGTTTGACCAGGCTTGATCTCGCACAAGTCGGCACCCATGAAACCGGTCGGCGCCGCATCCGAGATAAACAGCCCTGCTCGTCGGAAACGCTTTCCGGATCACGAAGCAGTCGACATCGGCAAACGGGATCCGGACACATTGAGCATGTGCGCCTGCGTCCGCCAAACGCGCGGGTGTAGCCATACATCCTGCGGTCGGATAGCGGAGAGCCGTTCCTGCAGCGCGGCGTTCCGGTTGGTGTTATAAAACGTTCACGTCGCCAATGGGTGGATCACCGTCGTGAACGTCACCGCACCCGTCGTCGCAACGACGGCCAACGGTGCCATTCGAATCGGCGGCGTCGGTCCGGTGTTGGACGCGCGCACGCGGAACGGTCGAATCGACGCGACGATCGCAGCCCTTAGCGGCGGACCACCGCACGTAACGCTGAGCACCAGTAACGGAAGCATTGTGTTGCGCGTACCGCGCGGCTTTGCGACACGTCTCGATGCAAGCACCTCGAATGGCCACGTCCACAATCCGCTCAGCGGCGCCGGAGGGCCTGGCTCGGCAAGCGCGCGCACATCGAACGGCAGTATCGACATTACGGTCCGCCCCTAAAGCGTCCTAAATCGGCGAAAAGGGGCGTTTCGCCGGAGACCAAATCCAACGGATACTTTGGCGACTCTTGGAATCGACTCGCTGCTGCGCGAGTTCAGTGATGCACGGCCGCGTGGGCTTGCGCGGGCGATCTCGTGGGCGGAAAGCGGGCGCGGCGCGGAACTCATTAGGCGTGTCTATCCGCGCACGGGACACGCGATGACGATCGGACTGACCGGGCCGCCCGGTGTAGGAAAATCAACGCTCTCATCGGCAATCGTGCGCAAGGCGCGCTCGCTCGGCAAAACGGTCGGTGTGATTTCCGTCGACCCGAGTTCACCGTTTTCGCACGGTGCATTGCTCGGCGATCGCATTCGTCTCACCGAGCACTTCGTCGATCCGAACGTGTTCATTCGCTCGATGGCAAGTCGCGGACACTTGGGTGGACTCGCCGGCGCCACCGCGGATGCCGTGCTGCTGATGGATGCTTTTGGACTCGACGTCGTGCTGATCGAAACGGTCGGCGTGGGACAAAGTGAAATCGAGATCGCAGAGCTTGCGCAGACGACGCTCGTTGCATTGCAGCCGGGGAGCGGCGATTCAATTCAAGTGCTCAAAGCCGGCATCATGGAAATCGCCGACATCTTCATCGTCAACAAATCCGATCACCCGATGGCAAATCAAATGCGCCGCGAGATCCGCGGGATGATGGAAATGCTCCAATTTGCCGGGTGGGTACCCGAACTCATCATGACCCAGGCGTTATCCGGCGACGGCATCGATGATTTGTGGAGAGCGATTGAGGCGCACCTCGTGTATTTGAACGAGACGGGCGAGATCGAGGAAAAACGCCGTGAAGCCTTCACGCACCAAGTGCGTCAGCTCGCCATGGGACGTTTGCAGAAGCGATTGCAGCACGAACTCCGTGAGGTGCGTACGGATGTCGATCCGTATGCTGCCGCGGACGCCGTGTTGAGGCGATTTAACGCAACCGGTGAAGACGCGGACGTCGAAGAACCGCCGGTTCGGCCGCGCGCGGTCGTCAAGGGTTTGACGTAACGACCTCGTGGAAACTCGAGCCCGACCGACGCTGCGCCGGCCGTCACTTTTAGCATCGATCGCTCGTCTCCCTCGAGTGATCGCATTGCTGCTCTCGGTCGTCGTACTGACCGCGCAAACGCCGGCGCCGGCGTCTTCACCAACCGCGAACGAGCTCGTGTTCCGCGCGCTCTCGCGTCTTCGTTCGTATGGGACGCCGCCGTATGTCGTGTACATGACGGTCGAAAACGGTGAGTACCACCGCATTGCGTTTCGGGGCGCCGACGAGATGATGAACGACGTGACGCTTCCCGTCGGATCACGACTACCCGACGCGCGCATTTACCGGGCGTTCGTCGGCCCGATTTCGCGCTCGGTGCACGAGGCGATCGCAACGCCGTCACCATCATCGAGCGCGTCTCCGCCGGCGAGCGCGTCTCCATCGGCGAGCGCGTCGCCGGCATCATCGAGCGCGTCGCCGTCATCATCGTCGCCGCACCAATCGCCTCTCGATTTGGAGGCGTCGCTAAAGACGATTGCCGTCGTCTCCTCCCACGGGCATCTCTACGACGTCACGATGAAGGGAACCCAAACGATCGAGGGCCATCGCGTCTATCACATCACCTTGCATCCGCGACGCGACGCAGAAGACAACGCATTGCGCGATCTCTGGATCGACACGGAGACGTACGACGTGTGGCGCGCCGCGTACGTCACCGCGCCCGACGTGCAAATCGTCGGCGGCGAAGCCGATCTTACCGTCGACTTCACGACCGTGGGAAACTACCGGATCGCGTCGAGCTGGATCGCGGTCTATCACGCGCCCGGCATGCGGGGCGGCGTCTACCGTCAACTGCGCGTCGTGAAAATGGCCTTTCCCGAGACGCTTCCCGACTGGCTCTTCGACGAACCGCAGTATGCGAAGCGCATCCACGAACACGCAGCCGACTATTTAGGAGACATTTTTAGCAAGCCACCCTAAGCAAGCCGTGCGATCGCACGACGACCTCTTCACTTGCGGGGCGGCTTCGGGTTTGGGAGAATAGGGCGTCTGAAATCCCTATTAAGAGGAAGTTCCAGCTTGGCTAAAATGATCGACCGCCCCAACGGTGAGCTTGCCGAACGATCCCGGGCGAAGACGGCTGCGGGGCATTTGCGGAGCGGAGCGGGTTCCGGGGCGATCGACCGCACGATCTCCGATGTACCGCTGAAGACGGTCTACGAGCCGCAAGACGTTACGCACGTCAATGCACCGCCGGGCGAGTATCCGTATACCCGCGGCATTCACAAAAACGGGTACCGCGACCGCCTGTGGACGATGCGTCAGTTCGCGGGCTTTGGCAACGCCAAGCAGACCAACGAGCGGTATCATTTTCTGCTCTCGCAAGGGCAGCACGGGCTCTCCGTTGCCTTCGACATGCCGACGTTGATGGGTTATGATTCCGATGCGCCGCAAGCGCGCGGCGAAGTCGGAAAGTGCGGCGTCGCGATCGACTCGCTGCGCGACATGGAGCAGCTCTTCGACGGGATCGACATGGGCGATATCACGACGTCGATGACGATCAACGGCCCGGCGGCAATCGCCGTTGCGCAATACATCGCCGCCGCCGAGAAGAAGGGCATTCCGCGTACGGCCCTCGGCGGCACGATTCAAGCGGATATTCTCAAAGAGTACATCGCGCAGAAAGAATGGATCTTTCCGCCGCGTCCGCACATGCGTGCGATCGTTGACATGATCGAATTCTGCACGACGGAAATGCCGAAGTGGAATACGATTTCGATCTCGGGCTATCACATTCGTGAAGCGGGATCGACAGCAGCCCAAGAGCTCGCGTTTACGCTCGCCGACGGCTTTGCATACGTTGAAGCGGCGATAGCGCGTGGTCTGGACGTTGATTCGTTTGCGCCGCGGCTCTCGTTTTTCTTCAATTCGCACGTCGACTTTTTCGAAGAGATTGCAAAGTTCCGCGCGGCGCGGCGCATCTATGCGAAGCGCATGCGTGAACGGTACGGCGCGAAGAATCCGAAGTCGTGGCAGCTGCGTTTCCACACGCAAACGGCCGGCTGCAGCGCGACCGCGCAACAGCCCGAAAACAACATCGTGCGCGTGGCCTACGAGGCGATGGCGGCGGTGCTCGGCGGAACGCAGTCGCTGCACACCAATTCGATGGACGAAGTGCTCGCGCTGCCGACCGAAAAATCGGTCGAAATCGCACTGCGCACGCAACAAGTGCTCGCGTATGAAACGAACGTCACGAACGTTGTCGATCCGCTCGGTGGATCGTACTTCGTCGAAGCGCTGACCGACGAGATGGAGCGCCAAGCCGAAGCGTACTTCCAACAGATCGAAGAGTACGGCGGCGTGATCGAAGCGATCGAAGCCGGGTTCTTCCAGAAAGAGATTGCCGAGGCGAGCTACCGTTATCAGCGGTCCATCGAAACGAAAGATCGTATCATCGTCGGCGTGAACTACTTCGAGCGTGAAGAAGACCGGCGTGATTTGGACCTGCTCAAGATCACGGAAGAGGTAGCGCAGGGACAAGCGCGCGCGCTGCAAGAGCTGCGGACGGCGCGCGATAACGGCAAGGTGCAACAGGTGCTCGAGCGTTTGCAGCAAGCTTGCCGCGACGCAAACGACAATCTCATGCCGCATCTCATCGACTGCGTCAACGCTTACTGCACCGAAGGCGAAATCGTTGAATCGATGGTGGCGGTCTACGGCCGGTATACGGAGCGTTCGGTGTTTTAGTGTCATGCGAATAAGAAATGAATTCGAACGGCATCGCGTGCGACGGACGCTCGCTGAGGTGAAACGCAAGCTCGAAGAAGCGTTGCGCTTGAGCGAGGAACTTCAACGTAAAGGAATCTATGGCCAACCGACCACTGCGCCTCGTCATCGCTAAGGCGGGGCTCGACGGTCACGACCGCGGCGCGAAAGTCATCGCTCGCGCGTTGCGTGATGCAGGTATGGAAGTGATTTACACGGGACTGTTCCAGACGCCGGAACAAATCGTGCAAACGGCGATTCAAGAAGATGCCGACGGGATTGGGCTCTCGATTCTCTCGGGCGCGCACATGACGCTCTTTCCGCTCGTGCTCCAGCAATTGAAAGCACAAGACGCGGAAGATGTAGTGTTTTTCGGCGGCGGGACGATTCCGCCCGAAGACGCAGACGAGCTCCGCAGACTCGGCGTGAAGGCGGTGTTTACGCCGGGCGCACCACTCCAAGACATCATCGATTTCGTCGAAGCGGAGTGCGGCAAGCGACGCGAGCTAGTCGGTTAGTTCTTCGACGAGCTCAGGACTAAAGTGTACATGAAAGTACGCACGCGGGTCGCCCCGTCTCCCACGGGCGACCCTCATGTCGGCACGGCGTATGTTGCGCTGGTCAATTACTGTTTCGCCAAACATAACGGCGGCGATTTTCTGCTGCGCATCGAGGACACCGATCGCGCGCGCAGTACGCCGGAGAGCGAACGCGCGATCCTCGACTCGTTGCATTGGCTCGGCCTCTCGTGGGACGAGGGTCCGGACGTCGGCGGACCGCACGGACCGTATCGACAGAGTGAACGTTCGGCGATCTACAACAAATACGTTCAACAGTTGCTCGATCAAGGCGACGCATTCAAATGCTTCTGCACCGCCGACCGATTGGAAGACATGCGTGTCGCGCAGCAAGCCGCGGGATTGCCGCCGCGCTACGATGGCTTGTGCCTGACATATTCAGGCGAAGAGATCGAACGCCGGCAAGCAGCGGGTGAACCGTACGTTGTCCGGATGAAGGTGCCGGATCACGGCGTTTGCGTTGTCGAGGATGAGCGACGCGGCGACATCGAGTTCGATTGGAAGACCGTCGACATGCAAGTATTGATGAAGTCCGACGGGTTGCCCACCTACCATCTTGCGAACGTCGTCGACGATCATTTGATGGAAATCACACATGTGATGCGCGGCGAAGAATGGATTTCCAGCGCGCCCAAACACGTATTGCTCTATCGATACTTCGGCTGGGAGATGCCGAAGCTGATTCACTTACCGCTCCTGCGAAATCCGGACAAGTCGAAGCTGTCAAAGCGCAAGAATCCGACCGGAATTCTGTTTTATCAAGCGATGGGGTATTTACCCGAAGCGCTGCTGAACTTTTTGGGACTGCTCTCGAACTCGCTGCCGCAGGGCCAGGACGAGATGATGCTACTTCCCGAGATGGTCGCGCACTTTTCGCTCGAGCACATTCCGCTCGGCGGTCCGGTGTTCGACGTGGCGAAACTCAACTGGCTCAACGGCCGCTATATCCGCGAGCGGCTCGACGTCGATCAATTCATGGAGCACGTGTCGGCATGGGGATTCGCACCGGAGCGTTTGAAGCGGATCGCATCCATCTCACAGAGTCGCGTCGAGCGGTTGAGCGATCTCGGACTGCTGGCGGCCTTTTTCTTCGCCGGACGTTTGCCGCTAACGGCAGATCAATTTCGCACCAATAAAATGAGCGATCTCGAGGTGCGTCAGGCGCTTACGCTTGCGATGTGGGACCTCGACGCGCTTCGGGAATGGAACGTCCAAGGCATCGAGACGGTGCTCAAACGCGTCGGTGACGTGCTCGGGAAAAAGTTCCGGGACGTCGCGCGCCCGTTTTACGTTGCGATTACCGGCAGCCCCACATCGGTACCGCTATTCGACGCGATCGAGCTGCTTGGGCGCGATATGGCGCGCGAACGACTGCGCGTCGCGCTCGACGTGCTGGGCGCGCCGAGTAAAAAGGAACAAGACGAGTGGAAGAAGCTGCTCAACGGGTCCGATTCGGAGGGAACGCTTTCATGACGCTGCGCGCGATCGTTCTCGCGGCCGGTAAAGGCACGCGGATGAAGAGTGCAACGCCGAAGGTTTTACACGAGCTGTGCGGCCGGCCGATGCTGTGGTATACGATCTCCGCGCTGCGCCGTTCCGGTATAGTCGATATTCTCGTCGTGACGAACGACGAGCTCGAACCGCGCATCGCGGAATTCGACGTACGCAGCGTCGTACAAAAAGAGCAACTCGGTACGGGGCACGCCGTGAAAGTTGCGCTCGATTCGCTTGATGTCCAAAGCGGCGGCCGCATCATCGTCGCATACGGCGACATGCCGCTCATCACCGAAGAAATTTTCCGCGGCATGGTGGGCTCGCTCGAAGCGGATGGTGCGCCCGGCGCCGCAATGGCCCTTGTAACCGTGAAGATGCCGCTACCCTCGGGTTTTGGGCGCATCGTGCGCGAAGGACATGACGTAGAGCGTATCGTCGAAGTTCGCGATGCCTCGCCGCACGAGCTCGAGATCGATGAAATGAACGCCGGCATCTATGCGTTCGCCGAAGACGAACTTCGCGATGCCGTCGCCCAGTTGAAAGACGACAACGCGCAAAAGGAGTATTACCTCACGGACGCGGTCGAGTATTTCGTGCGACGGGGCAGGCGCGTGCGTCCCGTACTGTGCGGCGATCATCTGCACGTGCTCGGGATCAACGATCGCGCGGAGCTTGCGCGCGCGCGCAAAGAGATGAACGCGCGCATTTGCGCGCAGCACATGCGCGACGGCGTAACGATCGTCGATCCGGACACGACATATCTGGAGCCCGAACTGAAGATCGGCCGCGACACGGTGATTTATCCGGGCAGCAGCATCTCGCTGTTAAGCGAAATCGGGGAACGGTGCGTGATCGGTCCGCACACTCGCATTTCGGACGCGAAGGTCGGCAACGACGTGACGATTCGCGAAAGCGTTATCGCGGAAAGCGAGGTGGGCGACGAGTCGGCAATTGGCCCGTTCGCGCATATCAGAGCTCATTCGGTCCTGGACGGCGACAATCGCGTCGGTAACTTCGTTGAAGTCAAGAACGCGCACTACGCGAAGGGCGCGAAATCGGCGCACTTGTCGTACCTCGGCGATGCGTCGATCGGGGAAGAAAGTAACATCGGCGCCGGCACGATCACGTGCAACTACGACGGCAAAAAGAAAAACCGTACGACGATCGGAAAAAACGTGTCGATCGGCTCGAACACGTTGATCGTTGCGCCGCGCACGATCGGCGACGGCGCGCTCACCGGTGCGGGTTCCGTGATCACGAAAGATGTGTCGCCGGGAGAGCGCGTAGCCGGAAATCCGGCGAAGGCTCTTCCGAAGAAGTAACGCGGTTTCATCGCGCGAACGTCGTGCGCCGGAGGTTCCCTGCACGTGACGTTTGGGGCAAGTTTGTTGCTCGTTCTTTCCGTTGCGCTCCCGTGGTACGCACCACCGTCGATTCGTGTCACGACGAGGCCGATTGTATTCAGGAACGCGGGCGCGACGTTACACGGCACGCTCTTTCTACCGGCGTCGAGGGTTCCGGTACCGGCGGTGATTGTGTTTCATGGCGCATCGGAGCCGCTGGCCGGTACGCCGTTGTATCGGCATCTCAGCGACGGACTTCCGCAGCTCGGGATTGCGGTACTCTTGTACGATCGCCGCGGAAACGGCGCATCGAGCGGATCCCCGGACGTTCCCTACGAGACGCTCGCCGACGATGGTATCGCGGCGGCGCGCATATTGCGCGCAATGCCGCAGATCGACGCCAAACGCGTCGGCTATTGGGGTGTGAGTCAAGGTGGATGGCTCGCATCGTTTGCCGCTACCCGTGATCCGAATGCGGCCTTTGCGATCGCCGTGTCCGCTCCGTTGACGACACCCGAGTCGCAAATGGAATTTGCCGACACGAACCGCCTCGATGTTCTCGGATATTCGAGCGCGGATGTGAACGATATGCTCGCTGCTCGAAAGGCGTGGACCGGATACTTGCGCGGCGCGAATTCACGCGCGGACGCGGTCGCCGCGATCGCGAAGATCGAAAAGCGGCCATGGTATCAGTACATGTACATGCCGACCGTCGCACAACTGAAGGGACCGTCGCAATCCGTATGGCGAACGCAGATGGATGACGACCCGATGGCCGTCGTGAGCCGCGTGAAAATTCCGATGCTCTTTATTCTGGGATCATCGGATCCGTGGATTCCGGTCGCCAAGACTGCGGCGGCGTTGAAAACTCTTGCTGCGACACACGCCAATATACGGTATGCCGTCGTTCCGAACGCTAATCACTTGATGATGATACCGCCCGTGCCGGAACGGATGGCCGACGCAGGCCCCGATGCGGTAAACAGCGAGGTGCCGCAGTCAGCGACGTATTTCATGATGCTGGGAAGCTGGATCACGCGCGCGACCGCCATTTCGGCGCCGTGATCCGTCGAGTCGACCTGCAACTAATTTATTAGTTGACAACCAGCGTCCGGTTCGTTATGCTCTTAAACAATTAGTTTAACGGACTGGAGATTCCTTGTGCTTTCGATGCTCGTGCCCGTAACGCAAACGGCCCCGCCGCTGGCCCCGACCGCGACGGATCCGGGTTGGCCGGCGCCCGCAATTCCGCTCAAATGGGATGTCGCACATGGGCGGCCGGCGCAAGACCCCACCACCGTGCACGTGACGACGGACGGGAACATGATTTACGTCCGCTTCGATGCGCAGCAAAGCAACCCCATTATCGCAACACAGCATGGCGACGACTTGATCACCGGCGGAAGCAATGCGAACGGCGGGATCTCGTGGAGCGCAGACGATGCCGTGTGGATCGACTTGTGGCCGAACGGGCCCGGCGGTTTCGAATATCAATTCGAGTCGAACCCCGCGGGCGCGCACAACGAAGCGTCTACGGAGAACGCGGCATTCGCTCCGTATTGGCAATCCCAGGGCAGCATCCACGGCAACAGCTACACGGTCACGATGGCGATTCCGATGCGTGTGATTCACGGCGCGAAAGCGGGCGCGTGGCGTTTGCAGTTCGTTCGCTACGAACGCGCCAGTGGCGATCTCGACGTGTGGTCGTATGAGACGGCGCAGACGCAGCCGGACGACTCGGCTCGCGCCGGGAGCGTACAAATTCCGCTCGTCGCCAAAGCGCCCATTCCTAAACCGCGCGCAGCGATTTACGGACTTGCGGCGGTCGTCTCACCGGCAATCGGTGGATCGACGTCGCGTATGGGCGCCGACTTTTCAATTCCCGTCACGCCGACGGCCGCGTTCTTCGGCACATTCCATCCGGATTATTCCAATGTCGAACTCGACCAGCAATCGATTTCACCGACGGTTTATCAACGAACGTATAGTGAGGTTCGCCCGTTTTTCACGCAAGCTGCATCGTACTACAACAACTTCAATTGCAACGTCTGCAACGGTTTTCGCACAACGCTCTACACACCGGCAATTCCGACTCCGCGTGAAGGGTATGCGTTCGAAGGGAAAGATGGTCTCTTCGGGCTTGCCGCGTACGATGCGATTGGCGACCAGCGTACCGACATTGCGAGTGCGCTGACATACACTTCGCCGGACACGCATTGGCAGGCGGCGGCGCAACATGTCGGCGCGAACCTTCCCGGCCTGGTCGATGACGCGAACGAAGTCGGCGTGAACTGGTATAACGGCCGTCACTTGAGCGCGTACGTCAATTATGCGACGGATCGCGGAACGAACGTGCTCGATCCCGGTCAAGGAAACTGGATCGACGCGGGCGGCGGTTGGGGCGATCAGCATTTCGCGCTTTACGGCTCGGTGCGCAGCGTCGGCACGTATTTCAACCCCGTCGACGGATTCGACTCGCATCCCGGTATCGCGGGCTATGGCCTCTACACCGCGCGCATCTGGACCTTCGCGGATAAGGACATCTTGCACTCGGCCGGCATCGATTTCTTCATGGATCGCTATCAAGGAACGCAGTACGGAGAAGCACAGAGCGACAACTCGGCGCTCTTGGATCTGCTGTTCAAGAACACGCTCGACGTGCAACTCTTCACGGGTTCGGATTATTGGCGGTTCGATCAAACGCTGACGCCGATCTCACAGAACGGCGGTTTCAGCGTTACGTATCACAGCGGCATGCAGAACAACGTGGGCAACTTCCCGTCGCACGGTGCGTCCTCGTACCCGACGCAGGTGCAATATTACACCGGACGCTACGGCCTGGGGCGGCTCGACACGTGGTTCCGTTCTTCCGTCCTACGGATGGGCGAGCGCGGTACAATCACGCTGACGCTTGACAATACATCGCAGTGGTATTCGCAGTTGCCAAACAACATTCAGTGGTTCGAAGGCATTGCTTACGCATATCAAATCACGCACAACTCATCGCTTGCGGTCGGCCTGCGCCGTATCGTCGGCTATCCCCCGCAGCCAAACGGCGGCGGTAACTGTGAAGGCGTTTGCTCGAACGTCTCGGTCGCGTATCATTTGCGATGGAAAAATTACGAGTTGTACGCCGCGTACGGTGACCCGAACGCGCTCATCACCGTTCCTCAGGCGATTTTCAAGCTGATCTTCTACGCGGGCAGCGAGAAGGGCACGTAGGCACGATCATCCGGACCTATAGCGAGAACTTCAATGCCAGCACGCCGGCGGTTCCGCCGCCGGCCGCGGTGGTGTGATAGCCGCGCAGTTCGATTGTCGTCAATGGAGCGATGCGGTGATCGAGAAATGCCGTCAGCGTCCCGCCGGAGTGCGCGCCGCCGAATTGTCCGAAACCGTACCCGACGCCGATCGCATTACCGCCGCCCGCGGCGAACGTTCCATCGAGCGTCACCGCATATCCGCCGCCGCGCGCAAGCGGTGCGAAACCCGTAACCCCGACGCTTACCGGAATGACGGGAATGCTTGCGCCGGTACTCAGCAGTAAACCGGCGCCGGTTGCGCTCGAGCCGTTTCCGCCGCTCGTATACATGCCGCCTCCGATCGATCCTTGCGCGAATGCCGGTGCGGCCGTGAACGAGCATGCGAGCGAACATAACAGTACGGCGAACGAGGTTTTCAAACACATAACGCCGTCGATACTACCCAGAGCGGCTGAGATTACACTTGAACGCAATCGTTCCGTTACGGGCGCACTTCGATCAGTGTGTTTGCCAATCGTTTGAGTGCATCGAGCGTGCGCACGACATCATCGTCGGTCGTACGCTGGTTGACGATACAAACCCGAATTGCCCGCCGGCCGCCGATGGTCGTCGACGAAGTAACGGCTTCCCCGCTCTCCTGTAGGCGAATAACCAATTCATCGTTGAACGTGTCGATCTGCGATTCGCTCATGCCCGGGCGGCGATAGCGGAAGCAGACGATGTTGAGCTGGACGGGCGCGAGCAGCTCGAAGCTGTGATCGCCGTCGACGAGGTCGGCGAGAAGCCGCGCTTGACGGCAGTTCTCTTCCATTGCGCGTCCGATGGCAAGCGAGCCATGTTCTTTCAGCGTAAACCAGACTTTGAGCGCGCGAAAACCGCGCGAAAGGTCGATCGTGAAATCGGTAAACCACGGCTGGCCGCTCGCAAGCCCGCGCGGCATGCGTGTGAGATAGTTCGGCGTCGATGCGAACGCCGAACGATGCAACCGCGGGTCGCGAACGATCAAGCAGCCGGCGTCGTACTGCACGTGAATCCATTTGTGGAAATCGAATGCGATCGAATCGGCGCGTTCGATTCCGGAAAATCTCCGCGCGAGAACGGGCGACATCACGGCGGTTGCACCGAACGCGCCGTCGACGTGATACCACAGGCGCTCACGCGCCGCAAGGTCGGCGAGTTCGTTCAGCGGATCGATCGCGCCGACGTCCACTGTTCCCGCATTGCCGACGATGAGAAACGGGCGATACCCGGCCGTGCGATCTTCGGCGATCGCCCGTGCGATAAGTGCGGGATCCACGCGATGCAGTGAATCGGCCGGCAACACACGCAGCGAATCGCTTCCGAGCCCCGCGACTTCGAACGCGCGCCGAACGCATCCATGCGTTGCAGACGACGCATAGCCGATCAATCGCCCTTCGTTCGTCACTCCGGTCGCGCGAACGTTCGGCACCGCCTGCATGCGAGCGGCGAGCACGGCGATCAGATTCGCCGCCGATGTTCCGACCGTGAGTACACCGCTCGCATCGGCTGGAAAGCCGAAGAGTTCGCAAAACCATCCGACGACTGCGCGTTCGACGAAGACCGCGCCGTGGTTGCGTCCGCCGACATTCGGATTCATCGCGGCTGCGAGCATCTCGGCCAGCATGCCGGTCGGCGTGCCGGTTCCCTGCACCCAACCGAAGAACCGCGGGTGAATGTTTCCGCTGTTGTACGGAAAGATCGACGCAGCGAATTGCCGGTAGACGTCCGCGAGCGGCGTCGGTTCGAGGGGCAACGGTTCGGCAAGCGCCGCCGCGACGTCGTCCGGCATCGGCTGCCAGGCGTTCTGCTCGCGCACGTGCTCCAGATAATCGATGGCATCGTCGAGCGCCGCATGGCTCAAGGCGCGAAACGCTGCCCAATCCTTTGGGTCCAGCACGGTGACCATGTTCGTGTTGTTGTCCCGACGACCCGCGTCGCGGGCACTTCGATTGATTGCCAAGATGACCGCGCTGCTCGTCGTTTCCGCATTAGCGATCGTCACTTCACTGTGCGCGATGTCGGCGTGGCGCGCGCACGCGCGCCTTCGAGATCGTCATCGGTACATCGACGCACTGCATGCCCGCGAAGAGTTTGTGCTCGAAGCGATGCGTGAATGTATGGACGCTTCCCGGGTTTCGTCCGACGAGGTGATCGAACGTTTATCGCAGGCCATTCGCCGGCGTCAACCGGAGATCGACGCCGTGCTCGCCTTCGCACCGCGCGGTGAAGAGCTTGCAGCATTTTACGCGCGAGGCCAGCGCGTCGAACACTTCGGGCACATGCGCTTACGCAGAGACACGGAAACGTTCTTGCCCGCACGCGCTGCGCTTGCGGGGCATCGTGCGGCCGGAAGTACGGGCGTCATCATTCCGACCGATCGCTATGCGCTTGCCGTGCCGATGCAAGACCGCGGCGAGTTGCACGCCGTCATCTATTGTTCGTCTACAAGCCTTTTAGGCATCGGACAAGAGGACGCGATCGTGCGAACGATCGAACACGCCGCATCGCCCTACGCGCTCGCAGTCGAACGCGAGAGCGATCGCGCTGATGCAACGTTCGACGGGTTGACCGGATTGCTTACGCCGCGCGCATTTCGTGAACGGTTACGATGCGACGTCGCACGGTTGCATGTGCGCGCGCGCGGCGTGCTATCCTTGTGGTTCATCGATACGGATTATTTTAAGAGCGTGAACGATACGTACGGGCATGCTGTGGGCGATCGCGTGCTCCAGAAGATGGCGTCACTCCTTCGTGGACACATTATTGCGGATATCGACGTGGCCGCGCGCAACGGTGGAGACGAATTTTGCGCGATCGTCTACGACGTACAGAAGACCGTTGCGATCGAACGCGCGCAAGCGCTGTGTGACGCGGTGCGGCGCGCGGACTTCGGTGTTCCGTTACCGTTGACGGCGAGCGTCGGTGTCGCGTCGCTTCCGTTCGATGCTGACGATCCAAGCGAATTGCTCGAGATCGCCGATGCAGCGATGTATCACAGTAAGCGTTCCGGCCGCGATCGCGTCTCGTTTGCCGTGAACGGGGCAAGCTTTTCGGTCTATCGGTAACTCGCGAGTCGATATTGATTGAAGGCGAGGCGTCGGTCGCGTGCAATTGTGCAGACCATGTCTCCACGGCCGAATGCACTGGATCAAGCGGTCAACGCGCTCAGCGACGCGACGCTCCTCTCGCATCCGGCATCGACGCTCGTCGATAGCGCACGCGCCGCCGCGGCGGACCGGCTGATCCATTTGATGCTCGGCGGCTGGTTTGTTACGTTCGCGTTGCAGATCGTCGTGCTCGCGTATTTTTGGCAGTCGGGGCTTGCCGCACGCGTGCGCGACCGGCTTCGCCGGCGTTTCCGTAACGAATTCGCCGTTCGGTTTTTCTTTGGTGCGGTGCTCGGGCTCGTCGGCCGCGTGGCCGGTCTGCTTCCCGATCTGTACATTTATCGCGTTCAGCGGACGATGGGCTTGAGCGATCAGCTGTTGCGCGCGTGGGCAGTTGACTGGATTGCGAACACGATCGTCACCATGATCGTTGTCGGCATCGTCGTCGCGATCGCGCTGTGGCTCGTCGATCGAACGCATCAGTGGTACATCTACTTATTATTCGCGATCGTGATCGCGAGCGCGGGGCTCGCGTTCATTGCGCCGTACGTCGTCTTACCGCGATTCGGGCACTATGCCGACATTCCGGCGGAATACCAGGCGGATGCGGCGGCGTTGGAAGCGCGCGCGCACGTGAACGTACCGTTGCTGGAACACGTCAACGATCACACGCACTTAGGCGACGCGTACGTCGACGGACTGGGTCCGTCTCAGCGGATCATTATAAGCGACGCCGTCTTTCAAGCATCGTCGCGACGCGAGGTTCGCTACGCTATTGCGCGTGAACTGGGGTTTATCGCGATCGGCGGGCCGTTGCGCATCGCGATTGCCGATGCAGTGTTCGTGATCATCGGCATCGCGCTTGCGGTCGCGATCGCCGATCGCATCGGATTTCGCCGGGATGACGATCCGACGGTGCGCCTGGCGCTCGTGGGCGGCCTGCTCGGCGTCATGTATCTGGCGATCGTTCCGTTCAACAATACGATGCTGCGCTCGCTTTCGTGGGCGAGCGAAGAATACGCACTTACCGTGACCCAAGATCGCGCCGCCGCCGTACGAAGCATCGTGCGCAACGCCGATCAACGTCTCAACGCGGTGTGCGTCACGGGTGTCGCAGAAACATTTCGGCAAGAGGTTCAGGACCCGGCGCACGCGGTCGAGACCGCGAATCACGTACCGTCCGATTGCCGCTAGGGGCTAACCCGCGAGGAGCAATCCTCCGGTCACGCGGGTGCCCACGTGCTGAGCCGTTAGCACTTCGATGACCACCGCATGCGCGACGCGGCCGTCGACGATCTGCGCGGCCGGAATTCCGGCGCGTACGCCGAGTGCGGCGGCGCGGACCGCTGCCCGAAGATCCGGCGGCACACGCTGATCGTCTGCAAGCGCCAGCGCTTCGGCAGGCGTCAATTCCGCGATGAGCGCTTCGGTTTCAGGGTCCGTGACGCCGCCGTCGCGATGGAAGAAAACCGCGCGCGCCGCATGACAGGCGGTCGCAATAGCCGCCGCGACGTCGTCGGCGACGACAACCGTGTCGTCGCAATCGAAAACGGTGAACGCGGTCGGTTCAACGACGGGAATGAATCCCGCGCTCGTGAGCGTGTCGAGAATACGCGTTTGCACGGTGCCGATGCCGCGGGGTCCGTGCGGCAAAAGTGCCGCGTCCGATCCGCTCAACGCAACCGCGATATTCGTGCTCCGATTGAACGTGCGAACGATCGTCCGCGCCGTCGCGCGATCGGGCGCTACGACGATCGGACGGAGCGATCGCTCCGCGAGCATGCGCAGATCGTCGATCAAGGTCGTGTGTTTGTCGCACGCCGTCGCTTCATCGACGCGCACGACAAACGCTTGTCCGCTGAAGTTGCTCGCCTGAATCACCTCCAATCGAGGGCCTTTATCTCTGTATCGGTTCTACCCCGGCTTGCGTGAGAGCTTCCAGTTATTGACGAACTGCATCGCGGGCTCGATTCCTGAATCCAGCCAAAGCCGGGCACCCTCGACTCCGGCATCGACGACAGCCGGAAGTTGCGCGCGTTCTTCTGCGCTGAACGGACTCAACACGTGATCGATCGTGTCGAACGCCGGCCGGCCGACGCCGACGCGAATCCGCGGAAACTTCTCGCCGATCGTGGCGATCACCGAACGCAAACCGTTGTGGCCGCCGTGTCCACCGAACGGCCGCATTCGCAGCGTGCCAAACGGCAAGTCCATCTCATCGACGATCACGAGCACGCTCTCGGCCGGCGTGCGATACCACGAGGAAATCAATCTCACAGGCGTTCCGCTCAAATTCATGAACGACGTCGGTTTCACGAGCACGAGCCGGCGATTCGGATCGTACGCCTGCTCCGCGCTGTCTTTGCGCTTCCACGTCGCGATATGCAAACGGCGCGCAAGGTCGTCGACAACCATGAACCCGGCATTGTGCCGGGTTCGTTCGTATTCTCGTCCGGGATTTCCAAGCCCGACGATCAGCTTCGGCGGTGCTTGCTCCGCTATCGCTACGTCTCCGGCGTCGCGCCGATGACCTCCGGCGTCGCCTGTTCCGCTCCGGCGCCGGCAGCCGCTTCTTCAAGGTGCTGCGCCGTCTTTGACGGTTCAACCGAGACGACGATCGTGTCGGCCGGCGTGAGAAGCTTGAAGTGTGGCGGCAATTTCACATCGGCGGCGGTCGCGTGCTGATGAATGCCCAGATCCGTAACGTCGATTTCGAAGTGATCCGGCAACTGATCGACGGGGCCTTCGACCTCGACTTCGTGCACGAGCACGTCCATGACGCCGCCGAACTCTTTCACGCCGCGCGCGACGCCGGCCGCGACGAGCGGAATCGCCGTGCGCACCGCTTCGTGCGCGGAAACGCGCAGCAGGTCGACGTGTTGGATGCCGCGTGTCACCGGATTGCGCATCACTTGCCGAACGAGTGCGGTGTCAGTATTTTTGCCGTTCATCATCAGCGTGATGACGCCCGTGCGCCCGCCCTGGTGAAGGAGTTCGTCGAAGGCGCGCAAGTCGAGCGCGATATGCTGCGGCGTCGTGCCGTGCCCGTAGAGTACGGCCGGAATCTTTCCGGCGTGGCGAAGCGCGTTTGCGCCGGTCGTTCCAAGCCTCTCACGCCGCTCGATCGAGAGCGTCATTTCTTTGCTAGCCACGTTGCGTTTCTTCTCCTTGAGTTCTCATGCAATAACCGTCTCCAAGACGGGTGTTCCGCTAGGGCCCGGCTCGGACGGGGCGCCCTCCTCGCCGTCGAACAGTGCGGAAACCGAGCGGTTCGTCGTGATGCGGCTGATCGTATCCGCAAATGTTTGCGCAATCGAAAGCTGGACGAATTTCGGATGGGCGCGCGCGTTGACAAGCGGAATGGTGTTCGTCACGATCACGCGCTCGATATTCGACTCTTCCAACACGCGGACCGCGTCGTCCGCAAAGATACCGTGCGTTGCAACGGTGTACACTTTCGTGGCGCCGCGCGCTTTGATCGCTTCCGCCGCTTTTGCGAGCGTGCCGCCCGTCGAAATCATGTCGTCGACGATAACCGCGATTTTCCCCGTGACGTCTCCGACAATGTCGGTTACTTCGGACACGTCGGGCTCCGGCCGGCGTTTGAAGACAATCGCGAGCGAGCTTTCCAGCCGCTTCGCAAACAGTTCCGCGCGGTGCACGCCGCCGGCGTCGGGCGACACGACGACGACGCGATCCTTTGAAAGGCCTTCCTTTTTTAGATAATTGCAGAGCACCGGCATCGCCATCAGGTTGTCGACCGGAATATCGAAGAAGCCTTGAATCTGCGCCGCGTGGAGATCCATCGTCACCAAGCGTTTTGCGCCCGTGATCTTGAGCACGTTTGCGATGACCTTGGCCGAGATCGGTTCACGGCCTTTCGTCTTCTTATCCTGTTTCGCGTACCCATAATACGGAATGACCGCCGTGATACGCGCCGCCGATGCGCGCCGGAGCGCGTCGATCATCAGCAAGAGCTCCATCAGCGAATCGTTGACGCCGATTTTCCCGTCGGCCGACTTGCAGATCGATTGCACGACGAAGACTTCCGAGCCGCGCACGTTTTCTTTGATTTCGATACGCGTCTCTTCGTTCTTGAACTTGTCGACGAGAGAATTGCCGATGTGCAGCTTCAGCCGCTTGGCGATCTCTTCGGCCAGCGCGCGATTGGAGTTGCCGCTGAAGATCAGTGGGTTATGGCTCAACGGGGTGCATCTCCACGAGAAGGGGCGGGTGGCATGGCTTCGCGAGTCCCCCGCCCGCTCTCCCCCAGAGAGCGACGGCAAACTTGCGCATGTTGATGCCAGGCGCCGGCTGAAAGGGGAATCGCTTCTGCGACCGCGATGTATGCGTCGCGATCGTCCGAATGTAGCAACGCGCTGCTTTGGCGTTGCAGATGCGCCGACGCCGACATAACGTTGTGGCGAGCATCGCTTCTCGGCGTCGTTGCGCAACTGCAAACGGCCGTGTTGCGGTTACACTAGCGCTTATGGCGGCCAATTCGTTTAAACTCGTCTCTCCGTACGCGCTCGCCGGCGATCAGCCGAAAGCGACCGAGGCGTTGGCCGATGCCGCGTTGCGCGGCGATCGTACGCAAACGCTGCTCGGCGTGACGGGAAGCGGAAAAACAATGGCGATGGCGCGGGTCATTGAACTCGTGCAGAAACCGACGCTCGTTCTCTGCCATAATAAGACGCTCGCCGCACAGTTGTGCGCTGAATTCCGCGAGTTCTTCCCCGAGAACGCCGTCGAATATTTCGTCTCGTATTTCGACTACTATCAGCCCGAAGCGTACGTGCCGTCGACCGACACGTACATCGAAAAAGACTCGTCGATCAACGACGAGATCGAGCGCCTGCGCCACTCCGCCACCCAGTCGTTGCTAACGCGCCCCGATACGCTAATCGTCGCATCGGTATCGTGCATCTATGGTTTGGGCTCGCCGTCCGACTATATGGAGATGTCCGCACGCGTTCGCGTCGGTGACGAGATGGACCGCGACGTGCTTTTGCGCAAGCTCGTCGACATGCAATATCGCCGCAACGATTTGAATTTGACCCGCGGCATGTTCCGCGTCCGCGGCGATGTTCTGGAATTCGTCGGCGTCGATGAAGAGCTCGTCCATCGCATCGAATTTTTCGGTGACGAAATCGACGCAATCAACGTCGTGAATCTGATGACCGGCGAATATGTCGAGAGCAAGGACGAACTGCTGATCTTTCCCGCGAAACACTTCATCACGCCTGAAGAAAAGCTTCGTCGCGCGATCGGTTCGATCGAGATCGAACTCGATGAACGTCTGAAGCATTTCAAGGACCACGGCAAGCTGCTCGAAGCGCAACGGCTGGAAATGCGCACGCGGTACGATCTCGATATGCTGCGTGAAGTCGGCTACTGCAACGGCATCGAAAACTACTCCCGCCATCTGACCGGTCGCGAGCCGGGCTCGACGCCCTGGTGTCTGCTCGACTTCTTCCCGAAGGATAGCCTCTATTTCGTCGACGAATCGCACGTCACGCTTCCGCAAGTCCACGGGATGTATGCCGGGGACCGTTCGCGGAAAACGACGTTGGTCGAGCACGGCTTCCGTCTTCCGAGCGCGCTCGATAACCGTCCGCTGACCTACGACGAATGGGACGACCACGTCAACCAGATCGTTTACGTTTCCGCAACGCCCGGTACGTATGAAATCGGACGCAGCACGCAGACGGTCGAGATGATTATCCGTCCGACCGGCCTCGTCGATCCGGAAGTCGAGGTCCGTCCCACGCGCAATCAAGTCGACGATCTCATGGAGGAGATTCGCGAGCGCGTGGCGCGCCAAGAACGCGTGCTCGTCACGACGTTAACGAAGAAGATGGCCGAAGACTTGACGGATTTCTTGCTCGAGAACGGCTTGAAGGTCCGGTATCTGCATAGCGAAGTGGACACGCTCGAGCGCGTCGCGATCCTTCGCGATCTACGGCTCGGTACGTTCGACGTTCTCGTCGGTATCAATCTGCTGCGCGAAGGTCTGGACTTGCCGGAAGTTTCGCTGGTGGGCATCCTCGACGCGGACAAAGAGGGATATCTGCGCAGTTCCACGTCGCTGATTCAAACGATCGGACGCGCGGCGCGTAACGTGGAGGGCAAAGTATTGATGTACGCCGACGTCGTGACGGAATCGATGGCGCGCGCGCTCGGCGAAACGAAGCGCAGGCGCGAATTGCAGGTCGCATTCAATAAGGAACACGGCATCGAGCCGCGCAGCGTGCGCAAGGAGATCCGAGACATTCTAAGCATGGTCGGCGCAACGGAAGAGACGACCCAAAGGATCAAGCTCGATAAAGTGCCGCGCGACGTCGCGACGAAAATGGCCGCGGATCTCGAAAAAAAAATGCGCGAATACGCGGCGAACCTGCAGTTCGAAAAGGCTGCGGCGCTGCGCGACGAACTCATCGAGCTGCGTAAACAGATCGGCGGAAACGAATCGCTGCTCTTCCAGGGAAAAGCACCGAAGATTTTCGATACTGCGTTAAAAGAGTTAGTCAATCAATAACGCTGCCGAAAGTTCCCTTTCTTTGCGAGTGATAAGGGCCCGCCCGAATGAGCTGATTATCGTTCCGGCAGGTACAAATGAGCGCGTTGCAAAGCTTGACGATCTACGTGTTCAAAATCACCTTCGAAAAAGCGCCCGCGCTCGATTTGATGTATACGCTCGATAACGGCCGAACAATCGCGGGCTTGCGTTTCGACTCCTCGTACTAGCGTATGCGTCTAACGCTGAGAGAAACGCAACGCACGGATGCGATCGTCGTCCTCGAAGCGACGCTTCCGCCGTCCGGAACTCCACAACGATTACGCTATCACACGCGAACGGGGGCATTGCTCCGCGTCGATGGCGTGGTTGCCGGAGCGTTCGATCGCGAGCATCACGATGTGCAACTCGACGCATCGGATAACGAGCGGCGGTTGGCGCTGGAAGTCGAACGCCGCGCGTTGCCGACGAACGGGCTGCCGTCGGGCGACGGCATACGCTGGCGGCTGATGTTGGTGAATGCGTCGGAAGAGCCGCGGCGGTCAATGGAGGTCTCGCGAGAACGGAGCGGCGTGCCGCGCCCGCCGCACGGCGATCTTATCCTGTGGGCGCACTCTCATCTCGACGTGGCATGGCTATGGAGCTACAGCGAAACACGGCGCAAAGCGATGCGAACGTTCGCAAACGCGCTCTCAATCGCGGAACGCGACCCTTCGTTCGTCTTCATGCAGAGCCAACCGCAGCTCTACGCGTTCGTCGAAAAAAGCGACGGCCGGTTTTTCGAGCGCGTTCGCGCCGCGGTGCGCGACGGCCGCTTCGATGCCCAACCGGCCGCGCTATGGGTCGAGCCCGACTGTAACGTGACGTCGGGCGAATCGCTGCTGCACCAGATGCTTGCGGCGCACCGCTATTGCATCAAACGGTTTGGCGTCGAACCGTCGATCGCATGGCTCCCGGACACGTTCGGATTTCCGAATACGCTTCCGACACTGCTCGCGCACGCGCGCATTCCGTACTTCGCGACGACGAAACTGCAATGGAACGACACGACCCGGTTCCCGTATCCCCAATTCGTGTGGGAAGGACCGGATGGTTCGAAGATTGTGAGCGCATTGCTCGCGGCGTACGACGGCGGAGCCGATCCATCGCGAATCGCGACCGCGCGCGCTCGTTGCGAACCGTTGGTGATCGGCTATGGCGACGGCGGTGGTGGTCCGACGCTCGAACAAGTTCACGTTGCGGAACGCGACGGTGCTTGGCAAGCCCCGTCGGCGTGGTTTAATCTGCTCGAACGCGATGCGGCGGCGCTGCCGGTTCACCGCGACGAGCTCTATCTCGAGTATCATCGGGGCACGTACACGACGCACCACGACATCAAGGCCATCAATGCCGAGCTGGAACGCTCACTTTGTGACGTCGAAGAGCGCGTTGCCTGGTGCGTGGCCGTCCGTGCGCCGCGTGACGTTGTCGACCGTCTGCGCGAACAACTGCGAGAAGCGTGGGAAATCGTGCTGCGCAATCAGTTTCATGACGTCTTGCCCGGGACGTCTGTGGGTAGCGCGTACGTCGAATCGCTCGAAGACTACGCGCGCGCCCTCGAACTGATCCGTTTTCTGCGCAGCTCGACCGAAGCGATGCTGCCGCGCGCATCGCGCCTTCAATCTGACCCCATCCCGGTCGATCCGGTCGTGGACGGCGAAGACGTAGTCTTCGACAACGGCATCGTGCGCGCGATTTTCTCGCAAAAAGGTGCATTACTTCACCTCGCCGTCGCCGGTGGACGGAACGTCGTCGCGCAAGCGAACGTACTGGGCGCATACCGCGACCGGCCGAGGAAATGGGAAGCGTGGAATCTCGATGCGGGATACGAGCGTCATCGGTTGCGCGTGAATCCGGCCGGATTCGACACCAGCGACGGCACGCTCAACGTGCGATTCGACGTTGCGGGCTCCCCACTCACGATGCGCGTCTCGCTAGCGCGTGACGAGCCATTCGTGCGCGTCGATGCGGCAGTGGAATGGCGCGCCGATCGCGCGATTCTGCGTCTCGAAAATTGGTTGACCGTCGGCAGCGGCCGCGTGCGCTTCGGTGCGCCGCATGGCACGATCGAACGCGACATGGAAACGCGGACACCGGCGGGACGCGCGCGATATGAAGTTCCCGGACAGCGTTTCGCATCGGCCGGCGACGCCGGCTGCGGGGTCGCGATCTTCGCGCTCGACACGTATGGGTGGAGCGCGCGCGCGCTGCCGCGCGGCGGAATGCAGCTCGGCCATTCGTTGCTGCGCGCGCCGCGGTGGCCCGATCCGCAAGCCGACCGCGGCGAAGCGCGCCTGTCATGGGCGTTCGCACCCCACGCCGGCGCGACGATCGGTATGCTGGAACGGGCGTGGGAGCGTTTCGCGATGCCGCCGCGCGTGCGGCTCTTCACCTCGGAGGACGACGCCGTGCTGATTGCTGCGGTAAAGCCGGCTGACGACGGTGACGGCGTCATCGTCCGCGTTCGCGAGTGCAACGGCGCGTCGCGTACCGTGCGCATCCGTTGCGGTGCACGCATGCGTACCGTGCGCAGCGTCGATGGGCTCGAACGTCCGTTGGAGCTTGCCGTTGCGGTCGAAGGCGAGGAGCTTGTTGCGACGATCGACGCGTACAGCTTGCGCAGCTTCCGGGTGCAATTTACTTGACCGCGCGCAATCTCGAGGTCGCGTTGTTCGATCTGGACGACACGCTTCACGATGATACCGCGGCGTTCCACAGCGCGGCCGAACGAGTGGCGCGCGAAGTTGCGGCCGAACACGGCGTCGACGCGCTTGCACTCAAAGCAGCGTATATCGCCGAAGCGGAAGGCTTTTGGCATCGCCTGACCACCGACCAATTGAAGACGCGGCTCTCCGGCGTGCGGCAACAGTTATGGCGGGGCGCACTCGCCCGGTTCGGCATCGAAGATTTGGCGATTGCGAATCGAAGTGCCGAGCGGTATAACGAATATCGTAAAAAATACTTCACCGTGTTCCCCGGCGCGATCGATGCGTTACGCACGCTTCGCGAACGCGGAATGAAGCTCGGCATTCTGACCAACGGATTCTCGGAAACGCATCGCGAGAAAATTGCGCTCCTGCAGATCGGCGAACTCTTCGACGCGATTTTCATTGCGGACGAAGTCGGTATGCTCAAACCCGACCCGCTGCTCTTCGCGCACGCATGCCGGCAACTCGGCGCTGCGCCGATGCACGGCGCGATGGTCGGCGACCGGTACGACCGCGACATTCGTGGTGCGCTCGACGCGGGATTGTATGCGGTGTGGCTCAACGTGCGCGATGAACGGATTCCGCGGCGATGCGCCGCACCCGGATGCGATCTGTCATTCGATCGTCGAAGTTCCCGCCGCGTTGTCGCGTCCATGATGCGACAGCAGGAAACCGAGAGGCCGCTTAAGCGTGAATCCCAATCTCCGGCTTGCGCGGGTTACGAGCTTGTCCGACATTTCGAACAAAATTCAACGCGATCCACAATGACCACACTTTCACAACCTCCAAGAATGTTTGTATGACAACCGGTCTCGACTCGATCGTTATTAAGGGTGCGCGCGAGCACAACTTAAAGAACATCGACCTTATCCTGCCCCGCAACCGCCTGATCGTCGTGACCGGCCTTTCGGGTTCCGGAAAGTCGTCGCTTGCCTTCGATACCATCTATGCTGAAGGGCAACGCCGCTACGTCGAGTCGCTGTCCTCGTACGCGCGGCAGTTCCTCGGGCAAATGGAAAAGCCCGACGTCGATTACATCGAAGGCTTGTCGCCGGCGATTTCGATCGATCAGAAGTCGACGTCGCGCAATCCGCGCTCGACGGTCGGCACGGTGACGGAAATCTACGACTATCTCCGCCTGCTCTTCGCACGGATCGGCACGCCGCATTGCTACAACTGCGGCCGCGAGATCAGCTCGCAATCGAGCGAGCAGATCGTTGATTCGATTATGGAACTGCCGGAAGGCACGCGTCTGCAGCTGCTCGCGCCCCTCGTGCGCGGACGGAAAGGCGAATACACGAAGCTCTTCGAGGAAATTGCGAAGGAAGGCTTCGCGCGCGTTCGCGTCGACGGCGAAAGCAAAGAATTGCGCGAAAAGATTCCGCTCGACAAAAAACGCAAGCACACGATCGAAGTGATCGTCGATCGTCTTGTGATGAAGCCCGACGTCCGTAAGCGTCTGACGGATTCCATTGAAACCACGCTGCGTCTGTCGACCGGGATAGTCACGGTGCTCACCGACGAGAAAGAGTTGACGTTCAGCGAAGCGTTCGCGTGCGTCTATTGCGGCATTTCGTTCGAGGAGCTGGCGCCGCGTCTCTTTTCGTTCAATTCGCCGTACGGCGCGTGTCCCGCGTGCAGCGGCCTCGGTGAGAAGATCGAAATCGATCCGTGGAAAGTGATTCCCGATCGCACGAAGTCGATTGCGAATGGTGCAATCGTCCCGTGGAGCAAGAGCATCGGCAGCGGGCGTTTTCCGTCGATGAATCCGTATTATCTGCAACAGCTCGAGCGCGTGTTGAAGAAGTATCGCGCGAAGATGACCACGCCGGTAGAAGACTTCTCCGATGAAGTTCTCGACGTCGTACTCTACGGCACCGACCGCGAGCAGGATTTCGCGTTCACCTCGAAGGCCGGCAAAACGTGGGAGTACCGCTCGTCCTTCGAAGGCGTCATCAATAACTTGCAGCGCCGTTACAACGAAACATCGAGCGACTACGTCAAGGAAGACATCGAGAAGTACATGTCGGCCTCAACGTGTCCGGTGTGCAAAGGCGCGCGCCTGAAACCCGAAGCGCTCGCCGTCACCGTCGGCGAGATGAACATCGATCAGCTCACGCGGCTCTCGATCGAGAATTCCGAGCGATTTTTCCGCGAATTGCAGCTTACCGAACGTCAGGAGCAGATCGCGCACCAGATCGTCAAAGAGGTCCGCGCGCGGCTGGGTTTCCTGACAAACGTCGGCCTCAACTACCTCACCCTTTCGCGTTCGGCGACGACACTCTCGGGCGGTGAATCGCAACGTATTCGTCTGGCGACGCAGATCGGCAGCGCACTCGTCGGCGTCTTGTACATTCTCGACGAACCATCGATCGGATTGCATCAACGCGACAACGATCGTCTGCTCGCGACGTTGAAGACGCTGCGCGATCTCGGGAACACGCTCGTTGTGATCGAACACGACGAGGACACGATGCGCGTGGCCGACGTGGTCGTCGATATCGGTCCCGGCGCGGGCGCCGAAGGGGGCGAAGTGCTGACGGTCGGGACGCTGGCCGACGTCGTGCGCAATTCAATTTCCGAAACGGGTGCCTATCTGTCGGGCCGCAAGTACATCCCGATTCCCAAGCGCCGGCGCGAACCGCGCGCGTGGCTCGAAGTGAAGAAGGCAACGGCGAACAACGTGCGCGGCGTCGACCTGAAGTTCCCAATCGGTGTCTTCACCGCGGTGACCGGCGTGAGCGGCAGCGGCAAATCCACGCTCGTCAATCAGGTGCTCGTGCGCGCGCTCAACCAGCATCTGCACGGTCAGCCCGCCGCCGGAACGTACGGAAGCGTCAAGGGCGCCGATCAGCTGGACAAGATGGTCGTCATCGATCAGTCGCCGATCGGCCGCACGCCGCGCTCGAATCCCGCCACGTACACCGGTGCGTTCGATCAAATTCGCGAGCTGTTTTCGCTCGTGCCCGAAGCAAAGATGCGCGGTTACACGCCGGGGCGCTTTTCGTTCAACGTGAAGGGCGGCCGCTGCGAATCGTGTCAGGGCGACGGCATCATCAAAATCGAGATGCACTTTTTGCCGGACGTCTACGTGCCGTGCGAGGTGTGCAAAGGCAAACGGTATAACGCGCAGACGCTTGAAGTTAAATACAAAGCCAAGACGATCGCCGACGTGCTCGAGATGCGCGTCGACGAAGCCGCGGAGCTCTTCGCCAATATTCCGCGCATTCACAACAAGCTCAAGACGATCTGCGAGGTCGGATTGGGCTACATCAAGATGGGCCAACCCGCAACGACGCTCTCGGGCGGTGAAGCGCAGCGCGTAAAACTCGCGACCGAACTTTCACGCCGCTCGACGGGGCGTACGTTTTACGTGCTCGACGAGCCGACGACCGGTTTGCACTTCGCGGACATACACAAATTGCTCGAAGTTCTGCAGCGTCTTGTGGAGACGGGAAACTCGGTTCTCGTCATCGAGCACAACCTCGACGTGATCAAGACGGCGGACTATCTGATCGATCTCGGCCCGGAAGGCGGCGATCGCGGCGGCACGGTCGTGGGAACGGGCACGCCGGAAGAACTCGCGCAGAACCGCGCGTCGTACACGGGAGCGTATCTGGTGCCCGTGCTCGCCGACGAACGCGCGCACGGTCACCGTATCGTCGACGGCGCTGCGCTCGAACGGCTCGAACGCGAGAACCTCGCCGCGCTCGACGATCTCGCGAACGGTGACCGTCCTTCGACAGAGCTCAGGACAGGCTCCGTCGCCGTCGAAGCGTAGAGCTCGACAATGGCGAAATTCTCGATTGCGATGCTCGTGTGCTCGGATCTCGATCGCTCGCGCGATTTTTACCGGCGCGTTCTCGGATTGAAACTCGTTGACGATCAGACGCCGCATTGGGTCGAGTTCGAACTCTCTCCCGGCGTGACGTTCGGCTTGCATCCGCGCACGGAATTGCTCGCCGTGCGTCCTGGTTCGCTGCAGTTAGGATTCAGCGTTGAAAACGTCGACAAGTTCGTGGCCGACTGTGCGGCGATGAACGTGCCGATTTTGCAATATCCTTATGACGAGTCGTTCGGACGCGTCGCCATCATCGCCGATCCGGACGGGTATCCGATTCAAATCGGGACACCGCGTGCTTCGACCAGCTCCGCATGACCGACCGGAGTGAAGCGCGCGCGGAAGAGCTGCGCGCGCAGATCGACGAGGCAAATTATCGGTACTACGTCCTCGACGACCCCGCGATCACCGACGCGGAATTCGATCGGCTCCTTCGCGAGCTGATCGATCTCGAAAGCAAACATCCGAAGCTGCGCACACCCGATTCTCCGACTCAGCGTGTCGGCGCGCCGGCGTCGGAACGGTTTGCGCCATACCGTCACGCGCGGCCGATGTTGAGTCTCGCGAACGCATTGGACGAAGGCGAATTGCGCGCATTCGACGAGCGTGTCCACAAACTGGCAGGCCCTTCGACAAGCTCAGGACAGCCTCCGATAAGGTACGTCTGCGAGCTGAAGATCGACGGTTTGGCGATCGCGCTCGACTATCGCGATGGTGCGCTCGAGCGCGGCGGTACGCGCGGCGACGGAACGGTCGGCGAAGACGTTACGCCGAACTTGCGCACGATTCACACGATTCCGCTGAAGCTGCGTGATTCCGCGCCGCGGTTCATCGAAGTGCGCGGTGAAGTCTACCTGCGTAAGAGCGATTTCGAAAAACTCAATGCGAAGCGCGAGCGCGAAGGGCAATCCCTCTTCGCCAACCCGCGCAACGCGGCATCCGGCGGCGTCCGCCAACTCGATCCGAAGCTGACCGCGCAGCGGCGGCTGTCGTTCTTCGCCTACGCGATCGCCGAAGGCGGCAAGGGCGTGAAGTCTCAATCACAGGCATTGGATTTGCTGCGCCGCTTAGGTTTTCGCGTGAACGAGCACATCGAAAGCGCTGCAACGATCGATGACGTGATCGCGTACTGTCGCGGGTGGGAAGATCGCCGCGATGAGCTCGACTACGAGATCGACGGTGTCGTCGTCAAAGTCGACGATCTCGCGACGCAGGAGCGGCTGGGCACCGTCGCCCGCGATCCGCGGTGGGCAATCGCGTTTAAATTCAAACCGCGCGAAGCGCGAACGAAGCTCGTCGATATTGCTATTACGGTTGGCCGTACCGGCACGCTGAATCCCAGCGCCGTGCTCGAGCCCGTGAAAATCGGCGGCGTTACGGTTCGCAATGCGACGCTCCACAATCAAGACTATATCGACGGTAACGACATTCGCATCGGCGACACCGTGCTCGTCACGCGAGCGGGTGACGTGATTCCGCGCGTCGTTGCGCCGATTCTTGCCGAGCGTAACGGTAAAGAGAAACACTTCCGTGTGCCCGATGCCTGTCCGGTCTGCGGCGCGGCTGTCGATCATCCCGAAGGCGAAGCGATGTCGCGTTGCACGAATGCGGCCTGCCCCGCGCAAGTCGTCGAGCGCGTGCGTCACTTTGCGTCGCGCGGCGCGATGGATATCGAAGGCCTTGGCGACGTCATGGCCGAGCAACTTACCAGCCTCGAACTCGTCCGCGATATTTCCGACATCTACGCGCTCGACCGAAACAAACTGCAGCGCGTGCCGCGCATGGGCGAGAAGAGCATATCGAAACTCTTGGCGGCGATCGAAGGATCGAAGGCGCGAGGCCTAGCGCGCGTTCTCACGGGGCTCGGCATTCGGTTCGTGGGGGAACAAACCGCAGCGATCCTCGCGTCCGATTTTGGAACGGTCGACGAGCTGGAAGCGGCGAGCGCCGACAACCTACAGCGCAGCGAAGGCATCGGGCCGGAAGTCGCCACCAGCGTGCGGCTGTTTTTCGAGCAGAAGGCGAACCGCGCGATGATCGACCGCCTGCGCAAGAGCGGCGTGGCGCTCGAATCGGCCGCGCCGCGCCGCAACCCCGAAGGCCCGCTGATCGGAAAAACATTCGTCCTCACGGGGGGCCTCGCGTCGATGACCCGCGAGGAAGCGACGGCGCTCATCGAGGCCGCGGGCGGCAAAGTGACCGGGTCGGTCAGCAAAAAGACGGATTACGTGGTCGCGGGCGACGCCGCGGGCAGCAAATTGACGAAAGCGGAGCAACTCGGCATCACCATCCTCGACGAAGGCGGCCTACGGGCTTTGATTTAGGTCCGAAGTCAGTAGGAGCTGCCTGCCTGCGTGACGCACATTGCTTCCTCGCCGCGGCTACGGGGGTGGAGTAGAAGTGGGACAAGCACTATCGGAAGTTGCGGGCTTGCACGCGCGGCTGCAACAACAAGCAGCAGCGTTGTTCTGCAGGCTCGATGAAGAAGGCACGCTGGTGCATGTTCCGTTTGAGCGGTTCGTCGATGCGGTGGACGTGCACGTACGGACCGATCTCACGATCGGCTACTCGGTATTTTTGCGTCATTCCAATGAGTCGGTACGGCGGATCGCCGAACGGGCGTTAGCGGATCGCGAAGTCTTTCCGCAGGAGTTCGAGTCGTTTTCGCGTCGTTGGCGCAATGCATCCGAAGAGCGCCTGCGCTCGCTCGAATTTCGGGAAGAGCTCGAAACGCTCGTGAGCCACCTGCTCAAGCGGATTCGCATCGAAAGGCGTTTGCTCTCGATGCTTTCACATGTAGCGTGAGAGCGCGTCCGGTGGAGTCACTTCAGGAATCGCCGCGGCTAAATCGCGCGCAACGTCGCCTGCAATAACGCCGACTTTTCGCTTGCGCGCCGCATACCGTCCCGCAAGTCCGTGCCAGTACGCGCCCGCACATGCGGCATCGATCACCGGCAGCCCTTGCGAGAGCAGCGTCGCGATCACGCCGGTCAGCACGTCTCCCGTTCCGGCCGTCGCAAGCGCGCTGGTTCCGGTCGGATTGATGTGCACGACCGATCCGTCATAGATCAGCGTATCGCTTCCTTTGAGCAGCGTCGTAACGCCAGTACGGTCGACGAATTCGCGTATGCGTTCGACGCGTTCGCCGGCACGGATCGTCCCCTTCCCAGACAGACGCGCAAATTCTCCCGCATGCGGCGTAACGACGCATCGTTTGTCGCGCAGCAAATCGAGATGTTTGCTGAAGTGAAAGAGCGCGCTCGCATCGAGAACGATCGGTAACGACACGCGTTCCACCAGGGATCGAATCATCGTTCCGGTCCAGTCGTCGAGACCGAGACCCGGACCGATTCCAATCGCGCTATTGCGCGACGCAATGCCGGCAAGGTCACTTGCCGCTTCATCCGCCGGCGAATCGGCGAACGTGACGACAACCTGCTCGACGAGGTGCGCGCGAAGAACGGGTGCTGCGTTGCGCGTCGTCGCGACGGTGACATAGCCCGCGCCGGCACGCGCTGCGCCGAGCGCGCACAACACTGCAGCACCGGGAAATTGCTCCGAACCGGCGACGAGAAGCGGTGCGCCGGCGCTGCGTTTGTCGGTATCCGGCCGGCGATGCGGAAGCAGCGCGAGAAACGCGTCGTTGTCGAGTGCGGCGAACGTTTTGGCGTTCGACGCGAGGATCTCGGGCGGGATGCCGATGTCACCGATCCATACTTCGCCGGCGCACTGCCGGCCGGGTTCGAGCAGCAGCCCGGGCTTGAGCGCGGCGAGCGTAACCGTCAGCGTTGCGCGAACCGCATCGTCGCTGCGCGCGCCCGTGCCGGCGTCGACGCCGCTCGGCATGTCGATCGCAAGCACCGGGACACGTTCGCGATTCAGCGCCCGCGCGGCGGCGCGATACGCTTCGCCGATCGGAAGCCGCGCGCCGGTCCCGAAGAGTCCGTCGATTGCGAGCGCGGCCCCACTGAGCGCAGCGCGCGCACCGTCGTCGTCGGAGGGAAGAATGCGTTCGTCGACGCCCGCTCCTCGAGCGCGGCTTTGCGCGTCGGTCCTCGCAGCGGATCCGCCTCCCGACGTCGCAGCGTAGACAACGCGTTCGTACGATGCGGGCAATTCCGCAAGCGCCGCAAATGCGTCGCCGCCGTTGTTTCCCGGTCCGGCAAACGCGACGATGCACCCGCCTGCGGGAACGTGCTGTACGATCGCTTCGGCAATCCGCTTTCCGGCCGCGCGCATCAGCGCGACGTCGCTGCTCGCCGCGGCGGCTTGCGCATCGGCCGCGCGCATTTCGTCCGGCGTCAGCACGTACGTCATGATTCGAGCACGACGACGGCGGCAGCCGTTGTTGCGGAATGGGTGATCGTCAGATGAATCGCGCGCACCGAACGGGCGGGCACGAGCCGCTCGGCTTCGCCGTAGAGACGAATGATCGGTTTGCCGCTGCGTTCGTGCGATACGCCGACGAGTCGCCACGGAATCGCATGACCGAATGCTTTGCGCGTCGCTTCCTTCGCCGCAAAAAATCCCGCCAGACGTTCGGGCCAGTGACGCTTGCGCATCGCATAACGCATTTCTTCTTCCGTATAAATCTTGCGCGCGAACCACGCCAGGGGCCGTTCGTCGAATCGATATCGTTCGACCTCGGCGAGATCAATGCCGATCCCTACGATCATCCCTCGCCGTTCGCAGCGTTCGAGGAGTTTTCCGGCTGCACGCGTCGAAGGTGAGCGCCCGAGATGGAATCCCGCATTCGCATCGTACCGATCAACACCGTCGATACCGCTTTTCTCGATCGTCTCGGACCGTGTCTCGAAGAACGCTTCCTTTCTACTGTCGACATCGAACGAGCGCTTGCGGTTCCGCGAACGGCCCTCAACTCCACACGTCAGCAACTGTTCCTTTCGACGCTCTTCGCGCGCGTGCGACGCGCGCATCCCGAAGGCGGAGCGGTCTTACTGACCCTCACCGATTTCGATCTGTACAAGACGTCGCATCGGTTCATCTACGGCGACGCTGATGAAACGCAAGCGATCGCGGCCGTGTCGTTGCACCGCCTGCGCTGCGAGTACTACGGCGAAGAGCCGGACGCAAACATGCTTTTCCAACGGACGCTCAAAGAATGCGTTCACGAATTGGGTCACGCGTTCGGCTTGAAGCACTGCTACAACGCGCGCTGCGCGATGTACTACTCGAATTCGATCTTCGAAACGGACAACAAGATGTCGCACTTCTGTGAGACCTGCGATCGCCGCATTGCCCGGGCGCGCAACGAACGCTGACCGCGCCGGGCTCAGCGTAAAGGAGCAGGCGACCTAAAGCTAGACGCGATTTTAGCCGTAGACGGAAGAGGACGGCGGCGCGCACGCCCGGGTTTGAGCGCGCTGCAGTACGGTGCGTCATCCTGAAGGGAGCCTCGTGATCTCCGCCTACCTCGCCGGTCTCCGGGCGCGGCTTAGCTTGCCGGCCCGCCTCGCAGTCTCGGCGGTTGCAATTGCGCTCTGTACGGCGCTAGCGTGGTCCGCACCGGCTGCTCGGATTGAAGCGGTGTTGCTGGTCGTTATCGCGCTTGCCGCCGCCGTCGCCGGAGCGCAGTTCGGCGCGAGCACGGCGCTCATCGCCGGCATTGCGGAGTACGCGGCGCAAGCACAGCACGGCCACGGCGGGTACACGTCGCTCGCAATCGTCGTTATCGGGGGCGCGCTGCTGAGCGCGCTTTTCTACGGCGACGTGCCCGCGTCGCGCGCGGCATTATCGAAAGGCGAGCACAACGGCATCGCGTCGAGCAGTATCGCGGCGCTTGCCTCGGGCATCCGTGAAGTTTCACAAGGCGATTTCACCAAGAACATCGCGGTCAGCGATGCTGCGCTCCAAGAACTCGCGATCGCGCTCAACAAACTGATTTTCGGCATGCGCGCATTTCTCGGAAAACTCCACGGCAATGCGAGCCATCTCGGTGGCGCCGGCAACGACCTGCGTACGACCGCGTCGACCGCGCTCGCCGTCATCGAAGGCGCGGCGGTCGCGCAGGGGCAACTCGACGAAGGCATCCAAGAACAGGCGCGCATCGTCGATGAAGCGACCTCGAAAGTCGTCGCGCTGACCGAGGCGATCTCGACGATTGCGGCAAGTGCGCAAGAACAGACGCGCAGCCTCGATCAAACCGCGCTCTCCGTCTCGAACATGGCGAGTTCAATCGAAGAAGTCGCCGCGCAAGTGGATTCCCTCTCGAACATCTCGACGGAGACGTCGCGCACGGCCGAACGCGGCGGGAGCGCGATCGGCACGATCGTCGACGGCATGCATACCATCCGCAACACGATCAACGATCTCGCCGAAGACATTCGTCAACTCGGCAACAACTCTGAGCAGATCGGCGACATCGTCAAAGTAATCGACCGGATCGCAGAGCAGACGAATCTGCTCGCGCTCAACGCGGCAATCGAAGCGGCGCGCGCCGGCGAGCACGGGCGCGGCTTCGCCGTGGTTGCGAGCGAGATCCGCAAACTCGCCGACGGCAGCGTTCAGGCGACGAAAGAAATTGCGGGACATATTACGTCGACGCAAGGCGTCATCGCCGAAGTCGTCGGCGCGATGGAACGCCTCACCGGTCGCGTTGAGGACAGTACGAGCAGCACCAATTCGGCGTCGGGCGCGCTACAAGAGATTGTTTCGGCCGTACAAACGACGAGCAGCCAAATCGGCGAGATCAGCGCGGTCACGCGTGCGATGAGCATGAATTCCTATCAAGTGATCCGTCAGATCGAAGAGATCACGAAATCGGTCGCGCTCAATTTAAAAGCGACGCAATCGATGACGCGCCAATCAGACGAAGTCAGCAAAGCGTTCTCCGACATTTCGTCTATTTCGCAGCAGAACGCATCGTCGGTCGAAGTTTTGACCTACGTCAACAAGGAAGTCACCGATGCCGCACAGCGCATGATGAGCTCAGTAGATCAAATGAATGCGCTCTCGGGCGAAATCGATGGCCGTCTCAATAAATTCAAAGTGAGCGATACCGGCACGGAGGGGGTCAGCGCGTAATATGAGCTTGCGAGTACGCCTTTTAGGGACGATCATCGGTGCAATTCTCTTATGTTTTGTCGTTACGGTGATTGCGTCGCGCATCGAATTGAACAAGCAGCTGCGCCATCTCGGCGAAACGCAGGTCGCCAACGGCGGCGGTGCGTTCGGCGGATACTGGGATTCACGCAAAGATCAGATCAAGTTGCTCGTTGCACAGGACGCGGTCAGCGACACGTTGCGTAAAGCGCTCCAGTCGCACAATGCCGGCGCGCTGCAAGATCAGCTTGCGAATGCGGCTCGTACGTCGGGCCTTTCGTTCTTGACGATCGTCGATACGGACGGCAACGTGATCGCTCGCGCAAACGGTCCGCAGCCCGGCGCGCTGAAGTCCAATCCGCTCATCGCGCGGGCGCTCACGGGCGAGACGGTCACCACCGCGACACTCCTCGATAAATCCGTGCTCGATGGCGAGGGCCTCGCGCCGCAGGCATCGACGACCGGCCAAGGTTTGGCGCTCGTCGCCGCTGCTCCGATCAGCGACCAAAACGAACGCACGATCGGCGCGATTTACGGCGGCATTTTGCTCAATCACTATTACGATCTCGTCGATGAAGCGACGCACGCGCTGGGCGGCGCCTCCGCATTGACGCAAAACGGCACGATCGTTGCGAGCACGATTCAACAGGCGGACGGCACGCGCACGGTCGACGTGCAGTCGCCGCCGGCGAGCGACGTGGTGAAGACGGGAACGCCATTCACGGGCGTCGACACGCAGGGTGGCACGGCATACCTCGTCCACATCGATCCCATTACCGACGATCAAAACCGCGTGGTTGGCGCGCGCTGGTACGGAACGCCGCTCTCGTCGATCGATGCGATCATCAACAACACGACGACGACGCTGCTCGTCTGGGGCGCGATCGCTGCACTCCTCGCGCTGGCGCTCGCTATTCCGATCGTTCAGCGACTTTCGGAAACGCTCTCGAGCCGCAGCAATCAAGTTCGCAGCGCTGCGAACGAACTCGGTGTCGCGATCGTGGGCAGCGAAGTCTCCGGCGATCACGTTTCGATGACGAAGGCCGCGGTGGAACGCATCGGCTCGCTCCTCGATGAGTTGGAAAACGAAAGCGGCCGGGGTGGGGAGAAGATCACCGAATTGAAGGCGGTCAACGCGGAACTGCACGGCGATATGATCGTCATCGATACGCTCTCGCAAGAAATGAGCAGCCGCATGCAACAAGCGGTCACGCGCGTTCACGAACTCAGCGACGTGGCCAAAGGCTTGGCCGAGCTCGTAACGGGAGAAGCGGGTTAAGCCGGCGCCATGGCCGACGTCATCTTATTCTTCGGGAGTAATGCCGACACGATGATCGCCACAAAGGCGCTCAAGGATGCCGGCATTCCGGCCAAGATGATCCCTAAACCGTCGACGGTCAACGCTGCGTCGAACCTGTGTTTGACGATCGACGGCGGTGCTGAGTCGCACGCGAAGAGCGCGCTGACCGGAGCGGGCGTTTCGCTCGGCGGCGTCGTGAAATAGCAGGGCGTTGCCTCGGAAAAGGCAATGCTGTCTTCATGTATCGACGCACGATGTTTGCCGCTGCGCTGATCGCGTTTGCGATCGCGGCGCCTTCCGTCGCGGCCACGAAGCCGCCCGCAGCACGACCCAAGCCGACGGCACCGAGCTCCGAGGACCGTGCGGTTGTGACCCGCCATCACATTGCCGTGAACGGAACGACGATCGCGTATACGGCAACCGCTGGAACATTGCTCGTCAAAGACGAGAAGGGTCAGCCGCAAGCGAGCATTTTTTACGTCGCGTACACCAAAGACGGCGTGAGTCCGAACGATCGTCCGGTGACGTTCTTGTATAACGGCGGTCCGGGATGCGCGTCGTCGCCGTTGCACATGCTTGCCCTCGGACCTCGCCGCATCGTCGTGCAGAACGCGAAGCCGAACGACGGCGCGCCGTCGAAAATCGTCGACAACAACGACACGCTGCTGGATAAATCCGATCTTGTCTTCATCGATGCGCCGGGAACGGGATACAGCCGCGTCTTTCCGAAGGTCGACCCGAAATCGATCTACGGCATCGATCAAGATGCTGCGGCATTCGCACAATTCATTCGCCGTTACGTCACGCTGAACGACCGGTGGAACTCGCCGAAGTTCTTGCTCGGCGAAAGCTACGGAACGCCGCGCAGCGCGGTGCTGGTCGATTACCTTCAAGGCCACGAAACAATGGCGATGAACGGCGTGGTGCTGCTGAGCTCCGTGCTCGACTTCGATACGATCGCGCCCGGGCCGGGCAACGACCTCGCGTACATCGCATACATTCCGACCGAAGCTGCGACGCATTGGTATCACGATACATCGGCAAACAAAGGCACGCTGCAGTCAACCGTCGATGCCGCGCGAGCATTTGCGAACGGTCCGTATGCAGCGGCGCTCCTGCAGGGCGACCGGCTTCCGCACGAACAGTTCGTGAAAGTTGCCGGCGAACTCGCTCACCTCACGGGACTCAGCCAACAATACGTCGAGCGCTCGGATTTGCGCGTGCAACCCCAACGATTCGAGAAAGTGCTGCTCAGTGACGACGGCGAGCAGACGGGACGTCTTGATGCGCGCTACACGGGTTACGATCTCGATCAGACAGGCGACTCGGCGGAATACGACCCGTCGGACAGCTACACGAGCCCGGCGCTGCAATCCGGATTCCTCTCATACGTTCGCAACGAGTTGAATTGGCACAGCGACGAAGCCTATCCGCAGTGCAACGACAAGATTTTTCCCGCGTGGGATTTCACGCGTAAATCGGTCTTCGGATGGCTCGCTCCCACGACGAGCGGCGATCTGCAAGACGCGATGACGGAAAACCCGCACTTGCGCGTCTTCGTCGGCGCGGGTTACTTCGACATGGCGACTCCCTTCGGTGCCGCGGAATGGACGTTCTCGCATCTCGGACTGCAGCCGGCGTTACGCTCGCACGTCACGTTCGGCTACTACGATTCGGGACATATGGTCTACCTGAATCCCGACGCGCGTTCAAAGTTTCACGCGGATCTCGACCGCTTCTACGACGCCACGCTCAGCCGGTAGTGAGCCGCCGGCGCTATCGCAGCGCACGCGCGTCGGCAAGTGATATCGCCTCTCTCGTTCCGTCGCGATGTTGCACGAATAATCCGCCGCCCGTAGCGAGCGCGAGCGCGGTAACGTCAATCGGTTCGGTTGCGCCGTCTTTAAGGATACGGTACGGCTTGCCGGGCAACCCGGCTTGCCGTTCCCAGACGCGCGCGATACGCGGCGGCATGTCGAGCGTCTCTTCCCACACTTCGTAGTTTAGCAGAACGTCGCGCAGCAACGGCGCACGATCGACGTTCGGCGCAACGTCATCGGCGAATGCGGGCGGCGGAGTGATTTGCGTTTCGGCGCCGGGCGTGCGATGGACGTTGATGCCGACACCGGCCGCAACCCACGCGCGATCGCCGACGACGCGCGAGATGCAAAGGATTCCGGCGATCTTTTTTCCGTCGAGAAGCAGATCGTTCGGCCACTGCAAATCCGCTTTCACGCCGTTGAGGACGAGCGCGCGGCGAACGCAGATGGCGACGCCAAAGGGAACGGCCCAAAGATGCGACGCAGGCATCGAACGCGGAAGAATCGTCGTCATGAGCAGTGATGAGCCCGACGGTGCAATCCACGATCGGCCCTTGCGACCGGCTCCTTGCGTCTGCACGCCGGCGACGAACGTGGTGCCGTACGCCGATTCATCACCGAGCAACGGCGCAGCATTCGCATTCGTGCTTTCGGTCGATTCCGTATAGCGGATGTCGGAAAAACGCGTTCCGCGCAGTTCGTCGCTCACGCGTGCATACGGTTGCCGGACCCCTGGCATAGGGGGACGTTGCGCGTGCGACGTAATCGGGGCCTGCTATGGCATTAGAATCGACGCTCATTCTGTGTAAGCCGGACGCGGTCTCGCGTTCCCTCGTCGGCGAAATCATCTCGCGCATCGAGCGGCGCGGATACGTCATCACCGCGATGAAGATGATGCAGTTGCCGGGCGACAAAGCGCGCGAACACTATGCGGAACACAAAGACAAGCCGTTCTTCGGCGATCTCGTGAGCTTCATCACGAGCGGACCGCTCGTCGCGATGGCGGTCGAAGGCGAAAATGCGGTGGAAGGGATGCGCCAGATGATCGGTGCGACCAATCCGCTCAGCGCTGCACCGGGCTCGCTTCGCGGCGACTTCGGGCAAACGATCGGTTTCAATCTCGTGCACGGTAGCGACAGTAAGGCGAGCGCTGAACGCGAGCTCAAGATTTTCTTCGAAGTCGGCGATTTCGTTTCGCGCAAGCACGATCTTGCGAAGTGGCTGGCGGATTAACGGATGTCGATTGATTCGTTGCGCGCGGGCGGGCGGCCGTTGATCGAAGCAGTGCACGCGCGCGAAGTATTGGATTCGCGCGGGAATCCCACGATCGCGGTCAGCGTCGCGACCAGTTTCGGCGCGGTCGAAGAAGCGATGGTCCCATCGGGCGCGTCGACCGGCGCGCACGAAGCGGTCGAGTTGCGCGACGGCGATAAAAAGCGATACGGCGGTAAAGGCGTTTTGCGCGCGGTCGCCGCGGTGAACGATACGCTGGGCCCTGCAATCGAAGGCAGCGACGCAACGGCGCAACGCGAAATCGACGAACGGCTGATCGAACTCGACGCGACGCCGAATAAATCGAGTCTAGGAGCCAATGCAATTCTCGGTGTGTCGCTCGCGGTCGCGCGTGCAGCAGCGGCCGGTTTCTCGTTGCCGCTTTTCCGGTATCTCGGTGGACCGTCCGCATCGCTCTTGCCGATTCCGATGATGAACGTGATCAACGGCGGCAAGCATGCCGAAGGCGCGCTGCAGTTTCAAGAGTGCATGATCATGCCCGTCGGCGCGGCGAACTTTCGCGAAGCCGTGCGTTACGGTTCCGAGGTGTTTCACGCGCTCGGAACATTGCTGCACGATCGCGGCATGCCGACGCTCGTCGGCGACGAAGGCGGATATGCGCCGCCGCTCGATTCAATCGACGACGCGATGACGGTGCTCGTTCAAGCCATCGAAACCGCCGGCTACAAGCCGGGCGACGATATTGCGATCGCGCTCGATCCCGCTTCGTCGGAATTCTACCAAGACGGAAAGTATTACGCTCGCGACAAGAAACACGGCTTGAACGCGGACGAGATGGTCGCGCTGTATCGTGATCTTTGCGAGCGCTTTCCAATCGTTTCGATCGAAGATGGGCTCGCGGAAGACGATTGGGACGGCTGGCGGAAATTGACCGAAGCGATCGGCACAAAGGTGCAGTTGGTGGGCGACGATTTGTTCGTGACGAACACGAAGTTCCTCGCCCGCGGTATTGCGGAGGGCGTTGCGAATTCGATCCTCATCAAAGTGAATCAGATCGGCACGCTGACCGAAACGCTCGACGCGGTCGATATGGCGCACAAGGCCGGGTACACATCGGTGATTTCGCACCGTTCCGGCGAAACGGAAGATACGACGATCGCCGACATCGCGGTCGCGACCAGCGCGGGACAAATCAAGACGGGGTCACTCGCGCGCAGTGACCGCGTGGCAAAGTACAATCGTTTGATGGCGATCGAAGAAGAGCTAGGCTCCGCGGCGCGGTACGCTACTTTGAAACGGTCCAGCCGCGCATCGTGAACGGGCCGCGCAAGCGGGTTCGGCGGCGTGTGCGCGCTCGCGCGCTCGGGCGATGAAATGTGCGATCGTACTGACCGCTTTTTCGATCGCATTTGGTATCGAAGAAGCAATCATCGTCGTGTATCTTCGTCATTTGCCGGGCGCGTATATGTCGCATGCGTTTGTACTGGAAGGGTTTCGCGAGCTCGCCACGTTGTTCGTCATCGGTTCGATTGCATGGGTGGCCGCAGAAACCGTAGCGTTGCGTGCGCGCGCATTCTGCTTTGCGTTCGGCGCCTGGGACATCGTGTATTACATCGCACTGTGGAGACTGACCGGATTCCCGCGTATCACCGATGACGATGTTTTGTTTCTCATTCCGCGGCCGTGGATCGCGCCGGTATGGGCACCGGTGTCGTTTGCCGCCGTCCTGGTGCTCGTCGGTGTATTCGGCGTGTCACAGCGACGCGGTCTGCTGCTCGCTGTAGGGTTCGCAGGCGCGCTCGTGTCGTTTGTCTACCGAACGGCGTTTCATGTGCACGCGTATCCCGTGTGGCTTTTTGCGGTCTCGCTCGCACTTTCGATTGCGGCGCTTCCGTTTGAGACCGTGAACCTGCCGAGGATAGCGGCCGGGCGTCCAGAAAGCGTCCGCCGCCGGGGCCTGTAGCTCAGCGGTAGAGCGGCCGGCTCATAACTGGTTGCGCGTAGGTTCGAATCCTACCAGGCCCAAATGAGATTGACACCCTGGCCGCAAACCGGCTAATCTTCGGTGTTACCCCTGTCGCGCGGCGCCATCGTCTATCGGTTAGGACATCGCCCTTTCAAGGCGGAAAGACGGGTTCGATTCCCGTTGGCGCTACCAACTCCGGCCCGCTTTGCGCGCGTTTTCGCTCGTGCAGTCTACGTGCGGCGATCGCTGATGGGTGCTATCGTCGTCAGCATCGGCTTCAGACCGCATCGTTTCTGCGAAGGCTTTGCCAGGTTTTTCAGTTTACGAACTTCAGCGCTTCGTTGTCGCGCGTGAGGTTCGCAACGATAGGTTTACGCCGTGCGTCTCGTCCTCGACTGCGCGCATCCGCGCCACGTCGTTGGTACGCCTGCCGTCGTACTTCGCCATCCAGGTGCGTAACGGGTTGCGGCTGACGCCGTGCCGGCCGGCTATCTCCTTGCAGTTACCGCCGGCTTTGTACGTTTAAATGATCGCGATGATCTCAACGAGGATCGGCTAATCGAATTGTTCCTAGAAATCGCGGAGCTTCTTGATGCTGCGCGCTGCGAGTATCACGTCGTTATGCGCGCCGGAACGGATGACCTAGTGTTCGAGTGACATATGCCTATTACGACCCCGCTACACGCGTTGATAAGTTACGCGATCAAATTGCGCGTTCGATCGAGCGCTAATACTAGGCGAACTGCGTCTTCGCTGACCCGGTCGGTGGAAACGACGCGGAGCGGCGGCCGAGCACCGGCGAAATACGGCTTTCCGCGGCCAAGCACCAGCGGCCGGTAGTAGAGGTGATACTCGTCGATTAACGCGCGGTCGGTGAGGCTTCCCGCGAGCTCAGGACCGGCCACGGAGATTTGGCCGTCGACCTTCTCCTTCATGTTGCGCACGAATGCTTCGATGTCGCGATTGACAAGCGTGGCGTTGGCGCCGACTGACTTCAGAGTGCTTGAGACGACCCATTTGGGATGCGCACGCCACGCGACTGCGAAGTCGTGTTCGAGGGCATTCCATTCCGACCGATCCTCATCCCAATAGCGCATCACTTCATACATGCGGCGCCCATAGAAACAGCCAGCTAACCTGCGCTCAAGATTGGTAAATTGACGGAAAAGTTCCGCACTGGGTGGGAACCACTCCAGCTCACCTTGCTCGCTAGCCACATATCCGTCGAGCGACAGATTCATCGCAAAAATCAGTTGTCCCATCTCAAGACTCGGTATTCGCGAGCGCTTCCAAAGGTCTGCCTGTGAGGCATAGCGTCCTGCGCTCCTCAACAACAAGGCTTCAACGGACATGAAGAGCTTCAGCGCAGGCTCGCTCCAATCGAACCTATCGACAATAATTTCCAAGGCGTGCAGATTCGTTCTTAAAAAAGAAGGCGAGACGGTGAATATGACGTTAGTTTCAATGCTCGCGGCCGTGCCTTCTGTACACGTGCGGCTAATTTGAGTGGAAACAGGGACGTAAGCAGCTCTGAAGCAGCTCGTGTTCTGCTGTTTGCGATCTCGCGCGCACCGAAAGCGCTCGAAAAGGCTCTTCGGGATGACGCTACGAGATGATGGCGAGCGGCTTGGCCGTCGATCGCCTCGGTCGGCGATGCATACGACAACGCGATGTGCGAAAGCTTTAATGCAACGGTTTAACTCATCGCGGCATCATCTACGCTGTTCGGGTACAGTAGCTAACGATGAGTGGGACATTTCGGACCGCAATCGTTCTAGCCGCACTTGGTGCGGTTGCTTTAGGCTGTTACGACGTCGCGAATCCCTATCGCCCAGGCCAAATCGGGTTCGACGGCGCGACGCTCGCCTATGGTAATGAACGGTTTGAGACGATCTACCCTAACGCCGCCGCTGATCGGGCCGGCATTCGCAAGGGCGATATCCTACTCGTCGATTCGCTTTCTTCGAAACAGCAATTCAATCTAGCGATGCGGCGCGCGGGTCAGCCGCTTGATCTGCCGATTTTGCGTGAAGGCAAGCGTCTAAATTTTCACATCACCGCAGAAACAACCGAAAATTTCCGCCCGGTAGAAACGGGACCGTTCGAGCTGCTCTTGTTACTCGTCTTCGCGGCGACCGGCTCGCTCGTTGCCTTACGCGGCGCTGCGCGTCCAGAGGTACGTGCACTGGCGGTGTTATTTGTTGCATGGGCGTGGTCGATCGCTCTGACGTGGCTGTTCGACGTGGCGCCGACACCGCAACTCGCATTCGTCGGTGCCGTTGGAGCCGGCGGGAGCCTCGCAAACGCCACACCAGCGACCGCCGGCGTAGTAGAAGCGTTCGTTGCGTACAGCCTGCTGACGTTCGTAGGGCATTTTCCGCCGACGCAATCTCGAGTTCGAACCGCTATTGCGTCAAGTGCGGTGCCAATCGCCGTACTCGTTCTCATCGTGGCGTTGTGGAGTGATATTTCAGTTTTCCATGGCAGCTTGCAACTCTTTGAAATTCGTGGAATTGCATCGTATAGCTGGATTGGTGCCGTCCTCGCAGTCGGGCTCGTACCACTGTTGGTTTTGATTGGCGCTATTGATGGCCTCGTGCATGTTGACGAAAACCACAGAATGCAAATGCGCTGGGTCGGCACCGCAATGATCATTAGTGCGGTACCGGCGTTTTACTCGTTCGGTTTTTTGGTTTACGGGGGCTCTACCCCACCGCTTGTTACTTGGTTAAGGGTTCTGAGCGACGTACCGTTTTTGCTGATCGCCTACGCCATCTTGCGTCACCGGATCGTCGATATCAGTATCGTGATCAGTCGCGCGGCGATCTTTGCGATTGTATCGGCCACCGTCGTCGTACTCGTAATCGTGTTGGAATGGGTTCTCGGGCAGATCTTGGCTCGCGGCGTTGGCGCAGAGACAAGCAAAGGTGTGACAGGGGAGGCATTACGGCTTGCTGTAGCGGTCGCTGTCGGCTTGTCGGCCGTTCCAATTCTTCGACTTGTCGAGCGTTGGCTTAATGCCATCTTTTTCGGGAAGCGCGTGCAAGCTCTAGCCGAGCTGCGACGCTTTGCCCTAGAGGCAGACGCAGTTACGGATAGCGGGTCGCTTCTTACCCTGGCCTGCGATTCAATGCGCGACAATAGCGACGCTCGGTTCGCCGCAATTTACATGGCGCGAAACGGCGGTTACGTTCGAGTGCGCAGTTCGGACAATTTCCCGCCGTTAGTATTAGACCAAGACGACGCCGCAATCGTCCGGCTCCGTCGTTGGAAGGAACCTTTTGAAATGATTGCCGGCGCGCACGCCCTGAGTGAAGCGCTAATGCTCCCTATGACGATCGGCGGCTCGTTACTCGGCGTACTGGTTTGCGGCCCGAAACGCGAGCGCGTTCACTACCTTAAGGAAGAGATCGAAGCGCTCGCGTTAGTGGCCCACCGCGTCGGCACGGCCTCGTACGTTTTGCAGCACGGCGAGTGTCACGCCGTAAACACGCCGATAAGTTTAAGATGAAACCACTTTACGATACGGCGTTCGACGTACGCGCTTAGCGTCAAGACGACTGTGTGAATAAGCTGTTGATCGGCACGGCGGGATGGTCGGTTCCCGTTTCTTTCGCGGAACGGTTTCCCGGGGACGGGTCTCACTTGGAACGCTATGCACGCGTCATGACGGCGGCGGAAATTAACTCATCGTTCCATCGGCCGCACCGGCGTTCTACCTACGAGCGCTGGGCGTCGGCCGTGCCGCCGAACTTTTTGTTCTCCGTGAAGATTCCGAAAGTGATCTCGCACGAAAAGCGCTGCGTCGACTGCGCGGATGAGTTGCAACAATTTCTCGGTGAGAGCGCGGGGCTCGGAAACAAACGCCACCTATTGCTGCTGCAGCTGCCGCCGAGTTTTCAATTCGAAGAGGCACGGATGGATCGCTTTTTCGCGCTCTGTCACGCTGCAGAGGCGCCGCCGGTCGTGTGTGAGCCGCGTCACGCTTCGTGGTTTACGCCGGAAGCTGATGCGTTGTTGCGCACGTGGCGCGTCGCACGCGTGGGCGCCGACCCCGCGCGCGCGGCCGGAGCCGAGACGCCGGGTGGCTGGACGGGAATCACTTACGTTCGAATGCACGGTACGCCGCGCGTCTACTATTCGTCGTATTCCGACGAGACTCTTGACGGTATCGCTTCGATGCTATCAATGGCGCCGAACGAAGCGTGGTGCATCTTCGATAATACAGCCTCTGGGGCAGCAGCCGGTGATGCGTTGAGGCTCCGTTCGCGTTTGAGCATTTCCGGTCGACATGAACATTAGCGCGACAGCAGCCGTTTCAATATGCGCGGAATTTTCGCTGCGACGGGCGTTAGTTCGGGTGCGATGCGGCCTTGCCATGCGCATCGGCATCGACTAGTCCGAAAGTTCAATCGTTGCGTCGGGCGCAGCACGCTCTACTCTTGTGCGGCCGCCAATGAAAAACGCGTCGCCCGTAGAGTAAATAGTGCACGGTCGTACGCTCGCGCAGCTCTTCGAAATCCGCGCGGTACACGTCTGGGTTGCACGGCGAGGGAAGTGCGAATACTAACACGTTGAGGGTTTCTTCGCGCGAACGATCAATCCCGAGTCGACCCGTGAGCATGGGTACGTCGGCGGTAAACGTGCATAGATGTGTCTCTGCAATTCCTAATGGGTGTTGGGACTATTGTACGGTTAGGAGTTATGTGTGCGCACGGTTACCTGGGTAAGATGTAAGCATGCTGCGCTTCTTTGCAATACTTCTTGTTGGCGCGATGACCTTGGGGGCTGCGCCGCGGTACGTCGGTAATCTTACTGAAGGCGCCTTGACGGGCGCGCTGTCATCGACAACGGCGCTCCAGAACGCGTTTCAGGATCATGCCTCTCTTTTGCATTCCGCCGTTTCAAAAATCGGCCTTTCAGATAGCGAATGGCGCGAACTCTCCTACGCAGTGGCTGCGGATAACGTGAGGTGGTCGACCCTGCCCACGCGACTGGATGCGATGTCGGGCCAGTATGGCGGACGAGCATTCGTCGTCCGCAACATCCGCATTCGTTCCAATGTGCGTGGGTGGCGCGTGAACCTCGCCAGAGCGACCGTCTATATTCCACGAGACTGCGGCAACGTGTCCGTCGTGTGGTCGCATCCGAATGCGAAAACGCACGCCACGCCTCATACACCCCGTGTGCTCTACGTTCCGAACACGCCGGCGCCAACGGTGTCATCGGCTCCGGATACGGCAGCACCGTCGATTCCTCAGGCGCAGGATGCGCCAGTTCCCACACCGGCGCCGGCACCTAATAAATGGAAGGGCGCGCGGCAATGGATCATCGGTTTAATCGCGTTCGGCGTTGTTGACTATGCGTGCAACAAATGGGCCAATCGCCCAGTGGCGTGTCTTGGTCACCACGTGTATTTACAGGCGAAACCACGTGCAACTGCAACGCCGCAACCAATCTCCGCCAAGCCCACGAGCCCTCCCGCAACGCCGTCGCCGTCACCAGCGAAACCGTCGCCCGTTCCATCACCGATTCCCACGAGCATCCCGACCGCGAAGCCGACACATGCGCCGACGCCCGTTCCGACGATTGCGCCGACTCCCGTCCCGACATCACGGCCGTGCGGATGCCATACGCCGAAACCAACGCCACCGCCGCCCACTCCAACACCGTCGCCGATAAGTTGCTCTCCGTCACCGATGGCGAAGCCGTAAAAGACGACCAGGCGCTATGAACAAAAGCCCCGTTTTGCGGGGCTTTTGTTTACGCTGACGCGCTGCGGCTCCGTTCCGGTGCATGCCTGCGTCAACGCTTAGTAGTCGCGCCAGAGCATCGCCGAAATCGTGCCTTCATCTTGGAACACGCCGATCAGGTCCGCAATAGAGCTGATCGGAACGTTATTGACAACGAGTTGGTAGATCAGATGTTTGCCGCTCTTCGTCGTGATGTAGCCGCCAAAAGCTTGGCCTTTGAGCATCATCTCGCCCGACCGCGACGCGCCGACAAATGTGCCGGTCTTTGCGTGAACCTCTCCTGCAGCGCCCGCAAGCGTCGGATCTTTTTCAAAGTCTTTGATTGAGGCAAGTGAACCGTCCACGGCGAGAATCGGGAGGTCGTCGTATAGCGTAGAAAAAGCGGCGCGCCTTTGCATCTCCGCCAGCATCTGCGTCACTGCACCGCTGGTCGCCGTCGTACTTCCGCCGCCGCTGCCGTCGACGAAATGATAGTCGCCGGCCGGGATACCAAAGCGCGTAGCGAGATTTTTGCGTTCCACTGCGAGCGCGGCCGGCATGCTGTGTACGCCGCGCGTCACGCCGAAGAGCACAATGCTCGTATCCGCGCCGATATTATAGCTGATCTTGAGAATGAGTTTGGCATCTTGCGCGTACGTCATTCCGTGCAACGTCGCAACGTTGTTGCTTTTGCTGTACGCGACGCTGGACGGCAACAGTTTTGTAGGATTCGGTTTCACCACCGGTGCGGCCACCGTTACGCCGGCGTTGCGCAACGATTCAATGAACACCGTGCGAGCGTAGCTCGAAGGTTCCGTTATGCGAACTGTCCGCACCAACGTACCGGTGCCGGTCAGCGGAGGCTTGAAACCGACAGGCAGTGAGCCGTCGATCGTCGCCGTGCATCCCACTTGTCCGATGCACGTTGGGTAGCGGGAATCGATCCGTATGTCCTCACTCGATTTTAGCGCGCCGTTCGTCACGCCGTTCTTAATCCCAAGCGCGGCGGAAACGGGCCGATGCGTTAGCGCGGTCTTCGCGCCGACGTCCGCGCCTGGCGTGATCGTCACGTCAACGACATCGTCATTGACGAAGATTGGACGCACGTCGAACTCATCGCGGAAGTTGAACGGCTTGAACAAGCGATCGTCGACGATAACGTCGCCGTCGACCCGGGTGATACCCGCGGCTTTGACGGCGCGCGAGAGCCGCTCGTAGCCGGCAAGCGGATTGGGCTTCGTCAGTATCGCGTTGCCGAGGCTATCGGCCTCATTATGATCCCAATTACTGACCGCGATCGATCCATCCGGGTTTGTGCGGCCGCCCATCGTGAGATCGCCCGACGCAACGATAATGAGATTTCCGTGCAATACCGTGCCGTTAACGTTGCCGATGCGGTACACGTGCGTATCGTAACGATGATCGGGCCCGACTGCGTCGAGGAGTTGACCGACGCTGAATACCTTGCGAACCGAACCAATGAAAAATTTTCGCTCGGGATGGACGTCGATGAGAACCTTCGACCCATCCAAAACGCGCAGCCCCCACGTCGCGTTCTTGTAGAGCGGCTTAGCGAAGATCTTCTGGATGTCTGCCGGCACCGGTATGGGCGCCGAGGGCCGCACAGCGCTCGACGCCGTCGCGCTCGTGACAAGCGCGATCGACGCGAACGCAATAGCATAGGCAGACAATCTCTTCCCAATCACGATCTAGGCCTTTCTTTCTTATCGCGACGCTTCGATGTAGCGATCGATTTCCGTCATAACGAGGGTCAGCGGCATGCCGCCGTTGGAGACGATGCGGTCGTGGAACGTGCGAACGTCGAACTTAGCGCCGAGCGCTGCGTGCGCCTTTTCGCGAAGTTCGGCGAACGTTAGCGATCCCAGCTTGTAGGCAAGAGCTTGGGCCGGGAGATCGGTCGCGTAACGCGGCAGTTCGCTTGCGATCTCGGTCTGCGACATCAGCGTGTTGTCACGTAGAAACGCAGCTGCCTTATCGTAACTCCAGCCGAGCGCGTTCATTCCCGTGTCGACGACGAGCCGTGAAGAGATGAAGATATCGAGTGCGTGACGCCCGTACAGATCGTAGGGGTCGTCGTACGCGCCGTACTCTTTGCCGAGATCGGCGGCGTATTCCGCATAGCCTTCGTGGTATGCGGCGATATACGTGGAAATCGCGTGAAATGCGCGGAAGCGTGGAAGTTTCTCGTTTTCGCGCGCGACGTTAATCTCATAGTGATGCCCGGGGACCAGCTCGTGAAGGGCGAGTGATGCAAGACTAAGCAACGATCGCTCCGAGAGATTCGAACCGTTGAAGAGATAATATCCGGTCTCGCCGGTTTTCGCGCCCGGATGGTAGTACCCGAACGTCATCCCGGCCTCGAGGTCTTGCGGCAAACGCTTCGCGCCGAACGGGGCTTGTTGTCGGCGAGCAAAGAACGTGTCGAGCGCGTCGTAACCGATCTTCGCGAATCGTTCCAACTTCTCGCCGATCTGCTCCGGCGACTGCGGAACGAAGCGCGGGTCGGTGCGCAGTTGCGCATGAAATTGCGCGGCGGTGCCGGTGAAGCCCAGTTGCGCGCGAACGTCGGCCATCGCTTCGCGCAAATCCGCAACGACCTGCAGGCCGCGTTCGTGAATCTGTTCCGGCGTTAAATCGGTCGTCGTGTTATCACGAACACAATAGCGATAGTGTTGTGCGCCGCCCGGCAAATCCGACTGGCCCCATCCTTCGGAACATGCGGCAGCGTACGGACCTTCGAGATATTCCACGAGCGCAGCGATCGCGGGGGCGACGTGCTCGCGCAACACGTCGTCCGTTCCGGCCGGTGGCCGGCCGCTTTTGGCAAGAAACGGGCTGTTGTCGGTTGACATCGCAGCGCGATGGGTCGCGACGATCGGCGCCAGGACGCGGCGCGGCAAGACGATGCCCCGCTGCACCTGCCCTTCGAGTTTCGTCTTAGCTGCGCGCGCGTAAGCGCCGACATCGCGCAGTACGGCAAAGTAACGCTCGCGGGCCGCGTTATCGTCGGTGGAAAGCGCCCGAAAAATCAGCTGAAACGCGGAAGGAAAGCAGCGATACGGTGTGACGGTGATGACGTGCCAATAGTGTTGCGTCGCTTCCAGTCTGCGACCGATAGCATGTCGCAGCACCGCAAGCGAAAGGCGATCCTGACCATCCATCGCCGCCTCATCGATCGTGTCGAGTCGCGCGAGCGCCGTGCGGCACCACTGGGCGGCTTCTTCGTTGAGCTCTTCGGTTTCCGGTGCGATGCCGGAGATCGGCATGCCTTGCCCGGCACGGTAGATCGCGGTGAATGCAGCTCCGCGAAGCGGCCCGTGTTCGTCGCTATTCGTCGCCTCGTACGCATCGATCGCTTGTTGTATCGTCTGCATCTGCGTCATGTTAGGCCTCGGACCGGCAATCACCGCCAACATGAGGCGCGAAAATGCTTTTTGCGCCGTCGCGGGCATATTTTATGGGCGAATGTTGAAATACACGCCGATGACGTCCGGCGTAAACCGCATTCGCCTCCTCAATTACTCGTTACCTGTTGTAGCGATAGAGTTTGTCATCTATCCGGTTCTCGCTATACTTCCGTCGTTCTACGCAAACATCAGCGGCGGCAAACTTGCGTCGTATGCCACGGCGATCCTCATCTCGCGTCTGGTTTATTCGTGCAGCGGGCCAATCGTCGGCTATTTGAGCGACCGCTTCGCGACGCGGTGGGGACGGCGTAAGCCGTGGATGATCGCCGGTACGGTCGTCGAGGTGATCAGCGTCTATTTGGTGTTTGTGCCGCCGTCGAACGCAGGACCGGATTACTTCGCATGGACGGCGGCGCTTGCGCTCTTCGGTTTTAGCATGATCGACGTTCCCTATATTGCGTGGGGCAGCGAAATCACGCGCGACTATGCGAGGCGCTCGCTCATCGCGTCCTATAGAGCCGTCTTCGCTGTTTTCGGTCAGGTCGTGTTCCTCGCGTTGCCGCTGCTGCCGGCCTTCGGAGGCAGCGATCTGCTCCAGCCGGCGACGATCGCGCATCTCGGTTTTGTCGCGATGGTTTTGCTGGTTGTGACGATGAGCATTGCGCTCGTCTGGGGGCCGCGAGCAGAGGCTGAGAATGCTGCGCCGGCGGAAGCGCCCGTGCTTCGTCTCCTGGCCGACATGGCGCGTAACGTGCCGATGCTCTACCTCACGGGAGCTACCGTGTTCACGTTCCTGGCATACTGCGTGCAACTGACGATTGCGTTACAGTTCATGTCATCGCTTGGATTTGCGAAAACGTTCGCACCGCTGACCCTCGTTGGATTGCTCGTCTCGATCGTCAGCGTGCCGCTGTGGGAGTCAATTAGCAGGCGCATCGGCAAGCATAAGAGCTGGGCGGTGACGCTGGTAATCTCGTTCGTTGGTTTGGGCGCCTATTTCGTCATCGTGCCCATTTTCGGAACGTTCGGGGCGCTTGTGGCCTCGTCGCTCATCGTGGCGCTTCCATCGGCGTTTTACACCGCTTCGTTGCCGTACTCGATCATGGGCGACGTTATCGACTATGACGAGTTGAAGACCGGCTCAAATCGCTCGGCAAACTATTCGGCCGTCATCCTGCTCGTGATTCGGCTACAGGTCGCTATCGGCGGTGCGATCGCATTCTTCGTTCTTGGCGCGATGCGATTCGATGTACATCTTGTAAATTCGCATGTCATGCAGCCGGCGATGTTCGTTGCGTACTTCCTTTTGCCGGGCCTGTTCTTGCTGCTTGCCATCGCATGCATCTGGCGATTCCCAATCGATGCTCGACGCGCAGCGATCATTCGTAAGCGGCTCGAGGGCACCCATCGTGCGAGCGGCTACGAGCGCCGTGCCTCGCCGGCCCGATAACGGTAAACGATCCGGCCTTTCGTCAGGTCGTACGGCGAGACTTCCACGTCTACACGATCACCGGGAAGAATTTTGATTCGATGCCGACGCAAACGTCCGGCGATGTGCGCGAGAATGACGTGGCCGTTGTCGAGTTCGACCGAGAAGGTAGTGCTCGGAAACACCTGCTTGATGCTGCCGAACAATTCGAGCGGCGCCTCGCGGTTGTCTTCAGCAGGCTTGACTTTTGGCATACGCTGACTGGCGTTGCGGTTGCGCGTTGCGATAATGAAGCTCCTTGATCGCTCTAGCGGTAGAGCGTTGGAAAGTGGCGCGGAATCCCGTGGGGTCCGAGCGCGGCGAACGGAGCATCTCATGAAACTGCCCCTCGTGCAAGGGTAAACCCGTCGGTGGCGCGGAAAGCTCGCCGGTTTGCGTCGCCGGCGACTGCGCTTGAGGATCGGCGCGGGTAGGATGCTCAGAGAGGTAGTATGCACGATGAACGACACGTCTCGCCAGCTGCGCTACGCACTCGGCACGCTGTGCGAACGCTACAATTCGATGATCGCCGACAAAGACACGGTTGATTTCCGGCTTGGTTCTCACGCAGAATACGACGAGACGGTCGACCATATCGACGCAGAAGAAGTGTACGTCCGCGAATCCGGCAGTATCAGCGACGATCTACGAAGCCTGATCGTAGAGATGATCGACGTGGCGCAACGCATTCGCACGATCGAAGGCTTTTGAAAACTTATTGACATATACGGCGGCACATTTTCAGTTACGTCATTCGACTCGAGCCGTGAAGCTCGTGTTCGAGCGCCTGCAGTTCAGCACCGCCGGCCATGAGACGTATCAGGTTCTCCAGCGGAATTTCGGAACGAGCGGCATCGAGTTCCACGCGGCCGAGGGCGAGCACGACGAAACGATCGCCCACCAAGTACGCATGGTGTGGGTTGTGGCTAATAAAAATCACGGCCAGTCCTGCGTCGCGCGCGGCAGAGATATATTTCAGGACGACGCCTGACTGCTTGATGCCGAGCGCCGCCGTCGGCTCATCCAGTATCACAACCCGTGCGCCGAAATAGATCGCTCGCGCAATGGCTATAACTTGCATTTCGCCGCCGGAGAGTTTGCCGACCGGCGCGTCGATATCCGCGAGATGGATTCCCATCTTCTCGAGTTCCTCGGACGCGATGCGGCGCATTGCCTCGATGTCGAGCCTGCGAAACGGCCCCCAGCCAGTTGTCAACTCGGAGCCCAGAAAGAAATTTCGCCAGACGGGCATGAGCGCCACGAGCGCGAGATCTTGATAGACGGTCGCGATACCGAACGCTTTGGCCTCGCGAGGAGACGACAGACGAACTTCAGCCCCGTCGACGCATAAGACGCCCGTGTCATGCGGATGCAAACCAGAGACGATCTTGATTAACGTTGATTTCCCTGCGCCGTTGTCTCCAAGGATGCAGGTAACTTCTCCACGCCTCACCGTTAAACTGACGCCATCAAGCGCGCGAACGTTCCCGTAATATTTGCAGAGATCGGTCAGCTTAACGATTGCGGCCGGCGCGCTCATTTGCGGTCCACCTGATAGCGCACGAGCATGTTTACGAGCGTCGCGAGTAATAGCATCGCGCCGAGAAAGAATTTAAACCAATCGGGATTCCAACCGGCATACACGACACCTTGGCTCACGACGCCGAAGATCAGCGCGCCTATTGCGGCGCCGATGACGGAGCCATAGCCACCGGTCAATAGACAACCGCCGACCACGGCGGCCACAATGTATTCCAGTTCGAGGCCCACGCCGCCGCCGGATTGCACGGTGTTGTAGGCAAACAGCTGATGCATGCCGGCGATCCACGCGCAGAATCCGACGGTCATAAAAAGCGCGACTTTCATTCGCTTGACCGGAACACCGGCCGCGCGCGCGCTTGCCGCATTACCACCGACCGCAAATACCCAGTTGCCGGCTGTCGTCCTTAGGAGGACCCACGTGCCTAACGCTACAAGGGCGAGCCACCATATGATGCTGACGTTTACGTCTACGCCGCCGAACGTAAGCGTCGATGCGAAAAACGCCTTCGCCGAATCAAATCCCGCCATGTTCGAGATGTCGTTCGTAGCGACGTTCCCGCTTATAAGGCGCGTGATCGCAAGATTTATGCCTTGAAGCATGAGAAACGTCCCGAGCGTTACCAAAAAACTTGGTAAGCCGGTACGAATCAGCATCCAGCCATTGAACGCGCCGATGGCGAGGGAAAGCGCCAAGCCGACAGCGACGCCGATCCACACGTTGGCATTGAATTGATACGCGAACATCGATGCGCACAAGGCCGAAGTGATAACCGCGACGCCCGCGGAAAGATCGAATTCACCGCCGATCATAAGCAGTGCTACGCCGACCGCCATGATGCCGAGCGTGCCACTTTGGTAGAGCACGGTGCTGATGGACGCAGGATGGCGAATTGCGGGCGCAGTGATTCCAAAAAAGATAATTACCGCGACGGCTCCGATCAGCGAGCCGACTTCCGGTCTTGCAAGAAAGGTCCGAACAGCAGAACGGTGAGCTGACCGTTTGCGAAGCGGCGCGGACGGTGCAGCGGTCGAATTCATCGCGTCCCCTTCTCCGCGAACCGTGCAATCGCGCTGATGTTATGCGAGTCGATGAATGCTGGACCGGTAAGTATCGGTTGGCCGCCACCAATCACGTCGCCGTTGGTTACCAACAGCCACAGCGCATCGACCGCTTCGTAGCCCTGTAGGTACGGCTGCTGGTCGATGGCCCAACGGACGCTTCCGTGTTGAATCGCCGCGACGAGTTGTTTGTTCGTGTCGAACGTGACGATTCTCGCGCCGCTGCGTGCAGCCTGTCCTGCGTCAACTGCAGTAAGCGCGATGGGCGCACCGAGCGTCACAATATAGTCGATACTCGGGTCCTGTTGAAGCTTCGCGGTAATCGTCGAACGGACGGACGGCATGTCCGCGCCGTTGACGTAAATTTTCTCGCTGCGCCCCTTCGTAAGACCATCTTGCACGCCCTGGCATCGTGCTTCCAGTTGAACCTGTCCCTGCGATTGAATCACGCAAAGCACATGCCTAGCGCCTTCACGGCTCAACCGCGTGCCGGCTGCGCGCCCGGCGAGCAGTTCGTCTTGTCCGATGTACATCGGGATGCCGAGCCGCTTCCATGCGCCAAAGCCGGCGTTGAACGCGATAACCGCAATGCCCGCGGCTTGTGCGCGCCTGACGGCGCTTCCTAGTGCGTCGGGCGTCGCAAGGGTCAGCGCTATGCCGTCCACATGCTGATCGATCGCATTCTGAACGAGCACAGCTTGCCCGTTAGCGTTCTGGTCGTTGGAATAGATAAGATCCACGTTGTCATTCGCAGCTGCCGCTTCCGCGCCGCGCCGGATGATGTCCCAGAACGTGTCTCCCGGAGGTTGGTGCGTAATCATCGCGATTCTCAGGCGAGGCGCGTTGACCGCGCCACCGGGCCGTCCGCGCGCGCCTCCCGTGCTGCTACAACCGAATAACAGCAACAAACAAACCACGGCGGCGACATGTTTCATGTCGCAACGCCCACGTATTTCAGCACGGCGTCTCCAAATTTGCTCGTTGTGAGCGGTGAGTCGCTTGCGCGCGCAATATCGGACGTTCGCAAACCGTCACACACGACGCGTTCTACTGCGTATTCTATGCGTGATGCGGACGCATCATCGTTCAGACTGTATCGCAGCAGTAGCGCGGCAGAAAGAATCGCTCCGATTGGATTCGCGATGCCTCGTCCGGCGATGTCCGGAGCCGTGCCGCCGATCGGCTCGTACAGTCCGAACGTTCCCCCTTGCGGACCCGCCCGGACGCTCGCGCTCGGCAAGTTGCCGATTGAGCCGCTGAGAATCGCAGCTTCGTCGGATAGAATATCGCCGAACATGTTTTCTGTAACGATAACGTCGAAATCGCGCGGCCTGCGCACGAGTTGCATCGAAGCGTTATCGACAAGAAGGTGAGTCAATTCGACGCTCGGATACTCGCGTGCGACTTCGTTGACGACCTCCCGCCAGAGCCGAGACGTCGCCAAGATGTTATATTTGTCGACGGAGGTAACGTGCTTACGCCGTTGCATCGCAAGGTCGAAGGCGACCCGTGCAACGCGCTCCACTTCCTCTTCGCTGTATGACATCGTGTCGACCGCGCATCGCTTGCCTGCGGCATCGACTCTGCGTTCTTTGGGCCTACCGAAATAGATGCCTCCCGTCAGCTCGCGCACGACGATAAGATCCAAACCCTCTACGAGTTCCGTACGAAGGCTTGACGATCGTTCGAGTCCTGAGTACACGCGCACCGGACGAAGATTCGCGAAGAGTTCGTAATCATAGCGCAATTCGAACAGCGCGGCTTCTGGACGACGCTCGAAGTCAACACCATCGAACAGCGGGTCTCCGACAGATCCGAAAAGAATTGCATCGCTACGTCTGCATAGCGCATCGGTGTCGCTCGGAAGTGGCGGAAGCCCCATGCGAAGCGCGGCCGCACCAACGGGCGCTTCAACACATTCGATGTCCGGGCGCACGCGCTGCAAAACGCGCACAGCCTCCGCCACGATTTCGGGGCCAATTCCATCTCCGGGCAACACGGCAATCATACGGTAGCGACCATATTCCGCACGCGTTGCGCGATGTGTTCGGCACTGAGGCCGTACTTGCGCAACAATTCATCATTAGGACCGCTCTCGCCGTCGACGTCCATCAATCCGATACGCTCGATATGTGCCGGATAACGCTCGGCGAGCACCTCGGCTACGGCACCTCCGAGTCCGCCGTATATCGAGTGCTCCTCGCACGTGAGCAATCGCGGGATTGAGCGCGCGAATCGCACGACGGCTTCGGCATCGAGGGGTTTGATCGTCGGAACGTGCAGCACGGCAACGTGCACGCCTTCCTGCGAGAGCATTTCCGCCGCTTGAAGCGAGCGCACCGTCTGCCCGCCGGTTGCAATGATCCCCACGTCGCGGCCTTCCCGCAGCACACGGGTCCGGCCGATCGAGAAACCGTCATGTGGATTTGTCGCCGACGCAACCGGGTCGCGTAACAAGCGCATGTAGACCGGGCCATCATACGCTGTCGCTGCGACAATAGCTGCGCGCGCCTCGTGCGCGTCACACGGAGCTACGACCAGCATATGCGGTAGACTTCGCATGATTGCTATGTCGTTTACCACTTGATGTGTCTTACCAGTGTATCCGGTTAAAATGCCGCTGTAGTGCGCCGCCAGCTTCACATTTAGGCGCGGCTGCGCCACGACGACGCGAACCTGATCCAGATCTCGTGTCGCCAAGAACGCTGCGAAGGAGCTAACCCACGGAATGAGTCCAGCCGTTGCCATTCCAGCCGCCACGCCAATCAGATTTTGTTCGGCGATCCCAAGCATGTAGAACGATTCGGGCGCGCGTAAGGCGACTTGGTCGGCCTTGGTGGAGTTCGCGAGATCGCCGTCTAGCACTACGACCCGCCGATCGGTCTTACATAGATCGACCAGTGTATTTCCGAACACGTCGCGCTGCGCGTTCATGTCAGCTCGGCCAACGCGCGCGACACTTCGTCGGCCGACAGCGGCCGCGAGTGCCACGTGAGGTCATTCTCCATGAAGGAGACGCCTTTGCCCTTGACCGTCGATGCGATGATCATCGAAGGTAAGCCGCGTTGCGATGACGCGCGTTTGCAGGCATCGACGAACGCGTCAATATCGTGCCCGTCGCATTCAATGACGTTCCAGCCGAACGCTTCCCATTTCGAGCGCGGATTCGGCGCCGGATCGCGTCGCACCATCGAAGCATATCCCTCGTCCGTCGCCCAGCCGTACTGCTGCAGGCGATTCCAGTCGAGAATTGCTGTCAAGTTGTCCAGACTGTAGCGAGCTGCTGTAAACGCCGCTTCCCACACTTGTCCTTCTTGTGTTTCACCGTCTCCGAGCATGACCCACGTTCGATAGCCTTTGCCCAAACGGCGGCCGGCAAGCGCCATTCCAATGCCGGGCGACAGCCCTTGACCGAGCGATCCCGTCGACATATCGAGCCCCGGAAGCTTGCTCATGTCAGGATGGCCTTGCAGACGTGAGTCGATCGCATCGAACGTTTCAAGCTCGACAACCGGAAAGTAACCGCGCAGTGCAAGCGTTGCATACAAGCCAATAGCACAGTGGCCTTTTGAAAGAATGAATCGATCGCGATCGGGGCCGTAGGGCTGTGCTGGATCGATATTAAGTACGTCGAAGTACAGCGCCGCAAGCATGTCGGCTGCTGAAAGCGCGCCGCCGATATGACCTGCGCCGGCGAAATGCACGGCCTGCAAGACCTCGCGTCGTATCCGGTTGCCGATATCCTGGAGCGTTTGCGCATTCATAATTGAAACCGCTCGCGCAGGTACTCGCGGTTCGCTTTGGCGCAGGCGAACGGTTCGCGCGGTGCATCTTGCTCTACTATGATCCAGCCATCATAATGAGCCTCGCGGAGCGCGTCGACGATGCTGGGAATCGATACGACGCCCGTTCCCAATTCGACGAACATCCCAATACGGACGGCTTCAACGAAATCAAGACGCTCGCTCCGAACGCGTTCCAGCGTCGCGCCGTCGATGTCTTTGAGATGCACGTACCCGATTCGCGTTCGATAGTCGCTGAAAAGTTGCTCGGGATCCGAGCCGCCGTACGCGATATGGCCGGTGTCCGGGCATAGCATGAGGAGTGCAGGATCGGTGAGCTCGCACAATCGGTCGATTTCCTCGCGCGTTTCGACGTACGTGCCGACGTGCGGATGAAAAACGGCACTCATCCCACGCTGCTGCAACGCGTCGCCGATGCGGTGTAACCCTTCGGCCATCGTCCGCCAAGCGCGCTCGCCCAGCATATCGTCGCGGCGGGCGCGCCCGGCGACGCGAATGCGTTCTGGTGATACTTCATCGGAAAGGATCAATACATGCGAGCCGACGCTCTGCAAACGGTCGGCGACGCGTATGCTGCTCGCTAACGCGGCTTCATGATTTGCTTCGTCACGCACGTTAACCGCATGAAACGATGCAGCCGGCGCGAGATCGCGGGCGCGCAGCTCGCGTGCAATTGCGTGTGAGTCGTTTGGGAAATTATAGCTGATTTCCGTGCCTTCGTACCCGGCCTGCGCCATTTCGTCGAGCATCTGCTCGAAGCTCGGCGTACGGACCCACGTGTAGAGTGGATCAAAGCCCCAGTTCACGGAAGCAGTCCCAATGCGCATCGTGTTCACCACGCCCACCCTTGTCGAATCCATTCATGCTGCGGATCAAACGTCATGTGATAGATGTGTTTGGGGCCGGCCAAGACATTCAAATAGTAAATGGCATATTCAGGAGCCGCTGCACAAACGTGATATCCGCGCGGAACGAGGACGATGTCGCGGTCGCGCGCAGCAATCGTCTCGTCGACGTCGCCTTCCGCCGTGTACACGCGCTGAAACGCAAAACCACACTCAGGTCGCGCTCGATAATAGTACAATTCTTCGAGTGCCGATTCGTGCGGCGGATCGTCCTTGTCGTGCTTGTGTGGCGGATAGCTGGACCAATGTCCAGGTGGTGTGAGAACCTCTGTGATAAAGAGCGTTGATGCCGCCTCTGGGTCCATCAAAATGTCGTAGATGCGGCGCGATGCATTTCCCGTTCCACGATCGTGGGCGTCGGTTTCGTTCAGCGCAATCAGCCGTGCTGCGTGCGTGCCGCGCGCTTGTGCCGAGCAGATCGCGATCTCGCAGTCGCCACGCGCGCTCAACTTGTACGCCGTTGTTTGCGGAAGATACACGGCTTGTGGAGGGCCGTCGAACGGAGAGCGCCGTTCGCCGACGCGCTGCCAAGATGCGTGATCGCTCGTCACGTCGGCGGTTCCCTCGATAAACACGAGAACCGCTTCATTGCCGCCCGTTTCCGCGGAGTATGAGCTGCCCTTCGCGAGCCGGACGATTTTAAAGTCTATGTACTTCCAGTCGTCGCCGTGTGGTGCGACGGAGGCGATGACTCGGTCATCCGTACCGCGGGATCGCACGAGGAGGCTGCTTGTCACCGTCTACGCGGCCTCGATGTCGGCCATTTTTACGGCGCAGCCGCTTTCCCGCGATTGATCCGCGGCGACTGCGATGCGCAGCGCTTCCAAAGCGTCGCGGCCGCCGACACGTGGACGTCCGTCCGCAGCAACGACGTCGATGAAGTCTTCGATTTCCGCGCGGTATGCATCCGAGAATCGTGTGAGAAACGAGTCGGTTTGGCGCGTTGCAAACGACGCGCCTAAGACGCGGCCGTTCTGCATTTGCTCTGCGCCGGTCAGCAGTATCCCACGCGATCCATGGATCTCCGTGCGCACGTCATAGCCGTAGATCGCTTCACGCGATACATCCACAACCGCGATGGCACCGTTCGAGAAACGCAGCAACGCAACCGCCGTATCGACGTCGCCCGCTTCGCCGATCTCCCGTGCAATGGTCGCGCTTCCGGTCGCCGTTACCTCGACGACTTCCGCGGGCTCGAGCAGCCAGCGCGCCGCATCGAAATCGTGAATCATCTGGTCTTTGAATTGACCTCCGCTCGTGGGAATGTACGCGATCGGCGGAAGGCAGCGATCGCGGCTGACGAGGCGAAGAAAACGGATGTCACCCACGGCGCCCGATCCGATAGCGTTGCGTGCGCTCAAAAAATCTCGATCAAAGCGGCGTTGAAAACCGATCTGCAGAATTACGCCCGCCTCCTCGCATGCGAGTATTGAGTTCAACGTCGCGCCGATATCGAGCGATATCGGCTTCTCGCAAAAAATGTGCTTGCCGGCCGTCGCAGCGCTTGCGATCAGTTCTGCATGCGTCGGACTCGACGTCGCAATGACCACGGCGTCGATGTCGCGATCCCGCAAGAACGCTTCGATACTGTCCGCTTTGCCTTTGCCCATCGACGAAACGAGGCGCTGCGCAGCATCGCGATCGACATCGGCAACGCCTGCGAGCTCTGCTCGCGGGCTGAGCGATACCGCACGCGCGTGCGCTGCGCCCATGCGTCCTGCACCGAACACTGCAATGACAGGCCGCCCGCCGCGCACTACGTCAGCGCCTCTTGCGTGCGCGCAGCTTCATACTCGGCGCGCTTTTCACCGTGGTAAGCGGGAACCGTGACGTCCCACCATCCGGTCGTCGTGAGTCCGCTCTCGGGCAACTCGCGGCTGCACAATGCTTCGACGACCGCTGGACGCTCCGACGCGAAGGCACGCCGCAGCGCATCTGCGAGCTGCGCCGGTTCCTCAACGCGCTCTGCATGGCAGCCGAAACCTTCCGCAATCTGCGCTAGATTAGCGGAGAACGGGCTGCCGTCGCGCTTCTTGAAGTTCGTTGCGATAACGCGATCTGGGCCAAACTGCAACGTCTGCAAATTCTTGATGCACTCCCAGCCGTAGTTATTCATTACGAGGAAGACGGCCGGTACATCGTATTGCGCAGCCATCGCCAATTCCTGAACCGTCTGCAGAAAGCTGCCGTCGCCGACGATTGCGAGCACTTGCCGGTTCGGCGCCGCCAGTTTGGCACCGATTGCACCTGGCACCTCAAAGCCCATCGCCGAAAATCCGCCCGGCGTGATGTGCTGACGGCTTCCGTACACGGGAAACTCGGTGAATACTTGGCTTTGCGGATTGCCTGCGCCGGTAACTACAATCCCGTCGCGTTCGAGAACCTGCCGCGCGACAACAAGCGCTCGGGAGATCGTCATCGGATTGGCGTTGCTCTCTCGCATCGGTCGCAACGCTTCTTGCCACTCGTTCTTCAGGCTCTGAATGCGCTCGAAATACGCAGTAGAGCGGTACGCCCGCGGAGCCGACAACTCGTGCAGCGACGACAGCAAATCGTCGAGCGTGGCGCGTGCATCACCGACGATGCCGACTTCTACCGGATAGTTCTTGCCGATCTCATACGGGTCGAGATCGATTTGTATGAGTTTTGTCGGTGGAATGTTGAAGGTGATCCCGCGCCTAAATGAAGATGTGGTGCGGTCCGTGAACCGGCAGCCGACCGCGAGCACGACGTCAGCTTCGCGCGCTAGCGTGTTGCCGGAAATCGAGCCGAGGTCGCCGCAGGGCCAAGCATACAGATCGTGGTCCTCGGGTATCGCGCCTTTTCCCATCCATGTAACCGTCACGGGGGCGCCTAGAAACTCCGCCAGTAGCCGCAGCGCCGGCTCGGCGCTCGACGAGATCACGCCGCCGCCCGCCAAAATCATGGGACGCTCTGCGCTCAACAGCAGCTGTGCCGCCTCCTCCACCGCCTTTGGATCGCCGTGCGAACGGCCGCGCGGGCGGCGTGCGACGGGATCCGGGAGTGCGTCGATCTCTGCGAATTCGGCTTGCACATCCATTGGGATATCGATGTGTGCGGGCCCACGCCGCCCCTCGAGCATGACGTTGAACGCAAGATGCAATACGTTGGGCAGCTGATCTACTCGACTGGGCTGCCACCACCGTTTGACGATGGGCTCCATCAGCCGCGGAAAGTTGGCCCAGTGCGTGCGTTCGAGTTCTTGCAGCACGCCGCGTCCGCGCATGTACGTGTGAACCGAACCGGTGAGAAGAAGCAACGGCATCGAATCGACGTAGGCGCACGCCACGCCCATTGCGGTATTTACTGCACCCGGCCCGATGGACGTGAAAACGCCGCACGGTTTAGCGGCGACGCGGTAATACGCGTCCGCCATGTGCGCTGCGCCTTGCTCGTGAATCGCTTGGATTACCGCGATATCATCGCGCCTGTCGACGAATGCATCGAGGAGTGCGGTAATGCCGTGACCGGGAACGCCAAACACCATCGGCACGCCTTCTCGGATGAGATATTCTGCGACGATTTGCCCCCCGGTCATTCGCATCTGTCGTCTACCTCTCTATGTAAGCGCGCCGGCCGCGGCCTGGACGTATCCGAGTTGCGCGGAGATGGTTTGTGCCGCAGCGCAAATGCAAAGCGCGACGTCGGGGATGCGGTCGCGCGTGAGGCGTACGGCGGGCGAAGAGATTCCAAACGACGCGATCACAAGGCCGGTGTGGTCCCTCACGGGCGCGGCGATGCAGCGAACACCGGGATGCAGCTCCTCTTCATCGACGGCGTACCCGACGCGACGCACGCGCGCTAAGTCTTTGTCCAACTCGTCGACGCTCGTCATGGTATGCGGCGTAAACCGCCTCAGCGGGGACGTCCCAAGGAGTTCGACTAATTGAACGTATGTGAAGTCGGTAAGCAGCGCTTTGCCGATCGCCGTACAGTACAGCGGTTCCGCGGTGCCGATCGTAGTCTCTACGCGCAAAATGCCCGTAGCAGATTGCGCTGCGACGGAGACTGCAGATTGCCGTTCGCGAACCGCAACATGCGTGTTTTCGCCCGTCTCGAGAGCAATCTCTCGCAAATGCGACTGCGCTATCTCCACGACGCTGAGCCGGCGCAGCAGGGCTGACGCAATCTCCAGGATGCCGTATCCGACGGAATACTTTTTCGTCTCGCTATGCTGCATGGCGAACCCGTGAGTTTCTAAGGTCGCAAGCAGCCGGTACGCGGTGCTCGGATCGACGTTCAGCCGTTCCGCAATTTCGGTGACGCCGGCACCTGCCGGCTGCTCGGCGAGCAAACGCAAGATGTTCAAGCCTCGTGACAACGAGTTGATGAGAGTGGGACCAGCCATTCTTTCAATGTGGCATCTTATTGCACTATCGTCAAGGAGCGCTCTCATACGAAGCTAGGTCTCTCGATAATTATGCAAGGCCATTGACAATTTTGCAATTGCATGGGTGAATGATTCCCGTAGCCCGCTTCCAGGGCGGAGGTACGACTGATGGACACTTGCAGCAGAATCTGCTCGCGTACCGCTCTTCTCGCGATCTTTTTCGTTGCGCCGGCGCTGATTTGCGCGCCGGTCAGCGCGCAGACGGCAAACTCGCCCGTCAGCGCGCAGACGCCAAACTCGCCCAAATATACGATAAGCGGCACGGTCGTTGACCAGCAGAGCTCCTTGCCGATTTCCGACGCTCGTCTAACGCTCGTCGAAGGAAACGCAACGATCGCTACAACGCGCTCGGATATATCCGGCGCGTTCAAGTTCCCCGCGGTTTCCCCGGCACTATACAACATTCTCATCACTGCCGCGGGACATGAGAGCGGGCGTTCTGACGATATTGCGCTCGCGGGCGGTCCCGCGACCGTTTCGCTCGTACTCGCACCAAGTACGACGGCGAATACCGGAAACTCACTCAAAACGATCGCACACGTCACGACTCGTGCGGGCGGCCTACAAACCACGACGACGATTCAGCAGCAAATCGACCCGAACATTATCCAAAACCAAGGGAACCTGCGCGTGGCGGAATCCCTCGGCAAATTGCCGGGCGTAAACATGGTGGGGTCGGACTCGGCAATCGGCGACGACATTTCGGTCGACATTCGCGGATTAAAGCCTAGTGAGACGCAAGTATTGCTTGACGGGCATCCGATCGGACCGATCGGTGTGTATCCTGCGCGCATCGGCGGCGGAACCGGCGGCTACGACTATCAGGTTTCACCGACCTTCGCGCTGCAGAACATTCAAGTCGTGTATGGTTCCGGTGCTACGGGACTGTACGGCGTCGATGCGGTAGGCGGCGCGGTCGATTTCCAGACGCTGAACCCGTCACTTCGCCCATCAGGCACGCTGAAGATCGGTACAGGGATGCTCGGTAAACAACTTTCGGCCGTGCAGACAGCGGGCACGTCGGGGAAGTTTGCCTGGGTTCTGCTGCACGGCGTCACCGGTGCTTACGGTAATTTCCCTGGCGCTGTTATTCCGCAAACCGGCCTTCGGGGGACGGACTTTACGTCTGCGACATACAGCGGCGTCACGTACTGGGTTGGCGGCGACTACGTTCTGCGCAACGATCTCGGCAAGATACAGTATGCGTTCTCACCTGCCACCACGCTAAGTTTTACCGGATATTCAGCCACGTCGCGCGACGATAAGACGGGCGAAGGTGACAACGACTTCATCACGCCGGACTATGCGACCTATCAAGCGCAGCAGAACACAAACTGCAGCACGCCTTCCGGTGTAGCGGGTATTAAGGTTATGGTCGACTCCGGGAGCGCGTGCTACACGCCGCAACAGTATGGGCAAGGCGCGAGCGGACCAGCGGGCGGCGGCCCTGGCGCCTTTCAAGCCCTGGCGAATCAAGATTACCATGCGCGACTGACTACAAGCGCGGGTCGTAATCAAATCGTGCTGGATTCGTACATTGACAACTACAGCCAGAACCGCGAACGCCCGGAGTCGTTTGTCAACGGTCCGCTGTCGATATTGAACGTGACGTATCGTTCGATCGGCTCACTGCTTAGCGACGACATCGCCTTTTCAAAGAACGACGTGGGATTCGGCGCGTTCTCAATGCGTCAGTATACGAACGGCCAAAATATCAGCGGCACAAACGTGATCCCGCATGCTCCGATATTCGATAAACTGGACAGCTTCTTCGTGCGCGACGTATACGAGCCGGGCGGCCACTTATCGTTTTTCTTGAATTCGTGGCTGAAACACTCGAACGTCGGCGGCAATTCGTTCGATCCTCGTTTGTCGATCATATACCGGCCGACGTTGTCGGACGTATTTCGACTCACCGGGGGGAAATCGTCCGCGGATCCGGCCCCGCTCGCTCCACAGCTGACCGGTATCGGAGGCATCACTCCGGGCAACTGCAAGCTAATTTCTGTAGGCGAAGCGCAGTCTCCGAACGAACTGCCCGAACGCGCAAGCGACCTAGAAGCATCATACGCGCACCATTTCACGGCGGATACCAACATACAGTTGGTTGCGTATGATACGAATGAAATAAACACGATTTTCCAAGGACAAGAACCCGCCGCCGACTTCCTGGACTTCATAAATCAGGCCGGCGCGAACTACCTGCCTAGCGTGTTTGCGAAGATAACACAGCTTTGTCCTAGCTTCCAACCGCCGAATCCCGGCCCGACGATCGCGAATCTCGTCGTCAACACCAATTTGAACCTCGCTCGTGAGCGCGCTCGCGGACTGGAGTTGAGCGGCCGCATGCGAATCACCCCGCATCTCGCAATCGACGGCTACTATGATCTGCAGTCTGCCATGATTTTCGACGCGCCTCAATCCCTCTTGACCAGTAACGTGACGCTGATAAACGGCTCGCAACTTCCGGAGATTCCGCTTCATAAGTTCGGACTCGCAGTCGACATTACGAACACTCATGGCGCAGAAATCTATATTGACTACACGCATCTCGATAGTAACAACTCGTTCAATCGCCCCGCCTTCGGATGGGCCGACGCAATGTTGACGCAGAGCGTATCCAAGCAATTGTCCTTGAATCTCGGCATCACTAACGTGTTCAATTCTGCAGTCGACAACTACGGACGGATCGGCTGGGGAGTATACGTACCGGAAAATGAATACGGAACAGATGCAAACGCTCTCGCGCAAGGGACAGAGCGCTTCGGTCTTTTGCCGACGGCCGTAACGTTTTCGCTGACTGAAAAATTCTGATGCGATGGGTGTACGTCTCGCTGGCCGCGACGCTCAGCGTCGCGGCCGCCTTCCTTTTCCCGCCAAGCGCGACACCGTCGCCGAACCCCGCGCAGGTCACGCTCGTTCGCCAACGCATCAAACACGTTTTTATCATCTACCAAGAAAACGAGTCGTTTGACCATTACTTCGGCAGCTACCCGGGTGCCGACAACCTTGCAACGATATCGGCTGCGTTTCATGGCTTCCGTCAGTACGATCCAATCGCGCGCGCGTGGACGACGCCGTTTCGGATAACGGATCCGGACGTCGAAAGCCCGGATCATTCGAGACGCGCACTTATCGCTAAAATGCACGGTGGGAAAATGGACCGGTACGTCGCGGTTCAGGAACAATCATCGGCGAAAGATGGCTATACGTCGGCAGATCAGGAGCGGCTGGGACAGACTCACGATGTCCTATTACGACTGCGACACGATACCGTTTTTATGGAAATACGCTCGCGCATTCACGCTTTGGGATCACTTCTTTCAAGCCATGACCGCGCCGTCCACGCCTGGCAACATCGAAGTAATCGCTGCGCAGAGCGGACAGACGCAAGCCGCTCGCGATTCACACCTTGTCGTTGCAAAGGACGGCTCGGGTGCCGGCGTGCCAGTCGAAAACAGCATGGATCCTCCGTTTGGTCCGTATCCGGGACCCGCTCCGGCTAAAACACAGATCGTGCAGCGGTATGCCACGGTGATGCTCACGCTCAACGGCCGCGACAATGTTAAAGCACGCGTCGACCTGCGCGGCGTTCGCGAAGACGTGCACGAGCTTGCCGAAAGTGGAAGAATGTCCGTTCCGTGGGGATGGTATCAGGAAGGATACAACGGTCCCGAACGACGAGCACTAAAAGGATACTCGGCGCACCACAACGCGTTGCAGTACTTTGCGTACTTGCGGCATAATGACGTCTTTTGGAATCACGTGTATCCGTTAAAGGATCTATTGCGCGCAGTGCGCGGCGGCACGTTGCCGCATCGCGGCGCTTTTTACATCAAAGGTGGAAACCTTAACCGCTTCGGATGGCGCCCTGCAAACCGTTCGCCGTTCATCCAGCGCAACTTTCTCGGCGACGATGACCATCCGGGAACAGGCGACTCGGATCGACAAGTTGCCGAGTCGTTCGTGGCTACGTTTGTTAACGCTGTTGCGCGAAGCCGGTACTGGAATGATTCGGCTATTATTATTACGTGGGACGATTCCGGTGGGTTTTTCGACCACGCTCCGTCCCCGAGTTTCGAACGTTGCTGGGACGGCTATCCATGTGGCGACGGTCCACGAGTGCCGCTCATCGTGATTTCACCGTTCGCGCGGTCGCATGCGGTTGTTCACGACAGCGCGGACACTGCATCAGTCGTGCGCTTTCTCGAAACAGTGTTCAGTCTTTCCCCGCTCGCAACGCTCCCGAACGAGCGGCGCTTCATGCCGGAGGGGCCGCGCGACACAAACGCGCGCTTATCTAACTTATTGTCAGCGTTCGATCGGGAACGCCTTACGGCGAAACGACCGGCTATTCCAGCGGCGGCGGCGATCGTACCTGATGCGGTTGTCGATCGTTTCCCGGCAGCGATGAATTGCAGCAGCCTCGGCATACGGCCACAGCGCATCCCCGGCAGGAATACGCCACCGGCTGGTTTCCATGGCCTGCCGAAGCAATTGCTCCCATAACGAGGACCTACTTCATGAGCACCATCGCTTCGGCGAACGTGATCACGACCGTAAACCCTGCAACTGGGTCACCTCTTTCCGAATACGAGGTCAACGGGGCAGCCGAGATCGATAAGCGGCTCGACGCCGCGCATGACGCGTTCATGGAATGGCGAAATACTCCAATGGAGACGCGTCAAGCGCTGTTGCAGGCCCTGGCCGCGCATTTCCGCGCAAAGCGTTCGGAATACGGGCGGTTGATCACCCTTGAGATGGGAAAGGCGATCATCGAATCGGAAGCCGAAATTGAGAAATGCGCCTGGGCCTGCGAATACTATGCGGCGAACGCGCCGACGCAGGTTGCACCCGAAGCTATCTCAACGGCGGCCGTTCGCAGTTATTCCGCATACCGCCCGCTGGGCGTAGTCCTTGCGATTATGCCGTGGAATTTTCCGTTCTTCCAAGTCGTTCGGTTTGCCGTTCCGGCTATCGCAGTGGGAAACGCCGCGGTGTTAAAGCACGCCGCCAATGTAACGGGCTGCGCCTTGGCGCTCCAGCAAGCATTTGAATATGCCGGCTTTCCTCGTCGGCTTTTCACCACTCTCGTCATTCGGGCGAATCAAGTCGCATCGATCATCGCCGACCAGCGGATTGCAGCCGTAACGTTTACGGGAAGCGACGGCGCGGGATCCGACGTTGCGGCGGTAGCGGGTAAGCACGTAAAAAAGAGCGTCCTCGAGCTTGGCGGATCCGACGCATTTATCGTTCTCGCGGACGCGGATGTGGAGACGGCGGCGAAGACCGCCGTGCGCGCGCGTTTTCAAAATTGCGGGCAAAGCTGTATCGCGGCGAAGCGCTTCATCGTCCATGACTCGGTACACGAGTCGTTCTGCGAGCGATTCGTTCACTACGCGCGGGAGATCGTGGTTGGCGATCCACTGGAACGCGCCACAACAATGGGCCCGCTAGCGCGACCTGATTTGGTCGACGAGTTGCAGCGGCAAGTTTCCGTGTCTCTGTCGCTCGGTGCAACGGCCGTCCTTGGCGGTACGCGTATACCTGGCGCGGGCGCGTTTTACGAGCCCACCATTCTGAAAGGCGTTCTGCCGGATATGCCCGTTTCCCGGGAAGAGACGTTCGGTCCGGCTGCGGCGGTCCTTAAAGCACGCGATGAAAACGAGGCGGTTGATCTGGCCAATGCATCGGTATTCGGATTAGGAAATAGCGTTTGGAGTCGCGATCTCGACCGCGCCGAGCGGATCGCCGCGCGCTTGCAATCCGGCCTGGTCTTCGTCAACAGCATGACCGCGTCCGACCCGCGTTTGCCGTTCGGCGGAGTGAAGCGCAGCGGCTATGGGCGCGAGCTCGCGCAGTTCGGCATACGCGAATTTGCAAATGTACAAACCGTTTCCGTCGCCGGCTCATAAAGAGGTGGTGCGCGTGACGAACGCCGCCAACCGCATCGCCGTGCAGTAAACGGGACGTTGACGCGCGTGACAAGCAGCCGCTTTCTATGGATAAACGGGCGCAACCGCGTATACTTTGTAGGTGTCGCGACGTTAGATCACGGAAGGCTTTCGCATGAAGACGCTGTTTCTGAGTCCGCCATCGTTCGATGGCTTCGATGGTGGCGCGGGCGCGCGTTATCAAGCGAAGCGCGAAGTGACGTCATTTTGGTATCCGACGTGGCTCGCGCAGCCGGCAGCGCTCGTGCCCGGGAGCAAACTCGTCGATGCGCCGCCGCACGGGCAGAACGTCGACGACGTGCTCGCGATTGCCAAGGATTACGAGTTGGTGATCATGCATACGAGCACGCCGTCGATTCGTAATGATGTCGAATGCGCGCGCCGGCTCAAGGAGCAGAACCCTCGCGTCAAGGTCGGCTTCATCGGCGCGCACGTCGCCGTACTTCCGGAAGAAACACTGCGTGAATACGAAATCATCGACTTCGTGTGCCGTAACGAATTCGACTACACGTGTAAGGAACTCGCCGAAGGCCGTCCGTGGAACGAGATTCTCGGCCTCTCATATCGTGACGGAAACGGCGAGTTGCAGCGAACGCAGGAGCGTCCGCAGATTGCCGATTGGGATGCGATGCCGTGCGTCTTGCCCACGTATGCCGAGCACCTCGACGTAACGAAATACTATAACGGATATCTGCTGCATCCGTACGTGTCGTGGTACACGGGCCGCGGTTGTACCGCAAAGTGCACGTTCTGTCTCTGGCCGCAAACGATCGGCGGTCACAAATTTCGCCACAAGAGTCCCGAGGCGGTCGGTCGCGATCTCGACGAAGCGAACGCGATCTTCGGCTCGAGAGTGCGCGAGTACATGTTCGACGATGATACGCTGACCAACGAAAAAGGGTACGCCATCGAACTCAGCAAGCACATGAAGCGGCTGAATCTGAGTTGGGCGTGCAACGCGCGCGCGCACGTGGACTACGATACGCTCAAGATTCTGCGCGACAATAACTTGCGCGTGCTGCTCGTCGGCTTCGAGTCCGGCAATCAAGAGATTCTCTACCGTATCAAAAAGGGACTGAAGCTCGACATGGCGCGGCAGTTCATGAAGAACTGCCACAAGCTCGGGATCAAAGTCCACGGAACGTTCATCATCGGCTTGCCGGTCGATACGCCGGAAACGGTTCGTGAAACGATTGAGTTTGCAAAGGAACTCGACCCGCACACCATTCAGGTATCGATCGCCTCGCCGTATCCGGGGACGGAACTCTACAATCAAGCGCTGGCAAATGGCTGGTTCGCGCGCGACCGTTTAGTGTCGGAAGGCGGCATTCAAACATCCACGCTTTCATACGAGACGTTATCGACGGCCGAAATAGAAGACGCGGTTGAACGGATGTATCGCGAGTTCTATTTCCGGCCGAAGAAAATCGCGAAGATCGTTGCTGAAATGGTCACTAGCCGTCAGATGCTCGTTCGCCGCCTGCGCGAGGGCGGAGAGTTTTTCAACTACTTGCGCGAGCGGCGGGTACAAGCGGGTCAACGACGGACGGAGGGAATACAGAATGCCGCTCACGGAGTTTGAATCGAAAGAAGCGTTGCGTAAGGCCACCGATTGGCTAAAGGTATCGGACTTACCGGGAAGCACCGCGGCGTGCGAAGGGATCGCCAACGTCATACCGCTCGTCATCATGGGAGAAATCACGCCCGGCGATCTTGACGAATTAGCGTCGATCATCGAAGGGCAAGGTCAATCATTTCGTGACACGAACGTCCCGGCCGAGCTGCATGTGCAGCAACTCAAAGAAGCGATTTCGGCCGCCTTCGACCACGTGAAGAACGGCTGACAAGCGAACCACGCGCCGCGATGTCGCACGATGAATTCGTACTCCTCGCCGCAGCCTACTTGCGCGTACCGAGCCGCCGGCTGCGAGCGCTTGCGCGTGCGCAGGAACGCGATCTGAGCGACTGGATCGCGGGCGATTCGTCACGTAAGGTTTCGCACGCGCGCCATCAAGCCCGCGAGGCGGTGCAGCGACTGCAGCGGCTGCATGCGAAAGTCATAACGATCGCCGATCCATCGTATCCGGCGGGATTGCTCGATCTCGAAGATCCGCCGGCGTTTCTCTGTGTGCGCGGCAGCATACCGAGCGACGGAATCGCGATTATCGGAAGCAGGACGCCGCCCGCGCCGGCCGCAGAATTCGCTCGTGCGCTTTGCGGCAATATGCGGCACGACGGTTGTAAGCGGTTTGGCGTTGGGAATCGATGCGGCCGCGCACAGAGGTGCGATGGACGGCGGAGCGTCGACGATCGCCTATGTCGGCACGGGGCTCGGCATAACGTATCCGCCCGAGCATCGAGCGCTCGAGGACGAGATTGTTGCGCGTGGTGGCGCGATTGCGAGCGAACGGCTTCCGGACGAACCGTTGACCAAATGGTCGCTCATTCATCGCGATCGACTACAAGCAGCGCACGCGCGAGCGACGGTGTTGATCGCAAGCGAAGTCGACGGCGGCGCAATGCAAACGATGCGCTTTGCAAAGGACTTGGGGCGCCCGCGCTTTGTGCTTGATGCAAGCGGCGCAAACGGATACACGGGCAACGCACGCGCGCGTGCTGACGGAGCGATTCCGATCCCATTCGATGTCGACGCGGCAGTAAAAACCATAGAGTCGTCGATCTTCTACACTACGCCCGGCGCGTAAACTGGTTCGTACGGAATAATTGATGCCTGCAGTCGACGTCGTCGTTATTGGTCTTGGCGGAATGGGAAGCGCCGCGCTTGCGAATCTGGCGCTACGCGGTGCTTCAGCGATCGGGATCGAGCAGTTTACACGCGGCCATCTGCTCGGTTCGTCGAGCGGCAAGTCGCGGATGATTCGGAAAGCGTACTTCGAACACGCGAACTATATCCCGCTGCTTTTGCGCGCGTACGATGCTTGGGATGCGTTAGAGCAGCGAACCGGGATTCCAATTTTTCGCAAAACGTCGGTTTTATTGGCCGGTCCTGAGGATAGCCGCATTGATTCGCGGCTCAGCGAACAGCGCGAAAGCGCACGACCTTCCGGTAGATACGTTGAGCGCGTCCGATATTCGAACGCGTTTCCCGATGCTCCGTCCGCTCGACGATGAAGTCGGGCTCCTCGAGCGCGACGGCGGGTTCATTATGCCGGAGGCCGCGATCGAAGGATACCTTCGCATTGCTGAAGAGCATGGAGCGCGGATGCTCTTCGATTCGCAGGTTACCGGGTGGGCTGGCGGTACGGATTCGACGTTGAACGTGCAACTCGCCGACGGCGCGCCGGTAGCTGCGTCGCGGCTTCTCGTATGCGCGGGGCCGTGGTGGACGACGTTTCCGGATGACGCGATGCCGGTTCGGCTGCAGCGAAACGTTCAGCTCTGGTTCCGTGCTTCATCTCCGGCGTTCTTCATTGGACGATGTCCGGCGTTTATGCTCGATCGCGCGGGTTTGCCGCATTCGCTGTATGGTTTTCCGGACTACGGAGCCGGTGTGAAAGCCGCGTTTCACGGGTTTGGTGAAACCGTCGACACGCCGAAAGACGTTGACCGCGCAGTACACCCGAGCGATGTCGAGCCCGTTCGGGATGCGTTGACTGCATGGATGCCCGGAAGCGCCGCTAAGTGCATCGAGGGCAGAGTGTGCCTGTACGAATTAACGCCCGATCGGGACTTCGTCATCGGAACGCATCCGAACGATTCCCGCGTTATCGTCGCGGGCGGCTTTTCGGGACATGGTTTCAAATTTGCGTCCGTTCTGGGCGAAGTGCTCGCCGATCTTGCGCTCGATGGCGGAACTCGATACGATATCGACTTTCTCTCGCCACGCCGCTTCCACGGGCAGGCCGTGCGATAGTACGCGAACGCTAGGGAATCGGCACCCCTCTCTCTTGCGCGCCCGGCAAGACCGCGGTTCGGAGAAATTCCAGCGCGTTTGCGGCTATTTCGACGGCAGGCGTCGTGCGCAGCAATTCCACTTCTTGCGACTTCGTGGCGCGAGCTTCACGCGTGAATGCGTGGTGCGCAAACGTCGCGGGAAGGTGTTCGGCGCCTACCGAGAATCGGCCGGCTCGTGCGGCAACGATCTGCACGTCGAGGTTGCGCAGGTCGAGGCAGCTGCAATAGTAGAGATTCTGTTCATCGAGCTCGCGGATCCATGCTCGGTGCGGATCCACCGAGATGAAATGGCGAAGAGCACCGATCAACGCGAGAAACATGCCAAAATGGTACTGGAAGTCCTCGCGTGACCCGGCCACTTCAGCGTCGCGCATTGCGTCCACGGCGTGTTGCGCCCACCGCAGCTTTTGGTTCGTCGCTGACATCACATCTTCAGTATAATCAGACCCATGGCACAGGATCCAAGCGATCCGCACGCGAGCAGCCGGGTCGTACCGGTGTGGCGGATCCGGGACTTCCATGACGACGACCTCGATGGTGCAATTCGCCTGCTGGAAGAATCGCGTGATACCGACGCGCAGCCGGTCGTTTCGTTGGACGAGGTCGTGGTTGCCGTCCGCAGCGGTCAGCCCGCGCTCGTTGCGCGGGTTGGACGCGATCTCGTAGCAACGGTCGTTAGTAGCGGTCACCGGTGAGCGCGCGTGGATACTGCGGCTTGCGATCGATCCAGGATGGCGAAAGCGCGGCCTTGGCAGCGCGCTTCTCACGCATTTGGAGCGCCGCTTGGTGAGTCTCGGCGTGCGGCGGTTCTACGCGCTGCTACCGCAAGGCGAAGTCGGAACCTCCGCGTTTACCAACTGCGGATTCGTCGCGCGAAACAGCGTCGTGTTATTCGAACGCACTGCACCGCTCGCGCCCGCCGAGGTCAGCATCTTAGAGCGGCTCGGCGGGCAGATTTTTCCTCGCGGCGGATGGACCGACGTGGCCGGAATGGATCGTGAGAAGCAGCTTATCGAAAGCCGCGTTGTGCTTCCGCTGGAACGGACGAGAGACGCCGACCGCTTCGGCGTGCATCCGCCGCGGGCGATCGTCTTGTTCGGTCCGCCCGGGACTGGAAAGACGACGTTTGCGAAAGCAATCGCGTCGCGATTAGGCTGGCCGTTCGTCGAGATTTTCCCGTCGCGCCTCGCAGCAGACTCCGCTCTCGGTCTTGCCGCAGCATTGCGTGACACGTTTGCGCAGTTAGAGACGCTCGATCGCGTCGTTCTCTTTATCGACGAAGTCGAAGAGATCGCGCCGGCACGCGACGGACAAGTATTTTCGCCGGTGCACGCGGTGACGAACGAATTGCTCAAACTTTTGCCGGTCTTCCGCGAGCGGGATCAGCGACTGATGGTATGTGCCACAAACTCCGTACGTTCGCTCGACGCCGCGTTTTTGCGCCCGGGACGCTTCGACTACGTATTGCCGATCGGCCCACCCGACGCGGTTGCGCGTAACACCATGTGGCGCCGCTTTATCCCGGCCGCCGCGGCGAGCGTCGACATCGATGCCATGGTCGCCGCAAGCGAACTGTTCACGCCGGCCGATATTGCGTTTGCCGCACGAAAGGCGGCGCACGCGGCGTTTGAACGATATGTCAACGACGCCGGTGCGCCGGATTCGACGGTAACGACTGAAGACTATTTGGAAGCGATCAGGATGACGCGCCCAACGTTGACCTCAACGATGGTCGAGGCGTTTAACGCGGATATTGAAAGCTTCGCGCGTCTATAGTGTGCGCCCGATAGCGATTGTCGGTTACGGATTACCTGTTGACTGAGTATCGGAGCTCAGCGGACTGTCCGAATCTTTGTCGCCGCCAGCGTGCATCACTCGGATGTCGCCTCCATACCGTTCAAGAATCGCCAAAATCTCCGTTCCGTGTGCGGGATCCTGAACGGTTAAGACCGAGCCCTCGTTGTACGGACCCGAGTCCGAACCGATAAGCTTGTTGAGTGCGTCCATCGTGTCTTCTTTACCGGTCTCTAAAGTTTGAAGGACGATGGCGGAGTTCGGCACTCCAGCGTTCAGCAATTCCTGCTGCGCGTTCTTTTGCGTTGTCGTCGTTCTTAAAATACGCGGTGAGCCGACCCGAAATGTAACTCGTAGAATCCATTGCGTGGCCTCCAAATCGTGTGATGTGCTCGTTTCCGAACCGAACTAACCTAAAACGTGATTGGTCCCCTCGGGCGCAACCGATAGCACGGTTGGAATTGACGGCTACCAGCCCACCGCTTCGCCATCCTTGCCGAAGTCCGATCCTGCCGCATATGCACCGTCGGGAAGGACCATGATCGCTTGATATCCGCCGAGCGGCGCGCGCGTGACGCGCTTCACATGGTGCCCCATCGCGCTCGAGCTTTTCGCCCAGCAGATCGTAAAGCGGGGACTCGAGCATGAGCGTGTTCGAGACTTGGTCGTGACGGAAGCGCGCGATGTCGCCCGCCTCTTGTACGTTAGCGTGAAGATCGATCAGATCGACGAGCACCTGTTCGTGGCCCTGCGCCTGCATATCGCCGCCCATCAAACCGATCGTTGCGTACGGTTTGCCGTCGCGCATGACGAACCCCGCGCATAGCGTGTTGAACGGACGCTTGTGCGGCGCAATGACGTTCGGACTCTTTGGATCCAGCGTGAAGAGACCTCCGCGATTGTGCAAGATGAATCCGTATTGCGGTACCGTAATGCCCGAGCCGAAACCGTCGTAGTTGCTGTTGACGAATGAGACCATGTTGCCGAAGCCGTCGGCGGTCGAGAGCACGATGGTGTCACCCGCACCGCCCGGCTCACCGCGCGGTTGCGTATCGGATGCGTGTGCCGGGTCGATCTTCGCGCATTGCGTTGCAGCGTAACCGTTCGAAAGCGAGGCGCGCGAGCGGAACGCGTTCACGGTCCGGGTCCGCGTTATACCGGTAGAGATCCGCATACGCAAGCTTTTTTGCTTCGACGAGCAGATGCCAATACAACGGATTGGCGGGGCCGAGTGACGCGAGGCTTCCGCCCGACGCGAGTTTCGGAACGCATTGCGCGAGGATATTGAGCGATTCGTTGGTCGCGAATCCCTGCGAAGGCGGTGGCAGCTCCAGCACCTCGTATCCATGGTAGCTGGTGCGGACGGGATCGCGCCAAACGCCGTGATACGCTGCGAGATCGGCGAGCGTCATCGTACCGCCGAGCGCGCGCGATTTTGCTACGATCGCGCGTGCAATCTCGCCGGTATAAAACGCATTCCTTCCGCCTTCGCCGAGCAGCGTGAGCGCGCGAGCGAGCCGCGGATTGCGAAAGATCTGGCCCTCGCGCGGCGGCTTTCCGTCGATATACCACGTTGCGACGGAATCCGGATCGAGCGCTGTACAACAACCGCGAAGCGGAAGTGCATTGGGGAGAATCCAGTCGTGCGCGATCCGTTCGGAAACAGGGAAACCGTTTGCGGCATAATCCACTGCGGGCGCGAGCACGCGTGAGAGCGGCATCGTTCCATAGCGGCGCACGAGCTCGTCCCACCCCCATGCTGCGCCCGGAACCGTAACTTCCGTAATGCCGCCCGACGGCATGCCCGATCCCGGTCCAAAGTTTTTCGGATCGTACCGATAGCCGAGCGCGTTCATGTGCGCGAGTGTCTCGCCGCTCGGTGCAATACCGCTCGCGTCCAGCACGTGAACCGCGTGTTCTTTCGCGATGTACACGATTGCGAAAAGATCGCCGCCGAATCCGACGTTCATCGGTTCGGTTACATTGAGCGTTGCAGCGGTCGCGACGGCGGCATCGATCGCGTTGCCGCCTTGCATCAAGATACGCAAACCCGCTTGCGCCGCTAGCGGTTGGCTCGTTGTCACGATGCCGTTGCGCGCCATGACCGGCGAACGGCTTTGCGGGAGCCAACCCTCCGCGCGATCGCCGCGCACGGCATCGTTGGCCGCGGCGGTGAGCGCAAAAATCGCAGCAATTGCGGCCGCGATGTGAATGCGTGCGGTCATGCGCAATTATAGCGCGGATGCCGCCGGTGAAATAACGAGCAATCGCCCGGCTTGAAATCCTCTATACCGCTGTATGCATTGTCGGCCGCGCAGTAGGCCGCGCGGCCGGCTTTTCTTCGGCAGGCCGAGACTCGGGTTTCGCGGCGGGATGCTCCGGCGCAACTGGCGCAGCTTTCGGCGGAGCTTCGTGCACGGCGGGTTTCGGCGGCGCAGCTTCGTGCACGGCGGGTTTCGGCGGCGCAGCTTCGTGCACGACGGGTTTCGGCGGCGCCGCTTCGTGCACGATGGGTTTCGGCGGCGCAGCTTCATGCACGACGGGTTTCGGCGGCGCAGCTTCATGCACAACGGGCTTCGGCGGAGCAGCTTCGTGCACGACGGGTTTCGGCGGAGCAGCTTCGTGCACGACGGGTTTCGGCGGAGCAGCTTCGTGCACGACGGGTTTCGGCGGAGCAGCTTCGTGCACGACCGGTTTCGTTGCCGTCGCGGGGTGCGATTCATGCTTTGGTTCTGCGACGGGTGCGGCATGTTTCACCGGCGCCGCAACGTGTTTACAGGCGCGGCTTCATGCACGACCGGTTTTGTTGCCGTCGCCGGGTGCGATTCATGCTTCGGTTCTGCGACGGGCGCTGCATGTTTCACGGGCGCCGCTTCGTGTTTCACCGGCGCTTCGTGTTTCACGGGTGCTTCATGTTTTACTGTAGTGGTGGGTGATACGGGTTTCATCGTCGCGACATGGACTTGCGCGTGCTTGACCGGATGGTACACGGGGTGCGAGGCGACGCGGCGTTGCGGCGGCGGAACGACTTTCGGCTTCGCGATCGCAATTTCTTTGAGTCGCGCTTGCTGTTGCGCGAACGACGCATGTACCGGCGGCGCTTTCGCGGTAAAGCGCGCGGCGGTGAACGTGTGCACTAACGAAACGGGATGGCTCACGACGCGCGTTCTGGAGTAGTGCAAGTTCGCCGTTGTGGGAACCACCGGAACGCAGCCGCGAATCAAGTATACGCGGTGGAGCTGCGCCGCACGGATCGATCTGTAGCGTGAGTAGTTGCCGGCGCGCCACGCGTTTACCGGAATCACCGTCATTCCGCCCGGGTAACGCGCGTTCGTGTAGTAATTGTAGATGTTCGTAACGGTTGGAACGGTGCTCAGTTCCGTCTGCGGATAGGTATAGTTCGGGCCGTACCACGGTTGATATTGCTCGCCCGGCGCAAGCGGAATCCATCCGATCTGCGTATTGTCTGCATACGGGCCGCTAAGACCGCCGAATCCGTTGAGCAGCCCTCCGAGGTCGACGCCCGAGCCGCCGCCTAAGAAGAACGAAACGACGGCCGGCAACCACGCCGAAGCGAGCGCGTTCGACGATGTTTGATCTTCGTAGCCCGGCGGCTGCCATAACCATCCGCCGTAGCTCGCATTGTTGAACCACGTTCCGTAATGCGTTACGGGATAACCGTACGGGGCATTGTCGACCCACGTGTAACCGGAACCCGGTTCCCACACCCACTGGCCGTTCTGATACGGCGCGAAATTGTTTTGCATTTGGTTGTTCGGCGCCCACGCCCACCCGTATCCGGGAACGTCCTGCCACGCTCCGTAATTCGAAAGGTTCGTGTAGCCGGCAAGCTGCGGCGCAAGATACGGATTCGCGTTGTATGCCGATGCAAGTGCCTGATCGCGCGACATATTGAATTGATCGAAGGAATCGAACGCAATCGCCCCCCGTGCGGAGATGGATGGATTCGAATACGGACCGTACGCGACGAGCGTCGTTCCCGGTGTGAGCGTTTGCGAACCGTTACCCGTGCTGACCGTTGCCGATCCACTGCGCACGGTGACCGCGGTCTGTCCATTGCCACTAACCGAAACACGGCAGTCGCCGCTCGTGTTCGGACGAACGGTGAGCGAAGGCGTGTCGATCTGTGCGCCGCCGTCCGTTCCTTGCAACTCCGCTAAGTCCACCGTTCCGGCGCCGAGTTGCGTTTCGCGCGAACCGGGATTGAGATTTACGAAACGAACCTGCGAATCGGACAGCCAGACGCAGCATCGACGTGCCGTCGAACTGCACTTCGGCGCTTGATCCGCGGCCCCGTCGAAAGGTAGTCCCCGGCGACGACGGGCGCATTGATCGTCGCGCCGGCCTGCGTTCCGCTGTCGCCGCGCACGATGACGACATTGCCGTTCGCTACGCTGACGTCGGCAACGCCCGGATTGTAGTTCTGCGCGAGAGCCGCAGGGCTGTGAAGCATTGTGAGCGCCGCGGCGGCGGCCGCTGCGAGAGTTGCAAGTTGCTGGAATCGTTTCATGGTATTCGCACCTCCGGGTTACAGCGGCGTTCGCCGCCACGGTCGACGCTTGAACGCATACCTTCCTGATGGTTCACGTCCCCAAGCGTCATCACTCGTGAGTAGAACGAAACGAACCGCAGATAAATTCGCAGCAAGCGTGGCCCCGGATGGAGAAGCACGCGCCGATGCAACGACGCATGTCCGCGACGCTGAAGGCCTTCGAACGGCCGTTTTGGGTCGCGAACGTTAGCGAAATCTTCGAGCGCCTCTCGTACTACGCGGTGTTTTCGACGCTGGCGCTTTATCTGAATCAAACCCTCGGATTTCCGAGCGCGCAGGCCGCCGCGCTGAGCGGCATCTTCGGCGGCGCCGTTTGGGTGATGGCGATCTTCGGCGGCGCTCTTGCGGATCGTATCGGCTTCCGGCGCGCGCTTTCGTCCGCCTATTTTATCCTCACGTGCGCGTACTTCTTGGTCGGCTCGATCGGCGCGCCGTGGCTTGCGCCGGTTCGCGCGGTCGTTCCGCTGGCGTGGGTCGCCGGCATCATACTGTTCTTGCCGGCGCTCGGCGTTGCACTCGTGAAACCATCAGTCGTCGGTACGACCGCGCGTGCGTCGACCGAGAACGTTCGTTCCGTCGGATACGCGATTTATTATACGATGGTCAATATCGGAAGCACGCTCGGCCCGTTTTTGGCCGGGTGGCTGCACTCGCGATTCCCGGCGCAAGATGTGTTTTTGATCGCGGCATGCAGCGTATTTCTAATGTTCATCGTCGTGCTCGCATTCTTTCGCGAACCGCGAACCGGCGCGGCGACGTCTTCGAAATCACTTGCACGGACCGGCCGAGATTTCGTTACCGTCCTGCGCAATGGTCGTTTCGTGCTGTTTTTGTTGATTTTTTCCGGCTACTGGATCGTGTACTGGCAACAATATCTGATCTTACCGATTTATCTCAATCAGTACGTCGACAAACACGCGAATACGGCGCTCATTCTCATTACGGATCCGTTGATCGTCATTACGCTCACGGTTGCCATCAACACCGTTACGCGAGCGATGCGCCCGTTCCAGGCGCTCGTCGTCGGAGCGCTGATCACGTCGGTTGCGTGGCTGTTGATTCCCGCTCACCCCAGCGTGTTGATGGCGGTGCTCAGCCTCGCGGTCGTTGCAATCGGCGAGATCATCCAATCGCCGCGATACTACGAGTACATTTCGCGCCTCGCGCCCGAAGGGCAGCAAGGCACCTACATGGGCTTTGCGTTTCTTCCCATCGGCATCGGCTCGCTCGTCGGCGGATGGTTCGGCGGTACGCTGCTCTCGCGTTTCGGCGAGGCGTCGCACCAGCCCGGTACGGTTTGGTTCGTCATAACGGCGGTGGGCCTGGTAACGACGCTACTGTTGTGGTTGTACGACCGGTACGCCGTCCCGACGCGCGCGCCGCAAATATCGCCGGCGACCGAACGCGTTGTGCCGTAACGCCGAATGTCTTTCAACGTCGTGTCAATCCGAACCGCCGTGCATGATTCTTTCGGCCGGTCCAGCCGCAGGCGTATATGCAATGGTGCTGTTTATACCTGCGGCTGGGCCGTGAACCTCAGCAACTGAGATAACCGTTGCGGTTGTTGATTGGGTTTCCTTGACAGCGGTTGACGTCGAGCGTCGAGTAAATCCGGTTGCCGTTAGGCGCGGTGCACGACGCCGAGAGCGTCGATCCGTTCATACGTGCATTCACGCAGCTTTGTTGATACGATCCGCCCGGCAGGCCGTATCCGTAGTTCCCGCCGTTGTAACGCCCGTTGTTGTATCCGGACTGATCATTGCCGTTCCAGTGACGATGATGGTGGTGATCGTCGTTGTCGTTGTCATTGTCTCGATCGCGGTCACGTCCGTATCCGTTGCCGTTGTTATAGCCGTTACCGTTGTTATAGCCGTTGTTGTAACCGTTGCCGTTGCAGTTCAGACGGCCGTTGATATTGGCAATGTCGCCGCGGCAGCCGTTCACGTTCAGTGACGAATAGATGCGCTGCCCGTTCGCTGCAGTGCACGACGCTGAGAGGGTGCCCCCGCGCATACGGAGATTGTTGCAGCTTTGTTGATACGAGCCGGGCGGCACGTTGTTATAGCCGTACTGCTGCGCGCTCGCCGTGACGATTGAGCCTGCGGCTAAGCCGATCGCAAGCGCGAGGCCGGTCATGGTTCGGTGCATTGCTCACCTCTGGGTAGAGTGCTGTTAGTTGCGAGGCTCCACATCCGAAACGAGGCTCACCATGCGAAAGTTCCCGTTCGCTCCAGCGTCTCAAACGCACCGGCGAACGAGATACGAACGGTCGAGTGCGGCGACGTCGTGGCAGCCTAGAAGCTTCATCGTGCGCACGATATCCGAGCGAAGAATGTCGATTGCTTTCGCGACGCCTGCTTCGCCCGCTGCAGCAAGTCCGTATGCGTACGCGCGGCCGACGAATACAGCGCGCGCGCCGATGCAGAGCGCTTTCACGACGTCGCTGCCGCGCCGTATTCCGCCGTCCATCAACACGTCGATGCGATCGCCGACGGCAGCAATGACTTCCGGAAGCAGATGCAGCGTCGCCGGGAACGCCGTCGAGCTGGCGGCCGCCGTGATTCGAGACGACGATTGCATCCGCACCGCATTCCACTGCGCGGTGCGCATCATCCGATGATTGCACGCCCTTCACGACGATCGGTCCGTTCCAGTTGGCCTTGATCCATTCGAGATCGTTCCAACTGCACGCTCGACTCTCCGAGCGCCGATGCCGCATCTTCATATGGCATCGGTCCGTTCTGAGCACGACGTTCGGGAAACGCATCATCCCGCCGTCGCGAAAGAAATCCAAAACCCAGCGAGGCCTCCTCAAGAGTTGCCCGCAGTACGGCAACATCGCAAACGGTTTTCCGGTGGACAATTGCTTTCGCACCATTGCGCACATCGCGTTCGCGCAAGCCGGCCACCGCCGTATCGATCGTTACGACGAGCGCTTCGAACCGCCGCGGCACGCGCGCGTGCGATCGCGGACGGCCGCAACGTCGCGTCCACCGACGAGATAGAGCTGATACCAAGCTGGTCCGCGCGTCGACGCTTTGACGTCCTCCAGCGCGCAGCCGGAAAGCGTCGAGAGCACGTAGCCCGTTCCGGCTCTACCGGCGGCGCGCGCCGCGGCGCACTCGCCGCGCGGATAAAACATCCGACTGCTTCCCAGCGGTGCGAGAATGAACGGCAGGTCGAACGTTCTGCCGAGCACCGTCGTACGCAGATTGCACGGCCGCATTTGCGACGGCCGAGCGCGGACGAAATTGCATGTCTTCGAACGCTTGTACATTGCGGCGCATCGTGATTTCGGCGTCGGCGCCGCCGTCGATGTAATCGAAGACGACGCGCGGAAGACGGCGACGCGCGAGCGCTCGCAAATCGCCGATGATTACGGCATCGTCGAGGCGTCGAAGTGCCATCGCACCGTCATTCGACGCGCATGGACGTCGTCCGTCAATTGCGAAGAGGACAGAGATGAAAAGGCCGCACGATATCGGCGGATCGCAGGATTCGGCTCGATCGAGCGCCAGCCGGGCGATGAAGCGCCATTTCATCACGAATGGGAGGCGCGCGTCTTCGCGCTCAACCGCTTCTTTTTGAAACGCGGGACGTACACGCTCGACGAGTTTCGGACGCGATCGAGCGCATGGATCCACAGCAGTACCGCGCGGCATCGTATTACGAACGATGGCTGACCGCGATCGAAACGCTGCTCGCGGAAAAGGGCGTATGTACGGTGACGTTTTCGGCCGGCACGCGCGTCCGGACGCGCGAGCAGCGGACGCGATGGCGGGCATACGCGTCTACCGCATTACCTGGAAAACGCGCATGGTGTCGTCGTGAGCTCTTAGGATCGTTCCCGCTACCCGACGATATCGCCGCGCGTAGCCGCAGCCGCGCATAAGCGCGCTGTATACCGTGGCATTTCGTTCATCATCGATCTTTCCCGGTGACGAGCGGGGACGATTTGCGCCGATCTGTTCGAAGAGTATCTGGAGGCGGAATCATGAGCGTTCATGAGCACGATCACGAGCGAAGTGCAGCCGTATCGAAGCGAGTGAAATCGCTCGTCGCGAGCCTCGAGCGCGAAGGAATTACCACCGAAGCGGAACTCGATAATCTCGTCGAATTCTTTCTATCATCCGCGCATCCCGGAAAACGGCTACGCGATCGTCGCGCGCGCTTGGACGGACCGCGAGTTCAAAGCGCGCTTACTGGACGATGCGAACGCGGCAATTCGCTCGATGGGTATCGATCTCACCCAGTGGGCGGACGTAAACTGCGCGTCGTCGAAAACACCGGCGAGAATCACAATCTCATCGTTTGCACGTTGTGTTCGTGTTATCCGATCGCGTTGCTCGGTCCATCGCCCGGCTGGTACAAGAGTTTGGAGTATCGCGCGCGCGCCGTACGCGAACCGCGCAAGGTGCTCGAAGAGTTCGGATTGACGTTGCCGGCGCAGACGCGGATCACCGTTTGGGATAGCACGGCCGAAGCGCGGTACATGGTCTTGCCGATGCGGCCGGCGGGAACGGAAGCGTACGGCGAACGCGAACTCGCTGCGCTCGTAACGCGCAACGGCTTGATCGGAACCGCGGCGCTGTAGCCCGTCGTTGGCGTAGTCGAGCTCTTCGAGTTCGAGCAATCGCGCTTCCCATTCCGTAACGGCTTGCGCGCTGCGCGCCGTGACCGCTTCGCGTTCCGCCGCTAGTTCGTTCACGCGCGCGCGATTGTCGTAGAACGCGGGATCGGAGAAAAGCGCGTCGATTTCCGCCTTGCGCGCGTCGAGCTTTTCGATCTCGCGTTCGAGCCGTGCCACCTGCGTTTCGAGCTTCGAGCGCATCTTTAGCGGCGTCAGCGTCGAGGTTTTCTCGCGTTTCGGTAGAACGCGCGCCTCGATCTTCACCCGCTCGCGCTCGCGCGCTTGCGCTTCGTACGCTTCGTATCCGCCGTCGAGGATGCCCCACGATCCGTCTTCGATCCACAGCACGCGATCGCACAGCGCGTTCAAGAAGTATCGGTCGTGCGAGACGGCGACGATCGTTCCCTCGTATTCCGCGAGGACCGATTCGAGCGCTTCGCGGCTTTCGACATCGAGATCGTTCGTCGGTTCGTCGAGAAGCAGAATATCGGCCGCGCGCGCCATCAGACATGCGAGCATGATGCGCCGCCGCTCGCCGCCCGAGAACGCGTGGATCGGCTTATCCCCCTCATCGCCGCTGATGCGCATGCGCCCGAGCAATCCACGCGCGCGTTCATCAGTAACGTAGCCGGCCCGCTTCACCGCGTCCACCGCGTTCTGCGCGCCGGCCAACTCTTCGTGCGCGTTTTGGGCGAAGCTCGCTACCTGCGATGCGACGTTGAAGCGAACCGCGCCCGCGTCGGCGACAACGTCGCCGGCTAGGATCTTCAGAAGCGTCGATTTGCCCGAGCCGTTCGCGCCGACGACTGCAATGCGCTCGCCGCGTTCGACATCGATCGTGAGGTTTTCGAATAGCGTGCGATCGTACCGTTTGGTAAGCGCGCGCGCCTCGAAGGCGAAGCCGTTACCATCGCGACGCGATGCCGGCAAGTCAACCGAAATCGCGCGCCGTTGAGGCGCCGGCGGCGGGGGCTGCTGCGATTCGATGCGATCCAGGTGCTTTTCACGGCTTCGCACCTGACTGTAGTTAGACGATGTCAGCGTTGCACGCAGCCCCGCGACCGTCGCTCGCGCTTTGTCGCGCTCCGCGAGATACGCGTCGAACTCGCGACGCGCGCGTTCGCGCCGGTCTTCGCGCGCCGCGATGAAGGCCGCGTACGCCGGCGTCGCTTCAGGGTAGACATCGAGCGTTCCGCGATCGAGTTCCCAAATGCGTGTCGCGACGCGATCGAGAAAGTAGCGATCGTGCGACACGAGCAGGTATGCGCGTTTATCGTTCGCGATATACGTTTCGAGCCACCGCACGGTCGAAATGTCGAGATGGTTCGTCGGCTCGTCGAGAATGCAATACTCGGGATCGTCGATGAGCACGTGCGCGAGCGCCGCTTTTGCGCGTTGCCCGCCGGAAAAAGTGCGTAGCGAACGTTCCAGATCGCCGTCGTCGAAGCCGAATGCGGCAAGCAGGATGCGCAGCGTCTTGTTTCGCAGTCCCCGCTCTTCGTGCGGCGCGCGTTCCAGCGCGCCAGCGATCAACTCTGCAAGCGTCGCGGTGGTCTCATCCGCGACGCTCTGGCCGAGATATCCGAAGCGCACGCCGCGCGCACGGACGATCGTACCGCCGAAGGGCGATTCAACGCCGGCGAGCAGCCGCAGCAGCGACGATTTTCCCGCGCCGTTGGGGCCGACGAGTCCGACGCGTTCTCCCTCGGCGAGCCGGCCGCTCACGTTCGCGAAAATTTCGCGCGCGCCGTAGTGGCATTCGAGATCGCAAAAGCGCAGAAGTTCCAAGGCGCTTCGCGGATTCGTCGACTGCGGGTACGCTCCTAGAATGGCAACAGAGTACTTGCCCCCGCGGCTTTCGCTGGCCGGCCTTCGCAAAGCAGCCGCGCAGTGCCGCGGATGCGACCTGTACCGGTACGCAACGCAGACCGTCTTTGGCGAAGGGAAGGCCCGCGCGCGATTCATGCTCGTCGGCGAGCAGCCGGGCGATAAAGAAGATCTCGCGGGCCATCCGTTCATCGGCCCCGCCGGGCGGCTACTCCACGACGCGCTGACGGAAGCCGGTATCAGTCCATCCGAGACCTATGTCACCAACGCCGTCAAACATTTCAAATTCATCGAACGCGGCAAACGCCGCATTCATCAGAAGCCTAAAGTGATCGAAATTCAGGCGTGCCGGCCGTGGCTCGAAGCGGAATTGAAGGTGGTGAAGCCGCAACTCGTCGTTGCGCTCGGCGCGACCGCTGCGTACACATTGCTTGGGCCGAAGTTCCGCTTGACGCAGCAGCGCGGGCGGCTTGTCGCGTCACCGCTTGCCGAACGCGTCATTGCGACGGTGCATCCGTCGTCGATTTTGCGCGCGCCCGACTCCGATACGCGTCATCGTGAATTCGCATGGTTCGTCGAAGACCTCAGACGCGCAGCCGAGTACGGAACCGGATAAAACGCGCGTGTAAAGTTTCGTTTCGTCGCGCGTTTCAGACGTAGGGTTTTCACCGCAGCTGAGAGCATGCTAAGCGGCCTGTTACCCGATTCATGGAGGAATTGATGCGCCGCACCCTGGCAACCGGACTTCTTGCCGTTCTCATCCTAACCCCGGCGTTCGCATGCGCCGCGACGATCGATGCGTCCCTGATTCCCGACGGCACCTATGTCGTCAAGGTGGAGAAGGTCGACGACGCTGCGCACGTGACCGTACTAATGAACAACGGCGCGGAGACCACCCTTCCCGCGACGGGATCCGTCGATTTTAGCAAGATCAAGGCGAACGCTACGATCAAAGTCTCCGTTATCAGAGGGAAGGTCCCGGTTTACGCGATCCAATAGCAACCCCACCGGTAGACCTCCGCAAAAAGGGGAAAAGGGGTTCGCAGGAGCGAGCCCCTTTCCGTCTACTCGATTGGAGGAGAAGTAATGTATAGGACACTCGCCGGCACCGCGCTCGCCGGCTTCATGGCAGTAACGATGGCCGTCGCGCAAGCCGCGCTGCAGTCCGGATCGTTGTTGAACGGGACGCTGAACCAGAATCTGTCCAGCAACCACGCCTACGTGGGCGAGCCCGTCAGTCTTTCGAACGTCACATCGGACGACGGCAGCGGATCGGTAACCGGCGGAACGCTCTACGGCTATGTTGCGACCGTGCAGAAGGCGGCCCAAGGACGGCCGGGGAGCATTCAATTGCACTTCAACCGTCTGGTAACGGGCCACGCGACGTACACGGTCAACACCACCGTGACGAAAACGAACGTTTCCACGAAGAACAACACGTTAAAGGAAGCGGGTGGCGCGCTCGCCGGTATGCTGGTCGGAAATATGATCGGTAAGACGATCTTCCACACGGGTGCAGGCGGCATCGTCGGCGCCGCGGGCGGTTTCCTTTTGGCAAAGAACAACCACCAAGATATCAACGTACCTGCCGGAAGCGTCGTGCAGGTTCAAGTGAATTCCGTCGTTCGTCGCCAGTCTCACGGGTAGTGCCCGTCGTACCAGCGACGACTGAAACGATCGACCGCGCCGCAGCGCTTTTACGCTCCGGCGCGGTCGTTGCATTTCCGACGGAAACGGTGTACGGGTTGGGTGCGTGCGCCTTCGATGCGCGCGCCGTCGCACGTATCTTCGAAATCAAAAACCGGCCGGCGTTCGACCCGCTTATCGTACACGTAGACGGTGAGCCGATGCTCCAGCGTGTCGTCGCGTCGATTCCGCAGACGGCGCGCACGCTGATGGAGCGCTTTTGGCCGGGTCCACTTACGCTCGTTCTGAAAAAAACCGAACGCGTGCCGGCAATCGTCACGTCGGGACTCGACACCGTCGCGGTTCGAATGCCGGCGCATCCGATCGCGCGCGCCTTGCTTCAGCGGCTGGAATTGCCGCTCGCGGCGCCGAGCGCAAATCCGTTCGGCTATTTGAGCCCCACGCGCGCGCAACACGTCGAGCGCATGTTAGACGATCGCGTCGACCTGATCGTCGACGCCGGCGCGGCGACGCACGGTGTGGAGTCGACGATTCTGCTCCTTCAACCCGAACCAACGCTTTTGCGTCACGGCGCAATTCCCGTCGAGGAAATCGAAGCATGTATCGGTCCGGTCGCGCGCGAGGTTTCGGATGAAGCCAAGCCGCTTGCGCCCGGCCGTTTGCCGCAGCACTATGCACCGTCGAAGCCGATTCGAATCGTGAGCGACCCCAACGCCGTGCCGAGCCAGGAGCGGCAAAGTGCGGCGTTACTTGCGTTTTCGTCGCCGGCCGACGGTTATGCCGCGTCGCGAACGTTGTCGCGAACCGGAGATTTACGCGAAGCAGCCGCACGGCTTTTCGAATCATTGCACGAACTCGATTGCGAGCAGGTGACGCGCATCGACGCCGAAGCGGTTCCCGACGAGGGAATCGGGGCCGCAATTATGGATCGTTTGCGGCGTGCATCTCACCGATAAGAATCGCCATCGTCTCGCGCTGGCTGCGCTCGTTGTTTTGGCGGTGCTGTGGGGCTATAACTGGGTCGTCATGAAAGTCGCCGTTCACGACGCGCCGCCGTTCGTATTCGCCGCGACGAGAACGCTCGGAGGCGGAGTCGCGCTGCTCGTTGCCGGACTCGTTTTGCGTCGCGCGATTGCGCCCCAGCGTCCCGGTGCGTTCTTTTGGATCGGATTGTTTCAAACGGGCATCTTCATCGGGTTGGTGACGTGGGCCGTTGTCACGGCCGGTGCCGGACAGGTGGCGATGCTCGCGTACACGATGCCGCTGTGGGTCAGCTTGATCGCGTGGCGCGTCCTCGGGGAGCGCTTAGGTGTCGTGCACGCGGTCGCGATCGTTATTGCGTTTGCCGGAATCGCGTGCATGATCGGTCCGCAGCACCGGCTTGGAGTTCCCGAACTGCTTGCCGTCCTTGCGGGGCTCAGTTGGGCCGTCGGCATCGTGATCGCAAAAGTCGTGCAGCGCGATCGCTCGATCGACCTCTTCAATCTGACAATGTGGCAGTTGATCTTCGGCGGCGCCGCGTTGGCCGTCGTTGCATTCGCCGTACCGGGTCGGGCCGTCGTTTGGAATGCATCGTATGCGTTCGCCGTTGCGTATAACGTCGTGCTCGCTACCGCGCTTGCGTATTTTTTGTGGATTTTCGTGCTCAACGAATTGCCCGCGCGCGATGCCAGCATGGGAACGCTCGCGAATCCGGTTGTCGGCGTCGTTGCCGCGTGGATTCAACTCGGCGAGAAGCCGACATTGCTTTCCGGAATCGGGATGATCCTCGTGTTGATCGGACTGCTGGTCATTTCGTTGCCGCAACGCAACGTTATACCGCGGCGAAGCGCGATCAGCGGGAAACGACAGGGCTCCCGATTCTTCGTGGCTAATTCGCCCGGAGGCACGATAGAGTGCCCCTTCGGTCACTTCTATAGGCCGGAGTGCTTTATCTCAGGTATGATTGAGCTGGGACCGATAGATTAACGATATGAACCCGCCTCGCTTGCGATGCGCGCACATTGCCGCATGCGCCGTAGTTCTTGGTCTCGGAGCGTCTGTACCGGCATTTGCGCAGACGACGCTTCCGGCTGCGGTTGCCGCCGACGTGAACGAAAGCTATCGTTTGCTGGCGCACACATACTTTAAGCCGGTCGATCAACAAGGGCTCATCGACGCGGCGCGTAACGCGCTCTCCGACGAGGCCAATAAGCACCACGTCAAAGTCGCGGTTCCCGACATCAAAGCGGCCGAAGGTGTCGAGCCGGCGCTGGCGTCGCTCGATCAGGAGATCGCCGACGCGGCGCAGAGTGCCCACGCGACGCCGACGCAATTCGCGTACGCGGCGATTACCGGAATGGCGAAATCCGTCAACGACCGCTATACGGTCTTCATGACGCCGGATGATTTCAAGGCATTCAATGCTGCGCTCGATCCGGAACGGATCTCGGGTATCGGCGTAATGGTCGCGCAAGACAGCGCGAGCAATCTTGATCACCGTCAGCTATGTAGTGCCGGGCACGCCGGCGGAGAAGAACGGCTTGTTGGCCGGCGATTTCATTACTGCGATCGACGGAACGAGCACGAAAGGCCTCGCGGTCGATGCCGCGAGCAAATTGTTGCGTGGCAAAGCCGGCACGCCGGTCCACCTCGCGGTCGCACGCTCCAGCGAACCGCAGCACGACTTCACGATCGTACGCAGCGAAATCCAACCGCCGACGGTCGTGGACAAAATGCTGGCCGATGACATCGGCTACATCTACATCATCGCATTCGGCAAAGATACGCCGATGGAGTTCGATGCCGCGCTCGATCGTCTGCGTCAGCAAAACGCGCGCGCGATCGTGCTCGATTTGCGCAACGACGGCGGCGGCTATGTCGACTCCGCGCTCGACATGAGCTCGCGTTTCATCACGCAGCGGCCGCTGCTCACCGTGCAACAGCGCGGCGAACCGGATCAAACGATCGACGCATCGCCCGGCACGCCGCTGAACGTGCCCGTCACCGTGCTCGTGAACAAATACACGGCTTCTGCGTCCGAGATCATGGCCGGCGCGCTGCAGGACGACGGCATTGCGTCGCTCATCGGACAACGGACGTTCGGCAAGGGCGTCATGCAAACGCTGACGCCGCTCGCCGACGGTTCGGCAATCAAAATCACGACCGCGCATTACCTGACGCCGCGTCGCCGCGACATCAATCTCAAGGGCATCGATCCCGACGTAGCCGTCGACGAACCGAACGGCTCGCGATTCGGCGATGCGGCAAACGATCCGCAGCTGCGCGCGGCGATTCAATTACTACAGAAGAAGATCGCGTCCGCGAAACCGTAATTCGGCCGGCGAACTAGGAGACGTGCCGGCGCACGAGCCGGACGCACGTGCCGTTTCGATCGAATTGAACGCCGTCCATCAGGCGGCGCATGAGAAAGATGCCGAAGCCGCGGCTGCGTTGCTCGATCGGCGTGTCATCACGTCTGCCGTCGACCGAGAAACCTTGGCCGTTGTCGCGGATTTCGATGGTGAGCTCGTCCTGCGCGAACAGGCATCGCACGGAAAAGCCGTTGGAGCGCATCGTGCGGCCGTGTTCCACCGCGTTGCTGAGCGCTTCGCCGGCAGCCAGCCGGATATCGCTGACTTCTTCGGTGGAGAAGCCGCAAACGCGCGCGAAGCTTGCTATAGCGTTTCGCGCCAGCGGAACGTTGCGACGGTCGCCGGTGAATGCGGCGCGGTAAGTCGGACTCACTTGCGCTTTGGTTACCCGATGGAACGAAGCGTAAACGGAACCGGCGGCCCGTTTGGTTAGAATTTCGTGCTGTGTCCGGAAGTGTGCGGCCGCTCGTTTGGTGGCAGAAGGAGTACCGGGGTTGCGCCATCTTTCGATTCTCTTTTCGCTCGCGCTCATTGCGGCGACGCCCGTTGTGCTTCCGAACGACTGGGTCTTGGAGGGCGCCCCGGGACCGGTGATCGCGACGGGAACGATGCCGCAAGGGATGGCGCTCTCGCGCGACGGCTCGACGATCGCCGTGATTGAGGCCGGATACAATCCCGCGGCGCTGAGCCTGTATCGGGTGCCGAATCTCGCGCGTATCGCAACGATTCCCTTACCGGGAGCATTTGGCCGGCCGGTGTGGAGCGATGCGCACCACGTGCTCGTTGCCGGAGGCAGCGCGGATGCGCTGTTGCGAGTGAACGTGCAGACGCGCGCCGTTGAACGCATCCGGTTTCCGAAGGCATCGTACCCGCTCTTTATCGCAGCGGCGTCCGATGGGAAAACGTACGCCGTTGCCACCGCGCGCGATCTCTCGCTGCGCGTCGGAACGCTCGAAACGATTGCCACGGCACGTCCAACGCGATTTGGAGCCCAAGCGGGCGGAATTGCCTTCGGCAACGACGGGGCGACCGTCTTCGTCGCGCTGCGCCCGCGTGATGAGGTCGTCGCGATCGATACTGCGTCAGGCGCAATCGTGCATCGCGCGCACGTCGGCCTTCATCCCTCGGCGCTGCTTGCGTCCGGCGGAAAGCTCTACGTTGCGGAAAACGATGCGGATGCCGTAGCAATCCTCGACGTTCGCGATTTGCACGCGATTCGAGACGTTTCGGTGCGCGATCGCGCGCCGTTCGACGTGATCGGCGTTTCGCCGAATTCGCTCTACGCCGGAGACGGAGCGATTTTCGTTACGCTCGGCGCCGCAAATTCGGTAGCGATCTTGCGCAACGACGAATTGGTTGGACGCATGCAAGCCGGATGGTATCCAACCGACGCGATCGCTTCGCGCGGGCGGCTGTACGTCTTGAACGGAAAGGGCGAGGGCGCGCGGCCGAATCCGAACTTTCGTCCGGGAAGCGATCGCGACTATATCGGCACGATCGAATTCGGATCGTTGCGCGCATACGAAATGCCGTCGACGTCTGCGATGAACGGCAATCCGCAGGGTGCGCGCGCGTGGAACGATCCCACTGCCGCGTCCATCCTTCGCCGGGACGGACCGATTCGACACGTGTTTTTCGTGCTCAAAGAAAATCGGTCGTACGATCAAGTTCTGGGAGATATGGCGCAGGGCAACGGCGATGCGAAGCTCGCGTGGTTCGGCCGCCGCGTGACGCCGAACGAGCACGCCATCGCGGCGCGATTCGGATTGTTCGACAACGCGTACACGAGCGGCGAGGTCAGCGCTGTGGGCCACATGTGGGCCGATGCGGCATTTTCGAACGATTACTTGGAACGGTTTTGGCCGCTGATCTATGCCAATCGCGGTTATGCCGACGACGCCACGCAAGGTGACGGGCCGGTTACGTCATCCGCGGGATATCTGTGGGATGCCGCGCGCCGCGCGCACGTCTCGTTTCGCGACTATGGTGAACTCGTCGATCCGGGAAAGACGCCCGGGAGCGCATGGGTGCCCGACGTTCCGAGCCTCAAGGGCATCATCGACCCGAACTATCCTGGCTGGAATCTACGCATCAGCGACCTTGAGCGAGTGAAAGCGTGGCGCGGCGAATTCGACGCGTTCGTTCGCGCGCGCACGCTTGCCGCAGTTCGAATTCATTTGGTTGCCCAACGATCACACGTACGGCAGCAAACCCAAGGAGTTGACGCCGGCGTCGTACGTCGCGCAGAACGACTACGCATTAGGCCAAATGATCGATACGATCTCGCACTCGCGCCGTGTGGAAGTCGTCGGTGATCTTCGCAATCGAGGACGATGCGCAAGATGGTCCCGACCACGTGAGCGATCAGCGCACGACCCTCTTCGTCGTTTCGCCCTACTCGCGTGGCGGCGTCCGTCACGAACACTATGCAACCGTCAGCATTCTGCGCACGTATCGAACTGCTGCTCGGGCTACACCCGCTTTCCACGTACGATGCGATGGCGACGCCGATGTACGCGGCGTTTTCGTCGACGCCGATCTGCGGCCGTACACCGTGCATCCGCCGTCGATCGATATCTCGAAACGCAATCTGCAAACGGCGTACGGCGCGCTTCAGAGCGCGCGCCTGGATTTCAGCCGTCCGGATGCCATCGCGCCCGCGGTGCTAAACGGCATACTCGCGCACAATCACGACTAATTGTGCAATAGCGGATAGGCGACGGTGTTCGTTGTCGCGTACGATAGCCGGGTGATGAAGCTTTTGCGACCTTTCCTTGCGCTCGTGTTGAGCGCGGGCATTCTTGCCGCGCCCGCTTCCGGTGTGGCGGCAAACGATATTTCGCTTCAGGCGAAGCTGACGCAGATCTTGCAAAACTACATAAAGGAGCGTGGCGCTGCCGAGCACATCGATGCGGCGTCGGTGAGCGTTACGACGCTGCACGGTGATGCGCCGACGGTCGCCGCCGTCGGTGCAACGCCGTCGACGCTCTTTCAGATCGGCAGCAATACCAAGGCGTTTACGGCCGTGCTTGCGCTTCAGTTGGAAGCCGCCGGCAAGTTGAACATCGATGCGCCGATCGGACGATGGCTGCCGCAATATCCAGCGTGGAAAAACATCACCATTCGGCATCTGCTCGACATGACGAGCGGCATCCCGACGTACGATAACGATCCGGCGTTCCAGCGGCGATATGGAAAGAATCCGTATAAGAACTATTCGGCCGCAGAACTCGTCGCCGCCGTCTATCCGAAGAACGGGCACCCGACGTTCATGCGCGGTTGGTACTATTCGAACACCGGATACATCCTCACGCAAATGATCCTGGAACGCATTACGGGTCAGTCGTACGGCGACTTACTGCGCACGCGCATTTTCACGCCTTACCATCTCGCCAACATGTATTACGATCCGAACGTGCTTCCCGCGAACGTTCAACCGCGCGTCTCGCCGGGATACTTTTTCAATAACGAACCGGACAACGCCGGATTGCAGCCGCTCTACAAGCGCGACGTGCGGAACTTGAGCTTGTCGTGGGCGCAGGCGGCGGGCGGAATCGTCGCAACGCCGGCCGCACTCGAGCGTTGGGTTCAGATCCTTTATGGTCCAACGATGTTGCCGAAAAAACAGCGCGATGAATTGATGTCGACCGTCTCGATGACGACGGGAAAGCCGGTAGCGCAGGCATCGCAGAGCGCAGCCGCGGACGTTCGGACTAGGCGTCGGCGAAATGTACAAGCCGCCGCTCGGGCGATTCATGTTTTACGAGGGCATGACGCTCGGATACCGGGTCGTCCATGTGTATGCTCCACAACACAATCTCGTCCTCACCGTTGCGCTGAACAGCCAGCCAAATCCGAATGAGGACCACGTGGGCGTGCTCATCGATCGCATCGTCAAAGTACTGCCATCGCAATGACCAGACTGCGACACATTAGGACCAACGGGCATTGACGCGTTATCCGGCGCGTGATAGGTTAACCGCGTAATGTTTGTTGTGTGTTGTAGCGCATGTCTCTGTTGTTCGACGCCGCCGGCGTGGGATAGCTGTCGCATACCGTAACAACACAGGTCTGTATCAGCTATAGCCCCCGCCGTCAAATGACAGCGGGGGCTTTCTTTTTACGGGAACGACATGGGAACGACTCTCGGCGAGAAGCGAGACGCGCTCGGCGTGATTTCACGCGCCTTTTCCGATGCGGCGCCTCAAGACATTTTACGATATGCGATCGACGCGCATCCGCGCGTTGCGCTCGCGTGCTCGTTCGGTGGACCGTCGGGGATGGTGCTGCTTCATATGGCGACGCAGCTCGAACGCGTTGTGGACGTGTACTATCTCGATACGGGATTGCTCTTTCCGCAAACCTACGCGCTCATCGATGCCGTCCGAAAGCGATATGCGATCGAGCCGCTCGCCGTGCGCCCTTCGCGGTCGGTAGAGCAACAAGCGCAATCGCACGGAGCCGCGCTCTGGCAACGCAATCCCGACGCCTGCTGTAGCTTACGCAAAGTCGAACCGCAGCAGGCGTTTCTGTCGCGATACGATGCGTGGATTACCGGCATCCGACGCGATCAGGCGCAAACGCGTGCGGCAACGCAGCCGATCGTCTGGGACGAAAAGTTTGGTCTCGTAAAAGTGAGCCCGCTTGCGAATTGGGACGAGGGCATGGTATGGGCGTACATCCGCGCGCACGACGTGCCATACAACGACCTCTACGACTACGGCTACACGAGCATCGGATGTGCGCCGTGCACGCGCGCGATCGCTCCGCACGAGGATCCGCGCGCGGGCCGTTGGCCGGGCAACGCCAAAGTGGAGTGCGGTCTTCACGCGCCCCTCACTGACGGGAGGCATGTCGGATGAACGAAGACCTCGTGACGCTCGGCGCCGGTGAAGGCAGCAAAAACGAAGCGATCAAAATCGAAAGCGCGCATTTGCGCGGGACTATCGCGCAAACGATTGCTTCCGATGCGACGCATTTCGAAGAAGTCGACGTGCAACTGCTGAAATTCCACGGAAGCTATCAACAAGAAGATCGCGACCGCCGGCGCGAGCGCAAAGAAGCCGGTGCAGAGAAGGCCTACCAATTCATGGTTCGCTCGCGCATCCCGGGCGGCGCCCTCAACGCCGAGCAATACCTCGCGCACGACGCAATTGCGCACGCGTACGCAAACGGGTCGATTCGACTGACGACCCGGCAGGGTATCCAGCTCCACGGCGTGCTGATGCACGAGCTGCGTCCGGCGATCAAGGCGATCAACGACTCGTTACTCTCAACGCTCGCCGCGTGCGGCGATGTCAATCGAAACGTGATGGCGTGCGCAGCTCCCGCTCGCGACGCCGCGCACGTCGCCGTCTTGGAGTACGCGCGCCGCATCGCGATGCATCTCGCTCCGCGCACGCGCGCATATCATGAAATCTGGCTCGAGGGCGAGAAGCTCGAGCTGCAGCACGGTGCCGTCGCAGAGGAGCCGATTTACGGCGATACGTACTTGCCGCGGAAATTCAAGATCGGCGTCACGATGCCGGACGATAACTGTATCGACGTGTATACGCAAGATATCGGGCTCGTCGCTGAATTCGACGCACGGGACGGCGTGGCGGGATTCACGGTTCTGATCGGCGGCGGCATGGGTTCCACGCACGGAAAGAGCGAGACATTTCCCCGGCTCGCGACGCCGCTCTGCTTTATTCCCGCGGAAGACGCCATAGAAGTCGCCGAAACGATCGTGACGATTCACCGGGACTACGGCGATCGCAAGAATCGACGGCACGCGCGCATGAAATACGTCGTCGAAGAACGCGGCATCGAATGGTTCCGCGAGCAACTCGAACAGCGCTTGGGGCGGCGCGTTGCCGATCCGCACGATGTGCGCTTTAGCGCGGCACACGATCATCTCGGATGGCAGCGCCAGCTCGATGCTTCGTGGTCGCTCGGGCTCTTCATCGAAAACGGGCGCATCGTCGACAGCGCCCGGAGCATGCTGCGCACCGCACTGCGGGAGGTCGTTACCATGCTGCGCCCCGGGTTGCGCATTACGCCCCAGCAGAACCTTATCCTGACCGGCATCCCGGCCAAGGCGCGCAGACACGTCGAGGCCATGCTCAGACATTACGGCGTTGTTGCCGATGCCGAGGACGTGGGATTGCGACGCGGAGCCATGGCGTGTCCGGCACTTCCGACGTGCGGGCTCGCCGTCGCGGAGGCCGAACGCGCGTTGCCGGCGCTCGTGGACCGCGTGGAACGCGACTTGACCGCGCTCGGGCTCGCGGAGGAACCGGTCAGCATTCGGATGACCGGTTGCCCGAACGGTTGCGCGCGCCCGCGCATGGGCGACATCGGCATCGTCGGGCGCTCTCTCGGGCTCTACGACATCTTCCTCGGCGGCGATGCGCCGAACACGCGACTGAATGAACTCTACGCGCAGGGCGTCGCATCCGATGCTATCGTCTCCGTGCTACATGACGCGTTTGAGTTGTGGAAGCACGAACGCCTACCCGGAGAACGATTCGGCGATTTCGCGCACCGTTTTGGCGTGGGGCGGCTGCGCGAAGCGGCGAAGGCATTACGATCTGCGTGACTGCCGAACTCGTCGTCATCGGCTTTTTTGTCGGAGTGCTCGTCGGGCTAACCGGCGTGGGCGGCGGCAGCATCATGACGCCCGTTCTCGTCGTGCTAGGAGTCAATCCACTCGTGGCGGTCGGAACCGACTTGCTCTATAGCGTTCCGACGAAACTCTACGGCGCGTACCTTCATGGACGCCAAGGCACGATCGACCGGCGGATCGTTTTGCTGCTGCTCTGCGGCGGCGTCCCGGCTGCCATCGCCGGCACCGCGTTCGTTTTGTGGTCGCGCCAGCATGTCGACATCGCAATGATCGAATCATGGACGCGACGCGCGATCGGCGCGTCTCTGATGCTTGCGGCAGCGCTAATGCTTGCGCGTCCGCTGATCGCACGCGGTTTGCCGCCGCCACCGCCGGCCGCGATACCGGGGTGGCGGATCGCAGCGATCGGCGCTGCCGTCGGTTTTATCGTCACGCTGACGTCGATCGGCAGCGGATCGCTGACGCTCCCGCTGCTCTCGATGGCCCTGCCGTCGATCGGACTCGCGCGCCTCGTCGGTTCGGACATTGCGTTCGCGGCTCTGCTTATTCCGACGGCGGCCGTCGGACGCTGGTCGATGGGCGACGTGAACCTCGGCATCGCGATCGCGCTGCTTACCGGATCGCTGCCCGGCATTTTCGTCGGAACGAAATTGTGCGCACGCTTGCAGACCCGCTGGCTGCGTCCCGCCGTTGCGCTCACCCTTGTTTTCGTCGGCTCACGTCTAATCTAGGGTCAGTTCACGACGGCGTCGCTGTCATTACTGCAGCGTGGTTTGGTCACACCTCCGACGTGCTCGCTGGCATCGCAGTCATGGCTCACGGGAGAAGAATATGGGCCGTTCTCGTTACTTACATGTACAGGCACGTACGTACACTGTATTGACATGTAAGTCACTGTAGTACAATAGGCGTCGAAGCCGAACGACCCGGAGACTGCGAGTCGCTATGGTGCTCGGACCCCAGCGTAAAACAGGAGAGATTTAATGCTCGCCTGTCTGAAGAACAGAAAGCAGATACTTCAACGAGCGGCTGACCTTCAGGGCATGTCTTTGTCGGATTTTGTCCTAAGCTCGGCGCATGATGAAGCACTTCGGATTATCGAAGCGCATGAAATTATACGCCTTTCTAAGCGCGACAGCGAGGCGTTTTTGCAGGCTCTTGAATCCCCGCCTGCTGCAAGTAGACATGTGATCGAGCGATTTGCTAAGGCGGGGAAGCAACGCGCGTAAGTGATCGAAGGCATAGCCTTTCAGCCGCTCGCGAAGTATCACGACCGAGCGGCTTTTACTCGTTCCGGACAAGAGTGCGCGATTCTTCAGGAATATTTGAGGAACGATGCGCGCGGGCCCCGGGAACACCGAAAACACGTAACCGCTCTGCATGTGATGGTGCAAGAATCGGCACCATCGCTTATTTGTGCCTACTTTACGCTCTCTAGCGCGAGTCTAAGAATTGAAGAATTGCGCAAAAATATTGTGAAGGGGTTGCCGACGTATCGCATGATGCCGGCTTTAAAACTCGGGCGCATGGCTGTTGACGATCGTTTTCGTGCGCACGACCTTGGCACCGTACTTATACAGGAGGCGTTCAAGATCGCGGTTCGATTAAAGGATGCCGTTGGCTTTGTTGCTATGCTCGCGGACGCGAAGACTGACAACCTAGTCAACTACTATCGCTTTTCATCATGCAGCCCACGATGGAGCAGATACTAAGCGCGTCGTAAAAACCGTTGCTGCTAAACCGCGGCAGGGCAAGATCGGCCTAAACGTTGAGCTGTTGCATCGTATGCAACCGCTTCGGACGCACGAGATTCGTGCGGACAAGGGTACAAATGACGCCGAAGTTGCTGGATGCTTGAAAAATCTATATGGGACAAGCTGAGGGCGATTAGCCGGCGTCCGGAAGCAGAGTTTCAACGCAAACGTTGCAGTTTACCGCGAAATTCAAAGCGGCTATTGCGCCGTATTTTCTGCGACCCGTACAATACGCGTTGCCATCTGCGAGAAAATCCACTCGTGGAAGATCGCGACGCTATACCAATACAAGTAGCCGTAGAGTCCCCGCGGCTCAAAAAACGCAGTCTGCTTTAATTCAGTGCCGCCGTTGCCATCGGGGCTTGCTTCAAATTCCAGCCATGCGCTGCCGGGTAGTCGCATTTCGGCGCGCAATCGCAGAATATGACCCGGCTCGTATGCGTCGACGCGCCAGAAATCGACCGCATCTCCCACACGCAGCTCGGTAGGTGAGCGGCGACCGCGGCGCAATCCGACACCGCCGCTCCAGCGGTCGAGCAATCCGCGCAATTCCCATAGCGCTCGCCCCGCAAGCCACCCGCGCTTACCGCCGAGCGCGCTAAACACTGCAGCCACCCGTTCGGGCGGAGCTGCAGTTTTGCGGGTACGCCGGTCGATCAGCATACCTTCCTTGACGCCCATGAATTCGCCTGACATCTTTCGCACGTCGAACGCGTCGAACCACGTCGTCTCCGGGCCCGCGGCCGAATAACGGCTCAATGCAAGGCGAATCGCCTCTTCGAGAGGCATCGGAACGATCTCCGGAAAATCGCGTGCGGCGTTGTGATCGTGCACGACCACTTCGTTATGCAAGCCGAGAATCAACGGTTGCGCGATCTTCGCGGGAATCGGCGTGACCAGATGAATCCAATACGAGGACAGGCGTGCGGTCAACACGGGTACGACGACGATGCGCCGTTTCAATGCGCGTATTCGGGCATACATCATCATCATATCGCGGTACGATAACACGTCGCTGCCGCCGATTTCGTAGGTTTGCCCGCTGCTCTGGGGCCGATCCAGGGCGTTGGTCAGATACGCGAGCACGTCGTCGATACCGATCGGCTGACATTTCGTCATCACCCATTTTGGCGCGACCATCACGGGCAAACGTTCGGTGAGATAACGGACCATTTCAAAACTGACGGAACCGCTGCCGACAATTTGCGCCGCACGAAATTCTGTTACGGCTACGCCGCTCTCGCGTAACACATCGCCGACCTCGTGACGGCTTTGCAAATGTTTGGAAAGCGACGCGGTGTCTTCGCCGAGTCCGCCGAGATAAATAATACGGCGAGGGCCGGCGGCGGCACATGCCTTTCCGAACGTTCGCGCGGCATCTCGATCGGCATCCACGAATTTGCGCGTCTCGCTCATGGAATGGACCAGGTAATACGCGCATTCCACCCCGCCGAGCGCAGGCGCGAGCGTCGACGCATCGTTGACATCGCCTTCGAAGAGTTGCGCGCCGTTGAAGCGTCCCGCAAGCCGCCGCGCATCGCGCGCCAGGCAACGAACGTCATATCCGCGTTCGATGAGTCGCGGCACGAGCCGTCCGCCGATATACCCCGTAGCTCCGGTTACAAGCACGCGCATACGTGCCTCGTACCCGCGGTGCGCAAAAACGCGCGCTACGCGGCGAACCTTGAAGACCTGACGAAGCTAAGGCCGTGCTTCAGCTACGTTGCGAGCAGGACCGATGAATTAGGAAAGAGCTCTTCCGCGAAGCATCCGCGCTTAGCAGCACCGCGGATCATTTTTTCCCGAACTATCTCACGTAGCGTCAGCTCTACGCCTTTCAGCGCTCTCCAAATCCGGTAGATCGTCGTCGCCATTTTCAGCCTGCCAGGCTCCGAACGTAGTCACGAACCAAAGAGCTCGTTATGCCCCCATCATCTACGAGTCCAAGTCCTCCCAATATACCAAGATGCGAATTAAACGCATCCGTTGCAGGAAAACCATTTATTGCTACTTGGTGAAGCGCGTGGGGTCTAAGTGGCGACTTGTTGCGTCGGTAGATTATGCATCGGTTGATGATTTCTGTAATCAGTTTGCAGAACTGGGCGCGACGCTCGTCAAGTGTGTGCCGCAATAGCATTGCAATGGCCGAGCTTTTCGATCCGCCAGTCCAGAACTGGCTAACGCTGACTGCGGCAGCAGCGCCGGGGAATGAGATACGCTGATCAGCATGTGGGTGCGGTGTTCCGGGTAGGAGATCGTAGATTCGTCCGCTAGCGACGCGATTGCTTGAACCTCCCTTGCCGTAAGCGCCATCATGTCAACTTTCGTGATTACGCGCGAGATAGCTCCCGAACTTCAATCACGATTTCGCCCTCTTTGCCATGGCGCTGCACGATTTCGACGTCGATCCCAAGGCGTGCAAGGATGTTCAGCAGCCTGTCGGTGGAGTAGCGCGAACCGCGGCCGTGCTGAATCCTCGAAATGTCGGATTGGTCGAGACCAGTGACTTCCACCGCGTCCTTTTGCGTAAATCCTCTTCGCTTCATCGCAGCGTTGATGACGTTCATCAGCCGTGCTTCTGAAAAGCGTGCAGCGCGTAAACCGTATCGTCGAGCTCGATGGTGTACGCACAGCGAAACGGTGCTGTCTCTTCGGTCGTTGTGCGCTCGTATCTCAACCAGGTCGCGCAGGTCGCCGTGCAGCGCGAGATCGAGGGCGTAGCCGATGTCATCTTGGACCTCCTCCGGCATTGCCTTCAGGTTTCTCTTCGAGGATCCGATCCATGCGATTGGTTTCTGACGCTGCCTTGTCACCCATGGCAATTTGCCATGGAGTCAGCTCGTTCAACCGCCTGCCGCAGCGCGGGTGGTCGGTCAGGCTGCTCCGCCGACGGCGCACTTCGGCTCCGGACAACGGTCAAGGTCCGCTGAAGGTGTAGTGCTAAGGGGATCAGTTATATAAAATAAGCTCACGGGCGATTAGCTCAGCTGGGAGAGCGCCTCCCTTACAAGGAGGATGTCGGCGGTTCGAGCCCGTCATCGCCCATTTGCCCCGAGCTTCCGCCTGTGGACTTCGTTGACCGCATGCTTCGTGGACCGTAGTCCACTTCGCAGGCGGTCGCCTCGCCACAGGCGGAAGCTCGGGGCAAAATCGACTTTGGGTGGCGACGTGTGCGAGGTGAGTTGTGAAGTTGATGAATGTGTCGGTTGAGCGGGTTGGGGCGACGGCGATTGTTACGATGCGGCGGCCCGAGAAGCGGAACGCGCTTTCCTTAGAGATGATGCGCGAACTGGAGGAAACGCTTGCGCAGCTCGACCGCGATAGAGATGCGCGCGTCGTTATCATTGCGGGTGATGGGCCGGCGTTTTCGGCCGGTCACGACTTGCGCGAGTTGTGCGGCGCTGAACCGACTGAATATGAAGATATTTTTGAGCAGTGCGTGCGGTTGATGACGCGCGTGCAGGCGATCCGGCAGCCGGTGATCGCGGAAATCAATGCGGTCGCTACGGCGGCGGGATGTCAGTTGGTCGCGACATGCGATTTGGCGATTGCGTCGACCGATGCGCGGTTTGCAACGCCCGGCGTGCGGATTGGGCTCTTTTGTAGTACGCCGATGGTCGCGCTCTCGCGGTCGATCGGGCAAAAGCGCGCGATGGAGATGCTCTTGACCGGTGCGATGATCGACGCGAGAACGGCGCTGGAGTGGGGGCTCGTGAATCGCGTCGTGCCGCCCGAGGATCTGCGCGAAGCCACCCTGACGCTCGCTGAAAAAATCGCTGAGGCGAGCGGCGAGATCGTCGGCATTGGGAAGAGCGCGTTCTATCGCCAGATCGACCTGGATCAGGCGGCGGCGTACGCGTATACGAAAGGCGTAATGGTCCAAAATGCCCAGTTGGCGAACGCGCAAGAAGGCATCAGCGCGTTCCTCGAAAAGCGCGCTCCGACGTGGATTGGTTAACGGCCGTGTAAAAAATCCGCTTGCTTGCTGTCGCGGAAGGTGGCACTCTGCTAGGCTAGAACCATCGAGTGACACCGGCGCAGCATGAGAACGTGGGCGCTTCGCTGCGGAAGATACGGTAACACAGACGTCGCCCACACCCGGTATGCGGGAAACCGCATACGCGACGGCATACAGGCTCGCTACGCGAGCCTGTATGTTTTTCTGGAGTGTACTTGATCCGTCTTGATAGCCGGACGCGCTATGCTGCGTTCATCCTCGTCCTTGCACTCCTCGCTAGTCTCGTGGTCGGTGTCTTTAGAATCAAAACGGAGAGTGACGCCAATCGGGTGGAGCTCGCCATGGACTTCGCCGACTTTGTCTCCACCGCACGATCGTACAACTATACGCCGGCAGCGTTTTTGATCGCGTTGCGCCGCGCCGGTCTCACGTCGCTTGCGCTCAGCGAAGAGCTCGGCGGCAACATCGGCGCCAACGGACTTGCGTACGCGACGACGGGTGCGTCGCTACTGAATCAGTCGCGACTTTCTCCGCTTTCCGATCCGTTGCTGCAAACGCTCGCGCGTACCAACAGACTCTCCCGTGATGCGGTGTACATCATCGTGTACGACCGCGCGACCTACGATCGCTATCGGCGACAGTTGCCGTTGCATTTCGAACCGAAGACGATCCGCGTACTGCGTGCGAGTAAGCCATGGATCATCGAAGTGCGAACGCAGATCGATTATTTCAATAACATCGGTTTAGGCATCCCCGCCGATCAGCTCGAGCTTGCGAAGCGGTTGAACTTGCTCGTTGTGGCGCGTTTTCAAAATGACGAACGATTCATGAAACCGGAGATGGAGGCGGAATTCAGCGACGCGGTCGCATCGGGCGCGCGAATTTCCGACGTCGTGTTCTTTGGACTCGGCAACGAAGTCTTTGGCTATCCGGATCACTTGACCGACGCGGCGGACGCGTTCCGCGAGCACTTCACGAACTCGGCGCACCCGTTTAACTTCGGCTCCATCGAGACGTACGACGTGTCGCAGGTGCAGAAAGGGAACGATACGCTCGCGCGGCTGATCCCCGGGCAAACGGTGCGCGTGCAGGCCGTGATTAGAAGCGATTACGACAAGATCAAACTCGACGAGCTGATCGGCCGATTCGTGCTCGGCGTGCGCGAACGAAACGTTCGCCTCGTCTACCTGCGCCCGTGGACGCACCGGGAAGGCAATTTGTCGATCGAAGCGACGAACATCAAGATGGTGAAGGACCTTGCGGATGAGTTGAAGTCCCACGGCATTCTTCTTGGCCGCGCCACGCCGATTCCGGGATATCGCGGAAACAATGCGATTCTCGTCGGTATCGCGACGCTCGCCGTTCCGTCGATTTTTGTCTTGCTGCTCGCGTGGTTCGGCGCGTACCGTCCCGCGTGGGCGATTGCGGCGTACGCGGCAACGATAGTGCTCTATCTTGCCGGATATATTTCGCATCACGAGATGTTCGCGCGCTCGGTCATTGCGCTTGTCGGTGCGTTGCTCTTCGCCGCCGCCGCCTTTGCGGTGATTGCGCCGTCGTTCTCCGAAGAGCCGGCTCGCCGGTTCGGCGATCAGCTCGTGCGCAGTGTCGGATGGACGGTGCTCGCGACAGTCGTCGCGCTGCTCGGTGCGCTGATCGTCGTCGGCATCATGAGTTCACCGCTGACGATGGAAGAGATCGAGCGCTTCCGCGGCGTTCGCGTCCTGTACGTGCTGACGCCGCTGATCGCGCTTTGCATGTATCTCTTCACCAACCGGTATAATGCCGCAGCCAGCGCGCGTCAGGTGTTCGGTGCGCCGATCGCGCTCTACCAATTGCTCGTCGGCATCATCGTCATCGCGGCCGGTGCGTTGCTCGTCATGCGGAGCGGAAACACGAGCGACGTGCAGCCGTCCAACATCGAACTCGCCATGCGCCACGTGCTCGCGCACGTGCTGAGCGTCCGTCCGCGCACGAAAGAGTTTCTCGTCGGTGCGCCGCTACTGATGTTGACGCCCGCGCTCTTCATACCGCATCGTCGTTGGGTAGGCTGGCTGCTCGCGCTCGGAATCGGCGTCGGCATCGGCGACGTGATCGACACGTTCTCGCATCTGCATACTCCGCTCGTCATCTCACTGCAGCGAATCGGAAACGGTGTCGTGATCGGCGCGCTCGTCGGAATTCTCGCGATTTGGATCTATCGCCGTGCGTGTATTGCTCTCGGGCTACTACGGGTTCGGTAATCTCGGGGACGAGGCACTCCTCGAAGTGATCGTCAAAGAGCTGCGCGCGCGCTTTCCGTCGTGGGATGTTGAAGTGCTTCGCGCGTCACCCGAGCAAACGAGCACGCACCTCGGCGTTGCTGCAACGCCGCGCTGGAACATGAGCGACGTGCACGAGGCAATCCGCCGGGCCGACGTGGTGCTTTCGGGCGGAGGCGGACTGCTGCAGAGTTCGACGAGCTTGCGAAGCGTGGTGTATTATGCGGGCATCCTTCGGCAAGCAATTCGTCTGAAACGAAAGACGATGATCTTCGCACAATCGGTTGGACCGCTCGACTCGCTCGGACAATTCGTCGTGCGTTCGCTCTGTAAGGGCGTCACGTGCGCGACCGTGCGCGACGGACGTTCGAAGGAGTTGTTGAGTCGATTGCTTCCGGGGACGCCGGTCGAGCAAACGGCGGATCCGGTATTTCTCTACGATCTCGACGTTGAAGAAGTCGATCTCGCGCGCGAGGGACTCAACCGCACGCCGTATGCCATCTTTAGCGTCCGGAAGGTCAGCACGCTAAAGGAAGGCGTTGCAATGTTGGCGCGCGTTGCCGATCGGCTTGCCGACAAACACGGCGTCCGCGTCGCGTTTCTGCCGCTCGGCGGCGCATCGGACGCCGAAGTTTCGACAACGGTCATTCGCGCATGCAAGAGCGCGCCGATGTTGTTGCCGGAGTGCCCGCTGGAGCGTGCAGCGGCGATTATTCGCGGCGCGCGGGTCGTCGTAGGAATGCGCTTGCATGCGTTGATCCTCGCCGCGCGATTCGGTGTGCCGTTTCTTGCGATCCCCTACGACCCGAAAGTCGCCGCGCTCCTAGCCGATCTTGCGTATCCGCTGTCGCCGCTGTGGGTTCCGGGCAAGGGCGCGCCCGATACGGCAACTGCCGATGGCCTCGTGGACCGTCTGATGTCGCAGCGCGATCAGTTGTCCGCGTTGCTCGGCGCGAAGGCCGCCGACGTTCGTGCATCGGCGGCACGAAATTTCGACGTCCTCGACGAACTCATGCGCGAGCCATGAGCGAAACCGTCGAACGCGATTACCGCGAGACCCTTCTTCTGGGTAACACCGCCTTTCCGATGCGTGCAGAGCTGCCGAAGCGTGAGCCGGCCCGCGTCGAGTGGTGGAACGAGCATGACACGTATCGGCGGCGTTTGGAAGGCAACCGTAAGAACGGTCCGTGGATCCTGCACGACGGTCCGCCGTATGCAAACGGCGAGCTCCACATGGGCCACTTCCTGAACATGGTGTTGAAGGACATGTTCGTAAAGATCGCGTTGCTGGAAGGCAAATGGGCCGAGTTCGTTCCGGGTTGGGACATGCATGGACTTCCGATCGAACTCGAGACGCTCAAGCATTTAGGGATCAAAGATTTCCACGAAATCGATCCGCTGGAACTGCGCGAGAAATGCAAAGAGCGCGCGCTCTATTGGCTCGACCGGCAGCGCGCGACGCGCGTGCGCATGGGGAACTTCGGCGAATGGGAGCATCCGTACCGTACGATCGATCCGAGCTTCGAAGCAACGATCGTCGAAGCGCTTGGTGATCTCGCGGAATCGAATCAAATCTATAAGGGACTTCGTTCCACGTTATGGTGCGTGCACGATGAAACGGCGCTCGCCGAAGCGGAGATCGAGTACGAACCAAAAATGTCGCCGTCGATCTACGTACGGTTTAGCGCGAACGGCGAGCAACGCGAACAAATTCTGGAAAAGTTCCATGTCACGCGCAGCTCGTCGAAAAGCGAGCGCCTCTCGGTTCTGATCTGGACCACGACGCCGTGGACGCTGCCGGCGAACGTTGCGATCGCGTTGCGCGCCGATGCGACGTATGGATTGTATCGCGTCGGCGGTGAACTGCTCGTCGTGGCAACCGCGCTCGCCGAATCGGCACTCGGCGATGCGTACTCGGGCGCGGAATTGATTGCAACGACGGCCGGTGGCGAACTCGACAATCTCGCCGTGCGGCACCCGTTCCTCGATCGCGATTCGATCGTCGTGCTCGCGGATTACGTCGAGATGGAGACGGGAACGGGTGCGGTGCATACCGCGCCGGGACACGGCGCGGACGACTTCGACACCGGCATCAAATATGGGCTGCCGATTCTCAATCCGGTCGATGCGCGCGGCGTTTTCACGAGCGAAGCTGGACCCTACGCCGGGCAGTTCATCTTCAAAGCGAATAAAAACATCATCGCGGACCTCGAAGCGAGCGCGCAGCTCTGGCGCGCGGAAGAATACGAACATTCGTATCCGCACTGCTGGCGCTGTCACAATCCGGTGATTTTCCGTGCGACCGCGCAATGGTTCATCGCGATGGATCAAAACCGTTTGCGAGCGCGCACGATCGAAGCGGCGGAAGGGGTCAATTACACGCCGGATTGGGGCGAGCATCGCATGGTGCAAATGCTGGAGAATCACCCGGAGTGGTGTATCTCGCGCCAGCGCACCTGGGGAACGCCGATTCCCGCGGTCGCGTGTGTCGCGTGTCTTCAGTCGATCGTCGATCCGCGCGTCGCGCGTATCGCGGCAGATCGCTTTCGTGAAGCGGGCGCAAGCGTCTGGTGGAGCGACCCCGTCGACCTCTATTTGCCGTTGGGATTCACGTGTCCGAACTGCGGCGGCACCGCGTTCGAAAAAGAGAACAACATCGTCGATATTTGGTTCGAATCGGGCGTTACACACCTCGCCGTGTTGCACGATGACATTCCTTGGCCGAGCGACGTCGTGCTCGAAGGCGGCGATCAATACCGCGGATGGTTTCGCAGTTCCATTCTGACGGCGGTTGCCGTCAACGGTGAAGCGCCGTATAAACACGTCGTGAAGAACGGCTGGGTCAACGACGAACAAGGGCGCCCCATGTCGAAGTCGCGCGGTACCGGGATCGACGCGAACGATGCAATGGGCAGGTGGGGCGCCGACGTCCTGCGGCTCTGGGCTGCTTCCGTCGAGTTCGTCGACGACGTGCGGTTTGGGCCGAACGTGATCGAACAAGTCGGACGCGTCTACCGCAATATTCGCAACCGCATTCGCTTCTTTCTGTTGAACGTCGACGGGTTGAGTGCCGCGGCAATCGTGCCGCGTGAACGCATGCAACCGATCGATGCGATGGCGTGCAATATCGTCGACGCCTTCGTCGCCGATGTGAAAAAATTCTACGATGCGTTCGGCATCCACGATGCGTATTTGCGCATCATCGAGTTCGAAAGTGTGATGTCGAGCCTCTACTTCGACGCGTTGAAGGACCCGCTCTATACGCTTGCCGAGGACGATCCGCGTCGCCGCAGCGCGCAGTCTGCGTTGCTCTATGCGCTCAAGCATTTCCTCACCGCGATTGCGCCGGTGCTTTCGTTCACCGCAGAAGAAGCGTGGCAAGAAATCCCGTCCGCGTTGCGCGGCTCGGAAACAAGCGTTTTCGAGAGCGTCTTGCCGGCGCAGGACGCGAGCGGCAAGGCGTTCGAGCATGACGTCGAGACGTGGGACTTGCTGCGCGAGCTTCGCGCGAAGGTTGCCGAAGGCGTCAAAACGGCGGACGGCGATATTCGCAACTACGAAACGTCCGCCACGGTCGACGTGCCGGCGCGTTTCGTTCCGGCGCTTACGAAATTGGGTGATAATCTGCGCGAAGCACTCGGCGTCTCGCAGGTCAACGGGATCGAAAGCATCACCGGCAACGATGCCGGCGTTCGCTTACAGCCGGCGCACGGCGAGCGATGCAAGCGTTGCTGGAAATATCGCGAGCTGGGTCTCGATCCGCAACACCCGTCCATCTGCGAGCAGTGCGCAACGGTCGTGCGTTCGCTCTAAAGCTCTCATGAAGATCGGGATCATCGGCTTAGGAGAGATGGGCGGTGCAATGATGGACCGCTTGTTGCTCGCGGGTTCGCACGCATACGGCTACAATCGGACGAAGAAAAAAGCGGCGCCGTACGTCGAGAAGGGGATGAAGCTGCTCGACTCGCCGTGTGAGGTCGCGCGCGCGTGCGACATCGTCCTGACGATCGTAACGAACGCGCAGGCGCTGCACGCGGTCGCCGATGGCGAGAACGGCATAGTTGCGGGGCTCTCGCGCGGCAAGTACTGGATCGAGATGAGCACGATCTCGCCCGGTTCCATTCGCGAACTTGCGAAGCGCGTTGAACCGACGGGAGCAATACTGCTCGACTCCGCCGTGCTGGGAAGCCGCTTGACGGTCGAACAAGGCCATCTCCTCATCATGCTGGGCGGCCCACAAGATGCGTGCGAACGCGTCGAGGATTCGCTCAAGGCCATCGGGCCGAACGTCCGTCGTATCGGCGAGATCGGGCACGCGAAGGTGATGAAGCTTGCGCTCAATCTCGCAATGCCGGTTCAAATCCTCGCGCTGAGCGAAGGCGTCATTCTCGCTGAGAAAAACGGGATCGACCGCAAGGCGGCGCTCGAGATAATGCTCGGCGGCGCGGTTGCATCGCCGATGCTGAAGTACCGTGCGCCGTTCATCCTGAACATGCCGGAGAAAGCCTGGTTCGACGTTGGCATGATGCAAAAAGACGTTATGCTCGCGCTCGAACTGGCACGCGAATCAGCCGTGCCGCTACCAACAACGTCCGTTGCGAACGAGTTCTTGACGAGCACCAAAGCGATCGGGCTTGGAGACCGCGATTTCGCCGCCTTGTTCTATGCGCTTGCAACAATGGCCGGCGTCGACGCGACGGTTCGCTAAAAACCAAACAACGTCAATCGAGCAAAAGCGTCGGTCCGCGGAGTGCCTAGTCTTGAAAGAGATTCAGCAGCATAGTAACCGCCGCGGCGTTCGCATTATTGTTAAACGGCATGCCGTTCGCCGACCCGTCGCCCTCACCGGTTGCCGTGACCCATGCGTCACGTGCTTCCGACTGGTTACCGACAGCATACGTAGCGGCCCCCCATGCGAAAACGCCATACGCCGGGTCCCATAACACACAGTTGATCGACTCACGAAAGTCCGCCTGAGCGCCTGCAAAGTCGCCCGCCGCTCCGCGCTCAGCGCCCGCGTAGATCCATTGCAATCCGCCACTTTCCAAATCGAGGGGATTGCGCTGCGTGTAGCTTTCACTATCGCGCACCATCAAGGCGAAGAGATCTCTGAAATTCTTCCGCTTTGCCGCGTGCGCCATCGATTCGTAATTTTTTGCCGAAGATTGCAGAAGATACGCCAACCAAAGGCGCCTCGCCATCGCTCGATTACCGAGCTCGTATAGCGAGCGACCTGTGCGCAGCAGTGCATCGAGGTTGTCCATCTCATAGCGGTCGTGCCGCCGGAGTTCAAGAGGAATCGCTTTCGCATATTCGTGTAACGCCTTATTTTTATCGCCTTCGCGATATGCGTTGTCGCCTAGATGTTCGTAGTACCACGCTGATGTATCGGGATCGTCAAGCCAAGTCTGCGAAGCATCCGTTGTGACCCCGCGGTCGACCGGATGAAGCGGATCGTACGGCATTGTGCCCCTGCACGGCGTCAACGGATGATCTACCGGGTGAGCCGGATCAAAGGCGGGAGGTTGCGGGGACACGATGAGGCTGCGAACATGCGCAGTTTCATTGCGGTGGCCGCATCCGGCGACTAGCGCGACGGTTGCAGCGATTATGAGAAGAAGCGGTCGCGAAATGCGCTCCATACTCCGAATTCGATCGCTTCGCGCGCTTCGCGCATCAGGTCGTTGAGGACGTACACATTATGATACGAAAGCAAGCGCGGACCGAGCATTTCGTTCGCGCGGAAGAGATGATTCAAATATGCGCGCGTGTAGGTCGTGCAGACGTAGCAGTCGCATTGCGGATCGACGGGCGAGAAGTCGCGGACGAATCCGGCGTTGCGGATATTGAATTCGCCGCTACGCATCATTGCGCGGCCGTTACGGCCGCACCGGGTCGGATACACGCAATCGAACATGTCGACGCCACAGTCGACGGCCATGATGACATCTTTGACGGTGCCGACGCCCATCAAATATCTCGCCTTCTCAACGGGCAGCAACGCGGCAGCAAAACGCGCAGCGGTATACAGCTCTTCGCGCGTCTCGCCGACCGATAACCCGCCGATAGCGTAGCCGGGAAAATCGAGTTCGACGATCTCTCGCGCGCTTCGCTCGCGCAACGCATGATCTAAGCCGCCTTGCATGATCGCGAACACGGCGGTTTGTTCTCGCTTCGAAGCCGCGCGTGAGCGGCGCGCCCACGCCGTCGTCATGCGAACCGAGTCGGCCAACTCTTCGGTGGTTGCGGGTAGCTTTACGCAGACGTCGAGCACCATGGCGACATCCACGCCGAGCGCTTCTTCGAACTCGATCACCGATTCCGGCGTGAAACGATGCGTGCTGCCGTCGATGTGCGATTGAAACGTGACACCGTCGTCGTCGAGCTTGCGCCGTTCTTGCAGACTGAACACTTGGAACCCGCCCGAATCGGTGAGAATCGGACCGTGCCATGCCATGAACCGGTGTATCCCACCCGCTTCAACGAGCACATCCCGCCCCGGACGCAGCCATAAGTGATACGTATTCGCGAGAATAATCTGACTGTGCGCGCTGCGCAATTCTTCCGGCGTCAACGCTTTCACGGTGGCAGCCGTACCGACAGGCATAAATGTCGGCGTCTGCACGATGCCGTGCGCGAGCGTTAGTGTGCCGCGTCGCGCGCCGCCGTCAACCTTCTGCAGCGAGAAGATGTCGCGCATGAACGTATTCCGCGGGTGGTGGCGCTTCGAAGAGCATTTGTTCCTGCGTGCGCGGGTGCTCGAATGAGAGCTTCCACGCGTGGAGGGCTTGGCCGGGCAAACCGAAGCGCGCTTCTTCGCGGCCGTAGACCGGGTCGTTCACGATCGGATGCCCCATCCCCGACATGTGGACTCGAATTTGATGCGTGCGACCGGTTTCTAACCGAAAGCTCAATTCCGCGTGCTTTTTGAACGCCTCGCGAATGGTGTAATGCGTGACCGCGGCTTTGCCGTCGGCGACGATTGCGTATTTCAGGCGATTGTGCGGATCGCGCCCGATGGGGCCGTCGATCCGACCTTGCGCGTATTGCGGCACGCCTTGTACGAGTCCGAGATACTCGCGCTGAATCTGCCGCGCTTTCATTGCGATGCCGAGCGCGGAGAGCGCATCTCCCGTTTTGGCAACGACGAGCAATCCCGACGTGTCGCGATCGAGCCGATGCACGAGACCCGGTCGAAGCGGTTCGCCCGGCAACGTTCCGATGTGAGCGAGCAGCGCGTTCACGAGGGTGCCGCTCGTTGCGCCATGCGCGGGATGCGTCACCATGCCGGCCGGTTTGTCGAGGACGATCAGATCGTCATCTTCGTAGAGGATCGGAAGTTCGATCGCTTCCGGGGTTGCGACCAGCGGCTCTCGGTCGGCAACGTCGTAGTGCAGAACGTCGTCCGCTTCCAGTGGATGACTCGCCTTTACGATGTTGCCGTTCACGCGCACGTCGCCGCGTTTTACCGCGGCGGAAACGAGCGACCGCGACGCCCCGGTCAGCCGGGCAACGATGACATCCGTGCGCGTTCCCGCCTCCTCAGGCGTGACGACGTGAGCGGCCAAGGCTCGAGAGCAGCAGGAGAATGACGCCGCACGTGATGCACGAATCCCCGACGTTGAAAATGTTCGGCCAGATTCGGTAAAAGTCGATGAAGTCGACGACGTACCCGAGATGCACGCGATCGACGATATTCCCGATCGCGCCGCCGACGATCATGCCGAACGCAACGCATACGAGGCGCGAGCGCGCTGCTTGTTCGCGAAAGCTGACCCAAAAGATTAGCAGCACGACGATCGCCATGATAATCAGCAGCACGCCGTTGTTCCCGAAGAGCCCGAACGCGCCGTGCGTGTTGCGCTCGTACGTCCACTTCAACAGATTCGGAACGACGATGACGCTGTCGGGATACTGCATATGCGTCGTGACGAAATGCTTCGTGTACTGATCGGCCGCAAACGCAAGAACGGCGGCAATCAGAATCCACGCATTCGCGTTAAAGGTTCGGTGTCGGGACAAATTGGTAGAACCATCCTGCGACGGTAAGAAATGCATTGTTGACGAGGACGAGCCCCACCGCCACCAAGAAAACTCCGGCCGCGAATTCAATCGCCGGCAAGAACCGCTTGATGCGGTTGAGGACCGGCAGCACCACTCCGATCGCAACTGCGGTCAGGAAGAACGGCACGGCCAATCCCAGGGAATAGACGAGCAGCAAAAATGCCGCCTGGGCGTTGTGCTGCTGCGACGCAATTGCCAGAATTCCCGCCAAAATCGGGCCGATACAGGGCGACCACCCGGCGGCGAATGCTATGCCGACGAGTGCGGACGTCCAATACGTGCGCTGCTCGCGCTGCAGATGCACGCGGGTGTCCATCATCAGAAACGGGATTCGAAGCACACCCATCATCTGCAGACCGAGGATGACGACGATGCACCCGCCGATCTCCGCGATGAACAGACGGTTTGCGTTGAGGATACCGCCGATCGCGCTCGCGGTGAGTCCGAGTGCCACGAAAACGACGGTAAAGCCGATGATGAATGCAATCGCGTGCGCCATCGCAACCGTACGCATCTGCGCGCGCGTCTCTTGCGCCTGCAAGTCTTCCAGGCTGGACCCGGTAAGCAGCGAGAGATACGCGGGAACCAACGGGAGGACGCATGGAGAGACGAAGGAAACGAGGCCCGCTAGGAAGGCAATGCCCACGGTAACGTGCGTGGTCGTGTTCATCGTGTCAGGCTACTTCTCAACCATTAAAGAAACTCTCGATGCAGCATTGGTTTAACTATCCGACAAATGTCGACCCCGTAGCGATCCACATCGGCCGATGGGGCATCCACTGGTACGGCATTGCGTATCTGCTCGGATTTGTTGCCGTGTATCTGTGGATGAGCCGCCCCGCGGGCCGCCGCCGGCTCGGATTGACCAAAGAGCAGATCCAAGATTTCCTTTTCTACGCGCTCGTCGGCGTGCTGATCGGTGGCCGGACGTTCTTCGTCATCAACGACATCATCTCCAAGCACGACGTTTCGACATACACGAGCAATCCGATCAATTTCATCGCCGTGTGGAACGGCGGCATGGCCTTCCACGGCGGCATGATCGGCGTACTCGTCGCAATCTGGCTCTTCGTGCGCAAGCATCCCGGCCTCGCGTACACCGTGCTTGGCGATGAAGTCGTCGTGCTCTTACCCGTCGGCATCACGCTTACCCGCATCGTCAACTTCATCAATGACGAATTGTGGGGCGATATCTGCAATCCCGACCGCCCCTGGTGCATCGTGCCAAACCGGCCGGGCGACGGCGAGCTATGGGGAACGGCATATCGCCACCCCGCGCAACTGTACGAAGCGATCCTCGACATCCTCACGCTGCCGATTCTCTTGCTGATCTACCGGCGTAGGCCGCCCGACGGGGTCGTCGGATGGAGCTGGTTTACGATGTACGGCATCACGCGCAGCGTCGCGGAGATCTGGCGTCACGCAGACTTCACGTGGCATGGGATCACGGGCGGTCAGCTCTACGCGCTGCCTATGATCCCGGTCGGCATCGCCGGCATCGTGTACTGTACGCGCCGCGCGAGGCGCACGGAGGTCACGCAGACGACTGCCGCTCGAGGGCCCGTTCACACATCGTCGCGCGGCACGTAAAAGCGTGATCTCGACGATTGCGACTCGGCTGGGGGCGTTGCGGTGTGAGATCGACGAGGAGCTTGGTGCATGCGGGCGCGCGCCGGAGAGCGTAACGATTCTCGGCGTGAGCAAAAAACAGCCGGCTGAAGCGATCGTCGAAGCGGCGCGCGCGGGCCTCCACGCGATCGGCGAAAACTACGTACAAGAAGCGCGAGCAAAGTTTGCGTTCCTTCGACAAGCGCAGGATGGCGGTGCTGCCGCAGACGAGGGTGCGGGATTGCAGAAGCATTTCATCGGACACGTGCAGACCAATAAGGCGAAAGCGATTGCGGAGCTCTTCGATGTCGTGCAAAGCGTGGATCGTGCCGATGCGGCACGCGCACTCGGCTCGGCGGCCGAAAAACTCGGCAAACGGCTCAGCGTGCTCGTTCAGCTCAACGTCTCGCCTGCGGAGCGCTTCGGCGCCCTTCCCGAGGACGCGCCGCGCGTGGCAGAGGCGATTTCTGCCGAACCCGCCTTAGCGCTCGACGGTGTGATGGCGATCGGTCCGATTACGAGCGACCATGACGAAATCTCGCGCGCATTTGCGCTTGCTGCAAAGACGTTTGCGTTGATAGGTGGAAGAACGCTATCAATCGGCATGTCGGGAGACTGGCGCGAGGCCGTGCGGGCCGGCTCCACGATGGTGCGCATCGGTACGGCGCTCTTCGGTGAACGCCGCTACGACACGTAAAGTAGGGAGGGCGCGAACGCCCATGAGTATGCTTAACAAGATTGGATCGTTCTTCTCGATCCGTGATGAGGAGGACGAACTCTACGATGACGAACCGGTCGCACCGGGTCGCGTGGTTCCACTGAGCAACGCGGGACGCCGTGCCGGCACGGAAGTCAGCGTCTATTCGCCGCGCAACTTTCAAGACGTCGTCGAGATCGCCGACGCATTGCGCAATCGCCAGGTCTGTATCGTCAATCTGCAAAACGCCGATCGAACCTTGCTCCAACGCGTCGTCGATTTTACGTCCGGCGTCGCATACACGATCGACGGCAAGATTCAAAAGCTTGCCGAAGCAATTTATCTCGTCGTCCCCGCGGGTGTGGTCGTGAACGCGGCAGGGCTGCGCGACACGATGTCGGCGGACGGCACGCTCGATTTCATGGCAAACCGCGGGTAATGCCCGGTAGGGGTCTACGTGCAAAAAATCACACCGATCGATATTCAGCATAAGACGTTCAAAAAAGCGTTGCAGGGCTACGATCGTACGGAAGTCGATCAGTTTCTCGACGAAGTCATCGAGACGCTCGAAGATGATGCAACGCATCATGCGGCGTTGGAAGCGGAAATCGCCGATCTTCGCGAGCGCATCAGCCACTTCAAAGCGATGGAGGAATCGCTGCAGAACACGCTGCTGCTCGCGCAACGCACGGCCGACGAAGTGAAAGCGTCGGCGCACAAGGAAGCGGACCTCATCAAGGAGCAGGCGCGCTTGAAGTCCGAGCGTGAGATCGCCTCGTATAACGATGCGATCCTCGACGTGCGACGCGAGCATCAGCGTGCAATTGAGGCGGCCGAAAAGGCGAAAAGCGAGTTGCGCAGCGTCTTGATGACGCATCTCTCGTTGCTGGAAAACTCGCATGCGCCGCCGCATGCCGCGCAGGAAACAACTTCGCCGCCGGCTGCGGCGCCCGCGCCGCATCGTAAGCCCGAGCCGATCGAACCGACTCCGGATAAGACGCGTATCACGGTTACCTGACCTTCGTGTCGCAAACGATTGCCGTTCTTCCCGGCGACGGCGTCGGGCCTGAGGTCACGCACGCCGCCGTACGCGTTTTGCGGCATGTCCGCAGCGACGTACACTGCGTGGAACGTCTCGTCGGCGGTGCCGCGCTCGAACGCGGATTGCCCCCATTGCCCGACGAGGCGCGCGCGCTCGTCGATTCGAGCGCCGCAATTCTGTTCGGCAGCGTCGGCTTGCCTCAGTACGACGGAAAACCGCTTCCCGAACGGCCGGAGTACGCGCTCTTCGTGCTGCGCCGTGATTACGAACTGTACGCGAACATTCGCCCGGTCCGCGTCTTTCCCGGGCTCGAAGACGCGTCGTCGCTCAAACCGGAGCTCGTGCGCGGTTTGGACCTGATCGTCGTGCGCGAACTTACCGGCGGCATCTATTTCGGTACACCGAAAGAACAGCGGGTAGAGGACGGCGTCGAGATCGCGGTCGACACGATGATCTATCGAGCGCCCGAAATCGAACGGATCGCGCGCACGGCGTTTGAACTTGCGCGCGGGCGCCGCAAACGCGTCACGTCGGTCGATAAGCAAAACATTCTAGAGACATCGCGGTTGTGGCGGCGCGTCGTGAATAGCCTCGCAAACGAGTATCCCGACGTACAGCTCGATCATCTGCTCGTCGACAACGCCGCGATGCAGCTGGTGCGCCGCCCCGGCGATTTCGACGTGCTCGTGACGGAGAATATGTTCGGCGACATTCTCTCCGATGAGGCGGCGATTCTGACCGGATCGATCGGCACGTTGCCGAGCGCGAGCTTAGGAACGCGCCCTTCGACGGGGCCGAGGACAGGCTCAACGCCGGGGCGGCAGTTCGGACTCTACGAACCGATCGCCGGCACGGCGCCCGATATCGCGGGTAAAGGCATCGCAAATCCGACGGCTGCCATTCTTTCGGCGGCGATGTTGCTTCGTTACAGTTTCGACGACGAGGAGAACGCGCGCCGCATCGAACGGGCGGTCGAGGAGACGTATGCCGGCGGTGCACGCACGGCAGAAATTGCCGGTGGCACGACACCGCTTGGTACGGACGCGTTCACGGATCGCGTCATGGACAAGTTATAGCGCCCGCTACGGTGCGTAACGCCATGCCGCGACGGAATTGAACGGGGAGAGCAGCGGAGGCGCAAAGCCGCGCAAGTTGTTCGGTATCACGTCCACTTCGCTGATCTGACAGAGAAATGCGTACGGAAGAGCGTCGACGAGGCGGCGCTGAATTTCGCGATACGCGGCGGTACGGGTCGACCGGTCGTACGATGATGCTCCGCGCGCGAGCAGCGTATCGACCTGCGGGTCGCAGAACCGTGTGTCGTTGAACCCGTTCGGCCCGCGCTGATTGCATGCCAATAGCCAAGAAACGTCGGGATCGTACGTCGCCTGATAGTCGTAAAGCGTTATTTGGTATCGCCCTTGCATCATCGGCCCTTGAATCGAGAGGAACTGCGTTCGATCGTACTGATGCAGCGAGACGTCGATGCCGATCGCGTGCTCGGCTGCGGCGATCGCCGTGGCGAACCGCGTCGTGATTCCTTCGCCGGCCGCAAACGCGATTTCGAGATGGAGCGGATGGCCTTGCTTCATGCGTATTCCGCCCGGCCCCGCAATCCATCCGTCTCTCGTTAGCAACGCCGCCGCTTGTGCCGGATCGAACGGCGGCAACTTCACGTTGCGATCGAAAGCCCACGTGAACAGTCCGCGCATCGCGGTATCCGGATCGTAAACGCCATGTGTGATCTTTTCGGTGAGGCCGCGACGGTCGATCGCGAGCGTGAACGCTCGCCGGACGGTGAGGTCACGCAAGATCGGATCGGTCAAGTTGAATCCGAGTGCGTAGAAGTATGGCACGGGCGTTAGCACGACGCGGTGCCGCGGAATTGCGCGAAGCTGATCGATGCGCGACGCATCGAGCATGAACGCGGCATCGATTTCTCCGGATTGCAACTGGTCGATCGTCGTCGAGTCGTTTGCGATCACCGGAAGCACGAGACGGCCGATGTGCGGCGGACCGGAATAATACGCCTCGTTCGCGGTGAAGGTGAGACGATCGCCGCGATCCCAGCGATTGAGCCGGTACGGCCCCGAGCCGACCGGTGATGCGTTGAAGGGAGCGTTGTTGAGACTCGGTTTTGACGCAAGCAGATGCGCGGGGAGAATCGGATAGTTGCTGTCGCCTCCGAAGAAGAGCGCGACGATCGGTGAATACGGCCGCTTGAGCGTAATAACGACCGTATACGGACCGCGAGCGGCAATCGAAGCGATTTCCTCGTATCCGATTCGTTCGGGCACGTTATTCGCCGGGCTCATGATCGCGTGGTACGTGAAGAGGACGTCGGCGGCGGTGAGCGGTGTCCCATCTTGCCAGCGAACGCCACGGCGCAGATGGAACGTCAAACGCTTTCCGTCCGCGGAAACGTCGCCGTTTTGCGGCGTCGGAACCTCTCGCGCGAGATCGGGCACGGTACGGCCGGTCGAATCGTAGTTCGTGAGATACGAATAGAGAAGTTCGCTAAACGTATACGCGCTGATGCCTTCCAACAACAACGGATCGAGCGAGATCGGCTCCTTCTGAATCGCGACCGTTATCGTGTTGCTGCCGCTTTGCGTGCCATGCGTAACATGCGTGCATCCAGCAAGCGCCCAGAGTGCGGCGCACGCGGCTACAATCGAGAGACATCGTTGCATGTGCGCCGTTTACGGCCGCGCGGCGTGCGGCCCTCCCGCGTGAAGCGAAATTTTGGCGCGCGTGCCAATTTATTGCAGTAGCCGGTATACTGTGGACGTGAATCCGAACGATGTGATGAAACACGCTTCCCGGGCGCTCACGACCGGTTTCGCGATCGCCTTGATGGCGATGTCTACGGCGCCGGCGCCCGAAATGAAGCCCTATCTTCACGCACAACGGCTTGTGGACATCGGCTCGCGCCGCCTGAACATCTACTGCACCGGGAGCGGATCGCCGGCGGTCGTGTTGGACGCGGGTGCGGGCGACGCGACCGACGTTTGGTATAAGGTTCAGCCGGCGATCGCAAGGCGTACTCGCGTGTGCTCGTACGATCGTGCCGGAATGGGTTTCAGCGACGGTACGATGTCGACGCGCGACGCGTGGTCGGTAGTAAGCGACCTTCACACGCTCTTGCACCGCGCCGGTATCGCTCCGCCCTACGTTCTGGTCGCGCACTCGATCGCAGGATTGTACGCGCCGCTCTATGCCGATCGTTTTCGAAACGAAGTCGCCGGCATGGTGCTGGTCGATCCGACGCCGCCCTACGTCTATCGTCGTGAAGCGACCGTTGCGCCCGCCGTAGTGAAACTCGCAAAAGTAGCGCAAGAATTCGCTCGCAAGTGCTACGACGCCGCTGCTTCCGGCGTTCTGAAGCCGGGCAACAAAGCGTATCGGGAGTGCGTCGGTACCTCGGCGCGGCCGCGCAGTCCGGCGTACTGGTACGACTTCGTGTCGGAAGCGAATTCGGTGGAGGGCAGCGATTCCGCGCAAGCGCGGCAATTCCAACGGAACTACGGCGCGCTGCCGCTCATTGTGTTGACGGCGGCCGACGGGTTCAAGCTCGCCGGAATTCCGCACGCGCAACAAATTTCGGCATGGAAAATGTGGAAGGCAATGCACGACGATATTGCCGCACGTTCATCGGTCGGCGTGAACGTGGTCGTTGCGAATTCCGGCCACTACATTCAGCTGGACCGACCCGCAGCCGTACTAACCGCTGTGTATGAGGTGATCGATCGGACTCGTGCCCGGCGCTAATATTTTGCTCCCGAAAACAATTTTTTGAAGGACCGCGCAGCAAAGCGAATAAGAGAGCGTCGATTAACGTGCGACCTCTGTCGAAGTGGAGGCTTTGGCATTATGCGGAAACTTAGCGGACGAGCGGTCCTCCTGGTTGCGGCAGTGATGTATGCATTGCTAAACGGCGGACCGATCGTGGCCTTAGCTGCGCCGAATACGAGCAGCGTCGTAGGAACGGTTCACGGTTCGGACGGTGCCCCGATCGCCGGAGCGCGTGTCGCCCTCATCGGAGCGCAGCGCCTGACGCAAAGCACGGATCCGACCGGAGCGTTCAAGTTTGCGGACGTACCAACCGGCCTCTATACGATGCTCGTCACCAAGGCAGGCTACGAGACGTATCGGGACGACAACGTCGCCGCGTTCATCGGTGAGACGGTGACGCTCAATGTGACGCTTGCCGCATCCTCGTTTTCGTCGCTGCGCACGATCGCGAGCGTGTCGACGAATGCACCGGGCGTCGCATCGATCAACACGTCGAGCGCGTCGATCAACGCGATATCGGCGGCAACCTTCGAGAATCAGGGAAGTCAGCAGGTCACGAAGGTGCTCAATGAAACGCCGGGCATCTTCGTTACGCCGTACAATTCGAATAACGGTAATCCGAGCAACGGCGCTTCGCCGGCCTCGGAGCAGACGCCGCAGATTCGCGGCGCCTTGCCGTACGAGACGGAATCGCTCATCGACGGCCATCCCGTCTCCGTCGGTTCGCTCGGAACGTTCTCACCAACCCTCATCAACCCGTTCCTGCTGGACAACGCCGAACTCGTGAAGGGTCCAGGCTCGATGCCTGCGGAGATCAACTACGCGATAAACGGCACGGTCAATTACCGCACGCTGGAACCAAGCGCCGTGAGCCACTCTTCGGGATACGCCGGTGTCGATGGTTGGGGAGGCGTTTCGACCGGCTTCAAGACGACCGGCTCCACGAGAAATCATCGAATCGGCTATGCGCTCGGCTACACTACGAACGGTGCGCCCGGGCCATTACAAGATTTCTACTTCCAAGGCTCGCAGCTGCCGCTCGATATTGGACCGGCCGGCGGCCCGTATTTCCTCAACGGTCAGCAAGTCGCAATGCTGGCGCCGGTCGGTGAAGGCCTCGCGCCTTCGGCTTTCAACAAGTACGCCGGCTTAGGAATCGTTTTCAACGAACCGCTCGTTGGGTGCTGCTATTCCATGGACACCGGCTACCACTCCAACTCCGAGCTCGCGAAGATCATTTACAACTTCTCGAACAGCACGTCGCTGAAGCTCTCGTATCTTGGCGGACAGTCGATCAACGGGAACGGCGATGTCGGGGCGTATGACACAACCCTCGTTGGGAACACCGGCCTGCCCGCGTTCTCGTTTGCTCCGTGCGGCAGCGCCAACCAACCGTTGACGTGCAATCCGTTCGCAACCGGCGGCTCCTACAATTGCGCGAGCGCCGGTCGCTCACCAAATTGCGGCGCATCGATTCCGTTCGATCTGAGTTCATTCAACGGCGTCGGCTACACTTGGCTGCAGCAAAATCTCTTCCAAGGCGAGTTCCGCACGGCGCTCGGACAGACGGGAACGGTGCTCGCGCGTTACTATACCGGCGCATTGAACAACTACGCGGTTGCGGGGCCATCGGCGCCGCTCAACGTAACGCTGCGAAACACGTATGGTACGATTCCGCTCTGCCCGACCGGGACTGCGTATGACCCGAACGCCCCGCCCGCCGCCGGCGGCAAGGATCCCGCGGGATGGCAGTGTCTCGGTCCGGGTCTCGGGGTAACGCCACCGACGAACACGACGTTCAACGGCCAAAGCGCCACGTTCACCACCGCAAGCCAAGCAAACACGTTTAATACGCGCGACAAAATGAGCGGTGAGACGCTCGAGCTTCAAGAGCAACTCGGCGACAATTCGTTAACGCTTTCTTACGATCGCAACGAGCAGTTATCGTCTGAAACAGCGGATGAGCCGTCCGTAGGCATCATCGTTTTCAGTCCGGTTGCCGGATCGAAACAGACATTCCAAACCCTTTCGCTGCGCGGCAACTTCATGCTGAAACCGAAGCTCAATTTGGCCGTCGCGGACTACTTCATCAATTATCTCAGCCACTATTCGATCGATGGCGGAAACACGTTTAACGATTCGTCGCACTCGTACTACGAACCGCGCGCCGCACTGACGTGGCATCCGAACGGCGATACCGTCTACCGGTTCTCGGCGGGTGGCTCCGTTGCTCCGCCGTATATATCGCTCGTTTCCTCGGGTGGTCCCACGTGGAGCGCGATCATCGGCGGTGTGCCGGCGGCCGGATACATACAAAATGCAAATAACGGAAACATCAATGCGGAAACGGCGTTTAGCTACGACCTCGGCTTCGATCATCGCATCGCGCGCTCGACGTCCGTCGCGCTTGATGTGTACTTTACGCAATTGCACAATTTGTTTCTGACGCAGACGACGACCGTGCCGTTCGGAACCCCGCCAGCGGCAGGCTGTCCAAATGCGCCGTGCGAGATTTCGGAAACTGCGAACCTCGGCCAGGCGCGCTACGAAGGCATTGAGCTCGCGGTGAATCACGTCGTACCGCGTGGCTTCGGCTGGAGACTACAGGGCTCGCTGCAGCGTGCGTTCACGTATAATCTCCCGCCGTATTTCTACTGCTCCGGCTCGACAAACCCGGCCACCGGCGTCACGACGCCTCCGGGACCCGGATGCGTGCACAATACAAACCTGGCGGTGCTGCCCGAGTCAAACTTCGGCGGTCAGCCCACGGGGTTGTCCGGCGCTCCGAACGGTATCACCAGCGGGCGTGTTCCGTACGCGACCGGTTATGGTGAACTCAACTTTACCGGGGGCGGCGGTCAGTATTACAATCTCGGCCTCACCTACTTCGGCAATAACAACAGCTACAACGAACCGCCGTTCGCGGTGCTTTCAGCGAATGTGCGGCTAAAGCTAAACGACCGCGGCACGAGGTTCCAGGTCTCCGCCGACAATCTTACCGGCGCATACGCAAATCCGTACGTCGGCTTCTTCAACGGCATCCCGCTGCCGCTCGTGAACGGCGCAACGCAGACGAGTCTTACGACCGGGCAGCCCGTGCCCGTCGGTCTCGCCCTGACGGCGGCCGGCAATTACGGTCCCTGTACGGTCCGTTTCCTCTTCACGCAAGACTTCTGATATGGGGTGATCGTTTGCATCCGCGCTGTTTGCAGCGCGGATGCGTCACCACGCCAGCGTTGACTCGTGAAGCGACAAAATTTTAGCCGATGGAACGATTTTTTGGGAGGAACGGTTTTTGATGCGGAAGTGGTTTGGCGCCACGTTGCCGGTGATCGTGAGCATTCTTGCAAGCCCCGTTACGGCCGCTCCGGCACAACCGCAGCAGTCACATCAACTTGTTGCGAGCGATCTGACGCCGTTTCTCGACGGACTCGTTCCGTACGCGATACGCCGCGCGGACATTGCGGGCGCTGTCGTGACCGTCGTCAAGGACGGAAAGATTATCTTCGCAAAGGGCTACGGTTTCTCCGATCTCGCGACGCGTACGCCCGTCGATCCCGCAAATACGCTGTTCCGTCCCGGGTCGACATCGAAGCTTTTCACATGGACGGCGGTCATGCAGCAGGTGCAGGCCGGTAAACTGAACCTCGATGCGGACGTCAATCAGTATCTCGATTTCAAGATTCCGGATAAGTTCGGAAAGCCGATCACGCTGCGCAACTTGATGACCCACTCGGCGGGATTCGAGGAAGTCATCCAAGACTTGATCGTCGACAAGCCGACTCAGATGATGCCGCTCGGTGAATACCTCAAGAGACACATTCCCGATCGCATCTTTCCGCCGGGTCAAGTCATTGCATACTCGAATTACGGCGCGGCACTCGCGGGATACATCGTTCAGCGCGTCTCGGGCGAACCGTACGATGAATACATCCAAAAACATATCTTCGACGCGCTGCGGATGACGCACTCGACGGTCCAGCAACCGTTACCCGCCGCTCTCGCTCCGCTGATGGCGAAGGGCTACACGAACGCCGGCGCGGACGAGGCCCATCCGTTTGAATACGTCGTGCCGGCGCCGGCAGGCGCAGGAACATCGTCGGGAATCGACATGGCGTACTTCATGCTCGCGTATCTCGGCGGCGGGCATTACAACGGCGGTACGATCCTCGATCCCGCGACGATCCGCGAAATGTGGACGCTGCAACTCGCTCCCGCGCCGGGCATGAACGGTTTCGATCTCGGGTTCTATCAAGAAAATCGTAACGGCCAAGAGATCGTCGGCCATGCGGGCGATACCAACGTGTTTCATACGGACCTGCATTTGCTTCCGGCGCAACATGTCGGCTTCTTTATGTCGCTCAACAGCGCCGGCAAAGCAGGCGCAGCGGAAGGCGTGCGCACGCAAATTTTCCGGCACTTCCTCGATCGCTATTACCCGTACGCGGCTGCGCAGCCGCCGACGGTTGCGAATCCGAAACCCGACGCGGCTCGCGTATCAGGCTGGTACGAATCGAGTCGCCGCACCGAACATGCATTGCGGCTCGTGTATGCGCTCTCGCAAACGAGCGTTAGCGCGCGTCCCGACGGGACCGTCGAAGTGTCGATGCTTCAAACTCCCGGCGAGGATCCGATTCGCTGGCGCGAAGTCGGACCGCTCTACTACCAGCAAGTCAACGGTCAGGCGCATCTAAAGTTCACCGCGGATTCCAACGGAAAGATTCTGTCGTGGACGACGGACGATTTCATTCCTGTCTTCATCTTTCAGCGTGTTGACGGACTCGGAACGATGGGCTTGCTGAAAATCCTCATTCCGGCGTTCATCCTCGTGTTACTGATTTCGCTCGGTGTCCGGCTCGGTGCGTGGATTCTGCGCCGCCGTTTGAACTGGACGCTCAACGTTCCGCGTCGCGAACAATGGCTTCACCTTGCTGCGCGCATTGGCGCGCTGGCCTTCATCGTCGCGCTTCTCGGATGGACGGCGGCGCTCTCGAGCCAAAACGCGATTTTAGAGCCGGGCTTCCTCACGACCATGGTCGTCCTGTACATTGCCGGTTTGATTGCGATCGTCGGCGGCATTGCGATCGTGATTGAAAGCGCGCTGCGGCTCGTGCGCGGGCCCGGCGGGTGGCTCGTGCGCGCGGGCGAGGGAGTCGTCGGCCTCGCGGCGTTGTACGGTATTTGGTTGTTTCTCGCGTTTGGCTTGGCGAACTTCGTTACGAAGTTTTAGGCGAACGTGCATGGGAGCCCACCTCGACGCGGACGTCGCGATCGTCGGCAGCGGAATTATCGGCACGACGGCGGCTATCGAGCTTCGGGAAGCGGGTCTGACGGTGCTCGTGATCGATCCCAATAAACCGGGCGCCGGGACCGCGGGCGGAAGCGGCGGCTACATCCACGACGGCGAGATTTTTCCCGTTGCACAGCCGTCACTCTTCGCCGATCTTCCGCGGTTGTTGCTCGATCCGACCGGACCGCTCGTGATCCGTGCGTCGTATCTTCCGCGCTTGGTGCCGTGGGGAATCCGTTTCCTTACGACGATGCGCCGGTCGGTGACGGAACGCTCGATCGAGGGCGCCGCGCGGCTCAACCGCGTTGCCGTCGATTCATTATTCGCGATGGCGGAAACCGCGAACGCGGAACGGTTTCTCGTGCGGCGCGGCGGTTTGAAAGTCGTTGCGGATTCGCGCACGCTCGATACGCTGAGCGAATTGCTTCCGGTGTTGCACCGTCACGGCATTGCAGCGGAACCGCTCGATTCAGCGGAAGTTCAAGCGCGTGAACCGGCGCTTGCAACGCGCGTGGCCGGAGCGATCTACTATCCCGATTCCGCGCACTGCATCGATCCCGACGCTTTTGGAGAGAAGCTTGCCGAGCGCGTGCGATCTTCCAGCGGGGTATTGTCGGGCAGCGTTCGCGATCTGGTGCCGCAGGAGAACGGCAGTTGGAGGCTCAGCGTCGCCGAAAACACTTCGTCGGCGGATGTTCGCGTTGCACGCGTGCTGGTGAGCGCCGGGTACGCGTCCGGGGAACTGCTGCGTCCGCTGGGATATCGTGTGCCGGTGGCTGCTGCGCGCGGGTACCATCTGATGATCGGAAAGCCGAGTGTATCGCTCGGCCGTCCGATGATTTTCTACGAATCGCATATCGGCGCGACGCCGATGGCGGATGGCATTCGCCTTGCCGGCACGATGGAGTTTGCATCTCCCGAGTCGGCGCCCGATTTTCGCCGCGCGAAGATGCTATACGGAATCGCCAGGCAATACATTCCGGATTTGACCGCGCTCGATACGACGCCGTGGGTCGGAACACGCCCGCTCATGCCCGACTCGTTGCCGGCGATTGGGCGTGCATTCCGGCATGGCAATCTCTACTACGCATTCGGCCACGGCCATCTCGGATTCACGCAGGCGGCAGTTTCAGCGCGCGTCATTCGGGAGCTTATGACGGATGCCACTCCGACCATCGACGTTACTCCGTTTGATCTCGCGCGATTTCATGCGTGAACCGTTCGCCGCTATGGAGGCTGTCTCAAAATGAACCGATTCGCTCGCGTTTCCTATACCGCGGCGTTTGCTGCGTCGATCGTTCTGTGTACCGCGGCTTTGACGCCGCAGCAATCGTCGAAGATCGATGAAGTCGGGCATCGTTCCGTGGCCGGCGCAGCCGCGCCGGGCGTAACGATTGCCGTTGCGCGAGGGACACAGATCGTCTACCTCAAGGGCTTCGGCAGGAGCAATGTCGAGGACAGTGTTCCGGCGACGGCGGAAACGCGGTATCCGATCGGTTCGAATACCAAGCAGTTCACCGCTGCCGCAATCCTGATGCTGCAAGATCGCGGCCTGCTGAACATCAACGATCCGCTCGCGAAGTATCTCCCCGAGATCCCGCATGCGCAGCAAGTGACGATTCGCGAGCTGCTCACGCATGCCGGCGGGTATGCGGAGTACACCGAACGTGAAGACTTCGATGAAGTCGGTAACCGGCCAGCGACGCTGGCGCAGATCGTCGGCACGGTCGATTCGCGGCCCCTTTCCTTCAAACCCGGGACGAAACGCGAGTATTCGAATACCGGCTATGCGCTCTTGACGATGGTCGTCGAGCGGCTTTCGAAGATGACGTACGCGCAATTCATGCAGCGCAATATCTTCGCGCCGCTCGGGATGTCGTCGACATACGTCCGAACCTATGCCGATACGTTCCCTAACGTTGCAACCGAGTACGACGCGTTTGCCTTCGGTCCATGGGAACACGCGCTCTCGCTCGACTACAGTTGGTTTGCCGGCGCGGGATCGATCATTAGCAATGCACGCGATCTCGTGAAGTGGAACGCCGGCTTGCCGCGGTTGCTCTCAAAGCGTTCCCTCGGCGAGATGCTTACGCCGATCAACCTCGGAAACGCATATCCGGGGTACGCCTTCGGCATTACGGTGAACAAACTGCCGAACGGCCATCGAATCATCGACCACGGTGGAAATACAACGGGCGCCGCGACGCAAGACGCGCGGTTTCCCGACGACGATCTCTCGATCATCGTTTTGGCGAACAGCGGAACGTTTTCATACGATGCCGCCACGATGGCGATCTACGGCGTGCTCGTGCCGTCGATCGCAACGGCAAAAACGCCGCCGCATCGTTCGCCAAACCGCAAAGCCTCCGCTATAGGGAACACGCAACTGGTCATCGAGGGCGAGCACTGGCTCGACGCTGCTATTGCGGGTCACATGGATATGGGGCAACTGCGGCCGGACTTTCGGGCCAAAATGACGGCGCTGCATCGCAACGAGTTGACGGCGCTCGCCGGGCTCGGTGCACGCCAGTACACGCCGATCATGATCGATCGCCGTCCGCCGACCGAATCCGTCGGCTACATGGTGAAGACGCCGAAAAAGTCGTTCGTGTACTACTTCGGCCGCGACGATAACGGAGAGGTATCGGGAGCAGCTGTCGTCGCTATCGTAGACTATTCGAAACTGTAACGCCCGTGCTAGCGGTCGAACGTGAGCGTGATACGTGTGCGCTCGTGCGTTGAGCTAATTTCGAGACGCTTCGCGTACGAGCGCATGATCGGGATGCCGCGTCCGCGTTCGTCACGCGGCGTGAACATTCGCCAATGGCCGTAGCTGTCAATGTGCGCGACCAGTTCATCGGCGCGCGCTTCGAGATCGATGATGAACGTGTGCTGCGAACCCTGCGTTCCATGTTCGATAGCATTTGCCACCGCTTCGCCGATCGCCATCAGCACGTCGTACTGATGTTCGCCGAAAATCCCGTTACGTTCGCAGAAGTGGCGCAGCGATTCGCGCGTAAGGCTCGCGCAAATCGGAATGCCGCTGAACTCCAAACGCTCGTGCGCGCCGTCGAGCGATTCCGAATGGTGAAGCGCGAGTGTCGCAGAGTCGTCGGTATTGACGATGTCGGAAAAAATTTCGGCATGCAGCGCGTCGGCGGTCGGCGTGCCGGCATTCGCGATGCGCTCGAGCGCCGCGAGTAACGCACGTTCGCCGGCGATAACGTCGCGACCGTATTCGAGCAGCCCGTCCGTATAAAAGAAGCAACTCGTACCCGGTGAAAGCGTGACCGTATAATCGTCCGATGCGGGGTTGCCGCCGAGCCCGAGCAGCAAACCACCCGCGGGCAGAAAGTGCGCGCGCTTACTCGCGCTCAGAAGCGCGGGCGGCGGATGGCCGGCCGATGCATAGCGAAGCACGTTGGTCGACACGTCGTAGATGCCGACGATCGCCGTTGCCATGCCGATGCCTTCGGCGCTCACGATGCCGTCGACGTAATTCAGTAATGCTTTTGGCGAATCAGTCGTCGCGGCGGCCGCGCGCAACGCGCGGCGAATTTCGCTCATCGCGACCGCCGCCTCGAGTCCGTGTCCCGTAACGTCGCCGACCGAGATGCCGATCGTTCCTTCACCAAGCTCGAAGGCGTCGTACCAATCGCCGCCAACATCGGCTTCGTCACTCGCGGGCCGGTACGCGGCGTCAAACGAGTGTCCCTCGGCCTGCACCAGGCGCGCGGGCAGCATTGCTTTCTGCAAGCGCTTCGAGACCGTGTAATGGTGTTCGAGCGCTTCGGCTTGATCGATCGATGTTGCGAGGATCGTTGCAATGAGCGGAATCGCCGCACCGCCCACCTTCACGAGCGTCTCGGGAGGAGAGATACCGATCACGAGCATGCCGATTTGCCGACCACCGACGATCAGCGGCTCTTCGATCAGCGTTCCGGTTCCGGCAACGCGGGCGCGCTGCACGACCAAATTGTCATATGACAGTAAAGAAAGGTCACCGAATTCGGCACGATCGCGGCAGGCAAATGCAGCTGCGACCGGACCTGCGCTCCGCAAATAAATCGCGCAGAAGTCTGCGAATGCGGCCACGCACAACTCAGATGCCTGAGCTGCTGTACGCAGACCATGTCCCAGCCCAGTGGATATGGACTGGCCGCTAATCCTTGCGAGACCAGCGTACAACTGTTCCGATAGATCCGTAATCAAGCGATCCTCGTTCGGTTTCCCGGTCGATTTATGCCCGCTTGCCGGCTGTAATCAAACCGAAGCTTTTTCTCCCTCGCTTGTTTGGCCGGAATCGATCGGGTAAAGTTGAGATACCGGCACTCGGACGCGATTTGTCGCGCCCTCGACACGTTATCTCACAAAATCGACGACGCCTTAAGGAGGCACCGTCTGAACGATGTCATCGACCGTACCAGTTCCAACTTCAAATAGCAACAACGCACAAGACGGTGAGCCGGGGCGATTACAACAAACAGCCCTCTTGGCCGCGCTCCGGGCCTTTCGAGACGGACGGTTCGATACGCGCCTTCCCGACACGTTCACGGGCATCGACGCCGACATCGCGCAGGCGTTCAACGACTGCATCGAACGCAACGTGCGCATGAACGCCGAACTCGAGCGCATCAGTAAGGTGGTCGGACGCGAAGGATCGATCAATAAGCGCGCGACGTACGAGGACACGAAGGGTGCATGGCGCAGCGGCATCGATTCGGTCAATCAACTGATCGACGATCTCGTGTTCCCGATGTCCGAAGCGGGACGCGTACTCGGTGCGGTCGCGAACGGCGACTTGTCGCAGCGGATGCCGCTCGAGACGGAAAACCATCCGCTAAAGGGTGAGTTCTTGCGCTCTAGCCGCACGATCAATACGATGGTCGACCGGCTCAACGCGTTCGCGTCGGAGGTGACGCGCGTCGCGCGCGAAGTCGGATCGGAAGGGAAACTCGGCGGTCAAGCGCTCGTGAAGGGCGTGGCCGGCACATGGAAAGATCTGACCGACTCGGTGAACACGATGGCGGGTAACCTCACGGCGCAGGTTCGTAACATCGCCGAAGTCACCACCGCCGTTGCAAACGGCGACCTCTCAAAGAAGATTACCGTCGAAGCGCGCGGCGAGATTCTCGAACTGAAGAACACGATCAATACGATGGTCGATCAGCTCAACGCGTTCGCGTCCGAAGTGACCCGCGTTGCGCGCGAAGTCGGCTCGGAAGGCAAGCTCGGCGGCCAGGCCGACGTCAAAGGCGTTTCGGGTACGTGGAAGGACCTCACCGACTCGGTGAACTTCATGGCGTCCAACCTCACGTCGCAGGTGCGGAACATCGCGGAAGTCACGACCGCGGTCGCGCGCGGCGACCTTTCGAAGAAGATCACCGTCGACGTTCGCGGCGAAATCGCGGAGCTCAAAGACACGATCAACACGATGGTCGATCAGCTAAACGCGTTTGCGTCGGAAGTTACGCGTGTTGCTCGCGAAGTCGGTTCCGAAGGCAAGCTCGGCGGACAAGCCGAGGTCAAAGGCGTGGCCGGTACGTGGAAAGACCTCACCGACTCGGTGAACACGATGGCCGGCAACCTGACGTCGCAGGTGCGGAACATCGCCGAAGTCACGACGGCCGTCGCGCGCGGCGACCTTTCGAAGAAAATCACCGTCGACGTCCGCGGAGAAATTCTCGAACTGAAGGTCACCGTCAATACGATGGTCGACCAGTTGAACGCATTCGCATCCGAAGTTACCCGTGTTGCTCGCGAAGTGGGCTCCGAAGGAAAGCTTGGCGGACAAGCCGCGGTCTCCGGCGTTGCGGGCACGTGGAAAGATCTCACCGACTCGGTCAACACGATGGCGTCGAACCTCACGGCGCAAGTTCGTAACATCGCCGACGTCACGACGGCGGTCGCGAACGGCGATCTTTCGCGCAAGATCACGGTCGACGTCAAAGGCGAAATTCTCGACCTCAAACGTACGATCAACACGATGGTCGATCAACTCAACGCCTTCGCGTCGGAGGTGACGCGTGTTGCACGCGAAGTCGGATCCGAAGGCATGCTGGGCGGCCAGGCCGACGTTCGCGGCGTCTCCGGTACGTGGAAAGATTTGACGGACTCCGTCAACGTCATGGCTTCGAACCTCACGTCGCAGGTCCGGAACATCGCAGAAGTCACCACCGCCGTTGCTAACGGCGACCTCTCCAAAAAGATTACCGTCGATGTCCGCGGCGAGATTCTCGAGCTGAAGAACACGATCAACACGATGGTCGACCAGCTCAACGGTTTCGCGTCCGAAGTCACGCGTGTCGCGCGTGAAGTCGGTTCGGAAGGTATTCTCGGCGGTCAAGCGCAGGTGGCCGGCGTTTCCGGTACGTGGAAAGACTTGACCGACTCGGTGAATTTCATGGCGTCGAACCTGACGTCGCAAGTCCGCAATATCGCCGAAGTGACGACGGCCGTTGCAAACGGCGACCTCTCGAAGAAGATCACGGTTCCGGTTCGCGGCGAGATCCTCGAACTGAAGAACACGATCAACACGATGGTCGACCAGCTCAACGCGTTCGCGTCGGAAGTCACGCGTGTCGCGCGCGAAGTCGGTTCCGAAGGCAAGCTCGGCGGTCAGGCGGACGTCAAAGGCGTTTCCGGTACGTGGAAAGATCTCACCGATTCGGTCAACTTCATGGCGTCGAATCTCACGTCGCAGGTGCGCAACATCGCCGACGTCACGACCGCCGTCGCAAACGGTGATCTCTCGAAGAAGATTACGGTCGACGTTCGCGGCGAGATTCTCGAACTCAAGAACACGATCAACACGATGGTCGACCAGCTCAACGCGTTCGCGTCGGAAGTCACGCGTGTCGCGCGTGAAGTCGGTTCCGAAGGCAAGCTCGGCGGTCAAGCCGAGGTCAAAGGCGTTTCGGGTACGTGGAAAGACCTCACCGACTCCGTGAACGTGATGGCGTCGAACCTGACGTCGCAGGTTCGTAACATCGCCGACGTTACGACCGCCGTTGCGAACGGCGATCTCTCGAAGAAGATCACCGTCGACGTTCGCGGCGAGATCGCCGAACTGAAGAACACGATCAACACGATGGTCGATCAGCTGAACGCCTTCGCGTCGGAAGTGACGCGCGTTGCGCGCGAAGTCGGTTCAGAAGGCATTCTCGGTGGTCAAGCACAGGTTGCCGGCGTCTCCGGTACGTGGAAAGACTTGACCGACTCCGTGAACTTCATGGCCTCGAACCTCACGTCGCAGGTGCGTAACATCGCGAAGGTCACGACGGCGGTCGCGAACGGCGATCTTTCGAAGAAGATCACCGTGAACGTGCGCGGCGAAATCGCCGAGCTCAAAGATACGATCAACGTCATGGTCGATCAGCTGAACGCATTCGCGTCCGAGGTTACGCGTGTCGCGCGTGAAGTCGGCTCCGACGGCGTTCTCGGCGGTCAGGCGCACGTGCAAGGCGTCAGCGGCGTGTGGAAAGACTTGACCGACAACGTGAACTCGATGGCGGCGAACCTGACGAATCAGGTGCGCGGTATCGCGGAAGTCGTCACCGGCGTCGCAAACGGGGATCTCAAACGTAAGCTCACGCTGCAAGCTCGCGGCGAAATCGCGCAACTCGCCGAGACGATCAACGGGATGATCGATACGCTCGCAATCTTCGCCGACCAAGTCACGACGGTTGCGCGCGAAGTCGGTTTCGAAGGGAAGCTCGGCGGTCAGGCGGCGGTCCCCGGTGCGGCCGGTCTCTGGCGCGACTTAACGGACAACGTCAACCAGCTCGCCGCTCAGCTCACAAACCAGATTCGCGCGATCTCGGAAGTTGCGACCGCGGTTACGAAGGGCGATCTGTCGCGTACGATTGAAATTGAAGCACGCGGCGAGGTCGGCGAACTTACACGCAACGTCAACGAGATGATTCAAAATCTCCGCGACACGACGAATAAGAACACCGAACAAGACTGGTTCAAGACGAACCTTGCGCGATTCACGTCGATGCTGCAAGGCCAGCGCGATATCACCGCGGTCACGCAGTTGATCATGTCCGAGCTCGCACCGCTCGTAAACGCGCAAGCCGGCGGATTCTACATGGCCGACGCTACGGAAGGCGATGCGGTTCTGCGTCTGATCGCAAGCTACGCACTTCCCCGGCATCGCCGTCAAATGAAGGCCATTCCGTTCGGCGAGGGGCTCGTCGGACAAGTCGCGATCGAGAAACAGCGCGTGTTGCTCACGGAAGTGCCCGTCGACTATCTGCGGATCGGTTCGGGAATCGGCGCGGTCGACTCGGTGAGCCTTGTCGTGTTGCCGGTCACGTTCGAAGGTGAAATCAAGGCCGTCATCGAGCTTGGATCGCTCGACTGCTTCAGTGAAATCCATTTGCTCTTCCTCGATCAGCTGATGCAGTCGATCGGCGTCATGTTGAACACGATCACCGCGTCGATGCGGACGGAAGAACTGCTCAAGCAGTCGCAATCGCTGACCGCGGAACTGCAAAGCCAGCAGCTCGAACTCAAACAGACCAACGACGAACTCGAGGAAAAGGCGCGTCTGTTGCAAGAGCGTAACGCCGAAGTGGAACGCCGCACGCGTGAAATCGAAGAAGCGCGCACGGAACTCGAGAAGAAGGCCGAGCAGCTCTCGCTTACGTCGAAGTACAAGTCGCAGTTCCTTGCGAACATGTCGCACGAGTTGCGCACGCCGCTGAACTCGCTGCTAATCCTTTCGAAACAGCTTTCCGAGAATCCGGAAGGCAATATGACGCCGAAGCAGATCGAGTTCGCGCAGACGATTCGCGCTGCCGGTACGGACTTGCTGACGCTCATCAACGACATCCTCGATCTTTCGAAGATCGAATCGGGAACGACGGCGATCGACCTTCAGGAAGTATCGGTGGACTCGATCGAAGGCGAAGTCAAACGCACGTTCAGTCAAATCGCCGCCGACAAGAACCTGCGCTTCATCGTGGCGCGTGACGATGACGTGCCGAAGTCGATCGTTACCGACCCGACGCGTTTGCAGCAAGTTCTGAAAAACTTGCTTTCGAACGCGTTCAAGTTTACGAGCGAAGGCGCCGTGACGCTGCACCTCAGCATGGTTCACGATCGCCGTTTACCGGTTCCCGGGCCGGCGGTGGCGTTCGCCGTCACGGATACCGGCATCGGCATCCCGCAAGATAAGTTCAACGTGATCTTCGAAGCGTTCCAGCAAGCCGACATGGGAACGTCGCGGAAATTCGGCGGTACCGGGCTCGGTCTTGCGATCAGCCGCGAGATTGCCGGATTGCTCGGCGGCGAAATCGGTGTGGAAAGCGCGGTCGGCGTAGGCAGTACGTTCACGCTCTTCCATCCGGCGCAGCGCGCGGCTACGCAACGCACCGAGGCGACGACGATTCACACCACGCGATTCGAATCCGGAACACATCTACACGAATCAGCAGAGCAACTTCAGCGCCGTATCGCTTCCGCGAAGCCTGCTGCGATCGCCGACGATCGCGATGCGATCACCGCCGACGATCGAACGCTCCTCGTTATCGAGGACGATCCCACGTTCGCGAAGCTGCTATCCGCATTCGCTCACGAACGCGGATTCAAGACGATCGCCGCGCATAGCGGACGCGAAGCCCTCGAACTCGCGAACCGTTACGTTCCCGACGCGATCACGCTCGATGTCGGCTTACCGGACATGGATGGCTGGCAGGTGCTCGATACGATCAAACGCGGCAACGCGACATCGCACATTCCCGTTCACGTCATCTCCGGCGACGAACATCAGCAGCGCGCGCTGCAGGCGGGTGCGGTCGCGCACCTGCAAAAACCGGTGTCGGAAGAAGCCCTGATGGAAACCTTCGACCGGCTTCTCGGCTTTGCGGAGAATCGCGGGAAGAACGTGCTCGTCGTCGAGGACGACATCACGCAGCTCAATGCGATGGTCGGCCTCATCGGTACGGGCGAAATGCAAGTGACGGCGGTGTCTTCGGGCGATGCGGCGCTCGGGGCGGTCACGCACGAGAAATTCGACTGTATCGTCATCGATCTCGGCTTGCCCGATATGGACGGTGACCGCCTGATCGAACAGTTGCGCGCGCGTCCCGGCAGCGACACGACGCCGATCATCGTCTACACCGGACGCGAACTCTCGCGTGACGATGAAGCGCGTCTACGCCGGCTCTCCTCGACGATCATCGTCAAGGACGGTCATGCGCCGGAACGTTTGCTCGACGAGCTCAATTTCTTCTTGCATCGCGTCGAAGCCGATCTCGGGCCCGCGAAGAAACCGATCGGCGGAGATCTGAACGGAACTTCGCTTCTTGGCAAACGGGTGCTCGTGGTCGACGACGACGCGCGCAATATCTTTGCGCTCGAAGCGGCACTTCGCTCGTACGGCATGGAAGTGCTGAGCGCCGAGAGCGGCATGCAGGGCATCGAGATGTTGCGTTCACGTAACAACATCGACATCGTGTTGATGGACATTATGATGCCGGAGATGGACGGCTATGAAACGATTCGCCGAATCCGTGCGGAGAACCGCATCGCGGACGTCCCGATCATCGCGCTCACGGCAAAAGCGATGAAGGGCGACCGGGACGCATGCATCGCTGCAGGCGCCTCGGAGTACGTGAGTAAACCCGTCGATATCGACCAACTCACGTCGTTGCTCAAAATATGGTTGAACAAGTAGAAGCGATCGACGCCGCGGTACCGGCGTTGAATCTACGCCGGGAAGAGCTTGCAGATATCGAACTGCAGCTCTTCTTGGACGCGCTTCTGCGCTATGGCGGCTACGACTTTCGCAACTACAACCAGTCCGCGCTTCGCCGCCGCATTGCCGATGCTATGCGTTCGGAGAACATTGCGACGATTTCCGGACTGCAAGACCGCCTGTTGCACGATGAGCGCGCGCTCGCTACGTTTCTCGTCTCGATGAGCGGGGGCACGTCGCAGCTCTTTCACGATCCATTGTTCCTGCAAAGCTTTGCGACCAATGTCGCGCCGCTGCTGCAAACGTACTCGTTCATCCGCATCTGGGTGCCGGGCAGTGGAACCGGCGGTGACGCCTACAGTCTCGCCGCACTTTTGAAAGAAAACGGGCTGCTTGAGAAGACGATCGTCTACGCGACGTGCGTCAACGACGTGACGACCGCCGTCGCAAAGGCCGGGTTCTACGAGCACCGTTCGGAGGCCGACTTCATTGCGCTCGCACGGCGCGCGGGAATCGTTGGGCCGCTTTCGCGCTATTTCGAAGTACATGAAACGTACGCGACGCCCCTTGAAGAGTTGCGCGCGAGCGTCATGTTTGCGCGCCACAACCCGGTCGAAGACGGCTCGATCAACGAATTCCACGCGATCATCGCTCGCGGAGTATTTCCGCTCTTCAACGGTGCGGTGCAGTATCGTCTGCACAAGTTGTTCTTCGATAGCCTCATGCACCTCGGGTTCCTGGGCCTCGGCCAACATGAGTCGCTTTCGAATACGGTGCACGAACGGGCGTTCCGGCAAGTCGTGACCGATCAGCCGATTTTCCGGCGCATGCGCTAGCGTTCTCGAACATACACGCGCAATTCGTTTGCAATACCGCGGTCATACGGCGAGCGCAGCATCGCGCCATGGATGGAATCGATTGGGCGGGCAGCGCGATGATTGCGGCGCGCGCGCGCCTCGATATTGCGACCGCAAATCTCGCGAACGTCTCGACCAACGGCTTCGAGAAGGTCGTTGCGCACGGCGTGCTGAGCACGAGCGGAGTTCGGATCGAGCGCGAAACGCCGGTGGAACACGGCATGCTCCGTCGCACGGGACGGGCCTTCGATCTTGCGATCGTCGGCGGAGGGATGTTCCGGGTACGCGATGACCGCGGACATATCATCGGAACACGAAACGGTGCGTTTGTGCGCGACCGCGACGGAACCGTACGCGACGACTCGGGACGGGCGCTCCTCGGCCTGCGTGGCGCGCTTCGCGTCCCCGAGGCCGCCACGATCGACGACCGCGGGCGCGTGATGCTTGCGGGACGCGAGGTCGATCGCATCCCAGTGGGTCCCGGTGCGTCGATTCGCAGCGGGTATCTCGAAATAGCGAACGTCGATGCGATCGGCGAAATGGTCGACATTCTCACCGCGCAACGATCGTTCGAGAGCGCCGAAAAAGTCGTCGCAGCAATTGATGCGACGCGTCAAAAGGCGAGTAACGACGTCGCCCGGCTCAAGTAATCGCTACGCGCGCACGGTCCCTTTCCACGAAACCTCGCCGCGAAAGTCGATAATCCTTACGGTAAGCGTCGAGTTCTCTCCCGGGTGCGTACGGAGCCACGCGGTACGCCAACGCCGTAGCGCTTCCGCTTTGAGCGCTTCATCTTTGTCGTCGTCGAGATCGATCTCTTTATTCAAGTCGACGGAAACGTCGACCGTGTTGCCGTGGAAATCGAACCCCATCACAACGTCGGGATAGTGCTCTTTCAGCGGCGCCATCGCCGAACGTTCCGTCGTATCCCGTTGTTCGTCCGGTGACGGCTGCGCATTGCAGGCGATGAGCGTCAGGAGCAATAGGGCAGCCGGAATGGAACGCATAAACCTCTCCATACGACGGACACAGCGCGTTCACTTTCGGCTGCTAGAATCGCACCATGGATCGTGCACTTTTCGCTGCGGCGAGCGGAATGGCCGCGCAGCAACGCAATCTCGATACGATTTCGGACAATCTCGCCAACTCCGAAGTCGCGGGCTTTAAAGGATCGGCGGACGAGTTCGCCGCGCTCGCAGCGCCCGGCGAACGCTCCATGGGGACGATCGCGCTCGGCCAACATGTCGTTTTCACGCAGGGCAAACTCGAACGCAGCAACGGGCCATGCGATCTCGCGATCGACGGCAACGGGTTCTTCATCGTACGCGACCGAAAGCGCGTCGCCTACACGCGCGACGGGCAGTTTTCGCGCGCTGCGGACGGCACGCTGCGTAACGCTGCGGGCTGGCGCCTGGATGGCGTTCGTATTCCGGCCGATGCGGTATCGATCAAGGTCGGCGAGGACGGTGCGGTGACCGCGACAATGTCCGGCGGCGCAACGAAACGCGTCGCGACGATTCCACTCGCATCGTTTGCGGCGCCGGAACGTCTCGAGAGCATCGGCGGGATGCTTTTCATCGCGAACCCGAATTCGGGCTCCCCGCGTCTCTTCCGCCCGAGTGCAGCCGGCGCTTCGCAGATTCGTTTCGGCATGCTCGAGCAGTCGAACGTATCGATCGTCGAATCGATGATGCAAATTCTCGCGGCGCAACGCGCGTACGAAGCGAATGCTAAAGGCGTCCAAGCCGCAGACGAAATGCTGCGCATCGCGAACAACTTGCAGAGAACGTAACGCGCCCTACCATACTTGCGCAGCGAGCGGCGCAAATGTGTGCACGTCCGGACGCGGGTCACGTCATTGAGACATTAGCGAATGCCCAGGACTATCACCCCGGCGGTTCGAGGCTCTCAAAGAACGTAGCCGGCGGAACGAAGAACAAGTTACCTGTCACGGCGCGACTGAAATCCAGCAGCCGATCGTAGTTCCCTGCCGGACGACCGACAAACATGTTCGTCAGCATTTGTTCGGTGATATGAGGCGACCGGCTGTAACCGATAAAATATGTTCCAAGCTCGCCGAAACCCGGTTTGCCAAAAGGCATGTTGTCTCGAAGGATCTTTATCTGTTTTCCGTTTTCGATAACCGTCGTTAACGCGTTATGCGCATTTGAGGGTTTTACGTTGTCCGTTAGCTCGATATCGGACAACTTCTTGCGGCCAATGATCCGCTCTTGTTCCTCCGTTGGAAGCGCGTTCCACTTGTTCATGTCGTGTACGTATTTTTGCACGACTACGTAACTTCCGCCAGCAAAGTGCTTGTCTTCTTCGCCGATTATTGCAGCCTCAAATGCTTCACCGTTGCGTGGATTTTCGGTCCCGTCAACAAACCCGATCAAGTCGCGATCGTCGAAGTACCGGAAGCCGTGTGTTTCGTCGAAAGCAGAAACCGCGTCTCCAAGGCGCTCCATGATGTGCGTCGCTAGCTCGAAACACATATCCATGCGCTTCGCCCTAATGTGAAACAACATATCGCCCGGCGTAGAAACCGCGTGCCGATCGCCCGCAAGAATCTCGCGAAACGGATGCAGTTCCGCTGGGCGCGGCTTTCCGAATAAGTCGTCCCAGACATCCGAGCCAATCCCTGTAACGCAAGTGAGCCCTGCCTCCAGCTCGCGAGATTCCACTGCACGAAAAATCCCCTCGAGCGCCCCGCACAGCGAACGTACTGCTGCGTAGCTCTTTTCATCGCGCTTAATACAGAGCACCAGAAATATTGCAGCGCGCGTGAGCGGAGCGAGAACCGGCTGCTGTATAGATTTCTGATCTTCTCCACTAGATACGCCCATGCCGATACTCGATCTCCTTCTTGCCTGAAATGGATTTGCGGTCGCGACCGATAGTTCGTTTTTATTACCAACTGTACGTCAGTTGCTAATAAGCATCCCGCTCTGGGTGCGTGCCGGTTGAACGAGGCGCTCCAGATATGCGCCGAACCGAAAGTCGCCGAGCAAAGAGGGCCGCATAGGGCATCGCTCCAGCGTTCGGTCCGCACGACGCGGATACGGCATAGTGGTATGTGGCGCATATAGTGGGCTACCGACTGCGTTTGTCGACGTCTTGTTGGATTGACGCTGGTAGCGCCAACTGTCAAAGACTTTCGCGTGTATAAGCGCTACGCAGACATGGCCGCAGGGCTTACCGATGATAGCCCTCAAAGCCGCAAGTGTTCCATGTCCGTGGCGCGGTTCACGTTTCGCGTTACAAAATCGTGCTGCCGAAGGAGCAGTCGCGTATTTCGAGCGGTTTTTTGATCGCATGCTTTCCGCGAGGCGCGTTTGCGGTGTCTGAACGGTTAAAGCGGGTACACTCAACGTAGCGCCTCCGTGATCCGAAAATGCAGGCGCTTGCGCGATGGGCAAACAAGGCAGCTCCAAGTCCTTGCAAAACCACAGGAGAACGATGATGGCGACGCCGTGTACACAGTGTGATTGTCCGAATTTCTCCCAGTCTGACCCTAACCTTGGCGACTTCGGGGCGCAGGATGTCTGCGCTCGGAAAACCTGTCAACACCCGAGCGAAGCACATATCGAACGCAATGGTGATTAGCGCGCCGCAACTGACAGACGATGTGTATGACGGTATGGCGAGATCCAAGAGGGATAGATGACTTCACCACGATTCGCGGTCGGCGACCACGTCAGTTGGAACTCCGAGGCGGGACGCGTAACCGGCCATGTCACGAAAGTGATAACGTCGGAGATTCAGTTCAAGGGCTATACCGTCCACGCGAGCGAAGCGGATCCGCAATACGAAATCAAGAGCGATAAGACGGATCACGTTGCGATGCATAAAGGATCGGCACTCAGCAAGGTGCGCTGATCGAGGCGGCTGGGTCAGCAGAGCTGGCCTCGGACAATGAACGCCGCGCCGGCGATCGGTGCGACGTGAAGGAGCGCTACCGATCGAAGCGCGTCGCACCGACTTGACGCCGCGCAGCAAGGCAACCAATGAGCGCATCCACCGGTCATGCACTGCGTACCGGGCTGTAGTGAGCATGCCGTCTTTTCGTTGGTTGGAGGATTATGCAAGAGCTTGCCATGTCGAATGTGCATATGTGGTCGCGCTGGCAGCCCGATCGGAAGATGCATTTCAACAGCTACCTCTTTGTGCTGCCGGACGGCAACGTCGCGATCGATCCGGTCCCGCTCGACGCTGACGACGGCGAACGTATTTCGGCGCTTGGTGGCATTTCGGAGGTCGTCCTGACCAATCGCGACCACGTTCGCGATGCCGCTGCGCTTCGCGAACGATTCGGTGCGCGTGTCGTGTCGTCCGCAAATGAAGCGCCGCTCTTCGACATTCCGGTGGACCGGGTGCTCCGCGACGGTGAAACGGTGTTCGCCGGAGCAACGCTCGTCGCGCTCGAGCACCAGAAGACGCCGGGTGAGTTTGCGATTCACCTTTCGGCGCAGCGTACGGTGATCGTCGGCGACGCGATCGTCGGCGCACCGGCTGGTTCGTTGTCGTTACTACCCGATGAGAAATACAGTAACGTGCAAGATGCCGTGCTGGGCCTGCGGCGCGTGTGGGCACTTCAGCCCGACGTGCTGCTCGTCGGCGACGGCACGCCGCTTTGGAGCGGCGCGACGCGGGCAATCGGAAAACTGCTCTTCCAACGCGGTGGAATCGCGGTGAACCGTATAAATCTCGACGAGTTGCGCTATGACTATTGGGAAGGGAAGAACGGAAAATACCGTTCGCACGATGGAGAGGTTGGGTTTTTCATCGGCGCCGAGCGTCTTGGCTACCAAGTCGTGAAACTTACGCCCGGTGCGCGATTCTGTCCGGTGCACGCGGAATTCAGTGAGGAAGAACTGTTCGTCGTGCTGGAGGGGACACCGAGCATCCGCACTACGCGCGAAACGCTGCAGTGCAGGAAAGGCGATTTTATCGCCTTTCCCGTTGGACCCGATCACGCGCATCAAGTTCTCAACGAAAGCTCGCGCGAAGCGGTCATTCTGCTTCTAGGTCAGTGTGTGCCCGATGCGGTGTGCTACTATCCCGAATCGAACAAAGTACTGATCGGGACTCCGGACGTGCGTTGGATGGTCCGTAACGCGCCGCAACTCGATTACTACGACGGCGAATAGAGCGGCGTAACGGCCATGTGACAAGCCGGCAACAGTCAGTTGCTAGTTTCGTCGTGTGAATAATGCGTTGCACGTCGCGCAAGCGACACTCGAGGCGATGCTGTTTGCGCAAACATTGCGTCCGCTCGCCGAAGCGGCCGGTCCCGCCGGCGATTATTGCGTCGAAACGTTCGCTCAAACGCTGATCGCGTCGATCGAGCGTCACCATGGATGAATCCCTTGACCGCGAAGCCCTAATTCGTCGCTATTTTCCGCTCGTCAAACGTATCGCGCGGCGCATTCATCGACTGGTTCCCAGCGTCGACGTCGACGATTTGGTCGGCGACGGCAGCGTCGGATTGATTCGCGCCGTCGATAACTTCGACCCACAGCGCGGTCCGACGCTCGAACAGTACGCGCGTCAACTCATCGTCGGAGCGATGCTCAATGGAATCCGGCGCATGGACCCGGTATCCGAGCGCGCGCGACGGGCCTTGCGCGATGGGGAGAGCGATCGGTATCGTCTCGCACTCGAGCGAGGCAGCGTGCCGAGCAGCGTCGAGATGGAAGCGATTCGGCCGGGGTTCGCGCGCGCACGCCTCGCCGCGCATCGCGGCGTTCCACTCTCGATCGATGCACCGCTGCCTGACGGCGAACGCGTGCCGAAGGACTGGAGTGGCGATCCGGCTTGCATCATCGCCGCGCGCGAAGATGCGTTGGAAGTGCGCGCGTTGCTCGACCGGCTCGCACCGCGGCAGCGCGCGTTGATCCGCGCGTATTATTTTGGAGAGCGCTCGTTGCGCGATATCGGCAAGCGGATGCGCATCTCGCCTCAACGAGCGTCGCAGTTGCATATAGCCGCGCTCGAGAAACTGCGAAGGGCTGTTTCCGTTGCAGCGCGTTGAATCGAGCGTGCGGCGCGAGCCGAACTCCGCGCCGCGTGAACCTGAGGCGGCGCAGACGCAAGCGATCGTTCCTGCCGTCCCCGATGTCGACTTGGATATGGCGCTGTTGCCGCGCGATCACCCGCAGTGGGTCAGAGACACGCTGTCGGTTTCGAGCAGGGCGCGCGAGTTGCTCGCAGGGTCTCAAACCGCTCATCATCAGCATTTTCACGTTCTGGGATCACCACGTGCGAAGCGTGATCGTCGGTGACTCCCGCGTATCGATAGACCCGAGCGGAAGTTACCGTATCGAGTAGCCGCGAATACGCGAACGCAATGGCGCTTCTCGTACGATCTCGCGACGCGGTCGTTGCAGCGGCATTGGGCGTCGGCTCATTCGTGCTGCTCTTCGTCAACTATTGGTTTCCGCCGGAAAAGATCTTCGACGAGGTCTACTTTGCGCGAGCGGCCGAGGAGTATTTGCAGCGGCGCTATATCTACGAGAGCACGCATCCGCCGGTCACGAAGCTGCTCATCACGCTATCGGTGATGCTCTTCGGCGGCTTGCCGGCCGGAGACAATTCTCACGGATGGCGGTTTTTGGGCGTTGTCGCCGGAGCGCTCGCCGTCGTGCTGACGTTTGTGCTGGCGCGGCGCGTTCTCGCGCTCGACGCTCTTCGCGACGTACGCCGCGCTGCTCTTCGGCTTCGACGGGATGCATTTCGTGCAGTCGCGCATCGCAACCCCGGAAACCTACGTCGTCTGTTTCTCGCTTGCGACGCTTTATGGATTCATCCGTTACTGGGATGCGATTCTTGCAGCGTCTGCGCGTCGCGTTGCACGGAACGAAGCGTTACTGAACCTCGGCGCAGCGTTCGCGGCGTTGTTCATCGCAGCGGCGTTCGTTGCAATTCGCTTTGCGCATGAGGCAATCTACGCACGAGCCGTTGTGGCGGTCGCGATCGCGGCCGCCCTCTACGGCGTGTATCGCTTGATCCGCGCGAGGCCCGCGGGCAGCGGATGGCTGATGTTCTTTGCGTTTTCCGGTGCTCTCCTCGTCGCGAGCAAGTGGTACGGCGTCATGGCGTATGGCGTTGCGGCCGCCGTCATCGCGTATGCGACCGTACGGGCATGGGCCGATCGTCGCCCGTCGCCCTTTCCGGTCGATACGGTCGTCGCCGTATCGACGGCCGCCGTTGCGGTCGTGTATGCGCTCGCGTACATTCCGCATTTCATCGGCCTGCGCGATTTGGTGACGCTGCCGCCGCGTCCGTACACGCTCACAAACGTGATCGACATGCAGGTCGGCGCGTATATGTATCACGCGCACCTCGTGGCCACGCATCCGTATGCGTCGCTCTGGTGGACCTGGCCGCTCGACCTGCGCCCGGTGCTCTACTATGCGAACTACGGATCGAGCCACGGCGTCGGTACGGCGCAGATGATTTATTCGCTGCCGAATCCACTGTTGTTGTGGCCCGGATTGGCGGCCGTTCCGTTCGTAGGATATTTGGCATGGCGCGAGCGCAATCGCGGCTATGCACTGGTCGTCCTCGCGTATCTCTTGCAATGGCTGCCGTGGTCTCGCTCGCCGCGGATCGCCTGGATTTATCATTTCTACGTCGATGTTCCGCTCGTCGCATTGTGTAATGCGATCGCGGTGATGTGGATCTGGAACAAATGGAAAGATTCGCGCCGCGCAACCGCGATGGCGATCGCAATCGGCTACCTTACCGTCGTCGCGTTCGCGTTCGTCTACTTCTATCCGATCTATGCCGGTGTGACGATTACAAGCGATCAACGGATGGCGCGTATGTGGCTTCCTTCCTGGATCTAGTGTTCGTAGAGCGACCCTTCGCCGAACGATTCGCGAACCATGAAGCGAAGCGTAAACGGCACCAGGCCTGCCAGCGGCGAGGGGACGGTGGATCCGTTTGCGAGCGCAATCGGGGTTCCGGCGCCGAGAAGCGGAACGGTGCCCGCGATCGCATTGAAGAGATTCTCGGCGGAAATTTGCAGTTTCCCGCGCGAGCCGAGCGAGAGGCCGGTGAGGCGCTATTTACGTTCACGTACGATCGTAACACGTCGCTCACAAACTCCTACCGCCTGACCGGCGGAGCAACGCCGGGTATCGTCGTATCGATCGCTCCGGGAACGCGTCAAGATTTTACGACATATCTTTTGCGCGCGGTTCTGCCGGTTACCGAGCGCGGGCAGCTCACGGTTGCGGATTACCAAAATCTCTACCAAAATTACTACACGCCCTCCAGCTCCGCAGGAACGTTTCACTTCGCCATGAGTACGCTCACGCACAACGACCCGCGTTTAGGGTTCACCTACCGTCTGAATCCCGACGCGAATCTGCGTTTCTGGAATCAGTTCGTCGCGTATACGTATGACTCCGGAACGACGTTTAACGGCAATCCGGCTTCATCACGACGAACGCGAACCTCGCACAGAGCCGGTACGCGGGGCTCGAATTCACGTTGCGCCGCGACCCGCTGCGGGGATGGGGCTACACGTTTTCGGGTTCGCTGGAACGCGCATATCCGTACGACATTCCGCCGAGTGCGTATGCTACCGCAACGAATCCGTATGGGACGAACCTTGGCGTGGTGCCCGGTGTAAATTTCTACAGCAACGGCCTCGGGTACAACGGAATCTCGAACAAGAGCGAAGCCTACTGCAATGGGATATGCGGGGATTCATCGGCGCGGCAGCTTCGGTCAATACGCCGAGTTCGGGCTCACGTATTACGGCTCGAACAATACGTATAATATTCCGGCGTTCTTCGTCGGCACCGCGAGCTATCGTCAGCCGGTCGCGCGCAGCACCAGCGTACAGATGTCGGTCGATAACCTTTTCGGTACGGACGCATTGAAGTACAACTACTACGGAGCCGGAAGCCTCGCCATCCGGGCGCCGCTCGTGAACGGCGAAACGGGATGGCGCGGGCAAGTGCCGTACGGACCCGCCACATTCCGCTTCATGGTGATCCAAACGCTCTGACGGGGCTAGAGCTTTGCTAAGAAATCGCCGATGAGATCGGCCATGGCGCTGCCGCGTTCGTGGCCGATCGCCGTAACGTCGGCGTGGTTGGTGTTTTTTGCTCCGGCAAGGTTCGTGATGAGACTGATGCCAAGCACGCCCATGCCGATGAAGCGCGCGAAAATCGTTTCGAGCACGGTCGACATGCCGACCGCGTCGGCGCCGATGCGTCGCAGATACTCGACTTCCGCAGGCGTTTCGTAATTCGGCCCTTGCAGGCCGGCATACACGCCTTCGCGCAAATGCGCTTGCGGTTTCCGACGCTCTTCGCGATCGCGCGCAAACGTTCGGAATAGGCGTCCGACATATCGACGAACGGATTTTCATGCGGCCAGCCGACGAGCGGATTTCGTCCGGTGAGATTGAGATGATCGGAGATCAGCATCAGATCGCCCGGCTCGAACGATTGATTGAGGCCGCCCGCGGCGTTCGTGAGGATCGCGATCTTCGCGCCTGCTTGTGCGCGAGGCGAACATTGACCGTCACTTGTGTCGGCGAGAAACCCTGATACAGATGCACGCGGCCCGCGAAAGCGACGACGCGCTTTCCTTGCCACGTTCCAACGAGCGCTTCACCCGCGTGGCCGCGCAGTGATGCGACCGGAAAGCCGAGCAGCGTATCGTAGGGCATCGAGGTGTGTTGAAGCGGTCGCGCAGCGCGGAAGAGAGACCGCTGCCTAAAACAATCCGCGACGTCGACGGGTCCGCCGGCTGCCTCTTCGATGCGGGAGGCATCGTGCGCGAGAAGTTTGTCGTTTGGTGAGCGGCGATCGATCATCTTGCGCGAAGCGGCGCCGTTTCCGGCGTGAAACAGATTCGTTGCCCGTCATCGCTTTCGGAACCGGAAAGTCCCATGATCGAAAGCAGCGTCGGTGCAACATCGCCGAGTTTTCCGCCCGATGCGAGCGTTCCGTGGATTTCGTTGCTCGACGAGAATGAATGGCACGGGATTCGTCGTGTGCGCGGTAAGCGGATTGCCGTCTTTGTCGAGCTTTTCTTCGGCGTTTCCGTGATCGGCAGTGATTGCAAGCAGACCGCCCGCGCGCAAAACCGCGTCGGCAAGACGTTGCAAGCACTGGTCGAGCATTTCTACGCTTTCGATCGTCGGCTGCCATATGCCGGTATGTCCGACCATGTCGGCATTCGCATAGTTCATGATGATGACGTCGTTGCGCGCGGTGTTCACGTCGTTCACGGCAAAGTCGGTGATTTCGTTCGCGCGCATCGCCGGCGCGAGATCGTACGTCGGCACGCTGCGATCCGAGGGAATAAACTTACGGTCTTCGCCCTCGAAGATGCTCTTCGCGTCCGCCATTGAAGAAGTACGTAACGTGCGCGTACTTTTCGGTTTCGGCCAGACGCAATTGCTTCAAGCCCGCGCGGGAGACGATCTCGCCGAAGGTATCGAACTGCGGACGGGGGCCGAATAGCACTGGATTCGGATATGTTTCGTCGTACTTCGTCATCGTCGCAAAGAAGCAGATCCTATAGGCAACCGTTTCGAACGGCACCGCGGGATCGTGGTTGAACGCGAGCGTCAATTGGCGCGCGCGGTCGGGGCGGAAATTGAAGAAGATGCACGCGTCGCCGTCGCACGACCGGGCGCGTCTCGCCGACGATCGTCGGCACGACGAATTCGTCGTTTTCATCGCGTTCGTAGGCCATGCGCACGCGCCGCCGGTGCATCGGGCGCATGGTATCGCGCGTTCGCCGTGTGCGAGCATGTCGTAGGCTTGCTGCGTGCGCTCCCAGCGCTTGTCGCGATCCATCGCGTAGAAACGTCCGCAGACCGATGCAATCGCGCCTTGGCGTCCGACGCGCGGCGAGCTTTTCTTCGAGCTGCTCGACGTAGGTCTGCGCAGAACGCGGCGGCGTGTCGCGGCCGTCCAGGAACGCGTGAACCGCGAACGGAACGCTTGCGTTGACCGCCGCATCGATCAGCGCGAAGAGATGCTCGATCGAACTGTGGACTTGCCCGTCGGAGAGCAATCCCAACAGGTGAAGCGTTCCGCCGGTGTCTTTCACGTGCTCGAGGCACCGCACGAGCGTCGCGTTCGTTTGCGAATTCGCCCGGACGCGATGTCGGCATCGATGATGACGACGCCTTGCGGAACGACGCGTCCGCTGCCGAGATTCATGTGGCCGACTTCGCTGTTGCCCATGATGCCTTTCGGCAAGCCCACCGCTTCTCCCGACGCATCGAGCATGGTCCATGGGTACGTTTCGAAAAACGCGTGCCAATGCGGCATCGTCGCCGCGGCAATCGCATTGCCGTACTCGGAATCGCTGCAACCCCATCCGTCGAGAACCGCAAGAACACCGGTTTAATCATCTACGCGTGTCATCCTCAGCCGAATTGCCTGCGTTCACGATCAGTCTCGCGAAGCCGTCGGGATCGAGCGATGCTCCGCCGACAAGGCCGCCGTTGATGTTCGGTTGCGCCATATAGGCCGCAACGTTCTCGGCCTTCATGCTGCCGCCGTAGAGAATCGGCACGTCGGCCAGCGCCGGTACGCTGTTGCGAATCACGCCCATCACGCGATTGGCTTCGTCGGGATCGCAGTTTTGTCCGGTGCCGATAGCCCAGATCGGTTCGTACGCAACGACGACGCGCGCGATCTCTTCGTCGGTCAATCCGTCAAGTGCCGTCACGCGTTTGCGCAACGACGCGCGTGTCGGTCGTCGCCGCTTGACGTTCACCGTGCGTTTCGCCGACCGCCAGGATCGGTGTGACGCCATGTTCGAGCAGCGTCTTCACTTTGAGATTGACCGTACGGTCGAGCTCGTTGAAGAACGCACGGCGCTCGGAATGTCCGACGATAACGTACGTTACGCCGTGCTCGAGCAGCATCGGAACGCTGATCTCACCGGTGAAGGCACCACTGAGTTCCCAATGCACGTTCTGTGCGCCGAGCGCAACGTCCGAACGCGGTGCGCAGCATCTCATGTGCCGCGGCGAGCGCCGTAAACGGCGGCGCAACGACGACGTCGATTGTCTTCGGAAAACTCGACGTTTGCGGCAAGGAATGCGTCGAGATACGCTCGCGTCTCCGCGGCCGTCTTATTCATTTTCCAATTGCCCGCAACGATCGTGCGCGGCACTTCTTCGAGTCTCCTAAGATTCCAGCGCCGCGATGCCGGGCAGCGTTCGTCCTTCCAAGAATTCGAGCGTCGCGCCGCCGCCGGTCGAAACGTGCGTCATTGCATCCGCAAAGCCGAGCATGTGCGCCGCCGCGGCAGCGTCGCCGCCGCCGACGACGCTCGTTGCGCCGTTGCGTGTCGCCGTCGCGATTGCGTCGCCGACGACGCGCGTGCCGCCTTGATACGCCGCCTTTTCGTAGACGCCCATCGGGCCGTTGAAGACGATGGTCTTCGCCGCGCGAATGACATGGGCATACGCTTGCGCCGTGTTGGGCCCGATGTCGAGAATCATCGTGTCGCCGACGTTTTCGATATCAACGACATGCGCGTCCGCGTCGCGCTCGAATGCACTCGATACGACGGCGTCGACCGGCAGATGGAGCGTCACGTCCGCTGAATCGGCGAGTTCGAAAATCTCGCGCGCAGGGCCGAGATCGTCGTCACGCAGCGAACGGCCGACGTTCGTTCCGCGCGCCGCGAGAAACGTATTGGCCATGCCTCCGCCGATGCAGAACTGGTCGACGCGTTTTCATCAAGAATTTGAATACGCCGACTTTGTCTTTGACTTTCGCGCCGCCGATGACGCAGACGTACGGTTGCTCCGGGTTTGACGTCGAGGCGTGCGAGCGCGGCGAGTTCCGCTTGCATCAAGAGGCCGGCTGCGTTCGGAAGAAGATGCGCGATGCCTTCGGTCGATGCGTGCGCGCGGTGCGCCGTTCCGAACGCGTCGTTCACGTAGATGTCGCCGAGCGACGCGAGTTCTTTCGCGAACTGCGGATCGTTCTGTTCCTCTTCCTTGTGAAAGCGCACGTTTTCGAGCAACGACGATTGACCCGTCCGTGAGCGCATCGCACCGCCTGCTGTGCCGCCGGACCGATGCAATCGTCGGCAAACGCCACGTCCGTGTGCAGCCGTTCGGAGAGCGCCGCCGCAACGGGGCGAAGCGAGTACTTTGGATCCGGCTTTTCCATCCGGACGGCCCAGATGCGAGAGCACAATGACGCGCGCCCCGCGATCGAGCAGCGCGCGAAGCGTCGGAATCGCCGCGTCGATGCGCGTGTAATCCGCGATACTCCTGTCGCCGTCTCATTCATAGGGACGTTCAGGTCTTCACGAACCAATACGCGCTTGCCGCGAACGTCCAGGTCGTTCAGCGTTCGAAACTTCACGGAGTCTTTGGAATTATGCGTTCGCCGGGATCTTCTCGAGCACCATCGCGGTCAGATCGGCGAGACGGCACGAGTAGCCCCACTCGTTATCGTACCAGGCGCAGATCTGCACGAGGTCGCCGTTTACTTGCGTCAGCTTCGAATCGATGATCGAGCTGTACTGCGAGCCCTTGAAGTCGCTCGAGACGAGCTCTTCATCGGTATACTGCACGTACTCTTTGAGCGGTCCTTCGGCCTCGTTTTTCAAGATCGTGTTGACTTCGTCGCGCGTCGTCTCTTTTTTCACTTGCGCTACGAGGTAACACATCGACACCGTCGGCGTCGGCACGCGAAGCGCGAAACCGTCGAACGAGCCCTTCACTTCGGGAATCGTCAGATATAGCGCTTTCGCGGCGCCCGAGCTCGTTGGAACGATATTCGTCGCAGCGTTGCGCGCGCGGCGGATATCTTTGTGCGGCGCGTCCAGAATGTTTTGATCGTTCGTGTACGAGTGAATCGTCGTCATGAAGCCTTTGACCCAGCCGAGATGATCGACGAGCGGCTTCACCGCGGTCGCAAGACAGTTCGTCGTGCACGACGCGTTCGAGATGATGTTGTGCTTCTCGGGATCGTAGACGTTTTCGTTCACGCCGAGCACGAGCGTCACGTCTTCGCCTTTAGCTGGCGCCGAGATGATGACTTTCTTCGCGCCGCCGCCGGTAATGTGCGCGCGCGCCTTGTCCGCGTCGGTGAAGAGACCGGTCGATTCGATGACGACGTCGACGCCGAGATCTCTCCACGGCAGTTTGCCGGGGTCGCGCTCGGCGAGCACTTTGATGCGACGGTCGTCGATCACGATCGTGTCGCCTTCGGCGCGAACGTCGCCCTCATACGTTCCATAGTTGCTGTCGTATTTGAAGAGGTGTGCGCATTCGGCGGCGCTCGTCAAATCGTTGACGGCGACGATCTCGACCTCGGGATGGCGTTCGATCAGCGCTTTGGCGAAGTTGCGGCCGATGCGGCCGAAGCCGTTGATTCCGATGCGCATGCAAATCTCCATCGAGAGCAAGGTAAGGGTCAGGATTTACCGGGCTTGCTCGGTGCAGCCCTGCCCGCGCGTACGCTTGCAGCTAAGCGGACGAGGGCATTCAGACGGCTGCTCACCGTAGGTTTTGCAATCGGCGGATTGCAGCGTGCGCCGAGCTCCGCAAGGGACTCGCCGGGATGATTCAGGCGGAGGTTCGCGATTTCGCGCAGCGGCGGCGACAGCTGCGAGAGCCCATAGGCGCTTGCCAAGTACTCGATGGTCCGGCGCTGTGCCGCGGCGGCGGAGGCGGCGCGTTCGAGATTCGCCGCCTCGGTGTTGACGAGCCGATGAATACGGTTTTTCGTCTCGCGCAGCGCGCGCACGTCTTCCAAATGCAAGACTGCGCCGAACGCTCCGATCATCGTGAGCACGTCGACGATCGCTTCGAAGTCTTTGTAGTAGACGACATGACGCCGTTTGCGCACCGTGCGTTTCGGCGCGCGGCCGGTGCTGCGCAGCATCCACACGAGGCGCTCCGCGAACTCATCGCCGGCGATGACGAATTCCAAATGATAGCCGTGCGCTCCGGCGGCGAGCGATCCGCACGCGAGAAACGCTGCGCGGATCTCCATCAAGCGATCGCACTTGTGCGACGGTTTTGGCTGAGACGCGCGCAGCGAGTCGGGCAGCGCGATCGCAAACGTGGGCAGGCGCGCGAGACGCGTGGCACCGCGTTGCTCGATCGGATACGCTTTGCGATCGTCGAGCAGCGACCAAAAGAGGCGCGCAATCGAATTGCGATGTGTCACGAAATGCGTGCGCGATGCATCGGCACCGTAGAGCGCGAGTCCCGCCGCTAACGCGCTGCGGCAGTGCGTCGCGCCCGGCGTGTCCCGTGCGAGCGCATCTTTCGTGTCGCCCGAGACCGGTGCGGCGTTTGCCGCCATCAGCCCCACTCCGATGGGTCGTCGTGGCGTGTGTCGAGCACTTCGTATAGGTCGGCCGGTTTCACGCCCGGTGTAACGCGCAACGGCACTTCACGAATGCGCACGGAAACGATTCGTGTCGCATAATGTATGACCAGGATGTCGCCCGGCCTTACCTGATAGGCCGGCTTCAGCGCTTTTCCGTCTTTCGTGATGCGGCCGTGCTCGAGCGCTTCATGCGCTTCGGAACGGCGTTTCGAAAGACGAGAAACCTTCATGAACTTATCGAGGCGCATGAAGTCTGCGCCGTCGCACAGAAAGGAGCGCCGATGGCCGCTGAACAGCGTGCGCCGCGTCGACCCGGCGTCAACGTATTCGACCAATCGAGGCCGATGTGGCAGACCATGCTGGTCTTCTTGATTCCGCTCATGATCAGCAACGTCTTACAATCGACGTCGCAGACGTTCTCCTACGTGTATCTCGGCCGCATGCTTGGCGTGAACGCCCTCGCCGCCGTATCGGCCGTCTTTCCGGTCGTATTTTTGCTGTTTTCGTTTCTTATCGGCATCGGTAGCGGAGCCACGGTGCTCATCGGTCAGGCGTATGGAGCCGGCGATGCGCATCGCGTGAAGAAGGTCGCAGGAACGGTCCTCGGCGCGACCGTGGTTTTCTCGATCATTACGATGATCCTCGGCGTCGTGTTCTCCCCGCTGATGCTCAAAGCGCTCGGCACGCCGGCGAGCATCCTCCAGACATCCGACTTCTACACGCGCGTCGTTTTCCTGACGTTCCCGCTCTATTTCCCGTACATCATGTATACGGTGTTTTTGCGCGGAACCGGCGACACCAAGACGCCGCTGTGGTTCTTGGTGCTCGGAACGGCCCTTTCGATGCTCTTCACGCCGATGCTGATTCGCGGATGGCTCGGCTTGCCGACGCTCGGCGTTGCAAGCGTTGCGATTTCCGGATTGCTCTCGACGCTCGTCGCTTTCCCGGCGCTGTTGTGGCATTTGCGCCGCTCGAAGAATCCGCTCGCGTTCGATAGCGAGATGGCGCGCGACATGGTGTTCGACACGCGAATCCTCTTGCTCGTCTTGCGCATCGGCATTCCGACCGGCCTTCAGACGATCATGGTGTCGCTCGCGGAGATCGCCGTCATCAGTTTTGTCAACCGCTACGGAGCGAGCGCAACCGCCGCGTACGGCGCCGTGAACCAGGTGGTCGGGTACGTGCAGTTCCCCGCGATCTCGATGAGCATAACGGCATCGATCTTCGGCGCGCAATGTATCGGTGCGCGCCGCGAGGATCTGCTCGGTTCGGTCGTCCGGTCCGCTGTCGCATTGAACTATGTGATCGGCGGCATCCTGATCGGCCTCTGCTATATTTTTGCCTACGTGATTCTCGGCTGGTTCATCACCGATAAGGGAACGCTCGACATCGCGCACAGCTTGTTGATGATCACGCTGTGGTCGTACCTCATCTTCGGCAACAGCGCGGTGCTGAGCGGCGTCGTTCGTAGCAGCGGCGATGTGATTTGGCCGACGATCAACGGCATTTTCTCCATCTGGGGTATCGAAGTTCCCGCGGCATTCATCTTGATGCACTCCTTCGGGCTGCGCGGTGTCTGGATGGGCTATCCTATCTCCTATGGGTTCGTGCTGTGCGCGCAATTCGTGTATTATGAATTCTTTTGGAAGAAAAAAACGCACGAACGTCTCGCGTAGCGGGCGCCGGGCGCGCACGGTTCGCGTTTCTCGAGCTCATGATGGGTACGAGCTGCAGGTGATCGTCATCGCGTTCATCGAGCGTCACGGGCATGGTCGGGGAGACTCCTAGCACGCAACCGATGCAGCGACTTCATGCTCTGCGGCTTCTGGGCGGCGCGCTCACGCTTACGGCCTCAGGGTGCTTTCGCAACGATGCAGCGCCGGTGCCGAAGTTTTGCGGCGCGCCGTCGACATCGACGCGTTTTGGCGCGGTCATCTATGGCGCCGACGACGCGGATCGGGCGTTGCAATCGATTGCAGCCTGCGGCGGTGAACTAGTGCGCATCGGCGTCGATACCGATTCGCTTCAGCGGGCCGATCTCGTGCTATCCAAAGCAGCGACGCGCGGGATGCGCGTTGTATTGATCTCGCCCTACCGTGCGCAGCCGGTTGACGTAGCGTCGTATGCCGGCGCGTGCAGTGAAATTCATCGGCGGTACGCTTCGTACGATCCTATTTGGGAGATCTGGAACGAGCCGAACCTCGCGAACTACTGGGGAGCGACGCCGGATGTGAACCACTACGCGAAGCTCGCGATTGCAGCCGGCAGAGCATTGCGGGAGAACGGTGCAAGCGAGGTGTGGAGCGGCGGAACGAGCGGGATCGACGTTCGCTGGAGTCATGCGCTCGTGCAGCAAGGCGTGTACGAGGTGTTGAACGGGTGCGCGGTTCACAGCTACAAAGAACCGGGTGCGGCATTGGCCGACTATGTCGCGCTGCAGAAGTTGTTGCCGCGCGACTTGGCGATCCACACCACGGAAACGTGCGTGCCCTCGACACAAGATCAATCGGCGTTCCTCGAAGGCATGTGGTACATTCACCGAGAGCTCCTTCTGCCGACGCTCATCTGGTGCGAACTCCGAGACTTTACCGCAGGCGATCGTTATCCGTACAACTTACCCTACGGCCTCTTGTGGTCGACGTATCGCCCGAAGGAAGCATATTACACGGCGAAATCCCTCATATCGACGTGTAACTAGCGGCGTTTCTTACCCTTCGGCGTAACGCACGTTCCGCTTGCGCGGCAGACGACGACCGGTTCTCCAAGGAAATCCGCAGCGCTTTCGTTGACGTCGCTTCGGACCGCAATGACTTTACGTGCTTCGAATGTCATCGCGCGCGACGTGTTGCCGATCCGTGTAATCCGTCCTTCGGCTTCGATGTAGTCACCCGCGTACACGGGCGCGATGAATTCAACCGTCTCATAGGCGACGAACAGTCCTTCATCGCCGTCGAGACGGATCAGCAGTTCGGTTGCGACATCGCCGAAAAGCGCAAGCATGCGCGCGCCGTCGACGAGGTTACCGCCGTAATGCGCATCGTGCGCGCTCATGCGCAGGCGAATGAGGCTCGTTATGCTGCTTGGGTCTTCGCTAGTTGCCACAGTTCCTCGAGCTCGTCGAGCGAGAGGTCGGAGAGCGCTTTACCTGCCGCGCCGGCGCGTTCTTCCATGAAGCTGAAGCGTCGGTAAAATTTCTCGTTCGCTTCGCGCATCGCCATCTCGGCATCGATGCCGAGCGCGCGCGAGAGGTTCACGATCGTGAAAAGAACATCGCCCAACTCTTCGCGCACGTGCGGATCGTCGTGTTTGTCGCGGCGCGCTTCCGCGAGTTCGGTCAGTTCTTCATGCAATTTGTCGAGGACGCCGTCGACGCCGGGCCAATCGAAACCGACGCGTGACGCTTTTTCTTGCATGCGCTGACCGCGCTGCAGCGCGCCGAGCTGCTTCGGGATACCTTCCAGGCGGCTCTTGCGCTTCAGTCCGGTCTTCTCTTTGGCTTTGAGCGCCTCCCAACTCTGCCATTGCGATTCGACGTCTTCGATCACCGCATCTCCGAAGACGTGCGGGTGGCGGCGTACCATTTTATTCGAAAGCGCGTCGATCACGTCGGCAATCGTGAACTTTCCCACTTCCGATCCGAGCTGCGAATGGAACACGATCTGCAGGAGAAGGTCGCCGAGTTCTTCGCAGAGCGCATCCATGTCGCCGGCTTCGATCGCCTCCACCACTTCGTAGGTTTCTTCGATCAAATACGGCACGAGCGTCCGGTGCGTTTGCTCTCTATCCCACGGGCAGCCGTCGCGCAAGCGCGCCATAATTTCGATCAGATCGTCGAACGAGTGATGTTGCGACTGAGGAGGTAACGGAACGAGCGGCATCGGCATCGATGCCGAGAGCGTCGCGCGCGGCATGCCGGGCGTGATATCCGTACGCAGGCCATGTGTTTCCAACGCGCGCAGCAGCGGCGGAAGCCCCGGAACGTCGGAGAGCGGATTGCCGAGCACGCCGATCGCGAGGATATCGTCGCCGAGCGTTTTTGTGCGCGCCACGAAATGGTCGATCGTGTCCGTGCTGCCGCGTACGAGCGGAGCTGCGTCGGGGACGAAATTGCGAAGAAGCTCGACGCCCGCGTCGGTGAGTGCTTTTTGCAGATCGGGCGGCGCGAGCAGCGTCACCGCCCAGCGCGCGGAGCGCATGACTTCGATGCTGCCGACGGTGAGGTATCGGGGGTCGCCGGGGCCCAGCCCCACGATGCGCACCAGCATTATCCGCGCCAAGTTCGAGAGATAGCGAGGGCGCCCATTTGACTTTATGGCGCAAAGCCGAAGCTTTGCGCCATAAAGTGACGCCTATACGCGATTGCTTATTGCGGCGAGGCGGCCGGCGAAGCGGCGGTCGCCGCGGCCGTTGCTGCCGGTCCGGCGGACCCCTGCGCGGGTGGTGCCGACGGGAACGCTGCCGCGAAACGCGGGTCGTTTACTTTAATGTCTGCCTTCGATTGCAGGTCTTGGAGGAACGGCTGAATCAACGGCGCCTCTTGCTGCTGGCGCAACAATGCGGCGATGCGGTCCTTGGTGTTGTCAAGCGTCGCCTTTTGACCCGGATCGCGGCTTTCGACCTGGATGATGTGATACCCGAAGGGCGACTTCACGGGCTGGCTGACTTGACCCACCGGCAGCGAGAACGCCGCCTTGTCGAACGCGGGGACCATTTGGCCGCGCCGGAACTCGCCCAGATCGCCGCCTTTGTCCTTGCTGCCCGGATCCATCGAGTACTGCTTGGCTTCGGCCGCAAAGTCCTTACCGGACTTCAGATCGCCTTCGACCTTCTCCGCCGTTTTCAGGTCGGGCACGAGAATGTGGCGCGCCTTCACTTGCTCCGGCTTATCGAATGCCGCGTGATTTTTATCGAAATACTGCTTGATCTGCGCGTCCGTCACGTGAACGTCTTTGCCGACGGCCTTGTCGATGATGATCTGTTCGCGCAGCGCGTTGTGGACGTCGTCCTCGCTGAGACCGCGCGCTTTGAGCATCTCGTCCCACTGACCGGGCGGGAAATTCGCCTTGAGGTCGTCTTCGCGTTTGGCGATCTCGTCGTTGCTCACGGTGATATTGTTTTTCTTCGCGTACTGATCGATCAGTTGATCGCGAACCATCTGTTGCAGCGTTCCGAGCGCGGCCGGGCTCGACTCGAGTTTATTGTCGAAGTCCGCTTTGCTGATCGGCGTGCCGTTCACAGTTGCGATGGCACCAGCCCCGCCGCTGCACGCCGCGAGCGACGCGGCGAGGAACGCGGTGGCAAGGCCCGCAAGGATGCGGTCGGCTTTCGGCATGATCTCTCCAGGTGACAAGAGCGTAGTAAAGCGGAGCCGAGTGGCTCCGCGCCGTCGCCCCAGGTTCGTCCGTACCTACGGCCACCCCTACAGCAGCGTTCGAAAAAGCTGACGACCTCCGCTTCGGGAAAACCATCGTCCGCGGCTCGGCGCCGCGAGCTTTTTCCGGAGCGAGCTACATGGCTTCGAGGAGTTTGCGCAGCAGCGGCATCCATACTGCCTCGGCGCTGGCACCCTTCACAAGCGCGGGTAAGTCGACGACGATCTTGCCCTCGCCGAAGCGGAAGCGGTTCTTCGTGAGCGACTGAAATTTCGGAATCATCGATGGATCGAGCGAAAATCCCGATCCGACGCCGAGCGTCAAGCGCTTCTCATCGACGACGACGCGCGTTACGTGTTTGTGCAGCGCGATTGCGCGCAGCTTGGTGAGCTCGATGAGGCGTTCCAGTGGAACGGGGAAAGCGCCGAAGCGATCGCGGACGCCGGCGCCGATCTCCTCGACTTCGCTTTCCGAGCGCGCCTTCGCGAGTTGCTGGTAAACCGCAATCTTCTGCGAGACCTGCGGGATGTAGTCGTTCGGAATGAACGCGCTGATCTTTACGTCGATCACCGCTTCACGCTGATCTTCGAGCGATGCCGTCATGCCGCGCCGTTCCGCGATTGCGTCGGCGAGCAGCTGGCAGTACGTATCGAATCCGACCGATCCGATGAATCCCGACTGCGCGGCGCCGAGCAGATTGCCCGCACCGCGGATTTCGAGATCGCGCATCGCGATTTGCAAACCCGACCCGAGGTGCGTGAATTCGCGAATCGCTTCGAGGCGCGCTTTTGCTTCTTCGGTCAGCGCTTTGTGGCCTTGATAGAGCAGGTAGCAATAGGCTTGATGGTTCGATCGGCCGACGCGGCCGCGCAACTGGTAGAGTTGCGCGAGACCGAATTTGTCGGAATCATTGACGATCATCGTATTGACGTTTGGGATGTCGATCCCGTTCTCGATGATCGTCGTCGCGACCAGCACGTCGGTGTCGCCGTCGATGAACGACTGCATCACCGGTTCCAGTTCGTTCTCGTGCATTTGACCGTGACCGACGGCGATGCGCGCGCGCGGGACGAGCCTCTCGAGTGCGTTCTTCACGGCGTAAATCGATTCGACCCGATTGTGCAAGTAGTACACTTGGCCGCCGCGGTCGAGCTCCGCCGTCATCGCACGCTGCACGATCGCGTCGCTCGCCGGCACGACGACGGTCTTGACCGACATACGGTTCTTCGGCGCCGTTTGGATGAGCGAGAGATCGCGAACGCCCATGAGCGACATGTGGAGCGTCCGCGGAATCGGCGTCGCGGAAAGCGTCATTACGTCGACGGACGACTTATATTCTTTGAGGCGCTCTTTGTGCATGACGCCGAAGCGCTGCTCTTCGTCGACGACGATGAGACCGAGATCGGCGAAGGCCACGTCTTTCTGCAGCAGGCGGTGCGTGCCGATGATGATGTCGACCTTCCCTTCGGCGAGGTCTTTGAGGATCGCGCGCGCTTCCGCTTTGCTCTTGAAGCGCGAGATCTCTTCGATGCGCATTGGGAAGCCGGCGAAGCGGGAACTGAAGTTGCGATAATGTTGATCGGCGAGCAGCGTGGTGGGGACGAGTACGGCGACTTGCTTCTTGTCCGCAACGGCTTTGAATGCGGCGCGCATTGCGACTTCCGTTTTACCGTAACCGACGTCACCGCAGACCAGACGATCCATCGGGCGCGCGCGTTCCATGTCGCCTTTGACGGCGTCGATCGCTTTTGCCTGATCGACGGTCGGCTCGTACGGAAACGCCTCTTCCATTTCGCCTTGCCACGTCGTGTCCGGCCCGAACGCGTGGCCTTTGCTCAGTTCGCGCTCCGCATAGAGTTGCACCAGGCCGTCGGCGATTTTCGCGAGCGATTCGGAGACGCGTGTCTTCGTGCGCGCCCAGTCGGCGCCGCCCATCTTCGAAAGACGCGGCACCTGCCCTTCGGCCGCGGAATATCTCGTCACCTGATGCATTTGCGTCACGGGGACGAGCATGCGGTCCGAACCGGCATAGCGCAGATCGAGATAATCCTGCGTTGCGCCGAGGATCGTTTCGGTTCGCAAGCCGAGATACTGGCCGATCCCGTGCACGGCGTGAACGACGTAGTCGCCAACCTTGAGATCGGCGAGCGTAACGGGGACGCCTTCCTTGACCGCGCGCAGCTTCACGCGTTTCGGCGGCTGTCCGAAGATTTCTCGGTCGCCGAGCACACGCAGGCGCAAATCGGGAAACGCGAACCCGCTTTCGATCGAACCGGAATCGACGAAGATACGTTCTGCGTTGACCCCCGTTGCGCGCAGTACATCCTTCACCCGCGAGACGCCGCTGCTCACGATAAAGACGGTTTCGCGTTGCGCCGTCCATTCGCGCACGCTCTGTGCGAAAAGCTCGATCTGCCGGTTGAAGTGCTCTACCGGGCGGCATTCGAGCACGTACGTCCGGGTGATGCGCGGCACGAATCCGAGCGACTCACCGGTTTCGATCGTGCCCGGAAAAACAAGTCCGGGATGCGAGGCGAACGCGGCGGCCATTTCGCGCAAACGCGGATGCGGAAATGCCACCTCGGCAAGAAGTGCCTCGTCGACTTCACGATCGCTCACCGAGAATTCGCCGGATTCAACGCCGGCGAGCAACACGCTCTGTTCTCGCGAGCGTTCTTCTTCGAGTGCGGCTTCGACCGTCGCAAGCATCGACGGTTCGTCGAGCACGACGATCGCGTCGTCACGCAGATAATCGAGCAGCGTCGCGCGCTCGTCGTACGCGAGCGGAAGCCACGACGCGGGAACTTCGTTATCCGTTTCGATGAATGCGGAGAGGACGTCACGCACGCGATCGGGTCCCTCGAATCGTTCGACGATCCGCTCGCGGTACTGCTGTTCGCGCGGAATCTCGCCCCACGGGACAATCTGCACTTCGTCGAGCGATCCTTCGCTGCGTTGGGTCACGAGATCGAAGGGCCGAATGCTCTCGACCGTATCGCCAAAGAACTCGATCCGGGTCGGCACGTCGTCGGTTGCCGCAAACAGGTCCAGGATACCGCCGCGCACGGCGTATTCGCCGACCGCGCTCACGACGTCGGTGCGCACGTAACCCAAATGATAGAGACGCCGGAGCGTTTCGTCCCAGCCGGCATCTTCGCCCGTTCGCAGCGTGAAGCGAAGCGACTCGAACGTCGAGCGCGGCATCATGTACTGGCGCAGCGCGATGGTCGGCGCGAAAATGATACGGCGCTTGCGATTGACGAGATCGTTGAGCAGCGACATGCGCGCGCTGCGCTCCGACGGCGATTCAATCGCGCCGATGGCTTCGTCACGCGAGCGCAGTAACGCGACGTCACGCGGTTCTCGCTCGCCTAGGTAATAGAGCATGTCGGCAAATGCGCGTTCCGCTACGTCGGTCGTCGGGACGACGACGAGCATCGGCGTCTCCAACGCTGCGTACATCGACGCAAGCAACGCCGGCCGAGCCGCCGCGATCGTTTCGTGCGCGGCATACGCGCCGCGACCCGAGCGCAACGATTCAATTAACTCGGCGAGCGGTCGGCTTTGCGAGCGGAGGATGTCGAGGAAAGCAATGTTCGGCGCAGCGGTTGAATGAGCGGGACGGCGTTGTTCGGCAATCACGAGCGCACGATTATACCACGCTTCAAGAGCGGCGCATAACCCAGAAGCGACGCGATCCCGAGTGCCAGCGTCGCGGCGCTGTTCGGCTCCGCAACCGCATCGGGGATATAGCGCAGCATGGTGGCCGCAGCAACGAGCGCGACACAGAGCGAGATACGATCGTCGCTCGACCATGCGCCGAGCGGAAGCAGCCACAACGCATACCACGGATACGGGTTCGGAATCACGAGCCACACCGCGAGCGCAATCAACGTCAAGCGATCGACGTCGGTCGTTGCGTTGCGCGCGCGCAGCAACACGCCGCTCGCGACGGCGAGTGCGAGGAGCGGATGCAGTGACTGCACGGACACGATCGGCGCGTAGTGGCCGTGCGGTGCCAGGTCGTGTGCCGCTCCGTAGATCAGCGGGAGCGACGCACATACGACGACGGCGATGCCCGCTGCCGCCGCTGCGACGGCGCGCCAATCATGGTGATCGACGACGCCTTTTATCGCGAGCGCGCCGCCCGCAAGGATTGCCGGAACCTTGATCGCCGCGGCGAGCATGGTAACGAACGCGCCTGCCGCGCGATTGCGGCGATACAGAACGACGCCGCAGAGCGCGAGCGCGAGCATCAGCGTGTCGTTGTGACCTTCCGCCGCCGCCCACAGTGCGATGGGATTGAGCGCAAAGAATAATGCCGCGCGGCGTGCCCGCCGATCGCGTTCGTCAGTGCCACAGCGCGCAAGCAGATACGTGCACGCGATAAACGCTGTACACGAGAGCACGCGGAAGGCGTTGAGTTGTCCCGCGATGTTGAAGTGTTGCGTTACGACGGAGACGAACTGCGCGATCGCGACGAAGAGCGTGCCGTAGACACACACCGGAAGCGCGCCGCTCCATTGCCAGAGCGCCGCGCGGAAAATCGGGTCGTTCGTTGGAAGGGTGACGTGAACGTACGGATTGATGCCGATGCGCGCCATTTCACCGTACGCCGCGTACGCGTAGACATCGCTCGAGAAGAGCGGCAACCAAAAGAGAGCAGCGACGAGCGCGATCGATGACGCAGCAAGCGTTTCGCGAACCGGCTGCGCTGCACGCCGTAACGAGCACGCATACGGGATCGACGCCGCCGCGATGGCTCCGAAGAGCACGGCGATGAAGAGCGCGCCCGGGGGACCCCACCATGTGACGACCGGTATCGGCTGGGCGAGGTCGATGACGAAGCGTGCCGGCGCGAAGCCCAGCAGCGTTCTGCTTACGAGGGCGCCCGCCGCAAAGATCGCCGCGGTCAAAATCAATCGCACGTAGGGCTCGGTGTTCGCGCTGCCATCCCGATCGCGAGCAAAACGATCCACGGTTCAGCGATCTTCGGATAGAACACGAGGTAGTCCGCGAGTTGATGAATCGCAAGTGCAAGCGTCGCGGCAAATGCGGCAAGTACCCACGCCGACCGGCGGACCGCGGGCCAAAGTTGGACGAGCGCCACGCCGACGAAGAACACGCGTTGCTGCGAAGAGCACGATGCCGCCCTCCGCAAGCGCTTGCAGGTACCAGTTGTTCGCGTGCGTGCGTACACCGTAGATTCCCGCTTGCGGAAGGCGGTTTTCGTAATTGCCGGCGCCGATTCCGAAGACGGGATGCCGGCGAAAGAAGAACAATGCGGCCCGCCACAACTCTGCGCGCTGACCTACGCCGCCCGCTCCTGCGAACGTGCTCGACGGGTTGCGAAGTATCGGAAGCGTGCGTGCCGCGTGCGCCCAGCCGGCGTCGAGAATTGCTCCGGCGAGCGCGGCGCCGAGAAACGGTCCGGTCGCGCGAAGTGCGTGCCGTTGCGCGGACAAGATGACAACGCCCGCGACGATGACGCAGCCCACGACTCCGCCGCGCGAAAAGCTCAGTAGCAGCGTCAATCCGATCAGCACGCAGAGGATCGCCGACGCGCGCGACGCCACGCGCGTCCGCCACGCGAGCACGATCGCGAGTGCGACTTCCAAGTAGCACGCAAGTTGATTGGGACCTTCCAGCACGCCGCTGATGCGCGGTGCGACGCCCGCTCCGAATACGATGTCCCACGGCGCACCGGTAAACTCTTGGACGAGCGCGCTGACGCACACGATGGCGATTGATACCTCGAATGCTCGTCGTATCAACGGATCGTCGCGCTCGATCGAAAAACCGGCGTATGCCGCGCAGAAGAACACGCCGTATTCGACCCATTTCAAAAACTCGCTCACGACCGAACCGCGCTGTTGCGCACCGATTGCCGAAAGCGCGATCGCAACGAGGATTGCAGCGAAGGCCCACAGCATCGCGCGCGCATCGCGGAGGGAATGCAACGCGGTGCGCCAGGACGGCAGCAACCCGACAACCACGGCCAGAACGACGATCTTCGGAAACGTGACGGTCGTTGTGCCGAGCGTGTGATAGAAGGCGAACGGTGTAATGAATCCCAACGCCGCGACGCCGAGTGCAGCGCGGCGCATCGTCGCCAATGCGACGCCGGCGAAGAGTGCGGTGAAGAGTAAGAGCGCTCCGGGATCCAGCGCGGGATAGATAACGTACTCTTCCACCACGGGATGATAGTGCACCGGTGGCGCCGTTCGAGACGGCGCTTCGACCCTCCTCAGCCTTCGGATGGCGCTTCGCGCCTGCGCAGGATGACAATTCCAATGGTAGCGACGAAACGGCTGGTCAGCATGAACGAATCTGCAATGCGCCGCGCGATCGAGCGCAAACGTGAGGGCGAGGCGCTATCCGCCGCGACGTGGGATGCAATCGTCGAATCCTATATGGAAGGAGAGATCGGCGACGAGCAGATGGCCGCGATGCTGATGGCCTGTGTGTGGCGTGGGCTGAGCATTGCCGAAGCGACGGCGTTAACGCGGGCGATCGTTGATAGCGGTGCGACGATCAGCTATCCCGAGAGCGTGTTCGTGCTGGACAAACATTCCAGCGGCGGCGTGAGCGACGTCGTCTCGCTCGTAACCGTTCCGCTCGTTGCGGCATGCGGGGTGCCGGTCGCGAAGCTTTCCGGGCGCGCGCTCGGACACACCGGCGGAACGATCGACAAACTCGAAACGATTCCGGGATTCAACGTTGCGCCGTCGATCGAAGCGTTCATGAAGCAAGTCGAATGGATCGGCTGCGCGATCGCAGCGCAGAGCGAAGGTTTCGTTCCGGCGGATAAACGTCTCTACACGCTGCGCGACCGCACGGCTACCGTTCCAAGCATTGGTCTCATCGCATCGTCGATCGTGTCGAAGAAAATCGCGGGCGGCGCAAACGCATTCGTGTTCGACGTGAAGTGCGGATCCGCGGCATTCATGCACGATCCCGGCCAGGCGACGGACCTCGCGCAAGCCCTCGTCGCAATCGCAACGCAATTCCGCCGTAAAGCGCGCGCTATCGTGACCGACATGAACGAGCCCTTAGGCCATGCGATCGGGACCGGACTCGAAGTGATCGAAGCGCGCGACGTACTGCGCGGCGAGATCGACGACGAACGCACGCGCGAGGGATGCCTTCGCGTTGCCGTTGAGATGCTGGAGCTCGCCGGTATCCACGAGCCGATGACCGCAGCCGTTACCGCTCTACGCGAGGGCCGTGCGTACCAAAAATTCACGGCAATGATCGCTGCGCAAGGCGGCGACGTTGCAGCAATGGAACGGCTCGCGCCAAGCGCAACGGTCACGGAACTACGTGCGGAGCACGAGGGTTATGTCATAGAAATCGACGCGGTGACGCTCGGCAACGTTGCGCGCGAGTTGAGCGCGCACGATTCTGTCGCAGGGCTTCGTGTAAACGTGCGGGTGGGCGATCCGGTAAAGCGCGACGATGTACTCGCATACCTGTACGGCGCTCGCGCGCACGTTAGCCGCATCCACGATGCGATTAGGGTTGCGAACGCCGCTCCGTCGCCCCGCCCGTTTGTGTACGCAAGGATCTAACGGGCTCGGCACTTCGTTCGATATCGGTGATGAGATAGAGCGGCCGGCCTTTGACTTCGTCGTAAATTCGTCCGATGTATTCGCCGAGGATGCCGAGGCTGATCAGCTGAACGCCGCCGAGAAAGAGCACCGCGACGATCGTCGACGCCCAACCGGGCGTGTAGCCGGGGGCGTTGTGGCCGAACAGTTTATAGAGTATGACGATCAACGCGTATATGAACGCGATGAGACTGCAAACGAAACCGAGATACGATGCGAAGCGCAGCGGCACATCGGAGAACGACGTGATACCGTCGACCGCGAAACGCAGCATCTTTTGGAAGGGATACTTCGTCGTTCCGGAATGGCGAACATCACGGTCGTAATCGATCCCGATTTGATTGTAGCCGACCCAGCTCACGAGCCCGCGTAAGAAGCGATGGCGCTCCGGCATTCGCCTAAGCGCGTCGACGACGCGCCGGCTCATGAGCCGGAAGTCGCCGGTGTCGACCGGAATCGAGACCTTTGTGAGCCGCTTGATCGTGCGATAAAAGATGCGCGCGGTGAAGACTTTGAACGCGCTTTCCCCCTTGCGCGTTCGGCGCACGGCGTACACCACGTCATAGCCTTCATGCCACTTCTCGACGAACTGTTCGATGAGTTCGGGCGGGTCTTGCAAGTCGCCGTCCATCAGCACGACCGCATCACCTTGCGCGAGCTCGACCCCAGCCGTGGCCGCCAGTTGGTGACCGAAGTTGCGGGAGAGGTTCACGAGCACGACGTTCGCGTGGCGCCGCACCTCTTCGCGTATGTGCTCGAGCGTCCGGTCCGTGCTGCCGTCGTTCACGAGGATCACTTCGTACGTGGGCCGTTCCGGTAGACGCGTGGCGATCGAGACGATGCGCTCGACGAGAGGATGGACGTTGTCCTCCTCGTTGTACAGGGGCACGACGATGCTAAGCGCCGGATGCATGGCCGCGCGCCTTTCGACGCGCCACGCTCTCGCGCATGCACGGAACGACACCGTGTGAAGCGAACGTTAGCCGACCATGCGATTCCGCGTCATAGCGACAGTACTCACCGTCCTCTTGTCGGCTTGTGCGCTGCACGCCGATCGAGGTCAGGAATCATCACCGTCGCCGTCGCCCACGCCGTCACCCGCACCGTTCGTATCACCGGCACCTCGGGCGACGGAACAGTCCCCCGCGCCGCCGCTTCTCACGCCCTCCACAAACGCGTTACCCGCGGCAACGCCGCCGCCCGCCACGGCCGTGCCTGGAGCGACGTTACCGGCATCGGGCGTCGTTACGCCATCGCAGCAAGCAGAAAGCGCGCCGCCGCAGATCGTTGACCTGCATCTCGACAAAACGGTGGTCCAGTCGGGTGAAGTGGTGTCCGGGATGGTCCTGACTTCACTGAACACGGCAAGCGTTGAAGCGCGCATCGGCGGCTACGGAATCTCCGTTCCGAAAGTCGGAGCGGGACGTTTTGCGATAAAGTACACCGTCCCGAGTGTGCCGTTCTTCCTCAAACGTACGTACGACATGGTCGTGATCGCACGCAACACGGCCGGCGTAAAGACGCAGCGTACCGTGTCGATCACGATTCGCTAACGCGGGTCGGGCGTTCGAATGACGCTCGGCAAGTTCGGAAACGGTGCGGGGTTGTACGGGGTCGGAACGACGTCCGGCTGAATCTGCGTGCCCGGCCCCGACGTCTGATCGGCCCATCGGTACACGACATCGTTCACCGCGCGTACGTCGGCATCCGTGACGACGATCGAATGCGCCGGCGCGTCTAATCCGCTTTCTTGCCGTTCTTCGGTCTGCGCCGATCCGCGCGTGTAGATGTAATGAAGCACGGTTCCCGATGCAAATCGGCGCACGATGCGAAAGTGAAGCGCATCGATGCGATCCATCCGAATTGCCTGGGGATTCCACGACGTCGTGTCCGTCGCAATGTAGACTTGCGCATTGAGCGGCGTCGCCGGCGGCACTTGAACGGTGATTTGAAGCAACACCATCCTGCCGCTGAAGGTTTGCGGAACGCCGTTACTCGTTGTACCAACGGTTTTCTGCGGCGCGAGATCCGGATTCGGCGACCACGGAGAGGCTGCGACAACGTAGGATTGCACTTGCGCCGAAAGCGGCTCGAGCGGCAGCGGCGTCTTCGAAAGGTCGAGCTCCGTCACGAGCCCGCTGTCATCGAACACCGCGCGCGCATAGACGCGCGGCTTCGGCTGTAGTTGCGTCGGAGCTTTCGTTGCATCGTCGAGAATGCGAACGTTCGGCGCAACCTTGAAGCCGTTGCCGCTCGTGAAAAAGACGAAGCCTTGTTGGTACGCGAGCAGTTGACCGGTGATCGAGACGGCGGGCGCGGCGCCGGCGATGACGACCGCGGTGACCAGAGCGAGGACTCGGCGAAATGCGATCATTGTCCGATGACCTGCACCGTCGTCTGCGGCGCCCAGCGGAGATTGCCGTAGTTGAAATAGTACGACCGTGATATATCGAAGACGACGTGCGGCATAGCGAGAAAACGGATCTCGGGCGTGATGTTGTTCGGCGGTTGTCCGAGGAAATTCTGATACTGCGGCAATCCGAGATTGTTCAGCGGCGGAAGCGGATAGAGGCCGGGATACGGAATCGGAAAGTCTTGATGGTGCTGGTACGTCAGCGTCGCGATCAGATTCGCATTTGCGGAGTAATTAGCGCCGGCGGCGAACGTGCGAAGTGTTGAAACGCCGCGGAACGCAAGGATACTGTACACCGGGACACCGTCAATGACGGGCGGTGTGTCGGGAGCGGAATAGCCGCTGTGCCGATAGTAGTCTCCAGTGTTCGCGACGCTGTACGATACGTACGCGTTGACGTCACGACTGAACTGACGGCTTATGCTTCCCACCGTGTTGTCGACGACCGTGTAGTGAGGAACCGAGAACCATTGGTACTGCTTCGTATAGGTCGCGTTGAAAGAATACGTGCGATAGGTGTTGTCCCGATCCCCGATTTTTACGCCCGGAAGATAAAAGGTCCAGCCGACGTTGTGATTCCAAATCGTCGTGTAGTTGTAACCGCCGTACCGCTGCAAACCGAACGCGTCGTGATTGAATCCGATGCCGTAAGAGACGTTTTCGTAAAACGGTGTTTTGCCGATGCGATGATTGAACGACGTCGCGGTCAGTTGGAGCTGCGTCGGATGATTCACCTCCGCGGACTGTCCGGGGCCGATGAGATTGTAGTTGACGAGGCTCGCCGTTGCTTGAATGAACGACTGAGACAATGCTTGCGTGGCGGTGATCGAACTCCACGTCGATGCCGCGGATGGCCGTTGCAACCAGTGAGGCTGGTCGAGATACAGTTGCGAAAACGTATTGATTTGAAATCGTTGCCCGATCCGCTGATCTAAAACGACGTTCCAAAAACGTTGCTGCTTCGTTCCGGGGTTGACGGAGACGACAGCGTAGCCGTGAGGTCCGGCGAAATGTTGCTCGAACGATGCATAGAGGCCGTTTGCCTGATCCGAACGGAAGTGAAGCGCGCTGATGGAGTTATTGTTTCCCGCGAACTGATACGTCAGGTCCAAGTTTGCACCGGAGAGAGAGTTCACCGCGAGATCCGGATCCGCGCCGAAATAGACATAGTACGACGGCAACGGGGCGCCCACGCCGAAGATGTACGACTTCACGGCTTCAAAGCGGACGTATGATTTCTCGCCGATTGTCGCGGATTTCGCGACGAGGCTCACTTTGCTCGAACGCAAGTCGGGAAAGTAAAAGGCGTCGCCAGGCATTTCCCGGCCCTTCAATGGATGAGTGAAGTTGCCGTTTTCGTAGGTCCACCGGTCCGGTTTCTCAATCACCGGCAGAAAGTAGATACGTTTGAAGTCGAGGAAGTCCGCAATTGCCGCGCCATCGAGGTTGCCCTCCCGGCTTTTCAAATGTACGTTGCTCGCAATTACGAACCGGTTCAATTTCAGATCCATCGAAAACGTATCGCCGGTAACGGTAGCGCCGTCGCTCGTCGTGACCTGAACGTTTCCGTCCGCTTCGACCAAGTAGCGATCGTAGTAAAACGCGATGCGGTCGGCGTGCAGGCGAACGACCGTTACAGGCTCCATGCGGCTAACGAGTGCGAAACTACGATCCGTTGTAGCCGCCCAAAACATGAGAACGAAGAGCGCGATCAGCGGCGATTTTTGTCGCAAATAAAGCTTTCCGGGCGATGCGAGAAATCGAGCGTGGTTTTCGTAACGCGCGGCGAGTCTCATGCTCAGCATCGCGTTGCAGTGCTCAGCGCGACGTATCGCAAGGGATGAGTGGCTTTTGCAAAGGCAGAAAAGCAGTCGCGAACATACGTATGCGTGTTATTACGATCGTTTTAGATTCGGGCGGCGTCGGCGCGTTGCCCGATTATGTTGACTATGCCGACGCGCCGGGCGCGAACACGCTCGGCAATGTCGCGCGTGCCGTCGGCGGCCTTTCGCTCCCGAATCTGCGGCGACTGGGGCTCGGCCATGTCACTCGCATTGAAGGCGTGTCTTCGGCCGACCCTCCCGCCGCTCGGGTTGGTAAACTTCGCGAGCGCAGCCGCGGGAAGGACACGATCACCGGGCATTGGGAGATGGCCGGGATTATCACGGCCGAGCCGTTTCCGACCTATCCCAATGGCTTTCCGCCGGACGTTATCGAAGCGTTCGCTCGCATCACAGGGAAAGCGCCGCTTGGAAACATGCCGGCGTCCGGAACGCAGATCATCGACGAGCTCGGGGGCGAGCATGTCGCGAGCGGCCGGCCGATACTCTACACGTCCGCCGACTCGGTGTTTCAGGTAGCCGCGCATGAAGAGGTCGTTCCTCTAACGGTTCTGTACGATTGGTGCGAGCAGGCACGTGGAATGCTCGTCGCGCCGAATAACGTTAACCGGGTCATCGCACGGCCATTTGTCGGAAAGCCCGGTTCGTTTTCACGTACGCCGAACCGGCGTGACTACGCGACCGAACCGCCGCCCAACCTGCTCGACCGTCTGGCAGCCGCCGGCGTCGGCGTGCACGCGGTCGGAAAAATCTGCGACGTGTATTGCGGACGTGGAATCGCGTCGTCCGTCCGGGTGGTCGACAATCGTGACGCGATGGAAAAGACCTTCGAGCTGTTAGATCGAGTTGACCGCGGATTCATCTTTACGAACCTCAATGACTTTGATTCGAAATACGGTCATCGGCGCGACGTTCGCGGATATGCGGACGCGTTGCAAGCGCTGGATGGTCTCATCCCGCGGTTGGAAGCGTTGCTGCGCACGGGCGATCAGGTGATTTTCACCGCCGATCACGGCTGCGATCCCACCGCGCCCGGTACCGATCATACGCGCGAGTATGTCCCGTTCATTCACATTGGCCGGCAAGGGGGCCAGGTTCTCGGTGAGATGGAAGGTTTAGATACAGTAGGTCGTACCGTGGTGGACGCGTTTAACGGGTGAGCATGCAAGCAACGATCCGTATCTCCGAGCGCTCCGTTCCCGCATCATGGTGGAGCATCAAGCGTGCGATGGATGTCGTCCTCGGCATCGCGTTCTTCATTATAGCGATGCCGGTGATTGCGCTCGCGGCACTCGGAATTCTCTTCGTCACCGGCGGGTCACCGTTTTTCGCGCAAGAGCGGGTCGGTCAATACGGGCGTCGCTTCAAGATGTACAAGCTTCGCACGATGGTTCGCAATGCGCACGAACTCCGCGATCGATACATGCATCTCAATGAAGTCAACGGGCCGGTTTTCAAAATCCGCAACGACCCGCGATTGCACCCTCTCGGCGGGTTTCTGCGCCGCACGAGCATCGACGAGCTTCCGAACTTGCTAAACGTTATTTTCGGCGATATATCGCTCGTCGGACCGCGTCCCGCGCTTCCGTGCGAAATCGATCATTACGACTCCTATTCGCGACGGCGCTTGCTGGTGCCGCAAGGCGTTACGTGCTTTTGGCAGATCAATGGGCGAAGCGACGTTTCGTTCGAGCACTGGATGGAACTCGACAATCGATACGTCGACACGTGGACGCCGCTTACCGATCTCGTGATCCTCGCGAAGACGATTCCGGCAGTGGTTCGAAAGGACGGAGCTCATTAAGCCGCAACTTCGCGTCATTTCGGCGGCGAGGTCGAGCCACAAGCATCATGCTTTAGCGGGCTCGACGCTTTTCGTAATGGGCGCCACGCTCGCCTCAACGATCCTTGGTTTCTTGCGAGAAGTCGTCAACGCACGTTTCTACGGCACGCGCTGGGAAATGGATACATTTCTGGCGGCGGCGACGATCCCGACAATTTTGTTCGGTGTGTTCAATGGCGCGCTCGTCAGTGCGCTCGTGCCGGTATTCTCGGAATACATCACGCACGGGCGAGACGATGACGCCTGGCGGCTCTGTAATACGATCATCAACCTGCTTGCGATTATCCTCACCGCGTGCGCCATAGCGGGCTGGATATTCGCGCCGTACTACGTGCCGTTCATCGCACACGGTTTTCCGAGCCCGCAGATGGGCGTCGCGGTTCACATGACGCGTGAACTGATGCCGAGCATCGTGGCGGTGAGTCTCAGCGGCGTGCTTGCCGCGATGCTGAACGCCTACCACCGATTCCGTGCGGCATCGATGATCGGTGTCGCGATCAACGTTGTAACGATTGCCGGCGTAATGTTGCTCAATCACCAGTACGGCATCTTCGCGCTCGTGTACGGAACCTTGTGGGGGCTTTTCGCGCAGCTCATCGTTCAGCTTCCGTCGTTCGTGCGGATGGGCCGCTATCGTCCGACGATCGATCTGCGCCATCCCGGCTTAGCCAAAATTTGGACGCTGCTCGGGCCGATCATCATCGGCAGCGCCGCGGGGCAGCTCGCGATGTTCTTCGACCGTTTCTTCGCATCAACGTTGCCGCCGGGATATATGGCGGGCATCAACTACGCGACGAAGCTCGTCGGCTTTCCGCAGCAAATTTTCGCGGCCGCGATCGCAACCGTTATCTTCCCTTTGCTTGCGGCCGAGTTTGCTCGCGACAATCGTCGCGGTGTGGCCCGATCGGCCGTCACCGGCTTGCGCCTGGTGAATTTCATCACGATCCCGTCGGTCTGCGCGTTGATGGTACTCGCGCGTCCGATGATTCAGACGCTCTTCGAACGCGGTACGTTCGGACCCGAAGCGACGGACCTTACCGCGAAGCTCCTCCCGTACGCGGCGGTCGGTCTCGTTGCGCTTGCTGCGAACGTCGTACTGACCCGCTGCTGCTTTGCTTGCAAAGAGACCGGCATTCCGGTAGCGATCTCGATCATCACCGTGGTGCTGAACGTGCTGCTTTCGATGCTTTGGTTGCCGTCGCTCGGCGGCCGAGGCCTGTTGCTCGCGAACAGCATCAGCCAAATGTTCCAAGCCGTTCTGTTGCTCGCGCTCGTCGCCCGGCTCGTGCGTGGAATCGATTGGGGCGCATTGGCCTCATCCGTATTCAAGATCGCCGTTGCCTCGTTCGCCATGTACGCGGCGCTGCAGTGGATTCGCGCGCTGGGCGTGCACGTCGAAGACAACTTTGCGTCGCGATTCTGGTATCTCTTCGGTCAAATTACGATCGGTGGGGCTGTCTTCGTTGCCGTCGCACGCGTGCTCGACGTGGAAGAACTCGACCTCGCTTGGAAAACGATCGTCGCCAAGTTCGAAAAGCATATTATCCCGCCGCCGGAGAATCGCGATGCACCGATCGCGTAACGACCTGATGCAGAATGAGACGACTCTTCCGTCGATGGTGCCCGGCAAAGTGAGCATTCTAATGCCGGCGTACAACGAATCGGAGACTATTGCGAGGAATCTTCGCGAAGTCGTAGCCACGTTCTACGCGGTCCATACAGATTTCGAAGTGATCCTCATCGACGACGGTAGTCCCGATCGGACGTACCTTCATGCGGTTCGCGTCCTGAGCGAGCATCCGGAATTCGTGCGCGTGGTGCGGTACGACCAAAACCTCGGAAAAGGCAATGCGTTGATCACCGGCGCCGCGTGTGCGCGAGGCGAGTACATCGTCTTTCTGGATGCCGACATGGATCTCCATCCCTCGCAGCTTCCGGAGTTCTTCCGGGTCATGGAGCGCACGGGCGCGGACGCCGTGATCGGTTCAAAGCACCACCCGAAGTCGGACGTGCACTATCCGGCGCTGCGCCGTGTCTACAGTCTCGTGTATTTCATGTTCATACGTGTGCTCTTCGGTTTACCGCTACGCGACACGCAGACCGGGCTGAAGCTTTTCAAGAAATCGGTGCTCGCAGACGTCTTTCCGCGCGTGCTTGCAAAGCGGTTCGCGTTCGACATCGAACTTCTCGCGGTAGCAAACAACTTAGGCTACAAAGTCGTCGATGCGCCGGTTCACCTCGATTTCCGCCGGACGTTGAATCGAATTAGAGCAAACGATGTATGGCGGCTTTTCTTGGATACGCTTGCGATTTTTTACCGGCTTCGTATTCTACGTTACTATGACGAAACACACGACTTCTCGTTGCGCGACGTTATGACGGCGCATCGTGAGATGTGTCCGGACGACCTCGTCTTAGCTCAGAAGGATTAACACCGCCAAGTGCCCCGAGCGCAACGACCGAAGGCTGCATTAGTTTGCCTTTTGCCGGGACTCGGCGACGCGCTGATCGCGAGTCCCGTCGGGCGTGCGCTGCGCGACTCGGGATACGCCGTGGATGCATTGACGATGCTTCGACCGGTCGCCGAATACGCGCGGGATGTCGGATTGTTTCGTTCGGTGATCGATTTGCCGCTTCTGGAAAGTGCCGGAGGCGTTCGTTCTCTGCTTGCACTTCGAAGAACGCGGTATGACGTCGTCATCGTTCCGGCACCTGCCGCGCGGTGGCAGTATGCGGCCGTTGCGTTCGTCATCGGTGGGCGACGGACGTTCGTTCATCGGTATGGTGGCGCATGCAGTTTCATCGCGCGACTGGGTCACATGACGGAGGTTGCGCTCTGCGGCGGCCACCGCATCGCAGAAAACCTTCGACTGTTGGATGCGCTCGAGATTCAACGCGGTAGCTCGACGTATGAGGTTCCCGCATCCTGGCGCGCCGCGCGGCGGCGCTCGAACCTCGTGGGCTTCCACGCGGGAAGCATGCGCTACAAAGGGAACGAGACGAAGCGTTGGCCCTTGGATCGGTTCGCCGCCGTGGCAAAGGAACAATATGAGCGCGGACGCCAAGTTCGTGCTTTTTTCGGCCCGAGCGAATTGGAAGACGCGCGATCGCTCAAAGAGATGGTTCCGCACATTGAGATTGTCGAGCGGCCGCTGCACGACGCCGCGCGTTTGCTGGACGAGTGTTCGGTGTTCGTCGGAAACGATAGTGGTCTCACGCATTTGGCCGCCGGGTTAGGCGTGCCGGTCATTACGATCTTCGGCATGACGGATCCGACGCGGGTTGCACCGATCGGACCATCGGTCGTCGTACGCCCCTCGGACTGCCCGCCCTGTTTTGACGAAGGTCTGCGGACCTTTTCGTGTGTGCGAAACATTGGTTATCGATGCATTCGCGACGATATCGCCGTTGAAGACGTGAATTCAGCGATCGATACGGCAATGGAGACCGCCCCCGGTCATCGCAAGATCGTTGAACGAGGATCGTTTCGCCTTTACGGCCGGCTTCGACCGGCAACGTGATGCCGCCGAAAAAACGTATCGGAATTCTGGTAAATTCCTACCGGAGCAATGTCGGCTTGGCTGCCGGCGGCCACGTGCATTTCATTGAAGTTGCTAAACGTTGGAGCGACGTTGACGTCACGATTTTTGCGCCAAAGGACGCAGAAACGGACATTCGCGCGGTCTTACCGTCGGCGCGCTTTGTCGCGATCCCGGAGATCAAAACGCCGCACTGGCGTCTCGATCAGCTCGTCCGAATGTTCGGCGGCCTGAAGTTGCGATCTCACCTGCGTTCAATGGATGCGATTCTTTGCACGTCACATTTCCTCGCCGACGTCGTCGCCGCAGTGGCGGCTCGCCCGTCGCGCACGGCCGTTACGCTGCATCACATGATCGAGCCACCGTGGAAGCGGCATGGTTCTGTCTTTGCGAACGCGGTCGCTTGGGCGAGCCAGGCAGCATCGCTCCTCCTCGCAAAAGCGTTCATTCGCCGCTACATTTTCGACTGCCGCTACGTCGTCGAAACCTCTCGCTGGGCCACCGGCCGCGCTCAATGCTACGTCAGCACGAATGGCGTGAGCGGGTCGAACGAGCCTGCGACCGAGTTTGCCGGCCGACGTGACGCAATTTATTTTGGCCGTCTCGATCCGATGAAACGCGTCGAAGACGCAATACAAGCGTGGGCGTCACTGCCGAGCGCGTATGCCGCGCAGCACCTGCACATTGCCGGGCAAGGCACTGCGGCGTATCAACAGAAGCTCGAAGACTTGGTGGATGACCTGGGCGTGAAAGAACGCGTCATTTTTCACGGCAGAGTAGACAATGCGAAGAAATGGCAGTTGCTTCGCTCATGCGCGCTGTATCTGTTTCCAAGTTCTGAGGAGGGTTGGGGCATCTCGGTCGCGGAGGCGATGTGGGCGGGCTTGCCGTGCGTTACGTACGATTTGCCGGTTTTTCGCCAGCTATTCTATCGCGGACGGCGTTTCGTACCAGTCGGCGACGTTCGCGGCTTGTCATTGCACTGCGCCGAGTTGTTGGGCGATGAAGGTCTGCGCGTGCGCCTGGCTCGCGACGCGGCCGAACTTGCTCGAACGTTCTCGTGGGACCGTGCCGCCGACATTGAGCTCGGAGCTTTGAATTTCGAAGATTCCCGTGCCTAACGCGCCTCTGCGTATCGGTATCATCGCAAATAGCGTCGATTCCTTCGCTCTCGATCGTGCGGGCGGCTTCGTTCACCTCGTAGAGACGGCAAAGCGATGGAACGGTGTGCGGCTCGTCGTGATGGCGCCGACGAGCGCCGAATACCTCTTTCGCCGGTATCTGCACGTCGATCGATTCATTGCTATCCCGGATTTTGGGAACGGCGCAAGCGCGGTTTCGCAGTTGCTGCGTGCTGCAGCAAGCGTTGCGGCGGTGAAAAAGCTGCGCACCACCTGCGACGTCGTAATGGCGATGTCGCACTCAATCCCCGACGCGTTACCCGCTGTTCTTTTCGGAAGATCGCGCGCTGCCGCTCAGTTTTGGCATTTCATCGGGAACCCGCTTTCGAGACCAGGCAGCGTGCTTCGCAATCTCCTGGCGTTTGCAAACGAAGTCGTCGGCCGGAGCCTCGCGCAATTATGTCGCTGCTATATCGTAGGCAGCCCCTATCTCTTACGTGAGATGCGCGTAAACAACCGGCCCTACACGTATGTAACGACGAACGGCGTCGACGAGCAACTGCCAGGGGTCCAGCAGATCGGTGAAGGCGCAATGTTTGTCGGGCGCCTTCACCCGGCGAAAGGCGTTGACGAACTCCTCGATGCATGGCGGATTGTCCACACGGCGCTTCCGCGCGAGCGCCTCACGATCGTCGGACGCGGCCTTCCCCAATTTCGCGCGCAGCTCGAACGTACGATTGATGAATATGCACTTCGCGATGTCGTGACCATTCGCGACGACGTGTCGAACGATGAAAAACTGAGGCTGCTTTCGAGCGCGCGGGTGTTCGTGTTCCCGAGTAAAGAAGAGGGCTGGGGAATCGCGTTAGCGGAGGCTATGGCGTCCGGGCTTCCCTGCGTTACGTACGAACTTCCGCCGTTTGCAGAAATCTTTCCCGGAGGACGCGTGTCGACCCATATCGGCGACGTGAACGGATTCGCGGCGAACGTGATTAACGTCTTACAAGACGCGTCTTTGCGCGAAAAGTTAAGCAAAGAGGCGCTCTTGCAAGCGCGCCGCTTCACTTGGCAGCGTGCGGCAGAAATCGAGCTGCGCGCGTTGCGCGAGATTGCGCCGTAATGCGGCACGAAATGGCTAGTCGCCGCACCGTCGATGTACTGACGGCCCTTGTGCCGGTCGTGCTCGCGTCGATCGTTCTGCTACCGTTTGCGCTGCGCAGCGGCATTCCCGGGCTGCACCACGATTGGCTTTGGCCTGCCGACGGGAACGGCTTCTGGCTGCGCTTCGTGCAAAATCTTTCCACGTGGAACCCATTCGGATTCGGGGGCGACCTGGATGCGCCGAGCGTGAACTATCTCGGGGCATGTTGGTTGCTGCTCTCCGGCGCAGGTCTTTCGCCGCAATGGGTGCTCGGGATCTTTCTCGTCGTGATCTTCGCACTCGGTCAATGGGGTGTCTTTGCAGCGCTCGCGACGTTTGGAATTTCATTGCGCCGGTTCGAACGCAGCGCGTTGAGTTTTAGCTATGCGTTTGGTCCCGTCTGTTTCCAAAAGTTCGCAGCCGGTCACATCTATGTCGTCGCTGCCTACGAACTGTTGCCATTTTTTGTCGCTTCGGTTTGGCGCGCATTCCGCGGTGAAAGGGGTTGGCTGCGCGACGCGGTGCTAGCTGGATTGATTCTCTCCGTCATGGAGACGCAGATTCAGTTCCTCGGTTTCGGATTGATCGTCGCGCTGGTTTGCGGGTTGGCGGCATCGCGAAACGCCGCGCGATCCGTTGTAAGCTTTGTCATTATCGCGTTCGTCCCGCTTCTCCACGTCATCACGTTGCTGATGAACTTGGGCGGACATGAGACGGCCGGACTCGTAAGCCTGCATGCGACGCGGCAATGGGAACTCGACATGAGCGGCCGGTTTAGAGATCTGCTTCAACTACGGGGTTACGTGGGATACGATTTGCAGACGCTCGCGCAAGCGCTTAAGCCGCTCTACTTTACCGGGCGCTTCGTCCTCGTCGCTAGTGCGTTCGCGGGCCTCCTTGTCGCATTTTTGACCCCCCGATTTCGCGCGGTTGGCGTGGCGAGCGCGTGCGTCGGGCTTTTTGCGCTGCTCTGGGCCAACGGGTGGTACGGCCCGCTGACCGCGCCGTTCGACTATGCGCTGCACCACACGATTGCCTTTACGATCGTGCGAGAGCTGTACCACGTCATGGCGCTCTACAGTTTCGCCGTCATCGTTCTAGCAGCGGTCGCGGCATCAATATCCAACCCCGCATGTTCGCGCACAATCGCGGCTGTCAGTGTTTTTTCCACGCTGCCCTTCGTCACGCTTGGTGCGAACCGTCTCGTGCCCGCCGTTCCGTCTGCACTCGGTAACACCAGGCAGTGTGCCGAAAGCACGAACCTGTGTCTGGAGTTGCCGATGCAGCAGCCTGTGGGCTTGACGTCGCAACCGCAAAGTGCGGGCACCGATCCAGCGACTCTCATCCCTAACAGTGCGAACGCCTCGTCGCCGCCGTACGTCTATTTTGCGTTGAAACGCTATAGTGCCGGCGACGGCCGCGAACTTGCTGAGCTCGGCGTCAGCGATGTGAAATCGCGTAACGACGTCGTTTCGCGCCTGCCCGCAATTTTTGAGCCGAATGTCGGCGCAAGCTTCAACGGCTTTGTTGCACGGGAACGCGCCTTGCATACTCGTGCGGCGCGCGACAAGCTGCCGGAATCAACTCCGCCCGCGTATGTCGAGCGTGAAGATGCGTACAGTTCGCTCGACGCGATTGCCGACGCGAGGCTTCCGACCGGATCCCCTGCGCTCTTCACATCATCGTTTGAGAATAACGACGTCAGGAAGTCGTGGGTTCTCGGAACGTTGTGGGCATGGCAGTTCCCCGATCTCATGGGTGTATCGGCACCCGAGCCGATTGTCAGCGAGTCTCATGCTCCGCTCGCGATTCATCGAACGCAAGGTCATGAGCGCTGGTTGTACGTTCTACTCTCCGGAACGACGCCGATGTTGGACGGACGTTCACCGCTGCGAACGAGCCGCTCTTCAAATGGGTATTATTGGTGCGTCTGGCCCGTTGCCCGGAGCACGCGGTCCTTTGCCCTGATTGTTGGCGGAGCGAGAAAGGGCGTGGCTCGGGCAATGTTTTCCGACGTTTCGAATTGGTCCAATACGGTGGTAACGTCGCGCGTAGAGCGAACGATCGCGGTACCAACCTCGTGGGTATCGCCTTGGCGCGCCGAAGGAACGTTCCCCAGCGAACATGACGCAACTGCAATGCAGTTCGTGCTCGCGCGAGCGTATTCTGCCAACTGGCGCCTCTTCGTCAACGGTCGCGATCTCGGGCCGCCGTCGCGCGTCCACGCGTTTTTCAACGGGTGGAGCGTACCGAGCGCCGTGCATGGGAGCCGCTTCGAGGTCGAGCGAGTTCAACAGCCGGCGGCGAATCTGTGGAATATCGTGGCTACCGCGCTCGCCGTCGTCCTCTTTGTCTGGGTTGCTATGCCGCTCCGCGTAAAAAGCGCTGCCCGGGAAGCCACAGACAAAGCACAGCAACAATCGATGCAAGCAATGTGATCGTAAATCCCGCGCGCACGGCCTGAGGAAGCCGGTGATAAATCCGGTACCGTCCCGGTGCTACGCTAACGTAACACGTGCAGACCAGGTCGCATCGATTCCCGAACACCGTCCCGGAAGACCCGGCAAGTGCCCAGTTCCCGTCATCCAAGTGCGCTAGTTTCAGGTCGGTGCGTGCGGGCACGGAGACGTCGTAACGAATTGCCGCCGTTTGCTTCAAGGAGATTGCAGTTGACTGCGGAGGCGAGAAGCGCCACGGCACGAACGCAACGAACGCGCTTTCCGCGGGCATTCGCGTGAACGTAATGGTGTGCGCGCCGCTCGATCGCATCTCGATTCGCGCACTTCCCGCGATGCGCCGGCCATCGATCGAAATCGGAGCAGTCGACATGTACCGGTCGCGGCGAGAGAGGAGGTAAAGGCGATACGATCCCCTCGGCAGAGACAGCTTCCGTTCACCGTCGAACGATTCGCGCGGGATGTTGAAGAATATCCGCCGGATCGTCAACGGTCTGTCGTGCCACGCAATGCGAAGCGTGCAAGATGCGCCGTTTGCGGGAACGGACAGTCCTTCGCCGACGTTTTGCAAAACGCGCAACGCATTCTGCTTAGTACCGCAACGCATCGCTGCCTGGGCGTATCCGTCGCCGTCCACGCCGAGGAATCCGGCAACGACCGCGGATGAATATCGCACGGCCGGTATCTGTATCGTCAGCACGTTTCCATTGCGTCCGGTGAGGCCGTTGGACGAAAGTGAGTCTTTGGCGAACGCCGAGAACCCGGATGTCTGCGAAAGCGCTGAAGCTCCGGCGGGGAAGTCGACGTCTCCGGAAACGAGGCCGGTATCGGCGGAGAACAACGCGACGCGCCCGGTTCCCCTCATGGCCGTGATTCGCTGAATTTCTCCGCTGACGCGAACGCCTTGTCCGTTTGGCAGCGTGATGACTTCACCGTGGCGGAGAAATCTCTGTTCCGCGAACCGAACGCTTTTGTGCAGGCGCTCTTGCGGCCGAATTATCTCGCCCACGATCGTAATGGTTCCGCTCGCGCCGTTCCAATGCAACGGTGAAGACGGTGCGCCGCGGTCGAGAAGGACGGTTCGCGCCGCGTATGGCGTTGCGGCGTCGCCGGTGAAGTGGCTGGTACTAAACGTATAAATATCCGATGCGGACGCAGCGATCGTTTTTCGCTGATCCGACCGGCCCGGCACGATAGCTCCATCGAGCGCAAGGCCGCCCGCGAAGGACAAAACGTTTGCGGGGCGCGTGTCGTCAATTGAGAACGAGAGTTGTGCCGGTCTGCATTTCGGCAACGGTTCCGGTGTACGAACGGTTAGCCAGCGAAATCCGCGGAAAGGCAGAACCCGCACGGTCGACTCGCTGGTGCCGCAGCGTACGCTGAGCGTTACATACGCGTGGGAGGCGAGATGGAGCGCAATGCGCGAGCCGTTCCCGCTCGCCGCCGGCGGCAACAAGATCGTTGTACCGTCGTCGATCCGAACTGCAGCGGGTGCAAACAGCGGGCTCTCGCCGTCGATAGAGTTTCGATACCATGCCTGGTTCAGCAGCTCTCTACCGGGATCGAAGCGATAATCGGCATCACGCACGCTCGGACACGCTCGGCATAGTACGCTTCCGGAGGCGGCCCATTGCGCCGAGCGAAGCGCCGCGTCGTACGCGTCGCGACCGCTGATGATGTGAAATGCGCAATCGCCGTTCGGCTCGGCAAGATCGACGTTCGCGAGGATGTTCCATGCGAGCAGACGGTCTACCAATCCGGGACCGCCGGTAAGACAGGCGATGTGCGTGCCCTTGATCATCGGATTTGCGTTCAGCGCAAACACTCGAACGTTCTCGTGACTTCGAAAGATTTCACGCGTCGCCGGCGCGCGATCGAAGAGCGCGCCGAAGTCGGGATATCCGTCCGCATCACTCGCGGCCCACGGCGGCGTTGTAATGACCGTCTTCACCGAAGCTCTGGGGAGCACGCCGGTAAGTGCAACGCCGTCATCACCATATCGCGCAGCGAGATCAGCGAGCCCGGAGATAATCGCTGTCGGGACGCCGTACGACGGATAGTCTCCCGTGGAGCCGCCGTTCAATTCGGTATACGGAGCCGTGCGAGGACCGATGTCGGAGACGATGCGGTTGACTTGTTCGAGCGCCGGCTCTTCCGCACCGTAATCTTGCTGATTCGTCCAGACCTGCTGGACGACCGCAACATACGACGTCGCAAGAAGAACGATCGCCAGTATTATCGGGGCTATCATGCGTTGAGATCGGATTTCCATTGAAAAGCGTCGGACGCCATCAACGGACAGTATGACGATCGCGAGAATCGGAAGGGTGACGAAGCGGTCCGGTGTGCGTATCGCGTTGATGACGGGAAGCAAACCGAAAGCACGCCAGATCGTTTCGCCACCGGGAAGTAGCGCGCAAACGCTGAGAAATCCCATGATCAAAACGACGCTGGCGGCGACTGCGGCCGCCGGGCGCTTCAGCGATTGTTTGTTATGCAAGAATCCTATAATCGCAAAGAGCCAAAGGCTGGTGCCCGCGATAACGGCAATCGGAAGCTGGCCGGTGGCATTATACAGCGACACCGGAGAAAGAAGTGCTTCGCGCAGGATGAGTCCCGCATAGGAGGGGACGTCTTCGCTATACCACTGAACGAAGCTCGCGTTTACAAGCGATTCGCGTCTGACCGACGAATCGCTAAAGACGTGGTTGTTCAAGGTCGGTACGACGAAGTACGCACCGAATGCAACCGTGACCAGGATGCCGGTCAGTGACAATGCAAACCATCGTGCTCGCGGTGTGCGGACGAAGGCGTACGACGCGAGTATCGCGTACGCTGGGAACGAAAGGAAGAACGCATATTCGACCGCACTGCAGTAGCCGCAGATCGCGCAGATGACGCCGCAGAGCGGCAACGCATTCGCGCCCAGCCTGCGGATGAGAGCCACTCCGGCCGCTAAACACGCAGGTGCGAGAACCGTGGGCCAGCCGAGATCGAGGTTTCCGCGCGGCATCAGTATCACTGCGGGAACGACCGCATACAAGGTCCCGGTGGCCAAACTCCAGAGCCGCGACCAACCGAACAAACGAACGAGCCAATACGTCGCAGCGCATGCGATCGCCGTTTGCGCGAGTTCCAGGAACTTGATGCTGGCCCACGTGCTGTTCACCAGGTCGGCGATGGGAACGATCGCGATATACGACGTGTAGGCGTTGTACATGAAAAACGGCTGATCCCACCACGCGCTCCAGCCCAGCATATCGATGAAATCGCGTGGAGTGTGGATGGTGTTCCGCATGTATTCAGCGACGATGAAGTTTACGCCGAGGTCTTTTGCGTAGAGTCCCGGCAGCCCCGGAAACCAATAGAACATCCACGCGCGCACGAAGGCTGCAATGCCGAACGCGGCGAGTACGGCCGCAATGGCAAGGCGTTCGGGCGGCACGCGATGGAATATCGAGCCGCGTACGCGTTCTAGCATCAGCGTTAGTCGCTTCGCCGTAAAACGAATGCTGCTTGATCGCCTCGAGCCTGTGCGTTGAGACGCCGGGCGGCAAACTCCGCGGGAATCGATGTAACCATTCGCATCAGCGTGCGGGCCGGTGAGGCGCGAAACGCATGAACGAGAGAATCGCCCTTGGCGTACGCTTCGCTCACCGAGAACTGCATTGAGGTAGAATCATACTCGACCCGCGTGACACTGAATCCACCGCGTTCAGCGGCGCGATGCATCCCGCGTTCTGTTGGAACAGCGAGGTGCCGTGGCGCGTCGAGAGCCCACCAGTGCTCGCGATACTTTTCCCATGCATAATTCGCAACCGGAATTCGGACGAGTATCGCGCCGTCCGCTTCGAGGAGCTTCGCCGCTGTTTGCAATGTTTCGACCGGATCGGCAACGTGCTCCAGCGAGTGATGAAACATGACGATGCCGGCGGAGCCCGCATACTGCGCGCGCTGCGCTACCCTCTCCAGCCCTTCGCGAAGAACGGTTTCTCCGCGCGTATCGGCCGATGCAGAAAGGTACGGGTCAACGCCGAGAACGTCGCTACATCCGAGTGCGCGTAATCCGCGCAGTAATTTGCCTGAGCCGCTGCCGACATCTATGATGCGTGTAGCGTTCGTTACCGTCGCGCCGCCGGCGCGAAGGATGGCGAGATACTTCTTCGCCATGTTTCGAAACGCGGTGCGGTCCATGTACCCGAGAACGCCGCTGCGGTCAGCGGCATACGAATAGTAGGCGTCGCCATAGTACGGTGCAAGGTCCAATCCCGCATCCGCAATATACAACGATTTGCACTCCGCGCACACCAAATACTCGAATGCCGTGCCCATTCCAAAGTGATGCTCGCGAACGGTGACGCTTTCGAAAACGCGCGACGCACCGCAGAACGGGCATCCGTGACGCGACCCTTCCACGGGCGCTACGTACGACGAACGATTTGCGGCATCCGCCCGTCCGTCACGTGCGCGTAAGCGGGCGTTTTGCGACGCAAACGATCCCGTCGCACCAATCCATCTCGATCATGGGACAAACAATCATGCGCGGAACCAAAAATGCGAGCCGTTGGAAAGACCATGCGTAAAACGTGCGATGGACCGCCACTTCGCCAAACGTAAGCCGAAGGATCGCATATAGGTCGTACCACGGATATGCTTGCACGTGCGTGAAGTCGCGGTGAATTCCGGCGGGTGAAACCGGATTCGGCACGGACATGCACAACGATCCGCCGGCAGTAATGCGCCTCCCAACCGGTGAGAGGATGTTGCTATACCACTCATCCGCCGTCATATGTTCGGCTACTTCGCTTGCGATCACGACGTCAATCTTCACCGGGATTGCGACGATGGAGTCGACGCGTTCGTATGGGCCGCTGACGTCAGGATCGCGCTCCAGCCCGAAATACCGGGCGATTCGTTTGCCCAAGACCGTTTGCAGATGGAGCGCCAGCGCACCGTTCCCGGGTCCGATTTCCAAGACATTGACGATCCGGGTCGATTCGCGTATCAGTTTTTCCGCGAACCGCCAGATCGGAGGATAGTTCGAGATCGACAGCGGCCCCAGTCGCATTCGCGCGTTCGGCGACGAACGGGCGGCCACGCGCGGGAACACGATTTTTGCGGGCGGCCCGAAGATGACGCTGAGCTCGTTGGCCTTATATCGCTGCAGCGCCTCGGCGCGGAAGGCCATTACTTCGTGGTAACGATCTGCAAGCGCACTATCGAATTGCGACGATGACACGGCTTGCCGAGGTTCGGCCGCACAAGGCCGCACCCCTATTCTGGAGGCTTGCAGGACATTCTCAGTGAGGATACGTTAAGCTCGTCCTTGATGATGATGAAGCACCCATTCATTGCGGCTGCGCTTTTGTGCACGGTACTGTTCGCCGGATGCGGCGGCGGGTCGTCAGGCGGGAGCACTCTGCCGAACGCCACGATCCCTCCGCGGGATATCAACGTCCAAGCAATTTGTCCGGAGCCGACTCCATCAACGCCGACCGACGATTGGGTGACGCTGGGTCATGACCCGCTCAAGTCCGGATGCCAGCCGCAATACATGGGATTGAGCACGTCGAACGTTTCAAAGTTGAAGCTTCACTGGAAGTATTCCACCGCCGATCAAATCATCGGCGGCCCGGTGGTCGCGAACGGATCTCTGTATGTCGCGACGCTCAATAGAGGGACCGTTTTTGCGCTGCAGGCGTTGACCGGCAAGTTTCTGTGGTCGACGCAACTTGGTGGTCCCGGCGTCGAAGTACGAATGATTCCGGCATACGATCATGGGATGCTTTTCGTCGGAACACACAATTTTGTATACGATACGTATGACGACGATTACGATCCGACCGCCTCGAACTTGTACGCACTCAACGCCGCGACCGGCAAAATTCTCTGGTATGCGGGAGTTCCGGGGCCGATTCGCTCCACACCCGCCGTAGTGAACGGCAAAGTATTCGTCGGCGTCGCAGGCGGCGATACGCCGACGTGTACGCAAGGCGGCGTGCGTGAGTTCGACGAGAAAACCGGAGCGCCCGGATGGGTCTTCAATGTCGATCCGGTCGCCCACGATGGCGGGTCCGTTTGGTCTCCGATTTCCTTCGATGGTACGCATCTGGTCTTCGGAACCGGGAACACGTGCATGAATTCGGTGCTCACCGCGAATGGTGTGGTCGCGCTCGATCCCGCGTCCGGTCAGATCATTTGGCAGTACAACACCTACAACCCGACGGAAGACTACGATGTGGGTAGCGGCCCAACGATCCTTCACGGTGAAGCGATTGCGCTCAGTAAGAGTGGTACATTGGTGTACCTGGACCAAACTTCCGGCGGCCTAACGGCATCGCAGAAATTCGGCACTTACGCGGCGGGCGCCGGCTATTCCACGGCTGCGACCGATGGTCGATATATATTCGTGCGCGTTGGGAACTATGGCGCGGCGGCGAGCGGCACCTCATCGCAGCAGCGCGCGCGCCCGTTCTTCGGACGAGTGACGTCCGCAGGATCATCGGGCGGCGGAGCGTTGGTTGCGCTCGACCTCGCGGGCCGAATCGTATGGACGCATCCGACGCAAACGATCACGTCCAATTCCGTTGCCATCAATGCGGGCGTCGTCTACGCCAACTTAGATAACGCGCTCGTCGCGCTCGATGCGTCTAACGGGCAGACGTTGTGGTCGTACTCTTTGTCGGGGGCTGCGACGGCATCTCCGGCGGTCGTGCCGAGCGGGATTTATACGGCCGACCAAAGTGGAACGATTTATGCGTTTGGACTTTGATGGTAGACGCTTGTAAAAACTCGTTCTGCCGCGTCGACAACATTTGCGTCACCGGTATAGAGTCCGGAATAATACAAGCCTAAGATCACTGAGGTGTAGTCGATTGCATATGGTTGTCCGTTGACCATGTGCGTTCCGCCGGTTCGTGTGTTTTGCGACTCGTCCACTCTGCCACTTCGTCCAATCGCGGCGACCTCGCGATTCGTTGCGGCGGTAAGAGCGGTCCGCACGTTAGCGGCCGGTTGCAGCAGCGCGAAGTATGTGAGATGCAGGACCGATACGCCCTGGTAACTCGAGTCGAATCCGTTCTCTTCCAGCAGCGTGCCATCTTCGCGTTGCTTCGCTAAGGCTTGCCGTATAAAATCATTTGCCGGATGCATCAATGATGGATCGTGAAGAACGGCTGAAGCGTACGCAAAGGCGCATGCGTCGACAATGAGGCGGTTCACGGCAGGAGCGTCGAACTTCGCCAATCGCGCAAGACGATCTTGGTTGTTCAACCACGCCACGTTCCGGCGAATCGAAGGAACGACCGAACGAATGCGCTGCGCGTATTGCGATGCGAGCGGGCTTTGTTCCAGAACGACGACTGCGTGAGTGACGGCTTCGATCCAGAATGCCATCTCCGCCTCGTTCATCGTTCGGCCCGGCGCAGTATCGAAGCTTCCGTCACTTTGCAGATGAGACAATGAAAGGTCGATCGCTTTCCAGCCGTTGTCGACCTTTGCACGGTCGCTTTCTGCGGCACCAACCCAAATAAGCGGGATCGCGACCCGCTGATACACGATGTCGGTCCAGTGGCCGCGATTGAGTTGCATCGCGCCCTCACTGTCCGGCATAGCATTCGCGGTGAGTCGATCGAGCACGGACGCGGGAATTTTCCTCAGCAGCTGATACTCGTTCGGCGGATCGCCGGGCGGGTTCGCGCTCGCGGAGAACGGTGTCGAACTCGCAACAGTCGCAACGAAAGTGAGCAGAAACAACAACAAACGCATGGTAAGCCTCGATCAGTAGCCGTTTGCAGTTTGCGGGGCCGAAGGGAAAACCCCCGTATGCTGTTAAAACGAGCGCCGATTCGCTTACGTTCCAGGATAGCTGTATGGCCATCGCGCGTCTCATCATCGTCGATACGAACGACGGCGCATTCATTCGCGCTGCCGTGAATTCCGGGCTTCGCCAAACCGTCGACACCGAAGTTGTGGTCGTCGATAATGCCTCAACGGACGGCTCGCCTTCTTGGCTGCGCGCGATTCCGGGCGTCAGCGTAGTAGCGCGTAAGGAGAACCGCGGCTTCGGCACAGCGGTAAATACCGGAGCCGCCGGGACCGACGCGGCCTTTATCGCTTTACTCAATCCGGACGCCGAAGCGACTCCATCGTGGATCGAGACGATTACGCGATGGATGGATGAATCGGGCATTGATGTCGCGTGCAGTTACGTAGCCGCCGGGAACGGTTACTATTTCACCGGCGGTCGCTGGTGGTGGTGGTGCGGCGGATCAACTGATGATCGGACGCCGAAACCGGAACGCAGAACCGACTTCATCAATGGCTGCTCCTTAGTGATCCGTACAGAGTTATTCCAAGCATTGGAAGGTTTCGATGAGGGGTTCTTTCTTTACAGCGAGGACGTCGATCTTTCGTTGCGCGCGGTAGCCGCAGGCGGTCGTCTAGGCGTGCTTCCACAACCGTTAGTGCGGCATGACGCGCATGGAAGCAGTACGAAAGCACTTGGTTCGAAAAAATGGACTCACGCGTTCGCATCGCGCGGACGGATGGTCGCGAAACATTGTCCGATGCTGGTGCGACCGTTTGCTTTGGTCGTTCAGGCTTTTGTAGTCCCGGTTCGTTTCGCAGGTGGAGTACGCGCCGCATTGCCGCTGATACGTTCGGTGTTCGAGGGATATCATTCATTTCGACGCGAAGGGGCGGCGCGATGAAGGTGCTAGTTACGGGCGGCGGCGGCTATATCGGCGCCGTTTTGTGTCGTCAGCTTCGCGAGGCCGGACACGACGTCGTTTCGTTAGACCGCTACTTCTGGGGTCTTGAACCATTGCTGGGTCTCGACGTAGACATCGTTCACGGCGACGTTCGCGATTTCTCCGACGAGTGGCTGGAAGACGTCGATGCAGTGTGCCATTTAGCAGGCCTCTCGAACGATCCGACGGCAGAGTACAACCCAAACGCGAACTGGCAGATGAATGTCGTTGCGACGCAGCGCATGGTGGACGCGTGCAAGCGTGCCGGAATCCGGCGCTTTACTTTTGCGTCGAGTGCGTCGATCTACGACACTGAGGAATCGTCACATGTGTTGGATCGATCGCCAATCATGTGCACGGAAGAGACGACCGTTGAGCCGCGCGGTGCGTATTCGACGTCGAAGCGCGAAGCTGAACGCATCATTCTGGGCGCGACGGATGTACGGTTCTCTCCCGTCGTCTTTCGACAAGGAACCGTGTACGGGTATAGCCCGCGAATGCGTTTCGATCTTGTCGTTAACACCTTCGTTAAAGATGCGCTGGTGATGAGAGAGCTTTCGCTTCATGGGGGCGGCTGGATGTGGCGACCACTCGTGGATGTGGAGGACGTTGCGAGAGTGCACGTGCGCGCGCTCGAAGTACCGACCGAAATCCTGAGCGGCCAGATTTTTAACGTGATGGAGGAAAACTATCAAATCCGTCAGTTGGCGATGCTCGTTGCCGGATCGCTTTCTCTGCTTCCGAAACCCGTCGGCGTTCGTCTTCGCGAAACGCCACTGCCCAAGCTCGTTCGTAATTATCGGATGAGCAATGAGAAACTCAGTCGAGCCATCGGGTTTACGCCCTCGATTACCGTGCTGGAGTCGATCGAACGGATGTTGCGCGAACTTCCCATCGACCGTCTCGAAGAGTTCGGCCATCCGAAGTACTACAACATCAGGTGGATGACGATCTTAGAATCCGTGCACGAGTCCCAGCGCGCGTACGCCAGTATTTATTGATATCGTGGACGCCATTCTCGAGCGCATCGTCATCCTCGGCGCGGCAGGCCAGCTGGGCACGGACCTGATGCGCGCGTTTGCCGATACGTCGGCAGTCGGTTTGAATCACAGCCAACTCGACATTGAGGAGCCCTCTTCGGTGCTCCAAGCGATCGGGCGGATTCGGCCGACACTGATCGTCAATACGGCAGCGTACCACAATGTAGATCTTTGCGAATCATTTCCGCAGCGTGCATTTGCCGTTAATGCACTCGCGGTCGATATGCTGGCGGCGTCATGCGCGTGCGCCGGCATTCCGTTCGCCCATGTCAGCACAGACTACGTTTTCGACGGCGCTGCGCAAATGCCGTATACCGAAACTGATACTGCGCGACCGCTTAATGTATACGGAATGTCGAAGCGCGCGGGGGAGCAGCTGATGGGCCGCCACGCGACGGAACAATTCATCTTTCGAACGAGCGGGTTATTCGGTACCGCGCAGTCTACGGTGAAAGGACCAAATTTCGTCGAGCGCATGATACGCGCCGCGGAAGAACGCAAGCCGCTCAAAGTCGTCGACGACATCACGTTCTCGCCGTCATTTACGGCGCATGTTGCACAGACGGTCCGGCGCATCGTGGTGTCGGAAAAATGGGGACTGTACCACGTCTCCAATGCCGGCCAGTGCAGCTGGTACGATCTCGCCGCAAAAGCGATCGAGGAAGCCGGGCTTCACACCGATCTTCAGCGCGTCGCTTCGCCGGAAAAGCAGGTTCCACGGCGGCCGCGCATGTCCGCATTGCGGAGTACCGCTATTCCGGCCGCGGGAGTTGCGCCGCTCCCGCGCTGGGAGGATGCCGTTCGCGACTACGTCGCCGAGCGTCGTGCTCTAGCCGTCAAGTAGTGCGAACGCCTTGTCCTTTTGGGAAATGCGCGGCTCGCCGACCAACGGCCACTCGATGCCGATAGCCGGGTCGTTCCAGCGCACGCCGAATTCGCGCTCGGCATTGTGCAGTGCGCCGTGTTTGTAGGAAAAAATGATGTCGTCGGTTAGCGCGAGGAAGCCATGCACGAAGCCGCGCGGAACATACAGCTGCACGTGATTGTATTCCGAGAGGTAGAACGCTTGCCATTGCCGGTAGGTCGACGAATCTTTTCGCATGTCCACGAGGACGTCGAATATTCGGCCGCGCAAACACTGGACGAGCTTGCTCATCTCGGCGTCGCCATGCAGCCCGCGAATCACATTTTTTGAAGAAAACGATACGCTATCCTGAACGAATTCATCGGTTATTCCGAGCGCCCGGTACTTTGCGGTTGAATACGTCTCTTTGAAGAAGCCTCTATCGTCTTCGTACACGTCGGGTTCGATGAGGAACGCATCCGCGAATTTCGTCGGCTTTGAAACTAGACTCATCGCGCCCGGTATTGCCCCCACCCGAATCGTTACCCTCTCGATCGTGAAGGACGTATTGCAACGTGGACAACGCTACGTGTGCGCTCTGCAACGGTAGAACAGCGGAAGTACATAGCGCGTATCCCGGATACCGAGCGCCCGCGACGTTTGCGATTCGCCGGTGTGAGTCGTGCGACGTGTCGTTTTCCGATCCACTCCGGTCGAACGGAGACGTGTACGAACTGATCTATGGTCAGGCAGCGCTGATTCCCGGTTATGACCGCTATGACACCTACGTGCGTCGGGTCCTCAAAGAAGACGCTCCGTTGGATTTTCTTGCAGCCTCTGAAGAACCGTACTGGGCGTTGCGCCACGCGATTGCAGCCTTTCCGCGTGGATCGAAGGTGTTGGACATCGGATCCGGCCTCGGCTATGTAACGTACGCTCTCGTGCGCGCCGGATACGATGCAATGGGATTGGATATCTCGGAAAATGCGGTACTCCGCGCGCGCGAGCGCTTCGGAGACCACTATGTTGCTGCGGACCTGTTTGAATGGTCCCGCAAGCACGCGGAAAGGTACGATGTTGTTGTGATGTTGGAGCTGATCGAGCACGTAGAGAATCCGCGAGAATGGGTGCGGGCCGCACTTCGCATGGTGAAGCCGGGCGGCATTCTGCTTATGACGACGCCGAATAAGGCGTACTATGTTGAAGGTACGGTTTGGGAGACTGACGCTCCGCCGGTTCATCTTTGGTGGTTTTCTCCGCGTTCCATCAACCATCTGGTCGGTGATGATGCGACGTTACATTTCATCGACTTTCGTACGTGCGAACTTGCGCCTGCGGTTGCATACAGCACATCGGTCATGTCGACTCGTCGTTCGCCGATGTTGAACGCGAATGGCGGCCCGATGTCGCCAATCCGCGTACTGTTGCATCGAATCGGCCTGCTGCCCTTGGCGAAGCTAATGTACGCGCGGCTTCACGCGCCACGCAAAAAGAACGCGCTGCATCCAGCAGGTCAAAGGGAAACGCTCGCGGTGCGCGTTAGTCGCAACCGTTGACGACCAAACTTGACGTCCGGGATCTCGTGCACGTCGCCTGCGATCTTTGCGTCGCCGACGATACCCGAACGTTGATGCGGAAGGCCGCTGCCATCTACGACCATCAGTTTGCGATCGTCCGATGCCGCCGATGTTCGCACGTATACGTTAATCCGCGTCTCAACGATACGGCGATCGAGAATTTATACGACGAAGCGTATTATAACGGGTTGGGTTTCGATCGCACGGTGCGCTACGCGGAACGTATTGCCGATGAAAACCTTCTTTCGACGTATCGAGACGAGCTGCAAACGCTGAGCGAAGTACGCGGGGATCTTCGTGGCGCGTCCGCGCTTGACGTTGGTTGCGGATCCGGTGGACTCGTGCGCGCTCTGAGACGCGCGGGAGCCGATGCGTTTGGGTTCGATGCTTCGCCGTTTTCCAGAACCATCAGCGCCTCCTACGGCACGCCGATTGCCGCCCAGTCACTCGATGAACTGTATGGCAGCGGTCGCCAGTACGATATCGTAAGCGCGATCGAGGTTATCGAGCACACGGTTTCGCCGACTGAATTTTTGCAGTCGGTGTCGAGGCTCGTGAAACCTGGCGGCGTGCTTTTCATCGGAACAGGCAATTGGAATCTCGTGCGGCTCGTTCCGGGAACGCCGTACGTGATGCCCGAGGGTCACATCCACTACTTTACGCCGGCGACGTTGCGTGCGTTTTTTCAAAAAGTCGGCATCAGGGTGGCCGGCGCATCAACCTACACGTGGGCGGGATGGCGTTATCTCGGGTCGCGACTGCCGCTGGGCGGCCGCGCGCTCACGCGTATTCTTGGCGCTGCGATCGGCATCATCGCCCCGGGATATGGGCCGTTTCCTGTTGGCCGCGCGCGTTATTTGCGGTAGGTTTTTACTTTGCGCACGCCGGCTTGGCGCATCGCGCTTTCCACTGCGCCCGTTTCCGTATCAGAGCACTCATAGGCGACTACGACGCGGCCTTGCGCAAGCGCATCGTTGTAATTTGCGCGCTCGTCTTGCGGGATCGGAATGACGCCGATTTCCGCTTCCACGTGCGCGCTGTTGAGAAAATCGAGCCCGCTCCCGCTCCTCGAGATTCCGGGGACGCCGGTTCCTCCGCTGCCCGTCATGATGCCGCTATCATTGCGTAAGAGGCTTCCGAGATCGTCCGTTTCGCCTGCTTCAGCCAAATGAATGAAATTCAGAAAGGACGATTCGTGTTGGCTCGTTTCGGCTTCGCGCGTTATGATTGAAAGCTTCGCTTGGTCCACGTTCGGGACATCGCCGAGGACTTTTTCGAGTTCCGAAACTTCGGTTGTCGGCACAATACCGGTAACGTAGCAGGGCACGATGTTACTCCTCCGGCAAGCCTTTTATCGTTTGAATTCGCGTACTGCGGCAGCTAGGCGCAGGATGCCTTCTTCAATTTTCTCTTCGGAAGCGTTCGAGAAATTCAAGCGCATGCCGTCGTGCACGTCGCGTCCGGGGTAGAAGCTCACGCCCGGAACGAAGACGACCTTTTCCTGTGCGGAGACCCGAAGCAACGCTTCGGTATCAACGCCGTCCACACTGGCCCAGAGAAACATGCCGCCGTCGGGCCGGTTGAAGTGCACGCCCGGCGGCATCGATGCGGCCAACGCGCTCACCATCACGTCTCGGCGGTAAGCGTAGGTTTGAACGATCTGGTCCACGTGGGCTTCGAATGCATCGTGTTTGCTTGCATAGCGGTGAAACACGTATTGAGCGAGCGAGCCGGTCTGCAGATCCGTGCCTTGCTTTGCAAGCGCGATTTTGTCGCGCACTTCGTGATCGGGAATCGCGAGCCACGCGACGCGCATGCCGGGCGCCATGATTTTACTTCCGGTCCCGACGTAGATCACGCACCCGGTTTTCGCGAGTGAAATGAGCGACGGAAGGTCGTTGCCTTCGAAGCGCAACTCACCGTACGGGTCGTCCTCGACGATCGGCAGATCGAACTCTTCGCAGAGTCGCACGATCGTTTCCCGCCGGTCCGCCGAAAGCGTACGGCCTGTCGGGTTTTGAAAGTTCGGAACGAGATAGAGAAACTTCGGAAAGGGATCGGCGCGTTCCAGTACTCGCTCCAGTGACGCCGGAATGATGCCGTCTTCATCGGTGTCCACGGTCAAATAGCGCGCCTGATACGCATCGAAGGCTTGAATAGCGCCGAGATACGACGGGTTTTCGAGGACGACGTGATCGCCCGGGTCCACGAAGATTTTTCCGATGAGGTCGAGGCCTTGTTGCGAACCGTTGACGATGAGAATCTCGGCCGGATCGAACAGTTTCGTCAACCGTTTGGAAAGCCGGTCCGCAACCCACGTTCGCATCTCGGGAATGCCTTCGGTGACGCCGTACTGAAGCGCGGCCGCGCCGTATTCATCCATCACTTCGGCGGTGCATTGCGCGATTGCGGTCGTCGGAAAAAGCTCGGGTGCCGGCAACCCGCCGCCGAACGAAATCACATCGGGTTGTTGAGTGACCTTGAGCATCTCGCGGATCGTAGAGGCGCGCAAGCGAGCCGTGCGTTCGGCGAATTTCGCCGCGCGAGATACCGTCGTCATAGTTTGGACCACTATTAGCCGACGGGCATCGGCGGTCCGCCTATCGTCGGCCGCGGCGGGACGGGCCCCGCCGGTACCGCGGGCTCCGGCACGAACGTGAGCAGTACCGCGCCCAACCCAACGAGCGCCGTGAGCAGTGTTACGAGCACGCCGACGATCGGAACCAATTGCGCCGCGGTGAGGAGCGTCAACCCGAGGACGAGCGCAACCAGCGGCGACGGCGTTGCGTTGGGCGAGAGTAATTCATAGAAGCGCCGGCCGACGAGTAGCGCCAGCGCCGCCGTCCCGATGAACACCGATCCTGCGAGCAAGACGAACTCGACGAAAATCAATGGGATCAAGACGACCGTAATCGCGAGCAGCACGGCAAGCGGAACGACCGCGACCCACCCGAAAAGCCCTGCGCCGGTTGCCATCGCCGGATGCTGTTCCAGCCGCCCGACCGCCATGCGCGTGCGCAGCGGGAAGATCAAGAAGAAGAGCAAGACGACGACATCCCATGCGATGCGCCACCACATGCGATGATGCGGTGCATACGGAGACGACTGCACGACGGCGCTGCTATCCGCCCACGGAACGATCGCCTGTGCGACGTCGCCGCCGACGACATGTTCCTGGCCGTTGATTTGGCCGCCCCGCATAATGATGTTGCCGCCGACGACGTTGACGTCGCCGTCGACCGTCCCGGCCACGGTGAGATCGCCGCCGACGACGTTGATATCGCCTTCGACGACTTGCCCCGGTTCTACAACGTAACTGCCTCCGAAGTACGAACCGCCGTGGTAGATGCTTCGCAGCGCAGCTTCCGCGCTCGCCGTCGCGAACGTTACTACAAAGAACGCGGCAAGAAGCGAGACGATAAACAGATGCGTTCTTTTCATGGGGCCTCCGAAGGTGCGAGCGCCGCGGCCAAGCGCGGGCGTATGGATCGATGGAAGAAGATGAGCGCGCCGGCGAGCAATACGTCGACGAACAAAACGAAGCTCACGACGCCTACGACGACCGGCGCAGCGGGACCAACACCGTGTGCGATCCCCATCACGGCGGCGAAGAGATCAACCGTGCTCGACGAAGCCGCTGCAAATACATGTTGAATGAACGAAGCGCGCGGGCCGAGCAATGCGAATGTGCCGCTGAGCGCAATCCATGCGGCGACGAGATAGAACAGGAGTAAGGACCATACCGACAAGCGCCGCTCGATGGCGACCGGCATCGTGCGCACTTCAGCCATCACCGCAAACGCGAAGTTCGCCGGGAGATCGGCGTTCTTCGTCGTTGCCATCAACGCGTCGACGACCCGCAATTCATTGACGAGTGCCGCGCACGCAGCACACGTTTTCAGGTGTGCGGAAACCGCCGCCATCTGGCGAGCGGGGAGCGTCGCTTCGACGTAGCGGTCGAGGAGCATCTCACACAAGGAGCAGCGCACGATGCCCTCCCCGGTCCTTGAACGTCGCTTGCGCTCGTTCTTCGCGCTCCTGCATCTTTTTGGCGAGTGCGATTTTACCGCGGTGGATCAAGGTCTTGACATTGCCGAGCGAAAGCCCGAGCGTGCTCGCGATCGTGTGGTATTCCATGTTGTCGAAGTATCGAAGTGCCAAGACCGTCCTCGTCCGTTCCGGAAGCTCCGCGAGTGCTTCGCGCAGTTCGCGCTCGGCTTCACGGCGTAGGATCCCACCGGCGGGATCCGATTCTTCAGCGGGATCCGGGAGTGCGTTCTCGAGCGTTTGTTCCTCCGGCAGCTCCTGAGTTTGCGGCCGCCGAAGCGACTTGCCCAGGTGCGTGCGAACCACGTTGCGCGCGATTTGGTAGATCCAGGTCGAGAATCTACCGAGTTGCGGGTTGAACGTGCCTAAGTGCGCATACGCCCGCAAGAACGTCTCCTGCGAGAGGTCCGACACATCCGCTGAGCTTCGAACGCTTGCTCCGATGAAGTTTGCGATGCCGCGCTTGTACCGGTCCACCAGCTCGGCGAAGATTTCCGTTTCGCCGTCGCGGATGCGCCGGACGAGAGCTTCGTCGCTCTGAGCGTCGATGGCCATCCCTCTCGTTTCTCGTGTCCCTCTGGCACGTGGTACTAAAGGCATCCGGGTTTGTTACAGGCAGCGACGGTCCATGGCGTTCGAGCTCGGACGGCCGTACGGGCAACCGGCACTCGAAAACGTGTAACGGAAGGCGCCGCGAACGCGTCGTAGAGTGCTTCGCCATGGCAGCGCACGACACCGCGGGTCGCTTCATACCGCGCTCGATCATAAACGCCGGTGCGATCGTATTCGCGGCCAGTATGCTGCTCAGCGTCGGTGGCTTCGTATTCCATGCGATCGCGAGCCGCCGCTTGAGCGTCGCCGAATACGGCGTGTTGTACGCCTTGATCTCCGTCTACAGTTTGGCCGGTATGCCGGTTGCGCCGTTTACGACGGTCATTGCGAAATATGCGGCGGAGTTTCGCGCGCTACATGACGATTCGCACGTCCGTGGCCTGATCGACTTCATCGTGCGCTTATCGCTACTGTGTGGCGCCGTATACGTAGCTGCCGGCGTTGTTCTTGCGATTCCGCTCGGAGCGTTTCTTCACGTGCCAGCGTGGCAGCTTCCGCTTGTCGGCATCATGTCGGCAATCGGCGTCTTCGTGGGCGCGATGCGTGCGGTCGGTCAGGGTTTGCAAGACTACACGAACTACGGCGTCTCGCTCGCGGGCGAAGGGATCACGAAGGTTACCGTCATCGCCATTCTCAGTCTGGCCGGCTTGACCGTGATAGGCGGTATCGGGGCGTTTGTGGTCGGTATGATGGCCGGAGCGCTCATGATCGCGACGCCGATTGCGCGTCGCTATCGCACCGTCGTCGGCACCTCCGTCAAGCTCGACTGGAAGCGCATTCTCGCGACGAGCGCCGGCGCCGTGTCGCTGACGATTACAATGACCGTGATCGGCTTCGGCGACGTCGTTCTCGTCAAACATTACTTTCCATCGCACGATGCGGGCTTGTACTCTATTGCATCACTCTGCGGAAAAGTGCTGTTCTACTTTGTCGGCTTCGTTCCGACCGTCTTGATTCCGCAAGCGACGCATCGTCACGCCCTCGGCGAGCGAACACGCGGCCAACTCTGGCTCGCGCTCGGATTCGTCGCCGCGGTTGCCGCCATCGGCGTGCTGTTGTATCACGCTGCCGGCAGTGTGCTGCTCCACGCGCTCGCAGGCCATAACTACGATGCGGCCTTGCCGTTACTTCCGATCTACGCTTCGGCGATGGCGCTCCTTGCTATGACGACCACGATCTGTTCGTATGGGATCGCGACCCACCGGCTGGGCTTTGCTGCACCATTGTTTGTGGCGACGATCGCGACGCTAGTATTCATCGCGGCGGTTCATCCGTCGATGCACGCGGTCGTCTTCGAACTGATGGTTGGCAACGTCGTTATGTTGTTTGCGACGGCGCTGCCCGTTGCGCTCCAAGCTCGTCGTTGAACCGCGCATGAAGGTTTTGCTGATCGGGGGCTCCGGACAACTCGGGTGTGAAATACGCTCTCGTTGGAAATCCGACGTAATCGTCGCGCCGTCGCACGATGAATTGGATGTTGCCGATGGTGAGGCGGCGCCTCGATGGATCGCAAACGTCGGCGCGGATATCGTCGTTAATTGTGCCGCGTTTCACAATGTCGACCGGTGCGAATCGGAAGTGCAGGAGGCGTTCGGCATCAACGCGATCGCCGTCGATCGTTGGGCGCGCGCGTGCGCCGGCGCGGGCGCTGCGTTCCTTACGATCAGCACCGATTACGTCTTCGACGGCGAGAGCGATCAGCCGTACACGGAAGAAGACTGCGACCGTCCGATCTCGGTATACGGCGCATCCAAACGTGCCGGCGAATCGCTCGTGCTGCGACGCCGCATGAATGCGTTCATCGTCCGTACGTGCGGGGTCTACGGATTGTCCGCATCGCAATCGAAGGGTACGTTCATCGATCGGATCATCAGTCAAGCGCGTGCGGGCGACGATATCCGCGTCGTGGATGACGTCGTCGGGTCGCCGACGTACGCCGGGCACCTTGCCGAAGCGCTCCGCGTCCTGGTCGATACGAAGCGGTATGGGCTCTACCACGCGTGCAACGTCGGCCCGGTATCGTGGTTCGCGTTCGCAACGCGCGCGCTCGAATTTGCCGGAATCGATCGTCCGATCGAGCCGATCAGCGGGCGAGATTGGAGGGCGCCGGCGCGCCGGCCGGCGTTTTCCGCGCTCGCGAACACGCGGCTCGAGCGCTTGGGAATTCGAATGCCGAGCTGGGATGAAGGCATCGCAGCCTACCTGCGCGACAAGGGCATATTAAGGAAAACCGGCTCACCGCCCGTAAGATAGCGGGCTATGGAACTCCGTCTCGACTCGGCCATCGTGCACCGGTGCCGCGAACTCGCTGCGTCGATCGCCGATCCCGTCAGCTCGTTTATCGCCGGCCATTCGACCGTCGCCGTCGAACGCTCGGTCCTTCGTTTGCTCGGCGTCGACGGCGTTGCTGCCGACGAAGTCCCGATTCCGAACGCAATCGTCGACAGCCTTACGGTCGACGAACGAAGCGATGGCGTCGCGATCGCGTTCGGTCGCGCATTGGCCGAGACGGGGCTCGATCCGCGAACTCTCGGCGATCGCCTCGCTTCGGGTGCGCTTCGGCTGAGCGAGTTTTCGAACGTGCCCGGCGGCGCGGCGCGCGGGGCGCTTGGGCCGTATGTCGAGGCCGCACTGCAACGAATCCGCGCCCGGCGCGGCGAGCGGGAAGAACGGATGGCGCGATTGCCGCAGCTGCCGCCGCCCTTGCTCTACGTGATCGTCGCGAGCGGCAATATATATGAAGATCGAACGGCGGCCGTCGCCGCGGTCGAAGCCGGCGCGCAGATCATCGCGGTGATCCGTTCCACCGGGCAGTCGTTGTTGGATTTCGTGCCGTACGGACCGACGACGGAAGGATTCGGCGGCACGTATGCCACGCAGGCGAACTTTAAGATCATGCGCGAGGCACTCGACGGCATTTCCGAGCGCGAAGGCCGCTACGTCATGCTCACCAACTATGCGAGCGGACTTTGCATGCCGGAGATCGCCACGATGGCGGCCGTGGAACGGCTCGACATGCTCCTCAACGATTCGATGTACGGCATTCTTTTCCGCGACATCAACATGAAACGTACCTTCATCGATCAGCACTTCAGCCGCATGTTGAACGCGCACTCCGGCATCATCATCAACACCGGTGAAGATAACTATCTGACGACGGCCGATGCGGTGGAACAAGCGCCCGCGGTCCTTGCGTCCCAGTTCATCAACGAAGAGTTCGCGCACCGCGCCGGCATGCCCGACGAACAAATCGGCCTCGGTGATGCGTACGAGATCAATCCCGATGTACAAGACGGTTTGCTGTATCAGGTTGCGCAAGCGCAGCTCGCGCGCCAGATCTTCCCAAAGGCTCCCTTGAAATACATGCCGCCGACGAAACATATGACCGGCGATATTTTCAAAGGGCATCTGATCGACGCGATGTTCAACCTGACATCCGTGATGACGAAACAGACGATTCACCTGTGCGGGATGCTAACGGAAGCAATTCACACGCCGTTCATCGGCGACCGTACGCTTTCGATCGAAAATGCGCAGTACATCATGAACACCGCGCGTCACTTCGGCGATGAAATCACGTTCAAGCCGGACGGCATCATCGAACGTCGCGCGCAAGCCGTGCTCTCCGATTGCGAGTCGCTGCTGCATCGCGTCGCCGATATGGGGTTGATGAACGCGATCCAGGCAGCCGTGTTCGCGGACGTGTCGCGATCGCCCGACGGCGGCCGCGGGTTCGAAGGCGTATTCGAACGCAGCGAGCGCTATTGGAATCCGTTCGAAGACGCCTTGTCGCAGACGCCGGTCCGGGACACGGTGACCGCATGACCGGCATTGTGAAGCCGTACGGTGACACGATGAACGACGGCAAAGTGCAACTGTCGTTCACGTTGCCGGTGGAGTGGAATGAAGCGGCGGACGAAGCGGCGCGTCAGCTCGCGACGAAAATGGGATTCGCCGACGCGCAAGTCGTAGAGGGGCGTAAGATCGCAACCGGCTTCTCGTTCTTCGTCGTGTACGCAAGCACGGCGCAAGGCGTCGACTTCTCGACGATCAAGGCACCGTCGGCCAAGACGCACGAGATGTCGATGGAAGAGATCGATGCGTTCGTGCACGATCGGATCGGCCGCAAGATTCGCATCGCGGGCGCATGCATCGGAACCGACGCGCACACCGTCGGCATCGATGCCATTCTGAACATGAAGGGCTACAAGGGCGACTACGGGCTCGAGCGTTATCATTCGTTCGAAACGTTCAATCTCGGCAGTCAAGTGGCGGTTGAAGAGTTCGTGAAGTTCGCCAAGGAACACGCCGTCGATGCGCTGCTCGCCTCGCAAGTGGTCACGCAAAAAGGCAGCGACATCAAGAATTTCACGGCGCTCGCGGAACTGCTCGAAGCGGAGCGATTGCGCGATAAGGTGATACTGATCTGCGGCGGACCGCGCGTCACGAATTTAATGGCGAGCGAACTCGGATACGACGCAGGCTTCGGACGCGGAACCGTCCCGAGCGAAGTTGCGGCATTCGTGGCGACGACGCTTGCGGGACGGGTGACGGCTGGTAGCCAATAACGTCGCACCGTGCTTAGCGACCTTTTAGGTTGGTTCACCGGCAAAGACGCTAACCGGCGCAAATACCCGCGAAAGCGGAAGCCGTACCGGGCAACCGTATCGGTCGACGGCGGTCTGACGCAGAAACCCGCGATCGGCTTGGACATGAGCGGCGGCGGTTTGTGCGTCCTCACGCAAGAGCCGGTGGGCCGCGACGAATTTGAAGTGCGCGCAACCATTGAAACGCGTGTGCTTCGGATGCGCGCCAAAGCCGTGTGGCAAGACACCGTCTCGCATCAAGGCAAGTCCGTTTGGCGCTACGGCATGCGCTTTACCGGTATCTCCGCCGACGATTGGGATGCGATTATCCGCTACACCACCGATAAGCCCGTTAGCGAATCGAACAAAGCACAAGACGAACTCGTGACGGTGCGCATGACGCCCGACGACGCGAATCGCCTGCTGCCGGTTGCGCTTCAGCAAAAGCTATTGCAGGCGCTCGTGGAACGCCGGCGTCTCGCGCCGCTTCAGGAAAACGTGACGCCGCTCGTGCAGTATTTTTATTCTGGCGTCGTGCGCCACAACAACGTCTTGGTCCATCGGTTGACGATTCAGTCGAAACTCGTCGGCCCCGAAGGCGCGGAGATCTACGAAACGCGCTTCATTTTCGACGACCAAGGTACGAACATTCAAATCCTCAGCTAGACGGAGCACTGTGAAGAAGACCGCCCTTATCACCGGCATCACCGGGCAAGACGGCTCGTACCTTGCCGAATTGCTGCTGGAAAAAGGCTATCGCGTCGTCGGCATGACGCGCCGCACGTCGACCGACGTGCACGAACGCATCCAACACATCTTCGAAGACATCGAGTTCGTCTCGGGCGATCTTCTCGATCAAACGTCGATCACGACGATCATCAAGGACGTGCGCCCGACGGAAGTCTACAATCTCGCCGCGCAGTCGTTCGTTCCCGCGTCGTGGGCGCAACCCGTATTGACCGGCGAATTCACCGCGCTCGGCGTGACGCGTGTTCTCGAAGCAATCCGAGCGGTCGATCCGAAGATTCGGTTTTACCAAGCGTCGAGTTCCGAGATGTTCGGAAAAGTCGTCGAAGTGCCGCAGAAAGAGTCGACCCCGTTCTATCCGCGCAGTCCGTACGGCGTCGCGAAAGTCTACGGGCATTGGATTACGGTGAACTATCGCGAATCGTACGATATGTTTGCGGTAAGCGGAATACTGTTCAATCACGAATCCAGTAGACGAGGCAAGGAATTCGTAACGCGCAAAATCACCGACGGTGTTGCACGGATCAAATTGGGGCTGGCAAAAGAATTGCGGCTCGGCAATCTCGATTCGCAACGCGATTGGGGGTTCGCGGGCGACTACGTTCGTGCAATGTGGCTGATGCTCCAGCACGAAAACCCCGATGATTACGTGATCGCGACAGGCCGTACGCACAGCGTCCGCGAGTTCGTGCGAATCGCGTTTGAGGCGGCTGGTCTGGGCTCGTACGAACCGTACGTCGTCACGGATCCACGCTTCATGCGTCCGGCCGAAGTGGATATGCTCGTCGGCGATGCGTCCAAAGCGAAGCGCGCGCTCGGGTGGCAGCCGCAAGTGAGCTTTGAAGAACTCGTCGAGATGATGGTTCAGGCCGACGTCGATCGTCTGGCGCCGCAGGTGGGCGTCTAGCTCGGTGCGCGCGCTCGTCACCGGCGCGACGGGCTTTGTCGGAACGTATCTTACGAACGCGTTGCAGGCGCGAGGCGATGAAGTTTTTGCTTGCGGCGGACCGCATGACGCGGATGTATTTCCGCTCGACGTTGCTGACGCGTCGACGATTCGGGCGGCGCTCGACCTCGCAAGGCCGGACGTCGTCTTTCACCTTGCGGCGCAGACCTTCGTTCCCGATTCACTCCAGACGCCGCAAGCAACGTATGACACGAACGTGATCGGTACGGCGAACGTCGCGCGCGCTATTCGCGACTTCGCAGAGACCGAACGCATGCCGCGCCTCGTCTTCACGAGTTCGGCGGAGGTCTACGGCAAACAGCCCGAAACAGCGTTTCCGCTGCGTGAGACGACGCCGGCATCCCCCGCAAACCCGTACGCCGCCAGTAAAGCTGCCGCCGAAATGGTGCTGCTCGGTGAAGCGTCGTCATTCGGGCTGGATGCGGTGATTGCGCGCGCATTCAACCACATCGGACCAGGACAAAACGAGCGATTCGTCGTGAGCAATTTCGCGGCGCAGCTCGCGCGAATCGCGCGTGGAGGCGATCCGATCCTCTACGTCGGAAACCTCGACGCCAAACGCGATTTCCTCGACGTCCGCGACGTCGTTCGCGCGTACGTCGCGCTGGCGAGCGATGGGCTTGCCGGCGAAGTGTACAACGTCTGCAGCGGTGCCGCATATCCCATCCGCGACGTTTTGCGCGAACTGATTATTGCGGCGCACGCTCCCGTTGAGGTCCGTGAAGATCCGGCGCGGATGCGGCCGTCGGACATTCCGTTGTTCATCGGCGATAACACGAAGCTGCGCGCGGCGACGGGCTGGGAACCGGAGATTGCCTTTCGCACGTCGATTCGGGACATCTATGAAGCTGCGTATCGGATCGGCACTGCCTGATCCTCCGTTCGAATTCCGCGACGGCTCCGCACATAAATGGAGGTTGACGACGGATGAGCCGTGGCGCCGCGTCTACTTGCGCTTGCAGCGGGAAGCGTTCCGCCGTTCGTCGCAACCGCAACATCATGATCGACCCACGCAACGAAGAATTTCAAGCACTCGTTTTCAAAAACCGCGGTGCGCTGCTTTCGATTCCCGCGGCGATTCTTGCGGCATTCGGAAGGCCGAGCGCGACGAGCGTGGCCGTCGGTCTGCCCCTTGCAATCGCGGGTGAAATCGTTCGCTGTTGGGCCGTCGGATATTCAGGCGTAACGACGCGCGGCGACGTGGTCGAAGCGCCGAAGCTCATTACGGCCGGACCGTACGCGCACGTTCGCAATCCGCTCTACGTCGGAAACTTCATCACGGCGCTCGGCTTTTCGATTGCTTTTACGGGGAAGAACTCGTTCGCGCAAAAGCTCGCGCTGATCGGCGGTTCGCTCGGCATAATGGCCGGCGTGTATTCGACGATCATTCCGCATGAAGAGCAATTCTTGCGTTCGCAATTCGGCGAAGATTTCGACCGGTATTGCGAGCGCGTACCTGCGCTCGTTCCGCAAAGGGAAGCAGCAAACGATCCGCAAGGTCAATGGGACTCCAACGTGATCAAAGACGCGGAAACGCGCACGTTCGCAACGTTCGGAGCGATGTTTGGCGTGCTGATTTTCAAGACACTTCGTACGTGAGCGCATGTCGTCGCAGAGCCGGCTCGCTCTCGCTCTAACGCTCGCGACCGGCGTTGCGGCTCTCGAGTTTTGGGGCGGCGCCGCTTCGCATAGCATTGCGTTGCTCACCGACGCCGTGCACGTCTGCATGGACGTCTTCGCACTTGGGATCGCATTAATGGCGGCGATCGGGGCGACCCGTCCGGCAAATCGTCGAAAGACGTTTGGGTATGGACGCATCGAAGTGCTCGGAGCACTCTTCAACGGTGCGCTCTTGTTCGGCGCGACGCTCTTCCTCATCTACGAAGCGGTCCGGCGGTTTAGTTCACCCGTTGAACCGCACGGTTTGCTGATGACATGGGTAGCGGCAATCGGTTTTGTCGTCAATCTCGGCATCGGGCTGACGCTCTCGCACGATCACAGCAAGAATTTGAACGTGCGTGCGGCGCTGTTCCACGTTGTCGGCGATGCGCTTGGGGCGTTCGCGGTCATCGTCGGCGGTGCGCTCATCATCGCGACGCATGCGGCGTGGATCGATCCGCTACTCTCGCTCTTCGTTGCCTGCATTATCATCGCGGGCGTGATCCGCGTGCTGCGCGACGCGGCCGACGTGTTGCTCGAAGCCGTGCCCGCCGGCATCGACGCGACGGATGTCGAGCGGCAAATGCTCGGCATCGCCGGTATCGATGCGGTCCACGATTTACACATCTGGACAATTGGAGCAAGCTCGCATGCTTTATCCGCGCACGTGTTGCTCGACGAGCCGCGTCTTCAGCAAGGACCGCAGGTGCTCGAACGGCTGCGGGTGCTGCTTGAGCAACGGTATGGAATCGGGCACATAACCGTTCAGCTAGAGGCGGAACACTGTGATCCCGGTGGTATCATCATTTGCCGCCCCGACCGCGCTTCAGACTAAAGTCAGGAAGTAAAGGCTGAACCCGTCCCGAAGCCGAGGCGGGTTATGAGTCCCATGACTTCCAATGCCGTTGTTCTTTCCACCGCCCGAACGCCATTCGGAAAACTCGGAGGTGCGCTTTCGTCGCTCGAGGCCACGACGCTCGGTGCTCTGGCGCTCATCGGTGCGCTCCGTCGCGCGGGCATCGATCCTTCGGAAATCGAGCATCTGATTTTCGGCGAGGTGTTGCAAGCCGGCGTCGGTCAGAATCCGGCGCGGCAGGTGCTCTTCAAGACCGGCCTAGCGAAAACGACGACGGCTGAAACGGTCAACAAAGTTTGCGCGTCGGGATTGCTCTCCGTTGCGAATGCGATGCGCTTGATCAACGCGGGCGCGAACTCCGTTGTTGCAGCCGGCGGCATGGAATCAATGTCCAACGCGCCGTATCTGCTCAAAGACGCGCGCTTCGGCTATCGGTTCGGCGACGGCAAGCTTATCGACGCGATGATCAACGACGGGCTCTGGGACGCGTATTTCCCGATGGCGATGTCGACGCAGGGAAGCATCGTCGCAAACGAATTCGGCATGACGCGCGAAGAGCAAGATGCCTTTGCGTACGAAAGCCATCGTCGCGCGCACGCGACGCACGAAGCCGGCAACTTCGCCGGCGAAATCGTGCCGGTGAAAGTTGCGACGAAAGCGCGCGGTAAGGCTGTGCTCGACGAGCTTCCGCAACTCGCGAAGGTGCGCGTCCCCGCAATGGCGGGCGGCGGTGCGAGCAACGTATGGGATCACACGCCGTCCGAACAGTTCACGTTCGAGTACGCGAAGTGGGCGCCGTTCCTGACCGGTGACGCGCCGTACTCCCTCGTCGATCGCGACGAACCGGTTCGCGCCGATGCGAGCCTGGAAGCGATGGCGAAGCTAAAGCCGCTCGAGCCGGGTGGCACGGTTTCGGCCGCAAACGCGCCCGGAGTGAACGACGGAGCCGCTGCGCTCGATCATGGCCGACGCGCACTACGCGAAAGAACGCGGCTATGAGGCGATTGCGACGGTGCTCGATCATGCGACCGTCGGCTGGGACTCGCCGTACATTTGTATGACGCCCGCGATGGCCGCACAGAAACTGCTCGACAAGAACGGCCTCTCTACGAACGACATTCACGTGTGGGAGATCAACGAAGCCTTCTCCGCAGTCGCAATTACGTCGGCACGGAATCTGGGAATCGGCGAAGAGAATATCAATAAATATGGCGGTGCCGTCGCGATGGGACACCCGATCGGCGCCTCCGGAGCGCGTATCGTCGGCACGCTGATCAATCAACTGCGCAAGCGCGGCGGCGGTTACGGCATTGCATCGATCTGCTCCGGTGGCGGACAAGGCGATGCGCTATTAGTGAAAGCCGGCTAAGGTGTCGTCTCGCGTATGAAGATCGCCGTGATCGGTGCCGGACAGATGGGGTCCGGCATCGCACAGGTTGCCGCGCAGAGCGGTCACGACGTTCTTCTCAACGACCGCGCTCCCGAATATATCGAGCGCGGTCTCGCCGTTATCGCGAAGAATCTAAACCGGTCGGTCGAGAAAGGCAAACTCGATGCCGGCGAACGCGACTCGATGCTCGCGCGCATTCATCCGCACCCGGCGCTCGAACCGCTCGACGTCGACATAGCGATCGAAGCGGCCACGGAACATCTCGAAACCAAGCTCGAGCTGTTTCGCATGCTGGATGCCGCAACGCCGCACAAGACGATTCTCGCAAGCAATACCTCGTCGATTTCGATCACGCTTCTCGGCGGTGCGACAACGCGCGGCGAGCGCGTTATCGGAATGCACTTCATGAATCCGGTGCCGGTGATGCAGCTCGTCGAAATCATCCGCGGCATTGCAACGTCGCAAGAGGCGTACGACTTCACGGAGTCACTTGCAAAACAGATGGGGAAAACGCCCGTCGAAGTTCGTGATTTTCCCGGATTCGTTTCGAACCGCGTGCTGATGCCGATGATCAACGAAGCGATCTATGCGCTCTATGAAGGCGTCGGCTCCATTGAGGCGATCGATACGGTCATGAAACTCGGCATGAACCATCCGATGGGCCCGCTGACGCTTGCAGATTTCATCGGGCTCGATACGTGCCTCGCAATCATGGACGTTCTCCACGACGGATTCGCCGACTCGAAGTATCGTCCGTGCCCGCTCCTCAAGCAATACGTCGCCGCGGGCTGGCTCGGGCGCAAGAGCGGACGAGGTTTTTATACGTACGCATGATTGATTCAACGACGCGCGCGCAATTCGACCTGACCGACGAGCAGCGGCAGATCGGCGCGCTCGCGGGTGAAATCGCCGAGCGAGAAATCGCTCCGAACATCGCCGTATGGGACCGCGACCACACGTTCCCGCGCGAGCTGTACACAAAACTCAATGACGCCGGCATCATGGGCATCATCGTGCCCGACGCGTACGGCGGTGTCGGCGCGGATTACGTCTCCTACGCGCTTACGATCGAAGAGCTCGCACGAATTGACGCCGGTACGGCGGTTACCGTTTCCGTGCACTCGATGATTTGCTCGGCGATCGTGAAGCTCGGCAGTGCTTCTCAGAAGCAGTATTGGCTTCCGCGTTTGGCATCGGGCGATAAGATCGGCGCCTTTGCATTGACGGAGCCGGATGCCGGATCCGATGCCGCCGCGCTGCGCGCCACGGCAAAAAAGATCGACGGCGGCTACGTACTCAACGGACGCAAGCAATGGTGCACGAACGGCGGCTACGCCGGTGTTACGATGGCAATGTTCCGGACGGGAGCCGGCGGCGCTAAAGGTGTCAGCGCGTTTCTCATTCCGGAGACCGCAAAAGGCGTAACGGTCGAGAAAGTAACGGAGAAGCTCGGTATCCACACGAGCAACACCGTCGATCTGGCGTTCGACGACGTGCACGTGAGCGACGAAGCGTTACTCGGTAAAGAAGGCGACGGATTCGGCAATGCATTGACGGCGCTCACGAGCGGCCGCATCGGTATCGCCGCTCAAGCGACGGGCATTCTCGCCGGCTGTCTCGCTGAATCGGTTGCGTTTGCCAAAGATCGCGTGGCCTTCGGCCGCGCGATCGCTGCGTTCGAGGGCGTATCGTTTAAAATCGCGCAGATGGCGACCGATCTAGATGCGGCGCGTCTGCTCGTTTACCGCGCGGCGGCGCTTGCAGACGCGGGCAAGCCGTTCGTAACCGAAGCGAGCAAAGCAAAACTTTTCGCCTCGACCGCGGCACGCAGACATGCAGCCGAAGCGCTGCAAATTCACGGCGGCTACGGATATACCACCGAGTTCGCGGTGGAGCGATTCTACCGCGACGTAAAGATCACCGAGATCTACGAAGGCACATCGGAGATCCAACAGATGATCATCGCGAGGTCATTACTGGGCAAGCTGGATTAAAAATACGAACCGAACCGTCCTTTCGAACGGCCCGGCTGATGTCGCGACGGACTTTCAACCCAAGCACGATTCATATCACTCGCCACGAGTCCTCGCGGATGGAGCGTGCGGGTGGTTCGACAGGCTCACCATGACAATGTCGCATATGTCATCCTGAGCTTGATATGTCATCCTGAGCTTGTCGAAGGACGACCCATTGTGGCCCATATAACGCTGTGAATAGGAGAAGAGCAAGACAAACGCCATGAATCTCATGGAGTATCAGGGGAAGGAACTGTTTCGCCGGTGCGGCATTCCGGTGCCGCGTTCGCAGCATTGCAATACGCCCGATGACGTGGCCGCGTTCATTGAAAAGAACCCGGGCAAGTGGGTTGTGAAGGCACAAGTCTTGATGGGCGGCCGCGGCAAAGCGGGCAAAATCAAATTCGCGTCGACGCCCGAAGAAGGGCGTAACGTCGCGCAAGAGATCATGGCGACGCCGATGCCGCCGAACCGTCAGAACCCAAAGGGCGAACCGATTCATTCGGTGCTCGTCGAAGAAACGCTCGACGTCGCGCTGGAAGCGTACACGGCGATCAGCGTCGATCGGACGACGAGAAAACCAGCCGTGATCGCGACGAAATTCGGCGGAATGGACGTCGAAGAAGTGCACGAGCAGCATCCCGAATCGTTCGCGACGTTCTACGTCGACACGGCGATCGGGTACTCGCCCTTCATTGGGCGCGAACTCGCATTCAAGACCGAGCTCGATCCCGGCTATCGCAAACAGTATCCGGCGATCGTGGCCGGCATGTACGATCTCTTCTTCAGATACGGTGCGAAGCTGGTGGAGATCAATCCGCTCGTCCTCACGAAGGACGGCCGCGTGATTGCGGCCGATGCGAAAGTCGAAATCGACGATGACGCGCTGTTCCGTCAGCCGGAGTTCAAAGAATGGCAGCAAGTATTGCCGCTCGATGAAGATGAAACGCTCGCGACGGAAGCCGGCCTCGGTATTCGCAACTTCCGCCGCTTCGGTGGAACGGTCGGCACGATGGCGAACGGCGCGGGCCTTGCGATGGGCACGATGGACGCCGTAAAGAACGCGGGCGGTGAGATCGCGAACTTTCTCGACGTCGGCGGCGGTGCAAACGCCGAACGCGTGCGCAGATGCTACGAGCTCGTCGTCAATCACACCGGCGCGAACGTATTCTTCATCAACATTTTCGGCGGCATTACGCGCGGTGATGAAGTTGCCAAGGGCATCGTCGAAGCGATGAACACGACGCAATCGCGCAAAATTCCGCTCGTGATTCGCTTGACGGGAACGAATGAAGAAGAAGGCCGCCGGATTTTAGCGGAAGCCGGCATGACGCCGGTTGAAACGATGGACGAAGGCGCAAAATGCGCCGTCGAACTGGCCCTGTCATCCTGAGCTTGTCGAAGGACCATATCAATGTCAATCTTCTTAGATAAAAACAGTAAGGTCTTCGTGCAGGGCATCACCGGTGCCGAAGGTTCGTATCACACGGGACGCATGCTCGCGTACGGAACGAACATTGTCGGCGGCGTGACGCCCGGCAAAGGCGGACAAAAAACGCAACACGGGCTGCCCGTGTTCAACACCATCGACGAATGTGTCGCCGCGACCGGTGCGACGCATCAATGCATTTTCGTTCCGCCTGCCGGTGCAGCGGATGCGTTGTTCGAAGCGTACGAAGCCGGTGTTCGTTTTTCGATCTGCATTACGGAAGGCGTTCCGGTGCACGACATGCTGCGCGTCGTCGGATCGACGCCAGGCATGCGCATCATCGGTCCGAACTGCCCCGGATTGATTTCACCCGGCAAGTCGTCGGTCGGGATCATGCCGGGACACGTCTTCAAAGAAGGTAACGTCGGATTGATTTCGCGCTCCGGAACGTTGACGTACGAAGTCGTCGACGGCTTGACGCGCGCGGGATTCGGACAGTCGACGTGCGTCGGGATCGGCGGCGACCCGATCATCGGAACGACCTTCGTCGATTGTCTGCGTGAATTCAAAAACGATCCGCAGACGAAGGCGATCGTTATCTGCGGTGAAATCGGCGGTTCGGACGAAGAAGACGCCGCCGCCTTCATCAAAGAGCCATCTTGCGAGCGTGCCGGTCGTTGCGTTTGTCGGTGGTCGCAATGCGCCGCCCGGGAAATCGCTCGGGCATGCCGGCGCAATCATATCCGGCGGCTTCGGAACGCCGGAGAGCAAGATCCGCGCGTTCCGCGATGCGGGTGTTCCCGTCGCAGACCGGCCGTCCGAGCATTCCGAAACTCCTCGAAGAGCGGATGGCCGCCGTTCCGGCATAAAAAACTTATCAATTGGAACCGCTTCATTGAACGAACCGGAACGAAGCGTGCGCAAAAAGGAAGCGGCCGCTTAGTCTAAGCGGCTTGATTTTTTAAGCAACGATAAAGGAGCAGACCTTTGTCGCGAGAATTCGCTGCAATACGTCACATGAGAAGTTGCTGAGAGACGCACGTCGCGGCCCTCGGCACTTTCGCGTGTGGATGTATGTCACTCAATTCAACTGAGGGCTATCGATTGAATACAAAGCCAACCCTACGTCGGGTGGCTGTGGCTCTGATGCTTCTCGTAGCGTTCTTGTTCCAGGGAACATGGGCACTGGCAGGTACGACGGGCGGCATTTCGGGTCAAGTCACGGACGAGGCTGGTGCTCCGGTACCGGGGGCTTCCGTTAGGGCAGTCTCCGCATCGCAGTCCGCTTCGGCCACTACCGACGCTTCAGGTCGATTCAATTTCCTCTCGCTCGCACCGGACACGTATACGGTGTCGATCGAGAAAGACGGCTTCAACCCGCTCTCGTACGCGGGCATCACCGTCTTCGCGGACAACAACCTGACGCTGTCCTTTAAGATGCAAAAGGCGCTCAAGACCATCGCGAAAGTGTCGGCAACGTCTGCCGGCAATCTCGTGAAGTCGGGCGTTGGTTCCGACATCTACAGCGTCAACTCGCAAGCCATCACGACGGCGAGCTCGCTCGGCGGCGGCGGCAATCTCAACAGTGCGTACTCCGCCATCTCGTCGGTCCCCGGCGTGACGGTCCCCTCCGGCGGAATGGGCTGGAACCAAGCAACGTACGTTCGCGGTTCGCAGTCGTTCTTCACCGGCTTCGAGTACGACGGTATTCCGGTCAACCGCGCCTTCGACAACTACAACTCGTCGACCGAGTCAAACCTTGGCTTGCAAGAGCTGCAGGTGTACACCGGCGGCGGACCGGCGTCGTCGTCATCGGCGGGTACGTCGGGCTTCATCAACCAGGTCTTCAAGACCGGCACCTATCCGGGATACATGGACCTTTCCGGCGGGATCGGCACGCCGACGTTCTACCACCAAGCGAAAGTGGAAGCGGGCGGCGCAACGCCGGACCGGCGTTTCAGCTACTATGTCGGCATCAGCGGATACAACCAAGGGTTCCGCGTTCTCGACAACAGCAACGGCGCTTCGCTGAACACCACGCCGACGGGCATCTACGCGGGTCAATCGTTGGCTGGTTCGCCGTTCATCCTCAATTCGATTCCTGCGATGCAAGCAGAATGCTCGCCAGGGACCGCAAACGATCCGAATCCGCTGCTTTCGATGCCGGCGAGCTACTATGCCGCGGACGTCGGCGCGCTTGGCGGCACGGGAAGCTGTTACATTCCGTACAGCGGGCTCTACGGCAACATTGCACAGATCGCGGATCGTGAAAACGTCGCGAACTTCCACTTCCGCATTCCGCAGAAGAACGGAACGTCCGACGACATTCAGCTGCTCGGCAGTACTTCGATGATGAATTCGCAGTTCTATACGAGCGCGAACGATGCGGGCGGCCTGCCGGTCTACTCGCTCGGAATTTTCGGTACGCCGTACTGCAATCCGCAGACGAGCCTAACGCCGAGCGGTGCCGGCTGCACGCCGACCCCGAACGGAAACTATCCCGCGTACGTGGACGCTACCGTCTTCAACGCGCCATTCGGTACCCCGGTGGCCGGACTCAAGGCGACGTCCTACTACCAGCCGAGCAGCCCGACGGACCGTGCGTTCAATGCACCGCTGCCTGCGGATCTCCGCGACGGCATCATGAACGACGCGGGCATCGTGAAGCTGCAATACACGCACCAATTCTCGAGCAACGCCTTCGCGCGCGTGTTCGGCTACACGTTCTTCTCTGACTGGACGCAAGCCGGCGCAAACTCCGCGCTCGATTGCTATGTGACGGGCATCGGCCCGTGCTTCTCGGGCGTCGCCGCGAACTACGACTTGATCACCCACACTGGCGGCGGTCAGCTTGAACTCGTCGATCAGCTCACAAGCCAGCACCTCGTGCAGCTAACGGCGAACTACACGACGGCAAACGTCGTGCGCTTCAACAACACCGGCTTCACGGGCGGCGCTTCTCCCGTCGGCCTGATCTCGCAGAGCAACGGAATATTCACGTGCTACGATACAACGGGCGCGCCGGTTCCGTGCTCAAAGGCGACGCAATCGAATGCCGCGGATATCGCTGCGAATGGCGTCCCACCGATCCCGGCGGGCAGCGCTGCGGCCGGAGCCGGAGCACAATGGGTGACGTTGTGGCAAGGTAACTCGCGCGGCACGTACAACACGGTGAAGCCGCAGTTCTCGTTCATCTCGTTGAGCGATCAGTGGCGTCCGAGCGATCGTTTGCTCTTCGACGCGCAAGTCCGCTACGAGAACTACAAGTATGGTCTCGTGTCGAATCCGGGCGAAGCGACGGACTTCTACGCGCAGATCGTGTCAAACGACGTGTGCCAGAACTCGTCGGGAACTGTTCTCACCAAACCGCTTCCGCCGGGCGTTCCGCCTCCCGCGCCGGTCATCTATACGCCGACGTGTCCGGCTGGATACGCTCACCCCGCGTTCTCGGCGAACTCACCTGGATCGTACGTCATCCAGGATCTCTCGCCGCGATTCTCGATGACGTACACGGAGTCGCCGGACACTGTGTGGCGTGCCTCGATCGGGCGCTTCACCGAGCCGCCGATCTCGGCATCGGTGCAGTATCTGAACAACTCGGGTAATTCACTCTCAACCTGGAACGCGACGCTGCCCTTGGGCTTCTACTCGCCGTTCCACCCGATCCCAGCCATGAGTGCTACCCAAGCGGATCTTTCGCTGGAGCACCATATCCACGGAACGGACATGAGCTTTAAGCTCTCGCCGTTCTTCAACTTCACGACGGGATATCAAGAGCAGTCCTTTATCGGACCGAACTTCGTCACGCAAGCGCCGGTCGGAAACTTCCGGTCCCAGGGTGCGGAATTTGCGTTCACAAAGGGCGATTTCGCAAAGGATGGTCTGTCGACGCAAGTTTCGCTGACGTACACGAACGCAAGGGTGCAATACACCAACTGGTTCGGTGTTAATCAGATGGCGACCGTCAACAGCGCCGTCCAGCAGTACAACCTTCTCACGAAGGGCGGCGGCGGCTCGCCGTATTACTGCGCCGGTGGCGCGGATGCCGCGGGCAATGCGAGCCCGGGAACGACGACGCCCGCGTCGTGCGCGGCGCTTGCGACGCCCGGCACGCCGATCACGAATCCGTATTACAACTCGCCCACGCAGGGTTTGTTCAACACGAGCGCTTGGTATGCACCGGGCGATGCCGGTCTTTCGCCGACGAACAACACCGCAACGACGTACTATGACTCTCCGTGGAACCTGACCTGGCTGTTGAACTATCGTAAGCAAAAGCTTGCCGCGACGCTGTCGCTGCAGGCCGTCGAAGGTTCGTCATACGGCGGTCCGTTAGACACGTACGGATTCGATCCGCGCACCTGCGGTGCAAACTCGAGTTCCGCGACGCGTATCGATCCGGCGACCGGTAATCCGGTTGCCGTAACGCCCATCACAGCGGTGTCGCCGAACACCGATCCGTTCAAGTGCGACGTTCTCACCTCGGTGGGCACGTTCTCCACGGCGGCGGGTCAACTGTTCATCCCGAATCCGCAAACGGGCTCCTTCGCGGCTCCCGGGCAATACCGGAATCCGTGGATTATGGTGGGAAATCTAGCACTTACCTACGACGTCTCGCCACGAATCTCAGCGAACGTGACGTTCGCGAACCTGTTCCATACCTGCTTCGGTGGGTCGAGTGAGCCATGGACGACGGCCAATCCGCCGGGACGATATGTCTGCGGCTATGAAGCCAACGGTCCTACCGGGTTCTATAACTCCAACTTCTACAACGGTACAAGCCCGAACGACATCGCAGCGAACGGCGTAGCCGTACCGTCGTGGCAGCAGAACTCGTATTCACCTCGCTCGTTCTCGGATGCCGGAGCGATTCCGAATCCGTTGAACGTGTACTTCCAGGTCACGGTGAAGATCTAATCGATCTTCACGCGTAGCCACCGAGGCTGCGTAAAACCGAACCGAGCCCCGTATGGCTTTGCGCGAAAGCGCAAACCCTGCGGGGCTCACTCTTTTTCTTTCGAATACGCGCGCGATGCAACACGGCTACAAGTGCGAGGATTGTGAAGTCGCGATCTTTCCGACGACGACACACAGCGAACTCGCATGGCTGCGAGATCGCGTGCACGTGGCACGCGAAGTTGCAAAGCACTCGAGCGGCGGGCTCGATACGTGGATGAACGAAGGGCTAGAGTTTCTGAACGACCACCAAGGCCATTCAATCGTGCTCGTCAGTCGCCGCTAACAACGCGCTCGTATTCGTTTCGCCTCGCGCCGTCAGATGAGGAGTGGAACTCTGCTCCCGCTACGAAGCGTATATTCACCAATGGTGCGATCACTGTGGAAAGCGGTTCTATCATCCGTCGCGGTGCTCTTCGGGACACTCGTTCTTATCGGCGCCATGCCAAACTTTTCGGGTGGCGCGGCGTGGCTCAATTCGCCGCCTCTCACGCCGGCTGCACTCCGCGGCAAAGTCGTACTCGTCGATTTCTGGGAGTACACGTGTATCAATTGTTTACGCACCCTGCCGTATCTGCGTGAGTGGTATCGCCGGTATCACGACGACGGCTTGGTGATCATCGGCGTGCATACGCCCGAATTCGCGTTCTCAGGAGACGATCGTAACGTTACGGATGCCGTGAAGCGGCTTGGCATTGCATGGCCCGTCGTGCTCGACGACGGGTACGCCGTTTGGAACCGCTATCACAACAACATCTGGCCGCACGAGTTCTTGTTCGATCAAAATGGAAATCTGGTGGAAAGCCAAGAAGGCGAGGGCAACTACCAGCAGACCGAACAAAAGATACAAGCGCTTCTGCATGCCGAAAATCCGCAGCTGCGCTTGCCCGCGGTGATGGCACTGCTTCCGCAAGACAGTTACAACAAGCCCGGAGCGGTCTGTTACCCGAAGACACCGGAAACGTACGTTGGACCGTGGCACGGTCAGCACGTCGCCAATCGGCCGCAGCTTTTCGATCCCACGCAATACATCGATCGCGGCGGTGATCGCGAAGACGGCAAAGTGTACTTGCAAGGGTCCTGGACGATCTCACCGCAGGGGCAAGCGATGATCTCCGCGGCGAACGACGGCTATGCGGCGCTGCCCTATCACGCGATCCAAGTCGTCGCGGTCATGCGTCCGCAGCAAGGCACGCCGGTACGCGTTGTGGTGACGCAAGACGGCAAGCCCGTACCACATTCGGATGCCGGTAAAGACCTCGCATACGACGCGCTCCGGGACATCGTATGTCACGGTCGATGCCGCACGCGCGTATGACTTGGTAATGAATGCGCGCTTCGGCTCGCACGAATTGCGGCTGTCGCCCGATCGTGCCGGCTTGGGCTTATACAGTTTCGACTTTGAATCGTGCGAGGTTCCTAAGACGTGATCACCATGCGATACGTCCGCGCGTGCTGCGCTGCGATCGTGTTTCTCTTTGCGCGCCTACGCAATTGCGCCCGCCGACGAAGGGCCGACGGTCACAGGCCCTCCCTCATTGTCTGAGCAGCAATTCGTGCAGTCCGTGCAGTCCGATTTGCTTCGTCGCTTTCCACACGTAGCGGATGCGTTACATGCGGGCTACGTACGATACACTGCGCCGGACGAGTCCGGTGCAATCAGCTATGCAAACCAACAATGGTCGTCGGATCAAACTCATCCGAGCCAACTGTGGTACGACAAAAGCGGCAATTTGCTTGGCGCCGATTTTTCGGTTCTCCGCCCGAACAACGAGCCGCGGCCGCAGCTCTGGGGCGTCGATCCCGGACGCTGGGTTGAACTAAACGGCCACGTGCACTACGTCACCAAAGACTCCAGCGGCGCGCTCAAATACGATCAGTGGGTGTGGAATCAGCAGTGGGTTGCGGCGGGCGGTTCGCTGACCTCGCCGTCGGCCGACACGTTGGTGAAGCTGGGAAAAGTTAAATCAGCAAGTGACGTGGTTACCGTCTTCGAGTTCCCAACAATTTGGGACTTGACCGTGTGGGTCGTGCCGCACGCGAACCCCTTCTCCTGGGATTAATAAAAGACGCAACAAAAGACGCCGCATCCCGCGGCGTCTTTTTTCCAGACGGTGAACGTCCCTCGTCGAGCGTTGCGAAGTCCGTCTTCCCGGCGACCAGGCGCAGCGAACTGGTTGGAGTTTCTGAACGACCATCAAGGTCACTCGATCGTCCTTGTAAGTCGACGCTAGCCACGTGATAGACTATGCGTGACATGCCGGTCGAGTATCGCACGGAGCCCGAATACTGGGAGTATCTTGACGGCGAGGTTCATCCAAAGGTGAGCCCGCGTCAACGGCACGCAATCGTGCAAACGCGCCTTGCCTCCATGATGCTTAAGGCGGCTGCAGGGCGAGGGCAGGTAGGAACGGAGTGGGACATTTGGCTTCCGGACCACGAGAAGTTAACGAAATTTATCCCGGACGTTTCATTCTTCTCTTTCGATCGCTTGCGTGAGATGGGTGAACGCGATGCAGAATTTCCGCCATGCGCGCCCGATATAGCATGCGAAGTGTGGTCGCCGGGTGACCGTCGCGCGTACCTCGAAAAGAAAATTAGCCTTTATTTAACGCATGGTTCACTCGTCGTGCTCGATGTCAATTTTCTTGCGCGTACCATCGACGTTCACGACAAGACTAGCGTTCGGACATTACGCGCACTCGATACATTTGCGCACGTGCTGGTTCCGTGGCTCGTATTTCACGTCGCTGAGGTCTTTCGGGATCTCGATATTCCGCCCACAAAATAGAAGACGCCGCTATCATACGGCGTCTTTTTCATTTCACGGAGATAGAACCGTTATTGCGGGACGCGCAACCGTTGCCCCGGCTCGAGGCTCGTCGCGTGCAAACGGTTTGCGTCGGAGATGCGATCGATCGTTTCTTGCACGTCGCCGTCGTTTGACGTGTTTGATGCGGCGATCGACCACAATGTGTCGCCCGGCCGCACCGTGATCGTTGTATAGTGTTGCGCCGTGGCCGCGTAAAGATGGATGCCCGAGAGCGTCGGTAGCGCGACGATGAGACCAAGCGCAGCGAGCGTGATCGCCGGCATCAGAGTGAATTTCTTGCGCTTACCCACCGTTTTTGCAGCCTTTCGACATCTTGTGCCAAACGAGCGTTCGAGCACTATTTCGGTCCATATGTTGGGCCAAACACCTGTTTGTCCCCAAGATTTTACCACAGCGCTTCGAAGAGCTGTCAAGGTTTCTCGAACGTATGTTTGCCTTTTCCTGACTCCTATGGTAGGGTTGTACAGCAAGCCCATGCCAGACGCATGGCATTTTGTAGCTGAAAGAGACGAGGGGGCCCCGCTGTAGCGGGGGGCGCGCAGCCGAAGGCGGAGTGCCTTTCAAACCTACGGGGTCCCCAAAACGCGAAGCGTCACGATGGGGACCCGCTGTAGCGGGGGCGCGCAGCCGAAGGCGGAGTGCCTTTCAAACTACGGGGTCCCCAAAGTGCGAAGCAGTTTGGGGGTATTTTGGACAAGCCAGCGACAGAGCGACAGCAGCGGATTCTCGAAGTGATTCGCGCCTTTACCGCAGAGCACGGTTATCCGCCGTCCGTTCGCGAGATCGGCGAGCGCGTCGGCTTATCGTCGTCGTCGACGATTCACGCGCATCTGAAGGCGCTGGAACGGCGCGGTCTGATCTCGCGCGATCCGACGAAGCCGCGCGCGCTGCGCTCCGATTTGAACGTCCCGCGTACCCGTCAGCCCGACACCGTCGTCATGCCGATCGTCGGCAAAGTGGCCGCCGGCGTTCCGATTACCGCCGAAGAGAATCTCGAGGGCGAGTTCGTTCTGCCGACGTCATTCGTGCCGCGTTCGTCCGATGCGTTCATGCTGCGCGTGCAGGGTGACTCGATGGTTGAAGCCGCGATCCTCGATGGCGATCTCATTCTGGTGCGTCCGCAAAAAACCGCGAGCAACGGTGAAATCGTTGTCGCGATGCTCGATGGTGAAGCGACGGTCAAGCGCTTCTATCGCGAGAACGGGCAAGTCCGTTTGCAGCCGGAGAATTCCGCGATGGCGCCAATCTACGCGAGCGATGTCGACATCATCGGCCGCGTGGAGGCTGTCGTCCGCCGCCTTTAGTGCGGTCACCGGCGCGGCGGCTCGATTTAAAGCCGTAGCCGACCTTCCGTTTATAGCTGCAACGCGCGACGCGCTGCCTTGGAGTTTCGTCGCGTTGCTGGCGGCTTTCGTTGTTCTTTTGCCGCTCGTCCCCGCGCCCGGGCCGGTATTCGGGCCGGGTCTCGGATTGCGCGTCTCGTCGGCATTGTTACCGGCATTCGGGATTATGGGGGCCGCACTTGCGCCCGCACTCGGATGGCACTATGCGAAGCGGACGGCACTCCCGTTCGCGCCCGCGATCGCCGGGACGTTGTTGGCCTACCTGGTCGCGTTGCCGCCGCTCCATGGATCGGCCCTCGATTATCTACGGCTCGTCGGTCCGAGCGGGTTGTTTCTCGCACTCGGTATCGCGGGCGCGTTCGCGCTCTGCGCGCGACTGTTGCGAAATGCGTGGGCCGCTGCGGCCACCGTCGTCGTACTCTGCTGCATCCTTCATTTCGAACACGTCTCATTGACCGCCGCAGTGCAAGCCGTTCTCAAACCGCTCGGAACGCTCGGCGACACATATTTTGCGTTCGTCTTCATCGTGTTCATCGAAACGCTCTTGTGGACGTTCGGCATGCATGGACCGGCGCTGCTGGCGGCCGTCGTCACGCCGGTCTATCTGACGTTGCAGATGCAAAATACGACCGCGTTCCAATCGCATGCGGCGCTGCCGCACATCGTCGTCGTGTCATTGTTTCTCTTTGTATTTCCCGGCGGGTCGGGCGGAACGCTTCCCCTGGCCGCACTGCTTGCCGTTTCGCGAGTCCGTAAGCTGCATAGGATCGGCCGCGCGACGATGCTTCCCGCGCTCTTCAACATCAACGAGCCGCTGATCTTCGGCGCGCCGATCGTGTTCAATCCGTATCTCGTTCCGCCGTTTCTCATCGTCCCGTTGGTTCTCGCGACGACGACGTATTTTTCGATGCAGTGGGGCTGGGTGGGACGTCCGGCGTTTTACGTGCCGTCGTCGGTTCCGACGGTTATCTCTACGTATGTCGCTACGCTCGATCCGCGCGCCGTTTTACTGGCGATCGTCAACATCGCGATCGCAGCCGTCGTGTACTTCCCGTTCGTGCGCGCATACGAAGCGCATTACGCCGAACCAGACCGCGCACGGTGATCGAGCTTCTCTGCGAACGGTTCGGAATCGGCGGCCGCGTTCGTGAAGCGGCCCTGCGTGCGCACGAACGGGTGCGCGATGTGCGCTATCCCGCACAAGAGACGGTGAAGGCAAACGTATTACGCGCGTTTCTCGATGAGGGCATTGCGGAGAGCGATCTTGGCGGTTCGACCGGATATGGCTATGACGACGCTGCGCGCGAACGGTACGAGTCGTTGCTCGCGCGCGTGTTCGGGGCGGAACGTTGTCTCGCGCGATTGTCGATCGTCAGCGGAACGCATGCGATCGTGATCGCGCTTGCCGCGTGCGTTCCTCCCGGAAAACGGTTGATCTCGGTGGCGGGTCGTCCGTATGACACGTTACGCAATGCGATCTGCACGGCACCCGATTCACTGGTCGCGCAAGGTGTCGCGTACGACGAAATCGCCCTTTGCGCGAGTGACGATCTCGATCTCGATACGATCGCGCGAAGCGTTCGACGCAACGACGTGGCAGCAATTTTCGTGCAGCGTTCGCGCGGCTACGCGGCGCGACGTTCGCTCGATATTGCGCGAATCGAAACGTTGACGTCGCGCGTACGCGAGGCTGCGCCGCACGTCCTCATTCTCGTCGACAACTGCTATGGCGAACTCGTCGAGCCACGAGAACCCACTCACGCCGGCGTGGACCTCGTGATGGGCTCGCTGATTAAGAACTTGGGCGGGTCCCTCGCGCCCGCGGGCGGCTACGTAGCCGGGCGGGAAACCGCCGTCGCTCGCGTTGCTGCGCGGCTCTATGCGCCGGGACTCGGCGGAGCGCTCGGGCCGACGCTCGGCTTCGGGCGCGCCTTCATTCAAGGCCTCTTTCTCGCACCGCTCGTCGTCGAACAGACCCTGCGCGGCTTGGATTTCGCTGCCGCACTCTTCGCGGAGTTAGGGTTTCGCGTCGATCCGCTGCCCGGCGCAGCGCGGACGGACATCGTGCAGGCAATCCGTCTGGAAAACACCGAGCGCCTCTTACGCTTCGCCCGTGGACTCCAGCAAGCGATGCCCGTCAATGCAAAATTTGCGCCGGAACCGGCCCCGGTGCCGGGTTACGTGGATCCCGTCGTTATGTCGAGCGGCGCGTTCGTTGCGGGTGCGACCATCGAACTTTCGTGCGATGCGCCCTTACGCGAGCCGTACGAGGTGTACTTACAAGGTGGGCTCATAACCGAGCATACGATGCTCGGTGCACTTTTCGCGGCGCGGGCGGTTCTTGAATAAAGGCGGCTTACCCGGCGCAGAGAATCAGCTTCCACCAGTGAGTACGCAAGAAGACCGCTCTCACGAGCGCCGGTTTTTCCGAGCATCAGTTGACTTTCCCGTGACGGTTATCGTTCCGGGTCACGAGCTCGTTCTTTCGGGCAGGGCGCTCGATCTGAGTCGCGGCGGTATGCGCGTCTCGACGAATACCGATCTTCCGGCGGGACAACCGATCATGTTGCGGTTCGTACTTCCGAACAGCGAGCGCGAACTACTCGTCCGCGCGAAAATCGTGCTGTCGTTTTTTGATAATTCGTCACAAATGTACGCGCACGGCATTGCATTCACGCAATACACCACGCACGATCACGACCAGATCGCGAATTTCGTCACCAACGTGGAAAGCCGTCCGCAGGGTAGTTAGAACTACGGGCGTTGTTCGCCCGACTCACCCATGAAACCGTAGAAAAAGTAACGGTTCCCGTCGGACGTCGTAATGACGATCCGAGTATCTTGAATTTCAGCTGCTTTGATCGTCTTGCCGATCAATGTCTCAAGAATAGACTGCGCTTGCATGAATTCGGCCTCGCGCAGTGCATCCGGCTCTACCTCTATGAGCTCGAGAAGCTCGTCGATCCGGTCGTTCATCGTCACCTTTTGAATAATCGTCCGCCCCGGCGGTTTTGTTAGCGTATCGTAAGCATCAACTCGCCTGGACGCCGTTCCTACCAGGAGCCGGGCGGCTTCATCAGCGAAGGCCACGCCGCCATGTACCTACTCGAGGTCCTCAGCGGACCATTAGATGGAAAAACCTGGACGTTCGAGAGCGAAATTACGATTGGGCGCGACGATTCGGTCGCAGAAGCGTGCATCCCCCTTGACCGCTATGTTTCCCGCAAACACGCGCACCTACGCGTCGAGGGCCGGACGCTGCATGTCACCGACTTGGAAAGCCGTAACGGCACGAAAGTAAACGGGGAAGTCGTCAACGGCAAGGCGACGCTCGATATCGGTGCGCCTTTTATCGTGGGGCGGACCGTGCTGCGTGTAACGCGCGCGTAAGCAAGCGCAGGAATGCAAGTCGTTACAGCGGTCCTGCAGGCGCGCGCCTTGTTCGAAGTGATGCCACGTCCGCTTGGTTTCGTCCCCACAATGGGTGCGTTGCATGAAGGTCATTTGGCGCTGGCGCGGCGCGCGCGCGAAGCATCCGCCGGTGTTGCGGCTTCGATTTTCGTCAATCCGTTGCAGTTCGGCGCAAACGAAGATCTTCAAACGTATCCGCGCGATCTCGAGAGCGACCGCGCGAAGTTCGCGGCTGCGGGTGTCGACGTACTGTTTCTTCCGGATCAAGCCTCGATGTATCCGCCTGATTTTTCGACAAGCGTCGATGTGGGCGAGATCGGCACGCGCTTCGAAGGCGCCGCCCGGCCAACGCATTTTCGCGGGGTGACGACGGTCGTGTCGAAGCTGCTCAATATCGTTCGTCCAGATACGCTCTACTTAGGACAAAAAGACGCTCAGCAAACTGCCGTGCTACGCCGGATGATTCGCGACCTCGCCATTCCGGCCACCGTCGTCATCGTGCCGACCGAGCGCGAGATCGACGGGCTCGCGCTCTCGAGCCGTAATCGCTACTTAGCGCCCGAAGAACGGCAAGCCGCACCGTCGCTACACCATGCGCTCGAAGCGCTGCGCACGGCGATGCAGAACGGCAAGTCGAAGGCGGATGCTATCGCGGTTGCGCGAACGCGGCTCGATCCGCTCGCACGGGTCGACTATCTCGACGTCGTCGACGCGAATACGTTTGCGCCGATCGACGTGCTTGCACCGCCCGCATTCGTGATCGGAGCCGCGCGATTCGGCTCCACGCGGCTGCTGGACAATCTATGGATCGAATAGATCCGTTGCCCGGCGCCCGCGTCCTGCTCGGCGTCTGCGGCGGAATCGCGGCGTATAAGATTGCTTCGCTGACAAGCGCACTTGTTCAGCGCGGCGCCATCGTCGACGTCATGATGACGGCGGAAGCCGAGCACTTCATCGGATCGCTCACGTTCTCGTCGCTGACCGCGCGTCCGGTCTACACTTCGTTGTGGGATGCGCCCGAACACATTCCGCATATCCGTCTCGTGCGCGAAGCGGACGTTGCGGTCGTCGCACCGGCGACCGCCAACGTCATTGCGAAACTGGCGCACGGCATCGCCGACGATCTGCTGACCACGGCGCTGCTCGCGGCGCGCATTCCGGTACTCGTAGCGCCCGCGATGAACAGCGCTATGTACGACGATGCGGCGACGCAGGCGAACCTGGACACGCTGCGCGCGCGCGGATATTGCTTCATCGACCCAGAGCGCGGCTTTCTCGCCGAGCGCGAGCCGGGTGTCGGACGTCTCGCCTCTGAAGAGCGATTGCTCGATGCGATTACGGACGTGCTGCACCGCAAAAAGTCGCTTGCGGGAAAGCGCGTTGCGATTACCGCCGGTCCAACACGCGAAGCGTTCGATCCGATTCGCTTCATCAGCAATGCGTCGACCGGGTCGACCGGCATTGAACTTGCGCGCGAAGCATCGTTGCGCGGTGCGGACGTGACCTTGCTTCTTGGGCCGACCCTCCTCGAACCGCCGGCCGGTGTGCGCGTTGTCCGTTTCACGTCGGCGCAAGAACTCTACGAAGCGGCATTGCATGAAGCAACCGGCGCCGATCTAACGATTGCAACGGCAGCCGTTGCCGATTGGCGCCCCGCCGAGCGCGCCGAGTTGAAATTGAAGAAGACCGCCGACGATCTTACCGCACGGATGGTTCGCAATCCGGACGTCCTCGCGGCGCTCGGCGAGCGAAAAGCGCAGACGTTTCTCGTCGGCTTCGCCGCGGAAACCGACCTGCACGAAACGCACGCGCGCGAGAAGCTGACGCGAAAACATCTTGATGCCATCGTCGTGAACGACGTGCGCGGCGAACGCGGATTCGGGCGTGTCGAAAACACGTTGACGCTATTGTGGGGAGAGGACGGGCGCAAGAACCTCGGTACGGCGGCAAAAGCGCAACTCGCCGTGCGCCTCTTCGATGCGATTGAAGAGTTGATGCGATGTTCTTAGCGATCGACGTCGGCAATACGGAAACGAAGCTCGGCATCTTCGAGGACGCCGCCGACGAGCTCGTGCATCATTGGCGCATCAATACCGATGCACGCCGTACGGCGGACGAATACGGGGTGTTCTTCACGCAGCTTTTTGCGACCGCATCGTTGCCCGTGAACGCGATCGATGCGGTTGCGATCGCAAGCGTCGTTCCGCGGCTCGACAACACGCTCGCCGGCGTCTGCGAGAAGTTCTTCAACGTGCGCGCGCACTTTCTCGAACCGCAGCGGCAGGACCTGATCGAGATCCGCACCGAGCGTCCGGCGGAAGTCGGCGCGGATCTGGTCGCGGCGGCGATCGGCGGCCGGCAGCGCTACGGAGCGCCCTTGATTGTCGTAAGTTACGGTACGGCGACCGTCTTTACGGCGATTTCGCCGCAAGGCGAGTATCTCGGCGTTGCGATTGCGCCGGGCATCAATGTCTCGATCGACGCATTGGTCGGGCGAACCGCCAAACTTCCGCAAGTCGCACTCGAAGCGCCGGATCGCGCGATCGGCCGCAACACGATCGAAGCACTCCAAGCGGGATTCATGTACGGGTTCGTCGGCCAAAGCGAAGCGATCATCACGCGCATGCGGGCCGAGATGCAATACGATGCGCGCGTCGTAGCGACCGGCGGTCTTGCCGACGCCGTAGCGCGGCACAGTTCGCTCATCGAACGTGTCGATCCGAACTTGAGCCTTATCGGGCTGCAGTTGTTCTATACAAAGCTGCACGACGCCGGCACGTGAATCTGCGACCCGTCCAAAGACGAGTCATGGTATACTGCGGGTTGCCATGACCCCCGTCGTAGCGCCGCTCGCCGTCGGCGAGCACACCATTTGGCCTCCGCTCATTCTGGCGCCGATGTCCGGCGTAACGAACCGGACCATGCGTGCGCTCTATAAGCCCTTTGGGCTTGGTCTTACGGTGACCGAGTTCGTTTCGTCCAACGCGCTGCAGTACGGCAGCAAGCGGACGATGGAGATGATCGACCAGCACGGAATCGAGAAGCCGGTTTCGACGCAGCTCTGGGGCGACGACCCGAAGGTGATGGCGAGCGCGGCGAAGGTCGTGCGCGAATGCGGCGCGGACATCGTCGACATCAATTTCGGCTGTCCCGCCCCGAAGGTGACGAAGACGAACGGTGGCTCGGCATGTCTGCGCGACCTCGATCGCTGCGAAGCGATCATGGCGGACGTTGTCGAGGCCGTCGATTGTCCGGTGACGATGAAGATGCGTCTCGGCTGGAGCGAGGATAAACTCGTGTACGTCGATGTCGCGAGGCGCGCCGAACGCGTGGGCATCAAAGCGGTGACGCTGCACGCGCGTACCGCGCGGCAGTTCTACAAAGGCACTGCCGACTGGGATCACATCAAACGGTTGAAAGCCTCCGTCGGCATTCCGGTTATCGGTAACGGCGATCTCGACGATCCGCACGTCGCGATGCAACGCATGCGCGATACGGGCGTGGATGCAATCATGCTGGGCCGTGCGACGTTGGGTAACCCGTGGTTGATTTCGCAGATTCGCGAATTGATGGAGGGCCGCGAAGCCCAGCCGGCGCCATCGGATGCGGACCGCTTGCGGTTCTGCATCGTGCACTACAAGCGCATGGTGGACGAATTGGGCGAAGCGCGAGCGGTTCCGCAAATGCGCAAACACGTCGCATTGTATCTGAAAGGCATTCCGCGCGCCGCGATTCTGCGCGAGCGAATCATGCGCATTCCAACCGCGCATGAGGCTGTCGGCGTCATCGAAGAGACGATCGAACGTCTGGAACGCGAGTGCTACGTTGCCGCATAAAAAACGAGGAGACCGCATTGCGACCTCCTCGTCTCGTAGCTCAATTGGATTGAGCACGGCCCCGACTAAGCACCCTGACTTTAGCGCGGCCGACCAAACCGCGTCAAGGTGCTTGAGTCCTTGGGTCGCGCTCGGCGGGACTCGAACCCGCATCTCCGGCTTAGTCGGAACCGTGCTTTATCCAATTAAGCTACGAGCGCTGTGATGCAATCACGCGATGGACAGTCGTTGACAACCGAGACCGCGCACGATCTTGCCGGCGAAGCGTTCGAGAATTACAAGCAGTACATTAATCCGCCGTTGGCGCGCGTGATGAAGCTCTCAGGCTCGCCGGTTGAAGTCCGCGCTTCGGGCACGACGATTTGGGATCAGAACGGTAAGGCGTATCTCGATTTCGCCGGCGGCTACGGCGTCTTCACGCTCGGACACTCGCATCCGCGTGTGATTGCCGCGGTCCGCGAGCAGATGGAGTCGATGTCGCTTTCGGGCAAGACGATGTTCAACGTTATGCTCGGACGAGCGGCGAAACGTCTCGCGCAACTCGCGCCCGGAGATCTCCAGTATTCATTTTGGTGCAATAGCGGAACCGAAGCGGTAGAAGGCGCGATCAAGCTCGCGCGTGCCGCAACGGGACGGATAAAGATCGTTGCAACGCGCGATGCATATCACGGAAAAACGATCGGCGCCCTGTCGATTAGCGGTCGCGAAGCTTTTCAAACGCCGTTTCGTCCGCTTCTGGCTGACGTGGCGCACGTCGATTTTGGAGACGCATCCGTGCTCGATGACGCGCTGCGCGATGCGGCCGCATTCATCGTGGAACCCGTGCAAGGCGAAGGCGGCGTAAACGTCCCGCGCGACGGCTATCTGCGCGCCGTTCGCGATGCGTGCGATCGCACCGGCGCGGTCTTTATCGCCGACGAAGTGCAAACGGGTCTCGGCCGCTGCGGTTACCGGTTCGGTTGCGATCGCGACGGCGTCGTTCCCGACGTCATGACGCTCGCGAAGGGACTCTCCGGCGGCGTCATTCCGGTCGGGGCGTTCATCGCACGCCCCGACCTGTGGAATCGCGCGTACGCGAAGCAGCCGCTCGTACACACGTCGACATTCGGCGGAAGCGAAATCGCATGCGCCGCCGCGCTCGCCGCGATGGACGTTCTCGAGGACGAGGACCTCATCGCAAACGCGCGCGATCGCGGTGCACAATTGCTCGACGGATGCCGTGCGCTTGCAACGCAATTTCCTCACGTGATTCGTGAAGCGCGCGGCGTCGGGTTGCTCGTCGGCGTTGAACTCACGAACGAGGGCTACGGCGGCTGGATCATTCCGGAAATGTTGAAAGCCGGCGTGACGGCCGCGTGGACGCTGAATCAGCAGCGCGTTATTCGCTTGGAGCCGCCGTTGGTGGTCACCGGCGACGAAGTACAGTACGCGCTCGCGGCATTGCGGGCAGGGGTAACAACCGCCGGTGAGAAGCTAGGGCGCTTGTAAATCGATCATGCCCTACGTCGAAACCACGATTGCGATCGCGGCGCCTGCGCGCGCGGTTTACGAGCTCGCGAAAGATCAGGAGCGGTTCCCGCAATTCATGCCGGACGTCGAAACCGTGTCGGTTCTCGAACGCCATGCGGATCATTGGATCACACGCTGGAAGACGCTTGTGGAAGAAGCGCCGATCGAGTGGACGGAAGAAGATCGTTTCGATGACGACGCATTGCGCATCGATTACAAACTGCTCGAGGGCGATCTCGATAAGTTCGAAGGCGCGTGGACATTCGAAGAACGTGACGGCATAACGCACGTGCTGCTCGGCGTCGACTACGATTTCGGCGTGCCGACGCTCGCGCAGTTGATCGGCCCGACCCTAGAGAAAAAGGTCAAGGAAAACAGCGAGATGATGCTCGCAGCGCTCAAACGCGAGGCTGAAAAGTGATGGGGGCCCCAAAGGCCTTTGGGGGGGCGCGCAGCCGCAGGCGGAGTGCCTGTCAAACAGAGGGGTCCCCGAAGTGCGGAGCACTTTGGGGATGAAGGAAAACAGCGAGATGATGCTCGCAGCGCTCAAACGCGAGGCTGAAAAGTGATGGGGCCCCAAAGGCGTTTGGGGGGCGCGCAGCCGCAGGCGGAGTGCCTGTTAAACAGAGGGGTCCCCGAAGTGCGGAGCACTTTGGGGATGAAGGAAAACAGCGAGATGATGCTCGCAGCGCTTAAACGCGAGGCTGAAAAGTGATGGGCACCCAAAGCGCTCGGCCGAAATTCTGCTTCGTCATTCACCCGCTTTCGCTGCTGGACGTTGCCCGTTATGAGCCGGGCGCGGCGGGCAAGGGAGAGCCGATCATTCGCAAGATTCTCGAGTGGATGCCGTCGTACGCTGCGGTGCATGTGACCGGCGTGCGCACGCCGGACGGTCGCGAAACGGAAGGGTGGTTCGTGGCCGCGCCGCTGCTGCCCGAGCAGATCATGGAGTTGCCGCGCGAAGAGGTGTACAAGCGAATCGTGCGCGCGATCGAGATCGGTGCGGAACTCGGCGCAAATGTTGCGGGACTCGGGGCGTTCACCGGCGTCGTCGGTGACGGCGGCATCACGATTGCGCAACGGTCGCCGATCCCGGTGACGACGGGAAACTCGCTCACGATTGCCGCCGGAATCCAAAGTCTATTCCGCGCCGCGCGCGAAATGGAGATCGATCCGTCGACGTCAACCGCCGTCGTCGTCGGTGCAACGGGTTCGATCGGAAGCGCATGCGTGAAGCTCATTGCGTCGCGCGTCAAAGACGTGATTCTCGTCGCGCGCAACGCCACGCGTTTAGCGAAGTTTCACGAAGAGGTGCGCGACGAGCTTCCGTGCGACTCGACGTACACGACCGATATTCCGGACGCCGTGCGCCGTTCGCAATTGATTCTTACCGCGACATCGTCGACGCAAGATATCATCGAGCCCGAAGATTTGCAAACCGGCGCGGTCGTCTGCGAACTATCCCTTCCGCACGACGTCAGCCGGCGTGTTGCGTTGGAGCGTCCCGACGTCCTCGTCACCGAAGGCGGCAACATGTGCGTGCCGGGTGCGCCTCGATTCGAACGCGTCCGTGAACCCGGAACGGATTTCGATTTGAATCTCCCTCCGCGCACCGCACTCGCCTGCATGAGCGAAACCATGGTGCTCGCACTCGAACGCCGCTTCGAGTCGTATACACTCGGCCGCGGCATCGATGTAGCGAAGGTCGTCGAGATCGAAGAGATGGCCGGACGCTGTGGGTTCACGCTCGCCGGCATGCGTGCATTCGACGCAGCGATTACGCGCGAAAAAGTAACGGCGACCCGAGAAGCCGCCGCCGCACGGCGCGTCGCTGTATGAAGCCTGGTACGGCGCCGCCGCATCGCGGTTCAGCCGTTGCTCGACGAGGTCCCGCTGCATGATCGCTCGCGCCGCCATGTTCTTTAGGCGCGCCCTAGGGGCGTTTCAAGCGCACCGAGTTCTGTCGCGCGCCATGCACGGGGGGCCCCACAACGTGGGGGGCGCGGAGGCTCGGCCGGAGCGCCGTTCAAAATGAAAAAAATCGTGTCGGTGTCGCTTGGCTCGTCGACACGCGATCATCGCGCCGTCATCGATCTCATGGGCGAGGACTTCGATATTTCACGCGAAGGTGTCGACGGCAAATTGGACGTGGCGATCAAACGGGTCGAGGAGCTCGACGGGAAGGTCGATGCGATCGGGCTCGGCGGGATCGACGTCTACCTGTATGCAGGATCGAAGCGGTATGCGTTGCGCGACGGCTTACGTTTGCTCAATGCGGCGAAAACTACGCCGGTCGTTGACGGAAGCGGTCTCAAGAACACACTCGAACGCGAAGCGGTCCGATATATGCAAGACGACCTGCACATCGATCTTCGCGGGAAAAAAGTGCTGATGGTGAGCGCGCTCGACCGCTTCGGTATGGCGCAGGCGCTCGTCGACGCCGGTGCGGATGTGCTCTTCGGTGACTTCATCTTCGCGCTCGACAAAGACATGGCGGTGCGCGATCTCAAGACATTCGAAGAGATGGCGGAAAAATATCTCCCGGACGCCTGCAAACTGCCGTTTCAATTTTTTTATCCCACAGGGAAGAAACAAGAGAAGCCGCCCGAGCCGAAGTATCCGCAGTACTACGACGAAGCCGACATCATTGCGGGCGACTTCCATTTCATGCGCCAGTTCATGCCGCGTCGCCTCGACGGAAAGATCGTGTTGACCAACACCGTTACGCAAGCGAATATCGACGAACTGCGCGATCGCGGCGTTACGATGTTAATCACCACGACGCCCGACTTCGAAGGCCGTTCGTTCGGAACGAACGTCATCGAAGCGGCATTGCTCGCGTTCCTCGGCAAGCGCTGGGAAGATGTGACGCCCGCGGACTACGAGCGCGTGTTGCGGGAATTGCGTCTGCGTCCGCGGGTCATCTCGCTGAATTGATCGTCGGCGTCGTTTCCGACACGCACCTTCCGCGCTTCGGTTGCGAGTTGCCGCCGGCGCTCGTGCGCGGCTTGCGAACGGCGAACGTCGACGTCATCGCGCATTGCGGCGATTTGACGGAACTGATGGCGATCGACCTACTCCGGGAGATCGCGCCCGTCGTTGCGGTCGCCGGCAATAACGACGCGAAGCAGCTGCATAAAGAGCTGGGCGAGCGCAAAATCATCGAAGCGGGCGACGCGCGCATCGGCGTCGTGCATGGCCACGCCGGGAAGGGACGCTCAACCGCCGACCGCGCGTTCAATGCGTTCACCGATGAGGCGGTCGACGTAATTCTGTTCGGTCATTCGCACATTCCATATCGTGCGCGGCGCGACGGCGTACTGCTGTTCAATCCGGGTTCGCCTACCGACAAACGGCTAAATCCCGCATATTCGTATGGGATCGTGCGCGTCGACGGCAAGCGCGTGCGCGCCTCACATCGCTTCTATCTCTCGAAGAAGTAAGGCCGAGATGGCGAGCATATTGCGATGCGTGCTCGCGTACATACCTCGGTACGCCGAGCGGCTTTGCGGAGAACCAAACGGACACGCTCCCCTACGTCGGCACGTTGCTGGGCGGGATGGTGGCGCAGTGCGATTGTGGTGACCGCGCTCGTATCCACGCTGACGACGCTCTGGACGACGATTTTGTACCTGTCGCGGTCGGCATTTGCGATGGGCCGCGACCGGCTGTTGCCCCGCGCGCTCGGCGAACTCGACCGGCGCGACGAACCGCTGTGGTCGCTCGCGGTCGTGGCCGTCCTCGTGACGGTATGCGAACTGGTTACCGGCTTTTCAAAGACGGCGACCGATCAACTTCAGCTCGTGCTCAATGCCAGCTCGGTTTTCCTCGGCCTGCTATTCGTGTTATCCGCCTTCGCAGCCGTGCGGCGGTTCAGGCACGACCGTAGCGCATCGTTGAGCAGCGTTATCATTCCTTCGGTCGGCGGCATCGCGTTGCTCGGCGTTCTCGCAGCAACGATCGCGGTCGAAGACCCCACCCTCCGCTGGTATGCGTGGTCGGGCATCGTCTTGGGTATACCGTTCGCACTCTGGCGCGGTCGGGTTCTGCGAGGGTAGAACCACGGTTTGCCTTCATGGTGCAGGGGAACGCTCGGAGTCCCCCAAACAAACCGCGCCAGCGTTCTCACCCGGACGCAAAATTTGTTTACACGGGGTCCGTAGCGGGGCTTCAGCGCCTCGCCGTCGATCCTTCGTGAGGGTCTGTACTTGAACGAAAAAGAGATTATACTCACCGCCGAAGGCCTGGCGAAACTCCAGAACGAGCTCGATGAGCTCAAAACCGTCCATCGCAAAGAGGTCAACGACCGGATACGCCAGGCGAAAGAGTACGGTGACCTGAGCGAAAACGCCGAGTACGAGGATGCCAAGCAAGAGCAGGCGTTCATCGAAGGCCGTATCCTCAAACTCGAAGCGATGATTCGTAACTCGCGCATCATCGATGAATCCGAATACGCAGCCGACGAAGTTCACTTGGGTGCGACCGTCAAGGTCAAAGACCTCAAGAACAACGACAGCTACGAGTTTCACATCGTCGGATCAGCGGAAGCGGACCCAACCGCGAAGCGCATCTCGAACGAATCGCCCCTCGGCCGCGCGCTCATCGGTCACAAGAAGGGCGAGACGGTCGACGTTTCCACGCCGCGCGGCGTCGTGAAATACAAGATCGAAGCGATCAAGAACGGCAACGGCGCAGTCGCGCCCGCAAAGAAGGCTGCAAAAAAAGCGTCTTAGCCCGACGAGGTTCCCGGTTGTCATAGCGCGACGAGGTCCCGATCTATGAACCTTCGCGACGTACCGTCTTTTAGGCGCGCCCTAGGGGAGAGCTTCGTGTTCCTCACTTCTGTCGCGCGTCATGGTTAGGGGGCCCCACGAAGTGGGCGGCGCCGAGTCCGGGGCGGAGCGCCTTACGACCGGGAAAAGTGAAGCTGCGCTTGTAGCGGCCAGACGCCAAAATCTGGCCGCTTTGCGTTCGCGCGGTTGCGACCCGTTTGAAGCGCGCCGCTTCACCGTCGATACGACCGCGGAGCAGTTGTTGCGCCAGTATGAAGTGCTTGACGTCGGTCAGCATGCCGAGTCCGAGAACTGGAACATCGCCGGACGATTGATGTCGATCCGCACCGCCGGCAAAACACTTTTCGCCGATCTGCACGACCGCACCGGCCGCCTGCAACTCTACGTTCGCAAAGATGAACTCGGCGACGAGCGGTTCGCGCAGTGGAACGATTTGGACCGCGGCGACATCATCGGCGCGACGGGTTTCATGTTTCGTTCGAAAAAGGGCGACTTGACGCTGCACGTTCGTTCGTTCGAAATACTTGCAAAAGGATTGATGCCGCTGCCTGATAAGTGGCATGGGCTGCAAGACGTCGAAAAGCGCTATCGGCAGCGGTACGTCGATCTCATCGTCAATTCTGAGGTTCGCGACACGATGATGATGCGCAGCCGCATCTTCGCCGAGGCGCGCCGCTTCATCGACGGCCATGGTTTCTACGAATGCGAAACGCCCACGCTGCTTCACGTGGCCGGGGGCGCAGCCGCGCGGCCGTTCCTAACGCACGTCAACGCGCTTTCGGGTGAGGAGATGCAACTTCGCATTGCGACCGAGTTGAATCTCAAGCGATTGATCGTCGGTGGAATGGAGCGCGTCTACGAGATCGGGCGAATTTTCCGCAACGAGGGCATCGACACGACGCACAATCCTGAGTTTACGATGCTCGAACTGTATGCGGCGTACTGGGACGTTCACGACATGATGGAGTTCAATGAAGCTTTGATCGCGCATCTCGTGAACGTGGTGAGCGGCGGCGACGATAAGCTGACCGTCGGCGAGCGCACGATCTCATTTGCGCGTCCGTTCAAGCGCATCTCGTACCTGGACGGCATCGCGCAACATTCCGGTGGCCGATTCACCCGCGAACGTCTGCTCGATGCGACCGCGGCGGACGAAATTCTAAAAGAACTCGAGTTGCCGAAGTCGCCGACGCACGGACACGCCCTCGATAAAATCTTCGAACGGGTGTTGGAGCCGCATTTGATCGAGCCGACGTTCGTCATGGACTATCCCGTCATCATTTCGCCGCTTTCGAAGCGGAAGGCCGGTGACGCCGACCTGGTCGATCGCTACGAACTGTTCTGCAACAACATGGAGATTTCGAACGCATTCACCGAGCTGAACGATCCGGACGATCAGCGCGCGCGCTTCGAAGCACAAGTCCGCGAACGCGCCCAAGGAGACGAAGAGATTCCCCATCCGGATTGGGATTTCGTGCGGGCGCTCGAGTACGGTATGCCGCCGACGGCCGGCATCGGGATCGGCATGGATCGCCTCGTCATGCTCCTGACGAACAACACCTCGATCCGCGACGTCCTGCTCTTCCCGCTCCAGCGGCAGCACGGATAAAAAGCAAACGCCGCGAGGCCCCTCCGGCGTCGTGCATGAATCAATCAATCTCGCTTTCGTTATGAAGGGGCGTCGCATGTCGTTTGGTCGTGCGTTTGCGGTTTTCGGTGTTGCTGCGATGCTCGCGGGCTGCGCAGGCGGAGGGACGAGCGGTGGTGGCAATGGGAACGTGAGCCCGCCGGCCGCCCCATCGAGCGCGAACATGACGAAGAAGAGCGTTCAGCGCGCTGACGTGCAAAGTTCGCTTGCCGGCGTGCAGGCGATGCGCGAAGCCGTTGGCCCGGGCACGAGCGCTTTCGTCCGTCAACGCAACGCTTTGAAAGCCGCGGTAGCGAAAGCGCGGCGCGCGGGAATGTTCGGCATACTGCACCCGATGGCGACGGCAACGAGTGACCCGAATTGCAACGGAAGCGGTTCGTCGGAATCAACAGCGCCCGGGTCGAACGGCTCGGTCGTCATTACGGTGTCGACGTATTATGATTCCGCGTGCACCGATATCGAGAGCGTCATCGTATGGACCGCGACACAAAGCGGAAGCACCGTGAACGGGCCCGCGACCGTTACGCTGTACTCGAAGAACGGGACCGTGACCGAAACAGCCTCGGCGCAAGTGCAGTTCATCTACAGCGACTCCACGCTCTCCGTGGTGACCGGGATCTCGATCCTGATGACGAGCATTGTGGATAACGGGAAAAATCAGGGCGAACTCGGTGTCGGCTGTAACATTGCGTCCGCGACGACGATTTCGTGCGGAGTGGCAGTCGCTGCCGACGTGTACGCGGCGCAGATCGAAGAGGGCGCGAACGTCAGCTTCACGGCGACGCATGACGTCGAGCGGCGCATCGATGTCGATGCAGGCGAGCGCATATCAAAGTTCGCTCGACGCGTTATCGATCGCTCCGGCGCAGTTCCCGGACTGGACGATTTCGCCCGCGTCCACGCAAACCGGATCCGTAGCGATCAGCGGCTCGGAAATCGGTTTGAGCGTTTCGCTGACCGTTGCGGATACGACGAATGCGGGTTCGGTCGCTATTAGCGGTACGGTGAGCGGCACGGTGAAGGGAACGCTGCGGCGCAACGACACCAATGCGACCGTCGGCGGCTTCACAATCGACGAATTCGGCAACGGCACGTTGACATACGGCGACGGCACGCAGGTGCAAATCGTGAACTACGCAGTACAGGGGTAGAGTGGACGGGGAAAAGTGCGCTCACGAGCAGTGCACGTGTTACGTCGATCTCGGTGAGACGTATTGTGCTCGGCACTGCCGCGAAGCGGAGGAACAAGATCCCGATGCGGCGCCCGCGAGCCGGTGCGGCTGCCGCCATGTCGAGTGCGCGAACGGCAGTTAACGACGACGATTCGCGCGGCGGTGGAATATGACGGCTCGCGATTCTTCGGCTTTCAATTTCAACCCGCCGCACGAACCGTTGCGGGCGAATTAGAGCGTGCGCTTTCGTCACTGCTGCAAGAGCCGGTAAAGATTTCGGGAGCCGGGCGAACCGACACCGGCGTCCACGCGAGCGGGCAAGTCATTTCGTTTAGCACTGTTCGCTCTTTTCCATTCGAGCGTCTTGCGGTCGCGTGCAATAGCAGACTTCCCGACGACGTCTCCGTCCGCGATGTCGCAATCGTCGACGCACCGTTCTCGGCGCGTTTCTCCGCTCGTTCACGCACCTACGTCTATGCTATTCTTCGTCGCAAGGACCGCTCTGCGTTGCTTGCACGCCGCGCGTACCACGTGTACGGCACGCTCGACGTGGACGCTATGCGCGAAGGCGCGAAGCATCTAATCGGCGAGCACGACTTCCGTTCGTTTTGTGGAATGCTGCCGGAGGGCGGCGTGACGATTCGCACTGTGCGCGCGCTCGACATCGGCGAATCCGGCGAGTACCTGCGCGTGCAGATTTCCGCCGACGGCTTTTTACACCGCATGGTCCGCACGATCGTCGGAACGCTTGTCGAGTGCGGGCTGGAGCGCCGCGATCCCACGACGATCCCGGATGTGTTGGACGCAAAGGCGCGCGCCGCCGCCGGATTAACCGCGCCCGCACACGGGTTGTATTTGGCGGGTGTCCGTTATGAGGACGGGTACGATTCGTACGCGGAGCCGCCCGTATTCGTATGGAGCGCATCATGACCGAGAAGCGCGTTGCGCTATCGGCCAATCTCTTCCAGCAGCCGCTGCAGCTGTTTCGTTTGGCCGATGCTGAGCCGACGTAAAAGCTTCGCCCCGCGTTCGCCGGCTGCGGTTGCCGCCTCATCGACCAGCGCACGTCCGCCGCCGTAAGGAAAACATGCGAGGCGCGGCCGTCGCCCGGGGTCGCGTTTGCGCTCGACGATTCCGCGTTTCTCGAGCGGCAGAAGCGCGCGCGTAACGCCCGAAGGAGTGAGATGAAGGTCGTGTGCGAGTTCGGTCGGGCGGCGGCCGCTTTCCGCACCTCGTAGCGCGAGGAGCAGGCGCAGTTCGGCGAAGCTCAAGCCGGCGACTTCGAGCGACCGCGTCGCGACGGCGTGTGCGGACGCGAGCGCCAAGAGCGTTTCCATTGCATCGGTGGACATAGCTGGACGTATATTTGATATGTCAAATACTTGTCAAATGGTTTTCGCTCGTAAAAATCGCTTGACGGCCGCCCCGGGACAACCGCTAAGATGCGTAAGTTCGCCGCGCCCGACGGCGCGACGGATCTACTTTCTGGTCAGGATACTTTCGATGCGAACGACGCTACAAAAAACCGCCGAGACGAAGGCCGATTGGTACGTCGTCGACGCGGCCGGGCAACGTCTCGGTACGCTCGCCGTGCGCATTGCGCGCGCGCTCTCCGGTAAACACAAACCTACGTGGACCCCGCATATCGACAACGGCGATTACGTCATTGTGATCAACGCCGAGAGAATCGAGCTCGGCGGAAAGAAGTGGGACGAGAAAGTCTACCACGATCACAGCGGCTTCCCGGGCGGGCTCAAGACGAAGACCGCGCGTGAGATTCACGAGAAGCATCCACGCGCCTCATCGAAAAAGCCGTGCGCGGCATGCTTCCGACGAATCGGATGCGCGACGTTCAACTGGGCCGGTTGAAAGTCTACACCGGGCCGTCGCATGCACACGACGCGCAGAAGCCGCAACCGCTGTTCTAGGAGTATTCTTGGACACCAATCAGATTCAAGCCACCGGACGACGCAAGCGCGCAATCGCGCGAGTGAAGCTCGTCCTCGGCCAAGGCATCATCACCGTCAATAAAAAGCCGATCGAAGAGTACTTCCCGCGTCCACAACTCCAACAGATCGTTCGTCAGCCGCTCGAAGCAACGCAGAGCGGCGGTCGCTTTGACGTCGTCGTCAAAGCGGAAGGCGGCGGCGTGACCGGACAAGCCGGTGCCGTACGTCACGGTATCGCGCGGGCGCTGGTGGAGATGGACGCTTCGTTCAAAGAGATTTTGCGTAAGAACGGTTTTCTCACCCGCGATCCGCGCGAAAAAGAATCGAAGAAGTACGGTCGCAAGCGCGCTCGTAAACGCTTCCAGTTCTCGAAGCGCTAATTTCGAGCGAATTGCGTATCAACATGAGAAATGGGAGCCGCCCTTTGGGCGGCTCCTTTGCTTTATCGCTTGTTCCCGCCATCGGCATTGCGCTCGGCGTGCTGACATTGCTCGTTCCCTCCAACGCACAGTGGGTCGAAAGCGTCTTTGCCAACGGCGTCTATCCGCAGTGGGAGCGCGCCGATCTTTCCGGTCACGAACGCGATGCCATGGTCGCTGGGCGACGTTGCGGTTGCACTCGGCATCGTCTTACTCGTCTGGCGCGTTCCGATTTGGTTTCGGAACCGCACGAAGATCGCGCGATGGCGACGTATTGCGCTGACGGTCGTCGAACTGCTGGGCATCGCCGGCCTCTATTACTTCTGGTTCGAAGCGAGCTGGGGATGGAACTACAATCGCGCGCCGATCGAATCACGCGTGTTGTACCGTGCGTCCGCTGTAACGCCGCACGCGGTCGACGACCTTCGTCGGCGCGCGATAACGCAGCTCAATCGCCTCGCGCCGCTGGCTCACGCGAGACCGAACGGTCAGTTTGACCTGTCGCACATTGTACGTCGCATGGCTTCCTGTCGTGCAAGCCGGCGGCGATACGTGGACGCCGCTCACCGGTGCGCCGAAGCCGACGCTGTTCGACCCGTTCATGGATGCGACCGGAACCAGCGGTTTCATCAACCCGCTCACGTTGAACGTTCATCTCGCGAGCGACTTGCTCTGGTTCGAGCGTCCTTTTTCGCTCGCGCACGAGTGGAGTCACGTCGCCGCGTACGCTCGCGAAGATGAAGCAAATTACATCGCCATCGTCACGTGCACGCGCTCGCCCGATCCGGTGCTCGCGTACTCCGGCTGGTTGGAGCTCTTCCTCTATCTGCCGCCGCTGGCGAAATATTCAAACACGACGTTCGTGCCGGACGTATGGCGCGATTTCGCGGCGCTGAGAAAGCGCAATGCGCAGCGCATCAACGCGCGCCTCGCGTCCGTATCTTGGCATACGTACAACTCGTATCTACAAAGCAACCACATCCCCAGCGGCGTCGCAAACTACAACGAGGTGACGCGGCTCTATCTCGGTGTGACGCTCAGCGCAAGCGGCATTCCGGTCTCTCGGTAGTTCTGTTTCTGCTCATTCTCAGGGTAAACCGGCACAGTGTCCCGTGGAAAGATGAGAGATCCTGCGCGACTTGCCGGTGCCGGCGCGTTAGCCGCCGTTTTGTTGTTTACCGTTCCGCTCGCGGCGTGCGCGAGACACGAACGAGCGCCCCGGCAGCAGACGCCGTACGTCACGACGGCGGTCGCCAACGTCGGCGACATCGTGCCATCTTCTTCGATGTCCGGTCTCATCGCGCCGTTCGAAGAGGTTGCCATCCAGAGCTCGCTCGCCGAACCCGCCGATGCGGTGTACGTGCAGGAAGGCGATCACGTGACGAAGGGCGAGCTTCTTGCGCGGTTGGACACCGCTGATTTGCAAGCGGAAGTTCAATCGGACCTGGCAACCGCGCAGAGCAATCAGGCGAACACGCAACATAACATCTACTCCGGCAGCGCGACGATTACGCAAGGCAATCAGCAACTCTCCGGTGCGCGCGCCACGCTCGTGCGCGATCAGGGCGTGCTCGCACGCGATCAGCAGTTGTACCGCCAAGGGTATGTCTCGCTCCAGCAAGTTCAGTCGGACGAAGCGACCGTGAGGAACGACGAAGCTAACGTTCGCGCTGCGCAAGCTACGGTTTCGGCAAACGGCCCCAGCATCAACGCGCCGGGCGCGCAGTCCGCGACCGTCGCGCAGTCGCGCGCGCAAGTTGCCGTCGCACTGGCGCAAGCGCAGCAGATTCGAGTCCAAATTTCAAAAGCGACGATCGTTTCTCCGATCGACGGCGTCGTCGTCAATCGCAATTTGAATCCCGGAGAATATCCCGGGAACCGTCAGATTTTCACGCTACAGCAAGTGAAACCGGCGTATGCAATTCTGCGCGGATCAGCAGCCCAAGTCGAGGGCATAACGAGCGGCACCGTTGCGTCGATTTCAGTCGCCGGCGCACGCAGCTCAAACTTACGCGGCAACGTCGTCGGCGTGCTCAACGAGATTCAGCCCGGTTCGACCGAATTCCAAGTCAAGGTGCTGCTGCCCAACGAAGATGAATCGCTGCGACCCGGTATGGCGGTTGAGGGCAAGCTGCGTCTGCCTGCCGTGCGCGGCGTACGAATTCCGCAGACGGCGTTCACCGACGACAACCATGATGCCTTACAGATCGTGCAGCCGGACAGCACCGTTAGGACCGTGAAAGTTTCCGAGCGCGCAAACGATGGGACGACGTCGGTCGTGACGGGCATCGCCTCCGGAACTCGCATCGTCGCAAACGGTCAAACGAGCATCGGCGACGGCGAGAAGATTTCGTACCGGCCATGAACGGCTTCAGCTTAACCCGCCTCTTCGTCCACCGGCCCACGCTCGTTTTCGTCATCGTCGCGCTGATGATGTTCGCCGGTATTCTCTCGATGATGTTGATCCCAAAGGAACTGTTTCCGAACGTTAGTCAACCGACCATTACGATTTCCGTCGGGTATAGCGGCGCGTCCGTTACGGAAATGCGCGATGAGATTGTCAAACCGATCGAAGAAAACTTGGCCGGTACGCCCGATTTGCAGACGATCAATAGCGTCGTGCAGCAAGGGCAAGCGACGATCTCTGCGACGTTCGACATTCAGTCCGATACGGCGACCGATCTCGCGCTGACGAATAAAGCCGTACAGGCGTCGCAACGTCTCTTGCCGGCGAACATTCAACAGCCGACGGTCAATCTGCGCGATCCCGCCGAATCGGTGGTGGTGACGCTCGCGCTGCATTCCGCGAAGCTCAGCCTCTCAGAATTGTCGCAGCTCGCGCAAAACGAAGTGGTTCCGCAGGTGGAGCAAGTTCCGGGCATTTCATTTGCGAACGTCGGTGGCGTCGTGACGCCGGCGTACGAGATCGAAGTCGATCCGGTCAAGTTGGCGGCCGCGAACCTGACGCTGAACGACGTCATCAATACCGTCTCGAGCGATAACCAGCGCGTTCCCGGAGGTTTCGCGTATGAGCCCAACCGGCAGACCGCCGTCGAAGTGCGTGGCGACATCACGTCGCTCGATACGGTTCGCAACCTTCCGATTCTGACCGGATCGGGCGCCGCAGGATCAACGCCGAACGGTGCGCAGGTCGAAAATATCAACGGCGGCGTGAACGCGCTGGCCGGCAGCGTCAATCCCTGGACGGCGAGCAACAGCGTCGTTCGTATCGCTGACGTCGCCACCGTAACGGCCGGCAACGAACCGCGCCTGCAGTTCGCACAAGTCAGCGGCAAACCCGGCCTGTTCTTGCAGATCCAAAAGATGTCGCAAGCGAGCGAAATCGATTCGGCAAACGCGCTCCTGAAGTCGCTGCCCGAGCTCGAGCGGCAATTCCCGATGATTCAGTTCCAAATCATCAACGTGCAATCGAAATTCACCGAGCAGCAGATCTCTCTCGTCGCGCGCACGCTCGCGGAAGCGGTTCTGCTGACCGGTATCGCGATGATTTTCTTCCTGCGTTCCTGGCGAAGCGCCATTGTCGTCTGCGTCGCCATTCCGACCTCGCTTGCGATCGCGATCACCGCCATGAAGTTGATGAACATGACGATCGATACGGTCTCGCTGCTCGGGATGTCGCTCGTCATTGGTATTCTCGTCGATGACTCGACGGTCGTCTTGGAAAACATCGAGCGGCATTTCACGGAACTGAAGGAGCCGCCCGAAGAAGCCGCGGTCCACGGCCGCGAAGAGATCGGTGCGGCGGCAGTGGTGATCACCTTGGTCGACGTCGTTGTATTCTTCCCGATTGCGTTCATTCAAGGTCAAGTGGGCCGCAATCTCTCGGAATTCGCCATCGTCGTTGTGATCTCGACTCTGACGTCCCTCTTCGTCTCGTTTACGATCACGCCGACGCTTGCGGGTTTGTGGGCGCTGCGTTCCCACTGGAAGCCGTGGCGTCCGGTTGAGTGGTTCGGAGAAAAATTCGACGACGTTCGCGACTGGTACACCAAACGCGCCCTGCCGTGGGGCATCGAACACGGCGCACTCGTCGCGGCCTTCTGCGCGATCACGTTCGGTATTGCAATCGGCATGGTCGGATTTGGTATCGTCGGTGAAGAGTTCATTCCGGGAACCGATCGGGGTGAAATCTACATCCAGCTGACGTATCCGATCGGAACGCCGGTCAGCACGGTCTCAAAAGGGACGTTCGCGTTAGAGAAAGCGATCGACGCAAACCGAGCCGATATTCAACACGATACTGCGGTAGCGGGCGCATATTCCGCATCGTTCGGCGGATTCGTTACGCAGAGCAACGTCGGTCAAGTTCACATCTTCCTCAACGACGACCGCAAGCACCCGACGAATTATTGGGTCGAGCAATTCAGGGCGCTGACGCGCAAACACTTGCCGGCCGATGTTCAGGCCACGGTCGTTCCGTCGACCGGTTCGCATGGAGGCAACGCTCAGCCCATCGATCTGCTGGTTACCGACATCACGGGTGGCGATCCGACGCTCTACGCCCAGACGGTGCTCAATGCCGTGCGTCAAGTGAAGGGCGCGACATCGGTCAACAGCAGCGGAACGGACTTGGCACCCGAAGTGTCTGTAATTTTCGATCGCCAAAAAATGCAAGCGCTCAATGTCGACATCGGAACGGCGGCGCAAGCCGTGGGCGCAGCGTTCGGCGGTAACGTTGCGACCCAGTTCGAAACGACCTCGGGACTCGAACAGGTTCAAGTCATTTATCCGCCTGCGTATCAGACGAGTATCGCGACGCTAAAGAACGTTCCGATTCGCGCGCAGAACGGCTCCATCGTGTATTTGGGCGATTTTGCGACGCTCGAATCCACGCCCACGGCGCCCCTGATGACACGGGTCAATCGGAATACCGTCATTCATATCAACGCGAACATTGGTCCGGGCGCATCGCTCTCGTCGGTGGAAGACGCAATCATGCGGAAGATTCCGTCGCTGCACCTGCCGCCGAACATCGTCGTGCGGCCCGCGCCGCTCGGCCAGCAAGACTTCATGCATCAGACGCTCGTAGGCATCGGCACGTCGATGATCGTGTCGGTGTTGCTCGTGTACTTGCTGATGGTCGCGCTCTACAATAGCTATCTCTCGCCGTTTATCATTATCTTCTCGGTGCCGGTCGCCGCAATCGGCGCGCTAACGGCACTTTTCGTCACCGGCAAAACGCTCAATCTGTTCTCATTGATCGGTACGATTTTGCTCATCGGTATTGCAACAAAGAACGGAATTCTGCTCGTTGACTACGCCAATACACTGCGCGAGCGCGGGTACGACAAGTTTCACGCGATCATGGAGAGCGCGCACGTGCGATTCCGTCCGATCATCATGACGAGTTTCTCGGTCGTTGCCGGTAATTTACCGCTCGCGCTCGCACTCGATCCGGGAGCGGAGTCGCGCTCCAGTCTCGGCATCGTCATCATCGGCGGCGTGTTGAGCTCGCTCGTTCTAACGCTGCTGCTGATTCCGAACGTGTACCTGTGGGTGGCGCCCTCCGACGCGCGGTTCCACGCCGGCACGAACGGCAGAGCGAAACAGCCGTCCGATAAATCTAAGGAGCTCGCACCGAACCCGAGTTGAGCGCCCAGGACAGCCACGTATCCATGCCCCAGCCGAGGATCAAGCCGAATGCAACACAGGTAATCGTGGCAACGATCAGGACTTTGCGCGTCCACACGCCGTAGTCGTGCTCGCGCACCCAAGCACCGGCAATCGCAACGCCGAGCGCGATCGAAAGCGCCATGGAAAACGCGTAGTAAAAGAGCGTCATGATGTTTCCAAGTCGCGATCGACGCCGTGCGGAATCAAGTAGTACAACGTAACGAAAATGTATGCCGCGAAGCTTACAATCGGTGCGAGCAGCGCAACGAGCATCGCCGCGACGTAGATCGTCCAGCCGACCTTATATGCGTTCACGGTGCCGCGAAGCGTTTCGGGCGAGATTTCTCTTCGGAAAGCCGTGCTCGCCATGAGATGCTTGAGCATGACGTTGTAGATGGTCGCGCAGTACGTCAGCACGATGCCGTACAGAAACGTCGACGCGTGCATGGTCGGATATGTGCCGAGCGCGGAGGTCGCGAACGGGATGAATACGGTTCCGGCAAGCAGCAACAGATTCAAAAAGACCGTTGTCCGGTCGATGCGTTCGATGAGGCGAAAGAGCGCGTGATGGTTCTGCCACATGATTCCGATGACGGCGAAACTCAGCCCATAGGCGACGACGTTCGGCCATAGCGCGAGCAGCGCAGCACGTAGTTGCGCTTCACTCGGGGGCAGCTTGAATACGGGCAAGGCGACACCGAGAATCAGCAGCGTGATTGCGAACGCAAACACACCATCGGAGAAGGCTTCGAAGCGAGGTTTGTTCATCGGATGCCCGGCAATGTCACGGTAACCGCGGTGTTGCGCGGCTGCTATCATGGCCCCCTACCGTATCAGTATGTTTGACGTCGGTCGTTCACTGCAACATGGCCTTGATGACGCGCAAAATCGCTTGCGGGAGTCGCAAGCCGCGGTCGCGGAGGCGAACGCGGGTCGTCCGAGACGTTCCACTGATGCCGCTATGGCGGAAACGGCGCGGGCGGCAATCTTCAACGAGGCGTTACTTGGTGCATTGCACGCACGGCTTCAGGAACTCAAGGCCGTCACGCGCTGAGCCGTAGAACGCTCGTGTCTTATGGCGGCAACTGCAGGCGAGTGCGCCGGCGCGAGCGTCACAATCGAAGACTCCGATCTCGGGCGTTGGACGGCCGCCCGTTGGGCGCCGCCGCGGACATCGCCGTTATTCAATCTGATCGAACGGATCTGGTATTTCGACGGAGCGCTAGCGAATGCAAAAGAGCGCGTCTTCCCGGACGGTCGTTCGGAACTGATCGTCATGCTGGACGAGCCGCATCGCGACGGCGATACCGCGCTTCCCGGCCGTTTCCGATCGTGTGCATTAATGGCCTTCGCACGCGACCTTCGGCCGTGATTGCACCGCGCGGACCTTGCCGCGATCTCGGTATCTCGCTTGAAGTCGCGGGAGCGTGTGCGCTATCCGGGGTCGCCGAGCCTCGCCGAACCGTAACCATTTTTACAAGACACCTGGCCCGGGTTCGGTTTACGATCGGTTCATGAATATGACGCAAAGGCAACCGCTTCAATCGATCTATCCAACCGTTCGCTACGACGACGCTCGCGGCGCAATCGACTGGCTCACGTCTTGTCTCGGCTTCAGCGAACAGGTCGTCTATCCGGGTGAAGGCGTGACGATCGCCCACGCACAGTTGGCGCTGGGCGGAAATCTCATCATGTTGGGCAGCACGAAAGACGACCGCTTCGGCGTTTACATTGCGCTCGATACTCCGGAGGAGGTCGATGCGCATTACGCGCGCGCGAAGGCAGCCGGTGCGCAGATCGTTCGGGATCTCTGCGACACCGAGTACGGATCGCGTGAATTCGGCGTACGCGATCCCGAGGGCCACCTCTGGAGTTTCGGAACGTACCGTCCGCAGGCAGGCGAAACAACGCCGTAACGCCCGCGTCAATCGTCGCTCACGCCTGCTCCGTATCGTGACCGCATGGATACGGATTTGCTGCAAACGGCCGCGAGCGGAATGGACGCGCAGCGCGCAGCGCTCGATGTCTATGCGCGAAACGTTGCCGCCGCTGAAGCGGCCGGACGCGACGGGCACTTCGAGCGCCTCGTTCCTCAGTTCGAATTGCGCGATGACGACGACGGAACGACCGTCGAATTCACGGGTGCGCAAACGGATCGCGGAAAGAGCGTGGACATCGTGACCGAGATGATCGCGGTAATGAACGCGTCGCGCGCCTATGAAGCCGACGCATCACTCTTCGACGTCGGCAAAACGCTGGCACAACGGACGATCGATATGGGGCGGCTGCAATGAAGGTGGAATTGCTCCAGCCCGACGTTTCCCCGGCGCCCGCGGCAAGCGCAGCGAGCGGCTCCGCGTTTTCGCGAGCGTTGGACGGCGTCGGGGCGTTGCTCGACGGCGCCAACGCTGCAGAGGACGCTTTCGCGAACCGGGTTGGGTCGTTGCAACGCGCGGTGTACGAACGCGCGCGCGCCGATGTCGCATTGTCTGTTGCAACGGCAGCCGCTCAGCGTAGCGCGCAGGCCCTCACGTCGATCCTCAACATGCCGATTTGACCATGTCGCTCGATTCATTTCTGGCTCGTGTCGCGTCGCTGCCCCAGCGGGTGAAGGCCGCCGCGATCGCGGTTGGCGCGTGTGCAATCGTCATCGGGATCGTCGTCGGCATTGTAGCGAACGCTCCGCGAACGCCGCTCTTCGCGCAGCCGCTGCATCCCGACCAGCTCGCGGAGGTCGAGGATCGTTTGGCACAGTGGAACGTCGCGTTCACGCCCAGCGGTGAAAATGTCGTCGTCGATGCCGGCCGCCGGAACGACATACTCTTGCGCTTGTCGCTTGCCGGTGTGCCGCACGCGCACGTTGCAACGACCGGCGAAGCGCTCGCGAACGTCGGTGTTCTGACCCCGCAAGCGGTCGTTGAGGCGCAAACGCGCAGCGGCCTTGCCGGCGAAATCGAACTTGCGTTACGCAGCATCAACGGCGTGGACGAGGCGCGCGTCATCATTGCACCGGGTAAACTCGCGCAATTTGCTGACCAAGGTTCAGCCGATGCCTCGGCGAGCGTGCGCCTTCAACTGCATCCTGGCGTTCGTCTCTCGCGCGCGTCGATCGCCGGAATTCGCTCGTTTGTCGCAGCCAGCGTTACGGGCCTCGATCCGTCTCATGTCACGATTCTCGACGATCGCGGCGTCGCGCTGAGCGCGGACGCCGGTACTATCGATGACGGAAGCGTGCTCCAGACATCGCTACAAACGGCGCTCGATGACGCGCTCGGGGCCGGTGTCGCAATTGTCCGTGTCCACGCTGAATATGCCTCGGCGGAAAACGAACAACGTGACGTGCGGCGTACTCCGCTCGGCAACACGCCGATTCAGCGCGACTCGGCGTCCGAATCGTTCGACGGTCAAGGCCGGCGGTACGAGAAGAACGACGAGCACGACGATCGCGGAAGCGACGTGCATGAAACCGTCTCGCGCCTGCCGCGCGGTTCACTCGCGCGGATCACCACCGCTGTCTTCGTCGACGCGCAAAACAGCGTTCCCGTTGAAACGGTGAGCGCACTTTCCGCGGCGACCGTCGGGTACGATCCGCGGCGCGGCGATACGCTCACCGTTGAAGCGGTGAACTTCCATCACGCGCGCTCGCAGCCCCACGATATCTGGTTTCTGCTCTACGGCGCGCTCGTACCGTTGCTTCCGACGCTCGCGATCGTACTGGGTGTTCTCGTCGCGGGCCGGCACGCAGCGCCGCACGTTGCATCGATGACCAAGCGATATTTCGAACGTACCTCGCTTGCGCGCATCTCCTCGCGCGCGGCAGGCGTTGAACCGGCGCAACTCCGCGGCGCGCTTGTCAACGAACCGCCGCATGCTGCCGCCGCGATCATCAGTGCGTTGCCCGCTGCGACGGCGGCGGCCGTGCTCGAACTCTATCCGCCGCACGAGCGAGAAGCGATCGTGCGACGCATGCAGCGCGCGCATTCGCCGCTCGTTCCGGATGCATCCGAGATCCTCGGGCGCCATGCTTGATCGATTTCTATCCATGCGTGAGTGGCTTGCGCGCGACGGCGAATCGCCGGCTGCCTCGGCCGACGTCGAAACGTACGAAGAACCGGCGGTTGAATCGGAAGCGTCGCCGGCGCACGCCGCAGACGACGAGATCGACGTGGCGATTGCCGAGGCCCGGCGTTTTCGTGCGTCGCTTGCCGATGCGCTCGCGATGCGAGTCGACGAACTGATGCGCGATATCGCAAGCGAAGTGCTCGCACGCGAACTCGAGCTCGCGCCTTGCGATGTAGCGCGCATCGTTGAGCGCGCGGTGCAACGATACGGCACCGAACCCGTATGCATTCGCGCCAATCCAACCGACGCAAACGTACTCCGGCGCAGCGATACGATCGTGATCGCGGACGATAGCTTGCGCGGCGGTGACGTAGTTCTCGAAGTGCGATACGGCAGCATCGATGCCACGCTCGGCGTCCGGCTCGAACGCGTGCTCGGGGCGCGTACGCAATGATCGCGCGGGGAACGGTCCGCAACGTGCGGCGCGGCTGCCTCGACGTTGCGATCGCGCCGCTCGCTGCCGGAACGGCGGTACGCATTGCGTTACGCGACGGTTGGAAGCGCGGCACGGTAACGTCGAGCGAAAACGGCTTGGTAAGGGTCGCGCTCATCGGAAGCACGGACGGCGTCGTGCCGGGCGCACGCGCGGAAGAGGATCGCACGGGTCAGACGCTCGTCCTGGGAACGGCGGCGCTCGGGCGCGCGATCGACGCGTTCGGAAGACCGGTTGACGTTGGTGCGTCGCTGTGCGGCGTGCGCGTTCGCATTCCGGCAGCGCGCGTGCCACCACCGGATCGCATCGCGGTCGATGCGCCGCTTTGGACGGGCGTTCGCGTGATCGACGCGCTGCTGACGATCGGCCGCGGAGCGCGCATCGGACTCTTCGGTTCACCGGGCGCAGGCAAGAGTACGTTGCTCGAAACGATCGTTGAAGGCGTCCGTTGCGACGCGGTGGTCGTTGCGCTCGTCGGCGAACGCGGACGCGAAGCAGAACGATGGATCGCGCGGCGCAGCGCGCGCACAACGGTTGTCTGCGCGACGAGCGATTGCCCCGCGCGCGAACGCGTCGCTGCGGCGCACACCGCGCTCGCACAGGCGCGCGCGCTCGCGCAACGGGGGTTGCACGTACTCGTGATTCTCGATAGCCTCGCTCGCGTGGCGTACGCGTTGCGCGAAGACCGCGCCGACGAGCCGGCCGGGCGTGCGGGCTATCCGCCGAGCGTCTTTGCAGATCTTGCGCAACTCGTCGAGTGCGCAGGTGCCTTCACGCGCGGTTCCGTTTCGCTACTCGCGACCGTCTTGAACGACGGCGAGGAGCGTGACCCGGTGAGTGAAGCGGCGCGCTCGCTGCTCGACGGGCACATCGAGCTCTCGTCGAAACTCGCGCAAGCGGGGCGGTTTCCAGCCGTCGACGTGCCGGCGAGCGCGAGCCGGACGATGGCCGCCGTTACGACGCCCGAACATCAACGCGCTGCAACGAGGGTTCGGGCGGCATTGGCAGCGTTGCGCGACAGTGAAGATCTGCGCTCGCTCGGGATTGACGTGCGTGAGCCGCTCGCCGTCGCCGCGGTCGCCCAGCAACGCAAATTGGAGGCGCTGCTGCGCCAGGGACGGTCGCCCTGCCCTCCGCGACAGACCCTAACCCTCCTCTTCGAAATCGCCGATACCTTGGGAGAGCCCGATGAATATCACGTCTGATCTTGCCGCGGTCGAGCAGCGCATCACGCAAATCACCGGATCGACCGTCGAACTGCCCGGCTTCTCGCACGCGCAGGATGAATCCGCATCCTTTAGCGACATGGTGCGTGCGCAGCTTTCCGCGCAAAACGGGCAGCAAGGCGATGGCAATGATATCGCCGGCACCGCGCCCGGCGCCCCGCTTGGGATGAGCCCACCGGCAATCGTTCCTCCCGCGCAAATCGACCGGCTCGTGCACTCGAACGCATCCCAGTGGAACGTGGATCCCGCGCTTGTAAAGGCAATCATTGCAAACGAGTCCGGATTTAACGTGAATGCGACATCGAATGTCGGTGCGCAAGGGCTCATGCAGCTGATGCCCGGCACGGCAGCCGGTCTCGGTGTCACAAATGCGTACGATCCTGCGCAGAACGTGTGGGGAGGCACTCGGTACATCAAGGGACTGCTCGACCGATTTAACGGCGACGTGCGAAAAGCGGTCGCAGCCTACAATGCGGGACCGGGTGCAGTAGAGAAATACGGTGGCGTACCTCCGTATGCCGAAACGCAAAACTACGTCGAAAACGTTCTCGCCAGTTACGAAAAGTACCGCAGCCCGAACACTCCGTAGTGTCTTGCTTGCGGCGATGGGTTGCGCGCTGGTCGCGCAAACCGCACCGTCGCATCCTTCCGTCGAAACGATTCTCAAGAACCACGCCGCCGCGCTTTCCGCGATGCGTTTGCGCGTACCGCAGACGCATGAAACGCAAGGCAGCATCGAAGGTCTCGGGTTGCAAGGAACCTTCCACGAATGGCAGGCGGGAAACAAACAACGTCGAGACGAGCGTCTCGGCTTTCGCGTGCAGCGCGAGCTGCGGGTCGGCGACAATCTCTGGATCGAGAACACCAGCGGCGAGATTCGCGAACTGCACGGCTTGCTCGCGCGCCGGCAATTGACGGATGATTTCATCGACACCGGCGTCTTCGCGAAGCATCCGGAGAGTGCGCGCTATATCGAGCGCGCAACGCTTCCGGACGGGCGGGTCGTTTACCGCTTGTCCATTGCGCCCCCGCAGGGCGAGCGGTTCGTCATCGGGATTGATGCGAAGACGTGGCTCATCGACCAGAAGTCGTACATTGAAAACGATGCGCCTCAGGTGTCGACGTATTCCGACTACCACGTCGTCGACGGCCTGTTGATTCCGTACACCGAGGTTGATTCGACCGGCGATACAAAATTCGACGTGACGTCACACGTCACGAACGTAATGGTCAATCAGCCCATCGCCGATTCGATCTTTGCGCCGCTTGCGCCTGAAGCGGTCGGAGCCGATACACCGGTGCGCGTGCCGCTTGAGATTCATAACGGTCTGCCGATGGTCAAGGTCACGATCTCCGGACACACGTACCGGTTCCTGATCGATTCGGGCTCGCAAGGCAACGTGTTGGATCCGCACGTCTCGAAAGAACTCGGCTTGCATCCGGAGGGAACGCTCGAGATTCGGGGAGCCGAACGGACGCCGAGCCTCGGGGTCGTTGAAACACCGCCGATGGAAGTGGGCGGCATGCAATTGCCGTCGCGGATTGCGACGGTCCTCGACCTGAGCAAAATTCTACGCGGGCCATATCCGCTCGACGGCGTGCTAGGCTATCCGTTCTTCGCGGCGGCGGAAATCCGCTTCGATCCGGACACCAATGAATTGATCGTTGCCAAGCCCGGATTGCTGCCCGTGCTCGGCGAGAAGCTCCAGGTCGATACGGATCGCGAGCTCGTCGAGGTTGAGGCCACGATCGACGGAACCGCGAAGACGCGGCTGCTCGTCGATACGGGAAACTCGAACGAATTATTGCTTTTCCAAAGTTTCATCAACGCACATCAAGGCCTCATTATGTTCGCGGGAAACCCTTCGGTCGCAAACCGGGGCGCAGGCGGTTCCGCGCCGGCTGTGACGGCGATGGTCGACGAACTGCAAATCGGCAGCCAGCGTCTCTTCAATCGCTACACGGACGTTATTCTTGCAAGCGCTGGTGCGTTCGCCGACCGCAACGACGGCGGTAACGTCGGATATGGCGTGCTGCACAACTTCGTTGCGACGTTCGACCTTGCAGACCGTTCGATCTACTTACAAAAAGCGAGAAATTTCGATGATGGCCGCTTTCGTCAACGGACCGAGAGCGGCCAAATCTTGCCGTGGCGTTCATAACATCGTAACGGCATGATGATTGCGCGGTGATGCACCGCGCGCATCATCGGCCAATGATGACGCAGCAACTCGGATTCAGCGTTCTGACCGCGCCGATCGCCGCAATCGATCGCCGCGCGCTTTCGCAAGCTTGGTATTCAGCGCTCCATCTCGCGCAGCAATCACCAAAGGCCGAAACGTCGCCAGTGTACGCGACGGTCGCACGACGCGAGCCGCGTGATGCCCACGTTCTCGCCGGCCGGCGCAGCCGCGCGGTTCGGAGTGCACCTTCACCTCACGTATATCGCGAGAAAACGTCCGATCGCCGGGACGCGGTGGCCATCGAGCGGCGGTCATTGCGCTCACCGCTTGCGCGCAAAATCGAACGCGCGTTTTTGCGCCCGAACGTTCCCGCCACGCGCGCTGCGTTTACGATCGACGGAACGTCCGCACGCGTCCACGTTACGATGCAGCGAACGCGCTCGGGATTGCAACTCGTCGCCGTCTGTCCGCCGCATGCGCGCCCGCGCGTTGCGCGAGCACTCGAACAGGCGCGGTACGCGCTCGCCGAACGCGGAATCGCTGTCGACGCGCGGGTCGCGGAGTAAGCCGATGTTCGTCAACTCCGCAACTGAACGCTCCTTAGACTTGATCTCCCAGCGCGCGGCGGACGTGTATAAAGCGTTTATTCCGGGCGCGCTACCCGAGCGCAGCGACGTCGAGACGAACGCGCCGCAGTCGCGCGTGGTATTCGATCCGCTTGCCGTCAGTGCACCGGGCGATGACTATTTCGTGACGTCCGACGAACGCGGGCGAACGACGTATACGCGTGACGGTCAAATGCAGCTCGTGAACGGAACGCTGCTCGGAGCCAACGGGCGGCCGATGCTCGGATACACCGCGGACGGCGAGACCGCTTCGGAGTTGAAGGTCGATCCCGTGGACGAGGCACTCGGACGCATTCGCAACATGCGTGTCGAGGTGAATGGCAGCGTCGTATACGACCGCCGCACGGTCGATCCGCGCAGTGGGTATATGCAGGTTCAGCGCGTGCCCATCGGACGGCTTGCGCTTGCGCGTTTTCCGGCCGCAACGAAGTTCACGAATGCGGTCGATGGCACGGTTACGCCGCCGCCGGGTGTTGCGCCGCATCTCGGACGTGCCACCGACGGAAATTTCGGCGCGCTCGCGCCAATGCGGCGCGATGAAAGCCGCGTCGATCTCAACCGCAGCCTGGATCGGCTTCACGACGCGTACGTTGCGTTCGATGCGCTGGAAGCAGTACATAAGGCGCAAGGTCAAACCGGTAAAGTCGCAATGGATCTGCTGAAGTGATGCGCCGCGTTCGACCGATGGTCTTTGAAACGCGCACCGCGTTTCCGGTTTCCGCTGCCTGCGTCGTCGCAAATGGAGTGCGCGAGACGCTTTGCGCGCTATTGCAGTCGACGGTCGAACTGCGCCTCTTCGAACCGACGGTACCATCGAAGAACGGCTGGCGCGCGATCGTCGACGGTGCGCGTCTCTATCGCGTTGCCGGAACGCGCGCGAACGCGGCGATCGTCATACGCCCGGCTGCCTGCATTGCGCTCGCGACGGCGGCGTTCGGAGAAACGGGAAGCGGTGCGCGTCCGCTCTCGAGCGTGGAAACGACCGTTCTCGATCGTATCGTGAACGCCGTAGCGGCAAATTTCGCCGCCGTCTGCGGCGCGCGTCCCGAGGGAGTCGTCCCCCAACCGGTCACCGACATCGACGGATTCCTTACATATTTCGAACTCGCGCTCGAACGGCCGGTGCCGGCTTCGATCGGCGTAGCGGTTCAAACCTACGCTCAGCGCCGAACGCAACGGCGGCCTCCGTGTCGAGGATTTGCTCGACGTCGAGATCGAGTTGCGCGTTTGCACCGAGGGAACGATCGTTCCGATTGGGGAGCTAGCGGCAGTACAGCCTGGCGTAATCGTGCCGATTACTGTATCAACCGGCCTAACCGCCGTCGCAACCATCGCTGGGAGGCCACTTGCCCGTGGGGAATGCGGCGTCCGGGGCAACCGGTTTGCTTTGGCGATCGGACTCTCGCCATGCATTGAAAGGGGAAGCGAACCGGAATGATGACTGTCGATACAAAGAAAGTGAAGGACCGCGCTAACCTTGACGTGCTGATGCACGTGCCGCTCACCGTGACCGCCGAACTTGGAACATCGAAGATGTCCGTCGCGGAAGTCCTCAAATTGGGCACCGGTTCGATCGTCGAACTCGACCGCCTCGCCGGCGGCCCGGTCGATCTTCTTGTAAATAATAAGCTGATCGCGCGCGGCGAAGTCGTCGCGGTCGATGAGAACTTCGGCGTTCGCGTCACCGAGTTGATTTCGCGACCGATTTAACGGCACGCGCGTTCACGCCGTTGCAATAATGGGTTCACGCAAGGGTGACGCGTACGCGTCACCCTTGTTGCATGGATGGACTGTTCGCCCTTGCCCATCACGCGGGAGGGACTCTTCCGCTAGACATCCTCGTCAGTCTGACGCTCCTTTCGGTCGTTCCGTTTTTGTTGATGATGTGCTCGTCGTTCGTGCGCATCGTCGTCGTCCTCTCGCTCGTGCGCTCGGCGATCGGAACGTCGTCGCTTCCTCCAAACGCGGTTCTTTCGGGACTCGCTCTCGTGCTCACGTTCGTCGTCATGGCGCCGACATTCAGGCAGATTACACGCGACGCAATCGATCCGTACGCGCACGGCCGGCTTTCGCAATCGCAAGCGCTCGATCGCGCGACGCAGCCGCTTCGTGGCTTTATGTTGCGTCAGACACGCGTGAGCGATATCGAACTCTTCGAACGCGTTGCCCACGAACGTAGCGGCCCTCCGTCCACGGCGCCGCTGCTTGTCCTCGTGCCGGCGTTCGTGGTCGGCGAACTGCGCAGCGCGTTCGCGATCGGTTTCGCGCTGTATCTGCCGTTCGTCGCGATCGATTTGGCGGTTTCCGCAATGCTGATGGCACTCGGCATGATGATGCTCAGTCCGCCCGTCGTTTCATTGCCGGTGAAGCTGCTGCTTTTCGTCATGGTCGACGGCTGGGCGCTCGTGTGCGGAGGCGTGACCGCCTCATTTCGGTAAAGAAAGCCCATGCGAATCTCCGATGCGCTCGCGACGGTCCGGCCGTTCTTTTCGTTCGAATTCTTTCCGCCGAAGGACGATGCCGGATCGCAGCAACTCTTTGCCGCGATTGAAGCACTCGCGCCGCTTCGGCCCGCGTTCGTTTCGATCACGTACGGCGCGGGCGGATCATCGCGCCACCGTACCGTCGCGCTTGCGAAACAAATTCAAGCCGAAATCGGACTGACGGTCATGGCGCATGTCACGTGCGTCGGCTCGTCACGCGCGGACCTGCGCGAACTCTTTGACGATCTCGCTGTCGCCGGCATCGAAAACGTCCTTGCTCTTCGCGGCGATCCGCCAAAAGGGGCAACCGAATTTAAAACGCCGCCCGGCGGCTTCTCGCATGCAACGGAACTGATCGCGATGCTGCGCCGCAACTACGATTTCTGCATCGGCGCCGCGTGTTATCCGGAAGTCCACGTGGAAGCGCCTGACGCAGACACCGATCTGCGCCATCTCAAAGAAAAAGTCGACGCGGGCGCCGAGTTCCTCATCACCCAACTGTTTTTCAACAACGACCGATTCGCCGCGTTCGACCGCCAAGCGCGGTCGCTCGGCATCAACGTTCCGATTCTCCCGGGCTTGATGCCGATCACGAACTCCCAGCAAATCTCACGTTTCACGTCAGCGATTGGCGCAACAATTCCACCGAAGCTCCTACGCGAGCTCGAGCTGCGCGCGCAAGACGGCAAAGCGGTGGAAGATCTCGGCGTGGCATACGCGGCGTTACAAGCCACGGAACTGCTGCAGCACGGCGCCGCCGGTATCCATTTCTACACGCTTAACCGCTCACCGGCGACACGCGCTATCGTCTCAGCACTGATAGCAGGCAGCGCGTGGCGTCCGCTATTCGCGCTTCGCTAGTTCGCAAGACCGCACGCGCTTACTCGATGTGAATGCCGAGCTCGGTTCGCAGCGTCATGTTTCCGTCTGACGTAATGTCGAGCGACCGGTCTCGCGGATTACGGCGGACCCACTGGTGTGCGACAAATCCATCCAGCAGCGCCGCGCCGAGCGCGCCGGCGACGTGGTGACGCCGCTCGGTCCAATCCATGCACGCGCGCGCGAAATGTCGACGGCTCGTCCGTACGCTGTCCAGATCGATTCCTATGTTGGCGAAGAACGATTCGCCGTTGCGCGTGATGGTAAACGTGTCGTCACGCGGCGACAGGAAGCGGCGCCCGGTGAGCGCCTCCGTGACCGCAACGCCCAACCGCCCCGCGAGGTGATCGTAGCACGAGCGAGCGCGTCGAAGACGCTGCATTGCGGTGTGTTGGTTCAGCGAAGTCACCGGTGCGGCGGGCGCAATGGATGCAAGTACTTCGATGGCGTGCGCGATGTCGGGCGACGCTAAACGGAACAGCCGCTGACGACCCGCGTTGCGCGCGGAGATCAACCCGCCGTCATTGAGTTTCGCAAGATGTGCGCTCGCCGCTTGCGGCGATGCATCGCCGCGAAACGCCAGCTCGGAAGCGGTTCGTTCGCAGCCGTCCAGAAGTGCGAAGAGCATCTTCGCACGCACCGGATCGCCGATCAACGCCGCAACTTTCGCCACGTTTGGTAACATGGCGCGATTGTATCATGTCAATGCTTCAGGTCTGCGTGAAACGAGAGGTTCGCGAGCTTTCGATTTGCCGCCCCCGATCGCCCGGCGCGCGAGTTGGAAAACCGCCGTCGGATCCAGTTGCGCGCCACGCTGATGCTGTTCTTCGAACCATGCGTGCGAGTGACGCTCGGTGACGCTGCACACCACGTCCGCGCGCGCATCGCGCTCGGTCTCGATCAACGGGAACTTTAGGCGCAGCCGCAACGCGTCCACCCCGCCGAAGAGCTGCGCCGCGAGCTCGTCATCGCCGCGATGGCAGAGCAGTCGTGCAGCGGCTTCAAGCGCGTCCGGCAGTTGCAGCGATAAATTGTGCTCCCGGATGATCGTCAGACTTTCGTCGATGCACCGTTCGGCTTCCGCGTAGTTCCCGTCGAGCAACTCGACCTCGGCAAGGTGATTCAAACCGCTCGTGATCAAGAAGTAGTATTGCATCGACCGTCCGATCGCAATCGATTGTTTGTATTCATCGCGTGCGAGAGCGAGTTCGCCGCTCTGATGCGCGACGTTTCCGAGAGCGCCATGCGCCCACATCAACAGGAGACGATTGCCCGTTCGCTCGCACAACGTTATCGCTTCACCGGCCGCGTCGCGCGCGGAATCATACTCTCGCAAAGCCGTGTTGCAAAAGCTTAGGTTGATCAGGCACTTCGCGGTGGTGACGTGATCCGATCCTTCTTCGAAGATGTCAAGCGCGCGTACGAGCAACGACCGGCCGCGCTCGTGATCTCCGGTATTCATGACGATGCCGCCGAACGCAACGAGTGCATCGGCCAGTCCGGCGCGATCGGGCAACAGTTCTCGAAGTCGGACGCTTTCTTCGCCGTCGCGGAGCGCGGCATCGGTTTCACCGTGCGCTTTGCGCAGATCTGCTGCGCGGCTGAGCAGCAGTGCGCGGACGCTTTCATCGGCAATTCCGGCCCGTTCGATCGCCTCGAGAATATCGGCGCCCTCGCCGTAAAAGCTGCGCACGAGCCAAAACGGCATGAGCTCGAGCGCGAGCGCGACGCATTCGTCGCGGCGCTGGACGACGGCCCACGATAACGCCCCAACAACGTCGGCATGCGACGTCACGAGTTCTTCGATACACGTCGAACGGCTTTGCGCGTCCGCCCGAGCAAACGCATCGATCTTGCGCGAGAAGTAACGGAAGTACCGTTCCTCGAGTTCATCTCGACCCGCTGAACTATCCAGTTGTTCGAGCGCGTAGGTGCGAATTACGTGCAGCAGACGGAAACACGCATGTTCCTGATGCGCGTCTTTCGTGACGAACGACTTCTCCACGAGCGCGGTCAACGTATCGAGGACTAGCGCGGCGGGAAGCCGCTCGTCTGCGCAAACCGCTTCGACGGCGTCAATGCCGAACGCAGCGCGGAAGATCGCAAGCCGTGCAAAGAGCAGCCGCTCGGGCTCATCGAGCAGGTTGTAGCTCCATTCGATTGCCGCGCGCAGCGTGCGGTGGCGTCCGTCTTCCTTCTTGTCGCTGACCAGCAATGCGAATTGCTCGTCGAGACGCTGAACGACTTGACGCGGCGAGAGCGTACGAAGCCGTGCGGCCGCAAATTCGAGTGCGAGCGGAATGCCGTCGAGCCGTTCGCAAATTTTGATGAGGTCCGGTGCATTTTTTTCGGTGATTTTGAATGTGTCGTCGTGCGCCTTGGCCCGGTCGAAGATCAACCGCATGGCGTCGGAGCGGCGCACTTCTTCGAGCGGCATGTTGTCGCGCGGCAGCTGAAGCGGCGCAATGGAATAGACTTGTTCGCCGGGCAGATAAAGTCGTTCACGGCTGGTGACGAGAAGCTTGACGAATGAGGCAACCTTCAATATCTGCGAGGCGAATTCGGCGATCGCTTCTAGATATTGCTCGGAGTCGTCCAAGATCAGGAGCGTTTCGTGACCGCCGAGGTGCTGTACGATCGTTTGGAGTGGGTCGCGTCCGGCGATCTCCAAGCTCATCGTGTTTGCAACGGCGACCGCGACGTCCGTCGTCAGCGCTTCGCTGACCGGTATGAACCATGTTCCGCCTGGAAAGTTCGGCAAGACGTTGTTCGCGAGTTGAATCGCGAGCCGTGTCTTTCCAACGCCGCCCGGGCCGACGATCGAAAGAAGGCGCTTCGCGCGCAGCACCGATTGCAGGTGCTTGAGTTCGCTCTTTCGTCCGACGAACGTGGAGAGCTGATTCGGAATATTGTTCGGAGCGATCTCGCCGAAGCGCGAACGGCGCGCGTCGCCTGCGCGCTGATCGATTGCCTCGATGAGCGCCGCCATATGGACGTCGAAATCGCGCGCTTCATCGACGCGCGCAGCATTCAGTGCTGCGAACCACTCCAGGCCTGCGGGAAGATCGCGCTCTGCCGGCATGCGAGCGTTGTGCACCAATACCGGTAGAATGGCGGTTCCCGCGGCGGCGGCCGTTTCGATCTCGAGGCGAACGGGGTCGTCCGCCTCGTGAATTCGGGAGAGCTGCTTACCGCGCGGACCGCGCCATTTCGGGCCCACGACGACGAGCAGAACGTCGGTTTTCTCCAGCGTGTGCGCGATGTAGTCGTGAAAATTTTCGCCGAACGGAATACGGTCGATGTCGATGAACACCGATTCGCTTCCGTAATTCTGCGTGAGCCGGTCGAAAATCGCGCGGCAAATCGCCGCGGAGTCGGCTCGCCGGTACGATATCGCGATGCGCCTCATGTCCGAGTCCGCTAGAAAACGAGCACAGACGAGTGATACGACAGAGGGGGCGCGGTACTCTTTGTTAGAGTGACGCGGCCCCTAGCGCGATGTTCTCAGCGAAGAAGACATCCGTGCGCGGGCACGCGTTCTGTCCCTGGACGCAGCCTACGATGCCGAGCGGATTTCCGCGGGTGGTCACCCGGAGAATCGTCAGTTGAAGCGTCGCCGGCGTAACGTAGCCGACCCGCTTGCCGTCTTTCTCGGTGAACCACATGCGACCAATACTATCCGGCGTAATGCTTACAGGTGTTTGCCCGTTTCCATTGTTCGGCAACGCAATGAGCGACGGACTATTTCCGCCGGTCGGGACCTCACCGATCGAATTGAGTCCATCGTCGGTGAACCAAATTGCGCTCGAGCCGGCCGCGATTGCGCTAATGTGCGATTTATTCGGGAGCGCGAAAGAATGAACGATCTGGCCGGTGGATGGGCTCACGGCGTAGAGAATCGACGGATTGTTCGCGGTGCCGTTTTTGCTTCCGTTGAGCGAGGGATCCGTCGCGACCCAAAGATTTCCGTCGGGTCCGACCGCGGACGCGCCCAGCGGATGCGTGAACACCGGTGAGACGCACCCGACGCCGATGCCCAACAAGAAACCTTGCCACCCGGCGGGCGTAAAATGATCGCCGACGACGAACACGCTCGTGCCGCCGGCCGAAGCGAGTGAAACCCATTTATCGCCGTAGTTTCCGCTACGGAGCAGGCTCCATGTTTCCGTCGGAATGTTGTATTGCTCAAGCAGCGGCTGCGATGACGGCGTCGGCACCGGTCCGGCCGCGAGCGGCATCTCCAAGGCCGAGGCCGTGGTTCCATTCGTCGTCGTTCCGAGCGCCGTAACGGTCGATCCGGCGGCGATCAGCACGCCCGAGGGGCCGCTGTTTTTCGGAACCGAGGTCCACGTTTGACGGGTACGCGACTGAGCGGCTGGGCTCGGCGATGGGAGCAAATCCAGGTTCGAGTCGAAAATGTCGACGCCCGTTGCCGTCGTCGCATAGATCTTCTGATCGGAACCGACCGCGATGCCGCCGAGCAGTTCGTCTTTTGTGGTCTTCTCTCGAATGGTATTGCAACCGCACGGACTCGATGACGGCGTGGCCGTCGCCTCGGCACCGGGTGCCGGATTGCCGCTCCCGGATCCGCCGTTGTTTGAGTTCACGGGCGCGGGCGGTGCCGGTGAACCGCCGCCGCATGCAACTAACGAACAAGATACACCCGCAATGAAAAGAAAAAGGACCAGAGCACGTCGGGACATGGGACGAGCCTCCGTCAAATAGACTGCCATGCTAACCGTAGCCCGCAGTGTACGCGTGCGTATCGTAACGAACGTCCCGATAGGTATAGGGCCTAAGGGGAACCGCTTGCTATGTGTCCGGCATCTCTATCGGGCGTTCGCGATGCGCGAGCAGCCAATCGGCGTTCTCGGATAACGCTTCACGTGCAAGCGAACGGAATAGTGCGCGCGCGGCCTCCGGCTCCTGGTCTTCCCGCTGCAACATCTCCCGCAGCTCTTTCGCGGCCGAGCGGTAGAGGTCCGACATGCGCGCGTATTCGCGCGCGTGGTACGCCCATGCCGACCGATCGGCATACCCATGAATCAAGGCAGACAACGCCGCGAAAACCGATATAAAAAATATGATGAATTCGCGCGCGTGATCCACACGCAACGGCACCAGCTCGTTCGCGACCAGCGCGAGCGTTAAAATGCTCACCGCGAGAATCAATACGCCGCTCGCGCGCTGTGTGAGCGCGACGCGAGTTTCGTCACGCCTTTTCGCGCGCGCAAAAAAGCGCTGCTGATCTTCAACCCACGCCTCACGCGCATCGCGTGCGCGCTCGACCCATTGCTGCTCCTTCAGGTGACGTTCGGCATGCCACCCGTCATAGCGCGACGACGAGCGCAATGCTTTACGCACCCACTCGAGCTCCACTTCATGCTTGCGTTCGTACAGCGCGCCGAGGTCGCTGCCGAGATCGAGTGCATTCCAAAATCGCTGGATTCGCAGCGCTTCGCTCAACGCCCGGTAGTCCTGACTTTTTGATTCATAGCGTCGAGCGCGCGCAGACGCCACGACGAAGAACGCGGCGGCGAACGAAATGAGGTTCGCGATGAGAAAGATAATGGGCGGAGCGCCCGAGCTCAGCGAGACGTCTAATTCGTATCCGAGGAGCGCTAACACCGCGGCCCCGATGAACGCAAAGGTGCAATCCAACGCGCGGTTCTGTTCTGCATGGAACCGCATCGCGAGTTCATCGGCAACTGCGAAAAGCGTTGGACGCGGCTGCACCGGAAAGTCGGCCTCGGCATCACGGTTGAATTCGTCGACACGCGACCACGTTGCCGGTTGCGGCATATGATGGGTTCGCGATATGCGCTGCTCGACGTTCGTCGAGCCGTTGCGTGAGACGATGATCCAATCAATCGGTTCGGTATTTGCGATGCGCGCGTCGACCACGTCGGCCGTCCCGCCCGCGCCGCGAGCGGGCAGACCGTCCCAGAGCGCGATCAGTAAATCGCTCGTACTCGCGATAAAAGCGCCGAGTTCTGCATAGCGCTCGTCGTCTCCGATCGGCCCCGACGCGGTCGGTACGACGAAACTCGTCTTTGCTTGCGCAAGAAGCGCATCGAACGATTCCAACGACCCCGGCGTCGTGAAGTCTTTTCGGTATTCATCAACACTCACCGGCAGCGGAACGATAAGTTCGAGCTCGAGCGCGAGCGCTGCCTCCGCGACGATCCGGTCGGCGCCCTCCGCGAGCGGTGAAAGCACAACGATCGGCGTGTGCGGATAATCGCGACCCAGTTGGCGTAGCCGCTCTGTCACTAAATCTCGCGCCGCATCGACGTGCGCTTCCGCGACGTCCCGATGGCCGGTGACGCCGACAAGCAAGGGGATTGCGCCGTCTGAACTGGCCATTGATTCCTCGCGGACGTGAGGACGCGATATTCGCGCAATATTTTCGAAACGCCCGCACGATAGCGTCGGCGCATGGATGGGTTTGCGGGACTGCTACGCGAGGCAATGGTTTTGGCGGCGGTGCTCTGCGTGCCGGTGCTCGGTGTTGCGGCTCTCGTTGGAACCGCGATCGCGGTCGTGCAAGCCGCAACGCAAATACAGGAGCAAACGTTGACACTGCTTCCCAAGATGCTTGCCGTCGGCTTCACGATCGCGCTCTTCGGCGGCTTTGCGATGCACGCGTGCGAAGCGCTCTTCCACCACGCGCTCGATGCGATTCCCGCACTCGTGTACGGCCCGTGACTGCCGCGTCGTTACTCGTTTTCGCGCGCTGCGCCGGCTTCGTCTTTCGCGCGCCGGGCTTTTCGCATCCGAGCGTTCCGCGCGCGCTTCGTGCCGGTCTCGCACTGGCGCTCGCCGCAGCGATCGCTCCCGGCGTTCACGTTCGAACGTTGGACGGCGCCGCCCTGATCGTCGGTGTCGCGACCGAATTTGCGCTCGGGACGGCGATCGGCATAGCGGCCTCGCTGTTGTATGACGGTGCGTATGCCGGCGGACGGATGTTGGACGACTACGTCGGGGTGAAAGCGATTGCGCCGAACGTCGATCTTGTCGCGCCGAGCGGGTTCGGGCGGCTTTGGTCACTGGCATTTACCGGCGGATACTTTCTCTTCGGCGCATATGGCCCGGCCATATCGACGTTCGCCGCGAGTTTCGACCACATCGCACTCGGTGCGCCGTTCGACCCGCATGCATGGGAACCGTTTGCGATCTCGGTTGCAACGACGATCGTGACCGTAGCGGTTGCGGTTGCTGCACCGGCAGTTGCGCTCGCGTTCGTTACGCAGATTGCGCTTGCGGCGCTCGCGCGGACGGTCCCGCGGTTCGCGACCTTCTCGCTTTCCTTTCCGGTCGTCTTCGGCGTCGTGCTGATCGTGACGGCGCTCTCCATTCCGATCGCCGTATCGCAGGCAGCGCATCCGTTCGTTCTCATTCCGGGCGTACGATGAGCGACGCATCAGAGAAGCAATTCGATGCCACACCGTCCCGCGTCGCAAAAGCACGCCGCGAGGGCAACGTTCCGCGCTCGCAAGAACTTGCGGCGAACATCGCATTCATTGCTGCGGCACTGTGCGTCGCAGCAGTCTCGCCTTTGTTCAACGCTGCGGCACAGCGCGCGCTCGCGCGGGCGGCGGGCGGTATGGATGCCGTGGCCGATACGCTCGCAATGCTGGCATGCGCAGTTGCGGTTGCAGCCGGCAGTGCAGCCGCAGCCGCCGTTGCCGGCGTCATTCAGACCGGGGGTGTTACAATCGTCGCGCCATCGTTCAACGTCTCTCGTCTCGCGCCGGGCGAGGGCATCAAACGCATGTTGTCCGGTGAAACGGTAACGCACGCGGTTCGCGCGCTGTTCGCATTTGCGGTCGCCGGAGCCGCGACCGTTGCGTCGATGTGGTCGCTCTTCGGAGTCGCGCGAGAAAGTTCACATATTGACGCGGTGGCCGCGACGGCATGGAACGGTGCAGAACACGTCGTGTTTGCAGCCGCGGCCGTCGGTATGGGCTTTGCAACGATCGAATACGCCGTCGCGCGGCGTTCGTGGCTCTCGAAGCTCAAGATGAGCCTGCATGAGCTGAAACGGGAACTGAAAGAGAACGACGGTGATCCGGCGGCGCGAGCGCGCCGGAAGGCATTGCATCGCAGCCTCATTCGCGGCGCGATCGCGAAGGTCAAAGACGCCTCGTTCGTCGTCGTGAATCCGACGCACGTTGCGGTTGCGCTCGAATACCGTCCGCCTGCCGTACCGGTGCCGGTCGTTCTCGTGCGCGCTGCAGACGAGATGGCGTTGCGCGTTCGCGCGCTCGCGGCGCAAAGCGGCATTCCGATCATCGAAAACATCGCGCTCGCGCGTGCACTTTTCGCCCAGACGCAGCCCGGCGAAGCGATACCGCATGAGTGCTACGTCGCGGTCGCGGAAATCGTCGCGTCGCTCATCCGCAGCGGAGCGTTCGAATGACGAAACTCCCTGTTTATGCTTTTGCGGCGTGTTTGCTCGCAATCGTGGCGATTTTGATCGTGCCGCTGGCGCCCTGGCTGCTCGACGTGCTGCTCGCCATCAATGTGTTCGGTTCCGCGCTTGTGCTGTTGCTCGCCGTGACGATTGATGACCCGCTCGAGTTCTCAGCCTTTGCGCCGGCATTGCTGGTCGCGACGCTCTTCCGCCTGTCGCTCGACGTGTCGGCGACGCGGCTCATCTTGACCGATGGAGCAACACCGGGCGCAGTCGGTGCAATTATCCCGGCTTTCGGCGCGTTCGTCGTTCACGGGAATCTCGTCGTCGGTTTGATCGTCTTCGCCATTCTCATCACGATTCAATTCATCGTGATCGCGAGCGGATCGCAGCGAGTTGCCGAAGTCGCCGCGCGCTTCACGCTCGACGCGATGCCCGGCAAACAGATGGCGATCGATGCGGACGTGCACGCCGGCGTGCTCGATGCCGACGGCGCGCGGCGCAAACGCGCGCTCGTGCAGCGCGAAGCCGATTTCTACGGCGCGATGGACGGCGCCGGAAAATTTGTGAAAGGCGATGCCGTCGCTGCACTGGTCATCGTCGGCTTGAACCTTTCGGGCGGCATCGTCGTCGGCATTGCGTATCACGGAATGCCGCCGCTCGACGCACTCAACACCTACGCGTTGCTCTCCATCGGCAATGCGCTCGTGACGACGCTGCCGGCGTTTCTGATTTCGACCGCGATGGGCATGATGGTCACGCGCGTCGCTTCGGACGGCGCGCTCGGTGCCGATCTCGCCGCGCAGCTTTTCGCGCGTCCCGACGTATTGCGCAGCGCGGGTGCGCTGCTGATCGTCCTCTCGTTCGTTCCCGCATTGCCGCGGCCGGTGTTTTTCATGCTCGGCGGATGCGCGTTCGTTGCAGCGCAGCTCGCGGCGCGCAAACAACGCGCGCGCGTCCGGCAGGCGACGGCGGAAAGCGAGCGCGCAAAGCGGCAGGCGCTCCGGCGACCGGAACTTGCGCTCGGACTCGTGGGCGTGGATGCGATGTCGATCGACATCGGCTCGGAGATCGCGCACCTCCTAGTGCCGCCGCTGGCGGACGCGCTATTGGATCGTATCGGCGAAGTCCGTCGCGCGCTTGCAACGGAGATCGGTATCGTGCTTCCGGGCGTGCGGCTGCGCGACGATCTCGCGCGCGACGCACAGACGTATGCGATCCGCGTTCGCGATCGGATTGCCGGAGAAGGGCGGTTGCAGCTTGAGCGCGTCCTTGCGGTCGCCGACGTCTCGGTGCTGTCGCGCTTCGGCCTCGATGTGCAGCCGGAACCCGTCTACGGGCTTCCGTCCGCGTGGATCGATTCGGCGCAACGTACCGCGCTCGCCGATGCGGGCGCTTTAGTGTTCGATCCCATTTCGATCGTCGGATCGCATGTCGCGGAAACCGTACGGCGGTATGCAAGCGAACTCGTCGGCCGCCAAGAGCTACAGACGATGCTCGAACATCTGCGCGCAACGATGCCGGCTCTCGTTAAAGAAATCGGCACGGACGCGTTCCCACTTGGCGTATTGCACCGTGCGTACGTGTATCTGTTGCGCGAGGGCGCCTGGCCGCGCGACCCCGTCGCGCTCTTGCAGGCGATGCTCGAGGCGCCGACGCGCGACCCACGCGAACTTGCGGAGGCGGCTCGTCGCGCGATCGTTCCCGATCTGCTGCGCCGGCGCGGTGTGAGCAAACTCGAGCCGCTCTTGCTCGACCCCGAATACGAGCGCGAACTGACGCGAGCTTGGGTTAGCGCTACGGTTGAAATCGCTCCCGATCCCGACCGCGCGCTCTCACTGCGAGACCAAGTAGCGTCGTATTCGGCTCGAGTACCGCGCGAGCGAGCGGCCGTCGTCTGTATGCCGCCATTGCGGCCGGTGCTCGCGGACTTCCTTATGCGGAGCGGAGTCCGGACGGAAGTATTCGCGTATGGTGAACTGCCCCCGGAGTTGCAGTTAGTTCCGGCCGGAGTGGTGAACCATGAGCCGCGGCCCTTGGCGGCATTTGTTTGACCGTCGCGCGGCGCCTGAGTATACTCGTAGGGTTGTCGCCGGGCTTTGGCCTGGCGTTCCTTCTTTCATAGTGAAGCCGATGAGCTGGAATACGATTAAACCGTTTGTCAAAGCGCTCGTGATCATCGCGGTCGTCGCCTATTCGATTTGGACGATTCTCCCGGTCGACCAACGCATTCACCTAGGTCTGGACTTGCAAGGCGGTTCGCGTTTGCTGCTCCAGCTCTCGCCCACTAACGACGTGACGAAGATCACGCCCGAAGTTCAGGCGCAGACGCGCCAGGTGATCGACCAGCGCATCAACTCGCTCGGCGTGACGGAGCCGCAGATCAGCAACGTCGGCAGCGATCGCATTCTCGTCGAAATTCCGAACCTCAAGAATCCCGATCAAGCCGAACAACTGCTCAAGCAGGTCGCGGTTCTCGACTACAAGATCATGCCGCCGGACGTCGAGTCGAAAGCCGAGCGCGCCTTGGAGATCGTCAGTGCACCCGCCAATGCGCCCGGGATCACGGCGAAGCAACGCGCGGAAGCAAAGCAGTACGTCGAACGAGGCGCATACGACGCATCCGGTCCGGTCGTATACACGGGTAAAGAATTGAAGGCCGCCCAGGCGAGCTTCGATCAATCGGGCAACCCGAACATCACGTTTCAGACAAAGGATCCGTCGAAGTTCGGACGCATGACGACCGCGAACGTCGGCAAACTGCTCGCGATCTTCCTCGATCATCGCTATGTTTCCGCCGCTACCATTCAGAGCCCGATCTTCGACAGCGGTCAAATCACGGGTCAGTTCACGCAAGACTACACGGTTACGCTTGCCAACGAACTCAATGCCGGCGCGCTTCCCGCGCACATCGACATCATCGAGAAAGAGACCATCGGGCCGACGCTCGGTAAGATCGATCTGGAGCAGTCACTGAGGGCGTCGATTCTTGGTCTCGTGCTCGTATTGATCTTTATGATCCTCGTTTACCGCCTTCCGGGCTTTCTCGCGGACATCGCGCTCGCGATCTACGTGCTCGTCATGCTAGCGATTCTCTCGCTCTCCCACGCGACGTTGACGCTCCCCGGTATCGCGGGTTTCGTCCTCTCGATCGGTATGGCCGTTGACGCCAACGTTTTGATCTTCGAACGTATCAAAGAAGAACTGTGGAACGGCAAATCGTTCCGCTCCGCCGTTCGGGTCGGTTTCGCGCGCGCGTTTTCCGCGGTGTTCGACAGCCACTTCACGACGATCGTCGGCGCGGGCGTGCTCTACATGCTCGGCACCGGCACGGTGAAAGGCTTCGCGTTCACGCTGTTCTGGGGTACCGTCGTCTCGCTCGTCACCGCGGTCTTCGTTACGCGTTTCTTCGTCGACACGCTGGTCGACAACAACGTGCTCACGTCACCGGAGCTCTACGGCGTCAAATCCGACGACGTCGGCATCTTCGCGAAAGCGGGGGCATAGGACCGCACCATGCTATTTCGCAGATTGAACTGGAACATCGTCGGATGGTTCCGCACCGTCTCGGCGATCTCATATCTCGTCATGGCCCTCGGTGCCGCGGCCATGATTTACCACGGTTTCCAAGGCGGCGACGGATTCCACGCCAACCACATGTTGCGCCTTGGCCTCTCGTTCACCGGTGGTACGGACGTTAGCGTTTCATACGATGGGCCGACGCAACCGCAAGCGGTGAAAGACGCGCTCGCGCCGCTGAACCTCTCGGACGAGCGCATCACGACCGCGGGAAGCGACGGCAAGAACTTCCAGATCCAAACGCAGACGTCGTTCGCAAATAACTCTGTCCCGCTCAAGGACGCGCTTGCAAAAGCCGGACCGTACGATGCGAGCAAGTTGAGCATTACGGCGCTCGGACCGACGCTCGGCGCCGAGTATCTTCGTCTCGCGCTATGGGCGCTCTTGATTGCGCTCGGCATCCAGTTCATCTACATCGCGTTCCGCTTCAATTGGAACTACATCTTCGGCCTCGTCACCGTCATCGCGCTCGTTCGCGACGCGCTTGTGATGATCGGTATCTACGCGATCGCCAATCGCCCGGCGGACGACGCATTCCTCGCGGCTGTGCTGACCGTCATCGGCTACTCCGTCATGGATACGATCGTCATCCTCGACCGGATCCGTGAGAACACGAAGATCATGGGCGGCGCGCGGTACGAGACGATCGTCAACGAGTCGATCAAGCAAACGATGACGCGCTCCGTGAACACGGTCGCGACGGTCGTTATCACGCTCGTTGCGCTGTTGCTACTCGGCGGCGGCAGCCTAAAGAACTTCGCGTTCGCACTGCTCGTCGGTATCCTCTCCGGCGCATATCACTCGATCTTCTTCTCGGCACCGCTCGTCGTGATCTTCCGCAAGCGTCAAATCGCGGCGGCGGAACGCAAGCGCCGGACCAGCCTCTCGGCGCCCGCGGCCGTGTCGACGTCGAAGGCGGCCACAACCGTGAGCCGCGGAGCGTCGCGCGAAGACATCGTTGCCGCGCGTCGCGCACGCCGGGAGAAGCAAAAAGCAACGCGTCCTACCGCGTCGACGTCAGCGCGCTACCGGCGTAAAGCAGCGACCGCCGACGTCGCGGAAATCGATCCGCTCGACGCGCAAGTCTCCGGCTTGCACGAAGAAGCATTCGACGCGGGGCACGAAGAGATCAATCTGAACCTCGACGGTTTCGACACGCCGGAGCATGTCGAGTCGCACATCGACCGCGAAGAGTAAACGAGCGCTTCCGCCTCCCACCGCGTCGGAACGTCTGTTTGAGCGCGCCTTAGCTGCGCTCAAAGAGGGTTTCAACGCTGCAACGCGACCGAGTGCGCCACCCGATCCGACGGAGCCCGATGCGTCTCCGCAAGCTTTAGCGGACTTTGTAGATCGTGCCTTTGCACATAGCGGCGCGTATCTGCGTGACCGCTATGCATCGATCGGGGATGCGTCGCAATTTCATACAAAACTTGCCGGCGTCTCGTTCGAGGGCCGGCAAGATGTTATTGCAGGCTTGCGCGTCGGCGCAGCGGTGCAACTCCAGCGCCAGCCCGAGAATCGGTTCGATGAAAACGCGATCGCCGTGTTCTTCGGTGCACTGCAACTCGGCTTCATCAACAAGGGCATCGCCAAACATCTCGCGCCGCTCATCGATGCCGGCGCGCGCTACCAAGCGCGGATCGAGTCGCTCACCGGAGGAACCCCTTCGGCAAGCTCAGGGCAGGCTCAACGAAACCGCGGCGTCAACATCTACGTGTGGCGCGATGCCGCCGCGTCGATTGCGCACCGAGCCGTGCAGTCGGCGGAATTGCGTGCGCGCGTTCGCACCACCGGCGACGACTTGGAAGACTCCGTCCGGCGCGCATTGATCGGTGACGCATATCCGCACAAAGCGCAACTCGACGTGCTCGAACGCGTCGAAGCGGGAAGCAACACGTTGGCCGTACTCGCGACGGGGCGCGGAAAATCGTTGTGTTTTCAGTACCCTGCGACGCTCCGGGCGCTACGCGGTGGCGGCAAGACGCTCGTCATCTATCCGCTGCGCGCGCTCGCGAACGATCAATACGAAGCACTGTTACGCAAACTGGACGCTTTCGGCCTACGGACCTATCGCGCGAACGGCTCGATCTCGCACGATGAACGCGAAGAACTGTTCGAAGCGTTGCAGGAGGGAGCGTGGGACATCATGCTCGCGACGCCCGAGTTTTTGGAGTTTCACCGCGTAGAGTTCGCCGCGGCTAGCGCGCCGCGTTTCGTGGTCGTCGACGAAGCGCATCATCTCTACGAATCGAAGCATCGCGCCGCGTACGGACGCTTAGGCGAAACAATTGCGTCGCTCGGCAATCCGCAAGTTCTCGCGCTAACTGCAACGGCGAACGATGAAGCCTTCGCCCATATCGTGCGCGCGCTGAAGGTCGGCGCGTGGGTGATCGATCCGACCGTGCGAGACAACCTGCAGGTCGTCGACGCACGTGGCGCACGCGATAAAGCCGAGTATCTCCGCGTGCTCTTGCGCAGCGGCGAGAAGGCAATCGTCTACTGTAATTCGCGCACCGAGGCAACGAAAGTCGCGCAGGCGCTGCGCAAGAACCTCGGCAACCGCGTGATGTTTTATCATGCGGGCATGCCGACGCCCGAGCGCCACGAGGTTGAACGGTTCTTTCGCGACGGAGAACTGCAGGCCGTCGTCGCAACCTCGGCATTCGGCGAAGGCATCGATCTGCCCGACGTGCGTCATGTCGTACTCTATCACTTGAACTTCGACTTCACCGAGTTCAACCAACAAGCAGGGCGCGCCGGACGCGATGGCGGCGAGGCGAAGATTCATTTGCTCTTCGGCGAGCAAGACCGCGCGCTCAATGAATTCATCATCGACCGCGAGGCGCCGACGCTGAATGTTTTACGCGCCGTTTATCGCGGGATCCGCGGCATCGCGCGCGACGGTGAACTCCGCATGAACTACGTCGACATCGCACGCACGCTGGAACTCGACAAGGTGAACGAACGCACCGTGAGCCGCGCGTTGCGCATCTTCGAGGATGAGGGTCTGGTGGAGATCGCCGAGGACGATGCCGGGCGCTACATTCGCTTTCGGAAAGTCGACGGCAAAGTCGATCTCACGCAAAACGAGCGATTCGCCGAAGGAGAAGCGGAACGTGAGAGCTTCAAACGGTTCTGCGATCTCGTGCTCAGTGCGAGAAGCGATGCATTGGAGCGCATCATCAATCGTCCAATTTACCCGTCGAAGGTTGAACTGCTTCGGTAGTGTCGCAACCGCGCAAAGCAGCGATCGTCCTCGCAATTTTCTCCGCACCGCCGCATGGTGTCGTGTTCCTCGAACGGGCTGCGCATCTGCGCCATCACGCGGGCGAAATCGGATTGCCCGGTGGCGCGATGGATCCGGAAGACGGCGATGATCCCACGCGCACGGCATTGCGAGAGATGGAAGAAGAGGTGGGTGTTACGCCCGATCGCGTCGAGTTCGTGTGGGCGTTTCCGGACCTGCACCCGCGCGTGAGCAACTTCATCGCGACGCCGTACGTCGCGATCGTGCAACCCGGGCCGCTCGCGATTGATCCCCGGGAAACCGCCGGCATATTCAGCGTTCCACTGAAGACTCTTCTCGAAGAGGTCCGTGATGGCGTCATGGAGATCGGTGCAATGCGCATCGAAACGACGGTGCTCGATTTCGACGGACGCCGGATCTGGGGACTCACCGGACGAGTCTTACGCATGTTCGTCGACGAGTGGAACACCAGCAGCAGTGAACTGCGCACGCGGGTCGAGCGACGATTGTGCCGCTAACGCTTACGGAAGCGGCGCGTTGTATTTGTAGAAGCGCGCTTCGCGTGACCATCCGTTGCGTTCGTACACGCGTTGCGCCGCGGTATTCTCGATCGCGGTTTCAAGGAACATCCCCGAGGCGCCCGATTGACGTGCATACTGGATCGCTGCTTCAAGCAATGCGGAAGCGGTTCCGCCGCCTCGCGCAGGGGGCGCAACGAAGAGATCCTCCAGGATCAGCGCTGAACGCAGATGCACCGTGCTGAACGTTTGGAAGAGCTGCGCGAAACCGATCGCTTGTTCCAAATCGTCGCACGCAAGAAACACGATACTGCTTCCGGCGCTCAAATGCCGGTGCATAAAGTCTCGCTCCGCCGCCGGGTCGTGCGCCTGCTTGTAGAACTCGCGATAGCCGCGCACCAGCGGCAGCAGAGAATCTAGATCGTCGAGCGTCGCGCGGCGGATCACGAATTTGAGCGCGCGGTCGCCGTTTGAACCGAAGGCTCGCAACGCACGGCAAAATTCACGGAGCGCGCGATGAAACATTTTTCGTGCGCTTTGTGATGCAGTTCGTTCGCGGTACCGGCCTGCGACGGATCGTCGAGCGTGACAACTGGTGAAAGGAGGACTTCGGTGAATTGCCCGCTGCCGTCAGCGTTGAGCACCATCGTGCCCTTCGCCGCGTCCTCATACGCGGTGACGACCACGCCGGCATCTGCGCACAAGTGCAGATATGCCAGCATATGGCAGCTCGAAAGCGCAGCGATGAGCAGCTCTTCGGGATTGTAGCGAGCCGAATCGCCGTGGAACGTACGGTGCGACGATCCTTCGATCGAATGCGATTTTTGCGGCGCGGAGAGCTCATGATCGCGCGCGTACGCGCGATATCCACTCGTTCCCGTTCCGTGATTTCCCGTCCAGCGCAAGTCGACTGCGAAGTGGTGCTCGTTCATCGAAGTTCTCCTATCTCAGCAGCGAGCGCCGCGCCGGACGCAGACGCAGGTTCTCGAGGCTAACGATTCCTTCGACAACAGCCGGAACGAACCGTTCGTGAACGATACGTTGACATTGCCCCAAGTCGTCGAGCGAACCGCACAGCCCGCATGCGACGAACGCGTATTCGTTCTCACGAACGGGAAGCTTCGGAAAATCGTTTCGGCGTTCTTCCGTGATGAAATACGAAACGCCGTTCGCCGCAGTCGAAATAAGCGGAAGGGCGTCACGTTCGAAGGCGGTAACGGTTGCTTCGCTCGCGGGCATTTCGAGCATCATCACGCAGACCCAAAGAAATCCTTGCACCTGGTCGTGCGCCGAGCGTTGGGGACGGACCATTCCGCGCAGATCAAAACCGCTTCTTTCTCGCGCGGGCCGCAAGAGCAACACATCGTCCGAATCGATCATGGTATCGTTTGCCGCATCGCGGTTCGCCCGCCATGCATCAGACTCCACATAGAATGCCGTCAATGCAGCCGCGCGATCTTCGAATCGCGGAAAACCGCGGAGCCAGACGAATGCATCATCATTGTCGAGATCACGGTAGTGCCCGAGCGGGACCATCCCGCACGCCTCTTGAGTTTCGATGAAGTGCTCCTCGAAGAGCGCGACCAGATCGTCACGGCGGCCGGGCTTCATCCGGTAACGCCGTAGTTCGATCGTCGCGAGCGCTGCGCCCGTAATCATGGGCGCGTGAACTCCATGACCCAATTCGTTTGCCACGTCGCACGCGCGTCGGTAGAAAATGCTTGCTCCCAGCGGCAGCCGGCGTTCCACGCTTTAGTCCATCGGTATCGGCAGACGATCGGGGTGCCGTCGTACTCTTCGTTGCTGAAGAAATCACCAACGCCGTCGTCGTCGAACGCGCCGACGTTCGGCACGGTCACGAGTCCGCGCGGCGCGCTTGCCCAATAGAGGCTCCACAAGCCCGAATCGCGGTCGTACAGGCGCAGTGTCATGCCTTCGAAGGGGCCGTCGGGCGAGTCACCGTTGAATTCGTCGATGTTGCCCTTTCCGCCCCACAGCGGTCGTGCAACGGCTGACGTTTCGAACGTGTACCATACGTCTGTTCCCGAGAGCGGTTCGCGCAAACGGCGGTGCGCGACGCGCCACGCGCCATAGAGAAAGTCAAAGTCGCGCTGACCTTCGCGCGCCAAATGCGGCTTCATCATACGCTCAGGGTAGCCGCGGGCAGTGGCCCTAGGAAAGAGCCACGAACCGCTAAAATGACGGTACCACTATGCCGTTGATCGTCGTCGACCGGAACTCGAACGTCCCGTTGCATCGCCAGGTCGCCTCCGGTTTGCGCGACGCTATCCTGCGCGGCCGGCTTGCCGCAGGCGAACGTATCGTTTCCAGCCGCGAGCTGCAATCCGAGCTCGGCGTTTCGCGCAACACGATCGTCGACGCGCTCGGACAGTTACATGCCGAGGGGCATCTCGTTACCGTGCGAGGCGTCGGTACATTCGTCAGCGACAATATTCCCCGCGCGCAAACGAATGGTCGCGCGGCACGTCGATTTACACCGTCATCGGATGCGGAACGCTACCTGGACGTCCGTGAGCTTGCGAGCAACGCAAGCATCACACGCCCGTTCCGTCCTTGCATTCCCGCATTGGATGCATTTCCGGTGTCCGACTTCAGACGTTCCCTTACGCGCGCTGCGTCCGACACTGCGCTGCTCGACTATCCCGATCCGCAGGGATATGCGCCGTTGCGCGCACAGATCGCGAGCCGCGTCGCCCAGACCCGTGGCGCGTTTTGCTCGCCCGATCAAGTGTTCATTACAAACGGTGCTCAGGCCGCGTTTATCCTCATCGCGGACGCGTTGCTCAAGCGCGGTGACCGTATCGTTATGGAGGATCCCGGGTATCCGAATGCACGCGCCGCCTTCGTCGCTCGCGGCCATCGCGTGATTAGCGTGGCAGTTGATGATCACGGTATCGACGTTGAGGCGTTCGCTCGCCGAAACGCGAGGATCGCCTATGTGACGCCGTCGCACCAGCTTCCGTCCGGCGCCGTTCTCGCGCTCGAGCGGCGATTGAAACTGCTCGACTGGGCGGAAGCGCGCGACGCATGGATCGTGGAGGATGACTACGACAGCGAGTTCCATTACACGAGCCGCGCCTTACCGTCGCTCTACGCGTTGAGCGAGCGCCAGCGCGTCGTCTACGTGGGGACGTTCAGTAAAGTACTCTCGCCCGCGCTGCGCATCGGATATGTAATCGTGCCGCCGATTCTGCGTGACGTGTTTTCTGCTTGCCAAGCGGTAACGGGAGGCGTGCCGAGCGCGTTGCTGCAAGCGGCGCTCGCGGATTTTATGGAGCGCGGGCACTTCGCGCGCCATATCCGCAAGATGCGGACGCTGTATAATGAACGTCGCGCGCACGTACAGGAACTGTTGCGAAAGACCGCGCTCTTCTCCGTTGCAGATACCGGCGCCGGATTGCATTTTGTCGCGCTGCTCAACGCGCAGGTCGAGGACCGCGTTCTCAGTGCCGAAGCGCGAAAGGCGGGCATTGTGGTACCCGCGCTATCGACGTTCTATTTCGAGCAGCCCGCTCAAAACGGATTGATCTTCGGATACGCGGCGACGGCGCTCGCGCAATCACGGCGCGCACTCGCAGAACTCGTCTCGCTAACCCGAAGCCTCGCCACGATGCGCTGCTGCACGGACGGTTGCGCTCATTCGAATCCCGAACGGCATCGGGCTGAACGATGCCGCTGTGCGCAGCGTTGACGGCGAACGGGATCTAAGCAATCGCGTGCGCGAACGCGTCCTGATCGGTGGCAACGTAAAAGCGGTTTTTCGTCTCGCTCACGGCGGGCGCCCACGGATCGATTTGCTTGCGCGTGACGGGATCGTGAATCGTGGGTCCCGCCGCATCTTTATAATTCGAACCCCCAAACGGATCGAACGACGTACTCTCACGATGGGCCAGTACGAGGCTGTTAACGGCCGCCGACGCTTTCGCGGCATCGGTACGAACCGCGTCGCTCAACCGCGCGTCGCTTGCGATCCGGTCGTAGACGGCAATCGCGGGACGATCGGCGTGCCACGGCATGTCGGGCGTCGCATCGGGAAAACGAACCATCCCTTGCACATCGCCGACGTCGCCACGCAACGCGCTGCGAGCGCTGGAATCTTTCGCGGCCGATGTCGCATCATCGTTGAACGTTCGGATGGCACGTTCGGCGGTCGCGAGTTTCGCGGGCGCGAGGTCGAGTACGTCGAACGCCGCAGCGGGCGCGAACGGTTCGAACCCCGGCCCGGCGTAGCGCGTGTTCATTACGGTGTCGACGACCGCACTTGCCATCGCTTTCCCGTCGCCCGTATTCCGTGCGATCGCCTCGGCAACGGTCGTCGGAACGCCGGGTGAGACCATCGTTTCGGGGCTTGCTGCGAGATACTTGACGCCAGCGTGCGAGAGCGCGTCAGCGAAGCCGAGCGTGGACATCAAGCATTGATTCGCAACGACACCGTCGACGTTGCGATTGGCGTCTTCGGGATGCTGCTTGGCGTGGATCGCTTCGCCGTTGGCGATCGCGTTAGCGATCGACTGCATTGGCATGATACCGCCGTAGGAGTCCGCTTCAAGTCCGCCGCCGTCCCCTGCGCCATGATCGACGAGATCGATCCACGTTTGTTTGGCGCCGCTCCTTTCGGCATTGTCGAGCGTTTGCGCGACGAACTTCGCAAGATTCTCCGGGTCCGCCATATCCGCCGCCGAACCACGATGGAGCTGGCGCTTCGCACCACCGTCGAGCGTGTACGAATCCGTAACGGCGTCACCCCGAGTGAGAACCGTGTCACCCTGAGCTTGTCGAAGGGCGCTCGTCGTGTTTTCAACCGTGAACTGAATCGACCCGTCTGCACGACTCACGTCCCGCGCCTGCGTCAGAACGTTTGTTTGAGAATCGTCGAGATTGTTATCGCCGTCGCGATAGATTCCAAATTCAAGCGCGCGCCCTGTCTCTGGCGCCAGCGTAACCTGCACGTTTTTCTCCTTAAGGAAGGCTTTGTGCGAAGCTACTGCGCGAAAACGATATGGCTACAATACCCGGAGCATTCGCGTCGGTGCGGTCCCAACTGCTCGAAGCCGAAGTATTTCATTGCGGATCACCTTCCACGCTGTGATTGAGCAGGCTGATAATTGCAGTCGCAAGCCTGCTGGGGTCGGATTCCCTGACGACCTTCGCGATTGGCGGAACAACGTACAAGCTTGCTGGTGGATCTGCTTCCGCATGTGCTTGTTCATAACGGCCTGGAGACTGCTTTCGGATCCGCCGAAGCGCGCGGCCGGATCTGAGCGACTGGGTGCCGCAAGGAATCCGCCATGACGACGCCGGTTCGACGAAGCGCCATCACCGCTTACGAATGGAAACGCTATCGCGAAGCTTCCACCGCTCTCGTGGATGTGTAGATTCGATTCAGCGCGCGCCAGAACGAATGTACCTTGCCGGCGGTTCGTATGTTGACTCTCGCTAGCGGATGCACATTAATATCGATATGAAGACCGCGAGAGTCACTGATGGTCCTCGACGGGCCGTGCCGCGCTTGGCTTCGGCTCTGACCTTGCTCACAGTTTCCCTCGCATGCTCGCAGATGAGCATGCCTGTAGAAGGCGCGCAAAATAGCCCGAAGTATGTGTATCCTACAGATCATATCTACGCATACCTCGACCCTCAAAGACCAAGCGATGCATCAAAGCTCAGGATCGCGAATGGTGTCGTGGAGAATTTCGGCTATAACGACGTCCCGCCGTTTATGCTACTTGCGATCAGAACGCAAGGCAGTGTCCTACACTACTTCGTATCGTCGGCGGCCACGATAAACGGGGAGCGTCTGCAGTGTGGCTCATCGGTTGTCGTCGCGGGCAGAAAATTATGCAAGACTATTCCGATCCTCGCTCCAGGCACCACGGTGGCCTTGCTATGGTGGTCGCCCGGCATCTCTGGATGGGACAATGTTCTCGCAACGGACGCAATTGTTATAGTTTCCGCGCAGTGAACAGTGGCGGAGTTGCCCCGGTTTCGCGGATAAGTCTGATTTGGACATCAAGCGGCGGTTGAGCGTCACCCAGTTAGTAGACCGGCGCGGCGCGATCCTAAGTAGCCTCACAAGCCGATCTCAGTAATTTAGTGCGGTCCGGGCGTTGCGACCGGCGGAATGTTCGGACAGTCGTCGTGCAGTTTCGTAGTGCCCGTCTCACGGCTGTAGCGCATGATGTACTGAACCGTATCCGGCTCCGATGCGCGTTGAGCGGGCGGCGGAAATTGAAACAGCATCGGCGCGGAAGAGCTGTGGAACGGATCGTCGATCTCCGATTTGAAGTGCCATGTCCAATCGAGATCGACCGTTTGAGAACTGCCGTCGGCATAGTGGACGATCGCCTTGACGTTGTTGCGATCCCACGTACGCGTTGCATCATCGTACGCGGCGTCGCCGTTCGAAATAAAATCGACGGCGCCGCACGGCGCGCCGCCTCCGCCGGCCCCGTTACCGGCGTTGCCGGTGCCCGTTCCGTTGGTTCCATTGCCCAAGCTTCCGGCGCCGGCGATGCGTCCCGCGCCCGCGCCTTGCGCGCCGGTCGGCACATCCCAAATCGGTTTCGTCTGATAGTGCACCTTGGGCGGCTTGGGCCTCGCCGCACCGGCATGTTTAATCGCTTCTTTGCGCGCGGATTTCCCCTCCGGCTTCGGAATAATCGGCGCGAGCGTCGGCGTGACGTTGTTCTTCGTAACGGCCACGGCATGCGGCGGTGGCGTCGGTGTCGGCCGAGGAGTCGGCGTCGGGGTCGGCTTCGATACCACGCGCATAATCGCCACGCGCTCGATGACTTCTTTTTTGTCCGGAAGCGGTCTGAGAAAGGGCGGAATCACACCGGCGACAATTTCGTGCAATGCGATCGAGCACGCAATCGCGACCACAATGCGCCGGGTATACGTATGTCCGAAAACCGAGGCCAGCCATCCGATTGATGACTCGGCATCGTGGAGTGTTGCGCGTCTACTCAGGGTGCGTTGCCTATCCTGCGTTTTCGACTATAGCACCTGGTTGATGAACGAAGAGGCTGATCCCGCCGTTGCTCGAATCCCCGTTCCCCGTGAACCTCGAGGATTTGATTCGCGCGATTCCGGATTTTCCGATCCCCGGCATTCTGTTTCGCGATATCACGCCGCTTCTAAAGGATAAGCAAGGCTTTAAGGAAGCGATCGATCTTTTCGTCAGCCGGTTCAAGGATAAAGGAATCGATTATGTCGTCGGTGTCGAGGCGCGCGGGTATATGATCGGCGCGCCCCTCGCATATGCGATCGGCGCCGGATTCGTGCCGATTCGCAAGCCCGGTAAGCTGCCGTACAGCAAGCTTTCCGAATCGTACGCACTTGAATACGGTACAAATTCGCTTGAGATTCACGCAGATGCGCTCAACCAGGGCGAGCGCGTCTTGGTCGTTGACGATTTGCTCGCGACCGGAGGCACCGCTGCCGCCACGTGCCGTCTGCTCAAACGTCTGGGCGCGCGGGTCGAAGCGTTCGCGTTCCTCATTGAACTCGACGCCCTCAAAGGGCGTGCGGCTCTAACCGACGTCGATGTTGTCTCGTTCATTCATTATTAGCGTAGTTGCGGTCCTCGCAATGATTGCCGCCATGCCTACCGGCGTCGATGCGCGCGGGAAGCCCGCGCCGGCCGCGTCACCGTCGGCGCCGCCGGAAGATCCGGCGATTACCGCGGTGGCTCGGCGCGAATTCGTCGCGTGGCAGGCGGGCGTGGTTACGGCCAGTCGCTACGCGGAGCAAGCGCAAAGCGGCCTCACCGCCGACCACATTGCGACGACGTCGAAAGAACTCGGTCAAGCCGGAACGCTTGAAAAAACCGACTGGATCGGTCCCGTGATTGTCGACGACGCGCCGCCCGGTACGCGCGGCTATTGGTACAAGATGACGTGTGAAAACTCGGCCGTGTGGGAGCGTCTCATCATCGGTCCCGACGGAAAAATCGACGGGATTGTCTTCCGCGACAAACCGCCAGCGCAATAGTGTCGTTTAGCAACTTCACAAGCCGCCACGCGAAGCGAGTGAAACCCTTGAGCCGCGGCGTCGCGATATGAGAGTATAGACCGATACTGAAGACACGCCGAACATGACCATCGCTCAACTTATCGCCGCCGTTCAAGCCTACGATCCCTCGATGGAGGGAGAGTGGCTGCGGCGCGTCTACGAGGTTGCGGATCGCGCCCACGAAGGGCAGCGGCGCGCTTCGGGCGAGTCATACATCGAACATCCGCTTGCCGTCGCCGGCATCCTAGCCGAGCTCGAGATGGACCGCCACACGATCGCCGCGGCACTGTTGCACGACGTGGTGGAAGATACGTCGATTACGAGCGAACAAGTTACCGCGGAGTTCGGCGATGAGATCGCGACGCTCGTCGACGGCGTTACAAAACTGACGCGCATTCCGTACCAATCGAAGGAAGACGCGCAGGTCGAAAACCTGCGGAAAATGTTCATGGCGATGGCGCGCGACATCCGCGTGATCATCATCAAGCTTGCCGATCGCCTCCACAACATGCGTACGCTCGCGAGCCTGCCGCCGGCGAAGCGGCAAGCGATCGCGCGGGAAACGCTCGACATCTATGCGCCGATCGCACATCGCCTCGGCATCTGGAAGATCAAATGGGAGATCGAGGACGAGTGTCTCAAATACCTTGATCCCGATTCCTATCGCGAGATCGTCGAGCGGGTTGCAAAGACGCGGCGTGAGCGCGAGAACGACGTGCGCGACGCGATTGCGCGCTTGCGTGACGAGTTCAAAGAACTGAGCGTCAACGCCGAGATCCAAGGACGGCCAAAGCACTTTTATTCGATCTATTCGAAGATCAAGAAGGGCCGCGACTTTTCCACGATCTACGATTTGACTGCGATCCGCATCATCGTCGATTCGGTCAAGGATTGTTACGCCGCGCTCGGTGCCGTCCACGCGATGTGGACGCCGCTGCCCGGACGATTCAAAGACTACATCGCCATGCCCAAGCCGAACATGTACCAGTCGTTACATACGACGGTCGTCGGGCCGCACGGCGAACCGCTCGAGATTCAGATTCGCACGTGGGAAATGCATCGCACGAGCGAATACGGCATCGCCGCGCACTGGCGCTATAAAGAAGGCAGCAAAGCGGATCAGTTCGAGAACAAACTCTCGTGGCTGCGCGCCCTGCTCGAATGGCAAAAGGACATGCGCGATTCCCGCATGTTCATGGAGAATCTCAAGCTCGACCTTTTCGATTCGCAGGCCTTCGTCTTTTCACCGCGCGGCGACGTATTCTCGATGCCCGCGGGCGGTACGCCGCTCGACTTTGCGTATCTGGTGCACACCGACGTCGGCAACCATTGCGTCGGTGCGAAAGTAAACGGCCGGATCGTTCCACTCGACTACACGCTGCAAAACGGCGATATCTGCGAGATTCTCGTCAATAAATCGAGCGGCCGTCCGTCGCTCGACTGGCTCTCCGTCGTCAAGACGTCGAGCGCCAAGCACAAGATCAAACAATGGTTCCGCAAAGAGCAGCGAGAGGAGAACGTGCTCGCCGGCCAAGAGGCGGTCGAGACGGAGCTCGCGCGCGCACATCTGCGTCCCGATCTCGCGCGCGGCGAATTGATCGAGCGCATCGCGCATCGGATGAATCACGTTTCGCCGACGGATCTCTTCGCCGCAATCGGTTTTGGCGACGCTTCCGCGCAAGCGGTCGTCAATCGCATCCGCGACGAGGCGAAAGTCGACAACGTCGTCGATTTCTCCCAAGTTCGCAAACCGGTCGCGCGCAAAGCGACGAAAAAAGCGACCGGCGTGCGCATCGCCGGCGTCGACGACGTGCTCGTGCGGCTTTCGAAGTGCTGTTCGCCGGTGCCGGGCGATCCGATCATCGGGTACGTAACGATCGGACGCGGTGTGAGCGTCCATCGCGCCGATTGTCCGAATGTCGCATACATGACCGCAACGCCGGAACGCATTCTCCAAGCACAGTGGACCGACAACACCGACATGACGCACGCGGTCGACGTGGAAGTGGAAGCGGAAGACCGCTCGCAGTTGCTGCAAGACATCATGGCCGTCTTTGCCGAGCTGAAGACGACCGTCTCGTCGGTTACAGCGCGCGTTCGCCGCGACGGTGGCGCGGTTACGTCGCTTACGATGCAGATCCGCGATTTGGACCACTTGCACAAAATTCTTACGAAACTCGGCGCCTTGAAAAACGTGCGCCGCGTCTACCGCGTTACAAAGCGCGAAAAAAGCGCCTCCGGCGTTTCATCCTGAACAACGCACTCGTTGCGATTGGCGCCGCGTTTTTTGCCGGAGCGATGAACAGCGTCGCCGGCGGCGGCAGTTTTCTTAGCTTTCCGTCGCTCATTTTCGCCGGGGTGCCCTCCATACCGGCGAATGCGACGAACAACGCCGCGATGTGGGTCGGCACGTTCGGGTCGGCGCGCGCGTATTGGCCGGACGTCAAACCGCACAAACGCATGCTGTATTCCGTTGTCGCGGTCAGCGGCATCGGTGCGCTGATCGGCGCATGTCTGCTGCTGCTCACGCCCGCGGCCACGTTCAATCGATTGATTCCGTGGCTGTTGCTCTTTGCGACCATTGTGTTTGCGCTCAGCCCATTCTTGACGAAGCGGCACGAGCGCGATCCGGAGTATCACGGATGGCAGCTGATCGTCCAGTTCATCGTGTCGGTCTATGGCGGCTATTTTGGCGCCGGCATGGGGATTTTGATGCTCGCCGTGCTCTCATTCTCCGGGCTGCCGTCCTTCAATGCGACCAATGGAATGAAGAACGTGCTGAGCGTCGCGATCAACGGCGCTGCGCTCATTCCGTTTTTAGTTGCTCGCGTCGTTGACTGGCGATTTGCGATTCCGATGTGCGTGATGGCACTGCTCGGCGGATACTTTGGCGCGAAATTTTTTCGACGCGTTCCGCAACGCGTTGCGCGCGCAATCGTCATCACGATCGGTGTCGCGATGACGATCGTATTCTTCCTGCGCGCAGCTTAGACTTCGACCGGCGCGGGCGGGTGGAGCGCGCTTTCCGGTCCGGTACGGTGCGCGCCGCGCGAGAAGCCGCCCATCCGCGGCTCGATCACCTTCGCGACCCACAGATAGAGCGTCGGAACGACGATGAGCGAGAGCATCGTCGAGCACAGCAGTCCGCCGATCACCACCGTTCCGAGCGGCGCTTGCGTTTGACTTCCGGCTTCGATACCGAGCGCGATCGGCATCATCCCGCCGACCGACGCAAACGTCGTCATGAGAATCGGCCGTAACCGCAGCGGTGCCGCGTGAAGCACCGCATCGCGCGGCGAGTAGCCGCGCTCGCGTAATTGATTCGTGAATTCCACCACGAGGATCGCGTTCTTCACCACGATACCGACGAGCATCAATACGCCGATGAAGGCGGTCAGCCCGAAGGCACGCTGCGTGATTACGAGCGAGAGGACGATACCGGCGAGTGAAAGCGGTACGGAGCACATAATGACGAGCGGATGCAGCAGCGACTCGAATTGCGCCGCGAGCAGCATGTAGATAAGCGCGATCGCAAGTATCACGATCAATCCGAGGCTGCCGAAGGTGTCGCTCTGCTGCGTTACCGACTGTCCAAACTGCCAGTAGTATCCCGGCGGAAGCGTTACGCCGTTCATGATCTTCGTTGCATTTGCGACCGCTTGACCGAGCGGAATACCGTTGAGACCGGCATCGATTTCGATCTCTCGCTGCTTGTCTTGACGCGTGATCTCCGATGGACCGCTCCCGAACGTAATCTTCGCCAGTTCGCCGAGCGGCATCACCGGCAGCGTCGCTAACGCACCATCGGTTTGCCCCGCACTTTGAGTGAGCGCCGTGGCCGAAGGCGTAGTATTTGCGCCGATCGGTACGTTGAGCTGCTCGATCGCCTGCAGCGAACGCCGTTCATCGGGCGGTAGCTGCACGATGATCGGATACTGCGTGCCGTTCATCTGCATGTAGGACGCAATCGATCCGGCGGTCGCCGTGTCGATCACATTTGAAATGACGGACGTCGACAGACCAAGTTGTGCTGCCTTAGAACGATCGACCGCGATGTCGACTTCCGGTTGCGAATTCGTAATGTTCGTATTTGGAGCTTGAATGCCGGGAATTTGGCTCAGCTTCGGAATAACGGCATTCCACGCGGTGTTGTAGAGCGTGTTGATGTCGGGGCCGTAGATCTGCAGCGACAATGCGTCTTGTCCGCGTGAGATCGTTCCTTGGACGATGTCGACGGTTCGGCCGAATACGAGTAAGCCGGGAATCGGCGCACCGAACCGTTGACGCAGTTTCGCGATTTGATCCGGCGTGAGCGTTGGTCCGCCGCGCCGCCCCATGGACCGTCCGGTCAGCGCAGCTTGCCATTGCGCGACGAATCGGGCCGCTTCGCTGCTGCTCACGTTATCCTTGAGCGTCACCGAAAGATTTGCTTGATTCGTGACCTGCACGCCTCGGCCGGAATAGCCCGGCCGTGCCGACTTGCGAGCCGACGTTGAGTATGCGCGGATCCTTCAACATGCGCTGCTCGATGTCGTTCGCAATGCGGTTCATCACGCTAATCGCGGTTCCGGTCGGCGCCTGAATATTGAATCGCGCATAGCGTGAGTTCGATGGCGGGAACATTTCGGTTTGAACCGCGCCGAACTTGAGGGCGACGAGCGTTGCACCGAGCACGATCGCCGCAATTGCGGTGACGAGCCCGGGCCGATCCACAGCGGCGCCCAGCACCTTCTTGTACCACGCCGCGAACCGTTCGTACGTCCGGTCGAAGGCGGCGCTGAACCGGGCGTAGGGGCCGCTCCGCGTATGACCGTTCGTTGAAACAGCATGCGCCGCACCGTTGCCGGACACGCCGTTCGATGAAGCAGGCTCGACGGTGTATTTGTTCTTCACGAGCACCGAGGCGAGCATCGGTACGGTGGTGACGGCGACGACGAACGAAAGCGCGACGGCACCCATTACCATAACGGCAAACGGCGCGAAGATCAGGCCCTGAAGTCCCGGAATAAGGACGAGAGGAACGAACACCGTCACAACCGTCACCGACGACGCAAGGACGGCCGTGAAAATTTCCGTCGTTGCGGATTCCGCGGCATTGCGCGGATTCTGACCCAGCGCCATATGGCGGTAGATGTTTTCGATAACGACGATGCCGTCGTCGACGATTAAGCCGACCGCCAGGGCGAGGCCTCCGAGGGTCATGATATTGAGCGAATAGCCGGCGATATAGCCGACGAACAATGCGCCGAAGACCGAGATCGGCAGTGCGATCGCGACGATGAGCGTCGTGCGCCATGAATGTAAGAAGAGCAGAATGATGAAAATCGCGAGAACCGCGCCGTAGATTGCCGTGTGCTCTAAGGCCTTGATCGACTCTTCGATGAAGCCTTGCTGGTCGAAGACGAGATCGATCTTCATCCCCGGATAGCGCGATTCTATTTCTTTGACTTTCTTCTCGACGCCGACCGCAGCCGAGACGATGTTCGCGTTCGGCTGCGCGTTGACGATGAGGCCGAGCGCCGGTTTACCATCGAGGCGCTGGAAGCTGCGCTGTTCGCTAATCGAGTCGCTAACTTTTGCGACGTCGCCGATACGGATCGGCGAGCCGTTGCGCGTCGCGACGACCAATCGCGAGACTTCTTGCGCGGATTGCAGCAGCGCGTTGCTGCGCACTTGGTATTCGTTTGGACCGACTTGCACGATACCGGCGGGAAGATTGAGGTTTTCCTGCGCGACTCGCGACGAGATTTGCGCGAGCGTCAAGCCGTTGGCCGCGAGCAGGTTCGAGTTCGGCTCGATCATGATCGCACGCTGTTGGTCGTTGTTCACGCTTGCTGCCGCGACACCGTCGACCGACGCGAATTCGTCGGCGAGCGTATTCGTAAAGAGGTCGCCGAGATCGCGCAACGTCATGTTCGGATCGGTCACGTAGAACCGGACGATCGGGAAGGCGTTCGAGTCGAACTTCGAGATTTGCGGCGTTTGTAGATTCGGATCGTTCGGCAACTGATCGCGAATGCTATCGACTTGCTGCTGCACGTCGACGGCTGCCGTATCGATATTCGTTCCGTAGTAAAACTGCGCCGAGACTTGTGTCTGCCCTTCGGACGAGCTGGACTGGATGAGCTGGATGCCGTTCACACGGCTGACCGCGTTTTCGATCGGGCGCGTCACGAGCGCTTCCATTTGCTCGGGCCCGACGTTCGGGTACGTCACGCTGACGTTAACGACCGGGTAGGTGAAATTCGGCAGCAGCGCCACCGGCAAGCGAGGAAGCGCAAAAACGCCGAGCACCACGATCGCCAACGCGATCATCGATACGGCGATTCGACGGGAGACGGCGAATCGTGCGATGGGCATGCTAGTTCCGATTAGACCGCGCAGGCTTGAAAAGCGGCTGAGCCTTAGTGTAAAATCCCGAAGGCCTTTCGTCTATGACGTCGGGCTACCAGCTGCCCATCGCACGCGGCGATGGGCCACCAGCCTGGCGCAGGCCGGTGTCCGCAGATTGGATACGAGAAGTGAACGACTACGAAGTGACTTATATTCTCCGGCCGAATCTCGAAGAGGCCGACGTCGATGCGCGTTCGAGCGCGATCGGCGAGATCATCAAAGGGCAACGTGGCGAAGTCGTCGCTATCGAGAAGCTCGGCAAGAAGCGCCTTGCGTACGAGATCAACGACCTTCGCGAAGGAAACTACGTCGTGATGCAGTTCCGCAGCACGGGCGATACATCGAAAGAACTCGAGCGCCAGCTCAAGCTCCACGAAGACGTCCTGCGTGCGCTCGTGATCCACCTCGATAAACACGCGCTTGCGGCCATGGCCCAAGCTGCGCAGGCCGTCCCCGTCCAAGCCTAAAATTTCACAAAGTCACGTACGGGCCGTGCCGCACAGTTGGCACAGGCCCGTATTAGCATTCAGTGCATTAGCTTAGCGACATTGCGAAAGAGAGTTTTACATGGCAGGTTCATACAATCGAATCATTCTGGTCGGCAACCTCACGCGCGACCCCGAGATCCGCTACACGCAATCCGGCAAAGCCGTAACGAAGTTCACGCTCGCCGTCAACAACCCGCGCAACAAAGAAGAGACCACATTCGTCGACATCGTCGCGTGGGACCGTCTTGGTGAAACCTGCAACACCTACTTAAAGAAAGGCTCGAACACGCTCGTCGAGGGGCGGCTCGTCATCCGAAACTACGACGACAAAGACGGCAACAAGCGCAAAGCCACGGAAGTCGTCATCGACAACATGCAAATGCTCGGCGCGCGTCAAGGCGGCGCGGACGACTGTCGGCGGCGGAGGCGGCGGCTTCGCCGGCGCACGCAGCGGCGCTCGAACGGCTCGTCAAACGACGCATTCGGCGACGAATTGGACGACGAAATCCCGTTCTGACGCTGTCTCGTCCTAACTCACGAAGAAACGCGAGTTAGTTGCAGATGTCTCTAAAAGTCCAAATGCCTTCGAGGCATCAGTACATACAGCGAAAAACGCCCCGTATTTACGGGGCATTTTTCTTGCGCTGCGCCGATCGATTTTGCGAAATAGCTGATGCCACCGAGGACGGACATTTGGACGTAACTCAGCCGCTCTCACGGCAGTATTTGCACCTAACTCGGTGAAAATGAAAAAGGCCGAACTCTGCCCCGCGTTTTGATTGGTGCCCATCGACTACGCGATCGACGACTTGGCGTAGAGACTACGCGGAATGAGCGGTTCTTCGGGCGGCGGAAACGCCCCGGCACGAGATAATCAATCATCGTGACCGTCTCTTCTTCGAGGGTGACGGTCGCGCGAAGGTTGAGGTAGATGAACTTCGCGAGCGCATGGCGTGTTTCACTTTTTCGCGCCGTTTCTTTTCCGGTTCGATGACGTGAATTTCACCGCGCTGCAGTTGTTCGGCGAAGATGTATTTGCACGGGCGCACGTTGGACGCAACGCCTCCGGCACGCAACCGAGGCCGCTCCTCGGATGACAAACTGCGCAGTACGCGGAACGTAGATCGGTAGCCGTCCCTTTTGCGGGGCCGGCGCGTTACCCTATTGTCTTCGGGATGTCGGACGCCCCGGCGAATTAGCTGGGCTCCGGCTCGATGTTGTAATTTGTGAGAACAGCCACCGGTTCGACCGATAGCTATCTCCAAAATTGCCAACCCAGGAAGGCTGACCGCTTCGTCGTGGCAATCAAAAAGTGCGGATCCCTACTCTTCGCTGTGGGCCAGTTGCGATGAACTTCGCGGCGGCATGGACGCGAGTCAGTACAAGGATTACGTCGCTCGTTCTGCTTTTCATTAAGTATGTCAGCGAAAAGTACGCGGGCAAGAAGTACCCGGTAGATTAGGTCCGGCGGGCGTCATTATTCAACGACATGTGACCCTCAAGGGCCAACCTGACATCGGCGACCAAATCAATAAGAAAATCATCACGCCGCTCGCCGCAGCCAATGGTCTGGCGAATATGCCGGACTTCAACGACGAGTTGAAGTTGGGCAGCGGCAAAGACAAGATCGATCGTCTCACCAACCTTATCGCGATTTTCCAAAGCCCCGCCCTCGACTTTTCGAGCAACCGCGCCGACGGCGACGACCTCCTGGGCGATGCCTACGAGTACCTCATGCGGCATTTCGCGACTGAGAGCGGCAAGAGCAAAGGCCAGTTCTACACGCCGTCGGAGGTCAGCCAGATCATGGCTAAACTCGTCGGCATCCGCCAAGCGAACACGAACGCGCAAACCACGATTTATGACCCGACGTGTGGTTCGGGTTCTTTGCTCCTGAAGATCGCCGACGAAGCCAAGAGCGACGTCAGCATCTACGGTCAAGAGAAGGATGCAGCAACGAGCGGCCTCGCTCGCATGAACATGATTTTGCACCGGCAGCCGACGGCTGAAATCGTGCAGGGCAACACGCTTGCGAAGCCGAGTTCAAAGACGGCGAGCGCCTCAAGACTTTTGACTCGTCGTTGCCAATCCGCCTCTTCCGACACGCGCTAGAGCAACGGCGTCGATACGCAGAATGACCCCTACGAACGCTTTTCAACTTTCGGTGTTCCGCCGGATAAGCAAGGTGATTTCGCCTACCTCCTCCACATCGTCGCGTCACTGAAGAGTACCGGGACCGGGGCGTGCATTTTGCCGCACGGCGTATTGTTTCGCGGCAACTCGGAAGCGTGCGATCGGCAACGACATGACGCGCAGCGCCTATGCCGGCCTTGGCGACGTCTTCGACTCTTGCGGGTGGACCCGCACGGATTCAGGCGCGCTACGCGCGGGATGGGGCGAGCTAAGCGTTCGGCATCAATCGTTTGCACGAGACGGCGCAACGACCAGCATAATTGGGGTTCCGCATTTCAGTCACTTCGAGACGCGCGATCCGGCAACAATCAAGTGGATTGCCGACCAACTTCCCTTAAGGCGCTGAGTTAGGCCCAAATATCGCATTTCAAAGTGAGTTAGGCCAAAATACCGTGAGAAAACGAGTCAACGCCGTTCTAGGACCGCAAGTAAAATCGTGAACTGCACTTAGAGCCGCTTCGAGCCGATTTCGCGAATACAAATCAGTCAGAATTAAGACGGAAAGGGTCGAGATTCTTCTGTGGCCCTTTCTTTTATTTTTTTGACTCGTGCCGGTTAACGCTATCAAGTCCCATCTGCCAATCGATTCACTGCTCTTTCGGCCGGCGTCGCGGTGGATCGATACCTCGCAACCATACGACACTCAAGCAACAGCCCGGCGAAATCTCCATCAAGCCACGCGCAATCCAGATCGATCGAACGTGAGTCGAGCGCCATTGCGGCAGTACGGAGGTCAACCGACGCAAACGAGATGCGGCCTCTACGATTGCTGAGGTCGCAACCATTTGCGTCCCTCAGGGTTCATGCGCTTTGCGTCAGGCACGACTTCGTGCGACGCTGCGGCCCTCTACAGCGCCATGTTCCGAATGGCCGATAAGTCGTGCGACCACAGATCGGTCGACCGCTATCAAGCGGGCGCAAAGCACCCGCGATGAAATCGTTCCGGCCTATTAGCGAAGGCATCACAGTGTTTCGACGTTTATGCGTTCCAAGTACTGGCGAGTCCGATGACCACAAAAAGAACAGAGAGAGTTAGGAGACTCGTTCATGTACAGAGATGAAAATTTAAATTGCGTCGATTGCGGACGCTCGTTCCCGTTCACGGTAAGCGAACAGGAATTTTTCGCGAGCAAGGGATTCACGAATAAACCAAGCCGCTGCGGCGATTGTCGCGCCGCACGTAAAGCATCGGGAGACGGGCGCAGCGGCGGCAACCGGGGCGGCGGTTACAGCGGGCAGCGCGAAATGTTCAAAGCGACGTGCAGCTCAGTGCGGCGGCGTAGCAGAGGTTCCGTTTCAACCGCGCGGTGATAAGCCTGTGTACTGTCGCGACTGCTTTTCGGCTCGTCCGAGCTACCGCTAACCGGTGAACGGTAGAACTCGCGCTTGGATCAACCGCGTTGGTCTGAGCGCGATCCATATTGGTGCGCTCGCTGCGTTTCTACCGGCCATGTTCCATTGGACCGCAATTCTGGCTGCCGCGAGTGTTGATGTACTTCACCGGTGGCGCTTGGCATTACGTTGTGCTACCATCGCGCGTTAACGCACCGTGGATTGCGCCTGCGGAAGTCGTTGGAATACGTTCTGGCGATTTTCGGTGCACTGGCGTTGCAAGGCGATCCAATTCGTTGGGTCGCGACGCATCGCAAGCATCATGCGCATTCGGATGAACAGGGTGATCCGCACGGACGTAACGTCGGCTTTCGTTGGGCGCACATGCGCTGGCTCTACAAGCAGAACGATGCGATGCCGACGGAAGAAGAATTGCAGAGGTTCGCGCCGGACCTTTACGCACAGCCCTTTTATCGAGCGTTGCGATACGTTCACGGACCCGTTGCAGTTGGCACTTGCTGTCCTGCTGTTCGCATTCGGTGGATGGTCATGGGTTATCTGGGGCGTTTTCGTTCGATTGGTCGTGAGCTATCATGCGACATGGCTGGTCAACAGCGCGGCACACTCATCGGGCTATCGCACGTATCGGACGCAGGATTTGTCGACCAACTGCTGGTGGGTCGCGCTCATCTCATGGGGTGAGGGATGGCACAACAATCACCACGCGTTTCCCTATTCGGCGCGCCACGGGCTTCGCTGGTTTGAGATCGATCCCACGTGGTGGAGCGTCAAAATTTTAGCGCTGCTGCGGCTTGCGGACCGCATAAAGCTTCCCCCTGCGAAGCCTTTTCAGCAACGCACCAGCGCTAGGCTATAGCTCGGCGGGCAAGTAATGCGCGTGCTCGTTACTGGAGCGACGGGGTACATCGGCGGCCGGCTTGTCCCGCGCTTGCGTAAGCGCGGTTATGAGGTGCGTTGCTTTGCGCGCGCCGCGGAACGTTTGCGCGGTCGCTTTGATGACGGTGTCGAAATTGTTGAAGGCGACGTCAAAGATGAAGCATCGCTTGTCCGCGCTCTGCGCGGATGCGACGCCGCGTATTACCTGATCCACTCGATGGGCTCTACAAATGCGTTTGCCGCCGCCGATCGGGAAGCGGCACGCCGCTTCGCCGAGGCCGCACGCGCCGCAGGAGTTGCTACGATCATCTATCTTGGCAGGCCTCGGCAATGATCGTGATGCGCTCTCAACGCATCTCCGAAGCCGTCACGAAGTCGGCGACGTGTTGCGTGCAAGTGGTGTTCGAGTCATCGAGTTTCGTGCCGCGCTCATCATCGGCAGCGGTTCGATCAGCTTCGAGATGATGCGTTATCTTACCGAACGGCTTCCGGTGATGATTGCACCTAAATGGGTCGCTACTTGCTGCCAGCCGATCGGGATCAACGACGTACTCGCATACCTCATCGCCTCGCTCGAACTCGAGCGCGCACGAGAATCGAATCTACGAAATCGGCGGAAGCGATGTGCTGACCTATCGCGATATGATGCTGCGCTATGCCGCAATTCGGATCTGAAGCGCGAATCATCATCGTTCCATTTTTTACGCCGCAACTTTCGTCGTACTGGGTGCATCTCGTTACGCCGATTTCGGCCCGGCTTGCCCAACCGCTGATCCGCGGCTTGTACAAGAAGTCGTCGTGCATGATTCTGCGGCCGCTTCCAGATTTTCCGCAGATCGTCCCGAGTGGATTTGACGACGCCGTGAAAAAGGCGTTGGAACGCGGGACGGGCGCCGAGACGGCCTGGTTCGATGCATTCGATCTCCACGCGCTCCCGACCGATTTTGCCGGCGTCAAAGAAGGAATGCTGATCGACATGCGCGTCCGGAACGCAGCTGCTTCAGCTGACCGTGTTGCGGCGGTATTTAGCTCGCTTGGCGGTCGCCGCGGATGGCTTTCTGCGGATGCATTGTGGCGTTTTCGCGGATGGCTTGACCGCATGGCGGGCGGCGTTGGATTGCATCGTGGCCGGCGCTCGCCAATCGAACTGCGTGCCGGCGATGCGCTTGACTTCTGGCGAGTCGAAGCATATCAGCCGGGGCGGTTGCTGCGATTACGTGCCGAGATGAAGTTGCCGGGCCGCGCGTGGTTACAGTTTGAAGCTGAACCGCGCGGAAGTGCGGCTGCAACGCTTCGTCAAACGGCGTTCTTCGAGCCGCGCGGACTTGTCGGTTTTCTCTATTGGTACGGTGTCGCGCTCTTTCACCAATGGGTGTTCGGAAGGATGGCGACGTGCATCGCACGCGAGGCGGAAAAGACTGCACGAGACGCAGCCGGCCCTGCGCCGCCTACGGGATTCGTATCGACGCTTCAGCCGAAAAGCGAAACGCTTGCAAGAAGCGCAATCGGTTGTTGTATTCCTCTAGCCTGGTCCTTTGGCTTATCACTCGGTACTGTATTAAATATGATGCAGCGTCTGAGGACGTAAGTCTCCGAACCCAGTCGTTCGGATCGCGCTTGTTTACGCGCGTGGCGGTCGTTGCTGCGACTCACTTGTTCGTCGCATACGAAACATCGTGGGGCGAGTCGCTTGTTTGGAACATGACGCGCTGAAGTTCTAGTGCAGCATGTATCGGCAGCCGTCGGGCTTAGATATGGCGAGACCGCGCTCCCGAACTTCATCGTCTATGTGCTGATTCCGGGAAGCCTTCTGCTCTTCGCGCTCGGAGCAAAACCGATAGAATGAGGCCTTACGGCGTGGCGAAGGGGCAGTTGGTACGCTCTATTAGGCGCATCTGTTTTGCCGGCGATTTTCATCGGCATTTGGTTCGCGAAAGGCCACGGGACGATCGGCCTTCTCGTCTTTATGCTTGTACGGAATTTCTTGAGCAATGGCTTCAGCGAAGAGTTCTTGACACGTGGCATGGCAATGAGCCACCTAAGAGCCTTTTTTACGAAGGATTGGAGCGTTGTGCTTCAGGCCTTCCTATTCGGGTTTTTGCATTTAGGAGGGACCATCACTGAGAAGCATGGGAATTTGATTTTGGCCTTTGCCAACGTGATCGCGCTAAATTTGCCTACCGGATTCTTTTTGGGCCTCATCGCGCTTCGAGCACGTAGCATTGTTCTGCCCGGCCTAATCCACATGACGTTGGACACGCTAAAAGACGTGGTTATATAGCCGCTATATCGCCCTTCGCCCAGCTGCGTCGAAGGCCGTTGCTTTGCTTAAAGTCCCATGACACCGAAGCGCATACAAGATATCGAGCTATACTGAAGACGAACCCACCGGCAATCTCGCCAAGTCTATTGGCCTGCGAACGATGGAGGCCCTCATACAATTCACCGAAACTGCCAGCAGCGCGTTAAAGTCCAAACTGCATGCTAGAGTCGGCACGTTGTTGGCTGTCACTCGACCGGCGCAGACTAAGCGCGTACCTCGCGATCGCTATCACCGAGGGCACGCGACGCGATAACGCGAGGAGGGAAAACACGCATTATGCCGGGACCCTCAACAGGTCAGGTCTCAACTCCCTTCGCTATTAAGAAGCAATGCAATGGAAAGAAGCCGCCGAAACCGCATGAGAATCAACGCCTCTAACGACGAACGGCGACGGCGCTCATTGATCATGGCGCTGCAACGCAGTAGAGCGACTGGACTCTTCTGCGTGCGAGATTCGAAGCAACAGCGAACCTTGGACCGACCAACGCCCCCAGTCCGTGGCCGAGGCGATCGCCCTGTCGGACGAAATCGAAGCCTCCATCCGTGAATGGAACACCGATCCTTGAAGGCCCACGACGTCGTGCGCCGACTCGCCGCGCAACGCCGGGTCATCGTCCTCGGCGGCATTGCCGTCGTGCTGCACGGCCTTCATCGGACGACGAAGGACGTCGATCTCTGGATCGATCCGCTCGAGGACGAGCAGCATTGGGCCGCTTTTTTGCGCGAATTCTTAGAATCCGAGGCGCTCACCGCGGCGCGTGTCGGCAACGAACTCGGTGAGTTCATCGACATCCCGATGAGCGAGATCGCTTCGGCTGTGGCCGACGACAGGTTCGTGCGCGTCGTCGGCGCAGACCGTCCGATCGACGCGTTCCGCGTTCCGAACTACATGAACGTCGAAGAGTTCGATGACGTCTGGAACCGCTCCGGACCGCTGAAAGACGGCACCCGGTTGATGGACGAAATCGATCTTATCGTCACCAAAATGGGGACTGGACGCCCCCATGACGCGGCTGACATGCGGTTTCTGCAGACGAAGGTCGAGTCCGCGTATCGTGAACGGCTGCGCACGTGTTCGGCCGGTGAAGCGGCCGAACTGTTCGAGCGCTTTGCGACACCCGACCTCGCGTTGTTCGCGGCGACGCAAGAGGAAAATCAGTCCATCCGTTCTTTCGGGCTGGCGGCTCTGCGAGCTTTAAGCGACAACGGCGATCTGTACGCACGACAACTCTTCGAAGAACTCAATAGAAGCGGAAGCACCGAACCGAACGGGCGCTAAAGCCGTGAACGAGCGCGGCTTGCTAGGATTGCGCTATCTTGTGTTTGCGAACGCCAAGCTGGGATCTTCATGGCGGTGCTTGGTATCATGACGAATCAGGAGAAGAACGTGACTGATGAATTCTACTCAACGCTGGACTCATGCAGCGTTTGCCGCGCCGGCGCGAGCGACGTCGGTAGGCTCACGCCTTCTGACGCTCCTGACGGCGCGAATCGCCGAAATACTGCAACACGGACCCCTTGAGCTGATTCGGACACAACGGTTCGGGGAGGGAAAGAGCAGGCGGGTAGCCTAACGGTCACGACAATATTTCGGAGGTTGTGATGAAATTTCGTCTCGTCGCGTGCTTTTGCGTTCTAGCGTTTGCTGTTGCTGTATTACCCATGGGCGCGCGCGCATTCGGCGTGGCAGACGTTTTGGCGGCACCGTTTCCGGATGCTCTTGTTGGCTCGTTCGATGGCACGGTGCTTGTATGGAAAGTCGACGCGAGCGGGATCCGGAATCTATATACAAACGCGGGAGGCAAGGTTCACGTACTTACGCATTTCGAGCAAGACGACGGTCAAGACGTCTTCGCTCCGGCCGTGACTGCGGGGAACGATGCGGTAATCTTTTTTCGTGGAAACGCGGGGGACGAAGGCACCGCTGATAACGCGAACCCGCTCTCGCTGCTTCCGCCGCCGCAACGCACGCTCTATGTCGTGCCGATCGCCGGTGGAGAACCAGTGAAGCTGGCTGAAGGCAGCAACGCCGCGTTTCTCTCACCGAAACGCAACGCGGTAGCGTTCACGACCTCCGAGGGGCAGCTCGGCGTTGTCACGTTTTCGAAGGACACAAGCGGCGCGTTCACGGCAGGTAAACCGGATATGCTCGCGATTCGCGGAACGGTCGGCGACGTCGCATGGTCGCCTGACGGCGCGAAGATCGCCTTCACGAATTCGCGCGGCGATCACTCGTTCGTCGTCATCTATACGCCGGAAAAAAAATCGTACATCTACGCGACGCCCGCCTTTACAAACGACTCCGTGCCGGCATGGTCGCCGGACGGTTCGCGTGTCGCCTTCGTGCGCTCGCCCGGAACCAAAATAGGCGAGACGGTGTACGACAGCGCAAGTTTCAGCGGGGGCGGTAACGCGCCGTTTCCATGGTCAATCTGGGTGGCGAACGCAAATAGCGGCAGCGCACATCACGTCTGGAGTGCACACAAAGGCACCGGCGAGGAATTCTATCCGACGATGAGCGCGGCGCAGCTCTGGTGGCTCAAAGGCGATGAAATTGCGTTTCCATGGGAAGGCGACGGTTGGAATCACATCTACGCTGTATCCGCGAATGGCGGCGCGGCCAAGCGTCTGACGACCGGCGGTTACGAAGTTGAGACCGTTGCGTCGTCGCTCGACGGCACGAAACTGTTGCTCGCTTCGAACGAAGGCAATCTCGACGTGCGCCACATCTGGAGCGTTGGGCGCGACGGAACACCGACGCAATTAACGCGCGGACCGAACAACCAGTGGTATCCGACGCCGCTCGCGCACGGAGGACTGGCATACATCGACGCTGGTTACGCGAATCCGCCGCAAGTGATGATCGCCGGCAATCCGGAGAAGACACTGATTGCGGTCGCAACACCGCCAAACTATCCAGCGACGCAAATGGTAAAGCCGCAGCTTATCACGTATACGACGCCGGACGGCTACACGATCCACGCGCAGTATTTCTTGCCGCGGCACGTCAGTGGCAAGGTGCCCGCGATCGTCTTCGATCACGGTGGTCCGCCGCGTCAGATGCTCGGTGGCTTTCACTACATGGAGCCGTACACGCATCTCTACGAGATGAACCAGTATCTCGCGAGTAAAGGCTTCGCGGTACTGTCGATCAACTATCGACTCGGGATCATGTACGGTTACAAGTTCCGCAATCCGCCGAACGCCGCGTGGCACGGGGGCTCCGAGTACAACGACGTTCTCGCAGGCGCGAAGTGGCTCCAGAAACAGCCGAACGTCGACGCGAATCGGATCGGGATCTACGGCCTCTCGTACGGCGGTCTGCTGACGGCTCTGGCGCTTGCAAAAAATTCCGACATCTTCAAAGTCGGTGCCGATTTTGCCGGCGTACACGATTGGCCGACGGACTTCGATCACGACTACGGCAAGCCCGTCGGTACGCCGAAACAACGTCACATCGCAACGATGTCGACGGCCGAAGGATATTTGAAAAGTTGGAAGTCGCCCGTGTTCATCGAGCAGGGTGACGACGATCGCAACGTCCCATTTTCGCAGAGCGTCGATCTGGCGACGAAGTTGCAGGCGCAAGGCGTCACCGTAGAGACGCAAGTGTTCCCAAACGAAACGCACGAGAACTCAGTGTGGGCACACCTCGTCGAACAGTACCGCGCGACGGAAGCCTTTCTCTCAAAGTATCTGCATCCCATCGAGCCGGCATCTCACTAACCGAGAAAACGAGTTGCGCCAAGAGCCGTGCTTTCGTTGACGGACGCGATTGCGACATAGTGAGAGCATTTTTCGGAGGTTGAACCGTGTGCAAAGTGTTCTGTGTCGCGCTTCTCATCAGCGCACTGCTCCCATTGTCCGTAAGATCGGAAACGCTCGACGCGCTGATGGCGCGCGCGCAAGCGAGACATGCGATTGCAGGCGGCGAAGTGTATGATCTGGATACGCAAAAGGTTCTCTACGCACACAATGGGCAGCAGTACATGGAAGCGGCTTCGAACACCAAATTGCTGACAATGGGCACGTCGCTCGCGCTGCTCGGTCCTGATTTCAAATTCACCACGCCGGTCTATCAAACGGGCGCGCTCGACCCTTCAGGAACACTGCACGGTGACGTCGTGCTGGTCGCGAGCGGCGATCCGAACCTTTCTCAGCGCGTGCGGCCCGACGGCACGCTTGCGTTCATGAATTCCGATCACGAGGACGCCGGTTTTCCAGATGCCGCCGCAGTTCCCGGCGATCCGTTGCTCGTGCTGCGCGAGCTTGCGAATCAAGTTGTGAAGTCGGGAGTGAAGCGTATCGAAGGCCGGGTCATCGTTGATGCCTCGCTGTTCCAAGCTCAAGGAATCGAACTCGAATCGTCGGTTACGCTCACGCCGATCGTGGTGAACGATAACCTTGTCGATATCATGATGAAACCGGGTGCAAGGCCCGGCGATCCTGTTTCGATATCGGTCTCGCCGCAAACGCCGTACGTCACCTTTGTAAACAAGATCACGACCGGCGACGAGGGATCCGAATTCCTCGCCGGCCAGGACGACGTTGCGAACGCCGACGGAACGCGTACCGTAACGTTGACCGGTACGATTCCGCCGCATACGCCGATGCTGCAAGTCTACGCGGTCGCCGATCCGACGCGGTTTGCAGAAGCCGCCTTTGCGATGGTCCTCAAAGACGCAGGGGTGGTCATCGACACTCCGGCGTCCGCGAAGCCGTTCTCGCATGACGAAGCGATGGCATCGTATGTGGCGGCCAACCGCATCGCCGAGCACGTCTCGCCGCCGCTTTCAGAAGACGTGAAAGTTACGCTTAAAGTCAGTCAGAATACTCACGCCGCAATGCAGATCCCGTTGTGGGCGGTCTACGTCGCGCATGCGAGAACCGACTTCATGAAGGCCGGGTTTGCGCAAGAAGCGGGGGTGATTGCGAAGGCCGGACTGGATCTGAATTCGGCGGCTCAGCAGGACGGTGACGGATCCGCAAGTTTTTATACGCCGGACTTCCTCGTGCACTGGCTCGCGTGGATTTCGCGTCAGTCCTGGTATCCCGCGTTCCACCGCGCGCTCCCGGTTCTGGGTGTCGACGGCACAATCTACGACGTACAAACCAGTTCGCCCGCGAAAGGAAAGGTCTTTGCAAAAACGGGCACGACGGGACCGACGGATTTGCTGAACGATCGCATGTTGATGACCAAGGCGCTCGCGGGGTACACGACGACGCGCAACGGCCATCACGTTGCCTTCGCATTTTCGGTCAATCGGCTCCCGGGACGCATGAGCTTGTATGCGAACAAAGACATCTATCATTTTGCCGCGGAGCTCCTCGGTTCGATGGCAACCGCAACGTATGTCAATTACTAGATCTCGATTCCAGCAATAACGACGGCACGAGCCTGACCGCTCCGAGGACGCTGGCTTAGCGCGTTGCCGCGGCGCGAGCCGATGACATCCATGTTCACCCGCAATAGTGACGGGCAGCGCTCCAGGAATCGAAACGTAGGGGTTCCCCCCCATGCGAGCCGCGCACGATGAACGCTATCATGGGGTCGCTATGACCGTTCACTTTCGCACGCTGATTGCAGCGCTCGTACTCTGTGCGTTATCCGCGCTCGCGTCGCCGCGTTGGGCCTTCGCCACAACGAATTCTGCGTTCCAAACTACGGCAAATCCCGGCGGCGGCACGATCGTTACGGGAACGTTGGGCCGTTCGTCTCTGCCCGCCGCGACTGCCGCGTTGATGCGACGCGTCCATGCCGAACTCGGTACGCGACCCGCGATCGTGCAAGTCGCGCTGGACCCGCGCGATCAGTCCGTTGCGCTGCTCTTCACCGCCGCCCGAAACAGCACGCGGTACACCGGCGTGGCCATTGTCACGACGAACACCGGCGGACAAGCCGCAGGCGCGGCGTTATATGACACCGCGTCGCGCTTTCACACAACGGTCGGCCCAATGATGCATCGCCTCCAAGGAATAACCGTCCCCAGCCAGCCGAATACCTCGAACGGCAATCAACGGCTCGCGCCGGCGGAACAATTGATCGCGCACAGTTTTCCGGATGGTACGGGAAGCATCAGCATTCCCGCCGATTGGGCGCTGAGCGTCGCCGGCGGCGGCAGTGCATCGGCGAACAGAACGTCCGGCGGTGCACAAGTTTCGTACAACATGCACTTCACGGGGATCGATCCTTCGAATCCGCGCGCGCAATGGTTTCTGCGCAGCGCATCACCGCTCGCGCGTCAAAACCTGCACGGTGCAATCTTGCAATATACGACCGATGCCGCACAAGCTTGGGTAGCGATGTATACCGCGCTTGCGAAGCAGCGCGGGATGCAGGCTCCGCAGATCCGCATAACGAGTTCGACATCCGCGGGATCGGGCGTGGCTGACATCGCCGGAACGCTCGGCGCCGGTGCGAAAACGATCGACTTCATCGCGCACGTGTTTGTTCTGCCGCCCAATCCCGACGGGATGTGGACCCTATCCGACAGCCACATTTTCTTGAGCCGCGCGCAGTTTGCGCAGCAGGCTCAGACGGCGAATGCGGTATTGAACAGCGTGCGTATCGACTTCGGCGCGGTCGCCGCACAGCAGGACGCGATCCGCAAGAGCTTCCAGAAGAAATTCGAAGATGAGATCGCCAATGACCGAGCGCTCGATGCCGCGCGAGCGGAACGAACCGATGAGGCACTCGCCAGCGACCGCGCAGCCCAAGAAGGCATGCATAAACAAGCCGTTGCGATGGAGAACTATTCGCTAGACCGAGCCGTCGTCATCAATACGACCAACGGCGTGCACAGCACGGTCGACTCCGACTTCGCGGATACGCTCGTGCAGGCGAACCCAAACTACCAGAAGGTACCGGCAGCAGATCTTCTGCGCGGCGTCGACTACTAAGTGACGTTGCCGGTGGATACTACGAAGACGTGGCGGTTCGGTATCGCGACGCGCGTTGTCCTCGGATTCTTGTCAGTATTCATGTTTGCAATCGCCACACTGTTATTCAGTTTGCCGCCGATGTTCGGTCAGGACATCGGCGGTGACTCGATCGTCGTGGTTGTCGCGGTTATAATCACAGGATTCGGTATCTTCGCGACGTTCGCGCTTGTCGCTTCCGTCCGGACCCACGTTACGCTTGGTGCATCGACGCTAGAGGCGACGGTCGTCGACGGACACAGCTGGTTCTTGATGCCGCACTTTCGTGAAGTTCGGCTGCCGTTGTCCGACATTCGTTCGATCGAGCGACGCACCGAGATATTCCGCACGCTCGGTCTGCTGACGATGCGCGATGCGTTGTCCATCGTGACGGTCGACGGCGAGCGCATCGGGTTGTTCAGCAACACGCTAGGAAACGCGAGCACGCTGCCGCTCGATGAGGTTGCGTACGCGATCGCTGGTGCTATCGGCGTCGCGGTGACCGACGACGGCACCGTGCTAACGAAGGGATCAGGGCTCTACGGGCAAGCGTCGTCATCGTGGACGGAAACGCCGCTCGGCGAATTGGCTGCAAAGAAAGAGCGCCGCATAGTGATTGCCACGCTTCAAATTTGCACGATATTATTGCTGCTTACGTTCGCAGTTCGCGCGTTCATTTGATTGTCGTGGATCGATTTCTCAATCCTCTGCGCGACGAGATTCCAAGCTTTCCAAAGATCGAGGCCAGATGTTTTTCGACGGTCTTGTGACTGATTGAAAGGTCGCGTGCAATTTCGAGATTCGAGTCGCCGCGCGCGGCGCGATTCGCGACCTCTCGCTCGCGCTCTGAAAGAATTTCGGACTCGCTGGCGCCGTTTGCTCCGCTGAGACGCTGCACGTGATAGACAGCACCGCACCGCCGGTAGATCGCCTCGGCGGACGCGATCTCTCCCGCTAATTCCCATGCAGCAGCTTCCAGCAGCGGCAAACGCAGCCGGTGAAAACCTTCTGCTGCAGCACGCGCGAGCAGCGACGTTTCGCCGTCGTCGCCGCGACGTTGATGTTCAAACGCGTCGAAAAGCGCGAGCGCCGGACGTTCCGGTAACTCGGTAGGCGCTTGCGCAGCCCGGGACAGGTACGTGCGTGCCGTTTCGCGATCCTCCGGTCTTCCGTATCGCCCAATCGCGAGTAACGTTAGCACGTTCCCGCGCATGAGTTCGCATTCGGGAAGCACGTCGTGAAGAAGCGCTGCAGCCTCGTCCTGGCGATTACGTCGGACAAGGATCTCTGCGACTCCAGCGCCGGACTCGATTTCGAGTTTTCTGACTTTTGAATCAATGCCGTCAAACCACTTTCGCATCATCTCGTCGTCGCCGAGGTGAGCAGCGACGATTGTTCCCCAAGCGGTCGCAAACGTAAAGTTGACGTGGTTCTCAGTCGAAACCGGAATCGCTTGAACGCTCGCGCGCGCACGTGCAAGATCGCCTCTCATGAGATGGCAGAGCGCCGCAAACGCGTTGCAGTTTTCCTCGGCGTACGGGTTTCGCGCCGTTTTCGCGTCTCGGAAAGCAGCGTCGAGGTGCTGGAGTGCCAACTCGTGCATTCCGAAAAAAGAGAAACACATCGCGCCATTGAGATGCGCGGCAACAATGCCGCGGACCGACTTCATTGCGCGTGCCCTTTCAACCCACGCCGTATGCTCGCGCACGAAGCGCTCAACGTCACCAAACGTCATGGCGACCCATGCGGAGATGTTGTGAAAGCGCAGCTCGATGTCGTTGGCCTCGGCAATCGCGCGGGGATCGACGTGCTCGAGATGCTTCGAAGCCCGGCTCGGAAACCAAAACGTTGCCGCAAGCCATGCCAAACCGAGATGGACCCGGCTTCGAGCGAGGTAATGGCGTTGATCCAACCGCGCGAGCAACGCTTCCAGCGGTGCGGTCGGCTCCGGCATGCCGGACGTGTAGGCCATGATAGCAGCTTGGACGCGACACGTGGCCTCGCGCTCATAGTCTCCGGCTTCGCTGAAGAACTCGGCGGCCGCAGCGTACGTTCGCTGTGCCTCGTCGGTCCAGGTAAGCGCGATACGCGCTTCGGCAATCTTCTCCAAAAGCGAACCACGCGTTTTCGAACCCAAACACTTCGCATCGAGCGCGCGTTCATAAAACGCGATAGCAGCTTCATGAGCATACACGTGGGCCGCTTCATCGCCGGCCAACTCGTTATAGTGCGTCGAGCGGGCGTCATCGCCGCACGCCCACCAATGATAGGCAAGCTGTTCGATCGATCGTTCCGCTTCCGGTGCGCGCTCGAGTGCGATTGCGAGCGTTTTGTGCATCGGGCGAAGCTCAGAATCGAGAAAGCCGCCATAGATCGCTTCTCGTGTGAGCGCATGACGAAAACGGAAGCGCATCGGCGCAACTTCTTCGATCAACTGGTAGTCACGGGCGCGGCGCAAAGCCGAAAGCGTATACTCGCCGTCTGTCGCAATGGTCGAAGCGAGCAGCTCGAGGCTGAACGTTCGGCCGATTACCGCAGCTTGAGCGATAATACGGCGCTCATCATCGTCGAACGGACGCAATCGTTCGAGCAATGTTGCCCGGAGCGTCTTGGGAATGTCGATGGGCGCTGAGTCGTTTCTCGTGCTTCGCTCAACGGCGTTCTTGAGAAGTTCTTCCGTAAGATAGGGATTGCCCTCCGCGACCCGCGCGATCGCACGCCGAGCCGTATCGGGGAGCGAGATGCCGGAGAGCGCTCCGTCTATGAACGCGCGTAATTCGACTCCCGCGAGAGGCGCGAGCTGTATCGTACCGGCGCTCGCGTATCGCGTGAGGGTTGCAATTCGTGTAGTCGCAAAGTGTTCCGGCGTAAGGTCCTCGAGACGATACGACGCGATGAGCAATGCGCGCATGGACTGCAGTTTTGTTCCGAGTGATGTGAGTGCATCTAATGTGGCTGTGTCCGCCCAGTGCAGATCCTCCACAATGATGATCGTGCCTTTCCGCGCCGACACGGCTTCAAATCGCTCGACAAGAGCATCGATTTGTTGCTGTCGCGACGCGGCGGGAACGATGCCTGAAAACTGTGGATCAATGCGCGAAAGCGTTTCCGATACCGCGCCATACGGCTGCCCGCCGAACTCGCGACAGGTAGCTTTGGCGATGAGCCATCGTGAGTATGCAAGAGGTGCGCAGAATTCCGAAATAAGACGCGATTTGCCGACGCCGGCATCCCCGGCGATCAGAACGCAGCCGCCATGGGAGGACGCAGCCTCGCGCCGGCGCTCGTGAAGATATGCGAGCTCGTCGCGACGGCCGATGAACGCTCGGCATAGCACCGGACGCACGATCACAACTTCTAAAGTTGGCCGCTTTTCGTGAAGTGCCTACACGGACGGGATAGTCAGCGCCTCCCAAAGCTTGCGCTAGCTTGCCGATGCAACGGGCACCGCTGCAAGGCTTTGCGAGACGCGGATTACATCGATCCCTGCTTGACCGGGAGGTTCGTCTGTGGACCTTCGCCGGCTACTTCCTCTATCGTTTCGCCTTTAGCCATCGACCAATGATGCACACCAGCTGGGACGTTGATGAACGACCCCGCAGGAAAGACGCGTGCTTTGCTCTTGTCGATCTTGTCACCGGTCCCGAACAAGAGCGTCCCTTGCATTACGGTGATGTATTCGGGATGCGCATGATAGTGAGGCGGATTGCTGTAACCGTCCGGCATCTTCACGCGTACGATCGCAAAGCCGGTTTTATTCGGATCTCCGGTAAGCGCCGCCGCGGAACTGCCTTTGCTCGTACCCGTTCCGGGCACCCAATTGAGGCTATTCGGGGTGTAGTAAGACGGCGCGCTTGCCGCCATTACCACGCCTCCGGCGGCTATCAGCGACAGCACGAAAACCATTGGAGTATAGCGTGACATCAGTCCCTCCTCAAAACGGCATGAACCCGTGTCAAGATGGTAGAGCGCAAGTGAGGAATTTCTGGGGAACGGCACGAGCACGTTGCCCATCACCTCGTAGCGCGCCGAGGAGCAGGCTCGATTTCAAATGCACGCGATCTGATTGCTTTGCCGTCACTACACCGGGTCAAACGACAGCACAGCTTGTCGCGAGCACGCCTTCCGACCGCTTGCAATGAAAGCAGCGGCTACCGGTAAACCGGAGACTCGATGCTCGATCGTGTCGTTATTGCGCCGGACAAATTCAAGGGCAGTCTAACTGCTATGCAGGCCGCTCAAGCCATTCAACGCGGTGTATCGACCGCTGCGCCGGAGACGCAATGTCAATTGTGTCCGATGGCGGACGGCGGCGAAGGGACCGTCGACGTTTTTTTAGAGCGCGGCGCGCAGCGCCGTGTCGCGCGCGTTCGCGGGCCGCGCGGGGCTGCGATTGATGCGACGTTTGCTTTCACCGGTGACACGGCCGTGCTGGAAATGGCGAGCGCGTCGGGGCTCGCACTGCTCGAACCGTCGGAATACGATCCAACGCGGACCAACACGTTTGGTACCGGGGAACTCGTGCGTGCGGCACTCGATGCGCAAGCGCGGCATCTCATTATCGGTATCGGCGGTAGCGCGACGAATGACGCGGGGACCGGGATGCTCCGCGCGCTCGGTGTTCGATTCCTCGACGGGTCAGGTTGCGAAATCACCGATGCGATTCTTGCGTACGAACGGCTGCAATCGATCGATCTGCGAGGCATAGACGAGCGAATCGCTCGCGTGCGAATCGACGTCGCGGTTGACGTCGATAATCCGCTTTGCGGCGAGAACGGCGCGTCGCGAACGTTTGCTGCGCAGAAGGGAGCGACGCCGCAGGACATCAGAAAACTCGACCGGGTGCTCGCGCACATTGCCGACGTTGCAGAGCGCGAACTTCACCACGATTACCGCAACGCCCCGGGCGCCGGTGCAGCGGGAGGACTGGGTTTTGCGCTCGTCGCGTTCCTTGGTGCAAAACTCGAACCGGGCGTCGCGATCATCGCGCGGGAGTGCGGACTGGATGACCTATTGGACGACGCATCGCTCTGCGTGACGGGCGAAGGGAAGATCGATGCGCAAACGCTTCACGGAAAGGTGGTCGACGGTGTCGCAAAACTCGCCGCTGTGCGCGGCGTGCACGTCGTCGCTTTTGCCGGAGCGGTCGAAAAAGACGCCGCTGATACGCTGGCGGATCGAGGAGTTGACGTCGTACAGATCGGCCCGCCCGAAATGATGCCTGAGGAGTCAATCCGTTCCGCGTCGACGTTGTTGCAATCTGCGGCAGCGGCGGCAACGCGACGCGTGTTAGCGGCGCGCTAGCTTTCCTTCGTTCGCGAATCCATTCGCCTGAGCGTCTCTGCTAAGACGACGGCTTGATTGTACTCTCGATCTTTCGCGCCGAAGACAAGCGTGATCGTGCGCGATTTGGCGGCAAGCCGCAAAATAGCGCGCAACCCTTCACGGGTGTCGGGATCGCGCAATTCTTCTTGGTAACGCGTCTTGAATTCCGGCCATCGACTCGGGTCGTGCGCGAACCATTTGCGCAGGCTCGTGCTTGGCGCAACGTCTTTCGCCCAAAGCTTCAGGTGAAGATCTTCCTTGCTCACGCCGCGCGGCCACACGCGATCGACGAGTACGCGCACGCCGTCGCCTTTCTCGACCGGATCGTATGCGCGTTTAATCCGAATCGTGTGCTTCACCGTCTCAAGGTATCCTCGTTATGGCCTCAGCGGCCGGGGCGGCGTTGAGGCGGGCGCGAACAGTAGGTCGTTTGGCGTTCATCCCGGTATTGATTGCTTCATACGCTGCGGCGTGAGCGAAGGAGTTTGGCTTGACTTGGATGCCGCGTCCGGGCATTGATTCGATCGACGACGTCGTTTGGCTGCCGCGAATGATTGACAAGGCGCGCCGGGTGGAGCAACTCGGAAATGGTACGCGTCTCGTCGATGGATACTGCTACGGCGATAACGACTTCATCGACAGCAAAGTCTTACGATTTTTGCGTACCGACGATCGAACGGTGTCGGAGATCGTTCGGACGCATCCCGAAGACGATGAAGCGGCACGTATCATCATAGAGCGCAGCGGGCGCACGCCGGACGAATGTCGTGAGTTCAGTAGATCCATCACGCGAACGTTCCAAAACTTCGCACTCATGGCCGCAGACGAAGGCACGTTACCGCCCGGTTTCAAGACGTCGGCGCTTCGTTTCTTTTACAATCGCCTGATGATGCCGATCGCATATTCGGCGTTCCGGCGTGCCGAGCAGAAGCGTCGTTCGACAAAGAGAGAATGACGGCACCGTCGGCGGATTAGCACTTACGCGTGAGGTTGTATTGGCCGCTCAGGTGCTTGCCGTCCGATGAAAGTTTCTCGCTGTGATTGCCATAGTACGTCAGCGTCGCCGTGAGCCCACTCAGCGCCCAGTTGCCGGAAACGCCGTCGCTCGCTTCGAGACCGCCGTTTCCGTCCAGCTTCATCGTAAGAGAAGGATCGCTATCCGACTGCCATGTGCCGGCAAGGCTTTGCGTGTTGCATCCGGTGGGAACGACGACCGGTGTGGGTGTCGGTAACGGCTTTTGCCCTTTGCCGGAAAAGTTGTGCGCGAGGTCGAGGCACAAACTGTCGGCATCGTAGGGACTGTTTGGCGTTTCTACCGCGCAGGTGAACGTTACGGCATAGCCTTTACCTGACGGAAAGCAATGGATCGTCCCCGCTGCAGCGTTCGCAGATTGTCCCGTTCCGCCGATCGGACCGGTCGCGACGTACTCATGACTTCCCGACGCGGATTCCGCCGGGTTTTGAAGATATTTGCTGAGCGCCGCCTGCGCCTTTGTGCCGCATTCGTCGAGCCTGCCCGTCGGAATCACGTAGCGAATGCCGGTCGAAAGATCGACGGCTGCGGGCGCAACCGTACCGCTCGCGACGATACACGAAAGAAGAAGAACGGCGAAGAGTGCACGATGTCTGCCTAATGCCATGACGGAACTCCACTCACCGCGCCTGCCGTCGCAGCATTGAATGCGGTCGTGATTTTCGTGCACAACGCATTGGCGGAATCCGCGTTCGGCGGCACCTGTACCGCACAGGTAAACCCGGTGTGGTATCCGCCGGCATCCGGATGACATTCGATCACCGCGGTTGCGGCGATCGACCCTTCAAGCTTTTGGACGCCGACCCATTCGCCCGAACCGCTCGCCGTTTCGTTCGCATCCTGCATGACGCTTGTGAGCGCATTCTTGGCGCGCGTCTCGCAGTCGCTGAACGGCTTGTTCGTAACGGATGCTTGCGGGGCGACGACGAGATCCAGTGCGGCGCTTGCAGGCAAACTGGCAAGGCCGACGTTCAGCGCGAACGCACCGATTATAAGCGCGCCGCGATAGCGGGAGATCATAATGCTGGCGGACCCTCCTTGATCCGGGGATTTTGCGCTATGGGCCTCCTCGTCCCGCCGTCGCTCCGAAGACTTGTCCGGTCGAATAACTCGTTGTGTCAGCCGCGAGTGTCACGTAGAGCGGCGCGAGTTCCGCCGGTTGTCCCGCGCGTTTATACGGCGTATTTGCGCCGAACTGCGGAAGCGCGGACGTGGGTTGGCCGCCGCTGACCTGCAGCGGCGTCCAAATCGGGCCGGGTGCAACGGCGTTCACGCGGATGCCCTTCGGTGCGAGTTGCTTGGCGAGTGCCTTCGTCCACGCGACAATAGCTGCTTTCGTCGACGCGTAGTCGAGAAGATTCTCACCGGGCTCGTATGCTTCGACCGATGCGGTGTTGATGACGCTGGAACCCGGTCCCATATGCGCGACGGCAGCCTTCGTGATCCAAAACATCGCGTAGATATTCGTCTTGAACGTCCAATCGAACAGTTCGGTCGTCAGTTCATCCAATGAGTCGAGCGAATGTTGTCGTGCCGCGTTGCTAACGAGAATGTCCAATCCACCCATGCGTTGCGCCGCCGTGTCGACTAAACGGCGGCAGAACGCTTCTTCCCGGATGTCGCCCGGAATCGCAACCGCGTTGCGTCCTGCTTCACGAACCAATTGCGCGACTTCTTGTGCGTCGGGTTCTTCAGCCGGAAGGTAATTGATTGCCACGTCTGCACCTTCGCGTGCGAATGCGATTGCCACCGCCCGTCCGATTCCGGAATCGCCTCCCGTGATCAGCGCTTTACGGCCGGCCAATTTGTTCGAGCCGGTATAGGAGTCTTCGCCGTGATCCGGACGTGGTTGCATTTCCGACGCCAGACCCGGCCATGCTTGTGATTGTTCCGGAAACGGCGGCTTGGGATATTGCGGAATCGAACCGCGTTCGCGGGTCGTGCTCGATGTTTGTTGCGTTTCTGGCATGCTTGTGTCTCCTCGCGACCGTCTGGCAGTACCCATCGTGACAAGCATTACGAATCTAATTGACAGCGCGCCGACATCGCGGTATGGTGCTACTACAAATCTAATAGCCGGAGAGACCGTGCCGAGGAAGAAATCCGCGACGCTTACCGACCACGAACTACGCCTAATGACCGTCTTGTGGCGAGAAGGCCGCGGCACGGTCGCCGACGTGCTTGCCGGGCTCGAACCGCCCGCCCTCGCGTATAGCACCGTGCTAACGACGTTGCGCACGCTCGAACAAAAAGGCTACATCGTACATGAAGAGTACGGCCGGGCATACGTTTACCGCCCGCTAATCGCGCGGAGTGACGCAGCGAAATCGGCGATCGATCATTTGCTCGGGCGCTTTTTCGGAAATTCTCCCGGCGCACTCGCCGTCGCGCTCCTCGACGACGGACCGCTGCATAGAGACGATCTCGCGAAGATTGAACAATTACTTTCGAAGCGGAAGAAGCGCTCGCAATGATCGTAGCAATACTCGCGAACGGACTTTGGCAGGGAGCGTTCATCGCCGCAATCGCGTTGCTCGCCGCGCGATTATTCGCGCGAGAGAGTGCGTCGACACGGTATGCGATTTGGCTCGTCGCACTGCTCGCGCTTCCCATTGTCGCGGCGTGCACGACCCTATATCCGATTCATCTTCCGGCGGCCGGCGGCGCGTCAAGTGCAGCCGCACACATCCGCATAACGCTGGTACGCGCGAACGCGCTCGCCGATCGTGCCACGCCGCTCGCCGTTCCGGCACTCGCGATCTGGATCGCCGGAGCCGTATTGTCATTCGCGCGGCTGGCCGTAAGCGCTGCCCGGATCGCGCGCGTCAGGCGGAGCGCAAGGCCGTTACTCGGATACGACGACGTGCTGGCTTCGACTGAGATCACGATGCCAATAGCAACCGGTATCCTTTCGCCTATCGTCGTTGTCCCGAACGACGTCGCGCAGCGCCTCTCGCCGCCGGATCTCAAGCGGATCGTTGCGCACGAGCGCGCGCACATCGAACGACGCGATGTTGCGACAAATTTTCTACAGCGTGTGATCGAAGCGGTGTTGTTCTTCAATCCGTGGGTGTACGTGATGGGTCATTACCTTGTGAAGGAGCGTGAGGCCGCCTCGGACGACGTCGCGGTCGCACGCACCGGCGAGATCGACGGATACGTTACGTGTCTTGCCGCGCTCGCACGGAATAGGATGACATCGCCGACATCGCTTGTTTCGCCGAGCGCCTTGGGCTCGAGGCGCGCACTCATGCAACGCATAGAGCGCCTCGTCGACGAGCGCCGGCGTCGTACCCTGAAATTAAATTACTACACATTGGGAGGAACGATCGTGCTCTTTGCTGTCGCGACGCTTGCGTTGCAATTGATTTCACCGGCGTTGGCTGCATCGAATGATGGAGCGCCACCTGTATCGGCGGCGGTTGCCGCGGCGACGTGCGAGCATCCGAATACGGATGCGAAAGTACTGGTCGCCGCTCAGCCCAACATTTCAGACGCCGAACTGAAGGTGCAGCATGCTCGCGGCGCGGCGCTCGTCGACGTCACAATCGCAGGCGACGGAAGCGTGCAAAAAACGCGTCTCGTGAAGTCCAGCGGGTATTCGCTGATCGATCATGCGGCAATCGATGCGGCACGCGCGAGCACGTACAGTGCGGCCACGCGTAATTGCGCCGCCGTTCCTGGAAACTACATTTTTAGAGTTGACGTCGAACCGGCGGGTGACTAACCGCCCGCAATTGCACCCACGATCAACAACGGTTCGCTTCCCGACGTGACGGCGTCGGGAAGCGGTGCGTCGAGTGATTGATGCGAAAGATCGCGCTCGCACGCAAAGAAACGGATGTAGGAACGGCGTCGCTGCGTGTAGTGATCGCGAATCGTTCCCCGCAGCATCGGATACCGGCTCTCGATCGCGTCGATGACGGTTGCAGCGGTCGCGGGCTCAGCCTCGACCGCGACCTCACCGTCCACGCGTGCGAGCGCGCGCAAATTTGGCGGCAGTACGACGCGGATCACTGCAGTGTTTGTACCTCGACCGACAACACCGCGGGCAAATCGTGCACGATCGCGTTCCACGTGTCTCCACCATTGGCCGAAACGTACACGGCGCCGCCCGTCGTGCCGAAATAGACGCCGCAGCCGTCTAGCTTATCGACCGCCATTGCATCGCGCAGAACGTTGACGTAGCAGTTTTCTTGCGGTAATCCGTTCGTCAGCGGCTCCCATTCGTCGCCACCGCTGCGGCTGCGATACACCCTCAACTGTCCGTCCGGCGGGAAATGATGCGAGTCGCTTGTGATCGGCACGACGTAGACCGTCTCCGGTTCATGTGCATGTACGTCGATCGGGAAACCGAAGTCGGTCGGCAGATTTCCGCTCACTTCACGCCATGAATCACCGGCGTCGTCCGAACGCATCACGTCCCAATGCTTTTGCATGAAGAGCGTTTGCGGCCGTGACGGATGCATCGCAATCCGATGAACGCAGTGGCCGACTTCCGCGTCTTCATCCGGGATATATTGCGAGCGCAAACCGCGATTGATCGGCTTCCAAGTTTCGCCGCAGTCATCGGAACGGAACGCTCCGGCCGCGGAGATGGCCGTATAGATGCGTTGCGGGTCAGACGGGTCTAGAATGACGGTGTGCAAGCACATGCCGCCCGCACCCGGCTGCCAGGACGAACCCGTGCTGTGATTGCGCAACCCGGAAAGTTCTCGCCATGTCGCGCCGCCGTCCGTAGATTTGAACAACGCGGCATCTTCGATGCCGGCGTACACCGTGTCGGGATCGGCGAGCGACGGCTCGAGGTGCCACACGCGTTTGAATTCCCACGGACGGGGCGTGCCGTCGTACCACTGGTGCGTGCCCGGTACGCCGTCATAAGCGAATTCGTTGCCGACGGTCTCCCAGGTTTTACCGGCGTCGTCGGAGCGTTGCATGACCTGTCCGAACCAGCTGCTGGTTTGCGAGGCATAAATCCGGTTCGGATCGACAGGCGACCCTTTGACATGGTAGATTTCCCAGCCGGGAAAGTGCGGCCCGTCGACGCGCCACGCGTCACGCTTCCCGTCGGAACTCAAAATGAACGCGCCCTTCCGCGTTCCCACAAGAACTCGCACGCTGCTCATGGCGTGCGACTAGCCCGCCGGCTTGCGCCCCTCCTTCATTAAGATGCCGGCGCGTGGCGGCCGATGGTATCGAGTGTGAGCGTTCTCCCTCTCTCGGTCTCCGTCTCGTGGGCGATTTCGCAGTACCGCCAGGTGTTGTCCGTCATCGCGTCGCGTACGGAGTCCTTGCGCCAGATCGTCAAGACGCCCAAAGAGTCGCCCGAGCTGCGTCAATATCTGCGCTCGATCGGAATCGGACGGAATATCGACATCTACGCGTAACGACGCGTAGATGCGCAAAGTCAATGTCAACGAACTCGAAGAGCCGGGCTGGCATTCACCCAAAGGCACGTTTCAAGGATCGAGCAAGAACATTTCGTTAGCCCTCGGCCGCGATCCCGACTCGTCCGACTATATCGAGCGCCAGCCCTTCGATCTCGAACTCCTTCGGATTCCGCCTGGGAAGAAACCTTATCCGTATCACGCGCACAGCCATCAGTGGGAATTTTATCTCGTCGTCTCGGGAAGCGGGCTCGCGCGTGACGATGACGGTACGACGCGCATCGTCGCTGGTGACGCGTTCCTGTATAAGCCCGGCGAAGCGCACCAACTCATCAACGACGGTGACGAGGATTTGCTCCTCTACGTCATTGCGGATAACCCGTTTAACGACCACGCGTACTATCCCGACAGTCAGAAGTGGTCGGTGAAGATTCCGGTGCGCCGGTTGCTGCGAGGCGACGATCTGGAGTACTTCGACCGAGAAGAGTAGGGACAAGACGTTTGGCGTACAGGCTGTCGCCCGGCTTAACCGCAGGGCCAAAGGCCGCCGCTCATTCCCGTGCAAGCGGGGCTGGTAGATCGAAACACTTTCTATGAGTAGGAGAACGACGAGATTATGCCGGAATTGCGCGAGTTTCTCGAGCTGCCGTACACCGAACTCGAAGAGATGAACTTGGCTGCGAAGCAGCAGCGCAAGGATCGGATCTCGCCCGGCAAAGTCGCCGACGAGCGTCTGCAGTATCTCGGGAAGGAGCCGCGGATCAAGGCCGTCACCGTGCTGTTCAGCGACCTCGAAGGACGCCTGCACATGCTGGACTACGATAAGAAGTTTTTGTTAAAGTCCCACGATAATCTGACGTTCGACGGCTCGTCGATTCGCGGATTCACCGCGCAGCGTGAAAGCGATCTTCGGCTTTCGCTCGACTGGGCATCGTTTTATTGGGCGCCCGCAGATTGCTTCGGTGCCGGCAAGGTGCTCGTTTTCGCCGACGTGCTCAATCGCGACGGCACGCCGTTTGCAGCCGATGTGCGTGGTGTTTTGAAGGCGTTTTCGCAACAGTGTTTCGATCGTGACGGCTACACGCTCAATGCCGCGAACGAAATCGAAGGTTTCCTCTTTGAAGGCGTGGATGCCGAGCAGTGCTTTCCGGAAAAGGGCCGCTTCTCATACGTCAACACCGGCGGCTACTACCATTCGCTGCCGGGTGATCCGCTTCGCACGTTCATCGATACGGTTGCCGAAGTGCAGCGCGCGATGGGCTTCGAGAACGAGAAAGATCACCCGGAAGTCGCGCCGTCGCAATTCGAGATCAACTACGGCTATGGCGAAGTCGTTGCCGGTGCCGATCAAATTCAACTGTACAAATTGATCTGCCGTCAAGTTGCGACGCGCATGGGATTGACTGCGAGCTTCCTCCCCAAACCGGTCGTCGGCGTCAACGGCAGCGGCATGCACACGAACGTCTCGGTGAGCAAAGACGGAAAGAATCTCTTCTGGGACCCGAGCGGCGAAGAGAAGATGAGCCAGACCGCGTGGCAGTTCATCGATCGCATCCTGACGCACGGCAACGATATTTGCTTGATGCTCAACGCGAGTGTCAACGCGTACCGGCGGCTCGATCCGCATTTCGAAGCGCCCAATCAAATCAAGGCATCGGCGGTCGATCGCGGATCAATGGTTCGCATTCCGATCGGGAACGAACGCAGCGCGCGCGTCGAAGTCCGCTCGGTCGCGCCGGACGCGAATCCCTACATGGTCATGCTTTCAGTGTTCAAGACCGGCCTCGAAGGCGAGATCAGTTCGCAAACCGGCTTGCGTCAGGCCGAGCGCTACTTGCCCGACAACATCTACGACGCACTCGAGAACTTCCGCAACGCCGAGTGGACATCGCAGCTGCTCGCTCCGGACGTCAAACAGCGCTACGCCGAACTCAAACAAGCAAGTGCCGATCGTTGCGCGCGCTTACTGGGCAGCTTCGTGAAAGCGCCCGAGGTGCAATATCATCACGAAGTATACAACCAGTATCTTTGGAACGATTTCTGAGATGGGATAAATCTGTTTTGAGCTGGCGTGGATTCGGGCGGCCTCTCTTTTATCTGAATCCTTAGGCGCTTTAGCCGCGATCGCGACGATCGCGATAGACCGCGCGCGCCGATCGCGACGAGCCGCAGTTCGATCCGGAACGTAATCTGTTCGCGGAAGCGCTCGACACGGCGACTGTACACGAGGCGTACGGTTCCAGCGCTCGCGACGTTGTGACGTCGCTCGATTCCGTTGCAAATGAGCGCGTGGATCTCGAAACGCGCGCAACGCTACCGAATCTCGAAGAAGATTGGCAGCGTGCCGTCGACGCACATAAGACGCACCCTACCGGCGATGCGCAAGACTCGACCGGCGCGCGCGTGATGCACTCGCCGATGCCCAACGCCGATCGCGTATTAGCGACGTCGAGCGCCATCGCCGGCGTCGTGCTTGAGCACTTCGAGTTTCCGGTGTGGTTCGGGGCCGGGCAGTTCGTCGTTCTGCATTGACATTCGATCACCGCATCCATGTGCGCAGCAGTACGCCCCGAACGTGAGCGTTCATTTACGCGCTGGCCGCGGCGATCGACCGCGGCGGGTCCGCGACCCACTTCGCCGAATCGTTAGGACCATGGCCGAGCTTGCGTACAGCGTGATACTTGAACCCGAACCCGATGGCTCCGCCTGGAACGTCGTCGTTCCCGCACTACCCGAGGCCCACACGTGGGGCGAGACCCCCGAGCACGCGATGGAGATGGCCCGCGAGGTCATCGAGCTTTGCCTCGAAGAACGGCGTGATCGCGGCGATGAGATTCCGGTCAGCGATGCGGCCCGGACACGCCTCGTCACCGTAACCGTCCCCGCGGCGTAAGCGCGGTCCCATGATGGAACGACCCGTGCGCCGGCTCGCCGGCGGATTTTCTACTGGCCGGCGGACAGGTTCGCGACCCCGGCGTATAAATATATATCAGGCGATGAACGTCGCCACACCAGCAGCAGCAATCACATTCACGGTCGCCACGCTCGCGGCGCTCTTATTCAGTCCGGGACCTTTTAGGAGCGCCCTGCCGTGAGCAACAAACTACCCGTAGTTCGTCCCGACCGTCTGCTGCGCGTGCTGTTGCGCCTTGGATTCGCGGAAACGCGCGTCAAAGGTTCGCACCATTTCTTGCGTCATCCAGACGGCCGCGTCACGACCGTTTCGACGCACGGCGGCTCAAAAGAAGTGCCGACCGGAACGCTCGCGGCGATTCTTTCCGATGTTCGCATAACGGCCGACGAGCTGCGGAACTTGCTCTAAAGTGTGATAACCGTATCGCGACTGCCATGTTCATGGTCATCCTCGAACCAGTACTGACCGCAAACTATAAGCTTTGCTGCTGCGTTCGTGCCAACCGCAACTGCAGAGCGTCCTTACGAGTGATCGCAGCTCCAATTTGACGTGCAAGAGAGCCTGATCGAAGTTGAATACGGCGAGCGAGAAACATTCCGAATGGACGGCGACTTAGTGGACTTAGCATATATTGCCCGGACGAGTGTCGTTTTCGCCGGCAAGAGGCCCCCACTCGGCGTGGTTTGCTTCGTCACCCGCCTCCTCGCGACGCATCTCAGCATGGGCTTTCGCTTTAAGCTGATTCGGAGGCGGCTCGACGTACCAGCTGACCGACTTTCCAGAACCTAGTTCGAAGCCCGCATCACGAAGGGCCCGCGCTTCTTTGAACCCATAGAAGCAGCGCGGAAAGAACAAAATGCCCGCAATAGCAGTCGCAGCCATCCAGATAGGAGACCAATGGGATACACTGCCGCCGACAATCGCGCACACCAGCGCAGATGCGAAACCGAAGAACGTCGAGTGCGCGCGTAACACCGTCGAGTTCATTCTAAGAATACCAATGTAAACCGAGATTCCCCAATATGACGCCGTTTCGAGCCGCTGCCGAATGCTTCCGGCCGCTTTTTGCGGTCCTGGACAAGCCGAACGGTCGATTGGCGGTTCGCCGGCGTCTTTGGCGGCCCGTGCGGCGGCGAGAATTCCTATCGCGGGGCCCTGAATGACAAGCTATCCTGCGGGTACTCGTACGGCGGCCTCTGCAATAAACGATAGTGGAGCGCGCTAGCGTAGGTGGGAATTTCAGCAAGAAGTGATCGCCGTTTAAGAATTCAATTCTACGCAATATCTCGCACCGCGATTTTGTCGCGCGAGCACTAGTTTCTTCGGTTCTCATTGACGGCGATGGCGCTCGAAATACCGCTCTGGGCCTTACGCTTGAGGTACGCGTTCCAACGCGCATAGCCCCACCACAGGGCGCAGCCGATGGCAAACAGGATGCTTCCGACGAGCCACAAATGGGCTGCGGCAAACAAGACTCCCGCTACGAGAAGCAGCACGATGAACGGTATCAAAACGAAGCCAATGATGCGTTCGTGTAAACGATTGCCCGGTTTATAAATGACGAACATCAGGACGATGCCGATGTTCGTCAACAGCATCGTACCCCATGAGGCGGCCCCCTGGAGCGCGAAGTGGTTGAGAATTGCCGCCGTGAACGTTAGGGCAAGTGCGATAATGAGAATGATGTCGTTTCGTTTCATGAGCGATTTCGTTGACGTCGTCGTTTGTACAGCCCGACGTTGCCCGATGGACTGGCCACGTTTGATCGTGACTTAAATCCGTTCAAATTATTCTTGGACTCGACCTCTTCGTGATGCCGGGCCTCGTCTGCTAAAGCGAACGCTCGTACTGCCTGCTTGAATCCGTATAAACGCTGACGCGCTAAACTATCCCTATGCATGAACTGCGGAATACCGTTGCGCTCGTTACGGGCGCGAGTTCAGGAATAGGTGAGGCGACCGCACGCGCGCTTGCCGAATGCGGCGCGAACATCGCGGTCGCGGCTCGCCGCCGCGACCGCCTTGAGACGTTGCGTGTGGCGGTTGAAGAGCGCGGAGGATCGGTGCACGTCCTTGAAGCGGACGTTACGGATCCGTCGCAAGCGGAATCGATCGTCAAAGAAACGCTCGAGGCGTTTGGCCGTCTTGATGTGCTCGTGAATAACGCCGGCGTAATGCTTCTCGGACCGGTCGTCAACGCACCGGTCGAAGAATGGCATCGAATGATCGATCTCAATGTCACTGCGCTCTTGCGATGCACGCACGCTGCATTACCGCACCTCATCGACGCGGCGCAGAACGGACCGCGCCGCGTGGCGGACATCGTGAACATCAGCTCGGTCGCCGGCCGTGTTGCGCGAGCGAATTCCGGCGTCTACAACGCAACGAAATTCGCCGTGGGTGCATTCAGCGAATCGCTGCGGCAAGAGGTTACAACGCAACACGTGCGGGTCGGCGTAGTCGAGCCTGGCTTTGTCACGACCGAACTACAAAGTCACCTGCGTCCGGAAGTGGCGGAATCGTTGAAGGACCGCGTTGCCGCGATCACTGAACCGCTTCGCTCGCACGATATCGCCGACGCAATTCTCTACATGGTGACACGTCCGCGGCACATGGCCGTCAACGAAATATTGATCCGGCCGACACAACAGGAAGGCTAGCGCGAGAAGAAGCATTGAGGCCGTAAACAAGGAGGCGTCGATGCTTCGTTTTCGTACAACGGCGGTTTTCGCTGCCGTTCTTGCCGCGTTGCCCACGTTTGCGCGCGCCGACGTCGGCAACGCGTTTGCTCAGCTCGAATTCCGCAACATTGGTCCGACGACCGGACGCATCGATGCGGTCGCCGGCGTGCCGGGAAACTCTTCAACGCTCTTTGCGGGCGGTCTCGGCGGGCTCTGGCGCACGATCGACGGCGGAACGAGCTGGCAGCCGGTGTTCGATAAGAAGGCCGTAACGTCAATCGGCGCGATTGCCATTGCGCGCTCGAACCCGAAGATCATCTACATCGGTACGGGGGAACCGAACATGCGCAACGACGTCGCCTACGGTGACGGCGTGTGGCGCTCGAACGACGGCGGATCGACATGGACGCATCTTGGACTCGATGCAACGGCGGCGATCGCCGACATTTCGATCGACGCGCACAATCCAAATGTCGTGTACGTGGCGGCCGTCGGCGATCCATTCAAACCGTCACCGGATCGCGGGCTCTACAAGACCGTCGACGGTGGAAAAACGTGGGTGAAATCTCTTCATGTCGATGATACGACCGGTGCATCGTCGATTGCCGTTTCGCCCTCGAATCCGAAGCTCGTTTATGCGGGCATGTGGACGGTACAACGGCGGCCGTGGATGCTCACCAGCGGCGGGCCCAACGACGGTGTGTACCGTTCGAACGATGCGGGTGCTCATTGGAGGCGCGTGCAGGGCAACGGATTTCCGAGCGGATTAACCGGACGCATCGGATTGCGTTTTGCGCCGAGCGCTCCGAATATTCTCTATGCGTTGATGGAATCAAACGCCGGAACATTCTGGACGAGCAAAGACGCAGGAACGCATTGGACGCTCACGAGCACGAAGCACGAAATCATTCAACGGCCGTACTATTTCGGGCAGTTCACCATCGATCCGAAGAATGCGAAGCACATTTTCTTCATGACGATCGTCGAGATTCCGTCGGAATCATTTGACGGTGGAAAAACCGTAAAGTCCGTCCCGACCGCTGCGTACGATCACCATCAGATGTGGATCGATCCGGTGTACGGGAAGCGCGCGATCATCGGCGCCGACGCCGGCGTGCGTCTCTCGCAAGACGGAGGAAAAACATGGCGAGATCCTCAGCTGATCGTCTCGCAACCGTATCACATCTCGGTTGACGATCGCGTGCCGTACACCGTGTGCGGAGAGTTTCAGGATCCGGGCGCGGTCTGCGGACCCGAGTTGAGCTTCACCGGTTCCATTACGCCCGATCAATGGTTCTCCGCGCAAAGCGGCGAGAGCGGCTGGATCGTATTCTCGCCGGCGAACGATAACGTCATTTACGGCACCGGATATCAGGAAGCGGTGCTGCGTTTCGACCGTCAAGCGATGCAGGGCCGGTTGATCAGTCCATGGCCCGACACATATTCGGGTGCCGGTGCCCAAGCATACAAATATCGCGGCGCGTGGGTTGCCCCGGTTGCGGTTTCGCCGCTCGAACCCAACGCGCTCTACTTCGGTGCGCAGTATCTGATGAAGACCGAGGACGGCGGCGTGACGTGGAACGCGATCAGTCCGGATCTAACGCGCAACGACAAGAGCAAGCAGAAGCCGTCAGGCGAACCGATCACGCGCGACAACGCGGGAACGGAAGTCTACGATACGATCGCTTCGATCGCGGAGTCGCCAATTACCAAAGGCGAGCTGTGGGCCGGAACGGACGACGGACTCGTGTGGGTAACGCGCGACGGTGGCGCGCATTGGAATAACATTACGGCCGGCATTCCAAATCTGCCGTATTGGGCGCGTATAAACAACGTCGATCCGTCGCCATTCGATGATGGCACGGCGTACATCGTCGCTGAAAATCACAAACTCGGCGATCGTACGCCATATCTCTATGTGACGCGCGATTTTGGCGCGCACTGGCAATCGATCAGCGGAAATCTGCCGCGCGATAGCTACGCGCGCATGCTGCGGCAAGATCCGGTTCGCAAGGGCATGCTTTATGCGGGCACGGAAACCGGCCTCTGGTTGTCGTTCGACGATGGGGCGCATTGGCAGACATTCTTCAATAATTTGCCGCACGCACCGGTGTACGATGTGGTCGTGCAAAAGCGCTTCGACGATCTCGTTGTCGCGCTTCACGGACGCGGCGTGTGGATTCTCGACGACATCGCGCCGTTGCAGCAATGGAGCGGCACGGTTATGTCGTCACCCGCATACCTGTTTCCCGTGCGCGACGCATACCGGTTCAATGCATCGTGGGGAACGTGGGCGACGGGCGAAGGCGGCGGCGACAATCCGCAAGCGTCCGGAGTAATCAATTTCTATCTCGAAAAAACGCCGCCGAAGAAAGCCAAGGTCACACTGCAAGTCTGGGACGGCACAAAGCTCGTACGCACGATCGCTGTGCCGCACCCGGTGCAAGGGATGAATCGCGCGTGGTGGGACCTTACCTATGATGAAATCAAGCTCATTCCGGATTACCACGCGTCGGGCTCGGGATTGGGCGGCCCGCAAGTCGTGCCCGGGACGTACACCGTGCGCTTATCCTTCGGCGCGACGACGGTAGAGCGGACGATCAAGGTGCTGGCCGACCCGAAAACGCCGGGGACACTCGCCGATATGCAGGCAACGTTCGATCTCGCGATGCAGTTGCGCGACGATTTTCAGCGAGTGGGCAACGACATCGTCGCATTGCGTTCGCTCGACACGTCGCTGCAAAAAATTGCGCCGCGCATTGCTTCGCGGGCCGATGCGGCGCGCGCCGTCGCTGCGCTCCATAGCAGCGTGGATGCGACGCTCGATTCACTCTACATTCGGAACGCGCAAAATTCGGAAGACACGCTACGCGTTCCGTCGCGCCTCTACGAACGCCTCGGGAATGCGGCAGGCGGCCTGCTGGGCAACGATTATGCGCCGACTACCGGGCAACGTGGCGTTGCGACGCAGCTCGACGACAAGGCAAAGACGCAGTTCACGGAGGACGACGTTCTGCTCGGCTCCCGGCTGAACGAAGTCAACGCGCTCTTGAAAGCGGCCGGCGTTCCGGCAATTACGGTAAAGCGAAGTTAGGTATCTTTCGCGCTGTCAATGTCGGCGAGCGGAACCGCGTAGAGCGAACCGGTTCTGCTTCCGACGATGAGCGTCTTGCCGACGATGATCGGTGACCCGACGTTGAAGCCGCTGCGCATCTTTTTAACGCCGACGACTTTGCCCGTTTTTCCATCCAGCGACCACAGATAGCCCTTCAAGTCGCCGAAATAGATTCGCCCGTTTATCGAGACGATACCGCCCTTCACCGGCGCGTGTACCTTTGTTTCCCACACCGTACGGCCGGTTTTTGCGTCCAGCGCGTGCATGTATGGCGACACGGCGCTTCCGAAATAGGCGATGCCGTTCATCATCATCGGTATCGCGCCTTCGTTGCGCCATGGAAGCGTGCCGCCTTCGAGCGCGACGTCCCACAGTTTTTTCCCGGTACGCACGTCGAGCGCATACGCGTGCTGGATCGCCGGTGTGTCAACCGATGTGTACGTTGCCGGCGGTTTCGGCATCACGTAGTTGCAGACCAGGACCGTTCCGTCCGTGACCGGCGGACAATCGCCGTGACCGGAGCCTTGGGATGGGAATGGCGTGCGCCAAATCGTGGCGCCGTCAGCAACGCGCACCGCTTGGACGACATTGTCGAGGACGCCGATTGTGACGATTGCATTCGAACCGATCGGAAGCGCGCCGGTCATCGAGGCGATCGAATGCATGTTGCGCGCGTATAGAACCTTGCCCGTGCGTGGATCCACCGCGGTAAGCCATCCGGCGCCGTTGTGTTCGATGAGGACGTTGTTGACGATTGCGCCCGTCGGCATGGCCGAACCCGCAACGGCGAGGCGCCATTTCACCGCACCGGATTTTGCGTCGAGCGCAACGAGCGCGCTTGGACCTTGACCGACGTAGACCGTCCCGGGAGCCGAGCCTTGACTCTGTTCGTCGCCTTCACCGACGATGACGAGCCCATCGTAAAGCAGCGGCTGACTCATCAAATCGTTCGAAAGATGTTTGGTCCAGATCACTTGACCGGTTCGGATATCGATTGCGTTCAAGTCACCGTGATTGTTGCCAATGTAGAGGACGGAACCCGAAACGGCGGGGCTCGAAGAGATTGGACCGCCGGTGACGCTGGTCCACGTCGTATTCAAATCGTCGTCGAGCACCACGTTGTGCGTGCCGTCGATGCGAAATTGCGTCCAATCCGTCGGTATTTGGGTCGCGCGAATCCGTCCCGCGGCCGCAACAATGCCGATGAGAACACACACGAGCGGAATGAGGCGAGTGAGGGTGCCTCGGACGCTGCTCATAACGTTACTGTTCCCCGCTTTGCTGAGAACTGATTTAGGCAGTGGTGAGAAATGAGTTGGAAGTGCTTATCGTATAAATACATACCATGCGTCCTGGTTTTCTCGGTGCTTTCGCAGCGCTTGGCTGCATGCTTGCGTCGCTCCAACCCCTTGCCGCCGCGCCAATCAGTGTAACGAAGACCAAGGAGCTCGATTACCTCAGAACGCTGCACGAGCGTATCAAACACGTCGTGATCATCATTCAAGAGAACCGCAGCGTCGACAATCTGTTCAACGGATTTCCGGGGGCCGACACCGTCCAAACCGGCCTAACCAAAAACGGCCGTGTTTCGTTGCGTGCCGTTGATCTGGATTATCCCGCAGACGTCGACCACCAACATCGAGCGTTCGTGCAGCAATACGACGGCGGTAAGATGGACGGCTGGGAAGAGACCTTCACAACACCGCGGCAAGATCCGGACTTCCCGTATGCGTTCGTTCCCGAGCGAGAGATCGAGCCCTATTGGAACATGGCGGAGCGCTACACGTTCGCCGATCGATTCTTTCAGTCGAATACGGGTCCAAGCTTTCCGGCGCATCTCTATCTCGTGTCGGGTACGGGCAATTTCGTTGCCGATAATCCCAATCATCTGGAGACGACGCACTTCGCGTGGGGATGCGACTCGCCGATCAATGCGCGCGTTTCGATGATCGCGCCGGACGGAGATGAAGTGCCTGGACCGTGGCCGTGCTTTAACTATCCCACGCTCGCTGACGACGCGCTTGCCAACGGCGTGACGTGGCGGTATTATGCGCCGCCCATCGACAGTCTCGGAAACATTTGGTCGGCGTTCGATGCATTCCGGCACATTCGGTTTTCGCCGTTGTGGGGAAACGTCGTCTCACCGGAAACGCGCGTGCTGGAAGACGCGCGTATCGGCGATTTACCGCCCATCACGTGGGTCGTTCCATCGGCGCAAAACTCCGATCACGCCTTTCCGCATAAAGATACCGAACATGATGTCGGCGTCACGGGACAGTTTGGTCCGGAGTGGGTGGCTTCCGTCGTGAACGCAATCGGAGAGGGCCCGCTGTGGAATTCAACGGCGATCATCGTCGTGTGGGACGACTGGGGCGGCTGGTACGATCACGTTGCGCCGCCGCAGCTCGATCGTATGGGACTCGGCATGCGCGTGCCGTTCATCATGATCGGGCCGTACGCGAAACGGCACTACGTTTCGCACGTCCAGCATGAGTTCGGCAGCATCGTGAAGTTCACCGAACAAGTCTTCCAACTTCCGTCGATGCACACGACCGACGAGCGTGCGGACGCGCTGCGCGACTGCATCGATTTCGCGCAACCCGCGGAGCCGTTCCGGCCGATTCCGACGTTTCGCAAGATCTCGTTTTTCGAAGATCCGAATGCGCCGGACACCGAGCCCGACGACGATTACTAGCAGTCTCGTGTGATGTGAAAGGAAGCAGCTGCGCTTTATCGAACATACGTTCGTATATGAAGCCTTTCTAAACCACTAGAAGCTCGAGGCGCAGCCGTGATAAGATCATTGCTCGTCTCGGGCAACACCCGAGGCGTTTTCGTGGCGCGGAGTTGCCGCGTCACGTGGCTAGGGTCGTAGGGACACTGCTCAGCACCTTTACGACCGCCAACCACCTAGCTCGACGAGGACACAATTCAATGGCAACCAAAACGAAGCGCGCGGTCAAAGATCGCCGCCCGAAGCGCAAATCGTGCAATTTCTGCGCGGACAAAGCGATCGACATCAGCTACCGCGACGTCAACCGTTTGAAGAAATACGTTTCCGAGCGTGGCAAAATCGTGCCGCGCCGGATCTCGGGAAGCTGCGCAAAACATCAACGTTTGCTCACGACGGCGATCAAACGCGCACGCATTATCGCCTTCCTCCCCTACGTCTCGGAATAACGAGTCGTACTTTTCGCCCGGGTGTCGTTGCGCCGTTCCTCATGGACCGTAGTCCACTTCGTAACGGCGCGCCTAACCCGGACGAAAAGCCCGACTCGTTTTAGAATAAAAAGACGGTATAGAGATTGAATTTTTCGCCCGAGCAACGACGCACGGGCGGAAAAGGCAATCGGACATTGTAACAGCTGGAAAGTTAAATGCATGAGAGTGATTCTTCTCGGTGATGTAAAGGCGTTGGGGAAGAAGGGTGACGTTGTAGACGTCGCCGAGGGCTACGCTCGCAACTTCTTATTGCCGCAGAGCCTTGCGTCCGAGGCGAATAAAGGCGCGCTCGCCGCGCACGCCGACCAAAAGCGAGCGAACGAAAAGAAAGAAGCGCAGCAGCTTGCGGACGCTAAAGAGCTGGCGAACAAGATCGAACAGTCGAAGCTTGCCGTAAAAGCGAGAGCGGGCGGCAATGGAAAGCTGTTCGGCGCGGTGACGAACGCGGACGTTGCGACCGCCATTCACGACGCGCTCTCCATTTCCGTCGACAAGCACAAGATCGAGATCAAGAGCCAGATCAAAGCGCTCGGTGCGTATCCCGTGGAAGTCAAACTGCACAGAAACGTCGTAGCAAAGGCGACGATCAACGTCGTCGCCGCTTAGCGAATCCCATGGCCGGCACCGAATCAGCGTACGCGTCGCGTTTGCGGCGGAAATACGGCGTTGAAGATGAGCTGAACCGCTACGTCTCAGCACTCTACGAGATGCTCGCGAACGTTATCGGTCAAGACAAACTTGTTTTACGTGCCGGTAAGGTGAGCGCATTGAAGATGATGCGCTCGCAGCACCTTCCGGACCGCCTGTGCGCGCTCGCGCGTCTGGTCTTCGAAGACCCGACGATTGAGCGCGCGACAACGCGCGCGCAACAGCGCAAGGCGATCACCGATATCGAAGAAACGCTCGCGGACCTGCTCGCGCAGAAAACCGTGGAAGACGCGATCGAGCGCAAGGTGTCCGAAAAGATGAACGTGCGGCACCACGAGTATCTCAAGGACCTCAAACTCGAGGCGCTCCGCGAAGATGCCGGACCCGAGACGCCGGGCACCGAAGCGAAGTTGCAGGAGCTCGAGGCGCTTTCGCAGCGAGGACTTGCTGCTTCAGCGCTCCAGCAGTTGCGTCCGCAACGCTTGAGCGAAATCGTCGGCCAAGAAAGCGCGATCAAAGCGCTGCTCGCAAAAATCAGCTCGCCGTATCCACAGCACGTGATTCTCTACGGTCCGCCGGGCGTCGGTAAGACGACGGCTGCGCGACTCGTACTCGAGCTAGCGAAGTCGCGTCAATATACGCCGTTTGCAAAAGACGCGCCGTTTGTCGAGACGAGCGGCACGACGCTGCGTTGGGATCCGCGCGAAACGACGAATCCATTGCTTGGCTCGGTGCACGATCCGATCTATCAGGGCAGCCGTCGCGAATTCGCCGAGGCGGGTATCCCGGAGCCGAAACTCGGGCTCGTCACGCGCGCGCACGGCGGCGTCTTGTTCATCGACGAAATTGGCGAACTCGATCCGCTGCTGCAGACGCGCCTTTTGAAAGTCCTCGAGGATAAAAAGGTAACGTTCGAGTCATCGTACTTCGACGACAATGCGCCCAACGTACCGGCGTACGTACGACGCCTGTTCAAAGAAGGCGCGCCGGCGGACTTCATCTTGATCGGCGCGACGACGCGCGATCCGTCGGAGATCGATGCGGCGATCCGCTCGCGTTGCGCGGAGATGTATTTTCAGCCGCTGACGCAGCATCAAATCGTCTCAATCGTTCAAGGCGCAATGAAACGTCTCAACGCGAAGGTCGCGCGCGGCGTTCCGCAGATGATTGCGTCGTATACGATCGAAGGACGTAAGGCAGTCCAAATCGTTGCCGACGCATACGGTCAGGCGCTCTACCGATCGGATCCGAAGAGAAGCGGCGGCAACGGCATTACCGTTGGCGTTACCATTAACGAGGATGACGTGCGCGCGGTCGTGCAGACGAGCCGCCTCGTGCAGCACACGCTCGTAAAGGGACGGGCGACGCGCGAAATCGGCAAAACATTCGGCCTCGGCGTTCACAATTATCTTGGAAGCATCATCGAGATCGAAGCGATGGCCTTCAGCGCGTCGCAAAGCGGAAAGGGGACGATCCGGTTCAACGATACCGCCGGCTCGATGGCGAAAGATTCGGTGTTCAATGCGGCTAGCGTGCTTCGTGCGCAGGCCGGGATCGACGTCAGCGATTACGATGTGCACATTAACGTGGTGGGCGGTGGGAACATCGACGGTCCGTCAGCCGGCCTTGCGATCTTCCTGGCGCTCTACTCGGCAATTACGAAGACGCCGCTGCCGCAAGATGTCGCAATCACCGGCGAACTTTCGATTCAAGGAAAAATTCGCGCGGTCGGCGGCGTAATTGAAAAATTGTACGCTGCCCGCCAAAGCGGCATGCGCGCGATGATCTTACCAAAGGAAAACGCGCGCGAGGTAGATGCATCGCTTGCCGGCGTCGATATTGTTCCAGTGACGTCGGTCGAACAAGCGCTCAAGTTTCTGCAGATTCGCAAGAAATCCACAAAGAACTCACAAGGCCGTTCACAGTCAACGCGTCGTAAGTCGCGATCATAAGGAGCCTCTGACAAATTGACGTGTCGACTGCGACATGACGCCCTTCGGGTTATGGGGAAACAACTGCATCTGCCGCTTCAGCGGCGCGGTCGCATCTCACAGAGAGGATGCTCGCGCGCGGCCTCATCGCATCTTCAATTGTGGCACCATAACAGTCGGCACGTCGATTGTTCAGAGGCTCCTTCACGATGAGCGTTTCCCATCTTCACTCCGGCTCCATCGACCGTATTCCTCCGCATAACTTAGAAGCGGAGATGGCCTTGATCGGTTCAGTGCTCGTCGATCGCGAAATCATGAGCACGGTGGGCGAGATCGTTCGCCCGAGCGACTTCTACGCGCACGTGCACGAAACGATCTTCGCGGTGCTATTCGATCTGTTCGATCGAGGCGAGCCGCTCGACAAAATCAGCGTTGCCGAAGCGCTGCGCACTCGCGATGCGCTAGAGCGCGTGGGCGGGCTGTCCTATTTGAGTTCGCTCATGGATACCGTGCAGACGGCCGCGTCGGCGAAGTACTACGCGACGATCGTGCGCGAGAAGGCCGTGCTGCGTTCGCTGATCCACGCCGGCACCCAGATCACCCAACTGGGTTACGAAGCCGAAGAAGACGTCGATGCGGCGCTCGACCAATCCGAGCAAATGATTTACTCGATCGGCGAGCGTCAACTCTCCGGGCGAGTTTGTCCCGGTCAATCGCTTGATGAAGGAGACGTTCGACTATATGGACCGGCTCTTCCACATGCGTGGAGAGCAGACGGGCCTGACGTCGGGCTTCCGCGACATCGACGCGATGACGACCGGGTTTCAGCCGGGAAATTTCATTATTGTCGCCGCGCGGCCGGGTATGGGGAAAACGTCGTTTGCACTCAACATGGCGGTTGCCGCGGCAGAGCGCAACGAACCAATTGCGTTCTTCTCGCTCGAAATGTCGAACAACGAACTCGTGCAGCGCCTCATCTGCGCGGAGGCGCGGCTCTCGATGCACGACATGCGCCGCGGTAACATTAAAGCGCATCAGTGGGAAGATATAGCTCGCGCAATGGGACGCCTCAACGAACTGCCGATCTATTTAGATGATGCCGGCGGTTTGAGCGTCACGGAAGTCCGCAGCCGCTGCCGCCGTTTGAAATCCACGAGCGGCCTCGGCGCCGTGTTCATCGATTACTTGCAGTTGTTGCGCCCGGGCGTCCTTTCAAAAAATGTAAACCGCAACGAAGAACTTTCGGAAATTTGCCGCACGTTGAAGGTTACGGCGAAAGATCTCGGCGTGCCGATCATCGCTCTCGCACAATTGAACCGTGGCGTCGAATCGCGCAACGACAAACGCCCAATGCTCGCGGATCTGCGCGACTCCGGCTCGCTCGAACAAGAATCGGATATGGTATCGTTCCTTTTCCGCGAGGGCTATTACAACAAAGAAGCGTCCGAACCGGACGTGACGGAGTTCATCATCGCGAAGCATCGCAACGGGCCGACCGGCACCGTTCGTCTGCGCTTCCAGGAGCAGTTCACCCTTTTCGTGCCGTACGCGGACGAATCGCATTTCCCCCCGGCCTAGACGCGACCGTTATTCTTCGTCGTCGCGCAACTGTTCGAAGAATTCGGCTGCCGTGTCGCGTAGTACGTCGAGCAGCCGCCCGAAGTGCGGCCGAACTTCATCCGCTTCGTTCACACACAGCTCGATCGTGAACAGCACATCGCGCTCCTCTTCCCACAGTGCGGTTTTGACAAACTTCTTGCGTACGTTCAAGACGTTCGCCACATCGAGGGCATCGAAAATCTCGATCTCGGACGGTAGCGCCCATCCCGAACCGACCATCATGAAATTCGGGTCGTCGCGATACGACACGACGAAATACCGGTCGCCTTCACTCTTGAATGCAACGCGATACGCGTCGTCGTCATCATCTCTTGTAAAGTACAGGCCTTCGTCGTCGAGAGCGGCCTCAATCGGCGTTAACGGATCGCTCACCGCCCACCGAGCATGAACGAATTGATGAATTTGTCTGCAGCCGCTTTGCTTTCCGTGCGGTCGACGATCCGTTCGATCGCGCTCGCTCCCGCTTCGCGTACGCGTCCGACGGTTTCCCAAAACGATCGCGTAAACGCCTCGGGAGATCCGGCCTCTTCTTGCGCTGTTGCAACGAACAGTCCGCCGTCATGCGCCATGATAAAGCTGATGTCCGGATGATCCTCGTTGACGCGCTCCAGCGTGTCCGCATTCTGCGTGCGTTCGCGCGCCCAGTCGGGAACTTCGTATGCCGTCGAGATCATGTACGATCCGGGATCACTCTCATATGTCGTGACGGAAAAGACTTGGCCGCGCGTGCGAAATAAGATCTCCGTGATTCCCGCGTCGGAATCCACCGGCGACACGTCGACTTTGTGACCCTCGCTCTCGATGAATTGCGAAACGAGATCACGTACGAGCGGCATCGATTCTTTCTTCCATGTAGCTGCGCGAGAGATGGACGTACTCTTCGGCAGCAATCTCGATCCAGGTTTTCGCCTGTCCTTCGATGGGCTTCTTTACCTTCGCCGGTGCGCCGGCCGCTAAGACGTGATCCGGGATCTCCACGTTCTCGCCCACCACGCTGCCTGCTGCGACGAGCGATCCTTCGCCGACGATACTGCCGTTGAGGAGGACGGCGTTGCTGCCGATGAGCGCATGGCGCTTCACGTGGCAGTCTTCCATCACGGCGGCGTGGCCAACCGTAACGTCGTCTTCGAGTCGCGTTAGGTGCGTCACGTGGAGGACCGCATTATCTTGAATCGACGTCCGTGCACCGACGCGGATCGGCCCGTTGTCTCCGCGAAGCACCGCCCCGAACCAGATGCTGGATTCTTCGCCGACCTCCACATCACCGATGAGCACGGCGTTCGGCGCGATGAACGCCGTTGGGTGGACTTTGGGCGTTTTTCCGCGGTAACTGATGATCATGTGTGGAAAGCTTACGCCATGCATCGGCACAACACCCCGCTGCGAGGCGTGAAAGCGACTCCCAAGCCGGCGCCCGGCAACCCCAATTACTCTGAAGTCAATTACCGTTATGCGGGCGTCGTAGGACACATCCACGAGGTTGTCGAGATCGACGGCAAGCAGCTTGCGAAAGTCGGCTTCAACGACAGAAAAATCGTCTATTACTTTTTAGACGATTTGGAACTCGATCGAAACGCGAAACGCGGAACGTTTCACGACGTAGAGTAGATTCATCTACCCGTCATTCGACGGTGCTACGCTGCGGTGCGTAGCCAATTCCCTCCTGTGAGGTCCGCATGCCGATCGTTCCCGCTACCATCGCGCAGCCGGTAAATCCCGGTGGCGGATTTGATTACGTCGCCGTCGATTCAGCACGGCGTCGCGTCTATGCCGCACATCCCGGCGGCGGCGGTTTGCTCGTTGCGGACGGCGACACGGGAAATGTCCTCGGCATCGTGCAGGTCGGGCCGATGGCCGGTGTTGCGGTCAACGAAGCAACGGGCCACGTGTACACCGGAAATGGCGACGGCAGAAGCGTGAGCGAAGTTGATCCCGATTCACAGCAAATTTTGCGAACCGTCGTCGTGACCGGACCGGTCGACGCCATTCAATACGATCCGGTCCTCGATCGCATATACGCCGATGAAGACGACGGCACGAAAATGTGGGTAATCGACGCGAAGTCGTTCAAAATTCTTGCGACCGTTGCGCTGCCGGGACATAAGCCGGAGTATCTCCAAGTCGATCCCCAGACGCACAACGTGTATCAGAATATTGCGAGCGACGCGGAAGTAGCGATCGTTGACGCGAAGTCGCTAAAGGTCTCGAAAGTGTTCAAGACGCCGCAATTGCAGAACAACCATCCGCTGCAATACGACGCGCAAGACCACGCGATTCTGGTTGGCGGTGAGAACAACACGCTTGCGGTGTATTCCACGTCGGGAGCATTACTGTACAAAACGACGCTGCCAGGGCGGGTGGATCAATGCGACTGGGATCAGTCGCATGGTTGGCTTGCATGCGCGGGCGGCGGCATCAAGCTCTTTTCGTTCGATGGAAAGTCAGCGCCGAAGCTGCTCGATAGTCATGATATCGATCCTGCCGTCCACACGACCGCAATCGATCCGAAGACCGGCACGATCTGGGTCGTGTGGGGCAGCCGGACGTCGAACGAGGCGTACATCCAAGGCTTCACTTATAAGCCGTGAACGGCGAAGTCGCGGCGAGCATGCGCGACGACCGTGGCGATGACTTTGGGCTGAGCAGCGTGAGCGTAAATGTGCGCGGGAGGCGGCGACGCAGGGTTGGTCTCGCTGACCGTTGCAAGGAGGGTGGTTCCCATGAACACGATCACCGCCGAAGCGAGCAGACTGGAGCCGAACCGGATCATCTGAGGCCTTTCTCTTAATCAATTAGTTGGTGTCTGTATTCACCCTACTCCCGTGTCAGCGCAATGTCAACTATTTAATTAAGAGAAAGATTAAAGGAGCATGAGTCTCCAGACTCTGTAAAGGCGAGAGGGCCGCCGCCGAGACCGGAGAACCACGCTGCGCGACCCGCTTGTGCAACGTCAATGGAATCCGTTACGATGTGCAAATTATGCCGACGTAGCTCAGTTGGTAGAGCAATTGTTTCGTAAACAATAGGTTCGCCGGTTCGAGTCCGGCCGTCGGCTCCATTGAAAAACGCCCGCGAGTGCGGGCGTTTTTTCACAAACGACTCGCGTGCGAAGCGCTATGCGCTCTGTTGAATTTTGACGCTGTTGTCGATGAGCGCGTACAGGTCGTTGTCTTCGCGATTCATCCGGTTTGCAAGCGTGGCGAAGACTCGTTTCCAGTCGTCGACAAACGCTTGTGGATCTTTCGAAATCGTGCCGATCGCACTCCAGGTTTTAAAGAACTCCTCGATCGCGGCCGAGAGGTTGCCCATCTCTTTTTGAAAATGCTCTGCCTTCTCGCGAACGGCGGCATCCGGGTGCTTCATCATTGCCGGATAGAGATACGTATCTTCCATGACCAGATGTGCGCGCAGCGTTCCAATGAACTTGATCAAAAGTCCGCGCACCTGCGTCTCCGCGACGGCGGCTGCGGAGGTTGGAATGTCTGCGACAAGTGCGCGAAGCGTTTCGTGTTGCCGGCGATACCGTTCGGTTTGCATATCCGGTCCCCATGGAAAGTCAAGAAGAAATCGGTGCGCATGCACGTACACCTGCCATACTTATCGTCGTACGGCGTAGGCGATTTGAGCAGCAGGGTACGCCGACCGGCCGCTTGCCCTATTGCGCGGACTCCAGAACGGCTTGCATGACGGGGAGCGCGCCGCGCGCGATCAACGCGTAGCCGCGGTCGGAAGGATGAAACTGATCTTCCGAAAGGTACCGCAAGACGTGGCCGTCAGCGAAGTTGGTGATGCGAAACAAATCGATGAAGACCGCTTGATGCCTTTCCGCTTGTTCGCGCATCACTTTACTCAACAGCTCGCACGTCGACGCGATGAACGACTTTACTTCGTTCGGAACATGCGGCGTCATCGCGATGTTCGGAAGACCCGTCGCGAACAGTCGGGCGAGCGGCGCGGTAGCGCGAATCCGCCCCAGTAGGCGTCCAAAGTGGTCGGCGAAACTTGCCGGATCGTTGATGGTCACGATGTCGTTCGCGCCAACAACGAGCACAATCGTATCAACGTGCGACGGAATGTGAGGGACTTGAAAGGTCGCGACTTCGTTCATCGTCGCTCCCGGCACACTGAGATTCGTGAACGAATGCTCCGCCGCATGACGCGAGAGCGTCCGGTAGAGCGTTTGTGTGAAGCCTTTCGACGGTGAGGACGCCCCCGTTCCGTAGCCGAGACTATCCCCGAGAACAGCAACGTGGAGGGTTAAAACGTTCCCGTGTAGATCGCGCATGATTGACAGATTTCCGGCGGTTGGCCAGATGCGAGTTGTGCGCGGAAGCGCTGATAGCGGGGACCATTCCACGTGTGTGCGAACGGCTCGTCGCGGACATTACCGAAGTTCAGCCGGTCGGGTGTTGATATCATACAGCACGGCATGATGTCGCCGCGATAACTGAAATATGCGCCGGTGCTCGGCCAGCCGCACCCGCGCGGATCGCGCGGCGGACGTTCGTCGAGCTTCGGCAGGCGCAACTTCATGCCGTGCGATTCTGCCGCGCGGCGCGCTGCGGAAAACGCCTGCTCTACGCGTTCTGGATCCTCGTGAAGAAGCGTTTGTTGATCGACGAATTCGCGCATCGGCCGGTAGTGCGCGGGCAACGATGCTTCGCCGAAATCGTGACACAGGTGCTGCACGCTGACGGCGTCGACGCCGAACTCGGCGGCTTGCGCAACCAGCTGGGCAAGTTCTTCGACATTCTCTCGCATCGCAACCGCAACGATCTCCACATACGGAGTACGTGATTTGCGCGCGATTCGTTCCGCGAGCAAACGGCGCAGGTTGCGGATCGACTTCTCATAGTTTCCGCGTAGCCGTATGCGCTCGTACGTGTTCTTCGTTGCACCGTCGAGCGACGCGTGCAGCCGCGTAAGACCGCTCAGCACGCATGTCGCCGCAGTCTTCGGCGTGATAAAGGAGAGATTGGTATTGACGGACACATTGATACGGCGCGCGATCGCGTAGCGCACCATATCGAAGAAACGCGGGTGCATCAACGGTTCGCCGAGTCCTTGAAGTTGAATCTCGCCCAAGTCCGGGAACTCGTCGACGATGCGGGTGAAGAGATCGAACTCCATGAACGCCGGAGGGCCATTGGGCCGTCCGTCGCGACGAAACTGGATCGGGCACATTCTACAGCGAAAATTACATTCGCCGACCGGCTCGATTTGGATGAAACGAGGCAAGGCGACCATGCCACGCTTGTACCCGCTTTGGGCGAACGTGCCTACGTTTGTCGGGGAACGAACCGGAGCGCGAGGCCGTCGATGCAATAACGTAGATGTGTAGGCGCGGGTCCGTCATCGAATATATGCCCAAGATGGCCGCCACATCGCTTGCAATGCACTTCGGTTCTTGCCTCGAACGCTAACTCGTGATCCATTCTGGTCGACGTAACGTTCGGCAGGACGTTCCAAAATGACGGCCATCCGTCGCCACTATCATATTTGGTTTGTGAACTAAAGACCGCTTGATCGCACCCCGCGCAGTAATACACGCCGGAACGCGTCTCCTTGATAAGCGCGCTCGAGAACGCGGGTTCCGTACCGTTTTCGCGCAAAATGTAGTAGCGGTCCGCACCAAGCTGCTTTCGCCATTCCGCATCGCTGTGCCGGACCGCATACGACGTATCCGCTCGCGCCGTCGCTGCGGCCGCTAAAACCGCGGCGACTGCGGCAACGAATTGCGCCCGGCGCATTAGTCGGAAACCCCGCACGAAACGCCGTGCCGCGCGAAGTACCGCTGATGATACTCTTCCGCGCGATAAAACGGTGGTGCCGGCTCAATCTGCGTTGCAATGGGACGATCGAGTCGTTTTTGCTGCGCATCGCGCGATGCCGTCGCAAGCGTCTCTTGCGCGTGCGAATGCGTAAAAATTACCGAACGATACTGCGATCCGATATCCGGCCCTTGGCGATCCACGAGAGTCGGATCGTGAATCCTCCAGAACACGTCGAGCAGAACTTGATAAGTGACGTTCGATGGGTCGAACGTCAGCTGAACCGCTTCGGCATGACCCGTCGAGCCCGTGCATACGTCATGGTACGTCGGATTCTCGGTCGTTCCGCCGGTGTATCCGCACACGGCGGTAACGACCCCGGGAACCTGCGCGAACGCGGCTTCGACGCCCCAGAAGCAACCGGCGGCGAACGTCGCCTTTTCAGTAATCGTGCGCGTTTTCGCAGTACTCATACACCTACTGTAACGCCGCTGGCGTCGTCTCGGATGCCGGTCTCAGCGACTGCCGTCACCCGGTCTGCTATGGACTCTCAACGTACGTATACTCGTGTTGTCCGTCGCGCGTGATGAGCGTGCGTTTGCCGTCCTTCATCGACGGTGTGAAGTCGAGCCCGATAATCCCCGGGCCGACGGTCATAAACGAGATGCTGCCGTCGGGATTTTTGCGCGTTGCGACGGGAGTGCCCCACATGCCGAATTGGAAGACGACGTTCGAGCCGTTCTTCTCGATCGTGAGATGCCCGAGCGAGGGATTGCTATAAGACGATGCCAGTTTATCAACGACCGTCTGCGATGGCGGCACGGTGAGGAGCTTGCGCAACGCCTGCGCGTCGGTTTCGTGATTTTTTGCGGCCGTTGCGAGATCCGTCGCGGCTTCCGGTTTTCCGTCGTAGAGCACTTCGAGCAATCGGCGCATAAACGGTCCGCGAAGGTAAACACCGCTGTCGGAGTTCGTCAAGATGACCGCGCCGACGTCCGCGGCGGGAATCGCCATCCAATCGCTGTGATAACCGAACAAATCACCGCCATGGTGAATGACGCTGATGCCGTAACGGCGATCGTCCATCAATCCCATGCCGTACCATTGATCCTGCCCGACGGCGACGGTGTGCACGCGGCGTTGCAGCAAGTTCGTTTTCGACACCAGCCGTTTTCCGTCGGGTAAGACGCCTTCGGTCAGCTCGTCTTCGGCGTATTGAATCATATCGTGAGGAGTCGACCACGCCTCCCCCGCCGGTCGAAATGGAATCGAGATATCGTTCATCTTCTGGTCCAGCACGTGCGTGTCGCCGTCGATGTCTTGCCCGTGCGGACTCGCGTGGTCGGATGCCATCGCTTTCTTCATGTCAAACGTCGTTCGCGTCATTCCGAGCGGATCGAACACGAGCTGCTGCATCGCCTTGTCATACGCCGCGCCCATCGGCAGATTCGGGTACTCGATGTGCCCCGCAATGTAGCCGGCGGCGGACGCCATCGTATTGCTGTACTGGAAGAGTTCGCCGTACTTGCTCGTCGGCTCCGTATCTGCAAGCAACGTGAACGTATCTTCGGGGCCGGTACTTGCCGTCGTGCCGAGAATCCAGTCGTAATCTTTTCGCGGAACGCCCGTACACGCGCAGACCAAATCTTCGATGCGTACTTTTGCCGTCGTCGCGGGACTGCCGAGACGGAACGAGGGATAGGCTTGTGTGACCGGTTCGTTCCACTGCAGTTTTCCTTGGTCTACAACGCGCGCCAGCATCAGCGTCGTGATGCCCTTGGTGTTCGATGCGATCATAAAGAGTGTGTTTTTGTCGACCGGTTCCGGACTGCCTAACGTGCGCACGCCAAGACCGCCTTCGAACACGATCTTGCCGTGATCGATCAGCGCGAGACCGACGCCGGGAACATGCAATTCCGCCATGCCGGTTTTCACGAACGTCAGCAGTTCGTTCACACGCTGGGGCGTCAGACGATGTGCGGTGCGTCCCGCAAACGTTTCTCGAACGTATCCCTCCGGTTGCATGCTCGCAACGAGCGTGCCAATAGCAGCATCGCGCTTCTCAAATGTCGACTCTGAGCCGTCGAGCAGAATGACCGTCCACTTCGCATCCTTGCGGTACGCATCAGCGACCAGTACGCGGTGTTCATCCGGGCCAGTAACATATGCGATTTCGGCGCGTTCATCCCATCCGTTGATTGCCGGTTGCGGCTCGGAGACTTGAATCTTTCTATCGAATGATGGATCGAGTTGCTTCCATGCTCGCTCGATCGCATCTTTCGCGTCGCTCGCGGCGCCGACGTCGACGATGACCAAACGCACGTTGTTCTCGGGCGGCGTCAAAGTCGTCATCTTACCGGCCCGTTGTTCGCCCCAATCTTTTGGAGCGGTAAACGTCGCGCCAGAGATCGTTTGCTTCGTGTCGGCTGTCAAGACCGACGCCGCGGGTGACGCGCTTTGCGCAATCACGTGAAGCGGCGCGATCAGCGAAACGATGGCGAGCATTAAAAGAACGCGCTTCATACTGGCCCTCCTCTTTGACTACGATAATACATCGGCTGCATCCCGGTTGTCATCGGGCGTTGACGTCGTTTCGTAAGACATCGTCGATAGACTCCCGCTCCGCCCACAACGTTGCTTCGCGGTTTTCGATCGCAACCACCGGCGGCCGCGGGAATCGATTGTAGTTGCTTGCCATCGAATACGTGTATGCGCCGGTCGTGCAAAAGCAGACAAGGTCGCCGGCGCGAAGATCGGTCGGAAGCGGCGCATCCGCAAGTTCGTCGTTTTCGCACGATCGACCGCACACGGTGACCGGATGATACGGCGCGCCGCTCTCGCGCGCGGCGACGACATGGTAATTGGCGCCATACAACGCAGGGCGCGGATTGTCCGCCATGCTGCCGTCGACGATCGCGAATGTGCGTTTCCCATAGCGTTTGATCGCCATGACGCGGTAGAGCGACGTTCCGGCCGCGGCAACAACCGCGCGGCCGGGCTCAATTTCCGCTGTGATATCGCGCGGGACAACCGCTGCAACAGCGGAAAGCAGCGCCGGAATATCGATCGCCTCGTCCCGCAATTCGGGATGCATTTGTACGCCGAATCCGCCGCCGATCACCATCGTATCGATCGGGGCGGATCCTCGGTTACGACACCGCTTCAGCGTCTCGAGGAGTACGCCGGCATTCGCGACGTACGGTGCCGCATCGAAAATCTGCGAACCGATGTGCGCGTGTACGCCACGCAGACGCAGCTGTGCATTCGCATGAAGAATCGCGAGCGCTGCGTCTACATCACGCGGCGCAAGGCCGAACTTCGAATCGTCGCCGGCCGTTCGTACGAAAAGATGCGTGTGTGCTTCGATGCCGGTGTTAATGCGCAATAGCACATCGAGCAAACGCCCCTCCGAGAGTGCTGCGACGCGATGCAACTCGTCAACGGAATCCACCACGAGCCGCCCCACCCGCCCGGCGAACGCGGCGTTGATTTCGTCAACCGTTTTTCCGGCGCCGTGCAGCGTGATACGCGACGCTTCGATTCCCCCGCGCTCCGCCGTAACGAGTTCACCGAGCGATGCAACGTCGACTCCCACATCGTGGGATTGCAGACGCACTGCAAGCGCCGTCAATAGCAGCGCTTTGGCCGCGTAGGAGACGCGGATTCCATGCATTGATGCCGCGTCCAGTAGTGCCGAGAGCGACGCGTCGAAAACGGCGAGATCGAGCAGCAAAACCGGTGTGCCGTAGCGTTGCGCAAGAATATCGACGCGTACGCCGCCGACGGTCAGCATACCGTCGGTGTCGCGCGCGTGCCCGGGAATCACGGGAACTGCGCCATGAACCGATCGATCTGCTCCTGATCGACGCCCGCAGCAATGAGCCGCACGGCGACGTTTTCGGGATGCGTGGGCGGCGTGACGAACATGAATGGCGCATCATCGGCCGGCGCAGAAACCGTGCACCAGTCTGCCGCCGCAGGAACCAGCGCGGTCTGATAGCGGTCCAGCTTCACGGTATTGCCGCCGACCGACACTTCGAGCGGGTGTTCCAGCGTCATCACGATGACGGGCCGTCCGTCCGTCGGAATGGATGCGGGACCGTTGCGGGCGACGATGCGCTCGACGGTAAAGCGCCGGTCGGCGATCAGCACCGTTCGTTCCATATCGTCGAGGCGATAGGTAATCGGTTCGATCGCACCGGTCGTGCCGCGGTGGTAATCGAGCACGTCCGCCGCTTTGTCGACGTGCAACGGCCGCGGTTTTCCGTCCGGACCTGTACGGTTCCAATCGAAGATGCGATAGGTCAGATCGCTCGCTTGTTGCGTCTCGAAGATGACGATGCCGCCGCCGATCGCATGTAGACTTCCGGCCGGAAGATAGAACGTTTCGCCCGCTTTCACCGGAACGTGCCGTAAGATGTCGCCGAGCGAACCGTCTTGCACGCGGCGAAGATATTCTTCGCGTGAGGTATCTTCGGTCCACCCGAGGACGAGTTGCGCGTCGGATTCCGCGCGCAGCACGTACCAGCACTCGGTCTTTCCATTCTGTTGGTGCTCGACGCGTTCTGCATATGCATCATCGGGATGGACTTGCACGGAAAGCCAATCGCGCGCGTCGATGATCTTTGTGAGGATCGGAAACAGCCGATGCGTATCGAGGTTTCCCATCAGCTGCGAGCCGAGAATCTGACGCAGGTCCGCAATTGTCTTTCCGGCGTACTCGCCGTTTGCGATGCGGTTCTCATCCCAGCACTCCCACGATTCACCGAGCTTTTCGCTCGGGTCGCCTGTTTTTCCGAACTGTTTGACGAGTGCATCGCCGCCCCAAATTGCGGGTGTCTCTTTCGGCTCGATAACGAGCGGATAGATCGATTGACCGTTCACAGTACGGTACTGTTGCAGTCGCGCTCGAGGCAGTCCTCGCGCCCAAATCGGCCGCGAGGCACCGCGTGCTCCATTGTAAAGTTAGAGTAATCCCAAGAGCGTGCCGTAAGGCGACGTACTGCGCGAAACGATTGAAAGCGTACGGGCCTCTTCAGCGCTCGGGTAGGATGAATTTTGAGTCGACGACGGCCGGAATCGGCAGCTGGCATTATCACCCTGGTAACCGGCGTGATGTGCTTCCTGTGTGTCTGTGCCGGGACCTGGCAGTTTGAGCTCTTGCGTTCCGCGCTGACGCACCAAGCGGCGTTGGCTGACGCGGCGTACGCCGAGCGGGATCGCCTGCTGCAACTCGTTAACGAAGAAACCGGCGTTCGGGGATACGTCGCAACGCGCGAGCCGGTTTTTCTTGACATCTACGAGCGGTCATTGCCCATTGCGTCGCGTGACAGCACACTAATGGAACGCAGCGCCGCAACGCTACCGTTTCTGCGTCCTTTGATTTCCCGCTCGGTTCGTCATCAGCAGCGCGTTCAAGGTTATCTGCGCAGTGAGGTTGCTCTCGTAACGATCGACAAAGTCGCCGCGGCACGCGCGAACTTGCGACAAGGGAAAACCTTATTCGACCGCCTGCGCGCAACCGATACCGTCGTGCAGCGTACGGCCTATGCCGCGGTCCTCGCCCAGCGGCAACAGACGCGCCTCGCAGCAGACGTCGGCTTTTGGGGTGGCATAGCGCTTCTCTTTGCGCTGATCCTCTTGCTTGTCGGGTTTGGCTTCGTTCTGCGTCGTTCGCGAACGTATCGAATGTCATCGCTACGTGACGGCCTTACCGGCGCGCTCAATCGGTCGGGAGCGTTTGCGCGAATCGACGAAGAGATTGCGCGCATGCAGCCCTTCGCCCTCGTCTTCATCGATCTCGATGATTTCAAGCCGGTCAATGACAGCTACGGACACGCTGCCGGCGATGCCGTCTTGCAGAACGTCGTGAGCCGCTTGGAGCATTCGATTCGGGAGGAAGACGCAATCTGCCGCCTCGGAGGCGACGAGTTTTTGTGTATTCTTACTGGACCGATTCACGCCGCCGAAGTTGGACAGATCGTACAACGGTTAGAGCAGGTCATCCATTCGCCGCACGAGGTTGCCGGCAACGCGATCCGTGTTCGCTGCAGCGGCGGAGTCAGTTTGTATCCTCACGATGGCGCCACGGCTGAACAGCTCATGTCTCGCGCGGACCAGGCAATGTATCAAGCGAAAGTCGCGGGTGGTGGTATTAGCGAATTCACGGAAGCATGCGCGCGATGAGGCGTGCGCGCGGCGAACGTTGCGCCTCAACGCTCGCCCGGTGCTCGACTGCTTTAGATGCCGCAGATGCAATGCGGTGCGACGGGGCGAACCATCATCCTAAGCTATCGGCTTGCTTCAAGACACCCCAGGAATGCATCGAGCGTACATCGGAATCGGATCGAACCTCGGCGACCGCCAAGCGAACATCTTGGCGGCATTGCAGCGTATTCGCACCCGCGCGCAGATCGATCGCGTGTCGTCGTTTTATGAATCGTGCGCCGCGCACGGCGCAGCGGGCCCCGCATTTCTGAATCTCGCCGCGGAGATCCGGACGGACCTCGACCGCTCGGCCTTTGAGCGTCTCTTACGCGATGTCCAAGTCGCACTCGGACGAATAACGACGACGCGGCTGGAAGCGCGCCCGATCGACATCGATCTCCTGGCGTTCGATGATACGGTCCATCCGAATCTTGCCATGCGACACTACAACGCCGTGCCGCTCGCCGAGATCGCGCCTGCATACAAGCATCTCGCGCAACAGAACGGTCACGGCAGCCTGCGCAAGCGCGAACGCAGCCTGCACTTTGATGCAAACCGTCAAGAAGAAGCGCCCGAAGTACGGTTGTCGCTCAATCGTGTCGGCGTCTCGCGGGTTCGCCGCATCGTGCATCTCGATATCGACGGTCACCCGCGCGTGTTCAACGGCGAATTTACGATGGTCGCGGATCTCGCCCCCGACAAAGCGGGCGTGCACATGTCGCGCTTCTCCGAAATTCTCGAAGAAGCAACGCTGGACGTGCTCTCCGCAACGTCGGAGCCGGCGCGTATCGAGCGCCTCGTCGAATCCGTCGCGCGACAGATCGTCCGCAGCCAGCGCGCAATCCGCGCCGACGTTCGCTTGCGCGCGGATTTCGGTCTCGAACGCTGGACGCCGGTGAGCGGTAAACGCGGCGAAGAAACGTACACGCTGACCGGTATCGCGCACGCGGATGAATCAGGAACGCGCCGCGTCGTCGGCGTCGAAGCCGAGGGCATGACGGCGTGTCCATGCGCGCAACTGATGGTGCGTGAGCACTCGATGCACCAGCTGATCGACGCGGGATTCACGGAAGAGCAAGCGGCGCGCGCGCTCGACGCGCTGCCCGTCGCAACGCACAATCAACGCGGGCGCGGTGCGATGCTTTTGGGTGTCGACGACGCCAACGCCGGCGCGATCCGCGCCGAAGATCTGGTGGAGATCGTCGAGAGCTCGATGTCGAGCGAAACGTACGATCTTTTGAAGCGTCCCGACGAGTTTTTCATCGTCAACAAAGCACACCACAATCCGAAGTTCGTCGAGGACGTCGTCCGCGGCATTCTCGCACGTGCGCTCGATATGTACGCGGACTTGAGCGACGAGACGTTCGTCTTCGCGAGCCAAGTGAACTACGAATCAATCCACAAACACGACGCCTTCGCGGAAGCGTTCGGTCTCTTCGGCGAATTCCGTGAAGAGCTAAAGACGGGGACTTACGTCACCACGAAAACCGACGTCGCAGCGTGGCTCGGCACGCGCCATTCGACGGTCCTATTGTCATCCTGAGCTGCACCGCCGCTTGTACACCGGCGTTATGGCGGCCTGACGACGACCCGGTCGGCTACGTCAATCGAACCCCGCAGGCATGCGCCACCGGGACTTTGAGAACCGCCGGGAAAGTATGCTATAAGGGAACGTTGCAACTGCCTTAGAGGTGCTTTAATGAAGCTATCGTCGCGCATTTCAAACGCGGGTATTGCCGCTTGTGTGATAATTTTGAGTTTGCTCGCCGGATGTTCCGGTTCTTCATCGTTGCCGCGGGCCGCAACACAATGGCAGCTATCACCGCAGAGCGCGACACAGCTGCCCGGTGCCGGCCAAGTCGACGCGTATTCCACATGGGGCAGCTCCGTGACGCAAACCGCGCTGCCCGGTGCGGGTTGTTACGAAGCGTCGTATCCGTCGCATACGTGGACTCGCATCGCGTGCGCGCGTCCGCCGCACTTGCTCTATCCGCTTCCCGCGTCGTCTTCCGCGCGCGCTGCTGCGCTCGCGAGACAAAGCGTCGGCAATGGTAACGATTTCACTGCAGACGTCAAACCGCACAGCATGTCGGAGGCCGTCGGGACGTTTCCGCTCGTGAGCGGCGTAACAAGCGTGAAGAGCGTGCGAAACCCGATATTCCCCTGCTGCGGTGAAGACGGCACGAACAGCTACACACTACAACTCAATTCGTATTTCTTTTCGACCGCCGCATGCGGAACGATCAAGAATTGCTTGGGCTGGGAGCAGTTCGTGTACGAGAATCCGCCCGGTACGAGCGCCGGTTATCTTTTCATTCAAGATTGGCTCATTCCGACGACGTCCAGTGGCCTGAGTGGATGTCCTGCGAATAAGGGCTGGGAGTTCGCCGACGGCGGCTGCGTGCAAAATAGTCCGTATGCCGTCGAGATCAATAACATCTCGATCAAGAAATTGGCAACCCTCGAGGAAGAGGGCGTCGCGTCGTCCACCGGCGACAGCATTTATCTTCGCGAGGGCAGCACGCTTTTCGGTCTCAAGAACATCCAGAGTGACGGCATTACCGACCTCCGCGGACATTGGGGCGGCGCCGAATTCAACATCATCGGCAATGCCGGTGGAGATATCGCCGACTTCAATAGCGGATCGACGATTGAAGTGCGTCTCGAAGCCGTGGACGGCGCCCTCACGGCACCGACGTGTCCTGCGAACACCGGAACGACCGGCGAATCAAATAATCTGAATTTCGTGCACGCTCCGTCAAGTCCGACGAAGCTGCGCTACCCGTCGATCCTCTTCACCATGAGCAATCTATCGGGCAAAGGAACCGCATCGTGCGACGCGGTCGCCGCCACGTAGTGACCGTCAGTCACAGCCTATCGGTTGGCTTTACAAAGAACCATGTGGCACAGTTATATGTCGTTTGGAATCCGCAGCGTAGTTCAGCGATCGAAGCAATGCTGAAAGGATCATCGTCGGAGATTCCTTTACGCGGCGCGATGGCGTGTACAGGCAACGTAGCGTCAGCCCTGCCGGCGTATTTGAACTCGAGAATGTGCTTGGAGCGCGCGACGTCGTTCGTGCTTCATCTTTCAGTAGAGACTTGAAGTAAGGGCCGCTTCCGCGTCCGCCGAATTCGATCGGCATGGACGATTTCGCATACAGCGTCGTTCTCGCGCCTGACGTCGACGGAGGCTTTGTCGTATCGGTTCCCGCCTTGCCGGAAGCGCACTCGCAAGGCGAGACGGTCGAACAGTGCCTGGAACGTGCTCGCGAGGTTATCGAGCCGGACCATTTGGTATGCCTGCGATTTTTAACTACTCTCGTCGCGACATCATCTGCGTTCCGCCGGATCGGACGAAGTGCGTAGTTGATCGATGTGAGTCTGCAACTCGCGGGTCAGTGTGTCGAGCTGCTCTCGCATCATCGTCGCGCTAGGTTGTTGAGGAATCTTTTGCAGCGCGTGCACGCGGATGAAGCTTAAGTTGTCTAGCCGCTTTGAAAGAAGGTCGTGAACGACGGCGCCCTGGATAAGCACGAGCTGAGGCTTTAAAACGATCAATTGATCCCAAAGCAAATTCATGTCGCGAGCGATGTCAATGCTCGCGCTGCTGATCTTTGTACGCGCCGGGAGCGGGCACTTCACAAGTGGCAGCCACGCGGTTTCATACGATTGCAACCCAAGTTGCTTAAAAAGCGGCGCCTTCCACCGGCGATAGAACGGATTTGTTCGCGAAACGATTGCCATAGGCGGTAGGCATCGCAGTAGTCAGCGTAGCCGCCAGTACGCCCCCATCGCCGGAAAGCGTCTCGCGCCTCGGAATACTCCAATGATGGAAGTTCAGACTCGTTGGGATAATATGATATTGCTGTCAGCAGCGGCGGACGGTCAACGGGAATAAATCCTGGCTCGAGCGCACGGTGTGCATTGCGGCCGAGGGATTCGTAATGGACGTTCGGATCGAGGCGTATTATCTCGCTTCCTATGCGAGCGAATTCCTCAACAACGCTTCGATAAGCATCGCTCGTGGACGTCATCGTAACGAAGTTCGCGCTTCTATTGAAGCTTCTTGCTGTGATACGTAACTTCGGTCATTAAGCGGTCGCAACGAAGCGCTCCACAGCGCTCCTGCGCGCGCCGGCCGCGCAAATACGCCGCTGCGAGGATGCGCTAATGCTGCTACGAATCCCATGGTGTTCACCGTGCGGCTTGCTCTGCCGCGCGGTGGTGCTCCATGCGGAGGACATCGGAAATGGCTCGATGGCCGAAGCTCAAGAATCGTTCAAACTCGGTGAGGGCATCGAGCGCCAACGGAAACGGCGGCGATCTTGGTTTTGAAGCAACGCTCTGGTCGGCGGCCGATACGTTGCGCGGCGCAATGGACGCCTCGGAATACAAGCACCCGGTGCTCGGGCTAATTTTCCTCAAATATATTTCCGACGCGCTCGAGGAGCTACATGCGCGGCTCGCTGCGGATCCCGAGTCCGATCCTGAGGATCGCGACGAATACACCGCTCGAAATGTCTACTGGGTACCGGTCGAGGCGCGTTGGTCAGGCATAGCAGCGAAGGCGAAGTCGCCGCAGATCGGCGAGATTGTCAACAATGCGATGACTGCAATCGAGCATGATAACGCGCGTCTCCGCGGCGTCCTTTCGAAAGAGTATGCGAAGCCGTCTCTCGGCTCAACGCGCCTTGGGCAGATCATCGACCTTATCAACGGCATCGGCTTGGGTGACGCAGAGGCGCGTAAGCATGACGTCATCGGGCGGGTCTATGAGTATTTTCTCGGGCGCTTTGCGAATGCCGAAGGAAAAGCGGGCGGCGAATTCTACACGCCGCGATCGGTTGTGCGGCTTATGATCGAAATGATTGAGCCGTTCAAAGGGCGCGTCTTCGACCCATGTTGCGGTTCTGGCGGCATGTTCGTGCAGTCCGAACAGTTCGTTCTCGCGCACGGTGGAAAGATCGGCGACGTCTCGATTTACGGCGAAGAATCGAACCACACGACGTGGCGCCTGGCCATGATGAATCTCGCGATCCGCGGCATCGACGCAGAGATCTCGTGGAAGGAGGCCGGTTCGTTTCTTCAGGACGCGTATCCCGATGTAAAGGCCGATTTTATCCTTGCAAATGCGCCGTTTAACGACAGCGAATGGGGCGCCCAAGGCCTTCGCGACGACAAGCGTTGACGTTACGGCATTCCGCCTGCGGGAAACTCGAACTACGCCTGGATTCAGCATTTCGTGTATCATCTCGCGCCGAGCGGTGTTGCAGCGTTCGTTATGGCGAACGGCTCCATGTCATCGAACCAAAGCGGCGAGGGGCGAAATTCGCAAGAACCTGATCGAAGCGGAGCACAGCGGGCTCGTCGACTGCATGATCGCACTGCCCGGGCAGCTTTTTTACACAACGCAAATTCCAGTGTGTGTATGGATTCTTGCGCGCGATCGCCGAAAACCACAAATTCCGCGATCGCAGCGGCGAGATTCTTTTCATTGATGCCCGCAAGATGGGTCAGATGACGGACCGCACGCATAGAACCTTGCGTGACGAAGACGTTGCAAAGATCGCCGGCGCGTATCACGCGTGGCGCATGTTGTTTTGCTTCGGATGAACGACACCGATAGACCGATGAACCTGAGCGTCACGCCGTCCTCGGGACCATGCTATGCCGGCGCGCGGATAGACTGTTGGAACGTGATCCACGCGCGCAACGCGCATAAAACGGAATTCGTTTTATTGCAATTCGCGAAAACGAGCGGGCGCCTCGTAAACGCTAGTATTCGCGCTGCTAAGATGTAAGCTGAACGTGTAGCAATACGAAAGGCGGCGAATTATGCGAATCGCTTTTCATGCCTTTTTCCGCCTCGCAGCGGCCGTTGTCACCGCGTTGATGCTTGCGTCGTGCGCCGCTCAAAGCACATCGCCCGTTGTTCCGAACGGCCAAACACCGACGGCGTCCGCGCCGTCCGATGCCGCGATTCCTGCGGCAGCGCAGCCGGCACCGTACGACGAACGCGCTGCCCCGTCCATCGACCATATTCCGCTCAGAACAGATGCCGTTCTTCCGTTCCGCGCCGATTTTACGGCACGCCGTCTACGAGGCGCGCCGATGTCGATCGCGGGGCCAAACGATCACGAGGACGCGGGTGTCGGCTTCAACGTGTCCGGACGTTATACGTCGCTCTTTGCGATCCATCAAGTGCATCCCGGATTGCAAATCGTCAATCCGCGCGGGCAAGATGGAACGTCGTTCCTCTATGCGCCGACGACGAAGGACGGCTGTTTCGAGAACACGACTGCATACGCTACGAATTCGGCTGGAACTACGGCCGATCTCGGCGTCTTCGACTGGTGTAACAACGGTGGATTCATCGCGGGCGTGAGCATCGATACGTCGTTCGTGCGCCTGTACGTGCGCCGCATCGCCGGACTCGCGGTGTACGCAACGGAAATTTATACGCCGGATCTCCATCCGCACACCGGCAGCAGGTGGTACTCGCTCATCTATAACTTCGTCACGCATCGCTGGAACGCAATCGCCGAGATCGCACAACAGCCGGCATCTCCGTCATATGGTGGCTGGAGCATTTTCGAGTTTTATTTCTTGCCCGGTCCGTGCCCCGTGCTGGCTTCCATTTCTGCCGGTGCGCTATCGCTCTTCGACACGCGAACCCGTCAGTGGCGTCTCATTACACCATGGCTTCCCGACGTACAAGGCGCCGTCTTTACCGGACCGCCGGGCAGCTGTTTCGTCTACAATGCGCCGGTCGGAGCGATGTACAAGCTAGAACGCGTCTTCCCGTACTTCTACTGGATGGTTTCGACGATTTAATCTTTCAGCTTTTTCGGTTTAGCGCGCGCATTCAATGCGACTGCCTCACGAACAAGCGCCTTCAGCGCTTTTTCGTCGATCGTTTCGCCTTCATGAAAATCGATGGCGCGTCGCACGTTGCCTTCGAGACTTGAATTGAAGAGGTTCGAGCGATCTTCAAGGGCGGCTCCCTTGGCAAACGTCATCTTCACCAGATTCTTGTACGTTTCACCGGTGCAGACCATGCCGTCGTGATACCACACCGGAACTCCGCGCCATTTCCATTCTTCGACGACGTCGGGATCAGCTTGCTTGATCAACGTGCGGATCTGCGCGAGCATTCTGCCGCGCCAATCGCCGAGTTCTTTGATTCGTTCGTCGATCATGCGCGATGGAGATTTGCCGTCTTGCGAACCGGTCTTCGTCATACTGTTACTCCGTGTTAACCCTGCGGTGGTTGACGTAGCCCGACGATCGAACCGTTCGGCTCTTTGACGCTCGCGACGAGCAGGCCGTAGCCGACGTTTTTGACGGGTTGCACGACCCTGCCGCCTGCGTCTTCCAAAGCCTTGATGCTCGCTTCAATGTCACTCACCGTCCAGTACGCGAGCGCGCCTTGCGCGTTATCGTCTTCGCTCGGCACGAGACCGATTTCCATATCGCTGTCGCTGCTTTTGTATCCGACGTACCGGGGACTATCGACGTAGGGGTCGCCTCCCATCAGCTCACGAAAGAATTGCTTCGCTTTGTCCACGTCTGCGACCGTATAGATGATTAGCGAGATGTCCTTCACTGTCATTACTCCTCTCATTTCCATGACAGATCGTACGCGGTGAAACGTGACAGCCTCGCCGAGCGCTTCGACGCGGCTCGCCCGCGCTTGCAGCGCATTGCGCAACGCATTTTGGGATCGGCTGCCGAATCCGACGATGCGCTGCAAGAGACCTGGCTTCGCATCAGCCGCGCCGACACCGCCGCCGTCGCAAATGTTGACGGGTGGTTGACGACCGTTGTCGCGCGCGTCTGTTACAATGCGCTGAAATGGCGCGAGAGCCGCCGTGAAGACCTGCAGCCCGATGATCCTCGGCACGACGTTGAGGCGATCGCTTCCGGCGAACGGCCGGAAGAAGAAGCCGTACTCGCCGAGTCGGTCGGCGCAGCGTTATTGATCCTGCTCGACACATTGACGCCGGCAGAGCGTGTGGCATTCGTATTGCACGATATGTTCGATGTACCGTTCGATGACATCGCAACAATCGTAGAGAAGACGCCGGACGCGGCGCGGCAACTCGCGAGCCGCGCGCGGCGGCGCGTGCGCGGTGCGTCGGCCGATCGGGATGTCGGGACACAGCGCCACGACGAACTGGTGCGCGCATTCTTCGAAGCCTCACGCGCGGGCAATTTTATGGCACTGCTTTCGTTGCTCGACCCGGCCGTCACGCTTCGCGCAGATGCAGTCGTGGCTGCCATTGGCGCGGCACCCGTCGTCTCGGGTGCGAACGCGGTGGCGGAGACGTTTATCGTTCGCTGGCGTGGCTCCGTCGCCGCGCAGCCCGCGCTTTTCGGCGATGAACCGGCCGCCGTGTGGATGCACCACGGAAGTCCGCGCGTGCTCTTCCGTTTTACCGCTGATCGCAATCGCATCGTCAATATCGATTTGATCGGTGATCCCGACGCGCTGCAGCGCGCGGTCGTCCGCACGCCGCTTTGATGGCGTTGCCTCTCCCGTGTGCGCGAGTGCGACCGTCGCTTGTTTCAAGACGCCAAAGTGCGCTACGGTGTAGCTGATGAAGCAGTGTGTTCTCTTCGTTGCTTTTCTTGTGGCTGCCGTGTCGGCTTCGGCCGCGCCTGCGCCGGTTCAGTTTAACGTTCCATCCGTAGACACCATGATGGACTTTCATGGTAACCCGGCCGGGGCAGATCTTGTCGTATTTGCCGGTGGAAACGAATGGTTCGCATTGCCAAGCGTTTTTGCCGCGTTCCAGCGCGCGCATCCGGAAGTCCGCAGCATTTATTACGAGACGCTTCCACCCGGCGTCCTTGCGGAACAAATGCACGCGGGCGCCATTCGCGTGGGTGGATTGACGTTGACCGTAAAACCCGACGTGTATATCTCGGGCAAGAAGCGCATGCAAAAGGAGCAACGTGCAGGCGCAGTCGAGCGTGCGGTGCTCTTCGCGAGCAACGATCTCGCGATCATCGTAAGGAAGGGAAATCCCAAATCGATCCACAGCCTCTTAGATCTGGGCCGGGCCGACGTGCGCGTCGCAATGCCGAATCCGAAGACCGAAGGCATCGCGCGACAGATCGAGCTCGCATATAAAAAAGCCGGCGGTGATAGGCTCGTGCGTACGATCATGGTGGCGAAAGTGCGCAACGGCACGACAATCCTCACGTCAATTCATCATCGCGAAACGCCCGCGTGGGTCGCTCAAGGTAAGGTGGATGCGGGCCCGGTCTGGATCTCGGAAGCCCTCTATCAACAGCGTGTCCGAAGCGCAATCACGGTAATCCGCATTGCGCAACGCGTCAATGTCACCGGCCTGTATCTCGCCGCGATCGTGAAACACGCGCCTCATCGACAAGCCGCGCACGCATTTACATCGTTTCTTACGAGTCCGCAAGCGCAGGCGATCTATCGTTCGTACGGGTTCAGTCGTCCTCTGTAACGTTGGTTACATTTGGTAGCGGAAGTTGATTCCAGTCAATCGACCAAAAAACCGGCGGATGTTACGATGAACAATATTGTGCGTATCCGCGAACGAAAAGGATTGAATGAATGCCCGAATATAGCGACTTCCTGAACCAACTCGCCGACCGTATCCACCATCGAGCAAAGGAACGCGACGTTCGCGGCATGTATCGCCTGGCAAATGTATGGCGTCTCAACGGCGCGGAAGCCAGCATCACGCGCGATCCCTCATCAAGCGATCTTGTCATACAGTTCCGTTGCGGTCCGGACGCATCGCGCTTTTCGTATCTGAAAGCTGATGGTCTCGACTCGACCGCCGATGCAATGATCGAGAGGCTCGACTGGCTGCGGCATACAGCACTGCAGTAAAAGCGCGGCGGGAAATCGCAGCCACGTCACGACGCGAGCGATCGGGAGGGTAGATCGTGCACCGCGTATTCTTTCTCGTGGCCGTTTTTACGTTATTTATGCCGGTCGGCGGCGGTGCGGCAACTGCGCCGATCACAATCAATTCGTGTCAGCCGATCCTCCACAACAACCGGTTTGACACACCGGCGCCCAACACGCTGAGCGGCATACTGCAGCCCTCCACGAGCAACGGGATGCAGATCCAGTTCACGAACGAAACGAATAAGGTCGCGAACCTGATCAATTTCGACGTTCGCTCGAACGGCGTGCAGTTCGTCATTCGCGACGTCGGCACGTTCTCGCCGGGCGTTACGATCAACCACAACTATCGCAACGGCGCCGGACAAGCGTTCGTACTTCCGGCATTCATTCCGCCGCACGTCAAATGCCACATTTCATTGGTGCGTTTTACCGATGGAACGACATGGCCGGCGAAGGATGACGTGGCTCCAACAACGGCATTGCGTGCGAATCCGTCATCCGTGACGATGACGATGGATACCGACTCGACGCTCGTCATGGTGTCGACGACCGGTTCGGTCGGCGGATTCAGCGAGAAGAACGATTGCAGTCGCATCGCGGCAATCAGCGTAGCGACCACATCACAAGCCTCGGCGGTTTACGTCATCCGTCCGATCGCGAAGGGCACGTGTACGTTCCATGTTAGCGACGCGAGCCGAACGATCGACGTGCCGGTGACGATTCAGTAGTCCGCGTCGCTTTTGCTTGGCGTCACGCCGGCTGCAAACGTCGATCTCGCGCCGTATTCGCATCCACACTGCCCTCAACGCCGAACTGGTGTACCGTCCGCGCTTTGGTCGATCGTTCAATCTGTATGCTCGCGGGCGGTTCGTCAACGAGGAAATGCAGATTGGATTTGTCGATGAGTCTGTGCCAAGAATCAGCCCTTCTGATGTTCTTGTCGGAATTAGCGGCGGGCGCTTCACCCTATGGCACTCGAGAGACGGCCGCCAGATTCGCTTGCGCGAATCGCACTTACTCTACGCCCTCCGATGGGCGCCGAACCTTATCCAATTCCTGACACTGCTGACGAACGATAGAATAATTTCGCCGAACCATATGCGATGGGGTCCCCTCAACGCTTTGCCCTTCTTGCCGCGGTTGACAAAAGGTCGCCTCGTCCTATCTCCAGCATTTTGGCTACTTGACCTTGCAGCGTTCCGTTCGTCCGCGGACAGATTCGCATGGCTTCAGGAATTCGCTCAGCGCTGGAAGATGCCGCAGTATTGCCTCTTCACTCAAGGCGACAAGACGCTTCCCATAAAAATTGATTCTCCGTTCGCCGTGGAAACAATTGATCGTGCATCGGTGGGAAACGAGGTGGCGGTAATTCAAGAGTGGTTTCCAAATCCCGAAAGCGGATGGCTTAAGGGTGGTGACAGCCATTACAATGCAGAGCTTGTTGCAAGTTTTGTACGCGCGCGTAACATTGAACCATCGCCACGACGCCCCGCTATTCGTTTCAATCGCGTAGATCGTCAGAAGTTACCCTCGTCTGATTGGACAGCTGTTCGGATCTTTTGCGGCCAGTCGCAGACCGACAGAGTGCTCGAAGTACTGCACAATCACATCTCGGAGGTGCGAAAAGGGCCGCACTTTCGCAAATGGTTCTTCGTACGATACAACGCTCCAAGGTACCATCTGCGTGTACGCATACAAGCTCGCGATTGTGATGCCCGCGGCATCATCATGGCCGGAATCATGCAGGTATGCGACGAGGTAATCGCATCCGGTTTGGCAGACGAATATGAGTTCTTCACCTACAATCGTGAACTCGAGAGGTACGGGGGGACGGCCTCGATTCCGGTTGTTGAATCGATATTCCACAAGAACAGCGAACTAGTAATTGCTGCGATGGCTTCTTGCAAATCGGACGGCGAACGGTTGAAGTGGTCCGCTTATCACGCTGCTCTCGTCATCCAGGGCCTTTTGACTCCTACTGAACTTGGCGAATGGGTGCGTAACCAACGGCGGCACTATAGGCTCGACACGTCGGAACGACAATTTGTAAGAGCGCTAGCACCGCTTAAGCAGGACAGGGCAACGCGAAGGTTCACTCGGGAAGCAAATCTGCTCGCACGTCTGGAACGCGAGGGCCATCTCTTAGTGTCGCGCGCGGAAATCATTTCATCCGTGCTTCACATCCACTTCAACCGCTTCGGGATTATTGATGAAGAGGGTCGCGCGAGAGCCATCGCTTTCGCCCTCCTTGCTTCTTCCACGGAACGACGTCCAGCTTCGGAGGAAGTCACTGACCGTGAAGCTGTGACTGTATCGTAAGGACATCAATGAACATTGTATCCTGGCTTGCAGCTTTTATTTTCGCCGTCGCGGCTGTAATGGACAATCCCTCCATCCCTCAAGTATCGTCGGTGGCAGTTCCATCAGCCGAAATCAAAGCAGATAATGCGCGTTGGACGGCGCTTGGTGTAAAGCTCCCACCGCCAGGAATTGTTGAGCCGCGCCCATATGGAACGCCTTATTCTGCGCGGTCTTTCGTGGTACCGTGGGCATGGTATCAGTCGTTTTATCAACAGCTGCATGATGAGGATGACGCGCAAGTACGCGCGTCGGATCTGCGAGCCGACCTTCCGCTCCTGCAATTCTTGATGCAGAGAACCTATGCCGGCTACGAGACTGCCGCATCTAAGGGCTGGAACTGGAACGACTGGTTTGAATCGTGGGACAGACATCTTGGTGAATACGGCGACCGATCCCTAACCCTGCACGAAGCGTTTGATCCTTGGGGGAACCTCGAGACCTTCCAGTTGGACAACCACTCCGGTGTGGCGTCCCTTCAGGATTTCATCAGCGGTTCTGTCAGCGCTCTACTGTCTGGCAAACCCGCTGGCGCTTGCACCGACCTCAGGATGGACTCCGGCTCGCAACGCCAGCTTCACGTTCACGACCTTGGACAACAGCCGCATGAAGTCCACGGATGGTCCGGTTCCACTTGGTACAACGCAACATACATCAGCTATCCGGCGCGTGATGGAGTCGCAGCGTCAATTACGTGTGCTGGACGTGCTATAGCGGTCCACGATGTGAGTACCCGCGCTACAGCATCCAATCGCGAAAACGTCCTTTATCTCAGTGGGACACCGTCATACAAGCTCCTCGGATCGCGCATCGCTCTTGTTCGGCTGCCGACGTTTACAGTAGCTAACGACAATGCAATTACACGGTTATTGAACAATCAGGCCGGCGTCGGAACCGAGAAGGCCGTGATCTTCGATCTCCGGGGAAACGAAGGCGGCAACGCCCCAACGAGCATTCTAAAGCATTGGATTAGCGCTGACGCTCTTCGTAGCGCCTCAGGCAGTCACGAGCAGGTTTCTTCAGATTCGTGCTTTGCGAACGCCCTCTATTTTAATCTGCAGGAGCAACTGTCGGCGAACCTGTCGCCTCCGGTGAACGCGCAGACGCGAGCGTTTCTACAATCGATGGTTGATTCACTCGACTATCCTAACAACAACGATTGCCAAGTGAAGCCCTCGATAACGACTAAGGGTCCGGCATTAAAGGACCATGTGTTTGAAACGTCCACGCCCGTAAGCCGTACCCGGCTTATTGCTTTAGTCGATAACGGTTGCGGAAGCGACTGCGAGTATTTTACTAAGGTCGTAGCGGCCCTTCCGGGAAGTGTGATTGCCGGTACAAGCACCTACGGCGTGATGGGATTTACGCAACCTGGCTATTTCGTTCTTCCGCATTCGCGCGTCGTATTTAGGCTCGCGCTAAGCCGCACCGACAACTACGGCGACAGTCGTTCTGTCGACGGTTACGGCATTGCTGTGGACGTGCTACTGGCAACCACTGACGCTGAGTCCGACGCGTCGTTATACAAGCTAGCACAAGCGCTATTGCGCTAACTTTACGTCGCGCGATCCGCACCGCACATATTGCCATAAGAGCGCGAGTGAGTCTCATATGCAGAGGCGAGGACGAGCACACCGTAAGGATCAGCATAGCAATCGTCCACTTGTTTCGTCGATTCACAGGCGCGCAAGTTACGACGGCTTCTTTGGCTGTCTAACGCCGAGGTCGCACACCTAGAAGGTTTGACGATGTAAATGCGATTTTGCGTGTATGGGCGATGAGCACTAGATTGCGCACCGGCGAGAAAACAGCATTGGTGCGTCGACTCGTCGTTTAAAGCATTTCAAGATAACGGGTACCGGCTTTACGGTCGGTAAACGAGCGAAATGCCTTCGAAGCCTTTAAGATCACTCTAGATAAGCGATCCGAGTTTCCATTACTGCGATGAATGTAATGAAATAGCGCTCTGCCGAGCTCGTTCCTCACCACAACAGAACGCACGGTCGCATGGCCTCCGTCCCCTCGTTCGGGCTCATTGGTGCTATCGCGGGTCGCGGCGGTGCCGAACTAGCGCTGTGAAAGTTTCGCCGGCAGTCGTGAGTGGCGCGGAGCCGCACGCTACTTCCGGCGATCGCGGATGCACGTGTGGGTGAACTTCCGTACCTATTACGTAACGCGCGCGTGGATGCATGACCCGCGCCGCCCAGCTTGGCTCGAAAATCCTCGCGGGGAAAGACGTCGGCGGACATCCCGTCTTCACCCGAGTGAGGGGAAGCAGTCACGATGCGTTCTGTTGGCGTGAATTAAGGCATCTGGCGATTGGTAGTGAGGTTCGTCGAAGTCGATGATGCAGGCGCTTGCTGCTGCGCGTCGCGCACCGCTGACTTCGTCGCTTCATTCGTATGGGAGTTCGAATCGTGGTTTACCTGACGCTGGGAGCTTTTATCGTCGCTGGCGTGCTGCTCGGTCACTTTTGGGCGCGCCTCGGCCGCGACGAGTTGTGGATGCGCGGCGGCATCGGCACGCCGCTGGTCATGATGATCGCCGCTGCGCCGATCGCGGTGAAGTGCTGGTTCATCCTCCATGCCAATGACAGCAACGTCGTGCTTGAAGCCCACGCTGCACATCGAAGCGCGTCAAGTGCGTTACACTGTCAGCCAGGGCGATTACGCGCTGGTCTGTACGCGGCGCCGTCGCAGCGTCGTCGTTCATTGTCCCTCTTTCATTCACGTTGGGCACTGTCCACGACATGGAACTATTCGATATCGCGTGGCAAGCGCAACTTATCTACAGTCCCGAACAGTCCCCAATAGCGATTCGTTTGGAGAATTTGAAGTGCGGGGCGAGTTGAATTGGCTCGCGCGCTCAAACTAGCGACTCTCGCTGTTACAACCTGTGGGCATGAGGTACATTGGCGTGACATCAAGCCCTTGTCGCCAGAGGCCGTCGCCGAACCACTCGGCCTAGACTAAGGCAGTTAGGGAGCAAAGCAGTCGAATTGCCATGGTCTAGACGGGCCCCAAGGGCCAGGTGCCTTGCACCGCGAGGAAGGGATATTGCGTCCTCCCAATTTGGAGGATATAATCTCCACATTAGGAGAGAAGTGGTCAAATGGCTCTGATATACCCAGAGACCCGGTATGCGCCGCCGGACCTGGCCGACATCGCCGACGATGCCAATCGCGAGCGCCTAAGCCCAGCTGCCCTCGCGGCATTCTTCAATATAGTTGACGCTTGGAAAATTGCCGCCGAGGACGCGATGCGTCTTCTCGGCGGAATGTCGAGCAGCACGTATTATAATCTGAAGAAGACGCCTAGGACTCTTGACGTTGATACGCTTCTTCGAACGTCGTACCTCGTCGGAATATACAAGGCGTTACACTTACTCCATTCGGATGCACTTGCAGATCGTTGGGTGCAGCTTCAGAACCGAAACCCTATTTTCAAAGGGTCTACGCCGCTCGAATATATGATCCACGGCGGCATCCCAGCATTTCAGATAGTACGCCGACTTCTTGACGCGCGTCGCGGTGGCGTCTAAACTTCCACCGACGACGCTCGTTAGGGCAAACGATACGCATCCGCTCATACCGACGCGGTTCGAAAACAGTGTGCTCGCAAAAATTGCCAATTCAGACGAACATCTCGCCGCTATATTTGAACTCGATAATGCTACGAACGACCGGCTTTTAGCTGAAAATGGCTTCCTTCCAGGAATAGGGATCCACGAGCTCCTCTTCGGAGTGCCATATTACCGCATCGTTAACGCGGCGTTCACTCATGCCCATCCGCTTGGAAGCCGTTTCAATGGCCCGGATCGTGGAGCATGGTATGCCTCGTTCGCGATCGAGACGGCGCATGCAGAAGTTGCATATCACAAGACGCTGGAATTGGCTGAGATCGGCGTGTATGACGACGAGGTAACGTATCGCGATTATTTGGCCGATTTTAGCGCCGATTTGCACGATTTGCGTCTAGGCGATCCTGCGTTCACACCGTGCTTGCACCCTGACAAATATACCGATAGCCAAGACCTCGCGCGCGATTTGCTGTCGGTCGGCGCAATTGGCGTTGTCTATCCGAGCGTTCGGCATAAGGGCGGTACATGCATCGCGTGCTTTCGCCCCGCCGTCGTATCAAACGTTCGGGAATCAAAGGTTTACCGCTTCTCTTGGACTGGAACGACGACGCCCGCAATTGAAGAAGTTACCTAACTGAACCCGCCACTAAAACGCGGCATCGACTACTCCCAACTTGCGCTTTTCCTTTATACGTGATACGCGCCCGTACGCCATGGACGCATACTCGCAATGCTCCACCGACAGTCGAGCAATTTCTTCTTGATTCTTACGTGTATCCGCCTGCCTTGATCGCATCGAGCGCATCGATTAGCGGTCCAGCGCCGTCAAGTGCCAACACATCGATCGGTCGAGCTCCGTTTAAATGCGGTTCTCGCCCCACGAACCAACGTAGTGCTATTTCGGGGGTGAAAATGCGGAGCGCCCTTGCGCACGCTGCATCGATGTCCGACTCAGAAGAAAATTATCAACGGTAAGGTTGGCCTTCTGAACCTCGCCAAGCAATTGGGTAACGTTAGCGAGGCATGCAAGGTCATGCGGTACAGCCGCGATACGTTCTATCGTATTCGTTGATATGTACGAGATTGGAGACGAAATGGCGCTGCTCGAGATCACCCAACGAACGCCGAACCGAAAGAACCGTTTGGCACCGGATGGTTGAGGGAATTGTTACGCTTGCGATCGAAGCAGCCGTCGTACGAGGCAGGTCCCGCAAACACGCAAGCCGAAGAGGAAAATCCGATCCACCGACGCTCGAGCGAATGCCGAAGAGTTCTGCGCGAATCCGATCGCTTGCGGCGTTGCGAACGTCTGGATGAACAGGAAGCAGTCCGGTTACGTTATGATCGCCGCGATCGACTTGTGCGACAGCGGACGGAGGCTGTAAATCGGCTGCGGGATGCCGCATTGCGGCTGGCGATTGGACCGCTGCCCTCGAACATGACGACCGAAATTGCATTGCAGAATGCAGCAGATCTTCTAAGCGGTCATCGCGGTAAGAGGTATACCGGCGATGCGCTTGCTGATGAGATCGACGAGGCGATCTCGGAAATCCGCCGGCTCAATGCTGCAGTGAATGCAGCTGGAACGCCAACTGCGCCCTTTCGTTAAGCGCCTTGCGCCCGAATTGCTGGAGCTTCGAGGCGTTTCTATTGTCGTTGCTGCCGGGATCGTTGGGCATGCCGGCAATATTCGCATGTATCGCAATGCCGCGAGCTTCGCGATGCGCGCCGGGGCGGCGCCCGTTCCGTGTTCGAGCGGTCGCAACGCGAGCGTCCGTGTCAACACCGGTGGTGATCGTCAGCTCAATCGATTACTCCATGTTATTGCGTTGGTCCAAAACCGCACGCGCAATCATCCGGGCCAACTCTATTATGCGCGTAAGCGAGCTGAGGGCAAGACGCATCGAGCTGCGATGCGTTCTCACAAACGGCAGCTGGCAACGGTTGTGTTTTATCGGTTGCAACCGATGCAAGACCGACTTGCGCGCAATAGTCAGAATAGTATTGAAGTCGCCGCCTAACAGAGTTGACTAAGCCGTTCCGCCTGATCTGACGCGAACGTAAGTTCGTGATGTTGAATAAGGAGCTTCAGGTGGAAATAGACGTCCTGCACCGCCAGGGCAAAGGCATCCGCGAGATCGCGCGGGAGACCGGACTCGCGCGCAATACGGTTCGAGCGATTCTTCGTGGTGAACGCCGTGGCCAATACGAAAGGCGGGAGCCGCGACCGGCAAAACTCGATCCGTATACGCTATATCTGCGCGATCGAATGGCCGGCGCCGGTGACGTGCAGTTGCACGCGACGGTGCTGCTTCGCGAGATCCGCGAACTCGGCTATGACGGCGGCATTACGCAGCTCAAAGAGTACGTGCGGTCAATTCGGCCGGCGGTTGCGGAAAAGCCGGTTGTACGATTTGAAACCGAGCCCGGCAAGCAGTTGCAGATTGATTTCGTCGTTCTACGCCGTGGCAATACGCCGCTGCGCGCCTTCACCGCCGAACTGGGATATTCGCGCTACACGTTCGTTGAGTTCACGGATAATGAGCGAACGGAGTCGCTTGCCGCAGGTTTGGAACACGCGCTGCGGTTCTTTGATGGCGTTCCCGAGCAAATCTTGTGTGACAACCCGAAAACGATCGTGATCGAACGAAATGCCTACGGCGAAGGGAGACACCGCTATAATCCATTTCTGCTCGACGTTGCGCGACATTACGGAATAGCCATCAGGCTTTGCGCGCCGTACCGAGCGCAGACGAAGGGAAAGCTTGAGAGATTCCATCGCTATATGCGCGGATCGTTTTTCGATCCACTGCAGGCTGGCCAAAGCGAACTCGTCGACGTCGTACAGGCGAACCATGCCGTTGTGCCTTGGCTACACGAAGTCGCCAACGTTCGCGTTCATGCGACGTTGAAAGAGCGGCCAGTGGACCGTTTCATGCGCGAACGGACGGCTCTCCGGGCGCTCCCGCTGCCGTATGGCGGCAGACGAAATAACGACGAGCGAGAGCGAACGCAGCTGATTGTTCCAACGCCAATCGAGTCGCTCCAGCATCCACTAGCGATATACGATGCGTTTGCGGAGGAACTGACTCATGCTTGACTTTGAACGCATCGACGACCTTTGCCAGCGCCTAGCGCTAGGAACGATGGCGGCACAACTTGCCCACGTTGCCGAGAATGCCGTGCGCAAGAATCTGAGCTTTCAGGAATTTTTCGAGCAGTTGCTCCTGGCAGAACAACGAGATCGGCAAGAGCGCAGTCGCATGCTGTTGACGCGAACGGCTGGTTTCCCCAGCATTAAGACGCTGGAGCAGTACGACTTCGCTTTCGGAAGCGGAACGCCGAAGGCGCTCATTACGGAACTCTCGACGCTTGCCTTTATCGAACGGACCGAAAATGTTGTGCTGCTCGGACCTTCGGGCGTTGGCAAAACGCATCTGGCGATTGCGCTTGGTTATAAGGCCGCACAGTCGAACATCAAAACGCGGTTCGTTTCTGCAGCCGAGCTCATGCTGCAGCTAACGAAAGCGCATCGTCAGGGGCGACTCAAAGAATATTTACGCCGCAGCGTGCAATCGCCGCGCCTTCTCATTATCGATGAAGTCGGATATCTGCCGTTTTCACGCGAAGAGGCAAATCACTTCTTTCAAGCGATCGCGCAGCGCTACGAGCACGGTTCCGTCATCATCACAAGCAATCATAGGTTCGCGCCGACGGATAGACGTGCGCCCGCGATCCGCGATTTCGAGCTGCGGATCGCCAGCGAAATAGTCCTTTATAGCTTCGCCAAAGAGACTGGCCAGAAGTCCCGGGACGTAGATTATCTCTCCTATCGAACGAAAAACAATACCCTCCCGTTTTGGTGACACCTTTACGTCTCGCATCTTCGAAGCAGACGCACCTCTGAGTTCGTAGATTGTTGCTACCGGAATACTCAACGATACGTCAGTTGCAAAACGTAACAGCAACAAGCGCCCTTCGGGATCGGAAGACACGCTGGCAAGAGGTCCTGAACGCCGGCCATTTCTACGGCCACGACGTTCAACCGCTCGCAACTCGTCCGCATCTAAGGCAAAGCTGCGCCGACGTCGCTGTAGAGGCCTGTCGATTACGCTCGGCACTTCCAGCAACGATCCGATGAAGTTCACGAACGTAGCGCGGATATTCTTAAATATCGATCGCATCGCTACACCTTCCCTTCGCAGCTTCCGAGATGTTCGCTCTGCAGCGAAGTAGCGTATTCCGCCGCAGTGAGCTTGAGGTTGGCGACTAACCGCTTTTCCCCGGACTGTGGCGACCAGGGATGGCGCCGCTGTGGTCCTTTATACCTTCGATTTCTGATCCGGTGGGGTCGAAGCGGTGGAAAGTTCGATCCTATGATTCCGTGAATATGACGCTTGATTTGAAACACCGAACGCAGCGGACGTACGGAATTGAGCGCGTCGTGAAGCTCGAGCGATACCTCTGGCGCGCGAAATCTGCGCTGGTAGCGTAAAACCAGCAGAGCGTGTGCGGTTTGGCAAATGTCGTGCCGACTCCGCAATACCTTGCGCAAGAAGACATAAAGCTTCTGAGCACCCGGATAGGCAGGATTCAGCGCATATAAGGTATGGCGCCCAAAGACGCGGCCTTCCAATATTTCCTGACGTTGGAGATCTCTGAGCCGCCGGGATAGATCCGACCTGTCTGCGCCGAGCACCAGATCCATCTCCCGTGCGAACACCTGACTCACAGCGGCAACCATGAGAAGCACCGAGGTCCGCCCGTCAGTGCAAAAGAGGTTGCGCGGGATGTCTGCCGGCTGCGAAACGGACGCGCGCTTCGTATTGAGCCGCGCGTATCCGTCTGTGCTCGTTTCGATGCCGTAATGCTGTGCGAGGATCCGCAGGAACGTGCAGAGCTCGGCGAAGTGCGCCAGCCCTTTGTTGAGGGAGTAGCGGTACTTTCCGCGGATCAAGTGCTCTTTCCGGAGCTCCCGTATGTTGGTGACCAACTTACCTCGTTGCAAGCCAAAGTAGTCCGTGATGTCGCTACTCCGGCAGCCGGGTCTGGCTGCAATAAACATAAGAACTGCAGTCCTCGGTCCCCACCCGAAGATGCTGGGGTAACTGGCTGCCCGTCCGTCGACGTATGGAGCAACGCGATCCCGTGGCTGTATCTGTGGCATGGCTTTCCTCACATGGTGGTTGTGAGGTCATATCGGCCCAGCACCTGCCTCTGCACAACGGCGAAACGGCTGAGTACAGCTACGGAAAAGGCCGTTCTAATTCAAGTAGTACGCAGTTCCACGCAGAAGATCGCGCTTCAACACTCGCTATTCAAATTTCAGGCCGCCAAATAAAACGGCAAAGCCAGCCGCGATAGACTTCGTCCGAGCCGATGTTCGAGCCCTCGGAACGTGACGGTTCGGGCGCGTCGTTTATCGTAACGTCGACGGAACGTGGCGCAGTGATCGCCGCGCGGATTTTCACCGTCATAGTTACAGTGTTCGTATTTCCGCAGCTGCGGATTGTGTGCGCCCGAACCCTCGCAAACGCGCCCTTAGAACAACGCCACTACGGCGATGACGGCGGTGATTACAGTGCCGGCCACCTTTAGCGCGTTGATTAAGTCGTCGATCGCGGCCTGTACGTCCCAGTTGCAATACACGGTCCAGCGCCAGGTATAGGATGCGCATAAATCGGCCCACGCATTCTTGATGTCGTCGTTCGTGCCGATATCTGAGAAGCTAAAGTCGCGCGAGCCGCTGTCGATCGTGCCGTACGTTTCTCCCGCGTGGCTGAATGTGAACGCCTTGCCGCTCTGTGAAACGATAGCCCAGTTCGGCTCGATTTTGTAGCTCGGGAAGCCCGAATCGTGAAATGATCCGGAGAAGGCGTAGCCGCCGTCTTGATAGAGCGTCAGGGACATCGAGCCGCCTACGGGTACGCCACCGTCGAACGCGATATAGCCGGTGTTGAACGGCCCAAGTTGTGACGGTAGAGACGGTGCGCGCTTAGGCATCACGATGATGTTTTGCAAGAGCGCCGCCAGTCGCGGATCGACGATACGTTCTTCCCTCTGTCCGGGAGAAACAGGCTGGGTAATGCGCACGGCGCTCTCGCCGCTGACCCTCGCCTGCATCGTACTCTGTGAGAGCGCATGGGTTGCCAACGCGTCGCTGACGTTAGCGCGATCGACGGTCCGATTATTCATAACCAGTACTCCTCAGAAAACTGCATGCTCCGATCGTAGTACCGGGCCGTGCGCCCAGCGTGCGCGCCAATTCCGGCCGAGCAGCCGCCGCAAAATAGCATGCAACCGAGCAGTCGCCGGCGAATAGCCGGCCTTAATACCGTTTGCCTTTTGGAGTGACGTGATGCTACAGGATGTAGAACGCGCTGCGTTAAGCGCCGCAATGGATGCCCTTTTCCACCGTATGCCGCTCGTCTGGAACACCTTTCCGGGCGGCAAAAACGCTCCGCAATGGCATGGGCCCTTAGGATCATCCGCGCACCGCGTGCCGGCCGTCGCCGTTCGCAATGCGAAGGGCGACGCATCCCTACTTCGCGATCGAGCGATTCACGCTGGACTGGCTCGCCAACGATTGGGCCGCCGTCGAGTTTCATTCATGGACGCCGACGCCTGAAGATCCGCTCAAGCTTCGCTTCGCGCGCATCCTTCTCGAAGCCGGCCCAGGTGAACTCCGCCCGGATGCGATGCGACAATCCGTGCTCATCATGCGAGAATTTCTCGCGACGCTGCGTCTGTGCGCGATTCCCGTCCTCGACGGCGTCGGTGGGGTCGCACTCTTTGTGCCGTTCGACGACGCGCCCGAGTACGCACCCGTTCGCACGTGGCTGCACGCGCTCGCAAACGACGCGGCTGCGAAGTATCCGCAATACTTTACGACCGAGCCGAACAGCGCAGGCGGAGCGCGCGTGCACGTGCACGTTAAGTCAAATGCACCGGGCTTGTTCAGCGCGTTGCCGTACAGCTTGCGTGGTCCGATCGCCGCTACGCCGTCGCTGCGGTCACATGGGATGAACTCGCGTCATTGCAGCCCGGCGAATTATGCATCGAGGCCGATCGTGTGCAAGAACGGCTGCAAACGATCGGCGACGTTTTCCAATCGCAACTCGACGTGATTGGCTCTCAATGTTTTGCAACGGTCGCTTTCAAGCAGCCGCCGGTGCTCGTTCCCGCGACGCAGCCGAGAGGCCATGTCATCCGCGCGGCAATGAAGATCTTGAGCGACGGACACTCGCGCGACGCGCAAGCGATTCTCGATGCTGCGCTCGCCCGCGGACTGCTCACAAAGAACACGAGCGAAAAATACGTCTACATCGCATTGACGGAGTTTATTGCACGGAGTATCGGCCACAACCGCAAGCCGCCGATCGTCCAGAATCCCGATCGCTCGTTCCGGATGAACGAACCGCTCGATGATTGGCCCGACGTCATGCTCCCCGCGATCCAAGGCGACGATGAGGCCGCGCCCGCATTGATCGCGCGTTTGCGAAACACCGTTAGCGGAGACGATCCTGCCGCGTGGGAAGCGGCCGTTTGCGATGCATTCGCACATGTTGGCTTTCGCGCGCAGCACATCGGCGGCCATAAAGCGCCCGACGGGATCATCGATGCGCAACTCGGACCGATTGGTTATCGCGCAATGGTTGAATGTAAGACGGGCGCCGGCGTTGTGACGCAGCCCGACGCGGTCGAAGCGTCGAAGTGGGCGGGACAATACAACGCGCAATACTGTACGCTGATCGGGCCCGGTTTCTCCGAAGAAGTCGAACTCCATGACGAACTGCTTACGCACAAAGTGAGTGCATGGACGATCGACGATCTCGTTACCGTCTTGCAAGAACGGCTGAACCCGCAGGAGTTGCGTACGTGCTTCGCGCTCGGATTTGCCGAGGACGCCATAACCGACGTGCTGTGGGAACGCCGGCACGGCCGACGCAAGCGCGTTACCTATGTGGCCAACGTACTGCTACAAGACGGCTGGAATATGCAGGTCGCTGCGGCAACGCAAGCCGACCCCGCAAACGCCGCGCATTTAACGATCGATGCGGCGATGATGCTCGTGCAGCAACGGCTCACTGCCGCAAACGCGACGCGCGCGTGCACGCGCGACGAAATCGAAGCGGCAGTCGTGTATCTATCGAATGTGCTTACCGCTCGAGCGATGCGCCTCGACGATGGCAGCGTAGTCATCCTAACGCCACCGACCTAAAACATCACCGCGGACGTCGCCTTCAGGGCGCACAAAGCCCAGGTTGGCGATCGACGTCACACGAGACGGTTTTACCTAGGAACCTTACTTATCTCGAAGCTCAATCAATTCTCCACCATCGCTAGACGCCGACTCTCGGCAAAACGCAGCATGGTCGCGTTCCACTTGTTCGGCGTAAGTCAGCGTGAACGCGAGAATTGCAAGATCAAATGTTCGCCTCTTGCCCATGTATCCAGCGATTGCGGCTGCATCGCCTGAGCGAGCGTGACTCGTTGCGAGCGCCCAGCCGCACCAGTGAGCGTATTCCCGAAGCTGATATTGATCAGCCTCGTCGAGATCCGCTGAGGCCTTCATGTCTTTGAATTGACGGACATAAAAATCGCGGTCACCCGATTTTGCCCAGCCTAAAAACACGTCGCTTGCCGCTTGCATAAGGCGCTGACCGCGCACGACGCGTTCACCCTGGTTTGCATATTGTTCGCTCGAAAGGTATGGCTCGAGCACCGACTTCCTCGCTTCCTTGACCTGAAGGATGAGCATGTCGTCCTCGGCCGCCGCGAAAAGACCGACGCCGCAGCGCGTGCCTACGCTTCCCACTCCGACGACCTTAATTGCGTGATCGACGAGATGATACCGGTTGAACAGCGCCCGAACGTCCGGCGCTAGCGTTGCGGCGTAGTCTGAAAAAATTTCCGGTAGGTCGAAACCTGTACGATCGGTCGCCGTCGAGTGAAACAGAACGGGGGCTCTTCCTTAAAACGGCGTTCACCGTTTGCAATTTCCGTGAATCGGTCAACGGCAGCACGGATCGAGTCCGTCGCTGCCTCGTCCGCTATACGGTTGCGACGAGCCCGCACCGCGGCGTCGCGTGCTTCGTTTAGGATGCCTCTCGCGTCCAGACGCATATAAAAAACTGTCGAGTGCGGGAGTCGCTGCTAAGTCATTCATTCGCGTCCGGTACGATTCCACGGCAGCAAGCGCCGCAATCGCGTTCGAACGTTCCTTAAAGCCATTCTGACGGCCGGCAAGGAGAACGCTCGTAACAAGTCGTTTTACATCCCACTCCCACGGCCCGCGAAGCGTCTCATCAAAATCATTCAGATCGAAAATTAGATTGCGTTCAGGGGTTGCGAATCCGCCAAAATTCAGGCAGTGAGCATCGCCACACGCCTGGACCATCAGACCGGATACGGGGCAGTCTGCAAGGTCGTCAGCCATGATGACCGCAGAACCTCGAAAAAATGTAAACGGCGTTTCCTGGATTCGGTCGTCTCGGAGTGGTAGCAATTCCTGAAGCCGACCTTCGCTGACGCGTTTGAGCAGGCCGAGGGGATCGCGAGACGGCGATGGCGACCAATTGCCTTGAGCAGCACGCGGAACGTTGGAGCGGAGCTTTTTGCCGGCGGCTAGCCGCATCATGCGGCTGAACTCCGCGGCTTCATTTTCGGGCGACATCGGACGCTCCCCGGTGAGTTAGGCAATCTCTCACTCGTTTACCCGGATTGCGGCGCTTTGCATGATTGTGCGATGTTGGCGACACGTCATTTCCGGCCACCCGCCCAAGGACAGCTCCGCGCGCTATCGTAGTGAGGCAAGCTCCATGCTCGATGCCCATCCAAGCGCAGGGAGCTTCTCCGACTTTCTCGCAGCCGCTCCGGATTGCATTAAGATCCTCGACCTCGAAGGTCGCCTGAAGGCAGTGAGTGCGAACGGAAGGCGCCTACTTGGAATCGATGACTTTGCCCCCTTCGCTAATGCAGATTGGCTTGGGTTCTGGCAAGCTCGAGATCGTACTGCCGCTGCTCAGGCGATGCAAGAGGCACGTTCCGGGCGAGAAGGACGATTTATTGACTTTTTCCGCACCCTGCGTCGAATTGCCAGCGTGGGAATCGCAACGCGAGACCGTCAGGAACAGCGAGTAGTTGTCCCTGCCTCACCATCTGATTGACTACGGGCCGCGATCGCCGAACGAACGTTCCCGCTTCGTCAGAACTGAGCGCATCTGCAAATGTTAGAGCGCTAAGCGTGTCGACACGATCTTGATTGCGTGCTCGCAGCGCAGCGGCGTCATCCTTTGTTGAAAATATGTAGCTTCTTACTGTTTCGAGTACTGTGCGAAGTCGCCGTTCATCGACGTCAGTGAGAAGGCTCTGGTAAATGGAAAACGACGCGTCATGACCTGACGCTCCAAGGGCCACCGTCCTCTTAGCACGGCGCGATACGAAAGTGGCAGTTTTCCTTCTCTGCGTAGCGGTTCTTTTGACAGTAGAAGATTTCCGAGGCATCGCTAGGGTAATACCAAGCCTCGTAAAGTTCGTAAAGCTTGTAAAGCCCGTAAAATGGTCCCTGCCTTGGTGACGACCGGCGGTCCCGGCGTTTCCTGTCGGACGTCGTTGCCGCAACGCCAGCCGATCGCGCAAACGCCGCGCATGTAACGCTCGAGCGATTCGGCTCGACGACCGCAGCTTAGTCATGCTGTCGCCATTGCAAAGAAGCAATGCCCCCGGTAGTTGGATGGCACAAGCGATCCGAAAGGTCCGGTCTAACCTAATATCTCGACACCTACGATGCGGGCGTCTCACGCCGACCACTAAAGCCTATAGGTTCTCACCTCTCGGTACTCATCGATCGCCGCGCCATCCCAAAAAAGTTCAATCTCCCGAACGGTGTCGGCAACGTCTTTGACTGCCAGTGGCTTAAATGTCGCATAGCAGGTTCCACCGGGTGATCGAACGCTGTCGTACCACACGCCTTGGTGGCCATTGGCGCGCAGCCGCGCTCCCGCCGCCTGCGCTGACGCATAAGCGTCAGGGTCGTAGATCGCGGGCTCTTTAAGATCATCAGCACCGCCGCGCCGGATGTCCAAATGAGCCGACTCATCCAACGAGAGTTCAAGTCCGTATCTAGGCACGAGTGTCGGCTCGGTCATGTACGTCGCTCTAAGCTTTTTGGCGGCATGGTAACTAGACTCTCGGACCGCAACGAGAAATGCGTCCGCAGTGTAAAGCACGCCGTACGTTCCTGGAGAGAAGCGGCTTCCGCCGATCGTAAGAAATGGACCCATAACGATCGAAGCCTGAGGGCCAACGTAGCGGTCTTCAGGCGCCACAAGCGAGATGTTTAGCAATGCATCCGCGGCCATTGGATCCGTTAGCGCGCGTAGCGCTAGCAGCTCTTCTAAGTCCTCTGGCCGCTCAACGAGATCTACTAGAGCCGCTAGCGGGTGCCGCGGGTCCGGGACAACTCGATGGACCCCTACCACCCTTGGCGGGCGCGATCCAGATAATTTCGGACGAAAACGAGATCCTGGACGTTGCCGTGCAGCATTCGTTGCAGGGGCGGTTGGTCGCCGAAGTCAGCGTTCTGACGCTTCACCCAAGTCCGCGCCAGCTCACCACGGCCAAAGAACGCCGCGAGATCCTCCCAAATCGTTATCAAATGCGAAATGCGCTCGAGCGTGTCGCGACGTACGTGATCGCGCCCACCTTCGCTGAACCAACGGTAAACTGTCCGTCGGCTGACTCCGAGCAAAGCAGCGCTCTGCTCTTGGTCCAATCCCCAAGCTTCGGCTATTCGCTCGTACGCGTTGAGCGCCACCCTGGCGGAGGGCGCCGCAAGTAGCATTGTCATCTGTCTAAATATAGCCTAAATCGCGACATGTGGCAACGCGCTTGAAATCGTCGACGGACGACGGATCGAAGCGCTCCTTTATCACCTCAACGATCATTTCGTTTAGCATTGGCCAGCTCGATCCACGTGGGTGCATGATCGCTGGTTTTTTCTCTCGCGCGAACGTCGCGGTCAACGCCGGCTGCCGTCAGTCGTTTTGCAACCGAAGGACTCAAGAGGAGGTGGTCGATACGCAGACCCGCGTCACGGCGAAACGCATTGCGGAAGTAATCCCAAAACGTGTAGATGCGCTCGTTCGGATGAAGCGTCCGCAGTGCATCCGTCCAGCCCTGCGACGTAAGCCGGTGAAATGCCGCGCGAACTTCCGGGCGAAAGAGCGCGTCATCGTGCCAACGATCCGGATTATAGACGTCCAGATCCGTCGGCATGACGTTAAAATCGCCGGCGAGAATCACGGGCACGTTTCGCGCTAAAAGTTCGGCGGCGTAGTTTGTGAGCGCATCGAACCAGGCGAGTTTGTAATCGAACTTCACGCCGGGAGCGGGGTTGCCGTTCGGCAAGTAAAGGCAACCGATCAATATGCCGTCGATCGACGCCTCGATGTAGCGCGACTGCGCCGCGTCGGGTTCGCCGGGCAAGCCGCGCCGTGTCGCGCGCGGCGTTTCACCGCGCGCCAGAATCGCGACCCCATTCCAACTTTTCTGTCCCAGCCAGATTGCCCCGTAGCCGGCCTCGCGCAGAGCGCCCTCGGGGAATTTTTCGTGCGGTGCCTTCAATTCCTGAAGGCACACAACGTCCGGTTTCGCGTCAGCGAGCCAGTCGAGCAGTATCGGCGATCGCCCATTCACGCCATTCACGTTGTATGTAGCGATCTTCATGCACCTCGTATATCCGTACACGAAGGAGTCGTAACCGCGCCATGCGTCGCGACGACCCGGGCCGCAAGGCGTTAGCTACCGTATCTCTGCCGTTTCGATCACGGTAGATCCGTCGCGAAGCTCGATGCGATCCAAACGCGGCATCCGTCTGACAAAGAGTTCGCTTGTCCCGGTACGCGGAGCCAGAGCACCGAGCGGAATCCTCGCGCCCGCACCGACGCCCTCGACATCGTAGGTGTGCGAGCCTTCGACGACGACGTAGTACCACGAGCGATCGCGCGCGTAGATCACTTTCGCGAGCGGTCCATGTCCCACGAACTGCGCATGATTGAAGTGGCTGTGCAGCATCGCAACTTGCGCTACATCGTATGGCGGTGCGCGATGCGGAAGAAAATACCCGATGACGAGTGCCGCGGCCGCTCCCACGACGCCCATCCACCATCCGGACAGCCGCCACGTTCGGAACTGCGGCGCGCGCGTGCCGGCCGCGACCGGTGCGGCTTGCGTTTCACGTTCCAGTCCGAGCACCGTTTCTTCGGCCTGCCCTAAGCGGCGCAAACAGTCGGCACAATTGGCGACGTGCGCGTCGACACGCTGCCGCTCCAACTCGTCCAGCGAGCCGATCGCATAGAGCTCCGCGTTTTCGCCGATGTGCGCATCATTCATCGCAGAGACTCCTTTCCCAGCGCTTCCCTCAGCGTTCGCAGCGCGTTCGAGATGCGGCTCTTGATCGTGCCAACCGGTTCATCGAGTTTTGCCGCGATCTCGGTATGCGTCATTCCACGATAGTACGCAAGCTCAATCGTTTGCATTTGCGCTTCGCTCAATGTTGAGAGTGCCGCTTTCACGTGCGCGTGCTCGAACGGATCTGCATCGAGTGTACTTATCGCCGGCTGCGGTTGCTCTGCGAGCAGCGCGCGCCGGCGCGCATCGTCACGAACGCGCGCGAGCGCTGCATTGCGCACGCATACAACGAGAAACGCTTCGAGGCTGCCGCGTGCGGGCGAGTACGACGTCCCTTTCTTCCAGAGGCGCAGAAGCACGTCGTGCACGCATTCGTGCGCAAGTTCTTTATCGTGTAGAACCCGAAGCGCGCTCGTATACATGCGCGCACTGTATTGGCCGTACGCGCGCTCGTATGCCGCAGCTTCACGCCGTGCAAAGGCTGCTTCCAACGTCTCGTCCCGCACCCCAAGATCCTTAGGCGAGTGGACGATCCTCGATACGTGCGTCGCCGCCATGGAGTTCTACCGTCCGATAGCCGATCGCGTGCAGCAGGTCGTCGTGCGCAAGTGTCACGGGACCAGGCTTCGGCGCCGTTCCCGGTTTTGGCTGCGGATACGCCGTTGCTGCGGCGCTCGCGAAACGGATGTTCCCTTCGCTGTGCGTGACGATTTGATGGATGTGCCCGTTGAGAACGGTGACATTGTCGAATTTCTGCAACAGGGCGAGCGCCTTCGTGCCGTCCTCCGTCGTCCAGCCCCACGGCTCGAAGAGCGCGTAGAGCGGCACATGCGTGAACACGACGACCGGTGTCGTCTGCTTGACGCCCTTCACGTCCTTCGCAAGCCACGCGAGCTGGTCGGTCCCGAGCAATCCCATCTTCTCGAAATTGAACACGTTGAGCAAAACGAGGTAATGAACGCCGTCGCGATCCCACGACGCCCATCCGCCTGCCGTCGACTGCGGAATTTTGAAGTTTGTGAGGTACGTCTTGAAGTCGTTGCCGACGACGTCGTGCTCGCCGGGCAGCGCGATCAACGGTGCCTTCAATTGCGAGAGAATCGCTTTCGCGTCTGCGAACTGCTGCGCGCTGGAAAGGTGCGTGATGTCGCCGGTATGCACGACGAACGCCGGCTGCACCGGCATCGCGTTGATTTTCTCAACGACCGACGCGAGCGTTCCGGCAACATCGGGATTGGCCGCTTGATGGAAGCCGATGTGACTGTCGCTGATTTGCACGAAGTCAACGGTATCGTTCGCCTGCGCCACGGCGCGTCCCACGAAGAGACCTCCCGCGCTTAACGTGTAGGCGATACCGGCGCCGGTCCAGCCGACATGTTCCAAGAACGACGAGCGTTTCATGGTGTCACCGCTTTCACGACGATGGTGCCCTTCATGAAGGGATGAAGTTCACAAAAGTACGCGTACGTGCCGGGCTTGGTAAACGTGTGCCGCCAAACGCCGTTGCTGTCCAGCCCTTTGGAATCGAACGCACCGTCAGTTGCCGTAACGGTGTGCGCGTCGTCGTCTTGATTCACGAACGTCACCGTTTGACCGGCGGAAATCGTAAGCCGCGTCGGTGCGAACGCATCATCCTTCAAGACGACCGTCGGCGTCGAGGCGGGCGCCGCCGTCGCGCCCATCAGCGCGACGAGCAAAAGAAGCATCAACTGTCTCATGCAGCTCATATGCGTGGGCTCAGCAAACGGTTCGTCTCGCGTCGTGTCATACTGAGCCTGTCGAAGGATCGTCGTCTCAGGCCAATCGCAAGGCTACTTGTAAAAAACAAGTAAACATGCTACGCTCGAGTCGTGGCGACAAAACGCGGCGGTTACGGTCAGTACTGCGGTTTCTCCCGCGCGCTCGAACTGATCGGCGAGCGCTGGGCCATGCTCGTTATTCGCGATTTGCTGGTTGGCCCAAAGCGGTTCAGCGATCTGCATCGGGGTCTGTCGAAAATTCCGACTAACATTCTTACGGTTCGCTTGAAAGAACTCGAAGAAAACGGCATCGTCCAGCGCCGCGCCGCACCGCGCCCCGGAAGCGGCGTTGTCTACGAACTTACCGATGCGGGACGCGAGTTGGAAGAGGCGGTTGTCACACTCGGGAAATGGGGCGCAAAACGTCTCGGCGACCCGCGTGAAGGCGAAATCGTTACGGAAGATTCGCTTGCGATGGCGATGCGCACGACATTCCGTCCGGACGCAGCCAAGGACGATACGATCGCGTACGAGTTTCACGTGGGCGATATTGTATTTCACGCAAACGTCGATCGCGGTGCGCTCGACGTCGGGCGCGGTGCGCTCAAGGATCCCGATATCGTGATCGAAGCCGGCCCCGCGCTACGGCTGCTCATGGCGCGCGAGGTCACGCCACACGAAGCGCTCAAACGCGGTATCGTCTCGATCAAAGGGCCACGAAAGCTCCTCGACCGGTTCGCCGCAACATTTCAAATCTAGGAGGACCGACAGTGGGAAATCCAGTCGTTCATTTCGAGGTCATGGGAAAAAGTACGAAGATGCTAGCGTCGTTCTATCGCGACGCGTTCGGTTGGGATATTGGCGAACCGATGGGTCCTCAATCGTACTCGCTGATCAACGCGGATCCGGAACGCGAACGCGGAATTCGCGGCGGCATCGGCACGAGCCCCGGCGGATACGAAGGCGGCGCAACCTTCTACATCGGCGTGCCGGATCTCACCGAAGCGCTGCGAACCGTTGAAAAGCTTGGCGGCAACACGATGATGGAACCGCGCGAAGCTCCGGGCGGAATTCTTATTAGTTACTTCCGCGATCCCGAAGGTCATCCGATCGGGCTCGTGCAGATCCCTGAGTAAAGGAGACGCATCATGACTGCGACAGTCACGCAGAAGATCACCCCGTTTCTTTGGTTCAATGACAATGCAGAAGAAGCCGTAAATTTCTACGTTTCCATCTTCCCCGGTGCGAATATCACCGAGATCAGCCGCTATGACGAAGCGGGGCCCCGCGAAACGGGCAAAGTTATGACGATCGCTTTTACGATGCTCGGTACCGACTTTCTCGCGCTTAACGGCGGTGAATGGGAACTCGCGCCGCATCCCGCGTTCATGGTTCACTGCGAGACGCAAGAGGAAGTCGATCGCTATTGGGATCGCCTGTCCGAAGGCGGCGAAACGCAGCCGTGCGGATGGCTTCGCGATAAATACGGGATCGAATGGAACATCGTACCGACCGTTTTGCTCGATCTCCTTCGCGATCCCGACCGCCAAAAATCGAATCGCGTCATGAAGGCGATGATGGAAATGGGCAAACTCGACATCGCGGCATTACGCGCGGCGGCCGAATCATCATAACGCGCTAATCGAAACGTCACGTCGATGCGTCGAGTGCGACGATGCGTTTTCCCAAACTCGGGTGCGTGCCGAAGAAGAACTCGTACCATCCCGGCACGTCTTCTTCGGCAAGGTTCTGATCGCGCAGACGGCGGAACGCCGACGCACCCGCCTGCGGATTGCTTGTCGCCGCGAGCGCAAACCGGTCGGCGGCCCATTCACGCGATCGCGAGAACGCAGCCATCGCCGGACGCAACACGTGCATGCCCGCACCGGCGAGCGCGGCGATCCGCGCGATGCGCAGCGAATCGTCGCGATCGGTGGAACGTTCCGCGCGCGCGACGAGCGCCAGCAGGACTGCGGTCGCAAGTTCCGCCACAAAAATCAACCGCCACGTGTCGCGCGACACGTAATGCCCTAGCTCGTGCGCGATAACGAACTCGATTTCGTCGGGCGCAAAGTTATCGATCAACGTATCGCCGAGCACGATTCGATGCGTCTGCCCGACGCCCGCAACAAACGCATTTGCCTTGCGCGTTTGCCGGCTCATGTCCATGCGTAAAATCTCCGCGTCGCCGACGCCGAAGCGTGACGCCAGCGCGCGTAAGCGTATTTCCAGCGGTCCGTCGAGCCGTTCGAACGTATTGAAAAGCGGAAGAATGTACACGGGCACGATCACGTTCGCAAGCACGTAGAGCGGAAACGCGGCAAGCGCCGTGACGAACGGCCACGAGCGCGGGAAACGGCCGACGAGCGCTGCGGCGAGCGTCGCGAGCAAGGACGTCACGATCGCTTCGATCGCCGTCGATTTCGCCCAATCACCGACATACGACCGCAGCGATTGTTCGCTCAGTCCGTAGCGCCGTTCGATGCGGAATCCTTCGGAGATCGAAACGGGAAGCTCCGCCGCGGCGCCGGTCAGCGAGGCGAACGCAGCAAACGCGGCTGGTCGTGCCCAACCGGGAAGCGGCGCGACGATGCGCGCGGTTCGCATTCCGACCGGTCCGTATGCAAACGCAAGTGCGGATGTCGTGGAGCGAAGAACATCGCTGACCGCAAAGGCGCGGCGCGCGCGTCCATACTGCGCGGCCTTCCCGTTCGGCTGCACAGGTGCTTGCGCGGTATCGCGCACGGCGCCGAGCGCCTCGATCGTGCGAATCGCCGCGTAACCCGTAAGTACGCCGGTTGCCAATCCAATCATGAACCCGCGGAGTTTCATAGGTACGGTCTTACCCTCTCACGGGCCGCACGAGCGGCTAATTCACGCGGGGCTGCGCGACCGCGACACGTTCGGCTTCTTGTAACGCTACGGTGCTCATCCGGCGCCCGTACGAGAAATAGAACAGCAAGCCGATTGTGAACCATATCAAAAATCCCAGCCAGACCAGCGGAAAGAATCCCCAAACATACGGATTGCCGACCTTCAAGAAATACATGAGAAAGAGCGCCGCAATCGCCGAGATCGTCGGCAAAATGTATGGCCCGAACGGAACCGTGAAGGCCGACCGTAGTTCCGGGTGACGCAAGCGCAGTACGGGGACGGCCGCCGACGTCAGCACGAATGCCGCGAGCGTTCCCATATTCGTGAGCGAGCCGAGAATCGAGATGGGAAAGAATGCGCCGCCGGCCGCAATGAGGACGCCGAAGATTAACTGCGAGATCCACGGCGTTTTCCATACCGGATGAAGCCGCGTAAATGTCGGCGGAATCAGACCGTCGCGCGACATCGAGAAGAAGATGCGGCTCTGGCCGAACATCATGACGAGCATGACGGTCGTCAAACCGGCAAGCGCGCCGAAGGAGATGATCACGCTCGCCCACGGCAGGCCGACGTAATTCATTGCAAATGCGACTGGATCGGCGACGTTGAGTTTGTAGAACGGCACCATTCCGTTCAGAATCGCCACGACGACGATAAAGAGAATCGTGCAGATGATCAGGCTCGCAATGATGCCGAACGGCAGATCGCGCGCCGGGTTCTTCGCTTCTTCGGCTGCCGTCGAAACCGCATCGAATCCGATGTACGCGAAGAAGCAGAACGCGGCGCCCCCGAGCATTCCGGTAATGCCGAAGGGAAAGTATCCGCCGAATCCAGTTTGCGGTCCGGGCGGAAGATGATAGTAGGCCGTGTTGATATGGCCCGCACCGACCGCGATAAAGAAGAGCACGATCGCGACTTTGATTGCAACGATCACGGCGTTGACCGAACTCGATTCACGCGTGCCGCGAACGAGCAGCCCGCTCAGAATACAGACGATGACGGCGGCCGGAATGTTCGCAACTCCGGGTGTCGGATCCCAATGGCTGTGCGTCCAAATCGCGGGCAAGTCGAAGCCCCAGACGTGCAAAATGTTCGTGAAAAAACCCGACCATCCGACGCTCACCGTTGCAGCGCCGAGCGCGTATTCCAACACCAAGCCCCATCCGACGATCCATGCGAGAAATTCGCCCCACGTCGCATATGTATAGGTATACGCGCTTCCTGAAATCGGGATTTTGCTCGAAACTTCTGCGTAGCACAGTGCCGCGAGCGCGCTCACGATGCCGGCGACGACGAAGGAGATCGTGATCGATGGCCCGCTTCGCGTTGCGGATGCGACGCCGGTGAACACGAAGATGCCCGTGCCGATGATTGCGCCGATGCCCATCGCGGTGAGCGCCCATGGGCCGAGCGATCGTTTCAATCCATGCTGTTCGTTACGGCCTTCCGCGAGGATGCGTGCGAGGGGTTTGACGCGTTGTAAGATCATCGCTCCTCCTGATATGTCGTTCCGAGAATTCACGAGCATCGCGTCGAAACCCGTCGCAACATGATCTTACTCGAACATGGACGCATCTACGCCTTCGACCGCACATCACACCGTTTCACACGGTATTCCAACATGTTGGTCGATGGTGCCCGCATTGCGGCACTCGACGTCGATGTTTCCGGCATCAACGTGAGACGTATGGATCTCGACGGCCGCACGGTGTTGCCCGCGTTTGCCGACTGCCACGTGCATCTCGCCGAGACCGGCTATCATACCGGCGCGCGCTCGTTGCGCGGCGTTCCGAGCTATGCGGCGTATCAGCGCGCCGTCGAACGCGCGCCGATCGAACACGGCATGTTGTATCTCGGATTGTTCGACGACGCGCTGTGGCCCGATGGACGCGCCGACCGCGCTCCGGTCGAGCGGTATCACCCTAATGCGATTGCCATGATCGTGCGCGTCGACGGCCACTCGTGCATCGTCAACCGCAAAACGTTCACGTGGCTGGGTCTTCCCGCGGATCTCAACGGCATCGAACGAGACGAGGTCGACGCTCCGACGGGCCGTTTGTTTTACGAGGCAAATTGGCGCGCGCAGAAGACGCTGCTCGAACGGATGCCGGTCTCCGTGGTGCGCGGCGCCGAACGCCGCGGCGCCGAGGCCGCACTGGCGAACGGCATCGTTCACCTGCACGCGCAACTACTCGGCCGCGACGTGGACGGATATGCCGCGGACATCGAATCGTTCCGCGCGCTGCCGGTGAACGTGCACGCGAAAATCTGCGAACCCGATCCGCTGCTTGCCGAACGTTTCAATCTTCCGTACATCGGCGGTGACGTATTTCTCGACGGTTCCATCGGCAGTTGCACGGCCGCCGTCTCGGTTCCGTATGAATCGGCCGGCCGTGGCGAATTGCGGTACACCGACGACGAAGTCTACGCATATTTTTCCGCAGCCGAAACGCACGGGATCTCGGCGGGCGTTCACGCGATCGGCGACGAGGCGATCGATCAATGCGTGCGCACGTGGATGCGCGTCCTCGCTGGTGCGCCGTCAGCGCGCGGCACGCGTCATTTCATCGAACATTTCGAAATCGCGCGCGAGGACCATATCGAACTGTGCGCGGCGATGAACATCCACCTCTCCATGCAGCCGCAGTTCGACGCTTATTGGGGCGGCGATGGCGGTATGTACGAAGCGCGCCTCGGCGCAGCGCGCAAGCGCACGATGAACGCGCTCGGACGCCTCCATCGCGCCGGCGCAACAGTTTGTGGCGGATCGGACAGCCCCGTGTGCGTGCTCGACGCGCTCGCAGGAATGCAAGCCTGCGTCGATCATAACGAACCATCGGAGCGTCTGACGCCACACGAAGCGCTCGCACTTTACACCGTGAATGCGGCGCGTTTCGGATTCGTTGAAACGCAAACCGGAAACCTCGAGCCGGGATTGCATGCGGACCTGGCCATTCTCGATAGCGATCCGCTCGACGGGGCCGCGTTCGACCGCTGCCGCGTCGTTGAAACGTGGCGCGGCGGCGAGTGCGCCTACTCCTTGTGACCAGCTTTGCGGCGCGTCGTCAGCTTGGCCATCAGCGAGGCGCGAACCGCGGGTGGCGGTGCGCTCGCTGGAACTGCGCCCGGTGCGCCGTGCCGGTGCACGCACTTGCAACGCCGGGGATTCCGCCGGCGCGGATCCGTGGGAGCCGGGAGGTCCCACGCCGCGCAGCCGTGGGCATCGTGCAGTTCCGGGCCGTGGCCGCAAATGCAAATGGTCGACGCAGTAGTTAGCAGACTAGCGCTCATTACAGCTCAACCGTACATAATTTTGGCCGAGCGTGCAAGGGCCCGCCGGACCGCAGCGTCGTCCGAAAAACTGTATGAGTCGTTCGCCTCATAGGACTTGAAGCCCATGCTATAGTGCCCTTGTGCATCACGGCTCGGCGGCGAAGCGTGAAAATCTTCCACACGTCGTGATTGTCGGTGGCGGCTTCGGCGGTCTGTATGCCGCGAAGGCGTTCGCTCGAGCGCCGGTGCGAGTCACGCTCGTCGACAAGAATAGTTATCACATGTTCCGCCCGCTGATGTATCAAGTGGCAACCGGAATCCTTTCTCCCGACGAGATTGCCGCGCCGCTGCGAACGATTTTCCGAAGCCAAGCGAATATTGAGGTTCGCATGGGCGAAGTGACCGGCATCGACACGCAGAAGCAGCTCGTGCACGTCGAGCCGTGCGATCTGCGCTATGACTATCTTGTGCTCGCGACGGGCATTCGGAGCAACTATTTCGGGCACGACGCCTGGGAACAGTATGCGCCGTCGCTTGATTCACTCGAGGGCGCGGAGAGAATGCGTCGCGACGTGTTGTTGGCGTTTGAAAAAGCCGAACGGCTCGCGTCATGCAACGCAAGCCCCGATCGAATACGCGCGATGATGACGATCGTATTGGTCGGCGGCGGCACGGTCGGCGTTGAGTTGGCCGGCACACTCGCGGAGTTATGCCACATGGCGCGCAACGGTGAGTTTCGGCACATCGATCCCGGTGACGCCCAAATCGTTCTCTACGAAGGTGCACCGCGGATACTGCCGACATTCCCGGAACACTTGTCGTCGAAGGCAATGCAGCATCTCGAACATCTCGGTGTGAAAATCCGGACCGGTGTGCGCGTGGAACAAATCGACCGCACCGGCGTTGTGGCGGGCGGTACTCACGTTCCGAGCGCGACCGTCTTGTGGTCCGCGGGCGTCGTCGCGTCGCCCGCCGCAACCTGGTTAGGCGTTGAAGCGGCACGTGGCGGAAAACTAAAGGTCAATGCCGATCTTTCGGTGCCCGGACTACCAAACGTTTTCGCGATCGGCGACACCGCCGAAGTCGTTGCTCCCAAGCGCAATCTGTTTGGGATGAAAACGGGCAAGGCGGAGATGCCCGGCGTCGCGCAGCCCGCAATTCAGGAAGGCGAATTCGTTGCGAAGTTGATTGCAAGCATCGCCGAAGGCAAAGAGCGGCGAGCGACGTTTTCGTATGTCGACAAAGGCGATCTCGCGGTCGTTGGGCGCGGATACGCGATCGCCGACCTTCGCGTGTGGCGCTCCGCGGGGTTCTTCGCGTGGTTGATATGGGCGGGCGTTCACATTCTAAACTTGATCGGCTATGCGAATCGATTTCTCGTCCTGGCTCGCTGGGCGATCACCTATCTCATGCGACGGCGCGACGCGCCGGTTGTCCAAGGCGACTAATAGCGCGCGCGTTACACCAAAGTGATCGTCTCTTTCGGCTTCGGATGCGCGGCAAGCGACGCCAGCAACGCGTCCGCAAGCTGATCGACGATCGGATCGTCGATCTCTTCAACCCGACCCTCATCGGCGAGCGCCGCTTTGCGCGGGTCGATCGGAATACACGCGAACATCGGCGCTTGAGCAAGTTCCGCGACGCGGCTCGCATACGAGGGACCGAACACGTCATACTTCTTTCCCGTATCAGGCGCAACGAAATACGACATGTTCTCCACCACACCGAGGATTGGTTTTTTCAGTTGATGCACGAGATTCGCCGCCTTCCGCACGATCATCGTCGCAAGCGCTTGCGGCATCGTCACCAACACGACTCCGTCAACCGACAGTGATTGCAATACGGTCAATGGTGCATCCGACGTTCCCGGCGGCAGATCGATCAGCAGCACGTCCAGATCGCTCCACAACACTTGCTCGTAAAATTGGCGGATAACGCCCGAGAGAATCGGGCCGCGCCAAATCATCGCGGTGTCTTCTTTGTCGGTCAGCAGATTCGCGCTCACGACTTCAATGGCGCTGCGCGAGACGGCCGGCACCATGAGCGGCTGCGGGTTGCCTTGCGGCGTTTTCGGCGCATTGGGGTCGGCTTCAATTGCAAGCGGTGTGTGCAAGCCGAGGAGTTTGGGAATCGAGGGTCCGGTGATGTCGCCGTCGAGAATGCCGACCGAGAGATGTTTGCGCCGCAATCCGAGCGCGAACAACGCGGTGACGAGCGATTTGCCGACGCCGCCTTTGCCCGACATGACGGGCACGACGTGTTTGATGCGCGCGCGACCGCTGAATTGTCCGGGTGCGCGACGCGACGCCGCCTTATCGTCGTTGGAGATCAGCGGAACGAAACCCGAAAGGCGCGCCTGCGTGAGCGCCGCAACGATTGGTTCGGCGCGCAAGCCATGCGCTTTTGCACCCTGTTCGATCGTCTCGTACTTGCTGACGCCGCAACCGGAGCACCCAAGACCGAACTGCGTCAACACATCCGCCGCGATCGGCAGCGCCGAGACGAGCTCCTTGATGTTGCTCTGCGGGGAAATCGGCATCTCTACGTGAGGCATCGCTTCTATTAAACCATGTACCGCCATCAACGGCTGCGCCAAAAGCGGCCCACGATCGTATTCGGGAAGCGCAACTCCGCGGTGCCGTCAAAACTACGAGGAAGGAGACGCGATCGTTCGTTTTGGCGCATCATAGACGTACGCCTCTCGATTCCAACCCGCGGCCGTGAAGCACAGCTCGTAAATGGAATCGATGAACGCCGTGATCGCGGCAGCGGGATCTTCAAGAGAACGCACGTCGTCGTAAGGCATCGTCCATTCGTGTAGCGCTGTAGACCACGTTGCCGGCGAAGCTACCGGCAAATGTGCCGCATTGGGCGGCTCCGGGTAGATGTACCCGTAGAAAAATGGCGCGTTGTGTTCGTCCCCGACATAGAGTCCCACGTTCATTAATTCAGCATCGAGATCGTATTTCATGATGTAGCCGCGATCGGTCGGCGCGGCCACGCGCCGGCCGCTAAATAGAATGAGCGCTAAGTCGAAAGCGCCCCACCACAATGGAATACCTGTGCGTCCGAAGAAACGCGCGCGCCACGAATCAAACACAGTCGCGGTGGCTGTCGTCGCGCGGAACCAACGTTGCACGGCAGGCGGGTCGTACTCGCTCGGACGACGATCGTCATTGAAGGGTGTCGTGTCCGGGACTTCCTGAGGGACGGGCGAGAGGTAACAGGTCAGGCGCAGTTCGCGCAGCGCGGCAGACACGGCGGCGAACACTTCGGCAATCGTTCGTACCGGCAACAACGGGATGGTTCGTTTCTCACCGTCGCTACGCGCGATAACGATCGTCGAGTCGAACACGTCGAGCATCGCCTCGAATGAGCCGCGTCCGAACGGTATGAATCCCGTGGTGAACCCGCGAGCCGTGAGAGATAACGGCGTGAACATCCAGTTTGGCTGCGACGGCGATAATGCGACGCGCATCTTGCCGAGCATCTGCGAATACAGATGGAGGCTCCGCTTCGTTCCCGCCCACGTTGCAACGTCAATGTCCGGCCAAACCGAGCCGTCATGAGCGGCATTATCCGATGTGATCATGGCGTGTAACGGCCTTTTCGCCGCGACGCCCGTTACAACCGCTGATCGACGGTAACGACCGCGAGGTGTCGCGACGCGAGACGCACGAACCAATAACAGAGCAGGGATAAAAGCGCAGCATCATCCAGCAATCCCAAGCCCGGTATGTCGCTGAAGAGATCGATCGGCGATATAATCAACACCGCAATTACGAGCGTCGCTGCCTTGAGCATCAACGGTACACGCATATCGCGCATCAACGGCACGGCGCGGAACACCGAGCTCTTGGCGGCAAGCAGAAGGCGAAGAACGTTCATGGAGCATGCTACTCCGTCACCCGGCAATGAGTTTCGGCAGCCGAGCGATGCGTCGTTTACGGCGGCGATCCCCGAGCGATACGAGAAAGATCTCGTGCCGCTGCTCTTCGAGCCGTACGCCCGCGACCTGTGCGATCGCGTCGCTCGGTATGCGCCCTCGCGCGTCTTGGAGATCGCCGCGGGCACCGGTGCGCTTACCCGTGAACTCGGTGCTGCGCTTCCCGAAAGCAACATCGTTGCGACGGATCTGAATCAAGCGATGCTCGATGTTGCGGCACGTTCGGTGCACGCTGCGAACGTTCGCTTAGAACGGGCTGATGCGGCTTCGCTGCCGTTCGAAGCGCACACGTTCGATGTGGTGGTCGCGCAGTTCGGCGTCATGTTCTTTCCCGATAAGGGTTCGGCGTTTCGCGAAGCGCGGCGCATGTTACGAGACGATGGAACGTTCATTTTCAGCGTCTGGGACGGCGCAGCAAAAAATCCGTTCGACGATGCTATCTGCGAAACATACAAGCGGCATACCGGTGAGGCGTGTTTCCTCGAACGCGTGCCGTTCGGCTATTCCGATCGGGACCGCGTTACAAACGATCTGCGGCGCGCCGGATTTACGAACATTTGGATAGAGCGGGTGAAACGAACGACAACGGTGCGGTCCCCCGTTCATGCATTCGACGCGCTCGTGAACGGGTCGCCCCTCGCAGCGGATTTTGATTCGCTTGGCATGGAGCGCGGGTCCGCGGTCCGCGCTGCAATAGCCGAACGCCTCACAAGTCTCTTCGGAGACGGCGAATTCAACAACGACATGTGCGCGCTCGTAATCGCCGCATCCTGAACGCGCGTCTACCAGAGCGCGCCGTCGGATACGAGAATGTAGACGATCGGACCGAGACCCCAAACCAGGCTGACGATGAACCAAATGAGTTTCTTGGCGCCGTCGAGATCGGTTCGGCCGAGCAAGTTCATCCACATCAGCACCATCGCAATCGGGTGCAAGACGATCGACAGCAAAATTTCGAAGAGCAGCTTCATGCTTAACTTATAGCAAATACGATCGAGCCTCAAACGGTGTGCTCGCATTCGCGTCGAAGCCCCGCGGTAATGGAAACCCAAACGACGATCGAGCGCGCTTCCGCCGTACTTGCAGGCGGGTGCGACTCGCCGGTGCGCAGCGGCTGGAGTGTGAGCGCTCCGATGTTCGTGCAAACGCGTGCGCATGGCGCGTACGCGTTCGATGAAGAAGGTCGCCGCTATATCGATTACATTATGGCGTACGGGCCGCTGCTCTTCGGGCACACGCATCCGGCGCTGGTAACAAACCTCGACGAGATCGCGCGTGAGGGGTTCGTGTGGGGCACGACGCATCCGCAAGAAATCAGGCTTGCGGAGCGCATTCGTTCGTATTTGCCCTCGATGGAACGTATGCGGTTCGTCTCAACCGGTACCGAAGCGATCATGAGCGCGATCCGCGTTGCGCGCGCGTATACTCGACGGAACGTGATTCTGAAGTTCGCCGGCAATTACCACGGCCACAGCGATTTAGCATTGCTCGGCGCAGGTGCTTCCGCTCACACGTCCGACGCAAGCGCCGGCGGAATCCCAGCGGGCATAGTGGGCGATGTGCTCGTCGCGCGGTACAACGATCTCGACAGCGTTCACGCGCTGATTCGCGGTCGTGAACAGGACATCGCGGCAATCATCGTCGAGCCGATCGTGGGGAACATGGGGTACGTTACGCCGGCTGCGGGTTTTCTCGAAGCGTTGCGCGAGCGAACGCACCGTCTCGGAGCGCTCTTGATTTTTGACGAAGTGATCACGTGGCTGCGCTTTGGCCTGCGCGGCGCGCAAGGACGCGTCGGCATTACGCCCGACATGACCACGATCGGAAAGATCATGGGAGGCGGCGCGCCGATTGCCGCATTCGGCGGACGTGAAGACATCATGCGCGTTCTCGCGCCGCAAGGACTCACATTCACCGGCGGAACGCACGGCGGAAACCCATTCAGCGTGGCGATGGCGCACCGCGTGATCGATCTGCTCGAACGCCACCCCGAGTACTACGACGACATGAATCGGCTCGCGCGACGCCTTGCGGACGGCATCCGTGACATCTTTCGATATCGGGGACTACCATATGCTGTCGTGCAAAGCGAGTCGATCGTCGACTTCAAATTCCGCGCAGGCGCGCCGAACCGCAATTACGACGATGCGCTCGCGGCCGACAAAGCGAAGTACGGCGCGTACTACAAAGCGATGCTGGAACGCGGAATTCTCCTACCGCCGTCGCAGAATGAAGTCATGTTCGTCTCCGTTGCGCACACGCAAGCTGACATCGACGAGACGATTGCAGCGATCGGCGAGTCGATCGAATGACGGAGATTCCGGTCGTTGAAACCGCGCGACTCCGGCTGCGCGCGCATCGCGCCGACGATTATCCGTCATCCTCCGCGATGTGGGCTGATCCGCAAGTCACGCGTTTCATCGGCGGCAGGCCGTCGAGCGCGCAGCAAACATGGTCGCGACTCTTGGGCTACGTCGGACATTGGCAATTACAACATTACGGGTATTGGGCGATCGAGGAGAAGAGCACCGGCCGATTCATTGGTGATGTCGGATTTTCCGATTTCAAGCGTGACATCATCGAGCCGATGCGAAACGTCCCGGAACTGGGGTTCGCTCTCATCTCGACGGTGCACGGCAAAGGTTATGCCACCGAAGCGGTCCGCGCCGCAACGGAATGGGGCGACGGCCATTTACCTTCAAAGCGCACGGTCTGCTTAGTCGATGAAAAGAATGCGGCATCACTCCACATTGTGCGAAATGCCGGATACCGCGAGTTCGATCGCATAACGTTCAACGACACGCCGGTCGTCTTACTAGAGCGCGTTACCGGCCGCGATTGAACGACGGAATGTGTTCTCACGTCGGCTGCTTACGTTCCGAAGCGCTTCTCCGCGCGCGCTTTGGCTCGCGCCGCGCACTCCGCGCGATCGCGCGGCGCAGCCGTTGTGACGAGCGAATTCATCAAGCGCGTTGCTGCAGCCGTCACCTCATCGACGGCGCGGTTGAACGCCGCCTCGTTCGCCTGTGACGGGCGCGTGAACCCGGAAAGTTTGCGAACGAATTGGATCGACGCTGCGCGGACTTCGTCTTCGCTGGCGGCAGGCTCGAAGTTGTAGAGCGTGCGAATGTTGCGGCACATGATAACGAAACTCCCATTCGATGAAGCCATCGATCTCGGCCGGCTGCGAAAGCGAACGAGTGAAAAGTGGCGGCATTATCCCGACGACGTCCTGCCGGTCTTTGTCGCCGAGACCGATTTTCCGCTTGCCGACCCGATCGCGGAGCGGCTGCGCGCGGCAATTGATAACGGCGACCTCGGCTATGCGGTTCCGCTCGGGTTGGGTGAAGCGTACGCATCGTTCGCGCGAGAACGGTACGCGATGGAGGTCGACCCGAGCGATGTCCAAGCAGTTCCGGAAGTGATGGTCGGCGTCGCAGAGATTCTGCGCGCAATGACGGCAGCAGGCGGATACGGTCACGCGGTCATCATTAACTCGCCGGTCTATCCGCCGTTCTTCTCGACGATAGAAGAAGTCGGATGGACGATCGCCGATGCGCCGCTTCGTCGCGACGGCGACCGCTTCACGCTCGACTTCGATGCGGTTGAAACGCGGATGCAAGGTGGTGCGCGCGTCATGCTGTTGTGCAGCCCGCACAATCCGGTCGGGCGGGTCTATACGAGAGATGAGTTGACGTCGCTCGCGTCGCTCGCACAACGGTACGGCGCGATCGTACTCAGCGACGAGATTCACGCACCGCTCGTCTTACCCGGCGCGCAGTTCACGCCGTTTGCCGCGATTGCGAATGAATACGGTGTAACGTGCATCACGTTGACGTCAGCATCAAAAGGTTGGAACACGGCCGGCCTGAAATGCGCGATCGCCGTTGCGTCGGACGATTCGTCGCGTGAAATCATGCAACGCCTGCCGGCGGTCATGGCTGAACGAAGCGGTCATCTAGGGATCCACGCAACGATCGCCGCGTTCACCGAAGCAACTGCCTACCTCGACGCCGTCGTCGCACATCTCAACGGCGTGCGCGCACAACTGCGCGGTATCTTCGACCAGCATGGACTTCACGACATCCGTTTCACACCACCCGAAGGCGGCTACCTTGCCTGGCTCGATTGCAGCGCACTCGGCGTCGACGATCCCGCCGCAACATTTTTCAAACGCGGCAAGGTCGCGCTCTACCCGGGCTCAGCGTTCAGCCAATCGTACACGCAATGGGCGCGTTTCAACTTTGCCACATCAATCGCAGTCGTAGAAGAAGCGGCAAAGAGGATGGCCAGAGCCCTGTCATCCTGAGCTTGTCGAAGGACCTCGCTCGCAAATCCATCGCGTTGCGCAACCGAGCACGAGTCTAGAGCCCTGTCATCCTGAGCTTGTCGAAGGACCTCGCTCGCAAGTCCATCGCGTTGCGCAACGGGCACGTGTCCAGAGCCCTGTCATCCTGAGCTTGTCGAAGGACCTCGCTCGCGAGCCATCGCGTCGCGCAACCGAGCACGAGTCTAGAGCCCTGTCATCCTGAGCTTGTCGAAGGACCTCGCTCGCAAGCCATCGCGTCGCGATCGCGCAACACGGGTTCGGGGACTCGCACCTCATTGCGTAGTTCGATGCGTCTCAACCTTCTGAGGTTTTTCGCCGCACTTTTCACACGCGATTGCAACGCTGACATTGCCGCCGCATCCCTCGTGGCGAACATCGCTCAGATCCGCGCCTTTTGTCCACCGCCGCCCCCAAGCACGTAGCGCCAGAACGACCGGCGCCAGTTCCTCGCCTTTTTCGGTGAGGATGTATTCGTAACGATCCGGTGAGGTCTGATAGCGGACGCGTTTGAGAACACGCGCTTGCGCGAGCGTTTTTAGGCGTGCCGAAAGAATGTTGTCGGAAATTCCCGATCGTTTGAAATCATCGAACCGCCGTGCGCCTAAGAGCGCATCGCGAATAATCACCAACGACCACCATTCCCCGACAATTTCGAGCGTGCGGGCGATCGGACACGGCAAGGCAGCCGCCAGACTCGCATGGCGCATAATCTTATGCTAGTCACTTGCATGATAAAAGTCAATGGAGTTATACTGACTTGCATGATGCAAGTAACAGGAGGTCGATAATGCTTCAGGTTTTGGGAATCGTTTTAATCATTGCAACGACAGGCGCAATGATTGTCACGATAGTGACCGCGCTCTTCGAGCGCCGAGGTGCGCAGATTACGGCAGCTGCCTTTGCCGCCGGCTGGATTGGTTTTTTGACAGCGATGGTCGCATCGGGCGCGCTGAAATACACGATGACGCTACCCGCCCTGTTTGCCGTACCGTTCGTGATCGCGGCAATTAGTATCGCAGCGTCGCCGGCGGCACGCGAGCGGCTGCGTAATATTCCGCGCCGCCTCATCCTGGCGATGAACATCTTCCGCGTGAGCGAATTCTTATTTGTCGCACTCGCGTTTGCGGGAGCGCTTGCCGGTCCGTTCCCCTACTCGGCCGGCATTGGCGACGTCGTTGTCGGCCTTCTTGCAATACCCCTAACGCTCGGCGAACCGCGGCTCGCACGGAGCGATCTGCGGCTCGGACTCTGGAATGCGCTCGGTCTGCTGGATCTGCTCTCGGCGGTCGCACTCGGCGTGACGTCCATCAATCACTCACCGCTGCAGCTCATTCACGCCGGCGCAGGCGCCGACCAGATCATGCAGTTGCCGTGGGCCTTGATTCCACTGTTCCTCGTGCCGTGCTACGTCATCGGTCACGTCATCGTGTTCGTGCAAATGCGGCCGACGGTACAAATATCTTTGATGCCGCGTGTCGAGAATCGCGGTGCTGGTTCGACGTCATGAGTGAAGGGCCGATCGGGGCCCGCGCTCGTAGGAGACACGCACCATGTCCGTCGTTTCGCTGATCGCCCGTATCCTGCTTGGACTGATGTTCACGCTGGCCGGCATCTCGCCCCTATTTCTCGGCACGCCGCCGCCGATGCCCGGCCTTGCGGGCGTGGTCAACTCGGCGTTCTGGCAGAGCCACTGGATCTATGCGATCTCGCTCGCGCAACTCGTCGCCGGCGTGCTGCTGCTGACAAACCGCTACGTTACCGTTGCGCTCGTGATTCTCGGCGGATTTCTCTACAATAGCCTCGCTTTTCACGCTTTGGTCATGCCCGCGACGCTGCCGGTACCGCTCGTCGTCGTGGCATTGTGGGTTCTCGCCTCGCTACCATACCGCGCGCATTTCGCGACGCTCTTCACGGCGGCGAGCGCCGGAAGCACCGTAAGAGGGGAAACCTTCGCGCAACCATAAGCCTTTTTTGCGGTGTACCAGCACATACAGGTACGCTGCACGGAGGCGGAGGTGCAAGTGGAAGCCATCTCCAGGCCGGTGGGCCAGGCCTCGGCGGGTGAAGGCCTCGTGTCCACCTGGCGCCGGACCCGCCGCTTAGATCGAACGGTGGTCCGCTATGGACTGATCCTCGTGGCCGTGCTGGCGATCATCATCGGAAGCTTCGCTACGTCGAACGTGCTCGACGGAAAGTCGCGGCAGCTCGATGACGTGCGTCTCGACGCGCGCCTCGCGCTCCAGCTTTTCGACGATGAAGTGGCCGCCGTTCGCGGCTTCGACGACACCAGACAGGCACTGTTCCTCGTGCCGTACAACGGCGCGCGAGGCCGGTTGCAGAGCTTGTTGCTTTCGCTCACGAGCAGAACGGCTGACGATCCCGTTGCCGCAAGCGCGATCGCCGATTTCGCCCTCTTACACGACGCGTGGTTGAGCGCCGTCGCTCATCCGGTTATCGCGGATCCGCGCGATCCGAAGAATGCGATCCGCGAACACGCGGGCGAAAAATTGATCGACGCGGCACGTTCCGATATTGCGCGCGTCGAAGACCGGTACGCGCAGCGCTACGACGAGATCATGGCGCGCAAGTACGAACTGCGATGGTTTACGCTGGGCGTTATTCTTCTTTCGATCCTCGCGATTGCCGCAACCGGTTACCTGACCGAGCGCCAAAGCGTCGCGCGTGAGGAAGCGATGCTCCGTACGATCATCGACGAACGCGACGCGGAAGCACGCCGCAGCGAATGGCGGACGAAAATCATCGCGATGCTCGCCCACGATTTCCGTTCGTCGCTCAGCGTCATACGCGCGTACTCGGAGATGCTGCAAACGATGCCCGAACGGCGCGAAGATACGCAGACATACGACGTCATGGCAAAAACCGTCGAAGATTTGACCGCGATGACGGAGGAAGCATTAGTCATGGCGCGCTTGAGCAACAACGCGATTTCGGTCCAGCTTCACCCGCAGCCGATCGCCGACATCGTCGCTGAAGCAGCGGAACGTCACCGTGCGGAACGTCAGATCCGCATTTCGTCCTCCGATGCGATGGTGATCGGCGATCGTCCGTATCTGGTGCGCGTCTTTGATAATCTCATCAGCAACTCCGTGAAATATTCACCGCCCGCAACGTCGATCGATGTAACGATTTCGCGAAACGGCGGCAGCCATGTCGAAGTTGCCGTGAGCGATCGCGGACGTGGAATTGATCCCGCCGACCTGCCGCATGTCTTCGACGAATTCTGGCGCGCGCAGAGTACGAGCGAACGCGGCGGCAGCGGCATCGGGCTCTTCATCGTGAAGAAGATCTTGGAGGCTCACGGAGCGCATGCCACGATTGAAAGCACGCCCGGAGCCGGAACGACGGTTCGCGTGAAGCTGGCAGCCGCCTGACAAACGTCTAACTCGAGGCTTTCATTTCCGCGATCTGATCGCCGAGTTCTTCGATCTCGTCCTTTCCGAGCAGCTTCTGCGCTTGCGGAAACAGCGAGCGCTCTTCCTCCTTGACGTGATGCTTCACGAGCTCTTCGAGCACTTGCAGCTTCGCTTTATACGTTTCGTCTTTCGCGTCGGTATCGCGAAGCTTCGCGATCATTTCCTTGACGTTATCGTGCTCTTCGTATGCTTCGAGTACTTCTTCGCGCGCTTCTTTATCGCGGCGTGACGCGCGTTTGACGCCAGGATAGAAGATTTGTTCTTCGACGGAAGCGTGCAGCTCGAGCGCCGCGGCGATGCGGTCGAACAGTTTGCGGCGGGACGCGCTTGCCCCATCGCCCAGTTCGTCCACTTCTTTAAAGAGCGCCTCAACTTCGCGGTGGTCTTTTTTCAGCAGTTTGATTGCATCCATGGCCCGCTTCTTACCCAGGCAGGCAACGGATTACGCGATACGCCGGATCGCGCCGCCATCGCGCCGGTATGCCGTAATCGCGCGTTCGCGTTTATTGCGATTCACGAGCGGCGCTCGTCGACGATCGCGTTATTCCCGAATCGGCGTCGGGTAGCTTACGACGCTCTGATGTCCGTGCGCATCGATTGCGCGAACGCCGAGAATATAATCATCTTTGCTGACCGGCACGGTCGCTTGCGTCACGTTGCCGACGTTTTTACCGTATTGCCATTGCGCCGAATCGGTCGGGCGCCAGACGATTTCGTACGACGCGGCGCCTGCCGATGGTTGCCAGCGCAGCGTCGAATCGTAGCCGAGCTTGTGCATGACCATCTCGGCTTTTGCGGGCGGCAGCGGCGCCGACGCAAGGGACGCGAGGACGGCAATATTGGCCTGTGTTGCTCGTTTCAAATACTCCCAATCCATGAATTGCGGAAGGTCGCCGTACTGCACGCCGTTTTCCATGCGCACGTTTTGATGCTGGTGCGTGAAATTCTCGTTCGACTCGACGAAGCGGATCGCGGGATAGCCGTCGTTGAGAAACGATTCCTGGTCCCCGCCGCGTAAGAAGCGATCCGCACGCCAGATCTCGCGCGCGGAAAAGTCTTGCACGTATTGTGGAACGACCTCGCCCGCATAGCGCGCCAGCTCGCGCGACGGCGAATCGTTTTCCGATCCGACCAAATTGACACGTTCGAGCGCTGCGCCCGCGGGCAGCGCTTGGCTGAAGACGCGGATGACATCCGGTTCGTGGGTTCCGCTTCCTCCGGTGCTGTTGCCGACGATGTCGTTGTTCAAATCTGCGGCAACTGCCGTACCGGCGTGCTTCAACTCGTCGGCGTAATGCTGCGACCCCCATAGTCCCAGCTCCTCACCATCGAATACCGCAAACACGATCGTGCCGCGAAACCGATGCGGCGCCACGACGCGTGCCGCTTCTAATACGGCGGAAGTTCCGGAGCCGTTGTCATCGGCACCCGGCGCGACGCGCGTTCCGTTCGTGCAGTCGCCGTTGCAGTCATCGTAGTGGCTAGACATGATGTAGAGCGGCCCCGGTTCCTCACCGCGTAACGTCGCGACAATGCTCGATTCGGTCACCGCACGCGGCGTTTTCGGCGTCTTCGGCTGAAGGTACGTATCGAGCGTCACCGTCATCCGTCCCCCGCTCGTCGTCGCGATGTTTTCGAATTGCGAACGAATCCAATCGCGTGCCGCGAACACGCCGCGAGTCGCGGTCGATGTCGTTTCCGAGAAGTCATTGCGAGTAAAGAAGTTTACGAGCTTCGTATCGTCGTCGCGCAGACGATCTGCGCTAACGGCGTTCACGAGCGTAACGATCTGCGGATCGACCGGTGGTGGGGTTAGCGTTGCTTGGGGAGCGGCGGCCAGCAGCGGCACACAAAGAACGGCGGCAAAAAACGCGGCGCATGATTTCATGCGGCGGAGTATTTTACGAAACGCTCGTGCGTCCCGTGTTTTCGTACGCCCGCCTCCAGCGTCCCATCGTGATGGCGGTTCCCACGCCGGGCGCGCTCTTCACGTTCATGAAGTCGGTGCAGCGCTGCATGATCGGAATGCCGCGTCCGCGCTCGACGAGCGCTTCGGGTAACGCCACCGGCTCGTACGCGTTCACGGCGAGACCTTGACCGTAGTCAACGACGGTTGCGACGATTCGGTCGCTTTCGATTTCCGCGAAGACTTCGATGTCGCGTCCGCTCGCCGAATGTTCGATCGCGTTCGCGAGCGCCTCGCCGACCGCAAAGAGCAACGATTCAACGTCGCCGTCGCCAACGTGGTTCAGGCGGCCGAAGCCGATAAGCGCATCGCGAACCGTCCGCGCGAACGCGGGATCCGGAGGGATGCTTAAATGGAGGGTCCGTTTTACGTGGCCGTCCTCGCGGCCGAAAAGCTGAGTCGCCATGGCACCACGTCGATTGTAGCCACCGTTTGTTTTAATTAAACTCCGGGCCGCGAGCGGGCCCCTTGCTTCGGGGAGGCAAAGCGGCGGGCGCGTACAAAACGGCGGCCATGGCACGCACAGCACCAAAGGCCGATGAGCTGGACGAGTATACGGAGCGCGCGCGAACGTCGCAGGCACGCATCGCCACCAGCAAAGGCGACATGGCCTTCACGTTTTTCCCGGACGATGCGCCGATGCATTGCGCCGCATTCATCAAGCTCGCCGAAGAGGGCTTCTACAACGGCCTGACGTTCCACCGCGTCGAGCCCGGGTTCGTCATTCAAGGCGGCGATCCCGAGGGCACCGGAACGGGCGGGCCGGGCTATCGGTTGAGAGCCGAGTTCAACGAGAAACCTCACGTCCGCGGTGCCGTCGCCATGGCGCGCTCATCGGATCCGGACTCCGCCGGCTCGCAATTTTACATCTGCTTGGACGACGCACGCTTCTTAGACAGGCAATACACCGTGTTCGGCCAACTCGCCGACGGCTACGAAACGCTCGACGCAATCCGCCGCGGCGATAAAATGACGACCGTTACAATCGAATCGAAAGCGTGACACCGCGCTAGACGTCACTTCGGCCGGCAAGGCGGTACGATAAGCGCGCGATGCGGTGTGTCGCCGCGTACATTGCATTGTAATCCCGAACGTCTTTGCTGTACACGGTGAGGATATACGGTGAGTCTTTGAACGGTTCGACGATCGCGATGTCGTTGCGCGTTCCGTCGATCTCGCCGGTTTTGTTCGCGACTTGCGTCCCGCGCGGAAGTGCGGCGGGAATGCCGTCGCGATCCGTTTGACCGAGCATGATGTCGATCATGCGCTTGCAATGCGCGGGCGTCGCGACGGTCTTTACGTCTTCGCGCGCACCGTGCGCGATTTTATACAGCAACGTCGCCATATCGGACGGCGTGGTGACGTTGTCGTTGTGATGCACGATCGCGCTGTAATCGAGAAAATGCCGCTTGAGCGCGGTCGATTTCATTCCGGCGCGGCGGCCGACGGCGTTGACCGTATCGAAACCGAAGAACGTCATCAGATAGTTGCTCGCCGTGTTGTCGCTCAACTGAATCATCGGAACCACGAGTTCGCGAACGCTAAAACTCGACCCGTCCGGCTGCTCGCGCATGAAATCCGAGCCGCCGATGAGATGACGCCGGTACGTCGTGATACGGTCGTCGAGCGTTCCGGGGCTCCGCTCTTCCGTCGCAAACGCCGTCGCCATGATGAGGACTTTGATCGTGGAGGCCGTCGGAAACACTTGCCGATGATTGAAGGCGAAGACCGGCGGTCCGCCCGCGAGCGTGCGACAGTAGACGCCGATCGTTCCCGGGACGGTTTGCGCGATTGCTTCGATGCGATTGTACGCGCCGGCATGCGCGCGAATCGGGAGCGCGGCGAACGCGCCGAGCCCCGCAAGAAAGGCGTGGCGCTTCACGAGCCCGTTCCTTGATAATGACGCAGGCCGATACGCCAGAACGCGTACGATGCGAGAAACCACGCCGCGCCGATCGCCGGGGTGAGAAGTCCGACGGCTGCATTCAAATGAAGACCCGTTTCGGCTTTCTGCAGAAAATATGTTGCCGGAAAGTAGTTCATGAACGCAAATGGAAAAACGAAGGCGAGCACGATGCGGACGCCGCGCGTATAAATGCTGATCGGATATCGCGTGAAGTCCTGCTCCAAAGACATCACGACCCAGCGCAGTGTATCGACGCGAACGAACCAGAATGAGAGCGTCGCGACACCTAACGAAATGCCGAGATCGATCAGTGCGCCGCCGATGACGACGAGCGGAACGAACAGCACGAGCAGCGCGTCGACACGAACGTGCGCCGCCGCGATCGCCGCAATCAGCGTTGCGATACTCAGGAAGATGCCGTCCGGCGAAATCTGCTGCGGCACCGTAAGGACTTGAAAGAGTGTGTCGAGGGGACGCACGAGAAACCGGTCGAACCGCCCTTCCCGCACGAACTCGGGTACCGTGACGACATTGAAGAAGAGGACGTTGTGAACCTCATGGCCACACATCCACAGCGCGTAGAGGAAAAACATCTCGCGGAAACTCCATCCGTTCATAGACGGGAATTGGCGCATCGTCACGTACAGCGCCGCGAGTGCGACGCCGTGATAAACGATGGTGAACCCGAACCACATGATGAAGTTCGCCCGGTATTCCAGCATCGTCAAGACATTTACACGCCAATACTGTACGTAGGCCGCAAGCATCGGTGATGCGATTCACCACGCGCGACATCATCCCCGTCACGCAGCCGTATCGTTTGGACCTCACGGTCGACGCGCTGCGCCGTCTCGCGGCGAACGTCGTCGACGTGGTGGGCGACGACGGCGCGTATTACCGCGCGCTTTCCAACGGACGTACCACGAGCGCGCTTCGCGTAACGCAATGCGAAGACGGTTCTCTCGAACTCCAAACAAGCGCGCGTAATTCGCACGCGATCTTGCCGACGGTACGCAAGATGCTCGGTACGGCGTTCGACCTAAGCGATTGGGAAAATCGAGCGTCTGGAATTCCGTGGCTTGCGCGCATCGCGCGTGAATGTCGCGGCGTGCATCCGCCGCGATACGCGTCACTCTTCGAAGCGTGCGCACATGCAGTCGTATTTCAACAGATAAGCATTCACGCCGCGGCAGCCATCATGCGACGCGTCGTGGAGGCGCTCGGCGAACCGGTGGAAATCGACAGCGTACGGCTCGTTGCGTTTCCGACGCCGCGCGCGATGCTGCGCGCGAAGGAGTCAACGGTGCGCGGTGCCGGACTTTCGGCGAACAAAGTGATGCACTTGCGTTCTGTCGCCGAGGCGATCGATGGCGGCGACATCTCTGAAGGCGATATCGAAGCGTTGCCGACACCGGCCGCGTCCGAACGCTTGGTGCAAATTCGCGGCATCGGTCCATGGAGCGCGGCCGTCGTGCTGTTGCGCGGTTTCGGCCGGCTCGACGTCTTCCCGATGCGCGATTCCGGCGTCGCGCGTACGATCAAGCTCCTCTCCGGCGATGCCAACGTCGACGTCGACGCCGTGCTCGACCGCTTAGGGCCCGTGCGCGGAATGCTCTACTACCATTTGCTGCTCGGTCGCATCCGCAACCTTATTCCGGTCGCCGCCGATTGAACCGGGTGCTATGGCTTCGATCTCCACTCCGGTGTTTACCGTCCAACGTTCCGCCAATCGCGCGTTCTTCGATCACGGTTGGCTGAAGACGTACCATTCATTTAGCTTCGCCGACTATTTTGACGAGAAAAACCTGCACTGGGGCGCGCTGCGGGTCTTCAACGATGACTGGGTCGCCGCAGGCAAAGGTTTCCCGCCGCATCCGCATCGCGACATGGAGATCGTGACGTACGTTCTTCAAGGACGTCTCGCGCATCGCGACAGCATGGGAAACGAGGGCATCGTCGGTCCGGGTGGCGTCCAGTTCATGAGCGCCGGGACCGGCGTTCGCCACAGTGAGTTTAACGACGACGCGGAAGAGCCGTTGCATCTCGTGCAAATGTGGGTGATTCCCGGACGTACCGGTGAAGCGCCGTTGTACGGTCAGATGGACTTCGACCCGCACGCGCGGTACAACACATGGCTACGCATCGTCAGCGGCGAGCCGAGCGTCGGCGCGCCGATCCGCATCACGCAAGAGGCGACGTTTGCGGTGGCACGCGTTGACGGCGTGCTACCTGTCTACGAGTTCACGCCGCAACGGTTCGGTTTTCTCTTCGTCGCCTCGGGCAACGCTGAAGCGAACGGCGAGAGCCTCCAAACCGGCGACGCCGTCCGCCTCTACGATGTCCGCACACTCCAAATCAAGGGCAGCGCCGAACTCGTCCTCTGGGACACGCCGCCGGTCGCATAACGCGCGTTACGATCCCTTACCGGATCCGCCGCGTCGGCCTGACGATTTCTTTCCGCGAGCGCCGCTCGCCATTGCTTGTTCCGCAAGCACCGCCCCTGTTTCGAGAACGACCCCGGCGACTTCCAAGATCGTCCCGAGTTTCTTCGCTCCCCGCGTCGCGTTCGGCGCGGCCTTCTTCGCTCCGGCCGCGGCCTTCTTTGCTCCGGCTGCGGCTTTCTTTGCGACGTCGGTGCCCTTTTCAACGCCGTCAGCGATCGCTTTCGCCGGCGACTTCTTCGTCGCAGTCTTCTTGCGGGCAGTCGTCTTCGTCGACGACTTTTTCGCCGTCGACCGTTTTGCCGCGGTCGACTTCTTGCTCGGCGATTTTTTACTGGTTTTTCTTGCTGCCATGCTACCGTTCTCCCCCGCATGCCGGACGCTCAAAACGCCGCCCCTCGTTTAACCACCTTGCACGACAACCCGCCGCGAAGCCGCCCGCCAGACCAGCGTCGATAGCGTCCCGAAAAGGCCGAGCCAAACCAGCTGGACGAAGAGATACATTACCCACTGAGCCCGCGGAATGACGCCGACATAAATGAGCAACGGCGTCGAGTAAATTGCCGCGAAGGGCAGCGCAAACACGACGCGCCCGATGAGGCCCGGAAAGAACGTCAACGGAATGATCTGCCCCGAGAGCAGATCGGACACCCACCGCACGACCAACTGCACGGCGAACGTCTCGAGCGTCCAAAACGCGATCGAATTCATGAGGAAATTCAAGAAGAAGTTCACGCAGTATCCTAAGACAAATGAAAGCGCGAACATCGCCAACGTATCGACGGGCGGCACGTCGATATGAACCAGCAGCAAGGCAAAGAGCAGCGAAGGGATGACCAACAGCGCGTGCAGCAACGTCTGCCCGATTCCGTCGGAAAAGAAGTACATCGGCACGCTGATCGGCTTCATCAAATCCGTCGCGATGGTGCCTTCCCGGATCTTCTCACGAATCAGCCGCGTCCCATCAACCTCCAGAATCAACGACATCAACAACGACACCGTCGCATACGTAATCATCGCATGCAACGGCAAATTGATCGGCATAGCGTTCTGCGAATAAAGCGCCGTCCACAACGACCGCAGCAAATACACGCGCAAAACCAGCGACCCGACCTCGGTCAAAACCTCCATCCGGTAAGTCGCCTCACGCGCAAACGCCTTTTTCGCAAACTCAACATACGGCGCCGCAATCACAAAAATCTCAATTCCAACCAGCGAAAGAACAACCCAAACGCCCGACGCAACCTTGGCGTGGTTCGACTGGCGGCGGCACCGTTCGGCTCGGGGGCGTCTGATTTTTGCGCCCAGACAGGATGTCTGTTACAAAACTTGTTCCGCGCAAAAATCAGCCGAGCGAAAAAATCACACGAAGTGATGTTTTCGCGTCCCCCAAAAGGAACCGTCGTATCGGCGCATGAGCCGCGCCAGTAGCCGCCAATCAGCGTTTGGGCTTGTTCTTGAGCGCATCGCGGCGTCGAGCTTCCATCTCCTGAAGCTCCAGCATCATCACATCGACAACGGTTTCCGCTTCAACCGGGGCCGCCAAGGTGTCTTTGTCTTCACGCGGACGGCCTGCCGGAGCCGTGCCGACGTGCGCATCGAGCACGGCGTCTTGCGCGTGCGTCTTGCGCAAGAACTGCGCGTAGGTCAGCGCCGCCCTCGCATTCGCGTCGGGTGCTTTTTCGATATTGAACACCGCTTCGTTGAAGTCGCCGGCGGGTTGTTTCACCGCGTTTGGTGCTACTCGCGCGTTCGATTGAATCGTTACACCGTTGTAGACGCGGGCGCCGCTGCCGATCGCGCAGCCCTTTTGTAGCGTAGCTCCGGCGACGAACGCATGCGGTCCGATCATGCAGCGGTCGCCGATGGTGACCGGAAACTGCAACGCGCGTCCACCGCTCGATTTCACGACCGCGTGCTCCATGACGACGCAATCCGATCCGATCGTTACGGGCGCGCCCTCCGCCGTGATGATCGCACCGTGCAAGACGGCGCAGCCCGCCCCGATCGTGACATCGCCGCTCACCGTTGCGCTCGGCGCGACGTAGGCGCTCGCATGAATCTTCGGCTTCTTCGTTCCGCTTGACAGAATCATAGGAGCGGTGTCCGCGCGCGAACGTCCGATCTCCTGGACGAAAGCGAGCTTACTCTAAGTAGCTTATGATGGGTCTTATGGCCCAAGGACCGTTGGGCAAAGCATGGTAAGGTAGAGCTGCCGCGTAGGCTCTTTGAGGAACCGACACATGTCCCTTGACTTCCATACTGCTATCACGCCGTCTAAAGACATCGTGTTAAAACGACGTGCTTTCAGCTCCGTTGTGTTAGTGAGCGAACAGCTCACTATCGAGTGTGCGCACCCGGGCGCGCTCGAACTCCTTTCCAAAAAACTCGGAATGCCGGCCGAATCTCTCGACCGCTTTCCCCTTCCGATCGAACGTCAATTGCGCGATGCCGTGCGACGCGTCGACGCGAGCGGACGCGATATCGTAATCGAACCCGTCCCGTCGCTCTTGATTCGCGTCTCGCGGTTACGCGGCGCGGACGGTCACGCCGTTACGGCACTGCTCGTCGAAGAGCGCACCGTTCGCGATGCGGCTAAGCGCGCGCGGCAAGAATATCGCCTCACCAATCGCGAGAGCGAAGTGTTGCGCCTGGTGCTGCGCGGAAAATCGGGCGAGCAGATCGCGCGACACATGTGCATCGCTGAAACGACCGTTGCCGACTACATCAAAGCGCTGCTACGAAAGACGTTTTCGAAGAATCGCGCCGAGATGATCGCGCGCATTTGCGACGAGACGTTTTAGGTCGTGTAGTCGGGAATCACATCTTCCGACGTACGATACCCCTCCAGGTAAATGCGCCGGATGATCGATTCCAAATCGGGTTCTTCCAGCGTGACGTCCTGGAGTCTATAACGCTCGCTCGCCTCGCGGATTAAGAGATCCGCTCGTTGTACGATTTCGGTCGAAGCGGAAGCGCGCGATTGTCCCATCGCATTCTTCGAGCTCGGCGCCCGGCAGGTGCGGTATCGCGATACGGTTTTCGAATCGAAGCACGAGGCGGCGGAATCGGCCGTACTCCGTCTTGATTCGCTCGACATCGCCGTCGTAGATGATCGTTCCGTGATCGATCAGCACGATGCGGCGGCACAACCGCTCGACGTCCGCGAGATCGTGCGTCGTGAGAATGATCGTCGTGCCGCGCTCCGCATTGATTCGTGCGATGAATTCGCGAATCGCTTCTTTTGCCACGACGTCGAGCCCAATCGTTGGTTCATCGAGGTAGACGATCTTCGGATCGTGCAGCAACGCTGCGGCGAAGTCGCCGCGCATGCGTTGTCCGAGCGAGAGCTGACGAACCGGCGTGCGCAAGAAGTCGTCCATTTGCAGCAGCTGAATGAATTCATCGAGGTTGCGCTTGTAGGCCGTTTGCGGGATCCCATAGATCGCGCGTAACAACTCGAAGGACTCGATCAGCGGCAGATCCCAGTAGAGCTGGCTTCGCTGTCCGAACACGACGCCGATATTGCGAGCGTTCTCTTTCCGGCGTTCGTACGGAATGAGCCCCGCAACATCGATCGTCCCGGACGTCGGAACCAAAATGCCGGTTAGCATCTTGATCGTCGTCGATTTTCCCGCGCCGTTTGGTCCGATGTATCCGACCAACTCGCCCGCTTCGAGGGACATCGACACGCGATCGACCGCCACGCGTTCCTCATACGTGTGCGAGAAGAGCGTGCGGATCGCGCCGAGCGCTCCGGGCGTACGTCGAACGCTGCGGAACACTTTTCGCAAGTCGCGGGTCTCGATGATCGCCATCGCTAAACTTCTTTCGCTGTGATCGTCACGATCTCCAACAAATACGGATCCGGTGCCGTAGACATCGCTGCGCGCGCCGCCGCGCAGCTCGGATATACGGTTGTAGACCGTCAGCTGCCGGTCGTCGTTGCAAAGCGGATGCGGATTAGCCGTAGCGTCGCGCAGGAAGCCGAAGAATCGGGCCGTTCGCTCGGCTCGCGCCTGCTCACCAGCCTCGAACTCGCAACGCCGGAAGTCGTTGCGGAGAAGTTCGGCGAGACGTTCGATGAATCGTTGTTGCGAGAGGTGCAGCGCGCGGTGCGCGACTATGCTGCGCGCGGCAACTGTATCATCGTCGGGCGCGCCGCATCCGTGATTCTCGGGCGGCGTCCGGACGTGCTGCGCGTCTATATGTTTGCTCCGCGCGAGTGGCGCATCGAGCGCCTCGTGCAAACGCTCGGCGTCGATGAGAAAGCGGCAAGCGCCGAAGTCGATCGAATGGATCGCGCGCGTCGCGCGCATTTGCGCGATTGGTACAACGTCGACATGGGATCATCGGAGCTCGTCGATCTCGCGATCGACACATCGACATTCGGCGAAGAAGCCTCCGCAAAGCTAATCGTCGCGGCGGTGCATGCGCGATAGCGGCGCCCGTACGATCCTCGCGCCGCTGCGCTTTCGCGATTTTCGTCTGCTTTGGATCGGGTTGATGGTTTCGAATCTCGGCACGTGGATGCAGTTCACCGCCATGGGATTCTTCGTGTCGCAACTCGCGGGCTCGCCGCATCGTGCGGCGCTCTATCTTGGGATCATCGGCGGCGCCCGCGCCGTTCCGGTGATGCTGCTGTCGCCGGTCGCGGGCGTCATCGCGGATACGCAGCCGCGTCGGCGCGTGCTCGTCATGACAAATGTAACGATGTCGCTCGCCGCCCTGGCATTAGCGGTGCTCGCAACGATTCATCACTTGAGCATGATCGGGCTCGTCGTGATCTCCGCGGTGAACGCGGCTGCAAACGCGTTCGATTCGCCGGTGCGGCAAAGTTGGACGCCGCATCTCGTGGATCGTCCGCTGGTCGGCAATGCCATCGGCCTCTCGTCCGTCGCATTCAACGCTCCGGCCGTTATCGGTCCCGCCATTGCAGGCGTGCTGATCGTCTGGGTCGGTGTCGCGGGCTCGTTTTACGTCAATGCGGTCGCAACGCTCGCGGTCGTCGTCGCGATCATGATGATGGCGCCCTCGCCGCCGTCCGGAGCAACGCGCGAGCCGATGCTCGAATCGATTCGCACGGGCTTACACTTTCTCGCAAACCACGCAATCCTGCGATGGATCATTCTCGTCTTCATCGTAACGGCGATCCTCGTGCGTCCCTACAGTCAGCTGATCCCCGCATTTATCGTTAACACGCTCAACGGTGACGCACGAGCGTTAGGCTGGACCGTCGCGGCGGTCGGCATCGGCGGCTTCGGCGGCGCACTCGTCACCGCAGCCTTCGCCGGCCGCGAACGCCGGTCGACACAATGGGTGATCGCCGGATCGCTAATGTCGGCCGGCGTGCTCGCGCTAGGGTTCATCTGGAACATCGGTTTTACGATCCCCGTTTTCTTCGCAATCGGCCTCGGCACACTGGCGTTCCTCGGAGCCTCGAACACGCTCATCCAAACGCTATCGCCCGACGACGTGCGCGGCCGCGCAATATCTGTCTACACGATGGTAGCGGTCGGCATCGTCCCCGGTGGCTCGCTCGTTCTCGGCGCCATCGCCGCCGTAATCGGCCTGCACCTCACGTTCGCGATAGCCGGTGCGACCTGTCTCCTCATAGTCCTCAGCGTATATGTATTCCGCCCCATCATTCGCACCGTATAACAGACGGGTTTGGCGTGTTGTGAATCTGCCCCAGAGTCCTTGGGCTCGGTTCCGGGGTTTGGGATTTTTGCGCCCACACAGGACGTGTGTTTCAGAACTTGTTCTGCGCAAAAATCGCGGAAGCGAAAAATCACACGAAGTGATTTTTCAGCGGCCCCGGAACCGACCCCAAGAGCTCTGGGCACATTCACAACACGCAAACCAAGGCCCGCGCAACAAAAAAGCGAGCCGCATGGTGCGGCTCGCAAATGAGGCGTAAAAAACGCCGGTAAGTTAAGCTGCTGCTTTCTTCCGGCGCGATGATTTACGGCGAGTAGTCTTGCGAGCCGAAGCCTTACGCGTCGATTTGCGGGCGCTCGACTTGCGCGTGCTCTTCTTGCGCGAGGTTTTCTTACGGCCTGCGGTTTTTTTGCGTGCGCCGGCGGTCTTCTTGCGTCCGGCGGCGCTCTTCTTACGTCCGGCAGTGCTCTTCTTGCGTCCGCCTGCAGACTTCTTCCGAGAAGTCTTGCGGCGCGTCGTCGTCGCTTTCTTACGCGTACTCTTGCGGCCGGCTGATTTACGGCGCGGAGCCGCTTTTTTCGCAGCAGGTTTCGCCGCCGCTTTCTTTCTCCGTTTGACTGCCATGTGCGTGGAGTCGTCCTCTCTCTGGTAGTTAAGCAACCAGGGTTGTTGCCTTCCTTATACACAATATCGACCGTCAATGCAAGTTTTGGTACATGACGACGTCCGAATCGATACGCGCATTGACGGCTCCGGCGATGAAGCGGTCGTGCTAATTCATGGTTTTCCGCTCGCGAAAGAAATCTGGAATGCGCAGATTGAGATGCTCGCGCGCGCGCATCGCGTCGTCGCCGTCGACTTGCGCGGTATGGGCGGATCGAGTGTTGTCGCGGGGCCGTATTTGATGGAAACGCTCGCGGGCGACGTCGCCGCAGTGATGGATCACTTCTCGATCGATCGCGCGACGATCGTCGGACATTCACTCGGCGGGTACGTTTCGCTCGCGTTTGCGCGCATGTATGTTGAACGCGTCGCGCGTCTCGCACTCATCTGTAGCCGCGTCATCGCCGACACGTCGCCGATCGCGAACGGCCGTAACGACCTCGCGTCGCGATTGGAAACAAGCGGTTCGATCTCGGAGGTTCTCGAGAAAAACGTGCCCGCGCTTTTCGCTCCGAATACATTGGAAAACCGGCCCGAACTCGTGCGACACGCCCGAAAAATTGCAGAAAGCAACACGGCGCGCGGACTCGCCGCTATGCTGCGCGGCATGGCGGTTCGGAGCTCCTCCGAGGACATCGCGCCCGAGCTCGGGATGCCCGTTCTGGCCGTCGGCGGCGGCGCGGATCCCGTCGTCCCGCATGAAGAAACCGAGCGAATTGGACGCCTTTTTCCGAATGTGCATGTAGAATGGATGCCGGCGTCAGGCCACCTTCCGATGATGGAAGAACCGGAGCGCTTAGCGTTGGTGCTCGACGCGTTTACCGGCGGCTGACCGCGACGTCCCGGCGGCGGCGGCGGACGAGGTTATAGAGGAAGAGACCGCCGACGACCACGCCGGCGACAAGCGCTGCGACAACGACCACCTTCAGCACGACGACGAGCAGCAACAATCCGGCTAACGCCCCGGCGATGATGAGCGTCAGACGGATGAACGTGGCGAGCAGCGGATTCATGGAGTACCTCTGGACGGTCGTTGGAGTTCTCACCGTAATCTACCGATATTGATCGTGGAGGTTTCACGGATGGATCTAAGCGGGATCGCGACCAGCCTAGCGATGACGAGCGTCGCCCAAAGCGTCGACGTCGGCGTTTTGAAGGCGGTTCAAAACCTCGACGCGGCGAGCAGTGCGATGATGTTCGCATCGATCGGAGTCGGTACCGGCATCGACGCGTTTGCGTAGTAGGCACGAACGACGCGTTCGGAGGATGCCTTCGCCCCTATAGCAGAAGACGCAGCCGCATGCAGCGTCTTCTTTCTTTGGTTGCGGTGCTGTGCATCGCATTTTCTGCCTCGCCGGTAACCGCTTCGGCGGATCAGCCGGCTGCACAACGACATCTCGTGTACGCCTTCGATGTCGGCATTCAAAACGACAGTCACAGCACCGATGCCGCGGTTCAAGGCACCGGTCAGGGAAACGGTGGAACCGTCACGGGTACAGGTGATACGCAGTATCTCGGCACGGGTTCCGACAAGGGTCAGATCATCGTCGACGTGCAAGGCGTCGAGCAGGATGGCGGACTCGTCGTGAACGTTGCCGAGAAGGCGCAGAACTATCGTACGGCCGCTCCGGTGACGTGCGTGGTCTATGCCAACACGAATGTCCTCTGCGGTACCGGCACGGTGAATCCGGAAGAAATGAGCGTGCTGCGCACGCTCTCGCCGCACTTCTTCGATCCGAGCGCGCTCGATGCAAAAAAGCATTGGCACGAGGGAAACGACGCCGCGGGTATCGGCATCGACTACACCGTTGCTGCGATGAACGGTGGTATCGTGACGATCAACGCGGAGCGTCAGGAGAAGTTTCAGGGGTCCACGCGCGGTTCAACGCAATCCACGGCGAAGTACACGTACGACATGAATAAACTCATGCCGACGGCGATTTCCGAGTACACGACGATTCGCGAAGAAACCGGCCCGGGCCAATATTCAAACATTACGATTGACTTGAAAGCGAATCTCGCGTCGGATACTGGAAAAGGCTAACCTCTTGGAGGTGTTGACGACGACGTAAGCCGAACGAATGTTCGGTTCCTCATGCCGGCTTTTGACGCGCTGCATCCTGATGTCGCACGGTGGTGCGAAGCTCATCTCGTCGATCCGACGCCGCCGCAGCGCGACGCCATCGCGCCTGGAATCGAGCGCCGCAACCTCCTCATCTCCTCGCCGACGGGTACCGGGAAAACGCTCGCCGCATTCCTTCCCGTGATCTCGCGGCTCGCGCACGCGCGCGATCGCGATGAATTATTTGCGCGGACCTACGCACTCTACATTTCGCCGTTACGCGCACTCGGCTACGACGTCGAGCACAATGTGCGCCGGCCGATGCGCGAGATGCATCTGCTGGAGCGGCCGAATACCGAACGTGCGACGCTGCGTCGAGGCCGCATCCGCGAAAAATTTGTGCGGACCGGCGTGCGAACGGGCGATACGCCGCAGCAAGAGCGGCGCCTCATGCTTTCCCGGCCGCCGCACATTCTGCTAACGACACCCGAATCGCTCGCCGTGATACTCGCGATGGAAAGCTACCGGCGCACGTTGCGTCTCGTCGAAACCGTTGTGATCGATGAAGTGCATGCGCTCGCCGGAAACAAACGCGGCGCGCAGCTATCGCTCGTGCTCGAATCGCTGGAGACGCTCGTGGAACAGCCGTTCAACCGCGTCGGCTTGTCGGCGACGATCTCACCGCTCGATCGTGTCGCCCAGTTCGTTGCGGGAGCGCAACGGCCGTGCGACGTCATCGACCATCGCGGGTTGCGCAGTATTCGCATCGACGTGGTTGCGCCGTTCGCAGGTGCAATGGCGCCGCTCGAAACGGTCGCGCGAACGGCGTTGAAACTCTCCAACGACGTGCACACGTCGCTCGTGTTCACCAACGTGCGCAGCCAGGCGGAACGCGTCGCGCACGTGATGTCCGAAGCGATGGAAGAGATGGAAGCGCCGGCGGCTTCTCCAGCCGAGGTTGCGGAGCCGAGGGTGGAGCACGTGTTAGAACAAACGCGGCCGCCGAAGAACCTTGGTTCTTTGGGCGTCCACCACTCGGCATTGGAACGGAGCGTTCGCCATCGCGTCGAAGCGGCGTTGCGCGCCGGACATTTGCATACGGTCGTCTGCAGTTCTAGTCTGGAACTCGGCGTCGACATCGGCTTCATCGATCGCGTGCTTCTCGTCGGCGGCGCGCGCGGAATGACGTCGACGCTGCAGCGCGTCGGACGTGCCGGACATCGTCCGGGTGCAATAGCGCAAGGAACGATCATCGCGCAGGATCGCGACGACATCATCGAAGCGGCGGCGACAAAGCGCTGCATCGCCGACGGCATCATCGACGAGGTCGCAATCCCGCAAGCGCCGCTCGATGTGCTGGCGCAATGGATGGTGGCCTCCGTCTGTTACGACAAGCGGTTGACGATCGACGCCGTTCTCGCGACGGCGCGACGTGCCTATTCGTATACCTCGCTGACGCGTGACGACGTGATCCGCTGCGCGCAGTATCTCTCGGGCGGCGGAGCCGGCGGTGATGAAGCGCACGTGCGCCGCCTGGGATTCGACGGCGAAGCGATCTTCGGATTAGGCCGCGACGTCTGTTCGGCGTTTTTCGAAAACGTCGGCACGATCCCCGACGAATCGTCGGTTGTCGTACGCGTTGATGGTTCGGACATCGGCCGCGTGGAAGAGGGGTTCGTGAACGAACTGCGCGTCGGCGACGTCTTCGTACTCAATGGCCGCACGTTGCGCGTGAAAGAATTGAGCGCCTACGTCTGTCGCGGCGGAACCCTTCGCCGCGCGCCCGACCGTTCCGCAGTGGAGTTCGCATCTCAAAGGCATTCCGCCGCCGCTTGCGCGTGAAATCAACCGTTTGCGTGTCGGCATTGCGGAACGTCTGCGCCGTCGCGACGCCGGCGGCGCTTTAGATTTTCTGCGCGTTCGCTACGCGCTCGACGGTCCGGAGGCGGCGCACGTCGTCCGGTACATCGCACAGCAGCAAGCGCTTTCGGCCGTGCCCGGCGAGGGGCGGCCGGTAATCGAGATCTATCGCATGGACGCGCGACAAACCGCGGTGTTTCACACGTGCGCGGGCCGCCGCGTGAACGAAACGCTCGCGCGCATCGTCGGTGCGCGCGTATTCCGTATCGCGAACGCGAATTCACAGATCACAACCGACGACAACGGCTTCTTGTTAACGCTGCCCGCCGGCAAAACGCTGCCCGATGCCGCATGGGCGGAGATGCTGCGCGTCGACCGTTTCAACCGCGACCTCATGGATGGTTTGCGCAGTTCGCACCTGCTGCGCAATCACTTCCGCTACGTCGCAAACACGGGATTGCTGGTCTTGCGGCGCGCGGCCGGGCGCGCGCTGCGGCGGGGAGCCCAAAGCTGGAACAGTCAAAAAATCTTCGATCGTCTTTATCGCACCGACCGCAGCTTTCCATTACTGCGTGAAACGATCCGCGTCGTGACGCGCGACCTGCTCGACGCGCCCTCGGCACGCGAGTATCTGGAATCGATCGTCGAGGAGCCACGCGTCCTGCATCCGATCGCCGCATCGCCGTTTACGTTCGGCATCATTACGTCGTCATTCGGCGATTCGGTCGTGTTGGATGACCGCGCGACCATGGTGGAAGCACTGCACGACCGGGTCTTGCAACTCCTCGGCGAACGCGCCGCGGCCGGCGACGAGCCGGTCGACGAACCGCAGCTGTCGCTGACGTGGGGAACATGAACGCACCGCAGCCGTCGGCCGAATCCTTTGAGCTTCTCCACGGCGCAATCGCATTGCCGCGCGGTGTACTGTGGCTTTCGTGCTCGAAAGCGATCGTGGCGGCCGACGCACACCTCGGATACGAAGACGTCATCGGCGGCGCATTGCCGTTGTGGAGCACTACGGAGACCACGCAAACGCTGCTGGTGGCGGCACGTCGCATGCAGGCAGAAGAGATCATCTTCCTCGGTGACATCATACACTCGACTCGTATGAGTGCCGGCGCTGCACACGCAGTTGACGGTGCGCTCGAACTATTGCGTAAGGAGTTCCTCGTCACGCTCGTTGCGGGGAACCACGAGGGACGAAGCCGCGGCGTCGGGGTATTGGGCGAAACGCAAGAAGCAGTTGAACGCGACGGGTGGCTCTTACTTCACGGGAACGAACCGGTACGCGGACGCCGCTGCATCATCGGCCATCTGCATCCGAGTCTTCCGCTCGATGACGGCTACAGCATCCCCGTCTTTCTGGCCGCAGCTCATCTCATCGTCGTTCCGGCGCTTACGCCGTACTCGAGTGGGCTGAACGTCCTCTCCGCCGCGTGCACGGAAGCGTTGCGCGAGTTCGGTGAAACGAGCGACCTGATCGTCGTTGCAGCGACGGATGACCGCATCTATCCGTTCGGCAACCGTCAAGATCTCCAACGCATCACGCTACAAACGGCTCGCTACGATGAGTCGGCGCCATTCACGACAGCGCCACGAAGGGCGTCACGGTTGCGTCATTGGTGAGCGTTAACGAACGTATGGATAGGCAGCGAAAAAATTGACGCCGTCCGCGCCCTGTTCAAAGCCTGAAGAGTTCACGTTTACGAGTCCCTACGATGACCACATCGACAAAGCGGCGTACTTCAAACGTTGCTGGCCCAACAGCGAGCAAATCTTACAACAAACGATTGAGTCAATCTCTCTCGCCGACGATGATGTGTTCGTCATATATCGCTGCAAAACGCGCGACGGCAAAGCCTTTCGAAATACAGAACTCCACCACGTCGAGGCCGGCAAAATCAGAAGCGTCGAAGTGTTCTTCGGAAGAACCGACGAGGTTAAACCGACGATGGTTGTATGAATGAGGTGGGGCCTCACCTCGGTACGGGGGCGTCTGATTTTTGCGACCACACAGGAGGTGTGTTTCAAAACTTGTTCCGCGCAAAAATCAGTCGAGCGCAAAAACTACACGGACGTCGTTTTTGCGCGTCCCCCGAACCGGGGTGAGGTCCCACCTCATTCATACAATCATCGACGGCCACCACAACGCGCCTACAAGCGCCCCAAACGCTCGAGTGCAGCATACGCAACCGCAATAGACGGCACCGCGCCAATCTCACCGGCACGTAGCCGCCGTGCGAATTCATCGACGGGCATCAGCGTAAACTCGACTTCTTCGCCGTCGTCGAGATGCTGCTCGTGCGTTCGCTTCGCGTCACGTGCAAGGTACGCGTGCATAATGGAATTCGAACGCACCGGGTCGGAGGGCGCGATCATCAGTTCTTCCCAGTCATCCGCGGTGAAGCCCGTCTCTTCGATTAGCTCGCGTTGCGCGCAACGTAACGGATGCTCTTGCTCTTCGATTGCACCGGCCGGCAGCTCCAGCGTGATGTCGTCGATGCCGTAGCGATACTGATACACGACGACGACGTGATCGTCGTGCGTGATCGCGAAAACGATGATGAATCCCGGTGATTCGCGGATGAAGTAATCGGTAATCCGCTTGCCGTCAGGCAGCTCGATTTCGTCCTTACGTATCTTGAGAAACTCCGAGTCGATCACCAACGTACGGGATCGCACGTTCCACTGCGGTTTTTCCATGCGCCGTTTCATACCGCACGAAGCGTTTTGCGCCCCCCTCGCGAATGAAACGGCCCGTGCAAGAGAAGGTCCTTGTAGCGGGCGGCGGCACGATGGGCGCGGGCATTGCGTTCGTCGCGGCACGCGGCGGTTATGCCGTAGAGCTCATCGAGCCCGACAGCGGCGCGCGCACGCGGGCGCAGGAACGCTGGCGCAAAGACGCAGAGCGCGCAGGCGATGCGGCGATCTTCGAACGTCTAACGTTTCTCGACGACGTCCCCGCAACAAGCGACGCGGCTATTGCGATTGAAGCGGTGCCCGAACGGTTCGACGTCAAACGTCAGGTCTTGTTGAAGTTCGAATCCGCGCTTGCAAACGATGCGATCGTCGCAACGAACACGTCGTCGCTCTCCGTCGATGAACTCGCTGATGTCGTCGATCATCCGGAGCGTGTCGTCGGTCTTCACTTCTTCAACCCGCCGGTCGCGATGAAGCTCGTCGAAGTGATTGCGGCCAACGCAACGTCCGATGATGTCCTCGACCGCGCGCACGCGTTCGTGGAGCGTCTCGGCAAGACGGGCGTCGATGTTGCCGATACGCCGGGATTTATCGTCAATCGTGTGGCCCGGCCGTTCTATTTGCAATCGATGCGCGCGCTCGATCTGGGCGTTGCGAGCGTACCGGAGCTCGATGCGCTCGCGCGTGCGGCGGGGTTTCGCATGGGACCGTTCGAGTTGATGGACCTGATCGGGATGGATGTCAACTTCGCAACGACCCTCTCGGTGTACGAACGGCTTGCAGCCGAACGTTTGACGCCGATCGAACTGCAGCGGCGGATGGTTTCCGAGGGACGTCTCGGACGAAAAACCGGGCAAGGATTTTACGACTACGCGGGAGGCGATCCCGAGCGTATCGATCTTCGCGTGGAAGCGGCCGCATCCGAGGAGCGCAATGAGGACGAAATCGTTTGCGTCGTCGGCTTCGGGACGATTGCGGAGCAGCTGACCGAGATGCTGCACGAGCACTATGCGAACGTCATTGGGATTCACAACGATGAGGCGCTCGATGAACTTCCGCTCGACGTGACGCTCGTCGTCGATGCCGGTGACGGCATGAGCGATCGTTCGTCGGTCGCGCGCTCCCTTGACTCGCTGCTCGGTCCGGACACGATCATTCTCGTGGATGCGTATGCGACCGATCTTTCGGAAACGACGAAACGCATGCGCCATCCCGAACGCGTCGTCGGCTATGGCATCGTCGGCGCGCCGGAAACGCAATACGCGGTCGAAATCGTCGACAGTGACATCGTCTCCGATGATGCGCTTGCGCTCGCGCAAGAGTTGTTCGAATCGATTGGAAAAGGCGTGTGTTTGGTCGAGAACGTTCCGGGTCTCTTTCTCGGGCGCGTCATCGGCGCGATCGTCAATGAAGCGGTTACCGCCGTGCATGAAGGCGTTGCGACGGCCGACGATGTCGACACCGCGATGCGTCTCGGCGTAAATTATCCGCAAGGACCGATCGCCTGGGGGCGCGAGATCGGCGGGCGTCGCCTAACGCACATCTTGCGTCGAGTCGCCGAAGCCGAAGGCGAAGCATTCGCGCCGCATCGCGCGCTCTGGGTGTTAGACGTTCGCGAAGAGGAAGGAGCGGACCAGATCGATGCAGGGATGTGAAGTGTTCGTTGTCGACGCGGTGCGTACGCCGATTGGACGGTTCGGCGGTGCGCTCGCGTCGTATCGTCCGGACGATCTTGCGGCAGCGGCCATCGCGGCCGTCGTGCAACGCGCGCAGTTGCCGTACGATCGAATCGACGACGTGTTCTTCGGTGCGGCAAACCAAAGCGGCGAAGACAATCGCAATGTCGCGCGGATGGCCGCGCTGCTCGCCGGATTGCCGGTCGAAGTTCCGGGCGTCACGCTCAATCGTCTGTGCGGTTCGAGCCTGCAAGCAATAAACTCCGCTGCGCACGCGATCGCGGCCGGCGAGGCCGACGTCATCGTGGCGGGAGGCGTTGAATCGATGAGCCGCGCGCCGTACGTGTTGCCGAAGACCGACAAACCGTTCGGCCGCGGTCAGCAGCTGTTCGATACCGTGCTCGGCTGGCGGATGACCAATCCGAAGATGCTGAAAGACTGGACGATCCCGCTCGGCGAAACCGCGGAAAACGTTGCAAAGAAATACGGCATCACGCGCCAAGAGCAAGACGAGTTCGCGTACGCGTCGCAGATGAAGGCGAAAGCGGCAATCGAAGCAGGCCGTTTCGATGATGAACTGATCGCCGTCGGCGACGTGCGTGTGGACGAACATCCGCGTGTCGATACGACGCTCGAAGCGCTCGCGAAGCTGAAACCGGCGTTCGCGCCAAACGGCAGTGTGACGGCCGGCAACTCATCGGGGATCAATGATGGTGCGGCGGCACTCGCGCTCGCCTCAGCGCACGCCGTCCAGGAATTGAACCTCAGGCGTATTGCGCGTATTGTTGCAACGGCATCGGCCGGCGTGGCGCCCGATGTCATGGGACTAGGTCCGATTCCCGCGACGCGCAAAGCGCTCAAAGCGGCGGGATTAGCGGGCGGGGACCTCGACCTCATCGAGATCAATGAAGCATTCGCCGCACAGTCGGTCGCTTGTATGCGCGAGCTAGAATTGGATCCGCAAAAGACGAACGTCAACGGTGGAGCGATTGCGCTTGGCCATCCGCTGGGGGCGAGCGGGGCGCGTATCGCAACGACGCTTCTTCATGAACTGCGCCGCCGCGGCGGCCATTACGGCCTTGCGACGATGTGTATCGGCGTCGGTCAAGGCATTGCAACCATTTTCGAACGGACGGAGTGATCGATGAGCTCGACGCTGGAAGCATCCGGTACCACCTACGAAGACCGCAATCCGGCAACAGGCGCCGTCATTGCGCACGTGCACGAGACGACGCGCGAAGAACTCGATGCGGCGGTGAAGTCGGCGCGCTCAGCGTTCGACGGCGGCAGATGGTCGAACATGGCAGCTTCGCGCCGCGCGAAGATCGTCTATAAGATCGCGCAGCTGATCGCCGAACGCGCGCAAGAGTTGATGATGCTCGAAGTCCGCGACAACGGCAAAGCGGTTGCAACCGCAAAGGGCGAGATCGGTGCGATCGTCGATTGTTTCGAGTTCTACGCCGGCGCTGCAACAAAGAATTACGGTGAAACGATTCCGCCGCCGCTGCCGACGTATCTCGCGAATACGGTCCGCGAACCGGTCGGCGTCGTCGGTGCAATCGTTCCGTGGAATTTTCCGTTGCTGCTCGCGTCGTGGAAAGTCGCGCCTGCGCTCGCCGCCGGATGCACGGTCGTGCTCAAACCCGCTCCCTCTACGCCGCTCACCGCAATCGAACTCGGGAAGATCGCCCTCGAAGCGGGCGTTCCTGAAGGCGCCCTCAGCATCGTTACAGGTTCCGGACGCGAACTCGGACAGTGGCTCGTCGAACATCCGCTCGTCGATAAAATTGCGTTCACGGGCAGTACCGCAACCGGAAAGATCGTCGCAAAAACCGCGGCCGAAACCGTCAAGCGCGTCACGCTCGAGCTCGGCGGAAAATCGCCGACGCTCGTCTTCGATGACGCCGACATCGATGCTGCGGTCGCGGGCGCGCTCTACGGAATTTTCTACAATGCGGGTCAAGCATGCGAAGCGCGTTCGCGCGTGCTGCTCCATCGTCCGATATACGACGCGTTCGTTGCGTCGTTCGTCGAGCGCGCGCAAAATCTGCGCGTCGGAAATCCGGAAGACCCGCAGACGCACGTCGGCGCGATCACGTTGGCCGAACAATTCGAGAAGATCAAGTCGTACTGCGAGATCGGCCGCAGCGAAGGTGCGCGAGCATTGATCGGCGGAACGCCGGCCGCGCTCGGCGACGAGTTCGCGAACGGAATGTTCTGGACTGCGACGGCGTTTGAAGCGCAACCGGGACATCGCATCGCGCGTGAAGAGATTTTCGGGCCCGTCGTCACGTTCACACCGTTCGACGATGAAGCGCAGGCGGTCGTACTCGCGAACGACGGTGACTACGGGCTCTCCGCGAGCGTCTGGTCGAACAACATCGGACGTGCCAACCGCGTTGCGCGGGCGATTCGCAGCGGCACCGTCGCGATCAACACGCCGTATGCGGTCTTTCCCGGCGTGCCGTTCGGCGGGTATAAGCAGTCAGGGTACGGCCGCGAACTCGGCATGGAGACGATGCGGCTTTACACCGAGACCAAGAGCGTTCTAACGTACGTCGGAGAGAAAGCGATGAACCCGTTCGGCCTATGATCAAAATCGGAGCGTACTACGAGACGACCTACGGCACGCTGTGGAAAGACGGTACGTATTTTCCGCGCGGCACGCGCGTGCTCGTTGTCGGCGTGCATCTCGATCAAGGTTTTTGCGTGCGCTTTCCGGCGGAAATCGAGGACGAGCCGCTCGAAACGTGGGAAGACTGGGGCGAATCGTCATTCCTTGCTGATGAAGGCAGCGTTCAACCCGCCGAACCGATCTCGCGCGCGGTCTTGAGCGAAGCGCGCGCCGTGCTTTCCGATGCCGAAGACGGCAGCCACCTGCATCTTCACGAAGAAGATTAGAACGATAGCGTTACGCCGACCGTCCCCCAATATGGCGTACAGTCGTATTGCGTGCGCGGCAGCGGTGTCGGACCCGGTGTCGATGACGGTCCCGGAGTTGGCTGGAATGTTGCGCTAAAACAATAGGTTACGGTCGGTGTGAGGTTGCTGAAAACGGCTTTGCCCGGCCCCGGGCTCGCGTTGCTGAACGGCGCCGTCGTCTGCGTTGCGAGCGGCGTGCCGACGCTTCCGTTTACCGACGTCGACAGCGTGACCGTTTGATTCGGTAGCGGAGATGACGAGTAGTAGACGGACACAACCGCTGTCGATGCACTCGGGTCCGGCGACGGCGACGCGGTCGATGTCGGAATCGGCGTCGGTGTTGCGGAACCGAACAAATCGTTGACGTCGCCGTTGTTGCAAGCGGCAAGCGCGAGCGCTGTGGCAGCGAAGGCAAACGCGAGATAACGTTTGGGCATGGCGCGGTGGCTTCGACGCTTATGCCGATGCTGCCTGGCCGGTTGCATCGAAGAAGAATCTCAGCGATTTCCGATCGATCGCGGCGTAATATTCGCGGAAAAGCGCGGCCGCCGTCGTGCCCGGCCAGTGCGCCGGAAGCAGCGTGCTCGGAAGTCCCGGATCAACATACGTGAACTTGCGATAGTCATGAACGAGCCATAAGCGCTCGACGAACGCCTCCTCTTGCGAGAGGCCTCCTCGTTCACGCTCCCGAGCCAAGCGCGGCTCGTACATATGAATGAAGTCCCGATACGCCGATGCGATCGCTTCAAGATCCCAACACTTACTCAGCAATTCGCGATCGCTGCGCGGACCCGCATAGTCGCTTACGAACAAGTCGATGTTGTCCGCGACACCTGCAGACTCGACGATCTCGCGAACGTCTTCCATTGCATCGCGCGGTGACAACCAGGTGGACGAAGATAGCGGCGCCCAACCGAGCACGGTGAGTTCTTTGCGCAACCGGTCGCGCCGTTCGCGTTGCGCTTCGGCTACGCTGTAGGTCAGCATGCGCCAGCGTCCATCCCACTCGACGACCGGTCCGTAAATCCGAGGGCTCAGGCCTTCGATGCGCCGGCGCCCGCGGTCGGTCACGGCATAATAGGCCCGATTCCCGGTTCGATGCGCCGACAGCCAGCCTTGTCGCGACATCCGCGACACCGCCTGGCGCACGGCCGCTTCCGATAGACCGAACGGCGCCATGAGGCGGACGAGGCCGCCGATCCACAGTGATCCCTCGGTCACATGGCGGTGCACCAAGTCACCGTATAAGGTGAAAATGAAGGAATTGGGCCTTGTTATTTGACGCATTCGTCGCTAATATATCACTGTTCTCACGGAAACCATTAAATCCGTCATAACGGGGCGTCCCGGAAAGGCGTTGCACCATGGCGCGCATCAGCACCTTCGACGACTGGATCGATCTCCTGAAGGATTGGCAGAAGGACATCGGCCTGGACCAAGAGCTCATCGAGCGGTTCATGCCGGGATACACGTTCCAAGCGAAATACGGCGAACTCGCGACGCCGGAGATCTATTTCGGCGACTTCAAAGGCGAGCGGAGATGGGAGAAGGTGCGCGAGATCCCCGATCAGCGCATGCGCGATGCGGTGCTCAACATGATCGTCTATCAGGGCGATACGGAGTTTGCGTCGAACGAACAGCAGCGCTTTCTCGTCAACAACGCGCCGTCGGAGTACGATCTCGCCTCGCTCGTGCGCATCATGGTCGAAGAGACGCGTCACGGGTATCAAATGTGCCATCTGCTGGTCAATCAGTTCGGCAGCGAAGGTAAGATCGAAGCGCAGAAGATGCTGGAGCGCCGCGCATTCGGGAAGAAGAACCGGCTGCTCAACGCGTTCAACGACGACGTGACGCATTGGCTCGACTTCTTTGCATACACGAATTTCATGGATCGCGACGGCAAGTTCCAATTGACGATGCTCTCGCACTCGAGTTTCGCGCCGCTCGCGCAATCGATGGGTCCGATGCTGCGTGAAGAGTCGTTCCACATGGGCACCGGCATCACCGGGCTGCGTCGCATTGCGAAAGCCGGCATCATTCCGGTCGACATCCAACAGAAGTACTACAACAAGTGGATTTCGGGATCGCTCGATCTTTTCGGAACGGATCACTCGGGTTCGGCGCAATGGGCGTACACCTGGGGAATCAAAGGACGCGTGGACGAAGATAAGACGGCCGATTCGGTCGACAAAGAACACTTGAACGAGCGCGCGCGTCAGCAGTTCCACGACGAAGTGCAGGCGACCGTCGATCGAGTCAACGAAGTGAACCCGAGCGAGACGAAGCTCTATGTCCCCGACATGAGATTCAACCGCCAGATCGGCGAGCATGCCGGTAAATTCTTTACCGTCGACGGTCGCCAACTCACGAAAGGCGAGTGGGAGTCGTACATGCCGAGCGTTCTTCCTACGCCGGCCGACGACGACGTCCTCAAGAGCTATTTCAAAGATTCCGACTGGATCGCACCCAAAGGCAATTTGAGCGCCAACTAAGGGACAACGATATGAGCACGACAGCTAACGGTACCGCAACCCAAGCGACGCCCTTCGGGCGCGAAGGGCGCATCTTTGACGGCAAGCGCGTCATCAACCACTGGAAAGACGGACACATCGGTTTCGTCGAAATGAATGATCCGCCCGCGAATACCTACACGCACGAAATGATGCGCCAGCTCGATGAAGCGATTCTTGACGCGCGCTTTGACAGCGACGTGGAAGTGATCGTGCTCACCGGCGCGGGTGAAAAGTTCTTCTCTGCCGGCGCGAACATCAACATGTTGAACTCGGTGACGCCGGAGTTTAAGTACATGTTCTGCTTGCATGCGAACGAGACGCTCTCGCGTTTGGAACAGACGCCGAAACTCGTGATCGCCGCACTCAACGGCCATTGCGTCGGCGGCGGCATGGAGATCGCCATGGCGGCCGACATCCGGATTGCGCGTCAGGATTCCGGAAAGATGGGTCTACCCGAAGTTGCACTCGGCGTTTTGCCGGGCACGGGCGGGACGCAGCGCCTCGCGCGCCTCGTCGGTAAGGCGCGAGCGATGGAGCTTATGGTGAGCGGCAAGACGTTCAGCTACGAACAGGCACTCGACTGGGGCGTGATTAGCGACATTTACGAAGGCTCCGCCGACGAATTTCGCGAGCAGATCACCGACTACGCGCGTCAATTCTGTAGCCCGAACAAGGCGCCGATGGCAGTCGGTCACATCAAGCGCAGCGTGCAGACCGGCGCGGAACTTCCGCTCAACGACGCGCTCGCGCTCGAACGGGAACTCCAGTCGCTGCTCTTCAAGAGCGAGGATGCGAAAGAAGGCATCTCCGCGTACAATGAAAAGCGCGTCGCGAGATTCAAAAATAAATAGCCGTTGCACGTCATCACGACCGGCGGGCCGCTCGTCTCGAGCGGTCTTTTATTTGACCTTCTTACACCATCAAAACAAAAGCGCGAGGTTCTCTCAGGTTTCGTTCGTACCATGAGCGAATGCGAATCGCGGGGCTCTTCCTTCACACCGCCTGGCGCAGTGCTGGAACGTGGATTTGGCAACAGTTCCGCGCGCGGGACAACGTCATGGGTTTTTGCGAACCGCTTAACGAGTGGCTCGCAGACGCCAAGCCGAGTACGCTGCTCGAACCGCGGCCGGAAATTTGGCCTTCCGGCCATTCCGACATCGGGCCCTATTTTGCGGAATATGCGCCGCTCCTGACCCCACGAGGCGTCGCCGGCTACGATCGACGCTTCGCGTACGAGTCGTACTTCATGCCCGTATCGCAAGGCGTGTCCGGTCTCGAGCGCTACGTCCAAAGCCTCTGCGATCTCGCGCACGCGAACGGACGACTGCCCGTTCTCAAATTCACGCGATCGCTCGGACGCGTTGAATGGATGCGCACGCACTTTCCGGACGCCGCGCACGTGGTCATCGTGCGCAGCCCGCTCGCGCAGTACCGCTCGGCCGCACACCTGTACACGCGCGGACATCGCGATTTCCTGGCGTCGCCGATTGCGCTTCTGGCGCACTTCGAGGAACATCCGGTCGTTCGTGACGTGCTCTGCGGACTTCAATGCAACGTACGCGCCGTTCGACGGCGCACGCTGGAACGGACGCGCGTCGCGGCCGAACAGTATGTCGCGCGGGGAAACCCGCAAGAAACGTATCGTACGTCGCTTGCGTTTTGGCTTGCAACGGCGCTGACGTCGATGCCGTTCGCCGATCTCGTGATCGACGCTGAATGTCTGGCCGAGAACGCCGAATACCGTAGGCTCATCGAAGAACGGTTGGCCGAGCTTTCAGGTATCGACATTTCGTTGGCGTCCGCGTCTGCGCCGTCATCCGGCGACGTCGGCGGGCTGATGCCGCCGAATGACGTGCTCCGAACGCTTCACGAGTCCGGCCGATCGATTTCGGAGAGATTTGCCGCGCATAGCGACGTCAATGCCGAATTGCTCGCAAAACTAGCATAACGCGCGGCATACCTGCCGGGCGTCCGGTATGCCGGGAGGGGACGGACTGCGCGATTGCAAGTCCAAACGCGTGGGGCTGTATGCGTTTCCGTCGTTTCTGCTCTTGCTACTCGCAGTCGTCGTGGCGCCGGTGCTGGCGTGTGTTGGACAGTGGTTCGTCCATCGCAAGCTGAACCTTCGAAGGTTCTTCGTGGACAACGACGTCGCCGGATTTATCATTGCGGTCGTCGGCTCACTATATGCCGTGCTTCTCGGTTTTATGACCGTTATCGTGTGGACGCATTATGAAGCCGCTCGACTTCGCGTTTGGGACGAATCAGCGAGCGTCGCGGACGTCTGGCATGACGCTGTGGGTCTACCTCCCGCGCTCAGCCGTCGCGTTCGCCACGACATGCTCGAATATTCGAACACGATGATCGACAAAGAATGGCCCGCGATGCGCAGCGGAGGCTTTAGTGTCGTCGGTGATGAGCTCATTATGGACGCCGCGACGGTCGTCGGCCAGTTCGCACCGAAGACGTCGGCTCAGAGCAATGCGCAAGCGGCGATCATCGAACGCTTGAACGAAGTACACGACGCGCGTGGAGCTCGGCTCGCCTCGAATGCCGACGGAATGCCGGCGTTTCAATGGGCGGTGCTTTGGATCGGCGCGATTGTCGTGCTAGCGTTTTGTTATTTGTTCAGTGTCTCGCATTTGAACGCCCATATGTTGATGACGGGGTCCGTTTCCGTCTTGATCGCGACGATGTTCGTGTTGATCTTCGAACTGCAACTGCCGTTTCGCACGGACATCGGGATTAAACCGCAAGCGTGGCAGGCGTTGATCGTACACATTCACTCGATGGACAAAATGCCGAACCCGATGTCGATGTAAAGCATTATCGCGAGCTACGCCTGAGGGACCGCGAGCGAGCCTCGCTCGCAAGACGGACTATGCAGCGCCGCGACTTGCTTGCAGAGCGTGATATACTGACTAGACTAGTCAGGAGGCGAAGTGAAACGAGGTAAGGTGCGGGCGCCCGACCAGAAGCAGCGCCGCGAAGCGACGCCGATTCGCAAGGCCACGCTCCATATGCCGCCTTTGCTTGGGGCACTGTGGAACACCATTGCACCGGGACGTTGCCGGCGGTGGCAACTGCAGGATGCAAAGTCGCAGTTCAGTGAGGTGGTCCAACGGGCGCTTGAAGGCGCACCGCAGTGCGTGACCAAGCATGGCAAAGATGCCGTCATCGTCATCGCGTACGAAACGCTGATTCAAGCGGTGCGACCAAAACAGAATCTCTACGAGTTCCTTCGATCTTCACCGCTCGTTGGCGCCGACTTAAATTTTGAGCGCCTTCCCGGGGACGTTCGCGAGGTCGACTTTTGAGTGGGTTTTTGATGGACACCTGCGCCATTTCCGATGCAACGAAGGCACGTCCCGATACGGGATTGACCGGCTGGCTGCGGTCCGTTGATCCCACACAAGTCTACATAAGCGTGGTAACGCTCGGGGAAATTCGCAAGGGAATCGAATGTTGTACGAACGCAGTCAAAAAAGCAACGCTGGAAGCGTGGCTTACTAACGATGTCGCACAACAGTTCGCAGGACGCGTGCTGCCTTTCGACGCTGAAGTCGCAGACCGCTGGGGTCGATTGGTTGCTGCGCTACAGCAAGGCGGTATCACCGCAGCGGCGATCGATTCCCTCATCGCTGCGACGGCGTTGGAACATAACCTGAGTGTCGTTACGCGGAACGAAAAAAATTTTGGACCGATGCGCATCTCAATCACAAATCCGTGGTTAGCATCTCCATCTCCGTAACGAACGTACTGTTCCTTGTGACGTTGAAACGACGGAAGATCTCCTTCGCGTTTTATCATAACGAAAACCGCGAGAATACATCGGACCTCCGAGAGCTATACCGAAACCGCTATACGCGCGTACTCGATCTAAATTTGACTACGCTGAAATTGCCGGCGTAACGACCCGATGGAACGCTTCGGTACTCCCTGGACAAATCGCCGTATCGGCCCCGCACTTCACACACGGTTGGCACTTTGCAGCAGCCAATGGACGCGTTGGCACGAGCGGTCGCTGATTCATAATCAGCTGCTTGGAGCGAAGCGGATACCGTCGACAAGGTTCGATTTCTTGTTGATCCACAAATAAAACTTGATGGTCGCGCTCGCAAATTCGACGCGATAGACGTACGCGTCGTCGTCGCCCATCTCGAACTTTTGCTTAAAGATCACGTTCTTCAACGCGCCGAGGGTCGCCAGTTGCTCTCCGATCTGTTGCTGCTGTTTTTGCGAAATCGTCTGACGAACGAGCGGCGAAAGCTGATCCGGCGGGAGCGAACCTTTGAGCGCCGCGTCAAGCAGCAGCTTCATGCGCGCCGTTACGCCCAAGTTTTCGCCGGCGCCCGGCTTCATCGCCGCGAGCGCGACTTGCGGGAACAACGTCTCGTAGATCTTTGTCGCGAGCGCTGCCGTAGCGGCCCCGTCTTCGTTTTCGAGCACGATCACGTCGACGCCGTCTTGCGGGAACGTGACGTTACTCGACGATGATCCGAACGTGCCGCCGTTATGCCAGACGCGTTCCCGCCCGTCGACCGTGTCGATTTGCCAGCCGAATCCATAGCCGTCGGAGGCGCCGTTCGCGAGTTTGCCGGGTGTCGTCATCAGCGCGAAGTCGGCCGGCGAGATAATTCTGTCCATCGTGCAAGGCGATATCCCACTTCGCGAGATCCCCGACGGTCGATACGATATCGCCGGCCGCGGATGCCCATGCATCGAAAAGCGGCTGCGCGGGCGAGACGCGTTGGCTATTTGTCATCCCGCGCCAGTACGGCGTAGCGAAATCGCTGAGCGAGGCTTCGTCGGCGATCGTGGCGCTATGCGTCATACCGGCCGGCGCAAAGAGATGCGTGCGGATGTACTGCCCATATGATTGCCCCGACACCACTTCAATCACGCGTCCGAGCGCAACGTAATTCGTGTTGCTGTACTCCCATTTCGTCCCCGGTTTGAAATGCAGCGGCTGCGCGGCAATCAGCCCTTCGATCTTTTCAAAACTTCCGGGCTGCCGCGCAATCGAGACGAAGTGATTGACGTCGGTATAATTGGGAAGTCCCGTGACTTGATTCAGCAGCTGACGAAGCGTGATCTCGCGCGCGTGCGGAAACGAAGGAACGAATTTCGCCAGGCTGTCGTCGAGCGAAAGCTTCGCGTGTTCTTTCAGTTGTAGAATTGCCGCCGCAGTGAACTGCTTCGTGACCGATCCCACTTCGAAATCGGTATCGGCGTCCACCGGCATATCCGAGGCGATGTTCCGCAACCCGAATCCCTTCGCGTAGATGATACGTCCGTTCGCGAACGACGGCGACGGCGCCGCCGGGCGCGCGTTGCGCATCGATCGCTTGGCCGGCGACCATGCTGAGACGGTCATCGAGCGCAAGCGGCTGGGGCGACGCTGCCGGGTTAGCGACCGCTAAGAGCAGCGCAAGAACGAACATACTCCTCCAATGCGTGTACGGTTGCATCGATTTCCGCCGGCGTGTTGTAATGCGCCGCGCCGACACGGACGACGCCCGCGGCTTCATTTAAGCCGAGCGAACGAACGGGTTCCAGCGCAAAATTATTTCCGCTCCAGACGAAGATGTTGCGTCGTGCCATCGCGCGCGCGATGTCGTCCGTCGACGCAGCGGGATGAACGAATGACACGGTCGGCACGCGATGCGCCGCCGACGCCGGTTCGGTAATGCCGAAGATAGACGTGCCCTCGATGCGCTGCAGCCCTTCAATCAATCGACGTGCGAGTTGCTGCTCCCACTGCACGGACGCTGCAAACGCGGCGCGGATCTTCGCGCGCGCGTCGCCGTAGGTACCAACTTGTTCGCCCAGCCATTCGTAATAGGCAATCGTCGCGCTCAGCGCAGCGAAGAGTTCGATCTGCGGCGTGCCCAAGTCGAAGCGCCACGGAAGTTCGTCGCTTGCCGGGCGAACTTTGTCCGTCTCGAGGTTTTCGAGCAGCGATTCGCGTCCGTACACGATCCCGAGGTGCGGGCCGAAGAATTTGTACGACGAACACGCGAGAAAGTCGCAGCCGAGTTCGGTGACGTCGATGAATCCGTGCGGTGCGAACTGCACCGCATCGACATATGCAAGGGCGCCGGCGTCATGGATTCGTTCAACGAGCGCGCGTACGTCATTGATCGATCCGGTAAGATTGCTCGCATAGTTCAGCGCGACGATGCGCGTGCGTTCGGTGAGCACACGATCGAGCGCATGCGGTTCGATACGCCAAGAATCCGGTCATAGTCGAGCCATCGCACGGCGAGTCCGCGGTCGGCGGCCGCCGCAAGCCAAGGTGAGATGTTGCCGTCGTGATCCATGCGCGTCACGACGATCTCGTCGCCCGGCTTTAACCGTCGCACCAGCGCGCGCGCAATCCCAAATGTAAGCGCCGTCATGCTCGGCCCGACGATGATTTCGCGCGATGACGCTGCGCCGAGAAACTGCGCCATTCGCTCGCGCGCGTCTTCGGTCGTTTGCTCCGCGAGACGGCTCGTGACGAAGTAGCCGCCGAGATTGGCGTTCGTCTCGATCAGGGCGCGCGCAGTGGCGTCTGCCACGCGCTTGGGCACTTGCGTTCCGGCGGGATTATCCAGGTAAATTCGCGGCGTTCCGGCGTCCGTAATTGAAAGGGATGGAAACTGCTCGCGGATCCGTTCGACGGGAAAACCCATTTCTGACGATTCTCATCCGCGCATGGGAGAGCCTTGAAGCTACCGAATCTGCAAGCATGCGCAGGTGGGAGACGCTCAGCGCACTGGCTGCAGTTGTCCTCGCGAGCGTGGGAAGCATTCCGCGCGTACCGTTTCGGGCGATGCTGACCGGCGGCGCCGTCGTATTGATTACCGTGGTCGGTATTTCGCGGGTCGCTGCCGCGCTCAATGCAAAGCCGAAGCCGCCCGCATCCTTCGATCCGGGTCAGCGCGCGAGAATGATTCGCGAGGAAAGAAGCAAACGGCGCTCCTAACCTCTCGCTTGCACAGTGGACCGAAACGGCCGGGCGCGAGCGCCGTTTTTTATGACCCGCTTATGCCCTCGCGTTCGAGCATTTCTTTGTAAATGCGATCCACGTCGGCTAGCGTGTTGATTTGTGAAACGGGCTTATCGTCGCGGATGCGCACGATGCGCGGAAACCGAAGCGCGTATCCGCTTTCATGCAGATCGCTGCGCTGGACGACATCGAACGCCACTTCGAGCACGATCTTCGATTGCACGGCGATCGCGTAACCGCGCTTGCCGGTCTGGTGCTCCAGGAACCACGTCGTCATTCCCGCGATCTCAACGTCCGTCAAACCGGAATATGCCTTTCCGATCGTCAGCAGGTTGCCTTCGTCGTCCTGTACGGCGAACGTATAGTCGGAGAGCACCTTCGCGCGGCGACCGTGACCCCATTCGACTGCGACAACCACCACGTCGAGGGTTGTCAACTCGCGTTTCAGCTTTAGCCACCACTTCCCGCGCCGGCCGGGAACGTACGGCGCGTCGACGCGTTTGAGCATCAGCCCCTCGTTGCCGCGCGCGCGTGCCGCTTCGAAGCGTTCGTTGATCGCTTCCGCGACGGCGTCATCATCGATGCGCTCGAACTGCGCGAGCGCGGCCCGTTCGCTCGGCTCGAAGGCGCTCGCCAAGCGCGTACGGCGTTCGATCAACGGTTCGTCGATCAAGAATTCATCGTCGATTGCGATCGCATCGAAAACGACGTATTGCAACGGAACGTCCTCCAGCAGCGATGGATCGATCTCCTTACGCTGCAGACGCGCTTGCAAGATGCGAAAGGGCAGCGCTTTTCCGTCGCGCGATGCGATGATTTCGCCGTCGAGAATCATACGCCGCGACTGCATCGCGAGGCGCTTGCGCGATCTCCGGATACGACCGCGTTACATCGTTGAAATTGCGCGAGTATAAGGCAACGGTTCCGTCGTGAACGTGTGCCTGCGCCCGAATGCCGTCGAATTTATCCTCTGCGATCCACGTTTGTCCCGCGAGCTCGCGATAGCGATCGCCGTACGGAATCGGCGAGGCGAGCATGAATCCGACCGGCGACCCGTACGCGACGTGAATTGCGTTCAGCCGTTTGTGTTTCGCTGCAACGGCAACTTCTCCGATGTCGCCCGAAGCCATCACCGCGCGATGAATCTCGCGATGCGTGCTCTCGAACGCCGAAGCGATCGCGTCGTGAACGAGCCCTTCGCGCAATCCGATGCGCAAATCGCCGGTGATGATCTTGATGACGTACGTTGCTTCCAAGGCATCGGTGCAATCGCGAAGGATGCGCTCGAGAATTGCCTCACGCTTTCTGCCCGCGTTCTTCCCTGACTCATCGGCGATCTGCACGAAGAGCGCATCGAGGAACGACGGCGTGAGCGTCTCTTCGGAAAAGAGCATCAGATCGGCAGGGGGCCGCACGAGCGGCCCGAGCGCTGAACCTAAATCGCCCGTTTCGCGATAGCGCGCCGAAAGCGCCGCATCGTCGAATCCCCACACGCGTTTGGCGACGGCAATGATCGCGCGACCGCCGAGATTCAAGTTGCGCTGGTCTCGCGCAGCGAAGGGGTTGCCGGTAAAGAAGCGTGCAGCGGCATGCAGATCCCCGTCGTCGAGTTCGCGCAGATACTCCGCGATCAGCGCGATCTTTTCGAGCTTGCCGCCGCGCGCCGCGACGGCGTTCGCGACATAGGCGAAGCGCCGCATACGCTACGGCAGGTCGATACGATACAACGGCTGACCGTCGAGCCACAAGCGCTGCATTTTGCCGCCCGCATTTGTATCGAAGCGCACCGCCGACGCGCCGAGCGCAAACGCTCCGTTTTTCGGAAGAAGCGGCTGCACGCCGTCAACGGTCAAGCGATCTTTGACGACGACGATGCGCATGACGAGCGGCGTTCCCCAAATGTCGGCCTCATAGCGCCCGGTAAGGCTGTTCCAGGCCGGCGGATACGAGAACGACGACGGGCCGCGGTAGCGTTCGTTGGTGAAAACCGTCGAACCGTGCGTGAAGCCGTCGACGACTTTGTTCGCATTTCGCGTGAACGCGACGTAGTAATTTGGGAAGTGCGGATCATCGGTCCAAAACAAGTCGTCGCCGCGCGGGTCGAGTGCGTACGTTGCTCCGCCGTCGAGAAGTTGAACGGTTCCGTTGTTGTTACGCACGCTAACGGCGCCGCCCGTTGGTCCGCGATAGGTTCCGGCGTACTCCGACGCCACGGCCTTCGGCGGTGGGATCGGCAAAGCAGTTGGTGCCGGCGGCAACGTCGTGCCGAGCTGCTGCGCGCGTAGTACGGCTATTGCATATTTGACGATCGCGCACGGATGCAGCGGAGCCTCGATGAGATTCGCCATCGCGATGACACCGAAGCCGCGCGTGAGATTGGCTTGCATGCATGCCGTGTAGCCGTTGATGCCGCCCGTGTGTCCGATGAGATGATCGCCGTTCGTATTGAAGACCGCAAGCCCGTACCCGTAGCGCGTGTAAAATTCCGGCCATTCCGCGACTTCCGGCGATGCCGCACCTGCCGGCTTCCCGTTGCTGAGCCGGTCCGGGGTTGTCATTGCGGTGAACGTGGCGGCATGCAGTAGTCGCGTGCCTTGCGCACTCTCGCCGTTATTCAGATAGAACCGCATGTACGCCGCCATGTCGCCGGGAGTGGAAATCACCGAGCCTGCCGGATTGAGAAAGTCGACCGCCTGTGCGGGAATCAGCGCCGGGTTCGGCGGTGTTGCGACCAAATCTCCGTCGCGAAAAATATAGCCGGTTGCGGTATCGGCCATCGTGCGCGCGTCAAAATATGCCGACGAGTGCGCCATGCCGAGCGGTGTGAAGACCGCCGATTCGATACCGTCTTGCCACGAACGGCCGGATACCGTCGCCTCGATCGCGCCGACCGTCGCAAAACCGTCGTTCGAATACGACCACTTCGTTCCCGGCGTAAAAATCGTATGCGCGTTTCGCAACGCTGCGATTTCATAGCTATAGCTGCCTTCGAGCGTGTAGTCGTCGGGAATTCCGCCCGTATGCGAAAGCAATTCATGAACGAGGACACGATCGCCACCGCCGATCGACCACCACGGAAGATATCGCTTCACCGGCGCGTTCAAATCGACGAGCCCGCGATCGTGCAATTGCAGGAGCGCGAGCGACGTCATGGACTTCGAAATCGACCCGATGGGGAAGCGGGTGTTTTCCGTGACCGGCGTTTTGCTCTCGACGTTCGCATAGCCGAACGTCAAAATTTTCAACGTATGCGTACGATCCGTGATGGCGACCGACATGCCGGGCGCCCCTTGTTCGGCAAGCGCACGCGGTCCGTACGCGGCAATCGCGGCGATTGCGTCGTCGATCGATGGACCGCGCGACGATGTTTGCGCTTGCGCGCCAAATGGAAGCAGCGCGAAAACGAGGGCTATTGTGGCGGCTCTCTTCATGTAAGGGGGCGTTCTCCCGGACGTCCGCGAAGGCCTCGGCATGGTCACGGCCTTTATTCTGATGAACGTTTCGCGTCCGCGGCTCAAATCGATTGCCGATGATCTGCTCGCCATTGACGGCGTTGCCGAAGTCTATTCCGTCGCGGGGCCGTTTGATATCGTCGCCATCGCGCGCGTAAAAGAACATGAAGCGCTCAACGATCTGGTCACCGAGCACGTGGCTGCGCTCGACGGCGTGGACCGCACCGAGACGCTGATCGCGTTCAAGACCTTCGCGAAAAAAGATCTCGGCATGCTGTGGGACATCGGCGTCGATTAAGGGATGGCGTCGATGAAGCAAGTCGAAGACGCGATCTTCGAAAAGGAAGGCTTTCGCGTGAAGCTCGCGGCGCTTGATGGCAAGAAGAGCGTCGCGTTGCCGCCGTACGACTACGAGTACATGGCTCCGAACAAATGGAAGTTAACGGACTGGCGGATGGTGCGTATGGCGCGGTACATCCCGTTCTTGAAGTCGCTCGAGACATTTCGCGGCGACGGCACGAAAACGACGTCCGATATGCGGCTCGGGAATCTGCGCGATACGTACTTCAACGAGCACTGTGCGGATGAGGCTCGCGCGTTGGAGGAAGGCAACACGAACTAGAAAAGCGTTAGTTGCGCGTTCGCTTCCATGTACTCCGCATCGACACCCAGTGTCCGAAGCCGATAGACGAAGTCGCGCCAGCCGTGATTGAGCAACACCTTCTTCGGCTGCGCGAGCTCGATATAGCGCAAGAGCGAAGGGTAGTCCGCGTGATCGGAAAGTGCGAACCCGTGTTCCGTCCCATAACGAAATAGCGCACCGCGATCGACCGACCAACCCGTCAGCACTGCCGTGCGCACTTCGCGGTCCCGCAAAGCTCTCGGCAGCGCTTTTCCGCCCGGCGGCCACACGAGCGCGGATGATGCGTCGAAGAGTTCCGCGTGATATCGCTTGTACGGCGGCATCGTCACTCCGCACTTTTCGTAAATGTTCGCGATCGTGTGGATCGCGCCGTGAACGGTCACGGCAATCCCGGCGTTGCCGAGAATCGCGATCGCTTCTTGCGCCTTGCCGAGCGAATATGCAAAGAACACCGGAACCGCATCCGTTTCGAGCGCGCTGCGCGCGAACGCGATCATCGCACCGGCAACCTCTTCGCGCGGTGGAAAGGCGTAATGCGGACGTCCGTACGTGCACTCCATCAACAGTACGTCGCATCGTTTGACTTCCGGCGGTTCGGCAGTGAGCGAATGCGACAGTTTGAAGTCGCCCGTGTACACGAACGACCCCGATTCGCCTTCGATCAGCAGTTGCGAACTGCCCAGAACGTGACCGGCCGAAAAAAGCGTCAGACGATGCTCGCCTTCGAGCCACGGCTCGTTATAGGCATGCTCTTCGAACGCCGGATCGATCCGCGGACGTTCCGCGCGCGGCAGCAGCGAGGGCTCCTGCGCGGACTGCTCGCGGCGCATGAAGCGCGCACGACAAATCTGCGCCGTATTCGGCGTCGTTACGAGGACCTGATGCTCGCGCGCATGATCGCTATGTCCGTGCGAGACGTAGCAGCGATGGCGCGTGCTCATGCTGTCGATCCAAAGATCGAGCGCGTCGACGTACAGGGATTGTTCCGAGAGGCTAAACACGTTCGCCGCCCCTTCGCTTCGGCAGGGCTTCGGCCTTCGCAGGCTAAGCCTGCAAATCTCCTTACGCCAACGGGGTTTTACGAAGCACTATGGCACGCATATACGAGAATCTGGCCGATACATTCGGCAATACGCCGCTGGTGAAGATTCCGCGGCTGAACAAGGGGTTACCCGGGACGGTTCTTGTGAAGATGGAGTCGTTCAACCCGGCCGGCTCGGTCAAAGATCGCATCGGCGTTTCGATGATCGAAGCCGCCGAACGAGACGGCCGCCTGCTTCCTGGGATGACGATTCTCGAACCGACGAGCGGCAATACGGGTATCGCGCTCGCGTTCGTCGCCGCGGCCAAGGGCTATCGATGTATTCTCGTCATGCCGGACACGATGACCGTCGAGCGCCGCAACTTATTGAAAGCGTACGGCGCGCAAGTGGTGCTGACGCCCGGCGCGGACGGCATGAAAGGCGCGATTGCGAAAGCGGAAGAGATTCGCGCCAAGGATCCGAGCAAATATTTCATTCCGCAGCAATTCGAAAATCCCGCGAATCCGGACGTTCATTACCGCACGAGCGGCGAAGAGCTTTGGCGCGATACTGACGGCAACATCGACATCCTCGTCTCGATGGTCGGAACCGGCGGTACGATCACCGGTGCGGGACGTCTGCTCAAAGAACGCAAACCCGGCGTTAGAATCATTGCCGGCGAACCCGATGCATCGCCTGTGCTCTCCGGCGGAAGCCCCGGACCGCACAAGATTCAGGGGACCGGAACCGGGTTCGTACCAAAGGTTCTCGATACGAGCATCTACGACGAAATCGTCCGCGTGACGGACGCCGATGCGATTGCAACGGCACGCCGCGCGGCGCGTGAGGAAGGCATGCTCGTCGGCATCTCGTCCGGTGCGAACATCGCTGCCGCGTTGCAAGTTGCCGCACGTCCCGAGTCGGCAGGCAAGACGATCGTTACGATTGCGTGCGACACCGGCGAGCGGTATTTGAGCAATCCGGTTTTCTCGGAACAGGAAGCGGTCATCGTAGAACCAGCCTTGGTTTCGTGAGAATTGAAGTTACACGCGGAGATCTCGTAGAGTCCGTCCATCACGTCGCCGCCGCAGCCGCAACACCGCGCGGCGACGTGATCCTCTCCACCGGCGATATTTCCTCGCCGGTGTTTTTGCGTTCGTCCGCAAAGCCGTTCATCGCGGCCGCCGCCGTTGAAGCGGGTGTCTGCGAGCGGTTTCGGCTTCGACATGCGTGAAATCGCCGTCATCGCGGCCTCGCATACGGGCCAGCCGTTTCATGTGGCGGCGGTTGAATCGATTCTCAAGAAGATCGGCATCGATGAGTCGGCGTTGCATTGCGGCGCGCACTATCCTTACAACGAAGCGGCCGCCCATGCGCTGATCGAGCGTGGCGAAAAGCCACGCGCCGTTCACAACAACTGCTCCGGAAAACACGCCGGCATTTTAGCACTGTGCAAAGTCTTGGGTGGCGACCTCTCGACGTATCTTGAAGTATCGAATCCAGCGCAACAAGCGATTCTTTCGTTTTGTGCCCGCATGTCCGATGACGATCCGGCGACGTGGCCCATCGCAGTCGACGGGTGCGGAATTCCGGTGTACGCAACGAGCCTGCAAAAGGCGGCAACGGCATTCGCGCGATTCGCGTCGTTGACCGAGGTCCAGCCGCGCGATGCGCGGGCGCTGCTCGTCGTACGTGACGCAATGGTTGCACATCCCGAATATGTGTCGGGAAGAGGCGAATTCGATACGGCGCTGATGACCGCGGGCGGCGGCAGCGTTGCATGTAAGGCGGGCGCCGAAGGCGTCCACGGCGTGTCGTTGGTTCCCGACGGCGTCGGTTTTGCGAGTAAAGTGGCTGACGGCGCGAGCCGCGCGCGAGCGCCGGTGACAATGGCGGCGCTGAAGGCGCTTGGTTCGCCCGTAGCGGATGCGACGGAACTGCGCGCCTTTGCGCATCCCGTCGTGTATAATCGAGCCGGACGCGCGGTCGGCGAAATCCGCCTCGCGACCGACTTCGCCATCGAACAAGCGAGTAGCAGAATTTAATTGCGAGACTATTTGCGGCCGCTGCAGGAGCGGGTTCTTATTTATGATGGCGCCATGGGCACGCAGCTCATGGCGCTCGACTTAACGGCTTCCGATTTCGGCGGTGAGCGCTATCACGGGTGCAATGAAGCGCTCGTCCTCACCCGCCCGGACGTCATTCGCGCGATTCACACCGCGTATTTGGAAGCCGGCGCCGACGTGGTCGAAACCGATTCGTTCACCGCGTCGCGGTTGAAGCTCGACGAGTACGAACTCGGCGAAAAGACGTACGAGATCAACCGCCGCGCAGCCGAGATCGCACGCGACGCATGCGACGCCGTTGCAACGCCGGATTGGCCGCGTTTCGTAGCCGGTTCAATGGGGCCGACCGGCATGCTCGTCTCGTCGTCCGACCCCGCGCTCTCGAAGATCACTTTTGAAGAGCTCGCAACGATTTACGGCGAGCAAGCGCGCGCGCTCGTCGACGGCGGTGTCGACGTGCTGTTGCTCGAGACGATGCAAGATCTGCTCGAGCTCAAAGCGGCGATTGCCGGAATCGTCCGTGAGTTTGCGCGCGGCCTGCGCCGTGTGCCCGTTCAAGCGCAGCCGACGCTCATCACCGAAGGACGCATGCTGCTCGGCACCGACATTCGCGCGATAACGGCGACGCTCGACGCACTGCCGATTGACGCGATCGGATTGAATTGTTCCACGGGGCCGGCCCAAATGCGCGACTCGGTTCGTTACCTGTCCGAAAACTCGCGTTGTTACGTCAGCGTCATTCCAAATGCCGGGTTGCCGCTCATGGGTCCGAAAGGCGAGACGATCTATCCCGAAACGCCGGACGAGCTAGCGCGCGAACTTGCGAACTTCGTCCAGGAATTTCACGTCAACATCGTCGGCGGATGCTGTGGCACGACGCCCGCGCACATCAAAGCCTTGCGTAAAGCGGTCGAGGAAATTCCGTTCAACGCAAAACGCGTCGTGCCGCGCGACTCCGAGGGCGACGATCGTCCGGAATATGTCGCGTCGGCGATGACGGCCGTGACGCTCGAACAGCAGCCGAGACCGCTGCTCGTCGGCGAACGGATCAACAGCCAAGGCTCGCGCAAGATGAAGCGCCTCTTGCTCGACGACGACTACGACGAGATCATGCTCGTCGCGCGCGAGCAAGTCGAAGGCGGAGCGCACGTCTTGGACGTCTGCTGCGCGCTGACCGAACGAACCGACGAAGACGTGCAGATGCGCGAACTCGTCCGCCGTCTCGCGCAATCGATCGAAGCGCCGCTCATGATCGACTCGACGGAGCCGCGCGTACTGCAAGCTCGCGCTGGAAAACTATCCCGGCCGCGCGATCGTCAATTCCGTGCATCTCGAAGCGGGGCGCTCGAAGATGGACGTGGTGCTGCCGCTCGCGGTGGAGCACGGCGCGGCGGTCGTTGCGCTGACCATCGACGAAACCGGCATGGCGAAGACGGCGCAGCGCAAGCTCGAGGTGGCGAAGCGGATCTACGATATCGCCGTCGGTGAGTACGGCCTGCCGCCGGGCGCGCTGATTTTCGACGATTTGACGTTTACGCTCGCAACGGGCGACGCCGAGTTTCTCGAATTCCGCAATCGAAACGATCGAAGGCATTCGCTCGATCAAACGCGAGCTTCCCGGCGTGTTGACGTCGCTCGGCGTTTCGAACGTGTCATTCGGATTGAAACCCGCGGCGCGCGCCGCATTGAATTCGGTTTTTCTCCACCATTGCGTGCAAGCCGGCCTCGATCTTGCGCTCGTCCATGCAAAAGAAATCACGCCGTACGCGGAGATCGAGCCGACCGTACGCGAACTTTGCGACGATCTCGTCTTCAATCGCCGCGCGGATGCGTTGAGCGCGCTTCATCGAGCACTTTGAATCGGCTGTCGTTGCGACAAGGTCAGGATGACGCCGGCGGCGAGCGAAGAAGCGCAAGTTGCCGATCGAGCAGCAGATTCACAATGCGATTCTGCGCCGTCGCAAAGACGGCATCGAAGCGAAGATCGACGTCGCGCTGCAAGCGCGTACGCCGGTTGCCGTCCTCAACGAGATTTTGCTGCCCGCGATGAAGGACGTCGGCGACAAATTCGGCTGCCGGCGAATTGATTTTGCCCTTCGTGCTGCAGTCGGCTGAAGTGATGAAGAAAGCGGTCGCGCATCTCGAACAGTTCCTCGAGAAGAAAGAAGGGACGCGACGAAAGGCACCGTCGTTCTTGCGACGGTGTTCGGCGACGTTCACGACATCGGCAAGAATCTCGTCAACACAATTCTGACGAACAACGGCTACACCGTGCACGATCTCGGCAAACAAGTGCCGATGAACACGATTCTTCAGAAGGCGGTAGAAGTCGATGCCGACGCGATCGGACTATCGGCACTCCTCGTCTCAACGAGCAAACAGATGCCGATCTGCGTGCAAGAACAAGAAGCGCGTGGCTTGCAATTCCCGGTGATCGTCGGCGGCGCGGCGATTAACCGCGATTTCGGTCGCCGCATCGCGCTCTTGAATGATGGTGAGCGCTTCTTCGAGCCGGGACTCTTCTACGCAAAAGATGCGTTCGAGGGACTGGACATCGTGGATCGCTTGACCTCGGACGGTGCGGCTCGCAGTGCGTTGGTGGAGCGGATTCGTACCGAGGCGTTCGCGCAGCGCGATCGCGCGCGAATTGCTACCGTACACCGTTCGGAAACGCCATCGGTTTCCGCGGTGAAAAGCGAACTTGCGGACATTCCGCAACCTCCGTTTTGGGGCGCGCAGACACTCGACGCAATCGACGTCGAAGAGCTGTGGCCGTGCTTCGATCTCAAAAGTCTCTACCGGCTTTCGTGGGGCGCCAGCAATACCAAAGGTGAAGCGTTCGAAGCGCTGTTGCGCGATGAATTCCAGCCGCGGCTGCATCGCTATCAGCACGAAGCTGCGCGCGGCGGATTGCTCTTTCCGAAAGTTGCGTACGGGTATTTTCCTGCGGCGGGCGTCGGCAACGACGTGATCGTCTACGACCCGAACGATCGCTCGCGTGAAATCGCGCGCTTTCCGTTCACGCGCCAAATCGGCGGCGAACATCTGTGCCTCGCCGATTATTTGCGCGAGCCGCGCAGCGGCGAAGGCATCGACGTCGTCGCGTTGCAAGTCGTCACGGTTGGTACGGTCGCCGCGCAACGTACGGAAGAACTACAGGCCAAGGGCGACTACAGCGAATCGTATTTCCTTCACGGATTCTCCGTGCAATCGGCCGAAGCGCTCGCCGAATGGACGCACCACCGCATCCGCACCGAACTGCGGCTGGAACCGCAACGAGGCAAACGCTATTCGTGGGGTTACGGCGCGTGTCCCGATCTCTCGCAACACGAGATCGCGTTTGGTCTCCTCGAAGCCACGCAGCGCATCGGCGTCACGCTCACCGAAGCGTTCCAAATCATACCGGAACAATCGACAGCCGCAATCGTGATGCACCATCCGCGCGCCTCGTATTTCAACGCCGCCGCGGTGAGAGAAACCGCCGCCGCGGGAGTGTGATCCTGAGCTTGTCGAAGGACGCTAAATGAGCGTCCTTTCGATCGTTCTGGTCGCTGCTGGCGTTGCTCGCCATCGTGTACATCGTTATATGGGTGCGCGAGATGCCGAACGCCGGCGGGTTCTCGTTTCCCGGTGCGGGACGGCTCGGCATCGGGTTTCTCACCGATTTCCTCGACACGCTCGGCATCGGATCGTTCGCGCCGACGACGTCTCTCTTCAAGTTTTTCAAGCTCGTGCCGGACGAAAAAATTCCCGGCACGCTGAACGCCGGTCACGCGTTGCCGACGATTGCGGAAGCGCTCGCGTTGACACGACGGTCATCGGCGTCGATCCGCTAACGATGATGGCGTTGATTATTGCTTCCGTCGTGGGGGCGTGGCTTGGCGCCGGACTGGTTGCGCGCTGGCCTCGTCGCTACGTGCAGGTCGGGATGGGCGGCGCGCTGACGGCCGCGGCGCTGCTCTTCATCATGGAGAATCTCAAACTCGTCCCGGCGGCGGAACAGCGCTCGGCTTGACGGGCGGATTGCTCGTTCTCGCCATCGTCATCAACTTTTGTCTGGGTGCGCTCATGACGATCGGCATCGGATCTTTACGCGCCGTGCTTGATCATGATCAGCCTCCTCGGGATGGATCCGAGCGCAGCGTTTCCGATCATGATGGGCTCATGCGCGTTCCTTATGCCGCCGGCGAGCATCCGGTTCATCAGCTTCAATGCCTACGAGCTGAAAGCGGCGCTCGGACTGACACTCGGCGGTATTCCGGGCGTACTCGTGGCGGCGTTCATCGTGAAGTCACTGCCGCTCAAGCGCGTGCGCTGGCTCGTCGTCGTAGTGGTCGTCTACGCTGCGTTCACCATGTTGCGCTCGGCGCTTGCGGAACGCCGCGCGATTCCGGGAGAAGCCGCCGAAGTTCACGGCTAGTCGAGGCCGAAAAAATCGCTCGTTTGATTCGTAGAGCGATTGATGTTTTCGCGATGATACTTGCCGCGCAGATCGCGGCATCTTCAATTGCCGCGCCGGTCGATGCGCATGAACTATATGTCGCTGCGATTCGCGCAATGAGCGATTTGCGGCAACCCTCATATGTTACATATCGATTGGTCGGCCAGAGCGACGGCATGAAGGTCGGACTCATCGTGATGGGCGGAAATCTGTGGCTCGCCATGGGCGGCGGTGATGCGCCGTCCGATTGGTCCGTGGAGCATCGCACGTTCGACTACAAGAGCATCGTTAGCGATGCGACCACCGGAAAGCAATACACGACGGCACGTTCCTTTTTCGATCCGACGTGGTACGGAACCGAACGCGCGCTGCGTTTAGGGATGTTGAATTCCCAAGATCCAGCCGCGGCTCATCACACCGAGAACGATCCGACGCCGCCGCCCGGACCGTCGCTTCGCACGATCGCCGTCACGACGGTCATGAGTCCGGCGCTGTACAACGTCGAGGATCGCGGACCAACGCAATGTGCGAACGGCGATGCCGGGCGAGCGCTGCACGTGTGGTCGCGCGCGCATAACGTGATGCATCAGCTTTCCGACGTGACGGTCGACCTCACATCGATGCGCTTCTGCATGATGCGTTACTCCATTGCGGACACATTCGGCTATCACGGCATCGTCGAGCAGCATTTCGCAAACGTCGGCGGTTACTGGATGCAAACCGACGGACTGCTCGACGGCACGCTGCGGTTCATGGGGTTCGCAACGCACCACGGCGTCTGGCGCTACCGCTTCACGGATATGCGGTTTCCTTCGCAACTATCGATTTAGCGAACGACGAAACGCTGAGCAATCGGCAATAGAATTGAAACAGCGATAAGTCCGATCAGCCACATGAACCGCTGATCGATCTGTGCAAAGCGTGCATCGGCTCGCGCAAATCGTTCGTCAATGCGTGCGAATCCGGCGTCCATTCGCGTCTCCAGGCTGCCGAGCCGCTGCTCCACGTTGCCGAGCCGATGGTTGATCTGCTCGTATCCACCCTCGAGGTGAGCCATCCGAACTTCAAGTGCTTGCGCGCTCATTACGCTAGATCTATCACGCGGCCGCCTCACGTATGCGCATCACCGCGCGTTATCCGAAACATGGGCTTCATTTCGAGTCGGTCTCCGGCTCGTCATATGAGTCATGCCAGTTCCACCACTTGTATGGCTCGGTTTGGGGATAGCCTTCCGGCGAGTCTTCCCACAGCTCTTGACGTCCGAGCGGCGTGATATTGAGGTAGCTCCACGTGCGGCCCATCGCTTCATCGCCGCGGTTATTGATGAAGTAATCGCCAACCACGGCATGCGCCGCCGCTCCGCAGCCAATGCGTCACGCGCGCGGGCATGCGTTTTCTTTCACGGCAGCTGCTGCCGCGCAGCCTCCCATTGAGCGGCCGATACGACCGGAGCGGTTTTCATGTTGTGAGCAGCGCCGCCGCGATCTTTTTCACAGATACGTCAGCGCGTCCACATATTCCAGGTGAGGATTGAGACGGGCTAGCTCTCGCAAGAGATACTTGTGCCCGGCGCCCATGAGGACGACGACGCGGTCGCCCGGTTTAATCACGCTCAGAATGTTTGAAAAAATGTAACAGTTTCGCGCATACCATTGCGCAACATACGCGCTCCCTGCGTAATCCGCGCTGCGTCCCATGCCGTCCATCACACTATACCATCCGGCGTTGGCTCGGATCCAATCCTCACCGTTGAGGTAACGTAACAAATCGAGATACGTGCCCGTTCGCTCCAAGGCATCTCCGCGTTTGTTTGCCTCATCGCTTGCGGGATCATCGACCTTCAAGAAATTCTTATTCAGAAACGCGTAGATGCGCTTTCCGCTTGGCGGTGTTGTCGTCGATCAGGGTGGGACCGAACGTATCGATCGGATAAATCGTGTCGTTGCCGGAACGCGCGGCGAGTTTGAATCCGAACTGATACACTTCATCTGCACCGAGCTTGAATTGCCCGTCACGATATAACCGGTATCGTTCGGGATATTCCTTGTCCCCCATCTGCTACTTCGACGAGCACTTTCGTGGGCTGGAAGCGTGCGAGGTGAGTCGATGACCTCGTCGACCTGGGCCTGACGCTTCGGCGAAAGCGGACTGTCGACGAACACGCTATTGTGAATATCGTGGCGAGCGACTAAATGCGCAACACCAACGATCATGATTTGTGCGCGATTGCCGGCGGCCACGCAGGCGCTACGCCCGCGGCGAGCAGACACACGAAAAGACAGGCGGTAGAAAACAGCTTCGGCATTTTACCCCCGGTGCGCGATATCCAGCGTCATGCGTAAAGATCGCGGCGCGTCATCGGAATGTCGACGTGCCCGTTGACGTCGGGCTTCGCAAGCAAGGATTGAAACACCGCGATGTTGCCCGCCTCGAAGTTGACCGCACTTGCGGCCATGTAGAGACGCCACACACGGTACGCCGCAACGCCGCCCTGTGTTTCGGCGGCATCGCGGTTTCTTTCGATGTTGGAAACCCAGGCCCGTAAGGTTTGTGCGTAGTGCTCGCGCAGATTCTCGACGTCGCGCACTTCGAAGCCGTCGCGTTCGGCGATGCCGAGGATATCGCCGATGCACTGCAGATCGCCGTCTGGGAAAACGTAGCGATCGATAAAGCCGTTGTGCTGCGCTTTGCGTCCGGGACTCTGTTCCGTAATGCCGTGATTCAAAAAGAGTCCGGCCGGACGCAGCGCCGCAAACGCGCAGGAGAAATACTCCGGAAGTTGCGTTCGGCCGACGTGTTCCACCATGCCGACGCTCGCAATACAATCGAAGACGGCGTTGCCGAGTTCCCGATAGTCGCGCAGCTCGACGCGCGCGCGGTCCGTTAAGCCGAGCTTCTTCGATTCGCCGGTTCGCGGTTTCGCATTGCACGCGGCTGAGCGTGATGCCGAGCGCCTGCGCCCCGCGTTGCGCGGCGCGAATAACGAGCGATCCCCACCCGCAGCCGATGTCGAGAAACGCCATCCCGGCCTGCAAACGGACCTTGCGCAGGACGTGATCGAGCTTCGCCGACTGCGCGGAATCCAAGTCGCTGATCCCGTCGTCGAAGTACGCGCATGAATAGACGAGATCGCGATCGAGAAACGACCGGTAGAAATCCACCGGATGATCGTAGTGATACGAGATCGCCGCTTGGTCGCGTTCACGCGAGTGACGTTTTCCGTTCAGATGCGCGTGTGGCGGCGCAGGACGCGATTCGCGGGGAAGCTGCGCGAGGAGAAGGCCGATGTGCGCGGTGCGGAGGGCCGAACGGTCGCTATTTATCGAATTCATCAGGGCAATCGCCGCACAGAGATCGCCTTCGATCTCGAGCGAACCGTCGACAAACGCCGTGCCGGCGTTTAAATCAACCGGCGGCGTAAACGCATTGCGCAATGCGCCTGGTGAATTGATGCAGAGGACGAAGTTGCGCTGAGTCGTTTTACTCGGTGCGACGGTGCCGTCCCAGAGGCGCACGTCAAAATCGTGGAGATACCGTTCGCCGAAGACCGCTTCGAGAACGCGGAGCGTGCGGGAACTTGCGGCAGTATCCTCGCGTATCATATCCCGCGCCCCTATAACGCGCTCGATGCATGGCGCATCGACATCTTCACATCGACTTTCTTCGGACTGTGTTGTCGTTCTTCGGTCACGAAGCAGTGGCTTCGCTCCCTCATCGCTCCTACCATTCGAATAAAAGTCGACGCGAAGGAGTAGTGACACGCATCACTGCGCTCATGAGGCGAGAGTCTTCGTTCCCTCGTGCATACCGTAGACGACGTTGCCGCCGACCATCGTCCCGATGATGCCGTACTCATCGTCCCAGAGCGAGAGATCGGCGCGCATGCCGGGAGCGATGCGTCCCATTTCGTTCTCCACGCCGAGGAGTTTCGCCGGCGCGTGCGTCGCGGCCATGACGGCTTGCGCGAAGGACGTCTCGGTATACGACATATAGTTGCGTACGGCTTGATCGATGCGCAGCGCGCTGCCGGCAATTGTGCCGTTTGCGTCGCGCATAACGCCCCCCTCGATATGATAACTAGAGTCCGCGGGCGGCATGTTGTCGGTGCAAAGCACGACGCGGTCGCCGACCGTGCGATAGAGAATATCGACCATAACCGGTGAAACGTGGTATCCGTCGCTGATCAATTGCACGAGCGTACGACGGTCTTGAATGAACGCGGCAAGAATCGACGGATCGCGATGAATGAGCGGCGGCATGCCGTTGAACGCGTGCGTCAGCGACCGGAAGCCGAGCCCGATCGCGAGCATGCCTTCACGATAGCGGGCTGCAGTATGTCCGGCGGAGCAAATCACGCCGTGCTCCAAGAATACGCGCATCGCATCAGCGGCGCCATCGATTTCCGGAGCCATCGTCACCAGCAGGCAGCCGCCCTTGCACGCATCGATCATCTCTTTTGCGCGCGACGCCGATGCCGGAAGCAACCATTCGGGACGATGCACGCCGCGGAACTTCGAATTAAGAAATGGTCCTTCGAACTGCACGCCGAGACAGCGCGCACCGCGCGGAGCGTCTTCCTCTAAATCGTGCGCAGCATCAACGATTTGCGATGCAGCATGCAGCATCGACTCGAATGGTGCGGTCATCACGCCCGCGACAAACGCCGTTGCACCCATGCGGGCGTATTCCGTTGCGGCGACCGCAACGGCGTTCCCTTGATCGCGATTGAAGAGCATATCGGCGGCGCCGTTGGTATGTACGTCGATCAATCCCGGCGCGATGCTCGTGCCGTTAGGAAGTGGACGATCACTCGGCCCATCGGCGGGAAGAACCGCCACAACGCGTCCGTTTTCGATCTCAACGCGTCCGTACGTAGACGTACCGTCACCGACCGCAAGCAGGGCTGGTCCAAGCGTGATGCTCATTGCCGGAAGCCGGGGTTCGACGCCGCGGTTCTCACCGCCCCTTGCCGAACAGCCTCGAGAAGAAGTGACCTTTGGTTTCGTTTGTCGCAGGCTCCGCCGACGGTAATGGTTGCTCTTGCGCGGCGCGTGCAAGACGCGCGAGGCGCGCCATGTGTGTTTCGCCATGAGCGTCAAGCGTCGAACGTAACGCTTCGAGTTCGTTCCATCCCGCAGGCGCGCGTTTCTCGCGTTTGGCGTCGTCGTATTCGTGTGCCGAAATAACGAAAACACGTTCGGCTGGTATGTTGCGTTCGCGTAAGTACTGCTGCGCCAATTCAACGACGTGCCGCCGTTCGCTCGGCGCTTCGTTATCCGCGATCGTGTGTGCGAAGAGCATAGGCTTATGGAATTCAGCGGCACGTTCGTAGAGCGCGAGTTCGCGTTCGGAGAGCTGGCGCGAAAACAAGCAGAGGATTTCGCTCGCGTGTGAGGCGACGACGACGTTCACGTCTTCCGCGGACGGGTCGCCCGAATCAAACGCGGGCGCGTGCACGAGAACCAGTTCGCGGGGCAGCGACCATGGAACGAGCACGAGCACCGGTGACTGCGCCGCGCGTTGCGCAGCAGACTCGAACGGCACTTCGTGCCACTGGGCGTCGTCGCCGAGACAGTACGCTGTTTCACGTTCGCCATATCGCACGTGAATCGGAAAGCGCGCGCTGCCGGCCACGTCGTCGGTTAGGATCGTGCGGCCCGCGAAGCTGTTGATGAGACTGGTTTTTCCTCGGCGAAGCGCGCCGAGGACGGCTATGCGCCAGCGCGACGGGCGCAATCCTTGATCGTAGAGCGCGGCATCAAACGTCGCGGTTCCATCACCGTCGGCATGCGCCAGGCGAACGACGTGCGAGCCCGGGTCCGCGGGCGCAATCTCTTCTTCATGCTCCATGAAGCCTGCAACGATGTGCGCAACGGCTGCGCGTTCGCGTTCGAGCGCGTCATGCTGGTCGCGAAGTTTGTTTTGCACGACGTCGTGCTCGTGCAATCGGTGCGCCGCCAGCGCGCGATCGATGCTGCCGACGTCCGCGTCGCGCTTTGCGACAACCGCTCCCGCCAGGCGTTGTCCGAGATCGTCGAACACTTCTCCGAGCCGCTCGCCGACGCGATCGGCGAACGCGAGCACTTCCGTCGCAAAGCGTGGGAAGATCTCCGAACGCAGATCTGCGGTCAATTCGCGCTTCATGTACGCGCCTTGCGCATGTGCGGCAAAGCGCGTTGCGATATCGTGAACCAGGCCGATCGCCGGTCCGCCGATTGCTCCGAGCACAATCGTCGCCGCGATCGCGGATGCCAGGTCTCCGCTCCATAAGCTCGTCCCTGGTTCGGCGCCGAGGGCGCGCGCGGCCGCATCGTTACTCGAGAATCGGAACGGAACGATGTCTTGCGTGCGCGCAAGCGCGCCGTTGAGGCGGTTGACGACGCGCGTCGCGACGCCTCGTGCGAATTCATCGACGACGCTCGTGAAGACGCGGTCGACGATAATATGCAGACGTGCGCGATCGCGCAGTCGCGCGACGTCCGCCGTGTCGAACGCTTGCGACAGTGCGCGCTCGAGATCGCCGGCGAGCTCCGTGCCGCGCTCGTGAGTCGCCGTGCGGGCTCGGATCGCCGCTTCGAGTAACGCGTTGCGTTCGCGCGCCGCACGTTCGTCGAGCGTTTGTAACTGGGGAACGATGGCCGCGCGCCGCGCATTGAGCGCCGTTTCGTCGAGGGCTAACATCGCTTCATCCGCCGCGATTTGCGCGAGAGCATCGTCGATGGCGACCGAGACGCGCTCGCGCGCGCGCCGCAATCGCGCGCGTCCCGTGCGCCGGATCAACGACGCATCGAGCGCCGCGAGGAACCTCGGGAAACGGCTCTGTTCGATCGCCTGCGCATCGTGCGCGAGCATTCCCTCGACATACTCGCGTGCCGAAACTGCGTAGACGTACGTCCCGGGAGCGTGAATCGCGGCCATAGTTGCAATGCGGTCGTAGGCATGCTCCCACGCCGGACGTCCGTCAGTCTGCGGTGTTTCCCACAAATCGATCTTCGTCTGCACGATGAAGATCGAATCGATATGTTGCCGCACGATTCCCAAAAACGATGCGTCGCCTTCCGTGAACGGTTGCTGGGTGTCGATTAGATAGAGGACCGCATCGGCCGTCGGCAAGAACTGCAGCGTTGCGCGCCTGTGCGCGGGATTGATCGATGCAAGTCCCGGCGTATCCGCAACGACGAAGCCGCGCTGTAGGAACGGCGAGTTCGTCTTCACGACGACGCGGGCCGGCGCTTCGCTCTGATCCTTCGTCGCGTCGTGGATCGTTCCGATATCGCCGCTGCCGACGGCAATAAAGCGATTGAGGCGGTCGAGCGGGATGCGTTCTATTCGGCCGTTTTCGTAGACCGCGTTCGCTTCATCTTGCGCGCCGTAGTCGAGCACGGTAATCGTCGCGGTCGACGGATTGATATCCGTCGCGAGCAATCCGACGAGTTGGTGCGTGCCTCCCGTGCTCTGCTCGTAACGAAATTTTCCGAGCAGCGCGTTGAGCAAGAACGATTTCCCGCTCGAGAACTCACCGACGACCGCGAGCACGAACTTTCCGCGCTCCAGTCGCTCGCGCACGCGCGTGACGGGCGGCGTGTCGATTACCACCGAGAAGATCCTCGATGACGAGCAGACGCGCGACCAAACGGTCGCGCGTCTCTTCGTACCGACGCATCGCATCCGTGTCTACCCTGGACACTGTTCGGAAAGCCCTTATCCTCTGATGATCGCGAGCGCTTCGTCGCGGTGACGCTCCATCAACGCTTTTGTGTCGCCTTCGACGTTCAAACGCAGCAGCGGTTCCGTGTTCGACGGACGCACGTTGAGCCACCAATCGGGATATTCAATCGTCACGCCGTCGAGGTGGTCGATCTTGGCATCCTTGTAGTGATCTTGCAGACGTTGAAGGGTGCCCGCGACATCGTCGACATGCGTGTTGATTTCGCCCGAGCGAAAACGCGTGTCGATCGGCGCGATGATTTCGCTTACCGGCTTATCGGATTCGCTGAACACCTCGAGACACTCCATGAGCGCGATCATTCCGGAATCGGCGTACCAATTGTCTTTGAAATAAAAATGTCCCGAATGTTCGCCGCCGAAAACGATGTCTTGCTCGCGCATCGTCTTCTTGATGATCGAGTGTCCGACTTTTGAGCGAATCGGAATGCCGCCGGCCGCCTTGATCTGCTCCGGCACGCTGCGGCTGTTGATCAAGTTGTAGAGAATTTTCGCGCCCGGGTGTTTTTTCAGCGTGTTGAGGGCAACAAGCAGCGTCACGGTGCTGCCGTCGATCAGGTCGCCCTTTTCGTCGACGATGAACATACGATCCGCATCACCGTCGAAGGCCGCGCCGAGATCGCATCCGTGCTTGCGCACCGCGGCCTGCAGATCGATCATATTCTCGGCTTCGATCGGGCTTGCCGGATGATTCGGGAACGTTCCGTCGAGTTCGAAATACAGCGGGATCACTTCGCAGGGAAGCGCTTTGAAAACGTGCGGGACGGTTTCGCCGGCCATGCCGTTCCCTGCGTCGATCGCGATCTTGAACGGTTTGATCTTCGTGCGATCGACAAACGAGAGGCAATGCTCCGCGAAATCATCGAGGACGTTTTTCTCGGTAATCGACCCGGGCTTGGTCGCCGCGGGCGGCAGTTCGCCCGAGACGATGCGATCGCGAATGGTCGCGAGACCGGTTTCGAGCGAGATCGCTTCCGCGTTGGCCCGCGTAAACTTCATCCCGTTATATTCCGCCGGATTGTGCGATGCCGTGATCATGACGCCGCCGTCGAATCCGTATTGTCCGACCGCGAAATATAAGGCGTCGGTGGAAACCATGCCGATATAGGTAACGTCGGCCCCAGATTCCGTGGCGCCGCGCGCTAAAGCTTGGCACAGTTTCTCACCGGAGGGCCGCATATCGCGTCCCACGACGATGCGTTTTCCGTTGACGAGCGGGACGAAGTAGCGTCCGATGCGGTACGCGATGTCGTCATTGAGCTCTGACGGATAAATTCCACGGACGTCGTAGGACTTGAATAGGCCCGGATTTATCTGCATCTGCATGGCTCTTATCGCTTTCGAAAGGCTGAATGTCCTTACCTACGCTCGTATCCGCAGCGATCGCGCTGCGACGTAGGTCGGTTTGGTGAAGACGCGGAGGTCGCTCTTCCAGATACCGGCCTCGTTCGTTTTGACCGCGTTTCTTGTAATCGCGGTCGTCGTTTCCGTTCAGGGGGCGTTCGCCACGCGCGCGAGTCTCGCGCAGACGTTCGCGCGACAGTCTGATATCGTTCAGACGCAGCTTGCCTTGGAAGAGATGCGCCGCCTGCAGATCGATGCCGAAAGTTCGGTGCGCGGCTATTCGCTCACGCGTGACCCGTTCTACGTCCAGCAGTACGCGCACGTCGAGTCGCAGTTCGATCAGTACGCGTCGTCGGTACGCGCCACATTGTCGGGCGTGGGCCTCACGGGCGCCGTGCGCTCGTTGGATGATTACATTGCACTGCAGCGGAATTGGCGGACGAAAATCGCCGTTCCGCTGCTCGCGCACCCGGGCAAAGATATTCCGCTCATCGACAAGCGTAACAAAGCCTTTACCGACGTTGAAAACCGTAGCGTTCAATTGATCCGTAACGCGCTTGCCGATGCAAACGACCGGTTGGCTAGGACGGCGCAAGAGCAGGTGAACGTCAATGCCTACTCACGCGCCTTTTGGCTGATCGTGTTGGGATTGCTGGCGATCTTGCTCAACGGGTTCCGTTCGCGGCTCGCCACCGAATTGGTAGAAGAGCGCACGACGACCGAAACGCTGCAGCGCGCGTTTCGTAGTGAAGCCGCGCCGTTGCCGAACTGCGAAGTGGGAAGTGCGTATCTTTCGGCAAGCAGCCACCTGGCGGTCGGCGGCGACGTCTTCGACGTCTACCGCCTTTCGGACACGCTGGCGTTGATCTTTATCGCGGATGTGAGCGGTAAAGGCGTCGACGCTGCCGTTCTTACCGCGTTCATCAAGTTCACGATCCGCGGTATCGCGCTTCGCCGCCGCGATCCGGGTGCGATGCTTGCCGAATTCAACACGGCGTTTTCGCAAACGGTAGAGAATCCGTATCTCTTCGTGTCGATGTTTGTGGGCGTGTTGGACACGGAAACCCTCGCATTGCGATATGCAAGCGCCGGGCACGATTCGGCGTTCATGCGACGTTCATCAGGCGTGATGCAGCAGCTCGCGGTAACGGGTCCGGTTCTCGGCGTGATGGAAGAGCCGTTCGAAACAAAGACGCTGCACCTCGAGGACATGGATACGCTCGTCCTGGCAACTGACGGGCTGACGGAGGCGCGCGATCGCAACGGCCGTGAACTCCAAGAAGCGGGAGCGATGCGCCTCATCGCCGCGAGCAATGCGCAGCCGCAGTTGCTCGCCGACGAACTCGTTGCGAAAGTCCGGACGCTCGGCGGAAATCAGCTGCGCGATGATTTGGCCGTGTTGGCGATTCGCGTACACGAAGCAGAGGTCATCGATGAAGGCGTGTAGCGCGATCTTCGCGATGCTCTTGTTGGCAGCCGCGTTGTCGCCGCGCATCGTGCATGCCGACTGCCGGTTGCGCATGGGCGACAAGATCGTGCTGTACGGAACGAGCGACGATCCGGACGTGTTCCTCTGGGACTCGCGCTTCCGGCTGCGCGATTATGAAGGCGGGTCGTTCGATCAGATGAACGCGCTTTTGCCGCATGCCGTGCTCGCGCGCCCCGGCACGCGGGCCGTCGTTGAAACGTGCGTCAAAGATTTCGTGCAGTCGAAGTATTTCACGAGCCCCGATGATGCCGTCGGCGTGCGCATTGTGGGCGGGCCGCTCAACGGCCAACGGGGGTGGGTGCTCGGTTCGAGCACACGCGACATCCGGCCATAGGAAAGAAAGTGGACGTCATGCACGAGCGATTGACGCAAAGACGCGTGGTCCGGCTGTCGTATCGATTCGTTCCACCGCAATTCCATATGCCGACTCGATAAGCGCCGGTGTCATAACGGCGGCAGGTGCGTCGAACGCAAGCATTTGTTCGCAGCCGAGCAGCATCAGACGGTCCGCGTATGCGGCGGCATCATTCAAGTCGTGGAGCACGCAGATGACCGCGCGTTCGTGATGTGCAAGATCGCGCAGCAGCGCAAGAATTTCGTGCGCGACACGCACGTCGAGATGGCTCGTCGGTTCATCGAGCAGAAGGATCGGTGTTTCTTGCGCAAGTCCCATCGCGATCCAAACGCGCTGGCGTTCGCCGCTCGAAAGCGTCGTGAAGAGCCGGTCGGCCAATTCGCGCATGTGGACTGCATCGAGTGCTGCATCGACCGCCGACTCATCGTCTTCGGTCGATCTCCACTGCCACCAGGCATGATGCGGAAAACGCCCGATCGACACGACGTCGCGCACGCGCAGCGTCTCGCTCATCACGTCGTCGCTCGTGACGAACGCGATCTTTCTAGCGCGTTCCATCGAGGAACGTTGATGAACGCGTGTGCCGTCTACCGTAACGGAGCCCGCCGCCGGCGCTATGAGACCCGCGAGCACGCGCAGCAACGTCGTCTTTCCAACGCCGTTCGGTCCGAGGATGCCGACGAATTCGCCCGTGCGCATCTGCGCGTCGATATCGCGAACCAGCGCGCGTCCGCCCGCGGCGATCGTCAATCGTTGCAGCTCGATCACGCCGGCTGCTCCGTGGGGCGCGAATAGAGGTAAAGAAACGCCGGCACACCGATAAAGGCGAGGAGTACGCCGATCGGTAATTCGGAGGGTGCTATCACGCTGCGCGCGACGGCGTCAGCGACGCTGCAGAGCGCGGCGCCGAGCAGCACGCACGCGGGCAGCATCATGCGCGCATCGGAACCGACGAAACGGCGCGACATATGCGGAACGATCAGGCCGATGAACCCGACCATTCCGGCGAGCGTGACGCTCGCCGCCGCGAGAAGCGCGCTGCTCGCGAGCAGTATCCATTGCGCGCGCTCGACGTTCAATCCGATCGTTCGCGCGCGAACGTCGCCGATGCGAAGCGCGTTGAGCGCAGGAATTGAAACGGCGGCGAGCATCAGTCCGGCACCGAGATAGGGAAGCGCGAACGCGAGATCGCTCCATACGCGGCCGGCCATCGAACCCGCAAGCCAGGCAAGTATCTGTTGCGCCGCGTCGAGCGACGTCGAGCGCGCAATCGCAAAGGCGATGACCGCCGAGAAAAAAGCCGACACTGAAACGCCCGCCAGAATCAACCGGTACGCATCGAGGCCGCTGCCGCGACGCGCAAGGGCCGCTACCACCAGTGCCGTTGCAAGGCCGGCCAAGAATCCGAGCGCGGGCAGCACGGGCGCCGCAATGCCGGCTAGAATCGCAAGCGCAATCGCGGCCGCTGCACCGGCGCTTACGCCGGTGAGGTACGGATCGACGAGCGGATTACGCAACATGCCTTGCATCAACGCACCGGCGATCGATAGTGCGGCGCCGACGGCCGCGGCGATGACGACGCGCGGCATGCGCAGTTGCCATACGATCGTTGTCACGTCGCTGCCGGAATGCGGATGCACCAGGGCGCTCGCAACGCTTGACGCATCGAGAGATGAACCGCCGGCAAACAGACTCGTAGCGCACGCGACAAGCGCGAGCACCGCAAGCGCTGCGAACCGAATCAACATCAGTGCGTCGTAAGCTCGATGGTAAAGGTGCGTCCCGGCATCGGATAGCCGCTGACTTCAGCGTACCGCTCGTTCCCGACGTTATACGCGTGCAACGCCAAGAGCGCACGCGGCATCACGCGCAAGCGCACGAATGCGTCGCTGGTCGTGTAGCCGGCCGATTGCGCAAAGGGCGGAAGGGCCGCATCGAACGGTTGACGTTGGCCCGCGGTGCGAATCGAAATGCCGCCGTCAGCGAACAGTCCGCGTTCGCGTCCGTGGAACGCAACAAGCGTGTTAACGCTCAGCACCGGATCGTTCGGAAGGCGCGTTGCGAGGAAGACGTCTTGTGCGCGATAGAGATCCGTAATGTTGAACGCGACCGTGATGCCGTGCATCGGACGCGTACGCGTCTCGATCGTAAATCCTTGCATGCGCGCCTGCGCCACGTTCTCGGGCGCGAAATTATCCTGCGGATTCGCAATGATCAGATCGTGCGTGTAGTTCGTGAACCACGTGATCGCCGTACCGCCCAGTACGTCGTCGAAACGAAGGCTTGCGTCTCCTACGGCGGCGCGTTCCGATGCCAGGTTCGGATTGCCGTATCCCGGGAAATAGAGTTCGCTCGCGTTCGGCGCACGGAACGCGGATGCCGCATTGAGGCGCAACGATGTGCCGTTGCCCAATTCCGTTCGGAACCCGAAGGACGGTGAGATCTCTCCGCCAAGCGAACCGTCACGCTCGCCGCGCATGCCGGCATACAGATCGCCCGCGCGGAGCGCCCAGTTTCCTTGCGCGTACGCCGCCGTTTGCGCCATCGCATTGTACGAGATGCCGGACGGCGTTCCGTCGCCGGCGTCGCTGCGAACCGTGCCTCGCGAGAGATCGACGCCGTAAATCAACCGTGAAGACGCACCCGAGACGCTATTGCGGAATGCGAGGTCGCTCCGCGTTTCGCTGCTGACCGCTTGCGTCGTATAAAAACAGTTCGGATCGATGCCCGACGCGTCGCAGCCGAACGCGATACTTTGACGCGAAGCGCCGATCTGCAGCGTCGGTGCCGAGTGCGCGCCGGGTAGCGAGAATGTGAGCGAGCCGATGTTGTTGGTATCGGCTTCGCGGCTCGTCGTCGATTCGAATCCGTACGGACCGGGCGCGCCGATATGGTCGCTTTCGAGCGTACCGCGAAATGCTACGCCGACGATCCCCAGTTTCCGATCGAATCCGAGCCGCGCCGTCGTTTCTGCATAATCGTCGTCGACGCGATAGTTGTTGGCGGCGACGACGCGTTCGAGCGAAAAGCCTTTGCCTTGCGCGCGCAGTTGGGTGTCATTGAACGTTCCGTACAATATGCGTTGCGGCCGGTGCGGCATTCTGTGCGTCGGTAATGATATTGATGATGCCGCCGATCGCGCCGGTCCCATAAAGCGTCGAGCCGCCGCCTTCGACCACCTCGATCCGGCGCACGCCGCTGGTCGAAATCGTGCCGAACTGCACCGAGTTCGTGAACTCCCCCGGCGCGGGAAGACCGTCGACGAGCACGAGCACTTGCGTCGAGCTGCTGCCGCGTATGCCATAGGAGATATTCGAGCCGATCGCGCCGTAGCGGCTAATTTCGACGCCGGGAATATCGGCGAGCGCATCTCCGACCGTGCGATAGCCGCGCGTGGCGATGTCTGCAGCGGTTACGACATACGTCGTGCGCGTCGTGGAACGCAGTGTCTCGTCGGCGCGATCGCTCGTGACGACGTGCGTGATCTCCGGCGGCGCCGACGGTGTGGGCGAAGGTGAAGCAACGGCAACGGCTGCGGCAATGACGCGCAGCGCATCGAAAACGTACATGATCCTGTCTTCCTTTTCGCGAGGAACGTGATGCTGCCGTCTGTGTCGGTATCCTGACTCGCGGATCGTTGCCGTCGTGCTCCAAGTCTTCCGACTCCTATAGGAGTTGTGACGATGGAGCGGCTTCCCGCATACAGTGGCGCGACCGTGCCGGCATCTCACCGGCTTCCCGCGCACAGACCACGGTTTGCGCGTTTAGTGCAAACCCATCCGCGCATCTTTGGCACAGGCGCGCGCTTCACCCTGCCGGAAAGAGCCGCGCATGGTCCGCATTCTCGCCGTGGCCCTCGCGATCGTATGTTGTATTGGCGCAGCACCGCGCTCACCGCGCATCGTCGCGCTCGTCCCGTCATTGGCTGAAGACGCATTTGCCGTCGGCGCGCACGTCGTCGCGGTGTCGAAGTTCACCGGCGATTCACCGCAAGCGCGCGGTTTGCCGGTCGTTGCAGATTCTCAGAGCGTCGACGCCGAGACGATTTTGCGCCTGCATCCCGATGCCGTCATCGGCATTCCCGCGCAAGCCCGTCTCACCGAACCGCTTCGCCGCGCGGGGCTGCGCGTCGTGTTGACACCCGACGATTCGTATGATGACATCTTTCGCGATATACAGATCGTCGGAGCAGTAGCCGACCGAACGCCGCAGGCGCTTCGCGTGATCGCGCAGTTGCATCGCGAAACCGCACGGCTACACGCGAAGGCGTCGCGCGTATATCATCCGTCGGTGTTCTTCGCGCTCGGCACCGGTCCGATTTGGACTGTCGGTTCGCATTCGTATCTTGCAACCCTCATCGAACTCGCAGGCGGGCGCAATGCCGCGGACGATCTCACGACGGCGTACGGACAGTACAGTGCAGAAGCGCTCTTACGCGCGCAACCCGACGCGATCGTTGCGGGTCAAGAAACCGATATACGAGGCGTGATCGGGCGGGAACCATGGCGCAGCTTACACGCGGTTCGTGAAGGACACGTTTTCACCATAACCGACGAGCGTATCGCCAATGCGCTCTATCGTCCGGGACCACACTATACCGAGGGACTCCGCTGGCTGATCGAACGATTGTCGTCGCTGTCGACACCGAAGACGTAAAGCGACCGCTCGAACCCGAACTGATCGAGCTTGAAGCGCTGGCGGAAGCCGCGGGTGCGTTGGTCGTCGATCGCGTCGTGCAGAAACGGGCGCACGTCGATCCCGCCACGCTCGTCGGGTCTGGCAAGGCACGTGAGATTGCCGACCTCGTACGCGAGCGCCACGCCGCGCTCGTGCTCGTGCTCAACGATCTGCGACCGCGGCAACGAAAGAATCTCGAAAAGATCATCAGCGTGCCGATCGTCGATCGCACGATGCTGATTCTCGACGTCTTCGCGCGCCACGCACGCAGCGGCGAAGGCAAGCTGCAAGTGGAGCTCGCGCAGTTGCGCTACCGTCAATCGAACTTGATCGGGGCCGGCGCGGATCTCTCACGGCTGGCCGGTGGTATCGGCACGCGTGGCCCGGGTGAAACCAAACTCGAAGTCGACCGTCGCCGGATCCAATCGCGCATCAGCGTTTTGCGCCGTCAACTCGAAACCGTCGAACGGCGGCGAGGCACTCGGCGCTCGGCTCCCCATCGTGACCCGTTGGTTGCGCTCGTGGGCTATACCAACGTCGGAAAGTCATCACTGCTCAACGCGCTCGCGCGCAGCGACGCGTACGTTGCGGATCAACCCTTTGCAACGCTCGACCCGACGATACGCCGTGTCTTCCTGGGTGACGGCCGATACGTACGGCTTGCCGATACCGTCGGCTTCATCACCGATTTACCGCGCGACCTCGTGAACGCGTTTCGCGCAACACTGGAAGAGTTGCGAGAAGCCGAATTGCTCGTGCACGTCCTCGACGCATCAAATCCCGACTGGGCGCGTCAACAGGAAGCCGTCGATACGATTCTTCATGAGTTACAACTCGATGCCGCCCCACGTATCGTCGTCTTCAATAAGATCGATGCGGTGCCGCAACGCGCCGCACCGAACGGCGCGCTCGGGGTGAGCGCTACGACCGGCCAGGGGCTCGACCTTCTACGCGCCGCCGTGGCCGAGCGGACCGCTACCTCGGCATAGCGAACTCGCGACCTGCTCCCATGCCTCGAATCGCGCTCGCGCTCGTTTGCGCGCTTACGTTTTTCACGTCCGCATGTGCCGCCCGTTATCCCGACGACCGGTATGTGAACGCGGTGCATGCCGTGCGTCCGTCGGTCGTGTTGCTCACGATGAAAGTTCCGCCTGAGAAAAAAGAAGACAAATTCGACGACGAGTATGCAACCGGTGTCGTCGTCGCAAGCGGAACTTGGGGTGCCGACATTCTAAGCGTGTCTCACGCCGTGCAAGGCGCATGGGATATTCAGGCAACCATCGCCAACAAAACGCGCGTTCCCGTAAGCATCGTCGCGCGCGACAAAGATCTCGACGTCGCGCTGCTGCGCACGAAACACGCGGGACTTCCCGTGCTTGCGCTTGGATCGTCGCGAAACCTCAATTCGCAACTCGGCCGCGAAGTCGGACTTGTCGGGTACCCTATCCCCGACGAATTCGAAGACGAAGATCTTGGGCTCGCGGCATCGTTCAACAGCGGCCACCTCTCATCGCTGCGCAAGCATGCCTTGGAGGTGTCGCTGCCGATCGTCCCCGGTGAAAGCGGCGCACCGATCTTCTTGATCGATACCGGCGCCGTCGTCGGCATCGCCGAATCACGCTTCGATGACGAACATTCGATCGGCTTCGCGCTTCCGATCGACGACGCGAAGAAGTTTTTGCATACGTACGACGCGGCGCACGGATTCTAGTCCGGCGCAACGCTTCATTTCGTGCAAAGAGAATTAACGGCGGCTATTGCGTTTCTGTCCGGTTCACTCCCATCAGCATGCGCGTAGACGGCGCGGTAAGAACCGCCGTCGTTGCCGACCAGCGTTTCGTAGACGCGTTCGGTATTGTCGTCGACGTAATGATGATACGTCAGAACCCAGCCTCGGTCGTTGCCGCAGATCGTCTGTTCGTGATCTACGTCGATCACCGCATCGGGTACGTCGTGCTTGATGCGTTCGACCTCCAGGTACGCATAGTCGCCGATCGAGAGCCCGTGCAATGGGCCGCGACTGATCTCGATCGATTCGGGACCGCTTGCCGACTGGAACGAATACGTTTTTAGCAAGACCCAGCCGCCGTGCTGCTTCTGCTGCATCGACGCAGACGTCCACGCGGCAGGCGTCGTAACCGTGAAGTTCTCAGCAGGAAGTCTGGTAGCCGCAAGTAGTGCACCGAAAAGGAACATCACCCCATCCTTTTACTGCGATTGCGCACAACGCGTTAGGAGATTATGCGAGGTCGTTCAACGTTCACCCCGCGAAGGCATGCGTTATGCCGGTAAACAACACACGCGGGATCGCTTGCCGGGGCGAACGCACCAGGCCCCGCATCCGCGCGGGTCTTTCGTGACGTTCTAGGACGCATGAAACAGCGGCTCGCCCGTGCCCGCGCGCTCGGCATACCGGTCGAATGAGTTCAGCGCTGCTTCTGGTGGTGCTGCTCTGCGCCACGGTCGCGGCAGCGATACTCGCAAAGCGCATCAACGTTCCGTATCCGATCGCGTTCGTGATCGGCGGAATTTTGTTGTCGTTCGTTCCGCATCTTCCCGAACCGCATATCGATCCACAGCTCATCTTCTTATTAGTGTTACCTCCGCTGCTCCACGCCGGCGGCTGGTCGACGGATCTCGAGGAGCTCAAGCGTAACGTTCGCCCCGTCGCGCTGCTCGCAATCGGCCTCGTACTTTTCAGCACGGTGATTACGGCGCTCATCGCGCATGCAACCCTCGGTCTGAATTGGGCAATGGCGTTCGTTCTCGGCGCGATTGTGTCACCGCCGGATGCGATTGCCGCGGAAGCGACGTTCGAACGCATGCACGTTCCGCGCCGTGTCGTAGCGGTACTCACCGGCGAAGCGCTTCTCAATGACGCGACGGCATTGCTTTTGTATCGCTTCGCGGTCATCGCGGCCGTTTCCGGAGCGTTTTCGTTCGTTGCAGCGCTTGTGTCGTTTCCGGCCGTTACGATCGGCGGCGTGCTGATCGGACTGCTTGTCGGGTTCCTCATCGAAAACGCGCTGCGACTGCTGCTGCGCGGTGATCTGCAAGACCCGGCGATCGGCAATGTCATCGTTCTTATCGCACCCTATGCGTCGTATCTACCGGCGGATGCGCTCGGCGCGTCCGGTGTGCTGGCCGCCGTTACGACGGGCATTTATCTGAACCGGCGCGCGACGCGATTCATGACGTCTGAAGGGCGGGTCGGCGGCCTCGCGCTTTGGAACATGATGATCTTTTTGCTCAATGCGCTCGTCTTTCTGCTCATTGGACTCGAGCTTCCCTATATCATCAGTTCGCTCGGGAATTCGTTCACGCGTTTCCTCGTCGACGGGTTCGTCATCAGCATCGCAGTCGTCATCATCCGCATCGTGTGGGTCTTTCCGGCGGTATGGTTGCCGCGCGCACTTTCGAAACGAATACGCGAACGCGATCCGATGCCGCCGTGGGCCTGGGTGGCCGTCATTGCATGGAGCGGAATGCGAGGAATCGTTTCGCTTGCAGCAGCGCTGGCATTACCGTATCGCGACGCGGCGCATCATCCGCTGAGCGGACGAGCCGAGATCATTTTCATCACGTTGTGCGTCATCGTCGTTACGCTCGTCTTCCAAGGTCTTTCGCTCGGGCCGCTCATCTCGTGGCTCGGGATCAGTGAAACGGCTGACCCGCAGCGGCGTGAAACGACGCTGCGCATCTGCGCGCTGGAGGCCGGCATGAAGCGATTGCACGACCTCGAGCCGACGTTTCACACCGCGGTGGAATGGGAGATTGCGGGCCGCGTACTCAGCGAGTACGAAAGGCGAATCGAGCATCTACGCGGTCACCTCAAAGATCAGGCGGAGCAAGACGAACGACTCGAAAACGCGACGGATCGCCGCCTGCAGCAGGAAGCGCTCGACGCCGAACGTCACGAGATTGCGCAGCTGCGGCGCGCCGGGCAGATTCCCGACGACGTCTTTCGCTCGATCGCCTACGACCTCGATTTAGCCGAACTACGGCTGCGGTGACGTGCCGGGAACCGGCGTCACGCCCGCGGTTGGCGACGGCGCCGCAGCCGGACTGGCGCTCGGAGGCGGCGCCTCCGGATTATAGGTTGGAATCACGGTCGCTTGGGGCGTCGGTGTCGGCGGCGGCGGAAGCGTCGCAACGGACGCCGGTTTCGTAATCGGCACCAAGCGCAGATATCCGACCTGTGACGTTTCATTCTTGCGTACGCGAATGGGAGCCGAATCCGTCGAGAACCCCGGCATGCGCGCCGAGACGGTCTGCTGTCCGATCGGAATGCGCCCGAGAGTGAATGCACCGTTCGCGTCGGCGGTTGCAGTGTAGAGCGATCCGACCGAGATGATTGCGTTTGCAATCGGCCGGTTCGTCATCGCGTCGAGCACGCGTCCGGCCACCTGGCCGTAATCTTGCACGCCCACGACGCCGTTGTTACAGCTGTCGGCAACCGTCAAAAGAAAAACGAAGGCGAGAAGCAGTCTGCGCATGTGTTAACGATAGCAGACTCATCCAATCGCTAGCGAGCAACCCGCCAAAACGCCGAATTGGCTGGGCAATTACCCAGGTAAATGCAGGCGCTTGTGAAAAATTTCACAAGCGATGAACCCGTATGGACCGGTAGGAATTTATCTCGTCGTCGCGCTCGCGGCGGCACTGCTCTTCACGTTTTTGCCCGGATTGCTCGGGCGCGCGAAACCGAATCCGCAGAAACAAGACGCGTACGAGTGCGGCGTCGAGCCGACCTCGGCGGTCGCCGGACGGTTCCCCGTGCGCTTCTATCTTATCGCGATGCTTTTTGTAATCTTCGATGTCGAAGCCGCGTCGTTCTATCCTTGGGCGGTTCAGATGCACGCGTTACGAGTCTTCGGCTTGGTCGAGATGGTCGTTTTCGTCATCGTGCTCGCGATTGGGTATGCGTATGTGTGGAAGAAGGGCGGCTTTGAGTGGAGATAGGTCCGGGGCAATTTTTACTCGCGCGATTGGACGACGTCGCGCGTTGGGCGCAGAGTTCGTCGGTGTGGCCGCTCACCATGGGCTTGGCGTGCTGCGCGATCGAGATGATGTCGGTCACCTCCGCCGAGTACGATATCGCGCGCTTGGGTTCCGAAGTGTTTCGTAGTTCGCCGCGTCAAGCGGATCTGATGATCGTCTCCGGTCGAGTTGCGCAAAAGATGGCGCCGGTCGTCAAGCGTCTCTACGATCAGATGGCGGACCCGAAATGGGTGATATCGATGGGCGCATGCGCAAGTTCGGGCGGCGTTTTCGATAATTACGCGGTCATCCAAGGCATTGATACGATCGTTCCCGTCGACGTTTACGTTCCGGGATGCCCGCCGACGCCGGACGGCTTGCTGTACGCCGTCAATTTAATTCAGCAGCAAATCCGAGAAGGTGGCCGCGGCGGCATCTTAGTCCGGTCATAAGGAAAACGCGATGCCTAGTACACAATCACCGCCGATCGCGGGTGCCGCGATCGATCCTCCGAGCGTGCGCCCGGCGATCGATGACGCCGTCATCGAACGCGTCGAAGTGCAAGCGCTGCGCGCGCGGCTGGAAGCGCTCGAAGCCGAAGGATATACGATGCTGCTCGATCTCGCGGCGGTCGACTATTTGCCGCGCGACCCTCGGTTCGACGTCGTCTATCATCTCTTGAAGATGCCGGTGCAAGGACCGCTGAGCGTCGATCGCGTCGGCAAACCGCAACGCTGCCGTATCCTCTGCGGAGTTCGGGATGGCGAGCACGTTCCCAGCGTGATGGATCGTTGGAAGAGCGCCGACTGGGCGGAACGCGAAATTTTCGATCTCTTCGGTATCGTTTTCGACGGCCATCCCGATCTGCGCCGGATTCAAATGCCGTACGACTGGGTCGGCCACCCGCTGCGTAAGGATTATCCGCTGCGTGGGCCCGCGCGCGAACGTTCACCGCGCCCCACGTTCGCGCTGAAAAGCAACGTACAAGCCGGTACGCCGCCCTCGGGCCGCACGCTCGAAGCGCTGCAAGAGCAGATAAAACAAGCTCGGCAATCGAATCTGCGGATCGGCCGGAGGCCGAGCGTCACGGATTCGCCGGAGGCGAATCCAGATGAGTATGTCGACGACTCCGCTCACCCCGGAGATCGTTTCGCAAGAAGGCAACTCGATGGTCCTTTCGATGGGGCCGCAGCATCCCTCGACGCACGGCGTGCTGCAAATCATGCTCGAGATCGAGGGCGAGTCGATCGTCAAAGCGGAGCCCGAGATCGGCTACCTGCATACCGGCATCGAGAAGAACATGGAGAACCTGTTTTGGTCGCAAGCGCAGACCAATGCGGAGCGCATGGACTATCTCGCTCCATCTTCCAACGCGCTCTGCTATGCGCTCGCCGTCGAGAAGCTTCTCGGCATTACGGACCGCATTCCGCCGCGCGCCCAACATATTCGCGTGTTGCAAGCGGAACTGACGCGCGTCGCCTCGCACTGTGTCTGGCTCGGAACACACGGCATCGACCTCGGCGCGATCTCCGTCTTCTTTTATTGCTTCGATCTGCGCGAGAACATTCTCGATCTGCAAGAAGCATCGGGCGGCGCGCGCATGCATCCGAATTACGTGCGCGTCGGCGGCCTCAACGGCGATTTACCGGACGGCTACATCGGCAAGCTCGACGCGTTGATCGAAAAATTTCCCGGCCGCATGAGAGAATTGCGCGGCCTCTTGCAAGCGAATCCGATCTTTCAAGACCGCACGATCGACGTCGGTGTGATATCTACCCAAGAAGCCGTGCAGTGGGGTGTGACCGGTCCGTCGCTGCGCGCCAGCGGCATCGCATATGATGTACGCAGAGCCTACCCGTACACGGGATACGAGCGCTACGAGTTCGATGTGCCGACACGTACGGAAGGCGACGCATACGCGCGCTTTCTCGTGCGCTTGGACGAGATGGAAGAGTCGATGCGCATCATTCGGCAAGTGCGCGAGGATCTCGATACGCCGGGTCCGGTCGCGATCGACGATCCGAAGATCTTCGCGCCGCCGAAAGAGACGATCGCGCTTTCGATGGAAGCGTTGATCCATCACTTCAAGATCGTGAGCGAGGGGTTCCGCGTTCCGCCGGGCGACGTGTATTCGCCGATCGAAGGACCGCGCGGCGAAGTAGCGTTTTACATCGTCAGCAATGGTGAGAACCGCCCGTATCGCGCGCGCTTGCGCCCGCCGAGCCTCTATAACTTACAGTGCCTCAAAGGCATGGCGCCGGGAAATCTGATCGCGGACTTGGTCGTGATGATCGGTTCGCTCGACCCGGTATTCGGCGAGGTCGATCGCTGATGCATGATATCGAACCGACGGGCGCGGACTTGCACGAAGACGGCTCGTTCGCGAGCCTCTACCATGCATTGCGTCCGCAGTGCGAAGCGCTGATCGCGCAGTATCCGGAGAAACGGTCGGCCCTTTTGCCGTTGATGCACCTCTTTCAAGAACATGAGGGATACGTCTCGCAGAACGCAATGCGCGCCGCCGCGGAAATGCTCGACATCTCGCCGGCGGTCGTCGAATCGACCGTGTCGTTCTACACGTTGTTCTTCCGCAAGCCCGTCGGCAAGTACATGCTGCAAGTTTGCCGTGGATTGATGTGCGAACTGCGCGACGCGGACGATATCATGGCATACGTTCGTGAGAAGCTCGGCATTGGCCATCTCGAGACGACGGACGACGGGATTTTCTCATACGAAGAAGTCGAATGCCTTGCCGCCTGCGATCGGGCGACGTGCATGCAGGTCAACTTGGAATTCGTTTACGATCTGACGCCGCAGATGATCGACGATATGATCGCGGCCATGCGCGCGGGCACGTACAAAACGAAGTCGATGGCGCAAACCGCCAAGCCGCAACGCACGTGGAAGGTTGCGCAGGACGCGCAGATCAGTACGGGACGCAAATCGCCCGGGACGCTGAATTCGAGCGAACCGAATAATGCGGGCGGAATCGGCGATCCGAGCGGCATCATCATGCTCGACCGCTTCGTCACGCGCGACGTCTCCTTCACGGGGCGCACGAAAGAGCGCACGGTTCGCGATGCGCGCGGCGTGTATGAAATTGCTGAAGACGAAGCGGCGCCCGATGAGGCGCGCGCAGCCGAAGGCGCAGCGCCTGTTGAACCACCGGGGTCCCTAGCCGACGTAGATCGATTGGGTGAGTATGCCGGTCACTAAAGTGCTCACCGCGGGAATCGGCGAGGCGAATTTGCGCGATATAGACGTGTATCGCGCGCGCGGCGGATATCGGCAGTGGGAACGCGCCGTGCGCGATCTCACGCCTGCGGCCGTGATGGAAGCATGCGATAAATCAGGATTGCGCGGACGCGGCGGCGCGGGCTTCCCGACCGGGCGCAAGTGGCAGTTTTTGCCGAACAACGGCAAGACGCGTTACATGGTGTGCAACTGCGACGAAGCTGAGCCCGGTACGTTCAAAGACCACATGCTGCTCGAGCAGACGCCGCATCTGGTGCTCGAGGGCATCTTGATCGGTGCATACGGCATCGGTTGCAGCCATGCGTTCATCTATATCCGCGGTGAGTTCAAGGAAGGGTACGAAATCTTTATGCGCGCGGTCGCTGAAGCGCGCGCTGCGGGATTGATCGGCCGGAATCTCTTCGGAACGCAGTACGGCGTTGAGATTACCGTGCACCGCGGCGCGGGCGCATATATTTGCGGCGAAGAAACCGCGCTGCTCAACTCGCTCGAGGGCAAGCGCGGTGAGCCGCGTCTGAAGCCGCCCTTCCCCGCCGTTGCGGGCCTGTATGGGATGCCGACCGTCGTAAACAACGTTGAGACGCTCGCGTATTTGGTCCCCATTCTGCAGAACGGTTGGGAGTGGTTCGCATCGGTCGGAACGGAGCGCAGTAAGGGTTACAAGATCGTTTCCGTTTCCGGTCACGTGCAGAAGCCGGGCAACTACGAAGTACCGCTCGGAACGCCCGTGCGCGAGATCATCGAGATTGCCGGCGGACTGCTGCCGGGACGCACATTCATGGCCGTGCAGCCCGGCGGCCAATCGTCGGCGTGCATTTTCGAAGAGCATCTCGATTTTCCGTACGACTATGAGTCGATGGCGAAGGCAGGTTCGATGCTGGGTTCCGGAGCCTTTACCGTGTTCGACGACACGACCGATTGGGTGAAAGCCGCCCGTAACTCGATCCGTTTCTACGCGCACGAATCGTGCGGCCAATGCACGCCGTGCCGTGAAGGCGGACACTGGCTCGAACGCGTGCTCGACCGTTTCGTCGAAGGTTACGGTATACGCGGCGATCTCGACATGATCCGGCGCGTCAGCACGACGATTACCGGATTGAATCTCTGCGCGCTCGGCGATTCCATCGAGCCGTTTTTGATGTCCGTCTTCAAGCGCTTCCCCGAAGCGTTCGAAGCGCGCGTACGTAATGAAGAAGCAGTAGGAGTATGAACCGGCCCGAACAACTGGTGTCGCTGACGATCGATGGTGTGCCGTTGCAAGTTCCGAAGGGAACGTTGCTGGTCGAAGCGGCCAAGAACATCAAGCAAGAGATTCCGGTCTATTGCTATCACACGAAGCTTGGTCCGGCCGGGCTGTGTCGTGTGTGTTTGGTCGAAATCGAAGGGATGCCGAAGCTGCAGATCGCGTGCAACACGCCGGTCGCCGACGGCATGGTCGTGCACACGCAAAACGACAAGGTAAATGCGGGCCGCGGCATGATCCTCGAACTGTTGCTCGTGAATCATCCGTTGGATTGCCCGATCTGCGATAAAGGGGGCGAATGCGATCTGCAGGACTACGCGATGGCGTACGGCCGCGGCGCGTCCGACCTTGCCGATCCGAAGCTCGCGAAGCCGAAAGGAGTCGATCTCGGCCCGACGATCGTTTTAGACGAGGAGCGCTGCGTCGTGTGTCAGCGTTGCGTGCGCTTCGACGACATCATCGCCGCCGAGCATCAACTCGTCGTCAAGGACCGCGGCCATCACGACATCATCGCTACATCGACGGGCGATCCGTATCGTCACAATTTCACCGGAAACGTCACCGAACTTTGTCCCGTCGGTGCACTGACGTCCAAGACGTATCGCTTTAAATCGCGTCCGTGGGATCTCAATCGCGTGCAGACGAGCTGTCAGCAATGCGCGGTCGGATGCCAGCAATTCGTCGATTCGCGTGCGGGCAGCATCCTGCGCACGATGATCGTCGAGACCGACGACAAGATCTCCGACGGATGGCTCTGCGATCGCGGACGCTACAACATCGGGTTCTATACGTCGCCCGATCGTATTTTGCAGCCGCTCTACCGGGATCCGCGCGGAGCCGAATTCATGCAGATCGGCTGGGACGACGCCTTCACGTTATGGGCGAAAGCGATCGGCGATGCGAAATCCGCCAACCAAGGAGTCGGTGCGATCGGCGGCGGGCGCTTATTGAACGAAGAAGCGTATCTTCTGCAGCTCGTATTCCGTTCGCTCGGCAGCGAAAATCTCGATTGGCGCGGCGGACGCCAGCGGGTCGCAACACCCGTACGGAGCGCTTCGTACGAAGATATCGAAAAAGCGGCGGCGATCATTATCGCCGGTGAAACACCCGAGGAACGCGCGCCCGTTATGTGGCTGCGCGTCGTCAAAGCCGTAACGCGCAACAACGCGAAACTCGTTCGCTTGACGTCGCTCGATCGCGCGCCGAACCTGCCGTTCGTCGACGCCGCAAGCATCGATGACGCCCTCCGTGCGCTGCCGCCTGAAGGGAACGTCGTCGTCATTTGGGACGGCATCGATACGCAACTCGGCGACGGCCTGCGCAGCATGCTCACCTCGCGCAACGGCGGCGCGCTTATTGCGAGCGAACAGCCCAACGCGCGCGGTGCCGAAGCGATGGGAATGCTGCCGCAGAACGGCGGCATGGATTCGCTCGCAATGTTTGAGGCCGCACGGCGCGGTGAGATCGGCGTGCTCTCGCTCTTCGGCGTGAATCCCGCGCGCAACGGAATCGATACGGCCGCCGTACGTGAAGCGCTGCAGAAAACGCCGCTCGTTGTGGTCAGCGAGCTGTTCATGACCGAGACCGCCGAACTCGCGACCCTCGTGCTTCCCGCGCGCGCGGCGTTTGAGAAGAGCGGAACGTCGATCGATATCGCGGGCGATTTGATTCCGGTCAATGGGCCCGTGCAAGGCCCCGTCGGCACGTTGAGCGATTTCGAGATGCTGATCGGTCTCGCGCAGCACCTCAACGTACCGTTGCCGACGACCGAAGAACTCGAACGGACGGTGCTTTCGCGCACCGCCCAGCATGTCGGCTCGCCGTCCGGCGATGCCGTTCGCGTCGAAGGACGCCCGGCGCGCAGCATCTGGGACGGCGGCGGCACCGCCGCGCACGACGAACGCATTGCGGCGCTGCGCGCCGATCGTATCGTGCCGACGGAGTTGGTGGAAGCGTAATGCCCGATTGGGTCATCGTTCTCATCAAGTCCGCGATACTGCTCTTCGTGGTCGTCACGACGTTCGCGTACGCGATGCTCGCGGAGCGCAAGGTGCTAGGCTGGATGCAATTGCGTCCTGGTCCAAACCGCGTCGGTCCGTGGGGTATGCTCCAACCTGCAGCCGATGCAGCGAAGCTCATTCTGAAAGAAGATCTCACGCCTCGCACGGCCGATCCGCTGATCTACCGCCTTGCGCCATTCATCTCGCTGCTGACGGCATTTTCGGTCTACGCGATCATCCCGTTCGGCGCGAGCAGCGCCGGCACGTGGGCAATCGGGAACGTGAACGCCGGGATTTTGTTCTTGCTCGCGATTACGTCGATCGGCGTCTACGGCATCACGCTCGGCGGCTGGGCATCGGGATCGAAGTATCCGTTGCTTGGCAGCGTGCGCGCCACCGCGCAGATGATCAGCTACGAACTCGGGATGTCGCTCTCGTTCATCGGCGTCTTGATTCTCGCCGGTACGACGTCGCTCGACGGTATCGTGAACGCGCAGACGAAGTGGTGGTTCATTTTGCCGCAGTTCGTCGGCTTCATCGTCTACATCATCACGGCCGTCGCGGAAACCAATCGCGTGCCGTTCGATCTCGTCGAAGCGGAGACCGAACTCGTCGCCGGATTTCATACGGAGTACTCGGGCTTGCGCTTCGGATTATTCTTCATCGCCGAGTACGTGAATATGCTCACCGTGTCGTGCATCGCGTCGTTGCTGTTCCTCGGCGGCTGGAACGCACCGTTCGGCCTCGAGAACCTACACGTTCCGGGCATCGTCTGGTTCATCATCAAGGTCGCGTTCTTCATGTTCTTCTACATGTGGCTGCGCGCGACGCTACCGCGCTTCCGCTACGACCGCCTCATGGCGTTCGGCTGGAAGTTTCTGCTTCCGCTCGCCACGCTGAATCTCGTCGTAACGGCGATCGTCGTCGCGTACGTGGGACACTGAGGATGCCTCCAATGAACTGCTTCAACCGATCGTTTGTGACGATTTCATCGGAGGCCTCCTAATGCGCAAGCATCTCTACAACGTCGGCGCGATCTTGAAGGGACTCTCGATTACGTTCAAGTTCATGTTTGCGAAACGTCCGACGATCGAATACCCGTCGGTGAAAAAGCAGCACGCGCCGCGTTTTCACGGCCTGCACGAACTGCGCCGCTATGCGGACGGTAAGGAACGCTGCATCGGCTGCGAGCTTTGTTCGAGCGCATGTCCCGCAAACGCAATCACCGTTATCGGTGCCGAGAACACGCCCGAAGACCGTAAGTCGCCGGGCGAACGTCACGCCGCGCGCTACGAGATCGACGAGCTACGCTGCATCTTCTGCGGGATGTGTGAAGAGGCGTGTCCGACCGATGCAATCGTGTTGACGCCGCGCTTCGAGATGTCCGACTATCGCCGCGGCGCGCTGATCTATTCGAAAGATCGGCTGCTCGTGCCGGCCGAGTCGGGTGTCGGCGCAGCTCCGGACGAACGTCCGAACGGCATTCCCGCCGACCTCGGTCGCGTTGCCGAGATCAAGTCGACCGTCGACGTCGACACGGGTTACGATGCGACGCACCGCGGCGAAGTGCTGAAGGTTCAACGCAAGGGCCTCGCGATGCTGAAGAGGGACGACTGATGCTCGCGTTCTGGATTCTCGGCATTATCATGATCGGCTCGGCGATGTGGTGCATCGCGAACATCAAGCCGGTGTATAGCGTCGTCGCGCTGCTGTTGAACTTTGCTGCGCTCGCGGCGATGTATTTAACGCTCAATGCCGAGTTTCTCGCCGTCATTCAAATGATCGTGTACTCCGGCGCGATTCTCATTCTGTTCCTCTTCGTCATCGCGCTACTCTCGAGCGGTGTGAGGCCGTTCTCGGTTGGCCCGAACAGGCTGCCGAAAATCGGAATTCCGGCGGTCGTTGTGCTGCTGATCGCGCTCGGCTTTTTGACTTATGCAGTGGGCTCGAAGGCGTTCACCATGCCGGCCGGCACGATCGCGAGTTCGCCCATCGGTCCGGTGGGAAGCGCCAATGTGTTCGGTTCGGTTAGTGATTTCGGCAAGGCGCTCTTTACAACGTACTTGCTCCCGTTTGAGATCACGGCACTTGTGCTGATGGTTGCGGTCATCGGCGTCATTCTGCTCGCCGGCGACCAAACGCCGTACGTTGCAACGAAGGCACGGGCCGAAGAAGTGCGGCGCGAGATGCGCGAAGCGATTTTACGGAGCGGCGAATAATGGTTCTCCCGAACATGACCGTTCCCATTGCGGACTATGTTGCGCTTTCCGCCGTGATCTTTTTCATCGGCGTCGCCGGCGTGGTCGTGCGGCGCAACCCACTCATCATGCTGATGGCAATCGAGCTGATGTTCAATGCCGCCAATCTGCTCTTCATCGCGTTTTCGCGAGCGTGGCTGCATAACGCGGGCCACATCTTCGCCTTCTTGGTTATCACGGTCGCCGCGGCGGAAGCCGCGATCGGTCTCGCGATCGTCGTGACCGTGTTCCGCACTGCGCGACACGTCGACGTCGACGACATCGCCTTGATGAAAGGATAGGTCGTGGGTTCCGTTCATCACGTGATGGGCAACGAGGGGACGTATCCGTACCTGATTGCTCTCTGGCTCTTGCCGCTCGTCGGTGCGATTCTGAACTGGGCGTTCGGGCCGCAGTTGAAGCGGGCGGCAGGAGCGCTCGGGTCGGCGGTGATCGGTGTTGCGTTCATCGCTACGGTGCTGATGTGGGGGGCAGCCACGCAAAGCGTCTCGGCCGGCGGCGTCAATCTCGTCGGCGCGCACCAAACGCTGTTCAGCTGGCTCCCGGGATGGGATTTCGGACTGTTGATCGATCCGCTCTCACTTTTGTGGGCGTTGATCATCACAGGCGTCGGATTCCTCATTCATGTCTACTCGATGGGATATATGGACGGCGATGACGCGTTCGCGCGGTTTTTCGCGTACATGAACTTCTTCGTGTTTGCGATGCTGACGCTCGTGCTCTCCGACAATTTCGTCGGATTGCTCGTCGGCTGGGGCCTCGTCGGGCTCGCGTCGTATTTCTTGATCGGATTTTGGTTCTTCAAACCGAGTGCCGTCGCCGCGGCGCGCAAAGCCTTTGTCATCAACGTCGTAGGCGACGTCGCGATCATGTTCGCGATCTTCGCGATTTTCGCGTCGGTGCACTCGATTACGTTCGGCGATGCGTTCGCCTTTGCGGGGTCGTACAACACCGGCTGGCTGTTCGTCATCTGCCTTGCTCTTTTCATCGGCGCGGCCGCGAAGTCGGCGCAAGTCCCGCTGCATACGTGGCTTCCCGACGCGATGGAAGGCCCCACGCCGGTCTCGGCGCTCATTCATGCTGCGACGATGGTGACCGCGGGGGTCTATCTCGTCGCGCGCTGCGCGCCGCTATGGAGTCAGAACGGAAACGCGCAGATGCTGGTCGGCATCATCGGTGCGCTCACCGCGCTTCTCGGCGCGATCTTAGGCTGCGCGCAGTGGGACATCAAACGCATCCTCGCCTATTCGACGATGTCGCAGATCGGCTACATGATCATGGGCGTCGGCGTCGGCGCATACGAAGGCGGCGTCGCGCACTTCTTCACGCACGCATTCTTCAAAGCACAACTCTTCCTCGGTTCCGGCATCATCATTCACGCGCTCGGTAACGAACAAGACGTGCGACGCATGGGCGGACTCATCAAAACCATGCCGTTTGCGTTTGTCGCAATGCTCACCGGCGTCATCGCGATCTCCGGCATTCCATTCATCGGTTCCGGCTACTTCAGCAAGGATCTCGTGATTCAAGGCGCGCTCGATCACGGACATCCGATCATGTACGCCGTTGCGCTCGTCACGGCCGGCATTACCGCCTACTACATGTGCCGGATGCTCTTCGTCACGTTCCTTGGCCAGTATCGCGGGAACGTCGATCCGTCGGAGCTCGGCATCCGGCATCCGGAACTGGCCGGTCTGCCGTCACATGCGGAAGACCAGGATTCGACAGACTCAGAACACGCGCACGATCCGCACGCACCGGCATGGCTGATGAATCTTCCCGTTGCGATTTTGATCGTGCCGACCGTGTTGATCGGTTGGCTGATGTTCGGCGGCGAAACTTCGCCGTGGTCGCACTTTTTCGCGCAGCAGTTTCCTCGCCCGGCGCTTCCCGCCGCACCGATCAGCGAGACGCTTACGGCCGTTATTGCGTTCGTCGCCGTGCTGATCGGCATCGGAATTGCATGGATGCGCTACGGCGTCGCGCCCGCACGGCAGAATTCGGTGGAGCGTCTACGCCGGGAGTCGATACGCATGCCCGCGCTGCTCGCGAATGCGTTCTATTTCGATTACGCCCTCGATCTGCTGTTTGTGCGCACCGCGCAACTGTTCGGAACGCTCTTCGGCCGCTTCCTCGATCCGCAGCTCATCGATGGTGCGGTACGCGAAACGGCGTTCTCGGCGCAATGGCTCGGCACGCTCGTGCGTTCGTTCCAGACGGGACTCCTGCGCACGTACGCGTTCTTGCTCGTCATCGGGGCGACGTGTTTCATGATCTACTACGCCGTCGCCATGGGAGCAATGAAGTAAAGTGGTTGTCATCGCACTGATCCTGCTCCCGATCGTCGCCGGCATTATTGCGCTTGCGCTTCCGGTGCGCGAAGAGCATCCGCTGCTCGCCAAGAGCATTGGTACGGTTGTCGCATCGATCGAGTTCGTGCTTGCCATCGGTTCGCGCAACTCGGAGTTTAGTTTGCGCCCGTGGCTCTCGCGTCCGTTCGAATCATCGTTCCACTTTGGTTCGACCGGCATTTCGTTCTGGATCGTGCTGCTGCTCGCCATCTGCACTTTCTCGGCGATTCTCGCGATGAGCGTGCCGCGTCAACGGCAATTCGTCGGCCACATGCTGATTCTCGAAGGCACGATGATGGGCGTGTTTCTTGCAAAGGATTTACTCGTCTTTGCGCTCTTCTGGGATCTCATGCTCTTGCCGGTGTTCTTCGGTCTCCTGGGCTGGGGCGAGCACCCGGCGACTGCGTGGCGGTACTTCATCTATAACTTCGCCGGCGGTTTGACGCTATTGCTTGCAACAGCGGCGTTTGGCGTGCTGTTCGGTTCGACGGACGTCATCGGGCGCGGCGACGTCCACGTCGTCGGTGCGTGGGTGCCGTGGATCTTTATCGGCTTCGCCTTCGCATTCTTGGTGAAGACGCCGGTGTGGCCGCTCCATACGTGGATGCCGCTGACGTATACCAATCTGCCGGCACCGATGGTGGCCGTCGTAAGCTCGGTGCAGTCGAAGGCGGGTCTCTACGGGTTGATCGTCGTCTGCATGGCCTTCATGCCGGACTACCTGAAAGCATACGCGATCGTCCTGATCGTGCTCGGCGTCATTTCGCTGCTCTACGGCGCGGTCGTCGCGCTCGTGCAAAACGATTCGAAGCGCATCGTCGCGTATTCATCGCTGTCGCACTTGGGACTCATCGTGGCGGCGATTTGCTCGTTCAATCCCGTTGCGCTCCAAGGCGCCATCATTTACATCATCGCGCACGGCCTCTTCTCCGCGGCGTTATTCCTTACGCTCGGATACGTCGAAGCGCGCGAGGACACGCGTTCGCTGGTTCGCCTCGGTGGGCTCGGTGCCGCGAATCCGAAGCTCGCCGGCGCATTGTGCATCGCTTCGCTTGCCGCGCTCGGACTTCCGGGGCTTGCGGGATTCGTCGGCGAGATCGTTATTCTAACCGGCCTCTTCCAATCCGGACTGATCTGGGTGGCGATCGTCGCGCTCATCCCGATCGTGATCGCGGCCGCGTACATGCTGCGCTTATTCCAAGGCATCATGAATGGCGCGGAAGTTGAAGATCTGCCGGTGCGGCGCGACTTGAGTTGGGTCGAGGGCATAGCGCTCGCGCCGCTCGTGGTTGCGCTCGTGGTGCTCGGCGTAAATCCGCATGCGCTTACGACGTTCGATCCGGCGCACTACAACGCGACGCGCGTTGCGCAAGGACTGACCCGATGATCGTCAATGTAACCAACGCCGATTGGAGCGCGATCGCACCGCTCTCGATCGTCGCAGTAACGGCGCTCGTCGTCCTCGTCGCGGACCTGCTCGCGCGCACACATATCAACCGCTATGCCGCAATCGTCATTGCCGCGATCGGGATCATTGTTGCCGGCATCGTGGCGTACGATCAATTCCGTAGCGGCGTGAATTACGGCGCCTTCGGCGGCGCGTTCATCCTCGGTGGGTTCAGCACCGTCTTCGAAGAGATCATTCTGATCGCCGCCCTCGGCTCCGTCGTGCTCTACAGCGCAATCGGACGCGACGATCGCATAGCCGGCGCAATCTCGCTCGTGCTTTGGTCGACGAATGGCGCCATGTTGATGGCGGGTGCGGGGAACTTGATGATAATCTTCCTCGGCCTCGAATTGCTTTCGCTTGCCCTTTACTGTTTGTGCGGTCTCGCCGATCGTCCGACGGCGCGCGAGTCGGCGCTCAAGTATCTGATTTTGAGCTCGATGGCGTCGGGGTTTTTGGTGTACGGCATGGCCCTGCTCTTCGGCGCGAGCGGAAGCGTGGCACTTGCAGATCTCACGCAACCTGCAATGGCAACGAACCCAATGTTTTGGATGGGAGCCGGCATGTTCTTCGTCGGTCTCGCATTCAAACTGAGCCTCGTACCGTTCCATGCATGGTCCCCGGACGTGTACGAAGGCGCTCCGCTGCCGGTCACCTCGTTCATGAGCGTGGCAACGAAAGCAGGAACGCTTGCCGTACTTGCGCGTTTCGTGTACGCCGCGATTCCGTCAGGCACCGGCGATACGCTGCTTCTTCCGATTTGGATCGTCGCCGCGATTTCAATGATCGCGGGAAACGTCGGCATGCTCGCGCAGCACGATCTCAAGCGCCTGATCGCGTACTCCGGTATCGCGCAGGTCGGCTACATTTTGACCGCGCTTGCGGGCGGCACGCCGCTCGGATTACGCTACGCGATCTACTACTTGGCGGCGTACACGTTCATGAATCTTGGGGCGTTCGCTGTGGCTGCGTTGATTTCGAGCGATCGTGAAGAAGGTTCGCGTCTCGCGAACTACCGCGGACTGGGACGCCGCCATCCGGCGGGTGCGGCTTTCATGACGTTCTTCCTGCTCGCGATGGCGGGTCTGCCGCCCACCGCCGGATTTCTCGGCAAAATTCTCATTCTGTCGACGAGCGTCAGCGCCGGATATGCGTGGCTCGGCGCTGTTTTGATCGTCGGTACGGCGATCTCGCTCTACGCATATGCGAAGGTCATCCGTCTGATGTACCAGCGCGACGATCACGCGCACGTTCACGAGGCGCAGCCGACCGTTCCGCTCGCGTGGGCGAGCGCGGTCGTGTGCTTCGTGCTCATCATCGCGATGACGTTCTATCCGCTCACGCCAAGCAACGTACTGCCGCTTGTGAAATGACACGTCAGCCCGACGTCTTTGCGTCGATCGGTGCGACCGTTCGAGCCGTGCGCGGGCGGCTAGACCGCTCGTTGCAAGATGCGGGGCTGCGACTGGGGCAGTACCAGCTCTTGCGTGTGCTGTGGGAGCAAGACGGGTTGACGCCGCGCGAACTTGCGGAGCGTCTCGACGTCGAGATGCCGACGGTGACGCGGACGGTTCAGCGTCTGCTGCGCGACGGCTTCGTACGCCGCGAGGCGCATCCCGCCGACGCGCGCTCCGTTCGTATCTACGTCACGCAGCGCGGCCGGGAGCAACGCGAACGCGTCTTCCGGATTCTCGACCGCGAGACCGAGCACGCATTGAACGGCTTCACACAGTCCGAGCGCGAGAACCTGGTCGCGCTCATGGAGCGCATCGCGGAGAACCTCCGTCACGACCGCGACATTCCGCGCGCTTGAAATAGGAGTAGAATAGAAACGTCAGCACGGAGGGCCACCGATGGGTCGCGGGTTTATTGTCGCTTGGGCTGCATTCGCCGTTATGGGAGCGGCGATTTGGGCTATCCCGGCTCACGCGCAGCTCAATCCCGTACCGATGGTTACGGCCGACCCCGAACATCTCAATCCCGGCTTCGCCTCCGACCCGATGGGCGCGATCACGAGCACGCGAGAGCTCATCGCCGAGGGCAAGATGGACGAGGCGATCAAGCACCTCGAAACGTACGTGGTCGCGCATCCGATGGAGCCCGCGCCGCGTCGTTTTCTAGGCGACCTCTACTTCCGTACCGGCCAACTGAGCCGCGCGAAGTTTACTTACGAAGAGTTGCTGCGCCAAAACCCGGCGGATAAGGAAACGCATAACCGTCTCGGCACCGTGCTTGCCGTGCAGAATCACGTCGATGCGGCGATCGATCAGTTCAATAAGGCGCTCCCCGGTACCGATTCCGTTGACGACCTCGTCGCGTTACACACGCGCAGAGGCGATCTCGCGAGCTACCTCGACGAAATCCATCGTCTCTCGAAGCAATATCCGACCGATCCCGCGATCCAAGGCGAAGTCGGTCAAGTCTTCAATGCGTTGCGTCAGCCGTACGAGGCGAGCGTGCACTTTCGTCAAGCGCTCGATGAAGACCCGAAGAACCTCACCGCGATCAACGGTCTCGGATTGTCGCTGCTCATGATGCACGAGTACGCCGACGCCGAGCAGCAATTCGTCAATTGCATCGGCCTCGATCCATACACGTATCAGTGCGAAAACAACCTCGCGGCAGCCGAACTCGAAGCACATCACCTCGACAAAGCGAGAGTCGCGTTGGACAAAGCGTTCCACCTCGCTCCCGAACGCGCGGAGACCTTCGTCAACTACGGTTTCCTGGCCGACGTTGAAGGCGATTGGCAGAAGGCGGTTTCGTACTACGCGAAATCGATTCAGATGTTCCCTTATCTGCGCGAATCGTACATCGATCTCGCGATCGCATACGAAGAACACAAGATGTATCCGCTGGCGCAAGCGGCGTTGATCAAGGGCATCGCTTCGGTCAACGATGACGGACGCATGCACTTCCTTTTAGGCAAAGCGTACGAAGCGCAAGGCGACCGCCGCGACGCAATGGCCCAATACAAACTCGCCGCCGCCGGCACCGACCCCGATGCCGCCCGCATCGCCAAGCTTCAAGTAAACGACATCAGCAGCAACGGCAAACAACCACAAGAGTAGCCGTTCATACCGATCCTTCGGACACGTTCCGGATGGGACGCGTTACGATGGCGTGTTGACGTTGGGCGGCTTGAACAATAGGCCGTCGATTTTGTTGTCGGCGTCGAGATGAATGAGTATGTCGTCGGTTCCCTTGTCGAAGTGTGCGATGAATCTTGCGGGAGTGAATTCAATGCGTTGGTACTTGCCGAGCGAATCGGTGAGCGAAGCCAGAATCGCGTCGACTTTACTTGCGGGAACTTGCGCAAGAAACGAATCGCTGAACCATGACGGATCGGCATGCCCTGTGCGCAGCATCGTATCGACGCGCTCCGTTGCGATTGCGATGGGCGACGGTGATGCGGCGGGTGCCGGCGTAGGATCCGTGCGGCCGGCGGTTGCCGAACAGATAAAAAGCAACGCCAGCATAACGCCTATATATGTACGCATGGTGCGCGCGCTTCCGCGCTCGCGCGTGCCTTCCTCTGCGATACCAGCGAAGTCTCGCGCCTGAGCGGAATCCATAACGGCGTGGGCTGCGTCGAGGACCCGGTAACGAACAGCGGGTGCAGCAAGAACGGGCGATCGGTACGATGCATTTCGCAAAACGCCTGAAGTCTTGCACGGGCATCGCCATGGCGTACGACGATCGCGTCCGGCGCTCGCGATCACCTCTTGGTTACCGGTGCGCGATTCCGTCGGTAAATCGCTCTAGGTCCGCGAGAATCATCGCACGATGCTCGTCGAAAAGCGGCAGCTCGTGCAGCACGCCGCGCGCGTCCCACGTGCGCTCGATCATCGCTCGGACGTCTCTGCGCACGATCGACATCGGAAGACTTGCCCGGCGCGCGAAGCGGCGTAGCCTATCGTCATCGTAGATCGCGCGATCTTTCGATTCACCAAACGATAAGGCAAGGTTATGATCGACGTTCGGATACGGAAGCGTGCTGACGTAGTCGTACGCCGGCGAAACCTGCGGTGTTCGCGCATCGCGATAGATCAGCGATGAGTTTTTTAAATGCATGTCGCCGTTGCCGATCATGGCATTGAACGTAATCCGGCGGATGAGTTCGCGCGCGTCGGTGAAGGCACCGCGCTCGTTCGTTAGTCGCACCATATCCGCGTACGTGTAATTTTTATATTTCTCATGCGGAAATTGCCCGAAGGCTTGATTGAAGTCTTCGGTGTGGACGCGCAGCGTGTCCGAAGCTCGATCGAAGCGTCGAATCGCAAACGCCATGCCTCGCACGTTGAAATCGGCGGGGATGCCGGTAATCTCGTCAATAGGCACAAGACGTATTTCCGGCACGTCGATTCCGGCAGCTTGCGCGAATCGCAGCATCGAGTATTCGTTCTCCGTGAGGCCCGGATAGTTGCCGGAGGACAGCTTTACGATCCAGTCGCCGCCGAGACCGTGCACGGGAATCGTCAATGCGTCTGTTTCCGTAAGCAGTGCACTGAGCTTCAATTGGACGCCGGGAAGGGAGAAGGTCAGCGCATCGCTAGGCGGCGGTGCAACTGGTTGCGATGGCGATAAGACAACCGCTCCGATCAAGTCTGCACCGAGATACGTCAGCAGCGGAAAGTCCCGCTCCGGCGAGACGTCCAGATGCTTGGCGATGAGGGTGCGAAGGCCACCTTCCGGGAGTAGGTTCGCGAAGAACGGAGGTGCGAGGCGGTGTGTCCGTCCTGTCGACTCGAGGACGGAGCCGTCATGAGACACGAACGATTGGCTAAGAACGGGACGGTCGTGGTCCGCAACGTACTCCGGCGTAAACGCGAATACGGTGGAGTCGTCCGGAAGGTTCGTCAGGTGTCCGACGAGCGTGTCGCGTAACGAGACAGCGAGGGTCTGAATCACACCGGCATACTTGCAATGACCCCTTCGACGAGCCGCGTCGCTCGTTTCGGCACAAGCATCGGCGTCAAGTCCAGCGCCGCGGCCAGTTGGTGAAGGCGCGAGACACGCAGATCGGCGCCGCGTTCTACTTCGGAAAGCCACGCCTGGGTGACGCCTGCCCGCTCGGCGAGCTGCTTTTGCGTTAACCCAGCCCGTAGACGCGCTGCGCGGATCGCCTCCCCGCTATACGGAATGGCATATACCACATATCGAATATACGCTATTGCGTATACCCAAGCAATGTCGTATCCGTTTTACTTTCGAGCGATGCAGTCGATTTCGACTCGGACGCCGCGCGGTAATCCCGCGACGGCAACGGTCGATCGCGCGGGTTTTGCGGCGCCGAAATACTCGCCGTAGACTTCGTTGACGGCTTGGAAGTCGTTCATGTCGAGCAGAAAGATCGTCGTCTTCACGACGTCGTCGTAGTTGTAACCGGCCGCCGATAACACCGCGCCGAGATTGCGGCAGACTCGGTCCGTTTGCGCGGCTACGTCCCCTTCGACGACGTTCATCGTGTTCGGATCGAGCGGAATCTGCCCCGAACAGAACAGTTCGCTGCCGTTTTTTATACCTTGGCTGTACGGTCCAATGGGCGCCGGCGCGTCGTTGGTTTGAACGGCCTCACGGCTCACGCGTTCACCGCGTCGCGCGTCATGACGCCTTTGAATGCCATCGGCGGTTCGTCGGTGATATCGAAGTTCTTGGCATACAGCTCGTCGATCGTACGCATCTCTTCGTCGGTGAGCTCCGGCGTCTCCGGCGCTTTCGCGAACTCGACCAGCTGTTCGCGATCGTAGATGTTCGGCAGGATCGTCATCACGCGCGGCTCGCGCAACAGCCATTGAATCGCCGCTTGTCCGAGCGTGCGGTTCGGACGTTCCAAGAAGCGCAGCTGCTCTACTTTTTTGATACCGTTCGTCAGCCAATGACGCGGGCGATGCCTGCGATGGTCGTTCTCAGCGAAAACGGTGTCTTCCGTATAGTGGCCTTCGAGCATACCGCTCGCATGCGGGACCCGAATCATGTAGCCGGTATCGGCCTTTGCATCATACGCCGCTTTGATCTGCTCGTTGCCGGGATATTGCTCGAGAATGCTCCAGATGATCTGCAGCGATGAGACGTTGTGTTTCTTCACCGAGTCGACGCCTTCGTACAAGAATCCGATCGCCGGTCCAAGCGCGATCCCGTACATCCGAATCTTTCCTTCGCGCTTGAGCTCTTCGAGCGTCGTCCACATCTGCTCGTCGTTCACGTGATCCATCTTTGCATTGTGCACCTGATAGATATCGACATAATCGGTGCCGAGGCGGCGGAGCGATTCATCGAGTGCCTTGCGAATGTACGCGGGCGAAACGTCTTGCGGTAATTCGTTTTGGCCGCGGCGCGCGCTCGGATTCGAATAGATATCGTAGCCGAACTTCGTCGCGTAGACGACGTCGGCGCGGCGCGAACCGAAGGCTTCGCGCAGCTGTTCCTCGCTGCGCCCGTTGCCGTACGTATCCGCCGCGTCGTAGAACGTAATGCCGAGGTCGAACGCTTCGTGCAGCATCTTCACGGCATCATCGTCGCTCATCTCACCCCACCATCCGGTCGAGGTAGTCCACATGCCGAAGCCTATTTCGCTGACCGTGACGTCGGAGTTCGGATACGTGCGGTACTTCATCGTGCTTTTGCTCCTTGGCGGGCGGGCTTCTGAACCGCACGGCGCCAACCCTCACTATTGTGGAACAGTCCAGCCTCATTGAAGAAGACTTTTTGCGGGTGAGCCGCTGGATCGACCAATACTTCCAGCACCCCGAGCGTTATGCCGTCCTGCCGAACGTCCGCCCCGGGGAAATTGCCGCGCAACTGCCCGACCACGCGCCCGAGAGCGGCGAGCCGTTCGAGCACATCCTCCGCGATTTCGAGCGCATTATTGTGCCCGGCATCACCCATTGGAATCACCCGCGGTTCTTCGCGTATTTCGCCACGAGCGCCGCGCCGGTCGCGATCATGGCCGAAGCGCTCGCCGCGACGCTCGACGTCAAAGTCATGCTGTGGCGCACGTCGCCCGCGGCCGCCGAACTCGAGTCGGTCGTGATGCGCTGGCTCGGGCGTTTATTGGGCGTTCCGCCACGCTGGACGGGCATCATTTACGACACGGCGTCGATCGCGGGTTTCACTGCGCTTGCAGCGGCGCGTGAGTCGCTCGGATTCGCGATCCGGGAGAGCGGCATGACGGGCCGCGATCTTCCCGTGATGCGGATCTACGCAACCGAGCACACGCACTCGCACATCGAGAAGGCCGCGATCGCGCTCGGCATCGGACAAGTTAACGTCGTCAAAGTCGACTGCGACGCGCGCTTGCGCATGAGTCCCGCCGCATTGGAAGCAGCAATCGAACGCGATCTCAAGCGCGGATTCCGGCCGTGTGCCGTCGTCGCGACGGTCGGGACGACGTCGACGACATCGATCGACCCCGTCGCAAAGATTGCCGAGGTCACCGAACGCTTCGGCGTGTGGCTGCATGTGGATGCCGCATATGCCGGCGTTGCGGCAATCATTCCCGAACATCGCGATGTGATGGATGGTGTCGAGCGCGCAGATTCGCTCGTCGTCAATCCGCACAAGTGGCTCTTCGTTCCGATGGATCTTTCGGTGCTGTATTTGAAGGACGAGGCGACCGTGCGCCGCGCGTTTCGTTTGGTGCCGGAGTACTTGACGACGACCGACGCCGACGTGCGTAACTACATGGATTACGGATTGCAACTCGGCCGCCGCTTCCGTGCGCTCAAACTGTGGTTCGTGCTGCGCCATATGGGTGCGTCGGGGATGCGCGAACGCCTTCGCGCGCACATCGCCCTCGCTCAGCTCTTTGCGTCGTGGGTTTCGGCGGAGCACGACTGGGAAGTCCTCGCGCCTCATCCGTTCTCGGTTGTGTGCTTTCGCTTCCATCCTTCGGGATTCGGCGACGAGGCCGAACTCGAACGGCTCAACGCGGCGTTGCTCGATGCGGTGAATGCCACCGGCGAAATGTTCATCTCGCACACGAAAATCGGCGGCCGCTATGCGTTGCGGCTGGCCATCGGGAACCTTCGGACAGCGGAAGCCGATGTGCGGGCAGCTTGGTCGATTCTGCAGCGCGAAGCAATGAAAGTTCCGGCATGAGCCGCTTGCATGCCCTGATGATTGATGGCGGCGGCGAAGACGGCACTGAGCGGATCGCGGCGTTGCAACGGGCGGGGGTCGAGGTAACGGTCGCCAGCAGCATTGGTGAAGCGGTTCGTATAGTAGAGCGGCAAGAGGGCTTGCACGTCGCCTTGTTCGATATCGGGTTGTTCAATACGTTGAGCGCCCGCCTCGCTGCCTCCATCGAAGAACTCCAGCGCCAACGGATATCGGTACTTCAATTGAATCAACTGAAGAACGATCTTATCGCCGTGCTCGCGCATGATATCAAGGGACCGCTGACGTCGATCGTCGGTTTTGCGGAGCTCCTCGAAGAGGGCTTCCTGGAAGGCGACGCGGCGACGGATGCTGCGCGTACGATTCGCTCGAACGCCCAGCGCCTTGCGACGCTTGCGAACGATGTGCTCGCGCTTTCGCGCGTGGAGCACGGCGAATTGGAAATCGCCGACGAGCGCGTCGACCTCGTAAAATTGATCCAAGAAGCGATCGACCTTCACGCGAGCGAGCGCGAGATTACATTTCACCACGACGTTGCGGAGGCATTCGTCCGCGGCGATTCGGAACGCTTGCGCCAAGTGTTCGACAATCTATTGCGCAACGCGATCAAGTACTCGCCAAACGGAGAGTCTGTTTGCATCCACGTATGCCTCGACGGAGAGTCATACGTTGCGTCGGTCGTCGATCGCGGTATCGGAATACCGGAAGAAGAACGCGAGCGGCTCTTCGACCGTTTTTCACGCGGATCGAACGCGCGGCGCGCCAAGATTTCAGGAACCGGCATCGGCCTGTTCATCGTCAAGATGATCGTGGAACGCCACGGCGGTGACGTCAGCATCACCAGCAAGGTAAGTGAAGGAAGCCGCTTCGAGGTGCGTTTGCCCCGCATCGATGCGGCCGACTCCTTGCGTCCGATGCGCGTCACCTTGCTCACGCATGACGCGACGCTTTCCCGCTTCGCAGCGTATGAGTTGCGCACGCGCGGCTATCGCGTGCGCGAAGCACCATCGCTCGAACAGGCCGCGAGCAGAGATTTGCGAACGGGAGACGTGCTCGTCGTCGACGACGGGGTCGCGCCGCTCGGCGAACTCCGTGCATCGGTCCGAGACGACGTCTCAGTGCGCCTCGTCGGACTGGGAGAACCCGACGACAACGGTTGGGATGCAACGCTGCCCAAGCCGTTCCTCGTGACCGATCTTCTGCGCGCGATCGATTCGCCGGCGGATCGCCTCGTCCGTCAATAGAGACGCAGGTACGCGCGGTGCTCCCAGGGGTGAACGGCGCGCCGGTACTGTTCGTATTCCTCGAGCTTGGCATCGCGAAATGCGTGATACAAATGATCGCCGAGCGCCGCGCGAACGACGGCGTCCTCGTCTAAATCGCTAATCGCTTGACGTAGCGATTTCGGCAAGGTTCCGATCCCGCGTTCTCTGCGCTCGCGATCGTTCAACTCGTACGTCGAGCCGGCAAGCGAACCGCCCGGAAGAAGGGAGCGCTCAACGCCGTCCGCCGCGGCACCGAGCAGCACGGCGAGCGCGAGATACGGATTGCACGCGGGATCAGGGCTGCGCATCTCGATGTGACGCGGCCGCTCTGCGGGCGGCACGCGCACGAGCGCGTTTGCGCTGCGCTCGGACCATACGGTGTAAATTGGTGCATCCCACGCGGCAACGAGGCGCTTGTACGAGTTGACCGTCGGATTGCAGATTGCGGTCGTTGCTGCTGCATGTTCGAGCAACCCGCCGACGACATAGAGCATCGTCTGCTCGTCCGCGCCACCGCCGAGGAGCAATTCGACGTGCAGTCCGCTGCCGGCGCGGTCTTGCAGCGGTTTCGGCATGAACGTTGCATCCAAGCCGAAACTTGCGGCGACATGCTTCGAAAGCGTGCGCAGCGTCAACATGTTGTCTGCTGCCGCGAGCGAATCGCCGTAGGCGAAGTCGATTTCGTGTTGACCGGGACCGTGTTCGTGATGGGCCGATGCAACACGGATACCCATGCTTTGTAGTGCCGCGACGATTGCATTGCGCGCATCTTCGCCGCGATCGTTCGCCGAGAAATCGAAATACGATCCGACGTCGGCCGTTTCGGTCGCCCTTTCGAACAGATAAAACTCGGCTTCGAGTGCAATCTGCAATCCGGGCAGCACGTCGTTTGCGCGTTCCACGGCGCGTTTGAGCGTCGTGCGCGGACAGCCTTCGAACGGCGAACCGTCCGGCATTTCGATATCGCAGAGCAAGCGCGCTTCGGCGCCGTCACTACCCGACCACGGATACAACGCGAAGGTCGCCGGATCGGGCCGCAGCACCATATCGAGCTCTTCGCCGCGGACGAAGCCGTCGATCGAACCGCCGTCGAACGTGACGCGTCCGGCAAGCGCCGCTTCCAGTTCCGAGACCGGAATTGAAACATTCTTGCTAACGCCGAAAATGTCGGCAAAGACGAGACGCACGAAACGCACGTTTTGATCTTTGGCGAGCTTGATGATATCGCGTTTATGTGTGGAGTGCATCGATCGCAATCGCTAGACGAAGAGTGAGTTGGTCGTGTGCGCTCTCGAGCGTCCGTCCCGAGATCTCGCTGATTTGGCGAAGGCGGTAGAACACGGTGTGCCGGTGAACGTTCAACTCTGCTGCCGCCGTTTTGACGTTTTGCCCGGTTGCGAAATAGACGCGCAACGTGCGCTCGAGTTCCGTTTGATGTTTCTCATCGTACGCGCGCAGCGGCGCGAGCGTTGTTTGCGCGAATGCGCGCAGCGCGTCTGCATCGGCGCCCCCGTGCAGCAGCGGATACGCTCCGAGGTCCTCATACGAAGCGATCCGGTCGCCGCCGTAAATCCGCCGAGCAATCGCAAGCGATGCTTCGGCATCCGCGACGCCGCGCGCAACGTCGAGCAATGCAACGACGCCGCTGATGCCGCCGCTCAGTCGCAGCTTCAGCTGCCGCTTTGCAGCGGTCTTCGGAAGCAGCATAGCGGCCGTTTTGGCGTTCTCCGCATCGACTTCGCGCGCAGCCGGAACGATAGCGACGAGCGCAGCGCCGCGATCGATCAAGCCAAGTTCACCTTCGGAAAAGCGAAACGCTTCCGTCAACGCGCGCAGCGTATCCGCGGCGTTCGGCAGTAAGTCGTCCGGGTCGGCTTCGAGCGCGACGCAGACGTAGTGATTGACGATCGTCACTCCCCGCGCCGCCGCGTCCTCGCGCGCTGCGGTCGTGTCGGGATATGCGCGTGCGACGAGACGCTCCCAAAATGCGCGCTTGCGCCCGCGTCCGCCCGTTGCATCGCGCGCGAGTTCGACCGCGATCGCGCCGGCAGCGAGGCGCAGCATGGGAAGCAACGCGTCGTAGTTCGTGTCGCGCTTCCCGATGAGCGATAGCCACCCATACGCTGCATCGCCCGCCGCAATTGGAAGCGTCCGCGCGCGTTCGCCGTTGAGACCGCGCGCGCTCGCGGGCAGCGATCCTTTCCCGGCCGTCGCTACCGGTCGCCAATCGACGTCTTCGACCAGCACGCCGGTCCCCGTACGCTGCGCGAGCAGTGCCGCAAGCGCCTTCGCCCCGCCGCCCGAAGCGGCGACGCGCGCCAATGCTTCCGCGAACTCGACGATCAGCTCGGGAGTCATGCCGCGCCCTTTCGGCGAACGTGCCGATGGTTCTTGGAAATGGACGCAGCGGTTCTTCGTGAGGCCGTCGCCTCGCTATACGCCGATACACCCGACGCGGTCGTGCTCTATGATCGCGCCGGCGTTGCGATTGCCGCAAATGAAGCTGCCGAAGTTCTGACCGGCTACGCGCCGCGGGAATTCCTTGGGACATCGTTCGATACGCATGTCTCGTCGCGGGACGCCGACCGCATCAACGTCGCCGTGCGAACTGCGCTGGCGGGAAGCACCGACCACTTCGATACGAGCGCGAAGCATAAAAACGGCTCCGTCATCCCGGTCGAGTGCTATGTCTTTCCGGCGCGCTTCAATGACGAAATCGTGGGCGTTTTTGCACAAGCGCGCGATATCGTTGCACTTCGCTCGGCGGAACGCTCGCTGACGATCAATCAGGAAAAATTCCGCTCGCTCTTCGAATACCATCCCGACGGCATCATGGAGATCAAAGGCGACCGGACGATCTCGCGTGTCAACGTCGCGCTCGAAAGTGAGACCGGGTATTACAGCGAGCAACTGGTCGGGAAACCGTGGACGGAGCTCGTCGCACCGGAATTGCGCGGTGACGCCGAAGAGCTTTTGCGCTCCGCGATGCGCGGCGAAGCAATGGAGAACGACTCGCTATTGCTCGACCGTCTCGGCAACCGTCTCGACGTCCAGTTGAAACTGGTTCCGCTGCGCGTCGGCGATGACATTCTCGGCGGGTACGCAGTTTTCAAGAACGTTACCGCGCAGAAGAACGCGGAACGCGCAATCGCCGCGCATGGCGAACAGATTCGCCGGCTCTATATGGTTGCGGCTGCGCGGGGTGAGTCACTGGACCAACAAATCGACGGCGCGTTGCAGCTCGGGATCGAACTTTTTGGCTGGGATCAGGCATACGTTGCCCATGTGGAAGATGAGCGCGTGCGCGTGCTCAACGTTTACGGCGAGCCGTCGGGAACGAAGGGATCGTCATATCCGCTCGCAACCAGCGTGACGAGCTACCTGCTGCGCGGAGCCAATCCGCTCTTTATCGGCGACATCGAGTCCGAACCGTGGCGAAACGACGCCATGCGCGATATGGCGGCATGGCGTTCATATTTTGCGGTTAGCCTCAGTGTGTTCGACGAGTTTTACGGCGGACTCGTTTTCGCAGGGCTCGCGCCGCGTACCGAAGGTCTGTCCTCAAACGAACGCGATATGGCGCAACTGATGGGGCTGTTCATATCAACCGCGCTCGAACGCGCCGCGCAGAGCGAGCGTATCGAGCAACTGGCGTTCAACGACTCGCTCACCGGTCTTCCGAACCGCGTGCTCTTCAGTGACCGTATCGAGCGAACGATTGCGACGGCGCGCCGTTACGAACGCGGGTTTGCGGTCATGTACGTCGACGTCGACAAATTCAAGCACATCAACGATACCTACGGTCATGCGATCGGCGACGAGGTGCTCAAAGAAGTCGCGAAGCGCTTGCGCGACTCGACGCGCGAAAGCGATACCGTAGCGCGGTTCGGCGGCGACGAGTTCGTCATACTGCAGCCGGTCGTCGACGGCGCGAGCGACGCCGCCGATCTCGCGCGCAAACTGAACGTTGCGATGCAAGAGCCGATCATCGTGGACGGGGTCAAGCACGCCGTGCACGTCAGTATCGGGATCGCGCTCTATCCGGCCGACGCGCAGACGATCGATGCGTTGATGCGGGCCTCGGATCGCGCGCTCTATCGGGCGAAAAAACAAGGCCGCAACCGGTGGTGCTTCGCGAACGCGGACGTCGCGCGGCGTGACCTGCAGGCGACGCCTAGCCGCCAAGCTGCGGAATAAACGGCGTCAGCACCGAAAGAATCGATAGCGCCCCGATCGCGATCGCGGTTATCCAGGCGATCGTATTAGCAACAGGGCCGTTCGTATACGCGCCCATCACCGATGTACGGTTGATAATGATCAACATGAGGATCAGTTCGAACGGCAGGAGCGCGCCTTCGAGCGCTTGCGCGAAGAGGATCATTTTGAGCAGCGGCAGTCCCGGAAGCAAGACGAATCCCGCGCCGATGATTAGCCCGGCCGCAAAAAGCGTGAAGAACACCGGTGCTTCCGAAAAGCTGCGGTCGACCGCAGCTTCGAAGCCGAGCGCTTCGCAAATGATGTAGCTCGTCGAGAGCGGCAAAACGGTCGCGGTGAACAATCCCGCATTGAGGATTCCGAGCGCGAAGATCGTGGACGCGGCCTCGCCGGCGAGCGGCTTGAGCGCGACCGCGAAATCCATCGCTTGCTGTGGGTTGAGTTTCGCGCCGTGCTCGTTCGCGAAAAAGATCGTCGCCGCGTTCGCGATGATCATGAAGCCCGCGAGAGCGATCGCTAGAACCGAGCCGTTGACCACGTCAGCGCGCGCGAGCGGCAATTCTTCGGCGCGCGAGCCTTTCTCAACCACTTGCGATTGTAGAAAGAACTGCATATACGGCGAGATCGTCGTGCCGATGATCGTGACGACCATGACGACCCAGCCCGGTGTCGCCCACTGAACGTGCGGTACGAGCGTTCCGGTTGCGACGTGATGCCAATCGGGACGCGCCAGCACGGCCGACACGATGTAGGTAACGTAGATTAATGAAAAAACGACAAACGTACGCTCGACGATCTTATTGTTGAAGCGTAAGACGAAGAAGAAGACGCACACGAGCGCGATCGGTACGGCGATGTAGCGCGAGATACCCCAATTTTCCGATGCGGCCGCGATACCGGCGAATTCGGTGGACGTGATCAACGTGTTGATCAAGAACAAGACGAGCATCGCGAAGACGGAGATCTTGACGCCGAAGTTCTCGCGAATGAGCGCAGCAAGACCTTTTCGGGTAACGCAGCCCATGCGCGCCGACATCTCTTGCACGACGATCAACGCGACTGCGAGCGGCACCATCACCCATAAGATGTCGTAACCGAACTGCGCCCCGGCCGACGAATACGTCGCAATGCCGCCGACGTCGTTCCCGGCCGACGCGGTAACGAACCCGGGACCGAGAACCGCAGCGAGAAGAAGCAGCGACCGCCACAGCGATCGCCGCCGGGCGGGCTGCTCCACGGCCTGTTCAGTTGCCGACGCCTGCATGCTGCGGGTGCCGGGACGCTGTGCGGTGCGCAGTAAACTTTGGCAGACGTTTCGCCATATCTTCCGGCATGATCGCATCGATCGCGTCATCGACCGTTACGATGCCGAGCATCTTTCCGGCTTCATCGACGATCGGCACGGCGAGCAAGTCGTAGCGCGCAATCGTCGCCGCAACTTCCTCCGCTTCCGTATCGGGACGAAGCGTCACAAGATCCGTGTCCATGATCGCTTCGATCGATTCTTGCGGATCGGCGAGCAGCAGCCTGCGCAACGATAACGCGCCGAGCAGCATATCTTGCTTGTCGACGACGTAGAGATAGTAAATGAACTCCGACGCCGGCGCGATCTCGCGGATTTTGCGAATCGTCGCTTCCGCCGTACGATGCGGATAGATCCACGTGTAGTCCGTGGTCATCAAACCGCCCGCCGTATCTTCGGCGTATTTGACGAGTTCGCGCAACTCGCTTGCCGTGTATTCGTTCATCTCCGCGAGCAGCTCTTGTTGTTGCTCCTCATCGAGTTCGGCGAGCAGGTCGGCGGCGTCGTCGGCGTCCATTTCTTCGATGATGTCGGCCGCGCGCTCCGTACCGATATCTTCGATCAGCGAGCGCTGCGTGTCCGCATCGAGGTGCTCGAATGCGTCCGCTGCGGTCTCGTCGTCCAGCTGACTGACGACTGCGGCGGCTTCACGCGCCGAAAGATCTTCGATGATGTCCGCAAGCTCTGAAGGGTGCAGCCGCGATAGCTTGCTCTCGGCCACGGAAAGGCTCACTTGTGACGGATTGGTCTCGCGAATCGGCGATACGGAATCCCACGCGATCATCGAGCGCGGAATCGAACGATAAATTCCCGGCGTAAACCGCTTGCCGAACGACTTGAGACCGAGACGGCGCAGCAAGCCGCCGACGCCGACGTCAGCCGCAACGACGCGCATCGCATCGCCGGCTTTTGCGATCTCGATGTCGTTGATGCGCACGACTTTGCGGCCGTCGACGTCGACGATCTGCTTGTCGAGCAAATCGGCGATGAGGTAGAGCGCGTCGCGTTCCGGCGGCGCCGGCTCCTTCGGCGTGAGGCTGAGCGCGATCTCGCCGTCGTCGATATCGGAGACCGTGTCAATCGGCGCAAAGCGCGGACCTTGCGTCGTCTTGATCACCAGTCCGTCGATCTTCGGAAAGACGTCCTCGGGCTTATTGACGAGAAAGTCGCTGACTTTGCCGATCGGTATCTGATTGACGGTCGCTTTGCGCCCGACCAATTCCGAAACAAACCCCTCGGTAAATGCCATCGCGCCTCACCCCCTCTCTCTTCATAGGCGACGCACGCTGCGCGTCGCCTGGCACTCCGCAACGCTTCCGCCACTTCGCGGCGGAAACGTAGCTGCGCGCCCCCACCGCGACTATCGCGGTGGGCCCCCCAACGACGCACGCTGCGCGTCGCCTGGCACTCCGCAACGCTTCCGCCACTTCGCGGCGGAAACGTAGCTGCCGAAAAACAAATAAACCGTCCGCCTCGCCGGCGGCCGGTTCGAATGGGCGCAAGGAACAAGTCCGACGCTACCTCATTCGCATCCGAGCTTTGGCACCACGCGCCGTACCCCAAGAGGGAGCCGCGTTAGACACCGCCTTGTATCGGCGTAGTCTGGTCTACCCACTTGGCGTCTCTCGACGTTTCGGGGCAGCGGCTTGTGTATCGCGTGGACGCCTCACCTAGCGAGGTATCCGTTCTAAGTATACGGCACATGTCGAGGCCCCGCATAATCGCGAGGCCTCGTTGCTTTTTGCATGCGACGCGGAGCTATTGCGCAGTTGGTACGGGATCGACCGTATCGAGATAGTTCGCAACGTAGAATTCGTAGAAGTGTCCGTTTTTGAACGACTGCGGATTCACAAGCGGCGGGAACTGCCACTGCGTCGCGGTGACTTGCGCCGGGCCTGCAATTGCTCCGACCTCGATACCGCTCCACGATACGTCGATTCGTACGATATACAAATCGCCGGTCGATCCGCCGGGCGTTGACGTCGGACTGGGCGTTGGCGTCGGCGGAACCGTTTGAAATGCCATCGGCTTCAACGCGTCGGGTTCGTCGTTACGGCCGTCATGCAGCGTGCACGCGGGCAGTACGCTCGTGAGGTTCTGCAGCGAAAACGGCGCGTCCGAGTAGTACCATGGGCCGAGCAGTGCCGTAGTCGGGTAGCACCTCGTGTACCAGCTCACGACCGCGAACGTTCCGTCGTTTGCAATGGTGAGCGGATCGTAGAAGTCCCAGCGCGGACGGCCGTCCCGATCCATGGATATGCGCGAGTTCGAGAGCGCCGGTATCGACGGCGCACTGGTCTGCGGCTTCAGATGGTGAACGGCCGGTGCAACGTTCCCGCTGCTGCCCGACATCGATGAAGTGCTGCCGCCGCAAGCGGCCAAAACCGCGAACGCTAATGCAGCAGACGAGAAGAGACGCGCGCGTTCGAGAAACATATGTATCCTTCCACGGAGCGCCGTTCTGGTTATCGACCTGGCGGATGTAAGCCTGCTCCGTAAACCGGCGCGCATCAAAAGAAACGGTAAAGGAGCCGTGTTAAATGTAAACGCTCAGCGTGCGAGCGGCACCGGGTCGTTCGTGTCGAGATACTTCGCGACGTAGAATTCGTAATAGTGACCGCTCGTAAACAGCTCGCGATTGACGAGCGACGGAAATTCAAACGTTGTTGCGCTCACGTTTGCCGGACCGGCGATCGCCGCGACCTCAACGGAGCGCAACGTCATGTCGACGCACACGATGTACACGTTCTCCGGAGATTCTGTCGGAATCGGGATCGGCGCTACGGTCGGCGTCGCTGTTGGAACGGGCGTCGGTGGAACGGTTTGGAAGCGCATCGGCAGACGCGCCTCGCTCTCCGGGATAACGGGGGTCGCATACAACGCACATCGTGCGAGTGTCGTGATCGCCGGGTTGGCCAATGACGATGTTCCATACGCCAAATACCAGGGGCCATTGAGACCTGACGTCGGATAGCAGGCGGCATAGGAAAAGGTCACGGCCAACGTGCCGTCGCTCGCGAAAGTCAACGGCTGATAGAACCTCCAGCGAGGCGTCCCGTTCGGGCCGTTCGATAGCGCTGATGCCGTGAGCAAACCGGATCGCGGCGCGGCAATGGCGACGAGGCCCCCCTCCTGCGTGATGCGGGGCGCATCGGGCGCGGAAACATTACGGGCGCATGCGGCGAGAATCGCTGCAGCGAGCATCACAAAGACGGCGACACGTAACGGAACGGCTGACATAGGCGATGGCCTCCACAGGAAGCGCCAACTACTCTATCGGCCGGGCGGAAACGCTATCGTGTGCGATATGCCCGCGTCGAATCGAAAGAAATCGTAAAGACTCTGTATCGCACGCCGCTTATGCGATGAGTGCTTGGATCATGAGCGCCGCGACCTCACGCGAGTCGAGTTCGTACTGAGAGAGAACGCTCGTCGCTACTTGCGTGAGGATTTGTTCGCGCGTGAATGCCGTCACGGCTGAGCCGACATTCAAATCGCGGATAGAAGACTCCGATGACGTCAGATTCACCGCCGCGACATTGTCGCTGTTCGAATCTTCTTGCGTGGACACCATCTGCGCACCGATCTGAGCGCGCACTTGCGAAATCTGGTCGAGTGCGTTTTGCACGCGTAACTGCGCGTCCATCGCTGCCCATTGGTTGCTCGAATCGACCCCTTGCGTGTTGTCAAACTGGTCGACCATCGTCGGACGCAAGACGGAGATGTCGCTGACCTGCAACGCGTTCGTCGAGAGCGTCGGCAACGAAATTGCAACCGTGCCACCCTCGGTACCGGAGTCGTTGATATTGATCGCCGTGCCGCCGCCCGTTGCCCGGGGATCGAGGATGAAGATCCCTTCCGCAACTCCACCTGCGTCTTGCGGCGACAAATTCGCGAGGTTCACGGTCAAACCGTATCCTGAGGGCATTGAAATATTGACGGGGCTTCCACCGCCCCCGAGATTCGGGCCGGCATTGACCGGCACTCCCGGTTGAACTTGTATGGATTCCGTCCCGTTGTTTGCGAACGACGGATCGGTGCTGTACATGTCTTGTTCGAACGTCAGTGAACCGGTCGCTGCATCGTAGTTTTCGAGCTTAAACACGAAGACGCCGGTGAAGTGTTGGCCGGGCGCCTCGATCGTTTGCGAGTTCGGGTCGAACATGAGAGGACTCGATAGCTGCGAATTCGCGACGTCCGGAGTCGCTGCGTTACCGTCTGGTGCTTGACCGGGATTGATCAGTTGCACGACGACGGGCGCGTTTGGCGCGGCAACATACGTGTCATGCGATCCGTCGAACAGTTTTACGCCGTTAAAATTCGCACTCGAAGAGATGTGGTTGATCTCTTTGAGCATCTGATCGATTTCAGTCTGAATCGCACTGAGCTGTTCGTTGGAATTGATGTCGGAGTTTGATTCGATGACTAGCGAATTCACGCGTTGCAGAATCTGCTGGATCTGCGCCGCGGCGCCGTCGGCAACCGCCAGAAGGTTTCCACCGGTTTGGACGTTTTCGACCGCTTGTTGCAGGCCGCTAACGCGCGTTTGCAAGCTCTCTGAGATTGCAAGGCCACTCGGATCGTCGGCGGCATTTTCAATCCGTAAACCGCTCGAGAGTTTGCTCGTGAGCGAAGACAGATTGTCCTGGTGCTGGCCGAGGTTGTAGAGGATGTTATCCATTCCGTTCGTGATGTTCATCGGCGCAAGCCTCCCGAGCGTGCGCGAGCGCGGTCCGAACGGTAGAGTCCGCGAACGCGAGCAGACTCAGTCGAGCGCGTGTGCTGGAGACGCTCGACGGTGACGTACGCATTCACCGGGCTGATGGAAACGGATGAGAGAACGGTGCTGGGCGACGGAACAGCAGAAAACACGCGTACACTATCGCGATACGCGCGTTCAAACCGTCCTTGATTTATTCCCAGCACATCCATGACCGAGGTCTGTTTCCTCCCTGAAACGTCCCTGTAGTATTCCTATCGGCTAAACCCGCCGAAAAGTTTCCGCTAACCGCGCGGTTCCCCGTAAAAACGCCGTTATCCCGAGACGATGACGTTTAAGTACGTCATGAGGCGCTTCTCGAGCGAACGCGCGTTCGGCCGCGTTATCCAACTCTTCGGGCTCGCGCTGATGGTCGTTTCGGCGACGGCGTTTTTTGCCACGCGCAATGTGCGCGCGGAAACGATCGAAACTGTCCTTCGGCAATCGGCGCAAGCGATGCACGCCGCACTCGACGTGGCCGCGGCCCCTTCACCGTCGCCTTCGCCTACGCCAGAATCCGCTGCGATGGAAGACATCGGCGAACATTCCGGACTGATCGCCACGCCTGGTCCAAGCACGCCGCCGGTCATCTCGCACGGTGGGCGTCTTGAATACACTATTAATGGAAGCCTCAGCCTCGGGAACCGGTCGTCGGGAAGCACGCGGCTCGATGGGACGGGCGAAACGCTCGTTTCCAACGTGGCGGAAACCGACGGCTCCGTCGGGATGAATCTCGAGCTGCGCCGCCGCACCGCGATGACGACCACGGATCTTCAGATTCCGCTCGGGATCTCGACGCAAGGCGCGCAGTACGGGTACGGCAATCTTTCGTATTCGACGCCAAAGTATACGCTGGGTTATGCCTCCATTCCGATCGCGTTGCTCGGTCAACTGACGCTCGGTGCAACGCAGCGCGGTCCGTACATGACGGTGCCGTACGGAACGGGCGACATCTCGATGTTCGAGGGGTTCACGACCGGCGTCGATCAGGAAGGCCTACATTTATATGGTATGCGAGCCCGCCGGCTCTATGGACGGACGCTCATGGAGCTCGGCTACGTCTATAATCCGCAAGCGCCGCAAACGGGATCGGCCGGCACGGCATTTGTCGGGGTCGCGTATGCAAAGAACGCGTTGTCGGCGATTCTCGAAACAGCGGAACAACATCGCGAAACTCCGACCGGCGATCTTTCGCTGTTTTCGTCGCAGCTTCGCCTAGACGATGGACTGCAGCAGGGAACGTACTCGCTGACGCTTCGGGACATTCCGGAGCGGCTGCTGTCCTACAATGCCGGCGAACTCTCCGGCGACAAGCTCGCCGATTTTTCGTATCGTTCGAATGGCCGCGGTGCATTGGGGCTCGACTTCGCGCTCGAGAAGAGCAGCTATCTCGGCCAAGTTTCGTCGCAGGAGCGCTCGCTGCTCAACTATGATTTCACGACGGGCGCGATCGGCTACAGCGTCGGGTTACAGAATCAGCGCATCGCGGGCAGTCCGACCGAGTGGTCGGGGCTCGGCTCGCTGCAGCTGTCGTTTCCGATTCGAAACGGTTACGGCGTCGCGAGCGCACAGTTTGGTCGAACGACGGAAGACGGAACCGGTCCGGTTGGGACAGCGCTCTATAACGTTGCTCTCTCCCGGCAGTTCGGCTCGTACGTCGTCGGCGGCTCGTTGACGCGGCAAAACCAATCGAGTACGACGACGGGCTTTTCACGTCAGAGCACGGCCGCCGTATCGTTTCAACGCACGTTTGGCAAAACGTCGATCGGCTACCAATATCAACTTTCGCGAACGCAGTCGCCCGTCAGCGATGCGTTGCAGAGCTTTCCCGCGTTCATCGTGCAGCGGCAGATTTCGCCCGTCATCTCGGTTCAAGCGCAGTACAGCATCCAACACCTAAGCGACCCGATCAATCCGGGATCGAACGGAACGTCGCGAAACTTCAGCATTCAGTTGAATGCACCGTTTGCCGTCGGAAATACGAACGTCGAAGGACGAACGGATCCGCGCTTGCCCGCGATGATCGAAGGGCGCATCACGGCGGATCTAGGCAACAACAACGCGCTCGCGGGCCTTTTAACCGGCGGACTGGGCAATATCGTCGTCGTTCTCGACAACACGCAAATTCAACGCACCGACTTGCAAGGCAATTTTCAGTTTTCGTACGTGCGTCCCGGCTCGCATCAATTACGCGTCGAGACGGCGTCGCTTCCGCGCGGCTATACCGTCGATCAACCGATCGTTACGCTGAACCTCGACGGCGGACAGACCGCGCAAGTATATCTTCGCGTCGGCGATTTCGGCGGTATCGTCGGTCACGTGTTCGGCACCGATGCGAACGGCCAACGCATTCCGCTCGCCGGAGTAAAGCTGCGGATCGACGGCGGCCAGTACGCGCAGACGGATCAGCAAGGCATCTACGGCTTTGGGCGCCTTCTCTCCGGCAGCCACACGATCGAGATCATCGAGAACACCGTACCGGCCTTTGCGTCGTTCGACGAAAAATCCGTGAAACGGGACGTTAGCGTTCAGCGCGGTTCAACGGCAACGCTCGACTTCGTCGGCGAACAGCTGGGATCGATTACCGGCAAAGTCGTCTATGATGCGACGCTCGCGCCCAATTACACGGGTCCGGTCATGAATGCATACGTCGTTGCAGAACCGGGAGAGCACGCAGCGATTACCAACGACGACGGCACGTTTTTGATCGACGACCTTCCCCCGGGTGACTACACCGTGTCGGTTGATCCGGAAACGGTTCCGGAGGAAACGGGACAGCTCGGCGATCCTCTTTCCGTTGTGTTAAAGGGCAACGATAATTATCGCGGCGCGCTCTTCCTCGTCGGCCACGCCGTAAAGAAGGTCGTCTTCAGCCTTCTCTCTGGCGGTGCGGTGCCGGCAAGTCTCCACGTAAGTGAAGGCCGGTTGCCGCCGGGTGGTGCGACTGATGTTAGCGTTACTGCTCCCGCGGACGCTCACACCGTCACCGTATCGGGGCTCGGCGACGACGTCGACTTGAGCTTTGATGCAAAACGAAAGGAATGGACCGGCACGGTTCTCGTTCCATCGAAGGCGGCCGCCGGCACCGTCACGTTGACCGCTTCGGTCAGGCAGACGTCGGGCTCGATTGCGACCGCGACGGCAAAGGTCGTAATCGATCCGAAGTTGCCGATCGCGATCGTTCAATTGATTCCAGCGAATGCGGCGATCGGATCGTTCGCCGCCGCGCGTGCACGATTTCTGGTTGACGCGCGTCCCGGCGACAAGATCGACTGGGAGGACGGACAGGAAACGGTTCTGGGCAAGCCCGTCGTCGGGCGCATCTTTACGTTCAGCCTGCGTCTTTCTTTACGCCCTCTGCATGGAGTGCTCCTAACCAAGACTGCTCGCTTGCCGATAAGCATTATGTAACTCGCTTACCCGCTTATGCCACGGAGGGCAATCTTGCGCATGGTGAAAGGTCGATGAACCAAAAACGTATTGCAGGGCTCGCGCTAATCGCGTCCCTTTTCGCGCTGGCGGCCCCCGCAAATGCGGCGACCGTCAATAAAACGATCACGGTCAAGTGGAACACGCAGGCAACGGCCACGCTGAACGTCCATACGAACTACGCTGCATCCGGTCTGTCGAACAGCCCTGGCACGGCCGGTTCGATTCTAGCCCACGGCGCCGGCGCTTGTACCGCAGCCGACCCGACGAATTCGGACGGTACAAACGACTTCGGTCAAGTATCGCCTGACGGCGGCGGCGGCATGCAGGACTGCCTGTACAAAAACGCAGCCAATGCGATCGTCGCGACAAACTCGACGAACTGGAATCTCACGGCAGCGACGGCCACGAACCCGACGACACTCGGCGCTGAGCTTTGCGCATTGGCGAACGGTGTCGCGAACTTCCCGTTCAGCGCGGCCGCGCTGCCGGTTACGCAAACGGTTCGTGCGGCAGCACTTTCCAGCGCATCGACGGCGAGCTGCGTGTCCGGCAGCGTGCTGAACAACACCGCTCTGACGCTTGCGAACGAAACGAACGCGTTCACCGGTGCCAGCCCGGCGAATATCGGGTTCGATCTCGATCTCGTTCTCGGACCAACCGCGAACACCGGTAACCAGTCGGAAGTCGTGACGTTCACGCTCACGGCGAACTAGTTCGTAAAGGTTACACTCTTTACTCGCTTCGCCGCGGGACGCGCAGTGCATTCGCGGCGAAGTGTTCGGGTCACAATGCAAAATCGACGAATCGCACTCTTTGCGTTCATCTTTGCGGCGGTACTTGTCGTGCCAAACCGGGTCAGTTCGGAAGGCCTCGGCATCGAAGTCACGCCGGCAAAACTCGAAGTGCAAATTGGACCGGCCGCAAGTTATAACATCCCGGTTACGGTTCGCAACTCTTCCAGTGATTCGACCCACGTACAGGCCACGATGGTGGACTTCGGCGTGTCGACGAACGGAAGCTACGAGTTTGGACGCGTCGGAGCGCGGCCGTTCTCGCTGATGAAATACGCAGCGATCCGCCCTCGTGAATTCGACTTGCCCGCGGGAACCACGCAACAGGTTCAACTCACGATCGTGATGCCGAACGATTCAAAGCTTTCTGGTGAATACGCCGGAATCGTCTTCTTCCAAACGCGGCCGATTCGGCGCGCCGGTTCGAACGTGGCGTTTTCCGCCCGCGTCGCATCGAAGATTTACGAAGCAATTCCGGGCAGCGTCAAAATCGACGGTGCAATCACCAAGATGGTCAGTGCAAAGAGTGGACGCGGCCAAGTGTATCGCGTGAGCTTTAAAAACACCGGGAACGTTCACGTCTATCTCCGTGGGCAAGTAACTATCCAGAAGAGCGGCCAAGTCGTCGATCAAGTTGCAATGGAAAACGGCATGCTCGTCGAGCGCGGCGGAGACCGCATCGTCGAGGTGACGGGAAAGAAACTTCCTCCGGGACAGTATCAAGCGATTGCGACAATGGACTACGGTGGCCAAACAGAAACCGGCGGCGAGATTCAGTTTAGCGTTGAACGATAACGCCGGCTTCTAAACAACCTAGATCGCTACGGTCTGCGCTAAGGGAAGTGCGCAGAGCCTCTTGGAGAGCACAAGGATCGTGTACGCAGCGCTTGTCAGAAGGATGGTGTACGGAATCGTTGCGTTTGCAACGGCGGCGCTAAGCCTTGCGCCAGCGTTTGCATCGACCGCAATGGACGTCACTAAGGTCAAATGGAGCGCGATGCCGATCGTGCACTTCACGCTAACGCCGAACTATGCGTCCGGATTCGGCTCGGTCAAGGCGACCTTTGGAACGCAACCCGCGCCAACGCATGGTCCCGATGCACTTCAAAACAATGGAGCGGTCGATTTCGGTTCGGTCCTCGGTGGAACGACGTACCTTTACAAGTACGCCGCGCACGTTAACGTGACGACGAACGACCCAATGGGTTTCTTCGTGTACGCCGAAGGCGCCGCGGACTTTTTTAACACCGCTGATAGCTCGACGCAGCCGCTGAATTCGACGCTCTACTATCTTCAGTCGACGAGCGGTTCACCGCCGGACCCGAACACGGGATTTTCGGCGGCGCTTCCCTTCTATCGCACGGGTTCCGTCGTCACCGGCGGCAGCCAGTTCACTGCACCGACGATTTCCTACACGACGTATCCCGCACCGGTCGCAACCGCGATGAGCGCAAACGGCGACTACTACTTCGACTATCAACTGCGCGTGCCGGGTGCAGCCACGCGCGGTCTCTATTACGTTTGGATCGTCTATACGGTGGTGGCGCGGTGAAAAAGCTTCGCTACCTCTTTTTGATCTTCGCATTCCTAGCGGCCGCGCCGATCGTCGTTGAAGCCGCGCTGCAAAGTCAGCAGGCGCAGATCGCCGTTACGATCATCGTGAACGTGACTCCCAACCCACTCGGCTACACTGGAAAACCGGCGATCGCCGGCAACCAAATCGTGGCAACAGCGAAGCTGCGGGGAGCGCCTCCCGAGATCGAGCGCGTATTCGAAGCGCAGCAGCTCCATTTCGTTCCGAAAGGCGCTGAAATTGTCGCACAGGCGCAAGTTCAGCATGCGATAAAAGTTGAGGCCGAGGTCACTCCAAATCCGAATGCAACGCTTCTGACGTCCGATGCTTCCGGATATCAAGTGATCTTGAATGCGGAAGCCGGTACCCCGACGTCGGTTCCGTGTGCGTATCATGTCCAGGTTAAGACGACGAAGACCGGATGGACGCTCAAGCATGGTCTTGCCGGAAACTTCAGCAATGGCGGAAGCGACTCGTTCGTGGGCTCTAGCCTGGCGAATAACTCCCACGTCGGACCAACGCCGTTACCGACTGCAACGCCGTTCGTTGTTTATTCTACCGACGGCGGCGTGTGGGCAGTGCTTCAAACGAACAGCGGTACGCAAACGTATTGCGTCGATCTGACGCTCAACATGCCGATCACAACTGCTCAAGGAACGTATAGTTCGAATGCGATCTATACGTTGTACTACTAATGTTTGCACGGAAGCTGCGCGGCGTTGTTGCGGGTGTATCGATCTTTCTTGCCGCGATATCGATCGGTCTTGCGCAAGTGCGGCCGCCGAGTCCGGTAGTTCACGGCGGGCAGCGGACCGTTCCGCGCCCGCTGATCACGGCATTGCCGCTTCCGGGTGCGACACCGGCTCCGGGCGCGACATCAACTCCCGCCTCGCATTTCGGTGCTCCGCTAAAAGGGTCGGGACGCGAGTATCCGGCTGGGACACGCGTCCCGCTTGCGGACCTTCCACGTCTGCCGATGAAAGCGTTGATTCCGACGATCAAAGCAAAATCGTATAGACAGCGGCATCCCTTCGCGCAGACCGGTGTAACGATCAACATCGTTTCGAGTACATGCGCGAATCTCGTCGGCGATCTGTTCCCGACCGGCTGTAATCTGACGTTCAAAGCGGCAAGTTTGGCCGCCGGGAAGTACCAAGACTACGAGATCGCCCCGAACGCGACAACAGCGACGGCGGTCGGCGCTTCCTATACCAACACCGATTCGAATCGTACGATCGCTCTTACGAACGCCGGAGTCTACACGCTCGGCGTCTATGACGTAAACAATAACGATTGGGTCGCAGTCGTGTACGTCAACGCCGGAAACCCGGTGTTGCTGAAGGTCTATCAAGATCCGTACTTCTCGGAAGAGACGTACCAATTCGATGCGTCGAGCAGCGGTGACGCGTACGTTCACATGACGAATCTTTCGGCGAACGATCTCTACGTCGTCGACATTGAATCGACATCGGTCCATCCGACGTGTGTTTTTTCCGCGCCGGCGCAAACGTCGATGCCGGCAAACACCCTGTGCAACCCGGGTAATTCGGCGGGAGAAACTGCACCCGGCGGCGTGCTCTCCGTTGCATGGCCGATCACATCCGCGCTCGGCGCGGGAACGTATTCGATCACGCTGTACGATAAATCCGTATCGCCGGCTCCCGGTCAGCGAATCGCGCAAGTGCAGGTTTCGCTGACTGGTTCGAACGGCATCACGATGACGCTCAACGGTAACACGAACGGTTCGAACACGACGGTCAATCCGTCGCCGGCACCCGCGGTGGTGCCGCAAGCGGCAACGGTATTCGCGTGGGACGATTCAAGCGAACAGTCCGTGTCCGGCGTTACGCTGGGTGTCGGAAGTTTGAGCGGCGACAAATATATTTGGTCGATCAACGATCCGACCGGTTATACGGCCGGTAAAGTCGGTCCGGTTACCTTGAATGGCATTGCGAGTCAAGGATTCACGTTCGGGACGATGGGCATCTACGGCCCGGGCGACTATCCCTCGCGAATCTTCACGGCGGGAATCTACGATTCGACCAGTCAGTCGATGTACGCCTCGCAGTCGTTCAAGGTCGTCGGCTACAACGCTGAAACCGCGTTCCATACGACGTCGGACGCATCGTCGCTGAGCGTCGCGCAGGGTTCGAACGCGACCGCAACGTTGAAGTTCACGAATTCCAGCGACCTCAACTACGGCGTTGGAAATGGCGACTCACTGGCCGGCATCGCGTACACGACCGGCCCCGACTTTACACCGCAGTCGGGTGGGTCCGGCACGGGTGTCGGTGTCATGATGGCGCTGGCCGGGAAGACGCTCGCGCAGTGTGTGATCCCCTCGGGATGCTCGACCACCGTAACGGATCCGACGACCGGGTACGTGTGGAGCGTCAACGACTATTGCAGCGACAGCACCGTAACCACCACCGGCGAATGTTACCTGGTGATGTTGCCGCAGAGCAACGGCGTTTCATTACCGGTCGGTGACACGCTCACGATCCCGAACGTCACGTTTTATAATGCGACCGGCAGCGGTTGCAGCACGCAGTGCCAAGGATCGACGTCGATCTTGCCCTCGCACGGTGTCAAATGGTCGCGCATCGACACGCAGGAAGCGTTCTTTCCGACGTACTTCCAAAACGGCGCAACCACCTTAACCGGCACCGCGCATCTGGCACTCGTGGGCTATCAAAACATCGGCGGCAGCAACAACCGCTTCACGTCGCCCGGCGTGCCGGAAGCGCATCTTTATCAGACACGCACGGTTCACGCGACCTATGGATATCACAGTCCTTACGGGCTGACCAGCCAGGACTACATCATCTACGGTCTGACGGTCAATAACGGTGCATCATCTCAAACGATCAAGACGGTTGCCGTGGCGCAACCCGGTCCGTTCTCAGGCGCCAACACGTTGAACAACGTCGCCGTCGACTCCAGCTCCAGCGGCAATAACGGCTGGGGTCTCGTCATCGGCGGACAGGCGCCATGTCAGAACCTCACGGCGGAATACTTCTGCGTCTACGCCAAGGGGACGAACCCTGGCGTCAAGGCGGGCAATTCGGCGACGATCTACATCGATCAGAACGTCGCGCCGTTCAATTACGGTTACACCGACTGGGTCGTCTCGTCTGTGAATCCGAACTTCTCGATTACGGCAGACGGTACGACGACGGTTCCGGTGAACAGTCCGTCGTTGTCGATCGATACGCTCGCGTTCGCGCAATACGCGCTCGACAGCTCGTCGATGTCGGCTTCGTTCGCACCGGGCACGGCCGGTCAAGGTGCGACGTCTACCGAAAATATCGTCGTCAGCAATGCATCGACGTCGAGCGATCCCAACCCCGACTACGTCGACGCCATTCTGATCGGTGTGCCGAACGGCGCGCCCCTCGTGAACGGAAATCCGACCACGTCGAGCACCGGCTGGTCGTACCTCGGGTCGTATAACGCCGGCAGCACGATCTACTACTGGTTCGGCGTTTGTCCCAGTCAGTACACGAACGCGAACACGTATCTGCCGCCCGCGGCCACACCGAACACGTCGGTTCAAAACGCGCTGCCTCAATGTACGGCCGCACAGGAGAACAACTCGCTCGCGCCCGGCGGGACGTTCACCGGCACAATGGTGCTCAGCAACTTAAATAGCCCAAGCGTTAGCGTGCAGATGTGGGCGCACGGCGCCAACGGCGACGGCTGGTCGGCGCCGAAGACGATGACGTTGCCGGTATCGACCGTTACCGCGAGCGCCGGCTTCTCGAATGCCGGTAAATATGGCTCGCCGCCCGCGGTTGCGTCGAACACGGTGCCCACGATTGGCGGCAACAGCGACCCGTTGAACGGCAACTCGTACGTCTACACCGTGAAAAACACCACGCAGGCGACGAACATTACGTCCTTCCGCGTACGCATCCCGGGTGTCGACGTCAGCGGAAACAACGCCTACGACGGCTCGAATGCCTGGCACGTGACCAATGCAATTCCCACGCTCGGCGGAAACGTCGACGGCTGTACGATCACGAACGCGATTGCTGCGATGGCAGCTACGGCCGCTGGAGCAGACGGTGAAATCGACGTCGGAGGAGCGAGCTGCAAATTGAAAGCGGGCGATACGATCACGTTGAGCTTCAGCGCGATCGGGCCCGAAGCGCAATCGGATTCCTATCCGTTCGATACCTACTGCTTGAACAATACGGCGGGTACGTGCACGGTGACGAACGGTTCGAATGCCGGCGAAAATTGGCTGGGCGACACGCGGGTTCAGGTGCAGTTGACGATCGGCTTGAACGTCGTGGTGGATCCCAGTAATCCGGGCCCAGGCAGCTCGACACCGGTCATCAGTTGTCCCGGATGTTCGTTCTCCGGTACGACGGTCGACGTCGGAACGATTGGATCGAACTCGACGGGCGCGTTTACCGACATCGTTCGCGCGTCGATTTATATCCAGTCGAACACCACGGTGAACTACACCCTCTCGGTGTCGGCGAATCAGAATCCGGCGAACAGCACCGGAACGCCGACGAACGAGTTGTTGACCGCGGTCGATCCGTCGAACTCAACGAGCGGTGCCGGCATCAACTTCGATCAAACCTCGTACGCCGTTGTTCCGACCGCGACTACGATGCAGGTGGCTCACGGTGCGAGCATCACGACGAGGAGCTTGCCGTACGACGTTCTGCAAGACTTCCAAGTGTCGATCGGCAACGAATCGATTATGCCGCAGGCGTCGGTCGTTACGTATACGTTGATCGCGAACTAACTGCTGCGCGGGGCGAGCGAAAGGAACGGGAAGCCGGCCATCGCACAGCAAGAGTCGTGAGCGATTCTCCGATCCGCCGCCCCGACCCGTTGACGGTCGCGCTTGACGCCGCGCGCGAAGCGGCAGCCGTGCTGCTCGATCATGCGCATCGTCCGCTGGAAATTGAAGAGAAAGGCCGTCGCGCGGACATCGTCACCGCAGCGGATCGCGCAAGCGAAGCGGTGATTTTGCGAACGCTTCGCGCGGCGTTTCCAAACGCGAGCGTCCTTGCTGAAGAGAGTGGCCGGTACGAAGGCACATCGGATGAACGATGGGTCGTCGATCCGCTCGACGGCACGACGAACTACGCGCACGGCTATCCGCTCTATTGCGTCTCGATCGGGTTCGAACGCGCCGGCGAACTCCTTGCGGCGGTCGTATACGTGCCGACGACGAACGAGTGTTTTACTGCTGAACGCGGCGCCGGCGCGCGCCTGAACGACGCGCCTATCTCGGTATCCGACATCGACAACGTTGCGCACGCGATGGTGTGCACGGGCTTTCATCCATCGGATTACCCGCGCAACGGCAAGTACTTCGAGGAAATGTCTTTCCATGCGCAGGCCGTGCGTCGCGACGGCTCGGCCGCGCTCGACTTGGCGAATACGGCGTGCGGAAGATTCGACGGCTTTTGGGAGTGGGATCTCAACCCATGGGACGTTGCTGCGGGGACGTTGCTCATCACGGAAGCGGGCGGACGGGTCACGCGTATCGACGGAACGCCCGCGGCGCTCGACGCGCGTTCGATTCTTGCAACGAATGCAAGGATTCATGCAGAGATGCAGGGCGTTCTTGCGGCCGTACAGTAAGGCTCGAGCATGAACGCACCCACGCTTGCGCGTATCCTAGGGTCGCTCTTTTTCGTTGCCGGAATCGCCGGATTTCTTCCGTGGACCGCAGTTGCGGCGCCGCCGGACGCGCCGGTAATTTCGCTCGACGTGCTCTATCGCTTCATCGGCGGAGTGTTGCCGGTCAATGCTGCAGTGGACGCGTTGTACCTGATCTTTGGCGTGTGGGGAGCGATCGCGGCGATTCGTTTTGGATCTGCCGTCGCATATTGCCGCATCGTAACGTGGTTCTATCTTCCTCTCGTCGTACTCGGTGCATTGCCCGTCTTTGCGTTCTACACGCTCTTCGGTGCGGCGCCGATCTTCGGCTGGGACGTTGCGCTGCACGCATCGCATTGTTGTCGTTGCCGCGTATGGCGGCTACGGTCGTGCTTCGATACCCCTCGAAGCTACGCCGCAATAGGTTCGCGTTCACTCCAGCCGCCGTCGCGAATCTTCAGCGCGGTTAGCGCGGCGCGCGCGCTCCATGCCATGATCCACGCGACCGGCACGCTGAAGAGCGCGAGATGAAGCCGCTCGATTCCGAGCCATGTCAACGGTAGAACGAACAGTCCGCATACGATTCCGACCGCCATCGAGAATCTCGTGTCGCCCGCCGCGCGGATTGGTGCGATGCCCACCATCGCCCACCCTTTGATCGGCATCGTAAGCATGTGCACGGCGAGCGGCAGCGCCGCAACGCTCGCGACGGCTGCATTCATCGTAAACAGAAATGACAGCGGCCAGGCGCAGACAGCGACGACCGCGCCGGTGAGCGTCGTGACGAGCAGCGTCGTGCGCAGCGCACGGTGCAGAAACATCGTCGCGCCTTCGGCGTCGCGGGCGCCCAGGCGCTGGCCGATGACCGTCTGCGTAGCGCTTTGCAATGGACCGGGAACGACGAACGTAAGGTCGGATACGACGTTGAGCGCGCGAAACGCGGCGATGTAGATTGCGCCGAGCGGGGCGAGCATTGCGACGACCGCCATGTCGGGGCCGACGACCGCGAATCCGAAGACGCTTTCCGGAACGCCGAGCCACGCGCAACGCAACGCCAAGCGCCAGTCGATGGTAAACTGCGAGAACACCCGGTAGATTGGCTTGCGCGCAACGTAGATCACTGCAACGACCGCGGCGATCGTTTCCGAAATCAGCGTCGACACACCGGCGCCGACGATGCCATACGGGTGGCCCGTCAGCCACCCGAGCGCGAGCACAAGCACGAGCGGGATGTGAATGATGTTGATGATCCCGAGCAAATACGCGCCGAGCTTTCGGTTTCCGGCCGCGCCAAGCCCGACGATCAACGTTGACGAGACATTGAACGGTATCAGTGATGCGCAACGAACGATCAAATAGCCGGCGCTCGCATGGACCGAAGCGATGTGCGGCAGCATCAGCGTCAGTAGCGGGCGCGCACCGAAGAACGCAACGATCGTCACCGCAATAGAAGCGATCATCGGCACAGCGAATCCCGAACGTACCGTGCGTCCGAACCCATCGACGTCATGCGCACCGATGCGCTGAGCGGCGATGATACCGACACCGCTCCACAAACCGCCGATCGTCATGATGATCGTGAACGTGACCGTAGTCGCAGCGGTGACGCCGGCGAGCGCAATGGTGCCTAGGTAGCCGATGGCGATCGTGTCGACAACGCCGAGAACTTGGTCGCCGAGCATCTGTACGGCAAGCGGAACAGAAAGGCGCCGGAATGCGGCGCCTACTTTCGTGTGATCGACGACCATGGAAGAAGCGGGCGTCATCGCAATCGGTCGAGCACCGCAAAAAAGCGGTCGATCTCCTCATCGGTGGTGTAGAAGTGGGGGCTGACGCGAATTCCGCAGCCCGGGCGATAGTCCACAAAAACCCGGTCCGCAATCAGTTGGTGGCAAACTCGCTCGGAATCTTCAAAATCGATTCCAATCCAGCCGGTTCGTTTCGCCGGATCGAGCGGTGAATTTACCGTGAGGTGACGCTCGAGTGCCATGTCGGCGAGCTTCGTCGTTAAACGCACGTTGTGTTCGCGAATATGTGCAACGCCGATGCTGCGAATGAGGTCGTGGCCCGGCTTCGCTACGAGATACCCGGGAATCGTCGGCGTGCCGGTTCCGAAGCGATACATTGAAGATGCATATCGAATCGGCGCGTCTTCGAACGCAAACGGTGCGGCATGCGCCATCCAGCCGGTGACGGCTGGACGGAATCGTTCGAGCAGCGGCGGCTTCACATAAATCCAACCGCACCCGGGCCCGCCGAGTAACCACTTGTGCGAACCGCCCGTGACGATATCCAAATCCCAGTCCGTCACGTCGTACGGATACGTTCCGGTCGTTTGATATGCATCGACGCACAACAGCGCGCCGACCTTGCGGCAATGCGCCTGGATCGCTTGCACCTCGGCAAGCGCGCCGGACACGTAGTATGCGTGCGAAAGGACCGCGATTTGCGTGCGCTCGGTTATCGCCTCAACGATCCGTTCCGTCGGGATCGTGCGTCCATCGTTCGAGCCCACGATGCGAACCGTCGCGCCGTACCGTTCCCACTCGGTCCAGACATACGTCAGCGACGGGAATTGCAGCGCTTCGTACACGACTTCGTTGCGCTCGCCGCGAAAATCGAGCGACGTTGCGAGCGCCGCTTGCAACACCGAAACGTTCGGGCCGAGAAACACCGATCCGGGCGCGGCACCGATGATCGACCCGATGCCATCGCCGACGACCGCGATTTCCGGCAACCAGCGCTCCCATGCCTGGGGACCGTCTGTCGCCCACTCGTTCCAGTACGATTCGAGCGCGGCTTTCGCGCGCAGCGGCGCCGCGCCCATTGAATGATTCACCAGATAGGTGGCTGTTTCGAGGATCGGAAATTGATCGCGATGCAGCGCTTGCGTGGCCGTCGTCGTCATGACTGCGCGTAATTACCGGTGCCTAAGTGCGTCCGCACCTCCCACAGTTCGGGGAAGAACCGGTGTCCGAGCGTGCGCTGTAGATACTCGGCGCCGGACGAACCCCCGGTGCCGATTCTATTTCCGATCATGCGCTCCACCATGCGGACATGCCGTCCGCGCCAAAGCAAGAAGCGCTCGTCGAACTCGATCAGATCCTCGAGGAGCAGATACAGATCGTAGTACTTGTCGGTGTCGACGTAGATGCGGCGGAACGATTCGACCAATTCCTCGCTGGAATCGACCGCGAAACCACGCCGCTTCAGCAGTGCTTTGACGTGATCGTATAAGGACGGTTCCTGTGCCGCCCGTTCGAGCCGCGTCCGTTGTTCCTTGTCCATCGAAATATACTTCAGCGCCTCCGTGCGCCGCACACCGCATAGGAATTCCACTTCGCGAAACTGCACGGACTGAAAACCGCTCGCGGGGTTGAGATTGTCGCGAAACTCGTTAAACTCTTGCGGCGTCATGGTTTCCAAGACGTCGACTTGCTGTTCGAGCAGACGCTGAATCGTGTGAATGCGGCGGAAATACTTCGCGACGCGCAATAATTCATCACGATCGAGCGCGTCGACGACCGCGCGCAGTTCATGCAGCACTTGCTTGAACCACAGCTCGTACACTTGATGAATCACGATAAAGAGGATTTCATCGTGATGTTCCGGGCTCGAGAGCGGACGTTGAAGGCCGACGAGTTCGTCGACCTTCAGATAAGAACTGTACGAGAGGCGGTCGTCCATTACGGAACCTGTATCGTGAACGTCACCGTTCGAGCCGGTGCAGCGTTCGGTTCAAAGGGACGCGAGTATTGAAAGGTGATCGTGCTCGTGCCCGCGCGATTGGCGTGATAGATGAAAATCTGCTGCGCGGGTGCGCCGGGCATCGTGGTCGACGGATTCTGACGAACGTTCCCTTCGTACGCGAGCACGCTGCCGTCACCCGTTTGTTGCGTCCACGAATATCCGGTTGACGGATTGGATTGCAATGCGATGAAGAATTCTTCGCCCGTCTGAATCGTGACGGCGCTCGCTGCGTCCGATTCTTGAAGAACCGGCGAATGTGGCGTAAGCGCCAGCAACGCGAGCGCGAGTCCGAGGAACAGCTGTTTCATGCGGTCGTGGTCTCCCGAGCGCGCTCGACTTCGCCATCGTTCGATCCGCGCAGAACGTGTCGAAGGACGAATACGGGGCTTGCTGCGCTTCTCCTCGAAATCGCGCCCGTATGAAAAACGTGTTGCCGGCGGTGGTGCTGCTTGCCGCCGTGACCGCCTGCTCGCAGTCATCCCAATCACGATCCTCGTCGGAATCGAGCACGGCACAGTCGCCGTCACCCGCGGCGACGAATCCGACGGGGTTTCCGTTGTACGCCGAGAGCACCGTGCTTGCGTCGAAGGCATGGAGCGAGAACTCCGGCTCGCAGCATTACAGCGGCCTTGAAGTTGTCGCGGAAACCGCGGCTTCGATGAACCAACTCAACACGTGGTTGACGTCGCTTTCAGCGAACCCGCCCACCGGCTACAGTGTCGCGGCAAGCGGCAGCGGTGTCACGGAGGCGCACACGCGCGCGCGCGCAATGGGCGTCGATTTTCAGGTCTTCGAACACTTCGTCAACGGCAAGCGACATGCGTTGATCGTTGCCGCGATCGATCCGTCGACGTTCGATGAAAAAGCCGGCCCGGTATTGAGCGCGCTGAACCAATACAAGAAGTTGCCCCAAGCGTTCCGCGATCCGATCGATGCGCAAGTTCGCTCGCGCACAGGCTTCACGATGAGCGATGCCCTTGCTCCGAACACGCCGATCGGCGCAGCGGTCGCAGCCGTTGACGAGCTTCGTTCGTCGGGACAGCGCGGCGTCGTCTTGGTGGATGGGTCACATCAATAGCGTTCGCATCGGTGCGGCGCTGTTGACGGTTCTCGCAACGGCGCAAACGCCGCCGCCGAAAAGCTACGTCGGCGTTCAGGCGTTGACGATCATCGGTCAGCATCAGGACGTGGCTGGAACTCAGCGTGGCGTTGGTGCGGGTCCGCTTCTGCAGCTTCGGGCGGGCGGAAGCCGCCTCGCCGTAAGCCTCGAGGGAATTCCGGTCGTTGGCATTCCCGGCGTCGCGCCTTCTGCTACGTACGGACAAGCGACGCCGCACGTCGGAATCTTCAACGGCGAATTCGAGTATGCAACGAGCGCGAAGCGGACGCTTTGGATCGCGCTCGGTGAAACGGTCTACAACCAACGCACGCCCCTGCCCGCGCAAAGTCAAGTCGTTTCTTCACGCCTTGCCGGCTTTCGTTACGCCACGCGCTACATACATCCGACGAGCGAATCGCATTTCATCGAAGCGTTCGTCGGTGCCGCACCCGCGCTCACCGGCTCCGACGTCTACGTCGCAACCGGCGGCGCGGTCCTCGACACGAAGCCCGAGCGCGCATCGGAGATCGATGCGTCGCTTTCTTTCGGCTACTATCATCGCTCAACGGAGTGGCTCATCGGCGTCCGATCGCTGAACTTCGCTGCGAAATTCATCGACACGGGTGAAGCAGCAGATCGCAACGTGGGAATCGGCCCGCTCATCGAGTGGCGACACGTTTTTCCGTAATGCGATCCCGACCTCGTCGAAGGACGCTACGGAAGCACAATCCCTTCGAACGCGAGCAGGCGCCGGCGCATGGAATTCGGGCCCGCACCCTTGATGTGGCCGTCTGCGCCGACGACGCGGTGGGCGGGAATCAATAGATCGAGCGGCGTTTTTCCCATTGCTGCAGCGACGCCGCGATGCGAGAGCGGTGCACCGATCGCGCGCGCGACGTCCGCATACGAAATGAGTTCGCCCGTTTCCAATTGAGCGACGAGACGCCATACGGCAATTTGAAACGGCGTGCCTCCCAGCCGCAACGGCAGATCGAAGCGACGCAAGCGTTTCTCGAAATATCGGCGCAACTGTTTCGATGCTTCTACGAGGAGCGCGTTGTCGCGCGGCGGTCGCCGTGCCGGCATACGCGCGCGGAATGTGCACGCCGTTATCTCGCAATCGGTTGCTGTGACAAAGAGCCGCGCGCCCAGTGGCGTCGCAACGACGAGCGCGTCGTTTTCCACGCGGCGGTCTACCACGCGTGGGAGGGTTTGTCTTGCGACGGGGTGCAAGCAAGACCGCAGTGAAGACGTTGTTCATTACCGGAGCAAGCCGTGGAATCGGTCTTGCGATTGCCGTGCGCGCGGCGAGCGAGGGCGCCAATGTTGCGATCGTCGCGAAGACGACCGAACCGCACCCCAAACTGCCCGGCACGATTTATACGGCTGCGGAAGCAATCGAAGCGGCAGGCGGCAACGCGCTTCCAATCGCGTGCGATATCCGTTTTGAAGAACAGGTCGCGGATGCCGTCGCAAAGACGGTCGAACGTTTTGGCGGTATCGATGCGTGTATCAATAACGCAAGCGCGATTTCGCTGACACCCACAGTTGAAACCGACATGAAGCGCTATGATTTGATGAATGAGGTCAATGCGCGCGGGACGTTTCTGTGTTCGAAATTGACCGTACCGCATTTGGCGAAGTCGTCGAACGGGCACATTTTGAACCTCGCGCCGCCGCTCGATATGGACGCGCGGTGGTTCGCCCGGCACACCGCCTATACGGTCTCAAAATTCGGCATGTCGATGTGCACGCTCGGGATGGCCGAAGAGTTCAAGCCGATCAACGTTGCGGTGAATTCGCTGTGGCCGCTCACCGCAATCGATACCGCTGCGGTGCGCAACGTTCTGGGCGGTGCGGCGATGGCTGAGGCGTCGCGCAAACCGCAGATCGTCGCAGATGCCGCATGGCTGATTCTCAATCGGCCCGCCGCCTCGTGCACCGGCAATTTTTTCATCGACGAAGATGTCTTGCGCGAGTCCGGCATAACGAATTTCTCGGTATACGCGAATCACCCAGGCGCGTCGCTCGTTCCCGACTTCTTCGTGTCGGACGAGACAGTAAAACGCTCGTCGACGCCGCTTCTGCCGTTACCGTGGTAGTACGATGAGCGACGTCGTGTACAGCGATGACGGGGCCGTCGCATCGATCCGGTTCAACCGTCCCGAGAAGAAGAACGCAATTACGCTTGCAATGTATGCTGCGATGGCGTCGGCGCTCGAGGACGCCGATCGCAACGATGACATCCGCGTCGTCGGCCTCTTCGGTGGCGACGTATTCACGGCGGGCAACGATATCGGCGATTTCTTAGCGGGAGGCGAATTCGGCTCCGCGGATCACCCGGCGCTGCGGTTTCTGCGCGCGATCCGCGAGTTTCGCAAGCCGATCGTCGCGGGCGTGAAGGGGGCCGCCATCGGCATCGGCACGACGCTGCTGATGCATTGCGACGCGGTTGTTGCGGGAAAGTCGGCGCGCTTTTCGATGCCGTTTACGAAGCTCGGCATCGTACCGGAGGGCGGCGCAAGCGCTCTCTTTGCGCTGATCGCCGGACGGATGCGTGCATCGTGGTATTTGCTCTCCGGCGAGCAGTTCGGCGCGCAGCAAGCATTCGAAATGGGCTTCGTGACGCGCGTCACTGATGATGACGACGTCGACGCGGCGGTGGCGATGATGTGCGGCGAACTTGCAGAACTTCCGAAGAACTCCGTCATGACCACCAAGCGATTGCTGAAGGCGCGTTTCACCGACATCGTCGTCGCCGCGATGAACGACGAAGCGCACGATTTCGCCGCCGCGCTGCAGTCCGACGAAGCGCGCGCGTCGTTCATGAAGTTCCTCGATGCCTCGCGAAAGTAGACTGTTCGTCAAGACCGGCGTCGCGGCGCTGATTCTCGCCTTTGCATGGGGCGCAGCGATGGCGCTTAGGGAGGCGCGCGGCGGTAGCGCCGGCGACCTTTGGCCGGTGGAGCACGCGCATCTTGCCTTTGTCGGCTGGCTCGTCAACTTCGTCATCGGCTTTGCGCTCTGGCTCTTGCCGCTCAATCGCGAACGCTATCCGCAAACGCAAGGGCGGTACTTGGCGTGGATGCCGCTTGCGATCTATCTGTTGCTCAACGTCGGGCTCGTCGCGCGGATCGTCTCCGAGCCGTTTGCTTATCAAAGCGAAATCGCGCGCATCGTTCTCGGAGTATCGGGCATCGCGCAGCTCGCGGCGATTCTTCTCTTTGCGGCGCTTGCATGGTCGCGGACACGGGCTCCTGCGCGGCCTGCGCCGGGTGTGCGCTAATGTGGGGGTCGTGGATTCCGCCGGTTCCGCTCACGCTCGGCGCGTTCTTCGGCATTGTTGCGTGGATTCTCGCGATCGCCTACGGAATCGAACCGTCGTTCGCGCGCGGCCTCGCGTGGATTCATGCAATCGCGCTCGGTTCCATCACCACGATTGCGCTCTCCGTGCTCATTCACGTCATTCCGGCATTCACCGATCTCGAGTGGCGGTTTCGAGCGGTCGCGCGATGGTGCGCATTCTTTCTGCCGTTCGCCGCGGCGGGGCTCGTCGCCGCGTTCTTCGTGATGAATCTAGGCGGGATTGCGGCGTTCGGCAGCGTTGCTGCGGTCATCATCGCCGTCTACGTTATCGTCGCAATCATGACGCTCGCGCAACGGGCACCGACGCGGCTGGAAGGAGCGGTCGCGCGAGCATTCCTCATTGTCATGGGCTTTCTCGGCGTGGCCGTGCTCATCGGCGGCGACGTTGCGCATGGATTGTGGAGTGGTGAGGCGCGAGTTCTACGCTACGCGCCCGTGCATGCGACGCTCGCAATTGTGGGCTGGTTAACGATGCTCGTGATGGGCGTGTCCGCGCGGACGTTTCGTCCGCTGTTACGCTCGGACTCGCGATTGCGGCGGGTTCATATCCCGGCGACTTCCAGTATGTTCTTTTGTGCCGTGCTTGCAGCGATTGGGTTCGCTATCGCAAACGTTGCCGTTACAACTGCCGGTTTTGCACTCGGACTCGTGGGATCGCTGCTGTACGCGGCCGATGGTTTCGATCGCGTTCGACGCGCGTCCACACCGAATCGTCCCGCGCACGTCTTCATCGCCTTCGCGTTTGTCTGGCTGATCGTCGCCGCGGTAGCGGCACTGCTTGCGAATTATCCCGTAGCGATCGTCATCGTCCTCGCCGGATGGCTCGGACAGATGGTCAACGCGCACTTGCATCATCTCGGCATTCGCGTGATTGCTACGACCTTCGGCGGTGAAGACAATGAAACGCCCCCGTGGCAGATCCTTGACATGCGAGTTGCATGGACGAGCGTTGTTCTCGATCAGCTGGCCGTGCTCGCGCTGGCGATCGGTGTGCTCGCGTCCTCATCACCGCTGATCGTCTGCGGTGGAATTGCCGGCCTTGCCGGTATGCTCGCATTCTTACTCAATGCGCGCATCGCGATGCAAAGAGTAACGCCCGGACTCGTTTGAGCCGGGCGTTACGCGGTGTAACCCGTTGCGTGCCTTACGGATTGCTCGGCGTTTGGGGGTCACCCGCAAATGGGCCGAACGGATCGAGTACGTATCTTGCGGCATACGGCGTGCCGTTGCCGAGCACGTAGTTATAACCTCTGCGCGTCGGGTAGCCGTTGTTGCCCGGGATATCGTTACGGAACACCGTATCGTTACCGCCGAACGCGAGTAGATAGATCGGGTCGTTGGCGTTGCCGACGCGTCCACCAAGCGCTTCATCTTGAACTGCCTGCAAGCCCGCGAACTCGGGAGCCGCAGCACTCGTTCCGATGAGCAAGTAGAGGCCGCCGGCGAGCGCGGTGACATCCGAGCTGCGATGCGCGCCGCACGGTTGAATGGCGCCGAACGGGCAACCACCCATGTGCATTGCAACGTCCGGAACAGTGCGCATACTGGAACGCGTGTTTACGAGGTATTGATAGAGCGGTTTCTTCCAATACACACTGATACCGCCGCCCGAGCCCCAGACTGAGCCGGGCGCGTATCCGTACGACGGATCGAGTGGATCGTCGTATGCGTTCTCGGAAACGTATTTCGAGGTCAACGAATTTGCCACGTGTGTCGTCTGCAAATTCGTTCCGCCGACGCCCGTCGTGTTCGGATCGTTTGCCGGCCAAATCACGCCTTTGAGCGCCGTACTTCCCGAAGGATCGGTGCATCCGTATGCGCCGCCGTCGCCCGAGGAGTTGACGAACGTGATTCCTTGCGCATTGCCTTGACGGAACACGTCATGGAACGTCTGGAAGAGATACGTGAAATCTTCCCCGCCATTATACGGCTTGGTGAAGTACAATTCGCAAAGGCCGAACGACGCGCTCGAAACATCGGCTTGGTTGTCGTCGACGATCGCCGTGTACATGTCGAGGAACGACGGAACGATCGACGCATCGGGCGCTTCGTATACGACGAGTCTGGCACCAGGCGCTGAGCCGCCGGCTTGCTGCACGTCGAGAGACACTTCATCAGAGGCGCCGCTGTTGATGTCGAAGGGCGGGCTTCCGCCGTCAACCGGGCGGCGCTCGATCGCCGGCGGCGTTAGCTTTTCGTGACCGAAATACAGGGCGACATCGCTATCGAGAAAGTCGCTCGCAGCGAGAATCGCGATCGTCTTTCCCGAACCGTTGAGCCGCGTGTATGACGGATACTTGTACGCTTCTTTAAGATCGTCGAACCAGTACGGGCCGTCGACGCTGTAGCGATTCTGCGTAATGGGCGTCTTCGACACCAGCGCCGACTGCGGTCGCATCGCCGGAAGCGGCGCGAACGCTGCAACTTGAGCGTTTACCGACTTCAGTGCGGCGGGCAGCACGGGCGCGGTGTTGGCTCGCAGCATCGGCGTCGCTTCGTGACCGCGTGCGAGCGTGCTCATGCGGCGTGTCAAGTGCACGCCGAACGTCTTTTCTACGGTCGCCTGCGGAGCGTCCGCCACGACACCTTGCGTCGTGATCACGGTGCGGAAGCCTTGCGCGTTCAACGCCGTTGCGACCGTGCGCAAATCGTTCGCGGTCGCGCCGTATGACGCACGGAATTGCGCCGGCGTAAGCCAATGGTGGTACATCGGCGACTTCTTATCGTTTTGCTCCGAAATCAGCTTATCGAGTTCGCTGCTGTTGCGAAGCGGCAGATGAACGTAAAGCCGAACGCCCTGAGCCGCCGTCTTTGGAACGGTCGCATACATGGCATTGTCGGCGGAGCTGGTGTTGGCATTCGAAAGTGACTGTGGTGATGTATCGGAGGTCGTGGGTATCGAGTTGTTTCCGCCCCCGCTGCAAGCGGATAAGGCGAAAGCCGCAACGGCACTAGCCGTTGCAACAATGCGGAATCTCATATGTGTGAAAAAATCCCCCTAGAGCAGCATAGGCCCGTAAGATTGGGATAGCGCTCCTTTCGTCCTGCTTCGTAGGCGCTCACCTCGTTGGGAAATTCGGGGAAGGCGCACTCGCAGGATTGCTCACCGCGTGCACTATGATCGACGTGCTGGAGGAAACGATGCCTGAGCGATTGCCAACAAGTCATGAACGGCGTTCGGGACAACCATGGGACGCCTCGTATCACGACGGTCCGGCCCCGTGGGATATTGGAAAACCGCAGCCCGCTATCGTGCGTCTGGCGTCCGAAGGCGCATTCTCGGGTACGGTGCTCGACGCGGGTTGCGGGTCCGGCGACAACGTGCTTCATATCGCATCGCTCGGATTAGCCGTCGTTGGTGTTGACGTGGCCCAGACGGCGCTCGCGATAGCGCGCGCGAAGGCTGCGCATCGTGAGCTCGACGTCGAGTTCAAAACTGCTGACGCACTTCAGCTGGAGGGTTTGCGTCGCACGTTCGATACGGTCGTCGACTGCGGATTATTCCACACGTTTGACGGCGAGGAACGTTCACGATACGTGTCGGGCCTCGCGGCGGTGACGAAGCGCGATGCAACCGTATACATCGTGTGCTTCAGTGACGAAGGACCCGATATCGGGCCCCACCCGGTGAGTCGAGAAACGCTGCGGGCCGCGTTCACTGCCCAGAACGGATGGAACGTCGTGTCGATCCAACCTGACCGGCTGCAAACGAGGTTCCACGGCGATCCTGGCGCATCGGCATGGTGCGCGACGATCAAACGGACGTAATGTATCGTCACCGGCTGCGCGCTATATTGACGGAAATCGATATAATGGTTTAATATCGACGTATGTCGATGCAGCGCTGCTGTCCTCCGGTTGCTGTCGTGAACGAGGAATTCGAATCGTCGGCGTTGCTCCTCAAAGCCGTCGCCGATCCGTATCGCCTCACGATGCTCGCTACGCTCGCCGCCGCGGAAGATGAAGTGTGCGTCTGCGACTTTACCGACGCGCTGCCGCTGAACCAGCCCACGGTCTCGCATCATCTGCGGATCCTGCGAGAAGCCGGCCTCGTCACCTGTGAACGGCGCGGGACCTGGGTGTACTATCGCATCGCGCGTGACGCGCGCTCGCGCCTTCGCGACGTATTGTCGTCCGTCTTCAAACAGAAAGTAGCTCGATGAAAACTCATCTGAATCTTGGAACGAGTAACCTCGATAAAAGCGTTTCGTTCTACTCGATCCTCTTGGGCGCAACACCGGCAAAAGTCCTCAGCGACTACGCGTTATTTATCACCGACGAACCCGGTTTAGAACTAGCGCTCGACCTCCGTGATTCCGTAACGCCCACGACCGATACCCATTTCGGCATCTACGTCGAATCAGCCGATGACGTTGAGCGCGCCATCGAACGACTCAAAGCCAACGGCCTCATTGATTCTATAGAACATCAAGATACTTGCTGCTACGCAAATCAGACGAAGGTGTGGTCTTCCGATCCCGACGGCCGGCGCTGGGAAGTTTACACGGTTCACGAGGACACCGAAGAACGCGACACCGACGACACGCTTTGTTGTTGTTCCGCGAACTGATGAACCCGGGCCGCATGAAAAATTGGCCGGCGAACCCGGAAAGGTCTAAGAATGAATGAAGCGGTCTTGAATGGGGCTCATAAGGCGTGCCGTGATTCACTGAGGCTGTTCTAACGTCCGGTCTCTACGCACCAACGTCACCGGAAGACCGCCAAGAGCTGCGAATGCGACAATCAAATGTCACTAAGAGGCGTTCGTCATACCGGCGCGTCCTCGGCACGCGACCGCTACTGTTTCGCGCATTGTAAGCTCGACCTGATTTACGTATGGCGGTTAGAAAAATGCTGCTATGCGAATCAAAACATCAAGTGACACATATAAAGAATTGAAACGCAATCGTCCCGTATGAGAAACAAAATCGTTCAATCGGTGTGGGGCCTGATGGTGGTTGGCGCACTAATTGCTCTGACGTTTGCACCACCGCCGTTCGATCGTATCGCAAGCATCGCGTTCGTCACCATCGCAACATTTCAAGTTGCCAGCGACGAAAGAGCGGATACCCGCTTCCTGGCGTTGGTGCTTCTCGCCGGCAGCGTCTTCATCGCCGTACGGTCGCTACACTCGCGCGGCGTTCTCATGCAATACCTGGAGGCCAGCTACTTTCTGGTGCTTGGCGTCATACTTGTAGCGGTATACGCGCGAAAGCACAACGCAACCGCGTTGCCACCTACAGATCTGAAATGATTACTGAATAAATAGATTTCACGCGTGCGTTTTCCGAATTGGGTCACGAGGAGTCGCCGGAATTCGATGACTTCACGACTTACGGCATACTTGCGCTTCGAAGTTGCTTCGGGCGATGGTGCCCATCAACGTCGTAGCGAAACGGCTCGCGCACTCATCCTCGAACGTGACACTCGACCGATATATCCACGTCCTCGAAGGGATGGATCAGAAAGGCGTTGCAAATTGTGGCGACCATGGAGAGGTGGCAGAGCGGTTTAATGCAGCGGTCTTGAAAACCGCAGAACGTGTTGAGCGTTCCGAGGGTTCGAATCCCTCCCTCTCCTTCGTTTCGTTAGGCCGATTCCGTACTCGTGCGTTTCGCACTTGCCAGCATCGTAGCCGCAATCGCCGGGATCACACCGCAGAGTGAAAATAGCGCAACCGCGTGCCATGCCGCCGGGATGCCCGCGTTCTGCATGATTGCTTGAAAAATGGCGGGCGTCAGAATACCGGTCGCCATGACCCACGTCAAACCGAAGCCGAGCGCGCTACCCGCATGATTTTCGCCGCCGACTTCTGCCATCGCAACGACGGCGATACCGAACCAGCCTTCTGCTGAAATTCCAAGAAGAACTGCGACGCCGGCGAGCACTGAGATCGGTAAATTCCCAACGTCCGCAACAATAACTGCCGCCACCGCGCATAGCACGCACGTGATCGTTAACGGCGTCATGCGTCGTCCGTGGAATAAACGGTCGCTGATCCATCCCCAGGCAAGGCGTCCCGTCGCGGCGGCAAACTGCGTGATAACGAACACCAAACAGGCAAAGCTCGCCGAAACATGCAGCACGTGCACGAGCGTCCACGGAAAGAATCCCATCAGCGCGACTTGCGCGGCGAAAAGCACGATACTGACGAGCGTAATCAGGATTAGGCGCGGCTCCCGCCCCATACGCAAAATGTCTTTGAGCAGCACGCTCGCGCGTATTCGGCTGCCGTGGAGTTGCGGCGGTTCACGATAGAGCGCTGCCGCGCCGAGCGTGATGATGAGCACCAGTACGCCGAGCGCAACGAGCGCGCCACGATAGCCGTAGTAATCGGCGCCGATTGCAATGACGATTGCGCCGGCCACACCGCCGAGCGGCGTTCCCATCTGTCGTATGCCCATCGCGAGACCGCGCTCTTGCGGTTTAAAGAAGAACAGAATGGCGTGGCTACCCACAGGATTGATTGCGGCGAAGCCCATTCCGTAGATTGCGAACCACACGGCGAGCCAGGCAAAGCTCGGAACCGCGGCCGCTGCCAGCAACGCGCACCCCATGACGACGCCGCATGCAATGAGCACGGCTTTGTCGCCGAACCGATCCGTTGCGGCGCCGCTCACCGCGGTTGTCAGCGTCGCACCGAGCAGCAGCGCCGTGATCAAGACCGAGATGTGAGCGGTGTCGGTAGGAAATGCTTTCGAGACGTACGGAAGCAGCGCGCCGACGGCAACGAGAATCATCGATGCAGCGACCATCGATGCGGTAAAGAGCCCGAGGATCTCGTAGCGCGACTCGGTCGGATGCGCCGTGTGGCGTAACATGCATGCTCCTCCGCGGGATGCTCGGAATGGCGTGCCGTTCGCCGCGCTTGGCGCGAGGCCCGCCCGCCAAAGCGCCCTCTGCAATTGCGAACGCAACGCTTTCGCGCTATAAGCGTCGGTATGCAGCTGCTTTGGACGCTCGTTCGCGCGATTGAAATTTCGGCCGCAATGGCGTGGGAAGTTGCGTGGAGTTTGGTACTGGGCTTCACGCTCTCCGGGCTCGTGCAAGCGGTCGTTTCGAAACAACACATGCAGCGCGTGCTCGGGCGGAACGGTGCGCGCGAGACGGCGATTGCGACGCTCTACGGAGCGGCGAGTTCCAGCTGTTCGTATGCGGCGGCCGCGCTCAGTAAGACGCTTTTTAAAAAAGGCGCGGCCCTTATTCCGTCGCTCGCGTTCCTGTTTTCATCGACGAATCTCGTGATCGAACTCGGGCTGATTCTGTGGTTTCTCATGGGCTGGCAATTCACCGCCGGTGAATGGATCGGCGGGGTAGTGCTTGTCATCGCGATGTCGCTGCTCGTGCGCGCCACGTATCCGAAACATCTTGTTGAAGAAGCACGCGCGCATGTCGACGGCACATCCGGACACGAGCATGGAGACAATACGGTCGACGGCACGACCCTGTGGGATCGTCTGCGTAATCCGCAAACGCCGGTCGTCGTCGCGCAAAACGCGGCGATGGATTGGTCGATGTTATGGAAAGATTTGCTCGCCGGTTTTATCGTTGCGGGCGTGCTTTCGGCGTTTGTGCCCGACACTTGGTGGAGTCATCTTTTCATCGGAACGGTAGGCGGCGCTCTCGTCGGTCCGCTCGTTGCGATCGTTACGTTCGTGTGTTCGATCGGTAACGTGCCGATGGCAGCCGTCTTGTGGGCCGGCGGTGCCGGCTTCGGCGGCGTCCTTGCGTTCCTGTACGGTGATCTCATCGTGCTGCCGCTGCTGGATATATATCGGAAATATTACGGCTGGCGAATGGCCGCGTATATCGCCGTAGTATTTTATGTGACGATGGTCGCCTCGGCTTTACTCGTCGACGTTGCATTCAGCGCATTGCACCTCGTGCCCGCGCGTACGCAAGGCGGCTTCGCACTCGAAACCGCCTTTCGCATGAACTATACCTTTTGGTTGAATCTGGTCTTCGGCGCGCTCGCTCTATGGTTGTGGCAAATAAATCGCCGCCATCCGATGGAGCACGCGTGTCACGCGCACCATCACGAACATGGCATGGAGCACTAACGCCCCTCTTCGCGATCTTGTTGTTCGATCGATGTTCGGCGTTCATCGAGGATGAAGCGATTGGCGTTTTCGCGTTGCTCGTCGGAAACGTGCTCGTCGAAATATTTAATCAACGCTTCGTCGCCCGCGCCTTCGCGAATGAGATGATCGAAGTCGCCTTCGCTGACGCCGACACGCTTTAAAAAGCCGAGCGAGAGCGGGCAGTATGCAACGTAGTCGCCGTGGGTCCCGGCAGCCTCTGCGCGGGCTTTGTCAGCTAAACGCGCGAGCCACGCGTAGCGCCCGAGCGTCTCTTTTCCGCTACGCGGCGGCGAGGTTCGGAGATCCGGTGTTGTAGTAGCCATTTCTACGCTATTCCCGTCAACTCGTTGTTTAGTGCAATCGCGGCTCGCGCGCCGCTCGCGGCCGCGAACGCAATTTGATGGAGATGCGTTACCGCATCGCCGATCGCATAGACGCCGGGAACGTTCGTGCGATACTCGCCGTCAACGTCAACGTGACCTCGCTCGGTTAACCGGCAGCCAAGAGTTTCCGCTAAGCCGCAACACTGCATGAGGTTTACGTTCATGAAGAGCGCGTTGCGTTCTACCGAATCGCCGTCTTCGAATTCGATTCGCTGCAGCAGTCCGTCGCGCTCACGAAGCCGCCGGATCGGCGCTTGTTTCACCTGAACGGAGTTACGAGCGAGCCAATCACGATCGTCATCGGATATCGGCGTCGCGACGTCCGCGCAAACCACGATGTCGTGACTCCATTGAAAAAGCTCTTGCGCGAGACCGACGCCGCTTCGCGTGTTGCCCCACACGGCGATCGGGCGGTCGCGCACTTCCCAACCGTCGCAATAGGGACAAACAAACGCGCTGAGGCCCCAGCAGCGATCGAGTCCTTCTATTTCCGGCAGCTTGTCGCGCATGCCGGTCGCAAGAACGAGCCGCCGCGCGTGCACGCGTTCGCCGTCGTCGGTGACAGCCACAAATCCGTCGCCGGTGATCTCCGCATCCGAGACTGACGCGGCATAGAACGTCACGCCGTCATACTGCGCCAATTGAGCGCGCGCTTCTTCGAGCAATTGTGCGGGCCCAATGCCGTCGCGAGACAAGAAGCCATGCGACTCCCGCGCCGGTAAGTTGCGTGGCTGGCCCTTATCCAGCACAACCACAGAGCGTCGAGCGCGACCCAACACTAACGCACATTGTAGGCCGGCGGGCCCGCCTCCCACGATTGCGACCTCGTACGTCGTCATTCGCGAGTTCTACCCATAGCTCAGCGAGCGAACGGTCAATCTTTGCGTGCGCGGAGAAAACGGGTAAGGGCGTATGTGCATGAGGTTTTACCTTTCACTTAAACTCGGGGAGCGCATTAAAAGCATGAATCAAACGTTTTTCGCACGCAGCGTCGCTGCGGCAACCGTGGTAGGAATGCTTGCGGTTTCCGCTCCGGCGTCCGCGCAGACGACGCAGGGAACGCCTACGAACCCGAGCGCGACGAGTACCCAAGGAACGCAAGGAACGACCACCGATCAACAATCGCAAGGTCAAACACCGAGTACGCAGACGACGCAAGGCCAGCAACCGGTCGACCAAACCAACAAAGGTGTCGCGACGCCTGCGCAATGCGGAGCATCGTCGCCCGCCGATACGAACAAAAATAACGGCAGCAAAGGCACCCAGCCGGTCGAAAGCAGCGGCGCGGCATCGAATGCACCGTCGGGCGCGACGACTTCGGGCGCGGGCACATCGAACACCGACAACGCCGACTGTCCTTCAGGCGGCACGACGTCTGCACCGGGCAGCATGAGCACCGGCGGCTACCACTCTGCGCCGAACGGTCAGCCCACGAACAGCACGCCGTCGAATACGACGACCACGACGAATTCGCGCGATATGAACAACATGTCGATGCCGATGACGTCGGGACAGAGCACGATGACAAACACGCTGCGCGACAATCCGAACGGTTCGAATTGGCTCCAGAAGTTCAACCGTCCGAGCGTTGCAGCATCGAATCGCCACCATCACACGAATGCACTCGGTACGACGACTCATCCTCCTAAGCCATAACGAGATATAGATCGACGTGACCAACGAAAAGGCTCTCAGCTCTTCGCTGAGAGCCTTTCACGTCCGTGCGCTGATTGCAAATATTGCAACGGTCCGATCGGGACGATACGCGTCGGATTGATATCGTCGTGCGTCATGTAATAATGACGTTTGATGTGATCGAAATCGACGGTTTGCGCAATGCCGGGTACCTGGTAGAGGTCGCGTAAGTATCCGTAGAGGTTCGGATAATCGACGATGCGGCGAAGATTGCATTTGAAGTGACCGTAATAGACGGGATCGAAGCGGATCAACGTGACGAAGAGGCGCCAGTCAGTCTCAACCGGATGTGGACCGAAGAGATACCGCCGCGTCGCCAGACGCTGTTCGAGTTCATCGAGCGTCGCAAACACGCGGTAAGCAGCCTCTTCATAGACCTCTTGCGCGGTTGCGAAGCCGGCGCGATAGACCCCGTCGTTAACCGTTTCGTAGATCACTGCATTGAGTGCATCGATTTCGGTCCGTAGATCGTAGGGATACAGATCCGGCAGCGGATCTCCGATCGCATTGAACTCCGTTTCGAACATACGCATGATATCGTCGTCGGAATTGCTCACGACGCGCTTCGTCTCCAGATCCCAGAGGACAGGAACGGTGACACGGCCGCGATACCGCGGTTCGCTCGCGAGGTACAGCTCGCTTAAAAAATGCGCGCCGTATCGCCATCCGCGTTCGTCGCGAATCGGATCCACGATCGTCATCGGGATCGCAGGTTCCAGGCGCTTGAGTTTGCGCGCAATGATCGTACGGTGTGCCCAAGGACAGGCTAGCGAAACGTACAATTGATAGCGCCCCGCGACGGCGCGAAATCCCGAGCTTCCATCGGCGCTCACCCAACTGCGAAAACGATCTTGTTGGCGGACGAACCGGCCGTCTTCGGATTGTTCCGCGGGGAATTGTGCTTTCGCCGGTGTTTCCATACGCTGTTCAATTGGCAGACGTTGGGGGAAGTTGCTTTCGCGCACCTAAAAACGGCGTAGCCGAAACTCTTTTCCAGGGAGGCTCGCTTGCTCAAGGGCTTTGTTCTCGGCATCGTTGCCGTCATCGTGATCGGGCTGATTGCGGCGTATGTCGGCATCACGCAGGGCCTCCTGATTCCAGCGAACGCCGACGCGCGCCCGGGCAAAATGGAAACGTGGGCGGCTCGCGTGTCGCTGCGCGCGACCTTGCGGCGACAAGCCTCGCGCAGTCCGAATCCCTTGCCGACGTCAATGCCCAATCTGCTCGACGGCATCAAATTGTACGGCGAAAACTGTTCGGTTTGCCATGGTGTTGCGGACGGACGCGCGAGCACGATTGCGCGCGGGCTCTATCAAAACGCGCCGCAACTCGCCAAAGACGGCGTGGAAGATGATCCGGACGGTATTACGTATTGGAAGATCTATCACGGCATCCGGTTGACCGGTATGCCGTCATTCGGGGCAGCGCTTTCCGACAATCAAATCTGGGCACTTTCGCTCTTTCTGAAACACATGGATAAACTTCCGCCGCAAGCAGAACGAGCGTGGAAGAATTTGAAAAATCCCGCACCGGCTGCGCCGGCGAGCGAGCACTCAAAGAAAGGCGGGCAGTAAGTTGCTGATCGATGCGAGAACCGAAACACATATGCTAGACGTGGAACGGCTCGATCTGCGCGGGTTGCCCGTGTGGGAGCGTCCGACGCGCGTGCTCGACGTTTTCGACCGCTTGCCGCCGGGGCAAGCCGTCGTGTTCATCACCGAAAACGAGCCGCGTGGTCTAGGCACGCGCATCGAAGAGTCGCGCAAGCATGAATTGATTCTCGATACCCGGCGCGTCGGCGATCGTGAATGGCACGTCGTAATGACGCGAGCAGCCGTTGAGACCGATGCGCCCTCGCCGATGGGAATTCTCAAACGCTCACGCGTGTTCTCTCATCTCGACGAGGTCTCGCGTAGCAAGCTCGCCGCCGTTGCCACGCTGCATACCTCGCGCCGCGGACAGACCGTCGTCATGGAAAACAGCGATTGGCCCTTCATCGGCGTCGCATTCGAAGGCGTCTTCGCGCTCGCGAGCCGGAACGGCACGTCACGCCAGCGGATCTTCCACGAAATTTTTCCGTACGAAGTCTTCGGTGAACTCGAACTCTTCGACGGCGCGCCGACGATCGGACGCATCATCGTGCTTTCGAAAGCTGCGCGCTACTTGCGCTTGCCGAACGATGCCGTGTTGCAAATTGCCGAGCATTCGCCGAAGCTCTACGAGGCACTCGGCCGCGTTGCGGCGCAACACGCGCGCGACCTCGCCGAGTTGCTCGTCAATCAGAACACGATGCCGATCATCGCGCGTATCGCACAGGTGTTGCTGCCGTACGCAATGCCCGAGAAGGGACTGAGCGCGGCAATGCCGCCGCTCCCGAACATGACGCAGGCGCAGATCGCAGCGGCGGCCGGAACGGTAAAGGAAGTTGCTGCACGCGCGATCGCGGAGCTCGAATCGAAGAATTTACTCCGTCGCGAACGGGGGCATGTCCGGTATCTCGATCGTCAGGGCTTGATCGATCTGATACGCGAGTCGTAAGGCCGCCGCCAATCACCGCGGTTCGCGAGGTTTCGAGAGACCCAACCAAAACGTTTCAACGCCCGCGAGCATCACTGCGCCCGCGCGGATGAAACGTGCCGGCGAGAATCGCGGCTTTGCAAACGCGGCCGCGAGTTCGTCATCGGTGTGCGCAGCGTGCTGGTCCTCGAGCGCGTCGTGCCATGTCCAGAATCCCAGCGGGAGATCGGGCCGGCGCGTCGCTTTGATCGTGCGAAGGCCAAGAATCAACTGTTTCCAAAATCCGGCCGCCGCCCAATGTTCGATCGCGTACGACGCGCCGGCAGCAGTTGATTCATCGTGCGAGCCATACCATTCCAGAAGCGTGTCGCAGAACGCGAGCGTCTCGGCCGAACCGTGTTCGCGTTTGCCGATCTCCTTCCACGTCAACCCGATCGATTCGGCGAATTGCACGAGCCATTCGAAGTGTCCGGCTTGAAACCTGAACGTGCCGCCTTCCACCGATCCGGTCGGCGAGAAGCCGACGCCGAGCTCATTCAGCAAAATCTCTTTGCCCGCGTGGTAACTCTCGAGGTCCGGTGCGTTGATGCACTTGCGCAATTGCGCCTCGATGAAGAGATGACTGAAGACTGAGAATTGCACCGTGAAGTGGCGCAGTTCGTCGTCGCTCGCGGCGCCCGTCGCAAACCACTCCGTGTACGGATTATGCTGTACGATCGGATGCGCTCCGATTTCCTCGTCGACGGCGCATCGAAACGCGTCGACTGCTGATGTGGGCGCTGCTGCGATCATGATCGATCTCCTGGTACAAAACAAGAGCAATAAAAAAGCCGCCTCGCTGTCGGCGAGGCGGCGTGTGTTCTAGCGGACGGTATTCGCTAAGACAACGGCAACCTGCAGCCGACTTCATCGAAGCGGCTGTAATAATACGAAACGGTTGCGGGCTGTCTGGACATGGTTTAGCGAGGAGTCTAACATGAAGGACGCGGCAATGCAATACATCGTCCGTCCTTGCGACGGCATGTTGCGGCTTCGCGTTCGCAGGTGCCACGTTTGCCGCGAACGGCCCGGCGGCGGGTCATGACCCAACCGATGTGTCGCGACGCTCAGGCGCAGGGAAAGCGCGATTCGCGTCGCAGCAGTCGCCGCACTGCCCGCACGCGGCATCGTGCTGCGTGGCCCGTTTTACAATGAGTTTTTTCTTGAAGTGGCTGAAGGCGGAAACGACCGCGCACATCGGATTGCGTCCGCATCGCCTCGTTGAGCTGCCCGTTGACTTCGACACCGCGTACGGTCGCGTTCTCCACGCGATTGAAGTAACGCTCGGCGCGAACGTCTACATCGACGATCGCAACGGCCGCTTTATCGAAGCGGGCTTCGGACTGGTGAACAACGAGCGCGTGCGCGTGAGCTTCGAAACCGAATCGGCGTTCGCAACTTGCGTGCGCGTCGAAGCGTACTTCCCCGCGGGCGCCAAAATTCCGAAGAAGTCCGCGGCGGTCGACGTATTAGCCGATACGCTCGAAGCCGGTATAACGGCGTAAAACGTCCGGTACTTCGATCGAGCCGTCGGCTTGTTGGTAATTTTCCATAATTGCAAGGAGCGTGCGGCCGACCGCGAGCCCCGAACCGTTCAGCGTATGCACGAGTTCGGGTTTCGACCTTGGATCGCGCCGAAAGCGGATCGATGCACGGCGCGCCTGGAAATCGGTGCAGTTCGAGCACGAACTGATTTCACGGTAGCCTTTCGAACTCGGCAACCACACTTCGAGGTCGTAGGTCTTCGCGGAATTGAAGCTGACGTCGCCCGCGCACAACGCCATGACGCGATGCGGAAGCCGAAGCTCCTCGAGGAGCGTGCGTGCGTCCTCGGTTAAGCGCTGGAGCGCCTCCAACGATTGCTCCGGTTGGGAAAGCCAAACGAGTTCTACTTTTTCGAACTGATGTTGACGAATCAGTCCGCGGGTGTCTTTGCCGGCCGCACCCGCTTCTTTGCGGAAGCAAGGCGTATACGCCGTCATTTTCCGCGGCAGCGACTGAATATCCAGAATTTCGTCGCCATGCAACGCGGTCAGCGGAACTTCGGCCGTTGGAATCATGAACAGGTCCGCATCGCGGTCGATGAACATCGCATCGGAAAATTTCGAAAGCTGCCCGGTGCTCCACATCGTACCGCGCGAAACGAGCAGTGGAGGAATGACTTCGAGGTAACCGCGTTCGTTGGCGCGGTCCAAAAAATACTCCACGAGCGCGCGCGAGAGGCGCGCACCTTTCCCTTTCAAGATCGCAAAACGGCTGCCGGATAGCTTTGCGGCGCGTTCGAAGTCGAGAATGTCGAGCTCTTCGCCGAGTTCCCAATGCGGCTTCGGCGTGAACGGGAATTCGCGCGGCGTTCCCCACGAACGCACGCAGACGTTGTCTGCTTCGCCCGCTCCGTCGGGGACCGAGTCATCCAGAACGTTCGCCGTATTTTCTAGAAGCGATCGCAGCGTCGAGTCGGGATTATCGGGCGCGAGCGCCTTTGCACGTTCTTCATCGCGCGCGATCCGCTGCGAAAGCTCATCGAGCTTCGGCTTGAGATCCCGTGCCGCGGCGGCTTTATCCGGCGCTTTACCGATCTCGGCCGACAAGCGATTCTTCTCGGCTTTTGCCGTTTCGACGTTCGCAAGGGCGGAGCGGTACTCTGCGTCCAAGCGCAGAACGTCATCGACGAACGACGCATCATTCCCGCGACGCTGTGCCGACCGCCGAACGCGATCGGGATCGCGTCGTAGTAAAGCGATATCGAGCATGGAACAGCGCGGCTTCGTCTTTCACTCAGAAAATCTTTTGTCGCCCGCGGATGCGATTGCGACGTTTCTAGCGAGAATTTCACTCTCGCAGCGCGACGTCGAACGCGTGCCGTTAGATGACGCGCACGGCCGCGTTTTAGCCCAGGCGATCGATGCGGATTCCGACTATCCGAGCGCGCCGCGTTCGGCGATGGATGGTTTTGCGGTGCGCGCGGCAGATACGCCGGGAAGGCTGCACGTGCTCGGTGACGTACGCATGGGAGCCGCATGGCCGGCCGCAGTCGCATCCGGCACGGCGGTGCGGATTCCAACCGGAGGCGTCGTGCCCGACGGCGCAGATGCCGTTGTCCCGGTTGAAGATACGATTCTCGAGGGCACATCGGTCGGCATATCGGACGGCGTTGCGGCGGGCGAGAACATCAACGAACGCGCGAGCGATATGCGTGCGGGCGAAGCAATACTCGACGCGGGTACGCGCATTACCGCACCGCACGCGGGATTGCTCGCAACCCTCGGTATCGTGAACGTTCCGGTGTACAAACGTCCGCGGATCGCGGTGCTTTCCAGCGGCGATGAACTCGTTGCGCCGGATGCCGTTCCAGTGCCGGGGCAAGTGCGCGACTCAAATCGCTTCGCAATCGCTGCGACGGTACGCGCGCTCGGCGCGGAGGCGGTTCACGTCCCGAGCGCTTCCGATGAACCCGGCGCGCTGGAACGCGCGTTACGCGACGCGCTTGCGAATGCGGACGCGGCGATACTCACCGGCGGGTCGTCGGTCGGCGAACGCGATCGCACGCCATCGGCGATCGCATCGCTCGGTGCGCCGGGCGTGATCGTACACGGCGTGCGCGTGAAGCCCGGGAAACCGACCGTACTTGCGGCTATCGGCGCGCAACCGGTGATCGGTCTGCCGGGAAACCCGACGTCCGCCGTCATTATCTTGCAGGCAATCGTCCGTCCCGTGATCGACGCGATGACGGGCGCGCGATATCGGCCCGCAACCGTTGAAGCGCGTCTCGACGTCCCGGTTTCGAGCCGGCGTGGTTGGACCTGGTACGTTCCTGTGGCTGTAAAGAATGAAGGCAGCGAGCCCGTGGCGCATCCACTTCCTTTGCGCTCCTCGACGGTGAGCATCATCGCTCGCGCTGACGGATACATCGTTTTGCCGGAGGACGTCGAGGCATATCCTGCGGGAACACGCGTTCGCGTTACGCGATTTATTTAAAATCCCACGTACACGGAGGTAATCTACACGTGATCCGTCCGGCGCCTGAAATCGAGGCGATTCCCGCGATGACGCCGTTCATCGGACCGGAACAACTGATGCGCGAAGGCGGCCGCAGCGAGCTCGTGCGTCTCGGCGCAAACGAGAGCGCGTTCGGGCCGTCGCCGCGCGCCGTGACCGCGATGGCTGCGGAGCTGCCGCGTATTTCGTGGTACGGCGATCCCGAGTCGTACGAACTGCGCACGGCTCTATCAGCGAAACACGGCTGCCGCGTCGAGGAGGTCGTCGTCGGCGCGGGCATCGACGACCTGATGGGCCTCGTCGTGCGTGCATTTGTTGCGCCCGGCGCTGCAGCGCTGACGACGCGCGGATCGTATCCGACCTTGAACTATCACGTCACCGGTTACGGCGGGCGGCTGGTATATGCGAACTACCGCGATGACGGACGGCCGGATCTCGACGCATTGCTTGACGTTGCGACCCGCGAAAAGCCATCGGTCGTGTATCTCGCGAATCCCGACAATCCGAGCGGAACGTTCATTCGCAAGGACGACATGATTGCGTTTTTCGATGCGCTTCCGCGCGACGCCGTCTTTCTCTTGGACGAAGCGTACGCCGATTTCGTCGACGAGACCGACCTCTTGCCCGCGCACATCGAGGACCGTTTGATTCGCGCTCGTACGTTTTCGAAGGCATACGGCATGGCGGGCGCGCGCATTGGTTATGCGATCACGACGGAACCCAACGTCGCGACGCTGCAGAAAATTCGCCTCCACTACGGCGTGAATCGCAACGCGCAGATCGGCGCGCTGGCTTCGCTCGAAGATGAACCGTTTCGATCCTATGTCGTCGATGAAGTCGCCGCCGCGCGCGCTGATTACTACGCGCTCGCAACGCAACTCGGTCTTGCATGGATCGAGTCCTTCACGAACTTCGTCTGCATCGATGTGGGAACCGCCGATCGTGCAACGCGCGTGATGAACGAACTGCTCGCGCGCGGCGTGTGGATTCGCAAACCCGGCCTGCCGCCGCTCGATCGTTTCGTACGCGTGAGCGCCGGGACGAAGCCGATGCGCGATGCCTTTGCCGCGGCGTTCAGAGCGGTCCTTAACGAGGTTCGCGCGTGAGATACGCGATCGTCTCGGACATTCACGGCAATATCGAGTCGCTCGAGCGGGCGTTTGCGTTGATCGGCGACGAAGAGGCGGTGCTGTGTTTGGGCGATATCGTCGGATACGGTCCGAACCCAAACGAGTGCGTTCGCCTCGTTCGCGCGCGGGCTGAAAACGGGGTTCTCGGCAATCACGATATCGCCGCTCTGGAGAACTTCGGCGTCGAATACTTCAACGATGCCGCACGCGCCGCGATTGCATGGACGCAGAACGTGCTCAACGAGGAAAGCCGAGATTGGCTCAACGGCCTCTCGTACGAACTGCGCTACCCGGAATTTTTGCTCGTGCACGGTGCGCCGGTGAATTATTTCGAGTACATTCTCGACAAACGGACGGCCGCGCGCGCATTCGCGAACACGGATGCTCCGCTCATCTTTGTCGGGCACACACATATTGCGGAGTATTGGGTCCAAGAACCCGACGGAAGCATCGGCCATAAACACATGCAACACGGCGGCGAATTACAGCTGCAAGATGGCCGCCGCTATATCGTCGACGTCGGAAGCATCGGCCAGCCGCGCGATCTCAATCCCGAAGCGTCCTTCGCGATGTACGACAGCGCGACACGGCGCGTGGAATGGGTGCGCTTTCCCTATCCGATCGCCGAAGTGCAAGAGAAGATTCATCACGCGCACTTGCCGGATTATCTCGCAACGCGTCTGGAGTCCGGGCGGTGAGCGTGCCGGTCGACGACGGTCATTGCTTTGCGTGCGGCCCGGAGAACCCGATCGGTTTGCACCTGCACTTCGACCCCGACAACGACGGCGTGCACGCGCGCATTACGCTTCCGCCACAATTCCAAGGCTGGCGCGATATCGCGCACGGCGGCATCGCGATGTCGCTGCTCGACGAAGCGATGGCGCATGCCGCCGGTCACGCCGGCCACCGCGGCGTCACGGCAAGCATAAACGTACGTTTTCGAAAGCCCGTACCGCTCGGCAAAGAACTGCGGATTACCGGTCGCGTCACCTGGCAACGTCGCAACGTGCTCGGCATGGAAGCCGCCGTCTGCGATGATTCCGGCACCGTACTCCTCGACGGCGACGGAAAATTCGTGTCGATGGGCTCCGTAGAAGCCGTAAACGACCGAAGAAATCCCAGCGCGACGAAGTCCCGCTAGCAACATGGCGACGACACAAGAGATGTTTAGGCGCGCCCTAGGGGCGAGTATTGCTTTCCAAAACCTGTCGCGCGCCATGGTCCGGGGGCCCCACGAAGTGGGGGGTGCGCAGGCTAGGCCGGAGCACCTTTCAAATGGCTAAATCCAAACAGACGCGACTTCAAGCGAAAGAAGAAACGAAGAAGCATAACGCGCCGGCGGTTGATAATCGGCGTGCGCGGCACGAGTACCACATCCTCGATTCGGTCGAAGCCGGGCTGGCATTGACGGGAACGGAAGTGAAGTCGATTCGTCAGGGCGGCGTGAGCTTGAATGAAGCGTATGCGCGCTTTCGCGACGGCGAAGCGTGGCTGCTCGGCATGCACGTGCCGTCGTACAAACAGGGCAGCTTTTCCAACGTCGATCCCAATCGCCCGCGCAAATTGCTGTTGCACAAAGGACAAATCAACGACTTACAGTCGCGCGTGAAAGAGAAGGGGCTGACGATCGTGCCGCTGCGGATGTATTTCACGCGTGGCAAAGTGAAGGTGCAACTGGGACTCGCGCGCGGCAAAAAGATGTGGGACAAACGCGAAGACATCGCCAAACGCGACGTCGAACGCGAAATCCAACGCCATGCGAGGGGCTAAACCGGAAGCGGCGATCGAGCAGAGCGTCGAGCGCGACGGGATCGTTCGCAAAGGGGATCGCGTCGTCGTTGCGTGCAGCGGCGGCGCCGATTCGGTTGCACTAGCAGCGGCGCTGTGCGCCGTGCGCGCGCCAATGGCACTCCAACTCACGCTCGCGTATGTCAACCACGGCACGCGCGAGTCGGCGTGGCAAGACGAGTGCGTCGCGCTGCGGATCGGCGCAACATTCGGCATTCCTGTTCGCGTCGTGCCGCTCTCCGGCGATCGGTGTGATGAGGCATCGCTGCGGAAGGCACGCTACGAGGCGCTGCTCGACATCGCGCGCGACGTCCGTGCGAACGTCGTTGCAACCGCGCATCATCAAGAGGATCAAAGCGAGACGGTGATGCTTGCACTGTTGCGCGGCACCGGGCCCGGTGGGATGGTGGGCATGCGTCCGCGCCGCGAAATGGCGCCGGGCATTGAACTTGCGCGTCCACTGCTGCGCATGGCTTCCCACGAGCTACGCCACTATTGCCACGTTCATGCATTGCCGTACGCGGTCGACCCGACGAATGCCGACCTCGGCTTACGCCGAAACGCCGTTCGCCAAGCGCTTGAAGCGCTTCGTCCGTATTTCCCCGCTCTCGATGCTGCCGTCGCGCGCACCGCCGAACTGCTCGGCGAAGAGGCCGAGCGAACCGGCCGCGCGGCATTGCGCCGGCGCGTTCGCGACGCTCTCGACACGGAACAGGCGCTGCGTGACGTCGATTTTCAGCACGTCGAAGCCGCCGTACGCGCGTTGGAACGCGGCCGCTCCGGGCGCTTTCATATGAGGACCGGCATTGAAGTAGAAATCGCAGGCGGCAAGATTATCGTTAGAAAGGCGCAGTGAAGACGACGGATTCCTACGACGCAGCAATCGAGCGGGCGCTCTTCACCGCAGAGGAAATCGCCGGCGCACTCGCGCGTCTCGCGAAGCAGATCGCGGACGACTACCGCGGGCAACCGTTGACCCTGGTCGGCGTGTTGAAAGGAGCGCTCTATGTCGTCACCGACCTCGCGCGTGCGCTCGCCGCGATTCCGGACGGCCCGAGCGAAATCATCGTGGACTACATCTGCGTTTCCAGCTACGGGAATTCTACGCGTTCGTCGGGCGAGGTTCGTATGCTCAAGGACGTGAGTGAGCCCATGACCGGCCGCAACGTCGTGATCGTCGAGGACATCGTGGATAACGGCCTCACGTTGCAGTACCTCCGGTCGTTACTCGAAGAGCGGAGGCCGGCACGCCTGCGAGCCTGCGTCCTCTTCAACAAGCCCTACCACCGGCGTGTCGACGTCCCGATCGACTATATCGGCCTACAATCTCCTGACGAATTCGTCGTAGGTTACGGTTTGGACTACCAGGAACTGTTCCGGAACCTGCCCTACCTGGCACAGCTCCGTCCAGCCGTCTTTAAGGAAGGGTAGAGTCTAATATATCGCGTGAACGCGCGATCAAACACATCAAAGGCTTTTTAAGTAGTGAGTAAACATCTCCGGTCCATTCTTCTGATCGTGCTCGCCGTCATCGCGGTTTTCGTGATCGTCGAGCGTATGGTGCAGCCGGGTGAAGGGGCGACGAATCTCCCTTACGGCAAGTTCTATCAGAAGCTGGAATCGTATCAGGTTGAGTCCTTCAACGCCGTCGGCCAACAGGCGTCCGGCGCGCTTTCGGATGGTTCGAAGTACACCGTCTCGTTGCCGAACACCGATCACGAGTTTGTGAAAGACGTGCAGGCGCACGTCAAGAGCGGACAAGTGAATTTCCAGCAGCAGAGCAACAGCGGGCTACTTTCGAGTCTCGTAACGCTCGCGCCGCTGCTGTTGATGGCGCTCTTCCTGTTCTTCATTCTTCGTCAAGCGCAAAGCGGCGGAAGCCAAGCGCTCTCGTTCGGGCGGTCGCGCGCGAAGATGATGTCGGAGAATCGTCCGAAGGTCACGTTCGCCGACGTTGCGGGTGTCGATGAGGCAAAAGAGGAGCTCGGCGAAATCGTCGACTTCCTGAAGTACCCGAAGAAATATCAGGCACTCGGAGCGCGCATTCCGAAAGGCGTATTGCTGCTCGGACCGCCGGGATCCGGTAAGACGCTGCTCGCACGCGCTATCGCAGGCGAAGCCGGCGTGCCGTTCTTCTCGATCTCCGGTTCGGATTTCGTCGAGATGTTCGTCGGTGTCGGCGCTTCGCGCGTTCGCGACCTCTTCGATCAAGCGAAGAAATCCGCGCCGTGTATCGTCTTCATCGACGAAATCGATGCGGTTGGGCGGCAGCGCGGCGCCGGCCTCGGCGGCGGACACGACGAGCGCGAACAGACGCTCAACCAATTGCTTGTCGAGATGGACGGCTTCGATCAAAACACGGGCGTCATCTTGATCGCGGCGACGAACCGCCCCGACGTGCTCGATCCCGCCCTGCTTCGTCCCGGCCGCTTCGACCGTCAAATCGTCGTCGATCGCGCCGACTTCCGCGGCCGTCAGAAGATTCTGGAAGTGCACGCGCGCAACAAGCCGCTCTCGAAGGAAGTCTCCCTGGAAACGCTTGCAAAGCGCACGCCGGGCTTCTCGGGTGCAGATCTCGAGAATCTATTGAACGAAGCGGCGCTGCTCGCGGCGCGCAAGAACAAGAACATCATCGAGATGCAAGATTGCGATGAAGCGATCGACCGCGTCATGGTCGGCCCGGAGCGTAAGTCGACGGTGATGTCGAAGAAAGAAAAAGAGAACACGGCGTATCACGAGTCGGGCCACGCCATCCTTGGCGGCATGCTCGATAAAGCCGATCCGGTGCACAAGGTCACGATCATTCCACGCGGTATGGCGCTCGGCTTAACGTGGTCGCTCCCCGAAGACGATCGCCACAGCGTCACCAAAGAAGAACTGCTCGCGCAAATCACGATGGCGCTCGGTGGCCGTCTGGCCGAAGAGATTCAATTCGGCGACGTCACGACCGGTGCGAGCAACGACTTCCAAAAGGCAACCGAACTCGCGCGCCGCATGGTGACGCAGTACGGCATGAGCTCGCTCGGCCCGATTCAGTTCGGACGCGGCAACCACCAGGTATTCCTCGGCCGCGATCTCGGCGAAGAGCGTAACTACTCTGAAGAAGTTGCGAGCAAAATCGACGGCGAGGTTCGGAACATCATCGAAACGTGCTATCAGCAAGGCCGCAAGATTCTCGGCGAAAACTGGGATAAGGTGGAACGTATGGTAGCCTCGCTGCTCGAGTACGAAACCGTTGACGCCGAAGAAGTACGCGCGATTCTCGAGGGAAAGCCTTACGATAAAAATTCAGGTGGAACCGGCGTCTCTGCCGTGCCGCCTGCGCCCGAAAAACCCGCGGAGGAGCCGCAGCGCGAGAAGCCCTCGCGACTGCCCCCAACGATTCGCCCGGAACCGGCATGAACCGACAAATCGTAATCGCGTTGGCGGCGCTGGCAATTGGGCTAGCGCCGCTCGGCATTTCGGCCGCTGCCGACGTCCCGACCGTCGGAAGGTTGCCGCACGGCGGCAACTTCGTGCTCTACCGCGATCAAACGGTTCCCGCCGCGGCCGTCGATCTGTGGTTCCGCGCGCCTGGCGCCGGTTACGATAATGCGTTGCCCGGGATCGCGCGCATCGCGGCGACCGCCGCCGCAACCGCAACGCTCGAGAGCGGCAAGTCGCTCTTCGGATTCGTGCGCAGCGTAGGCGGCCACATGTCGATCAATGTGTATCCCGACATCATCGGCGTGAGCGCCGTCGTGCCGACGAATGCCGCACGCCGGGTCATCGCCGCGATGAGCGCGGCGTATTTTTCGCCGGCGATCGACGATTCGGCGCTGAAAACGGCGCAAAAAGATGCAGCCGTCTTGTCGGTCGCGCGCCGCTATTCGTCCGACGATGTACTGCATGATGCGCTCTTCGCGCAGATTTTCTCGTCGGGACCGAACCACTATTCGCCGCTGCCGGAAACCGTTGACCAGATAAGAAAGATTTCGCTCGCCGACGTAAGATCGTTCGCGAAGCGCGCGTTCCGCTCGGCGAACGCGACGATGTCGCTTGCGGGCAATGTCGATCCGTTGTGGATCGAGGCCGTGACGGCCGGGACGCCGGGCTCACCGGATGCGCCGATTAGATCGCCGATCGCCGGAGCGCCTGCAAACACCAGCATTAGCGGCAACGTGCCGGGCGTCGGCATCGCGTGGACCGGTCCGCCGATTAGCGATGAGCGCGCTGCGACCGCAATGGATTTTATCGCCGACTATCTGTTTCGCGATGAAACCGGAACGGTCGTGAGAGCGGTCACGTTGCAGAGCGGAAACTACGTGAGCGGCCAATTCATCACGCTACACGACCCGGGCGTCATGCTGGTGACGATCGGTGGCGACAAGCCGGCGCAATTGAAGCAAACGGTGCTCAATGCGGTCGCCGCTCTCGCGACGCCGCTCGACTCCAAAACGTTCGAGGCAGCTCGTGCGGCCTTCGTCTATCATCTTGCGGTCGATACGCAGCTTCCGATCGAGCAGGCCGACAATCTCGGGTGGTATGCGGCAGAAGGCAATGCGTCGTACGCACCGAGCGATCCGAGCAGCAGCTATTGGCAGCGCGCGAAAGACCTCGATCCGGCATATGTCGCGTCAGTGGTCAAACAGTATTTGTCGCATCCCGTCGTCGTCGACTTGACGGCTTCCCCCGCGTCGAAGGAGTCCGCATCGTGAAATCCCGCGTCGCCGCGCTCGCGCTCATCTGCGCGTTCGCGCTTCCGTCCGTCGCCTTCGCCGCGGCACCCGTCGTTCAAAACAGCAGTGGGGCGACGCTCATCGAGCAGCAAGACAATGCGGCTCCGCTCGTTCATGTGACCGTCGTCGTGCGCGCCGGACTCAATCGACAGACGATGTCGCAAAACGGCCTGGCCGCGTTGACCGCGCAAACGGTTCTGCGAACGGCCGTCGACGGAACGCCGCTCGAAGATGCACTCGCAGCACATGGCGGCGGCGTTCATTTTGCGGTCGATCCCGGCGACGTTCGATTTGCGGTCGAATCGACGCCGGCGCAAGCGCCGGCGGTGTTCGATCTGTTCCGTCGCGCGATCGCTGCGCCCGCATTCGACGCAAAAACCGTTACGTCGGCGCGAACCGCGCTGCAGACGCAGATCGCGATGAACGAGCAAGTCGCCCTGCAAGTCGGAATGGACATGCTCGCCGGGAACGATGCGCCCTCCGCCAATGCAGCGCTTCCCGCACTCGGTATTCCCGGCGCACTTGCGCAAATGGGGCCCGCCGACGTGCGCGGATTCTATGCGAAGTTTTACCGTCGCGGTGGCTCGTTCGTAAGCGGTGTCGGCCGCCTCGACGCGCTCTCGGCCGGTATGCTGGATACGCTCGCGCAAACATTGCCGGCCGGCGACACTACCGCTGTCGCGGTTTCGCTTCCGAAGCTGCAAGGCACGACGCATCAATATGTCACGCACCGCGATATCTCTGCGCCTTGGTTGATCGCGCAGTATCCCGCGCCGCCGATTGACAGTAAGGATTACGGGCCGATGCTCGTGCTTTCTTCGTTCATGCAACGCACGCTCTCGGAGATTGCCCAAGTCCCAGGCGTCGTTTCATCGACTGCGAGCTCGCGCGCGGTCGGCGCAATGTATCAGTACGACCGTACCGATCCGAATCTTACGCTCTATGTGAACGGCAGCATCGGCAACCCGAACCGCGCATTTGCTACGGCGCTTTCGGTCGCAAGCATTCTCGCCGCGACAAAACTGCAAGGATCGATCGACGATTTCAAAGCGCTTGCGGCAGGCGACTTCGTCAGCGAGTCGACGAGCTTGGAATCGCGCGCGTGGCTTGCCGTGCTATTCAGCCAAAACGGTCAATCGGCCGATTACGTGAGCCGCACGCTGAGCGCAATTGCAAACACGAACGCCGCCGATTTACAGCGCGTTGCTCGTCAATATCTCGGTAATCCCGCGATCGCGCTCGTGCTGCCGCGCGATACGAACGCGCAAGCTTCACAAAGCCCCTGAAAGTCGCGCTTAGGGCCAGTTTACGCAATGCGTAAACTGGCCCTTGTCCACGATTACCTCAACCAGCGCGGAGGCGCCGAACGCGTCTTTGCGCACATGGTTGCGGCGTGGCCGGATGCTCCCGTGTTCACGGCATTGTATGATGAAGCCGTTATCGGCGATTTGATCCCCCGCGAGCGCGTGCAGACATCCGCGCTCGCGCGCATTCCGGGCGCGAACCGCAATTTTCGTTACTTGGCACCGCTGTATCCGCGCGCATTCGAGGCTTTCGATTTTTCGCCGTACGATGTGGTGATCAGTTCGACGAGTTCGTGGGCGAAGGGCGTCCACGTTCGTTCGGATGCCGTGCATGTGTGCTTCATTCACACCGTCAGCCGTTTCTTGTTCGACTACGACCGCTACGTCGGGGGGCTTCGACCCGCTCGCGCCAAGCTTGCAAAGACGTTGACGCGAGCAATGGTTTCGAGGCTCGTCGATTGGGATCTCGTCGCGGCACAGCGGCCCACGCGATACGTCGCGAACTCCGAGACCGTCGCCGAGCGCGTGCGCCGGTATTACGGGAGGAATGCCGACATTTTGCATTCGCCCGCGGACGTCGAGCGCTTCACCGTTGGCGAGGGTGGAGGCGACTACTTTTTCATCGCATCTCGATTGCTCCCGTACAAACGGATCGAGCTCGCAATCGACGCGGCGCAACTCGCCGGCGTGCCGCTCGTCATTGCGGGAACCGGTCCGTCGGAGCGGCAGCTGCGCAACCGCGCGCGTGGCACGTCGACGACCATACTCGGCTACGTTAGCGACGAGCGCGTCAACGCGTTGCTCGGCAGCGCCCGCGCGGCCGTTTTGCCTGGCGAGGAAGACCTCGGGCTCGTACCGATCGAAGCGGCGGCGACCGGCCGGCCGACGATTGCCTATCGCGGCGGCGGCGCGCGCGAAACGGTAATCGAAGGCGTTACCGGCGAGTTTTTCGATGAGCCGTCCGCCGAGTCGTTGGCGAACCGGCTGCGTTCGTTCGATGCATCGCGTTACGATTCACAGCGCTTGCGCGCGCATGCGGAAGACTTCTCACCGCGGCGATTCATCCAACGCTTCCGAGCGATCGTCGAATCAACCCAAGCATGAGGCGCGCGGGTTCGGTACGATCGATCCGCGCTGCACGCGCAAGCGATTGCTCGCGCATCGTTTCGCGCAGCGTTTCGTCGTGAACGACGCGTTCGAGCGCGAATGCCCACGCTTCGACGTCGACCGGCGGCACGAGAATGGCGGCGTTATCACACGCTTCGGGTAGTGCGGTAACATTGCTCGCGATAACGGGCGCGCCACAAGCCATTGCCTCGACCGCCATGATTCCATAGCCTTCGGCAAGGGATGGTATCGCGACCGCAAGCGCTCCGCTGTAGAGCGCGCGCAGTATTTCATCGTCCGCGACTATGCGTTCGTGCCGCGTGCCGCTGCGTTCGAGCATCCATTTGTCGTTCGCACTGATGTTTCCGGCAACGACCAGTTCGCAGTCACCGCCCGGAAACGCGCGCGCAAATGCGTGCACGAGCGTTGGAATGTTCTTGCGCTCCTCCGGTCCGGCTACGACGAGAACGTATCCCGGACGACGATCCGTACCGACCGGCATCCAAAACCGATCGGGAACTGGGTGAATCACGGTAAAGTTCCCGACGTCGCATCCGAAGATGCGCGCTAGTTCCGTTGCGGACCAATGCGAATTGACGGCTCGGGCGTCGGCGCGCTCCATCGCGCGGCGGATCGGCCTTTGCTCTCGCCACCGTGCGACGAAATGGTGATGCGGTTGCGTGAAGGCGAACGCGTCGTGAAACACTACGGTACTTCGTGCGCGCGGAACATCGAAACGCATCGCATTCCACGGGAACCATACCGCATCGAACCTTCCGTGCACGCGCGTTTCAACCGCGTAAGGAAAGTCTCGCCGCAGGGCCTCCGCATGCGCCGGCTTGCGAACGATGAGCGCGACGTCGAGATCCGATGCACGCTGCCAGTCGGCGAGCACACGGCGCACGTATCGTCCCATGCCGCGGCGGTCGTCGACGAGATTCCACGCGTCGACGGCCAACCTCATTGGGCGAGTTGCGGAGCGAACATCAGCGCAAAAACGGTGACGGCATTGAAAAGTCCGTGTGTGACCATGGAGCAGAACGCGTTGCCCGTTCGATAGTAGACGCCGCACAGGATAATGCCGCCGAGTGCAAGCGGGACGAGAACGAACGGATCGGTGTGCGCCGCACCGAAACAGAGCCCGCTGATGATCGCGCCCAGCCAAAAGCCGGCCCAGCGCAGCCCGATGTTAAAGATGAAGATGCGGAAGATCACTTCTTCCATGAATGGCGCGAGCACGATCGCAAAGAGCGCAAAGAGCCACATGACGCGCGGTTGCCCGATCACCGCTTTGAACAGCTCGACGACGCTTTGTTCGTGCTTCGTATGCGTGAGCATCTGGATCAGCGATGCGCCGCCTTCGACGACGATGACCATTCCCATCGCACCCAATACGGCGACGCCGAGCTGCCACGCGCGCGGCGCGTAAAAACCGAGTTCGCGCAGCGAGCGTTTTGAAACGGCCGGAAGCGCGGCGAGGATGACGATAACGGCGCAGCCTTCGACGAGCAATTGGACGAGAATCGCCGCAACGACGAATTGTGGGCCTATCGTTCGCGGACGATTCGCCAGGAAAAAGAACACAACGCCGATTATGCCGCCGACGATCGCCGCACCGAGCGCGGCAAAAATCAACAGCGCCGTCGGTCCCGCGAGAAAACTATTCGCCGGCCAACGCGTCCGAGAGCCGGCAGAAATCGTTGAGGTCGAGTTGTTCACCGCGGGACTCCGTGGAAAGCGAACTGGCGGCAATTGCTCGTGCAACGCGCGCGCGTTCGATTCCGAGCGCGAGCGTAAGGCTGTTTGCGAGCGTTTTGCGGCGGTACGCGAACGCACCGCGGACGACCTTCCTGAACCATGCGACGTCGCGCGGATGCACGGCGGGTTGCGCTCGACGCACCAAACGCACGACGGTCGATTCGACATTCGGCGACGGATAAAACGCGCGCGGTCCAAGCGTGAACGCTCGTTCGACATGCATTGCATACTGGACGGCAATCGAAAGACTTCCGTACGCCGCGGTGCCCGGTTTTGCGGCAAGCCGGTCCGCAACGTCTTTCTGAATCATCACCGTGATGGCGTGAGGTCCAGCTTCCATTTCTACCAGTTCGATGATCAGCGGCGTCGCGATGTTATACGGGAGGTTCCCCGCGGCATACCACGTTCCGCGCGCAGCATAAGCGGCATAATCAAATTGCATCGCGTCGGCGTGAACGATGTGCGCAGCGCGCAATTCCGGCCGTGAATGCAACACGTCGACGAGTTGAGAGTCGATCTCGATTGCGGTGACGGCTGCTCCTTCGTCGAGCAAAGCGCACGTCAGCACGCCCGTCCCCGCGCCGACTTCTAAGACGCGCTGATGCGTCGTCGCATCCGGGTTTGCCCGTTCGGCGCGAACGACGTCTATGAGAGAGAGCCGCGCAATACGATGCGCGGCTCCGCTATCCATCAGGAAATTCTGTCCGAATTTTTTCTTCGGACGCAGCCCCCACGCGCTCAGTAGTGCGCGCGGATGCGTTTTGTCCCCAATCGCGGGTTCGCGATTCGGGTCTCCTTCATTTTGAAATGGCACTTAGCACTGCACTTCGTTCCGTGCTACGCGCGCCCCGCTGCGGCGGACCGAAGCTCTAGCGTAGTCGGTAGACGGTCACCGCGCGCCGGCCAAACTGCATTGCATCGGCATACGAATTGAATCCGAGATCGATCCGGTTACCGTGGATTGCGCCGCCCGTATCACCGGCGATCGCAAACCCGTATCCGGGAATATATAAGCGCGTACCGAGCGGAATCACGCTCGGATCGACGGCTACGATGCCGTGACCCGCGGGGCGTCCGATCGCGGTCATGCCGCTACACCCGCCGCACGATGCGGTGTACGCCGTTGCAACCATATCCAGCGCGCTCACCGCGAGGCGCGATGTCCGTTCTATGCCGCGTGACGCGAAGCGCTGGAACGAAGCGTATTCACCGACCCCTACGGCCACAATGCGCGGGTGCGCTTGTCGAATGATACGCGATTCGATAATTTGCTTCGTGATGCGGCCGCCGTCGCGTTGCGCGAACGCAACGAGCATGTATCGGATACCTGGTGAACCTTTCGCGACCACTCGCGACGCGCCCGGATCCAGCGAAAAATCGAGACGACGTTCGGTCTTGACGCGAATCTTGCGTTTTTCGCTGCGCAGCCACTTTTTGACGCGCGTGACATTGATCGTCCCGTTCTGCGGGACCGGAGCGTTGGGCGCCGGGCTCACGTCGTCGTCGTTCGAAACGGCGATACTCTGCTCCGCGAGTACGCTCGCGACATCGCTTGCAGTCGTCGTAACGATTTTCTTTTGATGCGCGCTTTCAATAGTGACCGTCACCGCAGGACGATACGTTATCGTCATGCGATCGGAGATCGGCGTGTCGGCCGATGGATTGACGAAGTCATTCGCGCCGATCGTGATGCCGCGTTCCGTGAGGAAGGCGCCGACCGTCACGGCGGTAGTCGGATGCTCCGAAACGCTTCCGAGCGAATCGAACGTGACGACATGCGAGGCGGTCGCGGAAATGATCTCACCACTGCCCGCGTAGGCAGGTGCCGGGTGAGTCAGGAAGCCGGCCGTGACCAAGCCGGCAGTTAAGACGCTGACAGCGAGCACGTGGCTCAGCCGCAGAGGGCCGCGTCCTATCAACCGGGTTTCCTTTCCTGTCCCAGCCCCCGCAAAGGTTCGTATACCGTAGAAATAACGAACGAAAGCCGCGAGGCTCGACTAAACAGTTGGGGTAAAGTGGTTGACGGATCCCAAATCGGAAACGCCATTCCGGACCGTTGCAACACCAGGCTGGCGGTGGTCCGCTGGCCGCTCGACGGGCGAGCGGCGGGGTAACCCGGGCACTATACCATGCCCGACGCGACGTTCGCCTATGCCGAAAGTCATAGACACGAAGGGACTGCCTTTGCACGGTGAATCGGCCTGTTCCACTGCCGTCACGGAGTGTCGTGAGTCGCTCGCATAGTTCGAACCTGAGCGTCGGATTCTTCACCGAGATCTATCGCCCGGTCGTCAATGGCGTGGTCGAATCGGTAGACACGCTCGCTGAAGGTTTGCGTGGACGCGGCCATAGCGTGTACTGTTTCGCTCCCCAAATGCCGGGCTTCGACGGTGACGAGCGCGCGGTGTTTCGCATGCCGTCGTTGCCGCTGCCGACGAACACCCCGTACCGGCTGACGTTGCCCCTCGTGAGTCGCAGAAACGTCAACAACGTGATCAAACGTTTGTCGATCGTTCACGTGCATTCGATGTTCGTAACGGGATGGATGGGATTGCGGTATGCGCGGCGTTATGGGATGCCGGTCGTCTACACCTATCACACCCAGCTCGAAGCGTACGCGCACTATGTCCCGTTTCAACCGCGAGCGACGCGATTCGCGGCGCTGCAATTGACGCGCACGTTTGGGAACCTCGTCGATGCGGTGGTCGTTCCAACCCCTGCGATGGCGACGCATCTCCGCGACATCGGCGTCGAAGCGCGAATCGAAGTCGTCCCAACCGGTATCGACGTCGAACGTTTCGGCCAAGGCCGGCGCGATGATGCGTTGCGTGCGGGCCTAGGCGCAAAGCTCGGCGATCGTGTGCTGCTCTTCGTGTCGCGGCTCGCGCGGGAGAAGAATGTGGAGCTGGCATTGCGAGCGTTCGCGCAAACAAGCGATCCGGATCTCAAACTTGTCATCGCCGGCGACGGCCCCGCGCGTGCCGAACTCCAGACGCTCGCCGACGAACTGGGTATCGCGAAGCGCACGCGCTTTCTGGGCGCGGTCGCGCGCGACCAGCTGCCGGACCTGTATGCAAGCGCGGACGCGTTCGTTTTCCCCAGCACGACCGAGACGCAGGGGCTCGTACAGGCGGAAGCGCTCGCTGCCGGCGCGTACGTGATTTCGGCGGATGCCGCATCGAACCGCGAGGTCCTCGGCAGCGCAGGGCGCATCGTCGAGCCGACGGTCGCCGGATTCGCGACGGCGATGCAAGAGACGCCCGCAGCACCGAGCCAACCATCGATTCAATGCGCTCGCAGCGCAGCCGCGCGGTTCGCGGTCGGCCATCAAGTCGACCGCATCATCGAGATCTACGCGAGCCTGCTCGAACGCGTGCCCACTGGGACGCACAGCACCCAAACGGCTTGACGGATCGAACATCTGTTCGATACAATCGACCCATGCTTCAGGTGCAACTCGGCTATGCTGCCGACGAGGTAGGAAACGGAGTCGCCTATGCGCGCCTGCGCTCGCGGACGGGAGAGCGGCTTGTGCGAGCCGGCTTCCGCGTCCAACGGTTTGCCGGTCTCGATGACCGTGAGGTCGCATACGCAGCGTTGACGGTAGTCGCGACGCTTTTGTCCGAGCGCGGTGTTGACCGCGCGGCGTTCCTCGTACCGAATGACGCGCTGGTGAGCGACCGTAACGAACATCGGGACGTCCCTTCGCCCGTCGTTCTCCCGTACGTCCGGCTTGGCTGTGCGCTCAACCGCTTCAAGGCGTATACCCTCGCCTTTGGTGACGATCCGGATATCGCGCAACGCGCCCGCGCGGAGGTTGCTCTAAACCCGGCCGCCTAAATCGGCGGCGTGCAATTTGAGCGGACGTATCCGTCGGAGCTGCCCGTTGGAACCGAAGAGCTCGCTCGTGCGTTACTCGGAATGGTCCTCGTTCGCGATAGCGACGAGGGGCGTTCCGCGGGACGTATCGTCGAGACGGAGGCATACGTCATCGGCGATCCGGCATCGCACGCATATATCGGTCCGCGTCAACGCAATGCATCGATGTTTCTCGAGCCGTTTCATTCATATGTCTATCTCATTTACGGCACGAACTTCTGCTTTAATGTAACGAGCGAAGCGCGCGGTGAAGGCGCCGCGGTGTTAGTTCGCGCGTTGGAGCCGCTCGACGGAATTGCGTTGATGGAGCGACGGCGGCAAACGGACTCGCTGCGCGATTTATGCCGCGGTCCCGGACGTCTCGCGCAGGCGCTCGACATCGACCGCTCGCTCGATGGACGGCAACTGTTGACCGATCGGGATCTCTGGCTTGCACGTCGGAATCGCGCACCGGGAGCAATCGGCGTCAGCCCCCGTATCGGAATCACGCGCGCCGCGCACCGCCGCTTGCGGTTCTATGAACGAGGGAGCCCGTATGTCAGCGGGCCGCGAACGCTCTCGCCACCGTAACAACCCCCAAATCGTCCCTTGATAGGTCGCAACGCTCATGCTATAGTGAGCACGTTTAATCCCCTCGTACACAACGATCGATGCTCGTTGGCAGCCTCGCCAATGATATAGCGTCGGTAAATCGTCCTGTGCACGGCTCTACGAGAGAGACAGTCCTCTGCAAACGGAACATCGCCCAAACGAAAATGGCCGGCCGCAAGGCGGCGGTGGTCGCCGCCGCCGCTCGCGCCGCCGCCACGGATTCAATCCGCAATATCAAAATCACAACGACCAGTTTCCGGCAATTGAAACCGGGCCGCCGATGTTGGCTGCGGCCGACCTTGAAGGCAAAAAGAAAGCCGAATTAATCGAGATCGCGCAAGCAACACGAAGTTGCGCTCGGCAACCCGACGACGATGAAGAAAGACGAAATCGTCGCCGCCATTCTTGCTGCGCAACAACAACGCTCAGGCCTCGAAATGGCGAGCGGCATTCTCGACATCTTACCGGAAGGTTACGGATTTTTACGGCGCGGCGGATACGTCATCGGCAACGACGACATCTACGTCAGCCAGTCGCAGATTCGACGTTTCGAATTGCGCCGCGGCGATATGGTTGAAGGTCAAGTACGCCGACCGAAAGAGAGCGAAAAGTACTACGGACTCATTCGCGTCGATAAGGTCAACGGTTTCGAACCTGACGCGATCAAAGGCCGCCCGGTCTTTGAAAAAGGCACGCCGATCTTTCCGGAAGAGCGATACAAACTTGAAAATCGCTCCACGCAACTGTCGACGCGCGTGATCGACCTGTTCTGTCCGATCGGTAAAGGACAGCGCGCGCTCATCGTCTCGCCGCCGAAGGCCGGCAAGACGACGCTGCTCAAGAACATCGCGCAAGGCATTTCGATCAATCATCCGGAGGCGCACATCATCGCATTGCTCGTCGACGAGCGCCCGGAAGAAGTCACCGACATGCAGCGTACGATCGACGGCGAAGTCGTCGCCTCCACGTTCGACGAACATCCCGAGAATCACACGGCCGTTGCCGAGCTTGCGATGGAACGAGCGAAGCGTCTCGTCGAGCTCGGCAAAGACGTCGTCATACTCCTCGACTCGATTACGCGTCTCGCGCGTGCGTATAACCAGGTCGTTCCGACCTCGGGACGCACGCTGTCCGGCGGTCTTGATACCGCGTCGCTCCACAAACCGAAGCGCTTCTTCGGCGCGGCGCGCAAGATCGAGAACGGTGGATCGCTTACGATCATCGGCACCGCGCTCGTCGAGACCGGTTCGAAGATGGACGACGTGATTTTCGAAGAGTTCAAAGGCACGGGCAACATGGAGCTGAACCTGACCCGTAAGCTGGCCGAATCGCGCGTCTTCCCCGCGGTCGACATCAAGCGTTCGGGTACGCGTCGCGAAGAGCTCTTGCTCACGACCGAGGAGATGCGCAAAGTGTGGATGTTGCGCCGCGTAAGCGCAGCACTCAACACGGGCGACATCACCGAAATGATCCTCGAGAAGATGGCGCAGACGCGCAACAACGACGAGTTCTTGCAATCGGTCACGAAAGAAGCACTCTCGATGTCCCGCGGCTACGAAGAAAACGGCTCTAACGGCCGCTACTAACCGCGGAACGGGACAATGAAAGGCGGGCCGGCGGTGCCCGTCTTTTTTCTTTATCAAGGCCTCGAAAGCGGACGCGAATAACATTCGCGGTCAGGAGTGCCTGTGATGGGGAGCCGAACCGATGCTAGTGATCGTCACGTGCGTTCTTATAATGGTCGTTATTATTGGTATGATGGCTGCTGCCACATCGCGACGCGGAATGCGACGCGGCGCTCGCGACGATGTCGGCCCGGAGACGAATCTCAACATCCGAGCCCTGATCGACGACTCGTGGAACAAACATTGACGATTGACGCCGGCAACTGCATCCTTCGGCCGTTTCGCGAAACCGACGTTGAACGACTGGCAGAGATTGCGAACGACGCCGACGTGGCGCGCTACATGGCGGATCGGTTCCCGAATCCGTATACGCTCGAAGACGCGCGTTGGTGGATTCACTCGCATCTCGCTTCGACCTCGATGAACAACTTCGCGATTGAGGCCGGCGGAGAACTCGTGGGCGGCATCGGTATGGATCCGCTCGACGCGGAACGCCGCGTCGGGGCGCAGTTTGGCTACTGGCTAGGCACCGCGTACAGGCGGCGCGGTATAGCGACCGCAGCGGTCAACGCGTTCACGAATTATGCGATGAACGAGCGGCGCTTCATCCGACTCGAAGCCGCCGTGTATGCGCCGAACGTTCCGTCGATGCGCGTGCTGGAGCGCTGCGGGTATACGTTCGAAGGCATCATGCGCAGCGCGATCATCAAGCGCGATGAAATACTCGATGCGCATCTGTACGCCAAAGTAAGACGGCGTGCGTAGGCCGGTTGCGTCGATGCGATTTCGTTGGTCGGCTTCTACGGTGTCTTCACCGCAAACATGACGTGCAACGCCGTGCGCCTGGGGATCGCCATCGCCTCGCACCTCGGCAATCTGCCGGCGACGCTCGGCATCGCCGTGCCGGTCTTCGGGATTGCACCGTGGCTTGCGAGCAGGTCCGCGGAAAGATCGTAACATGGCGAGTTCTACGAGAGCATCGGCGTCGCGCGAACAAGGCGTGCGTTTGAACAAATACATCGCGCAAGCCGGTATAGCGTCGCGCCGTCGCGCCGATCAGTTGATCGCGTACGGAAAAGTGCGCATCAATGGCAGGGTCGTGCGCGAGCTCGGAACGCTCGTCATTCCGGGGGATCGCGTTGACGTCAGCGGTACGACGATCGAGCCCGTTGACGACGCGGTATATTTGGTCGTTCACAAGCCAACCGGTGTAATGACGACGATGCGCGATCCGCAAGGCCGTCGCACGGTCGTCGATTTGCTTCCGAAGAAGGCGGCGCGCATCGTCCCGGTCGGACGGCTCGACTACAACACCGCCGGCGTGCTGTTGATGACGAACGACGGTAACCTCGCGAACAAGCTATTGCACCCGCGCTACGGTGTAGAGAAAACCTATCGCGCAACAATCGCCGGACGGCTCACGCCGGAAGACGTTACGGCGTTGCATGACGGCGTTGTCGTGAAAACGTACAAAGCATCGAGCGCGAAAGTACGCGTCGTTTCGGTGCGCAGCGGCTATTCCGTCGTCGACGTCACGATTCACGAAGGCCGCAATCGCCAGGTGCGCGATATGTTCGAGGCGCTCGGCCACCCGGTGCAAACGCTGGTGCGGTTGCGATTCGGGCCGATTTCGCTCGGTGATCTCGGTGTCGGCCGCACGCGCGCGGTGACACCGAAAGAACTCGCAGCACTGAAGCGGGTAGGCGAGTCCTGACTTTTGTCGGCGGGGCCGCAGCGCACGCACCGTCGAACCTCCGGACACCGTGGATCGTTATGAAGCACCATCCCGAGAGTTGAAGCTCGCGCGGCGCGATGCGCGCGCCGGCCGCACGATCGTGCGGTTGCACAGCGGCGCATCGTTCGGTGGTGACACGCTCGCAATCTGTGCGGGTCCGTGTTCGGTCGAATCCGGCGAACAGATTGATGCCACGGCAAAGTCCGTATCGGCCGCAGGCGCAAACGTTTTACGCGGCGGCGCGTTCAAGCCGCGCACGTCGCCGTACGCGTTTCAAGGCTTGGGCGTGCGCGGACTCGAGCTGCTACGCGCGGCAGCCGATCGTCATGGGCTCGCGGTTGTAACCGAAGTGCTCGACCCGCGCGATGTCCCAACCGTCGCACGTTATGCCGATCTGCTGCAAATCGGCGCGCGCAATATGCAGAACTTCTCGTTATTGCGCGAGGCGGGTGAATCGGGTAAACCGGTGTTGCTCAAGCGCGGTCTCGCCGCTACGGTCGATGAATGGTTGATGGCCGCGGAATACATTCTCGTCGGCGGCAATGACAACGTCGTGCTCTGCGAACGAGGCGTGCGATCGTTCGATCCGGCGACCCGTAACTTGCTGGACCTTTCCGCCGTTCCGTTGCTTGCGGAGCTGACCCACCTGCCGGTGATCGTCGATCCTTCGCACGGCACGGGAATCGCGCGTCTCGTCGAGCCAATGGCGCTTGCCGCCGTCGCCGCCGGAGCGGACGGATTGCTGGTAGAAGTTCATCCCGATCCGATAAGCGCGATTTCCGACGGGGCACAGTCGCTGACCCCGGAAGCGTTTACCGCGATGACGCGAGCGCTCGCGGCGGTTGCCTCGGCTGTCGGCAGGCGTTTGCCTGCAGCATCGTTAGCGGCCTAGGGTAAGAACAATGGCACTCCGGGCGGGGGTCGACTCGTTCACACGGTAGCAAACTCTACTTTCTCGAGGTATAGAAATGACGTTTACGCGCATCGTTGCACTCGGGTGCACGATGGCGATGGCGGCGACGACCGTCCCCGCTCTCGCACAATATGCTAGTGAATTTTCGATTGCCAAGGTGACGAAGGTCGGGACGAGTTCGAAGCCAATCGCGGGCTCCGGTACAGTGAAAGTTCAAGTGCAAGTGAACGCCGACGGCTCGCACAAAGTTACCAAAGTCCTCAGTTCCACCAACCCCGGCGACAACGCCGCCGCGATGGAGATCGCGCAGAGCTCTACCTACCGTCCCGCGCATCGCGGCAGTACGGCGATCACGAGCTTCTACGACTTTCAACTGAAATTCAACGGCAAGTCGGTCTCGCATACGGAAGAGGGCGGCGGCACGTCGGGTGCGAGCGCGCTCGCCGGTGCGCCGAGCTCCGTGACCGGACCGATCGACGCGGCAATTCGCGCGCATCAGTACGATACCGCAATCTCGAAGGCGAACGCCGCGCTTGTTTCGTCGCCGGGAAACGCGGCGGTACTGCAATTGCTCGGCATCGCTCAATATTATAAGAAAGACTATTCCGCGGCGGCCGCGACGTTCTCGAAGGTTCCGTCGATCGGTAAGGAATTCCAACCGCTCGCAGCCGATGCGTTTGCGAGCGCGAGCGTGCAGGCTGCGCAAAGCAGTCCTTCAGATTCGCTTGATTATGCGCAGAAAGCCGTGTCGCTAGCGAACGACAGCAATTCGCAATTTGCGCTCGGCGTAGCGGAACTCGCGAACAAGCAGTACGCGCAGGCAATCACGACGCTGAAGGCCGTGCACGAGAAGGCGCCTGATGCCAAGACGAAAGTGGCGATCGATCGTCAATTGCTTTCCGCATATCTCGCCACCAATGACACCGCCGGCGCGAATGCGACCACGGCCGAGATGAAGCAACTCGATCCGACCGGTAGCACCGCGTCCACTGCGGTCGGAAGCCACTATATTCAACTCGCCAACGACGCGATGACGGCGAAGAACTATCCCGAAGCACTGAAGGACTACGATCAGGCAGCGGGCACGGGCGACCCGAAGGTGACTGTCACGGCGAACACCGGCGCCGCGTTTGCGATTTTAAGCATGGCGAAGCCCGATTACCAGAAAGCGCACGACTATGCCGCCAAGGCAGTAGCCGTCGCGCCGAACGATGCGCAGGCGAACTACGCGGCGGGCGTATCGATGCTCGGGCTCTATGCGAACAGCAAAAAGGCTGCGGACAAGCAGCAAGCGCTGGACTTCCTCAATAAGGCCGACCAGCTCGCAAAGGCAGCCAACAACACCGCCCTTGCGTTGCAAATCGAAAATCAAATTAAGAGTATTCCCCAATAAAACGCATGCCGACGGGTGTGTGGGTTTGCGTGAAAGTGCAAATCCGGCGTGGGCAAAACGATACCAGGACTTTACGGAAGGGCGGGCAAATGCTCGGGCCTTCGGGACGGCGGAAGCCGTCGCTTTTTCCTTATATCAGCTGCACTCTAAACGCCCGGGAGGGGTCGGAAACTCGTGTTTGATGGATTTATGAGTGTCATGAAGCAGGGTGGTCCGGATATGTGGATCCTGCTCGCTCTCTCCGTGATCGTCGTTGCAATCGTGATCGAACGGCTGGTGTTCTTCGCATCGCAGCATGGCGATACGAAAGGTCTGCTGCGTCAAATCGGCAGCAAGATCGCTGACGACGATCTCGACGGTGCAATCAAGATTTGCCAACAGAATAACGGCATGCTTCCGCGCATTCTGGAGTTCGGGCTCCGCCGCGGCGAAAAGAATCGCGCTGATATCACCGACGCGCTCTCGATCGCGCTGATGGAGCACCTTAATGCTCTCGAGCGCAACCTCGGCATCATCGGTACGATCGCCGTTATCGCACCGTTCGTCGGCCTCGCCGGCACGGTTCTCGGTATCATCCGCGCGTTCCAAGACATCGCGTTGAAGGGCAACTCGACGCCCGCCGTCGTTGCGGCCGGTGTTTCCGAGGCGCTCATCACGACGTTCGCCGGTCTGGTCGTCGCGATTTTCGCGGTTATCTTCTTCAACTATTTCAAGTCGCGCATCAAGGCGTACAACCAAGAGATGATCGTTGCTGCCAACCAGCTCGCCGAAATGCTGCACTTTCATAATACGGGCGCGCCGATTCCGACGGAACTTTATCAGCCGAGCGGCCCGACGAAATAGCTCGGGAGAGAAGGTAGGTCGTGGGACTGCTCTCGGCACAGCAAGAGTCCGAAGTGATGGCGGAGATCAACATCACGCCGTTCACCGACGTATTGCTCGTGCTGCTCATCATCTTCATGATTCTGGCAGCTATCCTCGCGCCGCCGGGCTTTGAGAAGCAGCTTCCGAATCATAATAACAACAATACGCAGAATCAGAATCAGAATAAGAACGATATCGAAGTCGACGTCAACGATAAGGGTGTGATTTTCGTCGACGGAACGAAGACGGACCAATCCGGAATCTATCGTGTGATGTACGACGTCTCGCAGAAGAAGCCGCACCACCACGTTTCCGTGATCGCCGACGCCAAAGCGCCGTACGGTATCATCATTCGGATTCTCGATGCTGCGAAGGAAGCCGGACTGGAAGACGTCGGTTTCGTTACGTCGGGCTAGTGGAGGTTTAGTTTACTCGTGGCAATGTCGACAGGTGGGGGAGAAGATGAGGTGATGTCGACCATCAACATCACGCCGTTCACGGACGTGTTGTTGGTGCTCTTGATCATCTTCATCATTCTTGCCGCCGTTACGAAAGAGCCGAAGCTCCCCGACGCGCGCAACAAGGACCGCGTTCAGGCTTCTCAGCTCGTCGTCATCATCGACGATAAGAACAATATCCAAATCGGATCGAATCAGGTTACGATCTCGCAGGCGCACGATGCGTTCGCGCAGCTGCAAGATCAGACCGGGCACAAATTCACAAGTGTCATTATCAAAGCAGATCCGCGTGCGAACTACGGGACGATCTTGCAAGTCATGGACGCTGCGAAATCCGTAGATCTCACGACCTTCGGGTTGGCCAACCATGTCGAGGGTCAACCGGAGGGCTCAACGCAGTAACCGATGGCGAATAAAGGCTTCATTACTACCGGTGAGCGCACGCGCAACTTCTTGATTGCCGCGTTCGTCATTTCGCTTGTCATCCACGCGGCCGCTTCGCCGTTCTTTCCGGACTTGACGAAGCACCACGAATCGGAAGAAGTCGAAAAGGTGAGCGTCACCAAGAAGATTCAGGTACGAATACCGACGCCGCCGCCGCCCACACCGACGCCGCCCCCGACGCCGACGCCGCCGCCTGAGAAGACGCCGCCGCCGCAGAAGAAGGTGGAGGTCGTGCAACCGAAGCTCAAAGTCAACGTTCCGAAGACGTCGAACAACTCGAGCACGACGTCGAACGAACAGCAATACAACGTCACCAAGGGCACGGAAAACGGCCAACCGGGCGGTACGAAACCGAACGGAACGCCGGCGCCGCCGGCGACTCCGGCTCCGACGCCGAAGCCCGCGTGTGCAAATCCGAATCAGGATGCGACGGTGACCAATGCGATGGCACCCGATTATCCCGACTCCGCGCGCGATCTCGGGTTGGGGCCCGTAACGGTGCTTGTCGAAGTGACGGTTGGTCCGTCAGGTGCGTTGCAAGATGCAACCGTTTACAAATCCTCGGGAAACGGTGCGATCGATCGTGAGGCACTGCGCGCTGCGCATCAGTCGACGTACGCACCGAAATTGGTCAATTGTCAGCCGACAAGCGGCCAGTATCTCTTCCGTGCGGAATTCAATCCAGACTAAGCGCGTGCGGCGTCACGTACAATTGGAGCGCCCCCGCACGGGAGCGCTCCTTTTCGTTGACGTCCGATGACGCCGCAACGCGCGCGGCGTTTGCTGCTCGTCGCGTTTGCGCTCTCGCTGCTGATTCACCTTATCGTGATGACCGGCGTTCGTTCACCTTTCGGTCCCTCGGAAGAACAAACGCAAACCGTTGTGAGCATTCAACACGTGCACGCGTTGCGCGTTACGCGCCGGCCCACCCCATCACCGCCGACGCCCACACCGGCGGTGAGCCCGTCGCCACAAGCCTCGCCGCGATCGACGGCAGTTCCGAAGCCACGTCCCGGCGGTTCGCCCGGATCCGGCGGATCGAACCCTTCGAGCGGCGGCAGCGCGCGGACGACACTGGCTGCAGCGCCCACGGCGGCAAAGCCGTCGCCGACTCCGAACTGTGCGACGAGCGACGGGCCCGCATCGGTAGCGCAGACGCCTCCGCCGCCTGACATCGCGCCCGCTGCACGCGGCGCGGCAACAAACGGAACGACGACCGTGCGAGTCTCGCTCGACGCGACGGGAACGGTGAAAGCGGCCACCGTGATGCAAAGCAGCGGAAATACCGCACTGGATGTCGTTGCGGTCAGCATGGCACGCGCTGCGCGCTACACTCCCGCCACGCATGCGTGCAAATCGATCGCAAGCGACTATCTATTCAAAGTGAAGTTCACCGCGTGGTGACGCTAGCCGCAACACGGCGCTGCGTTTAATGCACGTCGCGGCTTAGAGCATCCCCATGTCGCGTAAGAGGTGCAGCGTGTCGATGTAGCGCTGCAGCTGTTTGCGCGTTTCGTCGTCGACGTCGAGAAACGCGACGCCCGTACGGTATCGCTGAAGAAGCGGATCGTAGCGCGACCAGCGAACGACCCCGCGGATGCGAAGGACCGGTTGTGCATCGCCGCGCAGCTCGACTTGAACGCTGACCGGTTCATCCTTGATCAACTCGGCGTTTGTGAGCATCGCCATGCCGCCCATCGCAATATCGTACGTCTCCGTAAATTCGGGAGCGAATTCATCGTTGATGCTATACGAAACGAGCAATGAGTCGCCGACGCGCGGAAATTTACGCTCTTGCGGCTCCTGCATGCTCGTATCGTGATATTCCACGCGTTCGCCTTAGTCCGGCCGGATAGGCAATCCTGCCCATTTCGGCGTAACTGAGGGCCCCGTGACGCTTTTGCAAGCCGTTGTGTTGGCGCTGCTCCAAGGGATAAGCGAACTGTTTCCTGTTTCCAGCCTCGGACACACGATTCTCGTGCCGGCCGTGCTTCATTGGGACAACATCAATCGTTCCGATCCAACGTTTCTCGCGTTCGTCGTCGTGCTGCATCTCGGCACCGCGCTTGCGCTTATCGCGTTCTATCGCAGGCAGTGGGCCGCAATTGTTCGCGCGCTGATCGCGAGCGTTGTTCGGGGAAAATTGTCGAACGATCGCGATGAGCGAATCGGATGGCTCCTGGTCGTCGGTACGATTCCCGTCGGCATTCTTGGTGTAATTTTCGAAGAACCGGTACGTGCGCTTTTCGGATCGCCCGCGCCCGCGGCGATGTTCCTCGCGATCAACGGCATCGTCATGTTTACCGGAGAGGCGCTCCGGCGGCGGCAGCAAACCGCTGCGCACCGCGATGACCGGCCGATGCAAAGCCTGTCGTTCTTTCAGAGTGCGCTCGTCGGATTCGCGCAAAGCTTCGCGCTGCTGCCCGGGATCTCGCGCTCCGGCGCGTCGATGGTCGCCGGCCTCTTGTGCGATCTCGATCACGAAGACGCCGCACACTTTTCGTTTCTGCTCGCAACGCCCGTAATTTTTGCAGCAGCACTTCTCGAGATTCCAAAACTGTTCGCGCCGGAGGCGCACGTCGTTGCACTACAGGCGGTTATCGGCGGAATTCTCGCGGGGATCGCGGCGTATTGGTCCGTTGCGTTCTTGACTCGTTACTTCAAGTCGAACGATCTGCGCCCGTTCGGCTGGTATTGCGTGATCGGCGGCGCGGTCTGTTTCGTTCTTAGCCGTTTGGGGGTGCTTTCATGAAAGCTCTTGCAGTCGTTCTTGCGATCGTGTTCTTCGTTCTGGGATTGCTCTATGGACTCGGCACGGTCAACGTGTTCACGAAGTCAGGCACCGAGCACGCGCACCATATGACCCACCTCGTGGTCTGCTGGGTCCTAGCGCTTCTTTGCTTGATCTGGTACCGGTTCCAAAGCTCGGCTGCTGCCCGGTAAAACGACGACCCTCTAGGAAGAAAAGCCCTATCCTGTTCGGCCGTTCGCACCGCGAGCGGCCGTTCGCGCTCTCATACCATCATCATACGATGCGTCGAATTCTGATTGTTGCTGCCTGCATAGCGCTGGTTGCCGGTTGTGGAGGTGGCGGTGGAGGAGGCTCTACGCCGCCGACGACGGTGACGGCTGCGCCGGGGAGCCCAACGCCGCCTGCGAGCACGCCCTCGCCCACGACCAAGCCGACCGCAACGCCGACAGGTAAGCCGTCGACCTCGCCCTCACCGACGACACGGCCGACCGGTTCGCCAACCGCGCTGCCGACGAATTCACCCACCGTGGCTCCGCCAACGCCTCCCCCGACGCCGACGGCTACACCGACGCCCACCGCGAAGCCTACGCCTACGGCGACGCCGACTGCAAGTCCGACGCCGACGTCCATCACTCCGGGATGGAGCGGGAACAATCTTTCGACGGAGTACGAATATACCAACTCGAAAACCGGCGTGACGCATGCCGCGGTAATCAACGGTCAAGTCACAACGGCGTTCAATCCGCCGAGCCAATACGGGGATACGCCTTCAGGCGGTCATGGGCCGATCGGCAACGTCGTAGACAACGTGCCGTGCGAAGTGGAAATGTCGAACAACTACCACATCCACGTCTTCATCGGCATCTACTACAACGGGCAAGAGATCGCATTGCCGACCGGAACCGGCGTGGTCGAACCGGTGATCGATTCCTACGGTGACGACAACTACGGCACGCAGTGCTTCTACTTTACGCACACGCACGATTCGACCGGCGTGGTTCATGTTGAATCGGATAACGGCGGTGTCGTCGAACCAACGCCGACAGATTCGAAGTTCGTGCTGGGTCAGTATTTGCAGGTCTGGGGTATTACAGCGACCTGTCCGACCGGTGTGCCCGGATGCATGGGACAATTCGGTCCCTTCAACGGGCCGATCGAAGTCTTCACGTCGGGGCAAGTATATCGCGGTTCGCATACACCGGGTTGGCCGGTTACCAAAGAGCAGGACCTCACTCCCTGGTACGGCGATCCGAATAGCATCCCGCTGTACTCACACGAAGTAATCTGGTTTCTCATCGGCCCGAACTATCCGTCGACGTTACCGGGCGTGAAGTTCGCCGAAGAGTTCTAACGCCGGCTCGTAAACGCAAAGCCCGCCGAAACGTTTCGGCGGGCTTTTGCTTATTTCGTCGCGACGAGGTAGATTTCGCATGCGTGCGGCGCGATGATCCGCACGTTCGGGCGCGCGTTGCGAACGATCGGTTCCAGTTCGGGCAGGCGTTGTTCCGTCGTTTGCACGATCGCGACGGGATACTGTTGCGCGGCAGAAAGAATCGATGCGATCGCGCGCGCGTATGCCGCGGCGTCGGACGCGCGTGCGCCGAGCAGCGAATCGCGGTACGCGTGCTCGATGGTGAAATACGGATTGCCTTGCCACCACGCTTCCCACATCCAGATGCGTGCGTCGGCACTGCGGAACGAATTGCGCGCGGGCGGCGCAAGGAAGAGCGCATCACCGCTCTGCGCGCTCATCGTTGCCAGGACGTCGGCTTGGCGAATCGTATTACGGCGCATGTTCGGCGTGACCCACTGTTCGGTCTGACGAATGTACGTCCACGCAAGCTCGCTCGGTGGAACGTCTTGCATGTCGTCGGGCGACTGTGTCTTTTCGAGCCAATAGCAAAACGCGCGCCACAACCCGATGATCGCGAGGCCGGTTTGCTGATCGCTTCTCAGATTGCGCACGTTGTCGTGCCATACGCCTAAATAGACGCACTGCTCCTCGCTGAAGAAGACGCCTTCCCAAGCTTTGAACGTGTCGAGCGTGTAGATGCGCCCCGGCAGCATCTCGACGATTTCCGCCACTTCGTTGTCGCGCAGATACGTCATATCGTTGACGACGAGTCCTTCACCCGCCCGCACGAACCACTCGAGTAAGTCGCCGCCGTGTACCGCGATGCCATGGCGCTTCAGGTAATTCAAGTGCGTCGGCAGCCCCATGAAGGGATCGACGAGACTCGTACATTCGTATTCCGTGAGGATTTCATGCAGGCGCGACGGTGAGACGCGGCGCGTGCGTTCGTGCAGCTCGATCACGCGTGTGCCTTTGCCGTTTCCATGACGGCGCGCACGACTTTGGGATCGAACTGCGTTCCGGCCGCATCGTCCAGACGCTCGCCGCGATCGAGTCGCGCATACGCGATGGCCGATGCGAGGACGGACGCCGCGCGAATTATCTCGTTCCCGCGCGCGCCGTTGGGTTTCCCGGTTCCGTCAAACCATTCGCTTCGCATCGCAACGATCGGTGCGGCGGACGCGAGCGCAGTGTATGGCCGCGCAAACTCGGCGGCGGCAGCGGCGTTCGATGCGCGGAGCTCGATTCCTAAGCGCGCGAGCGGATCGAACTGTTCGTCTTCTCCGACATCTTTCGCGATCTCGCCCGCGCCGAAAATACGGCACGCGAGCGCGAGATCGACACGTGCGCGCTCGTCAAAACCGAGCGCGCACGCAGTGCCGTCCGCGAGAGCCGCAACGCGCCGCCATCGGCCGCTAACGCCGTTGTGATGATCGATCGCATCGGCCATTGCATCGAGAAGCGCTGCCGGGGAGGTCGTCTCTCCGAGCGCTTCGACGGGCATTGCGATCGGTGACGCTTCGCCCGCGTTGATATGAAACCACATGCTGAACGTTCGCGTGTGTTGCGGCCCGAACGCGCGTCCGCTCTGCAACCCGATTGCGTTGAGCGCTTCCTCAGCGTCGTCCGCGCGAAGGAAGAAATCGGCTAAGGCAAGGAGCTGGGCGCTTTGCGGGATTCCGTACCAGCGAAGTTGATCGGGAAAGCCGGTGCCGTCCCAGCACTCGCACTGCCAGCGCACGATATCGCTCGTCTGCGCCGGAAGCGACGTCACCGATGCACAGAACCGCGCGCCGCGGGCTGGGACATCCCACCGTGCCATACGTGCGTTGCGATCGCCGAGCGTCTCGCCCTTGCGATACGCGATACTGCCGATTGCGCCCGTTGCGTGGAGCAATCCGGCGAAATAAAGCGCCGCGCGTTCGGCTTGCGAAGTTTTTGCGATGTCGGCAAGCGCAACCGCCAGCGATGCCTTACGCACCGCGGTACCGGGCGAATTGCCGATCGCGGCGTCACTAACCGCGCCATACCAAGACAGAACATCGGCGAGCCGAGCGCGTCCGGTCCGAGGATCGCCGCCGGTGTCCTGGAATAGCGTCATCTCTTTCCGCGATTTACATATTGCCGTGCAGAAACCCTCACATATTTTGCCCGATGGCAGCATTTCGATGGTCGACGTATCGGAGAAAGCTGTTACCGCAAGAACCGCACGCGCGGAAGCGCGCGTACGATTTCAATCCAACGCAGCCCAAGCGCTTCGGGACGCAACGCTTCCAAAGGGAGATGCGTTCGTTACGGCGCAGATCGCCGGTGTTATGGCGGCCAAGCAGGCATCGTCGTTAATCCCGCTCACGCATCCGCTCCCGCTAACGCACGTCGACGTGTCGTTCGAGTGGATCGATGATAACGTGTTACGTGTCGATGCCGTCGCGGCGACGAGCGCGCAGACGGGCGTTGAAATGGAAGCAATGGTGGCCGCGAGCGTCGCCGCGCTCACGATCTATGACATGACGAAGGGAATCGACAAGGGCATCACGATCGAAGCGGTGCGCCTGCTGGAAAAAACCGGCGGCAAGAGCGGCCGGTGGCACGCGTGACGTACACTGCCGCATTGATCGTGCTTTCCGACCGCGCGGCGGAAGGCTCACGTGCCGACGCGTGCATTCCCGTGATGCGCGAGCGGCTGGGCGCCGCGTATGCGATCGTTCGTGAACTCATACTTCCCGACGATCCGGGGACGCTGCAAGCGGAACTGATCGATCTTGCGGATACCGGCGCCGCATCGCTCATCTTAACGAGCGGCGGAACCGGGCTCTCATCGCGCGATCGAACGCCGCAAGCGACGATCGCCGTCCTCGATTACGAGGTGCCGGGGATCGCCGAAGCGATTCGCGCCGCGTCGGTGCCACTCGTGAAAACGGCGATGCTTTCCCGCGCAACAGCCGGCGTGCGCCATCGTAGTTTGATCGTCAACCTGCCCGGCAGTCCGAAGGCCGTCGCCGAATCGCTCGACGTCATCGTCCCGGTCTTGCCGCATGCGCTCGAATTACTCTCCGATGCGCTCGTCGACGGGTAACGTCAGCTAATGGATTTTGCGGCGGCGCAGAATTACCTGATCGGGACGATCAACGAAACCGTATCGCGGCGGATGCCGTATCGGCTAGAGCGCATGCGCACGTTTATGTCCGAACTGGGCGATCCGCAAGATACGTATCCGACGATTCACATCGGCGGCACGAGCGGAAAAGGTTCGACGTCAACCATGGTCGCCGCAATGATCGGCTCGGCAGGGAAACGCGTCGGGCTGCATACCAAGCCGCACTTGAAATCGATGACCGAGCGCGCGCGTATCAACGGCTTGGCGATTTCCGAGGAACGGTTCGCGCATATTTTGCAGTCAATGATGCCGGCGATCGATCGCACGGCGCAAGTGGCCGGGCGTCCGACGTATTACGAGACGTTGCTTGCAATTGCGTTTGTTTATTTTGCCGAGGAGCACGTTGACGTCGCGGTCATCGAAGTTGGATTGGGCGGCCGCGTGGACGGAACCAACGTCATTACGCCGCTCGTTTCGGCGATTACGTCGATCGGATTCGATCACATGGACGTGCTCGGCGAAAGGCTTGAAGAGATCGCGCTCGAGAAGGCGGGTATTGCAAAGTCCGGCGTTCCGCTCGTGAGTCTCGTCGAAGACGCCGGTGCGCGCGCCGTTGTCGAGGAAGCTGCGCGGCGCGCCGGCGCGCCGTTCATCGACGTCGCGGCGACTGTGAGCATCGAGGATGTACGGCTTTCTCCCGACGGACAGTCCTTCGCCATCATCACGCCCGGCACGCGCTACGGTCTTTCGACGCCGATGCTCGGCGAATTTCAACGCCGGAACGCATCGACCGCAATCTCCGTTGGGGAAGCGCTCCCGCCGGCATTTCGTCCTACCGTTCGCGACGTAGAAGAAGCGTTCGCGTCGCTGACGATTCCCGGGCGCATGGAGTACTATCCGGGACATCCCGGCGTGCTCTTCGACATTGCGCACAACGCGGAAAAAGCGGAGCATCTCGTGCGGTCACTGCAAGAGCACTTTCCCAATCGCCGCTTCACGTTCGTCGTCGCGATCGGCGAAAGCAAGGACTCGTACGAGATCCTGCGGCGCTTCGCTGCGCTACCGCTCAAGTTCATCTTTACGTCGTTCGAAATCGCCGGGCGTACGGCGACGAAGCCTCAACGATTGGCGGCGATTGCGGAGTCGCTCGGTTCGTGGGGACGAGTCGTGCAAGATCCGGTCGAGGCGATGGAGATCGCGCGCCGGACGAGCGGCGCCGATGAAATCATCGTCGTCACGGGTTCTACCTTTATCGTTGCAGAGATCCGAGGGTGGTGGTTAGGGACGATCGTCGCGGCGTAATGCGCGTTCGCGCCAAAGACTTCGCGTGGGGAGGTTGCACGTATTTGATGGCGATCGTCAACGTCACGCCCGATTCCTTTTCCGGTGATGGACGCAAGCCCGATGATGCGATCGAACACGCGGTGCGACAATGGCAGGCCGGCGCCGACATTCTCGATATCGGCGGTGAGTCGACGCGTCCCGGACACGAACCGGTCGACGACGCATTAGAGATCGAACGCATCCGTCCCGTCATCAGCGCAATCCGCCAGCGCCTTCCGCAAGCAATCATTTCCGTCGATACGTACAAGCCGGACGTTGCGCGCGCCGCGTACGCAGCGGGCGCGGACATGATCAACTCCGTGTGGGGCGCACCAAACGAGTTGATCGACGTTGCCGCCGAACTCGGGATGCCGCTCGCGGCGATGCATAATCAGCGCGATACGCAGTATCATGGCGACGTCGTCGATGCCGTCGTCGAATTCTTGAGCGATTGCGTGGACCGCGCGAACGCTCGCGGACTTGCGGGACGCGTATTGCTGGATCCGGGAATTGGTTTCGGCAAGACGCCGAACCAAAACATCCGCGTGTTGCGCGGACTTCATCGCGTCTGCGCGCTCGGCTATCCGACATTGCTTGGAACGTCACGAAAATCGACGATCGGAAAATTGACGGGGCGCGAAGCGCACGAACGGATTTACGGAACGGCCGCAACGACGGCGCTCGGTATCGCGGCCGGGATCGACATCGTCCGCGCGCACGACATTGCCCAACAACGCGACGTGATCAGCGTCGCGGACGCAATCGTGCGTAACTGGAGGCCGGCCGGATGGACCGGATAAGCCTGCGAAACATCGTCGCGCACGGTAAACACGGTGCCAACCCCGGCGAACGCGATCGCGCGCAGCCGCTCCATATCGAAGTCGATCTGCTCGTCGATCTCAGCCGCTCCGGGCTCACCGACCAGCTGCACGACACCGTCGACTACGCGGTCGTGTATGAAACGATCGTGAAGATTGTCGAGGATCGGTCGTTCCAGCTACTCGAGCGCGTAGCATCGGTCATTCTCGACGAAATCTTTCGCGATCCGCGAATTGTGCGCGCTTCATTGGCGATCGCGAAGCCCGATGTCCTCGACGGCGCGACGCCGATCGTCCGGCTCGAACGCGACAACAGGAAAGTATAGCTGTTGCCGCTTGCGTACATCTCGGTTGGATCGAATTTGGACGATCCGGTCACCCAAGTTCGGCGCGGCATCGAAGCGCTGCGTTTCTTTGGAGAGATCGCCGCCGTCTCTCCGTTCTATCGCGCGAAACCCTGGGGAACGATTTTGGATCAGCCGGACTTCGTCAACGCCGTTGTTGCGCTCGATACGCATCGCGGCCCGCGGGACTTGCTCAATTCGTTGAAAGCCGAAGAGGCGCGATTGGGCCGCGTCCCCGGCGAGCGCTGGGGTCCGCGCGCAATTGACTTCGATATCCTGACGTACGGAGAGGAAACGGTCGACGAGTACGACCTGCGCATACCTCACCCGCGCATGAACGAACGTGCCTTCGTGCTCGTCCCGCTCGCCGATTTGGACGAACGCTATGCCTCGGCACGCGACGCGCTCGGCACGAATGAACTGCACACCGTGCAGCGAGTGTAACGGCTCGCGGGTATGTCCGCGAAAACGGGGCGGAGCGCAAGACCGGCGAAACGGTAGCGCTCATGTCCGAAGAGCCGCCTTCTTCTCTTGTTTCTCGCGTTCGTACTCTGGCCGACTATTTCGTCGGCACGGACCTGTTGCGTCTGCGCATCGAGCGCGATACGGAAGAAATTGAGCTCGGACGGCGCCATCTTCGTCCGGAGCTGGTTCCGCCGCTCGCGAGCGAACTGACGGCCCACGAGGCGCCGCCGATCAAGCTCGATGCGATCAAAGCGGATCTCGTGGGAATCTTCCGGTTGAGCCGTCCTGTGCCATCGCCCGGGGAGCTCCTTGAGAGCGACCGCGAACTGGCGTATGTGGAAGCGCTCGGTATTCGCAATCCCGTCCGTAGCCGAGGGGCCGGCCGTGTCGTCTCGATCCTGCCGCCTGACGGCGGCGCGGTGGAATACGGACAAGTACTCTTCGAGATCGACCGAGGATAAGACCGATTTTCAATAAGGTGCTGATCGCCAACCGCGGCGAGATCGCATTGCGAATCAATCGCGCCTGCCGCGAGTTGGGCGTGCATACCGTTGCGATTTTTTCCGAGGCCGATCGCGAGTCGCTGCACGTTCGCATGGCAGACGAGGCGTTCTGCGTCGGGCCTGGGCCGGTACCGCGTTCGTACCTCAATATACCGAACATTATCTCGACCGCGCTGATTACGGGCTGCGACGCGATCCATCCCGGCTACGGATTTCTGGCAGAAAACGCGCGCTTCGCGGAGATCTGCGCCGACCATGGGCTGACCTTCATCGGCCCGACCCCGTCGGTGATTTCCGCAATGGGCGACAAAGCAACAGCGAAGCGGGTCATGAAAGAAGCCGGCGTTGCGACGACACCGGGAACGGATATCCTCGACTCCGTCGATGAAGCGAACCGTGCAGCAGAAGCGACCGGGTATCCGGTCCTCCTCAAGGCGACCGCCGGCGGCGGCGGCAAAGGCATGCGCGTCGTCGAGAACGCAAGCGAAATGGAACGCGCGTATGCGAGCGCGACCGCGGAAGCCGAGGCGAGCTTCAAAGACGGGCGTGTCTACATGGAAAAGCTCATCCTCAATCCGCGTCATATCGAAGTGCAAGTGCTCGGTGACGACTTCGGTAATGTCGTGAGTTTGGGCGAACGCGATTGCTCGGTGCAGAAGCCGTCGCATCAAAAGCTCATCGAAGAATCGCCGGCGCCGCATCTTTCCGAACGCACGCGGGCGTCGTTGCTCGAGATGGCGGTACGCGCGTGCAAGCACGTCGGCTACACGAATGCGGGTACGCTGGAATTTCTCGTCACCGGTGACGAGGTGTATTTCATGGAGATGAACACGCGCATTCAAGTCGAGCACCCGGTGACGGAAATGGTCTATAGCGTCGATTTGGTCAAAGAACAGATTCGCATCGCCGCGGGCGAGCCGCTCGGTTACGAACAGAAGGACCTGCAGCTGCGCGGACACGCAATCGAATGCCGCATCAACGCAGAAGATGCATCCAACGGGTTCGCACCGCAGGCCGGCACACTCTCGCGCGTCGTCTTTCCCGGAGGCCCCGGCGTGCGCGTCGATACGCACGTGTTTTCCGGAACGGCGGTTCCGCCCTATTACGACTCCATGATCGCGAAGATCGTCGCGTTCGGCGCGACGCGTGAAGCGGCAATCGCGCGCATGGAGCGCGCGCTGCGCGAAACGGTGATCGAAGGCGTCAATACGACAATCGGCATGTGTCTCGAAATCCTCGCCACGCCGCAATTCCGTGAAGGCAAATACGACATTGTATTCCTGCCGAAGTTGCTGACGCAACTTGGGAATCGCGACGGTTTAACGGGTGCTGCGCCGTTCGCTTCGCACTCCCCACGCGCGAAGCCCGCGGCGTCCCCAAGGAAACTGTAACGATGGCTTCGCGTCGGCACGGACGAGAACAAGCGTTACAAGCGCTCTACTCGATCCACGTCGGTCATCGTGAACCGGGCGATGCATTGACCGAGGTCGTCGGCGAGCGCGCCGACACGGCACATCGTACGTTCGTGCGGGATCTCGTGCTGGGCACACTTGATTATGCTCCCGAAGCGGATAAGACGTTTCAGCCACTGCTCGAGGGCTGGACGGTCGAACGTTTGCCGACGATCGACCGTTTACTCTTAGAAATGGGCACGTTCGAGCTTCGTTGCCGCCGCGACACGCCGCAGGCCGTCGTGATCAACGAGGCAGTAGAGCTTGCAAAAAAGTTCTCCACCGAAGAATCAAACCGATTCGTCAACGGCGTTTTGAATGCAGTCGCGAAACAAACGACCAACTCGTAAAGCAAAGCGCGGTGGAATGCCTCGCTGGGTGCGCGGCGTCCTCGTCGCGCTGCTGCTCTTGATTCTTTTTGCGGCCGGTACGATCGCCGGCATGGTTGCGGCATACTCGCGCAATCTTCCCGACATCAGCCGCATGGCGGATTATCAGCCGGCGAGTTCTACGCGGATCTTTGCTCGCGACGGCACGCCGCTCGCATCCGTTTACAAAGAAAATCGGGTATGGGTTCCGCTCTCACGCATTCCGTTGGTCGTGCAGCAAGCGGTTATCGCCAACGAGGATCACAACTTTTATTCGCACCACGGCGTAGACTTCGGCGGCATCATCCGCGCCGGTTTTGCCGATTTGACGCATCAGCAATTTCAAGGCGCATCGACGATCACACAACAGCTCGCGCGCAAGCTGTTCCTGAACGACCAGGTCTCGATCTCGCGTAAAATCCAAGAGGCGCTGCTCGCCATGGAGATCGAGCGATACTACACGAAAGACGAGATCCTCGAGCGCTACCTCAACATGGTCTATCTCGGCTCCGGCGCCTACGGCGTCGATGCGGCCGCGCATACCTACTTCGGCGAGCGTGTCGAGAATTTGACCCTGCCGCAAGCCGCGATGCTCGCCGGCGTGATCGCCGCGCCTTCGGATTATTCGCCGTTTGTCAATCTCGAGCTCGCGAAAGACCGTCAGTCGCACGTGCTCGACCGCATGGCGGAGAGTCAGTTCATCACGCGCGCACAGGCCGATGCGGCGCGAGTCGCTGCCGTCGGACTGACGCACCAGCGCGCGCCCGGGTTGCAAGGCTATCTCTATCCGTACTACACGACGTACGTGATCGCACGGTTGGAGAAACTGTTCGGAAAACAAGCCGTGCAAGAGGGCGGGCTTCAGGTTTACACTGCGCTCGACATTCACATGGAGCAAGTCGCGCAAGACGCCGTTGACTGGGGTATCAAGGCCGCGGAAGAAGAAGGAATCGGCGCGCATCAAGCCGCGCTCGTTGCAATTCGCCCCTCGACGGGTGAAATCGTCGCGATGGTGGGCGGCACGCATTTCTCGTTAGAGAACCAATTCAACCGCGCGTGGCAGGCGCGGCGTCAGCCGGGTTCGTCGTTCAAAGTGTACGTGTATACTGCGGCGGTCGACGCGGGCATGCCGCCGAACACGATCATCGAAGACTCGCCGATCGGCTATCCGATGGGCGACGGAACAACCTGGTATCCCCGCGACGACGACAACAGTTTCATGGGCGACATCACGTTCCGTACGGCGCTCGCGCAGTCGCGCAATGTTGCCGCCGTTCGCCTCGCCGACAAGATCGGTATCGATAAAGTGATTCAGTACGCGCATCGCATGGGCGTAACGGCTCCGCTCGAAGCGAACCTGTCACTTGCACTTGGGTCCTCCGTCGTTTCGCCGCTCGATCAAGCCAGCGGGTATTCGACGCTCGCGAATCAGGGCGTGCACATTGACCCGTCGGCCATCAGACTCGTGCGCGATTCTCTCGGCAATTCGATTCTCGACGATCAATATCCGGAAGCAACGGAAGTCGTGAGCGCCGGAACGGCGTGGCTGATGACATCGATGCTCGAGGACGTCATCAACCACGGCACGGGATACCCGAACGCCATTATCGGACGGCCGGCCGCCGGTAAGACCGGAACGACGTCGGACTTCCGCGATGCATGGTTCGTCGGATACACGCCGGATTTGGTTACCGCGGTTTGGATCGGAAACGACAACTATTCGCGCATGGTGGAGTCGTACGGCGGAAACATTCCGGCTCGCATTTGGGCGCGGTTCATGAAAGGCGCGCTCGTGAAAGTTGCAAAACACGACTTCACGTTCCCTGAAGGTGAAGTCGTGAAAGTCGCGTCGTGTTCAGGCGGCTACGAGTATTATTTGAACGGCACGCAGCCGCAGAGCGGCTGCGGTTCCGGATATGCAGCGCAAGCCGCTGATGTGCGCACGCCGGCACCCGGCGACACGTCATTGCCGTCGCTCTCGCCGCCGCCGCAAACGCTGCCGCCCGATGTAACGCCTCCTCCGAACAGCATCGGCGACGGCACGAACTACGTTCCGCTCGGGGATTCGCCGCAACCGAACGCCACGCCGACGTCGAAACCACGCCGGTGAATAGCCTGCCTCCGGGAACCGTCGTTCGGACCGTCAGCGAGTTCACGAGTGGGCTCACGAAATGGTTCTTGAATCAAACGGCCTTTCGCGGTGCGGCGATCAGCGGTGAGATCTCAGGACTGAAAGAAACGAGCGGCGGCCATTTGACGTTCGCGTTGAAGGACCGCGGCGCCGTTCTGAACTGCATCCTCTGGCAAAGCCGCGTGCGGCTCGTGCCGGCGCTGAAAAACGGCATCTCGGTTGTAGCCGTCGGAAATGTCGAATTGCGCGGCGAGTATAGCTCGTATCAAATGATCGTCGATACGGTGCAATTGACCGGCATCGGCGATCTTTTCGCGAAATTCGAGGCGCTCAAAGAGCAGTTTCGCGTCGAAGGGCTGTTTGAACCGGCACGCAAGCGCCGCGTCCCGGCGTTCGTGCGCAGCGTCGCGCTGATTTCCGCGCCATCGAGTAAAGCATCGGAAGATTTCTCGCACACGATGCGCTCGAAGGCACCGTTCGTGCGCGTGTACTTCATCGCGACTCGCGTCCAGGGGCAAGGAGCCGACGTCGATATTCGCGAGGCGTTCGACCGAGCCGATCGCATGGATGTCGACGCGGTGGTGTTGACGCGCGGCGGCGGTTCGTATGAAGATCTCTTCACATTTAACGAGGAGGTCGTCGTCCGCGCGATCGTGCGCTCGCGTCACCCGGTGATCACGGCAATCGGGCATCAAGAAGATCACCATCTTGCCGACGACGTTGCCGATGCCGTCTACGGAACACCGTCGAAAGCGGCGGACGCTATCGCGCAGGCGTGGCTCGATGTCCGCGAGCGCATCACGCGCGCCAATCGCGATCTGAATCGTGCGCTTGAAACGGCGCTTGGAACGAAGTCCCAGTCGGTGTCATGGAGAACCGGGAATCTCCACGTCGTCGCGCGCTCGCGCCTCGGCGCCGAAGAGCGGCGCTTCGTTCAGCTCGAACGCCGTCTCCACGCGCAGAATCCGGTGCAACGCCTTTCCCTGGCTCGCGAGCGGCTCACGCGAGCGCGAGCCAACCTCGATCAGTTTCCTTCGCGTTTGACGCACCTGCAAACCGTTTGTGAGACGCGCGTGTCCCGGCTCGATCCGACGTGGCAGCGATCGCTGCAACTGCGGACGCACCGTGTACGCATGTCGGCGACGCTGTTAGACGGTCTAGACCCGAATGCACCGCTCGCTCGCGGCTATGCAATGATCTTCCGGGACGGGCAATTGGTTCGTTCGGCAACTGACGTGGCCGCCGGTGCGAACATCGTCGCGCGTCTCGGGCGCGGAAGGCTCGAAGCTCGCGTCGAAGCAACGCGCGATGAATAGCGACTCATCGAATTCGTTCGAGTCGAAGTTGGCGCGAATCGACGCGATCGTCAAGGAACTCGAGACCAATCAGGTTCCGTTGGATCGCGCGATCGAGCTGTTCAAGGAAGGTAAGACGCTCTCGCGTGAGTGTGAGAGCATGCTGAAGACCGCGCAAGAGCAAGTCGACCGCGCAATGAGCGATGGCGGAACGACTTGATGAAGTCGTTGCTGCCCGAACCGGCGTAAGCCGATCGCAGGCGCGCAGCCTCATCATGGAGGGACGCGTGCGCGTCAACGGCGTGCGGGCGACGAAGGCGGGGCAAAGCGTGCGCGCCGACGTTAGGATCGACGTCGAGCGTCCGCGTCCGTTCGTGAGCCGTGGAGGTGAGAAGCTCGACCACGCGCTCGATGTATTTGCGTTCGACGTTCGCGGACTCGACGTGCTCGACGTTGGGGCCTCGACCGGTGGCTTCACCGATTGCCTGTTGCAGCGCGGCGCAGCACGCGTGACCGCGGTCGACGTCGGCTACGGACAACTCGATTGGAAGTTGCGTAACGATGCACGCGTCACCGTTGTAGAACGTACAAATTTCCGGACGCTGCCGGACAACGCGTATCCCGGCGGCTTCGACGCGATCGTCATCGATACGTCGTTTATATCGCTCCGAACGATTCTCACGCGGGCGCGAACGTTTTTGCGTCCCAACGCGCACATCATCGCGCTCATTAAACCCCAGTTCGAAGCGGGACGGGAACGCCTCGGCCGCGGTGGCGTCGTTCGCGATCCGTCGGTTCACCGCGACGTGCTGCGCGAACTGCGCGATGCCGCGCTGGAGCTGGGGCTCTCCATCGTTGCATTGACCGCATCGCCGCTGCTTGGGCCGGCCGGGAACCGCGAGTTTCTCGGCGACTTCCGCGCCGGAGGACTTCCGGTCGACGACAAGCGGATAGATGAAGTCGTCGGCGAAGGCGGTTCGGAATGAAGGTCGCGCTCGAGCGCAAGCTGGTTACGCTCTACGTCGACGCCACGCGCGAGACCGCGCGTACGCTCGCGCAGTCGGTTGCTGCGTCGTTTACCGAGAGCGGATACGAGATCGCCTCATGGAAGGGCGCTCCGTCAATTCAAGAGCTAACGACGAGCAGGGCGGCACATGAAGCATCACTGTTCGTCACGATCGGCGGCGACGGCACGCTGTTGCGCGCCGCGCGCGTTGCGACGGAATGCGATTGTCCGTTGCTCGGCATCAACACCGGAAGGCTTGGCTTTTTAACGGAGCTGGACTACGCTGATCCACGCATTGCGCGGCTGCCCGGACTGATCGAAGAGGGACTCTTCATCGACGAGCGTATCGCGCTGCTTGCGGAATACGGCGGCCATTCATTCTTCGCGCTCAATGACGTGGTCGTGCGCAAAGGGGACGTTTCGCGTATCGTGCCTTTCGGACTGAGTCTCGATGGCGAACACATCGCGGACATTCCCGCCGACGGCGTGTGCATTGCCACTCCGACCGGCTCCACCGCGTACTTTCTCTCTGCCGGCGGCTCGATTATATCGCCGCGTGTCGATGCGTTCGGCATCGTACCGCTCTTGCCGCACACGCTCTTTTCGCGACCGCTCATCGTGCCCGCTTCTTCACACATTGAAATCACGTGTGATTCGGAAGTCGCGCACGCCCATCTCGAATGCGACGGCGACGTGCTCGCGGAGATCGGGCCGGATACGGTCGTTGCCGTGAAGCGCCATCCCAAGCGCGTGCGTTTCGCGCGTCTTTCTCCTCTGCGATTCTTCGAACGCCTCGGAGAAAAAATGAGCTGGGGCCTTTCCATAAAGGGCGCACAGCGGTAATGATGCGACAGATTTTCTGCCGTCGCGTCGCCGGAGATATCGTCATGGACGATAGTCCACTTCGGGTCTTCCCGGCTTAGCGACGACCCAAAATCCGCGCATCATTGAGCGGGCATATGTTGCGAAGATTAGAGATCAGAAATTACGGGTTGATCGAGGCGGCCGAAATCGAGTTTTCGGATGGCGCTACGGTTTTTACCGGTGAAACGGGCTCGGGAAAAACCATGGTTCTCGGCGCGCTCGCAAGCGCGCTCGGAGCGCGCGCGAATGCCGATGTCGTGCGACGCGGCGCAGCGCGCGCAATCATTACGCTTGCGTTCGAGCCGGACGATGCGTTGCGCGAACGGATGACTGCCGACGGATTCGAAGTCGACCCCGGTGAAGAGTCGACGCTCGTCCGCGAGATCGGCGAGAACGGGAAGTCGAGCGTCCGCGTCAACGGCCGCACCGCGACCGCGAGCTACGTCCGCGAGCTCGCGCCGCTGATCGCAGAAATCGTCGGCCAGCACGAGGCGCAACGGCTTCTCTCTCCGGTGTATCATCTCGAACTCGTGGACCGCTTCGGCGGCGACGACGTACGATCCGCGCGCGTCGCGGTTCGCGCCGCATACGACGCGCTCGTCGACGTAACGCGCGAACTGAACCGGTTGAGCGCGGACGAACGCCGCGCGCAGGAACGCTACGAGGACGCAAAGTACGCGCTCGAAGAACTGGAGCTCCTTGCGCCGATTCCCGGCGAAGACGAGCGCCTGACGGAGCGGCGGCGATTTCTCGATAACATCGAGCGCATTGCCTCTTCGCTTAGAGCGGCGCACGAGGCGCTTACGTCGGATGACGCCGGCGCCGGGACATCGGTCGGGGCTGCCGCGGCGGCGCTGCACGGAATCGCCGAGATGAGCGGCGCGCTCGCCGAGATGCACGTCCAAGCGGCGGCACTACAAAGCGAGGTCAACGAACTCGCGACCGCAATCGCGCGCGAACTCGATGCCTCGGAATTCGAGCCGCAAGAACTCGAAACGATCAACGCTCGGCTCGACGCGCTCGATCGCGCGAAGCGAAAATACGGCGCGACGACCGACGCTCTCATCGCGCACGCGGAGCAGGCGCGAGACATCGTTGCCGAATTCGAAGGCAAAGACGCGCGCACCGCGGAGTTGACGCGCGCGGTTGCGCAAGCGCATGCCGCGCTCGAAACGAGTGCGGAAAGACTCTCCAACCTGCGCGCCTCATCCGCGAAGCGTTTGTGCGCCGCCGTCACGCACGAATTGAAGGATCTTGCGCTCGGTTCCGCGCGATTCGAGATTTCGCTCGAGTCGCTTCACCCGATCGGTCCGGAAGGCGCGGAGAGCCTAGAATTTACCTTTGCGGCCAACGCCGGTGAAGCGTTGCGTCCCCTCACGCGCATTGCGTCCGGCGGCGAACTCTCGCGCGTGCTGCTCGCGCTCGTCGTTGCGCTTGCCTCCACACGCGAGCGCGTGGCGCTCGTCTTCGACGAGATCGATGCCGGTGTGGGCGGAGCGACGGCCACCGCGGTCGGCGCGCGTCTCGGCCGCCTCGCGCAAGACGGTCAAGTGATGTGCGTGACGCATCTCGCGCAGCTTGCGACCTGGGCGAACCGTCATTACACGCTGGAAAAAAACGAACGGCGCGGCGCGACGACGATAGCGCTTCGTGAAGTCATCGGTGAAGAGGCGCGGGCCGTGGAGCTTGCGCGGATGCTTTCAGGAGAATCGCACGCTGTCGCACTCCAGCATGCGCGCACGCTGATGAAAGCCGCGAGATGAAGATTTCGCGTAACGGCGAGGCCGCGACCGTACGAGCCGCCGGCAACGACGTTGCGCTGACGAATCTCAATAAGGTGTTCTTTCCGAAGACCGGAGCAACGAAGCGCGATCTGCTGCAATACTATGCCGATGTGTCGACGTATCTGCTGCCGCACGTAGCGCATCGCGCGATGGTGATGAAACGCTATCCGAACGGTGCCGAGGGCGATTTCTTCTTTATGAAGCGCACGCCGTCACCGCATCCCGATTGGCTGGAAACGTGCAGCATCGAGCACGCATCGGGGAGCGTCATCGCCTTTCCTATGGCAAACGATCTCGCGTCGCTGCTCTGGATCGTCAACCTCGGATGCATCGATCTCAACCAGTGGTATGCAACGTGCGACGACATCAACCGTCCGGACTACGTGCACTTCGATCTCGATCCCGGAAGCGCGGAGTTCGATCGCGTTCGGGAAACGGCGCTACTCGTTCGCGACGGTCTTGCGGCGCTGGGACTGACGAGTTACGCCAAGACGTCCGGTTCGAAAGGTATTCACGTGTACGTACCGATCGTGCGCGGGCCGTTGCAGAAAGACGTTTGGCGTTTTGCAAAAGCATTTTCGGTCGCGCTCGCGCGACACGAACCGGCCCTCATGACGTCGGAGTATCGCAAGGAAAAGCGCCCTCCCGGACGCGTGCTCGTCGATTACAATCAGAACCGGTGGGGCGCGACGCTTGCATCGGTATATTCGGTTCGCCCCACCCCGCTTGCAACGGTGTCCGCGCCCGTAACGTGGGATGAAATCCAAGCCGGCATCGAGATCGAACGTTTTCGCATGGACAACATGGCGGAGCGCATTGCACGCGTAGGTGATCTCTGGAAGCCGCTGTGCGCAAAGCGCGGACGTTTCACGCTCCCGCAGATCTAGCAGGCTGACGGTTTATCAGCCGCATACCGTGTGAGCTATGCAACCGTCTGCTCGCTTTGCAGACGCGCAATTCAAACGCGCGCGCAATAGGACGTATTGCCCTATGTGCGCTCCCTTTTCAGCAGTCTAAGGGAACGTTAAGCTTTGCTACGCTGAATGCGTTTTCTCTTGCATTGTCGGAGCTCGGCATATATGAAGTCGCGTCTTGCTGCGGTACTCGCCTTTTTTGCGCTTTCGCTTGCCGCTTGCGGCGGCGGAGGAGGCGGCGGCACGCTGCCAAGCGGCCCGCAGCCGGGAGGTTCTCCGACGCCGCCCCAGTCCACGCCGACGGTAAAGCCCTCCACGGGACCCACCCAAATACCGACGTCGGGCCCGACGCAGTCACCGACAACCGGCCCGACGACGAAGCCGACGACCGGACCCACGACGAAGCCTACCACGGGACCCACGTCTTCGCCGACGACGAAACCGACGACCGGGCCGACGCCGACAACAAAACCTACGATCGCGCCGACACCCACGCCGACGCAGTCCTCAACACCGTCGCCGACGCAGTCGTATTACCCACCGGATCCCCCGTCGGTGCTCACGAGCACGTACGGGAAGATCGGTCTCGCGCAGATCTTCGACTACTATCCGTCGGACAATACGAACATTCCGACGTCACAAGCGCAAGCGGATGCACACCGGTATAACTTCGTGTGGGGATCGTTCCCCACGCAAAGCGACCCGAACCGTCCGTCGGCGTGGCGCCAAGGTAATGCTTCGATTCTCGTGAGCCGCTATTACATCATCGAAGAAGACAACGTCATCTTGTCGGGAAACAACCTTGCGTGGTTCCAGCAGAATCATCCGGATTGGATTTTGTATGCGTGCAATTCGTCGGGACAAATGACGAACGACTACGCGTACGACCCGGGCGTGGGTTTTCCCGACGTGCCGCTCAACTTCGAGAATCCGGCCGTGAAGCAGTATCAGGTGCAAGGCCTCATCAATTACGCGAAAGCGAACGGCTACAACGCAATCGCGCTCGATCAAGTTATCTTCTCGAACTTCATGGTCGGTGGTAATCCGAAGCTCGGGCAGACTGAGAACACGAGCGAGTACGCGTGCGGTACGCGCAACAACGATGGAACGGCGAATATCATCTATAGCGGAAAAACGGATCCGAAGTTCACGTCCGACATATTGTCCTGGGTCGCATACGCCTATCAGCAAGCGCACACGGCGGGCCTCGACGTCGCGGTCAACCATCCGCTGGGAAGCGCGACGAACTCGAACGAAACCACGCTGATGGCCAATACGGACATCATGCTCGACGAGCCGGGCTTCTCCGACTACGGAAAGAGCGCAGTTCACCAATCCGGGCGTTTACAACACCGCATACACATACATGGAAGCCGTGCAGTCGCGCGGTAAAGCGATGGTCGACATCGATCGCTGGGCCAATGACGGCTCAGCTCCTACGAACGCTCACGCGGAATACGGCACCGCAACGTATGCGTTGACGAACGAAGGCAACCTCGATCTCTACCAGATCGGAGCGATTGGGCCGGGGTACGGTTACGGCGCGGAAAGCTACTTCCAAGCATATCAAACGGCTCTCGGTCCGCCGTGCACCGCGGCGCAGAACGGCGGCGGGGCGATCCGTTATCGCCGGTTCGCGAACGGTCTCGTGGTGGCAAACGTTGGAGCGACGTCTGCGCAAACATACACCTTACCGGGCAATCACTCGTACAGCGACGTCTTCGGACGGCCGGTGAGTAATCCGCTCTCGGTTAATTCCGAAGACGCGTACGTTCTCGTGACGAGTGGGAATGGATGCCAATAGTTAGACGATGAACTTGCCCATCGTACCGCCCTACGAGCCGATGGAGATGACGCAAGTCGAGCGCATCCCTGACGGACCGCAGTGGGAGTACGAACCGAAATGGGACGGATTTCGAGCACTCGTTTTTCGCGACGATCACAACGTCGAGGTTCAATCAAAGTCGGGACAGCCGCTCGCACGATACTTTCCGGAGATCGTCGAGCGGGTCCGCGCGCTTGCGGCACGCCGGTTTGTGCTCGACGGTGAATTGATGGTGCAGATCGGTGACGAGCTTTCGTTCGACGCGCTCTTGCAACGCATTCATCCGGCCGAGACGCGCATTGCCCGGCTTGCGAAGGAAACGCCTGCGCGTCTCGTCGTCTTCGATATTCTCGTCGATGCGGACGGCAACGATCTCACGGGGCAAACGCTCGACGTACGTCGCGAAACGCTCGAAGCGTTTGCGAAGCGATATTTCAAAGCCGACGATCCCGCATTGTCGCCCGCGACGTACGATCGCGCGGTGGTTGACGCGTGGTTTGCGCATGTCGGAAACGCGCTCGACGGTGTCGTCGCAAAGCGTCGCGATCTCCCGTACGCCGGCGGCACGCGCGGCGCGGCGGTGAAGATTAAGAACCTGCGCAGCGCGGATTGCGTCGTCGGCGGCTATCGATTGAACAAGGACAAGAGCGGCGTTGGGTCGCTTTTACTCGGGCTCTACGACAACGAAGGCAAGCTGAATCACGTCGGCTTCACCTCCGGTTTTAAGACGCGCGAACGCAGCCCGCTACTCAAGCAGCTGCGTGAATTGGAAAAACCGCCCGGCTTTACCGGCAGCGCCCCCGGGGGACCGAGCCGTTGGCGACAAACCGAAGAACCATGGTTTCCGCTCGATCCCAAGCTCGTAGTGGAAGTGCAGTACGATCACATCACCGGCAATCGCTTCCGTCACGGAACCAAGCTCTTGCGTTTTCGTCCCGACAAGGCGCCGCGTCAGTGCACGATGGACCAGCTACGTATCGACGAAGCCGCATCACCTCTGCAATTCCTCAGGTAAGAGCCGTTCCCGCTCTCTTCCCGGCTGCTTCATAGCGGTCGCCTATCATCATGCGCATTACGCACGATGTAAGATAGAGGGTGCGATGACGGGCAACATCATCCACGCATCGGCGCTCGTCCGGTGTCCCTTTTCCGTATCGATTGAAATGATGGCGCGAGCGCTGCGCGAGCGACATGACATCATCGTTTCGCCGATGCGCGGCCTGCGTGAGCGGGTGCACGTCGGTTGGGCGATCGTCGACGATTTCACAGATGAATGCCGTCGCCATGATGCGCTCACGATCTATTGGAAACCCGAGCACCGGACGTTTCCGTCGTTCTCCGGAACGCTTACCGTTCGGCCCCATTTCCGGAACGTGAACGTACGGATCACGGGCTGTTACGAGCCACCCGCCGGCGGCGTGGGCCGGCTCTTCGACCGCATGGCCGGACGGCATATTGCACGCCTGACGCTTCGCCGCCTGATCCGCAGCCTTGCGCGCGACGCCGAATCACGGTATCTCGTGTATCTTCAGGAGATTCGTGCCGCCACCGCCTACGGGCATGCCGGTCGTGAACGCGATGAGGTCCTTCGGACGCACTAACCCGGCTTGCGTCATACGCTGCTCGGTCATATACAGCAGCACGTCGATCGATGAGTAGTGATCGATCAACAGCGATTCGACGCCCCACAACAGCGACAATCTGCGTGCGACTTCGGGTGTCGGCGTGAGTGCGATGATGCGCGCGCGCGGACGAAACGCCGCAATGTGATGCGCGGTGTTGCCGGTCGTCGTGCCGGTGACGATGAACGGAATAAACAGTTCGTCGCTCGCGCGCGTTGCCGCTTCGGCGATTGACGTTGCGATCGTCGGGCTCACGCCCGCTAAGCGGCGGTCGCGCAGCATGACATGCGGGTAATTTTTCTCGACTTCGCGTGCGATCTCGGCCATCGTGCGTACCGCTTCCATTGGAAAGTGACCGCGCGCCGTTTCGCCCGAAAGCATCACCGCGTCAGTCCCATCCAGAATGGCGTTCGCAACGTCGGTTACTTCCGCACGCGTCGGCTTTGAACTGAACGTCATGGATTCCAGCATCTGCGTCGCGGTGATGACCGGTTTGCTCGCGCGATTGCATTTCGCGATGATCGCTTTTTGCACGAGCGGGACTTGTTCGAGTGGGATCTCGATACCGAGGTCTCCACGCGCGACCATGACGCCGTCGGCAGCGTCGATGATGTTCTCGAGATCTTCGAGTGCTTCGTGCTTCTCGATCTTGGCGAGCACCGGAACGTTGCGTCCGCGCTCGTTCATGAACGCCTTGACGCGGTTGATGTCTTCCGCGGTTCGGACGAATGATACCGCAACGTAGTCTACGCCGTGATCCAATCCGAAGGCGAGGTACTCAAAATCGCGCTCGGTCACCGACGTGATGTTCAGCGAGCCGTCCGGATAGTTGATGCCCTGCTGCGAGCGTAAATCGCCGCCGAATTCCACGGTCGTTTCGATCTCGGTTGTCGACTTTCCGATGATGCGCAGCGTGATCTGCCCGTCTTGCAGATAGATACGGTTGCCGATCGACACGTCAAGCGGAAGATCTTTGTACTGCACCGCGATGCGTTCGTTCGTGCCCGGAACCTCGCCCGTCGTCAGTACGAAGCGCTGACCGCGCTCGAGACGCACCGACGTCAGGCCGTCCTCGAGCTTCCCGGTGCGCACTTTGGGACCCGGAAGATCTTGCAGGATCGCGGTGTGAATGCCGAGCTCTTCGGAGATTCTGCGCGCGGTTGCGATCGCTTCGGCGTGCTCCGGTGGAGTACCGTGCGAGAAATTTAAGCGCAAGACGTTTGCGCCGCTGATGAATAGCGAACGCATCACGGCGGATTCGCGCGATGCAGGCCCGATCGTTGCAACGATCTTCGTGCGCTTTTGCAGGACGGTTTCCATGTCGGCTCTCACGGTGCGCGTCGACACACACGGGCTCCTGCGAAGTGCTTTTGAAAAAGAGGGGTCGACAAATCGCGACGCAATTTGGGGAACTGCATGCGGTTATGGCGCGACCCGCGGGACCGGCGCTATGGTGAGCGGCTTGCGGGAAGTTATCTCGCGTCGCTGCTGTTGCACGCACTCTTCGCATTGCTCGTGTTCAGCGTCGTCGCAAATACGTCTGAAGAAGGCGCGAGCGAAAGCCGCATCGGCGGTTCGATCGTGACCGTCGAACAACGTGCGCCGGTCGTCGCGCAAGCGCCGGTGAAAACGCAAGCCGCACCGCTTCCGCATGCGCCGCGCATTGCGCCCGTCCAACATGCGCATGCTGCGCAACCGGCACATCAACCGCAACCACCCGCGCATCACGAACTTGCGAAATTTGCGCCGACCGCTCCGCCGAATCCGACGCCGTTGCCGCAAGCGACGACGCAACCGAACGTCCAGCCGACGCAAGCCGTCTTCGAACCGCAGCCGCAGAACGAATTGCCCGCAGTGCCGAGCTCCGCTCCGACCGCTGCCGCCGTTGCGGTTAGCGTCACGATCCCGCCGACGGCGGCGCCGATGCCCGTTCCGACCGCGGTTGCCACGGTAAGGCCGTCGACGCGCCCGGTCGCGACCGCCGCGCCGACCACAAAGCCGCAGACTCCGGCTCCCGCTACTCCGAGTCCCGTCCCGTCAGCGGTCGCCGTCGCGCCGAAAGCATCCGCTGCGCCGACGCTATCGCCGATCCCCGCACCGAGCGTCAGCACCGCGCCGGCCGCGAGGCCGGGCGTGCCGAGTCCGAGCCCGACGCGAGCGGCGGCGGCCGCGCAAACGAAGGGAACAGCTCCCTCACCAGGGCCGAAGGGGCTCGTCTCGCCCGGTCCGCGGGCGGGCAGCGCCGGAGCACCGAAGGCTGCGCCCGAGCGTCCCGTCGCCGTGAGCCCAACCGCGACGCCGGTTCCGTCTGCGCGCCGCAACGGACCGAAGCCCACGGGAGCACCGAACGACATCAACTCGAAGTTGCGCGCGATGCTGCCGCACGGTCCGGTTAATCCAACCGAAGGTTCGTACCATCCGTCGATTACGCTAAACGGAACGATGGAACCGACACCGCCGCCGGACGTGGTTGCGACGACGAAGTTCATTTACGAAACGCCGAACGGCGACGAGCGCATCAAAATGTGGGTTACGAACGTTCGGCACGTCGGCATGATCACGATGTGCGAGGGATGGATGTTGCGCTATCCCGCTGCGGGCGGCGTCGGCGCGCAACGACAAATCGGGACGGCAACCAATCCGATTTCCGGCGGCATTCAAGTCTCGACTACGGTCGGTGCAAAGCACGTCGGCACCTTAGCGCCGATTGTCGAAGCGAATGCATCTGCGGTATGTAGCGAACGAAATTTGGTGCCCTACGCTCCCTCGGCCGTGCCGTCGCCGTAATTACTCAGACTCCCACTTGAACTGTGACTTTTCGCTGATTAAAATTAAGGTGTACCTACATAGAAGGTATCAAGACGGATACGCGGATCGGAGCGCAGCGAAGCTGCTAAAGACCGCAAGAGATTCGCGAAACGCGGATCGGGCGTGTGGATTCCTTGGTACGGAATCCGAAGAGGAGGTGCGGTTGGAACCGCAAGATCCACCGGGCTATTTAGCCGGCGAAGCACGCGCGATGATGGGTGGTCTTGTTCACCCGAACGGAGCCGGACGTAACCGGTAGCGCGTTAGTTCGCAAAACCGTAAACAAAAGGCGAGGGGCCGTAATCCACGCAGGATTGCGGCCCGTCGCTTTTCTGGCGATTGAACCCCCCAACGTCCTGTTGCTAAACGAGGGGCCGCTTTGCGGTGGGGTTGCGGCCCGTCGGCGTTTCCGGTATTCTTAGCGATGGTCGATCGTACAGCGTGGGCATGTCCCGCGCTTCGTTGTTGTAAAAGGGGGCAGTCGCGTGTCTGCGTTCACGGACAAGTTCGAGCAAACGTTGGACGCGATCGCTCACGACGGGCAGTTTCCCGGGGTCGAGGTCGTCGCGCATTCGGCGCATGTCCGCCGCGGCATGACGACGCTCAGCGTCACGATCGACAAAGAGGGCGGCGTCGATCTAGCGACGTGCGAGCGAATTGCATCGCGAATCAACGACGCGCTCGATGAATTCGAGGATCCGTACTCGCTCGAGGTCGAGTCGGCCGGCCTCGAACGCCCGCTCGTGCGTCCGCACGATTACGAGCGCTTCGCGGGGAAACGCGCGCGTATCGTAACGTCTTTAACGATCAACGGCGGCAAAACACATCGCGGTACGCTCGTCGGGCTGCGAGGCGAAACCGTGATTCTCGCAACGGAACATGGCGAACTGCCGCTTCCGATAGCGACGATCAAATCGGCAAACTTGGAATACGATCCGCGCGCGGATCTTACTCGCGACAAACGTGAACGGAAGACACATGGCAGAACCGGTAGCTGACGAAAAACTACTCGACGTTTTACAGTTTATCTCGAAAGAACGCAACATTCCGTTCGAGATGCTGCTCGAAGCGCTCGAAGCTGCGCTGTTGACCGCATACAAACGTCATTACGGCAGCGAAGCCAATGCGATCGTAATGGTCGATCGGCAGACCGGCGAATACCGTGTCTTCCATCGTCGCACGGTCGTGGAAACCGTCGAAGATCCGAAGTTGGAGATCGAGGTCAAGAAGGCCGGCGGCCCGTATCAGCCGGGCGATTTCTACGATGAAGAAGTGACGCCGAAAGAGTTCGGCCGCATCGCTGCGCAAACGGCGAAGCAGGTCATCGTGCAGCGCATTCGCGAGGCCGAGCGTGATACGGTCTACAACAAGTATGCGCGCAAGCTCAATGATCTCGTCACCGGAACCGTGCAAAGGTACGAACAACGCAACATGTACGTGCTGCTCGAAGGACGCGACGAAGCGATTCTGCCGCTCTCCGAACAGGTGCCCGGCGAAGCATTCCGTATCAACGATTTCATTCGCGCGTACGTACTCGACGTACGCAAGTCGCCGAAAGGACCGCAAGTCGTCCTCTCGCGCTCGGCTGAGGGTTTGGTGCAGCGTTTGCTCGAGCTCGAAGTCCCCGAAATCGCCGACGGCGTCGTCGAAATCATGGCGATTGCGCGTGAAGCCGGAAACCGTTCAAAGGTTGCCGTGCGATCGCTGCGCGCGGAAGTCGATCCGATCGGCGCGTGCCTCGGGCCGAAGTCGTCCCGCATCGCTAATGTTTCCGATAATCTACGCGGCGAAAAGATTGACGTCATTCGCTTTGACGCCGATCCGCAAGCGTTCATCATGAATGCGCTTGCGCCGGCCAAAGTCATCACCGTCGAACTCTTCGAAGACGACGGCGTTGCACTCGTCGTTGTTCCCGATTATCAACTGTCGCTTGCGATCGGACGCGATGGTCAAAACGTTCGTCTTGCGGCGCGATTGACGGGTTGGCGTCTCGACATCGCGAGCGAAAGCGAAGCCGATGAGGCGCGCGAACGGTATCTCGCCGAGCGCGCGGAGCGAACCGGCATCGATGAAGCACCACCGGTCGCCGAAGTAGCAGAACCGGAACAAGAAATCGAAGCGCCCGCTGCCGGTGTCGATGAGGAACTGATCCGTAAGCTCGAGGAGTTCCGTCGCGAACGACTCGGCGGTGGAGAATAAGGGGAACGCAGTCGGAGCAGCGTCAAACAAACGGCGTCCGCGGCACGCGGAGCGCGGTGCGAAATATCCGATCCGCACGTGTGTCGGGTGCCGCCACACGCGGCCGCAAAATGAAATGACGCGATTCGTGCGCGCGGAAAATCGTTGGGTTCGCGATGCGGGAATGAAAGCACGGCAGCCCGGCAGGGGAGCGTACCTCTGCTCCACCGCGTGCATCAAGTCGGTCGTAAAGAATCGCCGGTACCCGGGGCTTGCATCCGCAGCGGAAGAATATGGTTTAATAAGTAGTTCGGAATCAATGATGGACAACAATGTTCGGTAACGACGATGCGCTCTAGAGGATTCGGGCTACGCCCGAATCCGTCACGGTCCGCTTTCGGCGGATCCGTCGCCCGTTGGGCGAGGGCGGCTCTGTGACGACTTAGCGGGACCCGAAGCGGCTCACACCGTTTGGGGGCCCGCGTTGATAAACGCGGGAGCGCGCGCAGCGGCGAAAACCGCTGAGGTGCTCTCAAACTGGTGGGGCGCCGATGTGGGCGTGCCCACATTGGGGTTAAATGACAACTTCGACCGGTAAGGTACGTATTTTCGAGCTCGCCAAAGAGGTTGGGCTCACGTCGAAAGAACTCATCGCCCTCTTCAACGACCGCCTGGGCGGTGTGTTCGAGGCGAAAAATCAGCTGAGCGTGGTCCCGGATCAGATCGCAGACCTGGTTCGCAGTGTCCTCAAGCCCGCCCCGGGTGCAAAGCCGGCGGCGAACAAAGAGGCCGTCGCCGCGTCCGCCGCTCCCGCTGCCGCGCCGCCCAAACCGCCCGTCGACGGCGGTTCCGCACCGCCCGCCGCGGCGAAGTCCGCCGCCCCCGCGGAACCGGTCGCGCGTCTCAAACCGGTCTCCCCGACATCGACGCGCGCCGTCCAACCGAAACCCGCGGCGCGGCCAGCGGCTCAGCCCGCCGTGTCCGCAGCGCCGCCGGAGCCGTTGAAAACAGCTCCGCTAGAACCGGCGCCGCCGGCGCCGCAGGCACCCGCAGCAGCGGCGACCCCGCGCCCGGATGCTGCGACCCCGCTTCCCGAAACGGCACAACCACGTCTTCCGGCACCCGCGCGACCGGCAGCTGTAAAGCCGCCGGCAACGCCTGAAGTGCCGATCCCGCGGCTTCAGCCCGTTCCGCACGGACAATCCTCGATTCAGCGCCGTCCGCCGCCGCCGACCACGACCGCGTCTGCGTCACCCGGGCCGTCGACCGGCATGCCCGGCCGCCCCGGCGTTGCTCCGCGCCCGGGTCAAGCGCTGCCCGGCCAGGGCGGAAAAGGTCCGCTACAACCCGGAGGGCAGCGGGGTAACGGTCCGCTCACGCCTCCGGCACAGCGCCGTCCCGCGGGCAACGGTCCCTTCCGTCCGATGGGTCCGGCCGGTCCGCGCCCGATGGGTCCGCGCCCCGGCATGCCGTCGAGTGCGACGGAGGCTCCCGCGCCGTCCACGGGCGGGCGTCCCGGCGACCGTCCGCGCAGCCATGAAGATAAGGCGGCCGCGAAAAAGGACCGCGAAAAGGAACTTTTGCTCGAGAAAGAGCGTCAGCGTAAGAAGAAGGGCGGCGATCACGCCGCCGCTGCGCCGCCGCGTCAACTCGAGACGATCGAAATCCCCGACTTGCTGACGGTGCAAGAGCTGGCAACGTCGATGATCGTTCCGGTCAAAGACGTCATCACCGAGTTGATCAAGACCGGTACGATGGCGACGATCAACCAGAACATTCCGAGCGACGTTGCAATCAGCGTTGCGAAGAAATTCGGCTTCAATGCGGTCGTTAAAGAAGCCGGCGAAGAAGTCACCGTCGAGCAAGAAGAGGACAAACCCGAAATGATGACCGCGCGCCCGCCGGTCGTCACGGTGCTCGGTCACGTCGACCACGGGAAGACGTCGCTGCTCGACAAGATTCGAAGTGCCAATGTCGCCGCCGGCGAAGCGGGCGGCATCACGCAGAAGATCGGTGCGTACACCGTGGAGCGCAACGATCGCAAGATCACGTTCATCGATACGCCGGGTCATGAAGCGTTCACCGCAATGCGCGCGCGCGGCGCGAAAGTCACCGACGTCGCAATCCTCGTGGTTGCGGCCGACGACGGCGTTATGCCGCAGACGAGAGAAGCGATCGCGCACGTCAAAGCGGCGAACGTTCCGATCGTCGTCGCGATCAATAAGATGGACAAAGCCGACGCCCAGCCGGATCGCGTGAAGCAACAGCTCTCGGAGAACGGTCTTCAGCCGGTCGATTGGGGCGGTGCGATCGAAATGGTCCCCGTCTCTGCAAGGACCGGCGACAACATCGAGGGCCTCCTCGACACCGTATTGCTCGAAGCCGACATCAAGGAGCTCAAGGCGAACAAGACTCGCCGCGCGTCCGGTGTCGTGATCGAATCGCAACTCTCACGTGGACGCGGCGCGGTTGCGACGGTGCTCGTGCAAAATGGAACGTTGCGTGTTGGCGACATCGTCGTCGTCGGCGGTACGTTTGGTAAAGTGCGCGCGCTGATCGACGACAAAGGTAAGCAAGTGAAAAAAGCCGGACCGTCGATTCCGGTCGAAGTCATGGGCTTGCAAGACGTTCCGGCGGCAGGCGACACATTATTGGTCGTCAGCGACGAACGCGTCGCGCGTGAAACCGCCGAGAAGCGCGCGGTGCGCCGTCGCGACGTCCGCATCCAAGGCGGCCCGCAACGCGTTTCACTCGAGACGTTCATGCAGATGCCGGCCGAAGGCAAGAAGACGTTGAATCTGATCATCAAAGCGGACGGTCAAGGTTCGCTCGAGGCGCTGCGCGCGCGAATGGAGTCGCTCTCGACGGACGAAGTGGACGTTCGCGTCATTCACGGCGGCGTCGGCGCGATCTCGCCGAACGACGTGAACCTCGCAAGCGCGTCCGGCGGCGTCCTCATCGGCTTCAACATTCGTCCCGATGAAACGGCGAAGCGTTTGGCCGAGAACGAAGGCGTCGATTTGCGCTTCTATCAGGTCATCTACGAGATCGAAGAAGACCTGAAGAAGGCGATGACGGGCATGCTCGCACCGGTCGAACGTGAGGTAACGCTCGGTCACGCGGAAGTACGCGAAGTCTTCAAAGTCTCGAAGGTTGGAACGATCGTCGGCTGTTACGTCAAAGACGGCAAGATCGCGCGCAACGGCAAAGTTCGCGTGCTCCGCGATGCCGCCGTCGTTTTCACGGGCGAACTGGAATCGCTGCGTCGTTTCAAAGACGACGTGCGCGAAGTCGCTGAAGGCTTCGAGTGCGGTATCCAAGTTGCGCGCTTCCAAGACCTCAAGCCCGGCGACGTCATCGAGGCATACCAAACCGAACACATCGCTGCCGAACTGGTGCGAGCGTGATGAAGTCCCGGTACACCACTGCACGCGCCGAGCCGTTTGTTTGGCGCGCCCTCGGGGAGTCTTTTGCGGACCAAACTCGTGAGCGCGCCATAGTTCGGGGACGCCACGCGACGCGTGGGGGGCGCCCTTCGACAGAGCTCAGGGCAGGCTCCGGCCGGGCCGGAGCGCCTTCAAAGTGAAATCGCAGCGCTTGGCGCGGATCGATCACGAGATTCAGCGGATTCTCAGTACGTTGATCACGCAGCAACTTCGGGATCCGCGGCTTGGGTTTGTGACGGTTACGCGCGCGGAAGTTACGGACGATCTTCGGCATTGCAAGGTGTTTGTGTCGATTATCGGCGATCGTCATCAGGCACGTCAGTCACTTGATGCATTGAAGAATGCATCGAAGTTTCTTCGCGGCGAGCTCGGGCATCAGATCGATTTGCGCCATACGCCCGAATTGATCTTCGTCGAGGACCGGTCGACGGAACGGGCGATCTCGCTTGCGAAGACGCTTCGCGAAGATATGGAACGGCGTACCGGGACGGAGGATCACGAATGATCGACAGCGAGCTGCGCAATTCTTCGACTGCGGAAGTGGTCGCGGAATTGCAGCGTCGCCCGGCGTTCGTCATGGTGAGCCACATCAAGCCCGACGGCGATACGCTCGGCGCCGGTCTTGCGCTCGGCATTGCGCTCAAACGCTTCGGTAAGCGGGTGTACTATTTCCAGCAAGATCCCGTTCCGCGCAACTTGCGCTTTCTTCCCGATGCGCAATTCGTCTCACGCGACGTCCCGCGCGATTTACCGCCGGACACGCTTTACGTCTTTTGCGACATGAGCGATTTTACTCGCGCGGGCGAGTATCTGCCGAAGATCGCGCGTGAAAACATGCTCGACATCGATCATCATCTCGGCAACTCGCACTTCGGCGCATTCAATTACGTCATTCCGACGGAATGCTCGACCGGCACAACGGTCATGCATCTGCTGCGCGAGCTCGACGTCGAGATCGATCGCCCGATCGCGACGTGCATTCTCACGACGATCATGACCGATACCGGCGGGTTCATGCATTCCAACACGACGCCCGAAGTGCTCGAACTCTCCGCGCAGCTCATTCACGCCGGTGCTGATAAAGAAGAGATCACCGAGGAGATCTTTGCCAACAAGCGCATTGCGGCGACGCGTCTACTCGGGCGAGTCATCGATGCAATGGTGTTCGCCCATGACGGCCGGTATTGTTACTCGTACGTCGACGACGCAATGCTGCGTGAAACCGGCGCGGACGGCGAGGACACGGAAGACGTCGTGAACGTGCTTCGCTCGCAAGAGAACGTCGAAGTGGCCGCGCTCTTCAAAGCGTATGACCGCGAACTGCGCGTGAGCCTGCGTTCGAACGGGCGCGTGAACGTGCAGGCCGCCGCATCGCGCTTGGGCGGCGGGGGACATTTTCGTGCATCGGGCCTGACGTTCGAGGGTTCGTTGCCCGACGCGTTCCGCGCGGTCGATGGCGCGCTCGTAGCCGAAGGTCTGTGAGTATCGCCGCAGGCGTCTTTCTTTTCATCTTCGGTGGGCTCGGAACGTGGCTGCTCTTTACCCGCTATCCGAACGCGCACTACACGCGCGCGTCATACGTGTTCATGGGAATCGGCGGACTCGTCTTCGTGGCGTGGACGCTCTCGCATCTGATCGGCATCGGCGTCGCGGGCGTTGCGCTCTTGGTGATGGGTGGCATTTGCGGCGTGATCGGATGGATGCGTAAGGAGATGCGCGTCTTTCCGAATTTGTGAGCGTTTCCGAGTGATCGGCTTCATCAACGTTTTCAAGCCGGCCGGTCCAACGTCCGCACAGATCGTTGCACGCGTGCGACGCATCTACGGCGTGTATGCTCGCGATCGCCGCATCGCGGTGGGCCACCTCGGCACGCTGGATCCGCAAGCGGCGGGCGTTCTTCCGATCGCCGTTGGAAAGGCGACGCGCCTCATACCGCTGCTGACCGATCAGCGTAAACAGTATGCAGCAACGCTCGTGCTGGGCCGTTCGACCACCACGCAAGACGCGCTCGGCGAAACCGTTGCTTCTGCAGAAGTGCCCGATGAGTGGCGTGCGCGCCTAGAAGCCGTGCTTCCGCGCTTCGCCGGTAAGATTGCGCAAACGCCGCCGATGTTTTCCGCGGTTCACCATAACGGAAAGCGTTTGTACGAACTCGCTCGCGAAGGAAAAACCGATCGAACGAAAGTCACGTACGGTGATCGTGTACGGGATCTCGCTGCTCGGAATTGAGCTGCAATCGACTGGCTCGGGCCGAAGCTATTGCGCGCATCCGTATTGCGTGCGGCGAAGGGACGTACGTGCGCACCCTGTGCGAAGACATCGGCGCGGCAATCGGTGTCCCATCGCACATGGGCGCGCTGGTCCGCGAGGGCTCCGGCCCGTTCATACTGTACGAAGCGCGCACGCTCGATGAAGTGGCGAACGATCCCCAAGGTGCGATGATTGCACCCGAACATATCATCCCGTTTCCAACGATCGTCCTCGATCTGCGCAGCTCCGCCGATTTCCGTGCCGGACGCATCGTCGCGCTTCCCCACGGCGCGCCCGCGCAACAAGTTTTCGTACGCGATCATTCGCGGACGCTCGTCGGGGTGGGGGAGGCTCACGGCGCGATGCTCGCGCCGCGCAAGGTATTTGTATCCAGTGATTAACGGCCGTTTCTGCATCGCACTAAGGGGTAATGCACCGCCTGGCATGGGGGCCCCACGTCGTGGGGGGGCGGGAGCTAAGGCAATTTCAGGCCGGGGACAATTGTGAGGTATGGTTGATTCTGAATCGATCGGCGAACTCCGTGGGCGTCTGCAGATCGAGGGCTGAGCGCGGTCGGATGTCATTGTAGTCCGCGCGCCAGGCGTCGGCTGACCGGCGGGCTTCGAAGATGGTGGTAAATGAGTGCACGTTGAGCAGTTCGTCGCGGATCTCTCCGTTAGGCGATTCGATGTTCGCATTTTGCGTTGGCTTGCTGGGTGCGATGAAGTGCATTTGAATCGTCCGCTCCGGGCTCCAGCGCAGCATTGCGAGGTGCCGCGCACGATCTGAAGTCCGAATCTGCGGTCCAGCGGCTCGTCCACGTTACCCTCCGCGGGCTGCGACGAGACGAAGCATTGCCGCGCTCCACCATAGTAGAAATCAGCGTGGCCGGCTTACTGTTCATCGTCATTTGCGCGCCTATGCCAAGCACTTGGATCGGCGGGTAAACTCGGCAGATGCCGTGACTGAGCGGAGCCGCGCGGTCGCGACGCCGTGCGGCCGCCCCGAAGCGACGGCGCGTAATGCGCTTCTTGCTGGCGGTCGGTTGCGCGCCCGCCCACAGTCGCCGCTGCTCCGAAGTTTTCGGATCGCCTGTACGCCCTGTGAGCAGGCGGGGCGAGCGATCAGCTCGCATGTCTATGGGGCGAGAAACCTGTTCGTCTTACTGTTGGAGGCCCAACTAGCCCTCCCCCTTTTGGTACAATCGGCGTATGGTCGCTCCATGAAGACGTCATTTGCAACTCTCGTCCAACGGCTTCGCCGACCCAAGCGCGGGCTCGATGAAGAACATCGCTTCCGTGAGCGCCATCCGGACGCCGTGATCGGGGACGATGTTCTCCTGCGTGGGTCAGATCGCATCTCCGCCGGAAAGCGCTTGTTCTTGGATCATCGTGCGTATCTTAATACCGGCACGTTGAATGATGGACGGGGTTTTATCCGGATGGGTGACAATGTCGAAATCGGTCCATATGCAGTGCTTTGGGGCGCAGGCGGTATTTCGATTGGGAACAACGTACATATTGGTGCGCATGTCAGTATAACAGCACACGAAGCTCTTCAAATCTCGCCGGATCGGACCGACGTGTTTGCGCCCCTTGAGTTCGAATTTGCGCCGGTATCGATCGAGGACCACGTCCTAATCTGCTCGGGGGTTCAGATCGTACCCGGAGTGACGATCGGCCATCACGCAATGGTCGGTGGCGGAGCGGTAGTCGTGAAAGATGTTCCACCGTACGCCCTCGTCGTTGGATGCCCGGCGCGAGTTATACGCTATAGCACAGTGAACGGCACCGCTTCAACGGAATCGCTTCGAACGTTTGACGTTGCCGAACGCAACTAACCATTTCCTCGAACATCGATCACCAGGCCCGTTCAACAATGCGGCGTTTGTTGGGGCGTGATTCGGACGGGTTTAGCGCGCTGTGTCCCGATGGCCATGGTTTGGAACAGCTGTCTAACGGCGAGATTCGCTGTTCAAGCCCGTGCCGGGAGAAGCCGATCCTGCAATTAACGTGCCGGCAATAGCGCCCGTCGCACCTGCGACTTTTTGCAGCTCGAAGGAGCAAAATCATAGCATCCGACAGCGTGTAGCGTCGATGAGTGGGCTAGCATAGCTGACTTCTTCAATCGCCGGATGAACCCGCTGCCATCGGCAAGAGTTCGTATGCTCCTTGCGTCACCACGCGTGCTCCCGGCTGCAATGCGGATGCCGCAATTGCTGTCCGGTCTCCCGATTGCAACTTGATCGTCACCGGCACCGCTTTGTACTTTCCGTCAGCTACGGCGACATACACCAATGGACTGCCGGTCTGGGGATCCTTGGCACTGCAGTACGGGCACGACAAATGCATCGCCCCTGTGCGTACCACAATTGGGGCCTTTGCCGCTGCGCCCGGCGTAAGGGCCGCATGATCGGGCTGGATGCGAACAGTCATCGTCCGCGTTTCTTCACTCAAAGCCGGGCTTAGAACTTGCACTCTGCCTGATATTACGTGCAATAGTCAGGATATGATCGGACAGTTGGTGAATCTCACCGGGTCCACCTTCTGGGGAAACGATCATGAGCAACCAAGAGAAGAAAATCATCAAAGGTAAGGTTGGCCTTCTGAACCTCGCCAAGCAATTGGGTAACGTTAGCGAGGCCTGCAAGGTCATGGGGTACAGCCGCGATACGTTCTATCGTATTCGCGATATGTACGAGACTGGCGGCGAGACGGCGCTGGTCGAAATCAGCCGACGAAAGCCGAACCTAAAGAACCGTATTGCAGCGGAGGTGGAAGAGGCAATCGTTACGCTTGCGATCGAGCAGCCGGCGTACGGGCAGGTCCGCGTTGCGAACGAATTGCGTAAGCGCGGCATGACGGTTTCGCCCGCCGGCGTTCGCTGCATCTGGCAACGGCACGATCTTGAAACGACAAAAAAGCGGCTGAAGGCGCTGGAAGCCAAGAGCGCCCAAGAAGGGCTCGTGTTGACCGAATCGCAGCTCGCGGCGCTTGAAAAGGCGCAGCTCGACAAAGAAGCGCACGGGGAATTCGAAAGTGAGTGCCCCGGATATTGCGGTGCGCAAGATACGTTTTACGTCGGCACGCTTAAAGGCGTGGGACGCGTCTACCAGCAGACGTTCCTGGATACCTATACGAAGGTCGCGTTCGCCAAGCTCTATAGCGATAAGACGCCGGTTACGGCTGCCGATCTTCTCAACGATCGCGTGCTGCCGTTCTTTGAAGAGTACGACTTGCGCCTCGTCCGCGTGCTTACCGATCGCGGAACGGAGTTCAATGGCGACCCGCAAAAGCATCCGTACCAACTCTATCTGGCAATCGAAGACATCGATCATACACGCACGAAGGTGAAGAGCCCACAGACCAACGGCATCGTCGAACGCTTCCACAAGACGATTCTCAACGAATTCTACCGTATTGCTTTCCGCAAGAAGATCTACGAAAGCATCGAAGCCTTGCAGGCCGACCTCGACGCCTGGGTTCGGAGTTATAACACCGAGCGACCACACCAAGGACGCTGGTGCTACGGAAAGACACCGATGCAAACGTTCATTGACAGCATCGAACTCGCGAAAGAAAAGCTTATCGCATAATCAGGCAGCTACGATATCACTGACAACCCGGTAAGATTCGTCGGCTGTCCGATCATATACTGGCTTGTACACATGAGCGCTTTCCTTGGCGTCGACATCGGCAAGAGCGAGTTCCATGCTACGCTTCTCGTCGACGATCGCACGTGGTCCAAGAGCTTTCCGAACGTTAAAGCGGGATTGACACAACTCGCATCCTGGTTGAAAAACCACAAGATTGAATGGGCACGCTTGTCTTGAAGCGACCGGAGGCTTTGAAGAAGCCTGGCTCTGGATTTGAACGCAAGGGGCCACACTGTGAGCGTGGTTAATCCGGGCCGCACCAAGGCGTTTGCGCAAAGCGAACTGCTGCGAACTAAAACTGACGCCGTCGACGCGGCCCTGATTGCTCGTTTTTGCCGGGCGCATCTTCCGGAAGCGTGGATACCGCCTGCGCCGGAAGTCCGTGCTCTGCAGGCCCTCGTGCGGCGTTACGCGAGTATTCAAGAGATGCTTTCGATGGAGGCAAACCGATTGGGGAGCGCCCGCATCGATAACGCCGTGGAACGATCGCTGCGCGAGCACATCGCGTATCTCGAAGCCGAACTGCAGCGGGTTTCCGATGAGATCAAGAACCTCATTGACCGCCATCCGCCGCTACGGGAGCAACGCGATCTCATTGCCACCATTCCCGGCATCGGCGATTTCACCGCGTCGCGAATACTTGGTGAGATGCCAAACATAGTACAGTATCGCACCCGCGGAGCCGTCGCGGCGTTTGCCGGCCTTTCTCCTCGGGAGCACCAGTCCGGAATCTCGCGCGGCCGTACGCGCCTTGCAAAAATGGGAAATGGTCGCTTGCGTAAGGCGCTATACTTCCCAGCAATGTCGGCCATCCGATACAACCCCATTCTCAAGGCTCTCTACCAACGTTTGCTGGCTGCCGGCAAACCGAAGATGGTCGCCCTTGCCGCCGCAATGCGCAAGTTGCTTATTCTTGCTTACGGCGTTCTCAAAAGCAAAAGGCCCTTCGATCCGACCTACGTCGGATCTTGACGAGAATCACGGTATCTCCGGCGCTAACAATGAGGATTACTGGAGTGCCCTGGGGGAGTCTGTTACGTGGCGGTAAGGGGTAATGCACCCCCTGGCATGGGGGCCCCACGTCGTGGGGGGCGCGGAGCTCCGAGCGGAGCGCAGTCTACCACGATCAATGGGGGTGCCCTAGGGGAGTCTTTGGCATGGCAGTAAGACCTAATGCACCCCCTAGCATGGGGGCCCCACGAAGTGGGGGGCGCGGAGCTTCGAGCGGAGCGCCTTCAAACTGAAGATCTATCACGAGCCCTTTCGGGAGAACGAGCGGCCGTTGTCGCTTGCGATCGGGTTCTTCGATGGCATGCACCGGGGGCATCGCGAGATCGCGCGAGCTGCATTTCGCATGCGAAAGCCCGGATGGCGCAGCGGCGTATTGACGTTTGCAAATCATCCGGCGGAACATTTGCGTCCGGGAAGCCAGCCGCCGCTATTGACGACGAACGACGAGCGAATCGACCTCTTCGCAAAGACCGGCTTCGAAGAGTGTTTTTTCATCCGCTTCGATCAGTCGATTGCAGACCTCACACCGCAAGCGTTTCTCGATCAACTCGTGGGTGTTCTCGGAGTGCGCGCGGTCGCGGTCGGCGCGACGTTTCGCTTCGGTCATAAGCGTGCCGGCGATACCGGGTTGATGCAGCGCTATTTTGGCGAGCATGATGTCGCGTTCACGGCAGTCGACAACGTGATGGATGGCGGCGAGCGCATCTCGAGCACGCGCATCCGCAGACTCGTGGAAGACGGCAATTTGGAGCTTGCCGATCACCTCCTCGGACACGCCTACGAATTGCGAGGAGAAGTCAGATTGGGATTCGGTCGCGGTCACGACCTCGGATTTCCGACCGCTAACCTTGGCGTGCCGGAAAAACTGCTGCCGAGGGACGGGGTTTATTCCGCGGTTGCGCGGTACGACGGGCGCGATTACGCCGCGCTCGTTTCGATCGGAACGAATCCCCAGTTCGACGGCGCGTGTCGTACGATAGAGGTCTGGATGCGCGATTTTCACGAGACGATCTACGGACACGAACTCGCGGTGCGCGACCTGCGTTACGTGCGCGAGCAGCGCGTGTTTGGCTCGGTAGACGAATTGATCGCTCAAATGCGCACCGACCTTGCGGCGGTCGCGTACCCGGTGTATGGATAAGATAATGAAACGTATTGCTGGTATTCTGGCTGTGATCGCGCTCAGCGCGTGCGCGCACGCAACGAGCAGCGACGCGACGGCTGACAATACCGGGCCGGTCTCACTAGCAAAGGTCGGTACGAAAGCTCCGGCATTCGACGAACCGACCGTTGCGGGCACGAAGCTGTCGATGGCAGAGCTTCGCGGAAAGCCGGTCTATCTGAACTTCTTCGCCAGCTGGTGTCCGCCGTGCAATGAAGAAGCGCCGGACGTGAACGCGGTTCAGCTACAATTCAAGGGCGACGGCTTGCAAGTGGTCGGCGTCGACATTCTCGAAGATAAGACGAAGGCGAAGCTCTTCGTTGACCAGCATCGTTTGAGCTATCCGGCCGTCGTGGATTCCGGAACGTTGCGCGACGCGTACAACATCAACGGCATGCCCGTTCACGTGTTCATCGACCGCAGCGGCGTCGTGAGGAAAATCGCAATCGGGGAGCTCTCAAAAGCCGAGATGATCGCTGACGTAAAAACAGTTCTCTGAGGGCGTGACCTAGATCTTCTCGTAGAGTTGCGCAACATCGATGCGTAATTGCGGATAGATGTCGCTCTTGGCGATTTCGCCGGCGTTGAATTCGTGAACCGCGTCTGCGTCGTAGAGGACGATGTTCCGCTCGATAGGATTCGCGACGACGATCAATCGGGTTCCACTCGCACGATAAATCCGGATCTTTTGCTCGAGCACCGTGCGCCGGTCGTCGGGTGAAACGACTTCGACCGCGATATCCGGGGCGATCGTCGGCTTTTCACGCAATTCACCCAGTTCCGGCGGCATGCGTGCGAATGAAACGTATGCGACGTCGGGCACGAGCGAGCTCGGTCTCGTTCCGGGCGCGAGGATATAGAAACGCCATTCCGTTCCCGTTTCGCCGCTTTCACCGAACGCAGTAGTAAGAATTTGCCAAAGCCGCCCTTGCACCAACGCATGCCGGCGGCGCGGGCTCACTTTTTGCTGCCACGAGCCGCAGATAGATTCGATGGCCGGTTTAACCTCCGGGATACCGAGATCAGGCGCTTCTTGCATCGTGGCCATGACACATAAGGCGATCACTCCTTCGTGCAGATGTCGCTACCCCGATCGATCACTTTCCCATTGATGCGCTGCGCGAATTTACGTTGGATCGTGCCGTTCGGCATCAACGTCCACGTGATGTCGGGCGTTGTGTCTTTCGCACCACCGACCGGGTAGTACACGCCGGTCCAATGCCACGTACGCCCATCGGAAGGCAGCGGCGAGGAGAGCCGCGCCAGCGCGCCATCGGTGTGAAAATCGCTGTAGAGGTAGGCGTTTTCTTGCGGCAGCCAGCCGACGTATGCGGTGCCGCCGAGGTGGTCTTTGTCGGTCCCGTACGTCACAAGGGTCCACGCCGTGCCGGCGGGACTCGTGATGGACCATTGCGTGTGATAGTTCTCGTTGCCGCACGTCCACGATCCGCCGAAGTCGTGGAAGAACTGCGTCGCCGCGGACGTGACCGCAGCGAGAACGAGCGCTGAGAGCATGCGGACTCCTTCATCGGGTCAGGATGACACGGGTTAGGCGGCTCTTACAACGAGTGAATCTCCTTGCAGTGTGACGTCGGCGGTTCCACCTTCGCCCAGTTCCCCGCGCAGAATGGCGCTCGATAGCGGCGTGGAGACGTAATGGGAGACGGTCCGTTGCACGTACCGTGCACCGCTCCCCGCGCCCATCGACACTTTTGCGAGGTACCGTTTCGCTTCGTCCGAGAGACGAAGTGTAACGTTACGCGTGCCGAGTCGTTGCGCCAGCGCATCGACGTGAATTTCAACGATTGTTTCGATTTGCGGCAGCTGCAATTCGTTAAAGCGGACGACGTCATCGATCCGGTTGAGCAACTCCGGCCGGAACGAGAGATCCATCTCGTCTTCGGGAAGGTTCGTCGTGAGCACGATCAGCGTGTGGCGGAAATCGATCGTGCGGCCCTTCGCATCGGTAACGCGCCCGTCGTCGAGAATCTGTAGCAGAATCGCAGCAACGTCGGGGTGCGCTTTTTCGAGTTCGTCGAAGAGCACGACGCAGTACGGGCGGCGGCGAACCGGTTCCGTCAGCTGTCCCGGCTCATCGTGACCTTGGTATCCCGGCGGCGCGCCGAGCAGCCGCGAAACGGTGTGCGCTTCCGTGAATTCCGAAAGATCGATCCGCACCAGTGCATTCTCCGTGCCGAACAATGCTTCGGCCAGAGCTTTCGCAAGCTCCGTTTTGCCGACGCCGCTCGGTCCCGCGAAAAGAAAACTGCCGAGCGGCTTGCGGGGATCGTGCAGGCCGGCGCGCGCGCGGCGAATCGCTTCCGACACCGCTCCAATCGCGCGTTTCTGTCCGATCACGCGGCGTGATAGCACGGATTCGAGTTCCAGCAACGCATTCGCTTGCGACTCCGAAAGCGTCGCTTGCGGAATTCCCGTCCATTTCGTGACGACTGCCGCAACCGTTTGCGCGGTCACCGGCGGCCGCACGACAGCGCCTTTGTTCATCAGAGCGACGTTCGCTGCCGCTTCGTCCATGAGATCGATCGCCTTATCCGGCAAGAATCGGTCGGCAATGTAACGCGCCGATAGCTGGGCTGCGGCGTCGATCGCATCATCGGCAATCGTGACATTGTGATGCTCGGCGTATTTGCTGCGCAATCCGCGCAGGATGGCGATCGTCGCTTCGATGCTCGGCTCTTCGACCATTACCGGTTGGAAGCGCCGTTCCAGTGCAGCATCCGACTCGATGTATTTCCGGTACTCATCGAACGTCGTTGCGCCGATGCATTGGAGATCGCCGCGAGCGAGTTCCGGTTTGATCATCGAACCCAGATCGAGCGAACCCTCCGCGGCACCCGCGCCGACGAGCGTATGCAGTTCGTCGATGAACAGAATCACGTCGCGAGCGCTGCGTTTGACCTCATCGAGGATCCGTTTCACGCGGCTCTCGAATTCGCCGCGGTATTTCGTGCCGGCAACGAGCGGTCCGAGTGAGAGCGAAAGCACGCGCTTGTTCCGAAGCGCGGACGGAACGTTTCCCGCGACGATGCGCTGCGCCAGACCCTCGACGATCGCGGTCTTGCCGACGCCCGGTTCGCCGACGAGTACGGGATTGTTTTTGCTGCGGCGCGCGAGGATCGATACGACCCGTTCGATTTCATCGTCGCGTCCGACCACGGGATCGAGTTTTCCGTTTCGCGCGAGATCGGTGAGGTCGCGCGAAAAATTCTGCAGGGTCGGCGTTCCGGCGAGCGGGCTAAGGCGCTTGCTCAGTTCTTCGCGATTCTCGAGCAGCAACGCGCCGCCGGCGACGAGACCCGCCGCAGCAAGTGCCGCGCCGAGAAACGGAAGCGCCCGCGTTGCGGCTTGCCGTTGCAAGCAGATGTTGCAGAGCGACCCACGGCCGCTGAAGGTCGTCGCCGGACGCTGTCCGCAGGATTCGCACGTGTTCGTCATGCCTAGCAGTACCCGCGGGCGCGCCGTTCGTTTCGTTATGGGCCGGCCGAAAAGGTCACCGTGACGTTGGCCGTGACGTTCACGCTGCCGGCGTCGAAAACCGTCGGCGCTTGCGAGGTCGCGGCCTCCTTCGCCATAACCATCGGGCGAATGATTCCGGGCGCTCCCTCGAGCTGAATGCTGCGGATCCCGGTAATCCGCAGGCCTGCCGCTCGCGCGAGATCGTCTGCCTTTGCGCGCGCGTCGTTGACCGCGTTGCGCGCGGCTTGCGCGCGAGCGCGCTCGGGATCGGCGAGTCCGAACGCGACGTTCTCGATATTCGTCGCGCCGGCTGCAGTCGCGGCATCGACGACCGCGCCGGCACGATCGATCGAACGCACTTTGATCGCGAACGAACGCGACACGGTATAGCCGTATTGGTCGAACGGCGTCGGGTTCGCCGGCATCGGATTGGGCCGAGGCACGTAATTGACGTTGTAATACGTGAGCGCGATGTCATCGCGTCTGATGCCGCTGCGAACGAGAGCCGCGGTGACCGCATTGTAGCGATTGTTGTTCTCGGAGACCGCCCCTGATGCCGACGATGCCGTCGTCACCACGGAAGCATTGACCGTCGCCTGATCGGGCATCATCGAAACACTCGCGGTTCCGATGACCGAAATAGCCGTGGATTGCGCCGCGCCTGCAACGCCGGTGAGGGCGGCAACGCACAAAGCGAAGGGAACGAGCAGTCGATTCATACCACTAGTAACGACCCGTCGTCCGGTTTAATTTCCGGCGCGAGGGGAGAAGATAGCGACCAGAGGAGGTAGCGATGGGCATTATTCTTTGGATCATCTTCGGGATCATCGTTGGCGCAATAGCACGGTGGATCGTTCCGGGCGAGGGCCCGGGCGGAATTATCGGTGACTTGATCGTCGGTATCATCGGCGCCGTTATCGGCGGATGGGTCTACGGATTATTCGGCCATACCGGTGTCAGCGGCTTCAATATAGGAAGCTTCATTTGCGCGATCATCGGCGCGGTCATACTGCTGTGGATCGTTCGTGCGGTTTCGGGACGCCGTACAGTAGCGTAGGACAGAAGTCTTAGACCCCCTCGGCGCGAAGGCGTAGGCTCGGAGCAGTGCTAATACGGCTCGAAGTTTATCACCGCGTTCTCGTCTGAGGGGTCTTTTTTTCCATGGCGTACATCATCACCGAACCGTGTATCGGCACAAAAGACAAGTCTTGCGTCGACGTGTGCCCGGTCGATTGTATCCACGGTAAAGACGAGGAAGAGCAGCTCTTTATCGACCCCGAAGTCTGCATTGACTGCGGCGCGTGCGTTTCCGCATGCCCCGTGGAAGCGATTTTCGCAGACTCCGACGTGCCTGAGAAATGGCAAAACTTCATTGAGATCAACGCGGAGTACTTCAAGAAGGCGAACGCGTAGCTCCAACCGCTGCCGCAACTTCTGCAGTCTCGAAACGGGTTGGCGCCCTTGATGCGCCGGCCCGTTTGCGTTTCTCACGTCAACAAAATTTACGACCGCGGCACGGTCGCGCTCGACGATGTTAGCGTCGCTGTCGATGCCGGCGAACTGGTCGCTTTGCTCGGTCCGAGCGGGTGTGGGAAGAGTACATTGCTCAATCTCGTCGGTTGCATCGACCTTCCGGATAGCGGTGAAGTGCGCATCGACGACGTGGCGACATCGACGCTCTCCGACGACGCGCTGACGACGCTTCGCAGGGATCGGATCGGCACCGTGTTTCAATTCTTCAATTTGCTGCCGACGTTGTCGCTGCGCGAAAACGTCGCATTGCCGCTCGTACTGCAGCACCGTAACGGCGCTGAAGTCGACCGGCGCGTACGCGGCGCGCTCGAAGCAGTTGGTATTCTCGAACGTGCCGACGCGCTGCCAGCGCACGTCTCCGGCGGTCAGCTGCAACGCGCCGCAATCGCGCGCGCAATCGTTCACGAACCGTCGATCGTACTTGCGGACGAGCCGACCGGAAATCTCGACTCGCAGAACGGCGATCTCGTGCTGTCGATTCTCGTCGACCTCGCGCGTCGCGGGCAAGCGATTCTGATGGCGACGCATAGCCCTGACGCGGCAGCACGCGCGACGCGCCGAATTCAGATGCGGGACGGACATATCGATCGTACCATGAGCTCCGCCTCGCTGTTGTTTCGTGCGCTGGTTTCCGGATACGCGCGCTCGCATGCGATGCGTTCCATCGTCACGCTCGTTGCGGTGGCGCTCGGCGTGGCAAGCGCGTATGCAATCGAGCTGGCAAATTCGACCGCGATCGCGTCCTTTTCAACGAGCGTCAACGTCATTGCCAACCGGGTCAACGTGCAAGTCGTCGGCACCGGAGAGGGATTCGACGAGCGCGCGTTGCTACGCGTGCAGCGCGTGCCCGGGGTGATCGCAGCAAGCCCCGTCGTGAGCGGCGATTTCGTCGTCGGCGTCCGTTCGAATCCGCTCGGCGCAGAGATCGTCCGTATCCTCGGAATCGACAGTACGCGCGGAACGACGCCACCGGGCGTTCGTGACGCGCAGTCGTCCGCGGCGGCGTTCGATTTGCATCGCTTCATCGATGAGAACGGCATCTTTGTCAGCGAACGGATCGCGCGAACGTATCATGCGCGAACCGGAGGGTCGCTGCGCGGGTACGCCGGCGCAACGCCGGTGTCGCTCAACGTTATGGCGGTTATTCCGCCGCATACCGCAGGCGTCGACTCCAGCGTCGCGTTCGTCGATATCGCGACCGCGCAACGCGTCTTTTCCTCGATCGGCCGACTCGATCGGATCGATATCGAGGCGGATCCTGCGCGCGTGAAGGCGGTCGTCGCCGCGCTCGAGCGCATCGTTCCACCCGGAGCGCGCGTGCTCACGCCGCGGACGCGGACCGGCGAAATTCAGCGGATGCTTGCGAGCTTCACGATGAATCTCTCCGCGCTTGCCGACGTCGCGCTACTCGTCGGTATGTACTTAATCTACAACGCCGTCGCGATATCGGTCGTACAGCGTGCATCTGAAATCGGTACGCTCCGCGCGCTCGGCGCCCGGCGGCGTCAGATTTTCTGGTCGTTCGTGAGCGAGGGTGCGCTCTACGGAGTCGTCGGATCGCTGCTCGGATTGTTGTTCGGATGGTACCTCGCGCGTTTTTCGCTCGCGGCGGTCGAAACGACCGTTTCCGCCCTCTATGTCGGAGCGCATGCCGACGCCGTTGTTTGGAGTTGGCGTGCGACGCTCGAGTCATTTGCGCTCGGTACGGTGCTCTCCATGGCTGCAGCGGCGATTCCGGCAGTCGGCGCGGCCGCGACCGCACCCGCGCGCATCATGCGCAATACCGGCGCGCGCCGAAGCAAAGGTTCGCGGATTCACGCGCATGACGGCGCTGCTCGGTGCGGCACTCCTCTTGGCCGCTGCAGGGTTCGCGCGATTACCCGCGATCGGCGACAGCGTTCCGTTCTTCGGATACGTCGCCGGAATCTGCGCAATGGCGGGCATTTCGTTGGAAGCACCGCTCGTGCTCGCACTGCTGACGCGGCCGCTTGCGCGGCTCGCACGTGCCGCACCCGTCACGCTTGCTGCCGCGTTCCTTCACGCATCGCCACGACGGATCGCGGTTGCCGTGGCGTCGCTCACGGTTGCCGTTGCGATGATGATCGCGATTGCCGTACTCGTGGGATCGTTTCGCAGCACGGTCGTCGCGTGGACGAACGACACGCTCGCAGCCGACCTCTACATTAGCGCGCCGGGCGCGGCGGATGCAACGCTGCGCGGCGCGTTCTCGCCGCGCGCCGTTGCGGTTGTCACAAAGCAACGCGGGGTTGCCGAAGTCGATACCTTCCGCGGACTCGACGTTCCGCTCGATGGACGTTTCGCCCAACTCGGCGCGACGAATTTCCGCGCGGTGATCCGTCGGCATAAGCTGCGATTTCTCGGACACCCCGACCGCGCGTCGCTGGTGCACCGTATGCAAACCGAGAACGCTACCGTCATCAGCGTGCCGTTTGCGACGCATTTCGGCCTCGCACCCGGAGACTCGTTTTCGATTCCGACGCCTTCGGGAATCACGACGCTGCACATCATTGGCCAATACAACGACTACTCTACGGGCGGCGGTACGTTTTTCATCGACGCGTCTGCGTTTCGCCGCCTCTTCCACGATGCCAACGTCGATTCGATGGCGGTGTACCTTCGGGAGGGCGCGAGCGTGCCGCGCGTGCGAACCGCGATCGAACGCGCCCTCCTGCCGATGCACGTAAGCATTAATTCGAACGCCGAACTCCGAGCGTACGCGCTCTCCGTGTTCGATCGCACCTTCGCGATCACCAACGCGCTCTACGCGGTCAGCATCATTATCGCGGTGCTCGGTGTCGTCAGTACGCTCTTTGCACTGGTGCTCGAGCGGCGCATCGACATCGCGCTGCTGCGCTACGTCGGCCTTACCGCCCGCGGCGTGCAGCGCGTCGTTTTTTTACAGGCGCTCGTCGTCGGCATCGTCTCCGGGTTTCTCGGCATTCTGCTCGGTATCGCGCTTGCCGCCGACCTGATCTACGTTATCAACCGGCAAAGCTTTGGCTGGTTGATCGAGTGGCAGACGCCGGGCGCGTTCTACGCGCAGGCGTTCGTAATGGTCGTGATTGCCGCAATTATCGCGGCGATCTACCCCGCGCGCGTTGCGTCGACGATCAAAACATCGGAGGTCTTGCGTGTGGAGTAAAATGCTCGCCGCGTTTCTCATTGCGCTTGCCCCATACACGTATCATTTTCCGCGCGACCACTTCGCGCACGATGCATATCGCACGGAGTGGTGGTACTTCACCGGACACGTGCGCGCGCCCGACGGGCATCGGTTCGGATATGAGTTGACCTTTTTCCGTATCGGCCTCGAACCGCGCGCGCCGCAATGGCGCGCGAATGAGACAAAGTGGTATGCCTATCAACTGTATCCGGCCCACTTCGCCATTACCGACGAAACGGATCGCGCGTTTGTCTATTCGGAAACATTCGCCCGTGACGCATTGCGCCAAGGGTTCGCATCCGACCAGCGTCTCTACATTGACGCGAACGGCTGGACGTTGACCGGAACGGGCGCCGAGCGTCCGGTGATGCACCTTCATGCGGTGCACGGCGGCGACGCACTCGATTTAGACGTTTCGTCGGTAAAGCCGCCGGCGATTCACGGCATCGGCGGTGTTTCGCGCAAAGGCGCGTGCGCGTCATGTGCGTCACATTACTATTCGTTCACGCGGCTCGCTACGAACGGAACGCTGGAACGCGGCGGCGTTCGCTACACCGTGACCGGCATTTCGTGGATGGACCACGAGTTCGGTTCCGACGAGTTAGCGCGCGATCAGTCGGGGTGGGATTGGTACTCGATCCAGCTCAACGACGGCCGCGAAGTTATGCTCTATCGGTTGCGGCAAACCGATGGGCGGACGACCCCGCAATCCTCCGGCACGCTCATCGCGCGTAACGGCGCAACCTCGCACTTGCCCCTGTCATCGTTTTCCATTGCGTCGACCGCAACGTGGACGAGTCCGCACACGGGCGCACGCTATCCGAGCGCATGGCGCATTCATGTAAACGGTGTTGAGCGGCAGCTCGAGCTCATCCCTACGATCGCCGATCAAGAGCTCGTCGATGCCACGGGCACGACGTATTGGGAAGGCGCAGTGGACGTGCGTGACGCGCGCACGCACGCAGCGCTCGGCGTCGGATACGTCGAACTGACCGGCTACGCATCACCGCTTCGTTTATGACCGGAAGCGCAGTGCGAAGATCGTCGTTGGGCGCGCCACGATGACGTCCGCTTCGTCGAGCGGTGCGTCTCGCGCGTCGTTGGGACGGACCGCGAGAATCGCCATTGGTGTCGTCGCTGCCGGCGGTGTCGCGTAGCGCGCATCGCGGTTCGGAAAAAACAACTCGCTCGCGCGCGGTTGCGAGACCTCGCCGCGCATGCCGAGGAAGGCGCACGCATGCGAACCGAAGCTGCGAAGCACCGGACCATCGCGCGCGAACGCGATCGCGCGTTCGCCGCCGTATCCGATATCGAGCGGCACGATCAATCGTCCGCGATCTTTCAACGATCGCCACCAACTCGCTTCGATATCAGGGGCACGCGCCGTGACGACGATGCGATCGAAGAGCGTATCGCTTGGCTCGACGCCGTTCGCTGCACGAACCTCGACGTTAACATACCCCCCTTCCCGCAATTGCCCGCGTGCGCGCTCTAGAAGATCCCGTTCGATTTCGCAACTGACGACGCGGCCGTGGGGGCCGGTAAGTTGGGACAGAAGGGCGGCGTTATATCCGCTTCCGGTGCCGATTTCGAGAACGGAATCGCCCTCGCGGACGTCGAGCATTTCGAGCATCTGCACGATCATGCTGGGCTGAGAGATCGACGAGATGACGTAGCCGTTGCGCTCTTTGATCGCGATCGCGCGATCATCGTAGGCATCCTCGACGCTGATCTCCGGGACGAAAACGTGCCGCCGAACGTGCAGCATCGCGTCGCGCACGCGCGGGTCGTGCAGCATGCCGCTGCGCTCTAAGCGCTCGACGAGTCGTTCGCGGATCTGGACTTCATTCACGGTCGTTCTCGGTCGGACATTCGCTTAGGCTACGCGCGGACGCGCGGCGTTCGCGAACACATGGCCGCGCGATCGGGCTACACTTGCAACACTTGGGTGACTTCGGGAACGTCGGCGACGACGACGGCTTCGATGGCGCCTTTGAGTGTCATCGTCGACGCGGGACATCCGCCGCACGCGCCGAGCATCTGGACGTACGCGGTTCCGTCCTCGACTTTTATCAGCCACACCTCGCCGCCGTCGGCCGCAATTCCGGGTCGCACTTTGTCGAGCGCTGCGTTGACGCGCTCTTCAACCGTCAAATTATTGCTCCTGACCGTAGCCCTTCATGAGATCGTGCATGCGCGACGCTATGTCGAGCGCGCTGTCCCACGTGCGCTGCCACATGTTTCGTCCGAAGATCAGACCCGTGCAGCCGGCTTCCATTGCGGCGCGCGCCTTTTGGATCGTTGCGTCGTCACCCATCTTGCTGCCGCCGGAGACCAGCACGAGCGTACGTCCCGCCGACTTGACGACTTTTTGCAGCCCTTCGACATCATTGTACTCGAGCGTATTATAGGGCTTCGGCAGCGCCGACGCTTTCTCAGACTCCCACTTCGGTTCGTTCAGTTTCACGATGTCGCATCCGATTTCGCAGGCGACGCGCGCCGCGTAGTCCACGGCGTAGAGCGAATCGATTCCGCCCTTCGCTTTGATCGCCGCGCCGCGCGGATACGCCCAGATTACGAGGGGCATTCCATAGCGTTCGCATTCGCGACGCACGTCGTTTGCCTGCGCGATGTCAAGGTCTTGCGCCGGGCTTCCGACGTAGAGCGTATATCCGACGGCATCCGCACCGAGACGCACGGCATCTTCCACCGACGACGTTAGCGGGCTGAACGCGTCGTCGTCGTTCGGGACGTTCGTTTTCCCGTTGATCTTCAAGAGCAGCGGAACGCGCCCGGCGTACTGCTTCTGATACTTTTCCGCAAGGCCGACGTGAAGCGCGATGCCGGAAAAATTGCCCTCGACCGCGAGGCGATAGATCCAGTCGGTATCGATCGAATCGGGGTTGTCGAAAAAGTCGACCGGCCCGTGTTCGAGGCCTTGGTCGATAGGCAGCATCATCAGCGTACCGTTGGCCGGTCCGTGTTCGTACATCAACCGGTGCAAACGCGTGCGTTTGCCGATCGAGAGGTTCATCTGATCGAACGTCGGACGCCGCACCGCGGCGGTCAATGTCGTGCTCATGACCTCGCGGCTTCGGCCAGGACCAGGGCCGTGCCTGTATAAACTCGGGCGCGTGAGCGCTACGCCAAACGTTGGATTCATCGGCTTGGGTGCGATGGGCGAGCCGATGGCTATGTCGCTCCTGCGCGCCGGTTTTCCAGTCACAGCAGCGGCACATCGCCGGAAAGAGCCGCTCGAACGCTTGGCGTCCGCCGGCGCCGCTACAGCAGCGGATCCCGCCGCGGTCGCGGCCGCAAGTAACGTCGTCATTCTCTGCGTGCCCGATGCACCGGACGTCGAGGAGTCGCTCTTCGGTGAACGCGGCGTCGTGCACGGCCTGCGCGATGATTGCGTCGTGATCGATATGTCGACGATCTCGCCGATCGCTTCAAAAACATTTTCGCAACGGTTACGCGAGCGCGGCGTGCATTTCGTCGATGCACCGGTGAGCGGCGGACCGGCGCGTGCGAAGGAAGGGACGTTGACGATCATGGCCGGCGCGGAACACCCGGTGTTCGAGCGAGTCGAACCGGTATTGCGCGCAATGGGTACTCCGTATTATCTCGGCGGCGTCGGCATGGGTGAAACGGTCAAGCTCGTGAACCAAATCATCATCGCGAGCGTGATGATCGCCAACGCCGAAGCGTTGGTGTTCGCACGGAAAGCGGGAGCGAATCTGGAGTCGGTCCGAAAAGTTATCGCGACCGCGACGGGATCGAACTACGTTCTAGACCAATGGCTACCAAAGACCTGGTTTGCCGGGAGCTTCGAAGGCGGCTTCGCTATGGATCTGCTGCGCAAAGACGTGGCAGCCGCGCTCGATGCAGCGCGCGCAATGGGCTATGCGATGCCGGCAACGGGCCTTGCCTATCAACTCTATACCGCTCGATCGGCAGAAGGAGATGGCGCACTGGATTACAGTGCGATCGCCAAATCGTATGAACGGATCGCTGGAGACGAAGTCCTCTAGGGGCACGTTCGTCAAAAGCCCGGACTTCAACAAGAAGATCCTGGTTGTTGACGACGAGTCGGCAATTCTACAAACGCTGCGCTTCAACTTAGAGCGCAGCGGTTACACCGTCGTGACGGCAAGCGACGGACGCAGTGCGGTCGCGATGGCCCAGCGCGAATCGCCCGACTTGATCGTGCTCGACATCATGCTGCCCGTACTTGACGGTGTCGAAGCGTGCAAGGAGATCCGGAAGTTCAGCTCGGTCCCGATCATCATGTTGACGGCGAAGGATCAGGAGATCGACAAAGTGCTCGCACTCGAGCTCGGCGCCGACGACTACGTCACAAAGCCGTTCGCACTTCACGAGTTCCTCGCGCGGGTCAAGGCACGGCTGCGCCGTCAGGCGCCGATTCAAGGCGGTCACGAAGAAGCGATCTCGCTCGGCGATATCGTGCTCGATCCGTCGCGCCAGCAGCTGACGGTACGCGGCAAAGGCGTGTCGCTCGCGCCGAAAGAGTTCGCATTGCTGCGCGTGCTGATGGAGAACAACGGCCGCGTCGTGACGCGTCAAACGCTTCTTGACAAAGTCTGGGGCTACGACTTCGAAGGCGAGCAGCAAACCGTCAGCGTGCACATTCGGTGGCTGCGCGAAAAGATCGAACAGGACTCGCGCAACCCGCGACACATCATCACCGTGCGCTCACGCGGATACATGTTCAAGGCGTAGGGCGGAGCGTCGCCACGTGGTTGACACGGCCTCGGTCATCGGACTCCTCATCGTTGCGGCGGCGCTTGGAAGCGTCGCCGGTTTCTTATATGGACGCCTCCGTAACGCCGGCGATACCGCGCTTGCCGTCGAACAGACGGCGCCGCAAGAAGCGCCCGGTTCCGACAACGACTTCGCGCGCCTCGTGCGCGCGCTACCCCTCGGAGTCGTGTTCGTCGATGCGAGGGCGCGGGTTCGCTTCGCGAATCCGGCGGCCGGAATCATCTTCGGCTTCGATCCTGAGCGCGCGATCGGTGGTCACGTGATTGCGTCGATTCCAAACGTCGAATTGGAGCGGCGCATCGCCGACGCGCTGCGCGGCGAAGCGTCGGTTGCACCGATGACGTTCTCCACAGCCGAGCGGCGCAGCACCTACGGGCTTTACGTATATCCGTTGAGCGATCACGACCGCACGCACGGCGTCGTCGTCTTTGCGGACGATCAAACCGAAATCGCGCGTCTCGAACGTGCGCGTAAAGAATTCCTCACCAACGTTTCGCACGAGTTGCGCACGCCGCTGTCGTCGATCAAGCTCATGTTGGAAACGGTGGTCGAGTCACCGGACGATGAAGCCGCCGACATTTTTTTGCCGCAAGTGCTCGGACAAGTAGACCGCCTTGCCGCACTCGTCGGACAACTTCTCGAACAGGCACGCGCCGAATCCGGACAGCTCAAGCTAAATTTGCGCGACGTCGAGCTGGAAGACGTCGCGCGTCAGATCGTTGCGACGTTCGAACCGCAAGCATCGCACAAGGGCGTTCGTTTGCAGTTGCACGCGATGCGGCCCGTTCGGGTGGAGGCTGACCCGGATCGCCTCGCGCAAGTCTGCGTTAACGTGATCGACAACGCGCTGCGCCATACGCCGAGCGGCGGCAGCGTTACGGTCGAGCTCGACGCGAGCGGAAACGATGCGATCATGCGCGTTCGCGACACGGGCGTCGGAATACCATACCGCGATCTGCCGCACATCTTCGAGCGCTTCTACGTCGTGGATCGCTCGCGTACGCGCGAAAGCGGCGGCGCCGGCCTCGGACTCGCAATCGTCAAAGGCATTGTCGAGGCGCACGGCGGAACGGTCTCGGCCGAATCGATGCTCGGTTCGGGAACGGTCTTCACGATTCGATTACCGATCATGCGAACGGTCCCACGTAAAGCGTAACGACGAATATTGTTTGTTGAGCCCACGTATACCTTAATACGCCTTAATCTGTAGTTATGTTTGCGCGCGGAGGATACCGTAGGAGCTGCACCGCCTCGCGGGAACTCATACGGCGCCGATGATCGTTACGAATCGCGACGAAACGAGTGCCCCTGCGGCAACGAAACTCGAAACCAAAGATCTGCAGGTGTACTACGGCAAGTTTCATGCAATCAAAAATGCCGACTTGAGCGTCGGCGAGCATAGCGTCATGGCGCTGATCGGTCCATCAGGTTGCGGGAAGTCGACGTTTCTGCGTGCGCTCAATCGCATGCACGACCTTACGCCGGATGCGCGCGTGGAAGGCCACGTGCTCTTGGATGGAACGGACATCTACGCAAACGATATCGACCCCGTCACGATCCGGCATCGAATCGGCATGGTGTTTCAGCGGCCGAATCCTTTCCCGAAGACGATCTACGAAAACGTCGTGTACGGCCCGAAGATTCACGGAGTGCGCAACCGCAAGACGCTGATGGAGATCTGCGAGCGCAGTCTGCGCGGTGCGGCGTTGTGGGATGAAGTGAAGGATCGGCTCGATCGCAGCGCGATCGATTTGTCGGGGGGCCAGCAGCAACGCCTGTGCATTGCGCGGTGCCTTGCCGTCGATCCAGAAGTCATTCTCATGGACGAACCTGCCTCCGCGCTCGATCCGATTGCCACGAGCAAGATCGAAGACTTGATCGACGAACTGAAAAAGGCGTACACCGTTGTAATCGTCACGCATTCGATGCAGCAGGCCGCGCGCATCAGCGATTTCACGACGTTCTTTCTGATGGGCGAATTGATCGAATCGGCGCCGACGAAGGCAATCTTCACGACGCCGCACGACAAGCGGACCGAGGACTACATAACCGGCCGATACGGCTAGGGCGTCCTTGCGCTAGCAACGAAGCGCTATCCCGGTACATAAAAGCGGCAAAAATAGGGGCAAATGCGCGTGGAATTGAGAACGTCAACTTAAGACGATGTTAAATGCGCCTTAATCTACTGACGGTAGCATTGGGCCGAGACCTCCTGACCCCGTTTTCGTAAGGAGATTCTTTTACGTGTTTACCAAACTCGCGCGCATCGGCGTAGTCCTCGCGGCGATCGTTTTGGCGGGCACTTCATTTGCGCTGGCGGAAACAACGGCAACACCAGCGTCGACGAAGGTTGCGCAGGCATCCCCTGAGCCCAGCTCCTCGCCGAATCCGTTCAGCTATCGCGGCTACGTTCGTGCGTTTGACTTTACGCGCCAAAACGCATATGGCGGTCACTCAGCGGTGAACCAGCAATCGTTCAACGCGGCGATCAGCCTCCACGGTGATTATCAATTCCTCGGCAGCGGCTTCGATATCGGTGCTTCGTACCTTTACGCGAACCCGCTGAGCAACTGCGTATCGGCGGTTTCGCACCTCTCGCCGCCGTGCGGCGCGAACAAGGCTCCGGACTTGAACCCGGACGACACGCTTCCGGGCTACGAACTCAATACGCTCTATGAAGCGTACGCGCAATTCAAAGCGACGAATTTCACGATTAAGGCCGGCCAAATGGTGCCGCCCGCCGATCTCGTGTGGACGCCGGCCGGTGATTCGCGCCTCAAACCGTCCGCATATCGCGGCGGATACGCGACGTTCGCTGTGAACAGCGAGTTCTCGCTCGAGGTCGGTGACTGGTACCAATGGGAAGCGCGCAATCTTTCCGACTTCAATAACTACACGCTGCTTACCGACAATCCGGCGTTCCCATATCCGGGTGCGGTCGGTCTTTCGGGGCTCTATTTCGATCCGGCGAGAGCGGGACTTTCGAATGGCGGCGTGTATTTCGGCCGCATCGGTTATACCGGCCCGAAGAGCGCTCCGCTGACCGCGGGTGTTTCGTTTTACGGTTTCAACCAAATCGCGAATGCGGTATGGGTCGATGCCCGGTATGCGTTGCCAGTCGCTGCCAAGTTGAAACCGTACCTTGCGTTCCAGTTCGGAAATGAAACGAATCCCAGTAGCGGTTTTCTCGGGAAGATCGCTTCAACGGTCGTCGGTTTGCAAGGCGGCGTCAACGTCGTTCCAAACGTGCAGCTCGTCGTCGCCGGGGACTACCTTCCGACGAAGACCGACACGCTCTCCGCTGCACAAATGGCATCGGGCGGTGTTATCTGCAATGCCACGCACACCGTGGCGCTCGCGCCCGGCGCGAAACCGAATCACGTGAATTTCCCGTATTTCCTTCCGACCGGCGGTACGGGCAACTGCGCGCCGAACGCGGACGGTTCCACGAACATCTACTACGGTGGATGGGCGTCGCCATACACCGACTCGTTTGCCGCCGACGCGTTCTTCACGACGGAAATGACGCAGGGCATGGTCGATCGTCGCAGTCCCGGGACGTCGGCGAAAGCGCAGCTCACGTACACGTCGAGCGATAAGCGTCTCGTCGCATTCGTCAACCACGGCTGGTACGATTACAACAACGGCGCATACGACAACGGGACGCAAGAAACGGACTTCGACGCAACGTATTTCTTCAATCACGTTCCGAAGTCGGGCCCGTACAAGGGCTTCTCGTTCCGCTACCGTTACGGTGAGCGCGACTCGTCGCCGACCTTCAAGGGCGGTTCGCCGGTTGGACTGTTCAAGTACAACCGATTCCAGGCGGAGTACGACTTCTAGTACTTGCTGATCGCAAAGCAACAAAAGGGGCCCGCGTCATCATAAAAGGCGCGGGCTCTTTCGCGTGCAATAGTTTGTCCCCGACATGCCATCGACGATGAAAGCGCTCTCAAAGCTCGCTCCGGAGCCCGGCTTCGTGTTGCACGACGTTGCGGTTCCGCAGATCGGCGCGACCGACGTGTTGATCCGTGTAGAAAAAGCCGGCGTATGCGGCACCGACGCGCACATTTACGGTTGGGACAATTGGGCGCAGCATCGCGTGCATCCGCCGCTCGTGATCGGTCATGAATTCATGGGAACCGTTGAAGACGTCGGCGCGGCCGTTCGCTCGGTGAAGCGGGGCGACCGCGTTTCGGCGGAGGGACACATCGCCGACCTTACGTGCGTGCTTTGCCGCACGGGCCAAGCGCACATCTGCGAACATGTAAAGATCATCGGGGTCGATCGCGACGGCGCGTTCGCCGAGTACATTGCGATGCCCGAATACAATGTGTGGAAGCTGGATCGCGCGATCTCAGATGAGTTTGCGGCCGTCTTCGATCCGCTCGGAAACGCCGTGCACACCGTCATGACGGCGGGCGTAAGCACGAAGAGCGTCGTCATAACGGGCGTCGGCTCGATCGGACTGATGGCGATTCCCGTAGCGCGCGCGGCGGGCGCGGCGACGGTGTATGCGATCGACGTGAATCCCGCGAAGTTACAGCTCGCAAAGCGTCTGGGTGCCGATGAAACGTTTGACGCGCGCGCGCCGGGGCTCGTCGATGAAATCAAAGCGCGAACCAACGGCGACGGCGTCGAAGTGCTGCTCGAGATGTCGGGCAGCGGTTCGGCGATCGATATGGGTTTGCAAATGGTTCGCAACGGCGGGACCGCCGCGCTGCTCGGTATTCCCAGTGATTCGGTCAATATCAACCTCGCGGAGGGCATCATCTTCAAGGGATTGACCGTGCTCGGCATCAACGGTCGCAAGATGTTCGAAACGTGGTATCAGACGCAAGCGCTCGTCAAGAGCGGACGCGTGGATTTGCGGCCGATCATCACGCACGTCTTGCCGTTTGCACAATTCGATCGCGCGTTCGAACTGATGCGCAGCGGCGAAGCGGCGAAAATCGTTCTCGACCTCAAGGGAGATTTGGCGAAGTGAATGCGACGTTCAAATCGCAACTCCAGTCCGAACTCGACGGCTTGAAACAAGCCGGCACGTACAAACATTTGCGTCACCTGACGACGCCGATGGCGCCCGAAGTCCATATGGAAGAAGCGGGTGACGTGATCGTGCTCTCGAGCAACAATTACCTCGGCCTCTCAGACAACGCGGATGTCATCGAGGCGGGCATCGAAGGGCTACGCAAGTACGGCGCCGGCACGGCGTCCGTTCGGTTTATCTGTGGAACGTTCGACATCCACCGGACGCTCGAAGAGCGCATTGCGAAGTTCCTTGCGACGGAAGCGTCGCTGAGCTACGTTGCGTGCTGGAATGCGAACACGGGGCTCTTCGCTACCATTTGCGGCGAAGGATCCGCGATTATCTCCGACGAGCTCAATCACGCATCGATCATCGACGGCGTGCGCCTCGCAAGTAAAGCGAAGCGCGCGGTCTATAAGCACGGCGATATGGCGGATCTCGAAGCAAAGCTCAAAGAGTTGCAAGCCCTCTCGCCGATCCTCGTGGTGACGGACGGCGTCTTCTCGATGGAAGGCTCGATTGCGAAGCTTCCGGAGATCGTTGCATTGTGCAAACAATACAATGCCGTGAGCGTCGTCGACGATTCGCACGGTACCGGCGTCATGGGAAAGACCGGACGCGGCACGATCGAGCACTTCGGCCTCGAAGGACAGGTCGACATCATCACGGGCACGCTCGGCAAAGCGCTCGGTGGAGCCGCCGGCGGTTTTGTCGCGGGAAGCTCTGCGCTGATCGATATGCTGATCCAACGTTCTCGGCCGCAGCTTTTCTCGAACGCATTGCCCGCGACCGTCGCATGCAGTTCGCTCGCCGCGATCGACTATGTTGACGCTCACCCGGATCTCGTTCAGCGACTGCGCGACAACGTTGCCTATTTCCGCGACGGCCTGACGCGCTTAGGATTCAAGCCGCTCGATGGGCCGAGTGCGATCGTGCCGATCATCGTCGGCGAAACGGCATTTGCGATCGCGATGAGCGACAAGCTGCTCGAACACGGCGTTTTTGTGACGGGTTTCGGCTTCCCCGTTGTGCCGGAAGGCACGGCTCGCATTCGCACGCAACTTTCTGCCGCATTAACGAAAGCGGAGATGGATCGCGCGCTTGCCGCATTCGAGTCGGTGGGGAAAGAGGTCGGTCTACTGAAATAGCCGCATGGCGAAATTGTATTTCCGGTACTCGGCGATGAACGCGGGAAAATCGACCGCACTTATCCAGGTCGCGCATAACTATGAAGAAAACGGTCGCCGCGTCGCACTCTACACGGCGGCCATCGATCACCGTTTCGGCGCCGGGGTGATCGCGTCGCGCATCGGCCCACGACGTGACGCGCGAACGTTTGATGCTTCGCTCGACTTCTTCGACGAAATGTCAAAGATGCGCGACATTTCATGCGTCTTGGTCGACGAGTCGCAGTTCATGACGCCCGATCAAGTGCGTGAGGTTCATCGCGGCGCACATCTGCTCGATATTCCGGTAATCTGTTATGGGATCCGAACCGACTTTCTCGGCGACCCGTTCCCCGGCTCGATCTATCTGTCGGCGCTCGCGGACAGTATCGAAGAATTGAAGAACGTTTGTTCCTGTGGCCGCAAAGCAACGATGAATCCGCGCTTCGATCGCGGTGGCCGCCGAATTCGTTCCGGCGAGCAAGTCGCGATCGAAGGTAACGTCGAGTATCGTCCGATGTGCGCTCGCTGTTTTTACGATGACGATGGAGGAGCGAACAATGCGCCCTGATGTGATCGAGGTATCGGGAATTTCCAACGTATTGCGGGACGCGAAGGTACCGATTTCCGCTGCAATCCGGGCCAACGGCTTCGTCTTCGTTTCCGGCACGCCGCCGATCGACGTCGAACGCGGCGGGTTCGTCAAGGGTGACATCACCGTACAAGTCACGCAGTGCTTGCTCAACGTGCGCTACGTCCTCGAAGAAGCGGGCACGTCGCTCGAAAAGATCTGCATGGTTCGCGTGTACGCGAAGTCGGAGCACTACAAGGCGATCAATGAGGTCTATGCAACGTTCTTCCCGTCGGAGCCGCCGGCGCGTACGTTCGTTCCCGTGGGCGATTGGCCGTTCGATTTCGACGTGGAAATCGATTGTGTCGCGCTCGCGTAGACATACGGGATACCCCTCGCCTTAGCAGCGACCGCCGCTATCTTGCGTAACCGTCCCGGCCCTCGCGCTAACCGTCTTGTTCCAACAGTAGCCCGTGCTGCTGTGCACGGTGTACCGCTGTGTCGTTGCGCCATTCGATGGCGCGTACGTGCCGTTCGCGAAGAAGTTCAACGTATCCGTCGCGTTCACGACGTTCGACGATTCGAGAAAGAATGGTGCACCAAATCCGGCATTGTGACGAGCGACAACCTTCGTTTTCCCTTGTGTGACCTTCGTCGTTTGCGTCGCGCTGCCGTCCGGGTTGGCGACGTAGTCGTAGACCACGGTGAGCGGCCAGTCTCGCAGCTGCGTTTCCGTCGATAGGCCGTTGTGTCCGAAGCCGTTCGCGCTTTCACCAGACCGTGGTTGATGTGTCGTCGTTTCCGAGAAGATCTTCGTATCTTGTGCAATGTTCTGATCAAAAAGCGTCCCGGCCGTATTCACATCGATGTTCTGCTTGTTGTCGAAGCTGATTGTTTGATGGACGTCGGTTTCGATGCGCCCGGTCGATGTATTGACGTAGCCGTCGATATCGACGATATGCGTCGAACGCACGTCGATTGTTCCGGTCGCAACGCCTTGCGCGCTTGTTTTCACGTTTTCGATCACGGCCGGTACGGGCTGAAGCGCCGTTCCGTTTCTGATGATGCCTCCGGTCACTTGCTTCGAGCCGTGATCGAGATAGACGAGCAACGCACCGTTCGTGGCAAAGTAATTTCCGTTGTTGAACACCGTCACGTCGATCGTATGCGGCTGGCCGTTGCTCAAGATGCCGGCGAACGGTGTGAGGTTCACGCGATACGGATGGAAGTTAAGCGTCTCGACTCCCGGGATTGGGCGCCACAGATACGGATCGATCCCGCCCGTATAAATCCACGGATACACGGGCACAACGCCGGCCGCCTGTCCGTCGATCGCGACGTCGCCTTCCCGGAATGCCGTGTTGCCGCAGTTGAACAATGCAGCTGCGAGATCGTTCGGAAAACACGTGTACCAGAATTCGTCACCGCCTTGCGACTGAAGATATACGTCGAGATATGCTGCCCGCACGTTAGGTTGTAGCGTGTACGTTGCCGTCAGCGGCTGCGATGGCGTCGAAAGGTATTGATTATCGCCAAGCGGACCGCCCGAAAGCGGATACACCGCGTCCGGAACGTCGGGCACCGGATAGTGTCGCGATGCGGGGTAGAATTCGAGCTTTGCACTCGCAGAGACAATGCCGGTATACGTGCTGTTGACGGTATTACCGAGAACCGTTTCGCCCTGAGACGCAGTTTCGAAGATCGGAGTCAGATCGGTGACGTCTTTCTCGACGTGCCAGGACGGTCCAAGAGTGCTCGACGGTTCGGCGGTCGTGCCAAAATACACGTTGGTTCCCGCGATCCAGATTGAACCCGTGCGATCGTACTGGCGTCCCGCCGTAACGGCAAAGTCGGCGTCCAGCACGATCTTCGCCCACGGCCCGCGGCACGACGGTGAGTAGTTGAACGTCTTAGGCGTGTAATCGCTGAATTGAACGTCTGAAAACAACGGCACGATGCACGGCGTTTCGTCAGGCCGTCTGACCGGCGGATTGGCGGTCGTTACATTCGACGGATGCGAATAATCTTGTGCGCGAACGCGTGCCGACGTATCCGTCGTTTCACCCGCGGCTAGCCGCCGCGCGGTGCTGCGTATCGACGCTTTGTCATGAAACGATGGAGCCGTCGCGCCGTTGGCGCGCGATGATGATTGCGGAGACATACCGGCGCCGGCGCAACCGGCAAGCGACGTAACGAGAAGCATCGAGACGGCGAATCGCTCGCGTCTATGGCTTAGTTGATCCACTGCACCCTCCACGGTAGATAACAGGCTGCAGCGCTTCTAGGCGATTGCGCGCTTCACTAGGCAGCAGCCCGCTTGCAAAGTGATCCCAGCAGCCTATACGCGACCGACACACGATCTGCGATCGGATAGTTTTCGTTCGCGAGCAGCGCGATGCCGCAACGCCGTTCCGGAATGAACGCGACATATGCGCCGAAGCCGTTCGTCGAGCCCGTTTTGTTGATCCACATGTCCGCGCGCGGCTTTTCCGGCGGCGTTAACGCGGTCACGCGGTTCGGATTGAACATCATCGTCGCAGAATTGCCGTTCAAAAGCGTCTTCAGGGTCACCGGCAGCGTGTATTGCTCCCAGATCAGATCTTGCGTAAACGGACCTGCTGCAAAGTAGGCAGTGTGCGTGTTGGAAATTGCTCTCTGGAGCTTGCGGTCAATGCTGACAAGGTTCATATTTGCTTCGATGAAGCGCGTCATATCCGAAGCAGTCGTTCTGATTCCGTATGCTTGCTCCCATAACACGCCCGGCGTCATGCGGATCGGCGAGCCGCGCCGGTAGCCTTCGGCGTAGTTCCCGCTCTCGGAACGCGGCACGTTGATATACGTATGATGCATCCGGAGCGCGGAAAACAACCGCTGTTGCATCACGCCGTCGAAGCTCGCACCTAGACTCTTTGCAGCGATCAGTCCCAACACCCCGATGCTAATGTTCGAGTACGTCCGATAGGTCCGCGGCGCATACAAGGGACGCCATTGCTTCAGATACGTCATCAACCCGTCGACGCTGTGCACGTCGTCCGGAACCTGAAGCGGTAATCCTCCGGACGTGTGCGTCGCGAGGTTCAGTAGCGTGACGTTGCCGAACGGGCGGCCTGTCAGCGACGGCAAATATTTGCTCGTGCCATCCGCCAATGCCATCCGTCCGTCGCTCTGCGCGAGCGAGGCGAGTGTGGCGGTGAACGTCTTGCTGATCGATCCAAGTTCGAACAGCGTATCGTTCGTGACGGGCGCGTTCGTCTCAATGGAAGCCACGCCGTAGTTTAAAACGTACGGCTTGCCATCGATGACTAGCCCGACGCTCATCCCCGGAATTGCGTCCTTCGACATAACGGGCCCGACGGCGGCATCAACGACAGCCTTCACTCGCTGGAAGTCCGAGTCGTCGCCTCTCACGGTTCCCGTCGCGCTCAACACGCCGGCGCAAACAACCGCGGTGGCAAAAACGCGCTCGCCAATGTAACGGTTCACACGCGCCTCTTCCAACGGGGCTGTTGGAAGTCTTCTTACCGCGCGACAGTTTTCGATTTGTGAACTGAACCGATCCGGTTACCGGCGCAAATCCACGTTTGAGCTAAAGTGTGTTGCCATTCCGTCGGGTCGAACCGAATCAAGAGCGGTGCACTTAATAGCGATATGGCGAGTTCGAAACACAAGACCGACGCACCTTCACCGACCGCTGCGAATGAAAGCGTACGCTATCCGCGCGCGGTAAGCGACCCGAGAGTTTTCAGACATCGATTTTTCAATTGTCTGTTGTCGGCTGCAAGCGAAAAGAAACAGGTCCGGAATTTTTGATTTCCGGACCTGTACACGTTGCGGGGGCAGGATTTGAACCTGCGACCTTCGGGTTATGAGCCCGACGAGCTACCGGACTGCTCCACCCCGCGGTGCGACTGACCGAGTTACGGCGGGTTCCACCGCATTCCCTCCGAACGTCGGCGGATATGCACGACGTCGATACGGCAATCGAAAGTCTACCAAAGATCCATCTGCATTGCCACCTCGAAGGGACGCTGCGCGCAGAGACGTTTGTCGAGCTTACTCGCAGATACGGGATGTCGACGCGGTACCGGCCCGGCAGCGACATGCCGGGCCCGAGCGACCCAAGCGAGGTATATCGCTTCAAGAGTTTCCAAGAGTTTCTCTTGACGTTCGCTGCCGTCAGCCGAGCGCTTGCGACGCCGGATGATTACGCGCGGCTCGCCCGTGAATTCGTTCGCGATGCGGTCTTGCAGAACGTCGTCTACGGAGAACTGTTCATCTCGCCATCGGTGTGGTCGTATTTCAACCCGGCGCTCGACGTACCGGCGACGATTCGCTCCATCGTTGCAGAGCTCAACGCGCTGCAGGCTGCATCGTTTTCGCTCATCGTTGATGTGACGCGCAACTTTGGTGCGGAGTCCGCGATGCGCACGGCGCGCATTGCCGCCGGTCTTGCGGGTGAAGGCGTCATCGGCATCGGGCTGGGCGGCGACGAAGCGCGTTATCCGGCGCCGCTTTTCAAGGACGTCTTCGCGTTCGCGCGCGCACACGGCTTGAACGTTGTGGCGCACGCGGGTGAAGCGGCGGGGGCACAAAGCGTGCGCGATGCGGTTGAAGTCCTCGGCGCACAACGCATCGGGCACGGTATCCGCGCGCTCGAAGATGCGCGCGTAATCGACCTGCTGCGTGAGCGCGAGATTCCACTTGAAATTTGTCCGACATCGAATTTTCTCACCGGCGTTGCGTCGCGCGAACGCCGGCATCCGGTAGCGGAACTCGACGCGGCCGGGATTATCGTCACAATCGACGCCGACGATCCGACGCTTTTCGGAACGTCGATCACGCACGAGTATGCGTTCGTCGCGCAAGAGGTTGGAATCGATGCGCTGCGGCGGTTCGTCCATCAGGCCGTCGACGCGTCGTTCTTGGACGGTATCGCGAAGCAAGCGCTGCACGGGCGAATCGGCCCGGAAACCGTGCCGCCGCTCGCGAAGTCTTAGAGACACATGTCGGGACACAGCCATTTCGCCGAATCCATCGAGGAATATCTCGAGGCCGTCTACCGATTGGAACGCGAAGGGCCCGGCGTTACAACCTCTGGTCTTGCTTCGTCGCTCGGCGTTGCACCGGCGTCGGTTTCCGGGATGCTCAAGAAGCTCGCGAAGGACGGATACGTGCAGCAAGTCGGGCGCGGCGAAGTGAAGCTGACGCGAAAAGGGCTTGAAGTCGGAGTCCGCGTGCTGCGGCGTCACCGGCTCGCGGAGCGGTTACTGACCGATGTGCTCGGCATGCCGTGGGACGAGGTGCACACTGAAGCTTGTATGCTCGAGCATGCCATCTCCGATCGTGTTGAAGCGCAACTGATGAAATTGCTCGAGGATCCGAATAGGTGTCCGCATGGGCAACCGATTCCACCTCGCGACTTGAGCGATCCGCCCGCGTTCGGTGAACCGCTCGCGCAACTGCCTGAAGGCACTCATGCGCGCATCGAAAGCGTTACCGAAGAGCTCCCCGAGATTTTGCGTTATCTCGCGGACATTGGCATACGGCCGGGCGTCGAAGTCGCCGTCGAACACAAAGCTCCGCTTAGTGGTCCGGTCACGATCCGCGTCAACGGCTCCGCGCACGCGATTTCGCTCGAACTTGCGCGAATGGTCACGGTTCGAATCGCGTGATCACACGATTTCTCATCTTCGTCAACGTCGTCGCCTTCTTGTGGGAAGCTTCGATCGCCGGTCCAGGTGCGTTCGCAATGCTCGGGAGCGAGTCGATGCTGCCGGTTCTCGATCGTGCGGCGCTGCGGCCGAATGACGTACTGATTCATCACGAATGGTGGAGAATCGTCACGTCGGCGTTTTTGCACGGCGGATTGGTCCACATCTTCGTCAATATGATTTCGCTATGGTCGCTCGGGCGCTTCATTGAATACATTGCGGGCGGCACGCGCATGGTGGCAATCTACGCGGTGTCGCTCGTGGCTTCCGGGCTCGGCGTAGTGTTCTTGACGTCTCCGGCGTTCCGAGACGTTCCGACGCTCGGTGCAAGCGGAGCGATCTTCGGGCTCTTCGGCGCACTCTTCGCGATCGGTCTAAAACTCGGACGTCCGGGTATGCAACTCGTGCGCGACAACATCGGCATCCTGATTCTCAATTTAATTATCACGTTCACGGTGCCCGCGATCTCGTGGCAGGCGCACGTGAGCGGACTGCTCACGGGATTCATCGTAACGCTGCTGATTTATTATCCGCCGCGCCGCGTTGCGCCGGCCGTCGTCGATGCCAAAACCGGCGACGCGTACGAAACCGAATATCAGGCACCGCAGCAGCACCAATGACGTCGACGACGATCGAGCACGTCTTCTCCGCGGACGGTCCGCTCGCGCGTGCGTTGCCCGGCTTTGAAGCGCGGCTGGGTCAAGTGCAGATGGCGCAGCTCGTCGAGCGTGGGATTCTCGAAGGAATGCACACGATCGTCGAAGCGGGAACCGGGGTCGGCAAATCGCTTGCGTACCTGGTTCCCGCCGTGCGAAGCGGCAAGAAGGTCGTGCTCTCGACGGGGACGATCGCACTCCAAGAGCAACTCGTGCGCAAAGATTTGCCGCTCGTCGAACGCGCGCTCGGCGTGCCGATGCGCGTTACGCTGCTCAAAGGGCGCAATCACTACCTCTGCAAGCTGAAATACGAACGGATGCGCGCCGATCGTTTGGTGCCGCCGTCGCGCGGCATGCAAGAGATGTGGGCATGGGCATCGCGTACGGTTACCGGCGATCGCGCCGAGCTGAGTTTCGTGCCGACCGGCGATGAATGGGAACAGCTCGACGCGGACGCCGACGATTGCACCGGTGAGTTCTGCGAGCACTTTCGCGACTGCTTTTTCTTCAAGAAGCGCGATGAAGCGAAATACGCCGATATCGTGGTCGTCAACCACGCGCTGTTCTTTTTGGATCTTGCGGTCGGCGGAGGATTGATTCCGCCATACGACGTTGCGATTCTCGACGAGGCGCACCAATGCGAACGATGGGCGACCGGTGCGCTGACCGCCACGCTTTCACGCGCGACCATCGGACGCATGCTGCGCAAACTCCACCGCGCGTACACCGTTCCCGGCCATTTCGACGGCGAGTTTGATGAAGGGATTCGCGGGCTCGAGTCGGCGCTTGCGACCGTTCCGGGCGAACGGTATCCGCTCTCGGCGAATGATTCTGCGTGGCCGGCACTCGAAGACGTTCGTACGACGCTCTACAAGCTCGAGAACTGGCTTTACGCCAACTGGCATTCCGCGCTAAAGAAGAAGCCGGAGAACGATGCGGAAGCCGAGCGCCGGCGCGATCTCGCAATGCGATCGATTCTCGCGCACCAAGCGGCGATCGATCGAGCCCAGATGCCGAGCGATGAAGCGATTGCGTGGGTGGAGCGTTCCGATGCGGACGGACGGTTCGAAGTCAATAGCGCGCCGTTCGACGTTGCGGAATTTCTGCGCGCGACGCTCTTTACGCGCACGCAAAGCGTGGTGCTTACGAGCGCGACGATCTCCGTGAATCAATCGTCGTTCGAGTTTCTCAAACGCTCGCTCGGCATCGAGGATGCGCAAGAACTGGTCGCGCCGTCGCCGTTCGACTATGCGAAGCAGGCGCGGCTTTTCATCGCGCCGCCGCAACTCAATCCCAAGGCGATCGACTTCTCTCGCCGTGCGGCGCCGATCGTCGAGGAGTGCTTGGACCGCACGCGCGGCCGCGCATTTGTCCTCTTCACCTCTTACGCGCGTCTTCGCGAAGTCTATGCGCTCGTGCGGGAACGCGTGCCGTTTCCGATCAGACTGCAAGGTGAACTCCCGCGCGCGCAATTGCTGCACTGGTTCCGCACGACGCCGAATGCCGTGCTTTTCGCGACGGGAACGTTTTGGGAAGGTATCGATGTCGCCGGCGAGGCGCTCTCGTGCGTCGTGATCGACCGTTTGCCCTTTCCATCGCCGGCCGATCCGCTTGTCGCGGCGCGCGTGCGCGCATTGGAAGCGCGTGGACGAGACGGATTCGAACATTACATGATTCCAGCGGCAATCGTACGTTTGAAGCAGGGCTTCGGGCGGCTCATCCGGAGCATGAGCGACAAAGGTGTCGTCGCATTGCTCGACGGCCGCGCCGCGTCGACGCGCTATGGAGCCACGATCCTTTCGTCGCTGCCACCCGCGACGCGAATAACGCACCTCGACGAGCTAACGGAATTTTTCGCTTGATCAGGCGCTCACTATCGGCTTTCGTTCTCGCCGCGTGGATGCCCGCACAGGCGTTGGCATGGGGATTTACGGGACATACGTACATCAACCGCGTTGCCGCGGAGCACTTTCCGGCCGAGTTGCCGGCGTTCGTACGTACAAAGCCGGCGGTCGATGAAATCACGATGCTCGGACCGGAAGAGGATCGCCTCAAAGGCGCCGGTGGATCGTGGGACGACGACAGCGACCCGGGACACTTTGTCGACATCGACGATTCCCTTACGATCTTCGGCATCGTAAGGCTCGACGCGCTTCCGAACGACATGAACGCATACGCGCACGCGCTCGCGAAGGCGCACACCGATCCCTATACCGCCGGGTACCTGCCGTACACGATCATCGATGGCTGGGAACAAATGCGCAAGGATTTTGCGATTTGGCGTGTCGACGACTACATGGCCCTGCATGCAACGACCGCGGACGCGCGTGCGCGCTTCTCGGCAGACCGTTCGCTGCGCGAGACGCTCACGTTGCGTGACATCGGCGTTTGGGGGCACTTCATCGGCGACGGCGCGCAGCCGCTTCACGTAACCGTCCATTTCAACGGCTGGGGCAATCATCCGAATCCGAAAGGCTACCCGACCTCGCCTCAGACGCACGCGATGTTCGAGAGCGATTTTGTGGACGCGCACGTTACGATCGACGACGTGCGCACGTATGTCGGCGGCTATACGCCGGTCGATCCGCACGCGTTTGTGTCCCAACCGGCAATCGCATCCGTCGTCGGTCATTATTTAATCGCGAGCGCGCAGGCTGTCCCCACCCTTTACGAGATCGACAAAGCAGGCGGCTTTGCGCACGCGACGCCCCGAGCGATCGGCTTCACGGCGGCGCAACTCGGGCGCGGCGCGTCGATGATGCGTGACCTCGTCGCGCTCGCCTGGGAGGATAGCTTGAATGCAAGTGTCGGATATCCTGAACTTCCCGTTCGCGACATTCTCTCCGGAAAGGTGGTACCGTCGAATGCGCACCCTTAAGACCCTCGCCCTCGCGTTGTTACTCGGAACGACGTTTAGCGCGGCCGTCGACGCGAAGTCCTCGATGCCGGCGTGCAAAGGCGCAACCGTCTACGCGGTTCCCGCGCAGAAGATCTACTACGAAAAGGGCGAGACCAAGTATGGTCACGTCAAAGGCGGCACGTACATGTGTCAGGCCGCCGCTAACGGCAAAGGCTACAAGCACGCCACACCGTAGCCGCATCATCGAAGTTGCGGGTTATCACTTCGGGTCGGTGCATGCGTAAAGCTCGCTGCGCCGGCCCGTTTTTTCGCGGTGTTGCGAACAAACGCCGTCGCAAGGATGCCGGGGCTCACAAGCGCAACGAGAGCGGCCGTGGAACTCGGCCGCAGCTTCGAGCGCGAAATTCGCGAACAACCCGATGTTTGGGAACGCGTCGCGTGCACCGATGCGCCCGCTCGGCTCGCAGAGGCGATCGATGACGACGTCATCTTCGTCGGAAGCGGCAGTTCGCTCTTCGCAGGCCAACTCGGCGCGATCGCCTTGCGGCGACGCGGAATCACCGCGCAGGCCTTAGCGGCTAGCGAAGCGCGCGGCGACAACCGCGCGTACCACGAGCGCATCGTCGTCGCCGTTTCGCAAAGCGGCCGCTCGACCGACGTGCTCAATGCGCTCGACGCATTGCAGCCGAGCCGTATCATCGCGCTCACGAACACCGTCGATTCGCCGCTCGGTGCGCGCGCGGACGTGATCGTCGACGTCGGTGCCGGGAGAGAAGTAGCCATCCCCGCGACGAAAAGCGTCTCGGCCACGATCGCGATCCTTCTTTCGGCAGCGACGCTGCTTGGCGGCGAACCTTCACGCGACGCTCAAACGCTCGTTGATACCGCGCACACGATCCGCGCCTGGCTGGATGATCCCGCGGCGACGAAAACGGTGAAGCTCGCCGCGGAAGTCATTGCCAGGCAGCGTGACGTCATGGTTCTCGGCACGGATTACGGCGCGCCGATAGCGCGTGAAGCGGCCTTAAAGTTCAAAGAAGCAACGTATCTGCACGCGGAAGGATTCGAGGCGGGCGAGTTCCGACACGGGAGCGCCGCAATGGTAGACGCAACGAGCGTTATCATCGGCCTCATCGACGATGATGCGCTGCGCGTGATCGCGCCTCCGCTTCGCGAAATTGCATCGGCCGGCGCAGTGCGCTTTGCAATCGGTACGACGACCATCGACGGCATCGATCGTCTCGGTCCGCTCGTGAGTGATCCGTTCAATACGCTCGCGTGGCTGGTCACGGTCCAACTTCTCGCGCTCTATACCGCGCGGGCGCGCGGGATCGACAGCGATGCACCGCGCCGATTGACGAAGGCGGTGATCACCGAATGAACGCGCAGCGGCGCACGCTCTCGTTGTGGGACTTGATTTTTTACGGCATCGTCCTGATCCAGCCCATCGCGCCCGTCCCGCTCTACGGCGTCGCGCAGCAGCTCTCGAACGGCCACTTCGCAACGATCATCTTGATCGCGATGTTCGCGATGATGATTACCGCGGTGAGTTACGGCCGTATGGCGGCGGTCTATCCGTCCGCCGGATCGGCATACACGTACGTCGGCCGCGGCTTGAACGCGCATCTCGGATTCCTCGTCGGTTGGGCGATGTTCATGGACTACTTGCTCCAGCCGCTGATCAACACGGTGTGGATTTCGGACGCGATGACGTCGAGGTACGTGCAGCAGATTCCGTGGGCGCTATGGGCGCTCGCTATCGCGTTGATCGTTACGCTGCTCAATCTTCGCGGCATCAAGGCATCCGCGCGTGCAAATCGCGGTTTACTGATCGTGATGGTCGTCGTTATCGCGGCGTTCGTCGTCTTTGCCGTTCGGTATCTTTTTGCGGCCGGGGGCGCGGCCGCGTTACTTTCGACAAAGCCGTTCTACGATCCGAAGACCTTCGATTGGCAGCGCATTTGGGGCGCGACGTCCTTCGCCGCGCTGACCTACATCGGATTCGACGGCATCACGACGCTTGCCGAAGATGCAAAGAATCCCAAACGAAATATTTTGCTTGCGACCGTACTCGTTTGCGCGTTCACGGGAGTCTTCAGCGGATTCCTCGCATACATCGGGTCGCTCGTGTGGCCCGATTGGCATGCGTTCAAGGATCTCACAACGGCGTTCATGGACATCGCAAGCCGCGTGGGCGGACCGTGGCTCTTCAATGCGATGGGGATCATCTTGATCGTCGCTGCATTCGGCAGCGCGCTGACCGGCGGGCTCGGCGCGGCGAAGCTTCTCTTCGGGATGGGCCGGGACAATGTGCTGCCCCGGCGCATCTTCGGACATCTGCACGCACGCGCGACGACGCCTACGTACAACCTCGTTATCATCGGCGTCCTGACGTTCATCGGCGCTATCTGTCTCCATCGCTATGGAAATGCTTACGAACACGCCGGGGAGATGCTGAATTTCGGCGCATTCCTCGCGTTCATGGGCGTCAATGTGGCGACGTTTTGGCAGTTCACGTTCCACCCCCAGCCGGGTTACAAACGCAATCCGCTGCTCGACAGTGCGTTACCGCTCGCGGGCTTCATTTTTTGCGCCGCAATTTGGTGGAATTTGAATCCACTGGCGAAGATCGTCGGAGGCGCATGGATCGCGATCGGTTTCGCGTATCTCACGATCGTCACGCGCGGTTTCCGCATTGCCCCGGTCGCGCTCGACTTCAGCGAACCGCTCGGCGAGTCTCGCGCAACCGAGGCGTGACTTTTGATTACTGCGAGAGCAGGCGGTTGAAGAAACCGCGATAGCGCTGCAGCGTTACCCGAAGCGCTTCCGTATCGGCGGTGCCTCCGCTATTCCATTGTGATTCGAGCCCTTCGCGTTCGCGACGGAACGTGTCGGTCAATTCATCGACGAGCGTGCGAACCAGCGACTGCGCGTCTTGCACCGCACGGCGAGGATCGTCGACGAATTCGGCCTGGACGTCGTTCCACCGGCCGCGCAAGTGATCCATGCGATCCTCCGGAAGAAACCCGCCTTCCCGTTCCACCGGCGTTTGCGTTATTTCCCCGCGTTCCGTTTGCGGCGTGTCCGTAGTCGCTTCGGTGTCGGTTCGTTTGTCGTTGACGCGTTCGTTCATGTTGAACCTTTCGTTGTTATTGGACGAGATCGTCGAAGAGCGAGCGGTACTGTACCATTGCTTGGCGGAGGTCTTCCGTCGTGACTTCGCCGGTTTCGCTGCGATGCGTGATGTCGTGCGCCGTTCGGTAATTTTGCAGGACGTTCGGGTGATCCGCAGATAGATCGGCGACCGTTTGATCGAAGTTGTCTACCTGGTATCCGCGATCGCGCATTACGTTTGCGATCAACCGATCCGCCTTGACGAGCGCCGTTTTCGGTTCATCCACGAATCGGGTCTGAACCGTGCGCCATTCCTCGGTGTAACGCGCCTTCGCGCCGGCAGGCAACTCCTCGATATGCATCCGTTTGACGCGTTCTTGACGGCGTGCGAGTTCGCGCTCCGCTGCCTCGCGGCTGCCTCCCGATTCGCGCACCGTTCTTTCGTATTCCGGACCGAAACGGTCTTGCAGAGACTTCGAGCGGTTGCGCCGCGCGAGCGCCATTGCTGCGATGATGATGACCGCTACGACGATGATTGCGATGATAATGACGGCGGTCGAGTTGGTCGATGCTGGCATAACTCTCTCCGTTCGAAATGAGATATGCTCCTCGTACCCGCAGTATGCTCGATAAGCAAACGGGCTTTAGTCTTCTTGCGTCACCTCGACCTTGGCCCGCTCTTGCAATTCGTGGACGATCGCGGAGTCGGCGAGCGTGGTCGTGTCGCCGAGCGTGCGTCCCTCCGCGATGTCTCGCAGCAAGCGGCGCATGATTTTGCCGCTGCGCGTCTTCGGCAGCTCTTGCGTGAACGTAATGTATTTTGGCCGCGTGAACTTCCCGAGCTTCTGGGCCACGTGGTCGCGCAATTCATCGGCGAATTGCGCCGTTCCGGTGTTCCCGGCTTTCAGCGAGACGAAGGCATAGACCGCTTGTCCCGTCATTTCGTCGAGCTTTGCGCACACCGCCGCTTCGGCGACCTTCGGATGATCGACGAGCGCGCTCTCGATTTCCGCCGACGAGATGCGATGACCGCTTACGTTCATGACGTCGTCGATGCGGCCCATGAACCAGAAATTGCCTTCTTCATCGCGCCGGCATCCGTCGCCGGCGAGAAACTTCCCGGGGAATTTCGACCAATACGTTTCGATGTAGCGTCGATCGTCACCCCAAATGCCGCGCGTCATTCCCGGCCACGGACGCGTGATGACGGCGTATCCGCCGCCGCCGAGCGGAACCGACTCGCCTTTATCATCGACGATATCAGCCGCAATGCCGGGGAGCGGAAACGTCGCAGAGCCGGGCAGCAGCGTCGTCACACCGGGCAACGGCGCGATCATGATGCCGCCGGTTTCCGTCATCCACCACGTGTCGACGACGGGCGTTCGATTACCGCCGATCCATTCGCGATACCACATCCACGCTTCGGGATTGATCGGTTCACCGACCGAACCTAACACACGCAGCGAGGAAAGGTCATGCTTTGCGGGATACTCGGTTCCCCATTTCATGAACGTGCGAATTGCGGTCGGCGCGGTGTAGAGAATCGTGACGTTATAGCGCTCGACGATCGCCCACAAGCGGTCCTTATCAGGAAAATCGGGCGTGCCTTCGTACATAACGCTCGTCGCGCCGTTCGCAAGCGGACCGTACACGATATACGAATGTCCGGTAACCCAGCCGACGTCGGCCGCGCACCAATAGACGTCGGTGTCTTCTTTTAAATCGAAGACGAGCTTGTGCGTCATCGCCGCATGCGTCAGATAGCCGCCCGTCGTATGTTTGATGCCCTTCGGTTTCGCAGTCGTACCGCTCGTATAGAGAAGGAAGAGCAAATCTTCCGCGTTCATCGCTTCCGGTTCGCACGTCGAGGGCGCTCCCGCGATCACTTCGCTCCACCACAGGTCGCGCGTGTCGTGCATGAACACCTCGTCGCCGACGCGCTCCGCGACGATGCAGTGTTTGATCGACGGGGTACTCTCCATCGCGATATCGCAATTGCGTTTGAGCGGAATCTTCTTGCCGCGACGCCAGCCGTAATCCGCGGTAATGAGCGCAATGCATTGCGAGTCATTGACGCGATCGATGATCGAGTCGGGCGAGAATCCGCCGAAAATCACGGAATGCGCTGCGCCGATACGTGCGCACGCGAGCATCGCGATGGGCAACTCGGGTATCATCGGCATATAGATCGCGACGCGGTCGCCTTTCTTGATGCCGAGCGTACGCAACCCGTTAGCGAATTGACACACGCGTTCGAGTAACTGCGCGTACGTGATCGTCCATCGGTCGCCCGGTTCGCCTTCATAGTAATATGCTATTTTGTCGCCGTTGCCCGCGCGCACGTGACGGTCCAAACAATTGACCGAGACGTTCAGTTCACCGTCGCCGAACCATCGCGCAAAGGGTTCGGTCCACTCGAGCACTTCAGTGAACGGCTTGCTCCACTCCAACGTGCGCGCCCACGTTGCCCAAAACGCAAGATAGTCGCGTTCGGCCTCTTCATAGATCTGCGGCTGCGCATTTGCTTGCGCGGTAAATTCGGGCGACGGCGGAAATCGGCGGCTCTCTTTGGAGAGCGCTTCAATCGTTTGCGAGACTTGCGTGCTCATAGACCTCGTTTCACCGGGGACGCAGCGGAACGCCTGCCGAAAACGTCGCACATGCTGGCCGCCCTCACCCTTGCAGCAGTCACCGGAACCGGTCTCGCCACCATTCACTTCAACACCGCTACGCCCGACTTCACCATTCCAAATGCAAAGGGCGGCGAGAAGCTTTCCGACTTGCGCGGCAAGCCCGTCGTTCTCAACTTTTGGGCCTCGTGGTGTCATCCATGCACCGACGAATTGAAAGACTTCGTGCGCGCGCGCCGCATGTACGGAGACAAGATCAACGTCGTTACGATTTCGAATGAACCTCACGATGTTGCGGCGAGCTATCTGCGGCTGTGGAACATCGACTTGCCGCTCGTCGAAGATCTCGACTCGAAGATTTCGGCGGCTTACTCGGTTCCCCCGATTCCGGTTACGATCGTCCTCGACCGCAGTGGCCTCGTGACCCACGTCTCCGTGGGTGAGCTCGATTGGACGGAGCTCCACGAAGCAATAGACGAAGTCTTAGCACCGGAAAAGATTGGCAGTCCCAGCGGCGGAGTGCTAAGATAGGAGGCTATGAGGGGCGAAGGCGGACTGGACAAGCGTAAGGCCTACATCCTGGCTACGGTCGTGTACGAATATATCGCCACGGCAGAACCGGTCGGTTCGAACACCCTCACTCAGAAGTACAACCTCGGCGTCAGTTCCGCGACCGTTCGCAATGAGATGGCGGAATTGGAGGCCGGCGGTTACCTCGTCCAGCCGCATACGTCGGCCGGCCGCATTCCCTCCGATGCCGGGTATCGCACCTACGTCGATGACCTCATGGCGCCCGAACAGCTCGGCGTGGACGATCGGCGGCGTATCCGGGACGATTTACGCGAAGCCAGCCGCGAGCTCGACGAAATCATCGAGCAAGCGAGTCGCCTTCTCGGCCGCTTGTCCAACAACTTAGCGTTCATCACGAAGCCGCAACTCGACACGCAAAGTTTCAAACACGTACAGCTTATCTGGCTCTCGCCGCACACGGGCGTCGCCATCGTCGTTACGTCGCTCGGCGTCGCGGCGCAAACATTGTTCGAGCTTGCGACCGGCATCGATGCCGACTCGCTCACGCGTCTTTCGAACGCGCTCAACTCGCGCTTGAGCAACCGGCTGTTGCGCGAAATCACCGACAACGATATTGCAGCGACCGTTTCCGAATTGGGACTCAACGACGATCTGCGCGGCGCGCTTACATCCGCGTTGCATAGCGCGCGTTCCAATGAATCCTCCGGCGTTGCGACGGCCGGCGCGCAGAACTTGCTCGATCAGCCGGAATTCCACGATCTGCGCAAAGTGCGTTCGATTTTGCGCATGGTGGAAGAGCAGAAAACACTCTACGATCTCGTCGCCGATGCAATCGGCAGCGAGTCGCCGAGCGTGAAGATCGGTGCGGAGCTCGGCGTCGACGAGATGGCGGATCTCTCCGTTGTTACGGTGCCCTACCGCTTCGGTGAACGTGCGATCGGTATGCTTTCGATCCTCGGTCCGCGCCGTATGCCGTACGCCAGGTTACTCGCGCTCGCGTCGGGAACTGCCGAGACGCTCTCCGAGCGCCTCTCCGACGTCAAGTAAGGTTATCGCCAGTTTCCGATGCCCACGAAGGATTACTACGAACTGCTCGGCGTCGCGCGCGGCGCATCGCCGGACGAAATCAAACGCGCGTATCGCACGCTCGCGCGCACGCATCATCCCGACGTCGCCGAAGACAAGGCGCGAGCCGAGCATCGTTTTAAAGAGATCAACGAAGCCTATGAAGTGCTGTCGGATCCGCAGAAACGCGCGCAATACGATCGGTTCGGAACGGTCAGCGGAGCGCAGGGCGGCGATTTCGGATTCGGCGGGTTCGGTCCCGCCGGGTTCGGCGACATCTTCGACATGTTTTTCGGCGACATGCGCGGCGGAGGAGCGCAGCAAGCGCGGCGCAGCGGGCCGCAACGCGGATCGGACCTGCGCTACGATTTGGAGATCGCGCTCGACGAAGCGTTCGCCGGAGCCACAAAAGAGATTCACTTCTCGCATCTCGCACAGTGCGAAACGTGCAAAGGTTCCGGCGCGCAGCCCGGTTCGCTCATCGTCGCGTGCGACCGTTGCGCGGGTTCGGGCGTCATGCGAACGGTGCGCCAGACACCGCTCGGTCAATTCGTCACGCAAACGACGTGCACGCAGTGCGGCGGTGAAGGGATGATCATCGCGCACCCGTGCACGACGTGCAACGGACGCGGACGCCACGAAGTCGAACGAAAACTCACCGTAAAGGTGCCTCCCGGCGTTGACGACGGTTCGCGCATTCGCATCGCGAGCAACGGTGAGGCCGGCATTCGCGGCGGCCCGGCCGGCGATCTCTACGTGTATCTCAGCATTGCGCCGCATCCGCTATTCAAGCGCGACGGCCTCGATACGTACGTCGACATCCCACTAAGTTATTCGCAAGCCGCACTCGGCGCGACGATCGAGATTCCGTCGCTCGAAGGGCAGTTGCCGCTCGCGATTCCCGCCGGCACGCAGACCGGCACGACACTACGTTTACGCGGACGCGGCATGCCGAGCGTTCGCGGTTCGCAGCGCGGCGATCATCATATCACCGTGCACGTCGTTATCCCGACGAAGCTGAACAAACGTCAGCGCGACCTGCTCGAAGAGTATGCGCGCGCCGGCGGTGATGCGATCGAAGAGAAAAGCTTCTTCGATCGCGTCAAAGACGCATTCAAGCCGGATTAGAGACTGCCGCAGTGAGTGCGCGCCGCTTCTTCGTAGAGAACACGCACGGCGCAGGCGAACGGGTCGTCATCGCGGATGCCGACGCGCATAAGATTCGCGACGTGCTGCGCTTACGCGCGGGCGACAGCTTAGAAGTCGTCGATTCGTCGGGACAAGTTTTCGACGCGATGCTGCACAGTGTCGACGGCGGGGTTGTTGCGGAGTTGCGCGAGATGATCCCGGCGCGCGATGATGCATTCCGCGTGCACATCGACGTCGCACAGGGAGTTCCGAAAGCGCAAAAGATGGACTTCGTCGTCGAAAAACTCTCGGAACTCGGCGTCGCGTCGCTCTTTCCGCTGGCCTCGGAACGCGCGGTTGTACGCGAGCCGGCAGACGGCAAACTCGAACGCTGGCGGCGCTTGGCGAAAACGGCCGCACAGCAGAGCGGGAGACGCGCGATCCTCGCCGTGAACGACCCGATTGATTTCGACGATTTGCTCGGCCGCTTTGCGCGCTACGACGCCGTGCTGTTTCCGTGGGAAGTCGCGTCGGGTCCACATACCATGCGCGACGTTCTCCCGGCCGTAGTGGAACGCGCACGACGCGTGCTCGTCGTTATCGGTCCGGAAGGCGGATTTTCGCATGCTGAGGCGGACCGGGCGCGCGATGCGGGTGCGCATGTGATTTCACTTGGGCGTCGGATTCTGCGGACGGAAACTGCAGCGCTTGTGGTTGTCGCGATACTGCAGTATCTCAGCGAGTAGGCGTCGTATATCGAGCGGTCGATCATGAATAGTTTTCCGTTCTCGATCGTTATTCCGACGTACAACGAAGCCGGCGGCATCGAACGGCTTCTGCGCGCGGTCGATGACGTGTTCGAGGCGAACGGTCTCGACGGTGAGATCATCGTCGTCGACGACAACTCGCCCGACGGAACGGGCGCAATCGTCGACGGCCTTTCTTCGCAATTACCGGTGCGCTGTCTGCACCGACCTGGTAAACTCGGGCTCTCGAGCGGCGTGATCGACGGATGGGAATACGCACGACCCGAATCGGTTGCGCTTGGCGCAATGGACGCCGACTTTAGCCATGACATCAAGATTCTGCCGAAGATGGTCGCTGCGCTCGCGACCGGACAGTACGGCCTCGCGATCGGAAGCCGTTACGTAAAGGGCGGCGGCATTACGAATTGGCCCGCCAAACGGATCGTTACCTCGAAGGTGGCGTGCTGGCTCGCGCGGCCGCTCACGAATGTAAAAGATATTACGAGCGGATACTTCTTGGTCAAACGCGACGCTTTGAAGGGCGTGCATCTCGATCCGATCGGATTCAAGATCGGATTGGAGGTCGTCGCGAAGGCGCACTACGGCCGCGCGATCGAGATTCCGTACGTGTTCACCGATCGCATCGTCGGTGAATCGAAACTCAATCAAAAAGAAATCTTCAACTATCTCAAACAGCTGCGCAAGCTTTACACCGCGCGGCTGTTTCCTGGAAAGGCGTAACGCGCATGCCGATGCCGGATTGGCTGCGTAGCCGCCGCGGCAAAGCCGCCGACACGCGCGATGCGGCGCTGTGGACGAAGTGTCCAGAATGCGGCGAGGTCCTCTACCGCCGCGAACTTTCCGCGAATCTCGACGTTTGCACCAAGTGCTCGCATCACTTCCGCATGCACGCCTACGATCGCATCAACATGCTCATCGACGGCGACTTCACCGAGATCGGAACGGCTGTGCAAGCCGGCGATCCGCTCGAATGGGTCGATAAGAAAACGTATCCGGTGAAGATTGCCGGCGACAAAGAAAAGAGCGGGTTGAGCGAAGGTGTCGTGTGCGGCATCGGCACGATGGACGGTTTCGAGGTCGCGCTCGGCGTGATGGATTTTCATTTCCGCGGAGGCACGATGGGAACGGTCGTCGGCGAGCGCATCACGATGCTGCTCGAAGAAGCGCGGCGCCGGCATCTTCCGTGCATCGTCTTCACCGCGTCGGGTGGCGCGCGGATGGAAGAAGGCATGTTCGCGTTGATGCAGATGGCGAAGACCACCGCGGCCGTTACGCGCTTGATGGACGAGGGAAATTTTTTCGTCACCGTGTTGACCGATCCGACAACCGGCGGCGTGTCCGCGTCGTTTGCGTTTGAATCGGACGTCGTCGTCGCGGAGCCCAAAGCGATGATCGGCTTTGCCGGGCGGCGCGTCATCGAGCAAACGATCCGGCAGAAACTTCCCGATCAGTTCCAGACCGCGGAATTTTTGCTCGAGAAGGGCGCGATCGATATGGTCGTCGATCGTCACGAATTGAAGAATACGCTCATTCGATTGCTGCAGTACACCGCGCAGAAGAACGTCAGCGCCCTTCGAGAGCCTCAGGACAAGCTGTGAACAATTCGATCGTCGAGCGCGAGAAAGACTTGCTCGTTCTCGAGCGCCGCATCTCGGAATTGCGCAGCGCGAACGTGAGCCAGCCCGTCGACATGTCGGCGGAGATTGCGGCACTCCAGCAAAAATACGAAGAGCTGCAGCGCGAGATCTTCGGCCATCTCTCGCCATGGCAGAAAGTGCACATGGCACGCCATCCGAGTCGCCCGACGTCGCTGGACTATATTTCCCAGCTGGACCGCTTCGACGAACTGCACGGCGATCGGATGTTCCGCGACGATCCGGCAATCGTGGCGGGCTTCGGTCTATTGCACGGCCGGCCGATCATGGCGATGGGGCAACAGCGTGGGCGCGATACGAAAGAAAATTTGCGCCGCAACTTCGGCATGGTGACGCCGGAAGGATACCGCAAGGTGCAGCGCCTCGCACATACCGCCTCACGTCTCGGCGTGCCGGTCGTGACGTTCATCGACACGAAAGGTGCCGACCCGGGCATTACGTCTGAAGAGCGCGCGCAATCCGAGGCGATCGCAAAGTGTCTGTATGAATTCACCGAGGCGCGCGTCCCGGTCGTCGCAACGGTCATCGGCGAAGGCGGATCCGGCGGTGCGCTTGCACTTGGGATTGCCGATCACGTAATCATGCTCGAACACTCGGTGTACAGCGTTGCGTCGCCGGAAGGCTGCGCCGCGATTCTGTGGGGCGATGCGACAAAAGCGGAAGAAGCCGCCGCGCGGTTGAAACTAACCGCTGCGGATCTGCAGGCATTCGGGATCATCGACGAGATCGTTCCGGAACCGCTCGGAGGTGCGCACCGCGAACCGGCGAGCGTCGTGTCGACGGTTCTCGAATCCGTATCCACGGCTTTGCAGCGTTTCGGCGCGATGTCGACCGATGCGCTGCGTGAGGCACGCTATCAGAAATATCGGCGAATAGGCGCATGGGAAGCCGAGCGCCTCGAAGTGATCGGAAGCAGCCGGTGAAGCGACCGACGCGCACACCGCTGATTGTTCGTCTCGTCGGTCGCGTGAGCGCTACGATTGTCGCGTTCGTCGTCTTTGGTCTCGTCGGAGTCCAGTTCGCGCGCGTCATCGATCAGAACATCGCGCTCGCGCAGGATGTCTCGTCCACGCAACACGACATCAGCGCTCTGCAAGCGCGCAAGCGGTGGCAACTCCACGAATTGCAGCGCCTCTCCGATCCCGAAGGTGCGGTTCCCGACATTCACGATCGGTTGCGCCTGGTGCGTCACAATGAAGCGATCATCTTCGTAAGTCCCTCTCCCTCGTCCGCTCCGTGAACGATCGCATCTTCGGGCTCGTGATCAACGTGAACGCGTACGGTGCCACCGTACGTTTGCAATCGGGTGAATTAGCCAGCGCGCCGGCCGGCGACGTCGAGGCGCATCGGACGCAATACGAGAGGAGCATCTCGGGACGCAAGGCGATTGCCTTCGTCAAACATCCCGGCGGCCGCCGTCCGATGGTGACCGTTGCTCCGCAAATCGAAGAGCCGCAGCTCGACGAGCAGATCGCCGAGTATTTCAAGAGTACGCAAGAGTGGGAGGCCGATGAAGAAGGGCGTCCCGCGCACGAACGGCACTTCTTGCGGAAAAAGAAGCGCGCCGCGCTTTTTGAATCGAAGCATAGCAACGAGCGGTAGCGAAGGACGCGCGCGTGAAGCACTGGGCGATCGTTTCGATCGGCACAAATTCGACGCGTGCGCTGGTTGCCGACATGCAGCCGGAGAATCCGCGCATCGAACTTTCGCGCTCGATTGGAACGCGCATCGGCGAAGGATTGCACGAACACGGCCGGCTCGGCGAAGAGCCGATGCGGCGGACGCTCGACGCCATTCGGGATCATTTCCGCGCGGTGCGCGGACGTTACATTCGGCTCTATGCAATAGCGACGAGCGCGCTGCGCCGCGCCGATAACGCCGACGTCTTTGCGAACGCGGTTCACGGCTTGCTCGGCGTACCGCTGCGTGTTTTGAGCGGAGATGAAGAAGCCGCGTGCGTCCTATCGCGGCGCCATCACCGTCTTCGGAGAACGTCATCGTGAAAAAGTCGGCGTGATCGACACCGGCGGAGGAAGCACGGAGTACGCGGTCGGCGCGGAAACTGCGCCCGAGTGCACCATGTCGTGCGAAATCGGCGCGGTCCGATTGACCGAAGTCGTGCCGGAACTCGCCGGCGGCGATTCATCCGTTGACTCGGATAGTATTGAACGCGCGCGGAACATCGCGCGTAACGCACTTGCGCCGATCGCCGAGCTTCGCAGTGTCGACCGGCTCGCGTTCGTCGGCGGTTCTGCAACGACCGCAGCGCAAGTGGCATTCGGGAAGAAGTTCAAGATGGATCGCGCGGAGATGACGCGCGCCGATTTTCAACGCGTGCTCGATCGGCTGTGCGCAATGACGTATACTCAGCGCCGCGCAATCCCCGGCATGAAGTCCCACCGCGCGGATATTCTGCCCGCAGGAATCATCGTATTGGAAACCGCGCTCGACATTCTGGGCCACGATCGGGCGGTCACCACGACGGCCGATCTCCTCGTAGGTTACTTGCTTCAGCAACGAGACCGCGCGCCGATCGCAACGCGCGCCATTCCGCGCTAGCTCTTCCGGCAGGACGCCCATGGCGCGGTCCCGCAGACGTTGTCATGGACGACAAGACGATACAGCAGCACATCGAGGAGCTCGTCAACGAGGAACACCATCTGTTGCAACACGGCGATAGTCATACGTTGACGGAAGACGACCGCAACCGACTCGAGACCGTGCAGGTGCAGCTCGATCGCTACTACGATCTCTTGCGACAGCGGCGCGCGCGTCGCGATGCGGGACAAGATCCGGACATCGCGCACATGCGTTCCGCCGAAACGGTCGAACACTACGAGCAGTAGAGGTGTAGCGTTTCCGAGCACACGAAGTGACGAAAACGGGACGGTGGTGGAACTGGCAGACACAGCAGACTTGAGGTAACTCCTTGAGCCGTACGTTGGGAAACCGCGTGCGGGATGCGCTCAAACTCGGCGAACTCTAACGGTCATCCTGAGCTTGTCGAAGGAAGGCACGACAACGCCGAGCCAAGCTCCAAGCTGCTGCGAAGCAGATTGGGGAAGGTGTAGAGACTGGATGGGCGCGGCCTAACGGCGATGTTACAACGATCGTCTACGGCCATGGCACAGTCCGGACCAACAAATTGGTTCGCGCGGGCGCGAACCGAGTAGCGAAAGCTATAGTGGTGCGAAAATTTGCCGCTCGAAAGAGCATGCGGGTTCGATTCCCGCCCGTCCCATTATCATCACGAGCTCTTATGCTTGCATCCGCCCATGTACGCGGGACAGTTCTTCCCTTTGCGACCGGCGGCGGCGTGTCGACTGCAACCGATCCGCTTCCACTGATGACGCTGGCGAAGATCAGACCCGCCGCGGCAACACTATCGGGCTTGATCGCGAGCGCTTGCGCGCGCTCGCGGGCTTGTAGCGCGCCGGCGCTGCCACGCGAGCTCCAGCGCGTCTGTTACCGCGGTTTTCGTCGCGTGTTTGAGTACGACGGCCGTGCTGCCGTTTTCGCCCCACTTGCCTTTCGCCGGTGCGAATGCTTTCGGGTAGTTTTGCAGCATGACGTGCTGCTCTTCGGGTGAAAGCACGACGACGCCGTAGGAGTCGTCGGGGTAGCCCAGTGTGGCGAAGATTTTTCCGTTCACGCGAAAATCCGGATGTCCGCCGTGGTCGCGTTCTTCCGCACCGTCGAACGCGAGCGCCAGTTCACGAAACTGCTGCTGCGTTAGCGGCATGAATCTCTCATAAACGATGCGAGCACCGACGCGTCGTCCGTCCCGAGCGCGTCGAGTGAAGCGGCGACGTTGTCGATGTTCTCGCGCGGGTGGTTTTGATTGAGTTTGAACGTCCCGATCAGGCTCTCGACGCGCATCTCCAGGCCGACGATTGCCTTCATTTGCGATTCCAAATAATCGGCCGGTGCATCGTCGACGGACCACGTTCCCCCGACGCGCGCTTCTTGCGATTCCGTCAAACGGCGGGTAAATGCATAGAGCCATTGTTCGTCGTGAATGAAGCGAACGGAACCGCGCGCTTCGATCGCAACGTAATCATAGGTAGGAACGGTGCGCGGGTTGGTGGGTTTCGACGGATACCACGTCGGTGAAATATACTGCTGCGCGATAAGGAATGCCGCGAGTGCCGTGGACGGCTCATGTTTCCACTGATCGTTGGCCCGTGCGATGTGGCCTTCCAACAATAGCGAGTCGCCTTCGGTGCGAGCGAGCATCGGCAGATGCGTCAACGAAAGGTCGCCGTCGTGAGCAGTCACCAACATCGCTAACGGATGCGATGCGATGAGCGTCAAGAGCGGTGCGCGATCGTCTACGCGGAAGTACGGTGGACGGTAGGTCATAATCCTCGCAATATGCAACCGACGCGCAATGAGCCTGCTTTTCTCGCCGATCGCGCTGCGCGGCGTCGAGTTCGACAATCGCATCGTCGTCTCGCCGATGTGCCAGTACTCGTCGGAGAACGGCAACGCGAACGACTGGCACGTCGTTAACCTGGGCCACTACGCGGTTTCCGGTCCGGCACTCGTGTTCTTCGAAGCGACGGCGGTAAGCCCGCAAGGACGGATCACCGACCGCGATCTCGGGCTCTATTCCGATGAGAATCAAGAAGCGATGGCGCGCGTCGTCGCATTTATACGCCGGTGGACGCACTCGAAAATCGGCGTGCAACTCGCGCACGCTGGAAGAAAGGGGTCGACGCTGCCGCCCTGGGAGGGTGGCGCGGCCGCGCCGCCGGAGCGGTCGTACGAGACATTCGCTCCGTCTGGGATTCCATATACATCCGATTGGCGCACCCCGGCGGCGCTCGATGAAGCCGGATTACGCGGCGTGCGTGACGACTTCGTGCGCGCGGCGAAGCGCTGCGTCGAACTCGGCATCGACGTGATCGAGTTGCATTGCGCTCACGGGTACCTGGGCCATCAATTTCTCTCGCCGCTTTCGAATCATCGCACGGATCGATACGGCGGCTCGCTTCAAAACCGTATGCGTTTTCCGATCGAGCTTTTTGATGCGGTGCGCGCCGTGTGGCCGGCAGATAAGCCGCTCGGCGTACGCATTTCCGCGACCGATTGGGCCGACGGCGGCTGGGATATCGAACAATCGATTGCATTCGTCGGTGAACTAAAAAAGCGAGGATGCGATTTTGCCGACGTGTCGAGTGGCGGTCTCGTGCCGCAGCAGAAAATTACCGTCGGTCCCGGCTATCAGGTTTCATTTGCCGCACAGGTAAAACACGCGACCGGCATCCCCACGATGGCGGTCGGCATGATCACGGACCCCCGGCAAGCCGAAACGATTCTCGGTAGCGGTCAGGCCGATTTCATCGAACTTGCGCGCGGCTTCATCCGCGATCCGAACTGGACGTGGGATGCGGCGGATGTGCTCGGCGCGCAGGCGTTTGTTCCGAACCAATATCAGCGCGGACGAAACCGCCACTAGCCGCATCTCTAGTAAAGAATCCGGACACGGCGAGAACCGTTAGCAACCCAATTAAAACGGCGATCGGCGACGCGATCGCCGTAGCGATCGCAACTTCGCGCTGCTTGTCACGCAAGATAGAACGATCCGCGCGTTCCGTCGCCGCAGGGGCCGACGTGACGATCGGAGGCATTGCCGAAAGCGTTTTGCCAAGCCATGCGCCACTGACGAAACACGCGATCACGAACAGGGCAGCGATGAGCCAGAGTAGCGCCGGTAATCGAACGCCGTTCACTCCTCGCCGACTTTCGCGAGCAGCGCGTCGATTACGCACGTCCAGCGACCATCGTCGTGCGAGCGCGAACGTCGTAATGTGGTCACCGTGCCTTTGCGATAGTTCTCGAGCGCGACGACGTGTTGACGGCGTGTGCCAAGCGCCGCAAAATCCGCGGCGCGAAGCCATTGCTTCGAAACCATATGGGACTCCTACGCGTAAGAGGTGTTGGTTTGTTTCGCCTAAGAAGCGTAGGAAGGCGGCGCGCGTCCGCCCGCGGTGCAGAGCTCGGGTGCGACTTGTTTGCGCGGAACGATCCGCAAACGCGGTACGATGGCCGTCGCGATGTCGTCGCGTGTAAGCAGCGCGCGAATGGTTTTCACGACGCGCAACGTCGCCCATGCTAGTTCGTGCATCACCGCAGCTGCGGCGAAGAACGTAACGATACACGTCACCAGGTGAACTCCGAGCGCGACCGCCACCGGCGCGCCCAGCCAGATCATTCCGCCGAGTGCGTGTCCTGCGACGATGGTTTGTTCGCACGTCTCCATTGCATAGAGGATGAAGAGTTGCGCGGCGAACGTCGCGGGCAACAACAGCGATGATCGTGAACGCAGCGCGCTGTCCCAACGACGCAAACGGTCTTTCATCATGTCGCCGTCGCCGTCGAAATGCGCGCGAATCCGTAAGGCGACGTGGATTGCAACCGCGATGAGACCCACGCTGAGCGCAGGCAGTACGTCGAGATTGCTGTGATCGGTGTAGTGACCGCGCCCGAACACGCCGGCATTCGAGGCGGCTTCAAGCAACGGGTCTGCGACGGCGGCCGCGATCACGGCGACAGCGAGCGAAAACCACAACCGAACGGAGCAAACGAAGGACACGGCCTTGTCCCCTTAAGCGATGCGGGAGCGAGGTCCTTGAACGTCGCGCAGCGGTCCGTAACAAAGGCGTAGAAGAAGAGCGACCGATGCGCACGTTTTTCTTTACGGCCGCGACGGTATTGCTTGCGTTCATCACGGTGTGCGTGCCCGCACGCGCACAAGAGCCGTCACCGTCGCCAAGCCCTTCACCCGGTTTTTCGACGTCGATGAGCGGCTCGAACGAATTCATCGATCAAGCCGCGAGCGGGCCCGGAATCACACCACCCGAAGCGCAGCCGTTTGCGGCAGGGCTGCCGCTTTCGCCGATGTCGCCGTACGATTGGTTTTCAAGCGCGCCGCTCACGCCGGGAATCGCGGGCGTCGGACAATACGAACTGACCGCGACCGATCGCACGCGAAGGTTTACGGCGCAAGCGACGGTCGGATTGACGCTGATCGGCGGGGATGCAACCGCCGCGGCGTATTGGGGCGAACCGTTATTCGGTGACGCGAGCCCGCATTGGAATCATCTCTTCAATCCGCACATCGTCTTTCCGCAGAAGCCGGGAACCAACGACCTGATCGCCGGCGCGCTCGCGCTGCCGCTCGCAGCATCGGTTGCGCAAAACAACGGCGCGTGGCAAATTCGCGGCGGCTACTTGGATCTCGCGCAAACCGATCGCTTCGTATTCTCTCCGCCGGCCGTAACGAACGCGCTGCCGTCCACCGGCATACAGACCGCAGAGACGCTTGGACCGGGAATGCCGAGTCTCGAGACGTGGAACGCGCCACCGGTCTCGATGCAACTGCTCGGCGGGGATGCGCTCGTCAAGGTTCACTCGGCCGCGATCGAATTGACCGACGCGCTGCTGCCCTCGCTGCAGCAGACGGGTGTGCGGCTGCTCAACGGATCGATCGTGATCGATCGCGGCGACTACGGGCGCTTCTCGGCGCAAATCTTGCACATCGACACGACCGGTGCGCCGATCGTTACGACGACATATTTCGGCGTCGATCGAACGTTGTACCCCGGGCCGCAAGGCCGTCTGTTTACCACCGTGCTCGCTAATCAACGACAAACACTTGCCGGCGTGAGCGCATTGGTTCATCCGGTCAAGGGGTACGACGCGCTCGTCGAATTCGGACGTGGATGGTACGATGCGCAGCCGGTCGCACAGCCGGGAACGAACGCGCCCGGCGAGTACATTCATCTCGCGTTGACGCGTCGCTGGAACGCGACCGACGACGTCGGAATCGACTACTACCGCTTCGATCCGCGGTATGCGTCGATCGTCTTACCGTACGGGATTCCGGAGAACGTTTGGTCCGTGGCCTGGTCGTGGCCGGGACAGTGGCTGAAGTCAAATTATCAATCGGTCGACGATACGATCGTCGGGATCAACCGCGCCGGATTTCGCGCGCACGCCGATGTCCGGCGCGGAAAACTCGAACTGCACGCCGGCGCGTACGTTTGGCGGCAACTCGCGCCGTTCGACGCTCTAAACGCGGTCCAGGAAGGCTGGGCCGACGGATATTTTCTCCCGCAGACGGACGGTAACGGTACGCTCGGATGGCAGCGTCAAATCGCCATGTACGCCGCGTGGCATTTTCATCGCGACGACATCGTCGCGGACGGCGTGTGGGATCGTTCGTATCGGCCGATTCTGGGCGACGCGGCGGATTTGGTGAGCATGAATTATCCCGAAATCGTTCTGTCGATCCAGCATCATTGGAGTAAGAGGGCGATCGGCGTCATCGGGTACGGGCGATACTCGGCGAACGGGATGTGGGCGACGACGCCGGTACTCGGTATCTACGGCGCCGCATTCGTCGGCGCACAATTGGATTTCGGACGCCAGCAATTGCTCGTCCAGCTGCGACGTCAGGCTCTTACCGGTCTCCCGTCACAACCCGGCGGTCCACCGCCCACGATGCGCGCGACCAGTGTGCTCGTCGACCAGCATTTCTCGACCGGCCCGCAGCCAAGGTGAACGCGGAAAACTGATAAAATTATCAGAGGACAACCAGCCCGCCCGTCATAACTTGGGCGGGTTCTCCCCAAGTACTCGAGGAGGTCATTACTCCACGTGAAGATCGTGGTCACGGTCAAACTTGTGCCCGACCCGAACGCTGAAAAGCGTATCGACGCGGGCACAAAGCGTTTGGTTCGCACGGGTGTTGAAACCGTGTTGAATCCGTATGACGAGTACGCGCTCGAAGCGGCGCTGCAACTCAAAGAAAAAGTGGGTGCCGACACGTCGGTCACGGTCTTTTCGATGGCTCCCGAGTCGCTCAAAGAGACGCTGCGCAAAGCGCTCGCGATGGGTGCCGATGATGCCGTGCTGCTCAGCGATGCGGCGCTCGAAGGCAGCGACGTATGGGCCACGTCGTATGCCATCGCGCATGCGCTCAAGAAGATCGGGTTCGATTTGCTGATCGTCGGTGGACTCTCCGACGACGGTTCGACCGGAGCAACGCCCGGCGCGATCGCGGAGTATCTGCAGACGCCGCTGGTCACGAACGTTCGCAAAGCGGAGATCGCGGAGGGCAAATTACGTCTCGAGCGTGAGACCGACACCGGCTATCAAGACGTGATCGCGCCGTTGCCGTCGGTCATCACAACCGCGCTGACGTTCGGCGAACCGCGCTACGCGTCGCTCAAAGGCATCATGGGCGCAAAGAAAAAGACGATTGCGTCGCTGACCGTCGCCGATCTCGAGCTCGATCACGCCGTCGGCGCTGGTGGTGCGAAGACGGAGCTTCTCGATGCACAGCCGCCGGCAGTGCGCGGTAAAGGACAGGTGCTCGAAGCGGCTGACGGCGCCGCGGGTGCGCAAGCTATTTTCGACCTACTCAAAGAGCGGAAACTCGTTTGATGCAACACGTGCTCGTTTACGTTCAGCATAAAGGCGGACAGTCGCCCAAGGTGACGTTCGAAATGGCGACGCAAGCGCGTGAGCTGGCTGATTCGCTTGGCGGTAAAGCGCACGCGATTGTCGTCGGCACCGGAGCGACGCAACTTGCCGAGCAGTTGAAGGTGTATCCGCTCGACGTCATTTACGTCAACGACGATCCCGACGTGGATAGGTTCTTGCTGGATCCCGTCGTCGATTACATCGACGCCGCGGCGCGCGCCATCGGTCCCTCACTCGTATTGATTCCCAATACGCTCACCGGAAAAGACGTTGCAGGCCGCGTCATGGCGCGTTTGAACGCCGGTATGTGCGCCGATGCGACGGATTTCAAGATCGAAGGCGGACGTGTCGAAGCGATCATGCCGAAGATGGGCGGCGCGGCGATAACGACGTGCGCGCTCGAATCAGGCGACTACGGCGTGGTAACGGTCCGTCCCAACGCGTTTGCAGCGCAGACGACCGGCACGAGTGCAACCGTGCAACCGATCGAGAAACCGCCCGGCAAGAGCTACGCGGTGACGGTCGAGAACGACGTCGAAGAAGGCACCGGTGAGCTTGCATTAGAGGAAGCGCCCGTGGTGGTCGCCGGCGGCCGGGGCCTCGGCGGCCCCGAACCGTTTGAAAGCCTGTTGAAGCCGCTCGCGAAAGCGCTCGGCGGCGCGGTAGGCGCGTCGCGCGCGGCAGCGGATGCGGGATGGGTGCCGTACAGCTTGCAGATCGGTCAGACCGGAAAAACGGTGAGTCCGAACCTCTACATCGCCGTCGGGATCTCGGGTGCGATACAACATAAGGTCGGCATGCGTTCTTCAGGTACGATCGTTGCGATCAATAAGGATGGCCAATCGCCGATCGCGGAATTTTCGGACCTCACGGTCGTGGGCGATGCCTTCGCGATCGTGCCCGAGCTCACGAAACTCGTCGCGGCCTCCAAATCTTAAAATTCATCAGGAAGTTAGTGTAACTTGAAACGTTTCGCAGTTCTGCTACTGATCGCCGTCGCGTTTATCGCCGCGGCTATCGGCACGACGCCGAAAGCCCAAGCGGGCCTCTTCGGCGCCGGCAAATCGGCGGCATCGCCGAGCCCGTCACCATCGCCGTCCGCAATTCCGACGGCGACGCCCGAGCCGCCCGACGTCGCGATTCCGCGCCTTGAAGCGAAGCTGAAGACGAATCCCAACGATCAGCAGACGATGACGGAGCTTGCGGGACAACTTCTCGGCATCAATCGTCCGGATCTGTCGATTCAACTCACGCAGCGGCTGCTGCAGATGGGCGACAAGACCGCGCAAGTCTATTATCTCGACGGCTACGCGCAACAAGATCTCGGCCGTATGGAGCCTGCAACCGCCGATCTCGAACAAGCGGAGAATCTGGATCCGAGCAATCCCGGAGTGCTCCAACAATTGACGGTGCTCTATTTGCGCGCGAACCGGTTCACGGATGCGGAGCGAATCGCGAATCGCGCGATCGTGCTCAATAAGGGGGACGCGCAGTCGGTCACGACGCTCGGGTCGGTCTACGCCGCTGAGGGGAAGTACGACGACGCGCGCGCGCAGTTTGAAAAAGCGTCGGCGATGGATCCGAAGAACACCGCGCCGCTCTTCCAAATCGCGTCGACGTACGCATCGCAAGACAACATTCCGCTCGCGCTCGATTGGGTGGCGAAAGTGCTCGCAATCGACCCGAAGAACATTCAAGCGCTCGTATTCAAAGCGGATCTTTATGCCCGTCAGCACGATGACGCGAAGGCATCCGCCGCCTACGACGATGCGATCGTTGCCGCGGCGAGTGACGACGAGCGCGGTGCCATCATCGTTCGCAAGGCAACCTATTTCGCCGGCCAGCACAAAGACTCGCAGGCGCAAGCCGTCTATCAGCAAGGCATCGCGCAGTATCCAAAGGTCGCCGACCTGCACACGAGCTTCGGCCAGTACTGGGCGTCGCAAAAGAACTATGGCAACGCGCAGCGCGAATGGCAGGCAGCACTCGCGATCAACAAAAATGACGGCCAAGCGCTCTTGTATCTCGGGCAGCTCTCGATGCAACAAGGTAAGATGTCGGATGCCGTAGCGTATTTGAAGCATCTCTCCGACATCGATCCCGATCCTCGGACGTTTGCGATGCTCGGTCAGGCGTACTCGTTCTTGCACGACTACAGCAAATCGAAAGATGCATGCGCGAAGAGCTTCTCCATGCAAAAGGATCCATCGACGCTCGGGTGCATCGCCGGCGCGGACTTCGAATTGAAGAACTACAAGGAAGCATCGCAGATCTTCGACGTGCTCGATAAGAACGCCAAGGGTTTTCTCGATCAAAATCCGCAGCTGCTCTGGGTTGCGGGTAAAAGCTACACGCAGAACCACGAGAGACAGAAGGCGCTCGCCGCATACAAGCGCTTATTGCCGCTGATGAAAAAAGGCACCAAAGACTACAAAGAAATCGAATCGCAAATCGCAATGCTCAGCAAGAAGTAACGCACAAACGCTAGTCGTAACCGACGCGCTCTGCGGCGACCACCTCCGCAATGTCGGGCATCCCGAATCGCCCGGCCGCGTTGAGGTGGTCGCTGCGCGTTTAGCGGCACGGGGATTGCTCGACGAACGCGTCGCGGCGCGTGATGCGAGCGATGACGAACTGCTGCGAGTCCATTCGCCGCAGTATTTGGAACTCGTGAAACGCGAAACCGGTGCCCTTGCGGAAGCGCGGTATCTCTCCACCGGTGACGTCGTCGTCGACCAGCATTCGCTTGCAGCGGCTCGGCGAGCCGCGGGCGGTGCGATTGTCGCTATTGAAACGGCCGCGCAGATGAAGCGCCCGGTATTCGCGCTCGTGCGCCCTCCCGGTCATCACGCGGAGCAGCGTCGCGGCATGGGCTTCTGCCTGTTCAATAATGCAGCGATCGCGGCCCGTGCGTTTCGAGCAGCGCACGGCGGTAATGTGCTCATCGTCGACTTCGACTATCACCACGGAAACGGAACGCAAGACGCGTCCGGCGCAGGCGTCTCCTACATTTCGACGCACGCATCACCCGCGTATCCCGGAACGGGATACGAAATCGAATCGCTCGATGGCGACGCACTCGTCAACGTTCCACTTCCCGCGGCGGGCATCGCGACCGAAGCATTCATCGCGGTGTGGGAAGAGTTGTTGCGCCGGACGGCGGCCGCGATACGTCCGCATGCGATCGTCGTGAGCGCCGGCTTCGATTATGTCGCCGGAGATCCGGTCGGTGATTTGGGCGTCGACGTCGACGCGGCGAAAATGTTAGCGCGCGCCATCAACCGTACTGCGGCGCAATTTTGCAACGGCGCCGTCGCGTACGTTTTGGAAGGCGGCTACGACATCGATGCACTGACGGAGTCGATCGCGCAAGTACTTACGAGCGAACGCGACGTCGGGCCGAACAGCGCCGACGGCGGCGCGATTCCGGCGCGCGTGCGCGAACGGCTCGTGCGCCTCGCGGATATCGCGAGCGCGTTCCGCCAACAGTGACCTACGGCACGACGGATGCTGCGATTTTTTCCAGTTCCGGTAAGCTGAGTTCTCCGACGAGCGTGAAATGCAGACCGGATTCCGACCACGCGAGCAGCGTCGTCGATCCGTCCTCGGTGTACTTGGCGTCGCGGTCCTCCACTTTCGTGTTCGTCGCGCGAAAGTTCTCGAAGCCGATATCAGCGGCGCCCTGGTTCTGAAAGAGGGAGACGGTCCGCACGCCGTCCGAGTAGAGTAAGTGCAGCGTGCGCACGCCTTTGATATCGATGACGTCGCCTTCGACCGGCGTGAACCCCTCCGGCAGATACTTAGGTCCGTGAGCCGAGAATCCAGCCGCAGCAATCACGTGTTCAAGGTCGCTCGACGGCAGCCCGCGCGACGGTCCATCGACATGCTGCATCCCCTTGGGCACCTCGAACATGCCCGACGGAATTTGCTGCACGTAGCGAATGTTTTCGAAGCGCTCTTGCGTCGAGAGCGCGCCGTTGGCCGCGTAGATCTCCTTTTCCAGCACGAGATTCGTTTGTGCGTCGGTCTTAATCCGCATCGTGATCTGGCCCGTGTATTTGTTGGTCAGCAACACAACGTGCACGCGCCGTCCCTCGACGGTGTCATCGGGTGCGAACGTGGCGTTGTAATTCGAATTGAGCACCGCGAAATTGTCGTCTTCGGCGACTTGATCGTCGATCGCGTCATCTTGAGCGACCACCACTTTGTTGCGCTTCACGTCAATCGAGTACGTGGTCTCACCGCGCGAGATAACCGAATCGCCGTAGTAGCTCTGCGGCGCGAGATACCACCGGCGCGTTAAATCCGGCGCACGGTGTTCGATGCGGTACACGGCGGCGGCCGTCTTCTGCGTTCCGAAGCGCAGGACTTGGACCTCGCCGACATACGAGAGGGTTTTCGGCGCTTCGATCGCCGCGCGTAACAGCACGGTTGCCGAGGCGCTCGGCGCATGAACCGGTGCGGCGGCGATCAACGCCGCGGCAAGAGGAACGAGTGCGCCGCTAGCGCATTTCTGCAACGGCGCTCGCTCCCGTCGATGCGATCCAGTGCTGATCGCCCGGCGATTCGTCGTTTCGCAGCGATGCGGGTTCGACCGCACTCTCACCGAACGGCATCGTGCTGTTGAGCGAGGCGTGGTCGCGCAGATAATACGCGGCGTCGATCGTAATCATCGGTGCGGCGTGATGGGTCGCGGTGTACCCGAAGAACGCGCCGGCAAGTACGACCGCCGCAATCGGAACGGCGATCGCGGGCCGGAAGAAGGCCGCGATGCGCTGTGCGAGCGGCGGCTGCGCCCGCCGTGCATCGACGGCATCCCAAATCCGCGTCACCATGCCGGGTGGCAGATCGCGTTCGGTTGCGCGCGCGTAGGCGCGCAACGATTCGGAGAGGCGCGCCTGCTCTTCGTACATTGCGGTGCACCGCGCGCACGATTTCAGATGCGCCAGCAGCGCTGCGTCCGCTTCAGGGCTCAGTTCGTGATGCAGGTAGTCAATAAGCTGTTCTGTTGTTGTATGTTCGTTTGTCATGATGTTGCCGAGTAGTGCTCAACGAGTTTTCGTAGCTGTTGCCGGGCGCGATGTAGGCGCGAGCGGACCGTGCCGATCGAGCATCCGACGATCTCCGCGATTTCCTGGTAACTATATTCCTCGACGTCCGCGAGAACGACCACTTGGCGCTGATCGGGTGAAAGCGCTGCGAGCGCTCTCGACATCGTCTCGCTGAACTGCGACTCGACGAGGTCTTCGATCGGCTCCACTGCCAGGGGCCGGGCTCCCGCGTACTCTTGAGGCACGTTGTCTTCGGGGATCTCTTCCTGATAACGGCCTTTTCGTCTCCGAAGTTCGTCCCGGTACAGATTTGTGACAATCCTGTATATCCACGAAACGAATGAGGTGCCCGGCTGAAAGCTGCGCCAGGCGCGGTACACGCGAATGAAGGCCTCTTGCGTCAGATCGCGGGCGTCGGCCTCATTGTGGGTGAGTCGGAGGGCGAAGTTGTACGTCGCCTTGCCGTGCTGTTCGATCGCCTTTTGAAGAAAGGCCGCCTGTTCGGGAGAGGGCGGATCGAACGGCTTGCGCGGTGCTGCCATGGACTGGCCCAGGATTTTCCCCGATTCTCAGGTCCGCCTGCTGCGCCGTCCGCCGATTATTGCAGCGCGCTACGGATATCCGATGCAAGCGTCGTCACGCTGTCGTCTTGGTCGGCGATCATGCGCCGGCCGCCGTTCGCATCGATGAAGGTGACGACCGAGATATGCGCTTCGTCGTAATCGTAGTCGCCGTGTTTGCCGGGAATTTTCTGCGCCCAAATGTGATACGCGCGCTCGACGTCCGCAATCTGTGCCGGCGTGCCGGTCAACCCGACGATCGGTGCTCCCGGGAAGCGCTTCACGAATGCGTTCAGAACCGGCGGCGTGTCGCGCTGCGGATCGACCGTGACGAACGCGATTTCGGCGTTGCCGCTCGTGCCGATCGCTTTTGCAAGCTTCGCAACGGTCGTGGGACACGTGTCGGGGCAGTGCGTAAATCCGAAATACAGCGCGACGGCTTTGCCGCGCTGCGCCGATAGCGTCCACGGTGCGCCGTGTTGATCGGTCAGCGTAAAATCAGGCGCCTTCGGATATTGTTGCGAACAGCCCGCACCGGCCAGCAGTGCGAGCGCCACGGCCGCCACTGCGAACACCACGCGCATAGATGTAGTGTACCGCACGGCCGAGCAACGTGACTCCACGGCTAAATACCGGGCATCGTACCAGGAGTTGGGTCGCGTGAGGCGCATCGCTCATGCGGACATGCCGCTCGCCGTTTTCTTGCTTCGCCTGATCCTCGGCGGTCTTTTATTGCTCACCGGTGCGTTGAAGGTCGGTCATGCACCGGAATTGGCCTCGGCGATCGCCGGCTTTCGACTACTTCCGGCCGATGTCGTCGCGCCGCTGGCGCTGATGCTGCCGTTCTTCGAGTTGTTGCTCGGGCTGTATCTCGTCATTGGCCTCTTCACGCGCGTTGTCGGCTGGATCAGCGTCGTGCAATTCATCGTGTATGCGGCAGCCATCGCGTCGGCGGTGATACGCGGGATCCCGGCAAACTGCGGATGCTTCGGACCGAACGATCGAACGACGGCCGATTGGCCGCACGTTGCGTTCGATCTGGTGCTCGCTCTCATCGCCTATGTCATCGCGCGGTTTGCGCCGGGCATACTCGCCGTCGATCGGAGATTTCAACGGACATGAACCAACGGACCCTCGCCGTCGTTTCGATCGTCATTCTTGCGGTGCTCGTGATCGGCGGCGTGCTCTACGTCAAGCTGCGCCCATCACAGCAACTGCAGAACGCATCGGTCGCGCCGATCAACGCGACCGCCGAGATGGGGCAGAAAGCGCCGGAATTTCAAACGCCGACGACGGCGGGCCCGTTCGATCTCGCCGCCACGCAGAAACCGGTGTTCCTCGAAATCTTCGCAACGTGGTGTCCGCACTGTCAGCGCGAGACCACCGTGATCGATAAGCTCTATCAAAAGTATAAGGACCGCGTCGATTTTATCGCGGTCCCCGGAAGCGACACGGGAATGGACGGCACGAGCCCGGAGTCTCAGTACGACGTGCTCATGTTCGTGCAGCGCTTCCACACGCAGTATCCGATGGCGGCGTACGACCCGAACCTCTCCGTCGCGAAGCAATACTTGAAGGGCGGCTTTCCGACGCTCGCCATCATCGATAAAAACAAGACGATCACCTATTTGAACAGCGGCGAAGTACCGTTCAACGAACTCGACGCCGAGTTGGCGAAGGTTACTCGTTAGGCGGGAACGAGTAGTTCGGCGGCGGTACGACCGGTGTTCCCACTTCGAGCGCGATCTGCTGATGGGCTCTCAAGGGAATCATCCGCAGATCGCCGTCGTATCTCTGACCGTTCACGTATGCAGTAACCGGGCCTTTGAGTCCGGCGATGTCGTCACGAGTGAGCGGCTGTCCCCAGATGTCGAAGAGAATGCCGAGATTGTACTCCGACCCGCCCGGCGGTGCGAGCTGTGGCGCTTCGACGTGAATGATTCCCGTTGCATCGTGCGTGTGAATCCAGTAGAGGCACCCCTGCGGAGGAACCGCTGCGGCGCCGATGAGGCGCGGCACCTGCACCTGTTGTCCGCGATAGAAGATAGACAGATGTGAGTGCACGTGCAGCGTGACGTACTCTTGTCCCGCGCAGGTGATTCCATCGACCGGCTGGCCTTGTCCGCCGGATTTCGTGTCCGCGCCCGCTTTCGAGACGGCAATCATCGCCTTGCCGATCGCGGTGCCGTCTTCGAGCGGAATCGGCGTCGGACCGCCGCTTGCCGACGGCTCCGGTGAGGGCGTCGCATAGGCGGCATTCAACGCGTTGTTTTGCTGCCATCGCATGATGCCGAAGCCCGCAACGATCAATACGACGACGACGGCGAGCGCGATGTAGATCGTCATCATCGGATCGCGCTTTTGCGGCGCGGCAGGACCGCCGGAGCGGTGTTGCTGACGGCGTTGCGAACGCGAAGAAGGTTGCGACACGAAATACCTCGTTAAACGGAAATGGGCGTGAGGTCCTCACGGGCCGGATCGAGCGGATTGCCGGTGAGGAGATAGTTCAAAACGTAGTCGCTGACGGCTTCGGCGAGTGGCGTTATCGAGCGCATGTACCCGCTCTCGCGTATGCGCTCGACGGTCGCACTCGTACGATATTGATATTTCGGCCGCAGCGTTTCGGGCATGTCGATGAACTCGATGCGTTCGGGAACGCCCAAGGCTGCAAAGATCGGCCGCACGAGTTCGAGCCACGTGTGCGGCGTGCCGCTTCCGATGTTGACGATACCGGTGAGCCGCGATTGCGCGACGTGCACGGTCATGTCGACGGCGTCCTTGACGTAGATGAAGTCACGCTGCTGTTCGCCGTCACCGAATTGCGGGCGATAGCTCTTGAAGAGACGCACGCTTCCACGATCGCGGATTTGATGAAACGCTTTGTAGACCACGCTGCGCATATCGGCTTTATGGTCTTCGTTCGGACCGAAAACGTTGAAGTATTTCAAGCCGACGATGCGATCTGCCATTCCGGTGCGTGCCGCGTAGAGATCAAAAAGCTGCTTCGAATAGGCGTACATGTTGAGCGGACGAAGCGTGCGCAGGTCGGCAGTATCGGAGAGGCCATCTTCGAGCGATCCGTACGTTGCAGCCGATGAAGCGTACACGAAACGGGCATCGAGATCGACCGCCCAATGCGCGAGCGCTTTCGTGTACTCGTAGTTGTTGCGCATCAGAAAATCGGAGTTGGTTTCGGTCGTCGACGAACACGCGCCGAGATGAAAGGCGGTGCGCACGTTGCCGAAGTACGCCGGCCGTTCGGTCACGAGATCCAGAAAGTCGTCGGCGTCCACGTAATCGGCGAATCGCAGCGGGACGAGATGCTTCCATTTCTCCGACTCGTCCAAGCGGTCGACGACGATAATATCGTCGACGCCGCGGCGGTTGAGGAGCCAGACGAGGGCGCTGCCAATGAGGCCGGCGCCGCCGGTCACTACGACGGGACCGTCCGCAATATCATCATCATGCATAGGAGCGACCCCGGTATTCCCTCCTCGCGAACGCCGAGTCCTGGCAGGAGCGGCCGGGCGCACGTTTATGAATCACATTCACGCTAGAACGGTTGGGTGAAGCGTAACAGGAACGTGCGACCGGTCGAAATTTGCGTCGTATTGAAGCCGTTCGCGATCTTGATGACGTACTGCGTGTTGAAGAGATTTTCGATATCCAAGTTTACTCCGATGGAGCGTTTCGTCGCGTCTTTTCCGAGCGCGAGATTAAGCGTCGTGTGCGACGGCAAACGGCCGTTGCCGTTTTCGAACTCAACCGGATACCCGGTTCCGTAATCGGCTTCGAGCGTCGCAAACCACGTGCGGTCGCGTCCGATGCGATGGGTGTACGAGGCCGTTCCGGCGACCGTTTGATCGTGATCTTCCGGCTGCAGCAGCGCGGGCGACGTGATCGGTAAACCGCTCGTCGTAAGATCGCCGGTGCCGAAAAGGAACGTCGATCCGGACACGCCGCCCGCATACGAACCGGAAACCGTCGTCGTGAGGAACCACGAGTCGCCGTTGCTCGTCTGATTCTGAAGGCGCAACTCGACGCCCGTATCGTAACCGATCGCGTTGTTGAAGACCGCAAAGAGCGGTGTATTCAACAGTTGCGTGGTGTCGAGAACGTTCGTCGCCGACCGGCGGAAGGCGTTGATGTACCCGCGAAAGTTGCCGCCGAACGTGTGCGCGAGTCCGAGTTCGAAATACGCGTCTCGCTCCGGCTGCAACGTATAGGCGGGCTCGGTCGTGCAGCCGTTGAGAAGCACGCAATCTTCGCGAACGTCTTCCAATTGCGGAGCCGCGTACATGCGTCCATAGTATGCATGAGCGACGTTTCTGCCGCTGTCATCGGAGAGGTTGACGCCGATGCGTGGTTCCAGCATCCAGCCGCCGACGTACCCCGTCGAATGATCGAACCGGAGGCCGTAATTGAACGCGAGATTTTGATACGGCTGCCATTTGTCTTCCGCGTAGGCACCGAAGAGGGTACCGGCCTGGTTCTGCGCGGTGGAGACGGCGTAGAAGCCGGGAGCGGGCGGCGCCGGAGGCGGCGTTGACGGCGCCGGGTTGCAATCCGAGGTGTAGCAAGCAAACGTCTGCGTCGCCGCAAAGTTCTCGCGGCTCACATCGACACCGGCCTTCCATGCATGGTGTTCGCTTGCGTGGAATTCGGAGATCCGCGCGCCGATGTAGTTCGCGCGGCGGTCTTGCTGCAATCCGATCTGATTGGCGAACTGCGGCGCGTCCGGCGTGCTCGAATCGCCGAACGCCGGATTCGGCGCAAGCGCCAGTACGTCGTTGGTCAAGTCGCCTGCGTAGGCGATGCGCGTCGAGCGGACCCAAGGAATGAATTGGAAAACGCTGTTGCCGTCTTTCGATGTCGCCGTGTAATTGACGTTGATGAACGAGTCGTACTCACGCTGAACGTCATCGGTGCCGGGAACGCTAAAGATCGGGTCGTTCGGGTCGTTGGAATCCGTGTTGATCGGAATCTGGAATTGGTTGAGCTGATTGGAGAGATCGACGGCGACGGTCTGACGAGGCCCCATCTGCGCGACGTAGCGTACGAACTCGTCACCGAGCGAGTTGTTGTCGTGAATCGGCGTGTACGTCGGCGCGTCGAGCCCGCGAGCACTGCGTTGCGTATTGAGGCTCACGTAGAGCTCGCTCGCGCTGAAGCGTTCGAGTTCGTCGAGCGAGACCATCGACGTCGCGTAATTTCCCGCGCCCGCAGTCACTGACCCGTAACTGCCCGGCGGCTGATCGGACAAGCGAGTCGATACGAGATTGACCACCGCGCCCATGCGCGTGCCGCCGTCTTCGGCGGGAAACGCACCGGTGTACACCTCCATCGAATCGAGCACCTTCGGGTCGATGATCTGCCCGAAGTTTGAACTGGTCGCGAGCGGCAGCGGTGCACCGTCGATCTCATACGTCAAGCCGTGGAAACCGTGCGCGACGGGCTCGTCGTACGAGAAGCGGACGATGCCCGGCATCGTTTCGATGAGGCGGTTGAGGTTGTCAAAGTGCGGCGAGGTGTTGATCTGCGACTTCGAGAGCGTATTCACGGAGACCGGACTACCGCCGGCACCGGCGTGTGCGGTGACCGTCGTATTCGCGATCTCCCTCAATTGATCGAGCGAGACATTGGCCGTAACGACGGCATCGCTTGTAACGGTCAGGTCGATCGTCCGGTCGGTAACGCCGGCTGCATGAACGGTCAGACGATACTGCCCGAACGGCACCTGCGAAAACCTGAAGTCGCCCGACGCGTCGGTCGCCGTCGTAAAGCGCGACCCTTCGCCGGTAAGCGTCGCGGTTGCACCAACCTGCGGTTTACCGCGCAGCGTCACCGTGCCGCGAACGAATCCGGTCGTTGCCGCCCATCCGGGCGAAGTACATATAAGGAAACACGCGGCAAGAGCGGCCGCGGACATTCGGGACATGAAGACTCCTCGGAACGTAACGTGCGTGTTGTTAAGCGGAAGTCAACACGAGCCGAGGAGGCGGACGCGTCACGATGCGCCGCGCGAGATGCGGCGTGACGATCGCCGGCGATGCATATCGCCGGACCACAAAGACCGTTCGAGGCGCGGTCGCGAGGCGGGAGATGGCGATCGCGCAGCACGCGAGCGCGCGTGCGGTGAGAACCGCGAGTCGCCGCAGCAAGATCGCTGCGGTCAGCATCACGAGCGAGATGATGAGGAATGAAGCCGGTCCGTGCGCGGGTTCGAGCGACTCGATGAAGGCGAACCAGACGCCGCCCGCCGCCGCTACGGCGCGAGCGCGCGGAATCCACGAACACAGCCGCGCGGCAAGGACGCTGCCTTGCGCGCAGTTTCCGCAACTGCCGAACGCCGCGACGATTGCCGCGACGAGAGCGCCGCCCGCGCCTGCGAAGGCGAAGATTGCGAGGGACTCATGATAGGCACCCGCCTCCATGTGGCCCTCGCCGAACCCGGCTGCGTGGGCAACCAGGGAGGCAAGCAGCCCTAGAATCAGGGCACCCGGCAACTGCCGGAGAGACATCAGGGTTAGCTTTCTTGCGGGTCGCAGGTTTGGCCTTGAGCCCGCGTCGTATCCTTGGACCCCCAAGCCCTAGCCGAAGCCGCCGGACGTGGGAACGGAACCAGTGTAAGAGAGATCATGAACAGCCGTCTACCCGTCGAAAACGCCGATACCGTGAGTCTGGTTTGCGCACTTCTCGTGCGTTTTCCGGAGTTGGCTTCGATTCGCTCGATGCCCGCGGATCGCACTGTGCGTCTGACCTTCGCGCTGAAGTCGCGACTGGACAAACGCGCGCAATCGGCGCTGCGTGATGCGCTCGAAGATCATATCGCGGCGTACCTCACGATCGCCAAGGATGAAGCTGATACGGTGCGGATCGACTGCGAGAGCGACCGTTCCACGACGTTCGTCCACGTCACGCGCGACACGGCGAGCTTTTCTAAGGAAGAGCTCGAGATGCTCGTCGCGTTCTTCGGTTCCGAATTCGCTGAGGCGCTCGTGCGCAATCCGCTTCCCGCCGACCATCTCGATGCCGACCCCGTCGCTCAAGACGAAGCGGCCCTCTACGCAATCGAAGCGCTGCGGGATCCGACGCAATCGAAGAGTTTGGTTGGCTTCCGCGAAGAAGCGCGAGTGCTCGTGTACTTTTTGAAGTCTCAACGGAAAGCGAAGGCTTCGTCGCGCCGATAAATCTGCTCCTCATCGGCGACGTCGTCGGCTCACCGGGGCGCGACACGCTCAAACGGTGCGTTCCCCTCATTCGTGAACAATACAGCGTCCAGGCGGTGATCGCGAACGGCGAAAACGCGGCGGCCGGTTTCGGGCTCACCGCGCAGACCGCCGAGGAAATGTTCGCCACCGGGATCGATTTCATCACGTCCGGCAATCATATTTTCGACAAGCGCGACTTCAAGGCGTATCTGGATACAAGCGACCGGGTCATACGGCCGGCGAACTATCCTCCAGCCGTACCCGGGCGCGGTCACGGCACGTTCCGCGTGGACGGTGTGACGGTGGGTGTCGTGAACGTGATGGGACGAACGTTCATGCCGCCGGTCGACGATCCGTTTCGGGTGGTCGATGCGATTGTCGACGATCTACGCGCGCTCACGCCGATCGTGATCGTGGACGTGCACGCGGAAGCCACGTCCGAAAAAGTGGCACTCTCGCGATTCTTGGACGGGCGCACATCGGCGATTTATGGAACGCACACTCACGTTCAAACCGCCGATGAGCAGATTCTTCCGGGGGGAACTGCGTACATCACTGATGTAGGCATGACGGGACCGACAGAAGGCGTTATCGGCATGGAAGCGGACGCGGTCCTGGACCGCTTCTTGACGGGAGTGTCCGAACGGTTCAATGTTCAAAAGAGCGGAACGAGACAATTCTGTGGTGCGGTCGTATCCATCGATCCGGCGACCGGCAAAGCGACCGATATTAAACGCATTTTCCTGCGAGGCATTGCCTGATGACCAGCGCAGAAACACATGTTACGCCGGGCACGCTCAAAGTGTCGGCAAAAAGCAATCCGAACGCCGTCGCGGGTGCACTCGCAGCCGTCATGCGCGAGCGTGACGTCGCGGAAATTCAAGCCGTCGGCGCGGGCGCGATCAATCAAGCCGTCAAAGCCGTTGCGATCGCGCGCAGCTATCTGAAGGACAGCGCCATCGACGTCGTCTGCATCCCGTCGTTTATCACCGTGGAAATTCACGATCACGAACGCACCGGGATCTCCCTTGCGGTAGAACGTCGCCGCGTCAGTTGATCGTCGATTTCCACAGTCATACGTACGAGAGCGACGGAACGCTCTCGCCGCAGGCCTTGGCCGATTTCATGGACGAGCGGGGTGTGGAAGTTTTCTCCATCAGCGATCACGACACGCTCGCCGCGTATGGGGAATTTGAAGCACGCAACGGCGCGCGCGTCGTGACGGGCATCGAAATCAATACGACGTATCGCGAGAACGAAGTGCACATCTTGGGGTATGCGCTGCGGCTCGATTCGCCGGACCTCAATTCGCTCGTCGAAGCGAACGTCGTCGCGCGGCGCGCGCGCGTCGAGCGAATGGTGACGCAATTGCGGCGCGCGGGATACGGCATTACGGTCGACGACGTGTTGCACGAATCGCAGAACGCAAAAGCGCTCGGGCGTCCGCACGTCGCAAAGGCGTTGATTCGTAAGGGAATGGCGCCCGATATCGAGTGGGCGTTTCGCAATTTGCTACGCGGCGGAAAAGCGGGATACGTTCCGTCGACGCACGTGACGCCGCAGCGCGCGATGGAAGCGATTCATGCGGACGGCGGCATTGCGGTGCTGGCGCATCCCGGTCGATTGAAAGACCGTTCGCTGATCGACGAGCTTGCAATGCAAGGTTTAGATGGACTGGAAGTATTTTATCCCTTGCACGATGCGGACGACGTCTGCGTGTTTCGTGAGAGAGCGTCACGATACAAGCTGCTCATGAGCGGCGGCTCAGATTTCCACGATATCCGTTATCATGCGCGCGGCGTCGGCATTGCGGTGGACGGGGACGATATCAAACCGTTTCTCGATCGTGTGCTTTACGCCATATGACGGGCGGCTGCGGAAAAGGCGCCTGATATGCGGGGAAGTGGACCGCTTGGTTGGTGGGCTTTCGCGCGTCGCCTTGAAAGGCTAGAATAGGGAACCGCCTCAATGGGCCAAGGGGGTATCGAGCTTGTTTGCTCGCTATATCAACTTTGTCGATACCGCAGCGAACGCCGCGTTTTTGTGGTCGCGACAGCGCGGAATTGTTCGCGCGAACGCGTCCGCGCGCACGTGGACCGACATCCTTCAAGCCGACTCGGTCGCTGCGGCAGCGAGTGAATGCGCGGACTCGCGCAAAGCGCGGCTTTATCTCGCGCCCGGCGTCTCGTTTCTTCTCGTCCCGCTGATCGACACGCGCGAGCGGGCGGACTACGTCATCGGCGTGTCCAGGGCGCAGCTGGCCGACGTGCCGCTGTTGCTCCACGACCTGCATGAAAATCTCCGCGACTTTTCGCAAACGATTCATCTGTTGCCGCAAGCCGTCTTAACGGCACGGCCAAACGGCGCGTTCGACTTCGCGAGCCGGCGCTGGTACGAGATGACGGGTGTTGCTCCGGAAGAACTCGACGTCGGCAAATCGTTACGTGTTGCGGCGGGCCCGCATGCGCCGAACTTCGAGCGCAACTGGGCGAGCGGCATCGCCGGCGGCGAGTTGTTCTCATTTGAAATCCTGCTGCGCACTACGCGGGGCACGCGTTGGTTCGATGTTCGCGCTGCACCCTCGTATGAAGGGTCGCACCTACGTAAATGGGTCGTCACGCTCGACGACGTTCATGAACGGATCGAGGCGCGCAATGAGGTTACGCGCACGCGCGCACGGTTTGCCGCGCTCGCGGAGATCGGCGCAATCGCGCTCGACTATAAGATCACCGACGACCGTTTGGTGGAACGCGCGCTTGGGTGCGCCGCATCGGCCCTCGATGGGATATGGTACGTAACCTTCACGATCGACGGACGGCGCCATGCGTACGTGTGGCCACCCTCGGCCACCATTCCAGCCGAGGCATTCGACGTTCCGGAGGAGTTGTCGGGCGTGGTTGCCGCGACGGCACCGTGGTTTGGTGAAGACCGTCGTCCGGTGTTGCGCGCTCCGCTCGATTTCGGCGAGCCGGGCGTTCATCAAATCGCCGTCGCCGGCGCTGCGGGAGCCCGAGCGTTCGACGAACTCGACGTCGCCTTCATTCGCGACGTATCCTGGCGCATCGCGAGCGCCTTGCGAAACTCGACCGCGTATCGTCGCGAGTCGCGCATTGCGCGTGTGCTGCAAACCGCGATGCTTCCCGTCGCTCTGCCGCACGCGCCCGGTATCTCGTTCGACGTCTCGTATACGGCGGCGGAGACCGAGGCGCTCATCGGGGGCGATTGGTATGACGCCTTCCAATTGCACGACGGCCGGCTGGCGTTTTCAATTGGTGACGTTGCGGGGCACGGTCTCGATGCCGCCGTCGTAATGGGCCACGTTCGCGAAAACGTGCGCACGCGTTCGCTGCGCGGCGCAACGCCGAGCGAAGTGCTCGATGAAACCAACGGTGTCGTTCTCGCGGGCGGCTATGGACTCATCACGGCGATCGTCGGATTCCTCGACCCTTCGACGCTGCTCGTCGAATACGCGTGCGCCGGACACGCGCCGCCGCTGCGTGTTGACGCGAGCGGTACCGTCGACCAGCTCGAACTCGGCGATGTGATTCTCGGTGCGGTACCCCGCGCGAAGTTTCGGACGCAGTCCTTGCGCTTGCGCGGTGACTGCGCGCTCGTGCTCTATACCGACGGGTTGGTAGAATTTGCGCGCGACGCGCGAGCGGCTGAGGCGCGCTTGCGCGGCGTGCTCTCGGCATGGGCGCGCGAGGGGTTCAGGGCCAAGGCCGGTGAACTCGTCGAGAGAGTGCTGCAGTCTTCGGTGGCAAACGACGACGCCGCGATGCTGATCGCACGCGTGCAACGAACGACGGCGCGCGGTTACGTCAGCGAACGGCGGACGCCGGCGAGAAGCGCGGCCGATTCGCGTTCGTAACGCGCGAGCACGTGCGCTTGCGCTTCGACTGCGTTCGTATCGTGCATGAACTTATGATTCACGCGCACGTTGTACGCGCACGCCGCAAGTGACGCCGCGGCAAACTCCGCAGCACATGCCACATCGCTCGTGAGATTTTTGTTCGGAATCTCGAGCGCGCGCGCCGCGAGCCGAAGCGTTTCAAGCGCGAGTTCGGCCGCAAAGAGCGGCTCCGCCGCGGCATGCGTCAGGGCTCTTTCCAGCGCATGGCGGCGCACCTGCTTCTCGTCGGCCGTCTCTTTCGGCATGGCCGTCGCGGCCACGACGCGATCGAACGCCGCTTCGTCGCGGTCCTTTGCGCGCAAGAATTCTTGGCGCAACTCGTCCGCGCGCGCAACCAAATCGTTGGTGAGGTGCTTGTACGCAGCGTATCTCGCGTTCGTGGAACAGATTCGTGCGACCATCGCCACGAGCGCCGCACCCGCCGCTCCGACAACGGTCGCAGCGCTGCCTCCCCCCGGCGTCGGCCATTCAGACGCAAGCTGCGTCAAGTATTCAGCGAGGGTTTCCACGCCGGGCTTTTTTGCCCGAGTCAAACAGGCTCCTATGGAGCCGGTCGACGTATGGCCCTCGCGCGACAGGCGCCTGCGCCGGCCCCACTGAACCTAGGGCGGTTCCACTGTACCGTTCACTATACAAACGTAAGGAGTTACGGCGTGCCCGTCACGGAAAAGCTTGCTGGTGATGTCAAAGACCGCAGCCTCGCGGAAATGGGCCGCTCGCGCATTGCGTGGGCGGGTGCCTATATGCCGGTGCTCGCGCAGATCCGCGACCGTTTTGAACTCGAAAACCCGCTCGAAGGCGTGCGCATCGGTGCGTGTCTTCACGTTACGACCGAGACTGCGAATTTGATGCTCGCGCTCCAAGCGGGCGGTGCCGAGATCGCTCTCTGCGCAAGCAATCCGCTTTCGACGCAGGATGACGTCGCGGCGGCGCTGTGCGAGTACGGCATTCCCACGTACGCGATCAAGGGCGAAGACAACCCGACGTATTACTCGCACATCGAGTCGGTCATCGCGACGAAGCCGCAGATGTCGATGGATGACGGGTGCGACCTCGTGACGACGATCTATACGAAGCACAATCATTTGCTCGGCGATATGATCGGCGGCTGCGAAGAGACGACCACCGGCGTCATCCGTTTGAAGGCGATGGAGAAGGACGGCGTCCTGCCCTACCCGGTGATCGCGGTGAACAACGCGCTGACGAAGCATATGTTCGACAACCGTTACGGGACGGGCCAATCGACGCTCGACGGCATCATTCGCGCGACGAACGTGCTGCTCGCCGGACGGACGGTCGTGATCGTCGGCTATGGTTGGTGCGGACGCGGCGTCGCGTCGCGCGCCGCCGGCCTGGGTGCGCACGTCGTCGTCACGGAAGTCGATCCGCGTAAAGCGATTGAAGCGGTGATGGACGGCTATCGCGTGATGCCGATGAACGACGCAGCGAAGATCGGCGACGTGTTCGTCACCGTAACCGGCAATTATCACGTGATTCGTGAAGAACATTTCAGGCTGATGAAAAACGGCGCGATCGTCTGCAACTCGGGCCACTTCAACGACGAGCTCGATCTCGAGAGCATCAAGCGCATCAGCAAGAGCGTGACCGAGCCGCGTCAGTTCGTCGAGCAGTACGAAATGCACGACGGACGCCGCGTCTGCATTCTCGCGGATGGACGTTTGGTCAATCTTGCCGCGGGCGAAGGTCACCCGGCTGCCGTGATGGATATGTCGTTTGCCAATCAAGCGATGGCCGCGGCGCACATCGCGAAACACTACACGGATATGAAGAAGCACGTTTATGACGTGCCGGTCGAGATCGATGAAGAAGTCGCGACGCTCAAGCTGTCGTCGATGGGTATCGAAATCGACACGCTGACGCCGGAACAAATGAAATACATGGCGTCGTGGGCGGAGGGAACCTAATACAGTGGCACAATACCGCAGACTCTTCACGTCGGAATCGGTAACCGAAGGTCACCCGGACAAGGTCGCCGATCAAATCTCCGATGCCGTGCTCGACGCGCTGCTCAAAGACGACCCGATGTCGCGCGTCGCCGTCGAAACGTTCGCGATCACGGGGCAGATCCACATCGCGGGCGAGGTGACGACGAAGACGTACATCGATATTCCGCGCATCGTTCGCGAAATGATCGCCGACATCGGCTACACGAAGTCTGCCGTCGGCTTCGATGCCGAGACCTGCGGCGTCAGCGTCTCGATCGACGAACAGTCGCCCGATATCGCGATGGGTGTCGATAAATCGCTCGAAGCCAAGGGCGGCAAAGACGACGAGTTCGAACGAACCGGCGCCGGCGACCAAGGCATGATGTTCGGCTACGCCTGCCGCGAAACGCCTGAATTGATGCCGCTGCCGATCACGCTCGCCCACAATCTCACGCGTCATCTCGCCGCGATGCGCAAGAACGGCGACATTCCGTATCTTCGCCCGGACGGCAAATCGCAAGTCACGGTCGAGTACGACGGCGACAAGCCGGTTCGCGTCGAGGCGGTCGTGATCTCGACGCAACACGAGCCGGACATCGCGCTCGAAGTCATTCGTCAGGAAGTCGGCGACAAGGTCATCGGGCACGTCATTCCGTCGGCGATGTTCGATGAAAAGACGCGCGTTTACGTCAACCCGACCGGACGGTTCGTCATCGGCGGCCCGAAGGGTGACGCAGGATTGACCGGACGCAAGATCATCGCCGACACGTACGGCGGTATGGCGCGTCACGGCGGCGGCGCCTTTTCCGGCAAGGATCCGACGAAGGTCGACCGTTCGGCAGCATATGCCGCGCGCTGGGTTGCCAAGAACGTCGTTGCGGCGGGGCTCGCGGAACGCTGTGAAGTGCAAGTTGCGTATGCGATCGGCGTCGCGGAACCGATGAGCGTGCTGGTCGAAACGTTCGGCACCGCGAAGATTGGCGAAGACTTGATTGCAGAAGCAGTACTCGAAGTCTTCGATCTGCGGCCCGCGGCGATCATTCACTATCTCAACCTGCGCCGTCCGATTTACAAACAAACTGCGGCGTACGGGCACTTCGGCCGTCCCGACCTCGATCTGCCGTGGGAACGTCTCGACAAAGTCGACGCATTGCGCGCGGCGACGGGATTCACAGGCGAAGCGTTGCGCGTACCGAACTTCGCGAAGTAAATGATCCTCACGAGCGCCGCTGTCGTCGTCGCGATTTCCACGACGCAACATGCTAACGTGCTGCGCGCGGGAACGGTTTTTAATGTCGTCGTGCAGACACGGATCGATTCGACGACCGCGCAAATCGGCGACAAGATCGTGCTGATCGCGAACGATCCGTCGTATCCGACGTTGCGGGATGCAAAGATTACCGCGCACATCACAAGCGTGCACAATGCAACGAGCCAACGTCCCGCATCGATCGGGTTCCTCTTCGACAACATCACGTTCGGAAACGGTTTGAAAGAGCAGTTTCGCGGCTACGTCGACAACCCGCGCGTTACGCGCCGGACGCTGAGCACTCCGCAGCCGGCGTCGGCGATGGCAGTACAACCGAACCCGGCGTTCGCACCGAACCCGAACACGATCGTGTGGAAGATGGATTTGGGAAAACCGAAGACGCCGACGCAACCGACGGGCGGTCACGGCTATTCGCGCGGTGCCGGAATTCCGATCCACGTCGCGGTCGGAACCGAGGCGAAACTCGAACTCGCGAGTAACTTAAAGACGCCGTAACCACGCAGTAAGCACAAAAAAAGAGAACCCCGCGGAACATCCGGCGGGGTTTGCTCGTTGTTCTGGTTGAACTAGAGGCGCAGACGGATTTGCGCGCTGCGCGAATCCATAGCCGCGCAAGAGAGAGGACCCGAATGAGAATTCGAAACGGCTTGTTGGCGCTCGCGATGCTCGCATCGTTCGTCGGTTCGACGATGATCGCGTCGGCGCAAGAGACGCTGACACTCTATCAAGGAGCACAGATCAACGGACGTCTGCGCACCACGCTCGACACGGGAACGGCGCACGTCGGCGACCGCTTCGTGATGGACGTCGTCCCGCCGTACCCAAGCGGAAACCCCGCGTTCCAGGGTGCGATCATTTCCGGTGAAGTCACCAGCGTCACGCGAGCCGGACAGGGAACGAAACCCGCGCTCGGTCTGCAGTTCGACTACTTGCGTCTTGCCGACGGAAGCACCGTCGACATATCGGCGAGCATGACGCAGGATCAACGTAAACAGGAGACAGCGAACGGCGCGCACGCGGCGCTGACAACGATCGGCGGTATGCTGCTCGGCAACGCAATCGGAAAGACAATCTTCCACACAGGCGGCGGCGGCATCGTAGGTGCCGCGGGCGGTCTGCTCTACGGCATCAACAAGAAGACGAATTTCCAGGTACAGCAAGGCTCGAACGTGCAAGTCACGCTGAACCAAACCGTAACGATTCGTCGCCAGAGCGGCGGCAGCGGCCAGTAGTCGCTACCCGACGAATGAGAGGCGGTCGGCATTCGTGCCGGCCGTCTCTTTTTGTGATCTGCCGGCGAAGTACGCGTTCATCGCGTACTGCGCGACCATGCGTTGCGTGTTGAAGAAGGAGCCGTTGAGCGCGATCGTGGAGCGCATCATCGCGACGTAGTCGTCCGGGCGGAGATAGAAGCGCGGAAGAATGTGCGTCTCAAGCTTGTCGTACATGTCACCGTCGCGCAACGACCATCCGGTCACGCCCTCGACATGCCCTTCGATCCACCAGCCGTCGAGCGTTGAGAAGCTCGGCACGCCGTTCAGCGCGGCCTTCATGCCGCTCGTGCCCGATGCTTCCATCGGCGGCAGCGGCGTGTTCAGCCACAAGTCGACGCCCGCGGTCATCAGCGCACCGAGCGTCAAATCGTAGTTTTCGAGGTAGACGAATTTGAGCGCACCGCGCAGTCGTGCGGCTTCTTCGATAACACGCGCAATCTCGGCTTTGCCTGCCTCGTCTTTCGGATGCGCCTTCCCCGCGTAAATCAATTGAAACTCGCCGGCCTTCGCTGCGATCTCGCGTAGGCGCTTTGCATCTTCGAGGAACATGTGCGCGCGTTTGTACGTGGCGGCGCGGCGCGCGAACCCGATCGTGAACGCGTTCGGGTCGAAACGCACGCCGGTTCGCGCCTCGACTTCCGCGAGTAGCAATGCTTTCGCGGCCGCGTGTGCGTCACGAATCGCGTCGAGCGGAATGCCGACGGCGTAGCGCAAGTAATAATTGTCGCGTCGCCATTCGGGAATCTCGCGATCGTACAGGTCGGCGAACGCCCGTGACGTCCACGTTGCGGCGTGCACGCCATTGGTGATCGCGTGAATCGGGTAGCTGGGAAACATATCTCGCGATACGTCGCGATGCTTCATCGCAACGCCGTTGATGTAGCGCGACCCTTGCAGCGCGAGGTACGTCATGTTCAACTGCCCGTCGTGCAGCCCATCGATCGAATCAATCAGATGAAGACGCCGTTCGCCGAGCACCTTGTGCACGAGGTCGACCATGAAACGGTCGTGTCCCGCCGGAACCGGCGTGTGTGTCGTGAAGACGCAGCAATCGCGCACCGCGGCGAGATCGTGTTTATCGGCGGTGACCGGCTCGACATCGCGTTCGCGTAAGCGCTTCTCGAGCAACCCGACGACCAGCAGCGCCGCATGGCCCTCGTTGAGATGATAGCTGTCGATTGCGTTGTAGCCGAGCGCCTCGAGCATGCGTTCGCCCCCGAGGCCGAGCACCGCTTCTTGCGCGAGACGATACGCTGCGTCACCGCCGTAGAGACGATCGGTGAGCTTGCGATCGTCGGGATGATTCTCCGGCAGGTCCGTATCGAGCAGGTAGACCGGCAGCATTCCGCCCGTTACGCCGCGTATATCATACCGCCATGCGCCGATGCGAACGGGACGACCGTAGAGCGTAATGGTGACGACGGCATCGACACGCGCCGTACGCGTTGATGGTTGCCACGAATCTGCGCTTTCCGTTTGTTTTCCGGCGCTGTCGAGCGTTTGACGGAAATAGCCGTGACGATAAGCGAGGGAGACCGCCACCATGGGCAACTCCGCGTCGGCCGAAGAGCGCAAAAAATCGCCTGCGAGCACGCCGAGACCACCGCTATATGTGGGAATCGCCGGCTCCAGAGCGACTTCCATCGAAAGATAGGCAATGCGCGGATCCACGCCTGCTTCATTGGCCATAAAGCGCAAAAAACCAGTTCGCTTGAAAACCGTTGATTTGTTATAAAAACTTTATGTTCGATGTAGAAGCACTGGAAACGTCGCTCGATGAGAAGGGATATTACCGCGCCGGGCGACTTCTCGATGATGCGGCGTGCCGTGACCTCATCGGCACGTACGATCAGGAAGAGCGATTTCGTAGCCGCGTCGTGATGGAGCGTCATAACTTCGGACGCGGCGAGTACAAATATTACGCGGATCCGCTTCCGCGATCCGTTCACCGCTTGCGTGCCGCTGCGTACCCGCCGCTTGCAGCGATCGCAAACCGCTGGATGGATCGCATGAACATACGATTGCAATATCCCGACGCGCTCGATACGTTCCTTGCGCGTTGCGCGCAAGCCGGACAATCGCGTCCGACGCCGCTGATTCTCCGCTACGAATGCCGGCGGATACAACTGCTTGCATCAAGACCTCTACGGCGAACTCGCGTTTCCGCTGCAGATGGTCATCATGTTGAGTGACTCCGAGCGCGATTACGACGGCGGCGAGTTCGTGCTCGTCGAGCAGCGTCCCCGGATGCAGTCGAAGGCGAACGTCATCCGCGCAACTCGCGGCGAAGCGATCGTGTTTTCAACCAACGAGCGCCCGGCTCGAGGCCGCTCGGGATACTACCGCGTGAAAATGCGCCACGGCGTCAGCGAAATCACGCGAGGCGAACGTTACGCGTTGGGAATCATCTTCCATAACGCGGCATAGGAGATCAAATATGGTTGGGAATCCGTCGGCTGCCGCAGCCGGTCAGTTCACGGTCGGCGGCGACGTTGCGGTCAATCGTTTGGGGTTCGGCGCAATGCGCATTACGGGCCCCGGCGTCTGGGGCGATCCGAACGATCCGCAAGCCGCACGCGAAACGTTGCGAGCGCTGCGCGGGCTCGATATCAACTTCGTCGACACGGCAGACAGCTACGGTCCGTTCGTCAGCGAGAATCTCATTCGTGAAGAGTTGTATCCGTATGGCGGTATGCTGATCGCAACGAAGGGCGGATTTCTTCGAACCGGTCCCGAGGAGTGGACGATCGACGGGAAGCCGGAGTATCTGCGTCAATGCGTGTTGATGAGCTTGCGCCGTCTCCGCGTCGAACGCATCGATCTGTGGCAACTGCACCGCATCGACGATGATATTCCGCGCGACGAACAGTTCGGCGTCATCGCGGACATGCAAAAGGAAGGCTTGATTCGGCACGTCGGCTTGAGCGAAGTGAGCGTCGCCGATATCAAAGCTGCGCAAAAGCACTTTCCGGTTGTGACGGTGCAGAATCTCTACAATTTGGTGGAGCGGCGCAGCGAAGACGTGCTCGATTTCTGTGAAGCGGAGAACATCGGCTTCATTCCGTGGTACCCGCTCGCTGCCGGCGATCTCGCCGAAGGCGATTCGCCGTTCGCGCAAATCGCAAAGCGCTTGAACATCACGCCGTCACAACTCGCACTCACCTGGATTCTCAAACGCTCGAATGTCATGCTACCGATTCCGGGCACCGGCAACCCGCAGCATCTGCGAGAGAACGTCGAGGCGGCGAGCATCACGCTCTCGGATGCGGATTTCGCGTCCATCGACAAACAGGCAAAGCGGGGCTCCGGCTAGACCGGCATAGCTTGACACTGCGCTAACCAACGAGTACAAGGATGAAGGTCCCCGGCCGCCAATAAGGCCGGGTCCTTCCGCGTTCCGGATTAGCTCAGTTGGTAGAGCAGCTGACTGTTAATCAGCGGGTCGCTGGTTCGAGTCCAGCATCCGGAGCCAAAAATGAAAGACCGCGCCGAATTAGGGGTGGTCTTTTAATTTATCGTTTCGCATCGTCGCGACGGAACCAGCGAAGCTGGCGCGCGCAGGAAGCGTGCGTAGATTTCCAGCGACAGATCTCGCGGCGGGAAATCCATTCGAGTCCAGTCGCCGTAATCGAGTGAATCTCGCCGGTTTACACAAAGCCGGAGCGCTTTT
>CAVTRC010000002.1:0-581124 GCA_963737065.1 Vulcanimicrobiia bacterium
CGGGCGCGTCGCGCTAGCTAATCTAAGGACTCGTTTACCGCCGAGCGTTAGTTTTTAGGTATATACTTTGTTTATACCGGGCTACTCATACTCGCGAGAAAGGCGAACTTTGCGGTGTTAGGTTTGACGACGATTTTAGACCGCTGGGGAAACAGCCTCGGCGTGCGCTTACCCAAAGCGGTAATCGAAAGCGCCGGCCTCCGCGAGGGGGACCGGGTCCATATTCAAGTCGAGAACGGAATGGTCGTTATTCGCGCAGCCAAGCCACGGTATTCGCTAGATGAATTACTTGAGGGAGTCACACCCGGATCGATGCACGCGGAGAGCGCAACGTCAGGTGTCATCGGCGCTGAAGACATTTGGTAATGGCCTACGTTCCGGATCGAGGCGACATTGTGTACGTGGACTTCTCGCCGCAGATCGGCCATGAGCAGGCTAATCGACGGCCTGCTCTCGTGCTAAGTCCGAGCCAATACAATGCGTTGACGGGACTGTTTCTTGTCGTCCCGATAACGTCGAAGGTCAAGGGATTTCGATTCGAGGTGCCGCTGCCTTCAACGTGCGGGACGCAAGGGGTCGTGCTTGCCGACCACGTGAAAAGTTTTGATTGGCGCGGCAGGGGCGCTTTGTTTGAAGAAACGGTACCCGAGACGGTTGTCGATGAGGTCGTTGCGCGGATCGCGGCGCTTCTAAAGCTGACTTAGCGAATTATGTCTGCGCGTGGTGCAGAACCCGATCGAGCATGGCGGCCGTCATCGTAGCATCACGGGCAAACGTCGCACGGGGAACGTTACTCGCGCGCAGCGTAATGACTTTCCGTACGCTCGCGACAGCCAACGGCAGAATGGGACGTTGCATTAATGTATTTCGGTAAACTGCGTTCTTTGATTTTTCTTTTGCTCTTGGCCGGGTGTGCAGGTTCTGCAACCCCGTTCATCGGCCCGAGCCCGGGATCCATGGTGAACTTTACAAAGCTCGTCAGCATCGGCAGCCGTGGATTGTTTATGCACTGCGCCGGACCGTCGAACGGGATTCCGATTGTTTTTATCAACGGTGCCGGTGACACGCTCGAAGTGTGGTCGCAGATTCAAGCGTCGCTTTCGACGGCGGCGCTCACGTGCAGCTACGATCCGGCCGGCATCGGCAGCAGCGATCCGCTGCCCGGATCGACGACGAATCTGGCTGAAGAAGCTTCCGACTTACACGCGCTCTTAGCAGCAGCGCAAATTCCTTCGCCGCGGCTTATCGTCGGGCACTCGATCGGCGGATCGACGGCGGTGTACTACGCGCATGCCTATCCTAGGGAGGTCTCGGGAGCGGTGGTACTCGACCCGACGTGGATTCCGGTGTTCCAGTTATCGATCTTGACGCAGGAACTCACGGCCGCGTCATACGATCCGAACGCGGTTCTCCAAGAGATGCAGAGCGTCACGTCGCTTGGCTCGCTACCATTGACCGTCTTGTCGCATGACCCGAATCTCGGACCGGCCCAAGATCCCGCGCTTGATGCTCAATTGCATGCCTTGTTTCCGAACCTTGAGACGTTGTGGACCCAAGGGCAAGTCGAGATCGCGCATCTCTCAGCGAAGGGGACGCAAGCATCAGTACCCGGCGCGTGGCACTATATTATGCTTGCGGCACCGCAAACCGTTTTAACGGCAATCGAGCAACTCGCCGGGATACCGCCTGGTGAAATTACGTTCTCCTCGTCAAGAACTGCGCAGCCGACGTCGTCCAGGCACTACACGTCGTTCTTCTAGTGCGGTTTCTCGCTTCGTCGAGAAATTGACGGCTGGTCTGATTGTTCGTACCAGCTGCGATCGCTTTGTGCACGAGCTTGCGCGATGACTTCGAGACTTGGCGGCAGCTCGAGAACCGCAGTATTGTGGTAGGTCGGACGCAATGCGGAGGCTTCGAGTATGCGGGCTGTCGTCTTAAAGAAACCGCGTGAGATCACGATCGATGAGATCGAGGAGCCGAAAATAAAAGCTCCAACGGATGCTTTGCTGCGATTGTCTTCAACGGCGATTTGCGGCACGGATCTGCATATCTATGAAGGCCGGCTCGGCGGCGACAGTTTGGTGATTGGACACGAACCGCTCGGCACGGTCCAAGACGTCGGGGATGCGGTTGTCAACGTGCGCGTCGGCGACCGCGTCACGGTCCCAACGCATATATGTTGTGGTTTCTGTCGAAATTGCGTGCACGGTTTTTCCGCGCAGTGCTTAACGACAAATCCGGGCAAGGCGGGTGCTGCTTACGGCTATCCCGGCATGGGTGAGTACGCGGGCGCGCAGACGGAGATGCTGCGGGTTCCATTCGCCGATGCGAACTGTTTGCGATTGCTGGGTGAACCCGGGGATTCGTGGGAGCACGATTTCGTGCTGCTCGCGGACGCGCTTCCGACGGCATATCATGCAACCGAACTCGCGAAAATAGTGCCGGGCGACGTTGTAGTGATCTACGGCGCCGGCGCGATCGGACTGCTCACTGCAATGTGCGCTTTCTTGCGTGGCGCGGAGCAAGTTTTTGTCGTCGATGCAATTACTGAGCGCCTGCAAAAAGCGAGCGAGCTTGGCGCGCAGCCAATCGACATGAAAGAGGGCGACGCCGTGGAGCGCATTTACGAACAGCTTGCGCGCCAACGATGCGGCGTCGCATGGCGTGGCGAGGAAGCGCAGATCGGCGCGACGGTTGGGATTGATGCGGTCGGTTTTCAGGCGCGCGACCCGCACCATTTTGAGATCGAAAAGCCGACGACCGTTATCCATGATCTTGCCCGCATCATCGCTCCCAAAGGCAGGTTGAGTATCATCGGCGTTTTCACGGACAGCGACGCTCAGGCGCCTAATGAAGCCGCCAAGCACGGCGATCAGCTGATCCCATGGGGCACGCTGTTCAAAAAGGGCATTCGCGTGGCGTTCGGGCGAGACGACGACGAGCGCTATAACGACTTTCTGCGCGATATGATCGTTGCGGACAGAATCAAGCCCGGCCGCATCGTCTCGCACCGGCTGCCTCTACGCGACGCGGCCGATGCTTTCGAGAAGTTTGATGCGCGCAGCGAGGGTTATATCAAGGTGGTTCTCGAGCCTTAATAAGGAAGATTGATAACCGTTAGGAACGCGCCGGGTACTGCGACCTCGCCTTTTTAACCATGTCGCGCAGCTCTGCTGCGTAGAACGTTACGGCGTCTTTGCGCAACATGAGGTCGGGAGCGACGCTGCGCGCCGCGTCGTGCACGATCGAGACGCACGTCTCATCACTTGGGAATGCGGCGTCCGACGAGGCGAGCTCGAACGCGAATCTCTTTAGCGACTCCCACACGAGTTCCATGACATTGACGTGCGTGTGGACCTTTTTGCCGCGGTCGAGATCTCGCATGTCTCGTTTCTTATACGTCTGGTATCGCGGGTGTCACAGCCTACGCGGCAGAGCGGCCGCCGAGGCGAAGCCATTCGCGTGCGAGCTCAGATCGTTTCGACACTTGGAAGATGCGATGGAGTACGCGGATATGCTCCTTCACCGTATTTTCCGATAACGAAAGCGCTTCTGCGATCTCGCGGTTCGTCTGCGAAGCTGCTACGCGTTCGAGAATCGTCTGGCGCCGCGCCGTGACGTGCCGCATCGGGCCGCGCCGCAGCAACAGCTCTTGGAAGAGCGGAGAACGATCGTGGCGCTCGACGAAATCGTGAACCTTATCGAGCCAATGCGACATCCGGCTGCAATCGTACGCGCGCAGCGCGGCCAGTGCCGAACGGAACTCGTAGCCGATCTCGTGGAACGTGCGATGCGCCTCGCGCGCGTGAACCAATGCGGTGTGTTCGTTCGCAGCGACGATAGCGCGTGCTAAAGCACGGAAGCCGCGTACCGCGGGATGCTGCTGCGCACCGAGCGCTGAGGTGAAGGGCGACTGCTCTACGCGTTCCAGCAAACGCGTCGTTCGCTGCGCGTCGTGCGCGAAGAGTACATCGACGGAGCCATAAAATGAAACGGGCGCATCATTCTGAATGGAAAGCCAGTTGATGTCTTCAAATGCGTCAAACGCATGGCGTGCCGCAACCGCTTCATTGACGGCATCGGTTGCAAGTTTGCATATACGCGCGCGGTCGGTCGCCGCGACTGCCGCCTGCAAGGACGACGTAGCCATCGGTAAGCGGTCGAGCCGATAAATTGCGTCGATGTAGTTTCCGTCTTGCGCCGCAAGCCACGCAAGAGCGCGCTCACAATAGAAGCGATCGTCGTTGCGCAATTCTTGCCAGTTGATGGCGCGCAGCAAATCGCAGACGCGTGGTCCGATTTCGCCCAAATCCGTTTCACGCGCGAGCACGGCCAACGGGTGCGCGATAATGCCGATGAGACCAACGTCGACGTTGTGCTCGAGCGCAATGGTGAGCGCGTTGCTGAGGATCGCTGCGCGCTGCGATAGCGAATGCGTCGCCCACGCTCGAAGTTCGAGCTGTTGAACCCGTTGCGTCGGCGTCTTCGGACGCGCGTTGCGCAGGAGCGCGACCGCCTCATCGTGGTCGCCATCCATCCATCGAAGCAGCGCGTGCATTCGCATGACGTCCGCTTCAATGAGCGCGTCCGTTGCGTGTTCAACCGGCGGAGTGCATGAGACGTGCGAAGACATCGCGCGTTCTGCATAGATGCGGAAAAGCGTCGCGAGGCGTCGATCGTCATCGGAAAAGCGTTGCAGAAACGCAGATGCCGCGACGATATCATTCCATCGCCGTTGGCGAGCAGCAATATCGACCAGCAGCCGCGCGTCATCGCGACTCGCGGGCTGAGCGAGTATTTCGCGCGCTTCTTTGTACGCTCCGCGGCGGAACGCGGCAAGGGCGATTTCGTAGTTGGTCAAGGGCGCCTTCGTATAAAGCAATTCGAGATTGGTGTCGACCTTGGCTGACACCCGGCTCGACCTCCTTCGCACTCTTGGCCCTTAAGACCGCCTACTTCGAGGGGCCCCCGATCGAATCGGCGGTTTTCGGCTGTTGTGACGGGCCGCCGATGGAATCGCTGCCCGACACGCGCGACGGCGCGGCGATTCGATGAGGCGGCGTGACGGTGGTCGCCGATGGTCCTCCGATCGAATCGGCGGGCGCGACCCAGCCTACCATAGCGGTTACGAGGGTGAAGAAAAGCGAAGTCAGCATCGAGCGGCTCCTTTGAAACAGACTTCTAGTAGCACCCTACTAGGTTTATCGAGAAAATGGGAGTCGTCTCCCGGTTTTTGTGACTTTTTTGTGGCGCGACCCGGTGGGCATACTTAAATTTCCCGATGGTCGATCTACTGCGGGTTCGGTACGCTTTGCCCATGGACTTCCCGGGGTTCCGCGCAAAGCCGCTCACCGTGAGCGCCGGTCAGCGTTCTTTCGTGTGCCGTCGCCGGCAGCACGCACGGCTGACCAGTTTCCAAGCCGCCATCTGGGCCGGCCGGATCGGCGAGCAATTTGGCTTCGAACCGGCGCAGAACTCATCGTTGCGAAGCGCGGCGAGGGCGGCGGCTTTCGCACGTCTCGCCGGGTGCGTTACGAACCGCCGTCGGATGCCGCGAGAGTGGGAAGCGATCGTCTCGGTCGCGCTCGAATTTACCGCCGCCATTTCGCCGTTCGAAGGCGCACCGGCCGTCCCGAACCACGCGATTCGAACGCTACTCGATTCGCCCGAGTCACCGCGTCGCGCAGCGGCGTATGCGCTCGCCGGGTGCTTGGCGTTCGCGACAACTACTCGCGCCCGAATGTCCGCACGGTAGCTTAGGGACCGCGGTACGCCAAGTCGAGGATGCGGAAGACTTGCCCACCCGGTGCGGCAAAGTAGCGGTGCGGGCTCGCGGGATGCGTAAACGACGCAATTCCCGCGCGGTCTAGACGCTCGTGCACACCCGCTACATCGCCGGTCCGGAACTCGATCCACGCGCCTTTGAAGGCATTTTCGTACACCGGCTTCTCTGGTGAGCGAGGCGCAAGGTCCGAGAACTCGACGCTAAACGCGCTCTTATCCGGAAACGAGACGAGCAGAATCGGGTGCGGCAGCCCGAAGTCCCGTTCGTGCACATCACATCCGAGCACGTCTCGGAATAACGACGTGAACGCGTCCAGGGATTCCGGACGCACGAAGAGGTGCACCCGCGCCCCGAGTCCCTCAATCATCGGCGTGACAAAGCGGCATCTGGTTCATGCGCTGCGCTTTACACGCACCGGCGCATGAGCCATTTGATCGGCTTGCCTGGTCGATGATTTCAGTCACTTCGTAAACCGATTTTGGGTAAACGCCGGTATAGCCACGGCTCTTCGTGTAGATCTGAAACTCGCGACTTATCAACCGGGATGTGGCTCGCCCGGCACGCTAGGAGATACGATATATGTTTAATGATGTGGCTGGCCTACTAAAGCAGGTGACCACCGGTCAGGTCGATCAGTCGTCGGTGTCGCAAGCCGCAAGCGACCACGTTTCTTCGATGGACCATGCCGACCTGACGCAGCACCTCCAAACGGCGGCAAATAACGCCGATCAGAACGGGCAGACGGACGTTTCGCAGCAGATCATCGGGATCATCGAACGCGATCGCACCAACACGCAGGCGCTCAAACAAGATGCCATTTCTCTGATCACAAGCAACCCGCAGATCCTCGAACAGTTCGCTCCCGAATTCGCAAAGAATCTCCTTAGCCGCATTTGACATGGCGTCGATCGCACTCTCGTCCTTTGTCCAAGACGCGAAGGCAACGGTTCACGCGTTCTCTGAGGACAAAGCACCGCGGCTGGCGTCGTCTATCGCGTATGCCACGATGTTCGCGCTGGCTCCGCTCCTTATCGTCATGATTGCGATCCTCGGCTTCGTGATCGGAACGCAAAACGGCGGCCACGGTCATCACGTTGCCGAGGACGCGCTGATAAACCAAATCAACGCTCACGCCGGCTCTCAAGCGGGCGCCACGGTACGTGGAATGGTGACGGCTCAATTCAACAAGCCGCGACAAAGCATAATCGCGCAGGTGATCGGTTGGGTTGTGTTTTTGCTGGCAGCGAGCGGGCTTTTCGGCGCACTTCAAGATGCCCTCAACACGGTGTGGAACGTCGAGCACACGAAGGGCGGCTGGAAGCAAATGATCCGTGACCGCGTTGCGTCGTTCGGGATGATCGTCGTGGTCGGCTTCGTTCTCGTCGTTTCGTTCGGCGCGAACGCGTTTCTCACGTTTCTGGCGAACCACTATATCGCGGGCATTCCGTTCCTCGGATCGCCGGTCATCCTCGAAATTATCAACGTCATCTTGAATATCGCAATCATCACGGTCGTCTTCGCTTCGTTATATAAAGTCTTACCCGACGTGTCGATTCGGTGGAACGACGTATGGTTCGGTGCGCTTGCAACGGCGATATTGTTCGTCATCGGCGAGGCGCTTATTTCGCTCTATATCGCAAAAGCGGGTATCGCGTCAGCGTACGGTGCGGCTGGTTCCGTGTTGGTGGCGTTGCTGTGGATATACTATTCCGCGATGATCCTTTTACTCGGTGCCGAGTATACGAAGATTCGCGCGAAAGGCGCAAAGACGGAAGCTGCAAGCGTGCTCAAAGGAACGGTCGATGTGCCGGCGGGCGTCGATCCGAGAAAGAGCACCGGAACGACTTGAGATAGGCGCGCTCGCGCGCGTGCACGAGTGTGAACGAATCTTTTATCGTTGTCGACGAAGCGAGACACGCTCGAGCAGTTCTCTTTGATAGAACGCTCGAGCGTCGTCGTGCATCGCAGGCAGCGTTTGGCCGATCGCAACGTCTAGTTCGCGCAGCAGGATGTCATCGGCCGGAATTTCGCCCGACCGGTAGCGCTGAACGATATCTTTGAGGCGGGTCCACAGTGCATCCGCGCCATCCAGATGCTCGGGCGTCCGTTTGTTCTCGTACACGTTGCTTGTGTTGGGAAGCAATGGGTCCAAATTCCTGTACCCCGACGGGATCCGTTCGCGGCATGGCGGGCGGACGGTATGCGGACGCCGGCTCGTGCGTGCGGGCAAAAGCGAAGGCCATCCCGTGGATGGCCTTCGTTCGTTCCCCTCGGTTGTACCAGTTACGGGCTTAGTTGCAGCCGTTCGTCGTTAGAAGAACGTACGCGTCGAAGTTCGCGACATGAAGCGGGTTCGATATCGCGCGTCCGACGAGATCGCGATAGGTATGACCGCTGGGAAGCGTTGCCACTTCGCTTGAAAGCGACGATCCGCTGTTCACGACCACGAGTGCATTAGTGAAGCGGCGATACCATACATTCGGGCTTGGTGAGGTTCCTTGATACGCGTCTTCGCACGCAGTGCCGAAGTTCGTCGCGTATAACGAATTGTATTGCTCGACTCCGTAGGCGGTGCTGTTACCCGCGAACAGCCCTTCAGCGCCTTCGTTCCCCATGAGGTATGTGGCGATCGAATGCTCGATTTGCGTCGTTGAAAGCGCTGTCGTTTGCACGTATTTATCGATAATCAGCGGCGCCACGCCGTGCGCTTGCGCGTAGCGAACCCAATTGAGCGTCAGCGCGAAGAGCGACGTCGTGCTCGTGTACTTGCCGTAATCGGAATAGCCGGTTTCGTCGACGTCGGCATCCACGTTCGCAAGAAGAGTTTGCTCGTTCGCGCTGTTGATATTGCCGGCGGGGTGGTTGACGATGAACTTGAGTCCCTCCAACGCGGCGAGACTGTGCGCGGTTTGCGCCCACGCAACCGTGTCGGTTGCCCACCGTGTATCCGTCTTGCTGCTGTACCGCCGCACGAACGTGCTGCCTTCATAGATGCCGCACGCATACGCGCCGCTGCCGGCCGCTGCGCCGCCGGCGTTCCAGAAGACGACTTCATCGGCCGCGAGTGCATTGTATCCATTCGCTCGCGCGTATGCCGCTGCCGCTTTGACTTGGTAACTTACGACCGACGGATTGTGAAAGTCGAGCGGAATATTGGTGGTCAGGCCGCCGACGTACGCGGGGATCTTTGTTGGCGTTCCGGTCGCCGTGCATGAGTACAAAATCCAATCGGGATGGTATGTCTGCCACCACGCGAGATTGTGGCCTGCAGCGCCCCATGCCGAATAGCTCAAATCGGTTTCTTGCGGAAAATAGTACGAAGCAATAATGCTCGAATTGCCTGCGAGCCAGGCTGGTGCCATTCCGGGGCGAGCACCCCAAATGACGCCATACCGTTTTGCGTCGGCCTCTGCGGCCGCTGGTGAGATGCGCGGCGTCCCCATAACATCGAAGACTTGAAATAACCCGACGCCTATTTTCGCCTGCGGCATGAGCGTGGTCGTTGAACCGGTCATCGGAGATGCGGCCGTGGCGCTCATTGGGACGGCCAGGGTTGATTGAGGAGTCGATGACACAGGAGCCATCATTGAACCGGCATCCGATCCGCCGCCACACGCAGCGAGGGGAGCCGCCAATATCGCAACGAGTGCGACCTTTAGAACGTGGTTCTTGTTCACGCTACGGTCGTCGGACACGGCCGGCGTCGATATTAAGCTTTTTGCGGTTTCGTTACGTGCTGAAAATATTTTATAAACAAACGGTGACGGGAAATTGATCCGACGTGGCAGGTCTGTGTTCGTTGAGAGCCTTGGGAAACGAGAAACGGCGGCCGTTAGGCCGCCGTTTCTCTGGTGAGATCCGAGGATTCTTAGCAGCCGCCGCTGCCGAGCAGAATGTATGCGTTGGCCGGGCTCGCACTCAGTGTCGTGCCCGTGATGCTGCCTCCCATCGAGTCGCTGTATAGGCCGCCGAGGGGGACCGCCGCAGAACTCTTACTCGGATTGACGACGACGATACCGTGCGAGAACTTCCGAACGTACGCGGATCCGACCGTGGTGTACGAGCCGCACGACTTTCCGAGTTGCTGGTTGATCTTCGTGATTTGCCCGAAGTCGTAGACCGCGCCATACGGGCCGGGGGTGATGAAGAGTGACGCCTTTCCTTCGTTGCCAATCAGGTAGCTGCCGATTGCGTACGCGAGCTGCGAAGCCGTGAGGCCGAAGTTGCTTGCGTCGCCGTTGAGGCTGCCGCTGAACTTCGCGGTTTCGAGAATCGTCTTGCCTTGGTGTTGAACGTACTCCATGTACGAGAGCGCCGTCGCAAAGAGATCCGGTGCAGTCGCATACCGTCCATAATCGACGAAGCCCGTTTCATCGACCATCCCGTCGACGTTCGCAACGAGCTTCTCCTCGTCGGGATTCGCGATGCTGCCGGCGGGGTGATTTACGAACAGTTTCAACTTGTGCGCAGCGAACGTCGGGTTCGATGCAACAATCTGTTTTGCGGTTGCGACCCACGCCGCTACGTCATGGTTCCACTGCGGATCGTGGTTCGGAAAACCACCGCCCGGCGAGCCCCAGCGACGTACGAACGTGCCGTTCTGATAGATCCCGCAACCGTAGTACCCCGACTCCTGACCGCCGTCATAATCGAAGAACAACGTTTGGTCGGCACCGATTGCATTTGCGCCGTGCGCGATCGCGAAGTTTCCGACCGTTTCAATTTGATACTGAATGACGGCCGGGTTGTGAATGTCGAGCGGCACGTCGCCCGGGAGACCCGGCTGATATGCGACCGTGTGCGTCGGCTGGTTGTCGGCGTTGCAGTCGTAGACGACCCAGTCCGGATGATTTGCTTCGAACCACGCGATGGTGTGGCCCGAAATCGGGTGGTAGTCCGTCGGCTGAACGAAATACTGAATTGCGGCGAGCTTCGGATTTGCCGAAATCCATTTTCTAGCAGTCGCGCCTTCGTCGCCATCGCCGGCGCCCCATACGGCTGACGTTTTGTTCGCCACTGCTTGCGCTTGCGCCGCGGTGGTGGAGTAGTCAAAGATCTGGAACATGCTGACGGCGCCCGCGACGCCGCCGCCTCCAATCGGCCCCGGCGCGACGGTAGGGACGGGGCTCGGCGAAGCGCTGGGATGTGAAGGCGGCGGCACGGTCGTGCCGGTTGATACGACGGACGCGCTCGCCGCTTGAAAGTTGCCCAGCGAATTATAAAAACCGGTGGCCTTCACGACGTCGCCGACTTTCGCGCGATTTATTTCACTGGAGTAGATCGAGACGTTGCCTTTACCTTGGATCGCGGCCACGACGTGGAAGTACGGCGTCGTCGATATGCTGTTGACCGGCCCTTGAATCGTCACGTACGACGACGATGCCATGGGCGACGAGGCCGCTGACGACGATGCCGCTGACGACGCTGCGGCCGGCGACAATGCCGGTGACGACGATGCGGCTTGCGGTATCATCGGCGCGGGATCGGGGCCCGGCGGCGTGACGCCGGAGCTCGGACCACCGGAGCACGCGCTCGCGGAGAGCGCGAAGAACAATAGCAAACAGAAGCGTTTGAAGAAACGTCTCATTTCAAATCTTCCCTGATTGACGGCGGCGATACCGACGAAGACCGGTCGAAGATCAATAGCTGGCTAGGTCTTGCTCGGCATCCCTACTGATAAACGAGAGGCAAGTTATTGCCCGTAGATTTTTTATCGGCCGTTCATTAAGGGAAATGCGGGTCTTTTGTAAAGAAACCGCCTCGGACGGTGGCCCGATAAGGGACCGACCACGCGCTTAATATTCGCGAGGGGTTGCGGACCGCGACCGTAATGAGAGAGAGCGATGCGGGATGCGGAGGTCATCGTTATTGGCGCCGGCGCTGCCGGTCTCGCCAGCGCTCTTCGCCTCGCGAACGCCGGAATTTCAGCGATCGTCTTGGAGGCGCGTGAGCGGGTCGGGGGCCGCGTCATGGAAGCGACGAAGGGCGGCGTATCGGCTGAGCTCGGTGCAGAGTTCATCCACGGGCGGGCGCCCGAAACGCGCGCATTGCTGCGTGAACTCGGGCAACGCGAAGTCGAGCCGAGCGGCGACGATTGGGTGCGCGATGCTTCAGGCGAATTGCGCCTCAGCGAAGACGAATTTCGTTCGGCGGCGTCGCTATTCAAGGACGTCGACATGCTGGAGGTTGACGAGAGCGTCGAACGCTTCCTCACGCGCTATGCGAACGGACGCACCGACGTGCAACGGGTGCGGAACGCGCGCGCGTTCGTCGAGGGTTTCGATGCGGCGGATCCCGCAAAAGCGAGTGCGCGCGGTATCGCCTTCGAGTGGCAATCCGGAGTCGACGCCGAAGCTGCGCGACCCGTCGGCGGATATCGTCCGCTCTTCGAGCATCTCCACCAGCGTTGCGTTGCTTCGGGCGTTCGTTTTCACTTCTCGACGATCGTCGAGCACATCGAATGGCAACGCGGTTCCGTATGCATTGCCGCGCGCAATGAATCGCTGTCGTCGCGGACGTTTCGCGCCCGCGCTGCAATCGTAACGTTGCCCGTCGGCGTCCTGCGCGGTCCGGACGTGCGGTTCGAACCGGCGCTTCCGTTATCGACGCGCGAGGCGCTCGACAAGATCGAGATGGGCGACGTCGTGAAGGTTGCATTGTTTTTCCGCTCGCGGTTCTGGGAGCATCTGTCCCGCGGACGGTATCGCGACGCCGGATTCTTTCGCGATTTGACGGACGTCTTTCCAGTGTACTGGACGCAACTGCCGTTGCGACGACCGTTCGTCATCAGCTGGCTTGGCGGACCGGCGGCAACGCGACTTCGTCGCCGGCCGGCTCACGAGATCGTAACCGATGCGCTCGAGGAATTCGGACGCCTGTTCGATGCGACGCAGCGCGCGTATGAAGAGTTTGAAGGCGCCGATCATGCATGATTGGGGCGCAGATCCGTTTGCGCGCGGCGCGTACAGTTATCTCGGCGTCGGCGGCGAACGCGCCCGCACGCAGCTCGCGGCAACGGTCGACGACACGTTGTTTTTCGCAGGCGAGGCGACGTCGGAAGACGGACAAGGCGGGACGGTGAACGGAGCGCTCGTAACCGGAGAACGTGCGGCTCGTGAAGTGGCGGCCTTGCTTGCGCCGAAACCGCCGCCGTAATGGAATCCGCGTCATCGACGTTTTCTTCGTGGTCGGTGTTTTATACGTTGACCGGAAGTTCCGCCGCCGCATTAACGGGACTCACGTTCGTGGTGATCACGCTGATGCAAGACAGCCGGCGACGCGTTTCAACGGACGGGATTCCAAGGGTCAGTGCCGCAACGATCGCGCACTTTACCGCGGCATTGATGATTTCCGGGATTCTGTGTGCGCCATGGCCGGCGCTCATCGGACCCGAAACACTGCTCGCGCTCATCGGAGCGGCCGGCGTTTCGTATCAGTGCCGCTTGCTGATGATGTCATTGGAATCGACGGCAACGGGATACGAACCCGACGCGGAAGATTGGACGTGGTATACGTTTCTTCCGATGTTTGCCTACGCGCTCGTCCTTGCGGGAGCAATCGTTCTCGCGATCGCGCCGAGATTTGCCGCGTACGCGCCGGCCGCGGGCGTCGCGCTACTGATCCTGATCGGCATTCACAACTCCTGGGATATCGTAACGTACATCGCGTTCTTGGATCGGCCGCAGCACGAGGACGACCAGCAGTAGATGCTACACGGCTTTCTTTCGCGGTAACAGAAAGAGAAGCGGCGCAAGCGCCGCAGCAATGAGACCCGAGACGAGCAGTACGTCCGCGTACGCGAGCGTCGTGGATTGCTGCTGTACGAGCGCCGAGAGCTGCGCCGCCGAGTGCGTCTGCATGAACTGTGCGACCGCCGGGTGCGAGAGCGTCATGGATCCCGCAAGCATCGACTGCTGGAAAATCGTCCGGCGATCGAGCATCGTCACGAGCGCCGCTGCCGTAATGGAACCGCCCATTTGAAACGACAGAATAATGAACGACGACGCTTTTGCCGCTTCCTGGGGGACCGCGCGCAGCGTTGCAACGAGCAGCGGGGAATAGACGAGCGCGATGCCGGTTCCAGCGAAGAGCTGCGGCAATACGCAATCGTAAATCCCGCGATCGAGGCGAGAAAATAGTTCTTGCGGCCGAACCGGCGCTGCAGCCACGGCGTAATCGGGATGACCACGACGTTCGCGACGACAAACGCCGTGACGACCCAAATCGCTTCATCGACCGTTGCGCCGAGATTGCCTTGAATCGTCGGAAGCGACACGTTGACGATCGTGGTGTCGATCATCTGCAGCAGTGCCGCGAGCATGACGCCGGCGACGATCAGCACGCGCCGTAGCCCGTATTCTACGAGCGGCTCGGCCTGCGTGGGCGACGGACGTACGGCAACTACAGGCGTCCGCGGCGGTGCCGGACGCTGAATCGACAACATTGCGCTGTAAAACTATCGCACGCGCAAAACGGTTGCGTCGATTTTTTACTGTTGTTGCGTTACGAAATTAATCGTTGGCTGATCGCACGGTTCGCCCATGTGCGCGTCCGGAATCGCCGTTTGCCGCGTTGCGGTGATATCGGTGCTTTCTGCCGCTTGTTGTTCGACCACGCCGTCCCACGCGTGCACGTCGACGCCCGCAGGAATCAACGCCCACCAGAAGAGGCGCTCGACGCTGTACTCTTCCGTCCCGGCAACGCGTTCAATAGTGGGATATGGAGCGAGGGAATGCACGCCGCTCAAGATTTGCTGTAACGCGGAACTGTTCGTGCCGAGCGATGCGACCATGCCACTCTTGATCGCTTCATCGATCTGCGCCGGTGACGAGATCGTTTCGGCCGCGAGCGTCAGCAGAAGATCGCGCAAGAGCACGTTCGATGGATCGGCGATCGGCGAGCCGCGCAGCGGAAGCGGTCCGCCGACGAGAACCGTGCGGTTCGGCTTGGAAGTCAATTGCGGTAGGCTCGCAAGCGTCACGAGCGTTCCGTAACTATGCGCTTCGATGTCGTAGTTGGAGAGCGAGAGACCGTTGACGAACGTTGTAAAGAGCGCCGCTTCAACCGCCGGCGGCTGCGCATAGTCGTAATCGAAGCCGAAGATTTGTTGATACGAGTACGGAGCGGTGCTGTCGCCGTCAGCGGACGTCGACAGGTAGTCGTTTGCGCATGAATACGCAGTCTCAACGCTCGAGAAAATCCCGTGAATCACGACCAGCGTTCGCGCGCTCGTGCTCCAAACGTTGAACGGCTGCTGCCAGTAGCCACCGTACCAGGTCGGGATCCACAGTTTGCCGCCGAGTTGCGTCGCTTTCGCGGTCGCGTTCGTTTCGCCGAGCGCAATCTTGATGTTCGTTACACCGGCGAGCATCGGTTTGGGAATCTCGAGCCGAAGCGTATGCCGCGCAACGTCAAACGTGCCGTGAAGCACGACACGGTTGCTGCCCGCCGCCGTCGTTAGCGTGACGAGCGGAGCGGCAGCGGATTCGATCGCCGCTGCCTCTACCGGTCCGTACACCATCGACACTTCTATGCCGGTGGGTGCGCTCGTGTACGAGTACGTTGCGCCGGGGTTGCGTGCAGCGATGCCGCCCGGAAGCGAAATCGACAACACGCCGTGCGCGACGCTCCACGCGCTGTTCGGCGGAGTGTCCGTCGCATTCGCATCGAAGGCGACGCTGACGTTCTGATCCGACGCGAGCACGTTTGGCGCAACCGTGACGGCATCGCCGTGCGGTGTTCCCAGGCTTCCGCCGGGCGCGGCGTCGATCGGCATCGTAATGAGGCTCAAGCTCGGTGTCGATGGGCCGACGAACTTCCCGGTGGACCCGGAACATGCAGTGAACGCAACAGCAATGAACGATGCTGCCAAAAGGCGACGAACGCGCTTACTCATCCACGTGGACGTTGCTGCCTTGATCGTCGAAAGAGAACCGCGTGTCGTAGGCTTTCACTTCGCCCGTGAGGTCGTCGCGGACGCGGGAGTGAATGGCGAGCCGGTGAAACGCCTTGCCGCCGCGTTTCATCACGCCGCCGTACGAGTATTGAACGAGCGGCGTTTTCTCGTCTATCGGCGCGAGACGTCCTTTGTGCACCAGCATGCCGAGCATCTGGTCTTGCAGTCGTTTCGGAATGAGTCGCGCGACATCGTCGGCTTTGAGCTTGACGAGTTCGAGTTCTTTCAGCGCCTTGTTTTCAATCGTGACGTGATCGTTGTTGCAGAAACGGATCACGGCGTCCCAATCGTCCGCGCTGATCCCCGTGAAGCTTAGGCCGTAGCGCCATGCGGGCTTGCCTTGCGCAGTGCCCGGCATCTGCCAGACGCGCTTCGCGCGAATAACGACATTGCGCGACTCGATCTGCACCCGCAAGTTCACCTCTTCGGGGAGTGCGGCCGGTGAGACGACCCCTACGCCGCTGCCCGAAATATCGAGGCAGACGCAGCTCGCCCACTGTGATCCCACCGCCGCCCACGCCGGAAACGGACCGGCGCGACGCGGATATTTGCGCCGGTTCTGCGGTGCCCCGGTGAACAGCGTGATGAGGTCATTGAGCATCTACCATACTTTTCGACGCTCGCACGCGGGACAATGAGCCTCTGGTCAGGCTTGCACGTTCTACTGATGCCGCGCGACCGTCGATTGGACCGGAATCACCTCGTGCTGAGTGATCCAGGCCGCGGGGCCATCCGCCGAGACGATGTAATCGCCGAAGTATTGCCCGTGCGGACCGTCGATCATCACTTGCACCTTCGCGCTCGAACCATCGACGAGTCCCGCGCGCACGACGCGAAATTCGGTCGCGCCGGCCAAAATCGGCGCTTCCGTAAGGTTTGATGTGCCGGCGCTCGCAGAAAGGCCGAGATTTCCGAGCGCCGAGCTCGCGTCGCCGCGCATGAGCGAGTCGAGGTACGACATCACGATAAGACGCGCGCGTTGAACGAGTGCCGGCTCGTGCGAGGGCATCGTTCCAGCGGCGAGCTTCTTTGATGAAATCCGCCGAAGCGCGGCTGCATGCTCGCGTGCTCGCGTATCCGTCTTCGCGGCCGTGCGATTACGAGCGGCCACGGTGCTTGGAATCGGAGTCGCCTTGGGCTTCGGCGTTGCGACCGGCGTTGCGACGGGCGTTGGTCGTGCGGTCGGACGCGGCGTCGGCGCCGGGGTCGCGGTCGCCGGCGCCGCGGTATGTTGTGCGACGACGATGTTCGATGGCGCCGCGCGATGCACGGCGGGATGCACGACCGCATGGTGCGCGACGCTTCGCACGGGCGGTGCATGGGCAACGACGGCCGGACGATGCGACATCCACGCGAACGCCGTTTTTCCGGCCGGGACGATCAAGAAGATCAGCGCCGCGAGCGCGGCGCCCCCGGCAATGATGCCCGAGAGCGATGGCGCCGGCGGCTTTCTTCACTTTGGGAAACGCCTCGCGCATGGTGGAGGCTAAGGAATAAACCTGCGGACCGCCTTCGGGCCCTTCAACGGTTGCCGGGGCCTCCGTAATCGCCGGACCGAGGATCGCATGGAGAGCGCGGCGGTCGAGCGTTCGAAGCGCGCGACGGTTCTGCTCGAGAAACGTCCGGAAATCCGGCGACATCTCAAAGAGCGCGCGCTCGTCGTCGTCCATACGCGGAACGCTGTGCGCGATGAGTTCTTGAAGCTGCGCTTCGCTGAGTGTGTCCAAGTACGCGCGCGTCGCTTGCGCCACGGCAAGGGGGCTAAGCGCGGAGAGCGCGTAGTCCACCGAGCGCGACCCGCGGTCCGGCTTCATAAACATCACGACGCTACTCTACCCGTTCAATTCGTGCGCTGCTAGGCGCGACCGGCAGCGCGAAAACTAGGACTATCGCCTGGGGCTGAAGGAGAGCGGTCGCCATGCGCTTCGTCGTTCTCACCTGGGCGCTGTCGCGGTTGCTCGTCATCGGCGTGATTGCAGCGAATGGGCACGCGAGCGCTTTCATGAATTGGGATGGTGCCTGGTACGGTTCGATTCTCGCGCACGGGTACGAATACATGCCGGACGGCCGCCGCCACAACGTCGCATTCTTCCCGTTATTTCCACTGCTCGCCGTCCCATTCGTGACGCACGGTGTACCGTGGCCGATCGCTGCCGCCGTTCTTTCGAACGCGTTATTCCTCGCGGCACTCGTCGTCGTCTATCGCATCGCCGTTCGACATTACGATCCCGTGAGCGCGAGATGGTGCGTGACCGTTGCGTGTTTGCTGCCGCCGTCGCTGTTTTGCAGCGTTGCATATCCGCAAAGCTTGTTCTTATTGTGCAGCGCGGCGGTCCTCTATCTGTGGGATCGTTCGCGCGCGCCGGCGGCCGGTGCCGCAGGTGCCCTCGCGTCGGCCGCAAGTCCGCTCGGCATTCCGCTCGCGTGCGCAATGCTCGTCGATGGAATCGCGCAACGCCGCGCCGCCGCGATTGTGGCTGGGCTGCTCGCGTTCTGCGGAACGGGTGCGTTTGCACTCTACTGCGCGCTTCATTTCCGCGATGCAGTGGCATTCGTCCACGCGCAGCGTGCATGGCGTAACGGCTTCGGTGTCGACCTCAGCGCATGGCGCGCAATTTTCGGTTCCCTCATGACGCTGGACGGCTTTCGTCAAAACATCATGGTCGTCGCGCTCGTTCCTATCGGGGCGCTCGCCGTGCTCGTGCAAGCTCGCGCGCTCGGGCGTTTGATGACGATCTACGCGCTCGCTGGGCTCGCAATGCTCGTACTTTCGGGCACGCCGTTTTCGGTCGACCGTAATGCATATGCCCTTGCACCCATCCTCATCGCGTACGGTGCGATGTTTCGCCGCGTACCGGCGGCCGGTTACGTCGCGCTCGCGCTGTGCGCGCTGCTGTTGCTCGTCGACAGTGCCCGGTTCGCGCGTTTCGAGTGGGTGGCGTAACCGAACGCGGCGTCAGCGTTGTTTAGGAAGGATCGATGACGACGCAGCTCGCGCTTTTTGATCCCGGTCCGCGCATTCTCGTTGACGACGAAACCGGACGCATTGCGTATTATCCGGCCTTGCTCGATCCTACGGAGGCCGTGCGACTGTTTCGTTGGTTGCTCGAGAATGCACCATGGTCGTCGGAGACGATGTGGATGTACGACCGTATGGTCGATGTGCCGCGACTCGTCGCACGGTACGTGGTGGAAAACTTGCCGCCGCTGCTCGACGCCGCGCGCAAAGGCGTCGAAGCGTTTCTCGGCGAGCGGTTCACGACCGTCGGGCTGAACTATTATCGCGACGGCCGCGACAGCGTCGCCTGGCACAACGATCATCTCGCCGACATGCCGCCCCAGCCGACGATTGCACTCTTGAGTCTGGGTGCCACGCGCCGAATGCAGGTGCGAACAAAGCGGCCTCCGCGGGTCGTTCACGGAATCGATCTGGACGCCGGCAGTCTCTTCGTGATGAGTGGGCCGTCGCAAGAATATTGGGAGCACACGATCGCTAAGGCGCTGCGTCCGACCGACGCGCGTATCAGCGTCGCGTTTCGACCGCGCATCGTCGGGAATGTTCCGCAGCATGAAGAGCCGCAAGCCTAACGCTCCTGATGAGACGCCGCACGAAAAGCGCGACGTCCCAAGCGACCGTCCTTATGTGGAAGATGCGTCCATTCCCGGCGATAACGATCCCCGCACGGCCCTCGATCCGCAACTCGAACGGCGAGCAGAGCGATGAAAAAAGCAGCTGCGGACACGATTCACGATCAAACGCCGATTCTGGATCTACGTAAACACCGTCACGGCGAACAGATTCGCGGCGCGTTACGATACGATGCCGCCGCGCTGCTCAAAGCCGAGCCGCTCGTGCTGCCGTTGCCGAAAGAACGCACGATTGCGATTTACGCCGACGACGAGCGCGTTGCCGAAGCCGTCGCGAGAAGATTGTCGGACTACGGTTACGAGGACGTCGAACAAATCGATGGTGGCATCGATGCATGGAAGGCCGCCGGTCGTCCGACGGAGCCCGAAACGCAAGAACAGCCCGTTCCAACGGTCGATGGAGCGGGCATCAAACGCAGCGAAGACCGTTAGCCGCCGACGCGCGGTCACGCAACGTGCGGCTGGCGGGACGAACGATCGACGTCGCTACGACGCCGGCGCTTCGTCGCGGCGCGCCGACGCTCGTCTTCCTTCACGAGGGATTGGGATCCATTGCGCTTTGGCGTGAGTTCCCGCAACACATTGCCGAACGAACCGGCTGCGCTACCGTCGTCTATTCGCGGTACGGCAACGGTTTTTCCGAAGTACTGCGCGAGCCGAGAACCGTCCGCTACATGCACGACGAGGCGCTCATCGCGCTTCCGGAACTGCTGGCGGCGTTGCGCATCAAACGTCCGATCCTCGTCGGACATAGCGACGGTGCATCGATCGCCTTGATGTACGCAGCCGCGTTTGCAAACGACGTTTGCGCGTTGGTCGTCGAAGCGCCCCACGTCGTAGTGGAAGACGTGAGCGTCACCAGCATCGCGGCGATCGGCGAAACATACCGCACGACCGATTTGCGCGAGAAAATGTCGCGGTATCACACCGATGTCGATGCGACGTTCTACGGCTGGAACGACATCTGGCGTCTGCCTGCGTTTCGTTCGTGGTCGATTCTCGAGATGTTGCCGTCTGTGCGAGCGCCGGTGCTCGCGATTCAAGGCGTCGACGACGAATACGGAACGCTTGCGCAACTCGATCTTCTCGCGCGCAGCACTCGCGCGAGTACCGACCGTCTCGTGCTCGCACGATGCGGGCATGCCCCGCACCGCGATCGCGCGGATGTCGTCGAAGGCACGGTTTCGGAATGGGTCGCCGCGCTCTGACCTAGCGGTTACGGTTGCGGCGCCGGCACGAAATGCACTTGTCCGGCTGCGTAGTCGATCACGACGTTGAAGTGTTCGAGGAACCCTGCACCGAGGTGCCCGAACGCGGTGCCGTGCAGGAGCTGCGTTGCTCCGATACGCTGCTGGCTCATCGACAGACCGCCGACCCGCACCTCGGGAATCGTTCCGATCAATTCAATGCTCGTACCGCCTACGCCGGAAACCTGCCGCTGATCCGTCGCGGAAAACAGCTCGCGATGCGCCTGATAATAGTCGTATGCTAAATTGATGTTCGATTCGTCGCCCGTGTCAAGCGCGAGTTGCGTTCCAAGTTTTCCGAGCTGCACGGTGAGTACCGGAACGAAATTTTGAAAGATGACCGGCACCGACGTTCCGCCGGGCGGAATCGGCGCACCGAACGTTATCGTGTGATTCGCCGGATCGAGCCCGATCGTCGTCGAGGCGAGGACGTCGGCGCCGAGCACGACATCGTAGCCGAACTTCTGGATGTCCCGCAACACGACATAGTTTGCCGGTCCATAGGTGGCGTTCCCGACGCGCAAATCCGCCGCGCGCACGACCTGCGTGGAGTAATTGCCTAAGCCGCGTACGTCGAACGACCCGACGGTGGGCGCATGAAGTTCTTGCGCGAGCTCAGCGCTAATCGAGAGTCCCGAGTTTCCGGTGTCGAGCAGGCACGTCGTCTCTACGCCGCCGAGGCTGCACGGAAAAATCGGAATCGCCCGATCCGGATCGCTTTTGACGGCCATCGGCGGCCCGTGAAAAACCGGCACGGGGCCGTGCGGCGTCGCAAAGTCGTCGGTCGTGGTGTCGCGGGTATCGTAACGCTCGACCACGTCGCCGTTGCGCAAGACGAGAAATGGAAGATCGAGACTGCCGACCGCGCGGTAATCGCGATATTCGAGCGTCGCGTCGCCGTCGACGTCTTGGATGTAGCGCACGAGCGCAGTTCTCGGGTCCACGAAGACGCGCATCGGCGTCGCATCGCCGTTGCTAACCAACAGCACGCGATAACGCACGTCATCGACCGTCTGCGAACCCGCGTCGCGGACGTACCCGCCGTTATCGACGAAGTCCGCAGAGAGAAAGTCGAGCGACGCGATCGTCCGTTCTCCGCGCAGATATGAATCGTTGGTGTCCGACTGCGGAAGCCGGGTGCCGTTGATATTGAGCGAGTAAACTTTTTCGCCGTCGAAATACGTGCCGGCGCATAAGTTTGACTCGCATTGATACGTCGCGAACCTCATGCCTAACGCTTCACTATGCACCGCCGTCGTTTCATGCTGCAGCGTGAGGTGCGAGGACGACGTAAGATGCGTGCGCCACACCGGGCCACTTCGCGCGCGCATGCGATCCAGGAACGTCGCAACGTCGTCCGGACGTGCAGCCGCCATCGTCGTCGTGACGACGGCGAAGAGCAGAGCGAGCCGCGCGGCGAACAGCATGGCATGGAATTCGAGTTGCTCGACCGCTATCTTCTTGAGGCGACGCCTGCGAAGGACGAGGTGGTGAAAGCACTCCTCGCCGAGCGTAGCAACGTGGCGGGCGCGCAGGCGTTTTACGAAGGGATGCGCATGCTGGGTGCGCGGACACCGGACTTGACCCTGATCGCGTTGCGGCTCGTCTTGGCCGGAAAGAGGGCCGATGACGACAACGTCGTTGCGTTGCGCGAGCTTGCCGAGCGGGCCCGTTCCGGCGAGGGCGCCGTGGCAGCGCGCGACGCGTACATGAGGGCGCTCGCTTAATGTGGCGGGTTCCGAGGACCCGTACACAGTCCTCCGGAACGGAACGCGTACCGGGCGCGTTACCCCTGATGACGATGACCACGAAGCAGTTACTTGCCGTAATCCTCTGCAGCGTTTCTTGGCTGCCGCTTCGTGTTGCCGCTCACGCGCAAGAATCTCCGCCGAACAATCTTTACCGGTCGCTCGAATCGGGCAGTCCGTCCCGCCCGGCGGCGCGCGTCCACGGGGTTATCGCATCGATTGACTACGCGTCGGGAACCCTCGTCGTGCGCCACGACGGTCACAACACGCTCGTTGCCGTCGTGCCGAGTACGTCGATCTACGGAGGACCGGGATACGCAGGGCTCTCCGACCTGCGTCGCGGTCAAACCGTTGACATTTCGGTCTACGAAGTCGACGGCCGTCTCGTTGCGCAATCGATTCGTCTGAAGTAGCGGTGAACGGCGAGCGCGGGCTGGACGTTCGCGGCCTCGTCGTGCAGTTCGCGCGTGCCGGTACGCCCGCAATAGCGGACGTCAGCTTTGACGTTCCGCCCGGGCGAACGCTGTCGGTCGTGGGTCCATCGGGCGCCGGGAAGAGCACGATGTTGCGCGCAGTTTGCGGACTCGTTCGCATTGCACGCGGTGAGATCGCAATCAACGGACGTTCCGTGGTTGCCGAGCCGCCGCAAGCGCGGCGCGCAGCGATGGTGTTTGCATCCGATGCACTTGCGCGAACGATGACCGTGCGCGAGAACCTTGGCTTTGTACTGCGCTCGCGCGATGGCATGGATCGCGTCGCGGACGTGGCACGCGCGCTCGACGTTCAGTCGCATCTTGAGAAATATCCCCAACAACTCTCGACCGGGGAACGACAGCGCGTCTCGATCGCACGCGCGGTGCTTTCCGATCCCGCAGTCCTCTTGCTCGACGAACCGCTCGCGCCGCTCGACCCCGATCTCCGCGTGCGGGTACGCGATGAGATCGTACACGTTCGCGAGCGTTTTGCCGGTCCGATCGTATTCGTCACGCACGATCATTCCGACGCGATGGCGGTTGCGGACGATCTCGTCGTCCTGATCGACGGGCGCATCGAAGACTCCGGCGATCCGCAGCGCGTCTACGATCGCCCCGCGACCGCGCGCGCAGCAGCGTTTCTCGGCGCGCGTCCGATGAATCTCGTGCCGGGCGCCGTCTTCGGCTGGGACGGCGGTGTGGCCGGATTTCGTCCGGAACGCGCGTCGCTCGCGAGCAGCGGCGCTCCGTTACGCGGACGTGTTGAACGCGTGGAACGAACCGGCGCGGATGTGTACGTGCACGTGCGCACGCCGTACGGCGTTGCGATCGTTCGCGCGCCGGCACCCGATGCGCCCGGCATCGGAAGTCGAAACCGGCATCAGTGTCGCGGCCGGCGATCTCTGCCGCTACGATACGATGACGCCGTGACGGATCTGCTTGCGGCTCGCGGCGGGCGTCATCGTCACGGGCTTCGACGGAACGGCGCTTGGCGAACGGGACATCATCCGCGCTTCGCCGCACGCCCTTCGCCGGTTTCATTCTTTTTGCGCGCAACGTCGAATCGCTCGCACAAGTTCGCGCGCTTACGGACGTCCTTCGCGGGTTCGGTGATCCGGCGCCGCTTCTCTCGATCGATCAGGAGGGCGGCCGTGTTGCGCGCCTCCGCGAAGGAGTCGAGGAGTTACCGGCGATGATGGCACTCGGCGCGACCCGCGATCCGTCGCTCGCGCATCGAGCCGGGGAGCAACTCGCGTTCGATCTACGCCGTGCCGGGCTCACGCACGATTTCGCGCCGGTCGTCGACCTCGCGCTCGATCCGATGAATACCGTGATCGGCGCTCGCGCATTCGGACAGTCGGCAGCGCTCGTCATTGAAATGGCCGGCGCGTTCGTGCGCGGTCTGCAACGTGGAGGCATCGCGGGAACGCTCAAGCATTTTCCCGGGCACGGCGACACATCGGTCGACTCGCATCTCGATCTCCCGGTCGTTCGCACCGGCGCCGCAACCTTGCGAGAACGCGATCTCGCTCCGTTCTTCGCGCTCGCGCCGGAAGCCGCATCGGTCATGGCCGCGCATGTCGTAGCGGCGGCTTTCGATCAGGCCGTCCCCGCAACGCTTTCCCAGCGGCTATTGAACGATCTGTTGCGCGACGAATGGCAATACGACGGCGTCTGCTTTACCGATTGCATGCAGATGAACGCCGTCGCGAACGGGATCGGAACGGCTTACGGCGTCGCGGCGGCAATCGCTGCCGGTGCCGATTGCGCGATCGTCAGCCACGACCTCGAACTGGCGGAAGCAGCAGCGCAGCATCTTGCCTCCCAGGTCGAAGCCGGGCGCATTCCATACGCGCGCCTGGAGGAAGCATTCGAGCGCGTCATGCGCCTGCGACGCGCAGCCGCTATGCCGATTGCGCTCGATGCGCCGGCGCCGCATCGGGGCATCGGCCGGGAAATCGCGCGTCGCGCCGTGACGCGGATTCGCGGCGTCGCGCACGCCGATCCGACCGCATCGATTGCGATCTCGTTCGCCGGCGTGACGACGGAAGGCGCTCAAGGAACGTTCGATCCCGGCGCGTCGCTTGCATCACAAGCGCCGGCGTTACAGCAGCGACTCGCGCCGCTCGATCCATCCGACGCCGACGTGCGCGCGTTGCTTGATGCGATCGCGCAGTCGCACCGCCGCCCGCTCGTGCTGATGCGTCGCGCGCACCTCATCCCGGCGCAGGCGCGTGCCGTCGCAGCCACTTTGGAGCGCTTTCCTGACGCGCTGCTCGTTTCCGTGCGCGAACCGTACGATTGCGAGCTCTTTCCGCAGGCGCAGCATCTGCTTGCAGCGTACGGCGACAACGCGGTGAGCCTCGGCGGTCTTGCCGATACTATTTTCGGCGACGGATCCGCCACAGGAGTGCTTCCCGTTGATCTTGCTTGCGTCTAAATTCTCGGCGATCGACGACGTGTTGCGCGCGGCAACGGGAACGTCGTTCACGGGTGCGGTTGCGCGCATCGAGCATCGTGGAAAGCTCGTCTTCGAAGAAGCGTACGGGGTGACGAGAAACGACGAGCAGGAGCGTTCCGTTTACGTCGATACGCGGTTCGATCTTGCGTCGATCACAAAACTCTATGTGTCGACTCTCGCGCTCATGCTCGTCGCGGACCGACGGCTAAGCTTCGACGCGCCGCTGCTCGAGTGGATGCATGAGTGGCGCGGGACGGATCACGAGCCGATCACGCTTCGGATGCTGCTCGCGCATACGTCAGGTATGAATTCCGGCGCGGATTACCGCACGCTGCTCGACGCCGACGTTGCGCGCGCTGCGTTGACGCGGACGCTCGTTGCATCGCCCGGCGAGCGCGTCATCTATAGCGATCTCGGCATGATTGCGCTCGGCACGCTTTTGGAACGCGTCTCGGGAATGTCGTTGCGCGCGCTCGTCACGCAACGATTCCGCGAATCATCTGCGCAATTCGTCCCGTCATCCCACGAGCGCCTCGCGATTCCCGCGACGGAAATGGATGCGTGGCGCGGTCGCGTGCAAGGTAGCGTGCACGATGAAAAAGCACATTTAATGAACGGTGTCGCGGGACATGCCGGAATGTTCGGAACGGCAGCCGACGTTGCGGCGCTTGCGGAACCGTATCTCGCCGCGCTCAACGGGCGCGAACAGTCGCTGCTTCCGGCGGTGCTCGCGCACGAAGCGGTACGAGAAGCGGCGTACGATCCGGTCCTCCGGCGCGGGCTCGGCTGGGCGCTGAAGACGAACGATGAGAATTCGTGCGGGCGCCTCATGTCGCACGACACGTTCGGACACACCGGATTCACGGGCACCTCCGTATGGGCCGATCCACGACGCGACGTCAGCGGCGTGCTGCTGACAAACAGCGTGTACTTCGGCCGGTCCGATTCGCGCCCGCTGCGCGCGGCGTTTTACGAAGCAATGATGGAAGCCGTATAGGAATCGCGGTCGATGCTCGCGATCGGATTGATGAGCGGAACGTCTTTGGACGGCATCGATGCGGCGCTGGTTCGTATCGTGCCGAGGGGCGATTCGTACGCAATCGAGCTGCTTCAGTTCGTTACGGTTCCGTTCGACGAAGAAGTCATCGCGGCGCTGCGGCAAGCGTTGCCGCCGAGCACCGTAACCGCGGCGCATTTCACGCAGCTGCATCGCGCGCTCGGCGCCGCGCTTGCGCGTGCAGCACGCGTCGTTTCCGGTGCGTTGAAGATCGGGTACGTCGCATCGCACGGACAGACGGTGTATCACGACGGTACGCGTCACATCACCCTGCAACTCGGCGATCCGTTCGTGCTGCGCGAATCGCTCAACGCGACGGTGATCTACGACTTTCGCAGTGCCGACTGTGCCGCCGGAGGTCATGGTGCGCCGCTCGTTCCGTACGTTGACGCACTTCTGCTTGCCGACGCCGCCGAGGACCGCGTCGCGCTCAACATCGGCGGAATCGCGAATCTCACGGCTTTGCCGCGAGCAGCCGACGTTCACGACCTCGTCGCGTTCGATTGCGGACCGGGCGTGATGCTCATCGACGCGTTCGTCCGTCAGCGCACGCGTGGCGAGATGTGGATGGATGAAGACGGCGCGTTGGCGGCATCCGGGACGCCGGATACCGCATTGCTGAACGCGATGTTGGCCGACCCGTATTTTGAGATGCCGCCCCCGAAATCGACCGGCCGCGAGCGGTTCGGCGAACACTTCCTCATGCAGCACGGCAAGGCGCTCGGGCGCCTTTCCCTCGAAGACGGTGCGGCGACGCTCACCGCACTGACCGCACGTGCGATCGCGCGCGCGGTACGCGACGTGCGCATGAGCGAATCTCACATTTTTTGCAGCGGCGGCGGCGCGCGCAATGCGTCGCTCGTGCGCGAACTGCAGTCGCTGCTGCCCGGCGCACTCCTCGACCCGACCGACGTTGCCGGAATTCCGGTTGATGCGAAGGAAGCCATTGCCTTCGCGGTGCTCGGCTACGAGACGCTGCGCGAGCGTCCGGCAAACGTGCCTCGCGTAACGGGCGCAACGCGAGCCGTTCCGCTCGGAGCCATTGCACCGCATGGTCTGCGCGAAGTGCTTGCGGAGGTTGAAGCCGAGTGTCTCTCGTCGTAGGCGTTGATGCCGGAGGGTCGTCAACGAGCGTCATCGTCGAACGCGACGGCATCGCGAGCGGTGCGTTCGAAGGCGATGCTGCGAACGTGCGTCGAGCCGGCGTAGACGATGCAGCCGCAACGATCGCTCGCGCCGTCGCGAGCGCGACGCAAGGCGAAGCCGTCGATGCGATGGTCGTCGGCGCGGCCGGAGCGGGATACGAAGAAGTCGCATCGGCGTTGGAGAGAGCGCTGCGCACGCGTGTTTCGGGCGCTCGCGTCTTCGTCTGTGACGATGCAAATATTGCGCTGCGCGCAGCGGTGGAAAAAGGCGACGGTATTGTCGTCATCTCGGGAACGGGATCGATTGCTTATGCCGTCGCCGGTGAGAAGACGTTCCGCGCCGGCGGCCATGGGTTTCTACTCGGCGACGAAGGATCCGGCGCTGCCATCGGAGCCGCGGCGGTGCGATTGTTATTGCGCGTGTATGACGGACGCGCGCGCCGCGACGGGTTCATCGAGGCAATCGAAAGCGTTTTCGATAGCGATACTCCGGAAGACCTCATGCAGGCGGTGTACAGCGATCCCGATCCGGTACGCAAACTCGCTTCCCTCGCGCCGGTCGTCGTTGCTTGCGCGTCGGACGGCGAGCGCGATGCGAGCAAAATCGTGCAAGCGGCGGCGCTGGAACTGGCGGACTTGCTCAAGACGGTCGTGCGTTCGTCGGGCCTCGCGCAGCGCGATGTTCCGGTCGTGCTTTCAGGCGGATTGCTCGCGCACAATTCCTTGCTCACGTATCTGCTGGAAACGCGCATCGTCAACGAATACCCCTCGTTCCTTTTGGTGAAGAATCCGCCCGCTCCCGAATACGGGGCGCTCGCGCTCGCACGAACGATGCTCTAGGAGACTGCCACAACATGGCGCATTTTCGCCTTCATGCCGCCTTTCTTCGGATACTTCGTTGCCGTGCTGCGATGATCGCCTGAATGGCCGATTTCGAAATCCCGCAAACGGAACGGCGCAATGATGCGTTGCGCGGGCTGGACACGTTGTCGAGCATCGATCTCGTTCGCGCGATTTCGGGCGATCAGCGCGCCGCGATCGATGCGGTGAATGGCGCAAGCGACGCGATCGCTCGCGTCGTCGATGCGGTTGCGGAGCGGCTTTCCCGCGGCGGGCGGTTGCATTACGTCGGTGCCGGCACGAGCGGACGCCTTGGCGTGCTCGACGCGTCGGAAATGCCGCCGACGTTCGGAACGCCGCCCGAACTCGTGTGCGCGCACATCGCCGGCGGCGATCGCGCGTTACGCACGTCGATCGAAGGCGCTGAGGACGATGGTGTCGGAGGCGAACGCGCGATGGCGGGCCATGCGTATGCCGACGACGCAGTCATCGGCATTTCGGCAAGCGGCGGCGCTGCCTACGTCACGCGCGCGATCGCTCGTGCGCGTGCAGTGGGAGCGTTCACCGCCGCGATTGCAAACAGCGATCCTTCGCCGTTGGGTGATGCTGCGCAGGTGACGATTTTTCTAGATACCGGACCTGAAGTTTTAACGGGCTCCACGCGGTTGAAAGCGGGGACGTCGCAGAAGCTTGCGTTGAACGCGATCTCCACCGCGGTCATGGTGCGGCTCGGCAAAGTCTACGAAAATTTGATGGTGGACGTCGTCGCGACGAACGCGAAGCTCAATCGCCGCGCGGCGGGGTTGGTCCAAACGCTCGCGGGTGTTTCGAAGGACGAAGCCGAGCGGCTCCTCTCGGCTGCGGGCGGACGAGTGAAGATTGCGGTCGTCATGTCGCGCCGCGGCGTCGATGCGGAAAGCGCAGCATCGTTGCTGGAAGACGAGCGGGGATTTCTGCGCAAGGTTTTATGATCGCATTCTTCCTCGCGCTCGCGATGGTGTTCGTGCCGCTCGACGATCGGCCCGTCACGTACCAACTGCCGCTCATGCTTGGACGCATCGCCGGTCAACCGATCATCGCACCGCCGCGCGCGTTGATCGGACGCTATCTTCATTTCGGTCAACCGGATGGGATCGTTCGGTGGCTCAACGCCGATGCGCCGCGTACGGATCGGTACGTCGTTTCGAGCGATATGCTCGCCTACGGTGGGCTGGTCGCATCGCGCGTGCCCGGAGTGACATACGACGATGCGTATTTCCGCTTGCGTGAACTCGACATGCTGCGTCAGCGCTCGCCGCATGCATGGATCGGCACGTTCGGTACCATCATGCGGCTCGCGCCGACCGGCGTGCCCGCAATCGGCGACGCAGCATCGTTTTTTGCGGCATATCCGACGTGGCAGTATCTGCAGGAGTATGCGAACCTCCACGATCCACCGTCTGCGGAAGAAGCGGCGCGCGCGCAAGTTCTGGCGCAAAAAATCGGCACGACGACGTTGAGTGCATATCTACAAGCTCGGGCGCGTAACTACGCCGTCGACCATCTTTTGATCGGTATGACGGCGGCGGGCATCATCGATCGTCTTGTCCTCGGGCAAGATGATGCAAAGCCGTACGGATTACACGTTCCCGAGCTCGCCGCGTTGCAGGCGTATGCGCAGCAGGCGCAGACCGGTCCGCGCGTTTCCATCCAACCCGGAGCGGATGAACTCGGTATGGCGCTTGTCGCGCACGGGCTCGCGCGAGCGGTCCATTGGACGCCGCACGTCGCGGTGTACTACTCACGTCCGGACGGTGCCTCGTATCAAGATCCGTTGGAATTCGCGCCGGTGGGCGTGACGATTGAAAGCCTGATCTCGCTTTGCGGCGCCGTGCGCGACGACGACCATCCCGACTTCACGCTTTACGTCCGTGTACCGTCAACGGGCGGCCCGCTCGATGCCAAACTTCTCGCCGATCTCAAAGAACGCGCCGATGCCGGCCAATCGATCGCGTTCACTGATTTGAGTTTCGAGAAGAGCTACGACGCCCAAGGCGCGTTTGCGCAGCAGCTGCTGCAGAGCGGGATCGCCTCGAAGCTCGACGCGTACTCTTCGTGGAACACCGCCGCGAACACGATCGGCACGGCGCTCGCCGAAACGATCGCCGCCAATGCGGGCCGCCGCTCGCATACGTATGACCGGCTTGCTCATCAGACGTTCACCTTCATCCGCTTGGTCGACGACGTCGATTTCCACGTCAAAGTCCGTCCCGATCTCAACGCGTGGCTCGGCGGAGAAGACATCGACGATCACACCTATCTGCTTCCGGACGTCGCCGCGCAAACAGCCGCGCGCAATCGCGAGCCTGTTATGGAGCGATGCGCAGCAAACGCTGCAGCAGCTCTACCCGAACCTCCACATCGCAGCGATGAACATCACCCTGCCGTGGGACCGTACGTTCGAAACGGAACTCGACGTCAGTTTAGCGCCGAATGTTCCTTGAACGCGCGCGGCATCCCGTTACGGCGTGCTGGACGGTACGCCGGACGGCGTCTCGTTCGTACTGGCGGCAGGAGGGCACAGCGTCAGCAGCGCGGCATGAGCCGCCGGGTCTTCCGGTACGCCGTCAAGTCTACCGTATGTCAGCAAATATGCGTCGTGCGACGGTCCCAGTACGATGGCCTGTTCGTTCATGAACGCATGCGCGCCGATGATGAATTTCTCTTCAACGTACAAGCCGTCCACGGTGCCATTGCAAAGCTTCTCGTCGCGAAATGCGAGCACGTTCTGCGGCCCGACAAGCTTCTCGAATGTGAGCTTCGTTGCGGAGCGGAACGCGTCTTGGCTGCTCCCGGTAAAGGTTTGCGTGACAAGATTTATACTGGAGCCAGTCGTCTTGATTGTCGGGGACGACCAGAACCCAATCATGTGCGGTGCGGCCGCCACAAAAATCGGCACCGGATGCGGTTCCCAGCCTGCAGGCGGCTGAAACAACTGTGTAACTGACGGACTGGGGCTTGGAGTCGGGCTTGGGCTCATTTGCGCCATCGCGGTCGCGGGAGCAAAGAGTAAGCCAACTATCAGAAAAGCACTCGCCACCGCGCTCATCCCAGTCCTTCTCGCATCAAGGGACGCTAGCATAGGCGACTACAGCCCCAGTTCGCTAAATCGCCGTGCCATCTCGCCGACGTTTTCGTAGACGCGATAGGCGCCCGCAGCGACGAGTTCTTCCCGACTGTAGCCGCCGGTGAGGACGCCGACGCCGAGCGCCCCGGCTCTTCGAGACGAGAGCATGTCCCAAACGGCGTCGCCGATGACGATGGAATCGCCCACGTCGACGCCGAGTTTCTCCGCAGCTTTTGCAAACGGCTCCGGTGACGGCTTGGACTCCGTTTCGTCGTTTTTTGTTACGACGACCGCATCTTGCGGAGTCGCGATGATCTTCAAGAGTTTTGCGGCGTCGTCGGGGTTTGCGCTCGTTGCGATCGCCCACGGTGTCTTATACTTCTCAAGCGTTCGCCACAACAGCTGCACGCCGGGCACCGCGCTCGCGCGATCGATGTACTTGTGATACTCGTCGGCCTCCGCCTTCTCGATCGACGCTCTCACCTCGCCGGAGAGATCGAGATCGAACGCGTCCGAGACCGCGCGCACGAGCATTGCACCGGTCATGCCGACGCGCTTGTGGTATTCGAACGCGGGCAGCGTTATGCCATGCGACGTAAAGGCGATGTGCCACGCGGCGACGTGTTCGTAGACGGAGTCGACCAAGGTTCCGTCGAGATCGAAGATCAGCGCTGACATAGTTCGATCAGTACGCCTTGCGTCGACTTGGGATGAAGAAACGCGATACGATTGCCGTGCGCGCCCTTGCGCGGGTGCTCGTCGATGAGCCGCACGCCTTTGCTTCTCAAATCGGCCAGCTTCGCTTCGATGTCGTCGACGCGGTAGGCGGTGTGGTGCAATCTCGTATCGGCGTCGCCGCGGTACTTGGCGATCGGCGAGCCTTCGTCGAGCGGTCGCAACAGTTCGACGATCGATTCACCGGCCTGCAGCCCCACCGCTTCGACGCCCTGGTCTTCGATCGTTTCCCGGTACACGGGATAGAATCCGAGCGTTTCGGTGTAGAATTTCACCGTTGCCTCCAAGTCCTTGACGACGATCGCGATGTGATCGATCTTCATGCGACGACTTCCTTGGCGCGATAGACGCCGAACACGTCGCGGAGCACGTTGCAGATTTCGCCGAGGGTCGCACCCGCGTCGACTGCGTCGATGAAATGCGGCATCAGATTGTCGCGTCCGGCCGCCGCGGCGCGAACGTCGTCCAGCCGTACGCACACGAGCGCGTTGTCGCGCTGCGCGCGGAAGCGTTGGAGACGGCCCGTCTGTTCGCGTTCGATGCGCTCTTCGATGCGCTGCAACGGTATCTTTAGCTCACCGTCCGCCTTCGGAAAATTCGTTCACGCCGACGACGACCGCGTCACCGCGCTCGATAGCTTGTTGTGCCTGATATGCGGAATCGGCAATACGGCTTTGCATCCATCCCGACTCGATCGCGGCGATGCTTCCGCCCATTTCATCGACTTCGGCAATGAGGGCACGTGCGCGTTCGATTAGCTCGTTCGTGAGCGATTCGACGTAATACGATCCGGCAAGCGGATCCACGATATCGGCGACGCCCGATTCGTACCCGATGATCTGCTGCGTGCGAAGGGCTAACTTTGCGCTTTCGGCGGTTGGAAGCGCAAGTGCTTCATCTTTGCCGTTCGTGTGCAGCGATTGTGTGCCGCCCAGGACAGCCGCGAGCGCTTGCAGCGTAACGCGAACCACGTTGTTGTCCGGTTCTTGCGCGGTGAGCGTCGAGCCGGCCGTTTGCGTGTGGAAGCGAAGCATCTGCGAGCGCGGGTCCTTGCAGCCGAATTCATCGCGCGTGATATGTGCCCACAAGAAGCGCGCGGCACGGAACTTCGCGACCTCTTCGAAGAAGTCGTTATGCGCATTCCAAAAGAACGAGATCCGCGGCGCTACGACGTCGAGATCGATACCCGCGTTACGCGCGGCATGCAAGTATGCTTTCGCGTTGGAGAGCGTGAACGCGATCTCTTCGACGGCCGTGGAGCCGGCTTCCCGAATGTGATAGCCGGAGATCGAAATCGTGTTCCACTGCGGCACGTGCTGCGCGCAATACGCCATGAGATCGGTAACCAGCCGCATCGACGGTTCCGGCGGATAGATGTAGGTTCCGCGTGCGACATACTCCTTGAGCACGTCGTTTTGCACCGTGCCTCCCAGCTTCTCGAACGGGATGCCGCGACGGCGAGCGACGGCGAGCAGCATCGCGAGCAGAACGGACGCCGGCGCATTGATCGTCATCGAGACCGTCACCCGATCGAGCGGAATGCGATCGAAGAGCGTCTCCATGTCGGCAACGGAATCGATTGCAACACCGACCTTTCCGACTTCGCCCCGCGCAATCGGCGCATCGGAGTCATGACCGAGCTGCGTCGGAAGATCGAACGCGACGGACAGTCCGGTCGTGCCGCGCTCGAGCAGATATCGATAGCGCGCATTCGACTCGGCTGCCGTTGCAAAACCCGCATACTGGCGCATCGTCCACAGACGGCCGCGATACATGTCGCGACGGATTCCGCGACCGAACGGAAATGCGCCCGGCTCACCCAAGTCGTGCGGCGTTCCCCGCGTGCGGTCGTATGTCGACTGCAGCGGTATGCCGCTTGCATTTTCATCCCTTGCCATGCCGCCGGAATGTTTCGCGAAAGAATGGCTTGCACCGCTTTCGTTCGAACGCCTTCGGATGAACACAATGCTGGAGCGCGCTGCCGCGGCGCAAGCGGACAAGAGACTGTCGTGACGATACCGGACGGTTATCACGACGTACCGCCCGGCAAGCTGGCAAACGTTGTCACGAACCTTGAAATGTTTGCGCGTCCGCCCGTGCGTGCCGATCCGCCCGGCGTTCGCGCGAGGTTGCGGCGGATGGAACGGCCGCCGCTCGACGAGTATCGCGCGCTCTTTCATAAAGTCGGCGACGAGTATCTGTGGATGTCGCGCCTGGTAATGAGCGACGAAGAACTGTCGTCCGTCGTGCACGATCCGCTCGTTGAGATTTACGCGGTCGCATACGAAGGCGACGACGAGGGAATGCTCGAGCTGGATTTTCGGAACCAACCAGAAGCGGAGCTCGTATTTTTCGCGCTCACCGGCCGTCTCATTGGAACCGGAACCGGACGGTGGCTGATGAACCGCGCGCTCGACGTCGCATGGTCGCATCGGATCCGCCGTTTGTGGGTGCACACGTGCACGCTCGATCATCCGAATGCGGTGGATTTTTACATTCGCTCCGGTTTTGTGCCGTTCAAACGGCAAGTCGAAGTTTGCGACGATCCACGGCTGATGGGCGCGGCGCCGCGTGACGCGGCCGCGCATATCCCGCTACTCTAGTGTGACCAGCGGTGAATTCGCTTCGACGGTCACGCCGGGTTCCGCGTGAACTGCGGTCACCGTTCCCGCGCGATGCGCGCGGATTTCGTTCATCATTTTCATCGCTTCGACGACCGCGACGACTTGGCGCTCCTCGACCGCTTCGCCCACGTTGACCTTGATTTCAACGACCGCGCCGTGCATCGGCGAGATGATGTCGTTGCCGTGCGACGTCGCCGCGGCTTTCTTTGAAATCGCGCGCCGCGGCGCGCCTTTTGCTTCGGTCGCCGGTGATATTGCTGCGGTGCGGCCGTTCGGCACGTCGAGCACGCGAACGCGATACATCCGTTCGTTGATCTCGACGCGAATCACGGGCGATGCTTGCGCCTGTTCCGACACGGGCGCGCGAACTTCACCGTTGGTCTTGGCGGCGAAATGTGCGGCGGCGAACGGCTCCAGCGTTGCCGTCCCGTACGTCGCGTCGAGCACCGGCGGATAGTCGCAAAGCGCGCGAAGCAGCGGGAGCGTCGTTGGTACGCCTTCGATGACGTATTCGTCGATCGCGCGTCGCAGACGCGCAATCGCTTCGCCGCGCGTCGGCGCCCACACGACCAATTTCGCAATCATCGAATCGTAGTCCGGAGAAATCGTATAACCCGGATACGCAGCGCTGTCGACCCGTACGCCGAGACCGCCCGGCTCGCGATACGACGTGATCGTCCCGGGCGCAGGCCGGAAGTTTGCTGCCGGATCTTCCGCGTTCACCCGCCCCTCGATCGCGAAACCGCGGAAGTCGATATCGTCTTGTGCAAAGCCGAGCTTTTCGCCCGCGGCGATGCGAATCTGCTCGCGTATCAAGTCGATTCCGGAGATCATTTCGCTCACAGTGTGCTCGACTTGGATGCGCGTATTCATCTCGAGAAAGAAGAACTCGTCTCCCGAGACGAGACATTCGATCGTGCCGACGGAGTCATAACCGATCGCCTGTGCCGCGCGCACGCCTGCGTCGCGCATGGCGCGCCGTACCTTCAGCGGAATCTGCGGCGGCGCTTCTTCCCAGACTTTTTGATGGCGGCGCTGCAGCGAACAGTCACGCTCGCCGACATGGAGCACCGTGCCGTGTTTGTCGGCAAGGATCTGCAGCTCGACGTGTTTGGGATTTTCGAGATACCGCTCGGCGTAGATCGTTCCGTTCTTGAAATACGCCTCCGCTTCGCGTTGCGCCGTCGTGAACGCGGATTCGATCTCGTCAAGCGTCCGCGCGACCTTCAATCCTTTGCCGCCGCCGCCGCCCGATGCTTTGAGCGCGAGCGGCAAACCGTATTGCTGCGCCGCGCGCTTCGCACCCGCGACGTCCGGAATCGCTTCGGTGCCACCCGGGACAAACGGGACGTTCGCTTGTTGCATCGCTTGACGCGCTCGCAGTTTGTCGCCCATCGCCTCGACTGCATCTGCGTGCGGGCCGATCCATACGAACCCCGAAGCAACGACGCGCCGTGCAAATGCAGCGTTTTCCGCGAGGAACCCGTATCCCGGATGAATCGCTTGCGCTTCCGAACGCATGGCGACATCGAGAATCGCATCCGCGTTGAGGTAGCTCTGCGACGGTGCGGCAGGACCAACGAGATAGGCCTCGTCCGCCATGCGTACGTGCATGCCGTCTCGATCCGCTTCGGAATAGATCGCAACGGTTGCGATGCCCATTTCGCGAGCGGTGCGAATAATACGGACCGCGATCTCGCCGCGGTTCGCGATGAGAATCTTAGTGAAGGGCACGCAACTCTTCCATTCCCAGCTCGGGCATTCGAGCGGCGGTCTTCCAACGCGAGACCGTCGATTGCGGCGCGTTCACCTCGGAGGCTTCGGTGAGCAGATCGAGCGCGACGACGAGCGCGGCCATTTCGTCTTCGCTCACTTCAATGTGAAATCAGGCGGAATCATCCCCACCGCATGATACCCGCCATCGACAAAGTGCACGTCCGCCGTAATCGCCGACGAAAGGTCCGACGCAAGATACACGGCGGTGTTGCCGACGTCTTCAGCGGTGACGTTGCGCCGAAGCGGCGCGACTTGCGGTACGACGTCGAGCATTTTCGTCGCGCCCGAAACCTGGCGCATGCTGGCGGTTTTGATCGGTCCTGCCGAGATCGCGTTGACGCGAATGCCACGATTTCCGAGGTCGTACGCTAGATAGCGCATCGACGACTCGAGCGCTGCCTTCGCAATTCCCATCAAGTTGTAGTTCGGCACGATGGCTGTTGCCCCAAGATACGTCAGCGCCATGATCGAGCCGTTGTCGTTGATGTCGTCGCGAAGCGTCGATACGAGCGCGATCAGCGAATACGCCGAAACATCGAGGCAAAGCGAAAAACCGCCGCGCGTCGTGTCGTACACGGTCCCACGCAAGTCATTTTTGTCGGCAAAGGCGATCGAGTGCACGAGCCCGTCGATCTTCCCGAACGACGATACGAGCTCGTTGCGCATCGCTTGCAGCGACTCGTCTTTAGAGACGTCACATTCGATGACCGTGCCGCCGCCGAGTTCCGTTGCGAGTCGCTCGACTTCATCCTTGACGCGTTCGCCCTGGTACGTGAACGCCAGCGTCGCGCCGTGCTCGTGCATTTTGTGCGCGATGCCCGTCGAGATCGACCAGCGATTGGCAACGCCCGTAATGAGGACGCGCTTTCCTTCAAGCAGCTTCACGTACGCTAGATACCATCGCAACCGACGGCGACCTTCTCGAAGCAGCAGCGCAGACACGCGCGATGGATCGCGACGCAGATGGTGGCGTGCGAACAACACCGAGCGCGCTCAATGCGCGTCTTTCACCATGAACCGACCGGTCGGCAAGACGTTTGCCGAACGCTCGCGTCTCCTAGAGCGGAATGTTGCCGTGCTTGCGCTTTGGTCGCTCGACGCGCTTGTTTTCCAGCATCTCGAGCGCGGTCGCAATCGCTCCCCGCGTCCGATGCGCCTCGATGACGTCATCGACGTAGCCGCGCTGTGCCGCGATGTACGGATTCGCAAAGCGTTCGGTGTACTCGTCGATCAGTTCTTTCGTCTTTGCGTCTTTGTCCGCGGCCGCGGCGATTTCGCGGCGATCGATCACCTTGACCGCGCCCTCCGCGCCCATCACGGCAATTTCGGCCGTTGGCCATGCCAGGTTGATGTCGGCGCGAATGTGCTTCGACGCCATAACGTCATATGCACCGCCGTACGCTTTGCGAGTGATCACCGTAATTTTCGGTACGGTCGCCTCCGCGAAGGCATAGAGCAGTTTCGCGCCGTGTAAAATGATGCCGCCGTACTCTTGATCGGTGCCCGGCAAGAACCCCGGAACGTCAACGAACGTGATCAACGGGATGTTGAACGCGTCGCAAAAACGTACGAAGCGCGCCGCTTTGATCGACGACTTGATGTCAAGCACGCCGGCGAGCACGTTCGGCTGGTTCGCGACGACGCCGATGCTGCGTCCCGCGATGCGCCCGAAGCCGCAGATGATGTTTTGCGCGTAGTGCGGTTGAATCTCGAAGAAGTCACCGTAGTCAAGCACGCCTTCGATCACCTCGTGCATGTCGTACGGCTTGTTGGGCGAGTCGGGGACGAGATCGTTGAGTTCGGGCGTTTCACGTTGCGGATCATCGTCGGTCGTGAAGCGCGGTGCGTCGTCTAAATTGTTCTGCGGCATATACGAGAGCAGCAGCTTCGTCGATTCGACGAGATCGTCTTCATCGCTCGCGACGACGTGCGCGACGCCGCTTCTCGTCGCGTGCGTCATCGCGCCACCGAGTTGCTCGAACGTCACGTCTTCACCGGTCACCGTTTTGATGATTTCCGGACCGGTAATGAACATCTGCGAGATATGCTCGGTCATCAGAACGAAGTCCGTGATCGCGGGCGAGTACACGGCTCCGCCGGCGCACGGACCGGCGATAAGGCTCAGTTGCGGAATAACGCCGCTCGCCTGAACGTTGCGCCAAAATATCTCGGCATAACCGCCGAGCGATACGACACCCTCCTGAATGCGTGCGCCGCCGGAGTCGTTGACGCCGATCATGGGCGAACCGGTCCGCACGGCAAGGTCCATGACCTTGCAAATCTTCTCTGCGAACGCTTCGCCGAGAGAACCGCCCAGCACCGTGAAGTCTTGAGAGAACACGAAGATCTGACGGCCGTCGATCGTTGCGCGTCCCGTAATCACGCCGTCGCCGAGGAACTCTTTGTCGTCTAAGCCGAACGCATTTGTCCGGTGCACGACGAACTGATCGAGCTCGGTGAACGACCCATCATCGACCAGCGCTTCGATCCGTTCGCGCGCGGTGCGTTTACCGCGCGCATGCTGACGTTCGATGGCGTCAGTGCCGGCGGGCGCTTGCGCGAGCGCGCGCTTGCGCGCGAGTTCTTCATATTTTTCCCCGTGCGATCTCACGGGAAGAAGCGTTAGGTAGCGCTCTCCTCGCTGCCTTCATCGGAGTCGCCGGTGAGGGCCTCAGCGATTTGCTCTTCGAAAAGCGCTCGCTCAGCGCCGACCATACCCGTGTCATCCGCTCCGACGACCGCATCTTCGTTGCCGTTGTCTTCGAAGATCTGTTCGATGTCCGAATGTTTGCGTTCCATAGGCGGAACTATACCCCGATATCAGTCGACGGCTATCGGCGCGTGATGTGATGCGGCGGTTTTCGGCGGCCGTAACAGAATGACGAGCGGTGTAAGGATGAACGTCACGATACCGAGGACGTAAAACGCATCCGCAAATGCGAGCGTCGTCGCTTGTTGATTCACCGCTCCGGCGACGTTTGCGAGCGGCGCGTGCGCGGCGAGCGCGCGCTGTACGGCGGGATGTGAAAGCGTAATGGCTCCCGCGAGATTATCGAGGTGGAACGCACCGCGGCGATCGAGGAGCGTGACCAGGATCGCCGTGGCGATCGAACCGCCGAGTTGCTGGCACAAACTCAAGAGCGACGTGGCCTTCTGTGTATCGAGTCCTTGTACCGAACTCAACACGGACACCGCGAGCGGCACGAAGAGCATGCCGAACCCGATCCCGCCGAAGACGAGCGGGAACACGAACGTCGAGAAGACGCTGTCCGTCGTCAGCACTTGCGCCGTCAGCACGTTGGCAATCGCAACGATGATGAAGCCCGTGGCGAGCAAAATCTGCGGACGCACTTTCGCGCGATTGAGCAGTGCGAGCGTGACGAAGGTCATCACCATGATCCCAAGCGCGCGCGTGAGGATGGAAAGACCCGAGAGCGTCGCGGTGAACGCGAGCAAGCCTTGCTGAAACTGCGGCGTCAGAATAACACCGCCGAAGAGTGAAAACGCGAGCACCATCGCGAGCGCACAGCCCGCTGCCACCGTGCGATTACGCAAGAGAATCCGCAGATCAACGATCGGATTCTTTACGACGCGGAGTTCCCAATACGCGAACGTTGCGAGCGCGCCAACGGCGACCGCCGCGGTTAGCGTGATGTTTTGATCGTTGAACCAGTCGTAGCGTTCGCCTTCGTCGAGCACGTACTGCAAACATCCGAGCCCCATCGCCATCAACGCAAGTCCAACGCCGTCGACGGACGGACGTCCGCGCCGCGCCGGGTCGCGCAAGTACATCGCGCACAGCAACGCGGAAATGATCCCGGGAAGAACGTTCACGTAAAAGATCCAGTTCCATGACAGCGCGTCGGTGAGATATCCGCCGAGCGTTGGTCCGATCGACGGACCAACGACTGCGCCGAGCGACGTGAGCGCTTGGCTCAATCCCAGTTGTTTCGGGGGAAACGTGTCGCGCATAATCGCCTGTCCGGTTGCAATCAAGCCACCGCCGCACAGCCCTTGGAGCACCCGATAGAATACGAGTTGCTCGAGGCTCGTCGCGGTGCCGCAAAGTCCCGATGTGATCGTGAACCCCACGATCGCGCTGACGTAATAGTTGCGCCGCCCCATCAACTGTTGCAGCCACGGCGTCAACGGGATCACGATGACCGCCGCGATGATGTATCCCGTGACGATCCACGCGGCGTCGTCGAAGTTCGCGCCCATGTTGCCCTGAATCGTCGGAAGCGCGACATTGACGATCGTTGCGTCGAGCACTTGCAGCAGTGTTGCCGACATTACACCGATGACGATCAGCCATCGACGCATTCCGTATTCGACGAGGTCTTGGTTTCCGTGCATCGGTAAACTTCTAGACGAGGGCGCCGTCTCTCAATCCTGGCTACGGCAGCGCCATTTTCAGCGGCCGGGGCATCGCCCGTCCTTGGCGTAAAGCAACCGGCGTAAAGTAGCCGCCGGACGGCAGTACGCTAGGCCGCCCGGCGAACCGTTTAAAGTAGCGCGTGCAAAACCCGATACCTTACCAAATACCAAGCGCCGCTTTGACGTCGTCGGAAGCCATCGTTGCCGGATCCCACGGAGGAGTGAACGTGACGTCCACCTTCGCAGTCTTGACGCCCTCGACGCTGAGCACGCGATCTTCAACGGACTTTTTGAACATCGGGCCGACCGGACACATCGGCGAGGTTAGCGTCATCAAAACGGTAACGTGCTCCTGGTTGTCACCTTCGACGCTGACGTCGTATACGAGACCAAGCTCGAGGATGCCCATGTTGATCTCGGGATCCTTCACGTCTAGGAGTGCGGTGCGAACTTCTTCGACGGTGGGCATGGCCGTTTATTGTAGCACGCAACTTTTTTCGCGCGAGCGATGTCCGAAAGGATGATCGACTCGTGCCGGTTAGCGGTCCGCGAGGCTTTTTATTCCGTATTAAGGATCACAGAGAGTGTCACGAAACTGGAATGCGACGGGTAGAGTTAAATAGACACCTGCTCCCGAAGGCGATTGCCGAAGGATTAGGTACCGGAGGAAGAGCCTAACAATGTCAATGTGGGAACCGTTCACCGAGCGCGCGAGACGAAGCATCGTCCTAGCTCAGGAAGAGGCGCAGCGGCTTGGGAACAACTACATCGGAACCGAGCATATCTTGCTCGGTATCATTTCCGAAGGCGAGAGTTTGGCTGCTAAAGTCCTCGAGTCGCTCGGCGTGAACCTTGCGAAAGTACGCCAAGAAGTAGAAGCGATCGTGGGCCGTGGCGGTCAGACCGTGCAACAGGAAATGGTGTTTACCCCGCGCGCGAAGCGCGTTATCGAGCTCGCCTTCGAAGAAGCCCGCCAGCTCAATCACAACTACATCGGAACGGAACATCTGCTGCTCGGCCTTATCCGCGAGGGTGAGGGTGTGGCGGCGCGTGTGCTGACGAACCTTGGCGTCGATCCGGCGAAGGTTCGCGTGCAAACGACGTCGCTGCTCGGCGCTGAAGGACAGCCGCCGGCACCGAAAGGCAAGAGCAAGACGCCGACGCTCGATGCATACGGCCGCGATCTCACGCAACTCGCTCGCGAGAACAAACTCGATCCGGTGATCGGACGAAGCAACGAGATCGAGCGCGTCATCCAAATCCTCTCGCGCCGCACCAAGAACAACCCGGCGCTCATCGGTGAACCCGGCGTCGGTAAGACGGCGATCGCCGAAGGCCTTGCGCAGCGCGTGATCAAGGGCGACATTCCGGATCCGCTGCGCGATAAACGCGTCATCACGCTCGACCTGGCCGGGCTCGTCGCCGGTACGAAGTACCGCGGTGAGTTCGAAGAACGCATGAAGCGCGTGATGGACGAAATCCGCGGCGCAGCAGGCGAGATCATTCTTTTCATCGACGAGTTGCACACGCTCGTCGGAGCGGGCGCTGCCGAAGGTGCAATCGACGCAAGCAATATCATCAAACCGGCGCTTGCGCGCGGCGAACTGCAGTGCATCGGTGCGACGACGCTCAACGAGTTCCGCAAACACATCGAGAAGGACTCGGCGTTAGAACGCCGCTTCCAGCCGGTGATGGTCGGCGAACCGTCGGTCGACGAAACGGTCGAGATCCTCATGGGATTGCGCGATCGTTATGAAGCGCACCATAAAGTGCAAATCACCGACGCCGCACTTGCCGCGGCCGCGAAGTTATCCGATCGCTATATCACCGATCGGTTCTTGCCGGACAAAGCCGTCGACTTGATCGATGAAGCAAGTTCTCGCGTACGTTTGCAAGCGACGCTGCCGCCGCAATCGATTCGCGACATCGACGCGCAATTGCGCAAGGTGATCGCCGAAAAAGAGTCGGTCGTGAAAAATCAGGAGTTCGAAAAAGCGGCGTCGGTCCGCGACCGTGAGGAAAAGCTGCGACTGGAGAAATCGAAGCTCGAAGAAGAATGGCAGCAGAAGAAGGCCCAAACCGCCGATAAGATGCTGCAGGTCACGGAAGACAATGTTGCCGAGATCGTATCAGCGTGGACCAAGATCCCGGTCAGCCGTCTAGCGCAAGCGGAGACCGAGAAGCTGCTCAACATGGGCAACCAACTGCACGAGCGCGTCGTCGGTCAAGAAGAAGCGATCAACGTCATCACGCGCGCTATCCGCCGTTCGCGCGCGGGCCTAAAGAATCCGAATCGCCCCATCGGCTCGTTCCTCTTCCTCGGTCCGACCGGCGTTGGTAAAACCGAAGTCGCGCGCAGCGTCGCGGAGTTCATGTTTGACGACGAAGAGTCGATGATTCGCATCGACATGTCGGAGTACATGGAGAAGTACTCGGTGTCGCGTCTGGTCGGCGCGCCTCCGGGATACGTCGGGTACGAAGAAGGCGGTCAACTCACCGAAGCGGTGCGCCGCCGTCCTTACTCCGTCGTGCTGCTCGACGAAATTGAAAAGGCGCATCCGGACGTCTTCAACTTGCTGCTGCAAGTCCTCGACGACGGACGCTTGACCGATTCGCAAGGCCGTCAGGTCGACTTCAAAAACTGCGTCATCGTGATGACCTCGAATGTCGGAGCGACCGGCATGCAAACGACGACCGACATCGGCTTCCGCCCGTCGAAAGGCTCAGAAGACGACGAGGCTAAGGGCTACGAGCGGATGAAGAACAAAGTGCTCGAGGAGATCAAGCACACGTTCCGGCCGGAGTTTTTGAACCGCATCGACGAAGTCGTCGTCTTCCACCAGCTTACGAGGGAACAGATCGAACAAATCGTTGGTCTGGAGCTCGAGAAGGTGCTGCGCGAAGTGAAGGCTCAGGAGATGAATCTCAAGGTAACGGAAGCTGCCAAAGCGCTGCTTGCAAAGAAAGGCTGGGACCCGCAGTTCGGTGCGCGTCCACTGCGTCGCGCGATTCAGCGCAATGTTGAGGACGAGCTCGCGGAGGAAATGTTGAAGGGCACGTTCACTGCCGGCGATCACATCTTCGCCGACGTCGACGAGACTGATTCCGAGAAGCTGAAGTTCTCAAAGATACCGTCGGTCGAACCGCCCGCGCCACCGCAACCGGCGCACGCATAGGCAGGAACCCCAAGACCGGACCAACGTCCGGTCTTTTTCTTTGAGCAACGATGCGTGGCCTCGCTGTGTAGTAGGCCGTTCAAAAGATGGGTACCCTGCTTGTAGGAGGCCACGACCATGCTCTTTAGATTGAAATCCCGCAACGAGCCGTGTCCCGACCAGAAAGCGACCGTCCAGCCCGAGTCACCAGAATACGATGAAGACGGACGCCGGTACGTCTTCCGCTTCCCCGCGTCCGCGCCACGGAACTACCGCGTCGATCGCGACCGTATTTTCGACTACCTCGCCACCCACGAGGTACCGGGGCCGCGCGCGCGCCGGATACGACGCGACGTACGCAACGCAGCAAACTTCTACGAAGATATTCGCGAGATTCAAACGCACGCCGACGTCGAACCGCTCGACGAATTGAGCCAGCGTCGCTTCCGTTCCGCATCGTAAGAGTTCGCTAGCGCGGAGATCGCTCGCAGCGTCGGGAATCTGCGTCGTATGAGCGCTTCACGCTGTCTGCTCGCCGCATTGTTGTTTGTCTGCCTCGCCGCAACGCAGGCATCGTCCGCAACGCGGCAGCCGGTTCGAGCGGAAGATTTGTTCCGGCTGACGTTGATATCCGCGCCGGTGATCTCGCCGGATGGAAACAGTGTCGCATTCGTCGTTTCGCGGATGAACGGTCCCGAAGACCGATACGATGCCAACGTCTGGCTCGTGAGCATGCGCGGCGGTTCGCCGCGAGCACTTACCTCCGATGGTTCGTCGTCGTCGCCCGCATGGTCGGCCGACAGTTCGCGCATTGCGTTCGTGCGGACGGCACGCGATGTCCCGCAAATCTTCTCGTATAACACTCGGTCGCACGCTACGTCGCAACTGACGCATCGTCCAACGGGTGCATGGTCGCCGGTGTGGTCGCACGACGGCCAGCGCATCGCGTTCGCGTCCCTCACGGTTGACGCGCAACCGCCGGCGCAGATTGATTTTCGCGCCGCCGGCTTTACGCCGAAACCCTCGCAGCGCACGAGCGATATCCGCGTGATCGATACGGAACGCTATGAAGCCAACGGAGAAGGCTACGTCTATAACAAGCACCAGCATCTCTGGGTCATGAACGCGGACGGCTCCGCGCCGCGCGCGTTGACGTCCGGTCATCGGTGGTCGGAAGCGCAATACGTCTGGTCGCCGGATGACTCAATGGTGGCGTTCGCATCGCTGCGCCGTGAAACGTCCCGCGCGAACGAGAGCGACGTGTACACGATTGCATCGCGTGGCGGCGAGATGCGGCTCGTGCGCTCGCCCGACGTTGCAAACGTGCAGCCTGCATATGGCAACCGCGGCAAGCGCGTCTATTTCTTCAGCGGTAATGTCGATGACAGCGCGGAATATCCGGCGCTCGTCTCGGCCGATCCCGACGGTTCGCACAGGACCGTCGTCGTAAAAAAGAACGCGTACCAATGGGGCGATTGGGTTCTGGCCGATCTCAAAATGCCGGGCATGATTTGCGGGCCGCTCTTTACGCCCGGCGATCGCACGATCGTTACCGACGTTTCAATGGCGGGAAGCACGCGACTCGCCGCAGTTGAGCGTTCGACCGGGAACGTAACAATGCTCACGGGCGGCGATAGTGCGATCGCCGACTGTTCGATGAGCCGCGACGGTCGGTGGGTCGCGTATACGAAAGCCGATTTTACGCATCCGGCGGAAGTATATGTGCGCGACATGCACAATGGAACCGAACGCGCGTTGACGGCACTCAATCGATCGTATCTCAACGGCGTTATGCTATCGCAACCGCAGCGCTTCACGATTCACGATGCCGGCGGTTTCAACGTCGATGCGTGGTTCATGCCGGCCGTCGGTCCGCATGCGGTCGGGAAACGTCCGACGATTCTCGATATTCATGGCGGTCCGCAAGCTGAATTCGGCGCGACGTTCTTTCACGAACTGCAGTATTGGACGGGACGGGGCTACAACGTCGTGTTCATTAATCCAGAAGGCAGCATTGGTTACGGACACGCGTTTGAAGCGGCGCTCGAAGGCAATTGGGGACCTCCGATGTTCGACGACATCATGCGCGGGATGGATCAGGTCGCAAAGCGTCCGAACGTCGACCCGTCGCGCTTCGGCGTCATCGGCGGAAGCTACGGCGGCTATGCAACGCTCTGGGTCATCGCGCATACGAACCGTTTCAAAGCCGCGATCTCCGAGCGACCGGCGAGCGATCTCGCAACAGAATCGCTTGACGCGTTCTTCGCGAGTTCGAATGGACTCGGCGGCCAATACGCGTGGGGGAAACCGTGGAATTCATCCAGCAAAAACTTCACCGATTCCCCGCTTACGTACGTCGAGAACGTGCACACGCCGCTGATGGTGCTGCACTCGACGCAAGATACGGAAACGCCGGTGGATCAGACGCTTGACGAATTCTCAGCGCTCAAGCAGCTTGGTCGAACCGTTCGCTTCGTTGAAGTACCGGGCGAAAATCACGATCTCAATCGGACGGGAACGCCGATCCACCGCATCGAGCGTCTTCATATTCTTGCATCGTGGTTCGACCGGTATCTCTCGCCGTAATGTGAAGCCCACATGGTCCGTCTGTCGCCCGCTCGGGTGAAGGCGTGGAGGAGTATTGCTCAGGCAGGCCGCGTTTGCATCATGATGTTTGCGATTTGCGACATCACGACTATGCCGCTTTGATTGATCGTGTGCAATCGAACCCGCATCGTGCCGCGCTCGTTCTTTCCCGGCCACGGAAGTTTTTCGATCACTTCGCCACGCACGTGCAGTGTGTCGCCGGGAACGACCGGCGCCAGCCAACGGAGGTCGTCGATGCCCGTACCGATCACACCGGTCGCGCGCAGCACGCCGGATGAGACGACCAAGCGCATCGTGATCGCGGCCGTGTGCCAGCCGCTCGCGACCAACTCATGGAACGGGCTCGCGGCGGCTGCTTGCGCATCCAAATGGAACGGTTGCGGATCGTAGAGATGCGCGAAGGCAAGCGATTCTTTTTCCGAGAGTGTGAACGGCTCGGTTTCGAACGTATCGCCCAGGATAAATTCGTCGAAATACCGCTCGGGATATTTCACGGTCGGACGTCGATCTCGACGAACGATTCCACTGATGTGTGCGCGGAGGCGGGAACGGTTCCATCTTCGGGGCGCGCCAGCTGCACGGTTTGCACTCCCGCATCACGAGCCGCATCGAGCTCCGCGATAGTATCGGAGAAGAAGACGACGTCGTTCGACGCGACTCCAACGTCCTTGACGATGCGCTCGTACGACGACGCTTCACGTTTTCCGCCGATCGTCGTGTCATAAAATCCCGAGAAGAGCGGCAGCAGATCGCCGGCGACGCTGTGTCCGAAAAGGAGCTTCTGCGCGGCAACGGATCCCGACGAATAGACGTACATGCGAACGCCCGCGTCGTGAAAACGGTTGATCGCGTCGATTGCGTCTTGATAGAGATGGCCGCGAATGCCGCTGGATTCGAATCCTTCGACCCAAATATGCCCCTGTAGTTCTTTGAGCGGCGTGACTTTGATATCGTTATCGCTCCACGTGTGGAGCGCGCGAAGAATCGCCGCTAGATCGTGAACGTCGACGGACGCTACACGGGCCGCTTCGTCGAGAATCGCGCGCATCCACGGCTCTTCCGCGTGCGCGTGGACGTATGCGTTCATCCGCGACTTTGCATACGGAAACAAAACGTCGCGCACGAACGCAATCGAGCCGACCGTTCCCTCGATGTCGATCAGGGCGGCTGCAGCGCGAAAATGCACGCGAGGAACTCTAGTCGAGCTTCGGAAAACCGCTCGCGATTGCGTCGCCCGTGAAGTTGGCCACCCAGCCTTCCGGATTCACGAAGAGCCGGATCGCTGTGAACTCGGGATCGCAGCCCATGTCGAACCAATGCTTCGTTCCGGCCGGAACGCTGATGAGATCGCCTTTCACGCAAATCGTTTGATAGACGCGGTCGCCGGCATGAAGATAAAACGCGCCCCGGCCGTCGACAAAAAAGCGCACTTCGTCCTCGGAGTGCTGGTGTTCGTCAAGAAACTTCTTGCGCATCGGTTCGGTGTTCGGCGTGCCGCGCTCCAATCGAATCACGTCGACCGATTGGTACCCGCACTCATCGATGAGTCTATCGATCGACGAGCGATACGCAGCGATCACCGTATGTTGATCCGCGCCGGCGGGAAGATCTGCATCGGCTGCCCAGCGCTCGAAGCGCACGCCGATCTTCGCGAGCTCCGACGCGATGCGTTCGCCGTCGCCGGTTTCGAGCACGGGCGCGGACGGACTGCCGTCGTCGTAGACACGTAACGTTGAGGTCGCGATTGCGGTCATGTGATTCTCCGTTCTTCCAGAGAGCACTGAAGCAGAAACTCTAGGCCTTCCAAGTGGCGGCGCGCGTCGTCCATCGTCGCACCCCACGCATATAACCCATGTCCCGCGAGCAGGTATCCAGGCACGCGTGGAACGGACTCGAGCGCTGCTTCGATGCGTGAAGCAAGCGCAACTGTATCTTGGTCGTTTGCAAAGATCGGTAGCCGTAGCGAGCTTTCGTGCGTCGTGATCCCTTCCAGCGATTTATGCATTTCGAACCCACGGAGCGCAACCGCGCCGTTCGCCGCATCGACGCGTGACAGTACCGTCGCCGCGACGGAATGGATGTGCGCGATGGCGCCCGTGTTCGGATCCGCGGCGTAGCGCGCAACGTGGAGCGGTGTTTCCGCGGAAACGCCGGGCGGTAATGGTGCGTTGAGGTCGACCACGATGAGATCGTCAGGGCCGATGTTTCCTTTGTCGATACCCGAGCGCGTGATCGCGATCCGCGACATAGCGATGCGGCGCGAGAAGTTGCCGCTCGTGGCGGGAACCCAGCCGCGCGAAGCGGCGAAACGTCCAATCGCGGCGATATCGGATGCGACGGACTCCGGAACCGTCGGAAGGTGCATCGTCATCCGCAACACCATACCATAGCCCGATGCTCAACGTCCTGGTGGCCGTGTTGCTCGCACAAGGTACAGCTTCGCCCTCGCCGCCGCTCAGTGCGACCCCAACGCCGAATCCGTTGGCATCGCCTTCAGCATCACCGCTTCCGGCGGCAGGCCTCCAAGCGTCGCCCGCATCGCTCGCGATTCATCCCGGCGGAACGGCGACGCTGCGTATCATCAACGCGGCGGGCGCACTGACTGCGACCGCGGGTCCGCTCGTCGCCGTCGCCGTGAATCAGGCGGAGAAAACGCTATCGGTCAGCGCAGCGGGACAACTCGGACGTGACACGATTCACGTCACCGATCAAACGGGTGCGGCAGTCGACATTCCCGTGCTCGTTGCGCAAGACGCCGGCAGCGTGCCGAGCGCGGTGACGTTGAAAGTGACCGGTTCAGCGATTGATCCGGCGTGGCTCTCGACGCAAATATCCGCCGCCGTCGCGCGCAATGCGACCGTGCAGCCCGGTGCAACGCTCGCCGCACCGTCGCCGCCGATTGCACCGCCCCAGGCCGGCGCAACGACGAGCGTGCCGGTTGCCGTACAGATCAACGGAAACGGCCAATACGTCGATGTTGCAACGACGACGAATGTCAACGTGCAAAACGTCAGCGTTGAACCGTTCGCTCCGCCGACACTCATGTACGACGACGATCCGGAGCATTTGACCGGCGACGGTGTCCTGTATCGCGGAACGGTGGACGCGAGTGCACCGTCGCGTCTGTACTATTACCATGACAATACGTTGGACACGCGGCGTCTCGTCGTCGCTCTTTCGTCCGCGGCGAACCATCCGTCCACGGTTCAGACGATCGATTCTACCGCGGGCCCGAACATCGACGTGATGAGCGTCGGCCACGCCGTCAGCCGCGATTTCCTTTTGATGAAGCCGCGCAATGCCGGCGTCATCTACGACCTCGATCCGTCAACGGCACTGGTTCTCCACGATGTTCCGATGAGCAGCCGGCAACTCGTGGCCGGAACGATCGGCATCAATGTGCTTTCCGGCGGTCCGGTTACCGTGACCGTGCTTGCGGTTTCGCCCGGTGCCGATCCACGGACGATGCTCGCGGGGCCGTTGCTTCCGCGCGATGGGCATAATCGCGGCGGCGTCTTTGAGCTGACGAACTTCGGCACGAATTCGCTCGCGTACACCGTCGGCGGGAACGACACGTCGGTCGTGTACGGCGATCGTGATCCTACGCCACAAAATATCGACCCCTCGAGTCCCGGGCATGACTATGGCGACTACGGCGTCATGCACACATTCTTGTTCTCGCTCGACAACCCGACGAGCGCGCCGGCCAACGTCTATCTCTATGAGCGGCCGATCGGCGGCGTCGTGCGTTCGAGCTTTCTGGTCGACGGCAGGCTCATAGAAATGGGGTGCGTGCGGGTCAATACGGCGCGGTATCAAATTGCAGCGTTCGCACTCGAGCCCGACGCGCGTTATCAGCTCAACGTGCAAACGATGACGGACGGTGGATCGAACTACCCGCTCGAGATCGGCCTGACGACAACGCCTCCCGAGCCGGCCGTGCCCGCAATCTCCGCCGCCGCCGGATGCTTCCCGAAAGCGCAGGCGGCACCATCTGCGTCATCGGCGGCAACGCGTTTTTAAAACTTTTTGACGGGTGCGCCGGTTTTTTGGCATAGCGGTCGCGACGCGAATGCGGTAGGCTGGTTCAAAGCCGTGGAACGTACGACCGAACCGAAGATCGTTTTGCTCGTCCGCCTGCTCAACGCTATTGATGAGGGGCGTCACTCCTTCGAGAGCCTGAAAGACCGGATCGCGGAAGGTGGGCGTCGTCCAAGCACGCGCAGCTTACGCCGCTATCTGGCGGTCCTCTCTGAAGCGGGCTTTCCGTGGTACTTCGACCGTACGACGAATACGTACCGATTCGCGGGCGGCTATAGTCTTAAGCGGCTCGATCTCTCGGGCGGCGAACTGTTCGGCCTCGTCGCACTCCGCTCGTTTGGCGCCTCGATCGGCGGCGCCATTGGCTCCTCGATCAACGACATCACCGACAAGCTCTTGGGCTCGACCAGTAACGGAGCACGCGCACGCGCCGAAGCGCCTACCCCGCTCGCCTTCCGCCTTTCCGAGATCCGACTCGACGAGAACGGCGAAGCGGCGTTGCGCGTTTTTTCCGCGGCCGAGCGCGCGTCGCGCAGCGTCGAGTTCGTCTATCAAGACAAAGAACGAAAGCGCAGTACGCGTGTTGCCGATCCGTACGGATTCATCGTGAGCACGGGGCGCATATATTGCGTTGCATACGACCATGCGCGTCGGGACAAACGCGTCTTCGCCGTAGACAATGTAAGCCAACCGCGCATGCTCGCGCGGACTTTCGTAAAGCCGGAAGACTTTGACGTTGAAGCGTACGCGGCTGCGTCGATCAGCGGCGTGATGCACGGCGACGACACAACGGCCGTGCGCGTATATTTCGCGCCTCGCGTTGCGAAAGCGGCGATTGCGGCGCGGGTCGTCGCGGAACGGCAAATAACACGCAACGATGATGGGTCGGCGCATATCGAATACCGCGTCGCGGACGTCGACGAACTCGTACGCTGGGTTCTCGGCTGGGGATCGCAAGCCGAAATCGTCGAACCCGCTCCCGTCCGCGATCGCATCTCCGTATTAGCCCACGAAATCACCGCAAAATACGGCACATAACCAACGTACGAGGTCGCATAGGTTTTTGCGGGTGCAAAAACAAAATCAGCGGGTGCGAGCCCCGCTGATTCAGACGTATTCGCTCACCAAACTCGCCTGTCTGACTCTCGGGTGGGAGAGCCTTACTGACTCGAGTGGCGGTTCGATCGGGACCGCTCAAGGCTGCCAGCGCAGCCATTACGAGCGGATAACTCGATCGCGACCGATACGCGCGTCGCGCTCCGGCGCGAGCCGAAGTGAACGCATCGTAGCACCGGACGTGAAGCGCTTCAAGACGTTCGTGCGTTCGCACACACCGTATCCACAAGAAACTGGTTGTTATTCACGTTTCGCGCGGCGTTATGCACAACGCGGCGTGACGCACCGGTTCAACCTCCGCTCAGATCGACGATCATTTCCGTCGCGAGCGCGACGAAGAATCCGCACGCGAGCGCTGTCGTTACGGTGCTCGTGAGGCCGATGCGTTTGAGCACGCTCCACATTTCGCCGATGACGAACACGAGCGCGCCGGCCGCGATCGTCAAGAAGAAAACGGAAAGCAACGGTGAGCTGAAAAAGTAACCGACGACGGTTCCAAGGAACGTCGGGCCGCCGGCAACCAACCCCGCGAGTGCGATCTGTCCCCACGTCGGGACCATCCGTCCGGCCATTGGTGCGGCGATGCCGAAACCTTCGGTCGTATTGTGCAATGCGAATCCGATGATTAGTCCGATTGCCAGTGCCGTAGCACCCGTCGCGGCCGATGCGCCGATTGCGAGCCCTTCGCCGAAATTGTGCGCGCCGATACCGAGCGCGATAACGGCCGAGAGCGCGTAGGGATGTTCGCCGGCTTCGTGCACGTGATGCTTCATGAACTGCATCGACGCACTGCCCAGACCAACGAGCCCGAGTAGAAACCCGCCGATGTACGCAACCACGAGCCACGCCGGAAACGCTCCTTGCCCCGCGTGCCAGATCGACATCGCTTGCGTTAACGGGATGGTTGCGTTCTGAGCGATTTCAACGACGAGAAAGACCAGAATTCCGATTGCGAGCGCGTTGAGGATCGCGATGACGTTCGGCGAAAGCCGGCGCGCGCGCGCGATGGGCAATCCAAGGAAGATTGTGAGTCCCGCGATTGCGCCGAGCAGCAGCGTCTTTTGCATCGAAAGCGGCGCGGGAGCGCTCGACGTCTTCATCGGCATCATCGGCGCGCTCATCGAGGCGAACGTGTCCGGTGTTCCATGGTAGTGAAGCGCCGTGATCAGTCCCGCAGGCAACGAATCCGCGCCCTCTACGTGATCCGCGACGTGGCAATGAACGAGCCAGGTGCCCGGTTTTGCATTTGCGGTCACGATCACGTCGACGCGTTGACCCGGCCCTACTTCGACCGTGTCTTCTTCGTCATCGCCGGAAACGGGACGGGCGTCGCGCTCGATGACATGCTGGTAGTGGCCGTGCGTGTGCATCGTGTGAAACTCTTCACCCGACATGCTGATCCACCGTATGCGGATCCGTTGCCCTTTCCGAACGTCCAGTTGTTTCGTGTCCGGATACTCTTTGCCGTTGAGCGTCCAATGATTCTCGATGCCGCTCTGAATCATCCACGAGGAAATCATCTCGACGTAGTCGTGCGCGACGTTTCGCTCCACTGGAAGCGGATGGCTCGGCACTACAACGATCGCGCCGTACAAACCCGACTCGAGCATCGCTTCCGTGCTGTGCGTGTGATAGATGAACGTGCCGGGTTGATTCGCAACGAACTCGTACCGAAACGTGCCGCCCGGCTGAACCATTGGTTGTGAGATTCCGGGAACGCCGTCCATGTCGACGCCGGTCCCGTGAATGCCATGCAAGTGAATCGTGTCGGGCATGTCACCGTCGTTCTGATAGTCGATAACGACGGTGTCGCCTTGGTGCACTTGCAGAACCGGGCCGGGCACGACGCCGTTGTACGTCCGCGCCATCACGACCAGTCCGCTGCGAAGCGTCCACGGCGCTTGCCGTTCGACGATGTGGAAAACCTTCGTTCGGCCATGAACCTCGGGGACCGCCTGATAGCTGCCGTCATCGCGCGGGACGCTTCGAGATTCGCCCGGTGCGGGGGTGGCGACGGGGATCGCGCCCCGCAGCGGCTGTAAGCCTTGCGCCAGGCTCTGCGGTGTGCTGATGTGTTCGTCGGCGTCCGCGCGCGCGGCAATGGGAGAAAGGAAAAGCGCCAGAACCAGCGCGGACAAGAGCAGTCGCATTGCGTAATTTAGTTTTGCCTAAATTGCCTTGTAGTCCCGCCAACTCCGCATATCGAGGGCAGGCGCGCCCGTGATCGGCCGGAAGTTTACCGCATGACGTCCACGCTCAGGCTGCCCGGCACGGTCGAACTCGACGGGCGCCATCTCACGCTCGAAGCGATTGAAGCGGTTGCAAACGGCGCTCCCGTTACGATTTCTCAGGAAGCGCGCGAACGCGTCGTTCGCGCGCGCGCCTTCGTCGAGGAGCGGTTTGCGGAGGGTGAAGCAATCTACGGGGTAACCACCGGCTTCGGACGCCTCGCGAACGTGCCGGTCGACCCGAAAGACGCCGCGCAGTTGCAACTGAACCTCGTGCGCAGTCACGCCTCCGGCACGGGACCGCCGCTCGACAAGCGTCTCGTCCGCGCAGCAGGTGTCTTGCGCGTCAATTCACTCGCTGCCGGCCACTCGGGCGTCAAGCTCGAAACACTCGAATTGCTGGCGGGACTTCTCAATCGAGCCGTCACGCCCGTCGTTCCGTGCCAAGGGTCCGTTGGTGCAAGCGGCGATCTTGCGCCGCTCGCGCACATGTCGCTCACGCTGATCGGTGAGGGCGAAGCGTTCTATCAAAACGAACGTTTGCCGAGCGACGTCGCGCTCGCACGCGCTGGATTGGAACCGGTGACGCTCGGACCGAAAGAGGGGCTCGCGCTCATCAACGGCACGCAAATGATGACCGGCATCGCGGCGCTCGGGATTCTACGTGCGGAGCGCCTTGCCGCCGCGGCGGACGTGATCGGAGCGATGTCGCTCGAAGCGTTTCTCGGAACCGATCGCGTCTTCGACCGTCGCATCAACGACCTTCGCCCGCATCCCGGTCAGACGCGCGTGGCGGCGAACCTGCGCGCGCTGCTCGAGCGTTCGGAAATCATGCTCTCGCATCGCGAGTGCGGACGCGTGCAAGACCCGTACTCTTTCCGCTGCATTCCCGTCGTGCATGGAGCGGTGCGCGATTCGATCGCACATGTACGCAGCGTTGCGGAGATCGAAGCAAATTCCGTGACCGATAATCCGCTCGTCTTTCCTGACGACGGCGAGTTCCTCTCCGGCGGGAATTTCCACGGAGAACCGATCGCGCTCGCGATCGATTTCCTGAAATTTTCGATCAGCGAACTCGCATCCATTGCGGAGCGTCGTTTGTATTTGCTGCTCAATGCCGAGGACCGGGGCTTGCCGCTATTCTTGACCGGCCGTTCGGGATTGCAATCGGGATTGATGATCGTCCAGTACGCCGCCGCAGCGGTGGTGAACGACAACAAAGGCTTGGCGTGGCCTTCGAGCGTCGATTCGATCCCGACCTCCGCCGGTCAAGAGGACCACGTCAGCATGGGCATGACGTCGGCGAACAATCTTATGCGCGTGCTCGACAATGTCGAAGGCGCGCTCGCATGCGAACTTCTCGGTGCGCTGACCGCGACCGATTTCCGCCGCCCATTGAAATCCGGCGCCGGCACGCAAGCCGCGTATGACGTGGCCCGGACTTCCATTGCGCCGTGGACGGAAGACCGCGCCCCGGCGCCCGATATCGAAGCGGCACGCGAACTCATTCGCACGGGCGCACTAACGCAAGCAGCGACGCGCGCGACAGGTGCAAGGCTCGATCGGTAACGCGTTGTTGTGAAACCCCCGAACTAACGATCGCCGAACGTGCGGCGCAACATCGAATGGCCGCGCTTGTGAAGCGCCGTTCGTTCTTGCAGGCAACGGCGAGCGCAGCCGTCGTGCCGCTGATCGCAGCGGCGCCGAACGCGCAAACCATCGCGCGGCAAGTACGCGATGAGTTTCTGCACGCGTGGCAAGGCTATAAACGCTTTGCGTGGGGTTACGATGAAGTAAAACCGGCCAGCGGAGTGCCGTCGAATTTCTTTATTCCAACGCATTCCTTCGGTTTGTCGATTATCGAGGCGCTCGACACACTCTACGTGATGGAACTCGACGAAGAGCTCGCCGCATGCGTCGAATGGCTGCGAGCGCACGTCGATTTCGATGTTGACGGCAGCGTGCAGATGTTCGAAGCCGTAATCCGGATGGTCGCGGGATTCCTCTCGGGCTATTATGCGACCGGTGAACGGTTCATGCTCGACGCGTCGCGCGAGTTGGCGGACCGGCTCTTGCCGTGCTTCACGAAATCACCGACCGGCGCACCGTATCGATACGCGAATCTGAAGACCGGTGCCGTTTCGGATCCGAAGTCGAATCTCGCCGAAATCGGTACCAATATTCTGGAATTCGGTGATCTCTCTCGATTGACCGGCGATCCGAAATATCTTAACGTGTCGATGCGCGCGTTTCAGACGGTCATCGCGAAACGCTCGCAGCTGAATTTACTTGGGACGAATTTCGATGTTGAGACGGGGCAATTCATTGGTGAAGACGACGTCGCGCCTGATGAGCCCGTGGATTCGTTCTACGAGTACCTGTGGGGCGGCTGGCAGATGCTCGGCATCGCCCGGTGCCGCGACTGGTACCGCACGTTCACCGATGCGATCTTGAAGTACAAAATCGTTCGCGTTGACGGACGGCTATGGTTTCAACCGGTGAACTATCGCAACGGGTCTCCAATCGGGCCTACACAACTTACCGAGCTGTCGTCATTCTACGCGGAGCTGGTCGCGAAAGGCGGCAATCGAGATATCGGGTCGGCATTCTACGACTCATGGACCGACGTACTCGACCGCTACACGCTAATCCCGGAAGCGATCGATTACACGACGCTCGCGATCGTCGATCCCGCATACGGCCTGCGACCCGAGTATCCGAACTCGGCGTTCGACCTCTGGTTCCTCACCGGTGACGAAAAGTACCGCCGAACCGCGTATCAATACTTCCAGGCCTTGCGAGCAAATTGTCGCGTCGCGAACGGCTACACGGTGCTCGAAGATGTACGAACGCGGCCAATGACACGTGGCGATCACTTCCCTGCGTATTCGTTCAGCGAAAATTTCAAGTATTTGTATTTGATGTTTGCGGACTCGAAACGCTTCGACCCGTCATCATACTATCTAAATACCGAGGGAAAAGTGTTGCGGGGACTGGTCCGTTGATGCGCCGCACCGTGTTAATGCTCGCGCTGCTGCTCATTGCGGCGGTCGAGATTCCGCAGTCCGAAATTGACGCCGACAATGCGCGATGGAAAGCTTTCGGCGTGAATGCCGCCAGCGGCGGCAATCGTAAGCGCCGCCCGAAATTCTGCGTCAATGGATCAGCGCGCAGCGGCTCCGCGACGCATCCGGTCCGCACGTAGAGTACGCGACGGATTCGTGCTTTGCGAACGCGTTGCACTTCAATTTAGAAGAGTAGCTTTGTGCAAACCTTGCGCAACCGTGATGGAGCTCGAACCTGCCGCCGCGCTCGCGCGCTAGCACCGCACGTCGCGCAAGACGGACCACTCTCACAGGCGTGTGCCGCTACTGCGGTGCGCGCCGATGGCGGCCGCGGCTGCGCTTCACCTCGTTCTCTCGGCGCAGGCTCACGTTCGGTGACTGCTGAGGAGCTGCGCCAGCGCGCCCTCGGCTTCGCTCGAGGCCAAATTCGACGATTCGGCCGCCGGAGAAATATCGAACGCGGCCTCATCGCGTATCTTAGCGCCGCAAACGTGGCGGCCGTCGCACGTACGTCGCGCTGCCGGAAGAGCCGATTTTTCATTCCAAGCGATGCCACACCGATGGCACGGCGGTTTAGCAGAATTACAAGGCGCGACTGTCGGTGATGCACCGACTTCGGCGGACGTTTGAGAACGCTCGCACGAGCGCATGCATCACGGCCTTCGAAATGGAGTATCCGATGTTCGATCTGCCGGCGTGGCTGCAAGTCGTCGTTGTTGGGCTCGTGCTTTTCGGCGCGGTTGTGCGACCGCGCGGAGTCGCAGTGTCGCTGCCGGCGATTGAGCGCCCGAGCGACGATCCGCTGTGGCAACGCTTCAACGCAATCCGCAGCATCCTCGGCAATCAGAGCCGCCGGTTTGCCGACGTCGACGCCACGCTCGGCGTCATGGTGATTTTTGAAGTCACCGTAGCGTTCTGGGTTCTCGATAAGGCGCTGAACGCCACGCCGCCGCGAACCGCTTCAATCATCGTCGCGGCGTTAATGGCGATTCCAATTTTCGTTGCGATCGCGTCGATGCGATGCTTAGGCGGGAAAGAAAGCCCGAAGGCCACCGAGTTTCTCGTGGCGCTGGAGCAAGATGAAGGACGCGCTGTCGACGAAGCCATTCGAGAGACGACCGCGGACTTCGCGAAGAACGGCGAGAACCTGAAGGGTAAGGAAATCGGCGTTAACGTGTCCCTGGTGCTCTTCGCCGTGCTAGCCGTGGTTGAGCTCACCTGGACAAGGATGATACGATGATTGTGACCATGTTGAAGAATCTTCTGAGCGACTTGCGGGACTTCGTCCAGATGTTTTTCGATCCGGAAGCAGTCTACGCACGCAATATCAAACCGGCACGCGGGCTCGATGCTCCGCGCGAGGACTGGAGCTACCCTCGATAGGGCAAGCGCATTTTTGCGAAGGGCGTCGGGAAACCGGCGCCCTTCTGCTTTCTACGCAAGAGAAGCATTCGAATCGCGCTAGGCGCGCGCTCCACGAGCGACGGCAACCACGTCTCCACGAGGCGACGCTTCTTCTGTTGCTTCGACTTCGCTTTCGATTTCTGTTGAGCCGCGATAACGTTCATTGTAGCACGACGGTACTTCGGCGGCGTTTCGTGGAACGCGCGGCATTTTGTCATCCGCGACTCAATCATCGCGTGTGAAACGTGCGGGCGCGTCAGGCGGAGGTGTTTGACTGGCTCTTCGAGTCGGGATTCGGGCTCAATTCGGAACGAGAAGCAGCATAACCACATGAGGCATCGGGCAACCGACGATTACGGCGACGGCCGCTCCGTGGATGGGTATGGAATCACCGTCGATGTTTTGTTACGCAACGGGCAGTCGCAAACCAGTGAATCGTTGTATCGCCTCGCAACGGCGCTCCAATCTCAGCGCCAAGGCGGGTACAATGGCGACATGCCGACGCTCGGCAAGACTCTGCTTTCGTTCGCATTCGCTACGTCGATCGCGGCTTGTACCGCGCAACAACAACAACAGACGAAAAGCGAGGTCAATCAGGCGGTGCGTAGCATCCCGACGCCCGTGAAAGTGGGTGCGCAAGACGCAGCGCTTACCGCCGAAGTCGCCGGCGTCATGGCTGCGCAGACCGGCGTTAATGCATTCAATGTCAAGCCGAGCGCGCATCGTCGGCGTCGTCACGTTAACGGGTAAGGTTCCGACGCGCGAAATAAAGTCGACGCTCATTGCCGCCGTTCGGCGCGTTCACGGGGTGACACGAATCGTCGATCGCATTACGATCCGCCGCTAGGGAACGTCCGCTAGATATGATCTGCGAGGATCGCGAAGAGTTCGCGGCGTGCTTTGTCGAGCGCTGCTACCGCTTTGCGATACGATTCCATGTTGCCGGTGCGCGCGATTTGCTTTACCGCATCTCTGATTCCGTGCACTTGGCGCATCGCTTCGGCGATGATGCCGTAGATGTTTTCGCCGTCGTACTCTTCGCCGTCGTTTTCGCGTTCGCGCTGCGAGAGCAACTCGCGCCCTTTGTCGGTGATTTCGTACGTGCGTTTTCCGTCGCGCTCTTGACCGCGGATGTAATCGCCGTCTTCAAGCATCTGCAACGCGGGATAGATCGATCCCGGGCTCGGGCGCATGCCGGTTTTTGATTCGATCTCGAGCATGATGTCGTAGCCGTGACGCGGCCCTTGCAACAAGCACTCGAGGATCTCGTACTTCATTTCGCCGCGCGCGCGTCCGCCGCGCATGCCGCGTCCGTGACGGAATCCGCCCGGGCCCCACGGGCCGCCGTAACCGTGCCGTCCGTGTTTAAAGTGGAACATTGAGGTGTTTCTCCGTGGGCTTGATGTGGGTTTGCGCGGGGCGCGAAGCCTGCACGCCTGCGTCGCCGCGCGCGATATCTTCGAGATCGCGGCGCGCGTTCGCGAGCACGACGAGCGCTTTGCGAATCATCGCAACAACGACGACGAAAAATGTTTCTGCCTCACGCGTTCCGTGGCGATGGCGCCTAAAGCTGTGTTTGCACATTCTCAAGCATGCCTCCGTCATGACGCGATACTATTCGATATATCGCGTAATGTCAAGCGGGCTTGTGCGCCGGCTCGCCTAAGACCCCTCCGCTATGACGAGTACGATTTCCGCTGCGCGCACCGTTCGCGCACCTCGCGGCAGCGAGCGTTCGTGCCAAGGTTGGCCGCAAGAAGCGGCGCTGCGGATGTTGATGAACAATCTCGATCCCGACGTCGCGGAGCGTCCGGACGATTTGGTCGTCTACGGCGGAAACGGTCGCGCTGCGCGCTCGTGGGAAGCATTCGATGCGCTCGTGCGGACGCTGCGCCGGCTGAAGAATGACGAGACGATGATCGTGCAGAGCGGCAAACCGGTCGCCGTTTGGAAGACGCACGAACGCGCGCCGCGCGTGTTCATCGCGAATTCGAATCTCGTGCCGAAATGGGCGGATTGGAAGATCTTCCGCGAGCTGGAAGCGCAAGGACTCACGATGTACGGCCAGATGACGGCCGGATCGTGGATTTACATCGGCACGCAAGGCATCGTGCAGGGGACGTACGAGACGTTTGCGGAGCTATCGCGACAGCACTTCGGTGGAACGTTGAAGGGACGGATCTGCCTGACCGCCGGCGTCGGCGGTATGGGCGGCGCGCAACCGCTTGCGGTTACGATGAACGACGGGATTGCGCTCGTCATCGACGTCGATCGCTCGCGTTTGGATCGCCGTCGCGATCTGCGATACCTCGACAAAGTCGTCGATTCACGCGAAGAGGCGTTGCACGAAGTCGAACGCGCGCGCAAAGCCGGTGAAGCGGTTTCGGTCGGCTACGAAGGCAACGCTGCGACGGAGTTCTGGGACCTCTACGATCTCGGATTCCGCCCGGATGCCGTGACCGATCAAACGTCCGCGCACGATGTAATCAACGGGTACGTTCCCGAAGGGCTGACGTTGGAAGAAGCGGCCGAACTGCGGCGCAACTCGCCGGAAGAGTACGAACGCCGCGCGCTCGAGAGCTGCGGCAAGCACGTCGAGGCGATGGTACGTTTCCAAGATGCCGGCGCGATCGTGTTCGACTACGGAAATAACATTCGCGCGCAGGCGCAGCGCGCCGGATACGGGCGGGCATTCGCATTTCCGGGATTCGTTCCGGCGTTCGTGCGCCCGCTGTTCTGCAAGGGTTCCGGTCCGTTCCGTTTCGCGGCGCTCTCCGGCGATCCGAAAGACATTCATCGTCTCGATCAAGAGTTGCTTGCGCTCTTCCCGGACGATGCGGGATTGCAGCGTTGGATCAGACTCGCGCAGGAACGCGTATCGTTCCAAGGACTGCCTGCGCGTATTTGCTGGCTCGGCTATGGCGATCGCGCGAAAGCCGGATTGCGTTTCAACGAGCTCGTGCGCGGTGGTGAGATTTCCGCGCCCATCGTGATCGGGCGCGATCATCTCGATACGGGAAGCGTCGCTTCGCCGTATCGTGAAACGGAATCGATGAAAGATGGATCCGATGCGATTGCCGACTGGCCGATTCTCAACGCATTGTTGAACACTGCCGCAGGCGCGCATTGGGTAAGTTTCCATCACGGCGGCGGCGTTGGTATCGGTTACAGCTTGCACGCCGGCATGGTGGTGGTGGCCGACGGGTCGCAAGACGCGCAGGCGCGGCTCGCAGCGGTGCTGACGACCGATTGCGGCATGGGCGTCGTTCGGCACGCCGATGCCGGATACGAAATCGCAATGGAAACGGCGGATACCAAAGGCATCGACTGGCGCCTATAGCGACGCGGAATGGAACCCTTAGTCGTACGCGCAAAGACGATCGTGACGTGCGAAACCGTTGCCGCGCAAAACGGCATCACGTTCGATGCGCTCGGGCGCATCGACGATGCCGCGCTGATCGTCGACGGCCATCGGATCGCTGCGGTCGGGAAACGCACCGACATCGAACGGTCGGTGCACGATCGGCCGGTCCGCGAACTGGACGTACGCGATTGCGTCGTCGTACCGGGCTTTGTCGACGCGCACGCGCATCCGCTCTTCGCCGGCGATCGTGAACCGGATTTTGCGGCGCGTCAGCGCGGCGAAAAGCCACTGCTTGGGATGCTCTACACCGTCGAACAGACACGCAATGCGTTACTCGAGCCCCACCGCTTCTACGAACGAGTGATTCATCCGCGCTTGAAGATGTTGCTGGCGCACGGCACGACGACGCTCGAGACGAAGACCGGATACGCGCTGCACAAGCCCGGCGAAACGGAACTCCTCGACATCGTAGCAGCGCACACGAGCGACTACGACGTGCCGGCAATGATTGCAACGTTCTTGGGCGCGCATGCAGTGCCGCCCGAGTTCACAAACGAGAGCGCATACATCGATTATCTTATCGATCAGCTGGTGCCGTTGGCACACGCGCACGGTGCGGTCTATGCCGATGCGTTCTGCGAGCCCGGTTTCTTTTCGCCGGAAGAGACTCGCCGCTATCTCGAAGCGTGCCGCGCGCATGGCATGCGCTTGCGCGTACATTGCGACGAAATGAACTTCGGGCATGCTGCCGAGATGGCCGTGGACGTCGGCGTGGACGCGGTCGATCACTGCAATTGCATTCGAGAGCAAGACGTCCGCGCGATCGCAGAGAGCCGTACCGTCACGGTTGCGTGCCCCGCAACGATTGCGTACCTCGATCTCCCCAAGCGCGCACCGGTTCGCGAATTGCTCGAACGAGGCGCAGCCGTTGCGCTTGGGAGCGACTACAATCCGGGAACGTCGCCGTGCTTCAACCTGCAGACGGTTGCGTACTTCGGCCGGAAACTCTTTGGGCTCACCGCCGCGGAAGCGCTCCACGGCGTGACCGTTGCCGCGGCGCGTTCGCTGCGGGTGCACGCCGGCGCCTTGCATGCCGGAGCGGTCGCGGACTTCGTTGCGCTGCGTATTGATTCTCCCGATGAATTCGGATGGCAGCATGGCGGAAATCTCGCTGTTGCGGTCGTCCATCGTGGAGTCGTTCTTTGAGGACGTTACCGAACGAACTCGTGCGCTGCGCGCGCGCGCTGGTCGGCGGCGAGACGCGCTACGACTACGCGTTCGTCGTGCGCAACGGGCGCATCGAGGACGCCGGAGATTTCCCGGTCGTGGCGCAGCGTAATTCGCGGCTCACGGCTCGTTCGTTCCCCGCCGATCGTTTAATCGTCCCGGGATTCATTAACGGTCACAGCCACGCATATCAAATCTTGCTGCGCGGCTGGGCTGACGATTGGACGTTCGCCAAATGGCGTAGTGACGCGCTCTACAAAGTCGTGCCGCAACTCACCCCCGATGACATCTATTGGACCTTCATCGCGGCGTTCTCGGAGATGCTCGGGGCCGGTATTACGACGGTGGCAGAGTTTTTTTACCTCAACGGCGCTGGGAATGCGCACGCCGAAGCCGCGATTCGGGCTGCCGACGATACGGGCATCCGGCTCGTGTTCGCCCGTACCTGGATGGATGCGGACTATGCGCCGCCGCAATTTCGTGAATCGATCGACGTAGCGCAATCGCGCACGTTGCAATTGATGCAAGCCTATCCCTGGGCGAACGTTTGTGTTGCGCCCCATTCGCTGCACGCGGCATCGCTTGATATGATTCGCGCCGCGGCCGATTTTGCGCGCGCGCACGACTGCATGATGCACGTGCACGCCGCGGAGGCGTCGTATGAAGGCGAAGCGACGCTTTCCAAGCACGGCGCAACGCCGATCAAGCTGCTCGACCGGTTGGATTCACTCAACGATCGGACGATCGCCGTTCATGCGATCTACATCACCGCGGATGAAAAGCGTCTGCTTGGAGAGCGCGGCGCGCGTGTCATCCACAATCCGATGACGAATCAATACCTCGGCGACGGCGTTTGCGATGTGTCGGAACTTCAGGCGCTCGGCGTGCCGATGGGACTCGGAACCGACGCGGACGTGAAACCTTCGCTCATTGATGAGATGCGCGCCGCGTCGCTGCTGCAGAAGCTCGCGCGCACCGACGGCAGCGCGCTGGGCGCGCGCACCGCATTCGACCTCGCGACGGCGCAGGGCGCCCGCACGCTCGGGCTGGATGCAGGCGACCTCACCGTAGGAAACGCGGCGGATTTTCTCGTGCTGGACGCCTCTGCGATCGATCCGTGGACGCCGGAGGTCAACGGAGTCGTCTATCGTGGGCAAGATAGCTGGGTACAGGCCGCGTTCGTCGGCGGCGCCCGCGTATATACGGGGGAACGATCGCCGATCGCGCGCTTGGCGCAGCAGAAGCTGAAGGAGATAACGCAACGTGTCATTCCGTAATCTGCTTGCAGTGACCGCCCTCGTTGCACTCGCAGCGTGCGGCGGCGGAAATAACCAGTCCTCGTCGGGAAGTACCACCGAGTCGAGCAACGGCAGGATGACCGGTGGATCCACGCATCGCTCGTCGCATTCGGCTGCAAACGAGCCGATGAGCGGAATGAACGCGTCCGGCGACGCGATGGCGCCCGGCACGCCGGCGACCGTTCCGCCCGGAGTATCGTGCGGCGCCGTACACCCTGTATGGGTCAATACGAAGACGCACGTCTATCACGAGCCGAGCGACCCGTTTTACGGGCGCACCAAGCACGGCGAGTACATGTGTCCGTCGCAAGCAGCGAGAGAAGGTTATCATAGAGCCGGCGGCGCCAAACATCGCTCAGCGTCGAGTAGCGACTCAACAGAGCAATAGTCGCGCCGAGTGGTTACGCGAGCAGTTCGCGCAACGCGCGCATGAATGGTCCGAAACGCGCGTTGTGTTCGTCGGTGCTTGCCAATCCGGTGTACACGACGACGATATAGCTCTCGCCTTGTGGCGTCCAGAGGATGCCGCCATCGTGGGTGACGTCGCTCGTGTCGCCGGTCTTATGCGCGAAACGGTCGCCTTCGCGCAAGCCTTTCGACAATTTGTCGTTCCAATACTGACGTGCGAGCGCGCCACGCAGCAGATCGCTGTGCGGAACGCGATCGAGCGCGATGTCCTCGAAGAGTTTTGCGGCATCGCTCGCGGGATGCGTGTTGCGGTGCACGCCGTCCCAGCCCGGATCGTCGATCAACGGTTCGCTTCCGGAAAGCTTGCGGTGAAAGGCCGTCTGTAGTAATCCGAAGCGTTGCGCGATAATGCGCGTTGCGCGTTCGCGTCCCACCACGTCGAAGAGGACGTTCGTCGCGACATTATCCGAACGCGAAATCGCAAGCTCGCACAACTGATCGATGCGCGCCCAGTATCCCGGCACGAGCGGAGACGGCGCGTCGTTGTAGGTCATGTTCGCGCGCGAGATCTCGACGCGATCCGTGACGTTCATCCGGCCGTCCGCCGCGAGCGCCATCGCCGCTGCCGCGAGCGGCGTTTTGATCATGCTGGCGGGATAAAGGTCGCGATCCGGCTCGTACGACGCGGACCAGCCACGTGCCGGCGAGCTGACGAGGATGGAAAATGGCGCGAGGTCATGCTCTTGACCGAGCCGGCTAAGATCCGCGGCGGTTACGGGCCGCATGTAAGCTTATGCTCCGCTTCTTAGTAGCTATCCGCGCTGCAAGTACGTACTTGCACGCGTGGTGCCGGTATGGTATCCTCTGCGTGCAAGTACGTACTTGCGTTCTCCCAAAATGAGTGATCTACATGCAGTCGATCGTCTTTGAGTACCGTCCTGCCGCGTTCGATGCCTTGCAGGCTGCCGTTACGACCGCGTTTGAGACCGGTGCGCGGCGCGTCGTGCTCGATCTGGATGTCCTTCCCCGTTTGGACACCGATGCCGTCCGCGGGCTGATTACGCTTCTGCGCCGCGCGCGCGAGCTGGGAGGCGAAGTCGCCCTTCAGGTCACGCGCCCGGAACTGCTGCGCACGCTCAATGCCCTTGCCCTCGACCGGCTCTTTCCGATGGTGGCTGCTGCATGATCCGCCTCGCGCTTGCATTCGGCGGCGCGATGTTGTTCGCCGTCGTGGCTCAGGCTCGAGCGCAAGCGCCGTCAGCTTCGCCCAGCACGCTGCCGCCACCGGCATCGGCACATGCCGTCATCGAACGGATGGTGGGTCGCAATCCCTCGCTGAACTCATACACGGCGCGCGTGCACGTCGATTTGCACATGCTGAACTTCCCTTGGCTCTCGCCGAAACTCGACGGCACGTCGTACTTCAAGCGTCCGAGTCACAACGAGGTCGTTTTCGACCGCGTGCCTTCGTACGCGAAAGGGTTCCAAAAGCTCTTCAATGACATCGGCGATCCCCTCTCGTGGGAAGCGCTTTGGAACGTCGAGGACAAGGGGCTCGTCAAAGTCGACGGCTACGCGCATCCGTTGATCGAGTTGTTTATGACGAAAAAGGTCTACAGCGATCAAACCGCGGACGCAGTCGCGTACGTCGATCCGGCGTCGTACGAATTGCTCCAGATGCAATGGGACTATCGGAGCGGCGGGAAGATCATCATGCGCCAGTCGTATCGCGACCAGGGTCCCTACAGCGTCGTCGGAGCGCAGCACGTCGAGATCAACATTCCGCACGTTCATGCCGTCGGCGACTCGCAGTTCTCGACCTATCAAACCAACGTCGCCGTCGATGACTCGGTGTTCAAGAAATGATCGACGCGGAACGCCAAACCGACGGTATAAGGACGCAAGCCGATCAAACGCGCGAACGCATCGTCGCGGCCGCGCGAGACGTCATCGCGCGCAAAGGCAAACGCGGCGCGACGACACGAGAAATTGCCGACTTGGCCGGCGTGAACGAGGCAACGCTTTTCCGGCACTTTGGAAACAAAGAATCGCTTATTATCGCGGTCGCCAAGGCCTCGTGCCCGGACACCAAACTACGCGATGTTGTTTCACGGTTGCAGGGCCCGATCGAAAGCGACCTTTACGCCATCGGCGTTGCAATGGTCGAACATTTGGAGTCGATGATCGATATGGTGCGCTGGTCGCTCGTCGAAACCGATTACGAAAACAGCATTTTTTCGAAAGAAGCGTGGCGGCCTCAAACGGCCGTGCGGCAGGTTATCATCGAGTATCTTGCTTCCCAAGTTCAAGCCGGTGCGATCTGCGGAAACCCTGACGATCTTGCGGCGGTCTTCATGGGGATGATCTTCTCGCGTACGGTGGCGCGTGAGAAATTCCCGGAGTCGCGCCTGTTCGTCGATACCGACTATGCTATCCGTCTTTTCGTAGACGTTTTCCTCAACGGCGCAAGGAGCAAGTAATGAATACCCGCGAGGTAGAGCAACAGAAAACCGCACCGCCGGACACTCCGCCGAACGGTCGCGCCACTGAACCGGTCGTCGAGGAAGCAGTAGAAGAACGAAGCGGTGTTCGCAAGCGCTATATTTTCGGCGCCATCGGCGTCATCGTGGCAGTCTTGCTCATTATCTGGGGCATCAAATGGTATGCCTATGCGCGCGTTCACGAGGGGACCGATGACGCCCGCGTCGACGCCGACGTGGTCGCTGTGACGAGCAAGATCAACGAACGCATCGACAAGATTCTCGTCGACACCAACGACCCCGTCAAGAAAGGGCAACTCCTCGTCGTTCTCGACGATGCCGTCGAGCGCGATCAAGTGCGCAGCGCGCAAGCACAGTACGATTTGGCGATGGCGAACGTGCGCACGACGACGGCACAAGGCACGGGCGGCGTGACGCAAGCGCAAGCCGACGTTACGAATGCCGCCGCGCAGGTCCCGGTCGCGCAATCAGGGGTTGCGCAAGCCGAGGCGTCGCTCCGCGTCGCGCAGGCACAGGTTCCGTCTGCACAAGCCGCATACGATCGCTCACTGGCCGACTATAATCGCGCCGCCTCACTGGTAAAAACCGGCGACGTGGCGCGGTCGCAACTCGACGCAGCGCGCGCGAACCTTGCGAGCGCCGCCGCGCAACTGCGTAGCGCGGAAGATCAAGTTTCGAGCGCGCAAGCGAACGTCGCCGCCGCACAAAGTAAAGTTGGTGCTGCGCGAGCGCAAGTGACTGCAGCGCAAGGCGGCGTGACGACCGCGCAAGGTAAGCTCGACCAGTATACCGATCCCAGCCAAGTACAAGCGGCGAAAGCACAGCTCGGGATTGCGAAGCAGAACCTGGCCTACACGCACATCCATTCGCCGATCGACGGATACGTCGGACAGAAGAGTGCGGAAGTTGGACAGACGGTTGGAGCCGGTTCGACGATTCTCACGCTCGTCCCGAACGGTCCGCATCAGATCTACATCACCGCGAACTACAAAGAAACGCAGATGAAGGATATGCGCGTGGGGCAGCCCGTCGACATTCACGTCGATGCGTACAACGCCACGTTCCACGGGCACGTAGCGTCGATAAACCCGGCGTCGCAGAACACGTACGCGCTGGTTCCCGCGCAAAATGCGACGGGGAACTTCGTCAAGGTCACGCAGCGTATTCCGGTTCGTATCAACGTTGACGAGTTGAATTCGAATCAACCATTGCGCCCGGGTATGAGCGTAGAGACGTACGTGAAGGTTCGCTAAGGATTCACGTTTCCGTGAACCGGTTGCGGTCAGCCTCCGGCCGATCCGTCTGCCGCTAGCGAGGAACATCATGCAAAGTCGTAGCGTGGCCGAATTCGGCTTACGCAAGGTCATCGTGAGCGTCGCGGTCATCGCCGCAACGCTGGTCGAGATCATCGATACGCCATCGTCACCGCCGCTCTTGCACCATTGGTTCTGTTGTTGAAGAAAACGCGATTGGGCCGTCCGATCGCGGCGGAATAAATAGGAGTCGCTCGTGAAAACACGGAGTCTTGCCGCACTGTTCTTCTGTGCAGCGTTTGTCGCAGCGCCGCTCATTACGCCGGCGCAGCAATATCCGCCGCGTAAGGCGCCGGTGTTACCGTCGCCCGCAAGCGTTCCGACACCGGCGCCGTCCCCCGTTACACCGGCCGTGCCCGCGGTGGGCCCGGGATATAAGGCGCGCAACGTGCAGCCCGCCAGCGCCAATGTGGTCGGAGTGACGCAACAGCCGTTCGTCGGTATCGCGCTCAACGACGCGATCGCGATGGCGCTCGCGCGTAATCCGAACCTCGCTATTTCTGCGGCCAACGCGCGTATCGCCGGTTACAACATTCAAGCGGCGAACGGCGCGTACGACGTGAGGTTCTTCATCAATCCGAGCGTGAGCCACACCGAAAGCGCGCCGGAAAACGCGTTCTTCTCGGGACCGGGCTTCGGACCGGTCGTCCAGAACACGCAGCAGATCCAAGCGGGCATTCAGGGACAGTTGGCGTCCGGGACGCAATACAACATCAATCTTACAAACCAAAAAATCGACAACAACACGATCATCAACGCGTTCAATCCCTGGTGGACGTCCTCGTTCAACGTTTCCGTCACGCAGCCGCTCCTGCGCAACGGCGGTCCGGGAAACGATACACGGCGCCAAATCCAACTCGCGATTTTGAACCAACAAGGAACGACCGCGCAAACACTCGCGAGCGTGTCGTCGACGGTTGCGAGCGTTGAAGATGCGTACTGGGAACTCGTCGCGGCATGGCGCAACGTCGCGATTCAAGAAGACGCGCTTCGCTCAGCCGTGTCGCAGCAACAGAGCAACGTTCGTTTAGCGCGCCATGGCGAAGGAGCACCGATCGACGCGGTGGCTGCCGCTACACAAGTCGGCACATATCAAAACAGCGTTTTCTCCGCGCTGCAGAACGTATCCGCGCTGCAGAATCAATTGAAATCGCTCGTACTCGACGACCCCGGCGATCCGATTTGGCGCGCGAATCTGATGCCGACGAGCTCGCTCGAACAAGCGCCGGCAGAGCCGTCGCTCGACGAACTCCTGTCCTCCGCGATGCAACACCGCCCGGAACTCGCGCAGGCCGCCGCGCAGCGCGAGCAGGCTGCGCTCAACCTGCGGTATGCGAAAAACCAGCTGCTGCCGCAAGTCGATCTCCAGGTGCAATATCAGGGTAACGGCTTTGCCGGCAACGCGCTTCCGCCCCTCGGCGGAGCGTTCGGCAACGCAACGCCGCCGCCGTACTTGGACGGCACGCTCGGACAAGCATACGCGAACATCGGCAAATTTCCGACCTACACTGCGGGCGTCAATATCTCTGCGCCGATCGGAAACGACGCCGCGAAAGCTGATTACGCCGCGGCCAAAGAGCGAGAACGCATCGCGAACCTCACCACGCAGAACGTCGATCAGCGGATTCTCTTCGACGTTAGAAACGCATTACAAGATTTTGAATCCGCACAGGCACGTCTGTACGCGGCGCGGCAAGCGCGCGAAGCGCAGCAGCAAGTCTACGCAAGCGAAGTGCGCAAATTCCGTAACGGCGAGTCGACGACGTTCCTCGTGAACCAGCAACGCATTACGCTCGTGCAAACGGAGGGAACCGAACTCCAAGCACAAACGGATTTCGACAAAGCTGTGGTCGAGCTGAGCAGTGCCGATGGAACGATTCTAAGCGCGAACAACGTTAAAATACAGACGTTGGGTGAAGGAGCACTAAAACCATGACGTATCGGAAAGCACGGATACGCAGGCTGAGTCCGCTCGCGTACCGCAAGCTGCAAGAACGCAGCGCGGTGCTGTACGGCCGTGAACTGGAACGCTGGAACAGCAGAGCGCCGTTGTGGTAGCCGCTTCGTTTGAGCTAAAGTCGCTCGCGTAGCTTCAGCCGGCCGCCGCTCGGTCAACGAGCCAAACGAGTCGTCCATCGTGCGGAGCGATGATCTGCGAGGGAAATTTCGTAGCGTCGTCCGCGCCGTCTCGAACTTCTTTGAGCACGCCGGCTTTGCCGGCACCCTCGGCGGCAAAGACGATCGTGCGCGCGTTGTTCAGTACGCGAGGCGTCAGCGTTATGCGCCACTGTTGGTGTGACGTCGAATAGACGGCGCGCGCGAGCATGTCGTCGGCCTCGAGCGGATCGTTTCCGGGAAACAACGATGCGGTGTGTCCGTCCGGTCCCATGCCGAGCATCACAAGATCGAAGCGCGGTGCTTCGCCGAGCTCGTTCACGATTTCCGCGCGATACGCCGAGGCCGCGTCGACCGGATCTGCTTCGCCATCGATGCGGTGGACGTTTGGCGCCGGAATTCCGACCTTGGAAAGAAATGCGTCGTTCGCCATTTTATAGTTCGACTGTGCATCACCCGGCGGCACGCACCGCTCGTCGCCAAAGAAGATCTCGACTTTATTCCAGTCGAGCATCGACGCGTAGGGCGGCGTAGCAAGCAATTCGTATGCCGCCTTCGGCGTCGTTCCGCCTGAGAGTGACACCGCGAAGCGTCCGCGCGCATCGATTGCGCCTTCTCCGCAACGAATAAAAAGATCGGCGAGCGCCTTCGCGACGTCCGCCGGTGTGTCGAAAACGAAGATGTCGCCCTTTTCTCGTGTCATGCGTGCTTCCGGTCGAGGATTAGCTTCGCCATGGCAAGGGATTCAAGGAAGATCTCGTCTTGAGCGTTCGTGAGAATCGCGCGCTCGATGAGGGAAGCGATATCGAGCGTATGCAGGGGCGCGCAACGCACGGCGCGCTCTTTGGCGCCCGCAACTTGCAAGCATACCGCTTCCGGATCCGTTTCCGTTACCGATGCGGTGAACGTAACGTCCTTCGATGTGAGGACAACGCTCGACAAACGGCGCGCCGTGCCTTCTCGTTGCACGCAAAACCGGACCGTCTCGCCGAGGGCGTTACACATCTCATCGGGCGCGCACGGCGTCCACTCGAGGCGGCTCGCAAGCCATCCGAGCAGATAGTACATTTCCGGGTCCGACCCGCCGGTAATGCGGACCTCACACAACTGCGCGAGTTCGACGAGGAACTCGGGTTCGTCAAAGAACTCGGCGATCAACTCTTGCCACGCGGTCAGACGCAAATACGCAACGTCTTGGACGAGAATCGCCGGGTGACGTTCAACAAACGCGACGAGATCCCGCAAAGCCGTTGTATCCGGATCGATCACCGACGTGCTGACGACCACGGTGTTGGCGACGTTCGCAAGAGCGACGAAACGCTCGTCGTGCTCGATTTCCATTCCGACCCATGCAAGAACGATCGGGGCTTCCGCAAGCGCGAGCAGCGAAAGCGCGCTAGCGAGTTGTGCAGCGCTGCTTCCCTTGACGCCCACGTCGACCCATTCGCCGCGCGTCATCGACGGCTCCGCATGCTGATCGCCTTCGCTTTTCGTTCCATCGAACATCAGCACGCGCGACGGATGCTTTTCCGCAATTGCGCGCGTACGCTGGACGACCCACGATGCTATCGCCGGAGTTTCGAAGAACACCGCGAGCGTCATCGTCGCAGCTTTCATCGCGCCCTCGCTCGTGCGCGCGGCGCTGAGCTCTTCGACGATGGGATGAACGTCGAGGCTCACAGCGCGCGCCATCCCGGGAACAGCTTCATCGCTGATTCGGGGCCTTGCGAACCGGCCGCATAATTGGGGAACGTGAAATCCTTCGTGTTCTGCCACACGTCAAGAACCGGCATGACGATTTCCCACGCGTGTTCGACGGCATCCCATCGCGTGAACAGCGTTTGATCGCCGCGCATTGCATCGCCGATCAATCGCTCGTACGCCGGCGGCGACTGGACGCCGAAACCGGTGCCATAGTTGAAATCCATGAAGACGCTGCGAATGTGACTCTTCGGGCCCGGAACCTTCGCAGAGAAGCGCATCGTCACGCCCTCTTCCGGCTCGATCTTCATGACGAGCACGTTGGGTTCGATGGTATCGGTCGTCTCACCGTAAATGCGATGGGGAATCGGCTTGAACGTTACGGCGATGTCCGACGTTTTTTTCGCAAGGCGCTTACCGCTGCGCAAATAGAACGGCACGCCGGCCCACCGCCAATTCTCGATGACCAACTTCACCGCGGCGAACGTCTCGGTGTTCGATTGCGGGTTGACGTCGGGCTCTTCACGGTAGCCTTTTACCGGCTTGTCGTCGATTGTGCCGGGCCCGTATTGGCCGCGCGCGGACATCTGCGACACGTCGCCGATCAGCGGCGGCGCGATCGCCGAGAGCACCTTTGCCTTCTCCGCGCGGATCGCGTCGGCGTCGCGGCTTGCAGGCGGTTCCATCGCAACGAGCGCGAGCAAATTCATGACATGGTTCTGAATCATGTCGCGCAACGCGCCCGCGTTATCGTAATAGCCGCCGCGCAGTTCCACGCCGATTTTTTCGGCCGCGGTGATTTGCACCGACTCGACGTAGTTACGATTCCACACCGGCTCGAAAATCGTGTTGGCAAAGCGCAGCGCCATGATGTCTTGCACCGGTTCTTTGCCGAGATAGTGATCGATGCGGTAAATCGCGCTTTCTGGGAAAACGCGCTCGACGGTCGCTTGCAAGACGCGCGCGGATTCGAGATCGGTACCGAACGGTTTCTCCACGATGATCCGGGACCAGCCGAGCTGACCTTCGTGCGGATTGAGATCCGCTTCTTTGAGCTGATCGATGATCACCGGAAACACGGATGGCGGCGTCGAGAGGTAGAAGAGGCGATTCCCCTTTGTCCCGAGTCGATCGTCATTGTCGTGAAGCCGCTGCGCTAACGTCGCGTAACAGTTCTGATCGTTGAAATCGGCCGTGATATAGCTCAAGCGCTTTGCGAAATCTTCCCAAACGGCGGCCTGCGGTTTCGCGTCGTCGGGAGCAAAGATGTCGAGTTGTTCTTTGCAGTACTTGCGAAAGTCGTCGTCACTGAATTGCGTGCGCGAAAATCCGACGATCGCAAAATCGTTCGGGAGAATCCCACGCACGCGCAGGGAGTACATCGCCGGCAGCAGCATGCGCTTGAACAGGTCGCCGCTTGCACCGAAGAACACGACGTTGCACGGATCGGTGATGCGATCGGTCTGCAAACCCGCACGAAGCGGGTTTGTCATACCTTTGCCGTCGGTCGAAACCGTCGCTACCGCATCAGCCATATGCCGGGTCCTACGCGCGTGCCGAAAGGGCGTCGTCAACCGCGCCGATCAGCGCGCGCAAAGCGCTCTCCGTGTCGCCTTTGAGATGGATCCGAGCGCCGCGCCGGTTCCGTTTATCGAGCGACTGCAGATCGCCGAGTGCCTGCGCCGCAAGCAGCGTGCGGAATCCAACGTTCATTCCCGGTATTTGAGGATCGCTGGGTTCATCATCGGTCAACTGCAGCATGACCGCTGAATTCGGTCCGCCCTTGTGCAGTTGCCCGGTGGAGTGCAGGAAACGCGGGCCGAAGCCGACGGTCGTTGCGACATGCTCCGCTTTGCGGATCTTCAGTCGCAACTCGTCGAGGAGTTCGAGGTGCTTCGGGTTGCGCGCGATGTACGCGCAGATCGCAACGTAATCGCCGACGCACAATTGCCCAAAGACGTAGCTCAACGCGGAACCGACGGTCGTAGAGTCGCCGTTTTTGCTGCCGGAAAGAAACGTGATATCGTAACGATCGCCGGACACGTCGGCCGCGGGTTCGGGGATCGATCCGTTCTGCGCATACTGCTCCAGCAGCGCTTTCGTATTGTCTTTCGACTCTTGTACGTTCGGCTGGTCGAACGCGTTGATGCCCAGAATGCTGCCGGCCGCCGCCGTCGCGATTTCCCACGTGTAGAACTGTTCGCCGAGATCGTATTCGTCATTCGTGGCGAGGCGAATGACCGGATGACCCGCGTTCTCTAAATCGCGGAGCTTCTCGTCGACGCCCGGGCTCGGATCCGGCATGTTCGATCCGACGTACACGAAGATCCGATCGGGCCCATAGACATCGATGGTTCCCAGTTCCTCGCCCTCGATCGGGACGATGCCTTTGCCGAGTTTTCCGGTCGATTCGGCGATCAACTGTTCCGCCCACGCGCCAAATGCAGCGACGTCGGGGTGCGTGACGATCGTTAACTTATTGCGGCCGCTTGCGGCGAGCCCGCCGATCGCTGCGCCAAAGCGCACGCCGGGCGCGAGCTTCGGATCGACGTTCTTGTCGTTTGCGTGCATTGCGCCCAGGCCGCGGTCGAGCAGCAGCGTTACGTCGTAGCCCGCGAGCGCGGCCGGAACGATACCGAAGAACGAGAGCGCGGAGTAGCGGCCGCCGATGTTCGGATCGTTTTCGAAAATCCGGCGGAACTTGTGCCCGCGCGCGACGTCGACCATCTTTGTGCCCGGATCGGTGATGGCGATGAAACGGTCTCCCGCTTTTTCTGCGCCGAACCGCTTCGCGATCTTTCCATAGTAGTAGGCGAAAAATGCGTTCGGCTCCGTAGTCGTTCCACTTTTGCTCGCAACGATGAAAAGCGTCTCGTCGAGATTGATCTTTTCGTTCAGTTCTTCGATTTGCGAGGGCGCCGTCGAGTCCAGGACGTGCAGTTGCGGCCACCCGTCCATTTGGCCGAACGTATCCGACATAACGTCAGGGGCGAGCGAACTACCGCCCATGCCGAGCACGACGACGTGGTCGAATTCCCGCTTCACATCCTGCGCGAACGCCAGCAGATCGGGAACGTGCTCCATTAAATGTTGCGGAATATCAAGCCATCCGAGTGCGTGCTTGATAATATCGGCTGCCTGCGCGTCGTTCGACCACAGCGACGGATCTTTCGCCCACAGTTTCTTGAGGAAGTCGGCTTTCGTCAGTTTGTCGAGCGCCTCGTCGTAGTGCGACGAGTTCTCGCCGAGCGCGAGCGCGACGCGCTCCGCTCCGCCCCGGAGCTGATTTTGCTTGTAAACGATTGCGCCCATCAGCGCGGCAAACGAATCCGAAAACGATGAGACGCCTTCGATCTGCAGCTGACACGTCACGTCGAAGAGCGAGATATTCGCCTCTTGCAATTGCTTCATGATCGAACGCGCTTCGTCGACGCCGTGCTCGACGGTATCCGGCACGACGTTGCCATGATCGAGCAGCGCATCGAGCGTGTTGGGTGGCATCGTGTTCACCGTGTTCTTTCCGATCACCGGCTCGACGTACATCAGATCCGGATACGCGGGGTTCTTCGTCGACGTGCTGGCCCAGAGCGGCCGCTGTACTTGCGCGCCGGCATGGCGTACTTTCGAGAAATCGCCGCCTTCGAAGATCTCCTTGAAGCGCTGATAAGTGAGCTTCAAATTCGCCGTTCCTGCTTTTCCGAGCAGCGATTGGAGTTTCGTCTCACCTTTGTCGATCTTCGCCTGCAGCAATTTGTCGACGGCCGTGTCGATTCGGCTTACGAAGACCGAGTTGACCGAGCGGATCCGTTCGACCGGCTTCCCTTCGGCAACGCGGCGCTCGAGGCCCTTGATGTACGCGCGCGCTGTTTTTTCGTACATTTCGATCGCGAAGATCAACGTCACGTTGATGTTCAGTCCTTCGTAGATGCACTCTTCGATGGCGGCAACGCCCGCGTTCGTACCCGGAATCTTCACCATGAGGTTTGGACGGTCGACGCGCTGCCACAGAGACTTGGCGTTCGCAATGGTACCTTGCGTGTCGTTCGCGAGCAGCGGCGAGACTTCTAAACTGACGAAGCCGTCATTACCGCCCGAAGAATCATAGACGCCGCGGAACGCGTCGCACGCGCTCTGGATGTCTTGCACCGCAAGCTCCCAGAACAGCGTGTTTGCGTCGGTCTCTTCTTGAATCAGCGAGCGGAGTTGATCGTCGTAATCGTTTCCCGTGCCGATTGCTTTCTCGAAGATCGTTGGGTTGCTCGTCATTCCGCGCAGGCCTTGATCGATCAATCGCTTCAGCTCGCCGGAGGCGAACATCCCGCGGCGCAGATTGTCGAGCCACACGCTCTGACCGGCGGCCAGCAGTTGTTCCAATTGGTTGCTCACGATGATCTCCTAGTCGTCGGAATGCGATTTTAATGCGTAGCGAGTGCGAACTGTTCGAGTGCGACATGCGCGATATTGTCGGCGGTGAATCCGAACGCTTTCGCAATGGCCGCTGCCGGAGCCGAACGCCCAAAATGATCGATTCCGAATGCAAAACCGCGGTCGCCGACCCATTGTTTCCATCCGAACGTCGCGCCCGCTTCGATCGACATACGAGCGGTGACGGCGGGCGGCAGGACGTCATCGCGGTACGATTCCGGCTGCTGCGCAAAGAGTTCCCAGCAGGGCATCGAGACGACCCGCGTTGCAACGCCCCTGCCGTCGAGAATCTTCTTCGCGTCGATTGCGAGCGACACTTCCGATCCGGTGGCAATGAGGATCAGATCCGCCGTTCCTTGCGCATCAGCGATCACGTACGCGCCGCGCGCGACGTCGGCGTTGCGCTGACCGAGGAACGGCACTTTCTGACGCGTGAGGACGAGCGCCCACGGACACCCGCTCTTCGGATCGATCGCGAGTTTCCACGCGGCTTCCGTTTCGAGCGCATCCGCCGGGCGCACGACCCGAATATTCGGCATCGCGCGCAGCATGGCGAGCTGCTCGACCGGTTCGTGCGTCGGACCGTCTTCGCCGAGAAAGACGGAGTCGTGCGTGAAGACGAAGATCGCGTGTAGTTCCGTAAGCGCGCACAGACGCAACGCCGGTTTCAAATAATCGACGAAGTTGAAGAACGTCGCGCAGAACGGCATCAATCCGCCGTGTAATGCGATGCCGTTCGTCGCGGCCGCCATGCCGTGTTCGCGGACGCCGTAGTGAATATTGCGTCCGGCATAGTTGCCCGGCTCGAAGTCGCCCTCTCCTTTGAGGTAGGTCTTCGTGGACGGATCGAGGTCGGCAGAACCGCCGACGAGTTCGGGCAGCGTTGCGGCAATTGCGTTCATCACCGTGCCGCCTGCGTCGCGCGTCGCAATGTTGCCGTTCTCCGCGGTGAACGTCGGCCATGGAAGCGACGAAGGTAGGTCGCCGCGCAGCGTGCGTTCGAGTTGCGCCGCAAGTTCGCCGTTCTGCGCTTTCCATTGATCGAATGTCTTCTGCCACTGCGCTTCTGCTTGCGCACCCTTGTCCGAGAGCGACCGGTAGAACTGCAGCACGTCGTCGGGAACGTAGAAATCGGGCTCCAGCGGCCAGCCGAGAAATTCTTTCGTCTTCTTGACGTTCTCCGGGCCGAGCGGTTCACCGTGGCTCTTGTAGTTGTCTTGCAGCGGCGAACCGTAGCCAATATGCGTGCGAACCGCGATAAGCGACGGGCGATCGATCACGTTCTTCGCGACCGTAATCGCCTGATCGATTGAATCTACATCGTTTGCATGATCGGCATCGATCAGTTGCGTGTGCCAGCCGCTTGCGTCGAATCGCGCGACCGCATCGTCGGTAAACGTCACGTCGGTTGGTCCCGCGAGGGAAACGCGATTGTCGTCGTAGAGTACGATGAGCTTTCCCAGTTGTAAGTGTCCGGCGAGCGAGAGCGCCTCTTGACTGATACCTTCCATGAGGTCGCCGTCGCCGACCAGCGCATACGTATAATGATCGACGATGTTCGCGTCGCTGCGATTGTACACGGCCGCGAGATGCGCTTCGGCAATCGCCATGCCGACCGCATTGCCGATGCCTTGACCGAGCGGTCCGGTCGTTGCCTCGACGCCGGGAGTGTGTCCCGCTTCCGGGTGCCCGGGCGTCTTGCTATTGAGTTGGCGGAAGGCCTTGATGTCGTCGAGCGTCAAGCCGTACCCGGTAAGGTAGAGCAACGCGTAGAGCAGCATCGACCCGTGGCCCGCTGAGAGAACGAAGCGGTCGCGGTCGAACCAGTGCGGGTCCTTTGCGTTGAACTTGAGATGGCGCGACCACAGTGCGTACGCCATCGCCGCCGCACCGAGCGGCAGCCCCGGATGTCCGGAGTTTGCTTTCTGGACCGCATCGACCGCTAAAAATCGGATAGCGTTGATTCGCTGTTCATCGACCGGCGAGTTGGCCACGAGTACTCCTTCGCAAACGACAAACGGGACCGGATAATTCGCTCCCACACTCGGTTCTTACCCCTGCTTGAAACATGCGAGAATGAAAGCCAACGCGGCGAGGCGTATCGGTAGGGCCGGTATGCAGATCGATTCGGCATGCGAGCGCATCGAAGCGCTTGCCGCGGGCAACGGTGACGTTCGTGGCGCCGGCGGACGCGTTGTCGACGACGTGATCGACGCGCTCGACGTCGGCGCGTTACGCGTTGCGCAACCGGATGGTGACGCTTGGCGGGTCAATGCGTGGGTGAAGCAGGCGATACTGCTCTATTTTGCGCGCCGCCACGTCGCCTGGATGGGACATCGCGATCGCGATGCGCTCGTCTTTTACGACAAGCTTCCGGTAAAGCGCAACTATAAGAAGCTCGGCGTGCGGTGCGTCCCGCCGGGGGTCGCACGGTACGGCAGCTTCCTGGGTCGCGGAGTAATTCTGATGCCCGGGTACGTGAACATCGGCGCGTACGTCGATGAAGGTTCAATGGTCGACACTTGGGCGACCGTCGGCTCGTGTGCGCAGATCGGCAGAGGCGTTCACCTTTCGGGCGGTGTCGGCATAGGCGGCGTGCTGGAACCGCCGCAAGCGGCGCCGGTCATCGTTGAAGACGGTGCATTCATCGGCTCGCGCTGTATCGTCGTTGAAGGCGTGCGTGTGGGCCGTGAAGCCGTCCTCGGCGCCGGCGTCGTGCTCACGGCAAGCACGCCGATCGTCGACGTCCGCGGATCCGTCCCGGAGACGACGAAGGGCAGCGTCCCTTCGCGCGCCGTCGTGATTCCCGGAACAATTCCAAAGCACTTTCCCGCGGGCGAGTTCGGCGTACCGTGCGCGTTAATCATCGGCACGCGAAGCGAAGCAACCGATCGCAAAACGTCGCTCAACGCGGCGTTGCGCGACTATGAGGTTGCAGTCTAATTGAATCCGCGCGTCCTCGATATTCCCGGATCGTTGATCCGCGAAGTGGCAAGCAAGAAGCGCGCAACTTCGATCGATCTCGGCCTCGGCGAGCCGTCCCTCAAACCGAACCCGGCGCACTTTACCGCCGCGATGAACTATATCGCAGAACACGGCATCAAATACACGCACAATGCCGGCGACGGCGCGCTACGCGAAGCGATTGCCCGCCATTACGACTACCCGGGCATGCACAATAGCTCGAACGTCTGCATTACGACGGGGTCGCAAGAAGCGATGTACGTGGCGCTCAAAACGCTCCTCGATCCCTCGCACGATGAGTTACTCGTCATCGATCCGTCGTTTCCCTCATACGTGAAGATGGCGAGCCTGGAAGGCGTTGCCGTGCGTAGCGTTGCGATGTCCGAGGACGATGACTTCGCTTTCGATGCCGAACGCATTGCCGCCGCGATCTCGGATCGCACGCGCGCGATCGTCATCTGTTCGCCGAATAATCCGACGGGACGCGTCATCGATCGCGCGCAAGCCGGAATGCTCGTCGCCGCACTGGAGCAACGCGGCGGAGAGCCGGTGTGGCTCATTCACGACGAAATCTATCGCGAGCAAACCTTCGTCGACAACGAAGCCTACCTCGCGGAACGCTATCCGTATACGATCGTTACGAATTCCGTCAGTAAGAGCAATGCGTTGACCGGGTTACGGCTCGGATGGATCATCGCGCCGCATGAATTTATTCAGCAGGCGATCAAAGCGCATGCCTGGGTGACGTCATGCGCCGATACGTTCGCGCAGCAGGTCGCGCTGAACGTCTTTACGACGCTCGGCGGAGTCAGCGAGCAGGCGTCGTGGTATCGCGCGCAATTGCGCGGCGTCGTTGAAGCGCTCGAATCAAGCGGTCTGCGCTACATCAAACCGGAGGGTAGCTTCTACGCGTGCGTGCGGCTTCCGCGCGGCATTGCATCGCTCGACGGCGCATTGCAGTTATTAGAAGATCATGACGTGCTTGCGATTCCGGGTTCAGCCTTCGGTGAGTGCTTCGAAGGATGGCTGCGGTTAAGTTGGGTCGCGCCGCTCGATAGCGTGCACGAAGGCATCCGGCGCATCGCAAAGTTCGTCGGAGAGTTTGTATGAACGATGCTGCGGCGACGTTAGGAGCTGACTGATACGGTTTGGATATTTGTGAACTCGTGAATGCCAAAGTGGGAGAGCTCGCGGCCGTGCCCGCTGCGTTTGATACCACCAAACGGTAAACGCGAATCGCTCGCGACGATGTTGTTGACGAACACCATACCGGCTTCGATATCGCGCGCAAGCGTCTGCGCTTTGTCGATGTCGCTCGTGTGAATCGAGCAGCCGAGACCGTAGCTCGAACGATTCGCGAGATCTACTGCCTCACGCGCGTCGTGTGCGCGCACCACGGCCGCCGCCGGGCCGAACGTTTCTTCATCGAACATCCGCATGCCGGGGCGCACGTCCGAGACGATCGTCGGAAGATAGAAGTTGCCGGCTTCGTTGATGGGCGCTCCGCCGAGTACGAGCCGGCCACCCGTGTCAACCGTTGCCTCAACTTGCTCGTGCAGCGTTTTCCTGAGATCGGAGCGCGCAACGGGGCCAAGATCGGTCGACTCCTCCATTGGATTTCCGATGGTTTGCTCACCCGCAAGTTCGACGAAGCGCTCCACGAAACGGTCGTAGACCGCATCTTCCACAATGAAACGCTTTGCCGCGATGCAGCTTTGACCGTTGTTCTGAAAGCGCCCCTGCACGGCACGCTTGGCGGTTGCATCCAGGTCGGCATCGGCGAGCACGATAAAGGCGTCGCTGCCGCCGAGTTCGAGCACGGCGGTCTTCAGTTGCGATCCCGCTGCGGTCGCAATCGCGACGCCCGCGCGTTCGCTTCCGGTTAGTGTCGCGCCGACGACGCGGTCGTCGGCAATGAGCGCGTTTGCATCCTCGTGACCGATGACGAGCGTCGCCAGCAGTCCATCCGGTGCGCCGGATTCTTTGAAGAGACGCTCGATTTCCAGTGCGCAGCGCGTCGTGTTTTCCGCGTGTTTGAGCAACATCGTGTTGCCTGCCATGAGGGCTGGAACCGCGGCGCGGAAGACCTGCCAGAACGGGAAGTTCCACGGCATGATCGCAAGAATGACGCCGAGCGGACGGAACGCCGCGTAGCTTTTCTGCGCGCTGCTATCCATCGGCAGGTCGGCGAGCATCGCGCCGGCATGCTGTGCGAAGTACTCACAGCAGATCGCGCATTTTTCAATCTCCGCGCGCGCCTGCAGCAGCGGCTTTCCCATCTCGCGAACCGCAGTTCGCGCGAGTTGTTCTTTTTCCGATCTCAGCGCGCTCGCGATCCGAACGAATACGCCGGCGCGAGTATCGACCGTCGCGCTCCGCCACTGGGCGAATCGGTCGTGCGCCGCATTGAGCGGCAGCATCGATCTGATTGCGGTCCGCGCGCGGAATCCGTTCGATCTGTTCGCCCGTCGAAGGATCGATCGTCGTGACGGCCTGCAACGTGTTCATATGCCGGTTTGTGCCCACGGTCCGGGCGGTCCGGCATAGATCTCGACGAGTTTGTCGGGGACGAGGTACGTCTGCGCCACACGCCGGACGTCCGCCGCGGTGATTCCCGCGAAACGATCGTTGAGCGTGCGATAGTAGTCGAGCGGAAGTGAGTTCGTTCCGATATCCAACAATTGCGCGACTTGACCGTCCGCGCTCGCCTCGTCGAGCAGCGCGTTGCTCACGAGACGCAGTTTGGCTTCTTGAAGTTCGGTCTGCGAAACCGGCTGCTCTTGCAGCGTGCGCAGCTCCGATCGAACGAAGCGTACAGCTTCCGGCACCCGTGCGGGCGATGCATCGAGCTCTACGCGGAAGTCGCCGCGATCGCGGTTGGCATAGACGCTGCTGTTGACGCTGTAGACAAGTCCGCGTTTTTGACGCAGCTCTTGCCAAAGACGTGATTCGAACGCTCCCGGGGCGCCGAGAATTTGATTGAGGACGAGCAACGCGGGATAGTCCGCGCTGTCGCGCGGAATCGCGGGCTGACCTAATCGCACGTACACTTGCGTTGCTTGCGTTCCGATGTAATCATGTCCGCTCCGCGGCGCGGGATATGCGAGCTGACGCGCGTCGGGCGTCGGACCTTGTGCCTTCCACGCTCCGAATGCCTGTTCGAACACCGAGCGCACTTGCTGCGGGGTTACGTTCCCGACGACGGCGATCGTTGTGAGATCCGGACGCCAATACCGTGCGGTGTAGTTCAAAACGTCTTGTTGCGTGATGCCGCTCACGCTGCCCGAACTCGGAACGCGCAGCGACGGATCGCGCGGCGATGCGAGAAGGCGCGCATACGCGCGATCGACCATCACGCCGGAGATCGTCGACTCGGACTGCAAGCTATTCGAGAGTTGAGCGCGTTCGAGATCGAACCAGGGTGGCCCGAACGTCGGATGCTCTTCGCCGTCGGCGAGAATCGATACGATTGCGGGAAAATCGCGCACGAGTCCGCGCGCGTTGAAATCTGCGCCGGTGTGCACGACCGCCCCCATTAGATCGATCTGACGGCGGCGCTCCGCAAAGGGATAGTTCGCGCTTCCATAATCTGCCGCAGCGGAGGCAAGACGTCCGATGCCTTCCTTACCGGACGGCGTGAACGCCGCCGATGATTCGATCTCGCCTTCGAGAACGAACGTCGAGCGGCCGCGCTTTTGCTGCACGAGCACTTTGAGGCCGTTGCTCAACGTAAACTCGGTCGGATTGAGCGGGCTGCGCGCGGTCGTCGGCGTCCGCAGCTCGGCAGAGATTGCCGGTGGAATCGTGATCGGGCCGTTCGGCACGCGCTTGGAGAAATCGTCGCTTGCCGTCGTGTCGCTCTTTTGCGACGTTCCCTTCACCGGTTCGGTCTTCGTGCGCAAAATTCCGATGACCGTCGGGGTTTTGAGATATTTCGCCGTTACGTCGAGCAGCGATTGCGACGTAATCGCCGCTAACCGGTTGTCTTCATCAGAAACCCGCTCGTTGACGATGCCGTACGTGTATCCCGCGAGATCGCCCATCCCGGTAATGGAGTCGCCGGAGTAGAGACGCTCCGCGATCGTCAGCCGCTTCGATGCCTGTACCAGATCCGCGGAAAATCCGTTTTTGAGCGCGGCATCCATCGTAGCTTGGAAAATCTGTTGTGCTTCGGCGCTCGTGTGTCCCGGGTTGAGGACGATGAACACGTTGAAGAGACCACCGTGCAACTGCGTGTCCTGATCGGCTTCGATCGCGAGCGCGACGTTCGACTGTACCAACGCTTGATAGAACGGCGAGAGCTGATTACCGATCAGTTGTACGAGGGTGCTGATTTCCGGCTCACCCTTTTCCGCATCACCGGGAACAGCGTACGCCATGTCGAGAATCTCGAACGGGAACGGCAGATTGGATTCGACCGTCACGGTGTGCGAGATCGGAACTGGATGCGTCGCTTCGTGCTCGGGCAGTTTCTTCGACGCAATCGACGAGAAGAACCGGCGCGCGTGTTCGAAGACCGTCGCGTGATCGACGTCGCCTGCCACGACGAGCGTCGCGTTGTTCGGCGCGTACCATTTGTGATAATACGTCCCGATGTCGGCCGCCGTCGCGCGTTCGATGTCGCTCCGCGCGCCGATCGGCGTGCGTCCTTCGGGTTGTCCGGGGTACGCCGTCGCGCGAACCCGTGAAAGCAACGAAAAGAAGGGCGAGCTGTCATCGCCTTCGAGTTCGTTGAGCACCGCGCCGCGTTCGATATTCCAGTCGGCTTGGCGTAACGCGAGGTTGCGCATACGATCGGCTTCGATTTGCAGTCCGACGTCCATCTTGTCCGCCGGCATCACGAAATAGAAATGCGTTTGATCGTAGGATGTTTCCGCATTCATTTGCGCGCCCAAGCGCGCGACGATGTCGTCCAGTCCGCCGGCGCTCATGTCGGTCGTACCGCGGAACATCATGTGCTCGAGCGCGTGCGCGAGTCCCGTCTTTCCCGGCGTTTCGTCCAGCGAACCGAAGTGGTACCAGACGGCGGTTTGCACGACGGGCGCGGCGCGATCCTCAACGACGACAACCCGCAAACCGTTTTGCAGGGTGGTCGTATAGATGCCCGCATCGCCGGGGCCGCCGGAGTCTTGCGGCGCTCCCGACGCAGGCGCGAGCACGGCGAAGAGGCAGACGATCAGCAACAAGGCGCGTTTCACGGGACGGTTGCGACTCCTTGAAGCGCGCGCTTACCGCACGCCGAGATAGTAACGTGCCGACGACTCTACAGCGGCGCGCGGAATGCAGCCGATCAACTCGCTCGTTGCAACGGTCACTCCGTGCGCGGCCGCAAGCCGCCGCACGAGCTCTACGATTCGATAGAGCGGCGTCGACTCATACCGCGTGACATTAAAGGAAACTTGAACGACGTTCTCTCCGAGGCGCAAGCCAAGCGCGCGAAGCGTCACGAGTCCTCCCGTTCGTTCGCGCATCCGCGCCGCGAGCTGCCGCGCCACGCCGATCTCGGATGTCGCCAAGTTCACGTTGAACGCGATCAGCAGCAGTCGCGCGCCGATCGCGACCGCGCCCGCTCGCTCGTGGCGCGCGATATCGCCGACGTCCGGCCGCCACCGCGGATCGGCGAACCGTGCCGGTAACCCTTCGAATTCGCCTGCCCGCACGTCGGCAAGAAGTTGCCGGTGCGGCACCCGTGCCGCGGCGCCGTAGTAAAACGACGGAATACGATAGCGATCCCAAATACGCTCGCCTGCTTCGTGCGCGAGCGTTACGGCGTCATCGAGCGGCGCGCCGTCCAGTGGGACGAACGGAAGCACGTCGAGCGCGCCGATACGCGGATGAACGCCGCGGTGCGAACGAAGATCGATCGACTCCACCGCGATTCCGGCGAGCGCGACCGACGCATCGAGCACGCTCGCCGCATCGCCGACAATTGTGAGCACGCTGCGGTGATGAACGGCATCGCTCGTACGGTGCAGCACGTGCGCTCCGGTGGCGTGGACCGCCGCAGCTGCCGCGTCGATCGTTTCGCTTCGCCGCCCTTCGGAGATATTCGGGACGATTTCGAAGAGACGCACGATTACCGTAACGCGGCAGCGATCGCGCTCGCGATATCGGTGAAGCGTCCCGGCGTGAGCATCGTGCTGTATCCCAGCTTCTGCGCTTCCGCTTCCCGCCGCGCCGACGCGCCGACGGCACGCAATTCACCGGAGAGGCCGAGTTCGCCATATGCGATCGCGTCAGCGGGCAGTGGCATGTTGCGAAACGACGACGCAATCGCAAGCGCGATCCCGAGATCGGCGGCGGGTTCGTTGATGCGAAGGCCGCCCGCGACCGACGCGTAAACGTCATGCGTGCCGAGATGCATGCCGACGCGCCGTTCGAGCACGGCAAGGATCATAGCAAGACGGGCTTGATCGAGGTTGTTAGCAAGACGCCGCGGCGTGCCGTAACTGGTTTCGCCGACGAGCGCTTGCACTTCGATCAGGACCGGGCGCGACCCGACGATCGAGGCGACAACGCACGATCCGCTGGGACGAGCATCGCGCCCCGCGAGAAACAATTCCGATGGATTCTCAACTTCGTCGAGACCGCTTTCATGCATCGCGAACACGCAGATCTCGTCGATCGAACCGAAGCGATTTTTATACGCGCGTAAGATGCGGTATTCGCCGCTCGTCTCGCCCTCGAAATACAACACCGTATCGACCAGATGCTCCAGCAAGCGCGGCCCCGCGATCGCGCCGTCTTTCGTGACGTGTCCGACGATGAACGTTGCGCATCCGGTACGCTTGGCATACTCCATCAACGCTTGCGTGCAGTCGCGCACCTGCGTCACGGAGCCGGCATACGCTTCAGCCTCCGGTAACCACACCGTTTGAATCGAGTCGATGATGAGCGCGATCGGCGAGAGCCGTTCGAGCTGCTCGAGCACGCTGCGAAGATTTGTCTCGGCGTAGACGAGGATCGGTGCGTTGAGATTCAAGCGTTGAGCGCGCAGCTTGACCTGCGCCGCGGATTCCTCGCCGCACACGTATACCGTTGGTCCGAGATCGGCGAGACGCGCGGCGATTTGCAAGAGCAGCGTCGATTTTCCCGCACCCGGCGGTCCGCCGACGAGCGTCACGCTGCCCGGAACGATTCCGCCGCCGAGCACTCCGTCGAACTCGCGCAAGCCCGTTCGAACGCGCGCGATTTTGGCGCCGTCGATCTCGTGCAGCGGAACCGGTGCAGGCGCCGCATTGCGCGGCGGCGTCGCGGCTTTCGCGCCGCGCGACGGAACCGTAAATGCCCGTTCGTCGAACGAGTTCCATGCTTCGCACTGCGGACAACGCCCAAGCCATCGGGGCGACTCGAATCCGCAGGCGTTGCAGAAATAGACGGAGCGTGCCTTTGCCACGCGCACGCTTTTGCCGCACGGGGTGGAGTTGCCTGGAACGGCGAAACGGCCGCTCGATCATGAGCCTTCCTCCGCACCTGCAGATTGCGATCGACGGTCCCGCCGCATCGGGGAAAACCACGGTCGCGCATCGGCTCGCGGAACGGCTGCAGATTCTGTATCTCGATACGGGTGCGATGTACCGGACGCTCGCGCATCTCGCGTTGCAGACACGCACCGATGCGGATAATGAAGGCGCGCTCGTCCGTTTGTGGGACGGCGCGCACGTTCACATCGAGCTCGACGCGTCGTCGCCGCTCGGGTTTCGCATTGATGCGGGCGGGCGCGACATCGACGAACGTATTTTGCAATCGAACGAAGTGACCGCAATCGTTTCGACCGTCGCGGCGCATCCGCGCGTCCGCGACGCGATGATATGCAGCCAACGCGACGTCGCGGCGCGTGGCGCGGTCGTCATGGCCGGACGTGACATCGGAACCGTCGTGTTGCCGCTCGCCCAGGTGAAAATCTTTCTGACCGCATCGGTTGAAACTCGCGTGGCGCGCCGTCGCGCACAATTATTCGAAGCGGGCGTCGACGTGAACATCCATCAGCTCGCACAGGAGATTGAAGAGCGCGACCGCCTCGATCGCGAGCGCGCCGCGTCGCCGCTCGTGCCTGCGCCCGATGCGCACGCGATCGATTCCAGTACGATCGACGCCGACGCGGTTGTTGCGGAAATCATCCAGATCGTGCGCAACGTGCAGGCCAACGGCGGTCAGGTCATCGCGTGAACCTCCTCTACGCCTTTGCGCGTTCTTCGATCCGGCTGTACAGCGAATTGGTTTGGAATGCGAAAGGGCTCGGCACCGAAAGCGTCCCCCGGACCGGTCCGTTGATCATCGCCTGCAATCACATCTCGCTGCTCGATCCGCCGGTCATGGGCAGCTTCGTTCCGCGCCCCGTCTGGTACATGGCGAAAAAGGAACTCTTCGAGATTCCCGGACTCGGTCAACTGATCCGCGCCGTCGGCGCGTATCCGATCGACCGTGAGGGAAGCGCCGCATCAGCGATTAAGCGCTCCGTCGAGATGTTGCGTGATGGCAAGTGCATTGGCATTTTCCCGGAAGGCGGACGCAACGCTGAGGGCGACAAGGCGGCCCGCGCGGGCGTTGCGCTCTTGGCCTCGCTCGGCAAGGCGCCCGTCGTCCCGGCGGCCGTCGTGGGCACGAATTTGAAGAAAAAGCGGAATAACGTCAAGGTCGCATTCGCGAAGCCGCTCGCACTGCCGTCCGACCGGAAAGCAACCCGCGAAGAATTGGCGAAGTTTACCGACACGGTTATGAGCGCAATTTACGCGCTCGCGAGGGATATTGGTGGAAATTCGCAAGGCTAAAGTTCAAGGTTTCTGCTTCGGCGTCGCGATCACGGTGAAGAAAGCCGAAGAGGCGATCGAATCGCGTAGCGACGTGACGACACTCGGCCATGTCGTGCACAACCCGCAAATGGTGCAATCGCTCGAACAGCGCGGCCTCCGCAATGCGCACTCGGTTGACGAAGTGGACGGCGGTGCGCTCTTCGTTCGCGCGCACGGGTTGCCGGTGGATGTCTTTGAGAAAGCCTCGCAAAAGGGCCTCGAAGTCATCGATGCGACCTGCCCGATGGTCACGAAGATTCACGTGCAGGCCGAACGCCTAAAAGCCGACGGCTATAAAATCATCGTGGTCGGCGACCCGAAACATCCGGAAGTCAAAGGAACGCTGAGCCATGTTCCGGGCGCGTGGTGCATTGAAACGGTGGAAGATATCGAAAAACTTCCGCGCAGCAGCAGAGTCGGTGTCGTCGTCCAGTCGACGTATTCGCGCGAACGCTTCAGCGAGATCGTGAAAGCGCTTTCGGAAAAGTATTATGAAGTGCGCGCGGTCAACACGATCTGCACCGACACGAACAATCGCCAAACCGAAGCGCTGAGACTCGCCGGTGAAGTTGAGGTCATGGTCGTGGTCGGCGGCAAAACTTCCGCAAACACCAAGCATCTCGCCGAACTTGCCGAGACGCACGGTGCGCATTCGTATCACATCGAAGGGCCGGACGAGCTGCGTGCAGAGTGGTTCGACGGCATAACCGTCGCCGGACTGATGTCCGGCGCCTCGACACCGGGTTGGCTCGTCGATCGAGTTGAGCAGCGAATGGAGGAGCTCACCCGTCAGCCGGTTTAGTTTCGAGGCCCTTGACGGGCCGTGTGAGCCTTTTGAAGCTCATCTGGAACGGCGAGTAACCGAGTATCGGGGATCCTCTTTGATCTCCGATATGCTTTTCTACCACTTCGCATACGGTGACTATGGTCCGGCGCGTCCCGGCAAACGGCTGCGCCCGCAACTCGTGATGCGGGCGGCGCTCAGCGAAGGCGCGGATCTCGACGATGCGCTCGATGCGGCGGTTGCCGTCGAACTGCTGCATAACTATTCACTCGTCCACGATGACATCGAAGACGGCGACGAACTGCGCCGCGGGCGGCGCACGCTGTGGAGCGTCTACGGCGTTGCCCAGGCGATCAACACCGGCGACGCGCTTTGCGCGCTGACTTTTTTGACGATGCTCAAGTCGCGGGAACGCCACCCGTTCGAACGCGTCGTTTCGATGATGGGCATGCTGCATGAAGCGCACGCCGTCATGTGCGATGGACAGTCGCTCGATCTCCACTTCGAGACCGTCTCGCAAGTCGACGTCGCGCGTTACTACGACATGATCGGTGCGAAGACGGCGGCGCTCTTCGAAGTCTCTTGCATGCTCGGTGCGCAGTGCGCACATGCCGACGGCGAGACGATTCGCGCATACGGCAAGATCGGTCGCGCGTACGGTACGGCATTTCAGATCCGAGACGACATGCTGGGCGTGTGGGCGACGGCCGATGCGACCGGGAAAATCGCGCTGAACGACTTGGCGCGGCGCAAGTGGACGTTTCCGATCGTCTGGGCTCTGGCGCAGCCACCGTCGGCGGCGCGCGATGCGGTCGCGCAGGCCTATGGAAGCGGCGGCGCGCTAAGCCCCGATTCGGTATCCCGCGTTATGGACGCGCTGCAAGCGCTGCGAGCACGAGAGGCGGCGGCGCGTGCGGTCGAAGAACAAGTGGCCGTCGTGGAGCGAGCGCATGCGATTGCGCTCCGCGAATACATGCTCAATACGCTAGCCGCAAGCGTCGGCTAACCGGAGGATACACCACTTCGTGAAGGTCATGACGAACGACCAGCCGTCCGTCTGGGAACGCACGTACCCTTGGGCGCTTCCGGCGTTGCTGTTGCTCGGCTTCGTCGTGCGCATGCTCTTCGTGCGTTCGTCGGGTTTTCAAACCGATGTCAGCACGTTTGAAGCGTGGGCGATATCGGTTCATGAAAACGGCCTCGCGAACTTCTATGCAAAGACGAGTTTTGCCGATTACCCGCCGGGCTATTTATATATTCTAGGGTTGATCGGCGCACTGTGGGCGCCGTTCCGTGCGCACGATCCGGGGTACGCGATGCTCGGCGTGCTCGTGAAGATGCCGTCGATCCTGGCCGATCTCGGCGTCGGCGCGCTGCTCTTCGCGCTCGGACGGCGCTTCGCGGCGCCGGCAATTGCCTTTGGCGCCGCAGCGTTGTACGTCTTCAATCCCGCAACGATCTTCAATTCGGCTGATTGGGGACAGATCGACTCGGTGTCGGCTGGTCTCGCGCTGCTTGCCGCGTTCTTTCTGTTGAAAAGCGACGATTCGCCGGCGGAGCGCCTGTCCTGGCAAATCCCCGTAGCTTGGGTTACGTTTGCATATTCGCTGCTGATCAAGCCACAGGCTGCCGTGCTGATTCCGATCTTTATTGCCTTTGCATTTACGGATCGCGAGCGTATGCGTTCGCGCGTCGCCGGAACCGCCATCGGGATCGTCGCGGCGTGTATCTTTGCGATCCTCTTGGTCGAGCCGTTCCATCCGTCGAATCCGATTGCTGCTCTCGGTTGGCTATTGCAGCGATACTCCGTCGGATCGGCGGTTTACGACTACAATACCGTCAACGCGTTCAATTTGTGGGCGCTTCGCGGCGATCTTTGGGAGAAAGATTCGCAGCCGATCGTCGGTTTGGCGCAATACGTTTGGGGCATCGGACTCGTCATTGCCGCGCTTGCCTTGATCGTGTGGCGCTACGTGCAAGAGCGCACGCCGGCGTCACTCTTGGAGTCCTCGGCCCTTGCGCTGCTGGCGTTCTTCGTGCTCGCGACGCGCATGCACGAGCGGTATATCTTCGACGGCATGCTGTTTTCCGTTGCATGCATTCCGATTGCGCGTCGCTATGTTTGGGGCTCGATCGTGCTCTCGATCGTGCTCTTTGCGAACCTACTCTATTCGCTGCAATATCTCTTGGCGGTAACGGGCGGTATGCCGGGCGCAAATCCGCACAATCTGTGGGGAGTCGGGACGCAATTCTTTGCGGTGCTCGCCGTTGGAACGTTCTTTTTGCTTGGCTGGGCGTATCTCGGCGGCAGCACGGAACGCGACGAGTCGCTCGGAGTGCGCCCTCCGCACGATGCGGCTGCAACGCAGCCGCGGTCGTGGTGGCGCGCGCTCGATTATTTCGATCCGCGCGAAGGCTTGGCGGTGATGCGCAAACCGCTGGACTACGTGGTGATGGGCTCGCTCGGCGCCGCGAGTTTCATCGTCTCCTACATCAACTATTGGTATCCGCCGACCAAGGTTTTCGACGAGATCTACTTCGCGCGCGCTGCGGAAGAGTACCTCAAAAACATGCGCATTTACGAAAATACGCATCCGCCGCTCTCGAAGCTGCTCGTCACGCTCTCCGTCTTACTGTTCGGCGGCCTCGGTCATGGCGACAATTCGTACGGATGGCGTTTTCTCGACGTTGTTTTCGGTGCGCTGGTTGTAATGCTGCTGTACGTTTTCGCCAAGCGCGTGACGAAATCGACGATCTTCGCGACGATTGCGGCCGCATTTCTGTTTTTTGACGGCATGCATTTCGTGCAATCGCGCATTGCCACGCCGGAAGGCTTCGTCGTATTTTTCTCGCTCGCGGCGGTTTATGCTTTCTACCGGTTCCTGATCGCGTCGCAAGTGGAGGAACGCGAGCATGTCGCCGTACCCGGCTTCGCGTTCGGCGCCGGCGTCGCGGTTTCGCTCGTCATCGGATTAATTGCGGTCCTCGTCTGGGATTTGGTTTGGACCCACATGCCGAATCCGTCGAAGCTCGATTTGCCGACGTCGATCGTTATTGCCCTTTACGTTGCGCTCGGCGTGTACTTACTCGTGCGCTACGTTGCATTTCCGAAGATCTACGCGGATGGAACGACGGAACAAACCTATGCCGACGGCTCATATGCGCTCGTCGATGCGCAGCGCCACGCCGTCTTCGCGGTCGACGGCGGCGCAATCGAGAGCGCACCCGGCGGTAAAGCGAAGATCCGTAACGGGCCGTATTCGCAAAATCGTGCGGGTGCGCTCGAGTATGTCGACGGCGACGTCACGTTGACGTACCGGACGGAACCGAGCGTCACGTACGGCTCGCCCGCGGGCCGCGTCGTGTACGCGAATAATGAAGTGCATGCGGACGCTGAGGTGGAGCAAGGTAAGTCGGCAAAACTGTGGCTCCTCGCATTCACGATCGCACTCGGTCTGCTCGTGAGCTCGAAGTGGTACGGCGTGATGGGTTTCGGCGTGAGCTTCATCGCGTTGATTTTTGTGTCGTTACAGCGCTTCTTCCGGCGCGGCCGTATTGCGCTGTGGGGCAACCCGCGCGGATTCCGCTTGGACGGCGCGCTCGTCACTATTCTTTTCGTCGCAGCGACGGTTTACGGGCTCGTTTGGATTCCCGATCTCGTCCGGCAATCACCCGATCCCAATGAGATTCACAACATCAACGACGTCGTTGCGCGTCAGTACTCGATGTTCGAATATCACGACACGCTCAAAGCCACGCATCCGTATTCGTCAAAGTGGTGGGAGTGGCCGCTCGACTACGTCCCCATCGCCTACTATTATCAGGACAATCGAGCGAACAAGAGCGACGACCACGGCTGTTGCGTCGAAGAGATCACCTCGATGCCCAATCCGTTCAATATGTGGTTAGGACTCGTGTGCGTCCCCATCGTCGCGTTTCTTGCTTGGCGAGAACGCAACAAAGCCTATGCGCTGATCGTGCTGACGTATCTGCTGCAGTGGCTACCGTGGATGAGATCGCCGCGCATTACGTTTGCGTACCACTTTTACGTCGACATCCCGCTCATCTGTCTGTGCAATGCAGTGGTGCTGCAGCGCCTGTGGGAATGGTCGAGGACGCGCGGATCGAGTACGAAGTGGGCCGGTGCCGCAGCGATCGGCGCGGCCGTGCTCATTATTGCGTTCGGCTTCGGGTTCTTCTATCCGATTCTTTCGGCGGAGAAGATTCCATGGGACGCGTGGCATGCGCGCATGTGGATCGGCAAGTGGATCGTCGGACCGGGATAGCGAAGGATCGTCGGGCAGAGGAAGTGTTGTATGGGTCGCAAGTGGCAGAATATCAAACTCGGCAAAGGTAAACTCGATCAAGAACGTGGAGCGCTCTTCACGCGGTTGAGCAGAGAAATCACGCTCGCCGCGAAGAACGGCTCGACCGATCCCGATGCGAATCACCGGCTGAAGATCGCGATCGATAAAGCGCGCGAAAACAACATGCCGCAAGATAACATCAAGCGGGCAGTCGCGCGCGGCGCCGGCGGCACGGGTGAAAAAGAGATCGAAGAAGTTCGCTATGAGGGATACGGACCGCACGGCGTGGCCGTCGTCGTCGATGCCGCGACGGACAACCGCAACCGCACCGCCGGCGAGATGCGTTTCGTATTTAGCAAGCACGGCGGCTCGCTCGGCGAGTCGGGTTCGGTCGCGTGGATGTTCGATCAGGTTGGAATCGTGGAAGTCGACACGGCGGCAAAATCCGAAGACTCGTTGACCGAAACCGCGCTCGTTGACGGAGTTGTCGATCTGGATTACGGAGATGAGCAGAGTTCAATTTATACCGAACCGACGCAACTAGCACGTGCGCGCGAATTGCTCTCGATCGCCGGATTGAAAATCACCGGCGCATATCTCGGCGTACGTGCGAAGCAGACCGTTGCGCCCGAAGGACCCGGCCTCACCGACGCGCTCGTGTTCCTCGACGCAATCGAGTCTAACGAAGATGTGCAGCGCGTCTTCAGCAACCTCGAGCTCTCCGACGCTGCCCTGGAGGCTCTCGCCTGAACGGACGTATAGAGCGCGAAGACCGGCGCGAGGCCGTGCACCGGTACATCCCGCGAGACTGGGTCTTTCCGCTCGTGCTCGCTGCGTTCGTCGGCGTCGTCGTGTGGTTCGGTCATCAAATTCACGACTTCTTGCTTCCACCGGTCGATGAGGTGACGATCCCCTCCTTCATCGGTCAAACGCTCGGTGATGCAAACAACGCGGCCGAACGCATGCACTTGACGAGCGAAGTCATCGACCACGCGACGAGCGACCGGTATCCGAAAGGTGTGGTGATGAACCAACGTCCCGATTCCGGTACGAAGGTGCGCGCGGGACGGCAAGTCGGATTTGTCGTAAGCGACGGTATCGTCACGCGGTTGATGCCGGATATGCGCTACCAATCGATGCGCGAAGTCGGACTCGATCTCTCGCGCACGCGCTTGCAGTTGGGCAAGGTAACCTATGTAAAGAGTGACGTTGTTCCGGAAGGCCACGTCATCGCGCAAGATCCTCAGCCGCTGACCAATGTGCTCGAAGGCGACAAGGTCGATCTCGTCATCAGCAAAGGCGGCGCAGCAAACGTACGCGTCCCCGACTTCGTCAACATGAAGATCGACGCCGCGCGGGCGCTCGCCGACAAAATGGGCGTGAAACTCGGGCAATTGGTATGGACGCCGCTGGGCAGCAGCGGACCCGCCCACGGCATCGTCGCCCGGCAATCCGTCTCGCCGGGAACCCGCATCGGTTCGTACGACCCCGTCTCGCTTCAAGTCAGTGCGGGACCGAACGAATCGGGTTATTTGTTGCGGCAAGTACGCGTGCTCGCGTCCGTGCCGACGCCGCAGGACGTGAAGCCGGGCGAATCGGTGAAGCTCACCCTGCGCGTGCGCGATGCGACCGGAACCTATGACGCGTTTCGCGGGTACGCGCAGCCGGGACAAAAACTCGACTTCACCGTGAGCGCGCTCGGCACGTCGGTCGTTGATATGTACGTCAACGACTCGCTTGTCGGCGAGACGCGATTGGGCAACGAACCGCCGAAGGTCTACAACGAAGGCAAGAAGTCGCCGCCGCCCGGACCGTCCCCTACACCATGAGCGACATCTACATCGCGCCGTCACTGCTCTCAGCGGATTTTGCCCGCATTGCCGAAGAGATCGCGGCGGTTGATGATGCGGGTGCCGACTTTCTGCATCTCGACGTGATGGACGGGCGATTCGTGCCGAACTTGACGTGGGGCCCGAAGATCATTGGTGACCTGCGCAAGCTAAGCCGCCGCGTCTTCGACTGCCACCTGATGATCGTCGAGCCCGAGAAGTATGTCGACGAATTCCGAAAGGCCGGCGCAGACATCATTACGTTTCATTACGAAGCGACGTCGCACGCGCAACGTCTGCTCATGCACATTCGCGCGCTCGGCGCAAAGGCAGGAATTTCACTCTGCCCGCAAACGCCGGTGGCGATGCTGCAGGACATCATCGACGATTGCGACCTCGTGCTCATCATGAGTGTGAACCCGGGCTTCGGCGGCCAAAAATTCATTCCGCGCTCGCTCGCAAAACTGCGAGAAGCGCGAGACCTCGTCGACGTGCGCAATCCGGCGTGTATTCTCGAAGTCGACGGGGGTATCGGCAGCAACAACATCCGCGAAGTCGTCGATGCCGGCGCGCGCGCGATCGTGATGGGGTCGAGTATTTTCGGAACGCCGGACCCCGGCGAAACGACACGAAAAATGCGTGCGCTGTTGCACGCATCTCCCTAGTGACCGAAGACGAATTGGTATGCGCGATTGCGGAACTGACGCGTCGCGAACACTCGCGAGTAACGATCGGCATAGGCGATGACGCCGCCGTGTGGCAGCCGTCTCGCTCGCACCGCAGCGTCGTCACGACCGACGCGCTGATCGAAAACGTGCACTTTTCGCTCGCGTGGATGACCCGGGAAGACGCCGGATGGCGGGCGATGGCCGCAAGCGCGAGCGACGTCGCCGCGATGGGCGCGCGGCCGCGCCTCGCGACCGTCGCGCTCGGCGTGCCGGCTGAAGCGCGCGCCGACGCGATTCTCGAATGGTATTGCGGAATGGAGGCCTGTGCGCGCGCGACCGGGATCGAAATCGCGGGCGGTGATCTTACGCGCGCGCCGGTGTGGATGATTTCGATTACGGCGATCGGTGAAGTGCGCGCGTCGAGTCTGAAGTTGCGATCGGGTGCGCGCGCCGGCGACGTGCTCGCGCTTACCGGCGAAATTGGAGCAAGCCGTGCGGGACTGCTACATCTGCGGGGCGACATCGCGCTCGATGAAAGCGACGCCGTTCCCGCGCTACGCGCACATCGGCGTCCCGTGCCGCGTGTTGCCGAAGGCCGGTGGCTCGGCGCGAGCGGAAACGTCCATGCGATGATGGATTGCTCCGACGGGCTTTCGACCGATCTGTTTCGCCTACTCGGTGCGTCGCGCGCCGGAGCCGTCGTCGACGCTGTACCGGTTGCATCGTCAGCGCGCGCCGCCGCCGCGCAGACCGGTATCGACGCGTATCAGTTTGCGCTCGCGGGGGGCGAGGATTTCGAGTTGATCGTCGCCGTCGCGCCGCGCGCGTTTCCGTATCTCGCGGCACGCTTCAATGCGCGTTTCGGGCGGATGCTCCACCGGGTAGGGACGGTTGAAGCGGACGAGCGTGTCTTCCTCGTGAATGACGGTCGCGAAGACCGCTTAGAGCGCACCGGCTGGGAACATTTCGGATGAAAACGATCGAAGCAATGTGCTTGTGCGAGCTGAAGTTCGAGCCGCCGAAGCATACAATCGTTTACGGGTAAGCTGAACGTCACATGCTTTCTCAGACGCTCTATTTGGGCGAAAACGACGGCAAGCCGCACGTCCGTATCGAAGTGACGGGATTCGAACATCCCGACACGGTGGAACCGCACGGCATGGACCTCCTGCGCTGTGTGGTGCACGCGGTCGCGCCGCCGGTGAATGCGCCGTTCGACGTGTCGATGCGCGTCGAAGAGTTTACCGACTTGCGCGGCTATCTCGCGCAAATCAATTCCGGCAATGGACCGGCGGGGACGTTTTCCCTCGCGGGCGGACTCTTCGAGCTGTCCTTCGCGCCCAGCCGCCGCGGCCCGGTACTGTGCGGTGTTCGTTTGAAAAGCATCGAAAGCTCGCACGTGCGCGTCGAGTACATGGTGACGCTCGAGCCGGAGAACATATCACGTGCGCTGATGGATCTCTCCGCGCTGCATAGCGCGGCGGCCGCAGAATAAAAGAACCGCTCGAATCGAGCGGTTCAAGTGATCGTGTCGCGGAGAACCTCAGACGGCGCGCGTAACGCGCTTCGAGCGCATGCATTGCGTGCACACTTTCGCGGTGCGGTGCGTTCCCCGATCGTTGACTTTCACCGACTGCAGATTCGGCAGCCACCGGCGTTTCGTCTTGTTCATCGCGTGGCTGACGTTGTTGCCGGCTTTCGGCCCTTTGCCACAAATTTCGCAGCGCTTCGCCATCGCAAACGTTCCTTATGTTTTTGAGAGCTGATATAGACGTCATCGCGGTTCGGCCCGAAGCGCCAAACGAAACGGATCCGGCGTAGCCGAACCCTCGGGACAACCCGCAGATGATATCACGGCGCTGCCGGCATTGACAAGGATTCCGTTAGCCAAGGCTAGCAGACCGCACCCCCGTGGACGTCATCGCACTCGACGGCCGCGCCTACGCGAAATTTCTGGCGGCCGGGACCTATTTCTTGCGGAAGTACCGCCAGGTCCTCAACGACCTCAACGTCTTTCCGGTTCCCGACGGCGATACGGGAACGAATATGTACCTGACCGCGCGCTCGGCGATGACGGAAGCGGGCAAGGTGCAGAGTGCTCGCCTAGCCGACGTCGCCGCCGCTGCGGCCGCCGGCAGCCTCATGGGTGCGAGGGGCAACTCGGGCGTCATCATTTCGCAGATGCTGCGCGGTTTCGCGCACCACGTTCGCCACCGCGGTGACATCGATACGTTCGTGTTCGCCACCGCGATGCGTGAAGCGGTCGGCGCTGCGAAGCAGGCACTGCTCAAGCCGGTCGACGGGACCATTATCTCAGTTGCGGAAGCTGCTGCCGAGGCGGCGTACCGGCTGGCGCTCCACGAACGCGATTTCTACCGCTTGGCCAACGGCGTGCTGCGTGCCGCCAATGACGCGCTGGACAGGACGCCCCAGCAATTGCCGGTACTCAAAGAAGCCGGCGTGGTGGATTCGGGCGGCGCGGGATTCGTCTATTTCCTCGAAGGCATCTTACGGTTTTTGCCCGATGTGAAAGTGCGTGCGACCGCGTTTCCGCGCCGGCCGGTACGGCAAAGCGTCTTCACTGCCGCACAAGTCGTCGGTGAGAACAAATATTGTACCGAGTTCGTTCTCGAAAACGCGCGCTGCAGCGTCAACGAATTGCGCGAGCAGCTTACGCCGCGCGGCGAGTCGCTTCTCGTTGCGGGTGACGCGCCGACGATTAAAGTGCACGTTCATACCGACAATCCGGAACGCGTGCAAGAGATCGCGGGACGCCACGGATCGCTTACGCGCGTCAAGGTTGACAATATGGAGCAACAACACCAGCTGCTGGTCGTCGATACGCCGCGAATCGAACGTTCTATCGTTGCCGTCGTTCCGGGTCCCGGTTTCGACCGCATCGCGCGCGAACTTGGGGCCGAAGTCACCGTCGCGGGCGAGAAGAATCCGAGTGTGCGTGACCTCTTGCTCGCGGTGAACAAAACGCTCGGAGAAGATGTCTATCTTTTCGTCAACGACAAGAACGTCGCGCTCGCAGCCAGTGAAGCCGCAAAGCTGACGAATAAGCGGCTGCACGTCATTCCGACCGAGGACATCGTCGGGGGCATAGCGGGGCTCTTCGCGATGCGAGGCGCCCGCAATGGAGCGATGACGGTCGACGCATTGACATCGGCCGCGGCTCGCGTTGCAGGTGCGCAGTTGTTTTTTGCCGGCAAAGACGCGAGCGTTCGCGGCACTTCGGTCGCGAAAGGAAAACCGGCGGCGCGAGCCGCCGGCGAGCTCTATTCAGCAGAGACGCTCAGCGAGACGGCGGCGCTCGCGCTGCGCGCGATGGGCGCGGCGGACGGCAGTCTCGTCACGCTCTACTATGGAGGGACGCAGAAAGAGCGCGACGCGCAGCGCTTAGCTCAGGAGCTATGTGCGGTATTTCCGGGCGCCGACGTCGAATACTACTACGGCGGTATGAAGAACGCGGAGTACTGGATGTCACTCGATGAGTAAGGCACGCATCGCCATCGACGCAATGGGTGGAGATCATGCGCCCGACGAGATCGTCGCCGGTACCGTTCTTGCGGCGAACGAATGCGACGCGGAGCTGACGCTCGTCGGAGATGAGTCTCGCGTGCGCGCATTACTGCGCGGCCCCGGTTCAGAAAAGATCGCCGTCGCGCACGCTCCTGAAGCCGTGCCGATGGATCAGCATGCATCCGCTTCGCTGCGTTCGTCCGATCGCACCTCGCTCGGCGTTGCGGTCAATCGGGTGAAAAACGGCGAGGCGGACGCCGTCGTCTCGGCCGGGAATAGCGGCGCGTTTCTCGCGATTGCGCTCATCAAATTGCGCACGATCGAAGGGATTGCGCGGCCCGCGATCGCGACGGTGTGGCCGGCGCTTCACGGTCCGACCGTGCTTCTCGATTCCGGTGCGAACGTCGATTGCCGTCCGGAGTGGCTCGAACAATTCGGCATGATGGGTTCCGCGTATGCGAAGGCGGTGCTGGGCATTGAGAATCCGCGAGTCGCGATTCTCTCCGTCGGCGAAGAACGCACGAAGGGCAATACGCAAGTACTCGAAGCGGCGCAGTTGCTCGATAAAGCGCCGGTCCACTTCATCGGCAACATCGAGGGCAAAGACATGTTTCACAATGCAGCCGACGTCATCGTCGCCGACGGATTCGTCGGCAACATCGTCTTGAAGACCGGCGAAGGCATGGTCTCGGCGATGGGCACGGTAATCAAAGACACGCTGCTTGGAAGCGGACTGCTGACAAAGCTCGGCACGGCGATGCTCGCGCCCGCGCTGCGCGGTTTGAGGCGGAAGTTCGACTACGAGACGTATGGCGGCGCGCCGCTGCTCGGGTTACGCGGAAACTGTATCGTAACGCACGGGCGCGCATCGCGGCGAGCGATCAAACACGCGATCGGCGCCGCGATCGCGGAAGTCGATCATGACGTCGTCGGCAAGATCACCGAACTCGTAAAGCCGCACCTCGCGAAAGAGGCGTAGCACTGTCGCTGCAGATCGTGACCGACAGCACGTCGGATATTTCGCCCGAACGCGCGCGTTCGCTCGGGATCACGGTCGTGCCGCTTTTCGTCGTTTTCGGCGATCGCAGCTATCGCGATTACGTGGACTTGAGCCGTTGGCAGTTCTACGAGATGCTCGCGAACGAAAAAACGCTTCCGACCACCTCGCAGCCGTCTTCGCAGATGTTCGAAGAAGCGTTCCGGCCACTCGTCGATGCGGGTGACGAGATTCTTTGCATCACGATCTCTTCGTTTCTCTCGGGAACGATCAATGCGGCTCGCGCTGCCGCGCAAACGTTTCCCGACGCTTCGATCGAGATATACGACTCGCAGAGCGTTGCCGGCGGTCTCGGTATGATGACGATGCGCGCAAGAGACCTTGCCACGCGCGGCGCGAGCCGCGCGGAGGTCGTGCACGCGCTTGACTCCGAGCGCGTAACCCAACGTCTCTACGCGTCCATTCCGGATCTCTCGCATCTTCAGCGAACCGGACGCATCGGTAAAGCGCAGCAAGTCCTCGGAACGTTGATGAAGATCGTTCCGGTGCTCGCGCTCAAAGACGGGCAAGTGGCCGCGGAAGCGCAGGTTCGTACGTTCAATCGCGCGCAGGACGCGATGCTCGACCTTGCGATGAACGCGGTAAGCGACGTAACGAAGGCGCGTTTTCTCGTCATGCACACCAACGCGCCGCAGCTTGCGGAGAACGCGCTCATCAAAGTCAAAGATCGCATCGACGGCACACCGCGGCTCCTCGAGATTCTAGAAGCCGGCCCGGTAATCGCGACGCACGCAGGCGCCGGCGCGGTCGGAATCTTCGTCGCGCAAGATGCGCTTTGATCACCGTGAATGCCGAGTTGGGTGTCTACGTGCACCTTCCGTTTTGTCCGTATATTTGTCCGTACTGTGACTTTGCGAAGTGGCCGATGCGCCGAAGCATCGCATCGCAGTATCTCGAAGCGCTGTACAGCGAAATCGAGGAGCAGCCGATCGAAGCGGCAGCGACGCTCTTTCTCGGCGGCGGCACGCCGAACGCGTATCGTGCCGATGAGATCGCGGCATTGCTTGCACGCCTTCGTGCGATCTACGACGTCCAAAGCAGCGTGTCGGAAACGACGATCGAAGTGAATCCGGAGCTCATTGCACCCGGCGATTTCGAGCACTACGCCGCAGCCGGAGTCTCGCGCCTGTCGATCGGCGTCCAATCGTTCGACGCTGCGGAGATCGAGACGCTCGGAAGAAAGCATACGTCCGGACAGATTCGTGCAGCCGTCGAAGGCGCGCGTTCTGCGGCTATTGCGTCGGTTTCACTCGATCTCATCTTCGCCGTTCCCGGCCAAACGGTCACATCGTGGGATCGCTCGTTGCGCGCGGCGATCGACCTCGGCGTCGATCACGTCTCGACATACGGACTCACGATTGAGGAAGGGACGCCCTACGAACGGTGGTACGAGCGCCAGCCATCCGCATTTTTCGATGATGCACGCGAAGCGGATCTCTACGACCGCGCGATCGATGTGCTCGAGCGCGCCGGATACGAACACTACGAGATCAGCAGCTTTGCGAAACCCGGGCATCGCAGTGCGCACAACGGCAACTATTGGCGTAACGGCGAATACGCCGGGCTCGGCGTCGGCGCCGCGTCATATCGCAACGGCGAACGATGGGTAAACACGCGCGATCTCAAGGTCTATCTCGATGCGGCGCTGGCGCGAACGCCGATTCCCGCGCAAAGCGAGCGTCTTCCGGCACATAAAGCGTGCGGAGAAGGACTGATGCTTGCTCTGCGAACGGCGCAAGGGGTGGGACTGTGCGAGTTCAAGAAGCGGTACGGCGTTGACGTCGAGGAGCATTACGCTCCGGTAATCGCCCGCTATGGCGACGCGGGATTGCTGGAAATCGAAGAAGGCCGAATGCGGTTGACGCGACGCGGAAAATTTCTTGCTAACGACGTGTGCGGAGCCTTTGTAACATTCGAGTAGCGGGCAACAACCTTTCCGGCGCGATTTTGCGAACGATGTTTATCGTCGTGTTCGCAGTGACGGGCTTTTTGCTCGGCCGCGAAGCGTACTTAGGCATCCTCTCGCTTCACGTCGCGAATGAAGCGCTTCAGATCGCGCTCTCGATTGGTTCGTCGGTGGCCGGTGCGCTTGTCGGCGTGCTGGTGGCGCCATTCGCGCAGAGCTTCTTCGAAGACGAGCTCATCGTCGCCGAAGGCGCAATCGAACGCCTGTCCCCAGCCGAAGTCGCCGGGGGCGCGATCGGCCTCATCGCGGGGCTCGGCATTTCACTGCTCGTGAAGAACATTGCATTCGAGTTCGTAAACTTCGCAGGACGCTCGGGCCATTATCTTGCGATCGTGTTGTACTTGATCGTTGCGGCTTTTTGCGCCTATCTCGGCGCGCGTGTCGGCGCGAAAATCGGAATGCGGCCGCTCGGCGATCGCGCCGATACGGCGCCCGCTAAAATCGTAGATACGTCCGTGATCATCGATGGCCGCATCCTGGAGATCGTCGAGAGCGGATTTTTGGAAGGGACCCTCGTCGTACCGCGTTTCGTGTTGCGCGAACTGCAGACGATTGCCGATTCCGTCGATCCGCTCAAGCGCACGCGCGGGCGGCGCGGTCTCGAAGTGTTGAGCCGTTTGCAAGAACTGCGCGCGTTAGACATCAGCGAGCGCGATTACAGCGATCTGCCGCCCGGAAACGTCGACGCGAAGCTCGTTCGCCTCGCACGCGAGACGAGCGGTAAATTATTGACCAACGATTACAATCTCAATCGTGTCGCAAGCGTCGAGCGGGTCGACGTGTTGAATATCAACGAACTTTCGAATGCGGTGAAGCCGGTCGTTCTTCCGGGCGAAGAGATGAACGTTCACGTGATTCGCGAGGGAAAAGAACCGAATCAAGGCGTTGCATATCTCGACGACGGGACGATGATCGTCGTCGAACAAGGGCGCCGACTCATCGGCGAAGAGACCGACGTCGTCGTCACGAGCGTGTTGCAAACCGTCGCCGGCCGCATGATTTTTGCGCGACCAAAGCCAGGGCCCGTCCACTCAGCGCCGCATGGTACGTAGATGGATTCCTTGCTCGCCTGCACCGCGCTGCTCACCGGGCACGCATCTGAGGCTTCGCGCACTCTTCCCGCCTTGCGAGGGCGAGGAATGAACGGAATCCGGTGCCATGCAACGACCGGCGAACGCCCACATCGGACGGTTCGATGAATTGGGGAGCGATTGTCGTCGCCGCTGGACGCGGTACTCGCTTCGGTGGCCCGAAGCAGTTCGTCGAGATCGGCGGGCTGCCGATGATCGGCTGGTCGATCCGAACGTTCGCCGCGATGCCCGAGATCGGCGAACTGGTCCTCGTCACCGAGGACGAATGGCTTGAGCCGATGCGCTCGCTCGCATCGCAACTCGCGCCGGCGCATACACCGGCGATGGTTGAAGGCGGTCCGTCGCGTCACGCGAGCGTACGCAACGGTTTGCATGCGTTGTCCGATCGTTGCGGCGGAGTGCTCGTGCATGATGGTGCGCGTCCGCTGGTTCGTGCCGAAGACGTCCGCAAGGGGATGCGCGAAGTACGTGCCGGGCGTGCAGCGGTGCTCGCCGCGCCGGTCGTCGACACGATCAAGATTGTCGATCCGGCGACAATGCTCGTTCGAAAGACGCTCGATCGCGGTGAGCTGTGGGCGGCGCAAACGCCCCAATTCTCTATGCGACGTGAGCTTCAGCGCGCGCACATCGAGGCGCAGCGTGCCGGGACCGAAGCGACGGACGACGTGACGCTGCTCGAAGCAATCGGCATTGAGGTAATGGCCGTTGCGTCGTCGGCCGAGAATTTCAAAGTGACGCATCCGCCGGACGTTGCGCGTGCCGAGACGCTCTTGCGCGAGCGGCTCGACCACGCGCCCGAAGAAGACGAGGTGTTACTCATCGAAGTCTTTGCAGACGACGCGCTCGTCGAGGCGATCGAGCGTGAGTTGGAATCGCGCGGCGCAACGATCGACGCTATCGATCGCGACCTCCCGCGCGGTGCGATCGTCCGCGCCTACGTGTCGTCGAACGCCTTGCGCGGATTCGGTTCGCGATTCGAAGCGTTTGGCGACGGTACGGCGACGTTCACGACGCGCTTTTCGCATTACGGGGGCCGCGGCGAAGGAGTCCGTGCGTGACGAGGGTCGGACACGGTTTTGACGCGCACCGCTTCAGCCCCCGACGGCGCCTCGTGCTCGGCGGAGTTGAAGTTCCCCACGATAGCGGACTGCTTGGCCATTCGGATGCCGACGTCGTCGCCCATGCGGTCTCCGACGCACTTCTCGGCGCTGCCGCTCTCGGCGATCTCGGCGGCCATTTTCCCGACACCGACCCGAAATGGAAGGACGCCGACTCGATGGTGCTGCTCGAGGCGTGCATGCAATCCGTCCGCGATGCCGGATACGCCGTTTCGAACGTCGATGCGACGATCGTCGTCGATCGTCCGAAGCTCGCGCCCTATATCGGAGCGATGCGCGAAAACCTCGCGACGCGTCTCCAATTGCCGCTCGAACGCATTAGCATCAAAGCGAAGACGAGCGAAGGAATGGGGTATACGGGAGACGGCACCGGGGTCGCGGCGTATGCGGTCGCCGCTATAGAGAAGAGGGAGCGCGCCTAATGGACGTTTCTCGGGCGCAGTTGATGACGGCGATGCAGCGATGGCGTTTTCTCGGAGATTCGCCACCGGATGCAGCGATTCGCTGGATCGACTCGTTCTTAGAGGCGTACGGTGAACGGCTGGCCGGCGTCGACGACGCCTATCCGTTCGTCGCTGCGCTGCGAGCGGAGGCGTGTGTGATCCCGGCCCTCGAACTGGAACGGCTCCGTACGCGCAACGTACTGTTCTTTCTCGATTCCGTAGGCCAGTATATCGACGATCAGCCGGAACTGCGCGCTTTGCCGCTTTCTCAAGACATTCCGGCGATTGCGGCAGAATTCGGCATATCGAAAGAGGACGCGTTTTATGCCGTACGCATGGCGCTTACGGGAGCCAAAGATGGACCGCCGCTCGAACTGCTTTTTCCGCTGCTGGGCCACGACCGCATGCTCATGCGTATCGGGGCGGTGAATTCGCGCTTGCTGCACGGACGTGGCCTCGAACCGATCAAATATGGCCCGGATGGGAAGCCGTTCGAACCGATTCGCTCGAAGGCGCCCGATGACGTCTGATCTGCTCGACACGCTTCGTCGCGATCTGAATGCGCCGCTCGAGCGCGATCCCGCAGTCCGTGGTTCACTGGACGTTATTTTGTCGTATCCCGGGTTTCATGCGATCGTTGCGTATCGACTGTTTCACACGCTGCATCGCGCCGGCATTCCGCTGTTGCCGCGCTGGCTTTCGCACGTCACGCGCTTTTTCACCGGGATCGAAATTCATCCAGGAGCGACGATCGGCGAAAACGTCTTCATCGATCACGGCATGGGTGTCGTCATCGGTGAGACCGCCGAAGTGGGCGAGGGGTGCACGATTTACCAAGGCGTGACGCTCGGCGGCACGAGCTTGAAGCGCACGAAGCGCCACCCGACGCTTGGCCAAAATGTCACGGTCGGGGCAAACGCATGCGTTATCGGCGCGATTTTTATCGGTGACAATGCGCGCGTCGGCAGCGGCTCCGTCGTCGTGCGCGACGTTCCGGCCAATGCGACGGTTGTCGGTATTCCCGCACACGTGGTCGCGATGGACGGAAAACCGGTGCGCGCCGTGCCTGACCGTCCGCAAGTCGAAATGCCCGATCCGAATGAAACGGCGATCAAGGAACTGAACCGCCGTATCGTACAGCTGGAAGATCGCATCGACACCATCGAAGGTAAGGAAGGCGAAGAGCACTGGTCGTGGGTGATTTAAAGCTTTACAACACACGAACGCGCACGCTCGAAAAGTTTCACCCGCTCTCGGCGGGTGACGTTCGTATCTATGTCTGTGGACTAACTCCCTCGGCTCAAGCACACCTCGGCCATGCCCGCTCATTCCTGTTTTTCGATCTGCTCCGCCGCTACTTGACGTATCGCGGCTATCGCGTGATGTACGTGCAAAACGTTACGGATATCGACGATCGCAGTATCAACCGCGCGCGCGAAACAGGCGAAGACTGGTACAAAATCGTCTCCGATTACTATACGGAGTTCAAAACTTCGATGCGCGCGCTCGGCGTCATTGAGCCGGACGAGGAACCATACGCGACAAAATTTATTCCACAAATCGAAGCGATGATTCGCCAGTTGATCGAACGGGGCTACGCCTACGTCGTTGAAGACGGCATCTACTATCGCGTCAACCGCTTTCCAAATTATGGAAAGCTCAGCAACCGCAACATCGAAGAACTCGAAGCGGGCGCACGCATCGAAATCGGCGAGCACAAAGACGATCCACTGGACTTCGCGTTGTGGAAGTTCGCAAAGCCGGGCGAACCGAAGTGGCCCTTCGACCCTTACGGTGACGGGCGTCCCGGTTGGCACATCGAATGTTCGGCGATGTCGCACACGTTGCTCGATCCGCAAGGAAACGGGTTCGATATTCACGGGGGTGGTGCGGACTTGATCTTTCCGCATCACGAGAATGAGATCGCGCAGAGCGAACCGCTGATGCTCCATCCACCGATGGCGAGTTTTTGGGTGCACGGCGGATTGCTGAATTTCGAGGGGCGGAAGATGTCGAAATCGCTCGGCAATTTCGAGCCGCTCGTGGACCTTCTCGCGCGTCACGATCCGCAAGCGATTCGCTTGGCGTTTTTGACCACGGGCTACAGCAAGGTGATGAACTTTACGGAAGATTCGCTGCGCGCCTCGTATGCCACGCTTGATAAGTTGAAGCGCGCGTATCGCGGAATGCATCCCGGCGGCGTCGTCATGCCCGTTCACAACATCGCGAACGGATTGCCGGCACGCGTTGCGGATTTTCTCGACGAAGACATGAATACGGCTGCGGCGCTTGCCGAAGTGCTCGCGTTCATCAAAGATGCGCGGCCCAGTGGGCTCGCGGAGTTCGAAACAGCGCTGTGGCTGCTCGGCATCGAACCGGACGGTGCGTGGCTGGTGGAAGAAGTGACGCCTATTCCGGTCGATCTGCTCGAACGTTTGCGTGCGGAGCTCGGCGGCGAACTCTCATTCAACGGCGCGACGCCGGAGGACGCCGTCGCGCTCGTCATTGCGCGGCGCGCATCTGCGCGCGCCGCAAAAGACTGGGGCGCATCCGATCGTCTACGCGACGCACTCGCCCGCTGCGGCATCTCGATCAAGGATTCGAGGGAAGGCACGACTTGGACCGTCGCGCAGTAAACGGACCCGCGCGCGCTTTACGTATGGGGAGGCGCAGCGCAGAGTGCTGTTAGCCGAGTGCTGTTAAACGAAAGGGGTCTCCAAAGTGCGCAGCACGTTCGGTGAAGGGGACCCACGCGCTTTGCGTGTGGGGGCGCGCAGCGCGCAGCGCGGAGTGCTGTTAAACGAAAGGGGTCTCCAAAGTGCGCAGCACGTTCGGTGAAGGGGACCCACGCGCTTTGCGTGTGGGGGCGCGCAGCGCGCAGCGCGGAGTGCTGTTAAACGAAAGGGGTCCCCAAAGTGCGCAGCACGTTCGGTGAAGGGGATCCACGCGCTTTGCGTGTGGGGGCGCGCAGCGCGCAGCGCGGAGTGCTGTTAAACGAAAGGGATCCCCAAAGTGCGCAGCACTTTGGGGCAAGGCGACATGGACCGTAGCAAGGTGAAACCGCGCCGTCAGCCGCGTCTCGATTTCGACGACGTGATGTACGGCGTGCACGTTGTCGAAGAAGCATTGTCGGCCGGTGAGACGCTGCGTGCGATTCACATCTCCGACGAGCGCAAGCGCGATCCTTTGCTGCGCAAAATCATCGGTGAAGCAAAGCAGCGCGATATTCGCGTGCGATTCGAAGACCGCGCGTTCTTTACGCAGCTGCCGTTCAAGGCGCATCAAGGGATCATCGCGATTGCGCCGCCGTTCCAGTACGCGTCGTTGGACGACGTGATGAGTAAGCGAAAACCGACGAGCGCACTGTTCGTGTTGCTCGATCACCTTACCGATCCGCACAACGTGGGCGCGATCGTTCGCAGCGCGGAGTGTTTCGGTGCCGATGCGGTAATTTTGCCCGAACGGCGCTCGGCGGGGATCAACGCAACCGTTCGCAAAGCCGCCGCCGGCGCAGCCCAACATATTGCAATCGTGCGCGTTTCGAATATCAACGACGCGATTCGTCAAATCAAGAAGGCGGGCGTTTGGGTTGCCGGCGCCCATGCCGGCGAAAGTTCCGTCGACGTGAGCGAGGCGGATTTCAATCGCGACATCGCGCTCGTTATTGGTGCAGAGGGCGAGGGACTCGCGCAGCTCGTGCGGCGTGAGTGCGACTACTTGGTACGCATTCCGATGCGTGGGGTCATTGAATCGTTGAATGCCTCGGTTGCTGCCGGCGTGTTAATGTACGAAGTCGTCCGACAAAGATTGCAGCAAGCCGCATCAGTCCACAGCTAATCCCCAACATTATGCTTGCGTTATCCTTGACGCGAGAAGGACCCCCTCCTATAATCACGTGGATGTGTCGCGTTCGACGGACTGCGGCCCGCGTGTTTCGGCACAGCGACTACCACGAGGCGTTAATTACATGGCTATGACCCATCCTGTTCCGGATGGATTGGAGTACAACGAGAGAGCCGACGAAGATCTCGTTGCCATCGCGAAATCGGGCGACAACCTGGCGATGGAGTACCTGCTCAACAAGTACAAAAACTTCGTTCGAATCAAGGCCAAGAGCTACTTCTTGATCGGCGCGGACCGTGAGGACATCATTCAAGAAGGAATGATTGGCCTCTATAAAGCCGTGCGTGACTTCAAAGCGGATAAGCTTTCAAGCTTCCGTGCGTTTGCTGAGCTATGCATCACCCGCCAGATCATTACGGCGATTAAGACGGCGACGCGCCAGAAGCACATTCCGCTTAACCAATACATCTCACTGAACAAGCCGATCTACGACGAGGACAGCGAGCGCACGCTTCTCGACGTGATGGCCTCGCAAAAAACCTCGGATCCCGAGGAACTGGTCGTCACGCAAGAAGTCTCCGACGATATCCGCCAGCGCATCCGCCAAAATCTCTCCGAGCTGGAATCGCAGGTCTTGGAATCATACCTGGAAGGCAAAAGCTACCAAGAGATGGCGCGCGATCTCGGCCGCCACGTGAAATCGATCGACAACGCGCTGCAGCGCGTGAAACGCAAGATCGAAAAGAACCTCGCGGAGTTCGAGTTCCAGTAAGCAAAGATCGCAATTCCGGTAAGCATCCAAAAGAAGAAGCCGCATCGAGACGACGATGCGGCTTTCTTGCTTAGAGCCTTGTTACATAGGCGTCGAGCCAACCCAGCACAACCGTCCAGCCCGCTTCGTGGTCATCGTACATCTCTTGATTGGGGAAGCCGGAATGCGTCAGACGAACGCGCGTCTTCCCGTTGGTCTCCGTGAGATCGAACCGGACGACGGTTTCGGTCGGTTCCCCGAACCGATTGTGAATCCAGGTGAATTCCAGCACGTTCGGCGGTTCGATCAGCCGGTACACGCCGTGGACGCAATGATCCTCCGGAATACTGCTGACCATTTGCCATCTTCCGCCGACGTGAACGTCCGCCTCAAAAGACTCGAGCCGGTGCATATCGTTGTTCCACCACTCGGAAAGTTCGGACGGGTCTGTGAGCGCTGCGAAAACCTTTGCAGCGGGCGCATCGATGTCGATCTCTTTGACGATCGCGGGAAGGACTTGAGTCGTACTCATCGTTTATTCTCCACGTGGGCTTTGAGACGCGCAAGACTGCGATCCCAGAAGTGCTTGTAGTCGTCGAGCCAGGCGTCCACGCATTTGAGCGGTTCCGGATTGAGTTCGCACATGCGCGCGGCTCCCTGCGGCGTGTCTTTTACGAGCTTCGCTTCACGCAAGATGCGTAAGTGTTTAGAGATTGCAGGACGGCTCGTGTGAAAATTCGCGGCCAAATCGCCGACGGTACAGGCGCCGTTTCGCAAGATGCCGAGGATCTCGCGGCGGGTCGGATCGGCGAGGGCCTTGAAGACAAGATGTGAGGTAACCATTCGGTTACGCATATGGTAGCCGAATGGTTACGAATCGTCAACCGGCTTGACCGGCAATTCTGTCTGTTTGCATAAGCGACGGACCGTCGTCTCGTCGTCGGTCGGGCAAGCTACGTTCGCGCTGCGCGTACAGACGCGCCAGGCCGACGCAGAACTCTCCGCACACGGGCGGAACCCGCTTCAGGTCTTACTTTCGTTGATGGAGTCCGAAGTAATTTCCGTCAGGGTCTTGGCACCACTCGGAAAAACACGGGTCGCCCGTCCCGAACCGCTTGACGTAGGTTCCACCAAGTTCCACGACGCGTTTGCGCAGTGTTTCCGCATCCTCCACGCCGAACACGACCCCGCCCGTAGGAGTGAATTCTGTTGCTTCCGGGTCGCGTCCAATTGCAAGCGTATTCCCGTCGGGCAAATCGTACTCCACGTAAAAATCCTGGTACTCCACCGACGCTTTGAGGTTGAGAAGCGCCTCGTAGAACGTGCGCAATTTGTGCATATCGCGCGTTTGAACGATGACGAAATCGAAACCGCGCGTCAACGGTTCAGTGCTGGTTGTACTCATACCGTTATACTAACCGACCAATCCTGACATTTACCGTCAGGATTGTCCCTTGCCTCCCATTCGCTCGACGATGACGTCGTAGACCGCCCGTTTTTCATCGAGCGGATCGACGACCATTACCTGCGCACGATCGCCGTTCTTCGGATCGAGGCAGACGGTCACTTTGCCTTTCGCGCACACGTCCATGCAACTCGTCGAAATCACGCGAACCGGTCCCCATTCGCCATGCTCTTTTAGCGCTGCTTTGAGCCAGTTGCGTAGATTAAAATCGCCGATGCGTTCGGCGATGTCCGGATCTTCTTCAGGGATACGTTCTTTGAAACACCGCTCGCACACGAGCACGAGGCCGCTGCTGAGCCATTTCGGTTTGACGGGCTGCATGGGGCGCTCACACTTGCGGACTCGTTTCGCATTCCCCTTTATCACCGCGCACGAACGGCGCATCGTAATGAAAGCGGAGCCGACGGCCGGATTCGAACCGGCGTGCTCTTTCGAGGCGCAATTACAAATCGCGTGCTTTCAACCGCTCAGCCACGTCGGCGTATGTACCCGTCTTGTGTCGGGACGTTCGGTTCAACGAGGTCGTCGAGGGTCCTTGGAACCGGCGACCGCGCTACGGCGCGCTGCGGCTTTTCGTCGGACATTCACCTTGTATGGGATTGTGTTTCCCGCCGAGCCGGTTGCCTCGACCTTGCCCTTGATTCAGCGCTCGGTATGTCGGAGTGAGCGAGTGGCGCAATCGCCATCGACGTGTTCCACTTCGAGGGGAATTCGCGCCGTCTTCGGGTGACGTTCACACCACCCGCAGCGACGCAACGATGGGTTCTGCTACGGCTCACATCTAAACCGAAGCCAAAAAACGATGCATCACATCTGCGAACGCGTCGAAATTGGTGCGGTGCAAGTTGTGCCCTTCGCCTTCGAAGGCTTTTATGTGGACGCTCGGGGAGTGATGTTGTTCAACGTATTCGATGACCGGCTCAGGGACGATCGAGCCTTCTCGTCCCGCCATCGCGAGAAGAAGCGGCTTGCTATAGTGTGCGATATCGCCCCGCAGATCCCAAGCCGAAGCATCATTCTCATCGCGTAAGCGTTCGATCGGCCCCGTTGTCATCGTGTGCACGGCATGGACCTTTCCCTCAACGTCGTCGGGATGCCAATCGGCGTACTCTGCGCGCGTCGCGCTATCGCGCGCGTCGCCCGTGTCCGCGAAGCTTTCGGCGAGTTCCGAGACGTACTCGTCGTACCACGCGCGATCGACTTGAACGATCATCGGATCGACCGCAACGACGCCGCGCACATCGAGCACCTCGCCGGCGCGGATAACGACCGCGCCGCCCCACGAATGACCCACGAGAACATCTACGCCGCCGACCGCAGATGCGACATTCAAGCAGTCTTGCACGCCACGCTGCAGCGTCATCGGGCCGGCAATATCCGCGCTGTCGCCGTGACCGCGCTGATCGTAGGCAACAACTCGATAGCGATCGCTGAAGCGTTGCGCGAGACGAAGCCAGGAGAGGCGGGAGCTCGTCATGCCGTGCACGCACAACATGACGGGTCCCGACGATCCCCATCGTTCGACGGTTGTAGTCGCGCAGTCGTCGAGCGTGACGATCATGTGTCAGGTTTTGAGCATTTCACGTGCGGCATTCCATCCGGGAGCGCCCATCACGCCGCCGCCCGGATGCGCGGCCGAACCACACATGTAGAGATTTTTGATCGGGGTCTTGTAGTTCGCGTAACCGGGAACCGGACGGAACATATAGAGATTATGAAACGGCATCGTTCCCTGGAAAATATTCCCACCGGTGAGGCCGAACTTTTCCTCGATGTCGACCGGCGTTAGAATCTGCCGGTCGATCACCGAGTCCTTGAATCCGGGCGCGTGTTGTTCGATGATGTCGAAGCAGCGGTCGGCGAAACGGTCTCGCATCTCTTGCGTCCACGCTCCGCTCTTTGGTCTATACGGCGCGTACTGCACGAACATCGACATCAAATGTTTGCCCGCCGGCGCAACCGTCGAATCGAGCGACGACGGCATGCAACATTCGACGACCGGATCGCGCGACGGTTCGCCGTACTTGGCATCGTCGTACGCGCGTTCGATGAAGTCCTGATCCGGAACAAAATGCACCGTGCCGTGATGTTGCGGCCCCGGTTCGTGTCCCGGCATCGCGGTGAAGCTCGGCAAACGTTCGATTGCGACGTTTATTTTTACCGACGCACTGTCGTATGTAATGCGTGATACGGCGGCGCGGAATTCCGGGGGAAGTATGTTCGGATCGAGGAACCTCTCAAATGTCAGGTGCATGTCGACGCCGCTCGCGATTTTCTTCGCATGAAACTCATCGCCGCTTGTCAGCGCGACGCCGCTCACGGTGCCGTTCTTCGTGAGAATCTTCGCAACTTCGGCTTGGGTACGTATCTCGACGCCGAGATCTTTGGCGGCGCGCGCAAGCGCTTGCGTCAAGCCGCCCATGCCGCCGCGCATGTAGGCCCACACGCCTTTCTTCCCGTTCGTTTCGCCCATAACGTGATGAAAGAGCACGTACGCGGTTCCGGGCATCGACGGCGCCATGAACGCGCCGATGATCGCGTCCGTCGCAATCGTTCCTTTCAATTCTTCGCTTTCGAACCACCGGTCGAGAATCGGGCGCGCCGCGCCGGTCAGCATCTCAACGGCTTCTTGCATATCCGGGCCGAGTTTTTGCATACCGCGTCCGAGCTTACCCATCGAGAAGACGTCCCCAAGGCCCGGATGCAATACGTTCGGCGGAATCTGCGTCAACGTCGGTTCGATGATCGAAGCGACCCGTTCGAGCATCGCTTCGTACTTCGGATACGACTCCGCATCCCGTTTGCTAAACTTCGCGATTTCGGCGAGATCGCTCTGCCGGTCGCGCCCAAGCATCAGGTACCGGCCATCGAGAAACGGCGTAAACGAGGCGGGATTCCGTTCGATCGCTTCAAATCCGTACGCCTTGAGATTCAGGTCGCGGACGATCTCCGGACGGAACAAGCTGTTCACGTATGCGGCGGTCGAGACGTTGTACCCGGGAAACGTTTCTTCGGTCACACACGCGCCGCCGACGACGTACCGGCGTTCGAGGACGAGCACTTTCCACTTCGCGCGCGCGAGATAACACGCCGTGACGAGTCCGTTGTGTCCTCCGCCGATGATGATGGCGTCATAGGTCGTGGGCATCTTACGATGGGCCTTTCTATCGGTGTGCGTTCGGTTAAACCATGTATGTCTTCGGCGGTTCCGTCAACGACAAGATCGGACGCGAAAGCGCGAATGCGCTGATATCACTCGGCGTCCCGCCGTCGAGCGCAAGTTCGGTCAGAATGCGTCCGATGACCGAAGCGAACTTGAACGCGTGACCCGCGCCGATCGCCACATGAACGCTCGGCGTGCCGGGGATGGTGTCGATCACGAAGTCACGGTCCGGCGTCAACGTGTAGAGACATGTTTTTATCAGGTGCAGCGGCGCATCGAGCTCCGGTAAATGCGCGTGCAAAAACCGCCGTACGCGCGCCGTAATTTCGCCGTCTTCGTCGAAGCCGCGCGTATCGGGGTCGACCGCTTTGCCACCCGCATCTTGCGTCACCTTCACCGCACCCGATTCACCGAAGACCGGGAATCCATAAAACGAGGGATCATCCATCCAAATCCAAACGGGAAAATGCCCGAAGGCAAACCGCGCCGCATCGGGCGGACGAAAATACATCGCTTGTTCTTTCGTGATCTCGAGCGGAAGTCGAACGCCCGCATCGCTCAAGATCGCGTTCGTCCACGGGCCAGCACACACAATAAGCTGCGACGTCCGATAGACCGCGTCGGGTGTGCGGACTCGAATATCACGGCCGCCAAGATCGACGCGCTGCACGTGCGTGTTGGCTCGCAGCGTTGCACCATGCGACTTCGCCATTCGCTGATGCGCTGCGGTGGCACGTTCCGCCGCGACGATTCCGCCGTCCGCTTGGAAGAGGCCACAGACGTCGTCGTCAATATGAAACGGCGGAAAGCGCCGGCGGATCTCCGACGCCTCCAGCGTCTCGAACTCGACGCCGCTTGCGCGCATCGCGTTCGCATAACCGTCGAGCGGAATCGCACCGCCGCGCGGCCCGAGATCGAGGCCACCCGTCTTATACACGACACGCTCGGCGCAATCGAGCTGCAGCATCGCCCATGATTCGTACGCGCGCTTCGCGAGTTCGACGTAGTTCGGCGCATGATATGAAAGACGGATGATGCGCGAATGATCGTGCGACTCACCGCGCGGGTGGCCGAGCTCAAATTGTTCCAGTCCGAGGACGTGTGCTCCACGCCGCGCCAGCCAATATGCCGCGCCGCTGCCGATCCCGCCGAGTCCGAGCACGATCGCATCGTAGCGTTCGCTCACGATGGATCCTCGAGCAATGCGTCCTCACCGAGATGCGTCGCGATATAACGCCGGATGTCGAGGCTGGCATCTTCCATCGGCGCGTAGAAGCCGTGACGAAAATAGCGCGACCGCATACCGGCTTGCACCGATTCGCAGATACGCCAATCTTGTCTGTTAACCACGTCCCAGAATTCGACCGCATCGCTGGGGTCGAACGACGGCGACGCCGTTGCGTCAGGATGAAAGAGAAACGTACAGATGACCCGGGTGCGATCGACATCGAGCGGTTGCAGGTCGAAGGCGGCAACGTGATCGGCGCTGAGACTCAACAGCAAGTTCGGATAGATCAGTTCGCCCTTGTGACGCGTGCGCTCGTCTTCATCGAGTCCCGCAAACGGTGCGCGCGTCGTGGTGCCCGAGAACGTGAAGGTCGTAGCGCCGCTGCGGTGCGGAATGCCGCGATCCCAGTCGAGGTTTGCGCCGCCGTGGTCTTTGAACGCCGGTACGACACGGCACAGCTCGGGATGGACGCCCGCGCAATGATAGCACTCGTTGTAATTTTCGAGCAGCACTTTCCAGTTCGCGCGCACCTCGTACTCGCGCGTAGCGGCCGTGCGCAGTTGGGCAAGCGGATAGCGCGAGAGGCGTTTCGGGATTGGCCCGAGCGCTTCGGCAAGCGTTTCACCGTGGGGCGGCAAGTGAACGAACACGAAGCCGCCCCATTCGTCGACGCCGGTGCTCACGAGATGGCGCGACTCTTGCGCGAGGGATTCCATGTCGACGAACGGCGCACTGATCAGCCGTCCGTCGAGCGCATACGCCCATGCATGATACGGACATCGAATCGCACCTCGGGTCGATCCGTTGCCGCACAACAGCCGGCTGCCGCGATGTTTGCAGAGATTGATGTGAGCGTGCAAGCGTCCGTCATCACCGCGTACGAGAATGACGCTCTCGCCGCCGACGTCCACGACGCGGAAATCTCCCGCAGCGGCAAGTGTTTCAGAGCGCCCGGTGTACACCCATTGTGTGCCGAAAACCGAGCGTTGCTCGCGCGCGAAGTACGCCGTATCCCAATATGCACGGCGGGGAAGTGAAGGCTCGAGGCTGCTAAAGGTCCCGCCGCCCATAGATACCTCCCTCGGAACGTTCGACAAGCACGGTTTGCTGCCGAATGCTGTTCGGTGAAATTGGATTACGAGCCGAAGGATAGGGCTCCTGCTACGCCAAATTCCGAACGTTATTCGGCCAGAAGAGGTGGCGCATGACCACGTTCGCAAGACCCAATGCCGCGGGTCAGAAAACGCTCGAACCGCACTCGTACCGGTCGCCAGACGTGTTCGATCTCGAACGCGAGCGCATCTTCGCGCGCGAGTGGATCTGCGTCGGTCGAACCGAGCAACTGCAACGCGCCGGCGATTTCTTTCTCGCCGAGGTCGCGCGCGAAAGTTTGATCGTCGTGAGAGATGCCGACGAGCAGGTGCGCGCGTTCTTCAACGTGTGCCGTCATCGCGGTACGCGGATGTGCGAGACGCAGAGCGGGCATTTCACCGGTTCGATTCAGTGTCCGTATCATGCCTGGACGTATGCGCTCAACGGCCGCTTGAAAGTGGCCCGTAATATGGCAGATGTGGACGGGTTCTCCATCGATGACTATCCGCTCCACGAAGCGCGCTCGGCGACGTGGGAAGGGTTCATCTTCGTTTGCCTTTCGCCTGACGCGCCGCAGTTCGAGAGCGTATTTGCGCCAATTCTCCATCGCTTCCGCGACTGGCATATCAGCAATCTGCGCACGGCGCGCACGATTCACTACGACTTACGATGCAATTGGAAGCTGATTTTTCAAAACTATTCCGAGTGCTATCACTGTCCGCTCGTGCATCCGCAGCTCGATAAGCTCTCGCCGTCGGACTCCGGCCGTAACGATTTAGCGGAAGGACCGTTTCTCGGCGGATATTCCGAGCTGCGCAATCACGGTGCGAGTCTTACGACGACCGGCGCAACAACGCGTCCGCCGGTCGGTGAAGTGCACGGCGCGGATATCGATCGCGTGTATTACTACGCGATCTTTCCGTCGATGTTGCTCAGCTTGCATAAGGACTACGTCATGGTGCATTACGCGAATCCCGTGGCCGCGGATCGCACGGTCGTCGACTGCGCGTGGCTGTTCGATCCCCAGACGATGTCGCGACCGGACTTCGATCCGAGCGATGCGGTCGATTTCTGGGACGTTACCAACCGGCAAGACTGGCACGTGAACGAGCTCACGCAGAAGGGCATTGAATCTCGTGCGTGTACGCCCGGAATGTACGCAAATGCGGAGGGGCTGCTGGCGGCGTTCGACCGTCACTACGTGAGTACGATGTCTTGATGCTCGGCGCGTTGGCGTTTGCGGCGCTGCTCGCATCACCGGATTTTGCATGGCGCAACGTCGGACCCGCGGGCGGCGGGGGACGCGTTGCCGCCGTCGCGGGGAGTGACCGCGATCCACTGCTCTACTACTTCGGCGCCGCGGGCGGCGGCGTGTTCAAAACGACAAACGGCGGCCTCACGTGGAATGACGTGTGGCCGTCGTCGTCTGTCGGCGCGCTTGGCGCGCTCGCAGTTGCGCCGTCGAATTCGAACGTCGTGTATGCGGGGACCGGCGAAGCTGCGCCGCGCAACGATGCGTCGTACGGCGACGGTGTGTGGGTGACGACCGACGGAGCAAAACGCTGGACGCACCGTGGACTCGAAGAAACCTACGCGATCGCCCGCATTGTCGTCGATCCGCACGATCCGGAGCACGCGCTCGTCGGTGCGCTCGGCGATCCGTTCCGCGATTCGACGGCTCGCGGCGTGTATGTCACGACGGACGGCGGCCGAACGTGGCATCATACGTTGTATCCGGGGCCGCAAAGTGGAATCAGCGATCTCGCGCTCGATTCCTCGCATCCGAACGTCGTATATGCGGGCGTGTGGCAATTCCGCCGCGTACCCTGGACGTTTACGAGCGGCGGACCGATCGACGGCATCTATAAATCGACCGATTTCGGCCGCACGTGGCGCAAGCTGCACGGCGCCGGACTGCCCGGCGGAATCATCGGACGCATCGGCATCGCGGTTGCGCCGAGCGATTCCCGACGCGTCTATGCATTGATACAATCGCGTGCGGGCTTGTTGTGGCGATCGGATGACGCCGGTGCGCACTGGCGTGTGATGTCGTCGAACACGCTCGTCGACCAACGTCCGTTCTACATGAGCCGTTTGGAAGTCGATCCAACCAATCGCAATCACGTGTTCTTTGCATCCGAGAACCTCATCGAAACGCGCGACGGCGGCCGAACGCTCATCGACGACCACGACGCGATTCATCAAGACCACCACGGGTTTTGGATCTCGCGCGACGGCAAGCGGGTCATCGAAGCGGACGACGGCGGCGCGCCGATTTCCGTCGACGGCGGACGAACGTGGGATTGGCGGTACAATGTCGTGCTCGCTCAAGTCTATCACCTTGGCTACGACGAAGGGGACCCGTACACGATCTGCGGCGCATTGCAAGACAACGACTCGTTCTGCGGTCCAAACTTGTCGCTGAGTCCCATTGGGCTGCTCAACGGCGATTGGCGCGATGTCGCGAACAACTCGGACGGCGTGTGGGCGTGGCCGCAGCCCGGCCATCCGGATCTCATTTGGAACGACGGCGTGAACGAGTTGAACGGCCAACTCGGCATCTACGACATGAAGTCGCGTCAGAACTACGACATTACACCCGACGTCACCGACACGAACGGCCGCGCGCTGGCCGGCTTGCGATACCGGTTCAATTGGGAAGCGCCGATCGCGTTTTCAGCACTCGAGCCGGACGCGGCCTTCTTCGGCGCGAACGTCGTCTTCAAGACGCTTGACAGCGGAAGAAGTTGGACTGCGATCAGCCCGGACCTCACGCGCAACGATGCCGCGAAACAGCGCCTTGCAGGCGGCCCGATCAACACCGACATCTCGGGCGCCGAATTCTACGACACCTTGCTCGATATCGCGCCGTCACCGGTCGATGCGAAGGTGATCTGGACGGGAAGCGACGACGGCGTTATTTCGGTGACCCGTGACGGCGGCACGTCATGGAGCAACGTCTCACCGGGCGCAATCGAACCGTGGGGTCGCGTTGCGTGCGTAGAACCGTCACGCGTTTCGGCGCAGCGAGCGTACGCAGTCATCGATCGTCATCTGCTCGGCGACCGCCGGCCATACGTTCTCGCGACCGAAGACGGCGGACGCACGTGGCGGCTGATTTCAACGACGCTGCCACGCAACCAGATGGCGCGAGTCGTTCGCGAGGACCCAGTGAACCCGGATGTTCTCTACGCCGGACTGGAGCAGGGCGTATGGTTTACGCTCGATCGTGGAGCGCATTGGGAATCATTGCGCCTTCACATGCCGCCGGTTTCGGTTCACGACCTGCGCGTTCAACCGCGAACGCACGATTTGCTTGCCGCATCGCATGGACGCGGGCTATTTATTCTGGACGACGTTGCGCCGATCGAACAACTCCGGCAGGCGCGCGAGTCGTCGCGACCGGCGCTCTTCCCCGTCCGCGACGCTACATCGTGGTACTACTGGTGGACCTCGGCGTATCCCGTGGGCGACAACGCGTGTTGCGCGCCTCCCGGAACGTTCTCCGCGCCGGATCCGCCGTACGGCGCCTCGATAACGTATTATCTTCCGCAGGAGCTCCCGCGACCGCCGTTGATAACGATTGAAGATGAATCCGATCGCAGCGTTCGAACGCTGAGCGGCACAAACGAGCGCGGAATCAATCGCGTTGCGTGGACTCTGAGCGACGCGCCGCCGGTGCCATGGCGCAATACGGGAGATTGGAACAAGGGGCCCGATGACGGACCGCCCGTCGTTCCGGGTCGCTATCGCGCCGTCTTGACCGCAGACGGCGTAACGCTACAACGAGATTTTTCCGTCGCACCGGATCCGCGTGCGAGGTGGTCGCAAGCAGACTATGTCGCGCGTTATACTTTCCTGAAGAACCTCGACTATGAACTATCGGAGATCGACACGGCGCTCAATCGTCTCGACGCAATGCGCGCAGGGGCGACGGTCACGAAGCGGCGTGCGATCGAATCGGTCTACGGGCAATTGACCTCCGGAGTTCGAAATGCAGAAGATGATCAGTGGATGCCTGATCGTCTTCGCGAGCGTTTGACCATTTTGCAGGGGACGCTCGCGCTTTCGCAAGGACCGCCGCTTCCGCCGCACCAGCGTGAAGCGGCCGCCATTCGCGCAGAGTTTGATCGAGCGATGCGCGCATACCATGCACTAATGGAGGACCGCTCATGACCCAAGGTAGTTGGTTCCGCCGCGTATTCGGCTCTCTGGGCGTCGTCGTACTTGCTATCACGGTTGCGCCGGTCACAGCGTATGCAGGAACGACGGGCGCGATCACCGGCACGGTCACCGATGAATCGGGCGCACCGATTGCTGCCGCCAAAGTAACGGCGTCCAGCCCGTCGCAAACGGTAAGCGTCAATTCCGACGCAGCGGGACACTTCGCGTTTGTTTCACTGGCTCCCGACGAGTACACGATGTCGTCGGACAAGAACGGATACGATCCCCTTTCCGTTGCGGGCGTCGGCGTCTTCGCGGACCAGACGCAAGTCGTGAACTTGCGGATGCGCAAGACGCTCAAGACGATTGCGCGCGTTACGTCACAAACGGCAGGCACCCTCGTGCGCGCCGGCACGACGTCCGACGTCTATTCGATTAATTCCGCAGCGCAGGACCGCGCAAGCGTGTTGGGCGGCGGCGGAAATTTGAACAGTGCGTATTCCGCGATCGCAACCGTGCCGGGTGCGTACGTTCCGACGAATCAAGCGGGATACAATCAAGCCGTTCACGTGCGCGGCGGTGATTCAAGCGAAGTCGGTTATGAATTCGACGGCATTCCGGTCAATCGTGGTTTCGACAACTATCCCGCCGGCTCGGCATCGTCGCTCGGTCAAACGGAATTACAAGTGTATACCGGCGCAACGCCTGCCAACGCGGAAGCGCAGGGCCTTGCCGGCTTCATCAACCAAGTGATCAAAACCGGCACGTATCCGGGATACGGCTCGCTCGACGGGACGATCGGCTCGCCGACCTTCTATCACAGCCTCAATGTGGAGGCCGGTGGTTCGACACCTGACCGCCGCTTCAGTTATTACGTGGGAGTCGGCGGATTCAATCAAGATCATCGCTACATCGATCAATGGAACGGCGAAGCGTACGCGAATGAGTTCGGGAACGTCGCCGATCAATGTCCCGCGCCAGGCACAGGGTACGTGTTGCCGCCATCGTGTTTCACGAACGGTGCGCCGAACCTAAGTGCAGGCGGCGCGCCGGGATACATCCTAGGCCCGATGCCGTTCGCCGATCTCGCCGCCGGCGTTCAAGATCGCACAACCGTCATGAATTTCCACCTGCGAATCCCGCACGGAACGCAAGGGATCAGCGACGACATCCAATTGCTTTACGACAACGACTCGATTCAGACGCCGTTGTATATTTCGCCGCTAGATGAGGGCCTGCAGAACTTCCAGGGCAGCACCTATCCACCGGGAACGCTCCCGTATTACGTTGATGCTTTCACGTACAAAGGTCAGACCGGCTCGCTTTTCAGCGACGCGAATGTCGCTCAGATTCGGCCATACTATTTCCCGTCGTCGCCCACGAACCGGCCGTTTAATAATCCGTATAATATTTACACGCTCGGCGAGGCGCCAGCAGCGTTTATCCCGCTCACAACCCGTGACGTCCAGTACAACAATCAGGCAATCGTGAAGCTGCAGTATCAACGCAACTTCTCGTCGGACACCTTCCTGAGAGTGTACGGCTATACGTACTATTCCGATTACGTTGGAACGGGCGATGTTTCGTCATGGCAACCATACTCGGGTTTCGACTCCAATGATTATGCGGTGAACTCACACACGCGCGGCGCGAGCTTGAACTTCACAACGCAGTTGAACGGCAATCATCTCCTGCAATTCGAGGGTCAGTACGTCACATCGTCGTCACTGCGCGCGAACAATACGTCGATGTACGGTGGAACCGACGGATTCGCCGTGCTCGTGAACCCAAGCGACCTCAAGAGCGGAACGTGTTATACGCTTCCGACTTCGGGCACTGCAGCAACGACGGCCCCGTGCCGCGCAACGAGCAGCCCGATTGCAGCCAACGTCTATCCGACGTATGCCTCGCTCTCGGCGTCGGCGACGTTAGGGTATCCGACCGACGGAACGAGCGATCTCAGTACGGCCGGTCTGGCGGGGTTCACCTGCGGCAGCGGACCGTGCGCCTTGTACACCGTGGAAAGCGGCTTGAACGGCAAATACAATGCTGTGACGCCGAACTTCAGCGGCCTTTCCCTCACCGACGAATGGCGGCCCACCGACAAGTGGCTCATCAATCTTGGATTGCGATGGGATCAATACCAGTACGTGGGCGATAACACGACGGCAACTCCGGCGCGCACGTTTTGGTTCAACGCGTTCAATCAAGACACGTGTTATGACACGGCCACGCTGACGTTGCTCGATAAATCGACGTTAGAGCCGGGAACGTTCGATGCAAGTACGCCGTGCTCGTCACTCGGTCCAAATTTAGCAGCCGCGAATTTGCAAAACATCCCAAGCCAGGTGTTCACGTACGACATCGTGCAGCCCCGGCTTGGCGCCACCTACACATTCAATCCCGACACGGTTGTGCGGGCAAGTTACGGCAAGTACATCGAGCAGCCGTCGGCAGCGTACGAACAATATGACTCGCTGAGTCAAAACTTGCCGGACCAGCTGGTGCCGTTTTACTCACTCGGGTTCACTACACCGGGTCACGATGTGCGGCCATCGGTTTCGTACAACTACGACTTCTCGTACGAGCGTCATTTCAAGGGTACCGACATGTCGCTCAAAATCACCCCCTTCTTGCGCCAGACGCACGATCAAATCGAAAACTTCTATCTCAGCATCAAACAGGGATTCATCTCCGGTTTGAATGCCGGAAATCAGACGTCGCAGGGCTTCGAATTGGCCTTTACCAAAGGCGACTTCAACCGGGACGGCTTGGCGGCACAACTCGGTTTCGCGTATACGTATGCATACTTGAAGTTCAGTCCCCTGGACAACGGCACGACGGTGCTCTCGCCAATCAATGCCGATATTCAAACGTACAACGGCTTCACGTCATACTGCTTCGGACATCGCAGCGATGCTCGATGCGGAGTGAACAGCGCAAATGCAGCACCCTGCTACGCGGACGGCGTCGCCGACCCTGCATGCGCTGCGGCCGGTACGATTGCAAATCCGTATTGGAATGCGTCGCCGCAAGCGTTGCTCGACCCGAACGGAAAGTATCTGCCCTATTCGACGATTCCCGGCGGCATCGGAACGGGTGTCAACGCATACACCTATCCGTACGTCGCGACACTGATATTGCAGTGGAAGCACAAGAAGTTCTCGATTTCGCCGTCCTTCCAGTATGTCGCCGGCAATCGCTACGGTGCCCCGGAGACGACCCCCGGCGTTGATCCGACGACGTGTGCGGCGGCGCTGGGATCTGCAGCCGGCGATCCGCGGTATCCCTACGGTGCGTCGGGCGGTGCATCATACGATGCGACGCAATGCACCGGCACGATCGTGATCCCGGATCCGTACACGCGGCAGTTCGACAACCTTGGCGCGTTCCGTGAACCGGCGCAGTTGATCGGGCATTTGCGCGTCAGCTACGACTTCACGCCGCGCATCAACGCGACGGTCACGTTCGCAAATCTCCTAAGCACGTGTTTCGGCGGACAGCAGACCGCGTTCACATATTACGGGAGGAACAACGTCTGCTCGTATGGACCTGTGGATCAAGGTATCGTCGGCCCCGTCGGAAACGATTACAATCCGGGCGATAACATACAAACGAACCTGCGGTATCCGTACGAGCCGTCATTCGGAACGTATAACGATGCCACGAGTTCGATCATCAATCCGTTCTCGGTATACTTCGAATTGAAACTGCGAGTCTAGTGAGGAGCGTGGCGGCAGCCGGTCGCGCTGCCGCCCACACTCAGTCTCACGTTGTCTACTTGCGAGGACTCACGGCCTTTGGTATCGTACCGTGGTGAGCCGTCCGGGAACGCTTCGGTTCCCGCGTTCAGCGGAACCTCATGGGTAGGTGGTCGAGTGGTTAAAGGCACCGGACTGTAAATTCGGCGCGCGAAAGCGCTACGCTGGTTCGAATCCAGCCCTGCCCAGAGTTCCCCGCATGCGGGCGTTGCATAGTGGTAGTGCCTCTGCCTTCCAAGCAGATAGCGCGAGTTCGATTCTCGCCGCCCGCTCCATCGCGATTTCGAAGTTCAACGCGGAGGCCTGCCATGTGGCAGCCCATCATTCGATCGTATCTCTATGTACGGTCGTATTTCATTAGTGCGAAACACGAAGCGCGTCGTCAATTTTCCAAAATTAAAGTGGCCGCAGCGCTCGTTGAAGCAGGTATCGTGTATTTTTTCTGTTTCGAGAGAACCACAGGTACGATCGTTCTCGCTGAAGATCCGTCGCGAACATTTCATCGCGTCAAAGTAAAGAAGGGCCGATTCGATCCGGCGTAATTATTTTTAGGCGCTACAGTGCGCATGAGACCGCCGAAGATTTAGCAATGCACCGCTGTGCGGGACGGATGGACCACTTTGGCGTGTATTGTCCGCACAATCGCGACTGCTACCTGGTCGCTGTGTAAAAGTCGGGTCAGTGCGATCTCCGTATTGCATCGTGCCAACACGCTCAAGGTACGAAGATCAGAGGGCTGAGCAGTACTTGACCCGGGAACCTCGGAACGGAAGACAGTAGGTTCGGAGACCACCAGCGGAGTATCGTTGGGTGTCCTTTGCCGTTGTAGCTCAGTGGTAGAGCATTTCCTTGGTAAGGAAAAGGCCACGGGTTCAATCCCCGTCAACGGCTCATGTAAAAGAACCCGGCGTCTTTGCGCCGGGTTCTTCGTTCGTTGCCGATCATTGCGGATCGTCAATTATCGCGGCACGCTATTCCATCGTTGCGTTAGTGGCTGCGAACTTGTACACGCCGTTTCGCGCCGTCACTGCTGTGCCGACGATCGTGCCGTTTTCTACCGTGCCGGTTACGCGCGTCGGATGCGCTGCGCCGATCAGCAAGAACACGTTCGAGCCGCTGATCCCGCCGCTTACAGGGACGAATTGCGCGATGTTGTCGTCGGTGCGATAGAATCCGCTGACGATGCCGTCTCGCGACGTGCGAATATGAAGCGTGCCGGTCACCGGATAGGCGATATCTTGATTGATCGGCTGTAGGTTCGTCGAATAGACGACCGTGCGATCCGTATACGTTGAGGCAGCGTAAGCAGTCGCCGGCACGACAACCATTGCGCCTACTGCGAGAGCGAGCGTTAGAGGCGCCGCCATACGTTGGAAGAATTGGAACAGTGTATTCACAATTTGTATAACGCGTGCGGCCGCTCGTGCGTTGCGGGAGAACGGATCGGCGCACATTCCCACACCGAATTCTCATTAGAAGTTCATGAACGCACTTTAGCGTGCGCGCGGTGCGCGCTCCATATGGCTTAACGCGCTTCGTCCAAATCGCCCTTTCCTTACTACATGCAATGACTAGCATCCAAGAAGTAATGGTGACAAAGGTTGCTCGTGGCGTCGGTGTTGCGGCCTTCGCGCTCGCGGCACTCGCGCTTAGCGCGTGTGGTGGCGGGAGCGGCGGAAGCGGAACGGTCCCGACCTCCGCGCCGACGGCTACACCACCGCCGTTGACGCCCACTCCACCGCCGACTCCTACTCCGGGCCCCCCGGGTCCATCATCGGAAAACGTCCTCGCGAGCGAAGGTTCCGTAAACGGAAAACCCGACGCGTATACTCCGACGTTCGGAAACATGCCCTCCGGTGGCCAAGGCGCCCCTGTCGACGGCGTCCCATGCATGCCCGTAATGCCGAATGCCTATCACATTCATGTGTTCCTCGGTGTGTATGACAACGGCACGTACGTTGCATTGCCGTATGGAACCGGAATGGTGAACCCGCAACCGCCGGTAAACGGCTTCGTGGGCTCGGCGCAGTGTTTCTACTACAATCACACGCACGACTCGAGCGGTATCATACACATCGAAGATCCGGATCTCACGGGCGCGCCGATCTCGCAGTCGCTCTACACGCTAAAAACGTATCTCGATATTTGGGGCGTTACGGCGGACGCGACGCATTTCGGTCCGTTCCGCGGGCCCGTCCGTGTTTTCACTTCCGGTCAGGTGTTTCTGCCGCCGGGCAGCGCAGTCGTCCACGCGAGCACGTACGCGTTTTACGGTCCGAACCCGACGAACATCCCGCTCTATTCGCACGAAGTCATCTGGGTCGAAGTGGGTCCAAACTTCCCGGCGTCGCTGCCGAATATACGCTTCTATTACTAAGCTTGAAGCGCTCGAAAGCAGCGGCCTCAACTTTACGTGAGGCCGCTCTTCGGTTTGCTGCGATGCCGCATTATCGAATGGTGGTGGTCCGGCTTCCGCCGCGAAGGCCGAACAAGCCGATCAATCCCAGTAACCCGAGCCATCCCCAGTTACCCGAATTGCCGGCGGCATTCGTGGTCGTCGACGTCATCGTGCCGGTCGTCCCGTTCGCAGCAGCGGCGGCGGGCGAGCCGGTTACGGCTGCAGCCGGCGATCCCGTGACCGCCGTGCCGGGCGCGGATGTGTCCGTAGCCGGCGACGAGGTATTCATCGCTTGCGCGGCCGCTTCCATTGGAACGGCGATCGCGAGTAACGCGAATGCCAGCGATGCCGCAAGTTTACGTGAGCCTCTCATCGTGCCTCCTCATGTAATGTCTACACGAACATGTATCCCGAAACGGTCCGGCTAAACGTACGGGATATCGCTTCCTCGCTATGCGAATCCGGTGCGTTATTACCGGCGTTACTAGACATATGGACGAACCGACGACGATAAAGAAGAACGAACGAGAGTGGCTTGACGAGCTCGGCCCCGAACGCTATGCCATCCTGCGCCAGGCCGGGACAGAACGGCCCTTCAGCGGTTCGCTGCTGAACGTTCGGGATGACGGAGCGTTCGTGTGCGGCGCCTGCGGAAACGAATTATTTTCCTCAGATTCAAAATTCGACTCGCATTGCGGATGGCCGTCGTTCACCCATCCCGAGCAACAGAAAAACGTGCGCCTCGTAGAAGACCGCAGCCACGGCATGCTTCGCACCGAAGTGCGATGCGCGCGTTGCGATTCGCATCTCGGCCATGTCTTCGATGACGGACCCGGTCCGCGTGGGACGCGGTACTGCATCAACTCGCTCTCGCTCGACTTCAAGGGGCGGTGATGTCGGGTGCGCTTTCCGGGCGCGATTCGAGCGTGCCGGTGGTCGTGGTTGTTTCGTGGAATGGGCGCGACGTCTGCTGCCAGCATTCCGAGATAGCTTGACGGCTGCGATCGACGGTTGCCGAATCGATTGTGAGTCCGTTCGTCTGCAATTCGCGGATAACGATCCCTGGGACGTATTCGCCGATCTTCATGATGGCGTTCGCGTAGTCCGCGAGGTGCCGTTTGGCGACCTCCGCAATGTCGCGGTCGTTCATTGCATCCGCGGTCGTTATCAACTCCGAATATACGATCGTGCAGAGCGCGAGCGCCGTGTAGTCGTCTCGCATCGACTTCGACACATTCGATGCATTCGATTTTCGAATCTTATCGAACGCGCCCGTTAGCGCGCCTTCGACTTGCGTCACGGCGCTCTTGATCGGCGATGCTTCACTGCCGCCAAGCCGCTCCAATTGCGCGACGAGTGCGTCGATGTGCATGTCCGAGAGCGCCACGAGACGCGTGACGACGTCTGCAGCATCGGAGTATTCCATCACGTCTTTGTCGGTATGCTGTGTGTCGAAAGATTTACGAATGTCGCGCTCGAGCGCCAACACGTCCCTCACATACGTGGCGAGGCTTTGCTGCTCGTTTCCCATGGCGACGTTCTACCCGGCGAGATAGCAGGCGAAAGCGATTGTCGTCCTGCGAACGAACGCACTCTCGTCGGGCCGTCGCTTGCTACAATGAGCGAAAAGGAGTTGCTCGATATGGCGGTTTTCGATCGCATGACCACGCCCGATATTTCGCGGCGTGAGGAAATGGCATTCCAGCTAGCGATCCTTCAGGACGCCTCGCGCCAGGCGGACGAGTACTGGGGAAACTGGCTTTGGCGCCGCGATCAACCGTCATACGGTCCGAGCGGCGCACTGATCGACGCACTGTGCGACCGTTATGATATCGCGACGATCAAGGGCGCGTGGCTGAAGTGGTTCGACGTGTTAACCAGTTGGGAATTCGTCGACGCGCTTACCGGACGCGATATCCGAGGGATGCTGGACGAAACCGAACTCTTTCGATCAGCGCGCTGAAGAGTCGTTCGATCCACTCGCGTAGGTAGCCGAGTACCGCGGAGCTTCGCCCGGCGCGTCGCATAACAGCACGACGGGTTTCGAAGCCGGACGTGAGCAGACCGGCAAGCATAAGCTCGGCTGTCCGGTCGGCGAGCAAAAGTGCACCAGCGCACGCAAGTCGGTGCACGACGCACACTGGCGTTGCCATGTTCGTAGCTGATCTTTTTTTGCCGAACTAGCAGCGCGCGTCTGCGCTTTGAGAAGTTGGTCATCCGTACTGCATCGCCGTTTCTGTACGGACGGCAGTGTTTGCTTGCGACTTCTTGCGGGAACGAACGTCGCAAGCCGCCGGGAGGAATGCACTTGTACGAAGTCCAGCGCGGGTCGCGGAGCGTCATTGGAACGACCGCGATGCAGCAGCATGCGATGTTCGGCAACCACCTGTTGGATGCGCTGCCGCGAGAAGAGGTCGCGCGCTTATCTGCGCATCTTCGCCGGGTCTTTCTTCATCGCGGGCAAGTTCTCGCATCGCCGGGTGAAGCTGCGGAATTCGTTTACTTCCCGATCGATGCACTTCTATGGAGCTGGACGACGACGACGGGCGCGGAGCGGCCAACATCGTTGTTGACGACCGGCCGGCGCGGCGCGATGTCGCTCGACAGTTTGCTCGAATTGCCGTCCACGCACGGTCACGTTGCGGTTCTTTCACCAGGCAGTGCATGGCGCGTCTCGTGCACGGCACTCGAAACGCTCTCGCACGCGAACGATTCGCCGATACGCCGCATTCTCACTCGCTTCGCATATGCATCTTTCGCCGTGTGTGCATACCGGCTGGCATGCAATTCCGAACACAACGTCGATCGCCGGCTCGCGCGCTGGCTGCTGTTCATTATGGACGAAACAGGGAAGCCGGAAGCCTCGCTGACGCACCAGCAGATTGCCGACGTTGCGGCAATCCGCCGTCCCTCCGTTTCGCTCGCTTTCTCGGATCTCCAACGTCGCGGGATCGTCCGCGTGCATCACGGGCTCGTGCAAATCCTCGATCGCGAACGGTTGGAGCGCGAAACGTGCCCCTGTTATACGGCGATTCGCGGCGCACTTGACGATGCGTTGACGTGCGAAAACGTTGCGGAGCTTAGTGCCAGCGGATAAACGCGAGCGACGCGATCGTGATGACCGCGGTCACGACCCATCCCGCCGTCGCGAGCCACGCCGGCGCGATATTCCCGGACATCGTCCGTTCGGAACGACTGAGCATCACCAGTAAACCGAGCGTTACCGGCGTTCCGAAGCCGCCGGCAATGGATGCCCAAAAGAGCAATTTGATGGGTGGTATGTGGAGCAATGCAAGCGCCGTTGCCGTCGCGACGCCGACAAATAATGTTGCATAAAAACGTCGCGCTTCGCGCCAGCCTTTATCGAGCGAGCCACCCCAGCGGAACGTTGAGCTTACTGCGCTAGCCGTCCCCGCGGCGAGCACGGGGAGCGCTAGCATCGCCGAACCGAATAGTCCGATGCCGAAGATATCCGCAGCCCATTTACCGGCAATCGGCGCGAGCGCTTGCGCGGCCTGTTGCGCGGTGTCAACGCTCTTGTTGTGAACGCCCAGCGTCGCAGCCGTTCCGATCAATATGAACCACAAGACCGCGCCGGTGATCACCGTGCCCGGAATCGACGCAAGCTGGAGCGCCCACACGGCGCGTTTCGGCGGAGCTTCCGCCGCGATTTCTACGGTTTGCCAATAATATGAATAGGTCGTGAGCGATGTGCCGATCAAAGCGATCACGGTTGAAATGAAGTCGTTGTTGTTGCGCAGCCGCGGAATCAGTCCGCGAGCGACCTCGTGCCAGTTGGGATGAACCAAAAATGTCGTCGCTACGTACGCGAGGAACGCGAGAGGCATGACGATGAGCACGCGTCGCACGCGCTCCATCGAGCCGAAGATCAGCAATAGCAAAACGGCGATCGAGATCGGAAGAAGAAACCACACATACGGTATGGGCGAGAGCAAGTTCAGCGCCGCGGCTCCGGCCTCTAAATCCGCGGCATACGTGATCGTATTTACGAGAAGGATGCACGTTAGCGAAAGCATAGCGATCCAAAAGCCGTAGCGGCGGCGTACCGCGGACTGCAGGCCTTCGCGGCTCATTGCGGCTACTTGCGTCCCAATCAATTGCACGACCGTAAACATCGGCACGATCAGTATGACGAGCCATTCAAGCCCGTAGACGAGCGACGCGCCGGCGATTGCAAGCGTTGCGACCGTCGTCGGATCCACGTCGGCCGCCGCGCTGACGATCCCGGAGACAAACGAAGCCTTCGATGCTTCGAGCGCCTCGGGGTCTTGCAGAATTTGACCGAGAGTCTCTTCGTTTTCCAAACGCTATGCCGTCACGAGACGTTGGGCGTGGACATGGCGGTCGGGCGTCGCGGCGGTTGACGGTAAGAGTTCGACCTTTAACCAACCCGGTTCGTGCCGGTCGAAGCATTCATAGGCCGAAATCGCGTCCGTCATCGGCTGCCGCTTCGTGAGTAGACGCGCCGGTGAAATCGTCCCGTCTGCCACCATACGAACGAGCTTCGGCAAGTAGCGGCGGTGCGGGCAGTCGCCCATGCGAATCGTGAGATTCTTCCCGAACGCTTTGCCGATCGGAAATTGCGTCTGCGTTGCCGGATAAACGCCGATCAGCGAGACGTGCCCTGCTTTTGCAGCCATTTCGACCGCCCATTCCAGCGCCTGCGACGGCGCGTTGCCGGGCGCGAACCGTTTGCTCGGGGGTCCGGATTCGCTGTACGCGTCGATGCCGACGGCATCGATGACGCAATCCGCTCCGATGCCGGCCGTAACCGATTTGACACTTTCCACCGGATCGCTCTGCGCGAAATCGATCGTCTCCGCGCCCTGTGCACGCGCCATGTCCAGACGATCCTCGACGCAGTCGATCGCAACGATGCGTCCGGCATCCATCAGTTTTGCGCTCGCGATCGCGAGTTGTCCGACCGGTCCGCAGCCAAGTACGATCACGAGGTGGCCGGGTTTGATCGACGCCATATCTGCGGCGAAGTACGACGTCGGAAAGATATCGGAGAGGACGATCGCATCATCATCGCTCACTTCGTCTGGAAGCTTTATTGCGCCGACGTTTGCAAACGGGATGCGCGCGTATTCCGCTTGCAACCCGTCAATGCCGCCGGCTTCTTCAGGTCCACCGAAAAATGCGGTGTTCTGAGGATTCTTCGAATTGGCGTTATTGCATTTGGAGTAATACGATGCACGGCAATAGGAGCAGTTACCGCAAGCGATCGTCGAACCGACGACGACGCGGTCGCCCGGCTTGAGGTTACGGCACGCGTCGCCGGCTTCTTCAACGATGCCAACGGCTTCATGGCCGATAATGCGGCCCTTTTTCATTCCGGGAAACGAGCCGCGCACGAAATGTAGATCGGTGCCACAGATCGCGCTCGCCGTAATGCGGATGATCGCGTCGGTCGGTTCTTGGATGCGCGGGTCAGGAACGTCATCGAGTCGGACGTCTCCCACGCCGTGATAGACGACGGCTTTCAAGCGTTACCTCACAGAGGGAAGCTACGGATTCGGATTCGTAAGCGGTGTGTTTTGATCGTAAATCAGCTTCCAGTCGTCGCCGTCGCGCACGAATAGCAGAAACAGAAGAAAACGGGTGAGACCTTGCGGCGTCGAATATCGGATCGACGTCAGCGCCCACGCTGAATCGTCGCGTTCTTGCGTCCATAAGATCGACGGCTCGAAAACCCAACCGCCCTCGATAAACCAGCCTCGGTGCGCGGCCACCGCATCGTCATACCCGTGAATGATCGATCCCGTCGGCCCGATCAAGCGGACGTCATGATGCAGCGTGCGCGCGAACCGTTCGATATCGCGAGACGAAATTGCCGCGAGATGCTCGTTCAGCGCCGTGCCGAACGCACTCTGACGGTCAATCATGGCCAAGATGTCTCCTCATTGGGGCAAATGAGCAATTCGCGAACGTCGCATCCTTTCGGTTGCGAGAGCGCAAAGACGACCGCGTTTGCAACGTCCGACGGAGCGTTCAGCTGCGCGTCGGGCCCCGGCTGATACTGAGGATCGCGGCCGTCGAAGAATGACGTGCGCATTCCGCCGGGGATGAGCAGCGTGATGCCGACCCGTCCCTTCAGTTCCGCCGAGAGCGCGCGCGTGAATCCCACGACACCGAACTTGCTGGCGCAGTACGCCGAGGCGTCCGAAAGCGCGCGTAATCCGAGCGTTGAAGCGACCGTCACGATTCGCCCGTGATCTTTTTCGAGATAGGGAAGCGCCGCGCGAACCAGTGCCGCAGTGCCCACCAGGTTGACGGTGATGACGCGTTGCCATTGCTCGAACGGAACTTTATCGAACGGCCCGCACGCGTCGATCCCCGCATTGGCGACGATGCCGCTCAAACCGCCGTATTTCTCCGCAGCGTCGTCGACCGCGCGTTGAACCGACGCAACATCGCTGACGTCGACCTTGTGATATTCGTGCCGGTCGCGTGACTCGCGTACGTCGAGAACGACCGGCGTTCCGCCGGCATCTGCGATCGCGTCCGCAACCGCCGCGCCGAGTCCCGACGCCGCGCCGGTCACGACATATGCGCCACGCAGCGTACGGCGTAGTGTGGTGCCGACCGAATCACGAGCGATCGTTTCCATGACGTTGATATCTCCTTCGCGTTACGACAGTGAAAGACGATTGATGACGTTTGCCGTTATCTGCACGACCGTTGGTTCCAACGAGCCCAATGCGCGTGCCCAATCGACCGTTCCGGCGGTAAAGAGCGTTCCCTGTCGTTCGAGCACTCCGAGCGTTGCGTGTGCGTCGTCGTTGACTTCACCGGATCCGTCTTGCACGGGCCAATGCGCAATGCTCGCTTCTGCGAGCGCGGTGAATTCCGGCGGCGGCGAAACCGGTGATCCGTCGCACTCATACCCAATCACGCGCTCCTCTTCACCAAAGACGTCGCCCGTCTGCACGGGACACTTTTCAAAAATCCAATGTGGAGACCGCTCGACGCGGAATCCCGTCGGTGGACGACCGCCGATCCATTTCCCGCCGCCGAAGCGGTAACTTACGCCGAAGGTTCGTTCCTCCGGATCGTCACTCCAACGGCCGGCGCGCGAAAGCCGGCGAGTTGTGTCGTCGTAATCTGCACGGAAGAAGCACGTGTTGCCCGTAAAGAACGCGGCGTTGCCTCCTGCGTGAACGAACGCATCGAGTTGCGCGCGCATCGGCGCCGTCCAGTATTCGTGATGGCCGAACGCCAGCAGCAGCCGGTATCCCGAGAGTAGCGAGGGGTTCCGATGGAGGTCGAGATCGCAACAGTAGTCGACCTCATATCCGTTGCGATCTAGCCAAGCGATCGCGCGCGCGTCCCAATGCGCAAAGCTTTGCCTTGGTGAAGACGGATCGTAAACGTCGATGTTGCGTTCATCCCAGAGATGTCCGCCGATGCCGCCGCCGCATCGCTCGAGACTCACCGTCTTGCCAAAGTTATAGAGGCACGTGCCGTCCACGTCGAGCTCTTGGCCGACGTTGTATGCGTGGTAGGTGAAAATCGGCACGTTGTAAAGCGTCGGCGATTGCGGCGTGCGGGAGCGTACCACGAGCAACGCGCGCGCATCGCGCGCGTCCAGCCGCATTTTTCCTTCCCGTGGACGCTGTAGCACGATGACGTAGACGCCGGAGCGCCACGTATCGGGTACCTCAATGTCGAGTTGCCGTTCACCAGCCTCGAGCGGCGTGAACGCGTACTCCGGCATGCGTTCAGGATGAGATCCGATGCGAAAGACGCATAGCGTCGTCCGGTCGTCGGAGCGAACGCACAAACGCGTTCGTTCGCCTTGCGCAACGCTCGGCGGGCTCGCATACGCCTCGATCACCGCGCGCTCACGCTCCAGACTTCATCGATCCTCCGCTGCAGCGAGATGTCGATCGGATGTCGATTGCTCATGGCCCACGGAAGGCCGGCGAGTGCGGGCAGCAGCGCCGCGCGCGCGGCGGCATCCCGGCGCGCGCAACGCGCCGCTTCGATGGTCGCGCGCCACGCGCTTGCGCCGCGATAGCGCATCCATGCTACCCACAGCCGGTTGCGAATGAGCAACTGACGGCGGCGGGCGTCGTCGCGCTCTTCGGAACACGGCGCATGCCGCACGTGCATATCGGCGAGATAGCGAACGAGCCAACCCCGGCGATGAAGTTCGAGCGCAAGCAACGTCTCCTCACCGCCGATCATGAACCGCCGCTCGTAGCCGCCGCACTGCAGAAACACGTCCGTTCGCACCATCGACCCGCCGGCCATGAAAAAGATGATCGGCGACCCCGGTAAACCATCGACGCTTGCGCTGGCAGACATCGCTACGCAGGCTTCATCGATGCGTCCATTGCGTTCGACGGTTATGCAAGCGTTGAGCAACGCGATGCCGCGATGTGATTCCAACACCTGCACTCCGCGCGCGACCGATCCGGGGAGCCACCAACTGTCATCGTCGCAGAATGCAATGTACGGCGTTTGCACGTGGCACGCGCCGATCGTGCGCGCGAACGCGCCCTCGTTCGCGCGTAAGGCGATAACGCGTACGTTGGGAAACGCTTTACAAACGTGAGCGACCGTGCCGTCCGCTGATGCGTTATCGACGACGATCAGATCGGCAACTTCGTCCAGCGTAACGAGGCGCTCGAGCGTGGCGGACAACTGCGTGCGGCGGTTGCGCGTAGCGATCACGATCGACGTGCGCGCGTCTCTTCTCATGCCGGGACGGCCCTCTTGAACCACGCGACGGTTCGGGCGAGGCCTTCGGACATCGGCGTCTGTGCTCGCCATTTCAAGAGCGCCCGCGCCCGCGCTAAGTCCGGACGGCGTTGGCGCGGATCGTTCTCCGGAAGCGGTTTATGGCGAATACGTAACGGAACGGCGCAGAGCTCGCTGATCGTGCGCGCAATTTCGAGAATGCTGACCTCTTCATCGTTGCCGATGTTAATGACCCAATACGCGGGATCGTCGATTGCCGCAAACCGCAGGATCGCTTCAATCAGGTCGTCGACGTAGCACAGCGATCGCGTTTGACTGCCGTCGCCAAAAATCGTCATCGGCTGGCCGGTGAGCGCCTCATTGATGAAGGTTGGAACGACGCGCCCGTCATTGCGCCGCATGCGCGGGCCGTACGTGTTGAAAATTCGAACCATCCTCGCGTCCAAGGCGGTGGTTCTGCGGTACGCGGCGATTACTGCTTCGCCGTACCGTTTCGCTTCGTCATAACACGAGCGCGGGCCAATGGAATTGACATTGCCAAAATACGGCTCACGTTGCGGATGTTCGAGAGGGTCGCCGTAAACCTCCGACGTCGATGCGTACAGCACGCGCGCTCCGTGACGCAGGGCGGTCTCGCAGCAGAGTTCCGTCCCACGCGAATTGACGCGCAGCGTAGGGAGCGGACGTTGCGCATAGTCGACCGGACTTGCCGGCGAAGCAAAGTGAAAAATGATGTCGACACGCTCGAGTTCCGGAAGCTTTTCGCTGACGTCGGCTTCGACGAAGCGGAACCGGTCATCTTCGAGAATCGTCGAGAGATTGGAAATGTCGCCCGTGATGAGATCGTCGACCCCGATCACTTCATGCCCTTCGCGAAGCAGCGCTGCGCAAAGATGCGAACCGACGAACCCTGCCCCGCCGGTAACCAGTGCGATCATGCGGAGATTGCCGCCCGTGCCGGCCGAGCGACGCCATAGTACGAGAAACCCACGCCACGGAGCCGGCCGGCGTCTAACGCATTGCGCATATCGAAGAGATTGGCGCCATTCATCGACTCGTAAACGCGACGCCAATCCAGCGATCGGTATTCGTTCCACGGCGTCGCAACGATCACGTACTGTGCGCCGTCCGCGGCGTCGTACGGCGTTGCCGCGTATTCGACCGCGTCTCGCAACACGCGCCGCGCGGACGCCGTAGCGGCGGGATCGTGAACGCGCAGTGCGGCTCCGCGAGTTGCAAGCGCTCGCGCAAGAGCGATTGCAGGCGATTCGCGGACGTCGTCGGTGTCCGGTTTAAAGCTCAAGCCGAGAAGCGCACCGCGGCTTCCGTCAAGTTCGCCGATGCGCGCTTGGATTGTCGTGACCGCGCGCGCGATCTGGCGGCGGTTGACGTCGAGAACGGCGTCGAGCATTGCGGGCTCGATCGCATGCGCGCGGGCGACATGCGCAAGCGCACTCACGTCCTTCGGCAGGCACGAGCCGCCGAAACCGATTCCAGGCTGCATGTACTGCTTGCCGATCCGGCGGTCATACGCAATGCCGGCCAAGACGTCGTCAACATCTGCGCCGACCGCCTCGCAGATGTTCGAAAGCTCGTTCACAAAGGAAAGCTTCGTCGCCAGAAACGCGTTTGCGGCGTACTTGATCATTTCGGCCGTGTGTGGTTTGACGACCAAGACCGGCGCGTCGATCGGCGCGTAGACGCTTTTCAAAATCGCAGCTGCTTGCGAATCGTCCGTGCCGATCACGATCCGGTCGGGATGCATGAAATCGTCGACCGCGCTACCTTCTCGCAAGAACTCCGGATTCGATGCGACCATGAATCGTCGTCCGGTTCCGTAGCGTTCCAAGAGGCGCGCGACCAGATCTACGGTTTCGACGGGTACCGTCGACTTGTTGACGACGAGCAAATCGCACGAGGCATACGTGGCGATCTCTTTCGCCGCTTGGCGAACGTATGTCAGATCTGCGTCGCCGAGCGGACCGACGGGCGTGCCGACTGCGATGAAAACGATTTCGCGTCCCGCGAGTGCATCCGCCGCTGACGGCACAAACCGCAAGGTTCCTTCTTCGACGCTACGATGCACGAGCGCATCGAGCGTCGGTTCATGGAAGGGAAGTTCGCCTGCGTTCAACATTGCGATCTTCGTAAGATCGGTGTCGTAGGCAACGACGTTATTTCCGAGCCGTGCTAAGCAGGCTGCGGTCACAAGTCCGACGTACCCGGTGCCGCAGACGGCGACGGTATGCATGCATGCTATGTTGCCATCCTGCATTTATACGAAGCGGCTTCGGTGCTTTCGCTACATCGTTGTTATGTTGCAAACACGGCGTGCGATTCGCGACACGGAACTTGGGAATCGTGCGGAGTAGTACCCCCTTTTACGAAGGACGAGTAAGCGTAGTGAATGTGCTTGGGATTAACGCCGTTTTCCATGACAGCAGCGCATCGCTGGTCGTGGATGGGCGTATCCTTGCAGCGGCAGAAGAAGAGCGGTTTAGCCGGCGCAAGCATGGCAAACCGTGCGTTCCGTTCAGCACGTGGGAATTACCGAGTGCGTCGGCTGCGTGGGTGTTGCAATTCGGCGGATTGCAGCCTTCAGATGTCGATGTCGTTGCATATTCATACGACCCCGATCTTGCTCCGAAGTCGAACGGCGACATTACGAAAGATGAATGGGAGGGTCTGCGCACGCTTTTCGCGCGCCGCTTTCCGAATTTCTTGAAAACGGTCTTGCCCGGAATCGAGCGCGCGAACGTCGAGTTCGTTGCACACCATGTCGCGCACGCGGCGTCGGCATATCTCGCAGCGCCTTTTGAACGTTGCGCGGTGCTGGTGCTCGACGGACGTGGTGAATCGACATCAGGATTGCTCGGCGTCGCGCGAAACGGAAAGCTAGACGTTCTCGCAACCTGCACGCTGCCGCACTCCTTAGGATTGCTCTACGAAGAACTGACCGCGCATCTCGGCTTCCACCGCTCGTCGGATGAATACAAGGTAATGGGCCTGGCGGGATACGGACGCCCGCGGTTCATCGATCGTTTTCGCGAAATCGTGCGCGTCGACGGACCCTCCTTCACCGTTGCGCCGGTGGAGCTTACGGAATTCGCTCCGCGGCGCCGCGACGGCGATGCGTTCGAAAGCGAACATGCCGACCTCGCGTGCAGCGTGCAGCAGCGTCTCGAAGAAGTGATTTTAGAGCTTGCGCGCTGGCTGGCTCGGGAAACCGGAGAAACGTCGATCGCATTGGCCGGAGGTGTCGCGCTCAACTGCGTGGCGAACGCACGTCTCGCGGCGGAAGGTCCGTTCGAACGCGTTTGGGTGCAACCCGCCGCCGGCGATGCCGGCACGTCGCTCGGTGCCGCACTCTATGCCGCGAATAAGCACGGCGACCGCGTTTCACCGATGACGACCGCTGCGCTCGGGCGCGAATGGGGCGACGACGCGATCGAGCGCTGGCTCAAGACCGCCCAAATTCCGTACGCGCGTTCAAACGACATTGCACGCGACGTCGCGCAGACGATCGCGGACGACGGCATCGTCGCCTGGTTCCAAGGACGCAGCGAATTTGGCCCGCGGGCGCTCGGCCATCGCAGTCTGCTGGCAAATCCCCGCTACGCGGAGAACCTCGAACGACTCAACGACGTGAAGGGACGCGAGCAGTTTCGCCCCGTCGCACCCATGGTGCTCGCCGAACGTGCGCCTCAGATTTTTATCGGACAATTGCCGAGTCCGTTCATGCTCTTTACGCATCGTGTTCGCGAGGAATGGCGCGAGCGGATCGCTGCTGCGGTTCACGTCGACGGAAGCGCGCGCATTCAAACGGTCGACCGCAACGAAGAACCGCTTGTGGCGCGCATGCTCGATGAACTCGACCGTCTCACCGGGACGCCGGTCGTAATCAACACGAGTTTGAACACAGCGGGCCGCCCGATGGTCGATGATGTGCGCGATGCACTGGAATGCTTTGGTTCTGCGCCTATCGATTTGCTCGCGATCGGTCCGTTTGTGATTCGTCGTCCACGCGCCTATGCGACGCAGAAAAGCCGGGAGCTGGCAGCCACACCGTGATTCCGTACAGCATCGTCATTCCGACGATCGGGCGGACGAGCTTGTATGAATTACTCGCTTCGCTTGCGCGCGGCGACGGGCCGATGCCGCAGTCGATCGTTATCGTCGACGATCGCAAGGCCGGCGAACCGCTTGATGCAGGACGGTTCCCCGGATCGATTGCGCGGCTGATCCGCCTCGAACGCAGCGGCGGCCGCGGTCCTGCTGCAGCGCGCAATCGCGGGTGGCGCGCGACCGCGACGCCGTGGGTTGTCTTTGTCGACGACGACGTCGTGTTGAGCGAACGTTGGCTCGATGATTTGCAACGTGATCTCGCTTCGGCACCGCCGCACGTCGGCGGTATTCAAGGAAGAATCGACGTGCCGCTTCCCCGCGGTCGCGCTGCGACGGACTGGGAACGTAATGTAAGCGGCTTGGCGCAATCGGTATGGATTACCGCAGACATGGCATATCGTCGCGAAACGCTCCTAGCGACGGGCGGGTTCGACGAACGCTTCAAACGTGCGTACCGCGAAGACGCGGATCTTGCAATACGCGCGAAAACACGCGGATTTGCGCTCGCGTTCGGAACGCGGCAGGCGCTGCATCCGGTTCGTCCGGCCGACCGCTGGATCAGCGTTCGGCTCCAGCGCGGAAACGCCGACGACGTGCTGATGCGCGCGCTGCACGGAGCAGCGTGGCGCTCACGTGCCGGATCCCCGCGCGGCCGCTTTGCCATGCACGCTGCGACGGTTCTCGTTGCGGGCGTAACATTGACCGCCGCACTTGAACGGCGCAACGGCGTCGCATTGCTCGGCGCGGTAGCCTGGCTCGCGCTGACGGCCGATTTTGCTTGGCGCCGTATCGAACCCGGGCCGCGCACGCCGCAAGAAGTGGCGACCATGGCGGCGACGAGCGCGCTCATTCCGTTTGCAGCCGTGTATCACAAAGTGCGCGGCGCCGTCATGCTACCGCGAATCCTTCGCGGGGAGGCCGCGTGAAGGACCGCGCGATTCTATTCGATCGAGACGGGACGTTGATCGTCGATCGTCCGGGAAATCGCGATCCCAATGCGATCGAGCTGATGCCGCATGCCGCCGATGCGATCGCACTCGCACGCGAGTGGGGTTACGCGATCGCCGTCGTGACGAATCAACCGGCTATCGCCGACGGCGCGATCGACCAAACGCATCTTTTCCGTATGCACGCGCGCATCGAAGAGTTGGCGGGTCCGATCGACGGATGGTTCGTCTGCATTCATGGCGCGGCGGACGCGTGCGAGTGTCGTAAACCGCAACCCGGCCTGATCCTTGCCGCATCCACGCGGCTCGGCGTTTGTCCCGAGGACTGCACCGTGATCGGCGACATCGGCGCCGACATCGAGGCCGCGCATGCGGCGGGTGCGCAGGCGGTGCTTGTTCCGACGCCGGTAACGCGCGCGGAAGAGATCGAAGCAGCGCCCGTCGTCGCGAACGATGTTCTCGACGCCGTGCGGCGCGTTGTCGGCGGGACTGCATCTCAATGAACCGCGTTCTCGCGATCCGCCAAGACAATAACGGCGACGTCTTGCTGATCGGGCCTGCGTTGCGCGCGATTGCGGCGCGCGCGAACGTCGATCTCGTCTGCGGTCCGCGCGGCGCTGCTGCCGGAACGTTGCTTCCCGCGATTGACTCCGTCAGCGTTTGGGAAGCGGCATGGATCGATGCGCAGCCGCAACCGGTTTCGCGCGCAGATATCGATGCGTTTGTCGAGCGTTTTCGCGGCCGCTATGAAGAAGCGGTGATTTTCACGTCATTTCATCAGAGTCCGCTTCCGATGGCGCTCCTCTTGCGCATGGCCGGTGTGCCGCGGATCGGAGCGATCAGCGTCGACTATCCCGGATCGCTGCTTGACGTGCGACACCGTGTCGACGAAGAAGTCCACGAAGTGGAACGCGGACTCTCACTCGCCGCAGCGATGGGTTACACGCTGCCGCGCGGTGATGATCCGCGTTTGCGGCTGCGTGCGCTACCGCACTCGCCCATGATGTCCACGCCCTACGTCGTCGTTCATCCTGGGTGCACGATGCGCGCGCGCACGTGGAGCGCCGAGGGATTCCGCGCTGCGAGCTGCGCACTGTGCGAACGCGGGTACCATGTTGCGGTCACAGGGAGCGAAGAAGAGCGTGAACTCACCGCGTACGTCGCGGGCGCGCATGCGAGCGCGACCGATTTCGGCGGTGCCACGTCGTTTGCGGAATTCGCCGCGCTGATTGCCGGTGCGTCGGCTGTTGTGTGCGGCAATACGGCGGCGACACACGTTGCCGCGGCAGTCGGCACGCCGGTTGCTGAAATTTTCCCGCCCACGATTTCGTTTGCACGCTTTTATCCGTGGATGGTGCCGTACGCCGTCTTCGGCGATCACGCGATTGCGTGCGCCGGTTGTCGCGCGCGCGTGTGTCCGTTCGACGAACATCCATGCGTCCGCAACGTTACCGCAACCGGCATCGCCGATGCCGTCCAACGGTTGGATCGCACCGCCGCGCTCGAGCTTGTGCCGTGAAAGTCCTCGTGTGGCACGTGCACGGTTCGTGGATGACCGCGTTCGTTCAAGGAACGCACGAGTATCTCGTTCCGGCGCTGCCCGGCCGCGGCACGGACGGACGCGGCCGTGCGGACACATGGGTGTGGCCGGATAGCGTCGTCGAGCGTTCGCCGGAACAGCTCGCGGGCGAACGTCCCGACCTTGTCGTGCTGCAGCGCCCGCATGAATACGAGCTGGTTCGCTCGTGGATGGGACTTACTCCAGGCGTCGACGTACCGGCGGTGTATCTGGAACACAACGCACCGCAAGGACGCATCAACGAGATGCGCCATCCGATGGCGGACGTCAAAAACGTGCCCGTCGTTCACGTTACGTACTTCAATCAATTGTTTTGGGATTGCGGCGACGCGCGCACCTTTGTCATCGAACATGGCGTCATCGATCCCGGCCGCCGGTATACCGGCGAGCTGCCGCGCTGCGCGGTGGTTATTAATGAAGCGCGCCGGCGCGCGCGCGTAACCGGGACCGACTTGCTGCCACGCTTCGATGCCGTCGTTCCCGTCGACGTGTTCGGCATGGACGCCGGGCCGATGGGCGGATACGAGAATTTACCGCAAGAACGCATGCATGACGAAATCGCGAGGCGACGTGTGTACGTGCATCCGATTCGGTGGACGTCGCTCGGACTCTCGCTCATCGAAGCCATGCATCTCGGCATGCCCGTCGTCGCCCTCGCGACGACGGAGGTTCCGCATGCCGTTCCCTCCTGCGCCGGCATCGTTTCGACCGACGTCAACGCGTTGGTTGATGCCAGCCGTACGCTACTCAACGATCTCGATCGGTGCGTCGACATGGGCAATCGTGCCCGTTCATACGCGCGCGAGCGCTTCGGCCTCGAGCGCTTTCTTGCCGATTGGGATCGCGTCATCGAGGAGATCGTCCCATGAAGATTGCGTTCGTATCCGAACACGCGAGCCCGCTCGCCGTCCTCGGCGGCGTGGACGCCGGCGGACAAAACGTACACGTCGCCGCGCTCGCCGAAGCGCTGGCGCGCGGCGGGGATGAAGTCCGCGTGTATACGCGCCGCGACGATCCGCGGCTTCCCGCCACGGTTCCGTTCTGCACGGGCGTTCTCGTCGATCATATCGACGCCGGGCCGCCGGAATCGATCGAGAAAGATCATTTGCTGCACTACATGCCGGCATTCGCGCGCGAAGTGGAACGCCGCTGGAGCGAATGGCGCCCGGATATTATTCACGCGCATTTTTGGATGTCGGGACTCGCGTCACTCGATGCTGCGTCGTCACTCGATCTTCCGGTCGTGCAAACGTATCATGCGCTCGGGATTGAAAAGAAACGTCACCAAGGCGTAAAGGATACGAGTCCGCAACAGCGGCTCGAACTCGAAGCGCACATCGCGCGGTCTGCAACGCACATCGTCGCCACATCAACGGCGGAAGCGTTCGAACTCGTCCGCATGGGCGCGAACCGCAATGATATCACGGTCGTCCCCTGCGGCGTCGATCTTTCCCAATTCGCGGCCCTCGGACCGAGCGAAGCGCGCGATCGTCACAGGCAACGCATCGTTTGTTTGAGCCGGCTGGTGGAACGAAAAGGAATCGCCGATGTCATCACCGCGCTGAAATTGCTGCCGAACACGGAATTGGTCATCGCCGGCGGACCGGACCGTGCATCGTTGTGGGAAGATGCCGAAGCCTTGCGATTGCGCGAGATTGCCCGCAATCTCGGCGTAGAAGATCGGATCGAGTTTCGCGGACGGGTGGAGCGAACGGGCGTTGCGCGTCTGCTTCGTTCTGCGGATCTCGTCGTCTGTTACCCGTGGTATGAACCGTTCGGGATCGTGCCGCTCGAAGCAATGGCATGCGGTGTTCCGGTCGTCGTCTCGTCGGTCGGCGGCCTCGTCGACAGTGTGGTGGACGGCGTTACCGGCGTGCACGTTGAACCGCGCTCCCCGATCGCGCTCGCGCAAGCGATGCGATCGCTGCTGCAAAGCGAGCGCTTACGTTTGACTCTCGGAATCGCAGGCGCCCGCCGCGTGAACGAGCGCTACGGTTGGCCGCGTATCGCATCCGATACCAAGGCGGTGTATGCCCGAGTCATGACGGAAAAGGGCTTCGCCGCGCAAGCATCGTGAGGTCTGCGATTACAACGAGGCGTCCACGCCTCGTGATCCTGCGCGCCCTCGGGCTCGGCGATTTTCTCACCGCCGTTCCGGCGTACCGCGCGCTCGCCCGCGCGTTTCCCGGGCACTATCGGGTTCTCGCCGCACCGGTTGCGCTGGCTCCGCTGGCCGAGATCTGCGGTGATATCGATGAGATAGTGGACACGGCACCACTCGGCGCGCTCGATCCTGCGTTACACGGCGCGGATATCGCGGTCAATCTACATGGACGCGGACCGCAGAGTCACCGCGTGTTGCTCGAAACCGAACCGCGCCGTCTTATCGCATTCCGCAACCACGAGGTCGGCCTTCCGGACGACGCTCCGCAATTCTACGACGACGAACATGAGGTGCAGCGTTGGTGCCGGATGTTGCGGGAGTCCGGCGTCCCGGCAGATGCACGCGACCTCGACCTTCATCCCGCGCCGTATTGCGGACCGCACAGCGGCGCGGTGGTTCTGCACCCCGGCGCATCGAGCGAATCGCGCCGCTGGCCGATCGCGCGATGGATCGACCTCGCGTCGCAGTTGCAGCGCGACGGATACCGGGTGATTTTCACCGGAACGAAAAGCGAGTTCCGGCGTTGCCGCGTCATCGCGCGCAATGCGGGCATCGACATCGATCGGATTCTCGCGGGAAAAACGACGCTCGCGGATCTCGCGTCGTTCGTTGCGGCGGCGCGCGCGGTCGTGTGCGGCGATACCGGAATCGCACATCTCGCAACGGCGTTAGGAACGCCGTCGGTCGTCCTCTTCGGCCCGATCAGTCCGGCGAAATGGGGACCGCCCGCCGAGCGCGCGCAACATCGCGTGCTGTGGCGAGGCAAACCGGGCGATCCGCATGCTTGCGTCGTCGACCCCGGCCTCGCGTCCATTACCGTTCGTGAAGTCCGCGGCGAACTCGCCGCGCTGCTCGACACGCCGCGCGCGGGATGACCGATGCGCGCAGAAAGCGTTGACCCGAAGTATTTCATCGAACTGTACCGACGCGAAAGCGATCCGTGGAAGTTCGCCACGAGCGCGTACGAACGCGACAAGTACGCGGTGTCGCTCGCGGTTCTCCGGCCGCGCTACCATCGCGCGCTGGAAATTGCGTGTTCGGTCGGCGTTTTTACACGCCGCCTCGCGCGCCGATGTGAACGCCTGCTCGGTATCGATCCTTCGCCTGACGCGATCGAATCCGCGCGCAGGCGATGCGCACATTTGCGCAACGTCGAGATGCGATGCGGCGCCGTTCCGGACGATTTTCCGGCAGGTTCGTTTGATCTGATAACGCTGTGCGAGGTCGGATTCTATCTCGCGCGCGACGATCTCATCGAAACGCGCGAGCGCATCGTCGCGTCATTACCAGTCGGCGGCGAGACGCTGCTCGTTCATTGGACGCCTCCCGTGAAGGGTCATGCGCTCACGGCGGCGGAGGTGCACGATGCGTTCGCGCGACATCCGCAATTGCATGTGCTCGCGCATCGCGACGCGCCGACGTACGTCCTGGATTTATTCCGAAAAGTCGAGGGTACGTAGTCGGCAGGGTACTTCGACTAAGGAGGTTTGCTTTGGCAACGGCACGCCAGACGACCGATCACGAGGAAATCCGTGAATGGGTCGAACGCACGGGCGGGAGACCAGCAGAAGTCGAGGGTACGGGCGGCATGCTTCGTATCGATTTCGGCGATCAAGACGAACGTTTAGAACCAATCGATTGGGACCGCTTCTTCGAGGTTTTCGACGAAAGCGGGCTCGGCTTTTTATACGATCCCGCCGGCCGGATGAACAAGTTCATTCAAGCCCGTCACGACAAACGCGGAATCGGCAAAACGGATCCGGATGAACGCGACGAGCAACGCGCCGCGTCGCGCGGACGCTCAGGATCCCGAAAAAAGTCCTCGTCTCGAAAGAAAAGTACGGACGGCGGCAGCAAGACCAAGAAGACCGAATCATCGCGTAAGAAGAGCGAATCATCGCGCAAGAAGACGTCGGGACGCAAACAGGCATCGTCACGCAAGAAAACGTCCTCTAGGAAAAAGAGTTCAGAGCGCAAGTCCAGCGGCGGCCGCAAAAAGACTTCGGAGCGCAAGTCCAGCGGCAGCCGCAAAAAGAGTTCGGAGCGCAAGTCCAGCGGCAGCCGAAAAAAAAGTTCGGAGCGCAAATCGAGCGGCAGCCGCAAAAAGAGTTCGTCCCGGAAAAAGAGTTCATCGAAGAAGTCCGGTGGATCGAAGAAGAGCAACGGCCGTAAGTACTCGCGTAAATCCGGCAAGAAAGTCGAACGCGCGATGCATGAGATGAAGCGCGGAAAATTGCGTTCCGGGAAGCGCGGTCCGAAAGTAAAAAACCCCAAACAGGCGATTGCGATCGGTCTTTCCGAAGCGCGTCGCGAGGGAGATCGTGTACCGCGACGCCGAAAAGGCGGCCGCCGCAAGAAGCGGTAACGGGTACCGTGCCGGCCGTTCGCGCGTGCGCACGGCCGGCGGTATCGGCGTGAAGCGGTCGCGCGCGATGCATCGGTCGTTCGACCGCTATTGGATCGCATGTATTTTTCGCGCGTGCATCTGGGGAAGTACATGATGGCCGAGTTACGGTCCGCGTTTACCTTCGATCGATCATGACGCGCGCTCAAGCTGCTCGATGAAGTCTGCTGCCTGACGCAGGTAAACTGCCCGGGGATGAAGACATCGCGCGCGTGATTTCCGTTCCGGGACGCAATGCTTCGCGCCTCGTCGACGATTTCAAGCATGGCGAGCGCGGCGTGATCCGTCCGTCCCCGGCATGACGCGTACGCGGCGCGGCGAATGAGCGGTGAGCGTTGCTGCGCGCTCGTAGCTCAATTGGATAGAGCAAGGCACTCCTAAGGCCGAGGTTGGCGGTTCGATTCCGCCCGAGCGCACGACGTTCCGGGCGTCTCTTTGGGAGCGGTGCCGTTACCTCGGCGACTCGGCTTGGTCGCGCTGCTGCCCTTCCCGCCCCGCTTCACGTCCGCGAGGCACGACCACAAGCTCGTTTTAAGCGCGCGCCCTTCTGGAATGAAGGGGTGGCGATGTGGCGCAGGCGCTAGCGGGCTTTCGGCCCATTGAGGGCGTTCTTTAGAATGTCGCCTGGCCGTCATTGCGGCGGGGTACGATGTCGGTGTGGACGCGAGGGTTACCATCGGCACGGCTGAGGGGCGCTATGGTATTTCTTCCGAGTTGCTGGCGGAGCTATGCGACCGGACGCCTGATGCGATATGTGTCATCGAACGGGGCACAAGTGCGGCGAACTTCGTTTTCCGCTATTTGAACCGCGCCTTCGAAACAATGTATGGATGCCGGCGCGACGTGACGCTCGGCTCTTCCGTCGATGCATTCATGCACGAGCGCAGCAGCGTCGAGGATCGTGAACGTGTGAATGACGCGTTGGAACGCAACGAAGCGTTTCGGATTCGTCGCGGATTTGCGCGCACCGACGGAACATTTATCTGGATCGAAGCGAATTTTTCGCCGATTCCCTGGGACGGTGGCCAGCGTTGGATGTTCATCACGCGGGATGCGACGCGCGAAAAGCGCGCGCACGAACGGATGGTACAACTCACGACCGCGGTTGAACACGGCTACGATCCCGTTGCGATCAGTACTGCTTCGAATCGTACGTGGCTGTTCGGATACGTGAATGACGCGTTTACGCGAACGACCGGATATTTACATGACGAAGTGCTCGGCACATCGTGGAATACGATTCTCGGCGACGATCGCGATGGGCCTCGTCTTGAAACGATCCGCGCGGCCCTGTATGCGGGTCAGCCGGTACGCACGGAACTTTCGTATCGGCGTAAAGACGGGCGCCATGGGATGTTCGAAGTTCACTTACAACCGATCCAAGAACACTCGAGCCGTGAATATACGTCGGTGGTCTCCGTTTTCCGCGATATCACCGACGCGCGTCAACGTGAAGCCAAATTGCTGTACGAGGCGGAGCACGACTTACTGACCGAGCTCTTCAATCGCCGTTATTTCGAGCGCGGACTCGAAACGGCGATCTCGATGACGAGGAAGTCGGCGATGCATGCCTTGCTCTTTGCGGATCTCGACGGATTCAAAGAGGTCAACGACCGTCTGGGTCACGAGATCGGCGACGAAGTCCTACGCGCCGCTGCGCGCACCTTTGACTCTGCCGTCTTCCGGACCGATGTGCTCGCGCGGTGGGGAGGCGACGAGTTTGCGGCGTTGCTCTACCACTGTTCGCTCGAAAATGCGGTCCGTACGGCGAAGGACATGGCGGCGGCCTTTACCGCCTCGCCCGACCGGCGCGGTACGACGGTCAGCATCGGTATCGTGGCGATCCGTCCCGCGGAGAGCGTCGCCGATCTGATCCGCCGGGCCGACCGGATGTGCTATAAGGCAAAAGCGGCCGGCCGTAACCGGGTGCTTGCCGAGACGGACGAACAGCAGCCGTAGCCGAGAGCAGCTTGCGAGGGGAGCCGGGCGTGTGGTACAGTCTGTTGGTTGAACGCCTCGTCGGGGCGTTTATTTCATGTGTGGTAGACTGAGATGGCAAAAAAAGAGAATCGTGTGATGGTAGTCATGGCTTGCAGTGAATGCAAGCGCCGCAACTACAACACGCAAAAGAACAAACAAAAAACGACGGCCCGGCTAGAGCTGAGCAAATACTGCCGCTTCTGCCGCTGCCACCGCAACCACCGCGAAACGAAGTAGCTTTTTCAAGCCCGGCGTACAGGGCGGTAGCTCAATTGGTAGAGTAGCGGTCTCCAAAATCGCCGGTTGCAGGTTCGAGTCCTGTCCGCCCTGCCAGAATTTTCCCCGGGAGTTGACGTTTGGTGAACGAGCAGAAGAAGTCGATCGGTCGAGGCGCAGCCACGGCTGCCGGACAACCCGCCGGCGGAGATTTCGTGCGCGGCGTGATCACAGAACTGCGTCGCGTCACCTGGCCGACGCGTGATGAATGGGTTTCCGCCACGCTGCTCACGATCGGATTGGTGGTCGGCATCGGGCTTTTTACGTACCTGCTAGATCTGGCGTTCGGCGCGCTGTTCCAATTCATCCATCCCGTCAACCTCTGAGACGATGACCTAAGACGATGACCGAATTCGAACGCGAATACGACGGCACGGCCGTCGACGTCGAAACCGACGGCACGGCCGTCGACGTCGAAACTGACGAAGAAGTCGTAACGCAAGACCCCGGCGACGGCACCGCCGGCGTCTTTGATGTGCGCGATGAAGCGCCCGAAGAAGTCGCCGAACGGCCCGCGTCCACGAAGAAGGACAACCGCAACTGGTTCGTGATCCACACGTATTCCGGTTACGAGAACAAAGTCAAAGCGAATCTCGAACGCCGCATTCACTCGATGGGCATGCAGGACAAAATTTTCCGCGTGCTCGTTCCGATGGAGGACGAAGTCGAGTTCAAAGACGGCAAGCGTAAAATCACCCCCAAGAAAGTCTTCCCGGGCTACGTGCTCGTCGAGATGATCATGGACGACCAGTCGTGGTACGTCGTCCGCAACACGCAAGGTGTGACCGGCTTCGTCGGCAGTCCGGGACCGGGTGAAAAGCCGGTTCCGCTGCAAGAAAAAGAAGTGAAGACGATCCTCAAGCAGATGGGCATAGAGGCGCCGAAGCTCAAGATCGACTTCAAGAAGGGCGATCGCGTAAAGGTCACGTCGGGTCCGTTCTTCGATTTCACCGGCGTCGTCGACGAAATTCAACCCGAAAAAGAACGCCTGCGCGCGCTCATCTCGATCTTCGGCCGCGAAACTCCGGTCGAGCTTGAGTTCTTCCAGGTCGAAAAGGTATGAAGCGTTTGCATTTCCGTCCCTGGTGTCGTTGAGCCGGGGATCGCGTACCATAGTACGCTTCACCCCGTCTCGCCTAACCAGGAACGAAAATGCTGCATGCTGCGCTGCGAGTCGATGGCGCCATAAGTGAAACTTTCTCACGGGAGAGACCCCGGCTCGTGAGATTGCTGAGGGGCAGAGCGCCGTAGGGCGACTCGTTAAGGAGAGAACATGGCGAAGAAAGTTGTAGGCAAGATCGGCCTGCAAATTCCGGCCGGCAAGGCAACGCCTGCGCCGCCGATCGGTCCGGCACTCGGTCCGTATTCATTGAATATCATGGATTTCTGCAGGCAGTACAACGAACGCACTGCGTCGCAGGCGGGCATGATCATTCCGGTCGAGATTACCGTCTATGAAGACCGCACGTTCACATTCATCACGAAGACGCCGCCGGCGTCCTTTCTGATCAAACAGGCGCTGAAGATCGACGCCGGTTCGAAGGAGCCGAACCGCAATAAAGTCGGTAAATTGACGAACGCGCAACTCGAAGAGATCGCGAAAGTGAAGATGCCCGACATCAACGCGAACGACATCGATGCAGCGAAGAAGATCATTGCCGGAACAGCGCGCTCGATGGGCGTGGAGGTCGAAGCGTAATGCCGCAACATCACGGGAAGCGCTACAAGAACCTCGTCGCCAACTACGATAAGAAGGCGCTGTACACACCGGCCGAAGCGATCGACCTCGTGAAGAAAAACGCGAATGCGAAATTTAACGAGACGGTCGAAGTGCACGTGCGTCTCGGTGTGGATCCGAAGAAGAGCGATCAGAACGTTCGCGGTACCGTCCTGCTGCCGCACGGCACCGGACGTACGGTCCGCGTGATCGCGTTCGCCAAAGGAGACAATGCGAAGGCGGCGCAAGAAGCGGGGGCCGATCTGGTCGGCGACCAGGATCTCATCGATCGGCTCAAGGGCGGCTTCACCGAGTTCGACGTCGCCGTCGCGACCCCGGACATGATGGCGCAGGTCGGTAAGGAACTCGGACGCATTCTCGCGCAAAAGATGCCGAACCCCAAGGCGGGCACGGTTTCGCCGAATATCGCCGGCGCAATTCGCGACATCAAGGCCGGTAAGGTGGAGTACCGCCTCGACAAGACCGGTATCATTCACACGATCGTTGGGAAATCCCAGTTCGATGCGGATCATCTGCTCGAGAACTTGACGACGCTGCTTGATGCGATCGTCCGCGCAAAGCCGGCGGCTGCGAAGGGGACCTACCTGCGCAGCGTGGCGCTCACGAGCACCATGGGACCGGGCGTGAAAGTCGACCCCAATCGCATCCGCGCGACGGTATAGACCGAAGATCATCTGAAGCAGCAGGGCCCGGTTCAATGAACCGGGCCCTCATGTTATGCCGGCCGTACGCCGCGACGGCCGCACGTTTTGTCCTTCGCGCGCCGAAGTGATTCGTCGTGGTTCGCAATCCTTACCCGGAAGATCACACATGTTGCGCGCATTCGGTCCATTCGCAACATGGACGTCCAATTAGTCGAGAAACGATACAACGCCGCTTCGTAAATCGTACGTTGCACCGGCCACGCGCAGCCGGCCGGCGCGCATTGCCTCTGCGACGATGTTCGACCGTTGTGGAATTTCAGCGGCGTTACGGCGCACGTTCTCGATGACCGCGTCGTGCCAACGGTTGGTGCCTCGCGTGGCGCGCGCAGCCGGCGCTATTGCGTCGACGAGGCGCTGAATGGCACCCGGGAGCCGGGCGTCGGTGTCGACGTAGTCAAGCGCGGCCTTCACGGCTCCGCACTGCTCGTGACCCAGAACGACGACCAGCATTGAGTTGAGAAGCGCGACCGCATATTCCATCGTCGCTAATCCGTCCTCGTTGAGGAAATTGCCGGCGACGCGGACTACGAACAGATCCCCGGGCTCCCGATCGAAAATCGCCTCGACCGGGACACGCGAATCTGAACATCCGAGGACCGTCGCAAAGGGCGATTGTCCGTTGGCGAGGTTCGCGCGCGCAGGTGGCGGGAGCGGAGCGGCGGGACGCGCTTCTACGAAGCGGCGGTTCCCTTCGACAAGGCATCGGATCGCCGCATCGGGTGAATCCGGACGAGAAATCGGCATCTGTGGTGGGTCGGTCTCATGAGACGACCCTCCTTCGTATAAGCACTTCAGCTATTGGGCGCTTCCCGACTTTCTGCTCAGCTTCTTAGGACTTCTCACCACATTGGGCCGAACCCGAATTTCCCTGTGCCTTTACGCACGCTTTACCCAATGTGGCTCTGTCGGTAAACCGCAGTGACGGCTAACATCGCAGATACCTGCACAATACTTGTCCCCGGTGAGGGACGAAAGGATCGCTTCTCAACGATGAATCGCAAACTTCTTGCATTCACTTCTTTGTTTTCTGCGTTGACGTTCGCTGCCGCGATGCCGGCGCTCGCCCTCGAAGTGGGCACGACGAACACCGTTACGCAAACGATTACCTCGGGCCGCCTCCAGATCAACGAAACCGACAATCATTGGGATTGCGGCTATCAGAACACGTTCCAAGTCTCCGGCGACGGCACGCTCCAAGCGGGTCTCGGCGGACAGGTCGGTGGTCAGATCAGCGAAAACCGTAATTCACTCTCGGGCGGCATCTTCGGCGACGGCGACGGATACATCGGACTGACGGGGTCGGGCACGGTCTCGTACACGCACCAAGACTTCTCGGATCACAACGTCACGAAGCAGTACTTCAACGGCACGCAAACCACGAGCAGCTCGACGATCCAGTCGGCAACCTTCGTCAACTTCTAAGCACGCCGCAACAAGCAGAGGATTCCGATGAAAAAGTTCGTTTCACTTGCGATCGCACTCGCTATGGGTGCGGCGGTCGCTCCGGCGTTAGCGCAAACCGTTCCTCCCACGCAGAACGTTAACGCGCCTACCTCAAGCAACAACGGCGTGTCCAATCCCGTAGGTGAAAACACCAATGTCCAAGTCAATAACTCGTACTCGGGCATGAATTCCTTTGGAGTCGGAATCCAATGCGCAACGCCGTACCTCGCCGCCGGGTTTTTCAACAACAACACCGATATCAATGGCGGCGGGGGGATCGGCGTTAATACGGGTGTCGGCGGCAACAATACGACGGGCGCAACGCTGCAAGTCGTCGTTCCGATCGGCGGCACTCAAGGCGCCAATTGTACGGCGCTCTCCAACGAAATAGTAAAGCAGCGTCAACTCGATACGCAGATTACGCTGATTCAACGATGCGCGGACTTCGCGAAGGCCGGCATCACGCTCGATGCGCGCGTGTATCCTCAACTGGCCAGCGCGTGTGCGGGCGTCAAAGTCGCAATGAGCGGCTCGAGCTCGTCGTCTTCCCCATCGGGCAGCAGCGACGAAGCCGCAGCATCGCTCCCGAAACTCATGGTCTACGCGAGTGACTCGAAATCGCCGTCTCAGCCCTCACAGCCTAAGGCGCAGTCGCCACAGTCTAAGCCTCAGCCGGCGCAATCGAAGGCGCAGCCCTCGCAATCGAAGGCCCAGCCGGCTCTCACTGTGGCTGCCGCATGCACCTCTCCGAAAGAGCTGAGCGATCGCGATAAGAGCTTGCTCGAACAGTGGAAGATGAGTTCATCACACCAAAACTCGGCGCTTCAGAGATCGCTGACCGCGAAGTATGCAGCGCAGCTCGCAGCGGACTGCGTCGATCCCGTCGCTTGGAATCACTAATGCGCAACGTTGCTGTCCTTGCACTCGCAATCGCGCTCGCCGGTTCGCTTCTCAGCGTGCCGGCGCGCGCGGCGAGCGGTTCCCCGATCGTCGTTCCGATGCCGGCGGGCGCGGTTACAATCGAGACGTGCCACTGGTCTGGGAACGACCGGCATTTTACGACGGATATCAAGCTTGCGGACCACACGAATTTGAAGATCGCGAAAGCACGTCTGCTCTTGACGTTTACGAGCTCGGAAGGCGAAACGGTTTCGAGCTACGTCGACATGGTAGGCGACGTCGTTCAGCCGGCGCAAGGCGTACCGCCGGTCGGGACGTGGAAGCGCAGTGCCTTTCCACGAGATCTTCAAACGCTGCGGTGCGGTCTCGTCGGCGTGAAGTTTCAGGGATATCCGAACGTCATCTACTCTGCGGTAAAATGAGGCTGCGATGCGTCATGGTCGTTTCGCGGTCGGATTCGCCTTACTAGTCCTCATTGCGGCATCGGCCGGTGCAAAGCCGGCGCCGCGAACAGGTCACGGTGAGTGTCCCGACATCCCGCACTACTACAGCCAACAGGACGAACGCCAGATCCTGCGCGCACAGCGGCTAATACAAAGCGAACACTTCGGAACGTTCGAACGCAACCTTCATTTCGGACGGAACTTTCAACCGGCTGTACCCGTGCGCGAGATGGCCGAAGAGTTCGCCGTCTACGGCTACGAGTACGTCGGTCAGTATCATGGCTTCATGCTCTTTCAGCAGTACGCCAACGGCTATTTTGCAGTCGGCAAGCTCGCCCGATTCCTGGCTAAGACTGGCCTCGAGCAGCCGTACGCGACCCCCGAGCGCCTCGTGCTCCAGCCGCCCTTCATCGGTGGCGTCCCGATACCGCCGGATCTCGTAGCGTTTCCCTGCCGGTAAAGGCAGTCCGCTGTAGATGGGCAGTCCGGTTGCACGACCGGCTGCCGATGTGGTAGTCTATGCGACGGCTCCGAAGACCGTAACCGGCCATTGGCCTTGATGTTCGCGAGAACGGTTACCGAGGCGCGTGATGGAATCTCCGCATTCGTGCGGCTTTCTCGTAGCGCCCTCCGGACGGATGGAGCGCTTTTTTAATTCCCTTCGGGAATTGAACTGAAGAAAGCGGCTTAATTTCATGCCAACCGCACGTAAAGAAGCAGCGGTACAAGAATTACGCGATCGGCTTGCCGAGTCGCAGAACTTGTTCTTGACCGACTTTGCGGGCCTCACCGTCGAAGATATTACGAAACTTCGCGGCGAGCTTCGCAAAGACGGCAGCACGTATGCCGTCGTCAAGAACACGCTCTTCAAAATTGCCGCCGGCGATGACATCGCCAAGCAGCTCGATGGGTTTTTGGCCGGCCCGACCGGTATCGTGTTCGCCGGCACCGACCCGGTTGCACCCGCGAAGGCAATCAAGCAGTTCGCAGACGACAGCAAGAAACTGGGCATCAAAGCGGCGATCGTCGACGGCAAGTTCGCCGACAAAACGCAAATCGAAGCACTTGCGGCGCTTCCGCCCAAACCCGAGCTCATCGCGAAACTCATTGGTTCACTCGCAAGCCCGCTACGCGGTCTCGTCGCCGTGCTTTCCGGCAATCAGAGCGGCCTCGTCCGCGTGCTCAACCAAATCCGCGAGCAAAAAGAAGCCGCGGGTTCGAACGCATAAAGCATTCAAGGAGACTCCAGTATCATGGCAGTTGCCGATCTCATCGATCAAATCGACAAACTTACCGTTCTCGAACTCGCGGATCTCGTCAAGCAGCTTGAAGAGAAGTATGGCGTGACCGCGGCCGCTCCCGTCGCGATGATGGCTGCGCCCGGTGCCGGTGCCGCCGCTGCCCCGGCTGTTGAGAAGACCGAGTTCGACGTGATCCTGCAAGAGGCGGGCGCGGAGAAGATCAAGGTCATCAAGGCAGTGCGCGAAATCACGAGCCTTGGTCTCACCGAAGCGAAGGCGTTCGTTGAGAGCGCACCCAAGCCGGTCAAAGAAGGCGTACCGAAAGACGAAGCCGAGGCGGTTAAAAAGAAGCTCGAAGAAGCCGGCGCCAAAGTCGAAATCAAGTAATTCGATGCGCTCTTCCGCCCTGGTGTCGTCGAGCGCGGCATCGTGGTCCAAAGACCACTTCAACCGCTCTCTCCTAACCAGGACGAAAGATCGCATCGAATTAAGGTTGGCATGGCGCTTCCGCCCGGGTGTCGTCGAGCGCGGCATCGTGGTCCAAAGACCACTTCAACCGCTCTCTCCTAACCAGGACGAAAGATCGCATCGAATTAAGGTTGGCATGGCGCTTCCGCCCGGGTGTCGTCGAGAGCGGCATCGTGGTCCAAAGACCACTTCAACCGCTCTCTCCTAACCAGGACGAAAGATCGCATCGAATTAAGGTTGGCATGGCGCTTCCGCCCGGGTGTCGTCGAGAGCGGCATCGTGGTCCAAAGACCACTTCAACCGCTCTCTCCTAACCAGGACGAAAGATCGCATCGAATTAAGGTTGGCATGGCGCTTCCGCCCGGGTGTCGTCGAGCGCGGCATCGTGGTCCAAAACCACTTCAACCGCTCTCTCCTAACCAGGACGAAAGAATCGCGTCGAATTAAGTTTGGCATAGCGCCGCCCGGGTGTCGTCGAGCGCGGCATCGTGGTCCAAAGACCACTTCAACCGCTCTCTCCTAACCAGAACGAAAGAATCGCGTCGAATTAAGTTTGGCATAGCGCCTCCGCCCTGGCGTCGTGGAGCGCGGCACCGTGGTCCAAAGACCACTTCAACCGCTCTCTCCTAACTAGGACGAAAGATCGCATCGAATTGCGATTCGACCGCGCTTCCGCCCGGGTGTCGTCGAGAGCGGCATCGTGGTCCAAAGACCACTTCAACCGCTCTCTCCTAACCAGGACGAAAGATCGCATCGGATTCGCTCGAAGTCGAGCGGGACGGAAACGTCTCGCTCGTTTTCTTTTGAGGAGGATTCGTGTCGCACGAGACGCGGCTCAGCGCAACGTCGATTCTTATTTGGATCGCGATCGTTGCTTTCATTTTCTTTCGCGCGTCGCGGCGTCAACGCATCAGCATGGGACGGATGTGGGCGCAGGCGATTGTTCTAATGCTCCTCGGCGCGTTTGTGATCTACAGCTACGAACGGCTCAATCCGGCGCCCGCGTGGGAAGTCGCCGTTGCAATCGTCATTGGAGTTGCGGCGGGCATTCCCGTTGGAATCCTACGCGGGCATCACACGCAAGTTTCGGCCACGGATCGGCACGGCGTGATGCAGCTCGGTCCGTCGTGGGCGACGGCCGGCATTTACGTCGGCGCGTTTGCGGTTCGCGCGCTCGTGCGTTATGTCTTTCCACCCAACAGTTCACTCGGCAGTGTCGTCGGTGACGCGTTCATGGTCTTTGCAATCGCGATCATCGGTACCACGTACTATATGGTGTACCGCAAATACGAAGCCCTCGATCGCGCGATGCCGGACACTGCGCGGGATTAGCCGCTATACGTAGCGAGTTGCCATTCATTGCCGCTCGGGTCGGCGACCATCGCGCGACGGTCGCCGTAGGGCGTGTCACACGGTTCTTCGATTGAAGTGGCGCCTGCGGCAAGCGCACGCGCGTACGCCTCGTCGGCGTCGTCCACGTAGAGATATAGAAGACTCGACGTCGGCGCGCGCGTTCCGCTGCCGCTGACCATCACGTGCGAATCACCAAGACGCAGTATCGACGGCACCTCTGAACGGAACTCACCGGCGGCGCCAAACGCGTCGACCAAAAATGCGACGAGTCGCGCCGGGTCGTCTGCGACGAGACGCGGTGTGATCGTGTGCCAGCCTTCGGGTTTCATACATCCGTTCTACCATACTTGAAACGATTGTTTCAAGTATGGTACGGTCGGGGCGTGACCCGGCCCGCCGACGCACACCGCCGTGCGCAATTGCTCGACGATATCATCGACTACGTCGTCGAAAACGGTTTGAGCGACCTCTCATTGCGGCCGCTCGCCGATGCGGTCGGAGCAAGCCCGCGGGTGCTGCTCTATTACTTCGGCGGCACGAAAGCGCAACTGATCCAGGCGATCATTGCCGGCGTTCGCGAAAGGCAGGTGAAAGGATTCGCCGCTCTGCGGAGTGCGCGCCATGCGTCTGCGCGCGATGCGTGCGTCGCCGCGTGGAAGATCATGACGCAGCCGCGGCTCCAACCACTCTTTCGATTTTTCTTTGAACTGTTCGGTTTGGCGTTGCGCGATCGAAAAACATACGGCGACTTCCTCCATCATGCCGTCGAAGACTGGATCGTCTTTTTCTCCGCGCCGCTGATTGCGGCGGGTGTTCCGAAGTCCGAGGCGCGCGCACGCGGGACGATAATCCTCGCTGCGTTTCGTGGATTTCTCATGGATCTATGCGCGACGGGCGACCGAGCGCGGATCGATCGCGCCGTTGAACTGTGGTTAGATTCGCTCGATCGGTCAGAAACAAAAAAGGAGCTGCGCCGTGCTCAATAAGCGCTCCGCGGCGATGACGTTCATCTTCGTGACCGTCGTTCTCGACATGCTCGCGCTCGGCATCATCATTCCCGTGTTTCAGCCGCTGATCTTGATGTTTGCGCACGGAAGTTATGCGAACGCATCGATCTACAGCGGCATCTTCGCTACGATTTTTGCTGTCGTTCAATTCTTCGCATCACCCGTACTCGGCACGCTCTCCGACCGGTTCGGACGCCGTCCGATCGTATTGCTCTCCAATATCGGAACGAGCGTCGATTACGCGATCCTCGCGCTTGCACCGAATCTCGAGTGGCTCTTCGTCGGGCGCGTGCTTTCAGGTGCAACGACGGCGAGCATCACGGTTGCAAGCGCATACGTCGCCGACGTCACGCCGGCCGAGAAGCGCGCGGGCGCGTACGGCATGATCAGCGCCGCGTTTGGTATCGGCTTCGTCGTCGGTCCGGCGATCGGCGGTCTGCTGGGCGCGCACGACCCGCGGCTGCCGTTTTGGGTTGCCGGCGCGCTTAGTCTTGTAAATTTTTTCTACGGGCTCTTCGTACTGCCCGAGTCGCTCGGTCGCGAACATCGCAACACGTTTTCGTGGAAGCGTGCAAATCCACTCGGCTCCCTGAAAATGCTCCGTCGCCACCACGAGCTATCGGGGCTCGCAATCGTGCTGCAAATTGGGTACGTCGCGCACGAAGCGCTTCCGCAGCTCTTCGTGCTCTATGCGCTGTACGCGTTTGCGTGGACGATGCGAACGATCGGCGCGGCTCTTGCGGCGGTCGGGATCTTGACGATCGTCATTTCGGGATTCGTCATTCAACGCGTCGTCGATCGTTTCGGAGAACGCAAGGCGCTGCTGGCCGGTTTGTTCTTCGGCGCGGTCGGCTTTTGGATGTACAGCGGAAGCCCGTTGCTTTTCTGGATCGGTATGCCGATCAACATGTTGTGGATGATTGCCGGATCGTCGTCACAAGCAATCATGACCCGGCGTGTCGCCAAAAACGAGCAAGGCGAACTGCAGGGCGCGATCAACATGTTGCGCAGCGTCGGCATGATCGTCGGTCCGCCGATCTTCACCGGAATCTTTGCGTATTCGATCGGGCCCGCACATGCATGGAAGGCGCCCGGTTTGGGGTGGGTCGCGGGTGCTCTGCTCCTGTTCGTTTCGATTATTGTCGCCGCGCGCGTCACATCACCGCGCGACGACGTGCGCGAGCCGGTCGACACCGCGGCGACGATCGAGGAAACCGTACCGGCAGAGGTTCCGCTTACGCAATAGCAGCTACAACGGCGTCCCGGACGCCGGATTGGGATTGAACCGTCCGAACGTCGCCGGATCGTTGCGGAATTCATTCTCGAGATCGGTGACGCGATGCGTGTCGCTTGGGTGATCCGAAAGCATTTCGATTGGAGGCGCTTGCTGCGACGAACCTTCGAATCGTCTGAAGAGCCAGACCATGCCCCATGGATTTTCGCCGGCCTGCGCGCAGATATACGCGCCTGTGTGATCGGCGGCGCTCTCCACCGGTCGCGAGTAGCTCAAGCTCTCGAGTTGCGCCCCCGTACCGACGACCATTTGGCCGATCGTGCTGTTACCGACGAGCATTCCGGCTAGGCCGGCGAGCAGCGAAAGGTTTTGTTCCTTCCGGTACAGGTTGTAGACGTCGTGATGGATGTCGTGTGAGACTTCGTGGCACAGCACGCCCGCAAGTTCTTGCTGATTCTGCGCGAACGACATCATCGACGTCGTGACGTAGACGTTTCCGCCGGGCACCGCGAACGCGTTCGGCGAGCCGTTGTTGACCAAGATGAAGCGAAACGGAACAAAGTACTGATGGTCCGCGACGCTTTTGATGCGCTTCGCGATCGGACCCAACTTTCCGTAGAGCGGCGAAGACGTTGGAACGACCTTACTTTGAAGCTGCTCGTATTCTTGCTGGCCGACTTGCAGTTCCCATTGTTCTTGCTCGGTGTACGCCTGCGCCGGGACGGCGGCTGCGAACGTCGTGGATAACGCGAGAAGCGATGCAACGGCGAAGCGGGCAAACGTTTGCATAGAAGACAGTATTCCCACATCTGTTAGAACGTGCAACGGGCCCGGCTGAGTGCCGTGCCCGCTGTATTTTCGCGATGAGAACTTGGTTAATTCGACGCCGTTAATGTGCGAGGAACCCAACGAGCAATAATGCGACGATGTTCAGCACTTTGATCATCGGGTTGATCGCGGGACCGGCCGTATCTTTGTACGGGTCACCGACCGTATCGCCGGTCACCGCTGCTTGGTGAGCGATGGATCCTTTGCCGCCGTACTGACCATCCTCGATGTATTTCTTCGCGTTGTCCCATGCGCCACCGCCGGTCGTCATCGAAATTGCTAGAAAGAGACCCGTGACAATGGATCCGACGAGAATACCGCCCATGACTTGCGCGCCCGTGTTACCGGGCAGTACGCCGAACACCGAGAGCAACACCACGATGATCGGAACGCCAACGGGAATCAGCGCCGGAACGACCATCTCTTTGAGAGCGGCAGTCGTCACGATGCCGACCGTCGTTGCGTAGTTCGGCTTGGCCGTGCCTTCCATGATGCCGGGAATCTCACGGAACTGACGGCGCACTTCTTCGACGACAGCACCGCCTGCGCGTCCGACCGCTTGCATCGAGAGGGATGCGAACAGATACGGAAGCAGACCGCCGATGAAGAGACCTGCGAGTACGTACGGATCACCGATCGCAAAGAGATCCGTGACGCTCGCCGCGCAATCGGCGCCGCCGGTCGCGCCGCACTTGGCTTTGATCAACTCCTGCAAGAACGAAGCAAAGAGTACGACCGCCGCGAGTGCCGCCGAACCGATCGCGTATCCTTTGGTGACAGCCTTCGTCGTATTTCCGACGGCATCGAGCGGATCGGTGACGTTGCGCACGCTCTCGGGCATGTCGGCCATTTCTGCGATACCGCCCGCGTTATCGGTAATTGGTCCGAACGAGTCGATCGCGACCACGATGCCGGCAAGTGAAAGCATCGCCATGACGGCAATGCCGACGCCGTACGTTCCGGCCAGACCGTAACTGACGAGAATACCGATCACGATAACGATTGCGGGGAGCGCCGTGCCTTGCATGGAGACCGCAAGTCCAGCAATGATGTTTGTTGCGTGTCCCGTGACCGATGCCTTCGCAATGCTGCGTACCGGCGCGAACTGCGTACCGGTATAGTACTCCGTAATGATCGTAATCAAACCGGTGACGGCAACGCCGACGAGCGCGCAGAAAAAGATCGCAGTCGGATTGATGTCCGTCGATCCGCCGAACGTTGCTTTGGTCGCGAACCAAAATCCGATCAGCGCGAGAATACCGGCGACGATCATACCGTTGTAAAGCGACGCCATGATGCGCGTTTTCGACACGGAGCCCACGCCGACGATCCACGACCCGATGATCGATGCGACGATCGAGAGCGCCCCGAGGACGAGCGGAAACGTGGTGGCGCCGGGTACTTTGTCGCCGAAGACGAGATTGCCGAGCAACATCGCGGCAACCGTCGTGACGCAGTACGTTTCGAAAAGGTCTGCTGCCATGCCGGCGCAGTCGCCGACGTTGTCGCCCACGTTGTCTGCAATAACGGCCGGATTGCGCGGATCGTCTTCGGGAATACCGGCTTCGACCTTACCGACCAGATCGGCGCCGACGTCGGCCGCCTTCGTATAGATGCCGCCACCCAGACGCGCGAAGACGGAGATCAGCGAGCATCCGAACGCGAGACCGACCATTGCGCCGAGCGTGCGCGTCGTGTCGCCGCCGTTCGTGTTTTGCAGAATCGCGTAATATCCCGAAACGGCAAGCAATCCAAGGCCGACGACGAGCATGCCCGTTACCGTGCCGCCGCGGAATGCGACGTGCAGCGCCGGGCCTAAGCCGCCGCGCGCCGCTTCTGCAGTGCGCACGTTCGCGCGCACTGACACGATCATTCCGATGAAGCCGGCGGCTCCCGAAAGAATCGCGCCGATCAAGAAGCCGACTGCGGCCTCCCAGCCAAGCGGAGGCGCGAAAAAGATGATGATCGCCAGAACGATCGCAACGATTCCAATCGTCGTGTACTGGCGCTGCAGAAAGGCCATCGCGCCTTCCTGAATGGCCGCCGCGATCGATTTCATCCGCTCGTTGCCGTCCGGCCGCCTGAGCACCCAAAAGGTGAGGACGATACCGTAAATTACGGCCAGGGCGCCACCGATCAGGCCGGCCAAAATCGCAGATTGTGCCGTCATTCATGCCCTTACGTAGGAGTAGCAGCAAACGCAGCGCGTAAGGCGCCGCCTAAGCGCGACGGGTACCCCTAAAAAGCCTACTTTTCCTTTAGAAGCGCCGCACGCTGCGCGACGCGATTACGCTTCTTCGATTTTTATAAAGCGGTCGTACGCTTCGGCGATCACGCGGCGGGAATAGGCGGCGTCGTGCCAGCCGCGCACGGTGGTTTGCTTTCCTTCAAGTGCTTTGTATGTGTCGAAGAAGTGTGAAATCTTGCGCAGCAGGTGCGGGAAGATCTGCGAGTAGTTATGGATCTCTTCAAACGCGGGCTCGCCGACCGGTACTGCAAGCACCTTGTCGTCTTGCTTTCCGCCGTCGGTCATCTCGAGCAAGCCGATTGGACGCGCGCTTACGAGACAACCCGAGAACGTCGGTTCAATGGCGAGCACCAGCACGTCGAGGGGATCGTCATCCAGCGCCAGCGTTTGCGGCACGAATCCGTAATCGCCCGGATAGTGAATGGCCGAGTGCAGCGCGCGATCGAGCCGGAAAATGTCCAGTTGTTTGTCGTACTCGTACTTATTGCGCGACTTCTCCGGAATTTCGACGACGACGTTGATTTCGTCCGGTTGATTTGCGCCGATCGGCAAGTGGAGATAATTTCGTCCGGGAGCGTCCATAGCGAGCCCGGTTGTTCGTGTCCCGCGGCGAGGGGACCTCGATAGTCCGACAAGCTCTACCAAGGCTCAATGCGACAAGTGTGGTAGTAGCCATGAGAGATGGAAGATGTCGAGTTTCTCGTCGTCGGCGCAGGTCCGGCAGGCAGCACTGCTGCGAGAGAAGCAGCGGCTTCGGGAATTGAAACGCTCGTTCTCGAGAAAGATAGCGTCGTCGGTGCCAAGCGCGTGTGCGCCGCGGGCTTGCGTCCCGGTTTTTGCGAAACGTTCGATCTTCCCCGCGACATCGTTCATTGCGACACGCCGCGTCTCGCACTCTTCGACGAGCAAGGACGCGAATACGAAGTTCTGTTCGGTCCCGGTCACACGTCGACGCGCGAAGAACTTGATGGGACGATGGCTCGACTTGCGCACGCCGCAGGCGCGGAAATTCGAACGCAATCGTTACTGAAGCATTTCAGACGCGAACACGATAGCGCGGTCATTGAATACGCCGATCTCGCGTGCGGAGCTCGCAAGAACGTGCGCGCGCGAACCGTCTTTTTCGCCAACGGCGCCACCGCGCGGTTCGAGCGGCTGAGCGAGGAACGCGCGTTCGATGACTCGCGATGGGATGCGGGCTTGATGACGACGCTGCAGTACCGGGTGTACCTCGACCGTCCCGCCGCCGCCATCGCGTATCAAACGCTCGAGCTTCATTATTATGTGTCGCGCGGCCGTCAGATCGTCGCATGGATGTTCCCCAAGCGCGACCACCTGGCGATCGGGCTGGGACTCATCGGAAAACTGCCCGGAGCGCAATTGCGTGAGGAGTTGGATGCGTTTACCGGGCGCGTTCGCGGGCGGCTCTACCCCGGCGCGACCGTCACACAGGTAAAAGAGGAAGGCCACTTGCTCTTCGGCGGATGGCCGCGTGCGCAATTCGCCGAGCGCGGCGTAATGGTTGGTGGAACCGCCGCGGGGCTCGTCGATGCGACGAACGGTGAGGGAATCTTCGAAGCAGCGATGAGCGGGCGTCTCGCCGCGCACGCGGTGCAAGAGCATCGCCACGCGCCGCACGCCGCATCCGAGCGTTATCGCGACCGGCTCAACGCGCGCTTTCTCCGCCGGCTCGAACGCCGCGTGCGCCTCATGCGCTTTCTCGAGGAGCGGCCGAAACGTTACGGCCTGCTCTTCGAACAACTTGCATCGAGCCGGCGTTTCTCCAACGCGCTGTATCAGGAAGATCGCGAGCGAACAATTTTCGACCGGGCCGTCCTCTATGCGCATGCTTTACGTTTTGGCGTGAGGGCTTCGTTCGTGTAAGCGGCGAAGCTCGCCCCACCGGTGTCCACTGTCGCTATTTCCGAAGCGGAGTTTCTTGCGCTGCGCGATTGTATTCGCGAGCGTTTTGGAATTTTCTACGACGATACGAAACAGTTTCTACTGCAAAGCCGCTTGCAAACGCGTCTTCTCAAAACGCGAATGCAAGATTTTCGGTCGTACTACCGGCTTCTCACTACGGCCCCCGAACGCGACGCGGAATGGGCCGAACTCGCTTCGGTCTTGTGCAACAACGAGACGTACTTCTTTCGCGAGAGAGCGCAACTCGACATCCTCGTCACCGACGTGCTCGATGAAGCGATAAAAAACGGCGGCCGCCTCAGAGTATGGTCCTCGGCGTGTTCCACCGGCGAGGAACCGTTCACGATTGCCATGATGCTCTTGGAGAGCAAACGCATCAGCCGCGCGGCGATCACGTTGCGCGCGACGGACCTTTCTCCGCGCGCCTTGGAAAAAGCGTCGACCGGCTTCTATCGTGAACTTTCGTTTCGCGCGACGCCGCCCGAAGTGGTGCAAAAATATTTTCGCCCGTTCGAAGGCGGCTTCTTCATCAACGACGACGTTAAGCACATGGCGCAGTTTTCGCGGATGAACCTCCTCGATGACCGCTCGGTCGCCGCGATGGGAATTCATGACGCGATTTTCTGTCGCAACGTCTTGATCTATTTCGATAAGCCCACGCAGAAGCGCGTCGTCGAGGCATTCGCCGGCGCTTTACGGCCCGGTGGATATTTGTTCTTGGGGCACGCGGAATCGATCATGCGGCTCACCGGCCTCTACGAGCCCGTCGTCACTGCGAAAGCGATCTACTATCGGCGGAAATGACGGAACGATAGAGATGATCAAAGTCTTGGTAACAGACGACTCCGCATTCATGCGGCGCGCGATCACCACGATGGTCGAAAACGAAGCGGACATGGAAGTGGTCGCCACGGCGCGCAGCGGAGAAGAGGCGATCACCAAAGCGCTCCAGCTCGAGCCGCACGTCATCACGATGGACGTGGAGATGCCGGGAATGGGCGGCCTGGAAGCCGTACGCCAGATCGTCGCCGATCATCGTATACCGATCATCATGTGCAGTTCGCTGACGCATGAAGGTGCTGAGACGACCTTCCGCGCGCTCGAGCTGGGCGCGGTCGATTTCATTCCGAAGCCCGACGCGGCCTACGTGAACATTCAAGACGTTGCGCGCGACCTTGTTGCGAAGATCCGCGCCGTGTCGCTGCGCGGCGCGCAGCCGTTCGTGCACACGCCGCCCGCGGCTGCGGAGCGGCCACGGATCATTGCGTCGCCACCGCGCGTCACGCCGCTTGCGCGCTCGGCGTCGAAGTATCAATGCGTCGCGATCGGGACGTCCACGGGCGGTCCCGTCGCGCTCTCACACGTCGTGCCGATCCTTCCGGCAAACTTTCCGCTCCCCGTATTGATCGTCCAGCATATGCCGATGGGCTTCACGCGTCCGCTCGCGGATCGGTTGAACGCGCAGAGCAAGTTGAACGTGCATGAAGCGGTGAACGGCATGGTGCTCGAGCCGGGAAGTGCGTTAGTGGTTCCGTCGGGTAAACAAATCGTGCTGCGTCGCGCCGCAAACGAAGTGGAACTGCGCCTCGTTGATGACGCGGGTACATCGTTACATGTACCGAGTGTGGACCGCCTTGCCGAGCAAGTGGCCGACGCGTACGGCGGCGGCGCGATTGGGGTAATTTTGACGGGCATGGGTCAAGACGGTGTAAAGGGTTTGCGCAAGCTGAAGGAGCGCGGTGGGTATGTCATCGGTCAGAATGAAGCGACGTGCGTCGTGTACGGCATGCCGCGCGCTGCAGCGCGCGATGGACTCGTCGATCGCGAAGCTGCGCTCGACGACATTCCGCAATTACTATGCGACCTTTCGGGCGTAGCAAACTCTTAACCGTTTGTGGGGCGGACGGACTATGGTTGTGAGTAGGAGGCTGTGCGGCAACTGTGAATATGTCGCACCGACGCGCGGTGTGCGCGTTCTCGGGGTTGCATGAAGCTGAGCCGTAGTCCACGCAGCTACGTTATCGGCGGCGTCGAACTCTCGCGAGAAGAAATCGTTCACAAGTACTTGCACTTAGTGAAGTATGTGGCCGGTCGAATCTCAGTTAACTTACCGCCGAACGTGGAGATCAACGATCTCATAAACGACGGTATTTTAGGCTTGATCGATGCCATCGAAAAATACGATGACGCGCGCGGTGTGAAATTCGAAACGTACGCAATCACTCGCATTAACGGGGCAATCCTCGATGCGCTTCGTTCGCTTGACTGGGTCCCGCGCGCGGTTCGGCAACGCGCGCGCGAACTCGAGCGCACACATCAAGAATTAGAAACCGAACTCGGCCGCGTGCCGACGCATGATGAGATCGCCGAGCGTATGGGCCTGTCGTCGAAAGAACTCGATCAGATCATTCAGCGGGTGCGCGGCACCGCGGTGCTTTCACTCGAAGAGTTTCTTCCGAACGAAAAGGGTTACGAGATTCCGCTCGTCGACACGTTGCGCGACGAAGACAACGACGTGATGTTCGAAGTCGAATCCCGCGAAGTGCGTGCCGAGCTCGTGGATGCGGTCGAGAATCTGCCGCCACAAGAGCGCACGGTGATTCGTCTGTACTACTTCGAAGGCCAAACACTCAAGGAAATCAAGGGCGCACTCGGAGTTTCCGAGTCCCGTGTTTCGCAGATTCACGCGCAGGCCGTCATTCATCTGCGCCAACGCCTGCGCGAGTTGCGCAACGATCTCGGCTACCGTGAAGACGACCCCACGATCAAGCAAAAGTACCTGCGCAAGCCGCAACCCGGTGCCGATACTAAAGTAGAACGCACCCTACGCGGGGAAGTAACGGGTGATGGCGATTCGTCCCGTGGATCTGCAACTCGCCTACCTGGCCGCCCCGCAGAGCGCGGCCCAGGTTAATAGCGCGCAGCAAGCTCCCGCCGCCGCACAAGCCGCCGCACAAAACGCCTTCGCCGAACAGGTTCATAACCGGGAAGAGACGATTGCCGAAGCGGAACATGCCAAGAACACCGGCATTCGTACGAGTCCCGACGGTCAGGACAGTAGCGGCGGCTATACGCCGGACGAACGCAAACGGCGCGAGTATCGCGCGCCCGAGGACAGTTCGCCGCTCGGATTCGCCGACGGTGAACACTTTATTGACGTTACGGTGTAGGGAGGCGCCTCCCTAACTGATGTCCGGAATGGATCCGCTCGCCGCCATCGCGCTCCGGGCGGTTGCGAATGCACAAGCCGCGATCGAAGAAGCGACGCTCAATCTTGGCGCGGTCGTTAGCGACGTTCAGTCACAACTGAGTGTCGGTGATCTCCTGAGCGCAACGGTCCTTTCGCCGCAAGACGGCAGCGATCGCATCTCGCTCCTCGGACACACGCTGCCCGCTCAGCTTCCTTCCGGGATCGATCCCGGCGAGACGATTGCTCTGCAAGTGACCGGATTTACAAACACCGCGATCATCGTGCGCAATCTCGGAACGGTTGATTCGCAGCAAGCGCCACCCGAAGCCGCGGCGCCGTCGCCGCAACAGCCGCCTCGTGTACCGGTTGCGCCGCCGCGCGAACTTTTTGTTGCTGCATCGGTAAAGACGGAACGGGCGCCGGGCGCGGCCGCGCCGGCGACACCGCGCACATTTCCGCAACCACCCGCGGCACATGCGCCTGCGGAGATTGAAGCGCGACTGATTGCAACGCGCGCGAGTACGACGATCGGCGCACCGTCGCTCAAACGTGAACCGCAAACGCCCGCGCCGCAGCGTGCGGTGCCGAGCGGAATGCCGTCACAAACCGCTCCGGCGCGTGCGCCGCTCGAACGCGCACAGCAAACGCCGTTGCCGACAACACCGCAAAGCGCATTGCTGACGCGGCTTCGCGTGCCCGTCACGCCGACGACGCTCGCAGCTGCGAAGCTCGTCGAAGCCGCCACGAAAAATGCCACAGCTGCATATGAGAAACTGGATGCGGTGCTCGCCAAGCTTCCGCCGGATCCGCGCGCCGCATCGTTGCGATCGACGTTGTCATTCGTTGCACGGTTCGATTTGCGAAACACACGCGCATTGCCCGAACAGATTGCCTCGTACGTCTCAAACGTTGTGACGAGTGCCGAATCAAAGACTGCGCAAATCGTGCGCGCGTGGACTCAGGCCGAACCCCTCGGGTTTGCGCAAGTTGCAGATCGAGCGCAGCCCTTACCGGGCGCAACCGTGCGCGTCCCGGAAGCGCCGGTTGTATCGCAATCCATCGACCCGTCGTTGGTAAATGTCGCCGCACGTGCGGCCGAACGCGCCGTTGCGCTCGATCACGATGTAAAGACCGCGCTCCTGCAATTGGTTGCCGATCCGCCTCCGGGGAGTTCAACGCAAGTCATTGCGGCCTTGCGCGATGCGCTTACCGCAACGACGGCGGCGCAGCTTAATGCACTTGCACCGGAAAACAATACCGCGAACACGATCGCGATTCCGTTGCCGGCGTATTTCTATGACGGCGGCCAGCCCGCGCAGGTGCGCATCTCGCGCGATGCACGCAACGGCAAGAACCCGATGGATGCCGACAATTTCCACATCGCGTTCGTGCTCGACACGAAGTCACTCGGCACCGTCGCAATCGACGTGCAGACCGCCGGACGCAGCGTGCGCCTCGATGTAAAAACCGAAACCGCGCGCTCCGCCGATCGCTTCCGGACGTCGCTCGGCGATCTGCGCGGGCGGCTGCAGGCCTTGCATTACCGCGTCGCCACGATGGCAGCCGGCATCGCGCCGCGAGTGAAGAGGGACGGACCCGCGCCGCCGTCGCGAACGTCGAATGTTGACACGCAGGCATGAGCGGTTTCTTCGACTTTCGCAAACGCATATTCAAACGGCCGGCCGCCGCGGCGCTGCAGTACGACCCGTTGAAGTCGGATCCGCCGCAGGTCGTTGCCGTCGGACGCGGCGTGACCGCCGACGAGATCGTGCGCGTCGCAAAAGAGCACCACGTGCCGCTGTACGAAGACGCAGGTCTGGTTGAGGCGCTCGCGCGATTGGATGTTGCGGACTGCGTGCCGCGCGAGCTGTATGCCGTCGTCGCCGAGGTTCTGGCTTACGTGTACCGCCTCGATGAAGACTGCGCCGGTTGACTCGCTGTATCGAACAGGTGTTCCCTATTCGGGTACTGAAGGGGTAGTTCCGTGAGCTGGCTTCAACGGTTGCGGACGTCGCTCGGAAAAGCGCGCGACAGCTTCGCCGCGGTTCAAAACTTGGGCCGTGCGAAGGCGCCGCTGACCGACGAATTTTGGGACGAACTCGAAGATCTGTTGATCATGGGCGACTTCGGCGTTCCGACCACGCAGAAAATTGTCGAGGGACTACGAACCGTTGCGAAACAAGAGGCGTGGAAGACGACCGACCAACCGGTCGCGCGCTTTCACAAAGACGTCGAACGTTTTCTGACGCTGCCCGGCGGTGAGCTCGAGTTCAAATCGCACCCGGCCGTCATACTGATCGTCGGCGTCAACGGCAGCGGTAAGACGACGACGATCGGCAAGCTTGCAGCGCGTTTCCATAACGAGGGCAAACGTGTGCTCGTCGTCGCCGGCGATACGTTCCGCGCCGCCGCAACCGAACAGCTGGCGATCTGGGCGCAGCGCAGCGGCAGCGAAATCGTGCGCGGCGCCGAGGGTGCTGATCCCGCCTCCGTCGTCTTCGACGGCATTCGCGCGGGCAAGGCGCGCAACGCCGACGTGATTCTCATCGACACAGCCGGGCGTCTTCAAACGAAGACGAACCTGATGGAGGAGCTGAAGAAAATCCGCCGCGTCATCGAGCGCGAACTCGGTGCGCCGCCGGACGAGACGCTCCTCGTTGTCGACGGAACGACGGGACAAAATGCGATCTCGCAAGCAAAAATCTTCAACGATACGACAAAGCTCACGGGCGTCGTCGTGACGAAGCTCGATTCGACGGCGAAGGGCGGCGTGCTCGTCGCGATCGTCGACGAGTTGGAAGTCCCGATCAAATTCATCGGCTTGGGGGAAAGCATCGACGCGCTGCGTCCATTCGTGCCGAAAGAGTTTACCGAAGCCCTGTTCGAGGATGCACCCGATTCCGTTCGCGCCTAAATTACGGCATCGCTAAAAATGCCATGCACTTGGCATTCGCAAATGAGAACGTTATAGGGTGACTGTGACGATAGAACAACAACGCATAGCGAAACTACGAATGGAGAAGCGAGCGATGGCAGCGCAAGACGAACGGCAAGTGGCTTTGAGCAATGCCCTGGCGCAGATCGAACGGCAATTCGGTAAGGGTTCCATTATGAAGATGGGCGACTTCCAGGAACGGATGGCGTTCGAAGTGGTGCCGAGCGGATCGATCGCGCTCGATCTTGCGCTCGGCGTCGGCGGCTTCCCGCGCGGACGCATCATCGAGATCTACGGCCCGGAGTCGAGCGGTAAGACGACGGTCGCGCTGCACGCGATCGCCGAAGCGCAAAAGAGCGGCGGCACCGCGGCGTTCATCGACGTCGAACACGCGCTCGATCCCAATTATGCCGCCGCGCTCGGCGTCGATCTCGATAATTTGCTTGTCTCGCAGCCGGATACCGGCGAACAGGCGCTCGAAATCGCGGAAATGCTCACGCGCAGCAATGCAGTCGACGTCATCGTCGTCGACTCCGTCGCCGCGCTCGTGACGAAAGCCGAACTCGAAGGCGACATGGGCGATGCGCACGTCGGTCTGCAGGCGCGTCTGATGTCGCAAGCGCTGCGAAAATTGACGGCGGCGATCTCACGCAGCAAAGCGGTGATGATCTTCATCAACCAGCTCCGCGAAAAGGTCGGCGTCATGTTCGGCAATCCGGAAACGACCTCGGGCGGCCGCGCGCTGAAGTTCTACGCGTCGGTGCGTCTCGACGTCCGCAAGCTCGAACAGATCAAAGTCGGCCAAGACGTCGTCGGCTCGCGTACGCGCGTCAAAGTGGTGAAGAACAAAGTGGCGCCCCCGTTCCGTCAAGCCGAGTTCGATATCACCTATGGACGCGGCATCTCGAAAATGGGTTCGATTCTCGACGTTGCGCTCGAGCAGAACATCGTCGGTAAGAGCGGTTCGTGGTACACCTACGGTGATCAACGCATCGGTCAAGGACGCGAAAATGCGAAGGCGTTCTTGGAAGAGCACAGCGACGTGGCGAGCGAGATCGAAACGAAGATCCGTGAAGCACTTGCCAAGGTCGTTTCCAAGAACGGACACGCCCAGAACGCCGCCGCGATCGCTGAAGAATAATGGCGACCGCGTACGCATCCGCACTTGCGATGCTTGCGCGGCAGCGGTTGACCGAAGCACAGCTTTGGCAGAAGCTGGAACGAAAAGGCTACGATGACGACTCCATTCGTGGTGTCGTCACTCGTTGCCGGGACGAACGCTTTCTCGACGACCGCCTCTATGCGCAGCTCTACGTCGAGCGCAAACGCAAAGCGATCGGCAATTCACGCCTCGTCGGCGAATTGGTCCGGAAAGGGATCGACCGTGACGCCGCCGCGAACGCCGTCGCCGCGCTCGAGGACGATGAGCGAACCCGCTGCACTCGCGCGCTCGAATCGATTCAGCGCAAGAAGCCGAACGCGTCGTATTCCATCACCGCGCGTGCGCTCGAACGCCTCGGGTTCCCGGCCTCAATCATCTATGCGACGCTGCGCGACCAAGCCGCAATCCACTTTCCGCAACTCGACGACGTGTCGGTCTGATGGCTATCCTTCGACCGGTTCCGCATTCTCCGGCGCCACTTGCGCATAATTGAGAATTGAGACGAGCAAGACGCCGCCGATGCAGTTACCGATGAACACCGGAATGAGGAAATCGAGCAAGAAGTAGCCCCACGACGCCGCACCGGCAATAACGGCGTAGAGTGCCTCGACGGAGCCCGCGATGATGTGCGAGAGCCCGGCGGCACCGACGACGTACGTGATGATGAGCACGACCGCCAATCGTGAATGTTCCGCCGCAGGCAGCAGCCACACCATCAACGCAATCAGCCAGCCCGCGAAGATGCCTTTCACGAGCGTCACCGCAAAGCCAAAGGACAACGTCGTCACGCCGACTTGCAGAAACGCGTGCTTGACGTCCGGTGCGAACGCACCGGTGTGAAACACTAAGAGCGCAAAGAGCAGGGCGCCGATCAGATTCGTGGCGAGGACGATGCTCCACAGACGCACGACGTTCCTGAACGTGCGCAGTTTCTCTTTACTGTCCAGCAGCGGAATGATCGCGGTGACGGTATTCTCCGTGAAGAGTTGCTGACGTCCGGCGACGACGATCATAAAGCCGAGCGTGTACCCGAGGTTAACGATCAAGGGGCGCCACGGCGCATTCGGCGGCAAGCCGGCATCGATCATGCCGGTTGCTACGAGCGAAAATCCCATGGAAAGCCCCGCCGCAAGTCCTGAAAACGCGAGCGACGCGTTGGACCGTTCCAGCTCCTGTTGTCCTTCCTGGCGAACGGTTTCAAACACTACCGCGGCGCGCGGGGTAACACGCCGTGTTGCGTCTTTGACTTCCTGCTCGGAGAGCTGTTTGGTGCTCTCGCCGTCTTGCGACTCGCTCGAACCGCGAACGATCATCCGATCCTCATTCACTGGCCCCTTGTACCCCGGTCATTTTTGCGCCAAGCGATGTCAGGTCCGGTCGTGGCTGCGGGCACTAATCGAAGCATGCCTGCCCCGACGATTGTGGTCGCCGAAGACGACGTGGCGATCCGCGAGCTGCTCACGCACCATTTGGAACGCGAAGGATTTTCCGTTGTGGCGGTCGGCGACGGACAAACGGCGTTGCGTACGGCGCGGCGAGCCGCGGATCTCGTCATCCTCGACATCGGGCTGCCGGGCATTGACGGATACGACATCGCGCGAACATTGCGTCGCGAGGAGCGCGCAATTCCGATCGTCATGTTGACGGCGCGCGTCGACGAGATCGACCGCGTCGTCGGCTTCGAACTGGGTGCAGACGACTACGTCTGCAAACCCTTCTCGCCGCGTGAAGTGATCGCACGCGTGCGCGCCGTGTTGCGACGCAGCGGCACGACCGTCGACGCGCCACCGGCCTTGTTGCAGTTCGGCCGATTGGAGATCGACGAAGCCGCGCGCGAAGCTCGCGTCGATGGGGTCGACGTGCGACTCAAACCGCGTGAATTTGCGCTGTTGCTCGAATTGGCGAACAATGTCGGCATCGCGCTCTCACGCGAACGGTTACTGGAGCGCGTGTGGGGTTTCGATTTCGACGGCGACGAGCGTACGGTGGACGTGCATGTTCGGCGGCTGCGCGCAAAGATCGAAGAAGAAGCGACGCTTCCGCCGATGGTGCAAACCATCCACGGATTCGGCTATAAGTTCGTGCGCGCGTAAATGCAACACCATACGAGCCTTTGCGTCGGCTGCCGGCCGCACATGCGTGACGCAGACGTGCTGGCGCACGATGGCGCAAGCGACTGGCTTGCGGCGGCGGTGCTCTCACCGACGCGCGCGAATCGTCGAGGTTTCCGTCAACCAGCACCATCGGTTTGTTTGCGTGCGCGGCAACGTAGCGAGATACATTCCATGGAACCTTCCTCTCGACGCCTCCTAAATCAACCGGCGCCCGAACATGTCGAGAGTTCAGTTTCAATCGGGTTTCATAAAGGTCCGTTGCCCACGTGTTCTTCCGTGTCTTCAACGCCGTCGTCTCTAATGTCGTCGGGAAAGATTGGATCGTCGCTGGCTTCATCGGGTCCCGGTTCCGACGGATGAATTGTCTGGTTTCGCTCCATATCGCACTCAGTCTAACGCACGCCGAACGCTATATCTGCGCGGTTTTAGACAAAGAGCGCGGCGGCCGGTTCGTACGGCAGAAAGCTAATTCTTAACGCGCTGTCCCGGGCTCTTTGGAGTTGTCTGCGCCGCGAAGGAAGCCGCTGAATTGATCCCGCGCGACGGCATAGCATTCACAGGCCGTTTCTTCGAGACCCGATCGATCTTGAATCGTAATGCATCCGTGAGCGTAGTTAATATATCCAGCGCGCTGCAGCGCGGCGAGGGCTATCGTGACTCCGGAACGGCGGCTGCCCAACATCATCGCGAGATATTCGTGTGTCAACAAAATCTCGTCGCGGCCAACACGATCGTGGGACAGTAGCAGCCAGCGGGCGCAGCGTTCGTACACGCTATGTAACCGATTGCAACCCGTAAGTTGCCCGAGAAAATTCACATAGGCCTGTAAATAGCGATTCAGTAACGCACTAAAGCGTGTGTCGGTCACTCTCAGGTGGTGAAAATGCTCCGCCGGCATCTTGATGGCGCGCCCAGGGACTTGACAATAGCTGTCATTTGCCGTCGTTGTACCGTCCATGAGCAATGGTATGCCGGAAGTTCCCTCGCGTCCGATCGTGCCGACTTCTATCTCCCCGCCCGCCTCCATGCGCGTTACGACAGAGAGCACGCAATCGATGGGGAAAAACACCTCGGCGATCGGTTCTCCGGCGCGGTAGATCGCAAAGCGAGCCGGCATTTCCAGCAGATCACCGACGCCCGCGATTTCCGCAATCCCGCGATCGCTCAGGTTCCGAAGGATTGCGTTGCCTTGGATTTCTTCGAGGGTGAGCTTGCTTCGTCGCGCGGGTAATCCGGCGTGCTTCCGGCCTTTCGTTGACACGAGAAATTACGCTCCTACAGGTTTCTAAAACTGCTTATTGGGCGCGCACGACCTTTCCTTGCCTAAAACCGCACAGAGATATTCTCCATCCCGCAGGTACAATGTATCTCGCACAGCGGGATGGGAGCTTACATTTGCAATTATCAACTCGGGGAAGGACGTGCATCATTCCGCTGCGTGGCGCATCCGATATTGTTCCGCCGCGGAGCGCATTGGGCCGCCTAGGCAGCGGCATCAACGATTACGGCGCGGCGTCCCACAAAGCCGTGCACCTCGTTGACTCTATAGAGATGATGCACGGTCGTGTGCATCGTGCCGTACACGAGAGCAGCTCGCAGATATGTTTGCGCCTCTCCGGTGACTTCGATATCTATAATAAGCGCGAACTCGCCGCGACGCTTGCGTCCTACGTAGCGTATCCGGCCATCACGATCGATCTCGCGCAGACCCGATTTATCGACGGCGGCATTATCGGCGTGTTTGCCCGCTTTGCAACCCTACGTCGCGAGCTTGGCGGTGCACAATTGCGGATCGTCAACTGCAACACATTTATGTTTAAGCTCTTTTCCATTTGCCGGCTCGACACGCTCTTCTGCATTGAGGAACAACGCCACGCGTAACGCTAAACCTTTCGGTCTTCGAAGGTTTGCTTCGCTCCGATCCGCTTCATTGCCGGATCAATTCCATTACAACGAGGTGAACCAACGTGACGACTAGTGATTTTCTCCTCGAACGTCTGGTCGAATGGGGGTTCTATCGCATTTACGGTTATCCCGGCGACGGCATCAACGGCATCATGGGTGCGTTCGACCGCATCGGCGACAAACTGCAATTCATTCAGGTTCGCCATGAAGAGATGGCGGCGTTCATGGCGTGCGCGCATGCGAAGTTTACCGGCGAGATCGGCATTTGCCTCGCAACGTCCGGCCCGGGCGCGATTCATCTGCTCAACGGTCTTTACGACGCAAAGATGGATCACGTTCCGGTGGTCGCCATCGTCGGACAAGCGGCGACAACCGCGCTAGGCGGATCGTACCAGCAAGAAGTCGATCTGCAAGTTCTGCTGCAAGACGTCACGGAATACGTTACACGGTTTCGAGCCCGGCGGCGATGCGCCACGTCGTCGACCGCGCCGTGCGCACGGCAAAGGGCATGCGCGCCGTCACCTGCGTCATCGTGCCGAAAGACGTTCAGGAGAGCCTGCGGTTCCCGAGCCGCCGCGCGCGCACAACAACATGAGCAGCAGCGTGGGATACTGCGCGCCCGTCGTCGTTCCGGCGCAGCGAGATCTGCAGCGCGCGGCGGATATCCTCAACGCCGGCGAGCGCGTCGCGATGATGGTCGGGCAAGGCGCCGCCAATGCGACGGACGAGGTGCTCGCGGTTGCCGATCGCTTGGGGGCGGGCATCGCAAAAGCGCTGCTCGGGAAAGACGTCGTTCCCGACGATTTGCCATACGTGACGGGCACGCTCGGGCTTGCTCGGAACGCGCCCGAGCTACGACATGATGAACGAATGCGACACGCTGTTGATGGTCGGCACGTGCTATCCGTACTCGGAGTTTTTGCCGAAGCAAGGCCAGGCTCGCGGCGTGCAGATCGACATCGATCCGCGCAACGTCGGCTTGCGTTTTCCGACCGAGGTGAACTTGATCGGCGACAGCCGCGATACGCTTGCCGCGCTGCTGCCGTTGCTCAAGCCGAAAACTGACACCGCGTGGCGCGAGAAGATCGAGAAGGGCCAGAAGGGCTGGCATGCCGACGAAGAGGCGCGCTGCCACGTCAAGGGCGATTTGATCAATCCGCAGCTGGTATTTTGGGAGCTGAACGAGCGCCTACCCGACAAGGCGATTCTTACCGGCGACGCGGGCACGCCGACGAACTGGTTTGCGCGCAACATTCAGATGCGGCGCGGCATGAAATCTTCGCTCTCGGGAGGCCTGGCGACGATGGGCTCGGCGGTTCCGTATGCGATCGCCGCGAAGTTCGCCTATCCGGATCGAGTCGTCATCGCGTGCGCCGGCGACGGCGCGATGCAGATGAACGGCAACGCGGAGTTGCTCACGGTCAAAAAGTACTGGAAAACGTGGTCCGATCCGCGGCTGATCTTCCTCGTGCTGAACAATTCGGATCTCAACCAAGTGACCTGGGAGATGCGCGTCGAGTCGGGCAATCCGAAATACGAAGCCTCGCAAGATCTGCCGGTCTTCAACTATGCGCAGTACGCCGAATCGCTCGGTTTGCGCGGCATTCGCGTCGAGCGATCCGAGGACATCGCGCCGGCGTGGGATCGCGCGCTTGCGTCCGACCGGCCGGTGGTTTTCGATGCGGTGGTCGATCCGAACATCTCGCAGTTGCCGCCGCACATCACGCTTGAAGAGGCGCACAACCTCTTCTCGGCGATGCGGAAGGGCGATCCCGACGAGGGCGGCGTGATCAAGGAGAGCATCAAGAGCGTGCTCGCCGGCATTCTGCCGCACCGCGGAGAGAACTAAAGGTGGCTCTGACCGCCGTGCGCGTGCAATGCCCGATCGAGCGATCGACGTGCGCGCGTATCGCATCCCGACGAAGTCGCCGGAATCGGATGGGACGCTCGAATGGGATGCGACGACGCTGGTGTACGTCGAAGTGCAGGCCGGCGGACAGACCGGCATCGGATACACGTATGCCGACGTTGCGACCGCGAAACTCGTCGAAACGATGTTGCGCAATGCCTGTTGGGCAAAGACGCGATGCAATCGGCGCGCGCTGGGACGACATGGGCAACGTTACGCGAATCTCGGACGCGACGGCATCACGTCGATGGCGATTTCGGCGGTCGACGTCGCGCTGTGGGATCTGAAAGGCAAGATGCTGGACGGCCGGTCTGCGTGTTGCTTGGTGCGGCGCGCAAACGCGTGCCGATCTACGGCAGCGGCGGCTTCACGTCGTACACCGCGCGAACATTTGTGCGCGCAACTGCATGGCTGGGTGACCGACGGCATCCCGCGCGTGAAAATGAAGGTCGGACGCGAACCGGACGAGGACCCAAGCGCGTCGCAGCTGCGCGAGGGGCAATCGGCGACGACGCGGAACTTTTTGTCGATGCCAACGGCGCGTATTCGCGTAAAGCAGGCGCTCGCGCTGGCGCGGCGTTTCGCGGAACGGCGGGTGACGTGGTTCGAGGAGCCGGTGTATCGCGAAGATTACGAAGGTACGCGACTGGTTCGCGACGGCGCGCCGGCGAGGCATGGACATCTCGATCGGTGAGTACGGGTACGGGCTGTACGGTTTGCGCGATGCTCGACGCGCGATGCATTGACGTATTGCAAGCCGACGCGACGCGCTGCGGCGGCTTTAGCGGCCTGCTGGCGGTTGATGGGCTTGTGCCAGACGAAGATGATGCCGCTTTCGACGCATTGCGCACCGTATGTTCATTTGCACGCTGCGCTCGCGTGCAAGCAGATTCGCCACATGGAGTATTTCTTCGATCACGTGCGCATCGAGAAGATGCTTTTCGATGGCGCAGTCGCGCCCGCGGGCGGCCACGCTTACCGCGCATGTGAGTCGCCCGGCCGTCGGACTGGAATTCAAGCGCGCTGACGCCGCAACCGCTATCTTATCTAGGTGAGCGTATGATCAAGATTCTGACGGCACTCGAAACGCACGCGCATTCGGAGCGGACACGATCCGGCGCCCACGCAGCGTCCCGATGCGGTAAACGAAACCGACGTCGACGTTGCGGCCGCTGGAACGCGCTTTGCGCGCTAGCGTTCGAGGCGAAGTACGCTTCGATGACGGTAGCCGGGCGTTGTATTCGACCGATGCTTCGAACTACCGCCAGGTGCCCGTCGCCGTTGTGATTCCGCATGACGCCGACGATGCTGAAGCGGCCGTGCGCCGCTTGCCGAACGTACAGTGCTCCCGATCTTTGCACGAGGTGGCGGCACGGATTTGGCGGGCAGCACGTGCAATGCCGCCGTCGTTTTGGATTTCTCCAAATACATGAACCGCGTCGTAGAGATCGATTGGGAAGCGAAAACGCGCGCGCGTTCAGCCTGGCTGCGTTCTCGACGATCTGCGTGACGCGGCCGAAAAGCGCACGCTAACGTTTGGGCCCGATCCCGCAACGCACAACCGCAACACGCTCGGCGGAATGATCGGCAACAACTCGTGCGGGATGCACGCGCAGATGGCCGGCAAAGTGGAAGAAAACACCGAAGAGCTCGAGATTCTTACCTACGATGGCCTGCGCATGCGCGTCGGGCCGACGACCGATGAAGAGCTCGACGCGATCATCGCCGAGGGCGGCCGGCGTGGCGAAATCTATGCCAAGCTTCGCGACCTTCGGGATCGCTACGCCGATCAAATCCGCGCACGATTTCCCGCACATCCCGCGCCTGGTTTCAGGCTATCCGCTGCAGCAACTATTGCCCGAAAACGGTTTCAATGTTGCTCGAGCGCTCGTCGGCACCGAAAATACGTGCGTGACGGTAGTCGAAGCAAAGGTGCGGCTCGTGCACAGTCCGCCGTTTCGCACGATGGTCGTCTTCGGATTTTCGGATATCGCAACTGCTGCCGACCACGTTCCCTTCTGCAACGCGCACGGACCAATCGCGCTCGAAGGTCTTGATACAAGCATGTTCATGTACATGCATGACAAAGGGATGTCGACCAACGGGCGTGCGATGTTTCCTGACGGCAACGCGTGGCTCATCGTTGAGTTCGGCGCAGATACCGAGCAAGGAGCGAACGACAAAGCAGACGGACTGATGGCGGCATTTAAAGCGCGTGAAATCGTGCCGAGCATGAAGCGCTTCGATGACGAACATGAGGAGCAACTGCTCTGGGAGATTCGCGAGTCCGGACTCGGCTCGACCTCGAAGATTCCGAACCTTCCGGATTTCTATCCCGGTTGGGAAGACTCGGCGGTTGGTCCCGACAAGCTCGGTCGCTTACATACGCGACTTCCAAAAGCTGATGTCGCAATATGGTTACCATGCTTCGCTCTACGGGCATTTCGGGCAAGGCTGCTTGCATTGCAGCATCGATTTCGATCTATATACCACCGAGGGAATTGCAAAGTACCGCAAGTTCGTCACCGAAGCGGCGCACATTTGCGTGAAATACGGCGGCTCGTTATCGGGCGAGCATGGCGACGGTCAAGCTCGCGGCGAGCTGCTGCCGATCATGTTCGGCGACGACTTGGTCAAAGCGTTTTGTGAATTCAAAGCAATCTGGGATCCGCAGAACAAAATGAATCCCGGTAAGGTCGTGCACCCCTATAAGCTCGATGAGAATTTGCGCTGGGGGACACACTATGCGCCGTGGGAGCCGCAAACGCACTTTGGATTCGTCGAGGACAACGGCAGCTTTACCTATGCTGCAAACCGCTGCGTCGGCACCGGAAAGTGCCGCAAGCACGATTCGGCGTGATGTGTCCGAGTTACATGGCAACGCGCGAGGAGATGCACTCAACGCGCGGGCGCGCGCGATTGCTGTTCGAGATGCTTGAGGGCAATCCACTCACAGAACGGTTGGCAGGGATGAAACCGTCAAAGAGGCGCTGGATCTCTGCCTCGCCTGCAAAGGCTGCAAGGGCGAATGTCCGGTCAAGTCGATATTGCGACCTACAAGGCAGAATTTCTTTCGCATTACTACGAAGGCCGCGCGCCGCCCAATCGCGGCGTACGCGTTCGGGTTAATGTACTGGTGGGCGGAAGCCGCGGCGCTCGCGCCGTCCTTGGTCAATTTTTTCACGCAAACGCCCGGGCTGCGCGATGTCGCAAAGGCGGTAGCACGGTCGCGCCGCAGCGGCGCATCCCGCTGTTTGCGCCGCAGACGTTCCGCTCATGGTTTGCCGCGCGTGCCGCCCCGCAACGTCGGAAAGCCGGACGTCATCCTGTGGCCTGACACATGGAACAATAATTTTCATCCCACGACAGCGCAGGCCGCCGTGGAAGTGCTCGAGGATGCTGGGTTTCACGTGACCATTCCGAAGGTTGCGCTGTGCTGTGGCCGGCCGCTTTACGACTACGGGATGCTCGACTTGGCCAAAACGATGTTGCACGAGATCGTCGCTGCGCTCAAGCCGCAGATCGACGCGGGGACCTGTATCGTAGGTCTCGAGCCCAGCTGTGTGTCGGTCTTCCGCGATGAGATGCCGAATCTGCTGCACGGCGACGAGGACGCCAATCGCTTTAAGAAACAAACGTTGCTGCTCAGCGAGTTTCTCGAGCACTACGCGCCGCACTACCAGCCGCCCAAGCTGAAGCGCAAGGTTCTCGCGCAGGCGCACTGTCATCAGCGGTCCGTCCTCGATGTGTCCGCTGAAGAACATTTACTCAAAAAGCTCGGCGTTGAGTATTCGTTTCCCGACTCCGGCTGTTGTGGGATGTGCGGCGCGTTTGGTTTTGAAACCGGCGAGCACTACAAAGTTTCGATGGCAGTCGGCGAGCGCAGCTTGCTGCCCGCCGTACGTGCTGCTTCCGCCGGCACCGTTATCGTCGCGACCGGTTTCAGTTGTCGCGAGCAGATCGCGCAGACGACAAATCGCCAGGCGTTGCACCCGGCGCAGCTCGTCAAAATGGCGCTGGACGACCGCAACAGCGAGCGTGACGATGTGTTTCCTGAACTGCGGTACATGGCCGATCCGGCGGTTGAACGGCGCAAACTCATGCAGCGCGCTGGGGTGGCCATCGCGATCGTGAGTGGCTTTGTGGGTGCGATCGGCATCTTCACGTTCCGCAAGCGAACGCAGTGAAACTCACCGATAAAGTCGCGATTATCACCGCAATAGCCCGGGCACTCGCTTTCGAATTCGCCGTGCGCTTCTTTGTCGAACTGCGCCTTATCGAGCGCCGCAAGCTTGGCTTTGAGATGGTCAAGTGGGTACGCGAGAGGAGCTTTGTCGAAGCGTCCCGATCTCCCCCCCCCTCTTCCCCCACCCCCCTCTCCCGTACTCTGCTCCGCCACACCCACCCCCCGCCCACCCCCCCCCGCGACCTACCGGCTTCCCCCGCCCCCTGCCGTGGGGAAAGGCTACGGTGGCGAGAACGAAGATGACGAATAGTTCGATCTGTTACCGTACATCTAATATCCCGTATATTCTTCCACGCGCACGTCATCGGGCGACACGCCGGTCGCGGCAAGCATACTTTGCAGGCTCTTCACCATCCCCGGCGGACCGGTGATGTAATAGATCGCGTTCTTCGTTGAGCTGGCGTATTTTGCCAACAGCTCAGCGTTGATTTGCCCGGTTTCGCCCGTCCAAGGCAGCTTGGAGTCCTTCATGTCGGTCATCGTCGCTACTACGGTGTAGTTAGCGTTGGTTTGTTGTAACGCTTGGAGCTCGTTTAGAAACGCTGCATCCTCGGGACGGCGGTTTGAATAAAACAGCACGATACGATGCGGCAGCTTCAGGTGAGACGCTTGAAAGACGATGCTGCGAAACGTAGTTACACCAATCCCACCGGTGAGCGACACCGCCGGCCGAGCAGCATCTTCGTGTAACGTTAGATCGCCGAATGGACCCTCGATCTTAGCTGTACTTTCTAATGCTTCGGACTTCAAGTCACACTTAAACGCGGTGTCTCGCATACGTGTCGCGATGAGTATCGTCTTTTCGTACGGTGCGCTTGCGATGGAAAATCCTCGCTTATTCCCTTCGCTGTCAGTCTCCGATGGATTGGGAAGGGTGATATCGATGAACTGCCCAGCGATAAACGTCCAATCCGGTGGCTTTTGAAATTCGAAGGCGATCGTGCCCTCGGCAACTTGATGACGGGCTTTGAGCGGTGATATAAACGTCGGCCACGTCGTAGCGGTTTCCATATTGATTACTATACGTGAGTCTGCGATCCAGTTTTGCCTAAAAAGCGCACAGATACGCATGCCTTTAGACGGTTACACTGTATCGACAGGAGCTTAGATCGTTGAAACGCGATTTTTGCCTCATTTCGAGTATGCATAGTTGCTCGATCGAGCAACCCTATGCGACCGGCCTGATGGCACAACGGCTAATCGCGACGCCGCTAAGACCGGCGTCGCGAAGACTAACGTGTTTTGCGGTCGCGATGTGCCTTGCGTCGCGACTGAAGCGGGGAGCACGCCATCATGTTTGTATCTATTCCGTTCCTGGTCGTCTACGCTATCATCCTGTTGCTGCTGATTGTCAATGCCGCGCAAATCCTCGCAAGTATTCCGGCGGCCATGCAGTTGCGTTATCTCCAAACGCTGAGCGAAATCGGCGCAGAACAAAACTCCACAACAATCTTCCCGATGCCGATCGATCTGATCAAGCCGTTCTTGGAAATCCTCGACAAGAAGGCAGAGTTGGCGCCTTCAGTGGCCGTAACAGCGGCGCCCACCGCGACGCTGGATGGGAACGGCCGCGCGCTGATCCCGACGTGACGTAAGGCGCTCGTTTGAGCGAGACGCTTAGGGCGGAGGTCGGCGCTCGCGGTCTTGGCTCGACCGACCGACAGGATCGCTGGTGGATCGCGCCGGCTGTCGGGGGTTTTGGACTTGCGGTCTTCATCGTCTACTCGACCTGGGCCGCGTTTGCCGGTGTCGATTTTCGCTACGGGCCGTATCTCTCGCCATTTTATTCGCCGTATCTGCGGCCGGCGTGGTTCCCGCTTTCAGGCTCACTACTCGTCCTATGGGTTCCGCTCGGCTTTCGCGTAAGTTGCTATTACTATCGCAAGCTGTACTATCGATCGTATTTTTTGAGTCCGCCCGCCTGCGACGTGAGCGAACCGTCACGCACCTATACCGGTGAAACCGCGTTCCCACTGAAGTATCTGCCGATCGTACACCGTTGGTTTTTGTACCTCTCGATCGTCGTGCTCATTTGGCTGTGGATGGATGCGTTCCGAGCGTTCGATTTCGGCGGCCATTTTGGGATCGGGCTCGGATCACTGGTTATGCTGCTCAACGTCGTCCTGTTAAGCGGATTCACCTTTGGCTGCCATGCGCTCCGCAACGCCGTTGGGGGGAACTTGCGCTGCTTCTCGTGCGCAACCTGCGGCGGCGTACGCTATGGCGCCTGGAGAACCGTTACCCGGCTCACGATGCAGCATCAATTGTGGGCGTGGCTGAGTCTGTACGGCGTGGGACTCACAGACCTGTACATTCGGCTGTGCGCAATGGGGGTTTTGAACGACCCGCGGGTGACTTTCCGATGAACGAAAGCAGGCATCCAATCTATCGGGCGGACGTGTTGGTCATCGGCGCGGGCGGCGCGGGGCTTCGGGCGGCGATCGAAGCCGCGACGGCCGGTGCGCACGTGGCGATCGTCTGCAAATCGCTTCTCGGGAAGGCGCACACGGTCGTCGCGGAAGGCGGCATCGCTGCCGCCATCGCCAGCGTCGATCCGGATGACACGTGGCAAACCCATTTCCGCGACACGATAGCCGGCGGCAAATACGTCAACAATTGGCGGATGGCGGAGCTGCTCGCGCGAGAAGCGCCGGGTGAGATTCACAATCTCGAGCGGTGGGGCGCGCTCTTCGACCGCACGCCGGAGGGCGGCATCATGCAGCGGCTCTTCGGCGGGCATACGTACAGCCGGCTCGTCCAAGTCGCAGATCGTACCGGCATCGAGCTTATTCGAACGTTGCAAGACAGAACCGTCGAACTCAAGCTCGACGTGTACATGGAGTATACGATTACGCGGCTGCTCCTGCGCGATGGGCGCATCGCCGGTGCAGCAGGCTACGTTCGCGAAACGGGGCGTTTTGTCGTGTTCGAAGCCGCCGCCGTTATCATGGCCACCGGCGGTTCCGGGCGGCTCTACGCCGTCACGTCAAATTCGTGGGAAGGGACGGGTGATGGCCAGGCGCTCGCATTTGCCGCCGGCGCCGAGCTCATCGACATGGAGTTCGTTCAGTTTCACCCGACGGGAATGGTGTGGCCCTTAAGCGTGCGCGGCATTCTGGTGACTGAATCCGTGCGCGGCGAGGGCGGGATCCTAACGAACAACACGGGCGAACGGTTCATGCAACGCTACGATCCAAAACGGATGGAACTCTCCACGCGCGATATCGTCGCGCGCGCGATTCATACGGAGGTTACGGAAGGACGCGGCTCGCCGCACGGCGGCGCATTCCTGTCGATCTCGCATAAGCCGGCCAAATTCATCAAGCGGAAGTTGCCCTCGATGTACAGCCAGTTCATGGAATTTGCCCACGTGGACATTACCAAAGAGCCGATGGAGGTTTACCCGACCACGCACTACATCATGGGCGGCATCCGTGTCGATGCTGAAACCGCGGCGACGAACGTTCCAGGTCTGTTCGCCGCCGGCGAGTGCGCGGGTGGCCTCCACGGTGCGAATCGGCTGGGCGGAAACTCGCTCTCCGATCTTCTCGTCTTCGGCCGGCGAGCTGGTGCCGCGGCAGCAGCATACGCGCGCGGTGCAAAGCATCTTGTCCCTGAACCGCTTCGAGATCGAGCGGGCGGAGCGCGAGATGCTCGCACCATTCGAACCCGGTGATGGCGAGAATCCGTTCGCGGTGCAGGAGGATTTGCAGACAATGATGATGGCGGATGTCGGCGTTTTTCGCACGGAGCAGGGATTGCGCGATGCGCTGGCCCGGCTGGAAGAGCTTCGGAGGCGGGTCGTCAATGTGCGCGTCAACGGCTCCCGGCTCTACAATCCCGGTTGGCATACCGCACTTGACCTCAGGCATATGGTGCAGATCGCCGAAGCGATCGTGCGCAGCGCGTTGCTTCGCTGCGAGAGCCGGGGTGCCCACACGCGCGTGGATTTTCCGGCTCTGAACGCTGCTCTGGAAAAAGTCAACACAGTGACAAAGCTGGTCGACGGAGTAATGCAGACGGGATTCATCGAGCGGTCTCGCATGCCCGCCAATCTCGCAGGCATCGTGTTCGAACGCGTTGCTTCCGACCGCGAACTCAAAGGGTATGATAAAACGCTGGCAGATTCGTTTCCCGCGAGCGATCCGCCGCCCGGGCCGCTGGTGATCTAGTACACATGCGGCAACCTGTTGCGCTTGAAAGCATTCCAACGGATCAGCTCGCCGTACGTCGCGACCTGACGGGGCAAACGGTAACGCTCCGAATCAATCGCGGCGAGGCCAACGATGTTGCGGGAACCTGGGTGGATTTTGCGGTCCCACTCGAGTCCGGAATGGTCGTCCTCGATGCCGTGTTATACGTTCAGGCGCACTTCGCCAACGACCTCGCCGTCCGCTGGAACTGTAAGGCGGCAAAGTGCGGCTCGTGCTCGGCCGAGGTCTGCGGCCGACCGAAGTTGATGTGCCGGACGCGACTTGAGGAGCTGGATTGCAAGGAACCGATACTCGTGCAGCCGCTCCAGACGTTTCCGCGGATCCGCGATCTGGTTACTGACGTCTCGTGGAACTATCGCGTCAACCAGACGATTCCGCCGTTCAAGCCGCGTTCCGACCGCGAGTGGCGGTTTTACCAGCGCGATGTCAATCGCGCGCAAGAGATGCGCAAATGCATCGAGTGCTTTTTGTGTCAAGATGTCTGCCACGTCCTGCGCTATCAAACCGAGGTAAAACCGCGCTATGCCGGCCCGCGCTTCTATGTGCGCATCCTCGGTCTGGATGCGCATCCGATGGATAACGAGAATCGCTTGGAACTGCTCAAAGGTGATGCCGGCATTGGGCTATGCAATGTGACTAAGTGCTGCACCGAAGTGTGCCCCGCGTACATTGAGATCACCGATAATGCGATCATCCCGGCGAAGGAGCGCATCGTCGATGCGTACCAGGATCCACTCCGGAGATTGTTTCGAAAGTTGCGTCTATTCATGAAGCATAAGTCACCATAATGGTACTTCGTTTCGTTGCGGCGATCACTGTAGCCCTGTTCGCTTGTAGCGGAGGTCGGCGCGGGTATACGCGCTCGGCATTACCGTTTGAATCGCCCCCGCCAAGATCCAACAACGCTGTCGGGTCGAGGAACAACGATCCAAAACTCTACGTCGTGAATGCGGGCAACAGCACGGTGAGTGTTTTTGACCTGGCTAACACCAGCAGTACACCCATCGTGATCACGGGCGGCGGGCTATACGGCCCCTCCGGCGCGACGATCAACGCGAAAGGTGATCTGTACGTCACGAATCCGGTCGTCGACAGCGTGAGCGTCTTCGATACCGCGCATGCTGACGCGGTGATGCCGGAGATTACAGGCCCTCGCAATCCATACTATCCTGGCGGCGCGGCGGTTGACGAGAACGGCACTCTGTACATTGCAAATGCTGGCGTCAACAGCGTTTCTGTGTTCGACGGCCTACCCAGCGCGGTGGAGCGGACCATCACAGGAGGTGGGTTGAGCACCCCTTGGGGCGTAGCAGTCGGCGCGAATGGCAAGCTGTATATCGCGAACGAGAACCGCAACAGCGTGAGCGTCTTCGATACGGAACATGGCAACGTCGCGCTCAGGCCGATTAGCGGCAACGGGCTGAACTTTCCCTTCGGAATCGCGATCGCGCCGAATGGCAGGCTGTACGTCGCGAATTTAAACAGCAACAAGGTGAGCGTATTTAACACGGCGCACGCAAATGCGGCGCTCGCGCCGATTACTGGCGGCGGTTTGCGCGGGCCCTCCGGCTTGGCGCTCGATGCCGGCGGGAAGCTTTACGTTGCGAATTCCCAGCTAGCAACGCGTGAGCGTGTTCGATACGATGCACGGGAATGCGGCATTAAAGCCCATCACCGGCGGCGGCCTGAACTTTCCGTATGGCATTGCAGTCCGCTAAGAACTCATTTCCATCGGACATCGAGCACTGAATGTCGATCGTCCCTTCTCGCTACCAGCCTCCACTTCCGATTGACCGCATCATCGTTCGTGATGCGCTGGATATCGATGCCGTCACGATGGACGTCGTGTTCGTCGGCGGCGGCCCAGCCGGATTCGCCGGGGCAATCGAACTCGCGCGTCTCGTGAAGCGAGACAACGAGGGCGGCGGTACGCTCGGCGACGTGCAGATCGCCGTGCTCGAGAAGGCTGAAGGGCTAGGCGAACACAACCTCTCGGGCGCGATCGTCAACCCGTGCGCGATCCGCGAACTCTTCCCCGAAGTCTCGGAAGCGGAGCTTCCATTCCGCGGTCCCGTGCATGGCGAACGCGTGTACCTCCTCACCGGTGAGCCGCGCATTCGGATTCCGACACCGCCGACTATGGCGAACCATGGCTACTACATCGCATCGATATCGGAGATCGTGCGTTGGCTCGGCCAGCAGGCGGAATCGCTAGGAGTCAACGTCTTCACGGGGTTTCCGGTCGATGCATTGCTGGTCGAAAGCCAGCGCGTCATAGGCGTGCGCACCGCGCCATCCGGCCTTATGCGCGACTCCTCGCACGGTAGCGCGTACCAGCCACCGGCTGAGATTGCGGCGCGCGTCACCGTGTTGAGCGAGGGTACTCGCGGAATGCTGACGGAGGCTTACTGTGAATGGCAGCGGATCACGAGCGAGAACCCCCAAATTTTCGCACTTGGGGTAAAGGAGGTCTGGGAGACGAAGCGGCCCCTCGACCACGTCATCCACACCCTGGGCTGGCCGTTGCCGAGCGACGCGTTCGGCGGTAGTTTCATCTACCCGCTCGCGTCGAATCTCATCGCGATCGGGATCGTCGTGGGTATGGACTATCCCGAGGCGTCGCTCGACGTGCACGTGCTGCTGCAGCGCCTGAAGCTGCATCCGCTCGTGCGCCCGCTGCTTGAGGGTGGCCGCATGCTCGAATGGGGCGCGAAGACGATTCCCGAGGGTGGCTATTACGCGCTCCGCAGCCGGCGATCGGGCGATGGGCTCGTCATCATCGGCGATGCGGCCGGCTATGTCGAGGTCGCGTCGCTCAAGGGAATCCACTACGCGATGCAGTCGGGGATGTACGCCGCCCGCGCCATCTTCGACGCGTTGAAGTCGGGAGACACGTCGGCCCCCTCGCTACGCGCCTACGACCGCGCTGTGGACGCCAGCTACATCGTCAGCGACCTGCGCAAACGCCGTAACATGCGCCTCGCTTTCCAAGGTTCCAATCTTTACGTCGGTGGCATCAAGGCAAGCATGATGACGCTGACGAAGGGCGCTTTTCCAGGCCGGAAGATCGATTCGCGTCCCGACGCGGAAATGCCGCGCGCGCAAGCGCGTGCCGCACCAGTTCCGTTTGCTCCAGACGGTACGATCACATTCAACAAGCTCGATGCGAACTACAGGTCCGGCAACGCGACGCGCGACGACATCCCGTCGCACCTTCTCGTCGGTACGGATATTCCCCCCGCGGTCGCAGAGCTGTATGAGCACATGTGCCCGGCGGGCGTCTACGAGCGGCGCGGTGACCAGCTCATCGTGAACCCTCCAAACTGCATCGACTGCAAAGCGACCGATGTGATCGGGCCGCGCTGGACGCCGCGCGAGGGTACGAGTGGACCGCACTATCGGCGTATGTAGAAGTGCGCGCGTCTCCTGGCGTTTCTATTTCGGCTCTTTTGTTTTCCTGACCCCAACCGCCGCTTCAATATACCGCGCAAGACGACGGCTTCGTTGTGTTGAGTATCTTTCGCACCGTAGATCAGAGTCATCGCACGTGCGTGCTTTGCGGGGGCGACGATCGCGGAAATCGCCTCACGCGCCTCAGGTTCTTTCAACTCCGCTTTATAGCGTTTCTCAAACTCTTGCCAACGTTCGGGATCATGACCAAACCATTTGCGCAAGGCTGTGCTCGGCGAAACGTCTTTCGCCCACATGTCGAGACTCAATTTGACTTTACTGATCCCGCGTGGCCACAGCCGGTCGACCAGAATGCGGACCCCGTCGCTTTTAGCGGGCTTTTCATACGCGCGCTTCAATAACAGTTCCACGTTGGGCCTTCTGTAGGCTGCATCAACGAGCCGTTGCGAGTCGATTTCGGCCATTGTTAAGCCGAAAACCGGTGTCTGCCGCGTATGGCTTGGTCCCCGACCCACAGCCGAGCAGCGTCCAAAACGACGGCGTGCGCGACAGCCGTCGGTTGGGCTACTGGAAATGCAGTATATTCGTCGCGATCGCCAAGAATCGACGCGGTTCTTGACGTCCATAGGGCTGGCTTCCAGGGCTACAATTTCAAAAGGCCCCACCGTGCAAACGGCTCGGCCCTAAGGAGGTCACGACTCGTTCTCCGGTTAGTCCACACAAACCGAAGAGATCCACGATTCGGTGATACCAACCATCAGAAAGAAGGCCGAAATGGACGCGATCACCCTACTCAAAGCCGATCACCACGCTGTCGCAGACCTGCTAAAGCAGATCAAGGACCTCGACGAATCTGCTCACGCCCAGCGGCGAGAGCTCTTTCGACAAATTGACAAAGAACTCACCCTGCATTCGAAATTGAAGAAACAATCTTTTATCCCGCGCTCAAGCAAAAGTCGAAGTCGGAGGATGACGGCGATGCGACTCAGGAGGTCCTTGAGGCGTACGAGGAGCACGCCAACGTGAAAAGCATGCTCCAAAAATTGGAAAGCACGGATGCGGCGGATGAGACATACAATGCGAAATTGCAAGTCCTAAGCGAATTGGTGAAACATCACGTACACGAGGAAGAGCACAAGATGTTCAAAGAGGCGGAAGACTTGATGAGCGAATCGGAGCTCGAGCAGCTCGGAGCAAAACTCGCGCAAGCCAAAGAACAACTGCTAAGCAGCGCCTCTGCCTAGGCGGCGTAACGTTCGGCTCGTCCGTTCGTTTATGGCGGCACGGCTGCTCACTCGGCCACGGAACGGCGCGGGAGGAAGAACTCGCACGACGCATTCGCACAGCCGCGATCGAGTCGCTCGTCAACTCCGCACCGTCTCCAAGAGCGCCCCCCCTGGTGGCATTGCCACCGCCGGCTCATTTCCGACGCCGCGCTCCTCCTACATGCTTTCCGGTGGAACACTTGCACGACGGCAAACTTCGGCCGCACATTCCTACGGCGAGGCGTTCGTACGACGGCGGAGGGGAAACTCCGCTATGACGTACTTTCGTTCGCTGACATTATGGAGTGAATGATCGATATGGCAGCACCAGACATCACGGGCGGATCGATCCACAAGAATCCAAGGAAGCACGAGCCGTTGCAGAAAGCGTGCAGAAACTCGTGCATAAAGCGTTCGCCAGTGCGGGTCCAAGCGGTCAAAAGCTCAAGAACTTCCTGAACGGCACCTGGCTGGGCGATCCACTGCACGTCACCCTCACCGATGTTCCGATCGGCGCCTGGACGACGGGGCTTATTTTCGATGCGTTCCAGTGGGTCAGCGGCCGCGATGACTTTGCCGGCGCCGCCGATGCTGCAGTGACAATCGGGATCGCGGGCGCACTCTGTGCAGCTGTTTCGGGCGTAACCGACTGGCAGGATGCGGATGCCCCAGCTCGCCGAATTGGGATGACGCACGGTATTTTGAACTTGAGCGCAACAGCGTTGTTCGGCGCTTCACTGATTTCACGCAAGCGCAAGTCACGGAGCATGACGCGGGTACTGCGTGCACTGGGCTATGGCTTCATAACTACCGCCGCGCATCTGGGCGGCGAGATGATCTACACGCACCGCGTGGGTGTTGATCGTACCGCCGGCCAAGTGTTTCCGGAAGACTTTGTGTCCGTGTTGCCGCATCGGAACTGGCAGAATCACAGCCCAAGCGCGTCGAGCACGATGGTGTTCCGATCCTTTTGGTACGGCGTGAAACGAAGATCTTTGCGCTGGCTGAAACTTGCTCGCATTTCAGCGGGCCTCTTTCGGAAGGCAAACTAGTGGGAGACAGCATTCAGTGCCCATGGCACCGATCGCGATTCGCACTGGACGACGGACGGGTGCTCGATGGGCCGGCGTGCACCGCCAACCGTGCCTTGAAACGCGCGTACGCAACGGGCAGATTGAAGTGCGCAAACCACTGAACAAGTCGGCTCCGCCGACACCGTCAGCTGTCGGCACATAAGTATGGCATGAGAATTCTCACGGGGGTAAAGCCCACGGGCAAGCCACACCTGGGAAACTATCTCGGTGCGATACGACCTGCGTTGGGTCTGGCGAAGAATGGGGCCATGCTCTTCATCGCAAACTATCATGCTTTGACTACGGTGACTGACGCAGCCCAATTACGTCGCCTTACCTACGATGTTGCTGCATCATGGCTCGCTGCGGGGCTGGATCCCGAACGCGTGGTATTCTATCGCCAATCCGACGTGCGCGAAACGTTCGAGCTGTTCTGGCTGCTTTGCTGCACGACGCCGAAGGGAATGTTGAATCGTGCGCACGCCTACAAAGCGATCGTCGATGAAAATTTGGCCCTCGGACGGGCTCCGGATGCCGCCGTTAACATGGGGATTTACAGCTACCCAGTCCTGATGGCGCAGACATGCTGCTCTTCGATGCGAACTTCGTTCCCGTAGGGGCGGACGAGAGACAACACGTCGAGATGGCGCGTGACGTCGCCGAACACTTCAACCGCTCGTTTGGCCCGGCCTTGACTATTCCCGAACTGCTCTTGAGCGGCGACGGCCAACCCTTACTCGGCACTGACGGTCGCAAGATGAGCAAGTCGTACGATAATGCAATCTCTCTATTTGCGTCGAGCGATGCGTTGCGAAAGTTGCTGCGTTCCTATAAGACCGACAGCACCGCTCCCCGTGCACCGAAGGATCCAGACGCGAATGGACTATTTAGAATGTACGCCAGCTTTGTTGATGCTGATAAAGCAGCCGCCGTGCGCAAAGCGCTCCTATCAGGTGACATGATGTGGGACGAGCTGAAGGGCCTCACGTTTGAGGCAGTCGATGGAGAGCTTTCTCCGTTGCGGCAGCGCTACGGCGAAATACGGAATGATGTGGCAGCACTGGAACGCATTCTTTCTCATGGGGGCGAAAAGGCGCGCGCAATTGCACGAAAAACCATGCAACGAGTGCGCGACGCGGTAGGCGTCGGTCACAGCCCCAGCATCGGCAAAGTCAAGGCCTTACACTGAAGCGCGCCTGCGCGGGATCACTCTCGTAGTGATCGTGGTCGGCTTTTCGTGCGCCAAGCACGCCTTACATTGATCGCCGCATTGTCGCGCGGAACATGTCTTTGTCGGCGATGGAATAGTAGAGGTAGATGGCATCGCGTTCCTCGAGCGAGGACGCTGCAAAAGCGATGTCAGTGTCGGTCGTGTTGCGCGGAGGAGGCGGCGTCATGAGCGGTTCTTCGCAACGCGCAACGATGCGGGTATAGGTTTCATCGAAAATGGCCCAGCCAATTCGCCATTTGGCTTCTCGCGTTGCGCCGTTATAGAACATGACGGGGCGTCGCGGATCCGTCGTAAGCACGGGTCCCGTGCTCAGGTGCCACGAATCCCAGCGTCCCGGCCGCGAATTGAAAAACGGGTGGAGGATCCGCCATGGACCATGAACGGCGGGGGCGGATGCGATTCCGATTTTCGATGCGCCGGCAGATGCGTACTCGAAAAAGAGTCGCCAGGTTCCATCCGCCACTCGGACAATCGTTGCTTCTTTCGGATTTTCGCACTGTGGCCTCGAAGAAAGCGCGATTCCCCGCTTTTTCAGGTGTTCAACGTCGGGGCCGGCGGCGAGGAAAAGCTGCCCACGCTTGAATGTCTGGTTCCAGCCGGTGTAATAGACGTAGTATGTTCCGTCAACTATGGCGAGTGTCGGGTCTTCGCATCCGTCTTTGTCGTCGTCGCCGGGGCCCGGCGCAATCACCGGCTGGTCACCCATGAGGAAATGCAAACCATCGCGGGAGCGACCGTAGTAGATCCGAGCGACCTTCTCGGCTGCAATCGTGGAGCGATTGACGGCGCGCAGTAAGAGTCCATAATGCGGCTTTTGCTGCCACACGAACGGACTGAGGGCGTACATCTCGGCGAGCGGACTCTTCCGCTCCAGCTCTAGCGATGTGATTTCGGCGACCGCGAAACCAGGTGTCTTAGCCATTACCGATTCGTCCATTGCCGATCCCACACGTTGCGCTCCTCTCGGACTGTGGCTCTCGTATCACATCACGAATGTGCTGACGAGGAAGACTCCGGCAGCAATGCTTACGACAGCCGTCGTCGCCCAGCCCGCGGCTTTGAGCCATGGCGAAAAGGGCGTCCCCTGCATCACTTCTTTGTCGCCTGCTGCAAGTAGCATGAAGACGAGGGTGATCGGCGTGGCGATGCCGCCGGCGATTGAACTAATGAAGAGCAGCCGAATCGGCGATACGCCGGCGAAAGCCACGGCACAGCCGATCGCGGCGGCGAGCAACATCGTGGCATAAAATCCGCGCGCCTGAAAGAACTTCGCATCCAGTTGACCGACCCAGCGGAACATCTCGGCGACCACGTAGCCGGAGGTCGCGAGCAAGACCGGGAGGGCCAGGAGTGCCGAACCGAGCAGTCCGATCCCAAAGAACGCCGAAGCGAACCGGCCGGCGAAGGGGAAAAGCGCGGATGCGGCCTGCTGCGCCGTTTCGACCGTCCGGTGGTGGACGCCCAAGGTTGCACCCGTCGCGATGACGATGAACCAAAACGTAATTCCGGCCGCGATCGCTCCGAGGGTTGAATCGATCTGAACTAAACCCAGCCGACGAGCGGAGGCCGTTCCTCGGCGATCTCGATCCCTTGCCAGACATAGGCATAGGCGGTCAACGTCGTGGCTAAGAGCGCGATACCGCCGGCCGTATACGCCGGGGACGGTTCGAAATGGGGAACGAGGGAATCGAGGAGTATGCGGTGCCAGTCCGGATGAGCGAAGAGCGCGGCTGCGATGTACGCAAGAAAGGCGAGCGGAATGTAGATGAGGATGGACTGGATGCGCGCATAATCCCGAGATGAGCAGTGCGACGCTGAACCGGCCAACGGCAGGATCCACCACTGGTAAGGAAGATGCGTCAACAACTGGAGCGCCGCGCCGCCCCCTTCGAGATCGGCCGAAAATGTCAGAACGTTCACCACGAGCACTGCTAGGAGCACGACGGCGGCGCTTACAGTTCCGTAACGCTCTCGCACGATATCCTCGAGGCCACTGCCTTTGGCAACCGTGCCGACCTGCGAACTGATGGCTTGGACGACGGCGAGCATGGGGATCACGAGCACGACCAGCCAGCCCAGTCCGTAGACCGTCGTCGACCCGATAACGGCCAGCGTCGCGACGGTGGTTGGATCATTGTCGGACGCGGCCGAAATGATCCCCGGAACCATCGAGCGGAAGAGGCCGAACTTGCCCGCCGCGGGAAGCATCAGACGCGCTTTCTTCTCACATACACCAGCTTCATCGTCGCAAAATTGCGCCAGGCACCGATCGGTGGCGGTGCTCGAAACGCCTGGCCGGTATGTTATCGAAATGCCGAAGGTCGTCCGTACCCGCGCAAAAGCGGCCTTTCAGCGCGCTGGCAGAACGCGAGGCGACCGATGGGTGTGGCGGGTGCATCATGGGAGAAGATCCCGGCAGCTCCGTGGTCAACAGCTATCTGCAGATGCGGGATTTCGAGAACGTCTTTGTCATTGGTGCGTCCGCCTTTCCGCAGAACGCCGGCTTCAATCCGACGTGCACCGTAGGCGCACTTTCGTACCGTGCAGCGGACGGCATTATCAATCACTACATGAAGAAACCCGGGCCTCTGGTCTAATGCATTACAATGTCTGGCCTCGCTCGGCTTTCGCGTAAGCCTGCGCACCACCATTACGCCCGTTGAGCCCTATCGCCTCGACTTGACGGCCCAGGGCGCTGCGCCGGGTAAGCAGCAACATCGTCGACGTCCTCGCGCGCAAAGGAACATACCTGCGTGGGTTGCGCGGCGAGCACTGCGTCAATATCATCGAAGTCCAACAGGAAGCGGACGGAAGTCTCGTGGTGCGGATTAGCGGGCGCGGCGCCGGCGTGCAGCTGGAAACTGTGAGAACGTTATTGGGGACGGGCGTGGACCTTCGTCGTTGGTACCGCCGGGTGGCGCGCTACCCGTGGCTCGCGCGCTCGCGCGGGATCTGCGCGGCGTGAAGCCGCCACGCTATCCCGACCTGTGGGAGGCGCTGTGCAACGGGATCGTGTTCCAGCAACTGAGCATTGCAGCGATCAAGATCTGTTGAGCCTAGGGCTGAGCCGTCAAAAGGTGACATACTTGAAAAATGCCGCTGCAGCGGTGAAGTCGGGTGCGATTACCATCTGCCCGCATTGCGCCGCTTCCGATGGCGGAGGCACTTATCGAATTGCAATCGGTCAATGGCATGGTCATTGGAGCGCCGCGAACATTCTCTTGCGGGGCTTCGGGCGTCTCGATGTTTTCCCGATGGGCGACACAGGGGTCGCACAGAACATCAAACGTCTATCCGGCGATCCGCACGTCCGTCTGGACGATGTCTTTCTTGCACTTGGCGATATGCAAGGGATGCTCTATTTTCATCTCCTGCTCGGTAAATTGCGCAGTCGGCCGGCTTTCTCATCGGCGGCTTCGAATTGAATGAAATGGCGCGCGAGCGCTGCGCCGCTGGTGGTCTGTCGCGCTGCTTAGCGGGAGTGGGACATTTCACATGTTTACGATGATTCGCTGCCGTCGACAGCCACATTGGAGAGAGTTTTGAAACTCGTAACTGCAATAAATGCCCAAGACCTGGAGCATGCCACGCTGATTGCCGAATCGAACGAATTCGCGATCTATGACGTCGGCAATGACACCTACGCGCTCGTCCATCGACATGCAGCCGTTGAATGGCAGGCGATCACGATCTCCGGCGACGGTCTCTTCCGGGTGCTCGAAATATTAGCGCAGGCTACCCGCACCTTGTACCGAGACGTCGCATGCGATCTTTCAAGGCAGCGCCGTTCCTAGGCGAAACTGCGCTAGACCGTAAGACGCTAACGGAAAGCGGCACCGGAGCCGACGTAACCGACGGCTCGCACGCGGCGGGCATTGCACGGATATACGAAGCTGATACAATGCCGACATCGAGTCGATGAATGAAGGAAGCGCAGTACGGTGACGAACCGGCGATTTCGCAAGGGCGATCACGTGAGTTGGAATTCGGAAGCCGGCCGCGTCTCCGGCAGGATCGTTAAAGTGATCACATCGGAAATCCAATTCAAAGGTTACACGGTTCATGCGAGCGACGATGAACCGCAATACGAGATTAAAAGTGATGAGACCGATCACATTGCGATGCACAAAGGCTCGGCATTGACGAGACTCGCTGACTGACGCCGGTACTCCAGCACGGCGCAGGCGCCGAAGTCTAGCGCGATCGACCTCGACGATCCCATTGCGCTTCGTAGAGCGCCACGGCCATGCACCGTTGATGCAACCTCGTCGACGGTGCGCCCCATGAAGCCGGAAAAACGATCTTGATTGCGGAGTGTGCGACCCAGCCGCAGCGCATCTGCATGATGATCGGCGTCGGCGCTAATTTTGGAGTTTGATGTTCGAGAAATCGATCTGGCGCACGAGCGTTTCGCCTTCATATCCGAGAACGCGTATTGGAAGATTGCTCGTCGTTGAAATATCGACAATTTCGCGCGTCAAAGCGGTGTCGCTGCCGGAGGAGTTCGGAATAAGCGTAACGGCGTCAGTCGCGACACCGTCGATTACGGGACCCGTACCCGCGGAGATTGTCCCCGGTGTATCGTGTGCGTGAGCAAGAATGGCAGCAAAGCTTAATTCATCGATGGATGACCCGCGGATAGTCGTGACGGCCGGATCATGTAGTGCGAAGGTTTTCTTAAATAGCGCCGTCAAGCCGGAACCGCGGTGCGCGACCACGGTGTTACCGCCGCTCCACACGGCCGTCACGCCCGAATTTGGGCCTTTGTCGTAGTGTACCGTGGCATTCGCCGGCTTGTGAAACGTATACTCGAATACCGCATTCTGCACCGTTGTGCCCTTCCGCTCGAAAATGGTGACCGTCGCGCTGTAGCCCGTGATGTTCGTCCACGCGCGGTCGAATGCGGCCAATGCGGCTGGGATCGCCGAAGGCGACGGACGTACTGGCGCCACGGACGGTGATGGGCTTCCCGTTATCTGCGTCTGCGCGGGCGCCGATGTGATCAGCGAAATGATCGTTGTGCAAGCGACGATAACTATGACGATCGTCATTCTTGTCAACGAACTGCCTTGCATCGAAGGTTCAGAAACCGCATGCTTACCTTTCACGACGTCTTTATTTACCAGGCTTTATAGCCTCCATTTTATAATTTCTGTCCAGTCAGATGAAAACATCGTCTCGATTAGGGACGATTAAGGAAACCACTTGGTGATCGGTTGCCGATTCGTGAAGCGAACTGACAAGGCGCACGCGCCGTATTCGTAAATAGCAAGCAGCGCGATAAGGAATGAACGCAGAGCGGTGAGCGGGAACACGCGCTCAGAGAAGTGCAACACTTGCCGTGATCGAACGACCACTTCGTAGCCTTATTTTTGTTGGGTTGGCAATCGGCATCGCGGTGCTCGCGTGGATCGTTGGCGCGGTCATCGAACACGTGAAAAATCTTTTCACGACGATTATCATCGCGATCCTGTTTGCATATGTGATCTACCCGGCGGTTCGCCGGCTTAGTACGCGGATGCCGCGGCCGCTTGCCGTCATCGTCGTTTACATTTTAGCCTTTGCAGCGATCGGCTTCACGGCCGCTTACTTGGCCCCGGCGATCGCAACCGAAGCGATCGAACTTGCGCGGGCGATGCCCGCTGCATTACGCAGCGTGGAAAGCCAGGTTGCGCATCCGGGAACGAGCCAGTTCTTGGCGCACTTCCCACTCGCAGTCCGCACATTTATCGTTCAGAACGCCGCTCGCTTTGAAGTAATTGCGACCACGTTTGCGGGAAACGTCGGCTTGCACGCCCTCGACGTTCTGCACGGGACGGCGACGCTCGTCGTCGACACTTTTGTGATGCTGGCGCTCGCATTTTTCTTCATCATCGAAGCGGACCAGATACGGGCGACTTTTCTCCGGCTAGTTTCGCGCGATGCCCGGCCGGCAGCAACGAGCTTCATTGACGAGGTAGATCGGGTGATCAGCGGATTCGTCAGGGGCCAGGTTCTTCTCGCAATCGTCATCGGAATCGTTGTAACGCTGGTCTTATTGATCACGGGAGTACGCTACGCGACGTTGCTCGGTGTATTTGCCGGCTTCGCAAGCGTCGTTCCAATCGTCGGCGAATTCATCGGAGCTGTTCCTACGTTCCTTGTTGCGCTTTTTACTGTCGGACCGATTAAAGCACTGATCGTTCTGGCGCTGTTCATCGTCGTGTTCGAGGTGCAGGGCCGTGTTCTAGCACCAATCATCGTCGGCAAGAGCGTTGGCGTGTCCCCGCTGGTCATTTTCGTTTCGATCCTCGTCGGTGCTGAGGCGTTCGGCGTTGTCGGAATGATCGTGGCAGTACCGGTTGCTGGAATAATTCGCGTGGCGCTCGACCGGCTAGCTCCCCCCGAAGCGAGCGCGGAAATCACATCGGTCGAACCACGTGACGTTGCTGTTCGCCACGATACGAGGTCAGATAAACTTTAGCACTATACGGTTCCATCGCCATGGAACGCGAGCCACGGCGATTGCAACGGCGTAGTCGACCGCAGACGCGGGTTGCGTAAAACCGGATCTGCTTGCTCTTGTGACCTAGAGCGCGACCGGAATCTTCACCCCAGCCCGTCCGTGACTCTGTGCGTCGCTACGATTAACGTTGAACGGGGTGATAGCCCCGATTTTACGCGCGGCGCGCCTGTGGAGTTCAACAACACTATTCTGAGATCGTCGCGCGCAATAGCGACGCGCTAGCGCGACTCTCGGCCGCTGACGGACGGTCGGGTAAGGCCACCGAGAGTTCATCCGCGTCTCATCGCCGTTTGTTTGTGGCACTGTTCGTTGACGAAGGAACAGTAATGGGACCGTTCAGCTTGATTAGCGGCGCACCGAAACACGTACCGCCTGAAATCCGTCGTATACGGCGCATTCGGTGCCTTGAAGCCTCGGGGCGGGCGTTTTTCAAAAGGCTGGTATGCCTGGCTCACAGCGTGGATCTAAAGCCACGTGAATTTGCGCTGTTGCTCGAACTGGCGAACAATGTCGGCATCGCGCTTTCACGCGAACGGTTGCTCGAACGCGTGTGGGGTTTTGATTTCGACGGCGACGAACGCACGGTGGACGTGCACGTTCGGCGACTGCGCGCGAAGATCGAAGAGGAAGCGAAGATTCCCGCGATGGTACAAACGATCCACGGTTTCGGCTACAAGTTCGTGCGCGGGTGAATGCTTGCAGCGGCGTGTTCTCCGCAGCGATGGGTTCGTGCATGGACTTACTGAAGCGCTCGAAGCGCGCCGTGCACCGATACCGGTGCTCGTGTTGCGCCTTCCCGAGTTTGCCGAACTCGCCTGGCAAGATGGCCGCCGCGCCGCGCAGCGGTTGGAACGAACGACCGTGCGTGTCTTCGCCGCCGCCGCCGATCGCATCATGCGCGATGGTGACATCCTCGGTCATGATCGCGGGAGCGACTGGTTTGCCGTCGCAATGCTTTCGCCGACGCGCGCTGGCGCCGCGTTCGGTGCAATCGATGCGCGAGCGGCGCTGGAACGGATATGCGCAACTGTCGCCGTTGAAACGGGACGCCGCGTGGAGTCCGGCTGGTGGCCGGTTGAGTCACCGGCCGAAATCGACGCATTCGATGCGACGCGCGCGGCGGCGCTCGAGCGCGGCGCGCGCGAACGCGAGCGCTACGAGTTCCTTGCGACCGTAGGCCACGAATTGCGTACGCCGCTGACATCGATACGCGGATACATCGAAACGCTCCTCGATGAAGACGTTGACGGCGATACGACGCGGCGATTCCTCGAAACCGCCCGGCGAGAGGCGCTGCGACTTGCGCGACTCGTCGACGGAATGCTGGATTTCTCTATGCTGCATCTCCACTTGCCGGCCGCGTGCGGCGTCACCGAAATCGGTGCGGCGATACGCGCGGCGCTCGACGCGCTCGAACCGATCGCACGCGAGAGCGGCGTGACCGTGCGGTTCTCGAGCACGCTGGATGCGCGCGTGCGCATTGACGCCGACTCGTGTATGCACGCGCTCCTCAACGTCATCGAAAACGCAATAAAGTATTCCGGCAGCGGCGGAGCCGTGGAACTGTCGGTTAGCCGCGCGGATCCTTTTGTTTGCGTGAACGTCGACGATAACGGTCTCGGCGTTCCACCGGAAGAACGCGAGCGTATCTTCGGTTACGGTGCGCGCGCGCGCGTTCACGAGGGCGTTCGCGGCAAGGGCGTCGGTCTGACAATCGTGCGCGCGATCGTCGAGCGCGCCGGCGGACGAATTGAGGTGGCGGACTCGCATCTCGGCGGAGCGAAATTTATCGTCGCATTTCCGTTCGCGGATTTCCATCATCCGATCTGAAGTATACCGGACGCGAACCGCGCGTGCGCACCGGCGCCGCCGGCGGAGCGATCGACGACTCGCTCAGCCGACTTCGTTATCACGCGTTACCTAGCAGATGCGCCTAATTCATCCGGCGGGATCTCGATGTGCGCGACCGCGTCTATCGGATTCGCTTCCTGCTCAAGAGCGGCCTGAAGCGAACGCGCAACCTCAAAGTCTTTCTCGCGCCGGAGTACGCAGATAACGCCTGGGGCGCCGTGCGCGACTCCGATAACGTCCCATCCACGAGACGATAGCTCTGTAAGCTGCGCGGAGAGCTTTTCGTCGGGGTCGCCGGTTTGGATTCGGTATTCATGCGATACTCTAGCCATGATGCTTCGTTCGCGATGACCCGTGATAAGCACATTCCTCCCTATGTGAGCCGGGCTGTGCCTTTTTACGGTTCCAGCATCGCATGCGTACTCCACCCGGAATCGCCGCCGGCGCGCATCGGAACGGAAGTCGCAGAACCAAGGCAAAGCAAGAATTATACGGCTTGCACTGAAGCGGTCGTCATGATCGTAAAGGGCGAGCCCACCCATCATGTTTCCCCGGAAAAGCGACTACCGAGCTATCGCGTAAACGCCGAACGGCTCGGCATGGCGTGCAGTCTTGGCAATTCGAGCATCTGGGTGAACACAAAAAGTACCGGCGATATCGAACGTGTCTTCTGCGTCACCGAAGGAGTGGTCGCGATCGGTTCCATTTGCGTTCGATACGGGGTTGTCGGCAGACCGTTACGCGAGCTGTGGATGCAGCACGAGGAGGATCCGAGCGGACGAATATATTCCGCGCTGAGCACGGACGGTACGACCGTGGAATTCGAAATCCATCCCGCATATCAGCGTCGTACGTTCACGCTCGCAGGCGCATTACGCGTTGAAGAAACGACGTTTGTACCGCTGCTTGGACATGCAGAGGCGAGAAACGATCCGCCGATCGTGTACCAACATATCCACATTCATAACATCAGCGATACCGAACACGATATCCGCGTTGCGGGGTACGCGCGGCTGCGTGGCAATACGCAGGACGATGTCCTGGCGGACATGGACGACGATGTATTGGGACTGATCGCCTATAATCGGAATAATCCGTCGCTCGTGCGCGTGTTTGCAATGACGGAAAAGCCGAGTTCTTTCGAATCGAGCTTCGACTTCGGCGCGGTCTACCACACCTCACACATGCACCCATTACGTGGAACCACGCAAGCGCACGGGGACATTTTGGGAGCGTTGCAGCTCGAAATACAGCTCCAACCGGACGAACATAGACGGTTCGCCTTCAAAGCGGCGGTCTATGGCAACGGTACGGAAGCCGCGAAGCAAAGTTTTTCGCAAACCATTTCCGGTCGGGATGCGTTGACGGAAACGATTGGCAATCTCGAAGAAGTGATTCACCGCTCCGAGGTCGTCACGCCCGACGAAGTGATCAATGACGGAGCATTGTGGGCGAAAGTCAACATGCGGCGCGTCATGGCGAACTATCCCACGGGGTGGCTTTTTACAAACGATCCAGGCGTAACGTCAAACGTCGTCTGTCGCGATTGCGCGTGGTTTGCCGTCGGAAACGACTACTTTATGCCGTCGTTCTCACGCTCGCTGCTCGACACGTGGGCAGAGCGGCAATACCCGTCGGGGAAACTCCCGGAATACATGGATGCCTTGTCGGGCGCCGTCGAGGACGATGGGTTGAACATCAATGACGACACGCCGCTTTTTATTATGGCGGCGAGCCATCACTACCGCTCGAGCGGCGACGTCGATTGGCTCCGACGTATCTATCCGTCGCTTGCGAAGGCCGGACGCTACATCATTTCACAGATGGACGATCGCGACCTCGTCTTTTGCTCGGCGGATGATTCGCGCGGAAACGTATGGGCGATCGCCAGTTGGCGCAACATCATCGCGAACTACAAAATCAACGGAGCTGTAACCGAGATCAACTCCGAGTGTGTCGCCGCGCTGCTGAGCTTGGCGCATCTCTCCGAACGCATAGACGGTGCCGCGGTCGACGCTTCCACGTTTGCCGATGCCTCGGCTCGAATCCGAAGTGCGATGGCAACGCACCTCATAAACCCCGACAGCGGTCTGTTTTATCTCAACGTGGACGTCCGCGGCAACGCGCACACCGATGTAACGGGCGATCAGATCTTCCCCGTCATGTTTCACGCGTGCGACGATGAGACGAGTTTTCGTATCATCAGTAGACTGAACTCACCGGATTTTTGGACCGACGCGGGCCTACGAACGGCATCGGCGCTGGACCCGCTGTACGATCCGCAGGCGTATGCCGGTTTAATCGGGGGCGTTTGGCCCGGCTTGACGTGGTGGTATGCGTTTGCGGCGGCGCGCTACCATCCGGAGTTCATGGTTAAGGCGTTGCGTTCGTCGTTCGAACATTATGCAAAGGATCCGCGACGGTACAACACCGTGCCGGGCCAATTCAGCGAGTGGTTCGATGGAGATTCCTTAGCAAATCGCGGAATGCGTCTAAGCCCGTGGGAGCCGCCGCGCTTCCTTTGGGCTGCCATCGAAGGCGTTTGCGGGCTCACGCTGAGCGCAGATGTGCCGCAGATCAACCCGCTGGTTCCCGAAAATTGGAAATGGCTCGCGCTGCGGCGACTTCGGTACCACGGTCAAGAGATTGCATACTTTGCCGTCCGCGTGAAGGGCTCGTTTCAATTGTTCACAACGTGCGAGATCGATACCGCCCACCCGCACTACGTCTACGATCGCGACATCTCCGATAGCGTGCCGATGTTCTCGCGCACCTCTCGTGCGGTGGCTTTTGAACGCGACCGCGAAATCGTTATACTTGTCGGTAACGCGGGTAACGTCACGACGAACGTTCCCATGGATCTCTCTGCCATTTTGGACGCGAGCGCCAAGTATCACACGCGCATCTACAACTCTGAACGCGACGATTGGGAAACCGACGAGGTGTTAGCACGTAATCAGATCTGCGCGGTTACGGCAACGATCGAAAGCCAGGGTTATCGGGTCCTCCACTTCACGCGCGTCGACGAGTGAAAGTCGTCGCTTCAGGCGGAATCCGCGGCCGGCTCGTCGTAGAAGTACGCCCGTGACTATGTCGCGGGTTTCTTTTGCGCATGAGAGTGAGGCGTCGCTGGCGCGGCTGTTCGATTTCTACCGTATCGCGTGGGAATACGAGCCCCGCTCCTTTCCCATCGCGTGGAATAGCGACGGCAAAGCCGTCGCCTTTTTTACGCCCGATTTCTATCTGCCCGAATACGATCTCTATATCGAACTCACCGTAGCAAAGCCGGCGCTGAACACACGCAAGAATCGCAAAATGCGCTTATTGCGCGAACATCATCCGCACGTTCGGGTGAAACTCTTCACGCGCCGCGACGCGGAGCGCATCTTCGCGCGCATCCCGCGAGCCGCATGATCGGCGAAGTACTCTTCGACGCTGCTGCGATCGACCGCCGCGTGCGCGAGCTCGGCGCAGCGATATCGCGGGACTACGAGGGCAAACTGCCCGTGCTCATTGGCGTGCTCAACGCTGCCGCGCCATTTCTTGCCGACCTCACGCGTGCGGTGTCGATTCCATGTGAATTCGATGTTATCGCCGTTACGAAATTCAGCGACGTGGAGGGGATCAAATTCCAAAAAGACACTTCAGCATCCATTGAGGGTCGGCACATTATTCTTGTCGAGGACACGGTCGACACCGGCATGACGCTCGGGTACGTAGTCAAGGCGCTGCTTGCACGCCAGCCTGCGTCTCTCGCGGTTTGCACGCTGCTAGATCGTCCTACGCGCAGAATTGCCGATATACAGATTAGGTACCGGGGCTTTGAGGTCCCCGATGTTTACGTGGTGGGCTACGGACTTGACTACTTGGGACGATACCGCGAACTCCAAGCGCTCTACGCGCATGGTGCCTGGCCGTGACTAGATGGATGCGCGCCGTCGCGGCGCTCGCTTCGCTCGTTCTCGTCCTGTTGCCGCTGCGGGGCCCCTCGCTCGAGTTGCAGTCAATCGCTCGCGCCGCGGCCGATTATAAGAACTCAAACCCGCGGCTCGAGCAGATGTTCCGCTCGGCGCTGCTCGATACGGGGAAATTGGCCGAGTACGCGCCCGACGGCACGGCCTATATCAAAACGGGTGACATACCTGCGGAATGGCTTCGCGATGCGAGCGCGCAGGCGCGACCGTATTTATTTTTTGCGAAGGACGATCCCGACACGCGAGCGCTCTTGCGCGCGATCATCGCGCGCATGACGAAGTACTTGCAAGTCGATCCGTACGCGAATGCGTTTACGATCGACTATCGCGTATGGGAACAGAAGTTTGAGCTCGACTCACTCGCGTATCCCGTGACGCTTGCATGGAGTTACTGGAAAACGACCGGTGATGCGTCGGTCTTCACGCCCGATTATCAGAAGGCTCTTGATTCGATCCTCGCGACGATGCAGCGCGAACAAGATCATCCGCGCGACTCGCGCTACGGTCACAAAGAGCTCTCGAACGACGGCAGAGGCCGCCCGACCGGCTACACCGGCATGATTTGGACCGGCTTTCGCCCGTCGGATGATGCCTGCTACTACAACTTCCTCATTCCCTCGGAGATGTTCGCGGTCGTCGCACTCGGCGACATGGCGGAGATCGAACGCGACATCTATCACAACGTCATCAAGGCGAACGAAGCGAAGTCGCTGCGCGATGAGGTGCAACGCGGCATCCAGACGTACGGTCTCGTGCTCGTGCCGAAATACGGCTACATCTACGCGTACGAAGTCGACGGTCTCGGACACGCGATCCTAACGGACGACGCGAACATTCCGAGCCTGCTGTCCGCGCCGTACATCGGCTACACCGTGCCGAACGATCGCTACTACGACAACACGCGCCGCTTCCTACTCTCGCAAGACAATCCGTCGTTCTATCAAGGCTCCGTCGCGCGCGGCATCGGCAGCTGGCATACACCCGACCACTGGATCTGGCCGCTCGCGCTCATTATGCAAGGCTTGACCGCAACGACGGAATCGGAAAAACAAGACGTTCTCGGCCAGCTCCTCGCGAGCGATCCGGGCGATCACCTATTGCACGAGTCGTTCGATCCGAACGACCCAAAGCGTTTCACACGTGCGGATTTCGGTTGGCCGAACGCCCTCTTCTCGGAGTTCGTGATGACGCAGCTCCAAGGCGTAAACGAAATCCCAATGGGTGACACGTCGGACCTAGAGTTTCGCTCAGAATAATCAGTGTGGAGGCGGTCCCCGTATCGGGTGTGGCGTGAGCCTCACATAGCGCGCGGGGCGTGTGAGGAGGAGCGGGCGCACGATGCGCTGGAGCGACGACGAGGCGAGGCCGTTTTTTCACACGAGGTGAAAAAACGGGCGTCCCCGCGCGCTATGTGAGGCTCACGCCGCACCCGATACGGGTGCCAGGCGGAATGTTTCGCCGTTGCTTCGTACCCCACACCTGTTATGGCTAAGGCGGATGTCGTCGTTGGGATTCAGTGGGGCGACGAGGGCAAAGGGCGCATCGTTGACTTGTACGCGCGTGAATACGACATCGTCGCGCGGTTCGGCGGCGGCGATAATGCGGGGCATCAAATCAAGGTCGGCGATACCGACATTGCGCTTCGCATCGTTCCTTCGGGTGTGCTAAATCCGCATGTAGAATTGTTTATCGGCGGCGGCACTGTCGTCAGCCTCACTGGACTGTTGGATGAGCTCGATCGGCTTGCCGCAATTGGCATCGATACTTCTCGGGTGAAGATTTCGGATCGGGCGCATATCGTGTTTCCGTATCATGGCGCGACGGATCGCGCGACCGAACGCAGCCGGGGAAGCGCTGCGATCGGAACGACCGGACGCGGCATCGGCCCCGCGTATGTTGACAAGGTCGCGCGAAGCGGCATTACGTTCGCGGATTTGCGACGGCCGGAGGCGCTTGCCGATAAGGTTCGTGCGAACCTCAATCGTGTTGCGTCGGTCGACGGTGAAGCGCTGCCGGGGGAGGCGGATCTCGTCGCGCAGACGCTCGCATCGGCGGCTCGGCTTGCACCGCACGTTGTGGACGGCGTTGCGTACATCCATGAAAACTTAGAGCGCAATACGCGCGTGTTGATTGAAGGTGCGCAAGGTTCGCTGTTGGATGTCGGATACGGAACGTACCCGTACGTCACGAGTTCGCATACGATCGCGGGCGGCGCGTGCACGGGGCTCGGGATCGGGCCGACCGCAATCGGACGTGTGATCGGCGTGGTGAAAGCCTACTGCACGCGCGTCGGAGCCGGGCCGTTTCCCTCGGAGTTGCACGACGGAACCGGGGAACGATTGCGCGTGGCGGGCGGCGAGTTCGGCACGGTCACCGGTCGTCCACGTCGTTGCGGATGGTTCGATGCCGTCGCCGGGAGGTACGCGGTTCGATTGAACGGACTCTCCGCCGTCGCGGTCACGAAGCTCGACGTACTCAGTGGCTTCGAGCGCATCGGCATCGTTACGGAGTACCGTATCAACGATACACCGGCCACGTTCGCCGATGCCGGAGCAGCGGGTTTGGACGTCGTGATCGAGCAGATGGACGGATGGAGCGAACCGATTGCTGACGTGCGTTCGATCGACGATTTGCCGCAAGCAGCCCGGCGATACATCGCCCGGATAGAAGAGCTGCTGAGCGTGCCGATCGAATTAGTTTCCGTAGGACGGGAACGGTCGCAACTCGCTCGTTGAGCGGCAACGGTTCGTGAAGATTTTGTGGAAGTAGGCAACCTTCGTTAAAGCGATTGGGACCCTTACCGATATTCGGGATAGTAGTCTGCTGGCTCATCCAACGGACTTCTCCCACGTTGGACATGGACGTCCAGCGCTGCAGGCCAAGGTCGGCTCGAAGAATTAAGGTAGATCTTGGATCGTTTTACGTCCGTCTTGTCGGGCATTACGCCGCGCCTGCAGCAGATTTGGCAAAGCCAAAATCGCCAAACGCGCGTCATTTCGGTGCTCGGCATTTCCGTGCTGCTCCTCGGCATTCTCGCTTTGGGGTGGCTTGAATTCGGACGTCAGCCGGCCTACGATACGCTGTTTTCGAATCTGTCCAGCGACGACGCCGCAGCCGTGACGCAGAAGCTCAAGGACGACAAGGTTCCCTACCATCTGTCGGCCGACGGCAAAACGGTCTCCGTTCCGGAGCAGTACGTGAGCGACGAGCGGGTCGCAATCGCCGGCTCGAATATGATCAAGGGCGGCGGCACCGGTTACGAACTGTTCGATCGTACGAACTTCGGCATGACCGATTTCCAAGAAAAGATTGCGAAGACGCGCGCGGTCGAAGGCGAGCTGCAGCGCACGATCAACGGACTCGATCCGGTAGAGTCTTCGCGCGTCAATATAGCGGCGCCGGAACAATCGCTCTATACGTCGACGCAAGATCCTACGACCGCATCGGTTGCGATCAAAACGAAGCCGGGGCAGTCGCTCTCGCCGGATCAAGTGAAAGGAATTACGGCGCTCGTTTCCGGCGCCGTAGCCGGGCTCAAGCCCGAAAACGTTACGATTGTCAATCAAGACGGTCAGATTTTGCTTCCCGGCGCCGGTCCAACCGCAGCCGGCAGTGACGGGTCGAGTACCGACGCGCTGAAACTGACGCAAGAGCAGCTTCTCGCGAAAGAACGCTACGAGTCGACGCTGCAGCAGAGCGTACAGTCGATGCTCGACGATACGCTTGGCAAAAAGCGCGCGATCGCTCGCGTTTCGACCAAAATGGACTTCGACGCGCAAACGTCGGAAAGCAAAGTCTACGCGCCGCAAGGTACGGTCCTCTCGCAGCAGACGGAGCGGGAAGCGTATAACGGAACGCAGCCGGTTCGTAATCCGGCAATGGGCGTTCCCGGTACGACGTCAAATATCGGCACCTATCAAGCGCCGGCGCAGCAGACGGCAAACGGCCGGTACAATCGTTCGAAGTCGACGACGAACTACGACATATCGGAACAGAACATCAAGCACATCAATGCGCCGGGCAAAGTGTTGCAGACGAGCGTGGCCGTTCTCGTTGATTCTTCCGCGCAAGCGACGGCCGGTACGAACGGCACGCCGCTGCCGATCGGCGCAGCGAACGCGCAGACGTATCGGCTGACGCTCGCGAACGTGCAACAGATCCGCAATAGTGTCATTGCGGCGGCCGACTTGAACCTCGCGCAAGGCGATCAAGTTTCGGTCGAAGCGATTCCCTTCAACCCCTCCGTAACCGCGAGCGGTTCGCCCTCTTCAGTCACGACGACGGTTCTGGGCATTCCGGTCTGGGCGTTGATTGTCGTCGGCGGTATCGCTGCCCTCGCCGGCATCGGTCTCCTCGCGATGCGCTCGCGCCGCAAAGGGTTCATGCCGAGCATGGAGCTGCCGTCGTTCGATACGTCGCTCGCCGAGGAGCTGCCGCCGTTTGAAGAGCATCCGATTCTCGAAAGCGCTCCGGGCGTCGCCGCGCCGATTCGTTCCGCGGCGGATCTGACACGCGAGCAGATGATCGAGTACGTCACGACCGTGGCGCAAGAAACCCCTGATTCCATTGCCAAACTCGTCAAACTGTGGCTGGCGGAATAAATGAACTTCGAGGTCGAATCGCCGATCGTCAATCTCGCCGACTTCGGATCGATGCCGGAGCCGCCGTTCGGCATCATGCCCGAGCAGCCGCAAATCGAAATTTCGGGGCCGGAAAAATCAGCGATCTTGTTGATCACGCTCGGGCTCGAACTCTCCGCCACCATCTTCAAATTCTTGCGTCAGGACGAGGTCGAGCGGATCGTCCTCGAGATCGCGAAGATCACCACCGTACCGATCGAAAAGCGCGACGCGGTCATCCAAGAGGCGTATCAGCGCGCGATTGCGCTCAAGTATATCAACGAAGGCGGCATCGAGTACGCCAAGGAGATTCTGGAGCGCAGCTTCGGTGCGGGTCAAGCCGACGACATGACATCGCGGCTCTTCGCGGCGCTTAAGCACGGCAATCCGCTCGAGCTCATCAAAAAAACTGAACCGGCGCAGCTGCTGCAGTTCATTCAAGACGAGCATCCTCAGACGATTGCGCTAATTCTCGTGTATATGGTCGCCGAACAAGCCGGTGCGGTGCTCTCCGCGCTGCCGCCGGATTTGCAGGCGGAAGTTGCGATGCGTATTGCAATCTTGCAGAAAACGGCACCCGAAGTACTCGAACAGCTCGACGAGCTACTCGGACGGCGACTGCTCGTCAGCGGCGCGGACTTCGCGAAGGCGGGCGGCGTACAGTCGCTCGCGAACGTGATGAATTTCGTCGATCGCGAAACGGAAAAGAACATTCTCGACGGTTTGACAAAACGCGACCCGGAACTCGCGCAAGACGTCAAAAATCTGCTTTTCGTCTTCGAAGACATCATCAATCTCGACGACCGCTCGATTCAGCGCATTCTCAAGGAAGTCGACGGCAAGGATCTCGCGCTCGCACTCAAAGTGGCCAACGAAGAATTGCTCCAGCGCGTCTACAAAAACATGTCGTCGCGCGCTGCCGTCATGCTCAAAGAAGAGATCGAGTTGCTCGGACCGACGCGCATGCGCGACGTCGGCAAAGCGCAGCAGCAAATCGTCGACGTCATCCGCACCCTCGAAGAAAACGGCCAAATCGTCATCGCTCGCGGTGCGAAGGACGAGAGGCTGGTGTAATGATGACGTTACTTCAGTTTCCCGTTTTCTTCGCCGGGGGCCCCACGCGTATGCGTGGGGGGCGCCCTTCGACTTCGCTCAGGACAGGCTCCGCAGCGCAGCTGCGGAGCGCCGTTCCAATGAGCGGGGTCCCCGATGTGCGAAGCACATTGGGGTGTAACGGTCAAATCGTCATCGCTCGCGGTGCGAAGGACGAACGCCTTGTATGACCGATGCAATAACGCGTTCGGCGGCGCCAGCGGTTTCGCGGTCCGCGCACGCCCTTCGGCTGCGATTCGGACAGGCCGCGGCGCCGGTTAGAACCGGTGGGGGTCCATTTGTACGGAGTACGAGTGGGTAAGGTTGTAAAGTCCGCGCGCTTCGCTGAACGGAAGTACGTCGTCGGCGTGCCTGCTGTTGACGTCGTCGCGTCCGCGCCGCCGGTCGTTCAGTGTGACGACGCGTTTGCCGTTGCGCATCTTGCGACTGGTCTGAACGGATATTCGAACGGCGTTCACGCGCCGGAACCGGAGCCGCCCGCGGAACCTGTGCCGCAGATCGATTGGGAACGCATCCGCGCGGATGCGGAAGCGATCGTCGACCGTGCGGCGGCCGACGCGGAGACACTGCTGAAACAAGCTGAAGCGACCGCCGCCGATATCGTCACGTCGGCGCAAGCGCGCGTTGCGCAGATCGAAGAAGAAGCCCGCACGCGCGGCTGCCGGCGAGGGTATGATGAGGGACGCCAAGCCGCGCATGATGAGCTCGATCCCGTTTTCAAAACGATGCGCGAAATGATCGAAGGCATGCGAGCGCAGCGTGAAGGGTTCATCGCGAGCGCTGAACCGGAACTCGTGCGACTTGCGATGGCAATTGCGGAACGCATCGTGCATACGGAAGTTTCCAACACTCGTCAAGTCGTCGTTGAAAACGTGCGCGCAGCATTGACGCGTCTGGTGAGCAGAGAAGTCGTTACGCTGCGCGTGAACCCCGCGGATCACGAAACGATCCGTCAGTATCGCGAAGCGATCGTCGCCGCAAGCGACGTGGGGCATCTGCGCGTCGTGGAGGATCAGCGGGTCGATCGCGGCGGCGTGCTCGTCGAAACGGACGCGGGAACGATCGATGCGAAAATCTCGACACAGCTGCGCGAAGCCAAGCGCGCGATTCTCAGCGAAGAAGCGATCGTGCTCGATACGTCCCAAGTGCGCGACGCACTGCTTCCGCCCGCGAGCTAGAATGGCGCTCGACCACGCATTCTCCGCGGAGGCGTATCTCGAACTCTTACGCAGTGCCGATCTCGTGCGTCAATACGGGAAGGTCCGCCAAGTCATCGGCGTCGTGATCGAGAGCCTCGGGCCCAATATGGCAGTCGGCGAAACGTGCCAGATCTCGTATCGGCGCACCGCCGAACCGGTGCTTGCCGAAGTCGTCGGATTCCGTGATAACAAAGTCCTCATCATGCCGCTTGGCGAGCTCGAAGGCATCGGTGCGGGCAGTGACGTCGTCGCGCACGGCGCACCGTTGGAAATCGGTGTCACCGATCATTTGCTCGGCCGCGTTCTCAACGGTTTGGGACGGCCGATCGACGGCAAAGGGACCGTCGTCGCCGATAATCGTGCCGTGATCACGGCGGCGCCCCCGCCGCCGCTCTCGCGACGCCGTGTCACGGAACCGCTTTCGCTTGGCATACGCGCGATCGACGGGATGCTCACGTGCGGCAAAGGTCAACGTGTCGGCGTTTTCGCTGGATCGGGCGTCGGAAAGTCGACCATTCTCGGCATGATCGCGCGCAACACGGCAGCCGACGTAAACGTCATCGCGCTCGTCGGCGAGCGCGGAAAAGAAGTGCGCGACTTTATCGAGCGCGACTTAGGTGAAGAGGGGTTGCGCCGAAGCGTCGTTGTGGTATCGACAAGCGATCAGCCGGCGCTCGTGCGTATCAAAGCGGGCTTTGTGGCGATGACGATTGCGGAATATTTCCGCGACCAAGGTCTCGACGTAATGTTCATGATGGATTCCGTGACGCGCTTTGCGATGGCGCAACGCGAAGTCGGTCTTGCAATCGGCGAACCCACCACGACACGCGGCTACACGCCTTCGGTGTTTGCGCTGTTGCCGAAACTCTTGGAGCGCGCCGGTACGTCGCAGAAAGGCACGATCACCGGATTGTTCTCGGTACTGGTTGACGGCGATGATATGAACGAACCGATTGCCGACGCCGTGCGCTCGATTTTGGACGGGCACATCGTGCTCTCACGTCAACTTGCCTCGGCCAATCACTATCCTGCGATCGACGTGCTGCAGAGCGTCAGCCGTGTGATGCCCGACGTGACCGATGCCAATCACTATTCCGCCGCGTCGGCGATTCGCGATATCTTGGCGACCTACCGCGAAGCCGAAGACCTCGTCAACATCGGCGCCTACGTTCCGGGAAGCAACCCGCGCGTCGATCATTCACTCTCGAAGATCGAAGCCGTGCGCCATTTTCTGAAGCAAGGCATATACGAGACGAGCTCGTATGAAGCCACGATCGCGCAGCTGATGGGTGTTGCGTGAAGAAGTTCGTTTTTACGCTGCAGCCCGTGCTCGATCAGCGGCAGCGCGTGGAGAACGAAAAGCAACAGATCGTGGCCCGGCGGCGCCGCGCGCTGGATGAGGCGGAAGGCGAGCTGAAACGTTTGAACGATCAGTTCCGGGCTAGCTCGGAGCGTTTGCGCGTGGAGCACCGCGATTTTAGCGCGGAAGAATTGCGCCTGCATTACGCACATTTATCGTTCCTGGACCGAACGATCGTCGCGCAGATCGCCGTCGTGGCGGAGCGGCGTGTCGCGCTCGATCGCGCGCGCGCCGACTTGCTTGCCGCGAGCAAAGAACGGAAGGTCGTCGAGAAGCTCAAAGATCGTCGTCACGACGCGTACGTCGCCGAAGCGGCCCGTCAAGAACAGAATGCACTGGATGATGGCAACGCGCGTCGACATATGCGCCGAGCGTTAGGAGGTACCTCATGATCGTCACGCGTCAGCGGCGCAAACCCTTTCCGTGGAAGCGCTTCGTTCTGCCGGTCACCGCGATCGCGCTCGTTATGTTCGCATTCGCTTGGGAGCCTTCGCGCAATGTCATCGCAAACGGACGGATGGCGCCGGTATGGCGCGCATCCGAGAGCGCGTATGGTGCGCTTGCGAAGCCGTTTAGTTTCGCCGCGCAGAACGAGTTGCTCACGCAGAAGAACAGCCAGATCGCTGCACTGCAGAAACAGATCGGCGACGTGCAAACGCAGATGACTGCGAAGGATAAGAAGATCGCCGACCTCACGGCGCAGACGCAACAAGAGCAGTTGCGAGCGGTGACTGCAAAACCGGTGACGCAACCGGTTAGTGCGCCGGTCGCCGGTGAGGTGTCGACGTCGCAGACCTCCGGGAGCGACCTTGCCGGCGGCGCTTCGCCCGACATGCGGCGCACCGCTGCGTTCTGGGGCAACATGGAGCCGGAGAATGCCGCGAAAGTGATTCAGGAGCTTCCGGTGCCGTACGCCGCACGCGTGATGGCGCTGATGTCGCCCGACGCCGTCGGAGCGATTCTGGACGCACTGCCGCCTGCATATGCGGCGAAGCTGACGCAGGATCATCCCGAGCTAAAAAAGTAAACGCGCGCCCATTTGGGTCGTCTCATCGTCCGTACACGGACGCTCCCCGCCGACGTTCTGACGCCCATCGGCGCGTATCTTGCGCTCGGGAAGGCGGGCGCATCGTGCCTGCTCGAGAGCGTCGAGCACGGCGGCAAGCTTTCGCGTTACTCGTTTATCGGGCTCGATTATGCCGCGACCTCGACGTTCGTCGCATCGCCGGATATCTACGATCGTATCCGCGCGTTTCTGGACGCGTATCGTCCCGATGACGAATCGCAGCTCGGCGGTTCGCTCGTCGTTTTTGCGTATGACGCCGCGCGAGCGATCGCGCATCTAGCGCCGCGCGCATACGACGTTCCGGCGATGCCTGACGCCTTCGTCGCCGTGCCGGGGACGTGGCTCGTGTTCGATCATCTTACTCATTCGCTCGTGCTGTGGGGCTGCGGTCAAGACGCCGCAGCGATCGATGCGCGCCTCGCACGCTACATCGTAACGATTCTTTCGAATACACCGCGTCTTGCCGGCGCGGTGCGTGCGCGCGCGCCGGTTGGTGTGACGATGGATCGCGGGACGTATCTGGAGAAGGTTGCGCGCGTCAAGCAGTACGTCTACGACGGCGACGTCTATCAATTGCAACTCGGGATTCGCTTCGATGCGGAACTCGAAGGAACGCCGTTTGACCTCTATCGCGCGCTTCGCCGGCGTAATCCGTCGCCGTACATGTTTTACGTCGATACGGAATTCGGACAACTGCTCGGCGCGTCGCCCGAATTTCTCGTCCGGCTCGAAGGACGCAAGGCGCGAATCCGACCGCTGGCGGGCACGCGTTCGCGCGGCGCGACCGACGAACTCGATGCAGCGATTGCCGCGGAACTTCTCGCGAACGAAAAAGAACGCGCGGAGCACGTCATGCTCGTCGACCTGGGGCGCAACGATCTCGGGATGGTATGTGAGTACGGGAGCGTCCGGATCGACGAATTGCTGCAGATCGAACGCTACAGTCACGTAATGCACATCGTCTCCGATGTCGTAGGACGCTTGCGTCCGGACTGCGACGCGCTCGATCTGTTTCGCGCGGGCTTCCCCGCCGGCACCGTCACCGGCACGCCGAAAGTCCGCGCGATGCAACTGATCGACGAACTCGAACCGGTAACGCGCGGCTTTTACGCGGGAAGCATCGGCCGGTGGAATTGGAACGGCGACTTCGATTCGTGCATCACGCTGCGCAGCGTTCACGTGCGAGCGGGGCGCGCGTACTGGCAAGCGTCGGCGGGCATCGTTGCCGACAGTGATCCTCAGTTCGAGTACGAAGAAGTCCTCCACAAGACGCGCATTGCGCGCGAAGTCTTGAATGTTGGATTAACGGCGTGATGTCAAGCGTTCTCTTTATTGATAACTACGACAGCTTCACGTATAACGTGGTGCATTTGCTTGCTTCGCAAGGCGCTTCGCCGGACGTCATTCTGAGCGATGACCGAGGTCTCGGGCCCGAGCTGCTCGATCGGTATGCAGCCCTCGTCGTCGGACCGGGGCCCGGAAATCCGTCGCAACAACCGCGGATGATGCAGGTGCTGCATGCCGCCATCGATCGCGGCTTCCCGGCCTTCGGCGTATGTCTCGGATTGCAGTCGATCGGCGAGGCGCTCGGCGCGCGGGTCACGCACGCGCCCGTGCAAATGCACGGTAAGACGAGCGAGATTTACCACGATGGCAGTGGACTTTTTTCAGGATTGCCCTCGCCGTTCATCGCCACGCGCTATCATTCACTGTGTGTAGACGAAGCATCGCTGCCTGTCGAACTTCGCGTGACGGCGCGCAGCAACGACGGCGTCGTTCAAGGCATCGCGCATGTCTCGAAGCCGCTTTCCGCCGTGCAGTTCCACCCCGAGTCCGTGCTCAGCGAGCATGGCACGCGAATCGTGCAAAACTTTATTGACACGCTCCCGTGAGCATGTTACGCTCGCCGAACGATGACGACGATGAAATTCGTTGCGTGGTGGTGGCCGCTGACCGAGAGAATCTCCGGTGAAGCGTGTGTGCCATTGTCGTCGTCGCGTAAATAGCGCGAGAATATTGGAAAAATCGACGAGGCCGCCCGGATCACCGGGCGGCCTTCATTTTATTACCGGGGCCCCGCGTAGCGGGGGCGCGGAGCTGCGCAGCAGCGGAATGCGTTCCAACAAACGGGGTCCCTAAAGTGCGAAGCACTTTGGGGAGCGAGCGATATGTACGAGTTGGCGCGGCGCGGCTCGAGCGGGAATACGATCGTAGACGTCGGCGGCACGCGCATCGGCGACGGATTTAGCGTCATTGCGGGACCCTGTGCGATTGAGGACGACATTCAAATAGAAACCGTTGCGCGTTGCGTTAGCGTGCATGGCGGCGCGCTGCTGCGCGGCGGCGCTTACAAGCCGCGGACCTCTCCGTATTCGTTTCAGGGGCTGGGCGATAACGGGGTCGAGTTGATCGCGCGCGCCGCGCGTCACCACCGTCTTGCGGCCGTCGTCGAAGCGCTCGACGCGGAACAGCTGCCGGTGCTCGCGCGGTACGTTTCGATGATTCAGATCGGCGCTCGAAACATGCAGAATTTTGCGCTCGTCAAAGCAGCCGCACGCACCGGCTTGCCGATCTTACTGAAACGCGGACCGGCAGCGACGCTCGACGAGGTGCTCTATGCTGCCGAATACGCGCTGCTCGAAGGCAACCGTAACATCGTCGTGTGCGAACGCGGCATCCGCGGGTTCGATCCCCAAACGCGTAACGTATTCGATCTCGCGGGGGCGCTGCGTCTCAAAGAGCTCACCCATCTTCCGGTCATCGTCGATCCGAGCCACGCGACCGGCCGCCGGACGCTCATCCCTCCGCTCGTGCTCGCGGCGGCCGCTGCCGGCCTCGACGGCGCGATGATCGAAATCCATCCCGACCCTGCGCGCTCGCGCTCGGACGCCGAACAGGCGCTGGATCTCGAAACGTTCGCGGACCTCATGGGCCGGCTCGTACCACTCGCTGCTCCTAAGGTAGCTTCCTTGGCGGGCCGATGAAGAAGATGAGGGTCTAGGTTAGCTAGCTCCTTGTGTCGCTAACGCTGTTTGGGCGCCAGAGCTGGCGCAGCGTGCGGCGTTATTTCAGAAAGGAAAGGGGGTGAGATACATGGCTTCTGTACATTCAGTTATTCCGTCTGCAGCAGGCCCGACCGGCGCTGTTGCGTCAGCGCGTACGGGAACGGCGTTGAAAAGCGGGCTCGATTGGTCATCGCTCTCCGGAGCGATGGGCGTCAACGGTGCCGTATTTTCAAATCTTCTCGCTGGATCAAGCTCCGGCGCGAATGTCGCTCCAAGCGCTTCGCAAAGTGTCCTAGCGCGCCTTACGGCTATGATGCAAAACGGAACGCCTTTATCGTCGATCATCGCTCAACTCTCGCAGAGCATCGGCAACGCCGTACAGCAACAACTGACGGGAAAGCTGCCGCAAAGCGATCTCGATCGAATACGATCGTCGATCGCAACGTCGATCGCAAACGCGCTCGCTTCGCCGAGTAATGCGCCGCCGGGCAGCTCAGACCAACAAGTCGGCGCCCTCGCAACGCGGTTACAGCGGTTAATCGAATCGCTAGCGAGGGATACAATGGAACGCTCCGGGCAGCAGAACGAATTCGCGGGAAGCATCTTGGACGCCAAATCGGCGAAAGACATCCCGGCCCAAGCACCAGCAAAACCAACGCCGAGCACGACAATGCTCGACGTCTCTTCGCTCGTGCGCTCGTTACTGTCCGGCGCCGCTACGGCGCTCGACCAGCCACCACCCGCACCGGTCGCGCAAGCGCCGTGCGCCGCGGCTTGCGCTTCGCAGCCGGCGCTCGCTCCAGCGCAAACCGTCATCACGATGGCAAATGCACCGGATCTTCTCGCACGTATGCTCGTGCGCGCAGCCGGCGTCGACGCGCAAGCCTCCGCCAACGCCGGCGTTTCAAACGCTTCGGCCGGAACCGCAGGCAACGCCGCGCAAACACCGTCTGCGTTAGCGGCCCGATTCGAGTCCGCACTTTCGAACATCGTCTCAAACGCCACGCAGGCGTCTTCGGACGGATCGTTCGCGAACGGCGGACAAACGGGGCAATCCTTCGAGCGTCAATCCTCGCAGCAATCGCTTTCGAACCACGACTCGTCGCTGACGAACGCGCTCGCTGCACCGGCATTTTCGATGTCCGGAATCGTTCAATCTGCGGGCGAAACGACCGCGGGTGCATCGCGCGCCGGCGTCGACGCAGACGCCGTTGTCGAACAACTGGTCAAAAGCATGGTGATGCGCACGGACGCGCAAGGCTCCTCGGTAATTCAACTGCATCTGCAGCCCGAGAACCTGGGCGACGTGACGATGAAGATCACCGTTACGGGATCGCAGATCTCGGCGAACGTCGTCGCAGCCAACGCCGACGTCCGCAATGCGTTGATGTCCAATCACCAGCAACTCGCACGTTCTCTCGCCGACGCCGGCTTGACGCTTTCCGGCTTCTCCGTCGACGTCTCGGGCGGCAATGCGGGCCGCGACCGTCAGAACAACGATCGCACGGCGGGCTTCGGCCGCCGCTACACCGTGCACGAACTGCACGGTGCATCGGAGTCCGAAACGCCCGCGCTCGCCGCACTCGGTCCATCGATTCTCGACGGCTCGAGTTTGGCGTTATTCAACTACTTGGCATAAGAAAAGAGGAAACATATGCCTTCGGCATTTGTAACCGGAACCACGGCGCAGCCGATCAGTTCGCTGATCGGTGTCAATGCTCCGACGACGTCTTCGTCGTCGAACAATGCGTCGCTCGGTCCCGATGCGTTTCTTCAGTTGTTGACCACCGAGTTGCAGAACCAAGATCCCACGCAGCCGGAAGATCCGACGCAGTCGGTGACGCAGCTCGCGCAGATGTCGGAACTGCAATATCAACAGCAGCTCACTTCGTCGTTCCAAAACTTCCAAAGCAACTTCGGCGTCATGCAAGCCGCATCGTTGATCGGCAAACAAGCAACGGTGAACGTCGGAGCGGGCAGCGGAGCGTCCGCAGCGAGCAACTCGTCGTACGTAACCGGAACGATCCAATCCGTCGAAGTGCAGAACGGAGAGCCGTACTTCACGATGGCGGACAGCAACGGCAAGGTCTACACCGATAACAACGGCAACGCGCTCATGTTCTCAACGGCCGAAATCACGGGCATCGGAGTGGGATCGGGAACGCCGGCCGGCACGGCGGGAACGACCAGCTCGAGCAAAATCAAGCTGTAGACTCTCATGGACAACAACGAGATCAACCGCATAAACCAGCCCGGGATCATTCCCGGACCGGCCCCGCGTCCCGTCGGACGCCCGGTCGACATTCCGCCCACCGGAACGCCGACGTTCCGTTCGGTTCTCGATGCCGCGACGGCGGCTCCGCCGGCGACGTCCACAAGTGGATCGGAACCGCTCAAGTTCTCGGCGCACGCTATGCAGCGTCTGCAATCGCGCAACATCAGCCTCACCTCGGACGACGTGACACGAATGAACGCGATGGCGGATAAAGCGGCGGCGAAAGGAGCGAAAAATTCGCTCTTCCTCGTTCGCGACGTCGCGATGGTCGTGAGTATCAAGAACCGCACGGTCATCACCGCGGTCGACTCGGATTCGATGAAAGAAAACGTCTTTACGAACATCGACTCGGCGGCGATTATCTAAAACAACTATTATTACTACCCGAGGCGGACCGCATGCGGAGCCTCGGCCGCGGCGCGGAAGGATTGAAACGCCGCGGATCTACATGTGAGGTCAATACATGGCTTTCGATGCATTGAACATCGGGGTTAGCGGCCTGGACGCGTATCAGAGTTGGATCGACATGATTTCGAACAACATCGCGAATACGTCCACGACCGGGTTCAAAGGTCAACGCATGACCTTCGCGGACCAGTTTTATCAACAATTGCAAGGCGCAACCGGCCCATCGCAATCGCAAGGCGGAACGAATCCGCAAGATTTCGGTCTAGGCGTGAAGGTCAATACCGTCGATACGCAGTTCGGTCAGGGCGGGCAACAAACCACCGGAATCAACACCGACATGATGATCAGCGGCGACGGATTCTTCGTGCTGCGCAGTCCGAACGGTTCGAACACGCCGGTCTACACGCGTGACGGCGCGTTTTCGCTCAACCAGAACGGTTTGCTCTACGATCCGGGTTCGGGACTTGCCGTGCAGGGCTACACGGCGAACTCGAGCGGTCAGATCACCCAGACCGGCACGCCGTCGGACATCAACATTCCGATCGGTTTGACGGAACAGGCGACGGCAACGGGCGCCGGCGTGAAAGTCGGTCCGAACACCAGCGATCAGGTCTTCGATATGCAGATGGGCGGTAATCTCGACCAAACGCAATGGCAGCAACAGTTCGAGAACCACATCGGCGCATCGCCGACACCGGGCACCACAAAGACGATCTCAACGACGATCTACGACTCGCTCGGAAATGCGCACCAAGCAACGATCACGTATACTCCTGACACCGGCGGTGCGACGCCCGCGTCCTCGGCGTTGACCGCGAATGGCGCGCTCGCGGGCGGCGGGACACTCCTCACGGCCGCACCGACCTTTCCTCTGGACGGCACGTTCAAAGGACCGAGTCCGACGACGGTTACCGTGGCCGTGCAGAACGGCGCGAGCGGACCGTATGCGCAGATTTCCGACGGTAACGGAAATACGATGACCGGTTCCGCGAATCAAACGGTTACGTTCGACGGCGCGACCTTCACGCTCGGCAATTTCACTGCAGCTGATGCGGCGTCCGGAGCTTCGTCAACGTTTAGTCTCACTGCGGCGACGAACGGATTGCCGGCATCGGTCGACAATGCTGCGGGAGTCGCTGAAGCACCCGCGACGCGTTGGTCGGTAAGCGTTAGTTTCGCCGATGGAACGCAATTCTCGGCGATCACGCAGGGCGCGAGCGAGAATGGCGCGGGCGTCGTCACACCGGCCACGACCGCAACGGCGAGTTCCGGTACGATCGGATACGCGTATTTCGATCAGAACGGTCAGTTCATCAACACGTCGTCGATCGAAACGGTGCCGGCCGGTGGCGTGATCGGGCCGAATCAAGCGGCGTACCTGCACACGACCGGCAATCAGCCTTCGGTTACCGACGGCAACCAACTCAACATCGCCGTTTGGGGAACGGGCGCCGGAAATAATTCGACCGCCGGCGGTGTGCCCGCGACGCCCGGACCGATCGGTCTTGACTTCTCGGAGAACGCAAGCCTCGCCGGCGACTATTCAGCGAACGTCGTTTCACAGAACGGATACGCCGCCGGAACGCTCTCGAACATTTCCGTCGGACAGGACGGAGCGATCACCGGGTCGTTCACCAATGGCCAAACCAAAACGCTCGCGCAGCTCGCGATCGCAACGTTCCAAAACGAAGACGGACTGCAGCGGCTGGGCAGCAACCAGTTTGGGGCTACCGCGGCGTCGGGTCTCGCTCAACTCGGTACTGCCGCAAGCGGACGTTTCGGCAGCATCGTCGACGGAGCGTTGGAAGAATCGAACGTCGATCTTGCCGATCAATTTACGAAGCTCATCGTGGCGCAACGTGCATTCGAAGCGAATTCCCGCGGCATCACGACGGCCGACCAGAACTTGATCGACCTCATCAACATGCGCGCTTCGGAGAACTAACAGACTTTATCTGCCAAAGCTAAAGCTTTGTCGGCTAAAGTCGCGTGATATGTGTAGCAGCAACGCCAAAGCTAAAGCTTTGTCGGCTAAAGTCGCGTGATATGTGTAGCAGCAACGCCAAAGCTAAAGCTTTGTCGGCTAAAGTCGCGTGATATGTGTAGCAGCAAGGCCAAAGCTAAAGCTTTGTCGGCTAAAGTCGCGTGATATGTGTAGCAGCAAGGCCAAAGCTAAAGCTTTGTCGACTAAAGTCAGCTGATATGTATTGCCAAGGATGGCGAGTACTCGGGGCGGCAGAGCAGCATCTGCCGCCCTTACCTTTGGAGGTTCCCCGTGATAGCACTGACCCGCCTAAACGGCCAGCCGGTCATGGTCAATTCGGACCTGATCGAGCAGATCGAAGAAACCCCTGACACCGTCGTCACGCTGACGTCCGGAAACCGTCTCGTCGTACGCGACCGCATGACGGACGTGCAAGCGAAGATCGTTGAGTTCAAGCGGCGGATCCACGCGCCCGAACGGGGAGAGACCTAGCGAGCACATCGTACTGAGCTTGAGTAACCTGCTGCCTCGGCCGATACCCGATAAGACGCGGCTGTAAGCGGAGAGCGATCTTGGATTTTGCGACAGTCATCGGCCTGGTTATCGGGTTCGGTGCGATTCTTTTGGCGGGCTGGGTAGGCGGGATCGACCCTCGAGTTTTTGTCGCGCGATGGGACGCCTTCGTTTTGATTCTCGGCGGTTCGATCGGTGCGACGTTGACGTCGTTCCCCATGCGAACGTTTTTCAAGGGATTCGGCGGGGGCTTGCGCACCGCGTTCTCGGAAGCCGACTATCACGAACGCGACATCATCTCAACGCTCGTCTCGTTTGCTGAAAAGGCGCGTCGCGAAGGTCTGCTCGCGTTGGAAAACGAGGCCGCTGCGCTCGACGATGACTTCATGCGTAAAGGCATCCAACTCGTCATCGACGGCCGCGACACCGAAATCATTCGTAAAGTGTTGGAGACGGAGGTCTCCAACGCGCAAGAGCAAGGCGCAAAGGCCGAACAAGTTTTCATCAGTCTAGGCGGGTACTCGCCGACGCTCGGCATTATCGGTACGGTCCTCGGACTCATAGGCATGTTGAAATCGCTCGGTGAAGCAAATCAGAGCACGAACATCGCGGGGTCGATCGGGACCGAAACGGCGGTTGCGTTCGTTGCGACGTTCTTCGGCATCATGTTCGCGAACTTACTGTGGCTTCCGATCGGCAACAAGATCAAGGAACGCAACGGAGAGATGCTGCTGATGCGCGAGATCATGATCGAAGGCATTCTCGCGATTCAAGCCGGCGATAACCCGCGTCTGCTCGAAGAGAAACTTCTCGCGTTCCTCGATCCGAAAGAACGGGAAACCGAAATCGAAGAAGGCGGCGCCATGGCGGGCGAAGCCGGCTACTCTGCGTCGTCGGCATAGCGTTATCGTCCGTGGCACAACCGATCAAAGCGGCCGCTCGCGCAGCCGAGTCGAATCTGCGCAAGAAGAAGTCCGAAGAAAAATTGGAGACGGCGGGCATGATGCGCTGGCTCCTGACGTACGCGGACATGATCACCCTCATGCTCGCGCTCTTTATTATTCTTTTCGCGATGTCGACGATCAGCCGCGTCAAGGTGCAGGCATTTGCTAAGTCGGTATCGGGCGGGTTCGACAACGTATGGTCCGTGAATCAGCCGCCGAACGGCGGTGTGAACGGAGAGCAATCGTTCGAAGCGACCTCGAGCATTCCGGCGATACAAAAGGAACTCGAAAAGTACGTCAAGCAGAACCATCTCGAAAATCAAGTGCAAGTACACGCCGGCGCGCGCGGTCTGACGATTACGCTTTTGTCCGACGAGTCGTTCTATGATAGCGGCAGCGCGCAGTTGCGCCCCCAAACGCAGAAAATCATCGACGGAATTGCGCCGTTTATCAGGCGAAACGGCGACGAAATCGCGATCAACGGATTCGCCGACAACGTGCCGATTTCGACGCCGCAGTTCCCGACGAATTGGGAACTGTCGGCAGCGCGTGCGGTCGGCGTCGCCCGGCGTTTGGTCGAGAACGACGGCATGAATCCTCGACGCATAACCGCGGCCGCTTATGGAGAGTACCGGCCGCGTAATAACAACTCCACGGATGCAGAGCGCCAAGCGAACCGGCGCGTCGATATCGTATTGCTTCGCGGCAACGGTACTGCGGCGCCGAGTTCACGCCAAGAGAAAGGGCCGTAGCTCCGCTGCATGTCTAGTCTTTCACAAGAAGAGATTGATGCGCTCATCAATCAACTCTCCGGTACCGGGGGCGCCCCCGCGAAGGAAGCAATCGATGGACGACGCGTAAAGTCGTTCGATTTTCGCTTCAACAAGCGTCTCGACAAATTCACCAACAATCAGCTGCAGACGCTTCGGACGCTGCACGAGAACTTCACCCGCCTTCTCAATAACTCGCTCTCCGTCTACCTGCGTACACGAGTCGAAGCGACGATCGTCTCCATCGAGCAGATCAGCTACGGAGATTTCATCGCATCGATCGGCATTCCGTCGATCCTCGGGATCTATTCGATGGATCCGCTGCCCGGCAGCGGCATCGTGCAGGTCGATCTCAACCTCGTTTTTTCCATCATCGACCGTTTGCTCGGCGGTCCGGGTTGGTTCCCCAACAAGCTTCGCGACCTCACCGACATCGAGCGCACGCTGATGCAGCGGTTCATGGCGCGCATGCTCAACAGCTACCGAGAGTCGTGGAACTATCTCTTGACGCTTTCGCTGAAGATCGAAGCGCTCGATTCGAATCCGCAGTTCATTCCACGCATCATTCCGCTCGACCAAGTCGTCGCGTACGTTTCGATGGAACTCAAGATCGGCGATATGGCGGGCATCATGAATTTCTGCTTGCCGTACCTCGTGCTGCAGTCGATTAGTACGCAACTCACCGATTTCCAATGGTCACCCACCGTGATGGCCGGACGCGGCATGACCGAAGAAGACATCGCGCAGCTCACGCGCAACGTCGAACGCGCCGGCGTCGAAGTACAGGTCGAACTCGGCCAGACGATGGTGTCGCTGCGCGATCTGGTGAGCCTGCGCGAAGGCGACATCGTGGTGTTCGACAAGCCGACCAGCGAGCCGTTATCGGCGCGCGTAAACGAGCGGGAGAAGTTCCGCGTGTTCCCCGGCATCAACAAAGAGCACTTGGCCGTGCAAGTTTCACGCGTCATAGCGAACGAGGACGAGTAATCCATGCCCGATACACAACAGCTTGCCGATGCGATGCTCGCCGCCGCCGGATCCGTTCTCGGCCGGTTGGTGGAAACACCGCCGTCGATCAGTCGCGCGACGCGGCACGATCACGAGGGATCGATTCACACCGACGGTGAGGAGCTCGTAACGATCGCCGAAATCCCGTCCGTCGGCGCGCAAGTCGTCGTTCGTTTTCGAACCTCGGACATGCAGCAGATCGTCGGGCTCATGCTCGGCGGCACCGACGACATGGGTGAAATGGGACCGATGCAACTTTCGATTGCTTCGGAAACCGTATCGCAGATCGCATCCGCGATGGTCGAAGCGCTCGCGAAAGGTGTCGGCACGTCAACTGACGGCGTGCACGCTGCGCTGTGCAGTGACGCAACGCTGCTTCCGCCGCCGCCGTTCGAATCGTATGACGGTACGGTCAGCATCGACGGCGATTTGTCGCCGAAGATCAGCATCGACTTCGCCGCTATCACGCTCTCGAAACTGGGGCTCGGCATGGGACAAAGCGCATCTGCGGCGCCCGAACCGGCGCACGTTCGCGAACCGGAACCCGTCGCCGTGGCGCCCGCGAAGCAGAAAGCAGCTGCGACCCCGGCCAATGCGCAAACCGTAGAATACACATCGATGCAGCCGACGCACGTCCGTGCCGCGCAACCTGGTCAGGCCAACCTCGATCTGGTCCACGACGTGCCGCTGCAGATCAGCGCGGTCCTCGGCAAAACCGTAATGCCCCTGCGCGAAGTCGTGTCGTTTGCATCCGGAACGGTGTTCGAGTTGGACAAACTTGCAGCGGAGCCGATCGATCTGTACGTCAACAACATCTTGATTGCGCGCGGTGAAGTCGTCGTCGTCGACGACAAATACGCGGTGAAGATCTCTGAACTCAATCCCCAAGTAGGAACGTAACGCGTCCGCGCGTCGCCTCGATGAAACGCGCATGCCGTTAATCTGATTTGTATGTCCGGAAATTTCTGGGTTAATTATATCCTCGCGCTTGCGGTCGTCGCCCTTATGCTCGGCGGCCTCTATGCGCTCGTGCGCGGTCTCGCGCGCGGGCGCGTTCTCTCTTCGGCGGATCGCCGTCTTGTAACCGTGCTAGAATCGACTGCGCTTGGTCAGCACACGGCGGTGCACGTCGTCAAGGTCGGAAACAATTACTTTCTGCTCGGTGCCGGCAATGGCCATGTAACGGCGCTTGGTGAACTGGGATGCAACGATGTCGAAACGTGGCTCGCTGAACAACGCACGTTGATCGGCGTTCAACGCGCATCGCTCGTCGATGCCTTCAAGTTCTTGCGCGGGAAACAGTAGCGGTGCGCGAGATCGTCAAACAGCTCTGGGCGCGCCATGGCGCCGTGCTTCTGTGCGCCGCGTTCGCCGTTTTCACGATGTGGGTCGTACCGGCGATCGCGACCGCGCAAACGGCGCCGACCACGCCGGCGGTTCCCATTCCGCAGGTGAATATCGGCGTCGGGCAGGCCAAGAGCCCGCAGCAAGTCGTCGGCGCGTTGCAGATCCTCTTGCTGCTAACGGTGCTCGCGTTAGCACCGACGCTGCTCGTCATGGTCACGTCTTTTACGCGCATCATCGTCGTGCTCTCATTTGTCCGCACCGCTATGGGCACGCAGAGCGTTCCGCCGAATCAGGTGCTGGTCGGCCTTGCGCTGCTCCTGACGTTTTTCGTGATGAACCCGGTGATTCGCGACGTCAACGCGAACGCCGTGCAGCCGTATCTCAAGAACCAGATCACGCAGCCTGTTGCACTGGATCGTGCAATGACGCCGCTGCGCGCGTTCATGTTCAAGCAGACGCGTGAGAAAGACATTCAGCTCTTTTACTCGATTTCGAAAGAACCGCAGCCAGCCTCGCAAAAGGACGTCCCGACCTACCTGTTGATTCCCGCCTTCGTTCTCTCGGAGTTGAAGACCGCGTTTGAGATCGGCTTTGCGATCTACATTCCGTTCATCGTCATCGACATGGTCATCGCAAGCATCTTGCTCAGCATGGGCATGATGATGATCCCGCCGGTCATCATCTCGCTGCCGTTCAAGATCCTCATCTTTATCCTGGTCGACGGCTGGGATTTAACCGTGAGCGCGCTTTTCCAGAGTTTTCATCCCTAATGAAGATGCACGTTGCGCATTTTCCACTACGCGGTGGGCCCCGCGGAGCTTCGCTGTGAATTTCTCGGACGCGATTACGATAGGGCGCGAAGCGATCTTCATCGCGTTCTGCGCTGCGGGTCCGGTACTGCTGCTCAGCATGATCGTCGGGCTTGTCGTTTCGCTGTTTCAATCGGTGACGCAGATTCAGGAGCCTACGCTTGCGTTCATTCCGAAGATCGTCGTGTCCGCACTGGCGCTGCTGTTTTTCGGGCCGTTCATGCTCGCGATGCTGACCGACTTTACGTCGCGCATTTTCTCGAGTATTCCGAATTTCGTCAGGTAGGCGGAGGCGCTTCCTACGATGGTTGACGTCTTCGGGCTGAGCGGCGCACAATTCGAGACCTTCGTGTTGGTCTTTTTGCGGGTGACGAGCATGCTCTACGTCTTTCCCGTGTTCTCGGCACCGCAGATTCCGCCACAGTTGCGGTTTGGATTCGGGGTGATACTGTCGTATCTGCTCTACCGAATCGTTCCGCCAGTGCATCTCTCAAACGGCATCTACGATCTGATCCTCGCCGGCGCGAGTCAAATCATGCTCGGCATGGTCGTCGGGTTTGTCGCGTCTCTGGTCTTCACCGGAATTCAGTTCGCGGGTGAATTGATCGACTTGCAAATCGGCTTTGCCATCGCGAACGTCATCAACCCGCAGACTCAGCAAAACGTGACGATTATCGGCGAATTTCAACTCGCGATCGCGACGCTGATCTTTCTCGCGACGAATTCACACTACTTTTTGATTCAAGGGATAGCGGGCTCGTTCAACCTCGTCCCGCTCCCCTACATTTCACCGGATCCTAGTCTCGCGGGAAACATCACGCTCTTTTTTACGCAAGCGTTTCTCATCGTGTTCCGCATCGCCGCGCCGGTCGTTGCGGCGCTCTTTCTGACAAACGTGGCGCTTGCGTTCCTAGCCCGCGTCGCACCGCAGATGAACGTCTTCGTCGTCGGCCTTCCCGTTCAGATTGGCGTCGGCCTCATCATGATGGCCGTCAGCCTTCCGCTGATGGCGACGGTTGGACCCGAGTTATTCCAAACGGTCGCGCAACAAATGGACGCCGTAATGCGCAGCCTCCACGGCTAATCGCGTTAGGCGGCTAGAAATACCGGAATTGTCCGACTTTCGAGGCGGCTTGCTCGGTGAAGTAGACCTCGTTGTCCGGGCCGAGCGAAACCCACCATGGAACCGAGGCGCTCGTCTTTGTTGCGAACGTCGTAACTTTGCCGGTGCTCGGGATGAATTGCGCGATTGCGCTCCCCTGCGAATCCGCGATGTAGTAGTTGCCGTCGATACCGGCCGTGAGTCCGAACGGCGCCTTCACGCCGCCGAGCGTCGTTTCGGAGCTCAGCACACCGGAGGTCGTCATGCGTCCGATTTTGTCGCTGCTCGTTTCGGTGAACCAGAGCGCGTTGTCCGTACCCTGAATGATCACGCCGCCGCCGCTCAGGCTGCCCGAAAGTCCGCCGTACTCAATCACGCCCGTTGTGGGCGCTTGCGCGGGAGCGATGGTGCCCACTTTGTTCGAAAACGTGTCGAGAAACCACAGGGCGCCGTTTGCACCGGCCGTGATCGAGGTCGGCTTCGATCCCGCCGGAAGCCCGTAGAAGGTCGGGATGCCCGCCGTCGTCACGTGCCAGATGCCCGGATTGGTCGCCGACTGGTCGGTCACCCACAGCGCACCGTCTGGTCCACTGACGATGCCCCACGGGCGTGAGGCCAAACCGAGCGGAAATTCCGTGAAGATGCCGGTGGTCGTGATCCGGCCGATCTGTCCGATAGCGGATTCGGTGAACCATAACGCGCCGTCGGGTCCGGTTGTAATGGTTAACGGCTTCGAGTTGGCGCTGGGGACCGTATATTCGCTGACCTGAGCCAGCTGATTGAGTTGGCCGATCTTATTGACGGCCGTCTCCGTGAACCAAAGGCTCGAGTTTGGCCCGGTAACGATGCCGCCCGGCTGGGCTGCCGACGTTTGCGTTGGGTACTCGCTTGAAACGAATGGCGTGATCGTCGGCGCCGGCGTCGCGGTGCCGCTCGTTATCGGGGTGGTTTTGCCGCACGCGGCCAGCAGGACGGCCGCAAACGCGCCGGCTAGCGAGGCCAGCGCTAATTTCGAACTCATCTGTTACGGGTCTTCCTTTCGGGTCAGCTCCCTTATTAGCACAGCGCGGCGCGGCTCCCCCTGTGACCCACAGCCCGAGCTAGCGTCTCAGGCTTGCGGGGGCCGCACCCGACAACTGTAGGGAGCATGCTCGTCACCGTCGCCGATGGCTAAGCCGGAGCAAACCGAAAAGGCCACTCCAAAGCGACGCGAGGAAGCACGCGGCAAAGGCCAAGTCCCACGCAGTACGGAGTTGGCCGCCGGCGTGATCTTCCTCGCGGTCGTTCTCGTTCTGCATGCGTTCTTCGCGCCGATCATGGATTCGCTTGAGGGCTCCACGCGCGGATATTTTTCGCGCATCGGTGATATGCATTCAGACCTCACGATCCATTCCGTGGGCGGCTTCTTCATTCAAGCCGCATCCGGCGTGATGCTGGTCGTCCTCGTTGTGTTCGCGCTCGCGTTTTTCTTCGGCATCGTCGTCAATATCGCGCAATTCGGTTTTCTTTTCACATTGAACTCGATCAAGCCGTCGCTAGGAAAACTGAATCCGGTCAACGGCTTCAAGAACATGTTCAGCAAACGCATCGCCGTCAATCTGGGCAAGCAGCTGCTGAAGCTCGCCGCCGTCGCGATCATTCTGTACGTCGAGATCGCGAAGAACATCTCGTTTTTCGCGCAGGCCGGTCAAATGTCGCCCGCCGGCACGATCGAAAGCATGATGAATCTCATTTACGGCATCGCGTGGAAGTTCGGTTTACTTCTCGTCGTGGTCGGGCTGCTCGACTATGCCTACGAACGGTGGCAACTCGAAGAGAACTTGAAGATGACCAAACAAGAAGTCAAGGACGAGTGGCGGCAATCGGAAGGCAATCCCGAAGCGAAGGGTGCGATGAAGAAGCGGCAACGCGAGTCATCCCGCAGGCGGATGATGCAAGCCGTACCGCGCGCGACCGTCATCGTTACGAACCCCACGCACTTTGCCGTGGCATTGCAGTGGGACGAAGCGCAGATGGAAGCCCCGGTCGTCATCGCAAAAGGCGCCGACTTACTCGCAAAGCGCATCCGCGACATCGCGCGCGAACACAATATTCCGATCATGGAGAATCCGCCGCTTGCGCGGACGCTCTACGACAAAGTCGAACTCGATCGAGCGATCCCGCCAAATCTCTATGCAGCGGTCGCGCAGGTCATTGCGTTCGTCTACAAACTTAAGAGGAAGACGATAGCTTAATGGCAGTTCAAGGCGCTCCCGCCGGGCAGATGCAAGGCGGCGGATCGCTCGCACAGCGGCTCGGCACCGCGGCCCCGATCTTGATCGCGGGCGCGTCGGTCATGCTCGTCCTCCTCATGATCGTGCCGATCCCGGCGTTCGTGCTCGACGTGTTGTTGACGGTGAACATTTGCCTCGCGCTCGTCATCATCGGGACCGCGCTTTATACGGAGAACGCGCTCGCATTCTCGGCGTTTCCGACGCTGCTGTTGATCATCACGCTCTTCCGCCTTTCGCTCAACATCACGGCGACACGATCGATTCTCTTACACGGCTATGCCGGCGCCGTCATCGACTTTTTCGGACAGATCGTGATCGGCGGCAACTACGCCGTGGGTTTCGTGATCTTCCTCATTCTTATCATCATTCAGTTCGTCGTTATCACGAACGGTGCGGGCCGTGTCGCCGAAGTCGCGGCACGTTTCACGTTGGACGCGATGCCCGGCAAGCAACTTGCGATCGACGCGGACTTGAACGCCGGATTGATCACGGAAGCGGAAGCGCGTCAGCGCCGCAAAGACATTCAGCGCGCCGCCGACTTCTATGGCGCGATGGACGGCGCGAGCAAATTCGTGCGCGGCGATGCGATTGCGGCGGTCATCATCGTCGCGATCAACACGATCGGCGGGTTCATCGTCGGTATCGCGCAGCAGCATCTGGACGTGATGACGTCGCTGCAAAAGTTTACGTTATTGACCGTCGGTGAAGGCATCGTCACGCAAGTCCCCGCGCTCTTGATCTCCACGGCGACCGGTATCATCGTGACTCGCGCCGCGGCCGAATCAGACTTCGGCAGCGACATTACGAAGCAACTTTCATCGCAACCGACGGCGCTGCTCATTGCGGCGATTATGACGGCCCTCTTCGGGCTTGCCGGGCTCGATCGCTGGCTGCTGCTCACGGCATCGGCGACGCTCTTCGCATTGTACTTCGCCCGCCGGCGCACGGCGCAGAGAGCGATCGCAAATCTGCCGCCCGGAGCGGTGCCCGGCGCGATCGCCGGTGCGACGAGTGCTTCTGCTGTACCGAAGCCGGCGGAGAGCGTCGTTCCGCTCCTCTCGTACGATCCGATGGAGCTCGAGATCGGCTTCGGCTTGATTCCGCTCGTCGACGTCAATCAAGGCGGCGATCTGCTCGAACGGATCACCTTGATCCGCCGTCACGCCGCGCGCGATCTCGGCATCGTCGTGCCGCCGATTCGCGTGCGCGACAATTTGCAGTTGCGCCCGAACACGTACACCGTCAAGATCTACGGACTCGAAGTTGCCCACGCCGAGGTAATGGTGAGCCGTTTGCTTGCGATGAACCCCGGGACCGCAACGGCGCCTATCGACGGCATTCCAACGACGGAACCCGCGTTCGGACTACCTGCACTGTGGATCGCCGAAAACGCGCGCGCGGAAGCGGAGATGGCCGGATACACCGTCATTGACCCGACGAGCGTCATAGCGACGCATCTTACGGAACTGATCAAGGGACATGCGCCTGAGTTGCTCGGACGTCAAGAGACGTCTGCGCTGCTCGACAACATCAAATCGCATTACCCCGTCGTCGTTGACGAACTCGTTCCGACGCTCCTGACGGTTGGCGAAGTGCAACGCGTCTTGCAGAATCTGCTGCGCGAGCGAATTCCCGTACGCAATCTCGTATTGATTCTCGAGACGCTTGCGGACGCGGGGCGCGTAAGCAAAGACATCGATTTCCTTACCGAGAAAGTACGAGCGGCGCTCGCTCGCCACATCTCCGCAGAGTACGCTGAGAACGGCTTACTGTCGGTCATTACGGTCGATCCGCGGCTGGAGTCGTTGCTCTCGGAAGCGGTGCGCCGCGGCGAGGACGCCTATGCGTTACTCGACCCGAACACCGTCTCGCGCATCTATGCGTCGCTGACGCGCCAAATCGGCACCGCGCAGAACGCAGGTCTTGCGCCGATCGTTCTCTGTTCTCCGGCGGTACGGCTCGCGCTCAAGCGGCTTACAGAACGCGCGGCGCCGCAGTTGGTCGTTCTTTCGTATTCTGAGATCGCGCCGGGTCTGCGTGTCGAGTCGATCGGACAGATTTCCACCACCGAAGACGCAGCGGATCCGGTAGCATCAGCAACACGTTGACATGCTGAAATCATTCTTTACGAAATCGAGTGGTATCCCGCTCTCGCAGCTTCCGCTGCTTCATTCGTTTGTCGATGTCATCGCGGGCGGTCGTCCCGTCCGTCAAGTAACGGTCGAAGCCGTGGGCCCAAAAGGCATCGTCACCCGCGAAACGCTCGGCACAGCCGGCGAGTCGGCCGTCATCGTATATCAGGCGCAGGACGGACGCTTCCGCGCGCAGACGAAGATCACGTCTACGGGAAACGCGACGACCACGTTCGAGACACCGCGTAAAGTGAGCCTCATCGGCGCCGCAAGCGGCGTGCAAAAACGCCGGAGCGTTCGCCTCGACGCGACCGTCGCCGGGCACTGGCGCTTCGCGCCCATGGGCGTCGGCAGCGGAGAGTGGTCGAAATGCAGCCTCCGCGACATCAGTCGCGGCGGCTGTTCGCTTATCATCGATCGCGCGTTGAAAAATTACACTCGCGTCGAGGTGAAGATGCAGCTGCGCACGGATGGTGAAGCATTGGCGCTCCTCGGCGAAGTGATGCGCCACGCGGTGATTGCGTCGTCCGGCAAACACTGCCACGGCCTGCGTTTCCAAGCGATCCGCCCGGACGAAGATCAGGCGATCGTCGAGTTTATCAATCGCCGCCAGGCAGACTTACGCAACCGCGGTCTGGCTTAACCGTCGTTCCATAAAGAAGCGCTTTCCTTTGGCCGATGGTCTTCAAAGGATGGCGTGAGGCGCGTTTGTGCCTTTCCGCATTTGCACTTCGTCTTGGGAGCTACGGATGAGCAAGAGAGTCCTCATCGTCGACGATGCCGTCGTCATGCGGATGATGATCAAAGGGATCCTGTCTAAGAACGGCTTTGATGTCGTCGGAGAGGCTCAAAACGGTGTTGAGGCGGTTGAGAAGTACAAGCATCTCCAGCCGGACCTCGTGACGATGGACATGGTCATGCCCGAAATGGACGGCATCGCGGCCGTCAAGCAAATCGTTGCATCGGATCCCAGCGCGAAGATTATCATGTGCACCTCGATGGGCCAGCAGGCATTGGTCGTCGAGGCGATTCAAGCCGGCGCGAAATCGTTCATCACAAAACCGTTTCAGCCGCCAAAAATTCTCGAAACGATTCAGAAAGTGCTGTCATGAGCGCGAGCATGCAACTCAACGATCTGCAAAAGGACGCGCTCAAGGAAGTGGGCAACATCGGCGCGGGCCATGCAGCTACGGCGCTGTCGCAACTGCTCAATACGAAGATCAACTTGAGCGAACCGCGCATCGATGTGATCAAGTTCCGCGATCTCGCATCGCGCGTCGGTCATGAAAACCGCACGGTCGCGGCGCTCCACATGTACGTCCGCGGCGAAGCACCGGGTCAGATGGTGGTGCTGTTCGACCGCGAACAGGCGCTCGATTTCGTCAGCCAGTTCTTGCATCGCGTGATCGGCGACATACAGATCTTCGATTCGATCGCCGATTCGACGTTGAAAGAACTCGGCAACATCATCGCCGGGTCGTATCTGACGGCGATCATTCAGTTGACCGGATCGAATCTGTTGCCGTCGGTTCCGACGCTTTCATACGGGACGGTGCAGGCCGCGTTTCGCACCCTGATGTCGATTCTTCCCGATCAAGACGTATTCTTGATCGAGTCGGCTTTCTTGGATAAAGAAAAGGAAGTCGCCGGACAGTTCATTCTGATCCCGGAGACTGGATCGCTCGGGCCGCTGCTCTCCGTCTTCGGCGTCGAGTAACGCTCGCGCCGCGTTTATGGCCGGTCGAGACGCGTTGGTTCGGGGGCCGCGCAAAAACCACATCGTGTGGTTTTTGCGCTTACGTGATTTTTGCGCAGAACGACCGCCGATGCGTCAAAGCACGACGCGGTCCCGATGGGACAAGGCTAACGACGACATGTTCATTAGGCGCGCCCTAGGGGAATCAATGCCGGCGATGGTGCTTTTGCGCGCCATGGTTTGGGGGCCCCACGAAGTGGGGGGCGCGCAGCCTGGGGCGGAGCGCCTTTGAAATGTCGGACGAGCTGTTTAATCGCGAGGAGTTCATCTCGTACTTCCGGGATGAGGCGGACGAGTTACTGCAGCAGATCGATGCGGATTTGTTGCGGCTTGAAGAGGGCGTGAATTCGGGTTCGACCGATCCCGAGATCATCAATTCGCTGTTTCGTGCACTGCATACCGTGAAGGGGTCTTCCGGTATGCTCGGCTTTGTTGACGTTCAGGGGCTCGCGCACAAGCTGGAAAATTTGTGCGATCTGCTTCGGAGAGACCGGATGCCGCTCTCCGAGAGTGCGGTCGACATTCTTTTTACGGGTCGTGATTTACTCACGGGGCTCGTGCAGGCGGCGATTGGACAAGAACAAGCGCCGGAGGGCGTTGTCGAGTACATCGACAAGCTCGATACCTTTACGTCGATTTACGAAGAGACGTCGCACGTCATCGATGGGCGAACCGGTCCGGAAGAGTCCTTTGACGAGGCGGCAGCGCACGAGGAACAGGCAACTGCGACGGACGTGGCGGCCTTCGAGGCGGAAGTAGAGCGCCTGTTGGCGCAAGCGCATTTGGCGAATGGCGCTGCACCGAGCGCGTCCGCAGAACCGCTTGCGGTTCCGGCTTTCGAACGGCCGAATGCGGCTGCGGCTCCGGCTCAAATGCCTGCCGTGCCGGCGCCTGCGCAAAAAGCGGCTGCGAACGGCGATCACAAGCGCTCGTCGATTCATCAGACGATTCGTGTCGATATCGAACGTCTCGATGCGCTCTTGAATCTCGTTGGCGAGCTCGTAATCAATCGCACGCGTATTTCGGATATCGCCAATACGCTCGAGCGATTGATGAACGATAGATCTAGCGCTGCAGGAGGCGGCGCTCAAGCTATTATCGCGCCCCTTGCGAAGGAACTCGCTGATTCAGCGGCGTTGCTCGCGCGCACGACGAACGAAATTCAAGAGTCGATCATGAAGGTGCGCATGGTGCCGATCGGTCAAGTCTTCGACCGGTTTCCGCGCCTCGTGCGCGACGTGGCGAAGGCGCGCGGCAAGGAAGTGCAACTCGTGATCTCCGGCGCGGAAACGGATCTCGACAAGACGATCGTCGATGAAGTCGGCGAGCCGCTCATGCATCTGCTGCGCAACAACGTCGATCACGGCATCGAAGCACCCGACGAACGGGAACGTCTGGGCAAACCACGAGCCGGCACGATATCGCTCAATGCCTATCACGAAGGCAATCAGATCATCATCGAAGTGGCCGACGACGGCGGCGGAATCAACCTTGAAAAAGTGCGCGCGCGCGGCGTGAAACAAGGACTCATTTCCGGCGACGACCGGTTGACCGATCGGGAAATCGTCGACCTGATCTTCACGCCGGGCTTTTCCACCGCCGACGTGGTGTCCGACGTCAGCGGACGCGGCGTGGGAATGGATGTAGTCAAGCGGAACATCTCGCGCCTAAAAGGCGTCTTCGACGTCGAAACGGCCGCAGGTCAAGGGACACGCTTCACGATCAAGCTTCCGCTGACGCTTGCAATCATACAGGCGCTGCTTGTGCGCGTCGCCGACGAGCTCTACGCGATTCCGCTCGATTCCGTGATCGAATCGCAGCGCGTGGAAATGGCCGACGTGCGTACGGTACATCGCAACGAAGTCATCACGCTGCGCGGACAAGTCGTGCCGCTCGTGCGAATTGCGGAACTGTTCGAACTGGGCGGGCGGCGCGATCCGGACAAGGTGATGATCGTGATCGTTGGCTTGCAAGGACGCCAAGTCGGGCTCGTCGTCGACTCGTTTGAAGGCGAACAAGAGATCGTCATCAAGCCGCTCTCGGACGTCGTCGGTCGCATTCCCGGCATCTCGGGTGCGACGATCCTCGGCAACGGTTCGATTTCGCTCATCATCGACGTTCATTCGCTCGTTAGTGAAGCTCACGTCGGCGGCAAGGTCGCGCGCGTGGAGTTTTCGGGAGTTTAGTCAGCCATGGCAGACGTCAAACAGGAGAACAAACAGCAGCTCTCCGGCGAAGTGCTCCAAGTCGTCTCGTTCAAGGTCGCGACCGAAGAGTACGGCGTTGACATTTCGCAAGTTCAAGAAATCATTCGTATGGTGGAGATCACGCACGTCCCGCGCGCGCCGCATTTCATGGAAGGCGTGATCAACCTGCGCGGCCAGTTGATTCCCATTATCGACCTGCGCACGCGCTTCGGCATGGCACGCATCGACGCAACGAAGAGCACGCGCATCGTCGTTACCGAGATCGGTAGCAAGCGGATCGGCATGGTCGTCGACAGCGTAAGCGAAGTCCTCAACCTCCCGATGGAAAACGTCGAGGACGCGCCGGAGATGATTGCCGGAGTCGGCACCGAGTACATCCAAGGGGTCGGGAAGATGGGCGAGCGGCTCATCATCATGCTCGACTTGACGATGGTCATTTCGGGCGACGAGAAGCGCCAGCTCGAGCATGCCGGCGACCAAGCCGCAGTCGCCGTTTAACCTCTTAAATTATTAGTTGACAACTATCGGACCTAATGCTATCGTACTCTTAAAGAATTAGGAGCGAGGTAGCATAGATTGGCCCGAAAGAAGAGTCCGACCCTCACCGAAGGCGAGCTGCGCATCATGGAAGTGCTGTGGCGCCTTGGACGGGGGACCGTCGCTGAAGTCTCAGAAGCAATGCCGCCGCCGCCGGTGGCCTACAATACCGTTCTCACGACGCTACGGATCCTCGAACAGAAGGGCCACGTCGCCCATGAGGAAGCGGGTCGTGCCTACATGTACTACCCGCTGATTGCGCGCGAAGCCGCCGCGCAGTCGGCCGTCAAACAAGTTGTTTCAAAATTTTTTGGAAACAATGCGGGCGCGTTAGCGCTACGTTTAATTGAGAACGAACGGCCGTCGGACGACGAACTCGACCGTTTGCGCTCGTTGATCGAACGGTACGACGAAGGGAAGTAACGCATGGCTCACCTCGAGCTGCTCGGGCCTGTAGCGCGGATCGGACTAGCGATTCTCCTCAACGGCCTGTGGCAAGGCGCGCTCATCGCGTTGCTGACATGGGTCGCACTCTATGTTTTTCGCAGTGCGAATGCGACAACGCGATATGCGGTATGGTCGCTCGCCCTATTGGCGATCTTCATCGTCCCCGTTGTCACGAGCCTCTCGCGCGTCAGTGTGGAAACTCCGCCGGTAACGACGCACGCAACGAGCGGCGCATCAACGACAACTGCGCAAGCTGCACGCGTCGCGCGCACCGTCAGCGCGGCACCCGAGACGCGCGTTGCGCCCGTTGCAGCACCGGCGGCAGCGCCGCACGTCGCCGTGCCGTCATTCCGCTTGCGCGTTCCCGGGCTCGTTGCCCCCGTACTCTTCGCTTTGTGGGGAGTCGCGACGCTCGTCATTATCGTTCGGTTGATCGTCGCGTTTGTGGCACTCGAACGGCTCAAGCACGATTCACTGCCGCTTTCCGTGCAGTATCGCGACTCAATGCCGCGATGGATGAACGCCCTCAAAGGATCGCGCGACGTGCGGATCTGCGTTTCCGATGCCATTGAAGTGCCGATCGCGGTCGGACTCTTCGACTCGATGGTGCTCCTGCCGTCGCACCTCGTACACTCGCTCGAGCCGTCGGAGATCGATCAAATCAGCCTGCACGAACTCGGGCATTTGCTGCGCGGCGACGATTGGACGAATGCGATTCAACGCATTGCATCCGCGCTCTTGTTTTTCAATCCCGCGGTGTGGTTTATCTCGCGCCAAATGGACGTGGAACGCGAAGTCGCGTGCGACGACTATGTGCTGCAGTTGACCGGGCAAGTCCGTCCGTATGCGTTCTGTTTGACGAAGATGGCGGAAATGACCGCCTGGCCGCACCGGCCGATGCCCGCGCCGGGTGTCTTCGCAACGCGCAAGAACATTTCGATTCGCATCGAGCGCTTGTTGCGCACGGGACGCGCGATCGGCTCGAGCATTGCGCCGAGCGTTGCGGGGAGTTTCGTCGCGGTGCTCGTGGCGGTGTTTATCGTGCTGCGGCTCATGACGCCGAGCATCGCGTTTACCGCACCCGCCGCGCCCGACCCCGCAGCCTCACCGTCGCCGGTGCGGCCGATGGCGAAGGTTGCTGCTCCGCGAAAGATTGCGGTGAAAGTCGAGGCGCCCCGTACCGCGTCCACGACCGCGCCCGTGACAACGGTTGCGCGGGTACAAGCGTTGCCGGCGCCCGTGCAGGCGACGCCTGCGCCGGCCGCTCCGGTGCATCGCACGACGCACAAGATGCCGCAGATCGCGACGCTGCCGCACATGATCGCGAGGGTTCAGAGCAGCATTCCCAGTTCGGGAACGCTTGCCGCAAGCGTGCAGAACGCCCTAAGCAACGCCGGCGTTGCGGGATCGCACGCAAAGAACAGCGCCGGATGCACCGGCTGCAACTTCTCCGATGCAAATCTGGCGGGACGTGACTTCTCGAATCGTTCGATGGAAGGCGCGAACTTCAAGAGTGCAAATCTCGAAGGCGCGCGGTTCGATCACGCGCAGCTCACAGGCGCGAACTTCGACGGTGCCGATCTTCGGAACGCCTCGTTCCGCGGCGCCGAGCTGCAAGGTTGTAACATGCGCGCTACTCGTCTCGAAGGCGCGAACTTCGACGGCGCGCACTTGACCGGTTGCAATATCGATGTGAGCAAATTGGCACCGACGCAGGCACGCACCGTCCTCAACAGTTGCGAAGGCTGCAACTTTGCTCACGTTAATCTCTACGGCATGGATCTGCACGGCATTCACGTCACCGGCGTCAATTTCGCCGGCGCCGATTTGCGCAACACGAATCTCTCCGCCGCAGATCTCACCGGGGCCAATCTCGCCGGTGCGAAACTTGCCGGCGCCAACCTCTACAACGCCGACCTCACCGGCTGCAACCTCCACGGCGCCGATCTGCGCGGCGTCGACCTGTCGCACACGTCGCTCACCGGCGCGAACATGGGCGACGCGATCTGGAAAGACTGAAGCGAGGAGCAAAACCGATGAAACATCTTGCGCTTGCGCTTTGCGCGCTGGCTTTGTTATCGTACGCGCTCACCGGCGCCGTCCAGGCGAAACCCACGAACTGCATGGGCTGCAATTTCGCAAGCGCCGATCTGCAAGGACGCGACTTTTCGAACGTCGACTACGTCGGCGCGAACTTCACCGGCGCGAACCTTCGCAACGCAAACTTCAGCGGCTCCAACCTCACCGGCGCGAACTTCCGCGATGCCGACTTACGCGGAATAAACTTCACGAACGTCGACTGCACGGGTTGTGCCTTTGGCGGCGCGCGCTTGAGCGGTGCGCAATTCAAAGGGGCGCGATTGACCGGCGCAAATCTGAGCGGTGCGCTCCAAGGACTCAGCGATCAGGAATTGCGTGACATCCTCAACAACTGCACCGGTTGCAACCTGCGAGGCGCGCAATTGCGCGGGCACGACCTTTCAAACATCGAGGTGACCGGCGCAAATATGGAGGATGTCGATGCATCTTCTGCGCGGTTCACGAATGCACGGCTCATCGGCGCGAATTTTCGGGATGCGAACTTGCGCAATGCCGATTTTACCAACGCCGCGCTCTGCTGGCACAATACGTTCAACAGCGGCGGAACGGTGGCCAGGCGCGAGACCGAATGCGTGCGTCTTTCCGGCGCCGACGTACACGGCGCAAAATTTACCGGCGTCCGTCTCTGCGACAGCGATCGCGGTTCGTGGACGTGTACTCCCGCCGACGCGTCGACGATTCGCCGGTACAGCGACTCATCGCTCGACGGAGCGGTTCTACAGTAACATGCAGGCGCGGTCTTGCGTTCACGTAATAGAATGCAGACCATGCGCACTCCCCTCGCGGCGGCACTCATAGGTGCCTTCCTCGCTTGTATTGCTGCCGCTCCGGCGGCCCCGAAACCGTCTCCTTCACCCGCGCCTACGCGAACCGCTCCGCCGGAGATCTACCATACGGTCGTGCATCCGGTATGCAGCGCGCTTGCGGCGAAGATTCGTCCTGCGATTGGAATGCTACTCGAAAACGATCAAATCATCGGCAAGAGCCCGGGGATGTTCAAAGAGTACGGCATGGCGCAATTCAACCAGAGCGACGCGCAAAAGAGCATGACCGTTTTGCACATGGAAAACTTGGTCACGCCGCTTGCCAACAACGTCCTCGCGATTCAAAAAATGCTCGAAGATCCGTCGGTCTTCCCGCCGAAGGCGCGCGATCAGGAAGATCAGCGCACGTTGGATCTCAAGAACAAGCTGCTCCAGTCGCTTGCCGACCAGCAAGCTGCACTCGACATCATCAACGGGTTCGTCGAAACCCAGCAATTGGCCGACATGCAGCACGAAGGTTTCGGCTACATCTATGCGATTGCCGGCCGCGAGCAAAGGACGAACACGGGCGGCGTGGATCCGCTGCACAACATCTCCCCGACGGCCGATCCGCTTCATCCGCAACCGTTCGACGATACCGTGATCAACGCGGGCTTGCCGACGAATCCGTACGAAATCGATCTCACGCGCGTCCCGGGATTGACACTCGGCTACAATCCGGTGAAGGATTTGCAACAGGCCGTCGAGTGGGCGCAAAGCGACGGTCAGAAACATGAAGACACCCTTGCAAAGACGGTCGTGCAAACCGTGAAATTGTGCGGCGGTCAAACAGGCGCAGGCGCTTCTCCGTCCCCGAAACCGTAACCCAGTCCCGTAAAGCGCATCAACCCTTCGAACGGACCGTAGCTCGCGAAGGCATCCCGCCACAACGCGTGCGCGCGCGAAAGTGCATCGTCGCGTTCGTTCACGATCCGTCGCGTCGTGAGTGCCAAGCCTGAAACGGTTGCGAGCAACAGGTCACGATCGCGCCAATTGCCGAGCGCCTCTTGCAGTTGCGAAAGGCGGCTTGCGGCTTGGAGCAGCGACGGTTCCTTCGGCGTGAAGCGTTCGAGCGCGTAGCGCAATCGCGCGCATGCGATGCGAAAGTCATGCACCTCGCGCGCGCGGCGCGTCTGCAGTGCGGGTGCGAGTGTCAATAGCTCCGCAAAGCGAACGATTGCGATGCGGCGCATCGCATCATCGATGCCGCAGGCAACCGTCAGATCGATGTTGCGGGCCTTCATACGGTATACCGCAATCCGGTAAGCAAACGGCGGACGCGCGAAAAACAGGCGCGTTCGCGCGCGCAAAGTTCGGATAAGGTCGTACGCGCATCGCGCCGTTCGCGCGTATCGAGCGCCGAGCGCAACGTCTCGCGCAACACCGCGGCATCCCGCGCATCACTCGTGAGATCGATCAACCGGCGCAGACGTTTGAACCGCCGCGGCCGCAGGATGTCGCGGAAATCTTTGAAGAGCGAGCGCAGGCGACGCGCTGCCGTACGGAGCTCATGAAGACGCTTGGTGGACGGCCGTTTCAAAAAGCGCCGCCGTGCCTTCATAAAGACGCGGACCTCCGCTGCACCGAGGGTTTTCGCCCATGCAATGACGCGATCGTCCGCCATTATGCGGTTCAAAATTCTGCTCTTGAACGGTGATCCCCGGCGCTTGACATCGAACATATGTTCGATTAGGATGATCACCCATGCTTCCCGCTACCGCCTTCCACGACCGCCGCAACCAGCTCTTCGAAGAGCTCAAAGAGCGTCTTCACGCGGCGCCGGGGGCGGTCGGCGTGGATGTCGATCGCCTCATTACGAGCGGGATCGCACCACTCGATTGTCTCCTAGGCGGCGGCTTTCCACTTGGATCGCTCGTGACGCTCGAGGGGCTGGGCAGTGCCGGTCGATGGAGCATCGCTGCGGCGCTGCTTGCCCAGGTGACACGCCGAAGCCTCGGCGCCGTTATCGACGACGGTGAACTGTATCCGCCCGCATTGGAAGATGCCGGCGTCCGTCTCGACCGCTTGCTGGTTATTCCCGCAAAAACGCCGGTGGGCATTGCCCGGGCCGTCGATGTGATCTTGCGCTCGCGCGCTGCTCGCGTCATTGTCATGCGTGCTCCGGCGTTACGTGCGGCTATGTGGACTCGTCTTGCAACCCTCGCTCATCGAGCGGGATCCGTCCTCGTCGTGATCGCCGGCCGCGCGGGTACAGAACTCGCCGGCGTGGCGACCGTTCGCCTGGGATGCATCTTCGAACGCGCGGTGATGCGCGGCTCGCGCGGGCTCTGGGGGTGTTTTTCCGGATTTACGCTGCGTGCGGAACTGCGCAAACACAAAGCCGCGCGGAGAGCCGGGGGAGCCGTTTCGCTTCGTTCAGCCTTTCTTAAACCCGTGGGCGCATGAATCGCATGAATGAGGAAGTGGCGATGCTGATCTGCTTGCGCGTTCCCGACTATCCGTTGGCGGTTGCCCTCGGCGGCGCTCGCGTCTGCGAGGACGTTCCGTTGCTCGTCGCCGACCGGTTCGATCGCGGACATGTTATCGCGCTTGACGATCGTGCACGCGAATGCGGTGCGCGTGCTGGGCAAACGGTGACGCAAGCCGCAGCCGTTGCACCCAATGCGCGTGTCGCCGTCCACGATGCGGTTCGCGCGCGAGCGGTATGGAACGACGTGCTCGATGCGCTCGATGCGGTAACGCCGCTGATCGACGACGTGCGCGAAGGTATCGCGTTTCTCGACATGCGCGGGATCGCCGGATCGTTTAACGATTGGGTCGTGCAGATTCATAGCATTCTCGATCGCTTCGATCTGCCGATTCGCACGGGTGCCGGTCCCAACCGGTTTTGCGCGTATGCAGCAAGTTGGATTGGCGATGCAACCGCGATCGAACCGGGAGAGGAGGCGTCGCGGTTGGCGCCGTTGCCGCTCGACGTGCTCGATGTCGATCCGCATGCGCACGAGCGATTGCGTTTACTCGGCCTCTCGACGCTTGGAGAACTTGCGCGCTTGCCGCACGGACCGTTCGTACGCCGCTTCGGACGCGCCGCGGCGCAGTGGCATGAGTGGGCGCGCGGCATCGACCGCACGCCGTTCATTCCGCGCAGCCATGCGGTAGCGATCGAAGCGTCGATGTTTGGTGAAGGGTCGGCGGAGAGCGAAGAGGCGGTGCTCTTCGCGATGCGCGTGCTGCTCTCTCGGATTTGCCATGATTTGGAACGGTGCGGCAAACGCGCAAGCGCGCTCGATCTCGAAATCGAACTGGAGAACGGACACAACGAACGCCTGGAAATTCTCCTTGCGGCGCCGACTGCGAACGACCGCGCAATGCTCGACGTCGTGCGAGCTAAAATGGAAGGGCTGACGTTCGATGCGCCGCTCTGCGGACTGCGGCTACGCGCGCTCCGCTTAGAAGAGGGAGGCGAAGCGCTGCCGCTCGTGCGCAACGACGATATCGACGTCCAAAACGTTGCCGTCGTCCTCGCGCGTCTGGAAGCGCTGCTCGGTGAACCGGTTCGTCGCGCGCGCACGCGCGCCGCGTATCCCGTCGAAGAACGCTTCACCTACGAACCGTTTACCGTTCCGAAACTACGAGAAGCGTATTCAGCATTGGTAGTAAACGAAAGCGCGGCCGTACCGCAATTGCGGCTCATGGACGTAACGGAGGTCGACGTGTCGGTTGCGCGCGGGGAGCCGTCTGTTATCAACGGACACGCGGTCGTTGAATGTGCCGGCCCGTGGCGGATCGACGAAGCATGGTTCACATCGCCGGTGACGCGGGACGAATACGACGTTGTTCTTGACGACGGCAGCGTGCGGCGTATCTACCGCCAAGGCAATCACTGGTATCTGCGGGGCTCGTATGATTGAAGTAGCGCAAACCTCCTGTGAAACGTTCCAGCGCGTCGCGTCGGCGTGGCTGCGCAGCGGTGAGATTACGCGCACGAACCATTTGCTCTCGCCCCTCGAAGAACTTGCCGGCTTCAATTACGGCTTTGTCTACTTGCTCGAATTGCGCGATGGAAATTCCCGGGCTCCCCAATTTCACACCGTGAAATTGGGGTTCTCGGAGCATCCGATGCGGCGCATACGCGAGATCAAAGCGAACTACCGGTACGGCACGCATCTACGCTTGCGCGCGTGCTTTGTCGGCGAGCCGCGGATGGAACGCGACATGCACAAGCGCTTCACGCATCTGCGGGTGCAGAACGAACAATTTCTCGCTTCGGCCGCGATCGACGATGCGTTTGCGCAGGAACGCGACCGCGTCCGCGCGCGCCTGCGCTCGCTTCATCTCTGCACGCACGAATGCGCTCAACTCGTCAAGAATCTCGACCTGCGCATGCTCTGCACGTGGCTACGCCGTTAATACCACGTTCTAGATGTGGCACTAAACTACGCGGAACTGCACTGCTGGTCGAACTTCACCTTTCTCGAAGGCGCATCGCATCCCGAAGAACTTGTTGAACGAGCCTGCGAGCTGGGGTTACGCGCGCTTGCGTTGACCGATCGCGACGGGCTCTACGGCAGCGTGCGCTTTGCAGCGGCTGCGCGGCGCGCCGGGCTCGATGCGATCATCGGCGCGGAATTAACCTTCGAAGATAAAACGCATGCGGTCATTCTTGTCGAAAACGCGCGGGGCTATGCTAACTGCTGTGAGTTGATCTCGACGGCGCAAATGCGCGGAAGTAAAGGTGACGCGCGTTTGCGGATCGAGGACTTCGACGGCCGTAGCGACGGAATCATCCTGCTGACGCGCACGCTTGACGCCGAGCGCGCGTCAATCTTGCTCGGGCTCTTCCGCGAACGTTGCTATCTTGAGCTGCAGCAGCATCTTACCGTAGAAGATGCCGCGATGAACGAAGCGTTGATCGCGCTCGCGCGCCGCTTGAAAATGCCGTACGTCGCGACGAACGCCGTCGCGTACGCGCGGCGCGAGGAGGCGCCGCTTGCCGACGTGCTTTCGTGCGTGAAAGAAACGATTACGCTCGAACAAGCACGCGCTCAGCATCGCTTGAGGCCGAACGCCGAATACTATTTGAAGCGCGCCGCAGCAATGCGCAAACTCTTTGCGGCACACCCTGAAGCGATCGATGCGACGCTCGCGATTGCACAACGCTGCGCGTTCCGCCTTGAGCGTCTTGTCGGGCAGTTTCCGCTCTTCCCGGTCGCGGACGGCTACACGCGCCAGACGTATTTGCGCGAACTCGTCTATAAAGGCGCCGTCGATCGCTACGGCGCGCCGATCGCATCGAACGTCGAACGCCAGCTTGAGTACGAACTCGGCATCATCGCCAAGATGGATCTCGCCGGATACTTCCTCATCGTGTGGGATATCGTTCAAGCCGCAAACCGCTTCGCCGTGTTGTGTCAAGGACGAGGTTCGGCCGCAAACTCCGCCGTCTGCTATGCGCTCGGCATCACGGCCGTGGATCCCATCGGCATGAATTTGCTCTTCGAGCGGTTTATGTCGGAAGAACGTCAGGAAATTCCGGACATCGATATCGACTTCGCACATCAAGACCGCGAACAAGTTATCCAGTATATTTACGAGCGCTATGGCCGCAGCAATGCCGCGATGGCCGCGGAAGTGGTTACGTTCCGCACGCGCTCGGCGCTGCGCGATGTCGGCAAAGCGCTCGGCTTGACACTTGCGCAAGTCGATGCAGTTGTGCGCGAATTCGATGCGCGCGAATCACTTGCCGGCGCAACCGGACAACCGGATCTCGTCTCAACGGAACAACCGCAATCGGTGCAAAAGCGCCGCGATCTCGATACCGGTTCAAATGCGCGCGCGTCGCGACTGGAGCCCGGACAAACCGATCGGTATTTGTACGGCTTTCGCGGCCAAGACTACGGCGCGGATCCCGATCCGGCGATTGCTGCGCCGGTCAGCGGCATTCTCGGTGAGCGGCTGTACGCGTTTTGCCGCCGCATCGACGGGTTTCCGCGCCACATGGGCATTCATTCCGGCGGCATGGTGATCACTCGCGATCCGCTGGTCCGCGTCGCGCCCGTCGAATGGGCAACGATGAAAGACCGCACGATCATTCAGTGGGACAAAGACGATCTCCAGGAACTCGGCCTGATCAAAATCGATTTGCTCGGCCTCGGGATGCTCTCGCTCTTGCGCGAAGCATTTTCATTACACGAACGGTACGTCACATCGTGTCATGGCGAGCAGAAGCCCCGTGTCATCCTGCGCCGAAGTCCTGAGCTTGCCGAAGGGCTGTCGAAGGATCGCGTCGCACGTCTGGCTCTTCACACGATCCCATCCGACGACAAACGCACGTATGAAATGATCTCCCGCGCCGACACGATCGGCGTCTTCCAAATCGAATCACGCGCGCAGCAATCGATGCTGCCGCGGATGAAACCCGCGTGTTTCTACGACATCGTCATGCAAGTCGCGATCATTCGCCCGGGTCCCATTCAAGGACAAATGATCCATCCGTTCCTGCGCCGCCGTTCGGGAATGGAACCGGTCGCGTACCCGCATCCTAAACTGAAGCCGGTCCTCGAACGTACGTTGGGCGTGCCGCTCTTTCAAGAACAAGGGATGCGCATGGCGATCGAAGCGGCCGGTTTTACGCCGGGCGAAGCGGACAAGTTGCGCCGCGCGATGGGCCACAAACGCTCGCACGAACGAATGCGCGAGATTTATCCGAAGCTGATCGAAGGCATGGTTGCGAACGGCATCGACCGTACCGCCGCCGAGCAACTCTTCCACATGCTCGAAGGATTCGCGGATTACGGCTTTCCGGAATCGCACGCGGCGAGCTTTGCATTACTCGCCTATGCGTCGGCATACGTCAAATGTCACTATCCGGCGATCTTCGGCGCGGCAATTTTAAACGTGCAGCCGATGGGATTTTATTCGACGGAAGTGCTGGTGAACGACGCACGGCGGCACGGCGTCACGATCAAATCGGTTGAAGTCAACGCGAGCGAGTATTGGTCGTTCGTCGAGCCCGATGGCAGTTTGCGCCTCGGGTTCCATCTCGTGCGCGGACTCGGTGAAGGACAAAAGGAGCGACTGGAGGAGGCGTTACGCGGCGGGACGTTTACGGATTTGCTCGAGTTCGCGAAGCGCACGCAGCTTGAAAAAGAAGCGATTGAGAATCTTGCCGTGGCCGGCGCGTTTTCGCCGTGGTACCGCTCGCGGCGCGAGGCAATGTGGGCATTGCGCGCGCTCGACGAACGCGAGGCGCGCGGTGAGCTCGGGCGTTTGATGGATATGGAGGAGCCCGAGGCGACGTTCAAAGCGCTTGCGCCCAAACAAGAGACGGCATTCGATTTATGGTCGACCGGCGTCACGACCCGCGGTCAGGCGGTCGAACATTTCCGCGCGCAATTGCATGCGGCGCGCGTTATTCCGGCTGCACGGCTTGCGGAAATGCCGAACAACCTCGTCTGCCGCGTCGGCGGACTCGTCATTACCCGTCAACGTCCCGGTACCGCGAAGGGCTTCGTCTTTCTGACGCTCGAGGATGAGACGGGACTCGTGAACGTAATCGTGCGTCCGGATGTCTACGAAAAATTCCGCCGCGTCATCCGTACGAGCAACACGCTCGTTATCGAAGGCAAACTGCAAAAAGAAGCCGGCGCAATCGATATGCTCGCGCGCGCAATCTGGTCATTCGAAGCCGAAGGCATCCTCGACGGCGTCCGCCCGCGAAATTTTCACTGAAGCGCTGCAGCACAAAGGGGCAAGCCTGAAGCTGAAATCGGCGTCGCCATGGCGGCTGCGATCGCCTCAAGGCTACGCATGTGAATTTTCTCTCCCCATCGCTGTACGGCGCCAAGATCCATCCCAAAAGGTGCCTTTGTTGCTCCGCAGTGTACTCCGTAATCGGCCGCAACAGTATTTCAGCGATTTTCCTTAATCTGACTCAGTTAGTTCGGATTGTCGCCTTTGATCTCGCCCGTATAGATCGCACGCAACAGTGGCGCGAGCGTCACGTCCGGCGGTAGTTTGTATCCGATCGGCGGCGAAGGGATCGGCAATCGATGCGTGCGATCCAGCGGCAGCATCGCATCATGGTCGGCGGGATAGCACACCGGCCAAGGGATGTTTCCGTCCTCCGTTCCGCCGCCGCTATATTGCGCAAAGTAATGCACGTAGTAGCACGACATACCGCGCGCGATCCAATGCTGGTGCGGCAGCGGTTCGAGCAGCGCCTCGACGGATTCGCGTTGCTCCTCGCGTCCGCTCACGTCAATCGGTGCTTCGTGATATGCCGACGCCGGCAGCGGCGGATTCGTCGCGATGCTGATGCTATGCGACGAATTCAGCTGCTGTGCTTCACGCGCAAACATCTGCTGTTGCTGCGCAAGTTGCTCAGCGAGCGAGGCGGGGTCGTGCCGCACGCGTTGCGCCGGCGGCACCGGCGTGCCGGCCGGAGTCAAGCGTGCGAGCTCCGCCGGACGTGCCGGTGGCTTTGGTGGCGCAACGCGTGGTCGACGGGGCTGTTGCTGCTGCTTCGGAGTGGCCGCATGCTGCGTGGGCGCCCGCTGTTGCCGGTGCTGCGCGCTGGGTGGTTGCGGTACCGTGCGGCGCTCCAGCCGAATGCTCGACGAGGAGACAATCAGCTCGTGCTGCGCACTCACGGGACGCAGGTGCAAATGCACCGCCGAAACCCAGATCACGAGCATCCATGCGATCAGATTCATGACGACCGAAGCAACGAGCGACAGGACGAGCGTAGGGCGCTCGTCCTGCCGAAAATCGTCGCGTACAGTAATCATCGTTCGTAGTGGGCTAAGCGTACCCGGGCGTCCCGCAGAGCGCCCTGAGAGTCTAGCGATGGGACGTTCAGCGAAACAAGCAGGTCCAATTCGACACCGCGAGTTTCCGAACGCCGAAGGGTGTTCCCCGGTGAGAAGAAGGCTCCCGCACCGTCGCGAAATAGTACGCTGACATGGACCAGACGCCCGAACTTCAACGCGCCGAAGAGCAACGCGACAATGCTCAACTGACGCGAACGCTGATTTGGATCGGCGTCGCGGGTATCGGCGCGGCAGTGGCCTTCACCGTCGTCCGCGTGCTGTTGAATCGGCGCCCCGCGGATCCGACCAGCGAGCGCATTCAACAGCTGATCGATGAGGCGAACCACTTGCTCAAGACGCTTGACGAACAGAGAAATACTGCGTAACGCGGCACCGGCGTTACGCGCCGGAACCGAACTCGAATTGTCGTTCACCGACCTGCTTGCAAACGGCCAAGCCGTGGGACGCGCAAGCGGGTTGGTTGTTTTTTGTTTCGGTCCATTGCCGGAGGAACGCGCGCGCGTGCGCATTTCGACCGTCAAACCAAAATATGCAACCTCGACGATGCTGCAGTTGATCTCCGGATCGCCGCATCGCGCGATGCCGTTTTGCCCCGTGTTCGGCACCTGTGGCGGCTGTCAAGCTCAGCACCTAAGCTATCCCGCGCAATTGGCGTGGAAAACGCATGTCGTCCGCAGCGCGCTGGCCCGTATCGGAGGCTTTACCGGTGTGGACGTTCGCACAACGGTCGGAATGGTCAATCCGCGCGCGTATCGCAATAAAATGTCGCTCGTCGTCGATCACACGCTGCCTGCGCCGGCGATCGGCTTTTACCAGCAGCGTTCGCACGACGTCGTGGCGATCGACGATTGTCCGATCGTCACGCCTCAGCTCAACGCGTTCATTCACGGATTTAATCGCGCGCGGATAAGACAAGAGACCGCACCGATGATGCAAGTGGCGCGTCACGTTGTGTCGCGCAGTGCGCAAGCGACGGGAGAAGCGGTCGTGACGGTCACCACGTCGCAGCTCTCTCCCGAAGTGGAACGCGGTGCGACAGCGTTGCTCAAATCCTTACCCGGCGCTGTGGGGCTCACGAATTCATATCAGCTCACAAGCCAAAACGCGATCCTGGGGAGGCGTCATCGCGTCGTTGCGGGCTCGCCCGAAATCGAAGAGACGATCGACGGTATTCGCTATCGCGTTTCCGCAGCGTCGTTTTTTCAAGTCAACGTCGAGATCGTCGGCCGCATCTTCGCCTTTATGAAGAACGCCCTGCAACATCCACGCCGTATCGTGGACCTCTATTGCGGCGCCGGCACGTTCTCGCTCTTCTTTGCGAAGAACGGCTGCGAAGTGTACGGGGTGGAAGAGAATCCGCAAGCGATTCTCGAGGCGGAGGGCAACGCGAAGCTCAACAGCCTCGAAGGATGGGTCCGGTTTCACGCCGGCCGCGTGGAGGATGCCGTCCGTTCGCCGGACGCGCGCGAAGCGATGAACAACGCGGATATCGTGTTTCTCGATCCGCCCCGCAAGGGAAGCGACGAGGCGACCCTGAGCGCAATCGTGGATTTCAAGGTGCCGTATATCTGGTACCTGTCCTGCGACCCGGCCACGCTCGCCCGGGATTTGAAGTTCTTGGCCGCCAATGGGTACCGGCTCGGCATCGTTCAGCCGTTTGACATGTTCCCCCAAACGGGGCACGTTGAGACCCTGGTGACGCTCTACCGCGAAGCCATAGCGGACGAGGAAGTCGTGCACGACGCGTTTCTCAACGTGCCGTCACCGACGTGGCCGAAGAGTGATCAATATGCCGCCGACGAACCGGAGTATCCCGACTTTGTCATCAGAGAAGATTGACGTTCGCTATGTCGCAAAGCTCGCGCGCATCGCGCTCACGGACGATGAAGTTCAGCGCTTCGAAACGCAATTGGGCGACCTGCTCGAACACGTGAACGCGCTCGCAAAACTCGACGTTTCGCACGTCGCGGCGACGGCGCAAGTCGTCGAGTCGCGCAACGTCGAGCGTGATGATGAACCGGCGGCCAGCCTCGATCGCGAGACGGTGCTGGCCCAGGCGCCGCAACGCCAAGGCGCCTTTTTCCGCGTTCCGCGCATCATCGCCGCAGAGTAGGACGTCATGGAGATCATCGAACGCAGCGCGGCGCAGATCGCACGCGACGTCAATAGCGGAAGTATCTCTGCCCGCGAAGTGACCGATGCGATACTTTCACACATCGACGCCGTCGATGGGAACATCGGATCGTACCTGACGGTTCTGCACGAGCGTGCGCACGCGGATGCGGCGCGCGTCGACGAACGGGTGCAAGGGGGCGAAAAACTTCCGCTTGCCGGCGTGCCGCTTGCGGTGAAAGACAACATGTGTTTGACCGGCACGCGAACGACCGCCGGCAGTAAGATCCTTGAGAAATGGAAGTCGCCGTATACTGCAACGGCCGTCCAACGCATGATCGAAGCGGGCGCGATTCCCGTTGGTAAAACGAACATGGATGAGTTCGCAATGGGAAGCTCGTGCGAAAACTCAGCGCTCGGCGTCACGAAGAATCCCTACGATGTCTCGCGCGTGCCGGGCGGTTCCAGCGGCGGCTCCGCGGCCGCGGTTGCCGCCTTCGAAGCCACGATCGGCATGGGAAGCGATACCGGCGGTTCAATTCGCGAACCCGGCGCGTTCTGTAATCTCGTGGGGTTCAAGCCGACGTACGGACGGGTTTCGCGATATGGACTGATCGCGTTCGCATCAAGCTTGGATCAAATCGGACCGTTGACGCGCACGGTTGAAGATGCCGCGATCGCGTACGAAGCAATGGCCGGTTGGGACCGCATGGATTCCACGTCGATCAAGCGCAATGTCGAACCGGTGTCTGAGGATTTGCACAGCGACCTGCGCGGGCTCAGAGTCGGCATCGTCAAGGAATTCGACGCGCACGCGCTCGGCGACAAAATTCATGCGCTGTACGAACGCGCGTATCGCGATTTGCAGTCGCTCGGTGCCGACCTCGTCGAGGTGTCGCTGCCGACCGCGGAGTACGGCTTGGCCACGTACTATTTGATCGCGCCGGCGGAATGTTCGTCGAACCTCGCGCGCTTCGATGGCGTTCGCTACGGCTTGCGCGTCGAAGGCGCCGACGTTCACGACATGTACGAAAAGACGCGTGCCGCAGGGTTCGGACCGGAGGTAAAGCGCCGAATCCTCATCGGCACGTACGCGCTCTCGAGCGGCTACTACGACGCCTACTACGTTCGCGCTCAAAAAGCGCGCACGCTCATTGCCGACGATTTTCGCAAAGCGTTCGCATCGTGCGATCTCATCGCCGCTCCGGCAGCGAGTTCGCCGGCGTTCCAGTTCAACGCCAAGAGCGATCCGTACAGCATGTACTTGATGGACTATTACACGATTCCGATGTCGCTTGCCGGATTACCGGCACTCTCGGTTCCTTGCGGCTGGGTGACGCCGCCCGGCGGCGATCGCGAAATGCCGATGGGCTTACAGCTAACGTCACCATTATTCACCGAGAAACTGTTGCTCGGCGCAGCGCACGCGTACGAAAAAGCGACAAACCACGCAAATACACATAAGCCGGCTCTAACGACGGCGGGTAGCCGGTGAACGCGCCGTTTCGTTCGAAATACGAAGTTATCATCGGCATCGAATGCCATGTCGAGTTAAAGACCGCAACGAAGATGTTTTGCGGCTGCCGCAATGAGTTCGGCGGCGAGCCGAACACGAACGTGTGTCCGGTCTGTCTCGCGCTTCCCGGTGCATTGCCGGTTGCGAACCGCGAGGCGATCCAACACATGATTTCCGCGGGGCTTGCGTTCGGTGCGCACATCCCCACGTTTTCGAAGTTTGACCGGAAGAACTACTTTTATCCGGACATGCCGAAGGATTACCAGATCACGCAGTATGACATGCCGCTAACCGTCGGCGGTGTCGTGCGCTACTGGCTCGAGGACGGCACGGTGAAAGAATGCCGCCTCACGCGCATCCATTTGGAAGAAGACACCGGCAAGTCGACGCACGCGGGATCCGGCGACGGACGTATCGCGGGCAGCACGTACTCGCTGGTCGATTTCAACCGCGCGGGCGTGCCGCTCATGGAATGCGTCTCCGAGCCCGAAATTCACAGCGCCGATGAAGCGGTCGGGTATCTCGAAGCGCTGCGCCGCACGCTGCAACAGGTCGGCGTGAGCGACGTCAAGATGGAAGAAGGCTCGCTGCGCTGCGATGCCAACGTCTCGATCCGTCCGACGGGTTCGAAAGAACTCGGTACGAAGACGGAGATTAAAAACATGAACTCGTTTCGCTCGGTGCATCGCGCGATCGAGAGCGAGATCGAACGGCAGATCTCGCTCGTTGAAGCCGGCGAACGGGTCGTCCAAGAGACGCGCGGCTGGGACGAGGTTCGCGGCGTCACGCACCCGATGCGCAGCAAAGAAGAGGCGCATGACTATCGCTACTTTCCGGACCCGGACCTCGTACCGCTCGAGATCGAACGCGTCGATGTGGACCGGTTGCGCGAGCAGCTTCCCGAACTTCCGATCGCGCGATTCGAGCGCTACGCGAAAGAGTTCGCACTAGACGTGAAGCAGGCGACGCAACTCATCGATACCGTTGCGCTCGCGGTCTACTTCGATGCGGTTGTGAAGGCAAGCACCAATCCGAAGCAGTCGACGAACTTCGTGCTCGGTGATCTCTCCCGGCTTGCGAATGAAACGGGGACACCCGTCCACGAATCGCCGATCACGCCGCAACATGTTGCGGAATTGATCGCGCTCGTCGAAGATAAGACGATCAATTCGAAGATCGCGAAGGAACTGGTCGAGCGGATGTGGCGCGGTGAAGGCTCGCCGAAAGCAATCGTCGAGCGGGAGGGGCTCGCGCAAACGTCCGACCCCGGCGCGATCGTTGCGTTCATCGAAGCGGTGCTCGCTGCCAACGAAAAGACCGTCACCGACTATAAAGGCGGGAAGACGAATGTTATGGGGTTCCTCGTGGGCCAAGTGATGAAGGCCTCGAAGGGCAAAGCCGACCCGCAAATGGTCAATCAATTGATGAAGCAGAAGCTGGAAAGTTGACGCCGGGCTCTGTTCAAATAGTCGCCGACGAGCGCACGCTCGAGGCTTTAGATTTTGCGAGCGTTCGGGATCGCGTCGTGGGTGCGACGCGAACCGCGCGCGGACGTCGTTTCGCGAACGAACTCGTACCGTTGACGGACTTTGCGGTGGTGCGCCTGGAGCAGGCGCGCACGGCGATCGTTCGCCAAGTTGTCGCGGCGGCCGATTTCCACGTCTTGCCGGCGATCGACCCGGAGCCGGATACGCAAGCCGCGGCATTGGGACGTACGCTCGCACCGGCCGATCTTCGCGCCGTCGCCGACGCGATTGCGGCAGCCGCAGCGGCGTACAACGCACTGCGCGAGGAGAAGTCGCCGGAGCTTGGCGCAATTCTCGCGCGGTACACCGTGCTTCGAGACGTACAGCGATCGTTGACCGAAGCGATCGACGAGCGCGGCACGATCCTCGACCGCGCTTCGCCTGCGCTCGGACGCATTCGTCGCAACCTCGTCAATGCGCAGAACGATGCGCGCGATCGCGTCTCTTCCATCGTACGGTCCGGCAAGTACGCGCGCGTCATCCAAGACGCCGTCGTGACGATTCGTGAAGGCCGGTTCGTCGTTCCGATCAAGGCCGAATTTTCCGGCGAATTTCCCGGTATCGTGCACGACTCCAGCTCGTCCGGACAAACGCTCTTCATCGAGCCGCTCGCGGCCCTCGAGACGAATAACCGGCTGCGCACGCTGCGCATCGAAGAAGAGCGCGAGATCGAACGCATACTGCAAGAGCTTTCGCGTACCGTCGGTGCGCATGCCGACGCGATCGCGTCGAACGTCGAAATGCTCGCACAAATCGACGTGCTCGTTGCCAAAGCGAACGTCGCACGATCGATGGACGCCCTTGCGCCCGAACTCGTCGACGAGGCGGTGGTGCGCGTCGAACGCGGGCGTCACCCGCTGCTCGGCGAACGCGCAATTCCGCAAACGATTCCGCTCGACGGCGAAACGCGTGTGCTCGTCGTCAGCGGCCCGAACATGGGCGGTAAAACGGTTGCGCTGAAGATGGTCGGCCTTTTCGTCGCGATGACGTATGCCGGCATGCACATTCCGGCATCCGTGGGAACGAAAGTCGGCCGCTTCTCGTGCGTCATCGCGGACATCGGCGACGAACAGTCGATCGTCGGTAACGCTTCGACGTTCTCGGCTCATCTTTCGCGCATGCGCGAAATGTTCGAACGCGCCGACGAGCACACGCTCGTGCTCGTGGACGAAATCGGCGGCGGAACCGAGCCCGGTGCGGGCGCTGCGCTTGCGGTCGCGATGCTGGAGCGATTGCTGAGCGTCGGCGCGTGTGGCGTTGTGACGACACACGCAACCGAGTTGAAACTCTTCGCGAGCGCAGCGGCGGGCGTCGTGAACGCGAGCGTCCGCTTCGATCCGCAAACGTTCCGTCCGACGTACCACCTTGACGTTGGCGCGCCTGGACAGTCGCTGGCGTTTCCGCTCGCTACCGCGCTCGGCATCGATCGCGCGATCGTGGATCGCGCGCAGGCGTTGCTCGATACGCGTGAGCGCGACTATGAATCTGCGCTCGCGGAGCTTTCTCTGCGCTCTGCGGAATTGCAAACGGAGCGCGAAGCGCTCTTCAACGAACGCCGTGCAGCGGAGCGTGAGCGCGGAAGCCTCGCAAATGATCGCGAGCGGTTCGAGGCGGAACGGCGGGCGTTTGCCGAACGCGCGGAGGAACGCATGCAGCAAAGCCTCCGCGAGTTTACTCAGGAACTTCAACGTCGCGCCGCCACGGCGCAGGCCAAGCGCGCGCGCGTGACCGCATCGCAAAGCGCGCTGCTCTCCCGTACTGCAGAAGAGATGCGGCGCGCGCTCGGCATCACAAACGAGCTCGACGGCGCACAACGGTCGGAAGACGGCATGTTGCAGCGCAATGAGCCGGTGCGCATCGTGTCGCTGCGGCAAGATGGGGCCGTCGTCGAAGATTACGGCGATAACGTTCTCGTCGCAATCGGTCCGATGAAAACGGTAGTAAAGAAGAGCGACGTCCAGCGTCGCAAAGGCGGCGCGAACAAGCCACGTCACGAAACGGGACGAACCGCAAAACTGGAAGCGGCGTCGCGCTCTATGCCGGAACTCGACGTGCGCGGCAAACGCTACATCGAAGCCGAGCCCGTCGTCGATCACTGGCTTGACGAAGCGGCACTCGCGGGAAATTCGCCGCTGCGATTGATTCACGGTAAAGGTACCGGCATGCTGGGCCGCGGCCTGCAAGAGTTTCTACGTTCGCATCCGTCCGTCAAGAGTGTCCGCTACGGACGCGAGGACGAGGGCTCGGGCGGCGTAACGATAATTGAGTTGGCATGACGAGCGCGCGCTCATCGGACGTCGAGCATTTGCTCGACGGGTTCGAAACGGTCGAAACGGTTGAGGACTTTCGCGACCGCCTCAAACTCGGCCGCCCGCTCAACGTCAAGCTCGGCATCGATCCGACGAGTCCCGACCTCCATCTCGGATTCATGGTGGTGCTAGACAAATTGCAGCGGTTTGCGCAGACGGGCCACAACGTCACGCTGATCATCGGCGATTTCACGGCGAGCATCGGCGATCCGAGCGGCCGCAACGCGTTGCGCCCGCCGCTCACGCGCGAGCACATCGAAGCGAACATGCAAACGTACCGCGAGCAGGCTGGAAAAGTGCTCGATCTCGAGCGCGTGAAGATCCGATACAATTCCGAATGGCTCGGCAAGATGAATTTCTCCGACGTCGTACGCATGGTTTCGCACGTTACCGTCGCCCAGATGCTCGAACGAAATGACTTCAATAACCGCTATGAAAGCCGCACGCCGATTTCGCTGCATGAGTTTTTGTATCCGGTTGCCCAAGCTGCGGACTCGATTGCGATAGAGTCGGACGTCGAGCTCGGAGGAACGGATCAGCTTTTCAATTTGCTCCTTGGACGCCAGTTTCAACGCGAATACGGACAGCTTCCGCAGATTTGCGCAACGGTTCCGCTGCTCGTTGGTCTCGACGGTGAGCGGAAAATGAGCAAGTCGCTCGACAACTACGTCGGCATCGCGGAAAGCGCGCGCTCGCAATTCGGGAAACTGATGAAGATGTCTGATGAGTTGATGCCGACCTATGCGCGCCTTGCTGCGTTTCGATCGCAATCGGAAGCGGATGTACTCGCACGTCAGATAGCAAGCGGCACGTCCAACGCCATCGAATTGAAGAAGCAGCTCGCGCAAGACATCGTCGGGCGATATCACGGAGCGGCGGAAGCGCTCGCCGCCCGCGACTACTTCGAGCGAACGGTGCAGCGTAAGGAGATCCCGCGCGATGACGTTCCGGAGATGGAACAAGGTGATGCGAAGACCGTTGCTCAGGTATTGGTAAAAGCCGGGTTTGCCGAAAGCAAGCGCGCCGCCGAGCGACTAATTTCGCAGAAAGGCGTGAAGGTGGATGGTATAGTCGTGAACGATCCCCGCGCTACCTGGAGCGCGACCGACCCGGCCGTGCTCTCCGTAGGCTCCCGCAACTTCAAACGCGTGCTTCCTCAGAGGTAAGATCGTCAAATGGCGCAGTCCCCGGTCACGTATACGTCGTCGATGCAGCCAATCGAAGGCAAGAAGCTCGTGTGCAAGCGCTGCAAACGCGTCTACAACTATCCGGAACCCGGCGCGCGCCCGATCCGCTGCGAGTGCGGGTGGTGGTACTACAACGACGGAGCGCGCGTGCGAGAAGCCTACTGGCAGCGCCTCGAGGGTTACAAAATGCCCGGCGACCTGCGACGCATGTTCAAGACCGATATTTTCTAAGCGATGCGTTCGGCTAATTCGTTCACTTCGTCGGACGTAAACACGTAAATCTTTTTACAAAACTCGCACGTTGCTTCCGTCTCGGGACGCTCTGAGGCCAAGCGCCGCAATTCGTCTGCTCCCATGCCGATCAACGCGCCTTCCACGCGTTCGCGGTTGCAGAGACACGCAAAGTGGAGGTCGACACTGCGATGCGAACGCAGCTCGATCGGCCCCGCAAGCGCATGCAGCAGTGCATGCGCATCCGCCCCTTCATTGATCATCGTCGTAACCGCCGGCATCGCAAGCGCACGTTGCTCGAGCGTTGCGATCGCGTCTTCATCCGCCCCGGGTAACACTTGGGCCAGCACTCCACCGGCCGCGCGAACGCCGTCCGGATTTGCGAGTACGCCGAGTGCGACGACGCTCGGAATTTGCTCGGACTTCACGAGGTACGCCGCGAGATCTTCCGCGATTTCACCGGAGTAAAGCGGCACGACGCCGACATACGGCTGACCGACTTCGTACGATTTGATCACTTGCAGCGAACCGTCGCCTATTGCACCCGCGACGTCGAACTTTCCGCGCGCATTGAGCGGGAGATCGACATGCGGATTCTTCACGTACGCGCGGGCACCCAGCAAATTCTCCTCGAGCAGCCATGCATCAGAACCGACCGATCCGATTGCGCCCTCGCCGGTGACCTGCAGCGTCAAACGTTCGCGTCCTTTCAGTCCGGACCCGAACAGCACGGTCCCGGTCATCAGACGGCCTGCAGCTGCGGTCGCGAGCGGAGAGAGATCGTGGCGCTCGCGCACGTCGGTGACGAGTTCGGTTGTGATGGCGGCGACGACCGCGATTCCCGCTTCCGGTGCGGCGGCACTGATCATGAGGTCGGGCATAGCAGAACTTGCTCTCGTGCGAAGGCGCGTGGTTTTCCTTCTCAGAAGCAAGGGGGCAGATGCGCGTTCTCGTCATTCATGGACCCAACCTCAATTTGCTCGGCGAGCGCCAGCCGCAAATTTACGGCTCACAAACGCTCGGTGAAATCAACGAACTGATCGTGACGTCCGCGGCGGAGTTCGGAGTTGACGTCGATTGCGCGCAGTATAACGGTGAAGGCGAGATTATCGATGCGATTCACGCGGCTCGCGAATCGTTCGATGCAATCGTGATTAATCCGGGAGCGTACTCGCATTATTCGCACGCGATCGCCGACGCCATTGCGGCGGTTCCGATTCCCGTCGTCGAAGCGCATCTCTCAAATATCTCCGCGCGCGAGCCGCATCGACGCGTTAGCGTCACGGCCGGCGCCTGCACGGGCAGCGTCTCGGGTTTCGGCGCGAATTCCTATATCCTCGCGTTGCGTGCCGCTTTGAGAATCCAGGGAAAATAACGATCTTTTGCGTATACCCCTGCCTGGCGGCGGGTCCGCTTCATGGGAGATTGCCGTTGACGAAAGCCGATTTGATTCACACGGTGGCCTCACAGATCAGCCTCCCCAAGCGACAGGCCGCGCAAATCGTCGATCTGATTCTCAACGAAATCAAATTCGCACTTCAACAAGGTGACCGCGTAGCACTCACGCCGTTCGGAAGTTTCGTCGTACGCAGCCGCAAAGCGCGCGAAGGACGTAATCCGAAAACCGGAGAGAAGATTAAGATTACGGCGCGCAAAGTTCCGGCCTTCGTCGCGGGCAAGTCGCTCAAAGACGCCGTCGGTGGACGCATGACCGGCGGCGCAAACAAATCCACGGCGAATAAGAAGGGCGCAAAGCGCAGCTGATTACGTCAACGGCACGCGGCAACGTTCCGATGTCGCGACTCAGTACGTTCGTGCGTTCAAACAAAGCCCGTCCCGAAGATATGTGCGATCAGCGACGCTGGTACGAGTCGGCGAGGTTGTCATTTATGACAGTTGCTACACCATTGCTGTTCAGCTGTAACGTTGTCGACAGAGTTTGCGAGGAATAACTCCAGCCTGCAGGCAAGGTCAATTTGCTGCCCAGTGTAGGCAGTTGTGCATACGTCAGCGCCGGATCAACGATTTGTGCGTACGATTGCATCACATACACATCGCCGTTCGGCGCGGTCAGTTCGAAGATTGGCTTCCCCGCTAAGTAGATCCACACGGTGTCACGCTGAACCTCGTTAGGAACATAGAACTGTTGCCCGACGGTAGGCTGTCCCACCGGCGTCTGAATTATGCCGCGCAGACCCATTTCGAGTCCGCCAAACGTGAACGTCGTTCCGGTTGCCGTCGAGCCCGTCGCCGATATCTCGTCCAACACCCAATGCCTCGGGCCATTGAGCTGCGCGCTCTGAGAGCCAAATTCTTGGTCCACCTGTGCGACGGTGAGCGCGTTCCACTGCGAGGCAGGGCAATCACTATATCCGAGCGTGTTATAGACGTAGGTGTTCACAGTCTGTCCGGACTGGACCGAGGGAATAACCTCGCAGTAGCGGGCGTCCCGTAGGCCCGTTGTAACGACTGGACCGGGCCCGATGAACGTGCCGTTGTTACCGCTGCACGCAGCAATCGTCAGCGAAAGCGTAAGTAGATACGATCGTTTCATTTCGACACCTACGTAAGTAAAATGGCGAGAGTTCGTTTAGTCTAGCAGGTTCGCACACCAGAGGCTATCCTACGTCGTACAAGCAATTCGCGGCGCGCGGGTAAATTCCAGCGGACGCCTGCTCACATGTGCGACGGCGTCGTTCGGCGCGAAGAGCAGTCGTCTCCGTCGCACCATGCACGGCTCCGTTGATAGTAATTGCGACGTCGCGTACGATGGCAGCGGAACGTCGCTGGCAGTATTCGACGTTCGCACTGTAGCCGCAGAGCCGGAGAACCAGTTGCACCAGTTGTTTGCGCCCGCCGCTCTTGTCTCGCGTTCGTCGACGCTGACTGCAGAACAAGGTCGGCATCGCACAGACGTACCGACGCGTCATTGTAGCGATGTCGTTTTAACGGCGCCCGCGTCAGGCCGTTGCGTGATGTTGCTCGCTAACGTGCTCGCGACATCGCCGGGAAGCCGATTCTACAAGGAAAAACTCCACACCAGTAGCAAGTGTCAGAGCCGTAGAACTCGCTGTCTACATGCGAGCGGGCTGTGGCGCAGCTTGGTTAGCGCGCTTGACTGGGGGTCAAGAGGTCGCAGGTTCGAATCCTGTCAGCCCGACCATTTGAGCCTCGATTTTTATCGGGCTTTTTCTTTTTCGGCACCAGACCGGAACGCCTCGCCACTTCCAATTCTTCCACGGCTTCCGGGTCGGCGTCTTTTATCACAGCGCGAATCTGCGCGAGGGTCTTACCGCGCCAGCCGCCCAGCGCTTTGATCGGTTCGTCCATCATGCGAGAGGGAGACGTTGCTTCGAACGAAAGGACGGCGCTGTAATGCTTCGTCACCTTTTTGCGTACGCGCTTAGCGTTGCGATGCTTGGCGCGGCGCCGTCCCTACCGTACCGTGAAGAACCGGTTTCCGTTACGATTCCAGGCGGACATCTCAGCGGAACGCTCATGTTACCAGCGTCCAGCGCACCGGTTCCCGTCGCATTGATCGTCGCGGGTTCCGGGCCGACGGACCGCAACGGAAATGCAAGAGGCATGATGCAGACCGATGCATATAAGAAGCTCGCGGAAGCATTAGCTGCACACGGCATCGCGACACTTCGGTATGACAAGCGTGGGATTGGTGAGAGCACCGTTACTCAGACGGAAAGTGCCTTACGGTTCGACGACTACGTCACTGATGCGCTGGCCTTCACGGCGCAACTGGAACAAGACAAACGATTCAGCCGCGTCGCAATCATCGGCCATAGCGAAGGCTCGTTGATCGGTATGCTCGCCGCGGAGCGCGATCCGCACGTTGCTGCGCTCGTTTCACTCGAAGGCGCCGGCCGAAATCTCGGAGCGATCCTCGACGAACAGATAAAAAGCAATCCCGCAAACCCGCCCGCGCTCGTGAGCGAAGTTCAGCGCATCGATGCATCGCTCGAAGTCGGAAAGACCGTAGCGGTTCCCGATCCGCAACTGGCGCCGCTCTTCCGTCCAAGCGTTCAGCCGTACCTCATCTCAGAGTATCGATACGATCCGGCTTCAGAAATCGGCAAACTGAAGATTCCCGTGTTGATCGTCCACGGAACGCACGACATCCAAGTATCGGATGTCGACGCCTCTCGTCTTGCGTTCGCAGATCCGAGTGCGCAAGCCGTGGCGATTCCCAACATGAATCACATCCTCGTCGATGCGCCTGCGAATCGCGAAGGCAACCTGGCGACGTACCAGGATCCGTCGCTGCCGCTGGACGCAACGCTGGTGAGCTCTATCGCTGCATTCCTGACGAAGCCGTAACGCCGCAATGCGCGGGGAGTAATCGTCATGCATTTGAAGCGCGTTCTAGTCGCGTTGCTGTTTCTTATTCCTTGTCCGGCGAGCGCAATCATTATTCGGGATGATGTGAGTGATGCGAAGTATCGCGTTGCCGCTTCGGAATTTCCGCCGCTTGCCGATCTGCCGGGGGAAGGACACGGTATACTGATTGCTCCGCGATGGGTATTGACCGCGGCGCATGCGGTCTCGTGGCAGATGGCGATCAATGAGGTGACGATCAACGGCACGCCACGCGCGGTTTTGCGTGTAGTAAAGTATCCCGGGTTTGAGACGCTTCCGCAGCGTCTCATCGATCAAGAGATGGCCGACGGCGATCCGACAACGGCGATACGCTTTCTCGAATCGCAGAACGACGTTGCGCTCATCCAACTGAAGGATTCGGTCGAGGACGTCCAGCCCGCGACGCTTTACGCGGGAGCGAGCGAACGTGGGCAAATCGCCGAGATAATCGGGAAAGGTGCAACGGGAACGGGTCTTACGGGAATGGCGCCAGATGCTCCGCACCGGACCGTATTGCGTCGCGCCTTTACGACGATCACCGACGTGCAAGACCGCTGGCTTTGCTACACGTTTGCAAGGCTCCGGCCGCGCTTCCACTGCAAGGAACAACCGCGAGCGGCGACAGCGGTAGTCCTGTGTTAATCGACGTCAACGGAAAAAAGGAAGTAGCCGGTCTCGCGTCCTGGCAATGGGTTCAAGGCGATGTGCGAGCGTTTCGCGTCGGTAAATATGGTCAAATAGCGTACAGCGTGCGGGTAAGTCATTACATCAACTGGATTCAGGGGATCATTCACGGCGAGCATTGATAGCGGATATAAATTCATTTGGCGGACATGGGTGACGAGAGTCGAGGACATCCGATGTTAAACCGATGCCTTCGCTCGTCAGAGCCAACGCGGATCACCGCACGTGTGGATCGATGCGACGTATGCCAAGAGGCGCGCCTCCGAACGTCGTGTCAATCGGTGACCTCCACGGCCACCTCTGCTGAGAACTGCGTTGCAATCTAAAGTAATCGCACTTCACCCGAGTCGTACTGAAGCAGACCGGATTCGGTAACCCGCACGCCTTCGGTCAGCTTGTGCGGCGTTGCCTTTCCGGTGTGCATGATGTGCTGCACGTCGGCATCGTGAAGCAGCGTCGCGGCGTCAGACATCAGACGCCGATGGCAGCGCCACCACACCGACTCCGAGCACATGATCGCGATACGGCCGGCGTCGGCGCGTTTCATCAAGAGATCTAACGCTTCGAGAAACTCCGGCGTCTGCATGTAATCGGCGTACGCGCGAAACGCGTCGTTGCGTAACGCAACGTTCGGGCTGCGCGGATCGGCTTTCCGAAAGCCGCCGAACTCGGGATGCCATTCATATGCAGCACCCGAGAGGTCGGGCACCCACTGCGCCATACGCTCCGCCCAAACGTGTGGATGCGCGCGACTCTTGGGAATCTTGCGTACGTCGATTACGGTTTCGATGTGGTGCGTTCGCAGCAACGCGGCGAGTTCCGATTCACTCGCAGTGCCGTGTCCGAACGTCCACAGGCGCATGGCGTCGCTACAGCGACGCGCAGGCTTTGCGAATGAACGCCTCCGCCTCGTCGCTGTACGGCTTCTTGAAGTCCTTCGGCCAGTACGTTTGATCGCTCCACAGCTTGTTTAGGCCTTCGCTGACATCCGGATCGCCGTTGGTGAATTGAGAGACGAGATCGCGCCACCGCTGCGCTAAAGCGCGTGCACGTTCGCTCTTCGGATCCTCGGTTTTCGCCGCGTCCTCAACGTCCGCGATGAGTTGCGCCCATGCGCGCTCGCCCTCTTCGATGACGTGCGGCGGCGTCGTTGCGCGCTTCTCGGCGAGCTTCTTCAGTGCTTCCGCAGAGTAGTAGTTCTCGGTCCAGCCAAAATCGTTTTTCACTTTAAATGCCTCGATCACGGTGCGGACGGCGCGCCAACGTTCGTCTTGGTCACGTTCCTCCAGCGCGCCTTCGGCTTCGCGGAGGGCAGCGAGCACGAGGTCGAGCCTGCGCTGCTCCTCGAGAATGATTTTGCGTTGGAGGCGCAGCGCATCGGTAAGCGGCTGCGGCGGTCCGTCGAGAAGTTTTTTAATTCGATCGAGCTGGAGACCGACATAGCGCAGCGCTAGGATCTGCTCCAACCGCTCCAGATCAGCCTCGCCGTAGAGACGATAGCCCGATTCGCTGCGCGCCGTAGGCGGCAACAACCCGAGACGATCGTAAAAGTGCAACGTGCGAACGGTCACCCCGCACCGCGCCGCAAACTCCTTCGCCCGAAGCAATGCGCGCTTCGGCGTCTCCATCGATGCTCTCACCCTCCGAACGCTACGCTATGACGTAACGTTAGGGTCAAGCGAGAGCGGCGCCTTTCGGCGCCGCTAGCTGTTATTGTTTGCCGATTCGCTCGTTGGCGTTATTGAGAAGATAGATCTTATCGGCATGCCGGATGCCGAGCGCTTTTTGATCGTAGATCACGCCGACATACTGCCCGGCTTTGATCGCCTTCATCTGATACGTCGTCTTGCCGTTAGCAGAAAAGATCTTATCGAATTTGGGTACGAGCGCGAAGCTGAGCGTCTGCTTCGTCTTCGGATCCTGGACCTTGATGTTCGACGTCGAGATGTGAACGGTTATCCCGTAAAAGGTGTTCGCCGCGAGGGCCGTCAGTGGGGCGAACAGCGTGACGATGAGGAGCAGCGCGGTGGCGGCGCCGCGCACGATGACGTTTCGCATATGAGATAGTATACCCCGTAGCATGCCCACGTTCTTCGATGACCTGCCCACCGAGGCAACCCTGTTCGCCGACGGTGGCTCACGCGGCAACCCCGGCCCCGCCGCCAGCGGCGCTGTCCTGATCGATCCCGGCGGGCAGCTCCTCGATGAGGTCGGCCGCTATCTCGGGATCGCGACGAACAACGTTGCGGAATGGACGGCGCTGTGCATTGGGCTCGAGCGGGCCAAAGAGCGCGGTATTCGGCGGCTTGCCATTCGCCTCGATTCAGAGCTCGTCGTAAAGCAAATGCGCGGCGAATACCGCGTAAAGCACGCAGATCTGCAGCCGCTCCACCGTCGCGCGCAAGCGCTGCTTCGCTCCTTCGAGCACGTCGACATGAAGCATGTACCTCGTAAAGAGAACGCGGTTGCGGATCGCCTGGTCAACGACATCCTCGACCAGGAAGCATCTGCGTCAGCTTCGTAGCCACGCCGGATGCGCCATCGCTCGATCGTCCCGTTAGCGATTCTCATCTTCGCGATTTTCATGGCGGTCACCGGATACTTTATTTACTGGCGAGCAGAGACCGGCCGGGTCGCGCAAGTCGCGAGAATTCATAAAGCGAAGAGTGAAATTTATGCGCATCTACTGATTGCCTACGATAAGCCGCCCGTGTACGAAGAAGAATACCGGATGCAAGATATCGAAGGTAAGTCGGCGTTTACGTACAGAATTCGATCGTATGCGGGCAAAGAAATCAAGATTATTGCGCCGCCCGCGGCGATGTACGACGTCAGTTTCTTTTTCGGGAAACTCGATCAGGACGGTGTCTGGCAGATCGTGAATCAGCCGGCGCGCGGCGACACGTCCGTGCATTACACGGTCTACGTCAAACAGGTCGTCGATTTTAAGCAGGGCGAACGAACCGTGACGTTTACCGATCCGCATTGGTGGGCGGCGAGCGCGGGCCGTCAGTACAACATCGATCTTTCGAAGAACAGTCCGAAAGATCTCCTGAAGATGCAAAGCACGTCGCTCGCCGATCCCCGCTATCAAACGATCGTTCGGGATTTTCGCAATTTTGGGCCTGACGAATTCCGGCAACATATCGCGCAAGCACGCGCGACGCTGGGCATAAAGTCGTGATTCGATCGGCCGCGCGCCGGTTCGCAGTGCGCAGTGTGGTTGCGGCGGCGGCAGTCGTCATCATCGGTTTCTCCGCGTACGAGATCGCCGAAAATCCGGCGAATCAACTGTTCGGAAAAACGATCGTGAGCGGGCCGCCCAATGAGAGAGTCGTTGCGTTGACGTACGACGACGGGCCGAATCCCCCGTACACAAACCGGATTCTCGACGTGCTCGGTAGCGAGCACGTGCACGCAACGTTCTTCGTCGTCGGCCGAGCGGCTGCCGCGTATCCGTCGATCGTACGCCGTGAAGTACGCGACGGGGATGCAATCGGTAACCATACATGGAGTCACGACCATTTGATCGTGATGGACGCTGCCCAGGTCCGTGAGAGCCTATTGAGGACCGACGGCGCAATCTACAGGGCGGCGAGCATTCACACGCGCATCATGCGGCCGCCGTTCGGAATGCGCGATTGGCTTGTGCTCGATCAGGCGCGCCGCATGGGGTATACACCCGTCATGTGGTCGGTGCCGCTCGCTCATGACTGGGACAATCCCTCGCCGCAGGTAATCGCAAATCGCATCGTGCCGTACGTGCGCGACGGCTCCATCATCGTGCTGCATGACGGAAATCGCGGCCAACTCTGTGCTCAGCAACACCTCTTGGCGCATGTGTGCGACCGGAAGAACGATATCGAAGCGACGCGCTTGATCGTGCGCGAACTCAAGCGCGAAGGCTATCGTTTTGTCACGGTCCCGCAATTGATGGCGATGCGCGGCGGCCTAACGCGTGGTGTGAGCGTTATGCATACAGCTTCCCCTGAAAGCGAATGAACCCATCGGGATGCTTGTGCGCGGGATCGTGATGCGTCCAATGCAGTATCGGCGGCTTGCCGGCATCGTGCACCATGTCTCCACGCGCTTCGACGCGGTCACCCGGACGTACGGGCACCCGCGGAGCGATGTCGACGTTGTCGATGACCTCGACGGGCCCTCGGGCCGTGTTCATCGTGAATTGTTCGTGTTCGCACCGCGTGTGCGTTCCGAAGAAGAAGCTCGGTTGAGTCGTCACGGTGCCCGTCACGTCGGTCATGCGCGTTACCTCCGCTTGCCGATCACGCGTGCGACCGGGGATAACAAGCGCTAATGCGAACGATCGTAACCGCACGCATGCGGCTCGCGCCGGTTACGCCGGAGAATTCAGATTTGCTATGGAGCGTGCTGCAACAGCCTGACTTGCGCGAGTTTCAAGACTTGCCCGACGTCGACCGCACGCAGTTTCGGCGTATGGTGTCCGCGCGTCCGCGCACTCTGCTGCCCGGAAGCTGGGGCCGTTTCGAGTGGCTGCTCCATCTCACCGATACGAATGAACCGATCGGCTGGGCGTCGTTGCGCATCGCCGAGCGGTCGACGACGACGGGCGAAGTGGGGTACAGCATCGTACGCGAGTATCGCAGTCGCGGTCTTGCAAGCGAAGCGCTGCGCGCGCTCATCGAAGAGGCGTTCGTAAGGCTCGAGATGCGCAAGGTTCGCGCGTACTGCGTGCCCCGCAACGCCGCCTCGCGGCGCGTTCTCGCAAACGCAGGGTTCACCGAAGACGGCGTGCTGCCGCACGGAGCGACGGTGCACGGCAGTCCCGTGGACGTTCTCGGGTTCGTTCTCGAACGCGTCCGCTGGCTGCAGCGCGAAGCGGTTTAATCGAACCAGCGAACCGTGATACCAGCGTCGTGCGTGCCGAAGTATCGCGTACGCGTCGCCAAGTACGCGAGCAGCGGTTCGCGCACCACCGCAACGTCGAGCCGCGATCCGAGTTCTTCGAGCGGACACCATGCGGCATCGATGACGTGATCGCCGGCCGACGGCACACGCAACGTGCCGTTCGTCTCTATTTCGAATACGGCGCTCAGAAAATGCGTCTCGCCGTCGTAGCTTTCACTGACATACGCAAGGTTCAGAATCGACGCGACCAAACCGGTTTCTTCCCGCACTTCGCGCACGGCGGTTTCGGGCAGGAGCTCGCCGTGCTGCTGACGCCCGCCCGGCAGATTCCACAACGGCGCATCGTGGGATGCATACGACGATGCGACGAGCAGCACGGCACCGTTCTGAAGAGCGAGTCCGCTTGCAAGATGAATGCGCGTCATTCGCGCGCGGCCTTTTGCAAGACGTCGAGCGTTGCGAGCGCGGTCTTTCTCCATGTCATCTCTGCGGCACGACGCAATCCTCGTTCGCGCAGTTGCGCGGCGAATTGCGCATCGTGCAGAATGCGAAGAATCGCGTCGGCTATCGCGCGATCGTCGTCGACCGGAACATAGAGTGCGGCGTCGCCCGCGGCTTCGGGGATCGCCGTGTTCGCCGTCGTGACGACCGGCGTACCGTGCGCCATCGCCTCGAGCGCGGGGAGTCCGAAGCCTTCATACCGCGACGGGAAAACGAAGACCGCTGCATCGCGATAGAGCGACGCGAGCGTCGGGTCGTCGGTCCAACCAAGCTCGCGGAAGCGGGTTTTCTGCGCTGCATCGATTCCGTCGCCACGCATGCCGGCGAGCACCAGCCCGACGTCGGCGCGCTGCGACTGCACCCGTTGCATTGCGCGAAGCAGCGCTTCGACCCCCTTCCGCTTCTCCGTCATGCCGACGAAGAGCACGTACGGTTTCAACGCCCGCGTGTCGACGCTGCCGGGTGCGTTGCCGTTATCGAAGCGCACGCCGCTCGGAATCGCGGTGATGCGGTCGGGCGCAATGTCCAGCACGCCAATCAATTCTTGGCGAGAGAACTCAGACACCGTGATGAGACTAGAACAATGCTCGGCCGCCGCGCGGAAAATCGTTTGTATTTCGGGCGCGTAGCCGGGTATCACGAAGTTCGTCGCGTCGTGAAGCGTCGCGACCGCAGGAAGCGAGAAATTCGTCCAGCTGCACCCGTTCCACGGAAACCACAGCACGTCGAGGCCAGCGAAGCGGTGCAGCGCGCGCGACACGACGCGGTACGGAGCATTGTCGACTTCACGAGCATATAGTTTGCGCACCGTCCAGGTATGCCACTCGGGGACGATCAGCGTTACCGCGACGCGATCCGGAAGCGAGCGCCACTCACGCAGAATTTCGCGAACGTATCGTCCGATACCACGATGATCGCCGGGCAAATTCCAAGCGTCGACGCCGACCGAAAGCACCAGCAAGAACTACGAGGCGCGCATCAAAAATTCCCCACCGTGCGATTCTTCCGGCGTCCCACGCCGCCGCCGCTGCCCTGGAATACGGAAATGCTCGTTCTCGGTGAAAAGGACGGCGCGTTTGCAGCGGTGCGCAACAGCCGAGTGTTGATTTATTGGCCGCACGGCTTCGGGGACTTCGTCCACCTCTCGTATGTCATTCCGCTACTCGAGCCATCGAACGAGTACTTCATCACGCGCTTCGGCGACGATTTCGTCCATCTCTACGATGAAGGCCGGCGTGCCGCACCGATCTACTCCGGTGAGATGTCCGTCGGCAATGGGAGCGCCTTCGGCGTTGCGCCGCACTTCGGACTCGACATGGACGCGATCGCAAACCGGGTGGAGCGCATTGAGATTCCCGAACCGCTCCGATCGCGTATCCATGATGCGAAGGTCGAGCTGATGCTCTTCAGCCGGTATCCCGAGATGACGGGACGCACGCCGTATCCGTACCAGACCAAGGCACGTTTTCTCGCGTCGAAGCTCGTCGGTGCGAAGAGGCTCGCACAGTTCGATCTGTCCAAGCCGCTCCGATCGTCGCTCGCCTTTCGCGCGCCGGCGGATGCGGTGCGCCGAGTCGAGCAGCGCTTGCGCGATGCTGTTGCTCCCGGTGAGCGCTTGTATCTCCTTTCGCCCGGCGGTCACACGCAACTGCGCAAAGTTTTCCCCGAAAAGAGGTTGTCGCGTTCGCGCGCGAGATCCGCCGGCGTGATCCTCGCGCCCGCGTGATCACGGTCGATGAACGGACGTCGGATGCAATAGGACGCGAACGTAATGTCGCACCAACGACGACCGATCTCTTCGCAGATCTCGGCGTGCCGTTCGCGCACGTCCTCGTGACGCTGATCCGCGCATCCCACGCGTACGCCGGCGTCGCATCGGGCCCGTTGCACGCGGCGCTTTCGATTGGCGAACGGCCGATCGTCGGCATTTGGCTCGGTCATTGGCCCGAGTACTACGATGAGCCGTCACCCGATGCAGTCCATCTCGTGGGCCCGCTCGTGTATCGGGAAAAGCTCGATCGTCGCGCCGGCGCGCAAACAAAAGCGGCCGCCGGCGTGCTGCAATATACGATCGTGCCGTTTCGCAAACGCGCTCCACGCGCGCAGGATGTGATCGCCGCGTTCGACGCTATTCAGCGGCCATAGCGACCGACGCGGAGGCGGCCTTGCGTTTCTTTACCGTCAGGAAGAGCACGAGCGGCGTCGCGATGACAAAGACGATCGCGGTTATGCGGAAGAGATAGTCGTACGCGATCATCGTCGATTGTTGCGAGACCATGTTGGTGAGCGTGCTCACCGAGTAGCCGTGGGTCTGGGTAACGCCCGATGCGAGAACGTTCCACGCAATCGCCGTTTCATGCGTGAGGAGCGTCGTCAGGATCGCGATACCGAAGCTTCCTCCGAGCTGACGGATCAGCGTATTGACACCGGTTGCGCCCGCCAGTTCACCGACCGGCACGTCGTTGAGCGTAACTGTCGAAAGCGGCACGAACAGGAATCCGAGTCCGAACCCCTGGATGAGCCGCGGCCAAAAGACGTCCCAGTATCCCGCTTGCGTATTCAAACTCCCGAGCCACCAGCAGGAATAGGCAAAGAGCAGCATGCCGAACGCAATCGAGACGCGCGCATCGATGTAGTTGAGAATGCGCCCGATGATGACCATGCTCAGCGCCGTAGAGAGCGCGCCCGGCAAAAGCGCAAGCCCCGTATCGAACGCCGTGAAATTTAAAATGGTTTGAAAGAACAGCGGCAAGATCAGCGCGGTGCCGAAGAGTCCGAAGCCGGTAATGACGCCGATAATCTGTCCGATGGTAAACGACTTTAGCCGAAAGACATGCAGGTCCACGAGCGGGTGTTTGTCGCGCAGCATCTTGATGATGAAGAACGTTAGCGTCACCGCCGCAACCACCGTCAGAATCGTAATTGCACTCGACGAATACCACTCGTCGTGTTCACCGCGCTCCAAGACGTACTGCAGCGACGCGAGTCCCGCGCACAGCAAACTCAATCCGATCCAATCCACGCCGGCCTTCGGCTTCTCGATGTACTTCGGGTTTGGGATAAACATCAGCGTCATCATGAACGCAACGATGCCGATCGGGATGTTGATGTAGAAGATCAAGGGCCACGTCGCATTATCCACGATGTAGCCTCCGAGCGTCGGACCAACTGCCGGGCCCACCATCGCGCCTAAACCAAAAATCGCCATGGCGGCGCCGCGCTTCTGCGGCGGATATGTCTCAAAGAGCAGCGCCTGCGCCGTGGGTTGCAATGCGCCGCCGCCGATGCCTTGCAGCACGCGGTAAATAATCAGCTGCGTGATGCTCGTCGCCGTTCCGCACAAAAATGATGCGACGGTAAAGACCGCAAGCGACGCCGCGTAAAAGCGTTTGCGTCCCAAGAACGCCGTGAGCCAGCCGTTCAACGGCATGATGCAAACGTTAGAAAGAATGTAGCCGGTCGCGACCCACGACACTTCATCAACGGACGCCCCGAGGTTGCCGCCGATGGTGTTGAGGGCAACGTTGACGATCGTCGTGTCGATGATGGCCATGATCATGCCGAGCATGACCGTGACCGTAATCAGTGCAACCGGTGGATTCTCTTGGTGAGCAAACGGGTTACGCATCGCGATTATTAACCTGCTAAATATTTACACGGTTGCAGCCGTTAAAGCCTGTTTCGCCGCCGGGCTGCACGGATGCGGTTCCTAACGCGGGACCAACAACAGAAGGCTTGCGCCGAAGACAACGAGTGCAACGAAGAATGCCATCGCAGTGAACGCCATGACGCGTCGTAATCCGATCCCCGCGATCGCCAGGACCGGCAAACACCAAAACGGCTGAATCATATTCGCCACCTCTTCCCCGATTGCAACCGCCATCGCGCTCGCGCCTTGCGACGCGCCGAGCTTCGTCGCGGCCGGTACGACAAACGGTCCTTGCACGGCCCAGTGCCCGCCGCCGCTCGGCACGAAGAGCGAAATAATAATACTCGAGACATAGCTCCAGAATGGAAGCGTTGCGGCAGTCGAAAACGCAACGAACCACTGCGCGATCACGCCCGCAAGCCCAGTGCCCGTCATGATCCCCATAATGCCGCCGTAGAGCGGGTACTGCACGAGCAGCGGCCCCGTTATGCGCGCAGCGTCATTGATCGCGCGAACGTACGCCACCGGCGTCCAGTGCAAGAGTAGCCCGAGCAGAAAGAAGATGAAGATTACGCTCTGAATCGGAAGCGAAAATCCCGTGGTAAGCCAATTCGACACGAGGTAATACGCGCCGCCGATGACGATCGCAAGATTGAGAATCCATGCGCGATCCAACGCGGAGCCGAGCGTCGGACGCGCTTGCGGTTCCGCCGTTGGAGGTTCCGTATTGTCGGGCGGAAGTTGCGCTGCAACGACATCGTTGCCGCGCGGCTCGAACGCAAGGAAGACGAACGGAATCACGATGAGCAGCACGATGACCGGCACGAGGTTGAACGGCGTGAAGATCGTCTTTGAAAGCCGCAGCACGACGCCCGTTAGCGATTGAACGATATTGAGCTTGCTGCCCGGCGTGGCTTGCGCGAGTGCGATGGAGCTCGAAAGTCCACTTGCCCAAATCAAAAAGCCGCAGTACGCGGCCGCGACGAGCCAGCCGAAATCGATCCGCATGCGTTGCGCGATCGTGCGCGCAAGAATTCCGGCCACGACGAGTCCGAATCCCCAATTCAACCAACATGCGATTGCCGAGACAAGAAACGTTGTCGTCACCGCAGCGCGCGTCGTCGTTGGGAGCGCCGCCAACCCGAGAAGTCCCCGCCGCACCGGCGCGCTGTTTGCGAGCGCATAGCCGGTCACGAGGATAAGGATCATCTGCAAGGCAAATTCGAAAATATCGAAGATGCCTTTGTACCAGGACGACGCGACGGCGATCGGCGTATGATGCGGCGCTAAAATGACGGCCAGCAGCGCGGTTACGAGGGTCAGCAGAACCGCAAAGACATACGGATCGGGAATCGCGAATTCGAAGACGCGGACGAAAAATTCAGAGATCGCTCGCATGGCGTTGCGTTCGCGAAAAGCGTGGTTGCGCGCCTGTCGAATAACCGCGGCATGCCGGCCGTCCGCCTATCACGCTTTCCGCGATCCGGTCGACGTTGTCCACGTCGCCCGGATTGTGCCCCCTTGAGGTCGGCGCGACGTGTGACGTTTTTGTTCCGGAGGTTGGCATGAGGCGACGCGCCTTTTTGGCGCACACGGTGGGTGCGTTGGGTGCCGCGACGTTCCCCGCGCGCGTACTCGCTACTGGACGTGACCTCACGCTTGCAAACGATGCGATTGCAGCTACCTTCACGATCGACGACGGTACGTTGCGTCTCGCGTCCCTCGCCGATCGCCTAAATCGATCCTCCATCCCGCCCCCGCGTGAACTCTTCGCAATAGTTCTGCATGACGGCACGCAACTTCGCTCGAGCGAATTCACGGTTGTGGGAGACGCGCGCGTCGAAACCCTTGTTCCAGATTCCCAAGCATCGCGCTTCGCCGACCGGCTTTCGGGCAACGCGGTCGCGGTGGAACTGCTGCATCGAAGCGGTCGCGCGCGGGTGCAGTGGCGCGCGCTGTTGCGTGACGGTGCTCATTACGTTCGGCAGACCATAAGCGTCGATGCCGTCGGCGCCGAACTCGTGATCGACGGCGTACGCATGATCGACTTCGTCAATCTTCCCGATGCATTGGTCGTTGGCAGTGTTGACGGTTCGCCGATCGTGTCAGGCAACTGGTTCTTGGGCATCGAGCATCCGTTCGCGCAAGCCGAGGGTGTGTACGACCGAGCATCCGCGACGTTGCCATACCACCTGCCGCTGCGTCCCGGCGTGCCTGTCGTCGTTTCCAACGTGATCGGTGTAACGCGACCGGGACAACGCCGTCGCGATTTCTTGCGCTACGTCGAACGCGAGCGAGCGCATCCGTACCGGACGTTTCTGCACTATAACTCGTGGTATGACATCGGCTATTTCACGCCGTACACCGCGGATGAAGCCGTTTCACGCATCGAGGCGTTCGGCCAAGCGTTACACGTTCAACGCGGCGTGCGTTTGGAGTCATTCTTATTCGACGATGGCTGGGACGACCCAGACCGTTTGTGGCAATTCAATTCCGGTTTTCGCGATGGATTCGCGTCGCTGCACGCTGCGGCCGAGCAGTACGGCGCGGCGCCGGGTGCATGGCTCTCGCCATGGGGCGGTTATGGAAAACCGCACGAGCGCCGGATTGCAAGTGCCATACGTGAAGGCTATGAGACCGACTCAAATGGTCTTGCGCTCTCCGGCCCGCGATACTATGAATATTTCACCGACGTGGTCACGCGGTTCATTCAGCGCGGCGGCGTCAATCAGTTCAAAATCGACGGCACCGGCGACAACAGCACAGTCTATCCCGGCAGCCGCTTCGGCAGCAACTTCGATGCGGCGATTCATCTCATCGAGACGATGCGCCGGCTGGAGCCGAACATCTACGTCAACTTGACGACCGGCACGTATCCCTCACCGTTTTGGCTGCGGTACTGCGATTCTATCTGGCGCGGTGGTTACGATCATAACTTCGAGGGCGTTGGCACGCACCGTCAAAAGTGGATCACGTACCGCGATGCCGACACGTACGCCGGCATCGTGACGCAAGGGCCGCTCTATCCGCTGAACTCACTCATGCTGCACGGGTTGATCTACGCGCAGCACGCCAAGCATCTCGACTCCGATCCACACGGTGATTTTCGCGACGAAATTCGATCGTATTTCTCCACCGGTACGCAGCTGCAGGAGATGTACGTTACGCCGACGCTGCTTTCGCCGCAAAACTGGAACGATCTCGCGCAAGCGGCAAAGTGGTCGGCCGTGAATGCCGACGTATTGTGCGATACGCACTGGGTCGGCGGCAATCCAGCGCGGCTCGATGTGTACGGCTGGGCGTCCTGGTCAGCGCGCAAAGGGATTCTTGCATTGCGCAATCCGAGCGATCGAGCACAAGAGATTGCGCTCGACATCGGCTCGGTGTTGGAGGTCCCTGATGAGTCGCCACGTGAGTATGTCGCTCGCAGCCCCTGGCATGGCGAAGCAGGTTCGCCGTTACGGCTGCGCGCCGACTCAACGCACCTTTTCCGCTTGCAGCCCTTCGAGGTCATGACGCTCGAGCTCATCCCGGCCGTCGCACGTAGATGACGCGGATTGAGTAGTGCTGAAATGCGTGCCTCATGCTATTCTAAAGGCGCGAGTTCGGGCGGAACGCTTCGATTGGTGCGTGTTGTATTTTGGATGATTCGAGCCCGGGCATTAGCGCACAAGGGTTGCTGCCTCTGAAAGACACGTCCGGCAACACGCCCTTCGAGGTCTCGATTCGCGGACCGCGCCGTCGCGAAGTGGGCGACTACGCTTTCGAACTTCCCGTAGACGGTTTCGCTGAGTCAATCCGGCAGAGCTTCTTTGGGATCGATGCATTGCAAGCGTTGCGCGATTCCGGAAGAGCGGATATTGCTGAGAGATTCGATCGATGGAAATTCGACTCGCAATAGGAAACGAGCTCGGCAGTGCGTTCGCGAAAAGTATGGCTGCAAATGGATTGCACTGAAGGATTGGACCAGCGAGACGGTCGCGCAACTGAACTTATTGGACGCGCGTTTCTTACCGCGCAGCTGTTTCAGGCTGGCATTGAAGTAGCGGCGCCGATTCGGGATAGAGGTGTGGATCTGATCGCATATATCGACCTCCGAGCGGACAGCTTCCGCGCTCGCCCGATCCAAGTAAAAGCGTCCTTGCACTTTCGATTCGTCCACGACAGTAAATACGAGAAGTTCCCGGATCTCCTCATTGCACATGTCGTATTTCTATCGGATTTCGCCGAGACGAAAGTTTATGCGATGGATTACGAGAGCGAGCATAGCATTTGTAGAAGCCTCGGCTATCTAAACTCGAAGTTATGGATGAACCCGGGGAGGGGGTCGCCGCGCTATTTCATGACGAAAAAGCCGCCCGAGCTGACGGAGGCATTGAAGCCGTACCTAATGACGCCGGAGCGATGGCTGCAGTACCTGCGACGATGAAGGATCGTCGGCCGGTTCTTCACTCTCCGTGTCGTTGGCATTGACGCTACTATTCACCAGGGTGATACGTGCGTTCGATATGGCCCGCAAGTTCGTCGGGATAAAAGTAGACGGGACGAAGGTTTCCCGTTACGTACCGTTCGGCTTGGTCGTCGAAATGCGGCGAATGCGGATCGCCGCTTTCGCCTCCGGCGGTCACTGCGACGGCTCGCACGCGCGTACCGAACTGAACGACCGCAACAAAACTGTTGCCTGAACGGCAGTAGCGTTTCTTGGTGTTCGGTCCGGGTGCTGAGTAGCACGCGGCGAGCGATCCCCATGTGCCGGCAACAAAACCAACCGGAATGCTCGCGGCTGCGTCGTCGAACTGCGGCTCGATGCTATCGTTCAAGCGCTGAAAGCGGTTGATTTGTCCCCACGGCGTTTTCCATGTTCCAAAGTCGGCGTTCAGTTTATCGACCGCATCGGCGAAACTCGTGAGTTTCTGCTGCGCCGTCGTCGCGAGCAGATCTGGTTGACGCGCGCTCCCCGCAGCATGCGCGAGCGCTTCCGCCCAGTACACCGCGAGCGAGGTCGGAATCGAGTCGGCCGCCCAACGATCGTTCCAGGCGCGCAGCGTCGCGAGTGGTTCGGAGAGTTTCGCTTTGAGCGGATCGCTCATCGAAGCGGCATCGTATGCGGTCACCAGCGACGGAACGAGCGCCGCGAACAACGGCAAATTGCGATCGAACGCCGCCGCAAGCAGCGAGTCGAGCGTGAAGCCGTGCTGGTTTGCCAGGAGCGTGGCCGCATGCATACCGCGCGCGTTCTCTCCGGCGGTGTCCATGTAACGCGGGAAGTCTTGCGGTTTTGGACTGTCGTGACCGGCCGCTGAGTACGGCCAGTCGTTCGTGTTGAAGACGTAGCCGACGCTCGGATCGACGACGTGGGGCTCTTGGTCGAGTGAATCGACGCCTTGCCAATCGGTCGCCGGATCCGATCCGTCGACGGGCTTCGTAAAGTCGAAGCGGTTGTCGCGGCGCGGAATGAACTGCGGATGCATGTAGGCGATCTCGCCTTTATCATCCGCGAAGATCGTGTTGTTCGAGGAATTAGCCTTCAATTCGGCGACGTGCCGGAAAGTCGCAAAATCGGTCGCTTTGGTGCGCAGAAACGACTGCATCAACGCGCGCCGAGGCCGGTTCATCAACGCTTCGGCGATCCACTTGCCGTTCTCATCGGCAACGATCGGCCCGTGGTGCGTGCGGTAGACCGTAAACGTCTTGCTGCCGAACGAGCCGCCCGGCAAGCGGAACCGAATGACGACCGACGATACGGTAACCGGTCGCAGCGCGTTTCCGTACCGGTAGTACAACCGCCCGTTGCGCCGAACGATCGTTTCCGCAAACTGGTCGACGTTGTCTGCGCCCGTCGACGTATGCATCCAGCCGATGTGCGGATTGAACCCTTGATAGACGAAGAACTGCCCCCAGGTGACCGCGCCGTATGCATTCAGGCCTTCATCGCTCGTCATCTGCAGTTCCGAACGAAAATAATACGACGTGTGCGGGTTGATCAGCAGCAACGCCTGATGATCGGCCGTGTTAGACGGAGCGATCGCGATGCCGTTCGATCCCGACGGATCGGGGACCGGCGTTGCCGTCGGCGCTGCGTGTGCAGCGACCGGCGTACCGCCGTAAAACGCCCGGAGTTCCGGGATCGACACGCGCTCGGAATCGCCGCCGATGCTCCCTTCAGTAAAGCTCAGCGCCATCCAGGGCTCGAAGTGATGAATCGCGCGCGGATGCACGTTCGGATGCGTGGCGAGATAGTAGTTAAGCCCGTCGGCCCATGCGCTCATGAGCGTACGAAGCCACAAAGGGCTTTCACGGTATCGCCGCTGCAGATCCACGGGATCGACGAAGAGCCGCGCGCGCAGATCCTCGTACATCGCGCGTTCACCCTGTGCTTCGGAAAGGCGTCCGAGCGCGGTGAGGTAGTTCGTTTCGACGCGGTTGAAATCGTCTTCGGCCTGCGCGTAGATCATACCGAAGACGGCATCGGCGTCCGTTTTACCATGAATGTGCGCGATACCCCAAGTATCGCGCACGATCGTGACGCGCTGCGCTTGCGCATGGAGTGCCGCGCTCAGTGCGAGTGCAAGGATCATCAATGGGCGATTCGCTCCGGAACGCCGCTTCTCTCCACATACGAGCACAGAACGTTGATCATCATCATTTGTTCGGGCGAGCTACACGCTACATCGAGCAATCGTGGACTACACACCAAGACTGACATAGCGCGCGCTCGCGAGACCGCGACATTGAAGCGGTTCTGTTCGAAGAGGAAGCCGACGTCGCGTGGCACGTCCTCGCCGCTCGATGTCGCCATCGAGTACAAGACGACCGCTGCTTCTTGCCCCTGAAACTTATCGACCGTTCCGACGGCAATGTACAGACCGGCATCGCGCAGTTTGCGCTCGATGAGCCGGCGCTGCGCGTTGTATGGGGTTACAACGATGATGTCGTCGTCGCGCATCGAGCGCTCGAGGCCATCATCATCAATGACGAAACCTTCGCGAAGCAAGGCGATCTCACGAACGATACGATCGGCCTCTTCGACGGAGCTTGCGCTATTCGCCACGTGCTCGACGGGAATGTATCGTAGTCCGCCGCCGGTGAGGCCGGCGCTGCGAACCGCATGCTGCGCCGTGTGCGGTCCAGCCACGAGACGCTCGTCGTACATCGCGAGCGAGATGAAATTGCAGATTTCCGGGTGCATGCGGTGACTCACGTCGAGAAAGATGCCGCGATCCGGCGGTATCGTCGGTTCGCTTCCGAGCAGGTGCTCGAGTACGGACCAGCCCGCACGGTACGGATGGCTTCCTTGGCTGACCTGCGCGAGTTGCGCGGGATCACCGAGCAGCACGACGTTCTTCGCGCATGCCGCAACCGCAACCGCATCGGCCAGCGATACCTGTCCCGCTTCGTCGATGAAGAGATAGTCGAACGCGCCGCACAATTCCGGTCGAGAAAAGAGCCACGCGGTTCCGCCGGCGAGGTCGAATTGCAGACTTTCGAACGCGCCATTGCCGTCGACTGATTCGATCATCGCACGCGGCAATTCCGAGCGGTATTCGGAATGCGCGCTCGTGGACGTGTGCTTGTAGAGGCCGCGGAAGCGCGCCCCGCGCTCGTACATGCGGGCTTCCACTTTGTGGAGCAGATGATGAATCGCTTTGTGACCCGTGCTCACGACACCGACGCGCGCACCGCGTTGCAGCAAATCCGCAATAACCGACGAACAAATTGTCGTTTTACCGCTCCCCGGCGGTCCTTGAATAAAAAGATAACTGTTATCGAGATTGCGCACGACGTGCGAAACAGCGTCCGCGTTCACCGTGTCGGGCTGTAAGACGTCGCCGCGTTGGAAGCCGTGGACGCGCGGAATGGAAGCGCCGACGAGGCCGGCGACGGCCGGATAGTCTACTGCAAGCTTTCCGTCGAGGGCGCTTTGCGCGACGCGAGTAATCGCACGCCGTTGCTCGGCGGTATTAAGCGGGCCGCCCGGAATGAGTGCCGAAATCGACCGCGCGTATTCTTCACTGCGCGTCGTCTTTAATTCCAGAATGCCGCGATCGTCGTCGATGCTCACGATGGAGCCAACGCTCTTTTTCAAGTGCGGGTCGTAGACCGCGTCACCCGCACCGAGCTTGTAGCGCTGTTCGGGCATTCGGTACGTGAAGATTTTGCTGCGCGCTTCGGCGCGTGGCGGAACGGTCGCGTCGTATTCCAGGCCCGCAATCGCTTCGCGATCGAACTCGAGCAGATCATCAATGTTATCGCAGCGATCGAAGAACGCCCACCATACGGGCTTGTCCTCGCGTCGATGGTAACTCAACGCGTGTCCGAGGAGATAGCGTTGCCGCGCGTCTTCGGGAAGCGTCTCGAACGACCGTTCATCGATGATCGGCATGCCGGTGAGCAGGCTGCGCTGCAGTTCGGTGGCGCAGTGCTCGAGTGCCTCGTCGCGTCGCGGTGCTTCGGAGACGTCGGTTTCGTGAAACGCGTACTCGGTGTCGTGTAGTCGAGCTGCCTCGTCGCGCCGCGCGAGCAGCCACTCACGCAAAAGATAGGTCGAGTAGCAGTCGTCGCGATTGTACGCCTCGATATCGCGCAGGATCTCGCCGTCGCCGTCCTGCAGCCATCGTTCGAACATAACGATCGACTCGTCGCCCTTTTTTACGCTCGTCGACCGCTTCAATTCGTAATATTTCTCCAGCCGCTTGATGCTGTAGCTGTTTTCGGAAATCGCAATCGCTTGTCGAACGACGGCGAACAGATCGACGAGGACCTCGCCGCGCAGTAATTCATCGACTTCAGCCTCGCGGGTCGTATGCTGCTGCGCCAAACGGCGCAATGCGGTCTTCTCGTAGTTCGCGTAGTGGTAGACGTGCAAACCCGGAAAGCGGCACCGGCGTTCGATGATGAAATCCACGAACGCCTCGAACGCGCGCTTTTCTTCTTCGCGATTCAGTCCCCAAAAGGCGTGGAAGTTCGGTTCTTCGAGCGTCCAGCATCCAAAGAGATATTCGAGCGAACGTCCCGGCTCGTAGAGCGGATCGCCTTCCATATCGAAGAACACGTCGCCGCCGTTCGGCGCGGGCAGAATGCCGAACCCGGTTCGTGCGTCGTGACGAAGCAATTCGTAGTGCAAACTTCCATCGGCGCCCCGCGCTTGCAGCGCCGCTTGCCGCCGCAGCTTGACGAATGTCTCGGGATTCATGCCGTTCGGTCGCGCTTCATCGACGGCGCATGCCAGCTGCGCAACGGTCGTGATCCCCGCATCTTGCAGCTTCGTGACCTGATCGCGGCGCATCCACGCGACGATGCTCAAGTGGTCGTCCGCAACGCGCGTGGCCTCGCATGTTCCATCCCACGGACAGTACTTGCAATGCTTGCGGTGCAACGGATATTCCGACGCGGCATCTTGCCCCGCTGCACGTTCCGTGAATTCGAGGAACTGCTTTTTTAGGTGCCGGTAGTACGCCTCAAAGTCGTGAATGCGAAACGCCCGCTGTTCGTTGTTGCCCAGGATGATGTAGCCGTGGCGCGGCGCGACACCTTGCAGCCGCTCCAGGTGCTCGCTGTAGTTGCAGAGCTGGATCAAGAAGTACGGCTTCGACGAAAGTGCGAGCTTTGTGTCGAGCACCTCGTAACTCCACGGACCGAGGTCTGACGGTCGCTCGACACGTCGAAGAAAATCGGCGTGTCCGAGAAACTGCCCGTCAAAAAACGTCGCCTGATAGATGACCGGCGCGCCGGCGCGCATCGCCTCGAGCGTCTGCACCTCCGCGGCATGGTACGCTTCGACGCCGCGGCCGCTCCGCCCGATCGAAACGACGCCCGGCATGTCGCGTTCGAGGCGCGCGAGGTACGCGGCTTCGTGCTCCTCGCCTTTGCGGCGGATCAGTTTGTTCTGCTCGTCCTCATCGAGCGGCGCCTGGAGTCGACCGCGCGCGACGAGATCTTCGAGCTCGGTCAACCGCCGGCACTCGAGAAAATTGTTCAAGTCCGTTGCCGAGAAGATGACGCGGCCGTCAACGTACTGCATGCGCCCAGATTACGCTATGGAGATGCCAACTGCATGGCATTACACAAAACGTCCGTTGCCGCCCCAGCGATCATGAAAAGAGCGTTTCCAGATCTTCGGGGGTCAGCGCGAGCGGCGCATGCGCGCTCTCGTCGAAAAGCGTCGCGGCTAGATCCCCTTTCCGTTGCTGAAGTTCCACGATGCGATCTTCGACCGTTGCATCGGCGATCAGCTTGTAGACGAAGACATGTTGGTCCTGACCGATGCGGTGCGCACGATCCGTCGCTTGCTGCTCGACCGCCGGATTCCACCACGGATCGTAATGGATAATCGTATCCGCTGCGGTGAGATTCAGTCCGGTGCCGCCTGCCTTGAGACTGATGAGAAAGAGTGGAACGTCGCGTGCTTGGAATCGCTGCACGGGACTTTCGCGATCGCGAGTCGCGCCGCGCAACTCGACGTAGGGGATGCTGCGCTTGTGCAGCTCGGGCTTGATCAGATCGAGCATCGACGTGAACTGGGAGAAGAGAAGAATCCGCCGTCCGTCTTCGATGAGGCTGTCCAGCATCTCGAGGAGCGCTTCGAGCTTCGCGGACTCGGTGACGGTCGCTGCGGCGGGCAGCTTCAGCAGCCGCGGATCGCAACACACTTGCCGCAGTTTCAGCAGCGCATCGAGCACCACGATGCGGCTTCGATTGAGGCCGCGGCGTTCGACTTCTTCCCGTACTCGAGCGTGCATGGCAAGGCGAATCGTTTCGTAGAGGTCGCGTTGCTCGCCGGAGAGTTCGACGCGCTGAATGATCTCCGTTTTCTCGGGCAGATCGCGCGCCACCGACGCCTTCGTCCGGCGCAGGAGAAACGGCCGCAGGCGCGATGCGAGCGCGCCGCGCCGAAGCGTATCGCCGTGTTTCTCGATCGGCGTGCGAAAGCGCCGGCGGAACGACGAGAGGTCTTCGAGCAAGGCGGGTTCTGCAAACGCGAAGATCGACCACAGTTCCTCGAGGTGATTTTCGATCGGCGTCCCGGTCAGCGCGATGCGCTGCTCGGCGTGCAAACGCCGTGCCACCGTGGCCGCATTCGTTCGCGGATTCTTGATCGCTTGCGCCTCGTCGAGAACCGCGATCGACCATCGCTGCGGCGTAAGCGTGGCCGCGTCGCGAGGAAGCAACGCGTACGTGGTCAGCACGATGTTCGCGTTCGCGATATCGTCGAAACGGTCGCGCCGGCCGGCGCCGGTGATCGAGACGACGCGCAGCGACGGTGCAAACCGCGCGATCTCCGCGCGCCAGTTCGGAACGACGCTCGTCGGCGCAACGATGAGCGCCGGCGCGTGCAAGCGGCCGGCATCGCGCTCGATCAACACGTGCGCGAGCAACTGCACGGTTTTGCCGAGGCCCATGTCATCGGCCAGTACGCCGCCGAATCCGCGTTCGCGTAACGCCTGCAGCCACGCGACGCCGTCACGTTGATACGGCCGCAGCTCGCCGACGAACGACGGCGGCACTCGCAGCGAAACGCCGTCGATTGTCGTCAGCGCATCGAAGAGTTCGCGTAAGCGCGCGGTGCCGATGCCGCGCGTGCCCGCAACCGTAAACACGTCATCCAGCGCGGCGGCGCGTACCGCGGGAACGCGCATGCGGCCGTCCTCGGTGAGCGGCGCATCGAAAAGATCGACGAGCGTCGCGAGCAATCGCGCGACGCGTTCGCGCGGCAGGGCGACATATGCTCCGCTCGGCAAGCGCGCATAGAATGGTTCGTTCGAATCGCCGGCGTTGAGGCCGTTGACCAACAACGGAAGCAACGCGACCCGTTCACCTTCCACGTCGATACCGAGATCGATGTTGAACCACCGCGCTTGCGCGTCGGTGAGCTCGGCGTGCCATTCGTCGCTCGCCTCAACCACCGCATACGGGAAATCGTCGGGAATCTCGATCCGCCAGCCTTCACGCCGCAATTGCGGCGCAACGTGACCGACGAACGATACCCACTCGCGTTCGCTCGTGTCGGGTCCAAGGCGCAACTCACGAAACCGCTCCGTTACTTGACTTTCAAACGTCGTGCGTCGCGGCCACACCGCGCTTCCGAGACGAAACTCGCGGCGCGGATCGTGTTCGTGTACTTCATCGTTGCCGTACGCGAACGTTAATTCCGGCATAATGCGTTCGTCCGCGACCGTAAAGCGCATGACGGGCGCGGGATTGCGATCGACGACGTCGATCGTTTCATCGAGGTACGGCGGTTCGACGTTTGCGGATGCGAAAACGTGGCGAAGCGCGACGTTCACGCGCCGCGCTTGATCGGCGGTGAGGGAAGGTGAAGCGGCCAGCACCGCGGCCATTGCCGGCGCGATATCGACATCGACCGCACCCGACGTATTCGTGCGCGCATCTACGTACCAGAGCGGCGCCGAAGGCAACAGCACGGTGGACGAGCGTCCACGCACGTGCAGCCGCTGCCGCCCGTCGTTCCCGCGTATCCATCCGAGCGACGCGTTCGCCAGCGCTCGTTCGACGAGCGGCGGCGCATCAACCGTCCGCCAATGCACACGATGCGTCGCGATCAGCGCTTGTACGAGCGTTGCGAGCACGACCGGCGAAAGATTTCGCAAACCGCCGAGCAAGCCGCTCGCCGCAACGAGTTTGCCGATCGTCCGATCCGATGCCATCGCATATTTTGCATTAGCCGTTGCAAGCGTCGCAAGATCGATGCGTCGTCCGCTGACGAATGCCGATAGCACGAAGCGCGGCACGTAATAGTGCTCTTGCACGTCGATTGCATACGAAATATATTCGCGCGGCAGACGCGTGGAATCGACGGTCGATGCTGCTACGGCTTCAACCCAACTGTCAACGGCGCCATCGGCTGCGTCACGCATAAAGATCAATGGTACCGCAGCGATCGCCGAGAAAATGCAGCGCTGCCGGGCTGTTTCAGCCGCGAAATAGTAGCCTTGACGCCCTCGCGGGGCGGTGGTAGAATCTCAGCCTATGCCCTGCGGCTTTTAAGCCACAAATAGAAGAAGGGCGAGTCCGCCCGGCACCAAGCAGCCGGACGAGCTCGGCCTCTTTTGTGTGTCCAAACGCGAAGAGAGAGAACGAATGGCGAAAACGACGGCTCCGAAGTCCCCTGCGAAGAGCTCCGCAGGCGCGAAGGGCAAGTCGAAGCGTACCGAGCGGCCCGCGCCCAACGCCGGCGTCACGACCACTGCGGTTCATACAACCTTCCCGGCAGCGGCCGGCGCATTCACGATCGAACAGCCGCCGGATCCCGGCCCCAAGCGCACCCGGCACTCGTTCGCAAAGATTCCGCACGTCCTCGAAATCCCGAACCTGATCGAACTTCAAAAAGCGAGTTTCGATTGGTTCAAGACCGAAGGATTGGCCGAGGCGTTCGCGTCGATTTCGCCGATCAAAGATTTCACCGGCAACCTTATCCTCGAGTTCGGCGACCACTCGCTCGGCGAGCCCAAGTATTCTATTGAAGAGTGTCGCGAGCGCGACATGACGTACAGTGCGCCGCTCCGCGTCCGCGTTCGTCTCATCACCGCCGAATCGGGCGAAATCAAAGGTATCCCGGACCAAGAAATTTTCATGGGCGATTTTCCGCTCATGACCGACAAGGGCACGTTCATGATCAACGGCGCGGAGCGGGTGATCGTCAGCCAGCTGGTCCGTTCGCCCGGCGTGTACTACAGCCAAGACGTCGATACCAATTCACGCGCGACGTACAACGCCACGATTATTCCGAATCGTGGTGCGTGGATCGAATTCGAAACCGACAACGGCACCAAGAACGACGATACCGAGGGCACGATCGGCGTTCGCATCGACAAAAACCGCAAGATCTACGTCTCGACGTTCATCCGCGCGCTTTCGCGCCCGGATCTCGGTTTCAATTGGGAGAGCGACGAAGCGATTCTTGCGCTCTTCAATGGTGCGCCGTTGATCCGGAACTCGATCGAAAAAGACAAAGACATCAAGACGCGCGAAGATGCGCTCAAAGAGATCTATAAGAAGCTGCGTCCCGGCGAACCCGAAAATGCGGAGAACGCCGAGAAACTGCTCGAATCGCTGTTCTTCGACGAGAAGCGTTATGATCTCGCCGGCGTTGGCCGCTACAAACTGCAGGGTAAATTCCATTACCAGATCGACAACCCGGACGTGGAAGAGCGTGCCGCCGCGCCCAGGATTCAGATCAACGAATACAACGGTCTCGAAGAGCCATCGATCGATGTGAAATGTCTCGCGCGTGCCGATATGATTTCGGTGATCCGACGCCTTATCAAAGTCGCGACAGGCGTTATCAAGAAGGACGACATCGACCATCTCGGTAACCGCCGCGTGCGCTCCGTCGGCGAACTGCTGCAAAATCAGTTCCGTGTCGGTTTGCTGCGCCTCGAGCGCGTGGTTCGCGAACGCATGACCGTTCAGGACATCGAAACCGTCACGCCGCAAGCGCTGATCAACATTCGTCCGGTCGTCGCCGCGATCAAGGAATTCTTCGGTTCATCGCAACTTTCGCAGTTCATGGACCAAACCAACTCGCTCGCCGAACTGACGCACAAGCGTCGTCTCTCGGCGCTCGGCCCGGGCGGACTTTCGCGCGAACGCGCCGGCTTCGAAGTTCGCGACGTTCACCACTCGCACTACGGCCGTATCTGCCCGATCGAAACGCCGGAAGGTCCGAACATCGGTCTGATCGGTTCGCTTGCGACGTATGCGCGCGTGAACAAGTTCGGGTTCATCGAGACGCCGTATCGCGTGGCCGAGAAGGGCCATGTGACGGACAATATTCAGTACCTCACCGCAGATCGCGAAGACGAATACATCATCGCGCAAGCCAACACGCCGGTCGACGAAGCGAGCGGCAAAATCACGAGTGAAACCGTCGTTTGCCGTTACGCCGAAGAGTACATCGAAGAACCCGCCGCGCGCGTTCAGTTGATGGACGTGTCGCCGAAGCAGATCGTCTCGGTCGCGACGGCGCTCATCCCGTTCCTCGAGCACGACGACGCAAATCGCGCGCTGATGGGCGCCAATATGCAACGTCAAGCGGTACCGCTGCTTCGCCCCGACGCGCCCGTCGTCGGCACCGGCATGGAGTATCGCGCCGCGAAAGATTCCGGTTCGCTCATCGTCAGCGAAGCCAGCGGTCAGGTGACCGCGGTCGATGCGAAAGCCATCGCGCTGACGCTCGACGACGGCACGACGCAGGTCTACGATCTGCTGAAGTTCGTACGCAGTAACGCGGGCACGTGCATCAACCAGCGTCCGATCGTCTCGCTCGGTGAGCGCGTCGTTCCCGGTCAAGTGCTCGCGGACGGACCGTCGTCCGATGAGGCGGAGCTTGCGCTCGGCCAAAACGTCCTCGTCGCGTTCATGCCGTGGGAAGGTTACAACTACGAAGACGCGATTTTGATTTCCGAGCGAATGGTCAAAGAAGACCGCTTCACCTCCATTCACATCGAAGAGTACGAGTGCGAAGCGCGCGACACGAAGCTCGGACCCGAAGAGATCACCCGCGACATTCCCAACGTCGGCGAAGACGCGCTCAAGGATCTCGACGAGCGCGGCATCATCCGCATCGGTGCGGAAGTGCGTCCGGAAGACATTCTCGTCGGTAAAGTCACGCCGAAGGGCGAAACCGAGCTCACCGCTGAGGAGCGCCTGTTGCGCGCTATCTTCGGCGAGAAGTCGCGCGAAGTGCGTGACACGAGCTTGAAAGTTCCGCACGGCGAAAAAGGCAAGATCATTGACGTCAAGGTCTTTTCGCGCGAAAACGGCGACGAGCTTTCGCCGGGCGTCAACCACTTGGTGCGCGTCTACGTGGCGCAGAAACGCAAGATTCTGCAAGGCGACAAGATGGCCGGACGTCACGGTAACAAGGGCGTTATCGCGAAGGTGCTGCCGGAAGAAGACATGCCGTACTTGGAAGACGGTGCGCCGGTCGATATCGTGCTCAACCCGCTCGGTGTTCCGTCGCGCATGAACCTCGGTCAGATTATGGAAACGCATCTCGGTTGGGCGGCGCGCATGCTCGGCATGAGCGTTGCGACACCGGTCTTCGACGGCGCGCACGCGGAGGATATTTCCGAGTGGCTCCAAGACGCCGGCATGGCGCCCGACGGAAAGACATGGTTGCGCGACGGACGTTCCGGTGAACGCTTCTCCCGTCCCATTACGGTCGGCATGATTTACATGCTGAAGCTCGCGCATTTGGTGGACGACAAGATCCATGCGCGTTCGACGGGCCCGTACTCGATGATCACGCAACAGCCACTCGGCGGTAAAGCGCAGTTCGGTGGCCAGCGCTTCGGTGAAATGGAAGTCTGGGCACTCGAAGCCTACGGCGCTGCATACACGCTGCAAGAGCTCTTGACGGTGAAATCCGACGACGTCGTCGGCCGCGTGAAGACGTATGAAGCGATCGTCAAAGGCGAGAACGTAATGGAACCCGGCGTTCCGGAATCGTTCAAGGTTCTCATCAAGGAACTGCAGTCGCTCGCGCTCGACGTGAAGGTACTGACCGAGAACCGTGAAGAGATCGATGTACGCATGCAAGACGACGATATGGGCGATCGCGAGCGTCAGGAGATCGGTCTTCTGATGGGCGACGATCAACCGGTCGTGTCGCAAACGCAAGTCGCGGCGCGTGAGGCCGTGGCGGAAGCTGCAGCGGAAGGCGCGCTCGGCGCGGACGGCGTGGCGCAAGCCGGCATTGCCGAGGTCGAGACGGAAGAGGAAGAGGAAGAAGAGGAGATCGACGACAGCAAACCGCTGGATGCGACTCCGCTTCCCGCTCCGCCGCCGGCCGCGGCTCGCGAAGCCGATGAGGATATCTTCGTCGAAGAGGAAGAACCTGATGACGCTGAGATCGAGGAAGGCGTGCAGGGCTACGAACTCGAGGAAGAAGACGAGGAAACCTACAGCGAGGACAAGGGCTTCGAAGAAGAAGACGAGGAGCCGTACAGCGAAAACCCCAACGAGGAAGAGTTCTAAGGAAGCACCCATGCAAAGAAAAGCCCGGCGACGAATCGCCGGGCTTTTGTGTTTTCGCAGTGTGCGTTACACGCGGTGCGCGGGAGAATTTCGCCCGGTGCGCTGTTGAGAAGCGCTATGCGAGCCTAGGACCGCGAGCTGCCGGCGTTGCGCTTCGACGACACTGTGCTGGTACGCGAGCTCTTTCTTGAGTTCTTGATTGACTTGCACTTCCTCGGCATACGCCTTTTGCTCTTGATGGTAGGCGGCCCATGCGTCGTTGTTCTCTTGCGAAAGCGCGGCCTGGCGGCGATCGTAGTGTGCGTATTTTTCATGAATTTGCCGATCGTGTTGGACGATCAAATATGCAGCGGCCGCACCGCCGAGCAGAATCAAATTTCGCGTGGTCGCCGCGCCGTCGGCGTGCACCGGCACGGCGGGAATCGCGAGTGCGAGCGTTCCCGTCAGCGCGAGCGACCCAAGTGCTTGCTTGATTTTCATGCGAGTCGTCTTCCCTCCATTACGAGAGAACGTAACGCGCGCACATTCCGTCACTCTGGGCAGCTGCGTGCTACCGGCTTGTTGATTGGAAGCGACACGCCGAGCGAGATGACGGAGGGCGGAGCGTAGCGATCGATGCTCGACAGATACCGTGCATCGGTCACGTTATCGCCGCGCAACACGAGCCGCACCCCGGTACCGATCGGAACGCTCGCGGATAAACCCGTGGTAATCGCGGTCCCGAGCGGTTCACGATTGAGATCATCAGCGTACGTTTGTCCGATGTACGAAACGTTCACGCCGACGCGCGTCGATCCGACGAGCGTGCTGTAGCCCGCGTATGCCGATCCTTCGGGAACGTACGGCAACTGCTTGCCGATTGCGGCCGACGACCCTGCCGTCACGCGCGAGCTTTGCTGCGTCCCCCACACGTTTACGCTGGAGCACGGTCCGACGCGTTGCGTGTAGCTCGCGGTAACGCCATTGGTTTGCGCGTGCGCGAAGTTGCTGCGCACCTCGTGCGTCGCATCAATCGTGCGAAAGGAAATCGCGTCCGAGATGAACGTTTGCACGTAGTCTACGGCAAATTCCGACCCGCGATTCGTCCAGTCGAACCCCGCCGTCTGCGAATAGCTGCGCTCCGGCACCAGATGTGGATTCGGAAGATACGTGATCGGCCCGATGACATAGCCGCGGACCAATTCGTTGAGATACGGCGCGCGAAGTCCCGATCCGCCCGCCGCGCGAAACGCGAGGTGCGACGTAACATCGTACCGGACGGCGGCCCGCGGCGAGAGCGCGCGATCGGTTCGCGGCGCAATCGTCGTCGTTGTGCCGCCGCTCGTCAGTTTCGCGTTCGGTAAAAAGATCGATGTTGCCGCGACGCCCGCGATCATTTCGCCGCGAGCGAATCGCCACGTGTTTTGAACGGCGATATCTGCAATCTGCTGCACGCCGCTACCGCTCGCCGTTTGAACGTTCGCCGCATTGAGTTGTTCGCTCACACCGCCGGCGAACCGTGCGTCGCCCCGTATCTCGAACGTCGACTTCGAACTATCGACGATCCAGTTCAGCGATCGCTCCGCTTTCATGCGTTGGAACGTACTGCGTGTACAGCAGCGATGCCGGCGACGACGACTTGTCGGCTCGATTCGTGACGAACGTATTGCGCGCATACCCGGTCACGCTAACGGATGCGCGCGTCCACCGGCGTGCAAACGAAAGAGCGTTCTGAACGAAGTCGCGCCAGAAATCGTAATTCGGACGGCCGTATTGCTGGTAGTCCCAGGCCCCGCGGTAGCCGTAGTCCAGCGTCGTGTTCGCGTCCGGCGCATAGCGGAAGCGCAACGAGATCATCTTCGAACGCGCGACGGCGTTCGTGTCGATCGGCGATTGATAGCCGGGCGCAAGCGCGTAATACGAGAGCTGTTGATCCGACGCGGAGAGCGATGTCGAAAGCCGCGTTGCCAGCGGTGCCGACGTTTGGAGATACTCATTGAGATACGCGTGCGTGCCGGGAAGAATTCGAACGTTTCCGCTCGCCGGACCATTCGATTGCGTCGTCGGCGCGTACGTTTGCAGCGAGAGCACGCCGCCGATCGCGCCCGACCCGTACAACGCGGAACCGGGCCCGCGCAACAACTCGGCACGCGTGATATCGTTTGCGGGATATGCGGCCCAATCGATCTGTCCGCCGAATGCGTCTTGCGCGAAGACGTTGTCAACGAGCACGAGTCCACGATCGTTGCCTGCTCCGGAAAACGAAGCGCGCAACTGGCCGTAATTCGTAAACCCGCTGTTGCTGCGCGTGTGGTCGTATCCCGGGAGCGCGTTCAACAGCTGATCGGCCGTCAGAGCGGGGTTCGCTCTAATCTGCTCCGTGGTGAGCAGCGATGCGGGTAGCGGCAGGCGGTGGAGGGTCTCGAGCGATCCCGTTGCGACGCTGACGCTTCCGATGACGGGTGGCGTCGACGGCGTCGGGCTCGGCGATGGCGTCGGAGACGTCACGACCGCCTGCGCGAGAACGAAGACCACAGAAAGTGCGTGCAAAGCCTGTACGTCTTTCCCCGTCGCTCGCCGTCTACCGCTTGATTGTCGGTTCGTGTCTACGGGAGCTCCGCTCGCTCATGGCGATATACCGTCGTATCACCTCCGCTCGATTAAGCAGGTGCGCACGAATGAGTAGTCTCCCGCGAATTGGAGTCGTTGGAACCGGCCGCATGGGCGGAAATATGGCGTTGCGACTGCACGACGTCGGCTACCCCATTACGGTCGTGTACGACACGCACCGCCCGGCCGCCGAAACGATCGCGAACGAAACGGGAGCGACGGTGGCGTCTACGCTGAGCGAGGTCACGCGCGATGCGGACGTCATCATTACCGTCGTAAGCGACGATGACGCGATGGACCGTATTTTTGCGCAAAGCGGCGACTCGCTCCTCAGCGGTGCCGCGGGAAAAACGTTCGTCAATTGCGCGACGGTTTCGCCGGCAGTTCATGTCGAGGTGCAAGCGCGCAGTGAGCGCGCCGGCGCACGTTCGCTGGAAGCCTGTATGGCGAGCTCGATCCCGCAGGCGCGTAACGGGACGCTTTACCTCATGGTCGCCGGCAGACCGGAAGTCTTCGCCGAACTCGAACCGATGCTCAAGAAGCTGAGTTCTTCGTTGCGTTACATCGGTGAAGCCGGGCGCGCCGCGCAAGTCAAAGCGCTCGTCAATATGGTGATGAACATCAACACAGCCGGGCTTGCCGAAGGCCTCGGGCTGGGTGATGCGCTCGGCCTCGACCTCGACATGCTGCGCGAAGTCTTTTCGCAAACCGGCGCAAATTCGCGCGTCCTCGAAACCGACGGCGCCGACATGCAGAATCGCGAGCACGACGTGTACTTTTCGGCAGAACATGCCGCGAAGGATTCAGGCATCGCGCTTTCACTCGCGCGGGAACGGCACCTGTCCCTGCCGCTCGCGCGGGCGACGTACGAGCAGTACGAATCGATGAAGTCGCTTGGGCTCGGCGGACTGGATAAATCGGGCGTCTCCGAGCTTACATTCGTTTCTCGTCACGGACAACAATTCGCAGAAAAAACTCACGCGTAATTGCTGGGAGGATAACATGTCCACGTCGGCCACTTCAGGTCAAAAGGTCGTACCCGTGCTCAGCTCCGACACCGCCGGTCCGCTCGGAGCGATCCATCTTCCGCGTCTTTGGTTGAAGCTCTCGCTCGCGGCGGCCGGATTGCTGCCGCAGGACTACGACGAGTGCGGTTCAGGCTTCGATCAGATGACGCTGAACGCTCTCGGACTCGATCGTCAGAAGACGATCGATTACATACGCACGCACCATCCGAGATACATGGAATTCGAAGAATGGGTGATGGAGCAAAACGGCGGATCGATTTCCGAAGACCGCATTCGCAAGCACAACGAAGCGGTGCGCGGATACAATCATGCGGACGATAAAGCCGCGAAGATGCGTGAGAAATCGGGAATCACGAAGTCGGACGTTCGCGACGCCGTCACGTTGAACACGATGGAAGATCTCGACGACGTCTACGAGCAAATCACACGGAAGTAGGCAGCGTTAGATCGACGACCACTGCAGTTGCAGGGTGAACGCGCGCGCCTGCGGATACGAGGACGGAACGTAGCCGCCTGTGCCGTACGTCCACGGAAGCGCTTGATGCACGCCGTCGGCGGTTGGAACGCCGTTCCCTAAAGCATACCGTCCGCTTGCGATCGCGCTACCATACCACGACGAGTAGAGCGCGTTGCCGCCGACATACCCCGGCGGCCCGATGAGGTATGGATTTCCCTGCAATTGCGTCGGAGCAGCGGTTCCGAACACGTTTGCGATGTCGAGCATGACGCGCAACCCCCGCTCGAATTGGGCTTCAACGTGAAGCGAAGCGACGAGTTGCGGCGCCGTGTGCAAGGTATTCGGATCGTCGCCTTCCGGCGTTCCTAGCGTCGCGATGTACGGATTCGTGAGGGCGTTATACGGCTGAGACGGATCCCGCAGAAAATAATAGTTATATCCGGGATTGACATAATTGTCGTTCGGGACGCTTTGCGGTTTGCCGTTGCGTCCGAAGATCCAAACGCGTCGTCCGTTACCGTACGGATATCCGGATTCCCACGAGAGTCCGGGAGCGATCGTCACCATCCCGGCGCGGAGACGCACGTTCGCGAGTGCCGTGACGTCGGGAACATATCCGAGCGGAAAGAGATGTCCCGCCGCGATCGCTGCGGCATTGAGTTCGTTGATTGCGAATTGTTCTGCGCTCGATGATACGCCGCGCGCAGCGCTCGCCCCGAGCGTGAGCGCGCCGCGCGCATATGATAGCTCGAAACCGTGAACGTTAAGCGCGCCCGTATTCTGTGGAATCTCGATGGAGCCGCTGAGCGGAAGAAGGTCGATTCGGTTTCGCTCCTCTCTGTTGAAGTACGTCAACGCGATCAGCGACCTTCCCGCGTGTTCGTAGGAAAGCTCCGTCGAACTCGAATGTTCGGTGGAAAGCGGCGTCACCGCAAGCGCGAGTTCCAAGCCGTGTGGAGCGACGGAAACGGCATCGTAGAGCAATCGAAATGCGTCCTTCCCGGTGTCGTATACGAGCGAGGCATGCGGATCGATTGCGCCGGTATGAGCCTCTGCGGCGTTTCCGGCACGCGATGATTCCGAGAGTCCTCGTAGCGCTCCCATCGCGTCGATGCGCGGCGTCACGTGCCAGGTATCTTGCGCGTAGCCGACATATGCATTCGACGACGGCGTCGCATTGATGTTGCCGTTGTGAAGTTGCGGAATCGCTTGATCGAGTTTGAACTGCTCCGCGTGCACGTCGACGCCGTACGAGAGCTCGTTGCGTGAATTCGGCAGCACGTGGGTTTCAACGCGGAATCCTTGCAACGCACCGGCTTGCGTTCCAAAATACGAAACGATGCCGTTGGGAAACGAAAGATCGTCAAAGAACGGAGCATCGGTCGTTGCATTATATGAGGATGCATACACGGAAGCGCTCGTTGCCGAACTGCGCGAACGCCACGTCATCGCGGCTTTGAATACGTCGAACGTTCCGCGAATCCGCGACGGCGTTTCGGAAGAGAACGGCGCGAACGCGGCGGATAGCGGCGTCCCGTATTGATCGGAGACGGAACTTCCCGTCAGTGCATCGACTTCGAGCTGCTGCGAGTGCGCGGTTTGAAACTCGGCATTCAGCGATGCCGACCAGTCTGCACGATTCGCGAGTGCGAGGCCGTATGTCGCAGCCTCAGCCGGATAGAACGTGTGCCCGTCGCCATAGGAAAAGGCGGCCGTCGACGAGCGTACGTCGACGGCATAGCGTTGCCGCAGGTCGGTCGTCGCCCATCCGCGCGAGACGTCGACCGCGGCGGCGCTCGGTGTTCCGCCCGCAATGGTGATCTGCGCGTTTCCCGGCGATGCACCCCGTAACGGAATTTCATCGACAATACCGCCGAGCGCCGCGTCGGGGCCGCTGAAACCGCCTAAATAGACGTTTGTAAAGGCGACCCCGGTCGTGGGCAGCTGTGCACCGACGACGTTGCCGCCCGGCTCCGCAATCAACGCTTGCACGACGGGGACGCCGTCATACATGTAGAGCGTGTCATTGGTACGGCCGTCACGTACCAACGCATTCGCAAACTGATCTTCTTGTACGCCGGGCACGCGCGCTGCGGCGCCCTGCGCCGTACCCTGCACGTATTGCGCGAGCCCGGATGGGACCGAAACGAGCGGCGCGCGCGATTGCGACGCATCCAGCGTGTACACATCGTTCGACGCGCCGATGCGCACGCCGCGCTGCAGGACCGAGCGCACCGTGGTGATCGTCGTGAGCGCAAGCAGATGAACGGAAATCGACGACGTTCGACCGGGCAGCACGGAAATGGCAAAATCCATCGGCTGCATTCCGGCGGCTGTTATATGGACGCCGTAGCGGTCCGGGGTTACGTCGACGGCAGCAAAGTGTCCGCGGGCGTCCGTTATAAAGCTCTGGTGTGACGCCGGTGATGAGAGCCGAACGGAGGCCGCTGCAAGCGCGTGCCCGTCGCCGTCCGTTACCGTGCCGATCAGCGTTCCCGTGGTTTGCGCGGGGAGCGCCGGTATCGGCACGGCAAGACAGAAAAACAGAGCAATGCCGGCGCGGGCGGAGACGATCATAGCAGCTTGTCGCCCGCGGCCGAGGGTCATTTACCGCGACTGTTTGCCGGCGTAGTCTTGTTCGATCTTAGCGGCGTTCGTCAGTGGCCCGGCATCTTCGCAGCGTCGTCCGCATGCCGAGATCATCTCTTCGACCGTGCCGCGCGCTAGCGGGTCGTCGCTTGCCACGCGGATCGGTTCGTGAGGGTCGACGACGTCGATGAACGCTTTGACGACGTGCCGGTTATCGAGTTTTTTCGCAAGAATCTCGGCCCCGCTCGTCCCCTCGAGTTCCGGCGGGCGCATGGCGTCGATGACGACGCCGTCCTTATAGTCGCCGAGCGCTCGGAGGCTGTCGTCGACCTCTTCCCAGCGAACCGCGAAAACCAGCGCTTCGCTTGACGTTGCTTGGTCATACGTCGTGCAGGCTTTTGCATCCCCGCCGAGTGCTTCGGCGGCCTGCTCCGCCGATTCCGGCCGGCACGGGTCGCTGAAGCTGATCTGATGTCCGCAATTCTGCAGCAGCCGGCCGATCGTCACCGCACGGTCGTCTGTTCCGATGATCCCTATCGTCATAGCCATGCGGGTGTTGTACCCGTCGACGTCGGTCCCGCAGCGGGAACGCTGAGATTGAATCGTGTCGCTTCGCGTGATACACTAAGCGTCTGTGCCCGAACGGACGCGTCTCTGACGAGGGACGTTGCCGCGTTCAACCGGCGGCGCGACGGTGGGTCCCCTTACGAGACAACGTGAGACGCGGAAGCCCTGCGTAAGCAACGCCCGGCGGCATTAACCACCGGAGTTTCCTCCAACTTGAATCTCATCGACGTCAATAACTTCGATGCCATGCGCATCGGATTAGCTTCGCCCGAGCAAATCCGCGCATGGTCGTTCGGCGAAGTCAAGAAGCCGGAGACGATCAACTACCGCACGCTGAAGCCCGAACGCGATGGGCTTTTCTGCGAAAAGATCTTCGGCCCCACCAAAGACTGGGAATGTCACTGCGGTAAGTACAAGCGCATCCGTTTCAAGGGCATGATCTGCGACCGCTGCGGCGTCGAGATCACGCGCGCGAAAGTGCGGCGCGAACGTATGGGCCATATCGAACTCGCGACGCCGGTTTCGCATATTTGGTATCTCAAGGGCGTGCCGTCGCGCATCGGCATTCTGCTCGACATGTCGCCGCGTCAACTCGAAAAAGTGATCTACTTTGCGGCGTACGTCGTCATCGATCCGGGCAACACTCCGCTCACGAAGCGTGAAGTGCTCTCCGAGCAGAAGTACCGCGAAGCGCGCGAAAAATACGGCGCGAATTTCAAAGCCGGTATGGGTGCCGAAGCGATCCGCGAACTGCTTCGCGATCTGAACCTGAAGAAGATTCAAGACGATCTTCGTAAGGAATTCAAAGAAACGTCCGGGCAAAAGCGCCTCAAGGCGATCAAGCGTCTCGAGGTCGTCGAAGCGTTTCTGGCGAGCGGAAATCGGCCGGAGTGGATGATCCTCTCCGCGGTTCCCGTCATTGCGCCCGAACTGCGCCCGATGGTCCAGCTCGACGGCGGGCGTTTTGCGACCTCAGACTTGAACGATCTCTATCGCCGCGTCATTAACCGCAACAATCGCTTAAAGCGTTTGTTGGAATTGAACGCGCCCGAGATCATCATTAAAAACGAAAAGCGCATGCTCCAGGAAGCGGTCGACGCGCTGATCGACAACGGCCGTCGCGGCCGTCCGGTCACCGGTCCGAACAACCGTCCGCTGAAGTCGCTCTCCGACATCCTCAAAGGTAAGCAAGGCCGCTTCCGGCAGAACCTGCTCGGCAAGCGCGTCGACTACTCGGGACGTTCTGTTATCGTCGTCGGTCCTTCGCTGAAACTCCATCAGTGCGGTCTGCCGAAAGAGATGGCGCTCGAACTCTTCAAGCCCTTCGTGATGAAGAAGCTCGTTGACCGCGCACTCGCGCATAACATCAAGAGCGCAAAGCGAATGGTCGAACGCGTGCGTCCGGAAGTGTGGGACGTGCTCGAAGAGGTGATCAAAGAGCATCCGGTTCTACTGAATCGCGCGCCGACGCTCCATCGTCTCGGCATTCAGGCGTTCGAGCCGGTCCTGGTCGAAGGTAAAGCGATTCACCTCCACCCGCTCGTCTGTACGCCGTACAACGCCGACTTCGACGGCGATCAGATGGCGGTGCACTTGCCGCTCAGTGCGGGCGCGCAAGCCGAAGCGCGCATCCTCATGTTGTCCTCAAACAACATTCTGTTGCCCGCATACGGCAACCCGGTTTCGATTCCGACGCAAGACATGGTTTTGGGTCTGTACTATCTCACGTTCCAGCGCGACGAGTACAACGGGCCGGCAAAAGCTGAAGTCACCGAAGACTTCGACAACACCGTTCGCGCCGTGAAGCAAAATGCACCGGCCAAAGACGCGCCGGGTGCGATTCCGACGTTCTTCGATTCCAAAGAAGCAGTCATGGCGTTTGAAACCGGAAACGCGAAACTGCAAGAGTGGATCTACGTTCGTTGGAAAGGCGAACTCATCAAGACGACGATCGGCCGCGTGATCTTCAATCTCGCGTTTCCGCTATCGTGGAAGAAAGAGTTCGTCAACCGCACGATGGACAAAGGCACGCTGAAGAAGACGATTACCGATTGCTATCGCAAGTATGGTAACGCGGAAACGGCGCGCTTCCTCGACGCGATCAAGGAACTCGGATTCCACTATGCGACGCTTTCCGGTACGACCGTGTCGATTTCCGACATCATCGTGCCGCGAGCCAAGCACGACATTCTCGAAACGGCGCAAAACGAAGTCGATGAGTTGCACCGTCTCTTCGATCAGGGCTTCATCTCCGACGACGAGCGCTACAACAAGACGATTGAAATTTGGTCGAAAGCCGGCGACGCCGTTACCGGCGCGATGCAAGCCGCGCAAAACCCGTTGAACCCCGTCTTCATGATGGCAACGTCAGGTGCTCGTGGTTCGATCGCGCAGGTGAAACAGCTCGGCGGTATGCGCGGGCTCATGTCCGACCCGTCCGGCCGAATCCTGGAAATTCCGGTAAAGGCGTCGCTCAAAGAAGGCCTCACCGTGCTCGAGTACTTCATCTCGACGCACGGCGCGCGTAAGGGTCTCGCCGACACGGCGCTCCGTACGGCAGACTCCGGTTACCTCACGCGTCGTCTCGTCGACGTTGCGCAAGACGTCATCATTCGCGAAGACGATTGCGGAACGGCAAGCGGCATCACCGTTTCCGATATCCGCGTCGGCAAGGAAGTCATCGAACCGCTGATCGATCGCATTATCGGTCGCCGCTCGGTCGAAGACGTTCAAAGTGGTTCGAACGGTTCGGTACAGGCCGTCGTCGCGCGCGGTGAAGAGATCGACGAAGAGAAAGCAAAGGCTATAGTCGATGCGGGTATCGGGACGGTGAAGATCCGTTCGGTGCTCACGTGTCAATCGAAGTACGGCGTGTGCTCGACGTGTTACGGTCGCGATCTCGCAACCGGCAACCGCGCGGACATCGGTACGGCGGTCGGCATCATCGCGGCGCAATCCATCGGTGAACCGGGCACGCAGCTCACGCTGCGTACGTTCCACACCGGCGGTGTCGCGACGGAAGACATCATCACGGGTCTGCCGCGCGTCGAAGAAATCTTCGAAGCGCGTAAACCGAAGGGTCAAGCGATCATCACCAAGGTCGCCGGTACGATAAAGTTTGGCGAAGACAAGAGTCGCCGTCAAGTCTTCGTCGTCGATGAAACCGGCGAAGAGCACGAAGCCGATACGATTCCGAACAACACGCATCTCACCGTGCGTGAAGGCGATCACGTTTCGGTTGGCGATCAGCTCAACGAAGGCTCGCTCAATCCGCACGATATTCTTACGTTTAAGGGCGAGACTGCGCTCCAGAACTACATGGTCCAGGAAGTGCAGAAGGTCTATCGTTCGCAAGGCGTCGACATCAACGACAAGCACGTTGAAGTCATCGTTCGCGCGATGATGCGCAAGGTGAAGATCGTCGAGGGCGGCGACACGCTCATGCTTCCGGGGCAGGTCATCGAAGCGTCGGCGTTCCACGAAGCGAACGATCGTGCGAAGGCCGAGAACCACGAAGAGGCGACGGCGAGCCCGGTGCTGCTCGGCGTCACCAAGGCATCGCTGGCGACGGAGTCGTTCCTCTCGGCCGCATCATTCCAAGAGACGACGCGCGTCCTCACGGATGCCGCCATCAAGGGCAAGTACGACCCGTTGCTCGGTCTCAAGGAGAACGTCATCATCGGTAAGCTTATTCCGGCCGGCACCGGGATGTCGCGGTATCGCAACATCGAGATCCAGCCCGAAGGTCAAGATGTCGACGAAGAAGGCCGTCCGCGTCAGCAGTTCGAGATGGCATACGCCGGAATGACTGCGGACGAAGCGGCACTCGCGGAAGTGATGGGCGGCAACGGTGACGGCATGAGCCGTCTCGTGAGCGCGTACGAACGCAATCGCGAACCATTGACCGTGCAGTACGAAGGCGAATACGACGACACGCTCGCCGTGCATGCCGCACCGAAAAAGACGCAGTACGACCGGATCAAGGGTATCAACCCCGAAGATCTGTAGCGCTACCCGCGTGATGAAGAGAGGCCCGGCGAAAATCTGCCGGGCCTCTCGCTCATTGAGATGTGTGTTCGCGGCTTAGCTGGCCGTTGACTGCGAGAGCGATGCGAGGTTGATGAGTTCGATGCGCGCCGGACGCGCGAAGAGAAACCCTTGCATAACATTGCAGCCGAGTTCCTGAAGAACCGCAACCTGTTCCGCGCGCTCGACGCCTTCGGCGACGATCTCCATGTTGCAGCTCGACGCGACGGTCATAATCGCGGAGACAACCGCTTTATCGACCTTTCCACCGGGTAGATCTTTCACGAAGCAGCGGTCGATCTTTAGCACATCGGCGGGAAACGACTTTATGCGCCCGAGCGTGCTGTAACCCGTACCGAAATCGTCGATGACGATCTTTACGCCTTCGCAACGCAACGCGGCCACCATTGCCGTGATCGCGTCGACATCGCGCATGATGCAGGTCTCGGTGATTTCGAGCCAGAGCGACGTGGGCGGGAGTCCGCTCAATGCAAGTGCGCGCTGGATGCTCTCGACAAATGAGCCGCTGTCAAACTGACGGACTGAGACGTTGATCGATACGGGAACGTTGTAACCGGCGTCATGCCATCGCCGCGCTTCACGGCAAGCTTCTTCGAGAATGAGCAACCCGATTGCATCGATCAATCCGGTCTCTTCCGCAACATCGATGAATGTTTCGGGCAGCATCAAGCCGCGATTCGGATCGCGCCATCGTACCAGCGCTTCCACCGCAAACGTTTCTCCTCGCGCCGTATCGACAATCGGTTGATAGTGCAGTTCGAATCGCCGCCGCGCGACCGCGCGTCGAAGCTCCGACTCGAGCGTAGCCGTCCCGGTACGCGGAAAATCGGTTCGCGCTAACATGGACCAGATGCTCATGCCGATCTACCGAGCCAGCTACGATGAAATGAGGTCGCGCGTCTGCCTGCGTCGGCTACATGCCGTTCGTCCTTGGTGATTGACGCGATCGCGCGTGCAGTCTTTGCCGCGCGCCACTGAAAGCCGAGGCGATCCCAGGTGGACAAGGCGCTGTTTAAGTAGTCGAGTCCGCGTTCGACGTCACCGTTGGCGGCCGCAACCGCGCCGAAAGCGTCATATTCATATGCCCGCCAGCGATGAAGCGTTCCGCTTGCAATGAGCATCGGGTCGATCGGCTTACGAATCGCCTTGTAGCGCGCTACCATCGCTTCCGCGCGCTTGGGATTGAACGATGCCGCAAGCTCCGCGCCCCAGAGTAACGCATACCGGTCTTCGCCTTGCGTCGCGTTCCAATCGACAAGCGCGCACAGTTGTTCGGCCTCATCGAAACGTTCGCGTGCCGACAGCACTTCACCGATCGCGCCGAAGAGAAACGAACGATCCAAAATCGCTTCGATGCGCCGCGGTATCGTGGGCGCGTGGACTTCAGCCTTACGCAAATCTCGGAACGCCGCGATTTCGTTTCCTTCGAGCGCTTCGTTCCATCCGAGAGCGCGATAGACGTTATACGCCCAGCCCGGCATTTCGCCGTTCCAGGGCAACGTAGACGCGCGCGTGCGAACGAAGTTCGCCACATCGGGCATGTGCATCTCGGGGATAAGCGAAGCAAGGTTGTTCAAGAGTGAGGCTTCTGCCCATATCTCAGGTTGCGTCGCAGCGGCAAGCGCAGCCAAACCTTGTCGCAGGTAAGCAATTTGCGCTTCGTGACGCTCGTTCAGTCCTTCGATGAGGGACAGCAGCTCATACGTGAACGCAACGGATGCTGCGGCCGGATGGGCGCCCACACTGCTATATTCGCAACCTTCGACTTCCGCGAGCGATTCCCGCGCAATGCGTTGCGCTTCCGCGACGTCCTTGCTTCGCCACGCTGAAAGCGCGACGTAGTAGTTGAGTTCGACCCGCAGCGCGGGCGCTGCGATGCCGCAAAGCGATTCGCGAGCCTCGACCCACGCTGAATCGGCACCTGTCTCATCACCTTGGCGGTCGAGAATCGTGCCGAGCAACGTGCAATAGAGCGCGCGGTCAAGACCGTTGCGCACCGTTTGTCCGGCTTGCCGGATGGCGGCTTCGGCTTCTCGTAGACGGCGCAACCGAAGAAGCGCGCGCGCGCGCAGCACGTCCGCCTCAAAGCCGGAATGGAAACGAAGAGCACTGATGCAGTCTGCGTTACGGGCAGACGCATAGTGATCGACCGCTATATGAAACGGCTGTTGCTTCGGGACGAACGTGACGACGCGTGCTGGTTGCAGGACGGCCTCCCGAAAAGCGAAGCTTGACGAAGACTATATAAATGCTCGCTTACTGGGTATCGGCAGACCGCACGTCAGTCTTGAGGGGTAGCGGCTATTTACTTGCCGCCCGGCCCCCCGCAGTTCGAAGCTGCAGCAACGACAGCGAGAAGAGCAATAAGCGTTAGCATGGCCGTCTCCTAATGTTGGCTTGTAGAGAGTTGGACCACGCCGACGGCTTACGCGATCGGGTGGCACCCCGTACCCGCCTATTCCTCGGCCGCTTTACGATCCCTTTGCTATCCCGATACGAATCTTTGACAATATGGAACGCGGGCCGCCGGTCGCCTCGCGGAGCGCATCAATCGGGCGCGGTTGCGCGGTGCGCGCAAGGCCTCTAGCTCTTCGAGCGTCCGCGGCCAATCGGCGCCGAGCAATCTCGAGAGCGCGCGATCCGCGAGGAGTTTTCCGCCCGTTTGGCATCGCGCGCAATAGTTCGTTTCGTTGTCGGCGTAACGAATGCGTTGCACCGGGTCGCCGCAACGCGGGCATGGCTTGCCGTAGCGGCCGTGTACTGCCATGTCTTTGCGAAATGCCGTGACTTTTTCCGGAAAATGCTCGCGCGCTTCGGAAGCAAGACGATCGATCCAAAGCTCGAGAACCTCTCGCGTAGCATCGTAAAGTCGTTGCCATTCGTCATCCGTAAGTTTTTGCGTCATCGCAATTGGCGAAAGCTTTGCATGGTGCAGGATTTCGTCCGAGTACGCGTTGCCGATGCCATCGATGATGCGCGGGTCCGTAAGCGTGCGTTTGAGCGTGTGGTTTTCGCGCGAAAGCGCGTGGCGAAACGTTGCCGGATCCGAAGAAAAGACGTCGATGCCTCCCGGGTCGATCGAGCGCAACGCATCTCGACTTTTGAAGACGTACAACGCAGCGCGATGCTTCGAACCAGCTTCAGTCAAGACGAGCGAACCGCTCGGAAAGTCGAGTGCTGCAAGGGTATTGCGCCCGGTGAGCGCTGCGCCGCGCTCACGCCAATGCAGTCTTCCGGCGATCATGAGATGGAGCGCGAGCCAGAGGTCCTCGTCGAATCCAATCGCAATGCGTTTGCCGATGCGCCGAAGTTCGCGAACGCGGTGATCGTCGAGCGCAGAAACCGGCGGATCGGCGGTCCGTAGCAAAAACGGATTGCCGATGCGAACGCGTTCGAGCCGTTCGCCGACGATGCGTCGATCGAGCGCTGTGATGTATGCCGTGATATCCGGGAGCTCGGGCATCGCTCACCGCTCGAGTTTGATATCGAGAATCGCCGCGGCTTCCGCAAGCGCCGGGTGATCGATCGTCAGCGGTTCGATTCCGCTCTCCCTCACGATCGTGACATCCCACAGACCGGCACTCTTCCAACGCGCATCGTTGAACGACCACCATGCAATCCCGCTAAACTCGCCGCGGTCGAAAATTCGCAACGACCAATTTTGCGATTGCGAATAGTCGCGAGTGATGACGTTCGACGGCCGCAAGCCGAATTCGATCAGCCGATGCGGATCGTCTAGATCGACGATTGCCGCGTCATGGGCAACGTCATACCACGCGAGCGATCGCACGAGATCGGGATACCGGCGCAACGGAAGCATATCGGCCGTCCACTTCAACCGGTGCGCACCGCGATAGAAGACTTCGGCGCACGCACCTGCAGGCGAATCTCCGACGTAGAGGACGCGGTACTGTTGCGGATTGTCGATGCGTCCGCCGCCTTGTTGCGCCGGAATGTAAAGAACGCCGCCCGGTTCGTCCGGTGCGGCGTTCGAATCGTGGAGAAGAACGCGATAGAGCCTCACGCGAACGCGCCGGCAGCAATCGCATCGATTGCGCCGATGACGCGAGCCGGCCCGGAGATCGTCAATACATTGATCGGGATGCTATTGCCGAGCAGCGCCTCGGGCGACGCAAGCCAAGGCCCAACGTCTTCGGGATTCATCACGTGCAATGCGCGATCGATGATGTACTCAACGTCGCTGACGCGTCGGGCGAGCGCCGGGCTCACCCGCTCGTGGCCCTTGATGCAGCGATTGAGCTGCGACTTATCGACGTCGAGAATATCTGCTGCGGCGGAGAGCCCCAGCGCAGTAATCACGCGCTCGAGTTTCGGCTCGACCGGAAAAGCCTCGTCGGCATTCGGCTTGAGTTCGATCACCCGGTCGGAGCGCACGTTCCAGCGCATCAGCGCGGCGCGGCGACGCGAAGCCTTCTTGCTGCGGGTAATGGCCATTGGTTTACCTCCCGCCTGCATTATACTCCACGGAAAGCGTGGAGCCAAGTCGCGTCCACGCAAACCGTGGAGAAGGGCGTCAGAGGCCGCCGTAGGGACCCGTCGAGGAACTGTAGCTCCCGCTGCCGCGCGCATCTTTGACCTCTTGGTACCATAGCGCGATGATCAGCAGCGTCGGAACCCACTGGCCCACAAGAAGTGACTCGTGTTTCCGGCCCATGAAGTTTAACGCGAGCGATATGCCGATCGAAAGTCCCGCCGCGCCGAGCAGTAAGCTGCGCTTGGTGGAATTCGTCGGTTCCTGGGCGTCATTGCGTTCGGTAGCTTCGCTGATCGCCGCGGCAGCGCGCCCGGCGCTCGTGTCCGTTGCATCGCGGATGCTGCCCGTAATTGATTCCGCTGCGGAACCCGCAGCGCGTTCCATCGATGAATCGGTGCTGTCGTATGTGCTCATGAGGTCGCCTTACCCAAATGCGTTTACGCCGAACGCGCAAACATGCGCGTTTCGCCGAACGCGCATGTCCGCACGACGGGTAACGGAGTAGGCGCCTAGTCTGCCATCCAGCGGCGGAAGTAACGACGCTGAAGTTCTTTCTCGGCGTTCGCGAGACGTTCGCGCATTTCGCCGCTCGGCACCCGCACCTTATCGACCAGATGCATTGCCTGCATCAGTTTGATCGTCCACCACGTGCAGTCGATCTCGAACCATTTCAAGCCGTGCCGCGCGGAGAACGGAAATGCATGATGATTGTTATGCCAGCCTTCGCCCCACGATATGAGCGCGACCCACCACGAATTGACGGAACGGTCCGCGGTTCGATACGTGCGGTAACCGGCGAAGTGCGCAGCGCTGTTCACGAGCCACGTCGCGTGATATGTGAACACGAGGCGCGCGAAGACGCCCCACACGACCCACGACCATCCGCCGAGCAGAAATAACACGCCGGCAAGCGCGACTTGCAGCGGTACGTGAAGATACCGCAACGCTTGATAAAACGGATCGTCCCAAAGATCAGGCGTAAAACGCTTCTGTTGTTCGGGCGTGGGGAGGTTTTCGTTCGGGCGGAAAAGCCACGTCAAATGCGCCCAGCTCAATCCACGACGAGTGCTATGCGGATCGCCACGTCGATCCGAGTGCGCATGATGAACGCGATGCGTCGCAACCCAATCGATCGGGCTTCCTTGAAATGCGAGCGTTCCTGCGATAGCCGTGGCATATTCCAGCGGCCGGACCATGCGTAGCGCACGATGCGTCAGCGCGCGGTGGTAGCACAACGTCACCCCAAATCCCCCGGTGACCCATGTGACGACGAACGCCGCGACGATCGCGGACCACGAAAAGAACATCGGAAACAAGGCGAGGATCGCGCCTAAGTGAATCAAGAGCAGGCCGATGCCGGTGGCCCAGTTCGCACGGTGTTGCATGAAGGCGCGAAGTTCAAGAACCATGATGCCATGCCCTTGGCATGTGCGTACGCTATATTAGCCAGGTATGGATCCCTTGCTCGCCGTGGCGCATCTTCCGAAGCTTGCTGAACAAGCTATGCGCGCCTCGGTTATCGGTGCGCTCCAACGTGGACGTATGGCGCATCGCGCGGTGATCGATGATGCGCTCGTGCGCTTCGAACGCGACGTGCAAAGTTACGCGACCGAAGGGGTGCGGCCGGCGGTTTTGTTCGCCGAGCGCGATCGCATCGTACGCGAGCTGCGCGGCTTCATCGACGGCCGTCTCGCTGCGCGACTGGCGGAAGTGCGCCGGCGTGACCTGGTTGCGACAGCGGTAGGCTCGGCGCCGTTCGATGCAATTGTACGCAACCGTTTCGGCGATGCGTACGCGCGTCGTGCTCAGGCGCATCCCTCCTGGCGCAAAACGGCTCGGAGTTATTCGACGCATCGCGCGGGCGGCCGAACGCTACAATTGCGTTCGGCTAAGCGGAGTGGTCCTCTACGACTTCACATCAGCGAGCACGCGTCTCTTGGCGGAAGCGCCGAGTCGCGCTTCCCGCCGCTCGGTGGCCTAGCCGCCCTATACGATGCCGGCACGCAACGCGTGAACTGCAACTTGCGTGCGCGCTGTGAGATGCAATTTCGCGAGGATGTGCGAGACGTGATTCTTCACCGTTTTGTCCGACAGCTGCAATCGCATGCTGATTTGTTTATTCGAAAGACCTTCGGCGACGAGGCGGACCACTTGGAGTTCTCGTTCGGATAAGAGAGACCGCCAATCCGTTCCGCTTGGAACGGGCTGAAGATGTCGTGACGGCGCGGACGGCATTGCAGCCAGCGACTTTACCGTCGCGATGAAGTCTGCGATCGGGACGTCGTGCAGCACATCGAGCAACGACTGATCGATAACGACGTGGGCGGCCGGGTGATCGGAGTCATTCGTTGCGGACGTGCCGACGACCGCGATGCCGGGATCGAGCTGAAGCAGTCGCGCGATCGCGGTGCGAACAGCAGAATCAGCACCCACTATAAACGCTGACGTGACGTCAGCTTGGGATGATGCAAGGGACATGGTTGCCTTTCCGTGGCTCGGCTGGCGCCAGCATAATACGACGTCCGGCTTTCTCGGGACTTACGGACTAATTACAGCGCCATTACAAACCGATTACACTGGTATGGTGCCCGCTGCGACCGTCGACCGGGTGCGACTGCGTAGCCGCTTGGAGCGGTTGCGGCCGGCTATTGTCGTGCTTGCAGCGCCCGCCGGCTACGGGAAAACTGCGCTGATTCGGTCGCTCTACGGGGCCGATCCCGACGCGCGGATCTGCGATTGTGACGGATTACGCGACGAGCTCGACCTCGCGCGGCGGCTGATGCCGGAAATCGACGCTGAGCTGAGCGACGGCGGCCGAACGATCGCGGAACGCGTGTCGCTCGCGCTCGACTTCCTTTCGCTACACGCGCCCGGCCGAATGATCTTCGACCGCGCGCGCTTCATCGGGCGGCATCCCGAGGCGCTGAAGTTTTTTACGCAGATATTGGAGCGCCGCTCGGCCGGAACGACGATCGTCATCTCGGCACGCGACGCCGTTCCGTTGCGGCTGACGCGCTACGCCGCCCCGCACGAGATCATCGTGCTCCGCGCCGCCGATCTCGCCTTCGATCGCGACGAGCAGCGCGCGCTCTTTGCCCCTTACGTGACGGAAAACGCCGCGCTGGAACGCATCGCTGAAGTTTCCGAAGGGTGGCCGATCGCGGTGTTCTTGCTGCAGCGTTTCGCGCGTGAAGGAAGGCTCGACGAACTTCTACATCGCTTGGATGACGTCGCGTTCGACGAACTGCGCGATTATCTCGTCGACGAAGTGTTTTCGCTCTACGATTCGCCGGCGTTGTTCGCTTTGTTTGCATGCGCCGCGATGCCGCACGCTACCGACGCCGATGTTCGCGATGCGTTTCCCGAATGCGTTGAACGGAACCGCACTCGCCGAGTTTGCCAGGGAGTCGCCGTTCCTCCGGCGCGACGCGGAAGGGCGCTATCGCGTGCATCCGCTCGCCGCGGCCGCGGTCTTGGCGCATCAGCACGAGCGGCAACGTCTGCTCGTGGCGCAACTCGCACGTGCGCGTGAAGGCGACGGCGATTATCTTCGAGCGGCCGAATTATACGTCGCGAATCGTGATTTCGACGCAGCGGCGAGAGCGCTTGCGCGCTACGACGTTTTGCCGATGGCGCGCCCGCCGCAGCGATATCTCGATCTGCTGAACGGGTTTACACCCTCACAGCTCATCCGCTATCCGCAGCTTTTTGGCGTTCACGCGCTGATGCGGCTCTTTCGCGATTCGCCGCAAGCACTTCTCGACGAAGCGGAGTCGCTCTGGCGAACGATACCGCGGGCGGCGTTGCCGCGCGAGCGTTATGCGCTCTTGGTGCTTCGCATGCAGTTGCTCGCATATCTCGGTGAACACGCGCGCGCTTGCGAGCAACTGCAAGAGGCAATCGGTGGCGCATCCGGTACGAGTCTAGAGACGTCACTTCTGCCGATGCGCGCCTTCGTTCGCGCGCGTTGCGGTGAGCTCAGCGCTGCGACCGGCGACATCGACCGTTCGTTGCCCGCGATCATGGAAGCCGATGGGATGGCAGCCTGCTTGTATGTGACGATGGCGGAAGTCGCGCGCATACGCGGCGATCGCACGGAAGTGCAATTTCTCCAAAGCGCGCTCGTACGTGCACGCGAATCGGGTTTCGCAAACCTGCCGGCATTGGTGCTCGCGCAGATCCTGGTTGGCGCGTGGCTCTGCGGAGACGACGAGCGAGCGCGCGGCGCAGCCGAAGAGCTCGGTCGATCAATCGCAGGCGGCGTTTGCGCTTTTACGTACGTCAGCGGGACGATGCTCCAACGCGACGTCGCTCCGTCGCCGCGCGATCTGCCGGAATTCGTAATTTACGGAAACCTCATCGAGCTCGTCGATACGCTCGACGAACGGCGGCGGCTGGAACTTGCGCGTGCAGCCTTCGAACGTGCCGAGCGCCTCGGTCATGCGTTTCTCTCCGTCCTTACTTGCGTGGCACTTGCGCTCGTGGATGAAGCGAATTTTGCGGAGCACGCCGCATGCGCGGCGGAGTGTGCAGCATCAATCGACTCGGACGCATTACGAAGCGCCGTTTCGCGCCTCGTCGAGCGAAAACTGGATTGCGGCATGCTATCGGCGTTCGTCGCGCGCCTCACTCGGGGGGAAAGCGTCATTGCGCCGCTCGACGTCTCGCTCGCGAGCGGGCGCGTTCGCGTCGATGGTGTGCCGGTCGCAATTGCGCGCCGCGAGCTTGAACTTTTGCTCGCAATTGCGAGCAAACGAGAACCATCGTCGCGCGCCCGGATCGCATCGCTGCTCTGGCCTGATCTGGACGATACTGCGGCGCGCAACGTTTTTAGCGTCTGTCTTCATCGCTTGCGCGCGCGTCTGCCGCGGCGTGACGCGATCGAACGCGACGGCGACGGATATCGGCTGCATGCCCATGCGTTCGTCGATCTGTGGGAGGTCGACCGCGCGTTGCGCACTGCGCGAAAGAAAGCGCCGCTCGATGAGCGAGACCGCGCGCATCTCGAGCGCATATGGTCGGTCGTGAACGACGGCGGCTCGCTTTGCGGCGAGGAGTGGGAATGGTTTGAGCCGATCGCGCACCGTCTGCACGAGGCGCGCGTCGAGCTTGCGCAGATCCTTGGAGACGATGCGCTCGCGCGCGAAGATGCCGTGACGGCACTGCAGTATTCGAAAGCGGCACTCCACGCCGATCGTTGCGACGAACGCGCGGTCGAAATCGGCATTCGCGCGCACCTAATAGACGGCGATCGTGCGGCCGCGATGCGCCTCTTCCGGCAATACCGCAGCGCGCTCGCCGCTGAACTCGGCGCTGAGCCGTCGTCATTGCTTTCCGCGCTGGTAAAAAGCGCATGATGTATGTGGTTCTCGCGCTCGCGCTTACGCAGGTCGACGTGCTGATCTCCGCCGGACACGAGGGCCGGCCCGCATCGTGCGCTCGCTATCCCAAGCGCGCCTGTAACTTAGGGGCGCACGGCGAACGCGAATGGACGCCCGTCGTCGCCGATGAAGCGGCGCGCGTCTTGCGCGAACACGGCGTTTCGGTTGCGCGAGAACCGGCAGACTTCGACGGCACGTACGATGTCGATGCCGCGGTGTTCATTCATTTCGACGGTTCGACGTCACCGTGTTCGAGCGGCGCATCGATCGGCTATCACGAAGAGCGGTTCGCGCCGGTCGCGCGACAATGGCGTGCGCTGTACTCGCGCTACTTTCCGTACGGATTTGAACCCGACGACTTCACCGTCGGCCTTCGCGATTATTACGCGTTTCGTCAAGTCGATGCGCGCGACGCTTCGCTCGTTCTCGAACTCGGCGAATTGACGTGTCCGCCGCAGCGTGCGTGGCTAGCGCCGCGCCTTGCGTTCGAAGGACGCTTGATCGCGTACTTTCTGAGCGGGCTGATCGGCAAAGGGGACGTGCCGTTACCCTCGGCCAACATCGCAACCCATGCGTCAACTGCCGTTAGCACTGACCGCGCTCGTCGCGTCGCTCGCGCTCATTCCGTGCCGCGCTCACGCATCCGCCGCTGATCCGTTCTCCGGCTTAACGTGGCGCAATGCCGGCCCGGCTGTTTCCGGCGGCCGTCTTGGCGCGGTCGCGGGAACCGATCGAGATGCGTCTTTGTATTACGCGGGCGCGGCCGGCGGGGGCGTATGGAAGTCGACCAATGCCGGCGCGACGTGGACGAGCGTCTTCGACGGTCAGGACGTGCAGTCGATCGGCGCGATTACAATCGATCCGGTCGAAAAAGAGACGGTCTGGGTCGGCACGGGAGAGTCCAATCCGCGCAACGATGTGACGCAAGGCGACGGCATCTATAAAACAATCGATGGCGCAAAAACGTGGACGCGCGTATTGATGCTTCACAACTCGCTCGTGAGCCGCATCGTGGTCGACCCGCGTAACACCGCGCACGTGGTCGCCGCCGTACTCGGCGATCCGTTTGCGAACAGCGAGGACCGCGGTATCTACGTGACGACCGACGGCGGCGCGACCTGGAAGAAAACGTTATACGCCGGTCCTTCAACGGGCGCGTCCGACCTCGTGGCGGATCCGAAAAACGCGAGCGTGCTTTTCGCCGGTATGTGGCAGTATCGCCGTACCGGCTGGAGCTCCGATAGCGGCGGTCCGCAGGACGGATTGTTCGAATCTACCGACGGCGGCGAAACGTGGACGAAGCTTCACGGCAACGGGTTGCCAAACGAAACGATGGGCAAGATCGGTCTCGCGATCGCGCCGTCGAATCCGCAGCGTATCTACGCGCTGATCGAAACGAAGCACGGATTGCTCTGGCGTTCCGACGATGGCGGAGCAACGTGGCAAGCGACGACCGCGGACCCGCTCATCGACGAGCGTCCGTTCTATTACAGCAAAATTTTCGTCGATCCGGCCAACGCCGATCGCGTGTGGACTGAGAACGTGCACATGACCGTCAGCGTCGACGCGGGCAAGCACTTTACGATTACGGGACGAGGCGTGCACGGCGATCACCACGGCATGTGGATCGCGAACGACGGGCGGCGGATTATCGAAGCGAACGACGGCGGCGTAGCGTTCTCGCGCGATGGTGGCGCAACGTGGCAATGGGAAAAGAACTTACCGGTTTCGCAGCCGTATCACATCGGTTTTTCCCGCGAATCGCCATATCGCATTTGTCTCGGATTGCAAGATAACGGAATGTGGTGCGGTCCGTCCAATCCCCTCAATCCCGCCGGCATCAGTTCGAGTCAATGGATGCGAACCGGCGGCGGGGACGGCACGTGGACGCTCTTCGATCCTCGCGATCCGCGGTATGTATGGCAAACGGCGGGCGGCGGTAATTTTGCGGGGGCGCTTTCAATTCACGACTTCACGACCTCGGAAACGAGAGAGGTCGGCCCATACGTGCGCGACCAGAACGTGATCGATCCGAAAGCAATGCGTTATCGCTTCAATTGGGAAACACCGATCGCGTTCGATCCGTTCGACCGTAGCCGCGCGTACACCGCGGGCAATGTGCTCTTCACGAGCAGCGATCGCGGCATGACATGGTCGCGCATCAGCCCCGACCTCACGCGCAACGATCCGTCACATGAAGTCGTCACCGGCGGAATCACGCTCGACGGAACGGGCGCCGAAACGAGCGACACGATTCTCTTCATCGAGCCCTCGCGCGCCGCGCGCGGCGAACTCTGGATCGGAACCGACGACGGCCTCGTGCAACTGAGCCGAGACGGCGGCAAGCATTGGAAAAACGTCACGCCGGCGGGCATCGCGCCTTTCGGACGTTTCGCTTCGATCTCCGCGTCGTCGACCGACTCCGCGACCGCGTACGCCGTCTATGACTTGCACATGACGGGCGACCGCCGTCCGTACGTATTCGTCACGCATGACTACGGCGGACATTGGACCGGTATCGCAGACGGTCTGCCGAGCGATGACGAAGCGCGCGCGATTCTCGCCGACCCTCGCGTTGCGCACGTGTTGTATCTCGGCCTCGAGCGTTCGTTGTGGGCGTCGTGGGACGACGGCGCGAGCTGGCAACGGATCTCGAGCAATCTTCCCGCGCTCTCGATGCGCGACATCGAGCTGCAACCCGACCGTAACGATCTGCTTGTTGCGACACACGGTCGCGGCGCGTGGATCCTCGACGACGCCGCCGCGCTGCAACACTATGCACAAGCGCGTCGTGCTGACGTCTATCTCGTGGCGCCGCGCGACGCGATCGAGTGGAATCGCTTCTCGTATTGGGGAACGCGCACGGACGGAGCGGGTCCGGAATACGGAGCGATCATCACTTATTACATGAGATCAGCGGCATCCAACGCCCCGACGGCCGAGGTCATCGACGAGCATGGAGCAGTCGTACGGCGCTTCACGACGCACGAAGAAGCCGGCAAAGAAGTTGGGGATCTGAGCAATGACCCGGGGTTCAACCGCTTTGCGTGGGATTTAACGAGCGAAGACGTGCATCCGTGGACGTACGCGCCGCAATGGAACCGCACAACGTTCGCGGGCGGTGCACCCGTCGTACCCGGGCGCTATACCGTGCGGATTCACGTCGACGGACGAACGTACGCGCGCGCCTTCGTCGTGCGGCAAGATCCCCGCACGCACTACACGATCGCGCAATTGAAGGAACGGCGTGCACGCGTACAGGGACTGCTCGGCGATCTTTCGCGTGTCGACGACGCGCTCAATACGCTTGGCGCCGTGGCGGCAAACGGACCGTCGCGTGTCGCAGCCTTGAACGCCTCGGGTAATACACGTCTCGCGCGCAGCATCGACGCACTTGTGCAGCAGACGCCCGCGCTGATCGCGTCGTTCACGTCCAATCCGAAAAACGATCAGGACAACGACTTTTTGCCCGACGTCCTGCGCGAACGGCTGCAAACGCAAATCGACACATACTTCGATTCGCTTGCGCCCGCGACCGCGGAACAACGCCGCGAAGACGCGATCCTGCACCGCCTGACGCAAACGCAGCTCGCCGCATTCGCGCCGTTTGCCGTGACCGTCCGAAATGCCGATGCGCAGCTGCGCGCGGCGAAGATGCAGCCGTTGGATGGACGCTAAGCACGGTCGCGATGGCAAGGCTGCTCGTCAAATATTCCGGCTACCGGCGAGCGGCTATTTTCGCGGCCGAGAACGCGCTGTTGGACGGGAAAGTGCGCTTGCTCTATCTAGAGGAGGACTGTATCGGTTACTATGAGGGCGAGGATGAGTATCCAGCGGCGTTCGAAGGGCTCACGTAGGAGCCAATGATCCGACCGGTTCGCCCCGACGGTACGATCGAGACCGGCGGAGTGTTCGTACCGATCCAACGGCGGCGCGTGCTCGACCGTATTGCGTCTGCTGCAATGCAGCGCGTCGTCCTCATCGTCGCACCCGCGGGTTACGGCAAATCCGTCGCATTACGCCAGTTCTTAGAGCGAGTCGACGGCCCGTACGTTCGCTTCGACGTTCTCTCCGACAACGGTGGATTGCTCGGATTCCTGCGCGGCCTTTCCGATGCGCTTGTCGAGGTCGCGCCCGATGCGCGCGCGACGCTGGCCGGTGCATATGAAAAGAACGCGGCGTCCGCATCGCCGGGAGCCGATCTCGCGCTGTGGATGCATTCGCATTTGAAGTCGTATCGCGGCGTGATCGCGATCGACGATCTCCACGTCGCGCAGGACGATCGCGAAGTCACGCGATTCCTCGCATCGCTCATCGACCGGACGAAGGGACGGGTCCAGTGGGTCATTGCGTCGCGGTCGACGCTCGGACTTCCGATCGGCACGTGGCTTGCCTATGGTGACAGCGATCTGGCAATCGACGAGCATGATCTCAAGTTTTCGGTGGAAGAAGCCCGCGATGCCGCGCGCGCGTTTCGCCTCGCCGTTCGCGACGAAGAACTCTACGAACTGTTAAATCTTACCGACGGCTGGGCCACCGCGATGACGTTTGCATTGCGTTCAACCACGCGTTCGGTCGAGCTGCGTAACATCTCGTCGATGACGCGCGACATGGTCTACCGGTATCTCGCAGAGCAGGTCTACGAGACGCTTAACGACGAGGAATGCCGTTTCATCGAAACCGCGGCGCTGCTAGGCGAGATCGACGTGGACGCTATGGTCGGCGCCGGTTTCGATCGCGCGTCCGCGATGCTCGATAATTTGCGCCAACGTGTCGCGTTCATTCACGAAGGCGAGCCGGGCCACTACCGCCTCCACGACCTTTTCCGCGAATTTGCGCTTCACCAACTGAACCTTCGCGGCAAAGACGTCGTCCTCGAGTATGCCGCGTCGATCGCGCAATCGCTCGAAAAGAAAGCTGACTGGGTCGGGGCGGTTCGGCTCTACACCGAAGCGCGCGATGCTTCCGCGCTAACGCATCACCTCGAAAAGCAGGGCCTCGACCTCGTTTCGCGCGGCCACGCGGATGACGTCGAGCGCGCACTCCACGTTATTGAAGAAGCCGGGCAGAGTTCAACGCCCGTGTTTGCGATGCTTCGCGGGACGATTGCCGTCGCGCGCGGGCGGTACGCCGAAGGCGAGTCGCTTTTACGTTCGTCGGTCGGACGTCTCGAAGATCCCGTCGTGCGCGCGGATGCGGCGACTCGGCTCGCGCTCTTAATGTTCAACCGGCACGATGACGTCTCCGAGGTGCTCAACGGGATTTTGTCGGATTCGCGTCTCGATCACTGCCGGCAGCTCGAAGCTCGAGCGATCGTGGCGGCGTGGTATGCGCATGCTTCGCGCGAGGCGGAAGCGCGGAGCGAGATCAACATCATCGAACGCGAAATCGAGGGTTTGACCGACCAGTCGTCGCTCGCGCGAGTCACGCAACGGCTTGGATTCGCCTACATGCGCGTCGGCGACATTACGAAAGCCACGCAACGCCTAAAAGTTGCAGTCGAAATTGCGACCGCACGCGGTATGTGGAGCTTGGCGGCACGTGCCTACCTATTGCTTTCGGCGATCGCATTTTTGAACGAGAACCAGTCGACGCTGAGTCTGTGGAACGCGCAACAAGCAGCCCTCGCTGCCGGGCGCGCCGGCGACTATCTTGACTTACAATCATCGCTGCTCACGATCCTTAGTATCGAAAATCGGCGCGGTAATGCGGAACGCGCGCAGCAGGTCGAACGGCAATTGGCGGAACTTGGTTCGGCCGATTCGTCGCGCGTACATTACATCACATCGAGCCAGGCGCATCGGCACGCGTGGAACGGACGATACGCGGACGCGCACCGGCTCTTCGGCAGCGTTCTCGGACGACAAGCGTATGAGGCGGACCGCGTCCTGATTCATTCGCTGTACGCCCTCTCGCTCGCGCTCGACGGACAAGCGCGTGAAAGCGCCGATGCGGCCACGACTGCCATCGACGTCATTGACCGGACAAGCGACACCGCCGCGTACGGCGAGCTGGTCGTCGAGGTGTCGCGGTTGTTCGTTATCGCGGCCGAGGTCGCGAGCGGCCGGCTCACCGCGGCGACGCGCCTGCTGAAGAAGCCGCCGCGTTCCGATCACGACATTGCGCGCTGCATGCACACGATCGTCGAGGACCTTCTGCGCATCGCCAGGAGCTCGTCGTACGAACCTGAAGAGTTCTCTGCCCGCCTCGAGACCGTACGGGACTTCGGCCTCGGCGGCTACGCGAAATACTTTGCCCTGGTGCGCGATCATGTTGAATTTCGGCACGACCACCGTGCCGAGATGGAGATCGCTCTCACACCGTCAGAGCTGCGCATTCTCCGTGCGTTAGCCGCCGGAATGTCTCCGAAGGAAATCGCGGCCGATATGGGGCGGTCGGTCTACACAATCCAGACACATATCCAGAACTTGATTGAGAAACTAGGCTGCCACGGTAGAGCAGAAGCGATTGCGGCGGCCCGGAAGCGAGGGTTTCTAGTGGCCGGAGGTAACGGCTCTACTTAAATTTCAGTAGAGCGTCCGCGCTCGTCACCCCGTATTGTGAAGATAGTCACTTGTCCTGAGGGGGTTTACTTTGATCACCGCTGCTGTTCTCGTTGTCGCGCTCGTCTCCGCCGCCGCCATCGCGCACTGTGAATTTCCTCCCGGCACCATCGGCCACTAGTTCGAACCGCTAAGGCTTTCCAGAAATGCCCGCCGCTCGCACGCTAACCTCCCTTGGGGCATCGCTTGGCCAAGAGGTCCCTGCGCTTGCCGCTAATGCGGTGAAGCAGCTGACCCTCGCCGCGACGACCAGCGAGCCGGACATTGAAAAGTCGCTCGAACTGTTGCTGGATCGTCTCTGTCTTTCGCTGACGCTCGCCAAACCGGTGGGGCTTGCCGCTTGGGCTGAGCGCGAGGCGCTCAAGTTCGGCCGAGCCGGCGTTATGGATCTTACCATTGCGGCCACCCATACGCTTTGCACCGCAGCGTTGGCCTACGAGGCCGACCAGCGGCGGGTGTTGGCGTTTCTCGATGTCCTCGCTCATGAAATCGAGCGGACCGCGCTCGGCGTCGACACGGCCGAATCGGAATTCTCCGGCCTCGACACGACCGATGCGCTCTTGGCCATGCTCGGCGAGCGCGACTACGGCACGTGCTGCCATTCGAAGGCGACGGCGGAGTGGGCGCGCCGGCTCGCAACCGCGATGGGGTGCGATGCGGAGACGACGGAGTTCGTCGAACTCTGTGCGCTGCTTCACGACATCGGAAAGATCTCGACGCCGGACGGCGTGCTTTTGAAAGAAGGACCCCTTACCGCAAGCGAGTGGGACGTCATGCGCGATCATGCGGCGGCAGGCTCGCGGATTCTCCATCAGATCCCGTCGCTGCAGCGCTGTTCCGTCGTCGTACGCGCGCACCACGAGCGCTATGACGGCGGCGGATACCCGGACGGGCTCACCGGCACGAGTATCCCGTTCGAAGCCCGCGTCGTCGCGGTGGCCGACGCGTTTCACGCCATGATCAGCGAGCGTCCGTACCGGCGCCCGATTCCCCCGCGACAGGCACTCCAGATTTTACAAGAAGGCCGCGGTTCTCAATGGGATCCCGAGGTAGTCGACGCGATGATCGGCATGTTCAGCCGTCGCCCGTTGACCGCCGCCCAAGAACATGCGCACCTTTCCTCAGCGTAGCGTCCACGCCGAGGAAAGCCCCGCTATCGGGTGGTGGGCAGAGGCGCCGTTTCACGGCGCCTCTTTAATTTATGCCATGCAGTTGGCACTGACGCGTGCGAGACTGGGGCCATGAACGACTACGTCATAGGTGCCGGTGCGGTGCTTACCGCCGGTGCCTCCGCAACGATCGCTGGAGCGACGCTTCACATGCAGGTCGATGCGACGCTCGCGCGCACCGTGCAGGCCGCGCTCGTGGACTTCGAATCGTCCGGCAAAGCTGAGCTGACCAAAGTCGTGGTCGTCGCCTGCGGATGGAACCCGCGCCGCGTCCAGCATGATCTCGTCGCGCCCCTGCTGGCACGCGGCGAATGTACGTTGACCGACGTGCTGATCGCGCTCGCACACGCGGCGGGAAGGAGCGAGGTGCATGTGTTTGCGCAGTGGCTCATCGACGACATGATGAGTGCGTCAGCGGCGAAATCGGGCGTTACGCTGGTATCGCATCCGCTAGAGTCCGTTCGACAGGCCGCCCTGATCTCTGGTCAGACGTTTTCCCGATGGCCCTCGCCCTTGCGCGCGGCTTAGGGTATTGGACCGTCGCACCGCCTCAGCGGCCTCCAAGGAGAGCCCGAGTAGTATCGGTGTAGATGCTCACCATGGTAAATTCCCGCGTGGCCGTCATCGACGACGACCGCATGGTTCGTGAAATGCTCGAGCTGGGGCTTTCGCGCGAAGGATACGACGTTCAGACTGCATCCGACGGCTTCGCGGCGCTCGATCTTGTGCGCCGCTTCGATCCCGAGGTTATCGTGCTGGACATCATGATGCCGAAAATCGACGGCATCACGCTCTTGCCGAAACTTCGCGAAATCACGCAGGCACCGATTCTGATGCTGACGGCGAAGGGCGGCACCGACGACAAAGTGCAGAGCTTGAGTTCCGGTGCAGACGACTATCTCGTCAAGCCGTTCATCTTCGAAGAATTGATCGCACGCATTCAAGCCAAGCTCCGGCGTCCGCAACTCATCGAAGAGCATGTTCTGCGTTGGCGCGACGTTGCTATGAACCCGCAGACGCGTGAAGTCTGGCGCGGCAAGGACCCCATCGAACTGACGCAGCGGGAGTTCGACTTGCTGCAAGTGTTCATGCGCGAGCCGCGGCGCGTCTTCAGCAAGGATCACTTGCTCGAAATCGTCTGGGGACACGACTTCGAGGGCGGTCCGAATATCGTCGAAACATACATCTCGTACCTTCGCGCGAAGATCGATCGGCCCGGCGAGCGCGGCTCGTTTCTTCGCACCGTTCGAGGAGTCGGCTACGGGCTTTCGCAGCAGTCCTGATACATCGAACACAGAATGAAGCAATCGCTCGCGTCGCGGCTCTCTGCGATGTACACCACGCTGCTCGGGATTACGATTCTCTTGGTGCTCGTTGCTTCGGGCATTGCGCTCGTACTCGAGATGACGCGTTTCACCGGCGACATCGTGATCGCCAAACACGAAGAAGCGCGCATTATCACCGAGCAGAAACGTATGGAAGGACAATCGCTCGCGCAGACCGCGCCGGAGCTGGTTGAAGATTTGAGTGGGATCGGCTTGCGCGTCGCGGTCTTCGATAACGAGGGCCGCTTCCTCGCGGGCGACAAGGCATTGCGCCCGAAGTTGCTCGATCGCGTCGTGGCGATGAATCAAGGGCGAATTCGTTTGATCTTTCCCGGGCCGCCGCCGGGCACGCCTCTTGAACGAACGCGTCATCCCGAGCCCCTCGACCTGACCGAAGTCGACGGCGGCTACGTCGCCTTTGAACCGTCGATTGCGTTGCTGCTCGTTTCGCTCTTGCCGTATTGGCGCGTCGTCATTACGATCGCGATCGCAGCGGTGCTCGTGTCATGGTTTGTGGGCCGTCTCGTGGCACGTCAGGCGCTTCGCCCGGTCTCCGAGATCACCGATTCGCTGCGCGCGCTTGCGGCGGGCGACTTCACGCAGCGGCGCTTCATGGCGCCGGGCGGTGACGAGATCGGCGAGTTGACGATCGCGTATAACGACGCGGCGGCGGGCGTCGCGGCTGCGATGAGCGAGCGCCGGCAGACCGAAGAGCGGATGCGCCAATTTGTCGCCGATGCGGGACACGAGCTGCGCACGCCGCTCACGGTCATCGGCGGATACATCGACGTGCTGCGGCGCGGCGCGGTCGCCGAACCGACGATCGCGCGCCAGATTCTCGGGACGATGTCGATCGAGAAGGAACACATGCGCGGTCTCATCGACCGCTTGATGCGTCTTGCTCGCCTGGATTCCGAGACACCGCCCAACAAGGAGACGATCGACGTCGCGCAGCTTTTGCGCGATCAATGCGACGCTGCGCGGCGGCTCGATGATACGCGTCAGATCGATTACAGCGTCGACGGCGCGAGCGTGATTGAAGCGGACCGTGCCGAACTCGGCGAAGCGATCTGGAACGTCATCGAAAACGCCTTGAAATACGCGCCCGACGCGCCGATCCATCTGCGCGCGAACCGGATGAACGGCCATACCGCGATTACCGTTAGCGACGAGGGACCGGGGATGAGCGAATCCGAGCGCATTCACGCGTTCGAGCGTTTCTATCGCGGCGACCAGCGCGGCGAAATCAACGGAAGCGGGCTCGGTCTGGCGATTGCCAAACGCGCGGTCGAGCGTGCCGGCGGCTCGATCGAACTGCAGAGCGCGCCCAATCACGGCACGACGGTCGTCATCACACTTTAATCCAGATCGATCATTTCCTCAGTCTCTTATCAGCCGTTTTCGCAAAAATCAGCGCGATGGTCTGTCGTTTGCTTGCCGTTTGGAGCGCGCTTGCCCTGTTGTTCGTTTCGGTTCCCGCTGCGGTGCTCGCACAGGACGATTCGGGCTCGATCCGCATTATCGTGAACGATGAAAGCGGAAAGACGCCGCTCGCGCTCGCGCGCGTCGTGCTCGACGGTCCCGTCGTCACGAGCGAGCTAACCGGCAAACGCGGAGACGTCTACTTCACCGACGTACCAGACGGCATCTATCACGCCCGCATCGCCGCCCGCGGCTATCAGACGATCACGTCGGCACCGTTTGAGGTCGTCAACGGTCGTAACGTAACGGTGAACGTCACGCTCGCGCTCGCGACGAATCTGAAGATCATCGGATCGGTCACCGCCAAGTCGTCCGCGTCGATCTCCACTACGTCGATCAACGAGAACTCGCCGCAGCGGAAGCTCTCGTCCGATCTCGCCGACGCACTCAATAAGCTCTCCGGCGTCAACGTGTCGACATCGGGCGACGACAGCGACTCCGAGCAAACGATATCGCTCGAAGGTCACGATCCCAGCCAGACGCAGTTGACGCTTGACGGGATCCCGCTCAACGCCCCGGGCCAATCCGGAAACCTCGGCGGATTCGCGACCGATCTCTTCGGCGGCGCCTCGGTCCATCAAGGACCGGGCATCGGCGGTCTTGGCGGCAGCGTCGGGTTTTCGACGTTGCAACCGACGTTAACGTGGCGCTCCACGCTGCAGCTCGGGGTCGGAAGCAACGGCCGCTACAACTATTCGATGGGCGAAACCGGATCGTTCGGTAAACTCGGCACGGCGTTGCAGGGGACGTATCGATCGTATCCGAGCCTGGCCGACGGCATGACCTACCTCGACGCGAGCGGTCTCGACTATTCGCACAATGGCGATTCCGGGATCGCAGGCGAACTCGCGCGCTTCCGCTATCAGTTCAGCGATTCCCAGACGTTGACGGGAACGTTCCTCGGATCGAGCCGCTCGACCAACCTTGTGTGCCTGCGCATCACGCAAGCGGTGCCCTGCGGGTACGGTCCGGATAACACGTCGAGCAGCAACGTTCAAATGTATTCGCTTCAGGACAACGCGCTCGTCGGTCAAACGAGCATTGTGGCGTCGATCTATTCCACGTCGTTCTTCAACCTTAACGACCAGCTCAACCGCTACGTTGACGGCGTGGCTCAGCCGATCGGCTTCGCGACGGACACGAGTAGTCACGGCTACACCGTGAGCGCGACGCTCCCCGAACGAGAGCGCCACACGATTTCGTTGCAGGCATACGGCGCGTGGACCGATCAGAGCACCTCGCCGCTCGTCGCGCAAGCGCAACCGTACTACAACAGTGCGCAGTATTCGAACTACAACGCGTTTCAGTTAACGGACACGATCTACTCCAACGATAAGTTGACGCTATCCGAATCCGTTGGAGGGAACCGTTCGATCCGCGGTCTCTCGAGCGGGCTCGCGACGATCGGCGCAACGTGGAAACCGACGACGCGCGATACATGGAGCGGCTACGTGTCGCTCGGTGGTGTGGCGCCGACGCTGTCGCGCTCGACGGTGCTTACCGACCCCGCGTCGCTGCGTTTCGACTGCAACGGAAACGTCATTTACGGCAACGCGCCCGGCGATCAGCCGGCCGCGAGTTCTTCATCTTCGGAACGCGTCGGTTACACGCGCGCGTTCCGCGGAACGTCGGTGACGTTCCAGCTCTATAACCAAATACAAAACGGCACGGTGCTGCCGGTGCAAGTCAATGGGTCCGTGCTCTCCGCAAACGGCACGATCTCGCCGCAATATCTCGACGCCGTTCAGCAAGTCTACCAATCGACCGCGGGATGTTCTGCGAAGACGCCGCTGAATGCAACGCAACTCTACTTCACGACGCCGGTCGGCGGCGTGAAGCGCGTGTTCCAGGGCGGTTCCGTGAGCGGCTTCGTCACGCTTGGAAACGTCATCGCGCAGCCGTTCTGGGATGTGAACGTTTCGAAGATCGTTTCGAACGATCCGCGCATCGACAATCCATATTCGATCGAGATTCCCGGCGATCAAGTCCCGAACGTGCCGTTACAGCGCGGCGGCATCGTGCTCGACTATAAGTCTCCGCACTCGGCGATCGAGTGGCTTGCCGACGCGATGTACACGGGGAAGAACAATCCGAATAACCTGCCGGCATACACGACGTTCGACGTGGGTGCGAGCACGGCGTTCGATCGAGGATCGCTAACGTTTGCGGTGAGCAACATCGGCAACACCTACGCCGGTACCTTCGCAAGTCCGCAATATGCGGTGCCGTACGTCACGCAGAACGGGACGTTCGTTCCGACGATTGCCCGTCCGCTTACGCCGCGGACGTATTCCGTCACGTATAATGCGAAGTTCGGCGCGGGCGGGTCGAATTTCGGGCAATCGCCCGTCGAAGTCGGGCGCCCGAGTATTCCGGGTGCACGTGGCGCGCGCGGCGGGCCGGGCGCAGCGGGCGCTCCCGGTGGACCAGGCGGCGGCCGTGAAGGCGGCGGCTTCCGTTCGATGTTCAGTCCGCTCCCCACGTCTGCGCCTTCGAACGCGCTCGACGTGCAGACCGCGTCGTGCACGGGCGACGCGCTTGCGACCTCTCAGAAACTTTCTGCCGGATTGAAGGCCTACGTTGCGCGCATCGACGCAGCGAAAACCGCGCAAGGCTACCCTGCGTCAATGCCGCCGCCGTCGATCGACGGAGCGACCGTCACGTATCATGGCATGGGATCGACTTACGCGCTCACGATCGTTCCACGCTTGCAATCGCAATCCGGAAACGTGGAGCTCGCATCGGAAGTGGTCGCGAATGCAGCGAAGTCGCCGAACGCGCAACGCGGCGAACGGGGCGGCGGTTTCCGCGCGTTCCTCGGATGTTTTCCGCTCCATATTGCAACGAGCGACGACGTGACGAGCCGTCATCTCTACACGCAGACGGGGACGTTCCGCGGCTTGCAGTTGACCTTTATGCCCCAGGTCGGACTGTATTTCAATCCGCGTCCGCAGCAGGCCGGTCAGGAAACGTTCCGTGTCTACGCGCTGCCGCAGAAGCCTCCCTCGAATCCGTTCGAAGTGCGCACGGCCGCGTCGTGTACCGGGGATGCGCGCAGCACCGCAACCGAAGCGCTCGACGAACTCAAAGCGTATTTTGCGAATCCGTCAGCCGGGAAGACGGCGCTGTGGACGATCGCACCGCACACCGCGAAGAGCGGAACGTGGTACGATCTGATGCCGGGCGATCCGGCGATCATCGGTTCGCTCTTGAGTTGCGGGCGCATTGGAAATGCAACGCCTCAGGACATCGTCGCTAAAGGCTGGGACGGGGCGATGCCGCCGCATCTGAATTACGCTGCGCCGTACGGGCTCTACATCATTCGGCCGCAGCCGAATCCGAATCAGTCGCCTCGGCCGAGCGGCCCATAGCGCGGCCGAGATCAACCATCTCGCGCATGCGCGGATGGTCGCCCGGAATCGTGGTCACCCATGATTCGAACCGCGGTACTCGCTCGCCGAGGCGGAACAGCACGTACCACACGTTCATATCCCCGATGAACGAAAAGCGTTTCTTGACGTCTTTGGCGATCGCGTCGTAGCCCGAAAACGACGCGACGTAGCGGTGGAAGTCACCGTACTCGTGTACGAGGTCATGGAGCGCGCGCGCGTTTGCGACGGTGGCTGCCACTTTGCGGCGCATGCGCAGAATGCCGGGTTCGGAAAGAACCCGCTCGATATCGGCTTCGGTAAATTTCGCAACGCGGTCGATGTCGAATCCGTCGAATGCGCGCCGGTAAGCGTCCCACTGTAACGAAATTTGCGCCCAGCTTACGCCCGCCTGAAACACCGCCCGCGTCATCACTTCGAAGACGTCGGCGAGTTGCGGATTCACGACGACTTCCGGCACGCGGGTTTGCGCGTTCAAGGCAAGCGGGTCAGGGGGCGTTTCGCGGGGCATCGAGCGCAAGTGCCGTCATCATCGCAACGCCGTTGCGTAGCGCCGATTCATCGATGTCGAAAAGGCTGGAGTGATGCGGATGGCTCGTTTCCGGCGAGCTGCTCGCACCGAGCGTATAAAAACACGCCGGGACACGTTGCGCAAAGAACGAGAAATCTTCCGCGCCCATCAGCTGCGACGCGTCGACGACCATGTGATCTTCGACGAGGTTCGTCGCGAGCGCACGCGCGTATTGCGTTTGGTGCGCGTCATTCACCGTGACCGGATAGCGCCAGAGATACGTGTACTCGTACGTCGCGCCCGATGCATCGCAACACGCATTGAGCACGCGTTCGATGCGTCCCGGCATCGCTTCGCGAACCTCATTGGAAAACGCGCGAACGGTTCCCAGCATGCGGCATTGCCGCGGAATCACATTGTGCGTCGTTCCCGCATAAATCGATCCGATCGTAACGACGGCAGGCTCGAGCGGATCGACTTGCCGCGATACGACTTGCTGGACGGACGTGATGAATGTTGCGGCCGTGTAGATTGGATCGATTGCGTCGTGCGGCGCTGAGCCGTGCCCACCGACCCCAATGACGTCGATCTCGACCGAGTCGCTCGATGCGTACATCGGGCCTTCGCGAAATCCCAGCACGCCCGTCTGATATTTAGTGGAAAGATGAAGACCGTACGCGCGTTCGATTCCGAATCGCTCGAAGAGACCGTCCTCAATCATGACCTTTGCGCCGCCAAGGCCTTCCTCGGCAGGTTGGAAAACGAGGCAGACCGTGCCGCTGAGTTCATCGCGGCGTTCGGCAATCAATGCGGCCGCACCGAGCAACACGGCGACATGTCCGTCGTGTCCGCACGCATGCATTCGTCCATCGGCCTGCGAGCGATACGCGTGCGTTCGTTCTTCCGTAATCGGAAGCGCGTCCATATCCGCGCGCAACATGATCGTGCGCCCCGGCTGCGCACCGTGCATCACGCCGACAACTCCGGTACCGCCGATGCGCTCGTGGACGTCGAACCCGAGCGCGCGCAGCCGGTCGGCGACGATACCGGCCGTGCGATGTTCTTGGAATCCGAGCTCCGGATGCATGTGCAGGTCTCGTCGAATCAAAATGACGTCATCGCACAAGCGCTCGGGAACGGTGATTGTCGGTGCCATTCGTGCTCGTTCTTCGAGGCTACATCCGGTTCCGTGTGGGACTTGGGCCCTCCGCGGTATCCGAATCGCAGAAGGGACTTTAGTCGCAAGAGTCGGAAAAGGCCGCACACGCTCGCGGGATGGGGCGTTGAGCGCAAACGTATCTTGGGGACCCACGGCTCATGACGAAGACGGAATTGTTCACGGAGTACGGTTCGTATCACGCGGACCGGCGCAACCGTGTTTGTCATGCCGTTGGGATTCCATTGATCGTGTTGGGGATTATGGGTCTTGGGCACCTCGTGGCCCTCGGTCCGGTCGATCTCGCGGCCTTGGCCGCGATTGGCGTCCTCATCTACTACGCCGCCATCGATCTTCGCGGTGCTTTGCTCTCGACGATCGTCTTCGCGATTCTGTACCTAATCGCGATCCGGTTGTCGTGGCAGATCAGTTTGGGAGCCTTCGTCCTCGGATGGGTCTTTCAACTCGCCGGCCATCGCTTCGAAGGAACCAGACCGAAATTTTTGGAGAACCTCGTGTACCTCCTCATCGGCCCGCTCTACATGTTCGAAGAGACGTTCGACGCCGTGACGCGATCGAGGCGCTTGACTTAACTTTGCTGACAATAGCGTGGTAGGCATCCATTCTTCGGATGGGGTTAGGGTCCCACGGTAGCGTTTCCAACGTACCACGGCGAGTCTTACCAGTCGTTGACCACCACGTCGCACTTTGAGGAGTTTCTCGTTTCGTGTACGTAGATGAAATGTTGAACTGTGTGGATTGCGGCCGGCAGTTCGTATTTAGCGCCGGTGAACAGAAGTTCTACGAGCAAAAAGGCTTCCAGAACAAGCCAAACCGTTGCCCTGACTGCCGCTCCGCGCGCAAAGCGATGCGCGCGCAAAACGGTGGTGGTAGTAGTGGTGGCGGCATGGGCACGGGCATGGGAGAACGTGGGGGCGGCCGTCCTCGTGAAATGTTCCAAGCGACATGCAGCAACTGCGGTAACGTCGCTGAAGTACCGTTCAATCCTCGCGGTGACAAGCCAGTATACTGCCGCGACTGCTTCCAGTCGCGGCCGTCGTACCGATAATTTCCGCCTGGTGTCGTCAGCGGCGGCCTTGTGTGCCATAGCACACTGCGGCCGTCGCTTCCTAACCAGACGAAAATTCTCGGTACGACGATGTTGCGAGTTCGCCTAATTGGCGGGCTCTTTTGTTTTTGTGGCGAGGGAAATGCTGATGGCGAGCGCGACGTTGACGAGGAGCGCGATGAATCCGGCATTGATGCCGAACGGCGCGATACCGCGCGCGGCAAGGAACACTGCGATGGCGATCCCGGCGATCAGCCCTGCCGCTACGCCCGCCGTCGTGGTTCGACGCCAGAAGAAGCCGAGAAAAAATGCCGGCGCGAATTGCGTCACGCCGTTGTAGTACAGCAAGAGCATATTGACGAGTGTCGTCTTCAAAGCGATCCAGAGAATGAGTGCCGCTAAGCCGAGGACGGCGACGAGCGCGCGCGTCAGAACGACCCGGCTGCGGTCGGATAACGCGATGGAAAACACGTCGCCTGCGATGTTTTTCGCCAGGATACTTGCCGCGCTGAGCAGCAGCGCCGATGACGGAATCAACGAGCACAGCGCACCGGCCGCGCACACGAACCCGAGCACCCACGGCGGATAGAAACGCTGCACGACGACGAGAAACGATTGATCGACCGCGGTTTTCATCAGTCCCGGCGCGACCAGCAACGCACCGAATCCGGCAAAGAAGATCAGCAACATGATCAGTTGGTAGACCGGCAAGAGCATCGCATTACGGCGAAGTACGGATGCATCTTTCGCGCTGTAGACGGCGGCAATCGATTGCGGTCCCATGAAAAATCCGATGCCGGTCAGGAGCACGGTGGAAACATACCAAAGCGTTCCTTTCGGTGCGGTCGCGCCGCCAAGCGTCAGCATTTGCGGATGCGCGCGCAGCATCTGATCGAAGATCCGTGCCGGTGAGCCGAAAAACTGCAGCGGAATCGCGATTCCGACGAAAATCAGCGCGCCGATGACGAGGGCGTCTTTGACGATGCTCGCCCAAGCCGTTCCGCGCAAACCGGTCGCGAAAACGAAGAACACGATCGCGAGGAAGCTGACGATCGCGCCGGCCTGCGCATTGATATGTCCGTAGCCCGCAAGCGTGAGAAAGATCTGCAAGCCCGAAAGCTGCAGCGTCACGTACGGTAAGATCGCCACCACGTGGACGGCCGAGGCGAATGTGGCGAGCGCTTTGCTGCCGTAGCGCGCCGTGAAGAAATCCGGCGCCGTCAGCAGCCCGTACTGCTTACCGATTTCCCAGATCCGCGGGAGTAAAAAATATCCGAGGATGTACCCGACCGTGCCGTACGCCATAATGTAGAACGCCGGCGCGCCGTAGCCGTACGTCCATCCGGCCGCGCCGAGGAACGTGAAGCTCGTGTAGATCTCGCCCGCGAGCAACACCCAAAGAAACACTGCGCCGAATCCGCGGCCGCCGACGATGTACTCCTGCGGCGACATTGCGACGCGACGCACGCTGATGAGCGCGAAGAGAATCGTTCCGACGACAATCGTGAAAACGATGCCGAGCGAACCGGCCGCGTTTACCACCGGCGGTCTACTCGTCCCATTGCCCACACGAACGCCGGCGTCAGCACAACCCAGAACGCAATCCAGGCGAGCAGAAAGGGCAAGCCCAGAATGCGGGGCTCCACGCGATTCACGAACGGCACCGCAACCGTCAATGCAACGATCGGAATGCCTGCGAAGAGGAATCGCATCCGTGCTTGCATCAGTCTCCCTCATTATGACGGCAAGAAGCGCGTTCCTCGACGAGCGCGTCCAACGATACATCGTCGAAGCAACCGTCGACGAACATCCCGTGCTGTCGCGGCTGCGCGCTGAGACGGCGCGGATGCCGAACGCCGGGATGCAAATCGGCGCCGATCAAGGACGGTTCATGCAGTTTATCGCGCAGACGATCGGCGCGCGCCGTTACGTCGAAATCGGCGTCTTCACGGGATACAGTTCCCTGGCGCTCGCACTCGCGCTTCCCCCGGACGGTGAAATCCTCGCATGCGACGTTAGCGAGTCGTATACGGCGATTGCACGGCGGTATTGGCGCGAAGCGGGGATCGAAAACAAGATCGACCTGCGTCTCGCGCCTGCACTGCAAACCCTCGACGAGGCGGTGCGCACGCAGGCGCAGAGCTACGACCTTGCGTTTATCGACGCGGACAAGGAAAACGTCGACCCGTACTACGAGCGGTGTCTGCAATTGCTGCGCCCCGGCGGCGTCGTTATGATCGACAACGTCCTGTGGGACGGGCGCGTTGCCGACGCTTCGAAAAACGACGAAGAGACCGCCGCACTCCGTGCGATCAACGCGAAGGCGTCGCGCGATCCGCGCGTCGACGCGGTCCTGCTTTCGGTCGGCGACGGCTTGTTGCTCGCGCGAAAGCGTTGAACCATCCGGGTCGTTAGTCTCAATTCCAACGGCATTCGTTCGGCCGCGCGTAAGGGACTCTATGCGTGGCTTGCGACCGTCGATCCGGACGTCATCGCCTTACAAGAAACGAAGTCGCAAGAATACCAATTGCCCTTCGATGCCGAGCATCTCTCGCAATATTTCAGCGTCTACGCCGATGCGACGATCCGCAGGGGCTATAGCGGCGTGGCACTCTATGCAAGGAAGACGCCCGACGCGACGACGGTCGGCTTCGGCTGGCCGCAGTTCGATGCAGAAGGACGATACGTTCAAATTGATTTCGGGAAATTATCGATCGGTTCGGTTTACGTTCCGAGCGGCACGATGGGCATCGAGCGGCAGAAGTGGAAAGAAAACTTCCTCGACCATTTCGAAGCCTGGTTGAAGCGCAAGCTGCGCGACAGTCGCAGCTATATCCTATGCGGCGATTACAACGTCGCACATCGCCCGATCGACGTCAACAATCCGAACGCCGCCGTGCGCATCACCGGCTTTCTTCCGCAAGAACGGGCATGGATGGATCGCGTAATGCAAAGCGGATGGCTCGACGCGTTGCGTGTCGTGCGCCCCGATGAGCCCAAGATCTATACGTGGTGGTCGAATTTTGCGAAGGCGTTCGAGCGAAACTTGGGATGGCGCATCGACTATCACCTCATTACGCCGGACCTGCGGACGTGCGTTCGCTCTGCGGAAGTCTACACTGCTGAGCGTTTTTCCGACCATGCGCCGGTCATCATCGATTACGACGTGACGCTCTAGGGGTCGCGCAGGCCCGTCGCATGCGGGAGGCTTATTCAACACCCATGCGCATCGACGTGGTGGGCGGCGGCCCGGGCGGGCTGTATTTCTCGATTCTCGCGAAGAGCCGCTTTCCCGAGTGGAACGTGCGATTATTCGAACGCAATAACCCCGACGACACGTTTGGCTGGGGCGTGGTCTTTTCCGATGCAACGCTCGACAATCTACGCGCGGCCGACGAACCGTCACACCGTTCGATTACGCAGGCATTTGCCCACTGGGACGATATCGACATCTACTTCAAAGGCCGGGTGATCCGCTCGGGCGGGCACGGATTCGCGGGGATTGCACGCAAACATCTGCTGCATATTCTGCAAGATCGCGCACGTGAGTTGCACGTCGATCTGCGATTCAACGAAAACGTCGAGAACGTTGCTCCGCTGCGCGACGAAGCGGATCTGCTCGTTGCTGCCGACGGCGTCAACAGCCGGGTGCGTACCGCGTACGCCGACGCGTTCAAACCCGATGTCGACCGCCGCCTTTGCCGGTACGTTTGGCTGGGCACGACGTTGCCGCTTGATGCGTTCACCTTTATCTTTGAAGAGACGCAATTCGGCTGGTTCACAGTGCACGCGTACCGCTTCGATGAAGCGAGCAGTACGTTCATCGTCGAGTGTCGCGAGGAAACGTGGCTTGCACTCGGCCTCGACCAGGCGGGAACTCAAGAAACCATAGCGTTTTGCGAGCGTCTCTTCGCTCAGTATCTCAAGGGCAACCGCCTCATGGCCAACACCGCGCATCTTCGCGGGCGCGATTGGATCAATTTCCTGCGGATCAGCAACGAACGCTGGATCGACCGTAACGTCGTGTTGCTCGGCGACGCCGCTCATACGGCGCACTTTTCGGTGGGCTCCGGCACGAAGCTCGCGCTGGAGGATGCCATTGCGCTCGCCGACGTGTTGACCGCGGACGGCGCCTCGGTAGCCGCGCTCGAGCGGTACGAACAATCTCGCAAAATCGAGGTGCTGAAGCTGCAAAACGCCGCACGCAACTCGACGGAGTGGTTCGAGAACGTCGGCCGCTACGCCGTGCTGCCGCCCGAGCAGTTCGCCTATAGCTTGCTCACGCGCAGCCAGCGCATCGGTCACGAGAACCTGCGCTTACGCGATAACACCTATGTCGAGCGGATGGAGGGATGGTTCGCAGAGCGGTCCTTTGCCGAACTTCGAACCGACGGCGAGATGACGCCCGCAGCGCCGGTCCCGCCAATGTTCACTTCATTCCGTTTGCGTAACCTGGTGTTGCGCAACCGCGTTGTGGTCTCGCCCATGGACATGTACAGCGCGGTCGACGGCATGCCCGGCGATTTTCATCTCGTGCATTTGGGGGCTCGCGCACTCGGGGGCGCGGGTCTCGTCTTCACCGAGATGACGTGCGTTTCGCGCGAGGGGCGAATCTCTCCGGGCTGTTGCGGCATGTATCTCGCCGCGCATGTCAACGCGTGGAAACGCATCGTTTCATTCGTTCATGAATTCAGCGGCGCAAAGATCGCGTTGCAATTGGGTCATTCCGGACCGAAGGGCTCGACGAAGCTCATGTGGGAGGGCATGGACGAGCCGCTGGACGACGGAAACTGGAGCGTTTGCGGACCGTCAGCGCAGCCATACGCCGCGCGCAACCAAGTTCCGCGTGAACTCGACCGCGATGAAATGGCGCTCATTCGCGAGCAGTTCGTGCGCGCGGCGCGCATGGGCACCGAGGCCGGGTTCGACGTGCTCGAACTGCATTGCGCGCACGGATATCTGCTGTCGAGTTTCATAACGCCGTTACAGAATCGGCGCACCGACGAGTACGGCGGATCGCTCGAGAACCGTTTGCGTTATCCGGTCGAAGTCTTCGCCGCGATGCGAGCGGTGTGGCCGCGCGAGCGTCCGATGTCCGTCCGGATTTCAGCGACCGACTGGTATGAGGGCGGAATCACGGGCGCAGACTCCGTCGAGATCGCGCGAGCGTTCAAAGCGGCGGGCGCCGATCTCATCGATGTCTCAACGGGACAGACGCATCCCGATGCAAAACCCGTATACGGACGCATGTTTCAAACGCCGTATGCGGATAGAATTCGCAACGAAGTCGGCATCGCGACCATGGCTGTCGGCAATATCACCGACGCCGACCATGTGAACGCCATCATCGCCGCAGGTCGTGCAGATCTCGTTGCACTCGGTCGCCCGCATCTCGCCGATCCCGCATGGACGCTTCATGCTGCAGCGCAGTTGCACTATACGGATGCTGCGTGGCCAATTCAGTATCTGCCCGGAAAGTCGCAGCTCGAACGCTTGATCGCGCGCGCCGAGGGCGGAACCAATGCGCTTTGAGCACGCGGCGCTGCTTGAAGGAAAGCACGCTCTGGTCACGGGTGGTGCGCGCGGCATCGGGCGCGCCATCGCGGAAGCACTTCTCGCGCATGGCGCGCGGGTCAGCATCATCAGCCGCAACCCTGCCGACGCCCATGGTGAATTCGCGGCGGCACACGCCGACGTCAGCAACGAAGAACAGGTCCGTCGCGCTTTCACGGTGTGCCGGAAGGCGAACGGCCCGGTCGAAATTCTCGTCAATAATTCGGGAATTTCCGATTCCGCGCCGCTGGTGCGCACGAGCAAGGCGCTCTTCGACCGCATCGTCGCAACGAATCTTACCGGAACGTTCTTGTGCACGCGCGAAGCGGCCCAGGACATGCTTATCAATAAGTGGGGACGGATTTTGAACGTCGCAAGTATTGCGGGACTTTACGGGGCGCCCTACATCTCCGCGTACTGCGCGAGTAAACATGGCGTGATCGGATTGACCCGCGCGGTCGCGGCCGAATTTAGCGGAACGGGGATCACCGCCAACGCCCTCTGCCCGGGCTACACGGAGACTGCGATGATGCATCAAGCGATCTCGAAGATCGTGCGGTTCACCGGAGCGAGCGAACATGCTGCGCGTGAAACGCTCGCGACGATGAACCCCGAGGGCCGAATCGCCACCGTCGAAGAAGTCGCGGAAGCATCGCTCGAAATGCTATGCGGGGATAAGAACGGCGTGTCGCTCGTTATACCAGGCGGGTTCGAAACGTGAACCGCATCGTGAACGTGCAAATTGAAAGCCGGCGTACGTCGTTGGGAATCTTGTTGCTTCGGATCGTCGTCGGGCTTGCGTTCATGGTGCACGGTTGGCCGAAGATCGAGCATCCCGTGTCGTGGATGGGATCGCAGGCGTTTGCGCCCCCTTGGTTGCAAGCGATCGTGGCCGTCGTGGAGTTCTTTGGCGGCTTCGCACTCATCGTCGGATTTTTGACGCCGCTTGTCGCGCTTGGAATGTTCTGCGACATGGCGGTTGCGATTCTTCGTGTCCATCTACCGATGGGCGGTCATTGGATCGGCGGTCCGGGATCGTTTGAGGTTCCGCTTTTCTATCTCATCGCGATGGTTGCGTTTGTGACGATGGGGCCGGGGCGGTTTTCCGTCGATGCCGCCCTCGTGCGGCGCACGGCGCATCGCGTGGATCGCTCAGCCGATGGTTGACACACGGTCTATGCGCCGTACCAGCGCAGATGTTGCCAGATTTGCTCGAACGGCTGTTTTGCACCGGCGCAAAAGTAGATCGGAGATGGCCCTTCCACGATCCACCTCAACGGCTCGGTCGATGTCGAAACGAGATCGCATCGCTCGTAGTATTGCTTCAAGATATCGATGCGCGTTGCGCCGATGGCGATGAGCGTTTGTCCGTCGTACCCCCGCGTGCCCCACAGCCAATAGGTGTTTTGGCTGCTGATTGCTTTCGGCAATCCGTAGCGGGTTCCGAAGAGATCGATTGCTCCGGCGTCGGCATACGTATCCGCATAGATCGCGGTGAGATTGCGCGTGCTCGGCGGCATCGCGTTGTAGATCTGCGCGACGTCGCGTGCAAGGCGGTCCCAACCGAATTCTTCAGCGTACAGCGGCTGAATCAATCGCGCGGGCGCGCCGTTGCGCCCGGTTAAGCCGAGCGCTTTGCTGTACGTCAGAAATCCCCGCAGTGGCAAGACGGGTACGGACATCGGCAGTGATGCGAGCGCGACCGCCGCGATTGAAGCGACTGCCGCCGTCCGCAACCCCAAAGCGGTCCGTTCTACGAGCACGGAACCGATCGCGAAAAGACTGGCATAGATACCGGTCGTGTAATAGCCCTTGGCCTCCAAGCCGATTGCAACGGCGACGACCAGCACCCAGGCAATACTCAAGAAACGCACGTTACGCAAACGTAAGCTCAGGAACGGGCCGATGAGCCCCGCTACCCAAATTGGAACCGCAATCGGGTTCGTGTAGAGAATCTGCTCGCCGATAAAAACGATCGTATTCGAAGCAAGATTTCGCGATTCCAAAACGAGCCCGTTGTTGAAGGGATGACGATGCGCGGCGTCGCCGCTCAGAACTTCGAGAAAGGGAAATCCGTGCTGCAATTGCCAGACGAAATTCGGCAGCACGAGCAGGAATGTCAGTACGACGGCGATCGGAAAATACCGCGTAGCAAGCACGCGCCGCTCGTCCGTAAGGAGCAGTCCCGCGAGGAAACATGCGGCGGCCAGACCCATCGAGTACTTTCCGTAGAGGCCGAATGCGACAGCGAACGCGAGCGCAATCCAGACGGCGGCCCGTGCGCGAGCGCTCGGGTCGCGCGTCAGTTTGATCGTCAGCCACGCAACCAGCGTCCACGAAAGACCCTCGCATGACGAGGTCGTAAGGATGTTCCCGAGCGCGAGATACGCCGGCATGAGACCGACGGTGAGCGCCGTGAGCGCTTGCGCAAACCGTCCGCCGCCAAGCTCGCGCGCAATTGCGACTGCGGCGGCGGTGGTCAGTGCGGCAGCGATGATCGGAAGCGCGCGCAACGCGAGCAGCGAACTGTCCGCCGGCAGTGCAATCCATGCTGCGAAGGCGACGAGCGGCGGCTGATCGACGTATCCCCACGCGAGATGATGCGCGCACGCGATGAAATACAGCTCGTCCCGAAAATAGCCGTAACGCCATGCTGTCGCGGCGTGAACGATTAGGGTAATGAAGCCCGCGAACAGCGCGATCATTGCGCGGTGCGGCGCGCCGTTCCGATCAGGCTTAGCGCGAAACCGGTAACACCGCACCAAAGCCATGCGCCCAGGGCTTCATTCCAATCCCACCACACGTGGCTCAGCGCGAGCGTCACGACGAGGTACGTTCCCATATATGCAAGCGGTACGGTGACCGCAAAGAGGCGGTATGCTGCCGGGTTGTCCGGTTGCGGATCTCGGCGGCGTACGAAAATATCGGCAACGAGTCCCGCGACGAGAGACTGCAACAACGTCGTGAGCAGCAGCGGACTTTCGTTCGTAAAGGCAGCCGCCGCTGCTGCGTTACCGAGCACGTAGAAGATCGTGAAGCCGCCGAAAGCCAAGCGGATGCGCGAGGCCGTGTAGAGGGCAAATCCCGTGATCGCCATCGCTTGGAAGATCGCGATCAGGACACCGATCGAAATCTTATAGTAGCCGATCGCCACGGCAGTGAGGTAATCCGGTGTGGCGCCGTTTTGCGTGGGCGGCGCATTCGTTCTTCCGGCGGCGGGATCGAACGCGTACGCTGTACCGAAATGGAAGAGCGTTAGCCACGCGACGAGACTCAAGATGAGCGGAAGTTGCGTTCGCAGTGTCGTTGAATTGACGCGATCGGCAAGAACCGCGCGGATCGGGCCGGCGGCAAGAAAAAAGATGCCCAACCCCAAGCACTGATGCGTCGGACTCAAGAGTGCGTCGACGCCCTCCTCGATTCCGAGGAGTTCATGCCAAATGAGATCTCCAACACCCGCAAGGAGGAAGATCGGAATGCCGAGCACCGCGAGGTGATATCCGCGAGGCAACCCGCCGTTGCGCAGCCGGTACGCGGCAAGCACGATCATCATGGCAAGCATGCCCGAATAAAACACGCCGTGATACGGCGTAAAGAACGACTCGACCGGCACGTGACCGTGCGCCCATGCGTCGAGAAAGAAACCGGTTGAAATCCACACGCTGCAAAGCGCGACGGTATAATCGAACGTCAAACTGCGCGGCGTTACCGTCATGCGGCAGGATTTACGCATCATGCGAGCCGACCCTTGTTACGATGTTGCGCACGATGATTGCGGGCGCTGCGCTCGTCGCACTAACGGCGTGTGCGTCGCCGCCGCCTGCAATGCCGAAGAACGTCACCGCTGTACCGTCGCGCACGGAACGCAATGTCGTACCGATGCGCGCGCCCGGTGCGCTGCCGCTCATCGTGCACATCGACTACATGCCGTCGGTAACGCGCGGTCCGCGCGCACGCTTCGCCGGATGGATTTGGGCTAGCAGCAATGTTGCGAGCGTCGAAGTGCGCACGAATCTGTTCTCCATCGACGCCACGAAAACCGGAGTCGGGACGTTTTCCTTTGACGCCGCGGTCTACGACCTTCCGCCGATCTTCGTTCGCGCGTACCGGCTGCGCGTCATCGCGCGGACGACCGACGGCGTCGAGGCGGAAGAAGACCTTCCGTTCCGAATCCGATAAATAATGACAAACGCGCACTACGACATTGCAGACCGCGTCGCGACGCTGACGCTGGACCGGCCGGAACGGAAAAACGCGTTGACGTTCGAACTCTATGCCGAAATGCGCGATTGGTTTCGCGACCTGCGCGCGCGTGACGACGTCAAGGCCGTCGTCGTAACCGGCGTGGGCGAAAATTTTTGCTCCGGCGGCGACGTGCGAGAGATCATCGGGCCGCTCACCGAACGCGATCCCGACGAACTGCTGCAATTCACGCGAATGACCGGCGATCTCGTCAAGGCGATGCGCGCGGCCCCCCAGCCCGTCCTTTCCGCAATAGACGGAGTGTGCGCGGGTGCCGGCGCAATCCTCGCGATGGCGTCCGATCTACGTTACGGAACCGCTCGCGCACAGGTCGCCTTCCTTTTCGCGCGCGTCGGCCTTGCCGGCAGTGATATGGGCGCGTGTGCGATGCTGCCGCGAATCGTCGGACTCGGCCGTGCGTCGGAGTTGTTGTACACCGGCCGAACGCTCTCGGGCACGCAAGCGCACGAGTGGGGATTTTTCAACGCGCTATGTGAGCCGGACGATGTATTGCGCGAAGCAAGGTTCGTTGCCGTCGAACTCGCGAACGGACCGACGCTCGCGCACGCAATGACCAAACGAATGCTGCACGAGGAGTGGGCGATGCCGCTCGACGATGCGATCGACGCGGAAGCCCGAGCGCAAGCTCGATGCATGCAGACGCGTGATTTTCGACGCGCGTATGACGCCTTCGTGGCCAAGCGCAAGCCGGTCTTCGAAGGGAACTAAAGTGGACGGGCGCGAGCTGAGCTGGCCGTTCTTCGACGACGAACACCGCGCGCTCGCGCACGATGTAGACGCATGGCTTTCGCGCCTGCGGCTTGCCGAGAACGAAGCGGACCCCGACGGTGCCGTGCGCGCGTGGGTTCGTGCGCTCGCCGAGGGCGGTTGGCTTCGCGCGTGTACGAAGCTCGACGTACGGACGCTGTGTCTGATTCGCGAACGTCTTGCATACCGCTCCGCGCTTGCCGATTTCGCGTTTGCCATGCAGGGCTTGGGTAGCGCAACGATTTCTGTTTACGGCGATGACGATTTGCGGCGTCGATTTTTGCCGGGCGTCGTAGCGGGAACGTGCATCGCCGCGTTCGCTCTCTCTGAACGTGAGGCGGGCTCAGACGTCGGTGCGATTGCGACGCGCGCGAAACGCGACGGCGACCGCTATGTGATTGACGGCGAAAAGACGTGGATTTCCAACGGCGGAATCGCGGACTTCTACGTCGTCTTTGCGCGCACGAGCGATACCGGTTCGAAAGGCTTGAGCGCGTTTGCGGTCGACGCCGCTACGCCGGGGTTGAACGTCGTCGAACGCATCGATACGATGTCGCCGCACCCGCTCGGCACGCTGGCGTTGACACGCATGGAGATTCCGGCTGCGCGGCGGATCGGCGCGGAGGGAGACGGGTTCAAGATCGCAATGGCGACCCTCGACACGTTTCGCAGCACCGTCGGTGCAGCGGCGCTCGGCTTCGCTCGCCGCGCGTTCGATGAGACGTGTGCTCACGTGCGCTCGCGTCAACTCTTTGGTGCGCCGCTTTCCGCACTGCAACTGACCCAGGGTGCAATTGCGGACATGGCGCTTGACATCGATGCTTCCGCGTTACTCGTGTATCGAGCGGCATGGACGAAGGACGCCGGCGCGCAGCGGGTCACCCGTGAAGCTGCAATGGCCAAGCTCTTCGCAACCGAAGCAGCCGGACGTGTTTGCGATCGCGCCGTGCAGCTCTTCGGTGGGCGCGGCGTGACACGGGGCGAAATCGTGGAACGCTTATATCGCGACGTGCGCGCCTTGCGAATTTACGAAGGTGCGAGCGAGATTCAAAAAGTCGTGATTGCGCGCGCTAGCATGGAGCAGTAGATGCGTTTCACCGGTCACGTCGACCGCTTCGCGGAAGAACACTTGCCGGCGGCTAACCGGATGCCGGAAATCGTGCTCGATCCAGGCGGGCTCCGTTACCCGGATGCGATGAACGCGGCCGAATACTTTTTGGACCGGCACGTCGACGAACGGCGGGGAGAACGCCGCGCGCTCGTCGTCCCCGGCGGAAGCGATTGGACGTATCGCGATCTGCAACGCGCTGCGAATCGGATCGCGAACGTCCTCGGCGAGGACCTCGGCGTCGTCTCCGGCGATCGCGTGTTGCTGCGCGCGCCGAATTGCCCGATGCTCGCCGCATGCTGGCTCGCGGTGCTCAAGGTGGGCGCGATCGCCGTTACGACCATGCCGCTCTATCGCTCCGCCGAGCTGCGCTACATGATCGAGAAAGCGGCCGTTACGGTCGCGTTGTGCGACGGGGCCATATCCGGCGAGCTGGAACTTGCGTGTGCCGGACGCGACGGCGTCGCGATCTGTTCGTTCAATACGGACGACGCGCAGAGTTTGGAGGGGCGCATGGAGCGCAAATCCGATCGGTTCGTCAACGCGCAGACGGCCGCGGAAGACGTTGCCGTCATCGCGTTCACGTCCGGTACCACGGGCACGCCCAAAGCCGCAATGCATTATCATCGCGATCTCGTCGCGACGTGCGACACGTACGGCAAGCATGTGCTGCAGCCGAAGCCTGACGACGTGTTCTGCGGAAGCCCACCGGTGGCGTTCACATTCGGACTCGGCGGTTTGCTGCTCTTTCCACTGTACGCCGGCGCCGCGACGCTGCTCGTGGAAAAGGCGACGCCTGAAGAATTGTTGCGCGCGATCGATGCATCCGGCGTCACGACGATCTTCACCGCGCCGATCGCGTATCGGACGATGCTCGGATCCATCGATCGGTACGACGTTTCTTCACTGCACACGTGCGTCTCCGCCGGCGAGACGCTGCCGAAAACCGTGTTCGACGCCTGGTACGAGCGCACGCGCTTGAAAATTCTCGACGGCATCGGCAGCACGGAGATGCTGCACATTTTTATCGGCAGTCCGCAAGACGGCGCGCGTTCGGGTTCGACCGGCCAAGCCGTGCACGGATACATCGCGGAAATTCATGACGACGACGGCATGGCATTGCCGCCCGGAGAGGTGGGAAGACTCGCGGTCAAAGGCCCGACGGGATGCAAATATCTTGATGACGAGCGGCAATCGACGTACGTACAGCGCGGCTGGAACTACCCGGGCGACGCATACCGCATGGACGAAGGCGGTTACTATTATTACGTCGCGCGGACGGACGACATGATCGTTTCCGCCGGCTATAATGTTTCCGGACCGGAAGTGGAGCAAGCGCTGCTCATGCACGAACACGTGCGCGAAGTCGCCGTCGTAGCGAAGCCCGATCCTACGCACGATACGCATATCGTCAAGGCGTACGTCGTCATGACGGACGAGCGACATCATACGCCGCAAAAGATCGAGGAGTTGCGGGAACATGTCAAACGCGTGATCGCGCCGTTCAAGGCGCCGCGCGAAATAGAGTTCGTTTGCGAACTTCCGCGCACGGAAACCGGTAAAGTGCAGCGTTATAAGTTGAGGCAGCGTGCGTCTGCCGAATAGCCGCGCGCTGCTCATCGTTGTTGCCGTTGGTTTTGCCTTCGCGATTGAGCGGTCACCGCTTATCGGATGGACGGGCTGCGCATTATCGATCGGCGCGTTGCTCGTCGCCACGTCGTGGATGCGGCTCTTTCCTGACGCCGCTCGGCGGCGCTGGCTTTCACGCGCATCGAACTCGCCGATCGTGCTGCAGGCGCCCTTCGAGGACCGCTGGTACGTGGCTGCGGGCGGGCCGGACCCGCGTCACAATCACCACGCAGCGCTCAGCGACCAGTGTTTTGCATACGACTTTCTGCGCGAATCCGGCGAAGCGTGGGATCAGCCGATCCTTGCACCCTGCGACGGACTGATCGTTCACGTTGAAGGCCGGCAAGACGACGCGCTGCCGAATCGAGCGCTTCGGCACCGCCGGCTCCCGTTTGGAAATTATGTGTCGATTCAAACGCCGCGCGGCTACGTTATTCTTGCGCACCTGAAAGAGGGCTCAATCACCGTGCGTCCCGGTGATACGGTGCGCGCCGGTACGCCGGTCGCCCGTTGTGGCAATTCGTGCGACACGCGCGATGCGCACCTGCATCTCCACGCCCAAGACCGGCCGAGTCGAAACGTCGACGTCGCAAACGGTATCCCGGTCGCGTTCACCGACCGCCTGCGCAGCGAACCGTTGTTACTCGAATTCGGAGACTGCCTGGGATAACGAAAGGAAGCCGCCATGCGCATTCGCTCCATCCGTCGTGAAATGCGTCTCTTACGTATCTATGCGGTCGTCAGCACCCTCTTCGCTGCGGTTGCACTTCTCGGTGCCGCCGCGGCCGTGCGGGAGGTGAGCTTCGATACGTTGACCGTTCATCGAATCAACATCATGGATCGTGAAGGCAAGCTTGCGATGGTGATCGCGAGCCATGATGACGCGCCTGCGCCTATTGTTCACGGATATCGGGTAACGCGCCAGCAAGGCAACAACACCGATAACGGCATCATTCTTTTCAATAACCTCGGAGACGAACAAGGTGGACTCAGTTGGCATGCCTCCGCCGACCGTTCGCAATCCGGCGACTACCTCTCGTTCGATACCGCCAACACCGATCAACTCATTCACGTTGAAGACGGTGACGAAAATGGCCGCCACTACGCGCAGATCGTCGGGTGGGACCGGGCGCCCAATGCAGCGACGTTGTTGCTGCCGCTGATACGACAACTGGGTGCCGCAAAAACGGCGGATGAACGGGCCGCCGTTCGTAAGCGCATGTACGGCTTAGGAATCCGAGCGCCGGAACGATTCCGCCTTGGATACGGACGAGACGGTGACGCCGTACTTGTCCTTTCCGACAAATCAGCGACGCCGCGCATCAAGCTTTTCGTCACGCCGAGCGGCGACGCGAAACTACAATTCCTCGATGCCGCGGGTCGCGTCACCGCGCAATATCCGAAGTAACCGCGGATATCGAGGACCGCTCGGACAATCGTTATAGACGTGCTTGAACGTCGCTGAAGAACGCCGGCCACTTCGTGCAGGGCGCGAGATCCTCGCCGCCATACCACCAGAACCCCGCGCGCGTATACTGCGCAATATCCGGAAAGTGCAACGTTTGGTAATAGTTGAAGATGCCTTCCGCCTTTGCAAGGGTTGACGGCTTGATCGGATTGTCCATCCCGATCTCGCCAAAACCGACCTTGGCATTCGGAAAGTCCGTTGCAAGCTTCTTGAAGATCGCATCCCACTGCGCCGGCGTTGGACGAATGTTGTCGTTGTCGGTCTCGTAATACGAAACGAGTACGTACTTTAGTCCCTGATGCATCGTCGCGGGAATATACCGTTCTTCCCACGGGATCATGTCGTAGCCTGGAGTAACCGTTTGGGATGGTTCGTAGTAGAGCGTCAATGCCGTCGCGCCGCCGGCCGCGGTTACGGCGTCGTACATCGCTTCGACCTTCGACATCACGTCGTCTGCCTGCGCGCTGCACTCGTCGCCACCCGAACACGTTACCCTACTTAGCCATTCGCCGTTGACTTCGTTACCGATCTCCCAGATGTCGACGCTGCTCTTGAGCGTTGAGACGTAACTCGATGTGCGCGATCTTACCCTCGCGAGCGTATACCGCGGCATCTCCGAACTATCGATCAGTTGACCCATCGTGTGTCCGTATTGATGGAACGCTTCCATGGCCGACCTATAGCATGAGGCGGAGCCCGGATCGAAGACGACGCGGACGGTCGGGTCGTTCAGTGCCTTCTCGGCCGTAAGCTCCGAGGACGTGGCGCCGCAGTCGTTCGAAACATTATCGAACGTAATGCCCCGCAGGTTCGAACCAACTGGAGCTAACGTCGCCGAAGCCCGCGGCGACGCGTACGATACGACGTTCGAGCGCTCCGATGCGCCGGACATTCTATCGCCCGGCGACAATGGAACGGTCCCCGACGAGCACGCAGCAAATACAAGAACAGCCGGAACGGCTGCCACCAATCGTTTCATTCGAAATTTTCCTAGTGGCGCGCAATGCGCCGGACTATCTATCCAAGAGCAGACGGAGATGCGAGATCTCGAATTGGAGAGCGGCTGTAGTGCGTTGCTCGGCGGAATCGCTTCCGCGCGTGAAGCAGAAGTCATGTCCCGAAAGTGCAAAGTTTTTCATACACTTTAGCGCCGGGAATGAAAAGAAAAAGCCGCCCCGCGGGGCGGCTTTTTGATAACGGCGGCGATCCGTTCGACGAACGGCGGATTTTACAAATTCTTCACAACGAGGATGGACTGACGAAGGTGTAGCCCAAGGCTTGGATTCCGTTGATCGTCTGTTGGAGCGGCGCCCATCCGTATGTCGGATCGTAGAAGAAGCTTGCGAAGCCATCGCGCACTGCAAGATTGAGTTGCGCTTCGTTGATGATATTCGCGGGTAACCGGATCGGATTATTATTGAGTGAGACCGGCTCGTAATCGCCCAGATTCTCAGGCACGACCTTCGTACCGTAGACGTCTTGAACGACGTACGGAAAGAACTGCCCGATATATGAGAGATGGTTGACCGGTTGTCCGGAGATGACGCCGTTGAAGTAGATCGATCGCTCGTACCGTTCCGGATAGACCGTCGCGATCGCGCGATAGTCGATGTCGGTCGCAAAATAATGCGGGGTCACCCACAACGAGGGTTTCGGAAAACCAACCGTTTGGAACGCCGCCGCCGCGCTGCGCACGCGGTTTAGCGTCCACGCGGTCGAGTCTTCCGCCACGGGTCCATCCCAGATCACGTTGTTCGTCGTACCGTCGACATGCACCCTAAAGAACTCGGCGTCGTCGCCGCTAGCGCCGGTATAGGGATTCTTCACGTTGCTGTACTGATGCGTCCAGCCCTCGTCGATCATCGTACCGCCGTGCGTCGTCATATATCTGAGAACCGCGTCGAAGCTGAACGCCGCAAAGAGCGGAATCGTCCGCGGAACGCCGTTGTTGTACGCGCCGAGCGGGTCCTTATACAACGGAATGACGTTGAAGCCGTACGGGATGTGCATATTGTAGAGCTTCTGCGCGATCGACAACAGTTGCGAGGCATTATCCGTCGCGTTGAGGTCCTCCAGACGAACCATCGCGCGGTGACGCGGCGTCGTCGCCGGCGCGAGCGCATCGAAAAGCATATCCTCAAATGCAATGACGCGATCCGTTTCGTTCACGAACGAGAACGGGATCTCGCCGACGTACGTTAGGTTGCCCGAACGAAGCGCCCATGGGAACATCGTCGACGGCGACGTGCTCGTATCGACCGCAGTTGCGAGCGTCGTGACGGCGGGATACCCGCCGCCTAAAATCAGCGGGTGCAAAACGCCGCCGTCATCGGCTGTCGGAACCGAGCGCGTCAGCGTCTGACCGTTGTAGACGACGTTTGTCACGTCTCCGACGCTTCCGTTCGGAGCGAAAAACGAATTTGTCGGATCCCAACCGTACTCGGTATCGAAGTTCAACGTCCCCATCTCATCGGCCATATACCAAATGTTGTCGCCGATCCAAATGACGGGCGTTGCCGCGCCCGCAACGTCACTGTAAAACGCAGCCGGGATTCCCGTCGCGTCGGCATAGTACGTCGATCCGACGTAAATCGCCGCGCTGTACTGTCCCATCTGTCCGCTCGTGTACGATCCAATCGGCTCCGTCGTCACGTTTCCGAAGTGGCCGGCTAGGTTTGCGATCGCCATGCCGTACAGCTCGCCGAGAAAGGCGAATGGTCCGGTATTGTCATAGAGCACGAGCGCCGTTGCGCTTCCTAACGCCGCTGCACGGGTTTGCCCGCGATCTGCAGTTGAGATTGCGCGGACACGAAACGCGGGTCCCGGCTGTGAAGCTGGCACGGGCTTCGAAGGTTTTTGGCGATGCGCGCGTCCCACATCGGCCGCGCGCTGTGCCGCTGCCCAGCCGCCGAGCGACGTTGAACGCAGTCCGTCATGAATAGACGATGCGACATGCCGCGGTAATGACCGCGTCAGCCCGCCTGCAAGGGGTGCTCCGCTTGTCGCCGGCGTCGTTCCCGACGTCGAGCCGCCGCCGCAATTCGCTAATATGACGATCGTTCCGCTCAAAACGCAGAGCCGAACGACGCATGTGAATGAGCGCAAATGACTCATTTTGTCCCACCATTGGTCGCGTGTAGGCTTTGATTCTCCCACCAACGACCACACAAGAACATCACCCAACAATCGGTGAGTCGTTATAGCCGTATACGCGTGACGAAAGTCCCACCCCAAAAACGGGTTTCAAGTTGGGGGTAAACGGTGGCACACTAAAGCTACAAACGATACAGCGGGACGAAATACTATGCGTTCGCTCATCACATGCTGTCTCGTCGTTATTTTCGCAGCGCTACTTACTCGCACGCCCGCGAACGCTTCCGAAGAAACGACTGTCTCCTTCGCGGATCTCGGCTACCTCCACGGTACGACGACATATGGGCCGAACCCGCATGTCGCGCTGCGTCTTCCGCTTTATCCCGGAACGCGAGACGCAGAATTGATCGCGAACGTCACGCTTTCACCGATTGCGGACGCGCGGTCGACGGTCGTGCTGACCATCGATGGGCATCCCGTCGCGTCGAGGACCGAGGGCCAGCTCCGGAACGACCCGACGTTGACGGCAGATTTGCCGTTGGCTTCCGTTCATAAACGGTTCATCGATGTTGCAATCGACGCGTACATGTCAAACGGCGGCACGGTTTGCACCGGCCCCGACCCGCACGCCATGTGGTTACGTATCGATCCGACCTCGATGCTGAAATTTACGCGCGATCCGCAGCCGGCGACTGTGGCCACATTCTTTGACGATTATCGTGGGCGCTTCGACGTTTCGGTGGCCGGTAACGCATTGCCGAGTACACGTGCGCTCGGCATCACGATGGCGTACTGGTTGCATCAGATCAATCGATGGCGCTATGTTACGGCGCACTTCGGTACGCGCGACTCCGCTCCGCATAAGACGATCGTTGTCGGCGATTTCCTCGATGCGCTTTCCGTTTCGGGCGATACACTTCGAGTGTCGCCCGCGGGAATCCAATTGCTGGCGGCGCGAGCGAGCGATCTGATGATTTCCTCGAACGCTAAAATCGGCACGTTGACGCAATATCCGCAAGAGTTCCATCACATCAGCTTTCAGGATATGGGCGTGCCCACGGAGTCGATTTACGACGCCGGTCTGTATGACGTGCCAATTCGATTCACGCTCGGCGAGATCGGCGGAATGCCGAACGATTTGCATTTCATCATGGACTTGACGCACTCGTCCTTCCCGAGTCAAGACCGCGCCAGCGTGGATTTGACGCTCAACGGATTCGTGGTGAATTCCTTTCCGCTCGATCCGAAGGCGCGTGAAGAGAGCTTCGACGCGCCGATCGACGACCGTTTCATTCGCGCGAGCAACGACGTTCGCGTAACGGTGAACTACCTTCCCGGACGCCAGACGTGCGAGTCCGGACGCCCCGGGTTGCTGCTCACGATGATGCCGGATAGCGGTCTGCAGTGGCGGGCCGTGCAGCATACCGCGCCGTCGATAAGCGATTTCTTCAACAACGCGTCAGGCCGTGTCGTCGTTCTTTACACCGACGGCCACGCGCTCGCGGCAGCGTCCGATCTGCTCGACCGGATCGGCTCTATGAACGACAGCATCGCGTGGATCGACGTGCGCCCGTACACCGGGACGATCCCGGATGGCTATGACTATGCGGTCGTCGTGGGCGCTCGTTCGCGCCCCGGCAGCTATTCGTCGTACATCGACCCGTCCAAGCAGACGTTCGCATTGCGTACGTTGACCAACCGCGTCGTGTTTCGCGCGCAGTTGAACGAGTCGTACGGCGTGCTCGAAACGATCGACGCAAACAAAACACCGACACTGCTTTTCACATACATCGGCAATCCCAATATCATGAACGGCCTTGCCGCCATCGACCGGGAAGAGCTCGCCGAAGCGCAGGCCGACGTCTTCGTGTACAGCCGCAGCGGCGTTGCGTTTAGTGCTCACGACTACATCGTCGCATTACACACCAACCCCGCGGACAACCGGCTTGCCATCCTGCCCGTGCTGCCGTTCTTTGGACTGATCTCTGTCGTTGCATTGACGTGGGTTTCGATGCGAGCGAGGAAAGCGTCATGATGTACACACTCGCTGCGATCGTTGCACCCGTTGATGGCGATCGAGCGCTCAAAGACCGTTTCTACGCCGCGATGCGCGCGCGGCGGTTTCATGCAGCGCTCGACGTCGGGCGCGCATACGTGGAAAAGCACCCCGGCGACGCGCGGTTTGCACTGGACGTCGCATATGCGGCGATCGCCGCAGGAGAGACGCAAGAGTCGATTGCGATGCTGCGTCAATTGTCGAGCTCTCCCAATGCGATGGTCGCCGGCACGTCGCAGAAACAACTGCTCGCGATGACGCAAACGGCGCCGCTCGTTTCGCCGCCGGCCTCGGCAAAGCAGCAGTTCTACGACGCGATAAGGCTACGTCGCTACCGCGCGGCGCTTTCGGACGCCGAAACCTATCTTGCCGAACATCCCACCGATGACGCGTTTCGGCTCGACGCCGCATACGCGGCGCACAACGCCGGTGACGAAGAAACGGCTCGTGCGGACTTGCAATACTTATCGAAGTCGAGCGATCCGCGAATCTCCGCGGAAGCGACCAAACAACTGGCGCTCATTACGCCTGCGGCCGCAGGACGGGGTTATCTGTACTTCAGCGCCGACAACGAGGCACGGTTTTCGGACGTGTTCAACAGCATCAACCTCCGCTACGATCTCGGGCGCTCGCAGGTCCGTCCGTTTGCCTCACTCGATGTCAGCTACGACACGCGTTCGGGCGTTCCCGGAATTTCACCGGTGTACAACGACAATTCGGCAGTCGTCGCGCTCGGTCTGCGGACGCCGTTCGGGCGGCTTCAGTACGGATATGTATACGCATCCGCGGGCGAGAGCATCGGATTGCGGGGAGAGCCGTCGTTCGGTGACGCGCGGTACGGTGCGGCGTATTCGCGCGACTATGGATCGATGTACCGTCCGCAACCGCACACGCAATTGTATGGGGACATTAGCGTTTACTCGCGGTATCAGGGCGACGCAATCGGGTATTTTCAGGCATCGCACGATTCGCCGATTGCGACGAGGATACGCGCAATCGGGGGCGTTTCGCTTGCGCTTGACAATCACCGCGTGTACTACAATAACTTCGCGGAAGCGTACGCGGGGATCGCGGTGCCCTTTGGGACGACGAGCCTTCGGATAGAAGGCGTAGCGGGTGAGTATTTGCCGCGAGGGATCGGCCTTCAGCGGCCATTCTATTCGACGCTGCGCGTCTTGCTCGTCTCCGGCCAATCGATTCGATGACGTCGATAACGATTAGCTTCTATATCTCGCACGCAATCGCATTTTGGCTCTTCGTCACCGCATGTTCGTTTGCGTTTTTCCGCGTCGATGACCTGGTCTTCGACGGGATGTTCCTCGTGCTGTGGTTCCGGCGGTGGAATTCGCGCAAACAGCGCCCCGTTTTCGCGCCCGAATCGTTCGCAGGCGAGGCGCAGAAGCGAATCGCGATCTTCGTCCCATGCTGGCACGAGGACGACGTGGTCGAGCACATGATCGAAACGGCGTTGCAAAACATTGACTATGAGCGTTTCGACGTCTTCGTGGGAGTCTATCCGAACGACCCGCCGACCGTTGAGAAAGTGCGCGCGGCAAGCCGCAAGTATCCGAACGTTCATGCGGTCGTGAACGAAAAAGACGGTCCCACGACCAAGGCACAGAACCTGAACTGCGTCTATCGCGTGATGGAGCGCATCGAGGGGGACGACCCGTTCGAGATTATCCTCTTGCACGATGTCGAGGATGTCATCCATCCGCTAGAACTTCGTCTCCACAATCATCTGCTTCCGAAAAACGATATGGTGCAGACGCCGGTGTTTCCGCTCGAACGCCCCATGCGCAAACTATTGGGTTGGACATACGCGGACGAGTTCGCGCGTAATCATCTCAAAGACATGTTCGTGCGCGAGGGCATCGGCGCATTCGTCCCTTCTGCGGGCGTCGGAACGGCGTTCTCGCGCACGGCGCTCGAACGCTTGTCGCTCTCCGGACAATACGTTTTCCCGGAAGGCTCATTGACGGAAGACTATCTGCTCGCGCTGCGTCTTCACCGCTCGGGACTGCGCACGATATTCGTCAATCAGCGGCTTTCGCCAAACGGCGGCGGCCGTGCCGCCACGGCAACGGCATACGTTGCAACGCGGGAGTTTTTCCCCGATCGTTTTCGTACCGCCGTAAGGCAAAAGGCGCGTTGGGTTGCGGGCATTTGCTTGCAGGCCTGGAGCGAAATCGGCTGGTGCGGCGACATTTCCACGCGCTACGCGCTGTATCGCGATCGCAAGGGTCTGCTGACGAATCTGCTTTCACTCTGGGGCTGGATCGCGATCCTTTTCGCGGGGTTGATGTACGCGTGGCGCGTGTTCGATGAACGCGTGTTCGTGCCGGCATTCGACGGCAGCATGTCGACGACACTGCTGCTCGATTTCGTGCTTCTTGCGACGCTCGTGGAAATGCTGCAGACGGCGTGCTTCACGACGTGGGTCTACGGGCCCGTTTCCGGCACGGTGTCGATGGTGCGCGCTCCGCTTGCCGCATTCGTCAACGGATGGGCAACGATGCGAGCGATTTACATCTTCGCGAAAGCGCGGCTTTCCAACCGCGCGATGTCGTGGTCGAAGACGCAACACGAGTTTCCGTCGCAGGCAGTCGTTGCGCGTCGCCGGCTCGGTGAGCTCCTCGTCGAACAGACCATTTTGTCGGTAGAGACGCTCGAACGCGGTCTGCAAGAACAGCGGCGAGTGGGAACGCCGCTCGGCGAAGCGCTCGTGAGTCTGGGATTCGTCGATGAAATGAAACTACTCGAAATACTCGCTCAGCAGACGGGAATGTTGATGCTACAACCGCCGGAGGTACGGTGCGACGCGTTGCTGGCGAGCGCATTTACGCACGACGAACTTTCGGCGATCTGCGCCGTACCCGTGCAGAGAATTTCCGCAAAAGTCATGGTCGCAGCCAGTCGAATGCTAAGCGATTCTGACGTTTCGTTTCTTCGCGAGCGCCTGGGAAGCGAGATTGTGCTACGTCTCGCCTCGTCGCTTTCAGTAAAGCATGCACTTTTCGGTATGTCGACGTCGGTGAAAATGTGATATGGAGTAAGATATGGCGTTAGAGATCACGCTTGGTGACTCAGCGCACAGCGCTGTCGGTACGAAAACACCGCTCAAAGGCGTACTGAAGCGCCTATTTTCGCATTTGGACGAGCACCGGTGGGTCATCGGTTTTTTTGGACCGGACGGCGATTTGACGGAGCTCTATGTGTCCGACGACGTCGACTTGCCGACTGCGCTGAACATTCTGGTCAACGCCGAGAGCGGCGCGCAGCCCATGCGGTTCCGGTGCTCCGCGACGATCGATAAAGCGCACTCGGTCGCGCTCGTCATCGTGGCAGACGACGCCGAAGAGCTCGAGTGGCAAAAAGTCATGGCGGCCTCGAAACGCGCACTCGCCTGGATTGCGGATTTCGTACGCGCACGTATCCGCGACGGCCACGGTGCAGCACTTCAAGGGCAGCATGCGAGTCAACCCGTCGTTTTGATCGTCGACCAAGACATGCGCGTCCACTCCGAGTGGTATCCCGAGACGTTCGGCGACACGCACTTTGCCGCATTGCTGCCGCCTGAGGGCCGCGTGCTTCCGGCATTTCTTGCTGCTGCCGTTGCGCGCCTCACCGCCTCATGGGATACCTCGTCGATGGAAACGTGCGGCTTTCGGTTCGCACACCCTATTCCGGGCTTGAGCGCGAGCGTATTTCCCGTGAAGTATGACGACGAGGTCAGGATTGCGGTCGTTCTGCAGCCGGCTGCTACGCGCCGCACGATCGAGGATGCAAGCCTCGAATTTCGATTGTCACGGCGCGAGCGCGAGGTGTTATGTTCGCTCTTCGACGGCTGTTCCACATCGGAAATTGCGTACCGGTTGAAACTAGCGGAATCGACCGTTCAGGATCACATCAAGCGGATGATCTTCAAAACGCGTTCGCGCAACCGGATCGAGCTTGCCGCGAAGATCTTCGGCTGGCCGGACATGTGACGAGATGTGCGTTGCTCTTCGCCGCGCTTGTAACGATAGCGAGCACCGGCCGAGCGCTGCACGAGACGTGGCGGGAGTTTCCCGCAAACGCCGTATTGTCCGAGCAGGCGCCTTCAGGAAACTGGTTAGCGCGGTTTAGCGGATACGGGCGGATCACGGTTGTGTCGGATCCGCTTTTCGGCAATGCCCTCGAGCTGGCGCCCAAGCCGGCCGGCGGACAGCCGGAAACGCATGCCGCGCTCGTAACGACGCTCGATTCATTTGAGGACTTCGACGCCACCGTGCAAATGAACACGCTGCGCCAGTCGAAATCACAACCCGATCCCAGCGACGTGGGGTGGTTTTTGTGGCGGTACAGCGACAACAGGCACTTCTACTATTTTTCGCTCAAACCCAACGGCTGGGAGCTGGGCAAAGAAGATCCCGCATACCCGAAGGCCCAGCGCTTCCTCTCCAGCGGCAAGGAACCGCACCTCGTGCTGGGAACGCCGAATATCGTGCGCGTCGTGCAGCGCAGCGCAACCATTTGGGTCTATGTCGACGGACAAAACGTCACGCAATACAGCGACTTAGAACGGCCGTATTTTTTGGGCAGTCTCGGACTCTATTGCGAAGATTCGATCGTGCGCTTCGGATCGGTGAACGTCATCGACACGATGCCCTGATTACAGCACCGCCGTAGCCTCGATCTCGACGCGAGCGCCATCCTCGAGCAGCGCCGCTACTTGGACCAGCGACATTGCCGGATAATGCGATTCAAAGATCTCCTTATACGCGGTACCGAGTTCGGCCGCCGCCGCAAGATAGTCGTGCTTGTCGACCACGTACCATGTCAGACGAACGATGTTGCTCGGTGCACCGCCCGCAGCGCGAACGACCGCGACCACGTTTCGCAATGCTTGCACCGCCTGCTCGAGAAACCGGTTCGACACAAGTTCGTTACGCTCGTTCCAACCGATCTGGCCTGCCACCGCAAGAATAGCGCCTTCGCGAAGAACGCCGTTGCTGTAGCCCTTCGGCCGCGGCCAGTCACTGGGATTGATGCTCGTCATGCGTAGTCGCCCGCGGTCGTCATATCGGTTCCGCGTGTCAAGCGCAGACGGTCGAAGGCCGGCGTAAGGGCCGCCGAAATTGCGATGTTGAGCGTAAGCGCGTAGAGGGCGAGAAATCCGGTCACCGGCGTTCCGCCGATGACGACCGTGATGTTCGGTGAAAAGCCGGTTGCCACGCCCATTGCGCTTGCGGCAACGAATCCGCACGCCCACCCGATCAGCAATGCTTTCGGATGGAACCAGCGCGTGTACATACCGAATACGAACGACGGAAAGATTTGCAGCATCCACGCACCGCCGAGCAGCTGAAAATAGATCGCGTACTGGACCGGAACGGTGAGAACTAACAGCAAGCCGATCGCGCAGAACGCGACCGTTAGCTGTTTCGCCGTTTGCGCTTCACCGGCAACGCGCGTCGGGGAAAACTGGTTGAACACATTACTCGCAAACAGATTCGCGGAACCAATCGCCATGATCGCCGCTGGAACCAAGGCTCCGATGACGATCGCCGCCTGCGCGACGCCTGCAAACCAGTCGGGAAAGAATTGCTTGATCAAGATCGGGACGACGCTGCTATTATTCGCCGTCCTGTATCCAGCCGCAAGTGCGCAGAACCCGAGCAGCGCCAAAAAGCCCAGCAGAAGCGAATACACCGGTAAGAGCGCGGCATTGCGACGAATCACGCCGCGGCTCTTCGCCGCGAGTACGCTCGTGATCGAGTGCGGATACAGGAACAGCGCGAGCGACGATCCGAACGCCCACGTCGCGTACGCAAAGTACTGCGAGGGCAGCAGCAGAATGCTGCCGGGTTTTGACTTCGCCGCAAGTGCGCTTTGCGATGCAGCAAAGATGTGCGACCAGCCGCCGAGCCTCGCTGGGATGATCGTAATCGCGGCGATGACGGTAACATAGATCAGCGTGTCCTTGACAAAGGCAATGAGCGCGGGGGCGCGCAGTCCGCTCGTATACGTATAGGCGGCGAGTAACACGAAGGCGATTGCGAGCGACACGAAGCCGCCCTGCGCGGCGAAAGCGCCGCCGCGTTGCGCAAACACCGCTTCCATTCCGTCCAATTGCAGCGCGATGTACGGCAGCGCCGCGAGGACGCCCGTGATCGCAATCGCGATCTCCAACGTGCGATCGCCGAACCGGTCTCGCACGAAGTCCGCGGAAGTAACGTACCCGCGTCGCCGTGCGATGGTCCAAAAGCGGCTGAGAATCACGAATGCGATGGGATATGCGATCGTGGCGTATGGAACCGCGAAAAATCCAAGCGCGCCAACCCCGTAGACGAGCGCGGGTACCGCGATAAAGGTGTACGCGGTATAGAGATCACCGCCCAGGAGAAACCACGAGATCACCGTGCCGAAACCTCGCCCACCGAGTGCCCACTCATCGAGCGAGTTCAGCTGCGCGCCGCGCCATCGTGAGGCAAGAAAACCCATCACCGTGACGCCGAGCACGAGCACGACGAGAATCACGGTCCCGCTAGACATCGTCGACTCTCCGCGTCGCCACGACCACGATGCTAAGCAGAATCGACGTAACGATCACCCACAGCAACTGGTACCAGTAGAAAAATGGAAAACCGAAGAGCGCCGGCTGCAGGCGGTTATAGAGTTGCGGAAACAACTCGGCGACAAACGGCAGCAGCAAAAGCAGGTACCACGCGCGTCTCATCGCGTTCGCCTTTATCGTTCGAAGGGTAACGTCCTTTGCGCCCAAATCGCGGTCAGCGAGATGCGTCCCAAGGCGTACGAGACGATCATGCCCGCAAGGCAAATTGCGGCGCCGGTAAGCTCGTAGCGCGCGAAGGACGCATGCAGGATCGGAATGCTCAAAAGCCCCGCGAGGACCGGTACGAGGAAACTAAAGATCGATGCTCGTCCGGCACCGAGCGCGCTGATTCCATAACTCCAAACCGGATACGTCAACAGAATCGGAAACAGCGTTGCGTACATGAGACGCCACCAGACATCCCATGAAATGGCCGCAAAATTGGTGTGAAGCAGCGCCGGAATTCCGCCGGGTGCGATCATGACCGTGCCGATCGCCATCGTAACGGCGAGTAGTCCGAGCGGCGTGTAGCGGTCCAGCAATTGTGCGCTCACGACGTTATAGATCGCGAAAACGATAGCAGCGCCGAGCGTCAATACATCGCCGATGCGAAAGCTCGTCGCGCCCGAAAACGCACCTTCAAACACCGCGATGCCGAAGAGTGCGATCGCGGCGCCGAGCCAGCGTCCACTTCGAACGCGTTCTTGCCCGAACGCGGCGACGATGACAAGCGTGAAGATCGGCGACATCGCGCCGAGCAGCGCGGACGCAAACGGCGTCGTGTTCTTCAGTCCGACGATCCACAAATATTGATACACCCCGTATCCGCACGCTCCGCACAGGATCAGCGCACCGATGTCGCGGCGGTAGATGCGGACGCGCTCGCCGGCGACACGCACGAGCAGAAACGCAAGCGGCGTCATCGCGAGGAAGCGCAGGAACGTAAACGCGAGCGGATGTATCTGCGCGACCGCTTGTTTCGCAAGTACCGTATTGAGCGCCCACGCCAGCACGACATAGAACAGGCTAAGGTAGAGAAGGAGGCGGCGCGGCACGATTCGCCGTTTCGAGGTTGGCACAACGCTCCATGCGCCTTCATACGGAATCTCCGGCTAAGGCTCGACGCAAACCGCACCGGCAGCGATGACGGGCAGGGTCGCCGTCGTAGGAAGCGCCGTTGAACCGGCCGGGCACGGGTCTTTAGCGCCGAGACTCCCCTTGCTTTGTCCGGCCGCTCGGTCACCCCTCGGCCGATGCAAGCGATGGTCTACCTAGCGAATGATGACCCAGGTAGCAGGAATCGTGCGTTATGGCGCGTCACATGCGCCGTACGCTGGTCTGTTTTGCTACGCACGTCGATAAAAAAGGGGCGCAAATGGTTAGCCAACCAAAGGACACGCCGTTCGGGTTAGAACCCAATGTAGCGGCTGGTCTCGCTTATCTGCTGGGGATCATCGGCGGTATTGTCATGCTCGTCGGCGGCGGCACGAACAAGTTCGTCAAGTGGGCTGCCTGCCAGTCCATCACGCTCGGAGCGTCGTACATCGCCTTGTGGATCATCGTGGACATTCTCACGATGATGCACCTCGGGTTTCTATTTCTGCTTTTCCCGATCGTCGCAATTCTGTACTTCGTCGCATGGCTCTGGACCTGGATTACCGCGTTTCAAGGCAAAGAAGTACGCGTGCCGGTTATCGCGGATCTGACGCAGCGGTTGTTCGGCGCACAAGTCGCGTAACCTTAATGGTCCCACGGCGGCGCGGCGGTGGAGGGATGCTCGTCGAGCGCGTGCCACACGTCACCCGCAGTTTGCGTCGCCGGATTCCCCCGCTGTTGATAGTCCACGTGAATCAGCGTCGCGTTCGTTTGCGACGCCCTTCCACCGTCATCGCCTGCGCCGGCGTTCGCGAGCGTATCGAGCGTTGCATCCAATGATCCAACGAGCGCTGCATACGGCTCCGTAGCAAAAGTACGAAACATCACGTCGCCCGCTCGTGTCATCATCACGTCGCCGTTCCCGGCGAGCACTTGCGCGGTGAGAGCATACCTGACGCGCGACTCGTCTACATGCGAATTGCTTTGCATGTAGACCGTGCAGCTCGCATCGGCGCACGTTAGCGGCGTGGAGCCGGGGTTCGGGGTCGCAACCGAAACCGTTGCGCGCACGGTGACGGCGCATCCGAGGCTGCTGGCATAGATGCACGTCGCAGTCGGCTGCGGAATCGGTCCGCCCGCCGCCGCCGTTTGCGCCTGACGAATCGCGTCGGAAAAGGCCGCGCGAACCGCAGCGTGTTCCCGCACGTGAAAACTCATGCGCGCAAGCGCGGCAGCGCCGAACACGACCGCTTCACCGAGGACGGCAACGAAGGCAATCAACACGATGACGCGGACGAGCACGCCGCGCTACAACGGTGCCGCCGCGGTTTGCGGCGCGACGATTTGCGTTGACGGGAGGGGAACCGGTTGGGGAACGGTCGTGGTAAGTGTTGCGCGCTCGCTGCGCCCGTCCGCAGTTGCGGCAATCGTAACGGTATACCCGCCCGTTGCAATCGCGTTCGTCGAGATCGAAAGATGAATCGGAATCGTCGATCCGCCGGGAAACGGTGCGGTCGTCGCGATCGTCGCGGGCGCAACCGAACCGCCTTGATATTTCAGTACGTCGGCTGCTACGCGGACTTCACGCTGAACGGCCGCGCGAAGCGCTTCGTCGACCGGCGCTGCGCCGAACCGATGCGTCGCCGTTACCAGTCCGGTGAGCACTGCGGCGACGGCGATGCTTGCAATGGCCGCGCCGATCACGGCGTCTATTAGGCCTTCTCCACGTTCGTTCGGACGCACGTCATACGAAGTGCCCTGCGGCGTGACGCACGAGACGCGGTTCCGGCATCCGCAACAGCGGCCGTTCGAAGAGATAGGTCACAAGTGCTGCTTCGACGATCGTCGTCGCGAACGCAGCGATCGTGTATGACACTTGCCACGCGGGATCGAAATGAGGATCGCCATGGTACGGCGGAACGTGCAGCGACATCAGTTCGCGCGCGATCATCTGATGGTACAGGTAGAGATTGTAGGAAATGAGCGCGAGGAAACGCAGCGGCCGATTTGCCAACAGCGCCTGCCACCAGCCCGGCGCGCAGAGCGATCCAAATGCGATCGCAGCAAACGAAACGCCGTACAACGCTCGGGTGTAGAGCTGGCCCGCGACTTCCCATTGCGGTTCCATGCGATAGTTATAGATCCCGACGAGTAAGCACGCGAGCCCGGCCCACCCCGCGAGTGCGACGATCGTCATCACGGGTGCGCCGTCCGATTCACGAACGCGATGACCGTATCGCACGAAGATCAACGCGCAGATCATTCCGGACGCAAAGATATCGAGATAGCCGGGCACATTTTCTGCGAGAAGGGGAAACGTCGTCGTGAAACAGCACTGCGCGGCCCACGATCGCCATGCGACCGCAATCGCCGCCATCGCGGCAGCGCTGACCCACGGTGCGCGCCGAAAGACGAACCACACGAACGGAAAAATCAAGTAGAATTCCACTTCAACGGCGAGCGTCCACAACACGCCGTTGATCGACCCGTATGTTTGCGGCCACCACGTATGGATGAAGAGCAGATGCGTGATGAGCTCGTGCGCGGGCGACGTGTGTCCCAAGCGAACCGTCGCTGCGTACCCGATGGCATACGCGATCGCGATCGAGAGTACGTACGACGGTACGATTTTGATGAAGCGTCTATACGCGAAGTGACGCCATGCCGGTTGCGGCTGGCCGGCAGCCTGCGCCCGCAAGAACGGATACGAGATCACGAATCCGCTCAAAAAGAAGAAGAGGTGCACGCCGATGAAGCCGGTTTCCGGAATGAATTGCAGCCACGGCAGAGGCGCCGGCAACCATGAAATCTCCCACACGTGGTACCAGAGAACGAGCAGCACCGCGATCCCGCGCAGCCCGTCCAATACGCCCAGCCGGTCCTTCATCTCGCGCGGCTTTGTTCTAACCGCTTGACACAAAACCTGTTTTTGTATTAGCGTTGTAATACAAAAGCGGAGGCAAGTTGTGCACGGTTATCTTGAATTCGAACGGTGGTACGTCGGCGGCTTTCTGGCGGTTTTCGGGCTCTTCATCGTGTGGAAAGGCGCCACGTTGGGTTCGTGTTCGCATTTCTTCTGTTTGGAGTTGCGCGATCGGACGTTGAGAGAGCGATTTGCTCCCGTAGTGGAACGCCGCAACCTATTGGAAGGCGACAACGGATGGGCGCGACGGATCACCGGGCTCTCGGCGGTGCTCTTCGGCGTACTCGTGCTCGTGCGCACGGTGAATCCCGTGATTGGCTATGCATTGCTGTGTGCCGTCCTCGCGATCGTGACGTCGCAGATTTATTTGAGCATGCGCAACCGCAGCGAGCATCGCGCCGCTTCACTGCAACCGCGAACCGCCACGACGTCCGTGCCGGCGCTTTGGTACGCCGGGGCCGTGCTCAGTGCGATCCTCCCGCTCGCAACGCTCGGATATCCGAACTTGCGAATTTCTGCGATCATCGTTGCAATCGCGTGCACGGCGATCGTTATCGTAGCCGCGCGTACCGCGAAAATGGCCGCGTTGCTTGCCGGCGACGATCCGGAGATCGAAGTTTACGTCGATAACCGCTTGCGCTGGACCCGCGTTACCGGATTGCTGGAACTCGCATACGCCGCGAGTTATCTGTTCGTTTCGATGAGCAAGCCCGAATTGCCGGCCGGTACGCCTTCGGTTACGGCGTTATTCGTCGCATCGTGGGTGTTGTTCTTTGGTTTTGCGATCTGGGCGATTGCGCGATACTTCCTTCAACGTCCGCGAGCGAACGCGCTCGTGCGTCGATGACGACCGACTCTCTGATCGCGGTCGACCCGAATCTCGAGACGGCGCCGTATCAGCAAATCTTCGAGCAGATCCGCGCGGGGATCGAACGAGGCGATCTGCCGCCGGATGCCGTGCTCCCGACGGTACGTCAGCTCGCGGGCGACTTAGGTGTCGCGCCGAACACCGTCGCTCGCGCGTATGCGGATTTGCAGCAAGCGGGATGGCTTGTCAGTGAAGGGCGGCGCGGCACGCGAGTTGCCTCGAAGACGCCTGCGGCCGATCGTCGCGCGCGGCTGCACGCGTTAACCGAGGCGGTGTCGCGCTTTATCGAAACGATGCGCCATCGCGGCTACACGAGAGAAGAGATCGCCGCCAAACTTGACGACGTGCGGCGATCCCAGCTTCTCTAGCACGTCCACTCAACCACAGCCGGGCGCGCTCTACGGCGCTGACGTGCGAGGATTGCACTGTAGCGCACGAAACGGAATAGCAGGAGGTGCCGCGCATGTACAACGTTGCTGTAGAACGGTCCGCCGGATGGTCGGGCATCGCATTCATTATCATCGTCATCGTGGCTGCTTTTCTTCCCGGCTCTCCGCCGCCCCCGGACGCCGCGCCGGCCGATGTTGCCGCGTTTATCGACGCGCATCACGCCATGTGGATGCTTGCGGCGTGGCTGACGTTTCCCGCTATTGCGTTCTTCTTGTGGTGGCTCATTCAACTGCGCGCGTACTTGCGGCTCGTCCCGCAGATCGACGACGGCTTGCCGACGTATATGCTCGCCGGCGGCGTTGTTGCCGCAGCGATCGTGATCGTTACCGCCACGGTGCAGGTCGTTCTCGGTATGCGGCTCTCAACGGATCGCACACCGCAGATCGTCGGCATGCTCTACGATTCGTTCAATGCGCTCGGTGCGATGATTTTCATTCCATCGACCATCGTGGTATTCGCCGGTTCGCACAGCGGACGGCGTCACCGGAGTCTCCCGGCCGGACTTGCCTATTTCGGATATCTCGCAACCATCGGTTGTGCCGTCGCAACGTTGTCGGTCTTTTCGACGAACGGATTCATGGCGACCGGGGGAATCGGCACAATCCTCATCGGGCTCCTGCCGTTTGCGATTTGGGTGATCGCGGTCAGCGTCGTACTGATTCGTTCGCCGCGGAGTGCGCCTGCCGGGACTTAACGCTCAAGGGCGCAGGCGCTATGCCGAACAATTCTTCCGGCGATGAAAGCCCCGTTCTTGCTGTTGATACTACTCGCTTTCGCTGCGCCCTCCGCGGTCGGTGCGGCCCCTCTTCGGACCTTAACGTACCACTTCAGTTTCGACGCGCGCGGTTTTGGCTCGTCGATAGCGACGACGGGAAACGGCGCAGTCATTGAAAACGGGCTCGCGGGAACCAACTCTCGCTCCGGTTCCATCCGGGTCGACGTCATTCAAGCCACCGGCGACGGCGGCTTGGTGGTTGACGTGACGGAACACGTCGACCGAGACCTGCACGACCTACAAACGATTCGTTGCGCGGTGTACGGCGGCACGCAAAGAGTCATCTGCGATCAGAATTTGCACGCAACGAGCGAAGAAACGGTTCTGCTGCAATATCTTGGCCGCTTTTTCTACGATGCTTCGAAGGTCGACAGCAGCGGACACTGGCATGTGTCACCGCCGCTCTATCGGGGATTTTCCGTAGACAACGACTACACGATCAAGAAGAGAGACGGAAACGTGTTGACGATCTCAATTTCGCGTCGTGAAAGCGGCGGCGGGTATCTCGCGACGACCGATGGGACGCTCATCTACGACGCGGCATTCGATGTGCCCGATTCGATCAAAATGTCGACGTCGTCACAACGCGCCGGCGGCCAAGGCGATATGAACGTCGAACTCAAGCTCTTGACCGATTCAATGTCCAATGCGCGCGCAGCATCGTCAGCGCCGCATTAGATCGCGGATGAGCCGTGCCTATGCGCTGCTCGTTCTAGTGCTTGCGCTTGCGCCGCTGTGTGCGCGCGCCGATGCACCCCTCCGCACGGTGGTTTATCGCTACACGATGGATGCTCGTGGATTCTTTGGCGCGCCCAGCACGAGCGTCTACGGTGCCGTGAGCGAAAACGGCGCCGCTGGTACGGCGGGCCGTACGGGCACCATTCGAGTCGACGTGGTAAAGGCGACGTCCGATGGCGGTCTCGTCGTCGACGTGACGCAGAACATCGATCGTGAACTCCATCCGTTGCAAACTCTGCGATGCGCGATTTACGGGCGCACCGAGGACGTCGTATGCGATCAGAACGTCGGCGCAACGAGCACTGAAACGGTCCTTCTCAGTTATTTTGGCCGCTATTTCTACGAACCATCACGCGTCGATGCAGCGGGGCGCTGGCATACGTCGCCGCAAATCCACGACAAAGGCGTCCAGATCGATAATGACTTCACCGTGACGAAGACGGACGCCAGTCTGCTTACAATTAAGATCGCCCGGACGGAAAAAGGCGGCGGCTACATGGCGACAACCGAAGGCTCTCTGGTTTACGACACCGCCCTCGACGTGCCGGACGCGGTTCACGTTGCGGTCACGACGCAGCGCTCCGGAGAGCAAGGCGACATGAACGTACAGCTGCAGCTCGTCTCCGATTCTATGGCTGCGCAGAGCGGCCAAACCTCGCATTGACGCGTCGTATCCTCCCTGGTATACTGCCGTAGTTCAGGCCCACCCCGTCGGTGCGGCCGACTTTGTGTGTGTTGATACGTGCAGTTGTGGGAGTAGTTTTTGCCTACCATTAACCAACTGGTCCGTAAGGGCCGGGCGAAGACGGAGAAGAAGGTCAAGACCCGCGCGTTCCGTGTGATCCTCACCGGACCGAAGCCGGGGCATCCGGATCTTCCGACGCGGTCGTTCGAAGTTCAGGGCAACCCGCAACGTCGCGGCGTCTGCACTCAAGTGAAGACCGTAACGCCGAAGAAGCCGAACTCGGCGCTTCGCAAAGTCGCCCGTGTACGCTTGACCAATGGCGAAGAGGTGACGGCGTACATTCCCGGCATCGGGCATAACCTGCAAGAGCACTCGGTCGTGCTCGTGCGCGGCGGCCGCGTCAAGGATCTGCCGGGGGTCCGCTACCACATCATCCGCGGAACGCTCGACACCGCCGGTACGGCAAACCGCAAGCAAGGCCGCTCGAAATACGGCGCGAAGCGCGACAAGAAGAAGTAAGACGTCCTACGACCGGCTCAGGATAGAAAAAGGAAAGTTTAAAGAGATACATGCCTCGCAAAGGTCCGGCTCCGAAGCGGCAGATTCTGCCCGATCCGAAGTACAACTCGAAGATTCTCGCGCGCTTCATCAATAAGGTCATGTTGAGTGGTAAGAAATCGACCGCCGAGCAGGTTACCTATGGAGCTCTCGACATCATCGCGGACAAGAGCGGTCGCGATCCGTACGAAGTGTTCCAGCAAGCGCTCTCGAACGCGATGCCGCTCGTAGAAGTGCGACCGCGACGCGTCGGCGGTGCGACGTATCAGGTACCGATGGAAGTTCGACCCGACCGCCGCCAAGCGATGGCGATGCGCTGGTTGATCGGTTTCGCGCGTTCGCGCGGCGGGCGTTCGTTCGAAGAAAAGCTCGCCGGCGAGCTGATGGACGCATCCAATAATACCGGCGCGACGATCAAGAAGCGGGAAGACACCCACAAGATGGCTGAAGCGAATAAGGCTTTCGCCCACTACCGTTGGTAATGCACACCCCAGAGATTTTTTAAGTTGGCAACCAGAGAGTTCTCCCTCGAGAAGACACGTAATATCGGCATCGCCGCCCACATCGATGCCGGTAAGACGACGTGCACCGAACGCATTCTTTTTTACACCGGACGCGTGCACAAAATCGGTGAAGTGCATGACGGCGCCGCGACGATGGATTGGATGGTCCAGGAACAAGAACGCGGCATCACGATCACTTCGGCGGCGACGGCGGCCACGTGGCGCGAACACCGGATCAACATCATCGATACGCCTGGCCACGTGGACTTTACCGTCGAGGTCGAGCGCTCGCTTCGCGTGCTCGACGGACTCGTCGCACTCTTCGACTCCGTCGCCGCGGTTCAGCCGCAGTCCGAGACCGTGTGGCGTCAGGCGAACAAATACAAAGTGCCGCGCATCATCTTCGTCAACAAGATGGACCGCATGGGCGCCGACTTCTTCAACGTCGTGGAGAAGATCCGCGAGCGTCTGGGCGCACGCGCCGTCCCGGTCCAAGTACCGATCGGCGCTGAGGACAACTTCAAAGGCGTGGTTGATCTCTTCACGATGAGGAAGATCGTCTACACCGACGACCTCGGCTCGACGATGGCGCAAGAGCCGGTCACCGATGCCGATCGCGATCTCAAGGCGCTCGCAGACAAGTGGCGTCAGCAACTCGTCGAGGCGATCGCCGAGCAAGACGACGAACTGCTCGAGATGTTCTTCAATGGCGAAGAGCTGCCGGTCGAACGCATGAAGACGGCGTTGCGCAAAGCGACGATCGCCGGTACCGTGCTGCCGATGCTCTGCGGCTCCGCCTTCAAAAACAAGGGCGTGCAGCCGTTACTCGACGCCGTCGTGGAGTATCTGCCGTCTCCGCTCGATGCGAAGCCGATCGTCGGTACCGACGAAGACGGTAACGAGATGACGCGCAAGCCGGTCGACAGCGAACCGTTCAGCGCGCTTGCGTTCAAGATCGCGACCGATCCGTACGGCAATTTGACGTATTTCCGCGTGTATTCCGGTACGCTGAACAAAGGGTCGTACGTGTACAATTCGCGTTCGGGCAAGAAAGAGCGTATCGGACGCATCCTTCGTATGCACGCGAACCATCGCGAGGACATCGATTCCATCGGCGCGGGCGATATCGCGGCGGCGGTCGGCTTGACCGACACGCGCACGGGTGACACGCTGTGCGACGAAAAGAATCCGATCGTGCTCGAATCGATCACGTTCCCGGATCCCGTTATCTTCCAGGCGATCGAGCCGAAGTCGAAGGCGGACCAGGACCAGCTCGGCAAGGGTCTCGCACGTCTTGCACAGGAAGACCCGACATTCCGCATGCGCACCGATGAAGAGACGCAACAGACGATCATCGGCGGCATGGGCGAGCTTCACTTGGAAATCATCGTCGATCGTTTGCGTCGCGAATTCAAAGTCGAAGCCAACGTCGGAAAACCGCAGGTCGCATACAAAGAAGCGATCACGAAAACCGTTGAACGCCAGGGCAAGCACGTCCGGCAATCAGGCGGTAAAGGCCAATACGGCGATATTTGGCTGCGCGTCGAACCGCTCGAACCGGGCTCCGGCTTTCAATTCGAATGGAAGATCGTGGGCGGTGCGGTGCCTAAGGAATATGCGAAAGCAGTTCAGCAAGGCGTCGAGGAGTCCGCGCAAAGCGGTGTCCTGGCCGGATTCCCGGTGCTCGACTTCAAAGTGACCGCGTTCGACGGGTCGTATCACGACGTAGATTCGTCCGAAATGGCGTTTAAGGTCGCTGCGTCGCACGGTTGGAAATCAGCGAATCAGGCGGCAGGCCCGATTCTGCTCGAGCCGATCATGAAAGTTGAAGTGACGACGCCGAAAGATTATTTGGGCGCCATCAACGGCGACCTAAACCGTCGTCGCGGTCTGATTCAATCGACGGAAGAAGCCGCGGGCGGCGCGCAAGTCATCATGGCGCACGTTCCGCTCTCGGAGATGTTCGGGTACGCAACCGACATGCGTTCGATGACGCAAGGTCGTGCAACGTACACGATGGAGTTTTCTCACTATGAGAAAGCTCCGAAGATGGTTGAAGAGGAAATCATCGCCAAATCGACCGGTCGCAAAAGAGGCGACGCAGCCTAGAGTAATCTGGGCACAACCACTCGGCGGCACGAGCTGAGTTCAAACAACATAGGCTACGCCGTCGAGATTTCATCGACGGATAATTAGACGAGGAAAATAAAAAACACACATGGCTAAGGCGAAATTTGAGCGCACCAAGCCGCACGTGAACATCGGAACGACCGGTCACGTCGACCACGGTAAGACCACGTTGACGGCGGCGATCACGCACTGCCTCTCGACGGAAGGTCTGGCAAAGGCACGCAACGTCGATGAGATCGATAACGCTCCCGAAGAGAAAGAGCGCGGTATTACGATTGCGATCTCGCACCAAGAGTACGAGACGCCGAAGCGCCACTACGCACACGTCGACTGCCCCGGACACGCCGACTACATCAAGAACATGATCACCGGCGCGGCGCAGATGGACGGCGCGATTCTCGTCGTTGCTGCGACCGACGGTCCGATGCCGCAAACGCGCGAGCACATTCTGCTCATGCGCCAAGTCGGCGTTCCGAAGATCGTCGTCTTCTTGAACAAAGTTGACCTCGTCGATGACGAAGAGCTTCTCGAGCTCGTCGAGATGGAAGTCCGCGAACTGCTCGATCAGTATGAGTTTCCCGGTGACGACACGCCGATCATCCGCGGTTCCGCGCTTAAGGCGCTCAACTCCAGCGGCCGTCGCGGCGACCCGGACGCCGAGCCGATCTTCAAGCTGATGGACACGGTCGATGCGTACATTCCGGATCCGCAGCGCGAAGTCGACAAGCCGTTCCTCATGCCGATCGAAGACGTGTTCACGATCACGGGTCGTGGTACGGTCGGCACGGGCCGCGTCGAGCGCGGTCAGGTCAAGGTCGGTGAGGAAGTCGAGATCGTCGGTCTCCAAGAACAGACGCGGAAGACGGTCGTGACGGGCATCGAAATGTTCCGCAAGCTGCTCGACGTCGGTATCGCCGGCGACAACGTCGGCGTGCTGCTCCGTGGTGTGGAGCGCAACGACATCGAGCGCGGACAAGTGCTCGCGAAGCCCGGTTCAATCAAGCCGCACAAGAAGTTCCAAGCGGAAGTGTATGTCCTCTCGAAAGAAGAGGGCGGCCGCCACACGCCGTTCTTCGCGAACTATCGTCCGCAGTTCTACTTCCGTACGACCGACGTTACGGGCACGATCAAGTTACCCGAAGGCGTCGAGATGGTCATGCCGGGTGACAACATCAAGATGGATGTCGAGTTGATTACGCCGGTCGCGTGCGAACCCGGACTACGCTTTGCCATTCGCGAAGGTGGCCGCACAGTCGGCGCCGGTGTTGTCACGGCGGTGTCCGAGTAGTCTTTTCGTCCACAGTGCCGTTGCGGCGGGGATCGTGGTCCGTAGACCACTTCACCCCTGCCGCGCCTAACTGTGAACGAAAATCGTTACTCGTGCAGCGTGAGACGCTGTTGGACAAAAAACGGGAGTCGTGGTAGACTGCGGCTTGCTGTCCGAGTGGCAGTTGCTTTGAGTTCATTGAAAACTTTATGCGAGCCCTGCGCGCTTTGCGTAGGGGGCGCGCAGCACGAAGTGCGAAGTGCCTGTTCGACTGAAAGGGGTCCCCGAAGGACGTAGTTCTTTGGGGTTTAGAGAGAGACGTGGCTAAGCAGAAGATCCGCATTCGTTTGAAAGCGTTCGATCACAAGGTGCTCGACCAAAGCGCCGAGCGTATCGTCGAGACGGCGAAGCGCACCGGCGCGTTCGTGAGCGGTCCCGTTCCGCTGCCGACCGAGATCAACCGCTTTTGCGTTCAGCGTTCGACGAACAACGACAAAAAGTCGCGCGAGCACTTTGAGATGCGCACGCACAAACGGCTGATCGACATCCTGCAGGCGTCCCCGAAAACGATGGATGCGCTGATGCATCTCGATCTCCCGGCCGGCGTCGACATCGAACTCAAGGCGTAGTGGACAGGAACGTAATGATGTAACCGGCCCGAAATGAATGCTTCGGGCCTTTGTTTTTCCAGTCTCAGGACACGATCCGTTCGGCCGGTTCACCGTCGGCGTGACGATTCTGAACGCATTTCAAAAATGACATGAGGAGGAGCTCTCAATGGAACTCAAGCCGACCTATCTTGGCACGATGATCTCGCTCGCAACCGTTGCCTTCGGTCTCATCGCGGCGGGTGCATGGAATAAGTTTATTACGGATCTGATCGCCATCTTTTTGAAGCCCGGAGCCGGCGTTTGGGCAGAGTTGATCTATGCCGTGATCATCACGATCGTCGCAATCGTCGTCGTGCAGAACCTCGCGAATGTCGCCGAGCGCGACTCGTTCCGACGGAAAGTGTAAAACGCCGCATCGAACTTGCTACGCTCGTACCACCGAGGTTCGTTCGCATCCGTCGCTGAACGATGAAACGCCGAAAGCGTTTGCTCTCTCGGCAAGGAATGGCGATGTAGGAAGTAGAGCGTAGAGCGGGCTAGCGTAACGGAACGTCACCGTGACGACTCAAACGGGCAGCGTCAATAAAAAACGACAACGTGCCTGTCAAAAATACTCCGCGTAAATCATCGGCGGTCCGGGGATGGCGACGGTTGTTGGGCCTGATGGAGCACGGTTTCGTACGAGCCGCGAACGGCTCCATTCTCCGACTCAACCGTGTCGCGCTCAATGACGTCTACTCCAAAGGTGTATTGAGTGTAGTCGCGCTCCTCTGCTCCCAGCTTCCAAACCCCTTTAGACACACGAACCGCAAACGTTCCCGCCGGAACCGTGCGCACCGCGCTGCCCTCATCTATTACATAAAGTGACCACGCTTCCGATCCGTTTGGCAAGGAGCATTGGTACATCGTCGCCGCACCCGATATATTTTGCGCGGCAGAAAAGTTCGCAGGCGCGCTGAGGATAGTTTCTCGCTTCGGAGCGAAGCAGCGCGGTGCAATAGGTGCTAAGAGATCCGTCCCAACCTGCTCAGCAAAACCGCCGTCGTTGATAACGTAATAGTTCTGCAGATCGGTGGGGACCACGCCCCCCACAGTTTCGGAAGTGTAATACGACGAACCTCGGTACGTTTGTATGCCGTCGTACGCAACTTTGATCACCCCGGTGGAAGGGACGCTCCCGTTCGAGCCTTGGAGCGACACGGACACCCCGTACGTCCATATCGTGCCAACGCGCGCAAGTGTCTGCGGGCCGGCCGTCTGAATTGGTTGCGGCGTCGGCTGCGGTGACGGCGAATTCGGCGAACCGCCTTCGGCGCAATTGGTGAGCGCGAACGATCCGAGAACTAAGGCGGTTCGTCTGATGCTGATGCGTATCAAAGCCAACCCCTTGGCGAGTGTCATGGAATAGGGGTTGGCGGAAAAGTTCTCGGAGGTGTCGGCGCCGAGCTGATCTGCGGGTTTTCGAGCACCTCAATAATATACGTATGCCCAGGATTCAACCTTCAGCCGTTGCCGCCCCAGAGCCCGGATAATAGAAGGAATTCCAGTCTCAGTTGATCCCGCAGCAATATGGCAACATTCCCCGGCGCAGCGCGGCGGGAAATCTGCTAATGCGTCACCGCTTTACCAAGTCTCTTGGGTGATGAAATGATTACGATCTTAGCGCTTACGCTGACAACCATTACGGCTCCGCACGTGGGGAGCGGGTGTTACTCGTCTCAGCTTCAGCTTGGAACGGGAAATATAACTTCGAACGTGCGGCTGTCGAATGATCCTTCGACGAACATCGTAAACATTTGGGCGTTCGTCGATAATCAATCAAAGTCTATTGCGTGGGTTTACAAAAATAAGTAAGGGAAGGTGTACGTTGTTTGGAACCCGGAGCGCAGCGCGATCGCGCAATCAATGGTGAGAGCATCGTCGCTGCCGGCAAGTCTCTTTACTCCAAACATGGAACCTACAACTTGCGCAGCGTCGATCCTACCACACTTTTGGGCCTTGAGAACCTGCTTGGAGCAAATGGCTTCGTGCGAGCTTCGTGTTTCAGCGGTGACCTGAAGTAGAGCGGTCGGAGGTGCTGCTCAAATCGGTTAGGCAGCGTGTTTGGTTCTGACCGAAGCGCAGCTCGCAGCACTTGAGAAGGCGCAGAACGAGAAGGACGCGCACGGCGAGTTCGAGAGTGAATGCCCCGGTTATTGCGGCGCACAAGACACGTTCTACGTCGGCACGCTCAAAGGCGTTGGCCGTGTATATCAGCAGACCTTTGTCGACACGTATAGCAAAGTTGGATTCGCGAAGCTGTACCAGCAAAAGACGCCAATTACTGCAGCAGATCTGCTCAATGATCGGGTCATTCCATTCTTTGAAGAGCACGATATTCGCGTGAGCCGAATCCTCACTGATCGTGGAACCGAGTACTGCGGAGACGTCCAGAAGCATCCTTACGAGTTGTACCTCGCAATCGAAGACATCGATCACACGCGCACCAAGGCAAAGAGCCCCCGAACAAACGGCATCGTTGAACGCCTTCACAAGACGATGCTTAACGAATTCTACCGCGTGGCATTCCGCAAGAAGATTTACCATACGGTCGACGAGCTGCAACACTTAATTTCGATGGTCTGAACTTTCTTACCGATTGCTATGCGGCGTCGTGTTGCGGCGGCTTCTCGTTGTAGTGCTCGAACCATCGACGAAGGCGGTGTTCCTTACTCTCCCCGTTTGCGTGCCGATTGCTTAACGATCCAGCGGACCAAAAAGAACCCCGAGATCACAACGGCAACCTGAGCAGCGACCGGCATGTCACTCCACTCCTTTGGGCATCTCACTGCAGTACGTCGTGTCGCAGTATTTTTTCTGCAGCTGCTTTGCTCTTCACGAAATTCTGCGAGTGTTACTCATCGAGATCAGGCCGGCTTCAATCGTTGAACGGCGTCGACCGCTCGCCGTTGGACTGCAGCGGTCCAAGCGTCGCTCGCTCGTAACACATTGTGTCAACGACCTTCACGGCCGATTGGAACGACTCGGCGAGAACCTGTCCGATCTTTTGATTCCATTGCGACTGCGCCCATGCGTGCCGCGTTTGCCAGCGCGTCAAGACGATCACGCTCTTCTGGTCATCCGACTCTAGTATCCGGGCGTCCAGAAAGCCCGGAAGACCGGCTACGTCGTCCCGAACATGTTCCGCGGCACGTTGGGAGAACGCATCGCTCTCGTTCGGGATTGAGCGTCGCGGCCCATAAATAGACGACCGTGCCGTCCTTACCGCTGCTATGGTCGCTAGAAAATTGTTCAACCATCGGTTGCTCCTTGTGTTTCGGGCGCTCGACGAAGCGTGACGCGCGACACATGTGTTCGTTTCGGGGCTAGCGCTTGCCACGACGGACGAGCGTCGAGGCCAACGTTCACGCCGTCAACGTCGATACACATACCCGGCGTCGCCGGATGCGAAGGCGGCGGTTGCGCGTGCGTGCGCGTCAGAGATCTGACTGGCCGCTCTTTACCGGCGGTTTTCCCGAGCGAATCTCGAACGCAAGTTGCGGCCGGCGTTGGAGCGGCGGCAGTACTTTCATGCGAACTTCGAAGCCTTTCACGTTGAGACCCAAACGGAACGCCACTTGCTGGATGCCGTGAAGCATCGCAACATTGATGTGGTGATCGGCCGGACCGAGATGGAGAAGGCTCGGTACGTGCGTTTTGCTCATCAGTATAACGCGCAGTTCGCCCGGAGCTTGCGGCGACTCCGCTAGGTCGTGCTCGCGCTCGTGAAACGCGACGACGTCGTCGTCTTCGTACACGATCTCCGCGTCTGCGACGATGTCTTTCCAGGGCTCCGCTTTTTTCGGCCACGCGATTGGGCCGCCGAGCATGACGTCGACGATCGCGAGTTCATGCTTACTCATCGAATATGCTCCGCAGAAAAAAGGACGCGGCAGTCTTTCCAGAACTCCCGGGAAAGTCATTTTCCGCTCCGGAGGTCGCGTTGTCGTTTCAACCTCTGTCTCGTTCCATACGCGGCGATGGAAAACTCACCTACGACAAACCCGACCCGAATCATACGTTCCGCGGGCGTCTCGATGGCACGCGAGCGAACGCCGACGAAGTTGTGTACGAAGACGACGACGTCTTTGCATTCCGGCACCGCATCGACGAAACGGCCGCGTCATGGTGGGAAGTTCACGTCGTCATCATTCCGAAGAAGTGGTATCCGACGCTGCTCGACATCAATCTCGGCGACGCGCACATTTGGCACCACTTAATGGGTGGAATTCAAAAAGTCGCGCTCGCATTGGGGCTTCACGAAAAGGGCTTCATCATGCGGATGGGCGTCCTGCCGCCGTATCAGCATACCGAACACGTTCACATCCACATTCTCTCCGGCAAGCACCACAATGAGCACGTCGATACCCCTCTCCCGGACGTCGAATAAAACCATATCGCTGCTCGAGATCGCGTCGACGTTCGCACTGATTTCGAGCACGTCGTTCGGCGGCGGCCAGAAGGCCAGCGTGCGCCGTCAAGTCGTCGCGCAAGGCTGGATGACCAACGACGAGTTCATCGACGGCCTCGAACTCGCGCAAGTGATGCCCGGTCCGAACATCTTGAATCTCGCGATCTTTTGCGGTCAGCGCGCGCGCGGCGTCGTGGGCGCAGCGGTTGCGGCGCTCGCTGCATCGGTGCCGCCGTTTGTGATCGTCTTGATTGCGGGCGCGTTGTACTTCGCGTTTATCGGCAACCATCTCGTACGCGCTGCGTTGCTGGGGTGTGCAGCGGGTGCGGTCGGCTTGACGCTCTCGAACGCACTCGAATTGTCGTTAGACTATCGCAAAGATTGGGTGCGCGTCGCGCTGATCGCGCTCACCGCCGTCGCGGTGTCCGGGTTTCGGCTTCCGCTCGTGCTCGTGCTGCTGGTCTTCGGCGGCCTCGGCATCGCGCGCGAGCGTCTATCGCCCAAGGGCGACGAATGAGCGCAACGTATCTGCGTCTGTTGTGGGTCTTTTCGATGCTCTCCGTGCTGGGCTTCGGCGGCGGCAAGGGAATCATTCCGCAGATGCACACATACGCCGTTTCCACGTTTCACTGGACGACGGCGTCGCAGTTCGCCGAATTCTATACGATCGGAAAGCTCGTTCCCGGTCCGACGACGATCTTCTCCGCGCTCGTCGGCTATACCGCGGCCGGCGTTCTCGGCGCCGTCGTTGCAACGACGGCGATGTTTCTGCCGTCGACCGTTCTTATGATCGGCGCGGGATCGCTCTTCGCGCGATTTGCGGGATCGCCGTTGCGTACGTTGATTACGCACGGGCTTGCGCCGGCGATCGTTGGACTCGTCTGGTCGAGCATTCTTTCAATCAGCAAGGGCATTCCGCTCACCATCGCAACCGTCGGCATCGCGCTCGTCGTCGCGGCGTTGTCGCTACGGACGAAGTTGAGCGCGCCGAGCCTGATCGCACTCTCCGGTGTCGCAGGTCTCGTCCTGTTACGGTGAGGGGACGCCGACGAGAGCGTAGCGCGTACATCGCTCGATCGTGGCAGCCTCGATGTTATGAGCGCGTTTTGACGCTGTGTAACCGATGCTTACCTCGCGGAGCGGCCACCCGGCGAATGAGGTAGCGAACGGGGCCTCGAAGGCGAAGCCATGCCAATCGCGCTCAAAGAATCGCGTACGCGCACGTTCCACGGTACCAAGCGCCGCATCTTCCACTTGCTCGAAGAGATGGGAACGTCCGGCGACCAGATTTGGCCGTTCGCGTCGCAACCGTTCATGCGTTCGCCGGGGCCGCTCACACCGGAGAAAACCGAAGAATGGCATCTCGGCATCCATGCCGTGCTGAAGGATGTCGCGCCCGAAGAGCGGATCGTTTGGCGAATTTTGAACGACGGGGTAGAAGGAACGCACGGTTTCTATCTCTCGAGCGAGGGCAAAGAGACGGTGCTTGCATATCGCGTCGAAGCAATGCTGAGCGACACCGATGGACGCTTGCTCTGGAGGCGGTGGGAAGATTCATTCGACCGCTCGACGGAAGCGCTCTTCGATAAACTCGCTCGCGTTTTGAAAAGATAACAGCAAAGACGCCTACGATGACGACGATTGCGAAGCATGCGAAAGCCGCTGCGCCGCCCGATGCCGTTGATTTCCTCGGCATCGATGCGCTGCTTTCAAATGAAGAGCGGCTCATTCGCGACACGGTTCGTTCGTTCGTGCGCGACCGGGTGTTGCCGAATATCGGCGAGTGGTTCGAAAAAGGATATCTGCCGCGCGAACTTTCACGGGAACTTGGTCGACTCGGATTGCTCGGCATGCATTTGCACGGCTACGATTGTCCGGGCGCGAGCGCGGTGGCATACGGTCTCGCGTGCATGGAGTTGGAAGCGGGCGACAGCGGTGTTCGGAGCTTCGCATCGGTGCAAGGTTCGCTCGCCATGTACGCGATCTGTCGCTGGGGCAGCGACGAACAGAAGCGGCAGTTTCTTCCGCGCATGACGCGCGGCGAACTGATCGGCTGCTTCGGATTGACCGAGCCGGATTTCGGCAGCAATCCGGGAGGCATGCGTACGTTCGCGCGTCGTGATGGCGACGATTGGGTTCTCAACGGCACGAAGCTCTGGATCACAAACGGCTCGATCGCCGATATCGCGATCGTCTGGGCCAACACCGACGACGGTATTCGCGGCTTCATCGTCCCGAGCGACGCGAAGGGCTATACCAGCTCGGACATTCACCGCAAGATTTCCTTACGCGCATCGATCACGAGCGAACTGGTGATGCAAGACGTGCGCCTTCCGTCGAACGCGCAATTGCCGCTTGCACAAGGCCTCAGCGGTCCGCTTGCGTGCTTGAACGAAGCGCGTTACGGAATCATCTGGGGATCGATGGGTGCTGCGCGGATGTGTTACGAAACGGCGCTGGACTATTCCAAAACGCGCGTACAGTTCGATCGCCCGGTCGGCGGCTTTCAAATCACGCAAGAAAAGCTTGCAAACATGCTGCTCGAGCTCGGTAAGGGCACGTTACTTGCACTGCATCTCGGGCGAAAGAAAGACGAAGGTACGCTGCACTCGTCGCAAGTCAGCTTCGGCAAGCTGAACAACGTGCGCGAGGCGCTCGCGATTTGCCGTGAAGCGCGAACGATCTTGGGCGCAAACGGCGTCACGCTCGAATACCCGGTTATTCGTCACATGAACAACCTCGAGTCGGTCCTTACATACGAGGGGACGAGCGAAGTTCACACGTTGGTGATCGGTCAGCAGATCACCGGGATCGCGGCGTTTACATAGCGCGAGTTCATTTCGATCGCCAGTCTTTCGTCACGCGTCAAAAACTCCAATCTGCGACATTCCAAAAGGGCGTCGTGACCGCGGCGCGTTCATTTTGCAGCGTCGCGGGAAACGTGTTGATCGAAACCGCTTGATACAGCGCGGCCATCGGAAGCTCGCGCGAAAGCACGCGCTCGATCTGCCGATACCGTATTGCGCGCGCTCCGCGATCGTACGGCAACACCGCGGCGCGCATCATCGTGTCGAGGCGCGGATTGCAGTAGCGCGCCTTGTTGAAACCATGCGGTGGGATGCGATTGCAGCCGAACTGATCGCGAACGTCGGGATCGAAGCCGTTCACGAACGGAAAGAGCGCGATTTGAAAAACGCCGCCGTAGAGGGGTCCATTGGGTGCGACGTACTCCCCGACCGCAAGCTCGTGGATAGCGATCGACACGCCGGCCGCTTTTGATTCGGCTTGGATCTGCGTCGCCATGATGAGTGCGCTCGGTTTGTCGGCTCGAACGAGTAAATCGACCGCCAGCGCAACGCCGAAGCGGCGGCGAATACCGTCCGGCCCGCGATGCCAACCGGCGGCATCCAGCAGCCGTTGCGCCGAATGCGGATCGAATCGGGGCATCGCGTATGCTCGCGGGTCGTACGCCCACTGAAAGAGTCCGCGCCCGGGATCGCGGTCCCGATTCGGACCGAGCAACGACTTCCTCACGATGCTTCGAGTATCGAGCGCCGCAAGGATTGCGCGTCGAACGCGTGCGTCGGATAAGCGGGGATCTCGCGTATTGAAGATCAGCGCACCGGTACCGTCGATCGGAATTATTTCGGTTCTTGATTCCGGTAACGAGCGCAAGTCATCGTATTGTGCGTCGTCTGCGTTGACGTACGCATCGGCTTCACCCGCTCGAAGCATCTGCATGGCGGTCGTGGCGCTTGCGACGATGCGAATCGTCAGCGCTGAAATGCGAGCGCGGCCGGCATAGTAGTAAGGATTTGCGCTAAGCTCCAAGCGATCGCCGCGCTGCCAGTGTCGCAGCATGTACGGGCCCGAGCCGAGGGGCGCGCCGTCCAGTATTGTGCCGCGCAGGTGAGCGTGTCCGCGGAGCAGACGCCGCGGCAGGATCGGCGTCGCGTTTCCGGGACCGCACAAATAGAGAACGATTGGAGCGTACGGTCGCCGCAACACGACTTTCACGGTGCGCGAATCGGGCGTCGTGACGGCCGCGACATCATCGTAGGCGACGCGAGTCGGAACGTCGCTTCCCTCGAACGCGATACGCGCGATCGTTTCCGCGACGTCGAACGATGTCACGCGAGATCCGTCGGAGAACCGCACGTCCCGGCGCAAATGAAAAGTGACGGTCCGGCCATCACCGCTGATCCCGCCGTTTTGCCGGGTCGGCACCGCCGCCGCCGCGTCGGCGACGAGCCGCCCGCGGTCGTCGATCTTCACTAAATAGGAGTAGAGCAGCGCGCCCAGCTCCTGGCCGCCGACGCCGCTCACGAAGATCGGATCGAGCGTCGGAAAATCTTGCGTCTGCACGATTCGCAGACCGTCGTGGGGCGGTGGTGCCCGGTGCAACGAACAACTCACCAGCAGCGTAAGCGCTGCCGCCACCATCGGGAACCGCATCGAGCGCTGATTCATCCGCGTGCGCGATGAGGCCTTGACGTCGCGGGACGCGCTTGATAGACTGCCGAGGTTGTGGTCCACACCGGTCCGCGGTTCTTTCCGCGTGCCGGTCAAAGAAACAACCAGTACGCCAGGACCCGTGTACTAGCGGATTTTTATAACCGAGCGGATTGGGCGAAGCCCAAACGCCACGGGTTCACCGAACGTGAACCCTGATAGGACGAGGATTCAAGTGAAAAACATCCTTGGCCGCAAGGTTGGGATGACGAGCGTGTTCACCGCTGACGGCCGGTACGTGCCGGCCACGGTGATCGAAGCCGGTCCCTGCACGGTCGTGGAGCGTCGCACGAAAGAGAAGCACGGCTATGAGGCCGTGGCGCTCGGTTTCGGCGCGATCAAAAAAGCTCGCGTGACCAAAGCCCTTGCCGGACACTTTAAAAAGAACGATGTCGAAGCGCTGCGCTTCGTGCGCGAATTCCGCAACGACATCGACGGCGTTGAAGCCGGGCAGACCATTACGGTCGCCGGATTCGAACCGGGCGATCGTGTTGACGTCGTCGGCATCTCGAAAGGTCACGGTTTCGCCGGCGGCATCAAGCGCCACAACTTCTCGGGCGGTGGCGCGAGTCACGGTTCGATGATTCACCGCCAACCCGCATCCAACGGCGACACGAACGCCGGACGTACGGTGAAAGGGAGCCGTCGTCCGGGCCACTTCGGTGTCGACCGCACGACAATGCAAAACCTCGAAGTTATCCGCGCAGATGCCGAGCGGAACTTGCTGCTCGTTCGCGGACCGATTCCGGGGCCGAAGAACGCGCTCGTCGTCGTCAAGAAGAGCGTGAAGCCCGTAAAAGTGAAGGCGGGTGCGTAATGCCGGACGTTATTGACGCAACGGGTAAGGTGGTGCGCGAAGTCCAGACGCCCGCCGTTCTCGACAGAGATTATTCCGAAAAAGCGCACACGGTGTTCCGCGCGGTCTATCGCGAACTGGCGAATCCGCGCGCAGGCACGGCTTCGACGAAGAAGCGCGACGAAGTTTCCGGCGGCGGCCGCAAGCCGTGGCGCCAAAAAGGGACGGGACGCGCGCGTCAAGGGTCGATTCGTTCACCGCAGTGGAAGCACGGCGGCGTCGTATTCGGACCACAGCCGCGCAGCTTCGTCACCGACCTGAACAAGAAGGAGCGCAAGCTCGCGTTTATCGCGGCGCTCTCGGACCGTTTCCGCAACGGCGGCATTACGGTCCTCGACGCGGCGAGCTTCACGATGACCAAGACGGCCGATTTCGCAAAGCTCGTCTTCGGTTCGGCGAAAGACGCGAAGAAAGGGCCTACGACGCTCGTCGTCGTCGGGTTCAACGAGGACGGTGCCGATGCGATCCATCGCGTCGCGCGCAATCTGCGGAACGTCGGCGTCACGGACACCGGCGCGCTCGACGTGAAAGACGTTCTGCGCTACGAGCGCATCATCTTCACGGCGAAGGCATTCGATGCATTGAACGCCTCGCTCGAAGCGGGCCCGACGGGCTCCGCCCGTGGGGGCGACTTGGGGGAGGGCAACGAGAAATAATGGACGCACGCGATGTGATTCTTTCGCCGCGCATTACGGAGAAGTCGATGGCAAACGCCCTCGGCACGCAGTACACGTTCGTCGTTCATCCGGATGCGACGAAGACGCAGATCCGCCACGCGATCGAAGATATCTTCGGCGTGAATGTGCTCAACGTCAATACCGTCAACGTGCGCGGTAAAGTCCGGAACTTCGCCCGTCGCGGCAACCGCACGAGCGGAAAGCAAAGCGACTTTAAGAAGGCAACCGTCACGCTCAAGCCCGGCCAAAAGATTGAACTCGGCGGCGTGAATTATTTCGAGCAATGATTCGTATGCACGAATCGGAGATGAAACGTAACAATGCCGGTTAAGAAATATCGTCCCACCAGCCCAGGCCGTCGCTTCGTCACGACGATGGACTTCTCGGATCTCTCGAACGTCGATCGCGAGAAGTCGCTGGTTGAAGTTCGCAAGAAGCATTCGGGCCGCAACAACAACGGACACATCACCGTTCGCCACAAAGGCGGCGGCACGCGCAAGCAATATCGCATCATCGACTTCAAGCGGACCAAAGACGGCATTCCCGCCAAGGTTGCGACGGTCGAGTACGATCCGAATCGTTCCGCGCGCATCGCGCTGCTGCACTATCGCGACGGCGAGAAGCGGTACATCCTCGCGCCGCTGGGGCTCAAAGTCGGCGACGTCGTCGAATCCGGCAGCGGTGCGGACATCAAGCCCGGCAACTGCCTGCCGATCAGAAACATTCCGGTCGGTACCGTAATTCACAACATCGAGTTGCGTGCGGGTCAGGGCGGCAAGCTGGTTCGCTCCGCCGGCGTATCCGCGCAGCTGATGGCGAAGGAAAACGAGTACGCTCAAGTGCGCATGCCGTCGGGCGAAGTCCGCATGATTCACATCGAGTGCCGCGCGACGATCGGCCAGCTCGGGAACATCGAGCACGAAAACCAAGTTATCGGAAAAGCGGGACGCTCGCGTCACCTCGGTAAGCGCCCCGCGGTTCGCGGTATAGCGATGAACCCGGTCGATCACCCGCACGGTGGTGGTGAAGCGCGTTCGACGTCGGGCCGTCCGCCGACTACGCCGTGGGGCCAGATGACGATGGGTAAGAAGACGCGCCGTAACAAGCAGACGACGAAGTTCATCGTTCGTAAGCGAGGTTCGAAATAGAATGACGATTGTTAGCGTTTTTGCGGCTGGTTGCCGTGCAGCGCGAGGCGCGAAGAGCGCCGCGTGCTATGGCACGCAAGCGATGAGCAACGAAGCGATGTACGGGAAGCAGGCGTAAAACATGGGGCGTTCGCTAAAGAAAGGTCCCTTCGTTGCGGACCATCTTCTGCAGAAGGTCGAGAGACTCAATGAAACGCGCGAGAAGCGCGTTATCAAGACGTGGAGCCGCGCTTCGGTGATCGTTCCGCAAATGGTCGGTCACACGATCGGCGTACATAACGGCAAAGCGCACGTGCCGGTCTACGTGACGGAAAACATGGTTGGCCACAAGCTCGGTGAATTTGCGCCCACGCGGCACTTCCGCGGTCATGGTGGCGATAAGGCGGGTGTGAAGTAATGGCCGAACAGGTTGCCGCACAACAACAAGCGGTCGCGCATCTCAAGTTCGTGCGCATGGGGCCGCGCAAATTGCGCCGCGTCGCGGATGCGATTCGCGGCAAGAGCGTACGCGAAGCGCTCGTCATGCTGCAGTTCGCGGGCGTGTACGCGGCAGAGCCGATCGAAAAGCTCGTGCGCAGCGCTGTTGCAAACGCGGGCAACAACCACGACATGAACACCGACGATCTGTACATCACGCGGATTACGGTCGATGGCGGCCCCGGCGGTCGCTTCACCAAACGCCTGGACCCGCGTGCTCAAGGACGCGCGTACTTCAAGCGCAAGCGTCTCTCGCACGTGACGGTCGTCGTCAGTGAAACGCCTCCGCAGAAGAAACGCAAGGTTCGCGCTGGTGCAAGCGTCTCCACGAAGCGCGCGACGGCGTCCGCAGCGCGTCGCGCAAACACGAGACGCGCAACGGCGGCAGCGGGGGCTGGTCGTCCTTCGACCCGCGCTCGGGATTAAAAGGTAACTATATGGGACAGAAGATTCATCCGGTCGGCCTTCGCCTCGGCATCACGCGCACGTGGGACAGCCGCTGGTTCGAGAAAAAGCACTACATTGATTGGCTGCACGAAGACGTCAAGATCCGCAACTTCTTCAATAAGTGGATGCGTTCGGCGGCGATTAGCAAGATCGAGATCGAGCGTCGCGCCAATCAAGCGCGCGTCATCGTCAACACCGCGAAGCCGGGCATCATCATCGGCAAACGCGGCGTCGGCATTGAAGATATCCGTAAGAACCTCGAAAAGCTGACCGGTAAGAACGTCGCGGTCAACGTGATGGAGATCAAGCATCCGGAGTTGGATGCGCGTCTCGTGGCGCAAAACATCGTCGACCAGCTCGAGAAACGTATCGCGTTTCGCCGCGCGATGAAGCAGGCCATCATGCGTACGATGAAAGCGGGCGCACGCGGTGTGAAGGTACAAGTCTCCGGACGGCTCGGCGGCGCGGAAATCGCGCGCACCGAGCGCAACAGCGATGGCAAGGTTCCGCTGCACACGCTGCGCGCCGACATCGACTACGCACACGTGGAAGCGTTCACGACGTTCGGACGCATCGGCGTGAAAGTGTGGATCTATCGCGGCGAAGTGCTGCCGGATCAGCCGCGTCAGACGAATACCGTCGATCGCAGCGAGCGCCAGGGTGGATTCCGCGGACGCGGCGATCGCGGCGGACGCGGTCGCGGCCCACGCGGCGGTGGCGGTGGCGGCGGACAACAACGTCCACCGCAACAAACGCAGCCGCAAGCGACGAGCGAAGTGACGGTCGATGCTGATGCCATCGTCAATGAAGCGGCCAATGCCCCCGTCGAGAACGCGGGCCCGGCCGAAGGGAGCAACGAGTAACGATGCTCACGCCAAAGCGAGTCAAATGGCGCAAAGTGCAGCGCGGCCGCATGACCGGACGCGCGCTCCGCGGCAGCACGCTCACGTTCGGCGAGTTCGGTCTGCAGGCACTCGAGCCGTGCTGGATGACGAACCGCCAGATCGAAGCGGCGCGTATTGCAATGACGCGTCACATCAAGCGCGGCGGTAAGGTGTGGATCAAGGTGTTCCCGGACAAGCCGGTCACGAAGAAGCCCGCCGAAGTGCGCATGGGCGCCGGTAAAGGGAATCCGGAGTTCTGGGTCGCGGTCGTGCGTCCGGGGCGCGTGCTCTTCGAACTCTCCGGTGTTGCGCCGGATGTCGCGAAAGAAGCGCTGCGTCTTGCGGCTGCAAAGCTGCCGATCGGAACAAAGATCGTTACGCGCGAGGAGGGCGCATGAAGAAAGGCGAGCTGAACGAACTGCGCGGTCTCACGGTGGCCGAGCTCCGGCAAAAAGCGCGCGACACGAAGTCGGAACTGTTCAATTTGCGTTTCGCGCTTCGCACGGGCCACCTGACCGACTTCAGTAAGATCAAAGAGATGCGCCGCGCCTACGCGCAAATTCAGACCGTTATTTCAGAGAAGAAGATGGCAGAGGATCAGCATGGAGCAGCGTAACGATTCGTTTGATGAGCGCGCGGCAAGTTCGTCGGACCGTGTCGTCAACCGGCGCGTGAAACAGGGGCGCGTCGCCTCTAACAAGATGGACAAGACGATCGTCGTGGTCACGGAAACGCGCGTTCCGCACGGTGCGTACGGCAAGATCGTTCGCAAGTCGACGCGTTTCAAAGCGCACGACGAGCAAAACGAAGCCAATATCGGCGACATCGTCCGCATCATGGAATGCCGGCCGCTCAGCCGCGACAAGCGTTGGCGCCTTGTTGAAATTGTAGAAAGGGCGAAGTAGGGAAGATTTTCGGCAGACGATGTGTTCTGGATCTCAGGACAAATCGATGACGAAGAGTTGACCTGAAAGGCAGAACAAAGCAATGATTCAGCAAGAAACACGGTTAAAAGTAGCCGACAACTCGGGCGCCCGCGAGCTGCTGGTGATCCACATCAGCGGCGGAAGCCGTCACAACTACGCGCACGTCGGAGACATCGTCATAGGGACGGTAAAAAGCGCCATTCCCGGTGCGGCCGTGAAAAAAGGCCAAGTGGTGAAGGCCGTGATCGTTCGGACGTCGGCCCCGATCCGCCGTGCCGACGGTTCCGTCGTGCGCTGCGACGACAATGCGTGCGTCATCATCAAGGGCGACAAGGATAACCTCGATCCGCGCGGCACGCGCGTGTTCGGACCGGTCATGCGCGAACTGCGCGACCGCGGTTTCCTCAAGATTGCCTCGCTCGCACCGGAGGTGCTCTAACGTGAGCAAGCCGTTCATCGTTAAAGGCGACACCGTAATGATTCGTCGCGGCAAAGAGAAGGGCAAGCGCGGTACGGTCAAGGCCGTGTTTCCCGATCAACGGCTCGCGACCGTCGAAGGTCTGAACATCGTGAAGCGTCACACGAAGCAGGGTCAGCAGAGCGGTAACATGGGTGCCGCTCAAAGCGGCGGTATCGTTGAGAAAGAGAACCCGCTGCCGATTTCGGCGCTGCAATATGTGTGCGAGAAATGCAAAACCCCGACGCGCCTGCGTCACGGGCGTACGCCGGATGGCATCGCGCATCGCGTCTGCGTGAAGTGCAACGAACCGGCGCGCGAATCGGCAAAGGGAGCGTAGCGACGTGGCAACGCGTTTAAAAGATAAATACCAGAGCGACGTTCGCAAACGACTGCAGGATAAGTTTGGATACACGAACGTCAACCAGATTCCGCAGCTGGAAAAAGTCGTGATCAACATGTCGGTCGGCGACGCCATCACGAATGCGAAGGCGCTCGATGCGGCCGTCTCCGAGCTCGCGACGATCAGCGGTCAGAAGCCGGTCGTAACGAAGGCGAAGAAATCGATCGCGGCGTTCAAGCTGCGCGAGGGGATGAACATCGGCGCCAAGGTGACGCTCCGCGGCGACCGCATGTACATCTTCCTCGACAAACTGTTCAACATCGTGCTTCCGCGTATCCGCGACTTCCGCGGTCTTCCGGCGAAGTCATTCGATGGGCGCGGCAACTACAACATGGGCCTACGCGAACAGCTCGTTTTCCCGGAGATCAACTTCGACAAGGTCGACAAGGCGCGCGGCATGGACATTACGATCGTCACGACGGCAAAATCGGACGAAGAAGCGAGCGAGTTTCTCACGGCGATGGGACTGCCGCTGCGAAAGGGCAATGCATAATGGCAAAAACGAGCATGATCGTTAAATCGGAACGGAAGCCGAAGTTCGGCGTGCGCCAGCACAACCGTTGCAAAATCTGCGGACGCCCGCGCGGCTATCTGCGCAAGTTTGCGTTGTGCCGCATTTGCTTCCGTGAGAACGCGCACAAAGGCGTCGTTCCGGGCGTCACCAAGGCGAGCTGGTAAGGAGAGGAGACGAGAATGGCTGCAATCACCGATCCCGTCGCTGACCTGCTGACGCGCATTCGCAACGCCAACACGGCGAACCACAAGACGGTCGACGTGCCGGCGTCGCGCGTGAAGAAGGCGATCTCGCAGATTCTCAAAGATGAAGGTTTCATCGACGATTTCGAGCGCCTCAACGAAGGACCGCAAGGCACGATCCGGATCAAACTCAAGTACGGACCCGAAAAAGAAAAGATCATCACCGGTCTGCGCCGCATCTCGCGTCCCGGTTTGCGCGTCTACACGGGCAAGACGGAAATTCCGCGTGTGCTCGGCGGTCTGGGTCTCGTTATCATGTCAACTTCGCAGGGAATCATGTCCGGCAAACGAGCGAAGAAGCTCGGCGTCGGCGGTGAAGTCCTCGCGTACGTGTGGTGAATTTGCATGTCACGTATTGGTAAATTGCCGATTGCGGTTCCGAGCGACGTCAACGTCACGCTCAGCGACGGCGAAGTCGTCGTCAAAGGGCCGAAGGGCGAACTGCACAGCACTATCCTCAAGCAAGTCGTCGACGTCAAAGTCGAAGACGGCAGGGTGATCGTGGAGCGCAGGGGAGATGCGAAACCGCATCGTTCCGCGCACGGTTTGACGCGGACGCTCATCAACAACATGGTCGAAGGCGTCAGCAAGGGGTTTCGTAAGAGCCTCGAGATTCAGGGCGTCGGTTTTCGTGCCGCGAAGTCGGGCGAGAAACTCAACCTGAGCCTCGGCTACTCGCACCCCGTCGTGTTCGAACCGCCGACCGGCATTACGCTCTCGATCGAAGGCACCAACAAAATCCACGTCGACGGCATCGACAAACAACAGGTCGGTCAAGTCGCTGCGGAAATCCGTAAGCTCCGTCCGCCGGAGCCGTATAAGGGGAAAGGCGTTCGCTACGCGGGCGAAGTGATCCGCAAGAAGCTCGGCAAGGCCGGAAAGGCAGGGAAAAAGTAATGGCGCGCCTCTCCAAAGACGTCAAACGTCACGCGCGCCACGAGCGCCTGCGAAAGAAGGTCGCCGGAACCGAGCAGTGTCCGCGGTTGATGGTGCGGCGTACGCTGCACCACATCTATGCAACGCTCGTAGACGATGCAAAGGGACACACGCTCGTCGCCGCGTCGACGCGCGACAAATCCGTGTCCGACCCGCTCGAGTCGAACACCAACACCGATGCGGCGAAGGCCGTCGGAGCAGCGATTGCTGCGAAGGCGAAGACCGCAGGCATCAACGACGTCGTGTTCGATCGCGGCGGATACAAATATCACGGACGTGTGCAAGCACTCGCCGATGCGGCGCGTGAAGCGGGGCTTAACTTCTAATGCAATATCGTGGTGGCGGTCGCGAACGCGACAACAGTGGATTTGAAGAAACGGTCGTGCGCGTAAACCGCGTCGCGAAGGTCGTCAAGGGCGGGAAGCGGTTCAGCTTCAGCGCACTCGTCGTGGTCGGCGATCGCAAAGGCAAGGTCGGTTTTGCGATCGGCAAAGCGGGCGAAGTGCCGGAAGCGATTCGCAAAGCTGTCGAGCAGGCGAAGAAGAGCCTCGTGACCGTGCCGATGGTGGAAAAAACGATCCCACATCAAGTCAACATGACGGTCGGATCGGCGAAGGTTCTGCTCAAGCCGGCCGCGCCCGGCACCGGCGTCATCGCCGGCGGTTCGATGCGCGCGGTACTGGAGCTCGCCGGCATCCACGACATTCTGACGAAGTCGCTCGGAACGAACAATCCGATCAACGTGGTGCTCGCAACGATCGAAGCGCTTCGGTCACTCAAGACGGCCGAACAAGTCGCAAGCCTGCGTGGCAAAACCGTCAAAGAAATCTTTGCCGCTTAGCACGCGAGGGCGAAGACCTCAGTAAGGAACATCATGGCAGAGAAGACAACGAAGAAGCCGGCTAGTGCCCTTCGACAGAGCTCGGGACAGGCTCCGTCCGGCGCGAAGGCTGCCGCGACGGGCGGATGGACGCTCGCTACGCTCAAACCCGCAAAAGGCTCGTGGACGAAACGGCAACGGATCGGTCGCGGGCACGGTTCGGGCATGGTGAAGACGGGCGGCGAAGGCGGCAAAGGTCAGACGGTGCGTTCGGGCGGCGGCAAGGGTCCGGCATTCGAAGGCGGACAGACCCCGTGGGCGCGGCGTCTTCCGCATCGGCGCGGTTACTCTCAAAAGGCGCGCGATATCGGCCATTTCCGCACGCGCTATGCCGTTGTAAATCTCCATCAACTTGACGGTTGGGATACCTCGATTGAAGTGTCACCCGAGTCGCTGATCGAGCGTGGAGTTTTAAAGAGCGCCGAAGACGGCGTGAAAATTCTCGGCGGCGCAAAAAGCGGTAAGACGATTCCCCAAGGATTGAAATTTCGCGACATCCTGTTCTCCGCAAGCGCGCGCCAAGCGCTCACGGCGGCCGGCGCACAGCTTCCCGTTGAATCGACTGAAGGCCAAGCGTAGTGTTTGACAATCTAAGAGCCGCGCTCTTAGTTCCGGAGATCCGTAAGCGTCTCGGCTTCGTGCTCTTTGCGTTCGCCTGGTTCGTGTTCATGATTCACGTGCAGTTGCCGAACGTGAACGAGCAAGCTTGGCAAAACGTGCTCAAGCAGGGCGCGTTCTACAACTTACTCGGCTTCCTCTCCGGCGGCGCACTGCAGAAGCTCTCGGTCATTTCGATGGGCATCACGCCGTACATCAACGCGTCGATCATCATGCAACTCATGACGGTGGTCTTGCCGCAGCTCGAAGAGATGGCGAAGAAAGGCGGCGAGGAAGGGCGTAAGAAGATCAGCCAGTACACGCGCTGGCTAACGATCGTGCTCGCGATACTTCAAGCGACGTTCATGACGAACGCGATGCGCGTATCAGGCGTCTTCTACGACACCTCGTTTTTGTTCCAGCTCTTCGCGATGATCGCTCTCGTTTCGGGGACGCTTTTCTTGATGTGGCTCGGCGAGCAGATTACCGACAAGGGGATCGGCAACGGCGTCTCGCTCATCATTTTTATCGGTATCGTGTTGCGTTACCCGACGTACGTCACGCAGACATATTCGAGCGCTGCACAGGGTGGCGAGTCGCTGCTGAATCTGGTGCTCTATATTCTGGTCGCGATCGCGATCATCGTCGGTATCGTCTTCATGTATCAGGGACAACGCCGCGTGCCGGTGCAGCAGGCGCGCCGCGTCGTCGGCCGCAAAATGTTCGCGGGCCGCTCGACGTACATCCCCTTGCGATTGAACAATGCCGGCGTCATCTCGATCATCTTCGCGATCTCGATTCTGCTGCTGCCGCAACAGGCGCTCTCGTGGTTTTCGGGTCACCAAGGCGCGCAATCGACGTGGCTCCATCTCTTCGGGCCGGTGGAATTCCCGACGAACATCGCGGCGCTCTCCGAATCGCTCAACGTATGGTTTGCTCCGAGCGGCTTCTTCTACAACATCGCGTACTTTTTGCTCGTGGTGATCTTCACGTTTTTCTACAGCTCGATCGTCATCAACACGCGCGACGTTGCGGACAACCTGAAGAAGACCGGCGCGTTCATTCCCGGCATCCGTCCGGGACAACCGACGGTTGACTATTTGAATAAGATCTTGATGCGTCTCACGACGGCGGCGGCGATCTTCCTTGGTCTCCTCGCCGTTCTGCCGGGCGCGCTGCAGCGTGGACTTTCCGTGACGACCTTCTATCTCGGATCGACCTCGCTGCTCATCGTCGTCGGCGTCGCGCTCGATACGATCACGCAGATCGAAGCGCGTCTTGCGATGCGCGATTATCGCGGGTTCATCAAGCGTTGATGTTGCGCGACATCGTGCTGCTCGGCGCACCCGGCGCGGGAAAGGGGACGCAGGCGCAGATTCTGGTGAAGCGTTTCGGCTATCGGCAAATTTCGACCGGCGACTTGTTGCGCGAACACCGCGACGCCGGCAGCGAGCTGGGCAAAGCCGCCGAAGGGTTCATGAAGCGCGGGGAGCTCGTTCCCGACGAGTTGATCGTCAAGATGGTCGAGGGTGAACTGCGTGATGACGCCGGCGTGCTCTTCGACGGCTTTCCGCGTACGGTTGCGCAGGCCGACGCGCTCGATGCTCTATTGCAATCACGCGGCCGCGGGTTGCCGGGTGCCGTTTTCTTCGACATCTCGCGCTCGCTGCTCGAAGAACGTTTACTCGGCCGCTGGACGAATCCGCGCACGGGACGCGTCTACCACGAAACATTCAATCCGCCCAAACGCGCCGGCGTCGACGACGAAGACGGCGGGCCGCTGATTCAGCGTGAAGACGATGCACCGAAAACGGTTCGCACGCGGCTCGATGTGTTCGAAGCTCAAACGATGCCGCTCGTCACCTACTATGAGAGCAGCGGTCGCCTCGTTCCGATCGACGCGACGCAGCCGGTCGACGACGTAACACATAGACTGCTCCACGCGATCGGGGTGGATCCCGCCGCCTAATGGTTACGCTGAAATCTCCGCGCGAGATAGAAACGATGCGGCGCAGCGGAAAGATCACCTCGAAGGTGTTGACCGACTTAATGAAAGCGGCGCGCCCAGGGGTCACAACGGGATTTCTCGATGAAATGGCCGAGAACGGCATTCGCGAACTGGGCGGCATTCCTACATTCAAGGGCTATCACGGTTACACGGCCTCGATCTGCACGTCGGTCAACGACGAAGTCGTACACGGCATTCCGAGCGATCGCGTGCTAAAAGACGGCGATCTGCTCTCGATCGACATCGGCACGACGTTCGAGGGCTACGTCAGCGACAGCGCCGTGACCGTGCCGATCGGAAACATCTCGCGCAACGCTGAGCGTCTGCTTGACGTTACGCAGGAGTGCCTTATGATCGGGATCGCGCACATGCAGCGCGGTAACCGCGTGGGCGATATTGGCGATGCCGTGCAGAGGCACGCGGAGAGCCACGGGTACGGCGTCGTGCGGGAGCTGGTTGGCCACGGCGTTGGGACATCGATGCACGAGGAGCCGCAGGTCCCCAATTATGGGAGCGCAGGAACTGGTGCGCTGCTGCGTCCCGGGCTCGTGCTCGCCGTCGAACCGATGATTACCGAGGGTGAGCACGCGGTCGAGATCCTCAAAGACGGCTGGACAGTCGTCACGGCAGATGGTAAACTCGCAGCGCACTTCGAGCATACGATCGCCGTGACCGAGGGCGGTCCGAAGATCCTGACGCTCCGGAATTTCGGCGAGCACCCAAATGTCGCGCAGTATGTTCCCGATCAGGAGAAGTCGGGGGCACCAGCATGAGCCTGGGGGCGCGCAGCGCCTGGAGAACCTACACGGTTCCGAGCGACGCCTGCCCAGTGGGGAGTTTCATTGGTTGATTGAGTTCGGAGTGCACGATTAGTGGCGCGCCGAGGAGGGCGCCGCCCGCAGCGGGCGCGCAACAACTCGGACAAAACCGCAAAGACCGCGACGGCCAAGGAAGAGGCGATCGAGGTTGAAGGAACGATTGTCGAGCCGCTGCCGAACGCAATGTTCCGCGTCGAACTCGCCAACGGTCATCGAGTGCTGGCGCACGTCTCCGGCAAAATCCGGATGAATTATATCCGTATTCTTCCTGGAGACCGCGTGCTCGTCGAGCTCTCGCCGTATGACTTATCGCACGGCAGAATTACCTACCGGTATAAGTAAAAACGAAATAGTACGAGTGGGAACCCGCCGGGCTTTGGCCGGCGGGGGGCGCACCGGGGCGAGGCTCCAAAGTGCCGTTACCAATGAAAGGGCCCCAATCGTGGGGACCACGATTGGAGAAAAAAATGAAAGTACGTCCGTCAGTCAAAAAAATTTGCGAAGCGTGCAAGGTCATTCGCCGCGAAGGCAAAGTGCGCGTGATCTGCAACGTCAATCCGAAACATAAACAGGTGCAAGGATAGTTATGGCCCGTATTGCCGGTATCGATCTTCCGCGCGAAAAGCGCATTGAAGTCGGTCTTACTTATATCTTCGGTATTGGCCCCACGAGCGCGAAGAAGATGCTCGCTCATACGGGCATCAATCCCGACACGCGCGTCAAAGACCTCAGCGAAGACGACGAGAAACGTTTGCGCGACGCGATCGACACGCTGCAACTGCGCGTGGAGGGCGACCTGCGCCGTGAAGTCCAAGGCAACATCAAGCGTCTAATGGACATCGGCTGCTACCGCGGCCTCCGTCATCGCCGCGGTCTCCCGGTTCGCGGTCAGCGCACGAAGACGAACGCGCGCACGCGCAAGGGACCCAAACGCACCGTGGCCGGCAAGAAGAAGGTCACCAAGAAGTAGGGACACACGCAGAGGCCCGGCAAACGCCGGGCCTTGTGATTTATGTCGGCACATGCGGCTACTCGTATAAAGACTGGGTCGGGCCGTTCTATCCGCCCGCGACGAAGCCGGCCGAGATGCTGCGTTACTATACGTCGCGTTTCACGGCGGTTGAAATCGATTCGAGTTACTACGGCATCCCTTCTCCAAATACGATCGTGTCGCTGAATAAATGCACGCCTCCGCAATTCCGCTTCAGTTTCAAAGCGCCGCAAACGGTAACGCATCCGCCCGATACCACCGCGTCGGTTCACGATGATGCGCGACTGCTCGGCCAGGTGATAACGCCCATTCGTGCAAGCGGCAAACTGGCGTGCGTGCTGCTGCAGTTTCCCAACGGCTTCAAACGCACGCCGACGAACGAGCAGTACTTACTCCGTTCGATCGGCGCATTCGAATCATTGCCGGTCGTCGTTGAATTTCGAAACACCGAATGGCAGAACCACGAGACGGAACAGTTGCTGCGTGAGAACGGGGCGTCGCTCTGCAATGTTGATCTGCCGCTTCTCGACGGCTTGCCGCACGCTTCATCCGATACGACGGGATCGATCGGCTACGTGCGGTTTCACGGGCGCAACACAAAGACATGGTGGACCGGTACGAACGTCACGCGGTATCACTACCTCTACACGCCGGACGAACTCGTGCCGTGGACCGATCGTCTAGCCGAAATCGACGCGCAAGTCAAAGAAAGCTACGCATTCTTCAACAACCATGCTCGCGGCAACGCGCCGCGCAACGCCGAGATGTTGGAAGAACTGCTCCGCGAGCGATTCGGCATGCTGTGGGAAGAAGCGCTCGCGCAGCCCGCGCAGACGCAACGTATGCCGGAATCGCTCTCGCTCTTTGACGAGAACTAGACGCGCGCCGCGCAGTGCTTGCGCAATTCCTTCGCGAACCGCGGGCGCAATGAAGGCGGTGATTACTGCCGGCGGCCCGATCGGCGGCGAGTACGCCGCGATCGCGGGTTCGTCCCTGAAGGCGCTCGCGCCCGTGCGAGGCGTGACGATGCTCGATCGGACGATCGGCGCATTGCGCGACGCGGGCGTGGCGCGCATCGCCGTCGTTGGGAACGGCGACGTGCGCACGTCCGTCGACGGCCGCGCCGAGCGAATCGTCGATGACGCCGGAAGCGGCGCAAAGAACGTGCTCGCCGCCCTCAATGCATGGGCCGATGACGGTGAACCGTTGTTGTATCTGACATGCGACATGCCGTATATCACCGCCGACGCAGTCGTGGCCTTCGTGGAGCGAGTTGCGGGGGGTTCGCTCGCAATGCCCCTCACGGAAATCGATGATTTCACGCGTCGTTTTCCCGGCGCACCGCCGTTCGGCATACGCCTTGCCGGCGAGTCCGTCGTTAACGGCGGCGTGTTTCACATTCCGGCCGGCGCGACCGCTCCCATTGCGTCGTTTGCAACGGCGCTCTTCGACGCGCGAAAGGCGCCATGGCGCATGGCGACGATCGCCGGACCGATGCTTTTGTTGAAATTTGCGTTACAGCGATTGTCGATCGCAGAACTGGAGGCGCGCGCACGCCGAGTTCTCGACATGAATGTTGCCGCTATCCGGAACAGCCCGCCCGAACTCGCCTTCGATGCGGATACCGCCGATGAATATCGCTACGCAATCGAACACGACTAGCGCACGTGCCGAAAACCCGGCACGCCTGACCGTGCTGTGGTTCGGCATTCAACTTGCGTGGGGCGCGGTGCTCGGGATTTCGTTGCAAGCACGATCGCTGCAGTTAGGTGGTGCATCGGCGCTCGCAATCTACGGCGGCGTCTCAACGGCCGGCGCAATTGCGGCTGCAATCGTACAGCTTGCCATCGGGCCGTTCTCCGACCGCCGTCGTGGCGCAGGCGATAAACGGATTGCGTTTTATGCGACCGGCGGCATTGTAGCGGCTGCTGCGTTGGTCGCCTTCTACGCGGCGCCCACGACAGCGACGTTCGCGCTCGCGTTCATCATGCTGCAAGCTGCGATGAATTGCGCGATCGGTCCATATCAAGCGATCCTTCCCGATGCGGTTCCCGCCTCGCGCATCGGCGTGGCATCCGGTTGGATGGCCGCAATGCAAAGTGCCGGCAATGCGGTCGGCGCGATTCTCGCGACGCTGCTCGGTAATGGGATTCCACTCGCCCTAACGATCGCCGTGGCGTTGCTCGCGTCGTGCGCGGTGACCGTTTCCCATCTGCGGCGCATTGTGCTCCAACCGTTGCCTGCGCATCATTCGCTGCGCGTCACGCGAGCGCTCGTGGACCTCTTTGTTTCGCGCGCGCTCGTCTACGTCGGCTTTTACACGCTGCTGGGCTACCTTTTCTTCTATGTGAAAAATGCGCTGCCGCCGCACTTTGCGTTCGATGCAACGACGGCGAGCGGAGTTTGCGTGCTGATCTTCACGCTCGTCGGTGCGGTCGGCGCATTGATTGCCGCAAAACCGGCCGATCGTACCGACGAACGTCTCGTTGTTACGCTCGGCGGCGGAATTCTCGCGCTCAGCGTAGCGGCGCTCGGAATCGTGCACGGCGTTGCGCCGATCCCGGTTGCGATTGCCGTTGCCGGAATCGGCTGGGGCGTGTTCCTTTGCGCCGATTGGGCGTTTGCGTGCCGGGTATTGCCGGCCGGGGCACTCGCAACGACGATGGCCATCTGGAACATCGCCGTCGTGGGACCGCAAATCGTAGCACCCGCAGTAACGACTTTTGTATTGGCGCGCATCGGCATCTTGACGACCGCCGAGGGCCCGCGCGGCGCATTCGCGCTTGCATGCATCGAAATACTGATCGGGTCGGTGTGGATCTGGCGTTTACCGCGCCAAGCGACCGGGAAATAGATTTTGATGACTCTTGGCACGGGAACCTGGTAAGCGGGTTGTGCGTTACAAGAGTTGGTAGCGGATTGCGCTACCCGAAACCTAAGGAGGTTTTTTAGTGAAACGACTGAGCACCGGGGTCCTAGCAGCACTCGTCGCAGCGTGCTGTGGGCTCACCGCGGTGGCAGCGCCGACGACATCGCAACTGCAGAGAAACAATGGACAAGCTGTAGTTGCACAAGCCGGCAATGCGCCAGCGGCGAACTTCGGTACCCCGCCGTCAGGTCAGATCCCGATTCTTTTCAACGATCACCACGTTTACAGCAAGCCTGACGTTCTCAAACAAGGACGTGTTCTCGCTGCACTCGTGCGTGGTGGTACCGTTCTCATTCCGTTGCGTTCGATGTTCGAGCAGATGGGTGCGACGGTTTCTTACAACGCCGGCACGAAGACCGTTACGGTCAGCAAACCCGGCTCGGAAGTCCGCGTAACGGTTGGACGTCCCGAAGTGGTGATCAATGGTGAAACACGTCCGCTCGACGTGCCGCCTATGATCTATCAGGGCAGCGTTCTGGTTCCCGTTCGTGTTATTTCCGAAGGCATGGGCGCCTACGTGCAGTGGGTTCCCGACAAACAGGTCGTTGTCGTGCGCTATCTGCCGCCGACGCCGCCGCCGAGTGCACCTCCGACCGAGGCTCCGACGACTGCGCCGACCGTTGCACCGACGCCGACGCCCGCACCTGTCGCAACCCCGTATAAGGATATCTTCATCGCGGGCGACTACATCTTCTCGCCGAAGGTCTACAACGAGTTCAGCCCCGGCAACACCGGGAAGAGCTCGTACGGGATCCGCGGCGCGATCGAGTTCGACGCGTTGAATCTCCCATGGATGCTCGAAGGCACGTTCGAACAATATCAGTATCCACACAACTGCACCACGTTCGCGCCGCCTGTATCGTCGACGGACTGCAACGTCACGACGATCGGACAGACCGGACAAGTGCAAGTGCCGTCATTTACCGCGCGCGACAGCGATTTCGATGCTCGTCTCGGGCTGAAGGTCGCCGATCCGCGCATCTACATCGGCGTTGGATATGTCTGGCGTTCGAACAACTACGGCTATCCGCGTGAAACCGGTTTTGGTTTCGGTGCAGAAAAGCTCCCGGACCTCAACCATGCTTTCTCGCTATACGGCAGCGTGTATTACTTCCCGAACATGAAGGGAAACTTTACGGATCCCGGCACGGGCACCGGCTACTCGCTCGCATACAATCTGCTCAAGTACCAGGTCGGCGCCGCCGTTGTCTTCGGCAACAGCCCCGTCTTCTTGGACCTTGGCTGGATGGGCAATAACGGAAAGAACAAGCTCAACGCACCGTCCGACTTCACGATGAACGGACCGTACGCGGGCCTGGGTATCAAGTTCTAATCAGAGCACTGATATCCGAGTTGAGGAGCCCGGCTTCGGCCGGGCTCTTTTCTTATGACACCCGAACGCCCTTTTTGGTATTTTGGAGACTGAGCAACGTGGATTGCTCGAATGGGTGAAAAAGCCTGAGGAGGGTCTCTAGTGAGTAGACTGAGCACCGGAACTTTGGCACTTCTGTTTGCAGCGTGCTGCGCGCTCACTGCGGTCGCGCAAAACGTTGCACCCGCAAATTTCGGAAGTCCGCCCTCCGGTCAAATCCCGATCCTCTTTAACGATCACCACGTGTATAGCAAGCCGGATCTTTTGAGGCGCGGCCGGGTTCTTGCTGCACTGGTGCGCGGCGGGACCATTCTCATTCCGTTGCGTTCGATGTTCGAACAGATGGGCGCAAGCGTGTCGTACAATGGCGCTACGAAAACCGTGACGGTGACGAAGCCGGGCTCGGAAGTTCGCGTAACGGTAGGACGTTCCGAGGTCGTGATCAACGGCGAAACGCGTCCGCTCGACGTGCCGCCGGTAATCTATCAAGGAACCGTTCTGGTTCCCGTTCGTGTTATTTCCGAAGGCATGGGCGCGTACGTGCAATGGGTTCCCGACAAACAAGTCGTCGTCGTGCGCTATCTACCAGCCACGCCGCCGCCCACCGCACCTCCGACGGAGGCCCCGACGACGGCGCCGACGATCGTTCCGACGCCAACCGCCGTGCCGACGCGCTACAACGAAGTGTGGCTCGTGGGCGACTACATTTTCTCGCCAAAAATCTACAACGAATTGAGTCCGGGTAACATCGGAACCGCGACGTGGGCGGCGCGCGGCGGGTTCGAATTCGACGCGTTCAATCTTCCATGGATGGTCGAAGGCTCGTGGGAGGAATTCACCTATCCGCACGACTGTCCGCCGCTTATTGCGCCGGTCGTTCCCAGCGAATGCAATGTCACGACGATCGGCCGGACCGGACAAGTGATTGTGCCGGCGTTTACCGTGCGCGACAATGACTTCGACTGGCGCTTAGGATTCCGCGTCTTCGAACCACGTATCTACATCGGCGTCGGCTATCTCTTCCGCACGGGAAATTACGGCTACCCGCAAGTGCAAGGGCTTGGCTACGGTGGTGAAAAGCTTCCCGACCTGGACAGGCCGATCTCGGTCTTCGGCAGCGCCTGGTATTATCCGAACGCGAAAGGCGCATATACCGATCCGGGCACCGGCCTCGGTTACACCGTCGCGTACCGTATCCTCAAGTATCAAATTGGCGGTACGCTGTTGCTTCGACCCAGCCCGATTTTCATCGACTTCGGCTACATGGGAATCAGCGGGAAGAACAAGACCAATGCGCCCTCGGATTTCAACATAAACGGGCCTTTCGCGGGCATCGGCATCAGGTTCTAGCTGCGAGCGGCGCCTTACAAGGTGAAGAGTCCGGCGACGGCCGGACTCTTCGTTTGCTGAGCAGCGTTGCGCCGGGGTGCCGAAGAAGTTATTGCCAACCCCCCAGGCGCCGGGGGTAGTCTATTCTTTAGTTATGTCGGAACAACGTACCGATCTCGTTCTCGTCGGCGCCGGAATCATGAGCGCGACGCTCGCCGCAATGCTCAAGGAAGTCGCGCCGGAGACCAGTCTCGAGATTCTCGAGACGCTTCCGCAGCCCGCCGAAGAGAGTTCCAACGCCTGGAACAACGCCGGCACGGGCCATGCCGCGCTGTGCGAACTCAACTATACGCCGCAACGTCCGGATGGCACGGTGACGATTGACCGCGCGCTCAAGGTCAATACGCAGTTCGATCTTTCGCGGCAGTTCTGGGCGCAGATGGTACGCAACGGCGCGCTAGGCGCGCCGCAATCGTTCATTCACGACGTGCCGCACATCAGCTTCGTCTGGGGCGACGACAGCGTCCGCTTTCTTCGCAAACGCTATGAAGCGATGAGCGCGCATCACTGTTTTGCCGGCATGGAATACACCGAAGACCGCGCAGTGCTCGAGCAATGGATGCCGTTGATCATGGAAGGTCGAGATCCGCATCAACCCGTTGCGGGAACGCGGATGGTCACCGGAACCGACGTAGATTACGGCGCGGTGACGCGCGGGTTGTTGCGTCATCTTTCGACGCAACCCGGTGTTGGCATCCACTATAGGCAACGCGTTACCGATTTAACACGTCGCTGGGACGGGTGGCTAGTGACGATCGAGGACGATTCCAGCGGCACGACGCGTGAGATTATTGCGAAAAACGTGTTTCTCGGCGCGGGCGGTGGTGCGTTGCCGCTGCTGCAGAAATCGGGGATCGAAGAAGGCAAAGGATTCGGCGGATTTCCGGTCAGCGGAATTTTCTTGCGCTGCGACGATCCATCGGTCGTCGATCGCCATCTCGCGAAAGTGTACGGAAAAGCACCGGTCGGCGCGCCGCCGATGTCCGTACCTCATCTGGACACGCGCTACGTCGGCGGAACGCGTTCGCTGCTTTTCGGACCGTACGCCGGATTCTCGACGAAGTTCCTCAAGCACGGTTCGCTCGTCGATCTCTTCACTTCGGTGAAGACCGACAACATCGGTTCTCTCCTTGCCGTAGGCCGCGATAACTTCGGCCTGACGAAGTATCTCGTCGGCCAAGTTCTCGACTCGAAAGACGCCAAGTATGCCGCGTTGCGCGAGTACTTTCCCAATGCGGATCCCGACCAGTGGAAGTTCATCGTGGCCGGCCAGCGCGTGCAGGTCATCATGCCCGATAAGAAGACCGGTGGAAAGCTGCAGTTCGGTACCGAGGTGGTCTCGGCCGCGGACGGTTCGCTTGCGGCCGTTCTCGGCGCATCGCCCGGCGCTTCAGTCGCCGTAGCGGTCATCCTCGATGTCATGGCGCGCCTCTACAAGACGCGGTTTCCCGGCTGGGCGGGCAAGCTTCGAGCGATTATCCCATCCTACCGTCAATCGATCGCGAACGACGCGGCGCTGTGCCGGCAAATCCGCGACGATACGTCCGAGGTTCTGCATCTCACCAAGCAGCACGCGCCAGCGACGACGCCGTAAGCCAAACATCGGTACGTGACATCGCGTACGGAAACGAAGAATTGTAGCGCATTTTCATTGCGCAGGTTTCTCTGGCGCAGCAATGAACTGGGCGCGATATAGCACCTTGGTTTTTCCCGGAGGACTTTTTGAGAAAGTTTTTGTCTTTTTGCGCGCTCGGTCTTATGACGAGCGCTATTTCTGCTTGCGGTGGCCCCTCGAAACTGCCAACGGTTGTTAGAGCGGCCGAAGAACGATCGTTAATTTTGGCGCACGGCCAGATGCACGCCGCAGCGACTCCTTCATCGGTGTGCGGCGTGGCGAGCAAAATCATATCGTGCAATCCGACGATACAAAAGACGTCGACTTTGGCGGGCGTTGGGACAGCCGCCCGAAGAGGCCAATTTACTTGGACCAACGGCGGAGGCGATGCAGCTGATTTCAGTACAGAAGCAGAAATCGCGGATCTCGATCAAACGGCCGAAGAACAGCCAAACTCCTTCTGGATCGCGATGTGGTTTTCCGCGATCAATCGCTACGTTGCAACGCATGCGGTCGCGTATAACGGAAATCCGGCAGATGGCCAAACATGCGCAGCTTCTAAGCCGGTTGGTGACTTTCTGGGGATGTACAACAACGGGAGTGGCCAACAAAGCATGTACGCCCAAGAAGTCAACGTGGTCTTTGGTGATCCGAAATTCACCGTAACCAATCCTTCGAGCTATGCAACCTCCGGCGTGGTCCTAGCATGGGTTTATAAGGATCAAAACGGTCACTATTGGATCCAACCCAATCCAGCCATTCAAAGTCAGATTACGGCGGGAGTATCGGCTTGGTATGCTTCCGTGGGAATCACGTTTCCCGCGAACGGTAATGTGACATATGTGGGCGCTGCGCCGCCGAAGTTGCCTAGTGCTGAGACCTACGCAACCTGTTGGCCTCAGGCTCCTGGCGGATTATTTCCGGGGTGAATCGCCTTTTTGCAATGATACTGCTCCTTGCGCTGTGTTGTACCATGCGGACCGACGCAGCGGAAGCCTATCTTTGTCACGGCGCGATAAAGCGCGGCGACCTTCTCGGAATATATGGCATCGACCCAGGAGGTAATCTTATATCTGCAGGTGAGACGATCGAACGACATAAAGACGCCATCACGGGACTCAATGTATCAAGTCTCGAAATAGTAGACACAAAGGGTCGCATGGCGGGATGGCTTTACATCGACGAGCACGGCACCCGCTTCGCACAGTTACTTTCGTCAGCACCTAGCGATCTTTATGAGTGGTTCGGTATCGTCGCAAGCGGAATGCACAATTCGCCGCCGATTGTTGTTAGCCGTATTCGAGCTGTACCTCCGCATTACGGTGTACGAATGTGCGACCGCTAGCCGTTGCGGATATACGATACGAACGTAGTGAGCCCGCGCTCTTTTAGCGCGGGGTGCTTTTGAACGCGTGGTGGATCGCTTCGTGCGATCGGACCGCAGCCTCCAGCGCGTTGTTGGGAAGGCCGTCCGCGGCGACGATGCGAGGGCTGAGGTGCCACCGGGTCGATAACGGCGCCAGAGGCGCTTGAGCTGGCGGATCGAGATCCACAGGGTTCGAGCCGCATCCGCCTGGCACAGCGTCCCCGCCGCCAATCCCTGAAGCACTTCAAGGCGGCGAACTTCCTTGACAGTCAAGGTAATAAGCTCCATGTCGGAGCCCCTTGGCCTCGTAAGGGGACATCTCTGCTTTGCTCAAAAGGGGACATGTGAATTGCCGCTACAGCAGCGCCCTAACCTGTTGACCGCTGCAGGGACGCTGCGGTAAGATACCGCCTTGGCGCCGCCCTCTCTCTTCAGCGGCGCACGCGGTTCGCGTCCTTACAGGCGCCGTCAGTCTTTCGCCAAGCTTGACGTACGGAGATCGGGCCTTTCGCGCGAGCGAAACTGCGCCGGTCGAGGCGACGACAGCTCCATCGTTTGGAGTTAGGAAAAACATCGTTCGGAGTAATTTTGGCTGCCAAAAAGCAAACCAAGTCGCGCAAGAAGCGTGAAGTTAAGAACGTCCAATCGGGCGTCGCTCACGTGCACGCGTCGTTCAACAATACGGTCGTAACGATCACCGATCCGCACGGCAACGTCATTTCGTGGGCCTCGGCCGGTAATCTCGGTTTCAAAGGCTCGAAGAAGTCGACGCCGTTCGCCGCCCAGATGGCTGCAGAGTCGGCCGCGCGCAAAGCGATGGATCACGGCATGAAGAGCACGGAAGTGCTCGTGAAGGGTCCCGGCGCCGGACGCGAAGCCGCAATCCGTTCGCTGCAAGCCGCCGGCCTAGAGATCACGATGATCAAAGACGTTACGCCCATTCCGCACAACGGTTGCCGCCCGCCGAAGCGGCGCCGCGTGTAATTCGAAGAGAGAGTAGATGTCGCGATATATTGGACCGGTCTGCCGCTTGTGCCGTCGCGAAACGGCCGCCAGCAAGACCGGTGAAAAAATCAAACTGTTCCTCAAGGGCGATCGCTGCCTGAGCAAAAAATGCGCGGTCGAACGCCGCGGTACCGCGCCCGGTCAGAAGACCGCCGGTAAAACGCGCCAGAAAGTTTCCGAATACGGCCGTCAGCTTCGCGAGAAGCAGAAGATGCGCCGCTACTACGGCGTGCACGAGACGCAATTCGCGAACTATTTCCGCGAAGCAGCGCGCGTTCCGGGACAAACGGGTCGCACGTTCTTGCAGCTGCTGGAACGCCGTCTCGATAACCTCGTCTACCGCTTGAACCTCGCGACGAGCCGCGCGCAGGCGCGTCAACTCGTGACGCACCGCCACTTTCGTCTGAACGGCAAAATCGTCAACGTCCCGTCGCTGATTGTGAAGCCCGGCGACGTGATCTCGATCGGCGAGCGCAGCCTGAAGGCGCCGGTATTCGAGGCAAATCTCGAAGTGGCGCGTTCGCGCCGACCGCCCGAGTGGCTCGAATGGAACGACGCCGACAACACCGGTAAAGTTCTCCAACTGCCGTCGCGTGAACAGATCGACACGCCCGTAGACGAGCAGTTGATCGTCGAATTCTACTCTCGCTAGTCTTTTTGCGCCTGGTGTCGTTGCCGAACGGCTCGTGGTCTTAAGACCACTTCACCGTTCGGCGCCTAACCAGACACAAAAATCCTTAGCGGGGCAGCTGGCCAAACAAGTAAAACTCAATCTGCTGTTGGGAGTATGATCGCCGGGGTCGCGGGGCGAGTCCGACGGATAACTTGAGCAGCAACAAAGGACCGAAATCACACACATGAACACGTTGGAAACGCCCACCGGCGCTGCGATCGAAGTTCGCGAGCGCCGTGATAACTATGCGAAATTCGTCGTCGAACCGCTCGAGCGCGGCTTCGGTATCACGCTCGGCAACGCGCTCCGTCGCATTCTGCTCAGCTCGATCCCGGGCGCGGCCGTGACGTACATGAAGATCGACGGCGTGCTGCACGAGTTCTCGACGATCCCCGGGATGGTCGAAGACACGATTGCGTTGATGCTAAATCTCAAAGGGCTGCCGGTGAAACTCAACAGCGATGAACCGCGCGTACTGAACCTTTCGGTCAGTGGACCGAAGGACGTCACGGCGGCCGATATCGCACCGGATGCCGACGTCGAGATTCTCGATCCGAACTATCACCTCGCGACGCTTTCGTCGAGAGATGCGAAGCTCTCGATGGAGATCGGCGTCGAAAAAGGCCGCGGCTACGTCATGGCCGACAAGCAGCGCAACATCGAGCACATGATCGGACTGATCCCGCTCGACTCGATCTTCTCGCCGATTCGCAAGGTAAACTTCACGGTTGACGACACGCGCGTCGGCCAAAGCGTCGACTTCGACCGTTTGACGATCGAAATCGAAACGAACGGCTCGATCACGCCGGATGACGCGCTTGCGACGGCGGCAACGATCATGCAAGAGCAGCTCGATCTCTTCGTCGGATTCACAAATCGCGAAGAGCCGCTGCCCGAAGCGCCGCCGAACGAGTGGGACATTCCGGTCGAGACGCTCAATCTCTCCGTCCGTTCGTTCAACTGCCTCAAGCGCGCAGGCATTTCGAAGGTATCGGAACTCCTCGATCTCACCGAAGACGAGATCATGAAGATGCGCAACTTCGGACGCAAATCGCTCGATGAAATCAAACAAGTTCTCGCAGAGAGGGGGCTCTCGCTACGCCTGAGTTAACGCCGCGCGTTAACTTGTAGCGGCCGGTCCTCCGGGGACCATCCGCGGTGCCACTAGCGAAGTACATCATGCCGCACCAAATCGCTTATAAACGTCTCTCGCGCACGGACGGCCACCGTAAGGCGTTGTTGCGCAATCTCGCGACGTCGTTCTTCAAGCATGAGAAGATCGAAACGACTTCCACCAAAGCGAAAGAAATCAGCAAGGTCGTCGAACGTTTGATCACGAGTGCGATCTCGGGAGATCTTCACGCGCGCCGGCAGGTCGCCGAGTTCATTACCGAACCCGCTGTGGCGAAGAAGCTCGTCGAGCAGATCGCGCCGGCGCTCAAGGGCCGCAGCGGCGGATACACACGCATCACGAAAACGCGCGTCCGTCAGGGCGACGCGGCCGAACTTTCTCTCATCGAACTCGTTCGATAATTGGGCAATCGTAATAAGAACAAGTTGAAAAGCGTGCTGCGCGCTAAAGCGCTGCGCACCCCCATCGGCAACGCCGCCGGGGCCGTCACATTGAGCGCGAACGATCCGAAACGCTTTCGGGTCGTTCTGTGCTTTTGGTAGCGCATGCAATACGGCACGCTTCTGCGGCGGCTGATCGCCGGCGAGCACTTGACGCAAAGTGAGAGCGCGGAATTGATCGGTGCGATCGTGGACGGTTCGTTCAGCACGATTCAAGGCGCGGGACTGCTCGTCGCGCTCGCCGCAAAGGGCGAGCAGATTGACGAAATCGTCGGCGCCGCGCGTGCGATGCGCGAGCGAAGCGTGCACGTGGAGCACGGACTCAAAACGGTCGTGGATGTCGTCGGCACAGGTGGCGACGGTGCCAATACCATTAATATTTCCACCATGGCGGCGCTCACGGTCGCGGCGGCCGGCGTAGCGGTTGCGAAGCACGGCAACCGAGCCGCCTCCAGTGCATGCGGCAGTGCCGACGTGCTCGAGGCGACCGGTCTACCGCTGGATCTTGCACCCGATCGTGCCGCCCGCATGTTACACGGCAGCAACTTCACCTTTATGTTTGCGCCGCGCTATCATCCCGCGATGAAAAACGTCGCGCCGATTCGGAGCGAGCTCGGCGTTCGAACGGTTTTCAACGTCCTCGGTCCGCTCACGAATCCCGCTTCGGCCACCGTGCAGGTGGTCGGGGTGGCTCGTCCGCAACTGCTCGAAATCATGGGAAGCGTCTTGCGTGATCTCGGTGTCGAGCGCGGCGCAATCGTACACGCTGAAAACGGAATCGATGAAGTTGCCGGCGATGCGCGAACGCTCGTCTACTCGTTTGACGAGAGCGGCAGCCGCTCATGGACGATCGACCCGCACGACTTCAGCATCGATACCACGCTTCAAGCGATGATCGGCGGAAGCGTCGAGGCTTGTCGCGATGCGTTTCTCTCGATTCTCGCCGGCGAACGATCGCCGCGCGCAGACGTCGTCGCGCTCAATGCCGCGCTCGTTTTTTATACGCTTCATATCGACCCAACGTTGCATCAAGCGCTCGAACGCGCGCGCGAGGTGCTCGCATCGGGTGCACCTCTACGTACGTACGAACGTGCTAAGGAGCTTGCGGTACATGGCTGAAAGCGACGTCCTCAAGAAGATCTACGCGGCGAAAGCACAGCATCTCGAAGAAGAGATGGCGCGCGAACCGTATGCGTTGATCCGCGAGCGCGCATTGGCGAGCATCGCGGGGAGGCGACGCTTTCTCGATGCGCTCAAGGCGGAGCGTGGAAGCGCGTTGATCGCCGAGATCAAGCGGGCATCGCCATCGGCCGGGCTCATTGCGCGAGACTTCGATGCCGTGAAGATTGCCGAGCGCTACGACGCCGCCGGTGCGGACGCGATCAGCATCTTAACGGAGAGCGATCACTTCTTGGGCGATATACGCTATCTGCCGGAAGTGCGCGTGAAGACCAAACTGCCGCTGCTTCGAAAAGATTTTATTACGCATCCGTATCAAGTCGCGCAGTCGGCCGCGTACGGTGCGGACTGCATTCTGCTCATTGTCGGCGGGTTGCGCGACGAGCAGATCGGCAGCTGTCTCGATGAGGCGCGCCGGTACGAGCTAGACGTCCTCGTGGAGGTCCACGACGCCAAAAACCTCAACCGCGCGCTTGAATTCGACGTAAACTTCATCGGCGTGAACAATCGGAATCTCCGAACGATGATTACGGACCTCGCGGTCGGCGAGCACGTTCTGCCGCACGTGCCGAAGACCGTCTTTGCGATCAGCGAGAGCGGCCTCACGTCGCAGCAAGATATCGAACGACTGCGCAAAGCGGGTGCAAGGGGATTCCTCATCGGCGAAGCGCTGATGCGCGCGGACGATTTGGAGCAATTGATCGCTTCGTTCAAACGTGTCTACGCGAATTAAATTTTGTGGTGCAAGAAGCTGGAGCGACGTCGAGCTCGCGTTAGCGGCCGGCGCAGATGCCGTCGGCTTAATCTTTGCTGAATCACCGAGCCGCGTTTCGTGGATCGCCGCGCGCGAGATCGCCGCGCGCATTTCCTCGCAAATAACGCCGGTCGCGGTGTTCGTAAATCCAACGCCGGACGACGTCGCTCGCGTCCGCGATCTCTTCCCGCATGCGCTGGTCCAGCTTTCGGGCGACGAAACACCCGCGTTTGCGAAGTCAATCGGCGCGCACGTGATCAAGGCGGTACACGTCGGCGATGAATCGCCGCTGCGGATAGAGGAAATCTGCGACAGTTACGCGCCTTCACTCGTGCTTTTCGACACGCGCGTAGCCGGAAAGTACGGGGGCACGGGACAAACGTTCGATTGGACGGACATCGCGAAACTTGCGCGCCGGCGTCGAGTCATCGTTGCCGGCGGACTCACCCCGGACAACGTCGCGGCGTGCGTCCGCACCGTTCGTCCGTTCGGCGTCGACGTACGTAGCGGAATCGAAACGAATGGCTCCAAGGACGCGGTGAAGATGCGCGCTTTCGTACGCGCGGTGCGGGAAACCGATGCAGCAGCCTGATTCACGGGGATACTTCGGGCGCTTCGGCGGACGGTTCGTTCCCGAAGTGCTGGTCGGCGCGCTCGAGGCGCTCGAACAAGAAATGCGGTCCGCCTTTGCCGATGCAGCATTCTGGCGCGATTACGAGGTTGCGCTTCGCGACTTCGTCGGACGCCCGTCGCCGTTGTACGAGACGGAGCGTTTCGGAAAGCCGTCAGCGTCAACGCTGCTCGTGAAACGCGAAGACACGAACCACACCGGCGCGCACAAGATCAACAACACCGTTGGTCAAGCGCTGCTCGCGCGGCGCATGAGGAAGACGCGTTTAATCGCGGAGACGGGTGCGGGCCAGCACGGCGTAGCGACTGCGACGGTTGGTGCGAAGTTCGGTTTTCCGGTCGACGTCTATATGGGCGAAGTGGACGTCGAACGCCAAGCGCTCAACGTCTACATCATGAAGCTGCTCGGGGCAAACGTGCACAGCGTGGGCAGCGGCACGCGCACGCTCAAAGACGCGACGAACGAAGCGTTTCGCGTATGGGCCGCGCAAGTCGAAGAGACGTTTTATGTCATCGGCAGCGTCGTCGGCGCACATCCGTATCCGTATATGGTACGCGAACTTCAAAAAGTGATCGGCGTAGAAGCGCGCGCGCAATGCATCGAGCGTTACGGACGTCTGCCGAGCGATGTCGTTGCGTGCGTCGGCGGCGGCAGTAACGCCATCGGAATCTTTGCGGGATTCGTGGACAATACCGACGTGCGTCTCTGGGGCGTTGAAGCTGCGGGTGAAGGATTGGCGACCGGCAGAACCGCCGCCGCGTTAAACGCGGGAACGGTCGGTGTGTTGCACGGTTCGCGATCCTATCTGCTGCAGACGCCGGGCGGACAGGTCAGCGAAACGCATTCGATCAGCGCCGGGCTCGATTATCCCGGCGTGGGCCCCGAACACGCGCATCTCAAGGAGTCGGGTAGAGCGTCGTATGCGAGCGTGACCGACGGCGAAGCGCTCGATGCGTTCTTCGCGTTTGCATGCAACGAAGGCATCATACCGGCGCTCGAAAGCGCGCACGCGCTCGCGTTTGCTCGCAAACTTATGGTCGAAGCCAAGCCGGACGATCTCATACTCGTGAACCTCTCCGGACGAGGTGACAAAGATATCGCGCAAGTGCGCGGCATGGCGGAGAGAACCTCGTGATCGAAGCGTTGTTCGATCGCGCGAAAGCCGATCGGCGAGTGGTCTTTATTCCGTACGTGATGGCGGGCGATCCAAACCTCGATACGACCCTATCGATCCTTCGCGCGCTCACCGACGCCGGCGTCGATGCAGTCGAGCTCGGCGTTCCGTACGGCGACCCGCTCGCCGATGGCCCCACGATCGCAGAAGCAGCGCAGCGCGCGTTGCACGCGGGCCTCGACATGTGCGCGGTGCTCGAACTCGTCAGAGAGCACACATCGTCGGGCGGCGCGCCGGCGATTCTGTTTACCTATTTCAATCCGGTCTATCAATTCGGCATCGAGCGATTTGCGCATGAGGCGCGGAAAGCGGGCGCATGGGGCGCGATCGTTCCTGATATCCCGGTCGAAGAAGTGGCCGAACTCGCGCGCGCGATCGCGAACGAGGGGCTCGACATGCCGTTGCTGGTCGCTCCGTCTACGAGCCGGGAGCGCGCCGCCAGAATCGCCGCACAAAGCAGTGGATTTCTCTACGTGGTGTCGCGTTTGGGCGTAACGGGCGCGGGCAGGCATTCGTCCCGCGATGCGTTGCGCGCGCAGATCGCGATGCTGCGCGGAATTACCCAAAAGCCGCTTGCGGTTGGCTTCGGCGTCAGTTCAGCGGACGATGTTCGGGAACTCGCTACGGTCGTAGACGGCATCATCGTCGGCAGCGCGTTGATCGATGCATACGCATCGCATGCGCCGGACGAAGCCGCTGAGCACGTCGCTGCATTCGTTCGGCCGCTGGTCGCCGCCGCGAGCCTTGAAGCGGTTTAGCGAACGAAGAGAAAGCTCAGCCCGAGGAGCACTGAAACGGCCATGACGGCCGCCGGTGCATGTTTGCGCCGGTAAACGAAATGCGCGACGATACCGAGCAGCGCAGCGGCGACGAGCGACGTGATACGGAAACGGTCGTGCTGAAGATACGCGCACGCGATGACCGCCAGCATCGCGACGGAACCGACGAATCGTCCGGAACGCCAGACCGCTAGGCAGAGGATCGCTGCGATGACCATTCTCACCGGTTCAACCGGTACGCCGGCGGTTCCGATTGCCAGGACAAATGCCGCGATCGCAATCTCCAGTTGCGCAGTCACGCGAACGTCTTTCGCATGAGGATGGTGTCCCATACATGACCCGACTTGCGCCGGACGTCGTTCGAATAGCGTTCGATTTCGCGAAACCCCGTCGAGCGATAGAGGCGTAACGCGCGTTCATTGTGCGGGAAGACGAGCAGCGAAAGTTCCTTGATTTCGCGTCCCTTGGCCCACGTGAACAGGCGCTCCAGTAGCGCGCGGCCGATACCGAGCCCACGGCGCGACTCGTCGACCATCATGCCGAGCGTCCAACCGTACTCGACGTGCTCGTACGTCGTCATCAAGGCGATCATGTGATCGCCGTCTTCCGCGACGAACATCGCGTTACCGAGAGCGAGCGCGCGGCCGAACATGCCGGCGTAGTGACGCCGGTCGAAGCCGGGTTCTGTCCCGATCCATAACCGCTCGGCCGCGACGCGCTCGAAGAGCGCAAGCGCGCGATCGATATCCGCAACCGACATGTCGCGAATCGTACAGTTCATCTCCCGCCGATTCTCGCACTGTTCCCGCCCGCCCGCTGCCGCCGCACTTGCCGGCTTGTCTGCTTGAGCCGCGGGTAGAATGGAACCGAATTGATTGCCCCTAAGTCATAGTATGGGGGTGATTGGCCCCGCTTTAATCTGAAGAGGCCCGTAGACGGGCTCCAGGACGCTGAGAGGAAGTTATAAAGTACGTGACGACTACGCTCGATCGTATCGCGCCGTTCAAAAACGAAGCAGTTAAGAATTTTTCCGATCCGGCAGATGCGGCTCAAATGCAGGCTGCGATTGCCGCAGTCCGCAACCGCTTCAACGAACATTATCCGCTCGTGATCGATGGCCAGAAGATCGAAACCGAGAAGAAGATTCGCTCGATTAATCCCGCAAATCCCGATGACGTCGTCGGCCTGACGAGTTCCGCGAGCAAAGATCAGGCGGAACAAGCGATTGCGGCTGCTGCGCGCGCGTTCGAGTCGTGGAAGCGCACACCGCCGGAAGAGCGCGCTTCGTATTTGTTCAAGGCCGCCGAGCTGATCCGTCAGCGCCGTTTCCACTACGATGCACTGCTCGTGCTCGAAGTCGGAAAAACGTGGCCCGAAGCGGACGGTGATGTCGCCGAAGCGATCGACTTCCTCGAATATTACGGACGAGAGATGTTGCGCTACGCGCAGCCGCACGCCGTCGTTCCGATCGACGGCGAGCAGAATGAAATGGTGTACATCCCGCTCGGCGTCGGTGCGGTGATTCCGCCATGGAACTTTGCCGCCGCCATCATGATCGGGATGACCGCCGCTGCAATCGTCACCGGCAATACGGTCGTGCTCAAACCCTCGAGCGACTCCGCAATTATCGCGGCGTGGTTCGTCGATCTGCTGCATGAAATCGGCTTGCCGAACGGCGTGGTAAATTTCGTTCCCGGGTCGGGAAGCGTGATCGGTGACTTGATCGTCTCGCATCCGCAGGTTCGCTTCATCTCGTTCACCGGTTCCAAAGAAGTCGGTTTGCATATCAACGAACTGGCCGCGAAACCGCAACCGGGACAGAAGTGGATAAAGCGTGTCGTTGCAGAGATGGGGGGCAAAGATTCGATCGTCGTTGCCGCCGACGCCGACGTCGACGCCGCAGTCGAAGGCGTCGCGGTTTCGGCGTTCGGCTTTCAGGGGCAGAAGTGTTCGGCGTGTTCGCGTGCGATTGTCGAAGAGAAAATTTACGATGAATTTCTCGCCAAGCTCAAAGCGCGCGTCGCGAAGATTTCGGTTGGCGATCCGACGGACCCGAAGAACTACATGGGACCGGTGGTCAACGAAGGCGCACTGAAGTCGATCAGCGAGTACATCGAAGTCGGCAAGAAAGAAGGCCGTTTGGTCGCCGGCGGCGGTCGTGTCGGCGACAAAGGGTACTTCCTCGAACCGACTGTTATTGCAGACGTCGATCCGCACGCCCGTATTTCCCAGGAGGAAATTTTTGGCCCCGTTCTCGCTGTAATCAAGGCGAAGGACTTCGACGAAGCGATGGAGATCGCGAACAACACCGAGTTCGGCTTAACCGGTTCCCTCTATACGAACGACGATCAGAAAATCAAGCGCGCGAAGGAAGATTTCTTCGTGGGCAATCTCTACTTCAACCGCAAGAGTACGGGCGCATTCGTCGGCGTTCATCCGTTCGGCGGATTCAACATGTCGGGCACCGACAGTAAGGCGGGCGGTCCCGACTACTTGCTGCTCTTCATGCAGGCGAAATCGATTTCGCGTAAAGTGTAGCCCTTGCGGGAGCTGCGTTTGATTGCCAAGGCGGACCGTCGGGTCCGCCTTGGTCATAATTGGGTCTTTTCCAATGAAATCGACAGCGCGATAACGCCGCTCCCGGCGTTCGCGCCTGGTGAAATCGCGCGTGTGGTCGACGCCGGCCGGCATCCCGTCGGACTCGCATACGTCAATCCCAACGCATTGATCGCCGCGCGCGTTCTAACGCGCGACGTCCGGGCGACGATCGATGCACGATGGATTGCGCAGCGGCTTTGCCGCGCGCTGGAGGTGCGAAAGAACGTCTATCCGGCCCCGTATTATCGCATGGTCTACGGTGAATCCGACGGCCTGCCGGGCATCGTCGTCGATCGCTACGGCGACGTCTGTGTCGCGCAACTCAATACCGCCGGCGCGGTCGCGCTTCGTGAAGCGTTCGTCAGCGCGATCACGGACGTGATCGCACCAAAAGGGCTGCTCCTCCGCAACGCCGGGTCAACGCGCGCGCTCGAAGGTATCGAACCACTCGATAACCCGCTCGGCGATGTTCCCGACCGTATCGACGTCATCGAAGGCGATATGCGGATCTCCGCGCCGTTGCGCACCGGGCAAAAAACGGGATATTTTTACGATCAGCGCGACAATCGCATGCGCTTGCGGCGTTACGTCAAACCGGGCGATCGCGTGTTGGACGTGTTTTCATATGTTGGCGCGTGGGCGGTTTCCGCGTATATGGCCGGTGCGGCCGAAGTCACGTGCATAGATACGTCGGAAATCGCCCTGGAATACGCCGACGAGAATGCGCGTAAACTTGGAAAAGAGATCGACGGCGTTGCCGGCGACGCGCTCGACGTCATGCGCGGTTTGCATAGCGAACGCCGCCGCTACGACGTCGTCGTTCTGGACCCGCCGGCGTTGATCAAGCGGCGCAAAGACGTTTCGCTCGGCGAACGCCACTATCTCAGGTTGCACGACGCTGCGTTTCGGCTCTTGAAGGCAGACGGCATTCTCGTCAGCGCATCGTGCTCTCATCATCTTGCCGTCGAGCGGTTGCAGCGGATTGCACTTGACGCCGCGCACGATACCGGCCGCCGTCTACAAATACTAGAGCGGCATGCGCACGCGCCCGATCACCCGATTCATCCCGCGATGCCGGAAACCGAGTATTTGAAAGCGCTGTTCTTGCGCGCCTAACGCGCAAGAATGGCAGTACCGGTCGAACGTCCGGCTCTCGACTGAGCGGCACAATGACGTGGTCAATGTATCAAACAAAATGCAAGTGCGGCATCGCCGTCGCGTGACGTCATCCGGATCACGTCGTGCTCGCCGCACGCGCAGCGTATGGAGCCGAGCGATCCACGGCAGCACTTATGCGGGATCGTGGACGATCTCGAACTTGTTTCCGTCGCAATCTTCGAAGAAAACAGCGTAGTAATCGTCCGCGTATTCGGGATGGATCGCGGGTCCCTCGACATTTCGCGCTCCCGCATCGATCGCCGCGCGCGCGGCGTGGTCGACATCGGATGTTTTCGCGACTGCGAATGCGATACGCATCGCGCCCGCACGAACCGGCGTCTCGTCTTCAATGAATCCGATCGCCGGCCGCGCGCCATTGCGCCAGTACGAAACGAAATCGTCCTCTTCAGTTCGCACCGCGTAGCCTATGACCGGCATAAAGGCGTCGAGTAGTTTGCGTGAGGCGGGAATGTTTCTCACATGGACGTCCACGTGATGCATCAGAAGATACCCGTTCCCGGTACGTGGACGCCCCAGCCGTCGAACACGCGGCCGTCGACGCTGCGATCGGCGCGGTCGATCCTGACGTCGACAGAGGTGCGTACGAGCGGGAAAGCCCGGCGGGCGATGATCATTTTTCTTTACTCCAATCTAGTAACCGCTGAAGATCATAAGCCGGTTATGGTAACTTGTCAATAAGCTTTGATGGTGCTATTTTTAGTGAACCGATGGGCAAAGACTATAGCGCGCCCGGTGCACTAGAGCTTGTGCGCGGGTTCGTTAATTCGCTCGACGCCGACGACCCGGAGCGCGACCCGTTCGTTACCGCGGAGGGTGCGCGAAAATGGCTGACGGAACACGGCTTGAACGCTGCCGTCGATGATGACGCACAACGCGCAAGCATCCGCGCGCTCCGTGAAGCTCTGCGTGCGGAATTGCTCGCGCATACCGGCGCGGAGGATGGGCGCGCAACGTGGGAGCGGCTTGCAACCCATCTCGACGGAACCGGGTTACAAGTAACGTTCGACTCCGCACGGAGCATGACGTTGGAGCCGCCGGCGGCGGTTGACGCGGTGATGTCGTTACGGGCAGCGATCGCGTCGCGCGTCTATGATGCGGTGCGGAGTGACCGGTGGCGCCGCCTCAAAGCGTGCCGGAAAGAAAGCTGCTTGTTTGCTTTCTACGACCGGTCGAAGAACGGTTCAGGCACCTGGTGCGACATGGCGGTGTGCGGCAATCGCGCGAAAGCGCAACGCCGGCGGACACGCGAACGGACTCCGATCGCGCAAAAATCACCCCAGTCTGCCTAGTATCAGACGGGGCCGTGTGGTACTCTAATAGTCCGGGCCTAATGGGGTCTGCGACGTTTTCTGCCGGTGCAAAATACTTCGCAACCGCGCTTGACACCGAATACCGGCGGCGATACTATAGCCGTCGTGGCTTGAGCGCCCTGCCGTGAAGACGCGATCCAATGATGTGCGTCTAGCGTTGAGGCAGCCGAGTTCGCTCCTTGAAAACTGAACAGTGCAGCAGCAAATAAGTCTGTGGGTCTCCGACCTCTTATAGACAAGGTCAAATTCGTTTGATCAAGTCTTTTGAGATTCGCGAGAACGTACAATTTCTTGTTGTTACGATCGGAAGATCGTAGCGTTGCGATTTCGCAGTCGCAGCTGAAAAAACACAGCGAAGATTAGAGCCATGTTTATCATGCGCTCCATAAATTTTTTATGGAGAGTTTGATCCTGGCTCAGGACTAACGCTGGCGGCGTGCCTAACACATGCAAGTCGAACGAGGTAGCAATACCTAGTGGCAGACGGGTGAGTAACACGTAGTCAACCTACCTTTAAGTGGGGGATAACTAGCCGAAAGGTTAGCTAATACCGCATGTGATCTCCGGGTGGCATCACTTGGCGATCAAAGCAGCAATGCGCTTAGAGACGGGACTGCGTCCCATTAGCTAGTTGGTGGGGTAACGGCCTACCAAGGCTCCGATGGGTAGCTGGCTTGAGAGAGCGACCAGCCACACTGGAACTGAGACACGGTCCAGACTCCTACGGGAGGCAGCAGTGAGGAATTTTCCGCAATGGGCGAAAGCCTGACGGAGCGACGCCGCGTGTGGGAAGAAGGCCTTCGGGTCGTAAACCACTGTCGAAGGGGACGATATTGACGGTACCCTTGGAGGAAGCCCCGGCTAACTACGTGCCAGCAGCCGCGGTAAGACGTAGGGGGCAAGCGTTGTCCGGAATCATTGGGCGTAAAGCGCTCGTAGGCGGATCTTTAAGTCTGTGAAGAAAGACCTGGGCTCAACTCAGGGAACGGCATGGATACTATTGATCTTGAGGTAGTTAGAGGATGATGGAATTCCCGGTGTAGCGGTGAAATGCGTAGATATCGGGAGGAACACCAGTGGCGAAGGCGATCATCTGGGACTGACCTGACGCTGAGGAGCGAAAGCCAGGGGAGCAAACGGGATTAGATACCCCGGTAGTCCTGGCCGTAAACGATGGACACTAGGTGTAGGTGGTATCGACTCCATCTGTGCCGCAGTTAACACAATAAGTGTCCCGCCTGGGGAGTACGGCCGCAAGGTTAAAACTCAAAGGAATTGACGGGGGCCCGCACAAGCGGTGGAGCATGTGGTTTAATTCGACGCAACGCGAAGAACCTTACCTGGGCTTGACATCCTCTGATCATCTAGGAGACTAGGTTTCCGGGCAACCGGACAGAGTGACAGGTGCTGCATGGCTGTCGTCAGCTCGTGCCGTGAGGTGTTGGGTTAAGTCCCGCAACGAGCGCAACCCTTGTCGTGTGTTGGTCCACAAGATCTCTCACACGAGACCGCCGGTGACAAGCCGGAGGAAGGTGGGGATGACGTCAAGTCAGCATGGCCCTTACGTCCAGGGCTACACACGTGCTACAATGCGCGCGACAGCGAGTCGCGAACCCGCGAGGGCAAGCTAATCTCTTAAACGCGCGCTCAGTTCGGATTGGAGGCTGCAACTCGCCTCCATGAAGTCGGAATCGCTAGTAACCGCAGATCAGCTACGCTGCGGTGAATACGTTCCCGGGCCTTGTACACACCGCCCGTCACGTCACCTGAGTTTAGTGTACCCGAAGCCGCCCGTGCAACCGTAAGGAGCAAGGCGTCTAAGGTATGCTAGGTAAGGGGGACGAAGTCGTAACAAGGTAGCCGTATCGGAAGGTGCGGCTGGATCACCTCCTTTCTAAGGAGAACATGCGGATGAACTTCACTTCGTGAAGTTGCATCTTGCGTATTCATTCTAAGTCGACCACAGACGATGCTATTGAAAACACCGACATGACATCGCGAACGTCGTTCGCTTTGGGAATCGGTGGCCAAGGGATCTAGCCGGACTACGTGTCCGTATGGTCAGAGGTCATAGCGCCGATCCGTGTCATCCTGAGCTTGTCGAAGGATCGCACTCGATTGGTTTTTGCGGCTCCCGCAACGGGGGTCTCCGCAAGGACTGCACTGTTCAGCTTTGAGGGAACGAACCTCGCGCCGAGTTCGACGTTCTGCGTTCGACTCGATTCGTGAGCTCGTCAGCCCGAAGCCATTTCGTATTGTTGCAGCCTTCGCTAACGGTAGGATTTCAAAGATCTCGCCGCGGAGCGCAAGGAGCGACCCACCGAAGCGATCTTAGGATCGTGAGGTGGGACGCGACGCGGCGATCGATGGTGAGATCTTTGAAAACTGTATAGAGAAGAACTTTCATGTGCCAAACATGAAAGCGGCCAACGAATTTGTAACCTGAATTCGTTGGTGCAATTTTGCGTAATTAGTCGAAATAATTAAGGGCATGCAGGTGGATACCTTGGTTCCACAGGCGATGAAGGACGTGCAAAGCTGCGATAAGCATCGGGGAGCTGCTAAGAAGCGATGATCCGGTGATTTCCGAATGGGGCAACCCCCATGCCGTCATGGGCATGGACTCCACGATGAATTCAATAGTCGTGAGAGAGCGCACCCGGTGAACTGAAACATCTAAGTAGCCGGAGGAAAAGACATCAAACGAGATTCCCGTAGTAGTGGCGAGCGAACTGGGAACAGCCTAAACCGTTCATGTGCAAGCGTTCGGGCGTTGCATGAGCGGGGTTGTACGACAACCATCTCAGAGCCGAATCTCTGGGCGCAAGTTATCAAATCGGTCGATAGTAGAAGCCGGCTGGAAAGCCGCACCACAGAGGGTGAAAGTCCTGTAGACAAAATCGATCGGTCTTGCGGTGTTGTTCGTGAGTAAGGCGGGGCACGAGAAACCCTGTCTGAAGCTGGGAGGACCATCTTCCAAGGCTAAATATTCTGTGGAAACCGATAGCGTACTAGTACCGTGAGGGAAAGGTGAAAAGAACCCCCTGAGGGGAGTGAAATAGAACATGAAACCGCGTGCCTACAAACCGTGAAAGGCCCATGCGTAAGCAAGGCTGATCGCGTGCCTATTGAAGAATGAACCTGCGAGTTACTTGTAACGGGCTTGGTTAAGGTGTTGAGCCGGAGCCGTAGCGAAAGCGAGTCTGAATAGGGCGTTCGTCCGTTGCAGTAGACCCGAAACTAGGTGATCTATCCATGGCCAGGGTGAAGCGTGATTAACCTCACGTGGAGGCCCGAACCTGTTGTTGTTGAAAAAACATTGGATGAGCTGTGGATAGGGGTGAAAAGCCAATCGAACCTAGAGATAGCTGGTTCTCCCCGAAATAGTTTGAGGACTAGCGTTACGCGTTAACCCACGGGGGTAGAGCACTGACAGGGCTAGGGGTCTTACCAGACTACCGAACCCCATCAAACTCCGAATACCGTGGCGTATTGCGTAGCAGTCACACTGTGGGGGATAAGCTCCATGGTGAAAAGGGAAACAGCCCAGATCAACAGCTAAGGTCCCTAATATATGCTCAGTGGTAAAGGAAGTCTCGTCGCACAGACAACTAGGAGGTTGGCTTAGAAGCAGCCACCCTTAAAAGAGTGCGTAATAGCTCACTAGTCGAGTGATGGGGCGCCGAAAATGTAACGGGGCTCAAGCATATAACCGAAGCTTTGGGATTAGTTTTAAACTCCTGGTACTTCTGATTTAGTTCAGATTCGCGATTGTCGATTGCCGTGGTGTACAGTGCGTACACAAGGCAGTCGACAATCGCGAATCTGGGCTAAATCAGGAGTATCAGGCTAATCGGTAGGGGAGCGTTGTGGCGTAGGCTGAAGCACGACCGTGAGGACGTGTGGACGAACCACAAGTGCGAATGCAGGTATAAGTAGCGACAAATGCGGGTGAGAACCCCGCACGCCGGAAGTCTAAGGTTTCCTGAGCAACGTCAATCGTCTCAGGGTGAGTCGGGAGCTAAGCCGAGGCTGAGAAGCGTAGGCGATGCACAAGCAGTTCATATTCTGCTACCACCGATGACCGTTTAGACTTTGATGGACTCTGTAGTGTATACGATCGTCCTCTGTGAGTTGCAAAAGCTCGCGGAGAATTTTCGTTCAGATCTAGGAGCGACGAAGGATCGATCTATCGATCGAGACTTAGGAGCAACGACGAGCTGGGCGAAGAGGCGACGCAGCCACCGCAGCGCCTATCAAAGTCTATGAAATGATGGGGTGACGCAGGAGGATAGATCAGCGCCCGGATGGATGTGGGCGTTTAAGCTGGTAGGCCGTAACGTAGGTAAATCCGCGTTGCAAGGCCGAGAAGCGAATACGAGGCTCTTTGAGCCGAAGTGATCGACTCCACGCTGCCAAGAAAAGCCTCTAATAAGGATCATAGGTGCCCGTACCGTACACCGACACAGGTAGACTGGCAGAGCATGCTAAGGCGACGAGAGAATCCCTGTTAAGGAACTCGGCAAATTGACCCCGTAACTTTGGGAGAAGGGGTGCCACCTTTGGTGAAGTGTTTACCACGTAAGCTGAGGGTGGTCGCAGAGAATAGGTCCAAGCGACTGTTTAACAAAAACACAGGTCTCTGCGAATGCGAAAGCAGACGTATAGGGGCTGACTCCTGCCCGGTGCTGGAAGGTTAAAAGGAGTGGTTAGCGCAAGCGAAGCTGCGAATTGAAGCCCCAGTAAACGGCGGCGGTAACTATAACCGTCCTAAGGTGAAGTGTATTAAACACGTTGCCTCACTGCACAGTAATGTGCAAACGAAAACCCTGCTGTATGCGGGAACCTCCTTAAGCCCAAACCTACTCGCCGGCTTCTTTATAGAAGTCGGCAGTAAAAATGGTTTGGGATTGGACAATCCGCAGGAAACTTCAAGTCTGATGACTCGGAGGATCCTCAGAGACTATACGCAGGGCTCCGAAAACGAGTGAGATCGTTCGCGATCTTCTCATCGGATGAAGATAGAGTCCAGTCCGGCGTGAAAGCGTCGGAGCAAACTGAGCGAAATTCCTTGTCGGGTAAGTTCCGACCTGCACGAATGGAGTAACGACTTGGACACTGTCTCAATGGGGATCTCGGCGAAATTGCAGTACCAGTGAAGATGCTGGTTACCCGCAGCAGGACGGAAAGACCCCGTGAAGCTTTACTGTATCCTGATTTTGGGTTCTGAGACTGTCTGTACAGGATAGGTGGGAGTCGATGATCCGACGGCGCTAGTCGTCGGGGAGACAACGTTGGGATACCACCCTGATAGTCTTGGGATTCTAACTAGCGGCCGTTATCCGGTCGTAGGACAGAGTCAGGTGGGCAGTTTGACTGGGGCGGTCGCCTCCCAAAGAGTAACGGAGGCGCCCAAAGGTTCCCTCAGAACGGTCAGAAACCGTTCGTACAGAGTGCATAGGCATAAGGGAGCTTGACTGCGAGACGGACAGGTCGAGCAGGTGCGAAAGCAGGGCTAAGTGATCCGGCGGTTCCGAATGGAAGGGCCGTCGCTTATCGGATAAAAGCTACTCCGGGGATAACAGGCTTATCTCCCCCAAGAGTTCACATCGACGGGGAGGTTTGGCACCTCGATGTCGGATCGTCGCATCCTGGGGCTGTAGTAGGTCCCAAGGGTTGGGCTGTTCGCCCATTAAAGCGGTACGCGATCTGGGTTCAGAACGTCGTGAGACAGTTCGGTCCCTATCCGCTGTGGGCGTTGGAAGTTTGAGGGGCGTGGACTCTAGTACGAGAGGACCGAGTCGAACGAACCGCTGGTGAACCGGTTGTCCCGCCAGGGGCATAGCCGGGTAGCTATGTTCGGATCAGATAAGTGCTGAAAGCATATAAGCACGAAACTGACCCCAAGATGAGACTTCAATCCCGTAAGGGTGAAGAGTCGTAGTAGACCACTACGTTGATAGGCCGGGGGTGGAAGCATCGCAAGATGTGCAGCTGACCGGTACTAATCGCTCGGAAATTTTGACAACGCTTAAATCGCTCGAGTGTATGGCACTTGGGAGTTCTTCTCTGTACAGCTTTTGGAACCCAAACGGTTCGCGTCGTTTGGGGACCCAAACCAGTTTCCCACCGTGATCGGCTGGAGCTCAGGCTCGTCATCACGGTTGGGGATCAGATTTCTGGCGTCCATAGCGGCGGGGTCCCACCCGTTCCCATCCCGAACACGGCAGTTAAGCCCGCCAGCGCCAATGATAGTCGGACCGCAGGGTCCCTCGAAAGTAGGTCGACGCCAGATTTAATCGACCAAAAGCCCGCGCAGTTATGCAGCGGGCTTTTGTATTTTCGCCTACTGATAAGCGACGTAATTCAACGCCTTTGAATCGGTAGGCTCCTCGTTCTATCGTAGACCTGTCAGTCGATCATGAGACCAACGCGTCGTGCCAGCACATGAGAGAAACGATTATGTCGACGAGTCGCGCAGTCGCCGGGGTATCGGATCATGGTGGTTGGGCCGTCCTCGTGACGGTCGCATCGGACTGTACGTTGCTCGACCGCCGGCGGGTTGAGTTGGTCGACGAGAACCTTCCGGCTATTCCTCATCACCACGAGGCGCAGCTGCTGCCGATCGATTCAGCGGTTGCTTTAGTCGAGCGCGTCCGCGATTCTGCGGAGCGGCATGCAGCACTTGCTCTTGACGCTGTGGCGGGCGCGGTGCCGGATATTGCGCGCATCGCGCTTCGCAGCTGTCCCTCGCTACCGCCAACGATCGCTGAGCGAATCACCGATTATCGTGCGAGTAACGTTGCGGACTGGGTCATGTACCGCAACGCTCTTGCGTCCGCTGCGCAGACGCGTGGGTGGGGCGTTGACTGGTACGATGCGAAGACGGTGCTAACGTCGGCGAGCCGCGTATTGCAGGTCGAGAACTTCGACTCGCATTTTCTCGAAATGCGCCGTGTGATTGGAGCGCCGTGGAACGCCGATCACAAGCTCGCGATGGCGGCGGCGATCGTTAGCGCCGCGGCAGGTCCGCCCTGATTCATAACCCGTCTACAAACCACCGTTCCCATTGACGAAACACGTCTTCGGAACGCACCGGACTCGCTCGGAAATGTCCGGCGACCGGCCAGACGACGAGCTTTACCTGCGTCCCGGTCGCACGTATATGCGGTCTCGCGTCAAGACATACGGCACTGTCGTCGTGAACGTCATTCCCGCAGTTCAGTATCGCGGTGGTCGTCTTCTAGTCGATCGTCGATCGCACGTACACGACGCGCGTAGCATCGGGCGCAATTGACGGTGCTTGCACCGCCGCGATTTTCGAAGGCGACACTTACTTTGGGCGAATCCGGTAGATCGCGCCTGTTTGATCGTCGGCGACGAAGAGTGAGCCTTCCGGTCCGACCGCAATTCCGGTCGGACGCCCGATACGTTCGATCGTTCCACCGTTTTGGTAGCCGCCGACGAATTCGCTCCACTGCGTATTCGGATCGTTCCAGTCTATTGCGCGCTCCGGATCGTCGCCATGCATCGCAACGAACACCACGCGCGGTGGAACGTATCCCGGCAGCCCGTTGCCCGGACCATGCCATGAACCGTGCAATGTCACGAATGCACCGCCACGATATTGCGGGGGAAATTCATAGCGTCCGTGCGGGTTAGCCGGATAAAACGTTGCTCCGATCGGCGTCTCGTATGCCGGAAAGACGACGCGCGGAAGCGCCGCATGCGAACAGTCCGCCGGCCACCGCGGATGAACGCGGCGGTTCTCGTAGCAGCTTGGCCAGCCGTAATTTGCGGGCAACGCATGGGCCGTCACGTCATCGAAGATTTCATACGGATGGCCGGGCGCGAGATCGTCGACGCCGGCGACTCCGGCCCACAACGCGTGCGTTTGCGGATCGATCGCGAGCGCGATTGCGTTGCGAATGTGCGTTGCGACCGGAGCGATGTTGTGATGCGCGATATCGACACGTTGAATCGTCGCGCGTGTTGCATCGAGTTCCGGCTCGCACGCGTTGCACGAGGATCCGACGCTCGCGTAGAGCGTTGAGCCGGTCCACGCTACGCTCGTCGTCTCGTGATCGCGTGCGATTCCCGAGGGGCGAACGCCGGCAAGTTTCTCGGGAGAGGATCGTGCGTGGCTATCGCCGGTATGGTAGGCGATGCGGTAGACGCCGAACTGCGTGCCGACGAAGAGCGCGTCGTCGGAAACGGCTACGCCGGCTGCGGGTTCGTTATCGAATTGCGCAAACGTTTGCGGTGCTGCCGGATCTGGACGACTCGGCGTGCTGGATGATATCGACCGTATTCCCGCTCGTGCCGACGAAGAGATCGCCGTTCTTCGCAATCGCCAATTCACGCGCGCCGTCGACCGTTGCGATGTGCTCGAGCGTAAAGCCCGAAACGATCGCGCGGTTCGCTCGGATCCGGCGGCTATCGTCGCGGTTGGGACGACGATCAGTGCAGCCGCGAGAACACTACGGGCGAACACGATAGAGCGCTCCGGCCGTGTCGTCCGCTATAAACAAGCTGCCCTGAGAACCGATCGGCGAGTCCCGTCGGACGTCCGATCCGTGTCGTGCCGGACGATTGAAAGCCGGTGACAAATGCCTTCCACTGTTTGGTAGGGTCGCTCCAATTCACGGTTGTTTGCGGCGCGTCGCCGTTCATCGGAACGAATACGACTTGCGGAACGGCGAAATAGCTGCCGTTGACTTCATGCCACGATCCGTGGGCCGCAAGAAACGCACCGCCGCGATATGTTGCCGGCAATGCATATGCGCCGCTCGCGGACGATGGATAAAATACCGCGCCGATGATAGTCGAATACGCGGGAAGCTCGACGAGCGGTTCGACGGTGTTCGTGCAGTTCGCGCCGCTGCCGTAAGCTCGATGGTTTTCCTCGCACTGCGGCCAGCCGTAATCGGCGACACCCGCGTGCGAACTTACGTCGTCGAAGAATTCGTAGGGATGGCCGGTCGGAAGATCGTCTTGCCCTGCATCGCCGGCCCAGAGGTGATTGCTTTGCGGATTCACTGCAAGCGCAATCGCGTTGCGAATGTGCACTGCTCGCGACGTCATCGAGCTCCGTCGAGCTGCATCTGTTGGATCGTTGCGCGCGTTGGGTCCGTTTCCGTGCACGCGTTGCATGAAGAGCCGACGCTTGCATACACCGTTCCCGTTTGCAACGGCAACGCTCGTCGTCGAATGGCCGCCGCTGCTGCTCGTGCGCACGCTCGCAATCTTTGTAATTTTTTCCGCCGACGTGTCGCCGTCGCGATACGGAGTTGCGTAGACACCGGCCGTAGTACCGACGAATACGGTGCACGAGCTGCGATCGAATGCGACGCCTGCGGCGTCTGCGTCAGGCATCGTTGCAAACACGATCGGAGCTCCGGCGTTCGCTGCCGCTTCGGCGTTCGGCACGAGATACACCGTCGATGAGCTGGTGCCGACGAGCAGATCGCCGTTCGGGAGTGCCGCAAGCTCACGCGCGTGTGCGATCGATGCGATCGTTTCGATGTGCAGGCCGCCTGCAACGATCAAGCCCGATGGAGTGACTGGTGGCGATCCCGTCGCTCGCGGTTGTCATCGTCTTGCCGGAGCACGCCGACGCTGATGCTGGTGCGCTCGAAGTTGGCGTAGGAGACGAGCTGGCAGGAGAGCCGTCGTCCGGACCGCTCGCGCCGGATGCGCCTCCACCTCCGCATCCGGCGGTAAGCGCTGAGAAGAGGAGCAAGGACGCGAATGCGGCTTTCACGCGCTAACGCTTCAGCATGCTATGCGAATGCACCAAGCGAGCAAATCAGATTGTCGGTTGACGATGGCGTGGTTCTTCACATGGCGGATGTACCCGCCGCAAGCCCGACCAGTGCCGTTCGTTCGAAAGCCGACCGAAAAAACTGCGGCGAAAGATTCGTCTCGCCGGCTAATCGCTCGAGATTCGTCGGCTCGAGATCTTCAGGCGTCAGTCGAACCATGTAGTCGCGTGCGACGGCATACGCTTCAGCATGGACGTCAACGAGGCGCGTGCGGATGCGTCCCGTGGACGGATCGACGAGCTCATCGAGCCGGACGGGATGCAATCGCCCGCCGGAAAGCGCGATGAGCGAGCCGCTTTCTCCCGAGAGAAGGTAACGAACCGCGCCGTAGCCGAGCGTCCTGGTGTAATCGAGGTCGAATGGAACCGGCCGCGCGCAGCGCAGCTCGTAGCCGACGTCTTTTGTGAGCACGGTCGTTTGCACGCCGAGCTCTTGTAAACGGCTGCGCACGCCGTCACGAAGAAGTGGACCAATGGGAACGTCGGCAAGCCGAACGTGCCCGTACGCGTCGCGCTCGACGTTCTCCAGCGCAGCGAGAGCCTCGGCTGACACGCGTTCGATGATGCCTTCCGCCACAACGGCGACGCCGTAGCCGCGTCCTTGCGTGCGTCGCTTCACGATCGCGCCGACGATCGTGTCGATCACTAAATGAAGGTCGAGTTCGTCGCCGGGAAATTCTTCCGGTATGACGGCGAGCGTTGCACCCGCGGACTTGCACATCCCGAGCGCAAGCGCTCCCGATTTGCGCCCCATGCACACGACGATGTACCAGCGCACGGTTGTCCGGGCGTCTTCGATCAAGCTCTCGATGATTTCTGTGCCGACCGAACGGGCCGTTTCAAAGCCGAACGTCGGCGCGTTTTCCGGAAGCGGAAGATCGTTATCGATCGTCTTCGGCACGGTACACACTCCGATGGATCCATTCGTACGTTCGGCGATCCGCGCCGCTCCGAATGTCGTGTCGTCGCCGCCGATGCAGAGGAGATACCGCGCGCCGAGCGCCTCGATCGATCGAACGCAACGGTCGAGCGTTTCTTCGTCTTTCGCGGGATTCGTTCGCGACGTCCGAAGGATCGAACCGCCGCGCGTATGATTTTGCGCGACGTAATCGATCGTAAGCTCAATCGTCTTCGGCGGTGTACCGGCAGCAAGGTCGCGGTAACCGTCGTAGATGCCGATGACGCGCAAGCCGCAATTGATCGCTTCGATCGCGGCAGAGGCAATGACGCCGTTGATCCCCGGTGCCGGACCCCCGCCGACGAGTATTGCGAGAGTATCGCTCATGCGCGAAGAAATGCACTCCGCCGATGGAGCTTTCCTATGCTGCTATGTGCTTGAATCTCTTCGGCACGCGATAAAAACGGCTCGATTCGTGTACGAATCGAGCCGTGAGAAGGTTGTTACGGAGCGGGTGAAGGCGACGCGAGCGGGGCGCCGTTTTGACCGCCGTGCTGTTGCCATTCTTGGCGCATCTTTTGTCTGTTCGCTTGCGCCTGCGCGCGCTGATCGGGCGTCAAGACGTTCATGATCTGTTGCTGAAGTTGCTGACGCGCTTGGGGATCCGGTTGGCTCCCTCTCGGATGCGCCTGACGGTATTGCTGCCTCAGCATTTGGATTTGCTGTTTTTGCTGGTCCGAGAGGTTCACGCCTTGTAACCAGCGGATGCCGCCGCGATGGTGGCCGTACGCGTCCTGCGACGCACCCGGCTGGGACTGAGCCGGAGCTTGCTGCGCACAACCAACGATAGGAAGACCGATCGCCACGGCGAGAGCCCCGGAAAGAAGAAACGGGGAGAATTTCATTGGCTCATCCTAAACGCGGCGGTTGAAGCTTGCCTGAAACCCGCATTAGAGAAAGGAGAGAGGATGGAAACCGGCACGCTGGTCTGCTATACCGAGCATGTGACCGTGAAGACGGAACGGCGCTACGAGATCCGCGACATCACCGAAGAGGTCGAACGCGTTCGCGAAGCCGCATTCTTAAAAGACGGGTACGTTCTCGTGAGCACGATGCATATTACGTCGAGCATCTTCGTCAACGATCACGAATCAGGATTGTGGCAAGACATCATGCAATGGCTCGAAGAACTTGCGCCGCGCAAACCTGACTACAAGCACCACTTAACCGGCGAAGACAACGCGGATGCGCATTTGAAACGCATGCTGCTCGGTCATCAGGTGCTCGTTCCGGTCACGAACGGCGCGCTCGATCTTGGTCCGTGGGAGCGCGTGCACTACGGCGAATTCGACGGTCAACGCCCGAAGCGGATCCTCCTCAAAGCGATGGGCATCGGCGGCTGAACGCCGCATATTCTAGAGGTGCTTGGAATTCGACCGGCACTAGCGCTTCGGCTTGATTGCGACCGCTTTTACTGCGTCGTTTGCGTGCGATTCGAAGCGCTTGAAGTTATCGAAGAAGAGGTGCGCGAGTTTATCGGCCTGCGCGTCGTACGCGTTCTTGTCGGTCCAAACGTTGCGCGGATTCAGAACATCGCTCGGAACGCCGGGCACACTCTTTGGAATTGCGAGACCGAAAAACGGCTCGTGCTCGAACTCGTTCGGGATACGTCCTTCGATTGCGGCGTTGACCATTGCGCGCGTGTGCGCGATGGACATCCGCTTACCGATGCCGTACGGCCCTCCGCTCCACCCCGTGTTCACGAGCCAGCACTCGACATCGTGTTCGTCGATCTTGCGGCCCAGCAGTTTCGAATAGACGGTTGGGTGATGCACCATGAACGGGGCGCCGAAACACGTCGAAAACGTTGCTTGCGGCTCGGTGACGCCACGCTCGGTTCCGGCGACTTTCGCCGTGTACCCGGAGAGGAAGTGATACATCGCCTGTTCGCGCGTCAACTTCGAGATAGGCGGCAGCACGCCGAACGCATCGGCGGTCAGCATGATAATCGTATTCGGGTGGCTGCCCATGCTTGCGGGAACGATATTCGGGATGAACGACAACGGATATGCCGAACGCGTGTTTTCGGTCTTCGCGTCAGAATTCACGTCGAGTTCCCGCGTCCGTTCGTCGTAGACGACGTTTTCGATGACCGTTGAAAAATGATTCGTCGCCGCCCAGATTTCCGGTTCCGCGGTCGGCGATAGTCGAATGACCTTCGCGTAGCAGCCGCCTTCGAAGTTAAAAACGCCGTCGCTCGACCAACCGTGTTCATCGTCGCCGATGAGCGGGCGGTGAGGATCCGACGAGAGCGTCGTCTTGCCGGTACCGGAGAGACCGAAGAAGATGGCGACGTCGCCATCCTCGCCGACGTTTGCCGAGCAGTGCATGGGCAGCGTGTCGCGCAGGGGAAGCAGATAGTTCATTACGGTGAAAACCGACTTTTTAATTTCGCCGGCATACTTCGTCCCACCGATCAGGATCATCCGTTTCTCGAAATTCACCAGAATGAATGTCGAGCTGCGCGTGCCGTCGCGTTGAGGATCCGCTTCGAAGAGCGCCGCGTCGACGACCGTAAAGTCGGGAACGAATCCGGGAACCGGTTTCTCGGGCGTAATGAACAGGTGGTGCGCGAAGAGATTGTGCCAGGCAAATTCGGTGTACACGCGGATCGGCACGCGATAGCGTTCGTCCGCGCCGACATAGGCGTCGAGCGCATAAACGTCGCGCTCCGAAAGATACGCGCGAACCTTCTCCCAGAGGTTATCGAAGACTGCCGCATCGATGGGCGCGTTCGTATCGCCCCAATCGATATGCTCTTCGCTCGAACGTTCTTTGACGAAGGCTTTGTCTTTCGGCGAGCGGCCCGTGTGCGGGCGCGTGTCAACGATAAACTGTCCGTCTTTTCCAAGGATACCCTCACCACGCCGGAGCGCATGTTCAATCAGTTCGGGCGGTGTGAGATTCTCCCACAACGTAGCGGCTTCGAGTTTCTCCGGAACGGTTAGGATGATTTGGTCCCTCGTAACGTGTGCCTTGGAAAGTATCACAGTTTTTCACCCCCGCAGGCCTCGCCTGCTGCAATTTCCAATGCAACGGCCGATGCCCAAGCGATTGACGTATAGCCTTGCACTCGTAGCGGCTCTGTTTTTAGCGGCCGCGGGCGGCGCGCAAGCCGTGCTGCCATTCCATTTCGGATTATATCCCACCGGACCGCTCGACGGCATTACGGACATCCCCGGCGTTCGCGTCGGCCAGGTGACATTAGTCGAAGGCAGCGACGTTCGAACCGGGGCTACCGGTATTCTTCCCAATAGCGACCCGTGGAATAACAAGGCTTCTGCGGCGGCGGTCGCTTTCAACGGTAACGGCGAAATGACGGGAACGCACTGGATCAACACCGCCGGGTATTTGGAAGTGCCGATCGTCCTAACGAATACCCTCAACGTCGGCCTCGCTGACGATGGCGTTGTGGACTGGATGATTCGCCATTATCCAAACGTCGGCCGCAGCGATGACGTACCACTTCCGGTCGTCGCGGAGTGCGATGATCAGTTGCTCGATAACATTCAGTTGCGCAGCGTCAAGCAAGCGAACATCGTGACGATGCTTGACGACGCGAAGGAAGGGCAATTTGCGCGCGGCAGCGTTGGGGCCGGCACCGGCATGCGCGCATTCGGATTCAAGGCCGGTATCGGATCCGCCTCGCGCGTGTTGCCCGCCACCCTCGGTGGCTATCGCGTCGGCGTTCTCGTTAACGACAACACCGGAAGCTCGCGTGAAGCGCTCACGATCGTCGGTGTTCCGGTCGGCGCGAAGCTGAAAAACGAATACAAGACCGTTTTCCCGCAACATATATCCGAAGCGACGTTGCACGGGCGCATGGAGAGCGGAAGCATCATCATCGTAATCGCGACGAATGCGCCGCTCGATAGCCAACAACTTCACGCGATCGCGATGCGAGCGGCGCTCGGCATGGGACGCACCGGCCTTACGTCCGATGTCGGAAGCGGAGATCTCTTCGTCGCATTTTCCACCGGGTACGTCTTCAAACGCACGGCAGAATGGAACATCGTTGCTCCGTCGACGCAAATCGTAGAGGATAATGCCACGCTCAATGCGCTCTACCGCGCAACGGCTGAAGCCACGCAAGCCGCGATTTACGACGCGCTGTTCGAAGCGAAGACCATGACGGGAAATGGATCCACGGTCTACGGATTGCCCGACGATCGCGTGTTGCAGATGCTGCGAACGGCGGGCGCTATCCAATAACATCGATGGCGTTCATCGAAACCGAGCGATTGATTCTGCGCACCTGGATGCCGAGCGATGCAGCAGCAGTGCTCGAAATTTTTTCCGACCCGGAAGCGACGCGCTTGTTACCGCTGTCGAGGCAGCCGACGGTCGAAAGCGTGCGCGCGTGGATCGACCGGCAAATGGAAGAACAGGAAAGCGAAGGCTTTTCACTATGGCCCGTAATCCGAAAGCAAGACAGCCGCCTCATCGGATGGTGCGGACTGCATCGCGTGCCGGACGGTTACACGGAAATCGTTTGGGTTCTGCAGCGCGCGGCGTGGGGACGCGGTTATGCAAGCGAGGCCGCGCGCGCTGTTGCGCGGTACGCGCGTGACACACTGCGACTGCGGAACGTGTACGCGCTCATCGATCCCGCGAACCACGCTTCCGTCGCGGTTGCCTACGGGCTCGGGATGCGTTTCGATCGCGTCGTGCGCGCCTATAAGCGCGATCTTTTGCGATACGTGCTATGAACGATCGTACCGCATCCCAGCGAAAACCGGCTTGACGCGCAACCGGCTTCTTTGGTATGCTCGCTGCGTCCTGGTGAATTAGGACACCGATACATCATGAAAGTGGCGTCGCTCTTTGTCGACGACGCATCCGCGCTTCCGGTATACGCGCAGTTGCAGCAGCAGTTCATCGCCGCGATCGGACGAGGCGAACTGCGGCGCGGCGAGCAGCTACCGAGCGTGCGTGACGTCGCCGCTGCGCTCGGAATCAATCCGAATACGGTGAACCGCGCGTATGGGGAGCTCGAGCGCGACGGGGTGGTCGCCACGAAGCGCGGACGCGGAACCTTCGTCGCAAGCGCAAGAAGCGGAAGCGACGCGAAGCCGTTAGTCGAGGTCGCGGAGCGATTCGTCGCCCACGCGCGGTCGCTCGGATACGAAGGAACGCAAATCGTGACGTCGGTGCGTGAGGCCGTCGCACGGTCGAAAGCACGAAGGAGCAGCGTATGAATTCATTTGTCGTATTCGGAATTATCGGATTTGCGATCTGGTGGGTACACCGGTTCACCGAACGGCGCCGGCGTCCGTCACGAGCAACGGACGACGCGTTCTCGCATGCCCTGCTCCCGTCGAAGGACTGGAACTAGAGCTCGATCCCCAGCGCATCGCGAAGCGGGCGCAACAATTCGCCATACGCCCGCGAACGGCCGACGGAGTGCGAATATATGGGCTGACGAACTTGCGACGCGCTCGCCGTGCGAACCATGCGTTTCGTTTCATAAAACGATAAGCACCGATCGTCCCATTCGAGCCCGCAATGTGCGATGATGCGCCGGGCGTGTGTTTCCAGGTCGCCGACCAGGTCTTCATATTGGACTTCCAGCATGGCACCGTCAGGGAAAACGTCCTTCCAATGCCGCATGAGTTTGCTGTAGGCGCGATAGTAGTGGCCGAGCTCATGGAGGTCACAAGTCCACGCGATCCCATCGCTAAAGAGCGTGCTGAAGCAGGACCAGCACGTATCGAGTGCATCGCGTCGCGCGTGAATGAGCCGCGCGTTCGGTAAAACCATGCGGATCAATCCGGCGTAGCGGAAGTTCAGTGGCATTTTGTCGGTCACTCGCATTGCCATCGGTGGCGCTATTCGGTCGATGGCGTCCGCGTATCGAACGCCGACTTCGGCGGTAACGTGTCCCGGCCGCGCAAAGACGCCCCGCACGATGTCGTCCAGAAACGTCAGCTCGCCTCCCGCGCAAACATATGGGTGACTCGCGATGATCTGCTCGATCAACGTTGTTCCCGAGCGCGGCATGCCGAAGATGAAGACGGGCCGCTGCGTGCCGTGGTACCCGAGTGAACCGCGGGCAAGCACGTCCTTCGAAAAAATCGTTTCGATGTCGTTGAAATTCCTCACCATTTCCAACTCGTCATACTCGAGCAAGCTGCGGTTGATCGCATTTCCTTTCACGTAGTGGTGAAATGCGGTTTCCCAATCGGATCGTGAGGCGGCAACGTCGCCGAGCGCGAAGTGCGCTTCTACCCGTTGCTCGGTCGGGCAACACGGATCCGCCACTAACGCCTCCAGCGTCTCGGTGAATGCTGCGCACGCCGTCGATCGCGTCGTCGACGTCAAATAGCGATAGTATTCGGGCCGGCGTGGGTTCAGCCGGATGGCCTCCTCGATGGCCGCTTGACCACCGGCGAGATCTCCGAATTCCGTCCGCGCGTTCGCGAGCGTGGCCCATGCGTTCGCGAGGCCGGGATCACACCGGACTGCCGTCTCGAGTGCTTCGATCGCACGCTCTAAGCGTCCCAAACGGAACAAGACGGCGCCCAGGGCCTCGTACGTTTCGGCGGACCGGTCTCCGCCGTCGATCGCGCCATGGAGGAGCCGCAACGCCGCTTCGTCGCGCTCGTACTTCTGGTACCACGGGAGCGCATTCATCAAGGCCTCATGGAAGCCCGGACTTACCTCCAACGCTCGCTCGAAATACGTCTGGGCCTCGTCGGGTTTTCCGACGGCGCGCAGGACCGCTCCGAAATTATTCAACGCCTCCGCGGAAGCGGGGTTCAGCGCGATTGCGACGGCGAGTGCTTTCGCGGCATCCTCATAGCGTTTCGTAAGCGCCAGCACCGACCCAAGCTTCTCGTATGCGGCCGGCGACCGGGGATCGGCCGATACGGCGGCTCGCGCGGCCGTTATCGCTTGATCGAAAAGCCCGGCAGCGGCTAGTGTGCGAACGGGGTCCGGATCCACCTTACCGGTTATCGGCGGCGCAACACGCGGCTGTTAAAGTGCGGCCGCGACGCGGCCGAAGACCCATGAGAAGGAAGAGGATGGATCCTCTCCTCTTTGGCGCAGCGCGCGCTTCTATGGAGGGAAATCGCGTGGGGCAAGGCCTCTCGATTGCCAATAATCTTTTGGCAAACAACGTTCAGCTCAACCTCGACCGGAACCAAGAGTTACTCAAGAACACGGTGACGCAGCTCTCGTCCGGTTTGCGTATAAACACGGCTGCTGACGATCCCTCCGGCCTCGCGATTGCGACGAACTTGCAAACGCAAGTCAACGGATATAACGCCGCGATCCAAAACGTCCAAAACGCTAACAACGCAGCGCAAGTTGCTTCGGGCGCGCTTCAAACGACGACCGATATCCTGCAGCGCATCCGCAACCTTGCGGTCGAAGCCGCTTCGGATGTCAATAGCAACAGCGACCGGACGAATCTCCAAGCCGAAGTATCGCAGCTGCTGCTCGAAGTCAATCGCATCTCGCAGAACGCGAACTTCAACGGCCAAGCGCTTCTCGACGGAAGCCATGCCGGTTTCCAAGCGGAGCAGAACGCGTTTCTGAACGTTAGTGCGAATGCGTCACTCTCGACGAACGGAAACCTCGCGCAAGTAAACGGCATCAACTACGGGTTTCTCGTCGCATCTGCGAGCGGTTATCATGCAGGCGGGATCAATTACTTCAACACGACACCGGGCGGTTCGGGAACGTATAAGGGCGTCTTCGGGCTCGGGAGCGGCGCCGGCGATCAAGCCACCGTAGACGGCACGATCGAATTGCAAGTAATCAACACCGGCGTTTCGATCGCGGTGCAAGAAACGTTTATCGAGAGCGCAACAGGATTGGTTTGTGTATCGTCCACGCTCTTCGGCGGACAAGGCGGGAAACAGGCGGCGTCTCCCGGCGGGACCAATCTTCGGACCATCGCTAACACGAAGACGTCGGCAACGGGTGCTTCGGGATTCGACAACGTGGTCGTCACGCTCGGCTACTTCACGACAGCCGACGTGGGTACGACCGCGTACATCAAAGTGAGCCAGAACGTGGCCGCACTGACGAATCCGAACAATCCGGCGCTCAGCTTTCAATCGGCTGCCGACGAAGGCGACGTTATTCAGATCGGAATTGAAGCGACGAATACGGCGACGTTGCGAATATCGAATATCAACCTTGCAGTGTCGGCCGCGAGTGCGAGCTCGCTCGGCGCGGAAGACGCGATCGGGCAAATCGATAATGCGTTACAACGGATTCTGAATCAGCAAGCCCAGTTGGGCGCGGCGATCGTACGATTGAACGAAGACGCGAGTAGCGACAATATCGCCGCCGTGAATCTTCAAGCGTCGGAATCATCGATTCGCGATTTGAACGTCGGTCAAGCGACGACCGAATTCACGAAGGAACAGATCCTCGTGCAAGTCGGAACGTCGGTCTTGGCGCAGTCCAATAGCAACGCGCAGTCCGTCTTGGGGCTTTTCGGCTAAGCGCTTGAACCCCGCACACTACGGCCGATAAATCATCGGTCGCGATACTAGCCGCGCAGGGCGAGCATCGCCACGCGCATTGCGTTTAGCGGTGTCTTGTGCATCTCGAAATCGAGCAGTGCTTTTGCGGTGCGATGGGCGGCGTTGTTTGTGATGAACCACGGAGGCTTAGGAAGCAGCGTCGAGCCGTACCGCCCAACGCTGCGCGGAAATTCAGCAAATGGGGCGTAGATAACGCTCTTTTCCGTGCGGTCAAAGAGATAGGAATTATGCACGACGCCGATGCCGCTGCGAACGTCGTCGGGCGTGTGGCCGGGATACGCGCCCCAGGGGGTTTCCGTTAGCAAAAACGCGACGCCGGTCCACGCGTTCACGCCCAGGCACCCGAAGCGCAGCCCGGCAATTGCGGCATCCAGTTCGCCGGCAAAGTCGTGCATCGTCTTTGGATGAACGATGATGTTTGCACCGAGCGTGCCCCATAAGCGCTCGTTAGCGAAGGCCGTGGCCGTTTTGAGAAACTCACCCGTCTCGCCCGGTAGCGTCGTGACCGCTAAAACACTCGAAAAAGCCTCCGTTTCGAACGCTGTTGCAAAAGAATGTGCCTCGATGTTGACGATCGTTCGGTGAGTGAATTCCTCTCCACGTTTGCCGAAGCGCGAGATGTTTTCGTGTCCGTCGGTGAGCGCTTCGCAGCGCTCGGCGGCGCCGGGGTAATATGCGGGACGGTCGGCGATTGCGTCCATGACATTCCCGATCTGTGCGAGCAGTTTGTTTGTGCCGTCCCAGGATTTCGGGAGGATCAGCACTTGGCTTGCGACGCAGTTGAAGCCGCCGTTATGCATCTTTTGCGTCGCGATGTGTTCGGCTTGGAACTTGAAGTCCGCATCCGTCCACTTGCCCGGCACGACGATCGTCGGCGAAACGTTGCCGAGTTCGGATGTAACTGGTTTGTGTAAGACGGGATCGTTACGCCGCTTGCGTTCGGCGGCATCCGGGCCATCGCCGAAAACGATACGGTCGTGCGTCGTTGCGCTGCCGGTTACGTGAACCTCGTCCACCAGCGGATGGGCGCACAGGAACTTTCCGACATCCGCTCCACCGTACGCCAGACGGAGAAAGCCTTCGTCCACGAGCGGCCTCAGCGCATCTTCGAAAATCGGCCCCAAATACTCGCTGACCGGATTCATCTTCAAGATGCAGACGGCGCCATCAGCGATCAACTTGTAGAAGACGTCGAGCGGCGGAATCGCCGAGATATTGCCGGCCGCGAGTACCACTGCAACGCGCGGCTGCGGATCGCGACGCTTGTACCACACCGCCATGGTTTGTGCCAGCGTTGCCGGTGCGACGTCCGGCTGCATCCAGACCTCTGCGCGAATACCGTTGAAAAGCAACCCGTCGTACGGAGTAGTTGGAAAAACATCAACAACAACGTGCCGGTTTGCGCGCATCCGGACGCGTTTGCAAGGAAACTGCGGCGTGCCGAAACGTTCGATGTCGCGCAGCGTGCGCACATAGCGATTGAGCGCATACAGAACTGCCCACGGCCCGCTGATCAACTCTTCGCCCGCGAGAGGCGTCCCCGCGACGCCTTTTGCGTCGGCGGCTGCGTTCGCCCAGCGCTCGGCTTGCGCGTACGTCGCATCGCGCACGCGCTCGAACAGCGCGGCTTTCGCGCCGGGCGGCAGCGCGATCCAGCGCGTCGCGCCGTCGCGCAATTCGGACAAAGAACGGTCGGTCTCGGCGGGCGTTGCCGCGGGCATTATGCGCGCGGATTCGTTACGATCGGAGACGCATGAACGCTGCGGGCATTATGTGCCGCCGTGGCCTCCGCTGAGCATCCATTCCTGACCGAAGCGATCGGTCAACATTCCGAAACTGCCGCCCCAGAACGCCGGTGCGAACGGCATGGTGACGTCGCCGCCTCCGGAAAGCCGGTCGAAAATCGACTTCGCCTCGTTCGCGTCGTTGCCGGCGAGCGAGAGCGCAACGTTTGCTTCGGATGCCTGACCGCTGCCGGGCCGGCGGTCCGACGCCATAAACGTGAAGCCCTCACCGTTGAACGTTGCGTGCATCACTTTTTGCGACCATTCCGAACCGACTTCGGATTCCATCGGTGAACCGGCAAAGCGGTTCAGCTCATAGTCGCCGCCGAGGACCTGCTTGTAGAACTGCAACGCTTCTTCACAGCGGCCATCGAAGAAAAGATAAGGCTGGAGTTGCATCCCCGTATGGTACGACACCATCACGAAACCGTCGTTAAGGATTCATCTTTGGATGGGTATATCAGTTCCCTCGGAGGGCCTTGCATGAGCGAGTTAGCTACCGAACTGTGGGTTTGTTTACGTGACGGGCGCCGCGTATGCGAACGCTACAATCAGCGCGAGATGGCGGAGTTCGTTCGCGCAAACATGTTGGAGCGGATGTCGCATCACATGCCGCTCGTATGTTTTGACGGCGAACAAATCGAGATTCCGTCGGAATCGGTCGAACGAATTGAGATCGTCCAGCCGTACTTGACGGCGCCGTAAACCGCGATCTACAGCGCCGTCGTGCCGTTCGGCGAACCGAGCCCGGTTTGCAGCGCGGACGCTCCCATTACAACCGAATTCAAGCCGCTCGTGTGCGTGTAAATGTATTGAGCCGTCGAAAGTTGCGACGCATTGCCCGCGAGCGCGATTGCGCCTGCGACGATCGGCGTGGCGACGCTCGTGCCGCCGTAGACTTCCCATCCGCCTCGCAACGCCGCCGGTCCTTTCCCTTGACCCGCCGAATCGTAGATTGCAACCCCGGTGTTCGGGTCAGCGACCGCGGATACGTCAGCAACGGCGCGTGTCGTGCATGGTGTGGACGTTTGCCATGCGGGTTTTGCGAAGGCGGTGCTGCAACCATAGCCGGCGTGAGTCCATGCGGCCTCGTACCAGCCGCGTTGCGCGGTCACGCGCATGAGAGTCGTTCCGCCGACGGCAATAATCGAAGGCTCCGCCGCGGGCCACGAAACACCGGCTCCGGAGTCGCCGGATCCGGCGACGACGGCTACGCCCGGGTGGGAGAAGACGCCCGGCATCGCCTGACCGCTATACGATTCCGCGACACTCCAGCTATTGCTTACAACGTTTGCCTTTTGCGCAACCGCCTCAAGAAGTGCCAACACCATGTTACTGAGGCTGTCGTCATTCGCTTCGACGACGACCAGTTTGCAATTCGGACACACGGCGGACGCCATATCTAAGTCGATCGCTGTTTCGGCGGTCCATCCCGGATTGGAGCCGGGAAGATGAGAACTGCCGTTCTGCGCGACGAAACGCAGGCATCCGGTCGACGTGGCACATGCCGGGAGTCCGAACTTCGCTCGGTAGACCGCGAGATCTGCTGCTGCGGTCGAACTACTGAACGGGACAACAATCGCGATCGTTTGCCCTACACCGCTCGATGATCCCGAGGGGAGAGCATAGGCGGATTGGAGATCGGCCGGATGGAGGCCGGGTATCTGGCTCACCGGCGTCAATGCGCCGAGCGGCGCAATGTCGGTTCGCTGGCTAGCATGACACGTTATGATCGTCCCCGAGCACGGATTCACCGTCGGTGCCGGCGTTCCAATGGCAATCGCATGCGCCTCTTGCGGCGAATACTGCCTCGACGTGTTCAAAGCCGGCGATTGATCTGCATGGGAAATGCCGGGCATCACCGGGCCGGAAGAACGTGCGCTGCACCCGGTAAGGCAAAGGGAAGCCGCGCACATCACTACCGTGACAACATTAACGATTTTACGCATGGGTATCTCCATCAGTTTGGTCATGAGCTCAACACCGTCCGCAGCGCGCGGACAATCTCGGGGTCGAAATGCGTACGAGCGCCGATCTCCAACTGTTCAAGCGCGTACGCTGGTGGAAGCGGGTCGCGATACGGACGTCTTCCGATCATTGCGTTGAATGCATCAGCAACCGCGACGACTTGCGCCTGAAGTGAAATCTGCGCTCCGCGCAGTCCGTCGGGGTAGCCTGTGCCGTCGAGTCGTTCGTGGTGATGACGTATCGCCGAACGGTATGGGTGCAAGACTTCCTCACCATCCGCCATCTGGTCGCCGTGAACGGTATGCGCGCGCATCAACACCCACTCTGATTCCGTAAGCGCCCGCGGAGCCGTGAGAATGCGTTCCGGCACGGCGATCTTTCCGATGTCGTGCACGAGACCGGCGCGTGACATTTCTTTGGCCTCGCTGTCGGTGAGATAGAGGCAACGTGCTATTCGCGAACACCACGATCCAACAGCTCGGGAATGCTCTGCCGTAAGGGAATCTTGGGTCTCGAGCCGGCTCAACAGCCGGTTGATGGTGCCGTCGACGATATCGAGTTGTTCGTCCTCGATCGGAATTGACGATGCGAAACTGTCCTCAATGATGTCGACGATCGTCTGGATCAACGGCCGCGCTGTCAACGGAAAACCGTTCTGGGCGGCAACCTGCGAAAGCACCGGGCCTAACGCTTGCGCAACGTTTTTCGGCGGCCGCAGCACGTTGCTTCCGGATACAGCGTGCTTCGTCCAGTTTAGAAACTGCTCGCAGTCCGATTCATCGTTCGCTGCAAGTAACGACGTCAAGAACGCCTCGACGAATAAATGGCCGCCGAACGTAGGATACGGCGCGGAGCCATCATGGACGAGGATGTCGGCGACAAATGCTTCGCGGCCGTTGCGCAACGCCTTGGCGAACGAGCGAACGATCTGAGTTTGCGCATGTAAGTCAACCAACGGCGCGCACTCCCTGACGGTGCTCGCGCATCATAAGCGGCATTGGCAACTGCGCAAGCAATACGGCGAGACCCGCGCCGCCTTCGGATTCCAGTCGCCGCAGCGCCGCCTCTACGTCGTGCGCGTTTTTCGTGCCCGTCCACATGAGGTGCACGTGAAGTGCGGCGTTCCGAAACGCTTCGAGTCTCGGGTAGGACTGTGCGCACGGTTTTAGTTCCGCGAAGTGATGATCGGCGTGGCGATCGCCGGCGATGCTCGAAGCAAGCGCGGCCAGAATTCCGGCGCGTACGACCTTTTGCGACCCGCGGTCGAGCGTTTCGAGCGCGCATCGTACGCGGCGCAGATGAGTCCGGGCTTCCATCGAACGCCCGGCGGCGATCGCGTAGAGGGCCAATTGCGCTTCCCGGTACGCGCGGAAGTCGTCGCCTGCCTGTTGCGCGAGGCTCGGCAAAAGCAAATCGTACGCCCGCTCGAATGATCCTTCCCATGCGCGCTGCATCGCCTGGCTTGGCAATAGGGCGTCGGACGTAACTTTGGTTTCGTAACGAACGTCGAAGGTTCGCAGCATGCGCGTTGCCTCTGCAATCGCCGCAAGATCGTAAAGCTCGACATGATATTCGAGCATCGCCATGACTGCATAGGACTGAAAATCGATGTTTCCGATTTTCACGCTGTAATTTGCAAGTTGCTGGAGCGCCTGTAGCGCGGCTTGCGGTTCGTCTCGGCGACAAGCGACAGCGTAGATCACCGAAAGCGCGCCGACCGCAACGACGTATGAAAACGTCTGCAGTGCGAAGTCGAGACCTTTTTGTGCATAGCGTTCGGTTTGCGCGAGATCGCTCGTGGAATACAAGTAGACGTAGCCCACACGCGTGTAGAGCAGCGCTTTGGTCGCCTCGTCTTCGACGTCGTTGACGAGGGCTAAGACGCGAGTGATGTGATCTAACGCTTCTTGCGGCCGTTCGTTCATCACGCAGCTCTGCGCGAGCGCCGAGCGCACTTCGACTTCACGGCGCTCGTCGAGCTCGTCTGCGAGCAACGGACTGAGCACATCGAGTGCATCTAGCCGGTTTCGGCGCAACAAGTCACAGCCGTATGCGTACGTGATCTGATGTTTGAGGTCGCCGCTCGCGAGCTTTGCCGCTTCCGTAAACAGGTTTTCTGCCACGTCATAACGGCCGGCGCGCGATGCGCTTGCCGCTTTCAAAGCATAAATCACCGGGTCTTCATCGCCGTCCGGAAGTGCGCGAAGCGCCGAATCGATTGCATGGGCCGATACGGATTCCGCGATGTGCAGGCCGTGCCGTGAGAGCAGTTGCCGAAGCAAATCGTACGCGCCCGTGCGGTGATAGACGTCTAACGCGTCCTCGTAGCGATGGTTTCGGACGAGCGATTCACCGACATCCAGAACCATAGCGCGAAGCGCGATCGCATCGCGTCCGCGGCAGCCATCGAGCAGTCTGCGACGTACGTCTCTGCGCATGCGCAACGGTTTGTGATGTTCGAATATCGCGGGATGGGCGTTTCGGATCTGGAGCAACAACGCCGCGCCGGCGACGCCGACCGTCGTATCGACGACCGTGTCCGTCAAATCGCCCAGCAGAGACAGCCGTTCCAAAAACGCGCGTTCTGCGCCGCTGAGCCCATAGAGCAGGTCCGCGGAGACCTTAGCGTCGTCACCGCGAGCGTGGATTGGAAGCCCGGCGATCCCGAAAGCCATCCATGCGTTCACCGGCAGGTCGCCGAGGCTACGTCCCGCGAGTATGAATCGCGCGTTCTCTGCGCCCTGCACGAAATGGTCGAAAAATTCAACGATCTGCGGCTCGCGCGCGATCACCTCAACGTTGTCGATAACGATCGTGATACTGCGGTCCGGTAAGTGCGAACAAAGCCACGCTGCGACGCGTGCGGCCGGTGCGGGAACGGCGGCCAGGCGATCCTGCATGGCGTTAAAGCTTACCATCGCGCCCCGCGCGACGTGCGCGAGCTCGGTTACGAGCCCATGAACGAATTGGAAAAGCGATTCGCGCTCTTCATCGACGGCAAAAAAGATCGCCTTGACGTTGTCGCGCTCGCCCCAGCTGCGCAGCGCGTGCGATTTACCGGAAAGGGCCGGCCCTACGAGGCAGGAGACACGCCGGCTCGCAGTGGCTGAACAGATCGAAGCAGTATCAAACGCCATCCCAAGGCCAGTATAAAGCCGCTAGCTCGCTTTACGACCATTGTAGCCCTCGGCTTTTACGGAGCTTTAACGAAAAACAGCGTTGGTTCTAACTGATCAGTTCGCGCTCCACCATCACCATGCGCGGATCGATCAGGTGCTTGTTCAAGCCCAGTTTTTCCGGCGCGACGCCGAGCGCGAACGCGACCAACTGCGGCAGATGGAACGTCGGCAGGTCCGTGCGGCCCCAGCGTGACGCCGCATCCTGCTGATAGCCGTCCAGCGCAAGATGGCACAGCGGGCACGGCGTGATCACCGCTTCAGCGCCGTGATCCTTTGCCATCCGCATGTTCTGACCGACCATGTTTGCCGCGACACCGTCTTTTTCTAACTGGATGTGGAAACCGCAGCATCGCGTCTTGCCGGCGTAGTCGACGGCTTCGCCGCCGAGCGCTTCGATGACATCTTCGAGGGAATGCGGATTGCGGGCAGATTCCCAACCATTGACGTTCTCGGGACGGATGATGTGGCAGCCGTAGAACGGCGCAACCTTCAGACCGTTGAGTGGACGCACGACCATATCGCGCAGCTTGTCGAGGCCGATGTCGTCGATCAGCAGCCACAGCAAATGGCGTACCATAACGTTGCCGTTGTACTTCGCGCCGAACTTGTTGAGAATCGTGTTCGCCTGATTCATCCGCTCTTCGCTCTCGAGCAGTTCTTTGTTCGCGGCGCGCATGTGGCCCGTGCACGTCGAGCAGATCGTAATGACGTCGTCGAGTCCAAGCGCTTCGGCTTGCGCGTACGTCCGCGCATTGAGGACGCGCGCAACGTCGCGGTTGACGTCGTTCACCACCGACGCGCCGCAGCACGAGGCGGCCGTCAGTTCGATCAGCTCGATGCCGAGTCTGTCGGCAAGCAGCATCGTCGAGTTGAAGAGCTCTTTGCACGATTCTTTGGCGACGCAGCCCGGGAAGAAGCCGTAGCGCTTCATCTCGCGCGAACGTGTCGGCTTGTGCGAGTCGAGCGCGCGATCTTCGGGAAGCAGAGGGATGGACATTAGCTGACCGGGACCTCCAGGGATTCGAAGATGGTGCGTACTTCATCGACCTTCGGGATCGGTTTGAGGAAGATCGGCGGCTGTTTACCTTTGAGCCCCATACGCGCACCGAGCGCCGCGCCAAGGAACGTGACTTTGAGAAGGCCCTTGATATTGAAGCGTCCGACCGTGCCGAGAATGACTTCGGTCTCGGCCAGCATACCGGTCTGCTTGATCGTTTTCGATACGACCAGCGCGTGGCGCGGCCCGCGTTCGTTCATCATGACGCGGTTTTTGATCGCTGCGCGCTTGACGTCGACGATCCGCCAGTTGGGATCGACGTGCTTGGGGCAGTACGAGCACGCGTAGCAGTGCGCGCAAAGCCACAAGTAATCTTCCGAGATTTGCGCGATGCGCTCGTCGCGCTTGCCGTCGCGCACGTCTTCGATAAATCGGTACGCATACGCGATCGCGGCGGGTCCGGCGAACGCCGGGTCGACGCTGACGACGGGACAGAGTGCGTAGCACGTCGCACACATGATGCAGTTCGCGACGTCGACGAGCTTCCTCATGTCGTCCGGCGAGACGCGGCGTTCGCGCTCGTGGTCGGAATCGTTGTCCTTCGGTTGCAGATACGGCTTGAGACGCGCGTACTTGTCCCAGAACGGATCCATGTGGACGACGAGGTCTTTCATCGGCTGGAAGTTCGGCATCGGATCAACTTGGATCGAGCCATCTTCCTGGAGGACGTCTTTGCAATTCGTCTTACATGCGAGCGACGTGACGCCGTTGATATTCATGGAACACGAGCCGCAGATTGCTGAGCGGCACGAACGGCGGAAGCTGATCGATCCGTCGACTTCTGCCTTAGCGAACTCGAGCGCATCGAGAACCGTAGTCGTCTCCGGAATTTCGACTTCGACGACGTCACGGTGCGGAACCGTGTCGGTCGCTTCGTCGAACCGGAAGATGTCGAGCTTGATGTTGGCCATAATTTAGTAGGTTCTAACCTGCGGCGGGAACTTGGTGATTGTGACTTTGCGCGAGTAGTCGAGGCGCGGCGAGCCGTCCGCGTCCCGCCACGCGAGCGTGTGCACGAGCCACTTCTCGTCGTCGCGTTCGGGAAAATCGGTGCGCGATTGGGCGCCTCGCGACTCGGTGCGGTGGAGAGCGCCCTTTGCGAGTGCGTATGCCGCGTCGATGAGGAAGTCCGTTTCGAACGTGTTGACGAGATCGGTATTGAACGTCGATGACTTGTCCATGACGTAGGCGCTCGCGTCGAACTCTTTGCGAACGCGATCCAGTTCGGTAACCGCTTCACGCAAGCCGGCGTCGTCGCGGAAGATAAACGTGTTCTCGCTCATCGTTTCGTTCATCGCGTGCCGCAGTTTCGGCGCCCGCGTTCCATCGTTTCGCGAGAGCAGGCGATCGACGCGATCTTGTTCCGCTTTGAGCGTGCGGTCTGAAGCGCGCACGGTGCCGACGGACTTTATGTAGTCGACCGCGTGCGACGCGGCGCGCGCGCCGAAGACGATCGTTTCAAGCAACGAGTTGCCGCCGAGACGGTTCGCGCCGTGGACGCTGACGCACGCGCATTCGCCGGCAGCATACACACCGGGAACGCGCGTTGCGCCCCACTTGTCGGTTTCGATACCGCCCATCGTGTAGTGAGCGCCCGGAAGAATGGGAATCGGTTCAAGCACCGCGTCTTTGCCCGTTGCATCCATCGCGAGTTCGCGAATCTGCGGAAGACGTTCGAGAATTTTCTCGCGGCCGAGGTGACGCAAGTCGAGCAGGACGCAGCCGTCGACGCCGCGGCCCTCGAGAATCTCGGTCCACTCCGCGCGCGAGACGACGTCACGCGATGCGAGTTCGCCCTTGTTCGGCGCATACTTGAACATGAAGCGTTCGCCCGCACCGTTGAGCAAATACCCGCCTTCGCCGCGTGCGCCTTCGGTCATCAGCACGCCGTTCTCTTTGAGCGTCGTCGGGTGGAATTGCATGAACTCCATGTCCATCAACGGGATGCCGGCTTTGTACGCGATGCCCATGCCGTCCGCGGTCGACGCATACCCGTTGGTCGTCTTGAGGTACATCCGCCCGGCGCCGCCGGTGGCGAAGATCGTCGCTTTTGCGGTGATCAGCTCGAGCCGTCCATTCCGCATGTTGTACGCCACGACGCCGCTCCCGATGCCGTCCTCAATCGCAAGCGCCGTGCAGAAATACTCTTCATACACCTTGACGCCGAAGCGCTCGAGCTGCTCCCACAGGGTGTGAAGAATGACGAGGCCCGTGACGTCCGCGGAGTAGCAGGTGCGCGGCGCGCCGGCGCCCCCGAAGGGGCGTTGCGCGATACGGCCGTCCGGCATGCGTGAGAAGATGCAGCCGCGGTGTTCCAGCCAAATGATCTGTTTGGGCGCGTCTTCGCACATCGCTTCGGCCGCGTCTTGGTCCCCCAGATAATCCGAACCCTTGACCGTATCGAACGTGTGAGCTTCCGGTGTGTCCTCTTCGCGATTTCCAAGGGCGGCGTTGATACCACCCTGCGCTGCGCCGGAGTGGCTACGAACCGGATGCATCTTTGAGACGATAGCGACGTCGGCACCACGCTCGGCAGCTTCCACCGCGGCGCGCATGCCGGCGAGACCGCCGCCAATGACGACTACGTCGTGTTGGATCACGTTGGCCTTTCCGGATGAGACGTTGTCTCTCTTTATACTATCCGGTTGAACCGGGGCCACACGACTGTTGTCAGGATGATGCCCGTCCCCGCACGCTATACGGTCGCGTTCGGGGAGGCAGGTTCACCCTCGTTCTTGCTCGTGCGCGTGTAGAAGCGGAACTGGTTTTTGCCGCCTTCTTTGGCTTGATAGAGCGCCTCGTCGGCTGCGAAGAACAGCGTCTGCCCTTCGCTTCCGTCCGTTGGAAACATCGATACGCCGATGGAGCTTGCGAGGCCGTTGCGGCGAAGCTCGCCCATGATGCGTTCGATACCGCGTTCGGCTTGCCGGCGATCGCTCTGCGCCATGACCAGCACGAACTCGTCGCCGGCGTACCGTGCGATGATGTCGCCTTTGCGCGCATTTTTCTTGAGTACTTGCGCGAAGCGTTTGAGGGCGAGATCGCCGAGACTATGTCCGCCGGTGTCGTTGATCTTTTTGAGATCGTCGAGGTCGAGAATTGCGAAGGCAAACGGCGTGTCGTATCGATCCGACCGATGAAGCTCTCGTTCCAGCAAGTCGTTGAGCGCGCGGCGGTTTGGAATCCCGGTCAAGCTATCGGTGTTTGCCGTGCGTTGCGTGTCTTCCAGCAGCCGGCGTGTTTCTTCGTAGAGACGCGCGTTTTCCACCGCGATCGCGGCTTGCGATGCAAAATCGAGGAGCACGCGCAGCTGATTTTCGGTGACGCCGTCCGCGGGAGGGTCGTCCGCATACAGCATGCCGCGCACGACGTCGCGCGCAATGAGCGGCGCGATGCAATACCAACCCTTGGTGTCGCTCAGCGGAACGTCGGGGTCGCCGGCGCTTCCGTACGCGAGTTGAAGATCTCCCCGTGCAACGTCGATCAGCGTGGAGGCCTGGCGGTACTCGCGCGGATCGCGCGCATGATGTACCGTTCCGTTGTCGTCGCACTCGAGCCGGCGGACGATGGTTTGCCCCTCGACCACATCGAAGAGGATCACGCGCTTGAACTTCAACGCCTCGACGACGCCGCGCAGTACCATGGAAAGAATGTCGTTGATTTCGAGCGTCGAGTTGATGGTGGAGAAAACTTGTTGAAGGACGAAGAGTTCGGCGTTCTGTTGGGCGTACTCGTCCCGCTCGGCCTCTAGAACGGCAATACGTCTTTTGAGCCGCTCGATCTCTTGTAAGAGTTCGGCGCCATCATGCGGGCCGGCGGACAGGTTCGTGCCCATCGTTTAAGGTAACGTCTACCCGCTTTGTTTTCTTTAGGCCGGGCTACGTAGTTGTCGCAATTCGTTCATCTGCACGTTCACTCTGAATATTCCTTATTAGACGGTGCCTGCCGCGTCGACCGGCTTTGCCGGCGAACGGCGGAAGACGGCGCTCCGGCGGTGGCCCTCACCGATCACGGCGTCATGTACGGCGCGATGGAGTTCTACTACGCCGCCCGCGATGTTCGGCTGACGCCCATTATCGGCTGCGAGGCATATATTGCCCCGCGTGGCCGGTTCGATCGCACGGTCCGCGACGAAGCGCACGTCACGCTCCTCGCCGGCGATCTGATCGGGTACCGCAACCTGACCGCGCTGATCTCGAAGGGCTTCCTCGAGGGCTACTACTATAAGCCGCGGATCGACCTCGATCTCCTCGAAAAACACAACGACGGCTTGATCGTTCTATCAGGCTGCATGTCGGGCATGGTGGCCGCGCCATTACTGAAAAACGACGTTGAAACGTCGCTGAAAAATGCGAAGACGTTCGTCGAGATTTTCGGCGACCGGTTTTACATCGAAGTCATGCGTCACGGTATGCCTGAGCAGGACGCGATCAATGACGGCCTCATCAGCGTCGCGCGTCAGCTCAACGTGCCGATCGTCGCAACGAACGACTCGCACTACCTCGAGCAGCGCGACGCACCGGCACATGACGTGCTGCTCTGTATCGGAACCGGAAAGACCGTTTCCGACACGAGCCGGATGAAGTTTTATTCCGATCAGTTCTACGTAAAATCCGCCGAAGAGATGTACGCGCTGTGGAGCGATCTTCCGGAAGCGTGCGAGAACACCGTAAAAATCGCCGAGCGCATCGACATCAAGATTCCGGAGAAAATCCATCATCTCCCCGCGTATCCGGTTCCGCAGCCGGAGCATACGGTCGAAGAGAAGACCGCCGAACAGTTCTTGCGCGAATTGTGCGAAGCGGGCCTCATCGAACGTTATGGCGAGGAGCGCGCAACGACGGATACGGTTCTGCGCGAACGGCTCGACTACGAGCTCAACGTCATCAACACGATGGGTTTTGCGGCCTACTTTCTCATCGTGTGGGATTTCATTAAATACGCGCGTGACAACGAGATCCCGGTCGGACCGGGACGCGGCTCCGCCGTCGGATCGATCGTCTCCTACTGTCTGCACATCACCGACCTCAACCCGCTCAAATTCAATTTGTTCTTCGAGCGCTTTCTCAATCCGGACCGTATCTCGATGCCGGATATCGACACCGACTTCTGCGTCGAGCGGCGCGACGAAGTCATCGACTACGTCACCGAAAAGTACGGAAAGGAGCGCGTCGCGCAGATCGTGACGTTCGGGACGATGGCCGCGCGTGCAGCCGTCCGCGACGCGGGACGCGCTCTCGGCGTGCCGCTTCCCGACGTCGACAAAGTGGCAAAAATGATTCCGTCGGGACCCGGGGGACTGTCGATCGCGCAGGCATTGGAACAAATCGCCGACCTCAAGCTCGCATATTCCACCAATCCGCAGATCCGCAAGCTGCTCGATACCGCGAAAGACATCGAAGGACTAGCGCGCAACGCGGGCACGCACGCCGCGGGCGTGGTGATTTCGGCGGGGCCGTTGATGGACTACGCGCCGCTCGTGAAATTCAACGACGGCGGCGTCAACACGCAGTTCGACATGGTGTGGGTCGAAAAGATCGGCTTGCTCAAGATGGATTTCTTGGGCTTGCGGAACTTAACGGTCATGAACGACGCGGTGAAGGAGATTCGCCGGACGACCGACCCGGATTTCGATGTCGCAAAAATTCCGGATGACGATCTGCGTACGTTCGACATGCTCAGCCGCGGCGAGACGATGGGCGCGTTTCAGCTGGAGTCAGAGGGTATGAAGCGTGTCTGCGTCGAGTTGCGCCCATCTTGCTTTGAAGACGTTATCGCACTCGTCGCTCTGTATCGGCCGGGACCGATGGAATGGATTCCGCAGTTCATCAGCAACAAACACGGGCGCACGAAACCGAAATATCTACATCCGAAGCTCGAGCCGATTTTAGAGTCGAGCTACGGAGTGGCGTGCTTGCGTCATGATGCGAAGGTCTGGTTGGCCGGCGGCGGCGAGAAACCGATTTCAGCGATTGTGCCGGGCGACATGGTGTGCACGCACCGTAACGGCGCCATTGAGGCGGCACGCGTCGAGAACGTTTGGCCGACGGGACGAAAGCCGATATTGCGGATCACATTGTCGACCGGGACGACGATCGAATGCTCGGAAGATCATCGCTTCCCGACGCCTGCCGGCGACGTCATGGCGCGCGATTTGCAAATACGTCGCGACGGACAACGGTCTCCGTACCAGTATACGCAGCCAAAGTCGATCTTGTTCGAAGCGTGGACGTGCTCGCGCAACGATGCCCGTCTTAGCGTCGGCGTCCATCGCGCATATTTTCTCGGATTGTCGATCGGCGACGGCAGCTTAGCTGCGCGGGGATCGCTGTCTTCGGGCGCGGGCACGAAGCGCGCGGCGAAGTGGATCGCTTCCGAGTCACTACACGGCGATCGTTCGTGGAAGCAAAACGGCGAGGCAAAGCGGCTGCCGCGATCGGCATTCGACTGGCCGGAAAACGAGCGGTTGGCGCTGCTTCGCGGGTTGTGGGACGGCGAGGGCTGCGATGTTGCGGGCTCTCCGTATTTCCGTTCCACATCGCCTGGGTTGCTGGACGACGTCAGTCGACTGCTTTCGACGCTGAAGATTGCGTTCTATCGCCGATTCGATGCGGTGCACGTTGAAGACACAGCGCGTTTCTTGCGGCTCATCGACCGATCGTCGATGCCCGGTAAAGCCGAAAGTGAACGGCGTGGTAGCGCCGCCATCGCAGCGCACGGTGAGCGATTGCGTGAACGCGCGCGAACCGGTGTGCGTGCGGCGCCTTTCATCGAGCGCAACGTCTTCCGCAAAACGACTCGTCGCGCGATGGGTAAGCCGAACGTCCATTCGGCGTACGGTGCGCGAAGTACCACTCTACAAGAAGCACACGACGCGGTGTACGCAGACACGTATCTGCGCGATTCGCGTCCGGTCTACATCGATGCAATTGAGTATGTTGGCGATGACGACTGCTACGATCTGCAAATGTGCGATCAGTCCAGTCCGTACTTCATCGCAAACGGGGTCGCTACGCATAATTGCTATCAAGAGCAGATCATGCAGATGGCGCGTGATATCGCCGGCTTCACGATGGGCCAAGCGGACGAACTTCGCAAGGTCATGGGCAAGAAACAGAAGGACAAGATCCCCGTTTATCGCGAGAAATTCATCGAAGGCGCGAAAGCGGCGTCGGGGATCGAGCGCGATCTCGCGGAGCAAATCTTCGCTTTCATCGAGCCGTTCGCCGGATATGGATTCAACAAGGCGCACGCGGCCGCGTACGGATGGATCGCGTATCAAACGGCATTCTTGAAGGCGAATCATCCCTTGCCGTATATGAGCGCCCTGATGACGTCGGTAAAGGACAGAACCGATAAGCTCGTCGAGTACATCGATGAGGCGAAGAAGCTCGGCATAGAAGTCTTGCCGCCGGACATCAATGAATCGCTCGTGAATTTTGCCGTCATTCGAGCGGCTCATGACGGCGATCGGATACGCTTTGGGCTCGCGGCAATCAAAGGTGTGGGCGAAGGCGCGGTTCAGAGCATCATCGACTCGCGCGAGCGCGACGGTAAATTTACCGACCTGTTCGACTTGGCAAGGCGCGTGGACGGCAAACAAGTGAACCGGCGGGTGTTCGAAGCGTTGATCAAATGCGGTGCGTTAGACGCGCTGCCGGGCAACCGCGCGCAGAAACTTGCGGCGCTCGACGTTGCACTCGATCTCGCCGCCCATGCGACGCGCGAGCAAGAAATGGGGCAGTTCTCGCTCTTCGGCGATTTGGCGGAACACGCGCCGGCGCTGGTTCCGACGCTTCCCAATGTGCCGCCGCCGAATACGCGCGAAATGCTCGCTTGGGAGAGAGAGACACTCGGTATTTTCGTTTCAGGCCATCCTCTTGCCGACGTACAGAACATGCTCGTCCGGCAGGGCGCGACGCTCATCAAGGACCTTCGTAACGTCGAAGACGAAGCGGCAGTCACGATTGCCGGAATGGTGACAAGCGTACGGCGTACGTTAACGAAAGCCGGACAACAAATCCTCATCGCATCGGTCGAGGACACGAGCGGCGGGTGTGATGTGGTCGTTTTCGCAAAACTTTATCCGACGGTCCAACACTATTTCATCGACGACGCTATCGTCGTCGTGAAGGGACGGTTGCGATTGCGCGAGCGGCCGGGAGTGGCGCCTGGCGAAGAACTGCCCGTCGAACTTTCCGTTAGCGCAAACGATGTCGCGCCGTTCGAACCGCCAAAGATCAACGGCGTGCACCTCGCGCCGCGGGCCGTGCGCGGCTGGCATGTAGAGGTACATTTTCGGGATCAAATCGATCGCCTCGCAGCGCTCGTCGACGAGTGGCCCGGCCACGTTCCACTTTTCATGCACGCACGCGGTAGGAGCCAACAACTTTCGCGTACCGTCGCAGCAGATTATCGTCTGCGCGATGAGCTCGAGCGTATCTTCGGGCCCGGAAACGTACGCGAGGCGCTCGATGCTTAGCGTAATGGCCGCGAGCGATCGTTTGACGCTTGCCGGTATGCGGCGCGCCGGATGGAAGCCGTCGCCCGATCTGGTGAAGTCGGTTGCCGCGATTTTGGCCGACGTGCGTTTGCGTGGAGACGCTGCGCTCCTCGACTACATGCGCTCGGTCTGCGACGAACACTACGATGTTTCCAAGCTCCGCGTTGCGATCCCGACGCCGGACGAAGCGCGCACGCTGCTGCCGCTCGAGATCGCCGATGGCTTTCGTCTCGCGAAACAACGAATTCGTAAGGTGCACGAACGTGAGCGGCGCGCCGACGTGAATTGGGTCGACGAGGACGGAACGCGATACGGCTTGCGCTATCGTCCGTTGGATTCCGTTGCGATTTACGTTCCGGGCGGTTCCAATGCATCAGCCGTGCTCATGAGCGCGATACCTGCGAAGATCGCGGGTGTGTCACGTGTGATCGTCCTCGCGCATCCCGATGCGACCGGCGCAGTCCATCCCTCTGTGGTCTTTGCGGCAAGTATCAGCGACGTCGATGAGCTCTATGCGCTCGGCGGTGCGCATGCGATTGCTGCGGCCGCGTTCGGGACCGAATCGATCGTGCCGGTCGATAAGGTCGTCGGGAGCGCGCCGCCGGTCGTCACTGAAGCAAAGCGGCAAGTCTACGGCATGTGCGGCATCGATACGCTCTCCGGACCGCCCGAGGTACTGGTCATCGCCGACGACGGTGCGAATACCGAACTCGTGACGGGCGAACTTCTCGCGCAAGCGGAACGCGATCGCTCAGCTCGCGTCGCGGTCGTCTCGGATTCGCGGCCGCTGCTCGATTCGGTCGCGCAACTGATCGACTCGCTCGATGTAAAAACGCTGCCGCGCGGCGACGTCATCGCCGAAGTCGTGAACGCATCGTGCTATTTGGTTCATGCGCAGAACCGCGACGAAGTTTTTGAGGTCGTGAACGGCTTTGCGGCGGAGCGCGTAGCGCTGCACGTGCGCGATGCCGAACCGTATTTGGCACGCTTGCGGCGTGCCGGTGCCGTATTTGTCGGCGATATGACGCCGATTGCGTGCGGGGATTACCTTTCAGGAACCAACAGCGTGCAGCCGTCGTGCGGGGCCGCCAGATTTGCTTCCGGACTGTCGCTCGCCGATTTCACGTGCAGTTTCAGCGTTGTCGAGAATTCGCGCGAGCGAATGTTGCGCGATGCCCAGCCGTTAGCAGCGCTTTCCGACTTTGAAGGCCTACCGCAGCACGCGCAAACGGCGCGAATGCGCAGCGGCGCATAAACCGTACGACAACCTCGGGATGACACGGTTAGTAGCCTTCGATTTGGACGGCACGCTTATCGGACGCGATCTCGTTCTGCGGCCGCGTGTACGGGAAGCGATCGAGCGTATGCGCGACGCCGGGATTGCCGGATGCATCGTGACCGGGCGCATGTATCGCGCCGCGGTGCCGTACGCTCGTGAACTTCGTTTCGATGCGCCGGTCGTCTGCTATCAGGGCGCGGCGATCATCGACCCGCAAAGCGATAATGTGCTGCGCGACGTGCCGATCGGCGTCGACACGGTAGCCGCGATCGTCGACGCGGTGCAGCGCGACCGCATGCACCTCCAACTTTATCGTAACGATGAATACTACTGCGAACACCGCAACCGTTTCTCCGACCTTTATGCGTCACTTTCCGGAGCAGAACCGGTCGTCGTTCCATCGTTGCGCGAAGCGTTTGCCTTCAGTCCCGCGACCAAAGCGGTCGTCATCGATGATCCGCAAAGCGCGGCCGCATACGTCGCGCGTCTTCAGGAGACGCTCGGCGATGCCGTCTACGTAACGCGAAGCTATCCGGAGTTCGTTGAGATTCTCAATCCCGGCGTCGACAAGGGCGCCGCAATACGCTTCGTCGCGCGGCATCTCGGGATCGACATGACCGATGTCGCGGCGATCGGCGATTCATGGAACGATGCACCGCTGTTGCAAGCGGCGGGATTCGGCATCGCGATGGGTTCGGCTCCGGAGGAGCTTCTGCGGATCGCGCACGGTGTTGTTGCCGATGTGAGCCGCGACGGGGTTGCCGAAGCGATCGATCGGTACGTGCTCGCGTGAGCCGCCCGATTCCGCGGCGGCGGAAGAAGACGGCCGCCGCGCGACTGCGTCCGTTTTGGTTTCTCTGGCTGCTGCTTTTCGTGCTTGCAGCATGCGGAATGTATTTTTTCGTCACTTGGCCGGCACTGCGCCCCCACGCGGTGCTCGTCGAAGGCAATCGCATCGTACCGAAAAGCGCAATCCTCGCGGCCGCGCGAGTGAATCCGCATACCAACATGTGGCTGCAAGACACGCGCGCAATGGCACGGCGTATCGAAGCGATTCCCTACATCGAAACGGCAGCGGTGCATCGCCGGCCGCCGGCAACGCTTGCCATCCGCGTGAGCGAACGCGTGCCGTTTGCGCGACTGATCGCAGGCGGCGGAACCGTTATCGTCGATCGCGACCTGCGTGTGCTTCAAAACGCGGAAGCTTCGTTTGACGCGCTTCCCGCGTTCGTCGTGAGAACGCTCCAGGCGCCCGCTGCGGGGACGACGCTGTCCGACTCGCCGCTGGTCGCCCTTCGCAATGATGAAGAGGCGCTAGCGATCGCGCATCTCGCCGCCTCGAGGCTGGAGCACGATAAATTCGGCGACCTCACCGTCACGCTCGACAACGGCGTTCGCGTGCTCTTCGGCGATGAAAACGAGCTCGGCAAGAAGCTCGCGCTCGTGGAACCGATCCTCACGCAGGTCGGTAAAGCAGGACGCCCAATCGCTGCGATCGACCTACGCGCCCCGAACACGCCCGTGGTCGTCTATAAGAAGTAAGAAGCGAGGCGCCCGCGCGACTCAATGACTGGTGAGGTCTAAGTACACCATCACTTGGCCTTTGATCAAGGACAACTTCACTTGATCCCCGGGCTTGATCTTGGTGAAGTCCACGGTCTGACGGCCGGTGGAAAGCGTCGCTTCGGAACCGTTGTCCATCGAAACGTCGATGTGCTTGTCATCGATCACTTTGTTGACTTTGACCGTGTACGTGCCGTCGGGAATCAGCGATGGGTCGATCATCGCGGCAAGAACCGTTGAGGGAACCGCAAGGGACGCGATGAGCGCGAGGGCCGAAAGAGTCTTGTGCACGGGCTTCTCCACTACTAAAGTCTGAACCGATCGATTTTTACGATGATAGCGCAAGCGCGTTCGAATCATCTAGTGCCGTTTTTGTGCCACTTGGACTATCTTCGAGGGCCATTTGGCCTGTACGGAACTGCCCGACCATCTCCTTGAGCTGCGTTGCCTCGGACTGCACGTCATCCGCGCTGTTCGTCATGCTCGCGATGGCGGCGGAATTCTGATTGCCGAGCTCGGTCGAGTATTGGATGTGCGTTCCGAGCGCTTGGATTGCCGTCTGTTGCTCGGTTGAGGACCTAGCTACTTGCGCGGTGCGATCCTCGATTTCGGAGACGCTCTCGAGAATCTGATTCGACGTGAGTGCTTGCTCGCGCATCGTTGCGGCTGCTTCGTGGGTCATCGCTCCCATTTGCTCGCTCGCTCGCGCGAGTTCTTCCGAAGCGCGTGCTTGCTCTGTGGTTGCGACCGAGATCTCCGAGACGAGTTGCGCGACTTCGGTTACGCGCGTGCTGATCGTCTCGATCATCTGCGTAACGGTGCGAGCCGATTCCGCATTGTTTTGCACGAGCGAGTTCGCGCGGGCTGTTCGCTCGAGCACCGCCGACGTGCGGCGTTGAATGTCGGCGACCAGCTGGCCGATTTGTTTCGTGGAGCTCGCCGAGTTTTCGGCGAGTTTGCGCACCTCGTCCGCGACAACGGCAAACCCGCGCCCGTGTTCACCGGCGCGCGCCGCTTCGATCGCCGCGTTGAGCGCGAGGAGATTCGTCTGATCCGCGATTTCTTCGATGAGGCCGAGAATCTCGCCGATCTGCCGCGATGCTCCGTCGAGACTCTGCATCTCGGTGACCACGTCCTTCACCGTGTCGCTGATCGAACCCATACCCTTCGAAAGAGCGAGTACCTCGTTGCGACCTTCGCGCACTTGCTGATCGGTGACATTTGACTCCGAACGCACACGGTCTGCGTTGCCCGCGACTTGCACGATCGATGCAGACATCTCTTGCGTGTTCGCAACGGCCTGTTCGACGACCGTCGCGAGGGTCAGCAGATTTTGATCCATCTCTTGGATCGACGCGGTCATTTGCGCAACGGCGCTCGAGATGTCGGAAACTCGGCGCGCCACCGCTTCCGCGTTGTCGGCGACGGCGCCCGCGGTACCGGCGAGATCGCTTGAATAATCCGACGCTTGCGACAGTGCGGCGAGCTCTTCTTTGACGCGGTCGTCCACTTCGACGGCGAGGCGGTTGCTTTGACCCGACGCTTGTTGCACGGTAATCGTCGCGCGTTGGATGCGTCCGATGACTCCCGAGATGCGGTCGGCGAAATCGTCGATCGCGTTGCCGAGGCGTCCGAGAAGATCGGCGCCATGCCAGTTGATGCGTCGGGAAAGATCGCCGTTGCCCATCGCTTCGAAGATCTCCACGCATTCGCCGATGCTGCGCAGCACGATCGAGCGAAGCCAACCCATCGCGAGCAGCGCAATGGCGATCGATGCCGCAAGACCCGCGCCGAGCGCCATCAGCGCGAAATTACGCGCCTGAACCAGCCGCTGATAACGGTCCGACGCGAGGGTAGTCAGCGCATCGAGCATTGACTGACCGTCTTTGCTTTGCTTCTCGTACGCGGTGCCCGACGGGCCGTTGATCTGCGCCAGCGCCTCTCTGTTTTTTCCTTGCTGGAGCAAGCTCACCGCGGAAAGCGCTTGGAAGTCATACGCGCTCGCGCTCGTGCCGAACGTGTCGACGAGCGAACCGATTTGCTTGGCGATTTCGTCCTTCGCTTGCGCGCACTGGCTCGACGAAAGATCCGAATCTTTCGCGTCCTTGTCGAGGGGGCAGAAAATGTTCGTCATCGTGCGGGCGTCGTCGGGAAACTGTTTGACGAGCGTTTTCGCCTGTGCAAGTTGCGCGGCGGCAACGGTCTTGTCGTTCGCGGTCGCCGCCTGCAGCGTCGCGGCGCGTAACGTGTCGGCATCGCCGGCGACCTTCGCGTACGCGAGTTGCCCCGCGATGACGCGCTTATCGAGGACTTCGGCTTGCGTCGTGATGCCGTTCATTGCCCAGATCATCACAGGGATCAACAACAGCATCACGGCGATCACGAGGCTAAAAGCAATCGTGAGCGCGCGTTCTAAACTCGTGCGGCGACCTTCCATACAAATGGTTATTTCGGCCCACGTGTGTACGGATTTAAGCAGACCAAAGAGCGGGTACGACCAAGGCGACGTGGACATCACCGGTTTGCACTCGCCCCGGGAGCTCGTCGCGTTGGTCGACAGCCTCCCGATCCCTACGATCGTCGCGCTTGATCGCCACGTCACGTTGTCGTACGTCAATGTTGCGATGCGGGAACTGCTTGGCATGCCGAGCGACACGGCCATTATTTCCGGCGATGAAGCGCCGTACCGCTTGGAACGCCATGGACGCGAACTGTCTAAAGAGGAAGAGCCGCTGCACCGGGCCGCGCGGGGTGACGCCGTAAGCGGCGACACGATCGATTTTATCTGCCGCAGTGGCGACCGCTTCGAAGTGCTCAGCTTCGCGCAGCCGCTTCGAAATGACGACGGCGGCATCGTCGGAGCGGTGGCAAATTTTACCGACGTGACGGCCGTTCGTCGCGCGGAACGGCGCAGCGCCGAACGTCTCGCATTTCTGACCGCGCTTGGATCGCGGCTTGGTGACGCTCTCTCGGTCGAAAGCGTGTTCAGCGAACTCGAACGGACGCTCGTTCCACGCTATGCAATTCAGCTCGTCATCCTGCTCGAAGACGAGGAAGGACGCATCGTCGGCGTGCGCGGCGCCGACGCCGTCGAGGCATGGACGGGCGAGTCGTACGCGCGCCTTCCAATGATCAGTCACGGGCGTGCGATCGGCACGCTGATCGTTCACAAGCGCGAAAGTTTTACAGCCGACGATCAACAGCTGCTGCACGAAGTCGCGCGTCGCGCTGCAACCGCCGTGCACAACGCGCAACTCTTCGAGCATAACCAGACGGCATCGAAGGTTTTCCAAGAGGCGCTGTTGCCTGCCAAACTTCCCGCTATCGATGAAATTCGTTTCGATGCCGTCTATGCTGCGGGCGACGATCGCGCGCTGATCGGCGGCGATTGGTACGATGCGTTTGCGCTTCCCGACGGGCGCATCGCGGTCTCGATCGGCGATGTCACCGGACGCGGCGTCATCGCCGCCGCGCTGATGGGGAAAGTGCGCCAGACGATTTCCGGGCTTTCGTTCTATGAGTCCGATCCCGTGAAGTTGCTCGACGTCGCCGAGCTCGCGCTCATTCGCCGCTACCCGGATTCGATTGTGACCGCGGTGGTCGGCGTCCTCGATCCGGCGAGCGGTGAATTCATTTATGCGACGGCGGGTCATCCGCCGCCGTTCTTACGGCGAGCGGACGGCACCGTGCTGCGCTTGCCGTGTCACGGCTTACCGCTCGGATTGCGCGCAAACGACGAAGACCGTTCATCGGTGACATTTCGCGTTCTGCCCGGGGACACGCTGTTGCTCTATACGGACGGCGTCACGGAAGTCGAACACGATCCCGTGCAAGGCGAAGTACGCGTGGCGCAGGCGTTAGCCGCGATGCCCGCCGACTACGAGCACCCGGCCCGCTTTTTGCAGCGGACGCTTCTTCCACACGGCTCCCCCGATGACGTTGCGCTGCTCTCGCTCACATACGAGCCCGCGCACCTGCCGCGCCGCAATGACGTGCTGGAGATCAAATTCGATTCGCGCGACGTGCGAATGGCTCGCGACCTGCGCATCTTTATTTCGCGGTATTTGCGCGCGTACGGTTCGCAAACCGCAGACTATAATTCGGCGGAACTCGTCATCGGCGAACTCCTCGGCAATGCGGCGCGGCACGCACGCGGACCGATCGAAATCCACATTTCCTGGAACGGCGAGCATCCGGTCCTCTCGATGCTGGACCAAGGTCCCGCCTACGATCCCGAGCTCGCCACACCAATGGACGTTTACAGCGAGGGTGGGCGCGGATTGTTTCTGGTCGGACTGCTGACGCGCGCGTTCACCGTCACCCGGCTCTTCGGTGGCGTCAACGAGACGCGCGTCGAGTTGGACGTGCCCCAACGCTTGACCGGCGTACCTGCGTAAGGCGTGATTTAATCGCCGCTCAGCGTAACGGGAAGTTCTGCAGAGACACGATTTCCGTCACGTGCGCGCTCGATACGAACCGCGCGCGCAAGCGCGTTCACGAGAAAGAGTCCGCGTCCGCTTTCGGCGAATGCGTCGACCGTTTCGCGACGTACGGGAATCGGTTCGCCGCGATCGTTCACGTGGAGCGTCGCGCAGTCGCGGTCTAACTCGAGCGTCACGCTTGCGTACCCTTCGGTATGCCGCGCAACATTTCCGAGCAGTTCGCCGAGGATCAGCTCCACCGACGCGAGGTCGGACTCGCCGTTTGTATATTGTCCCAAGTGCCAAAGAAACGCGCGTTTCACACGGCGCGCTTCCGATACGGCTTTCGCATCGATCTGCCACGTCCGCTGGCGGCTCGCGCCCCGCACGCCGAGCTCGGTGACTCCGATGAAGAGAATCGCGGAATCATCGTGGGGTTCGACGGTTGAAAACACACGATTTTGAATCGCGAGCGCGATATTCTCCGAGCTGTTATAGTACTCGGCATTGATCGCATCGATGAGCAGCGACACGCCGCGCGAGAAATCGCCACGATAGGTTTCCACGAGCCCGTCGGTATACAGCACGAGCGCCGAGCCGCTTTCGAGGTGCGTTTCGAATCGCTCGTACCTCGCGTTGCGTTCGACGCCCAGAAGCAGTCCCGAGCCGGCCAGCATGCCGATCGTGCCGGACGCGCGCACGGTGATCGGCGGCGGATGACCGGCAACGGCATACTGCATCTTGCCGTCGCGCGTGTTGAGGATTCCAAAAAAGGCAGAGACGACGCCGCTATCTTGGTCGACGATGTTGCGGTTAACGAGCTCGAAAACGGCCGAAGCATCTTGCGTATAGCGTGCCGCCGTTTGAATCGATTGACGAACGGTCGCCATCGTGGATGCCGCGTGAAGCCCGTGGCCGGTGACATCGCCCATGCTGATTCCGATCGTTTCATCGCTCAACGTAAAGACGTCATACCAGTCGCCGCCGATGTCGGAGCTCGTTGCGGCAGTGTGATACGAGGCGTCGATCCGAATGCCGGCAATTTCGGGAAGCTGCTTCGGAAGAAGCGCGCGCTGAAGCTGCGTGGAGATCGCCTCTTCGCGGCGCATGCGAATCGTCGTCGACCGGTACAGCGCATCGAGATCGGCGATTTCGTCGTTGCCGTTCAACGGGACCGTCGTTTCTCCGGCAGCGAGGCGCGTCGCGTTTTCAGCGAGCCGACGAAGCCGGCTGACGATGCGACCGCCGAAGATAAACATCACGAGCGCGGTGAACACGATGCCGAACACGAGTACGGCAATCAACGTTTGAACGAAAATAGCGCTTTGCGCGCTCAGCGTTTTGAATCGGTCGATCGCGAGCTGCCGTTCCGAGCGCTCGAAGTCGCTTTGCGTGCGGTGAAAATCGCGCGCACCTTCCTGCACCGCTTTCGACTGTTCGATCGCGCGTTGTTTTCGCGGATTGCCGGCCGCGCTTGCGACGTTCTGAAAAATCGGCCCGAATTCATCGATCAATTGCGCAAGGTGCTGCGCTCGTCTCTCTTGCGCGGGATTGTCCGAAACTAAACGTTCGAGGTTTTCCGCATTGTTGCTGACGGTTGCCAACGCCGTTTTAAGCCGGTCGAGAACGGCAGGCTCGGGGTGACCGACGTACTGCGCGAGCGCCGCGTCGGCGTCATCGATGCTCGCCGTAATTCCTTGACTTGTCGCGAGTACGTTTTGCGAATGTTGCCCCCAATAGGCGGTCCTCTGAGCATTGCGCACGCTCAGAACCGCAAAAATAAGGACCAGAAGCAGTACCGTTAGCGGCACTGCGCTCAGCAAAACGGCTTGAGTCCGTATCGATAGGCGCATGGACAACTGTAGACTTCTTCGGCAGCGTACGCCGATATCCACAGTCCGTCTACGTCTATCCTCAAGGAGAGGCGCTCGCGGTCGCCAAGCCCTCACGATTCCCTGTTCCCGCGCCCGCTATGTAGTAGGGTTTCGTCAGTACGGCCCCAATATATAGCGGTTAATTGTAGGGAACTGCAGAATAGGTGACCATCGCATGAAGAACGAGACCGTATGCGGGCTCGATATCGGCACGACCAAGACCTGTGCGGTCGTCGCCGTCGAAGGTCCAAACGGCCTCGAGATCGTCGGCGTAGGTGAAGCGCCCTCGCTCGGGATGCGCAAAGGGGTTGTAGTCGACCTCGAGGAGACGATCAAGTCGATTGAAGCGGCGACCGAGAAGGCGGAGCGTATGGCCGGTCTCCACGTCGGCGACGTCTACGTCGGCATCACCGGCGAGCACATTCGCAGCACCAACAACCGCGCGGTCGTCGCAACATCCAATGAAGACCGTGAAGTTTCGCACGTCGACGTGCGGCGCGTCATCGACGCGAGTAAAATCATTAATCTCCCCGCAGACCGGCAAATCATCCATGCGCTGCCGCGCTATTTCACCGTCGACGGACAAGACGGCGTCGAAGACCCGGTCGGCATGGCGGGCGGCCGCCTCGAGGTCGACACACACCTCATCACGGGCGGCACCACGTTCATTACCAACGTTCTCAAATGCGTGCATCGCGCCGGTTTGGAAGCCGCCGGACTCGTGTTCGAACCGCTGGCGAGTTCGGCCGCGACATTGCTGGGTGAAGAGAAGCAGGTCGGTGTCGTTCTGCTCGATATCGGCGGCGGGACGACGGACATCGCGGTCTACTCACTGGGCAGCGCAATTTTCACCGCGACGATTCCCGTAGGCGGCAACATCCTCACCAGTGACATTTCACTCGGTTTGAAAACGTCGCTTGCGCAAGCGGAGGACGTGAAGAAGCAGTACGGCGCGGGCGTCGACGGCGAGCGCACCTTCACCGTGCACGGCTTGGACGGTCGCACGACGAAGGAAGTGACGACGCAGCAACTACGCCAGATCGTCGTGCCGCGCGTATTGGAAACGCTGCGGATGTCGAGGCAAAAGATCGTCGAAAACGTTCCGCGCGATTTAGTGCTCGGCGAAGTCGTCATCACCGGCGGCGGTTCGCTCTTGCCGGGCTTGAGCCCGATCGCGGAAGACGTGTTCGGGTTGCCGACGCGCGTCGGTACTCCGTCCACGATGAGCGGACTTACCGAGAGCATGAGCCAGCCGCAATATGCCACCGCCATCGGCTTGGTACTTTTCGGCGCGAATGGCGAAATGGAACAGAGTAACGGCCACCGTCGCGGCGGCGGCGCGATTGCGACCAAAATTCGAAACTGGTTTGCGGACCTTTGGAACTAATGGATTCGGCTGCGCCGAACTCAGTGGCGGTGGGGGCTTCGCCCCAATCCGCTGAGGCAAAATGAGACCTAAGCAACTGGCACTTGAGGAGCAGGTAACGCACATGGCAGACGCACGACGCTTTCAACCCGAACATGCCGCGGCGATCAAAGTGATCGGCGTTGGCGGCGGCGGCTGCAATGCCGTCAATCGCATGATCGATGCCGGCCTCACCGGCGTCGATTTCTTCGCCGTCAACAGCGACGTGCAGGCGCTGCGCAATTCGCTCACCGAGAACACGGTGCATATCGGCAACGGTATGACGCGCGGTCTCGGTGCCGGCGCGAATCCGACGCTTGGGCGCGAAGCCGCCGAAGAATCGCGCGAAGACCTCGCGTTGGTCCTCGACGGCGCGGATCTCGTCTTCATCACGGCGGGTATGGGCGGTGGCACCGGTAGCGGCGCGGCTCCCGTCATTGCCGAGATCGCGCGCGAATCCGGCGCGCTCACGATTGCCGTCGTGACGAAGCCGTTCGCGTTCGAAGGACGCAAGCGCATGCAGACGGCTGAACACTCGATCGCGGAACTCGAATCAAAGGTCGACACGCTGATTACGATTCCGAACGAGCGCATTTTGCAGGTGATCGAAAAGCGCACGCCGCTGAACGAAGCATTCGCATACGCGGACGATGTGCTGCGTCAGGGCATTCAAGGCATCAGCGATCTCATCACGCAGCCGGGGTTGATCAATCTCGATTTCGCCGACGTGAAGACCATTATGACCGATGCCGGTTCGGCGATGATGGGCATCGGCGAAGGCTCGGGCGAACATCGCGCCGCCGATGCTGCGCAAAAGGCCATTGCATCGCCCCTGCTCGAGACGACGATTGAAGGCGCGCGCGGCGTGATCTTCAACATCACGGGCGGTCCGGACATGGCGATGTACGAAGTCAATGAAGCAGCGGAGATGATCGCGCGCAGCGTGGATTCCGACGCGCAAATCATCTTCGGCGCATCGATCGATCCAAGCATGTCGGGTAAAGTGCGCGTTACCGTGCTCGCAGCCGGTTTCGGCGCACCGCGCTCCTATCGCCCCACGATTTCGGCAAGCAACACATTCGACAACGGTAAAATCGACACAGTTTCGCCCGTGAACATGGACGACATCGACGTCCCGGCATTTCTTCGCTACCGCGGATAGTCCATGGCTCAGTCTCAACCTGAGCCGCTCGAAGGGTTCAGCGCGCGGGTGCTTACCGATTCGGTAAGCCCCGCCGGCATTCGCTTAACAACGATGGAAGTTCGCTTCCCTCGTTTTGTTTTGAGCGAATTTAACACCCATCGTACGTTTTGTCTCGACGGCGATGTGCAATTGTATTTCGACTTGCCGAGCGGCAAGAAATCGAGGCACGGAACGCGTCGTTTCATGATGACGTTGCGAGAGCTCTATGAGAAGTGGCACGAAGGCGGCGGGGTCGATCTGCTTACACGACGCGTCAACATTCCGCGTGTCAATATTCCGAAGCACGGGTACCGCGTTAGGGGCCTTGACGTTGCTCACTGGCTTTATGATGAACAGCGCAACATCAACCGTCAGCCAATCCGTGAGAGGCTAAAAACCATGATGCTTCGCTCGTGCGACGAGCGTACGGGCGAGATTTACCACACGCGCGTGCGTGACGTTTGCTATGCGGGTCCGAAGGACGTTTTTAAAGTAATCCTCGAGGACGGGCGCGCCATCATGTCGTCGAAAGACCACCTGTTCTTCACTGCCGAAGGATGGCAGCGCCTAGAGGATGCCATCGGGCTCGAGCTCTCCCGTAACGGCGTTGCGACATGGACCAAAGCCACAAAATTCGCAGTGAATGGGCGGGAGGCGTACCGAGATCCGAATTGGCTTCGCGCCCGCCGTGATGATGGGCACTCCGCTAAGGCGATAGCTGAACTCGCAGGCGTTAGCATCGACCAGATCAAGTATCAATTTCGCAAACACGAGATTCGCGTCTCAAACCTTCGTCTCGTGTGGAAGCGATCGCACGAGAAAGAGCCGTGGAACAAAGGCCGCCGCTACAGCAACATAAAGACACGCGGCGTACCGAGCAAAGCTCGCGTGCGTCGAGGCGAGCAGTCGCATTTGTGGCGCGGCGGTATTACGCAGGAGCGCAAGCTCATCGGCCGATGGACGCGGAGCGAAGCCTTTCGTGTGCACCGCGCAAACGGCTTCAAGTGCGTGCTTTGTGGCGGCGGTCAAAAACTTCACGCACACCACGTCGATCCGGTCGCGCACAATCCCGCGCGCGCTTGCGATCCGCTCAACCTTACGAGTGTTTGCGCACAATGTCGCGGTGAACTGCATCAGCGGAACATCGAGCTCGTGTTGCTTCAGTTCGTCGAAGCGGGTGGCGCCTTCGCCGACTTCTGGCAGCATGTAGGCGGTATGCGCCTTCGCAAACCGTACCAGCCGAAGAAGAAGCGTGCGATCGTTCGGCACTTCTTAGGCCTACGATCCGTCGAATACATTGGCGTCCGTGATACGTACGACGTCGAGGTCGAGGGCCCGTATCATAACTTTGTGGCCGATGGGTTCGTCGTCCACAACTCACGAAACAGTGCCAGCAGCCGCGCTGTCCCAACCAATAAAATGATCGAGCGCGTGTTGAACAATCCCGCCATGCCGGTTGAATGGGGTGTAAATAAGCCGGGAATGTCGGCGAGCGAAGCGCTCGACGCTCAACAAGCGCAACACGCGCGAACCGAATGGTTGCGCGCCCGCGACGACGCCGTCGAACACGTGCGCAACTTGCAGAAATTTAACGTTCACAAGCAGATCATCAACCGCATTCTCGAACCGTTCATGTGGCACACGGTAATCGTAACGGCGACGGAATGGGAGAATTTTTACAGTTTGCGATGCGCGCCGAATGCGCAGCCCGAGATCCGCGTTGCCGCCGAACTGATGCGTCATGCGATGAAGGGATCGCAGCCGCGAACGGTTTGCTCAGGCGACTGGCATCTGCCGCTCGTTCAGGATGACGAACGCGGTTTACCGATTGAAGCGCTGAAGAAGATCAGCGCCGCGCGATGCGCTCGCGTGTCGTATCTGACTCACGACGGAACGCGCGACATCGAAAAGGACATCGAGCTGTGCGGCCGCTTGCTCACTGACCGGCATCTAAGCCCGTTCGAACACGTCGCGACGCCCGCGGGCGACGCGCGTTTTCATGCGAACGTTCGCGGCTGGATACAGATGCGGGCTGCGATCGAACGGCTTGCCGCAGCGACATAACGCTACCGCGAACACGACGTATCTTCGCAGCACACGGACGCCATAATAGTGCCCGCACTAGCATCACGCTGGACATTAAGTCAAAATTTGTGTCGGGACAATTGCCAAGCTGTTTCCGTTGTGCGATAACATGATGCGATCGAGCGCTTCTTGTAGGCGCTCGCAATATCGCATCTGACTTACGGGTGAGCGTTTGACTACACAGATCCCTGATCGTCCATTGCTTTTGGACGAATCCGTTTCGGGCATTTCTCGCGACGCACTGAGTTACATTCCATACGCGTTAGCGGAGCGATATTGCGTGCTTGCGTATCGCGCCGATGGAGCCGGCCTGCACGTCTTCGTTCCCGATGTGCACGACGATGAGACGCTCGACCGGATTCGCAATGTTTCGGGAAAGCCGGTCGTCGCCCATGAAGCATCCGCAACTGTCCTTCGTGCGCGAATCGCGACCGCGTATCGAGTCGATCGGCTGCCCGTTGGTGAGCTCGGCGAGACCGCGCCCGCTATCCGAACCGTGGATGAACTCCATGAGGCGGCAGTTAGAGCGCGCGCCTCGGACATTCACATCGAGCCGTCTGACAAAGGCGGTCGCGTGCGACATCGCGTCGATGGAATACTGTTCGAGACGCGTACTCTGCCGCCCGATCTTTTTACGCACGTTGTTTCGCGGATCAAGCTGCTCGCCGCAATGGATATCGCAGATCGGCGCCAGCCACAAGACGGCCGTTATGGCCTTACCGTTGACGGCCGCTCCATCGACGCGCGCGTCTCTTCTATGCCCACCATTGACGGCGAGAAGCTCGTCGTACGTATCCTTGATCTGCACGCGCGCATTCCGACCCTTGAAGAGCTCGGCATGTCATCGGGAGTGCTGACGGGGTACCGCGAGCTCCTTCATTCTCCGTATGGATTCATTGTCGTGTGCGGTCCGACGGGCAGTGGAAAGACGACAACGCTCTACGCGTCTCTTTCGGAGCGCAACCTCGTCGGGCAGCAGATCAGCACCGTTGAAGACCCCGTTGAAGTCCGAATACCCGGCATAGCGCAAGTGCAAGTAAACGAACGTGCAGGGATGACCTTCGCCGCGGCTCTTCGCTCGTTTTTGCGGCAAGATCCAAACGTATTAATGGTTGGCGAAATGCGGGACGGTGAAACGGCGAAGGTGGCGTTATCTGCGTCGCTTTCCGGGCAGCTCGTAATGACGACGCTTCACGCGAGCGATGCACCGAGGGCCGTCGAACGGCTCAACGAGTTGGGCGCCGAACGCCACGCAGTCGCGGCCGGATTGTCGGCTATTGTAGCGCAGCGGCTCGTCCGTCGGTTGTGTCCGACGTGTCGCGAACGCACGCAATTACCGATACGAGACGCGCATGCACTTGGAATCGCTGCCGGCACGCCGGCATACACGTCTAGCGGCTGCAGTGCGTGCGATGGGAAAGGCTATCGAGGACGCATTGCCATCTTCGAGCTTCTCCCGATCACGCACGATATCCGCGATGCCATCGCTTCGGGCGCGTCCTCCGCTACGGTGGCCGAACTCGCCCGGAATGTCGGATACAAACCGATGCTGCTCGATGGAATAGCGCATTTGCTCTCGGGCGAAACGACTGTGGAAGAATTGCAGCGCGTGCTAACGTTCGAGTGGCAGCGGTGAACCAAAGCTTTTCCGAGATTCGATTCAACGATCTGCTCTACTTGGCGCACGCTCGTTCTGCCTCCGACATCCATCTGGTAGCCGGCGTGCGCGCATCGATTCGGGTCGATGGCGCGCTCGAATACGCGGACGGTCCCCTCGTGAGCAGCGATGATACGTTGACGCTAGCGCGCTTGCTGCTGGACGAGCGCGCACGATCGACACTGCGTGATAAAGGCGATGTCACCTGCACGTCGAGTGATGGAGGAAGCGGACTGATGCGGGTGCACGCGCTGCGTGCCCGGGACGATGTTGCACTATCGATTCGTTTGCTGCCGCGCAGCATACCGAAAATGGAGGGCCTGCACCTGCCGGCTGTTGTGCAGGCACTCGTGCAAAAGCAGCGCGGCCTCATTCTTTTTGCCGGCCCGACGGGAAGCGGTAAATCGACGTCTATGGCCGCGCTCATCGACGAAATGAATCGAACGATGGCGCGACGCGTCATAACAATCGAAGATCCGATCGAATACCGCCACGTTAGTGACCGGTGCATCATCGTACAGCGCGAAGTCGGACGTGATGTACCGAGCTTCTCAGATGCCGTGATCGGTACGTTGCGAGCAGACCCGGACGTGATCATGATCGGCGAAATGCGCGATGCTGCAACCATCCGCGCTGCCATGACGGCTGCTGAAACAGGCCACCTGGTGTTGTCGACGCTGCACACGGGTGATGCGGTTCAGACGGTGGACCGTATTGTCGAAGCTTTCAGTGGAAATGAACAGTCGCAGATACGCGCGCAGCTCGCAACGGCTCTCGTCGCGATCGTATGTCAGCGGCTCTTACCGCGTGCGTCCGGAACCGGCAGGCGGGTCGCAGCTGAAGTCTTGGTCGCGACGGACGCGGCGCGCGCGATTATTCGCGAGGGGCGTATGCATCAGTTGCGAAACGTCATGCTGACGGGGCGACATGCGGGAATGCAGACGCTCGAGCAGCATCTGAGCGTATTGCTGTCGGACCACATCATCTGCGATTCTGCTGCAGCGGCTGCCTGTGAGCGCCATAACGAGTTACCGGAAAGCCGCGCAGTCCGATAAGATGCCCGCAATCTATTCCTACACCGCGCGAAATGCGCAGGGCCGATTCGTCGCGGGCTCCATGCACGCCGAATCCGCGGATCACGCGCTCGCACATTTGCGCACGCGTTCGCTGTTCGTCACGTCGCTCGCGCCAAGCGGCGCCGCGAAAGCGACCGCCGTCGCGCTGGTCACGCTTTTCCCCGTTAATGCATCCGCTCGTCTGGCTTTCTTCAGATCGCTCGCGACGTTACTGAGCGCCGGCGTCACCCTTCGGCGCGCACTTGAGGTCTCCATCGAAGAGTGTGCCGACCGGCGGCTCGCAGAAGCGCTTCGTTCCGTCGCCAGCGACATCGAAAGCGGAACGGCCTTGTCGAGCGCAATGTCCAGGCGTCCGCGAGAGTTTCCGCACCTATTCGTCGCTATGATAAGAGCGGGCGAATTGGGCGGTGTGCTGGATGAAGTACTCGAGCGGCTTGCCACGATGCTCGAGCTCGATCGTGCCATGCGAAAACGACTCTCCGCCGCGCTCGCTTATCCGGCTGTCGTAGCATGTTGCGCGATTGCGCTCGTTCTGCTTCTCGTTGCGAACATCGTTCCGGCGTTCGCCGGCCTGTTCGCCGAAATGCATGTCAGCCTTCCGCTTACGACGAGGCTTTTAATTGCGGTCGGAACGACACTGACGTCGCCGCTCGCGGATGTCGCTATCCTCGCAACGATAGCGGCCGCCGTTGCCGCTATCCGAACCGCGCGATCGCAGCCGCGGTTAGCGCCGTGGTTCGATGCCGTGCTCTTACGAATTCCCGTCGCCGGTACGATCCTCAGAAAGTCTATTATTGCTCGCGTATCGCGCACGCTTGGAACGCTGCTGCGATCCGGCGTCCCGATTCTCGATGCATTGAATTCGTGTGAGGACGTGGTCGGGAACGCGTTGTACGGCCGAGCCGTCGCGTCCGTCGGCGCAGCGTTGCGTGAAGGCCATCCGATGACGGCGCCGCTCGATAAAAGCGGTCTTTTCGAGCCCATCGCTCTTCAACTCGTTCGCGTCGGCGAAGAGACCGGGACGCTCGATGCGATGCTTCTTCGCATCGCCGAATACTTCGAAGTCGACGTCGAGACGTCGATCGCTGCGCTGGGAAGTATCGTCGAACCCATGCTGATCTTGATCTTGGGTTCCGTAGTCGGAACCATTGTCGCTTCTGTTCTCATCCCACTCTATTCCATTATAGGGAGCATAAAGTGATCGCGCTGAAAGCCAGCCGAGACGAAATAATCGAACGCCATCATTACCTCTGTGCGCGAGCGGCGAGGAAATTCTTCCGAGACGGCGTGGAACGCGCGGATTTGGAACAGATCGCCGCGATCGGACTGATCAAAGCAGCCGATCGATACGACGACGCGCAAGGGACGCCGTTCGAGGCATACGCATGGGTACTCATTCTTGGCGAACTGATGCACTACGTTCGCGACGCTGAACGGCTCTTGCGCGCTCCTCGCCGGATCCGCGATCTTGAACGGCGATGGGCGACTGCGGAGCATCAACTATTGATCCAGCTCGAACGAGAGCCAAACGGCTATGAGATCGCAGCATACTTAGGTCTAACGGCGAGCGAAGAACAAGAGGTGCAGCGCTATCGCGCAGCGCGTGCCGTAATGTCAATGGAGACGTTGCTGCCGTACCAGCAAGGCGTTCTTTCCTACACCATCGATCAGCAGTTGGACCGGTTGATGCTCGAATCGGTTATGGAGGCGCTTTCGTCCGTGGAACGGCAGATTCTCATTGAGATTTATCAGCACGATACGCCGGTTCAACAGATCGCCGACCGCTTAGGCTATTCCCGCCGGCACATCGCACGATTACACCGGGACGCGCTGAAGAAGCTTTCTCCGCTAACCGGTCCCATTTCGGCATAAATCGGGCACGTACCGTTTCGAATGAAGCGATATAAGCCTAACGGCATGGAGCGACAAGGGGAGCGCGGCTTTACGTTAATCGAAATGATGATCGTCGTCGCGATCATCGCGATTCTCGTCGCTATTCTCGTGCCGAATTTCATGAGAGCACGCGCACAGGCGCAAACTGCAGCGTGCGAAGCAAACCTCAAGGAAATTGCGACGGCGCTGGAATTGTATCAAACGGATCATCAGCAATATCCGAACGTTACGTCCGCTACGAGCGTCACGAGTTCTGAGCCGAACCTCGGCCCATATTTACGTCAGACACCGGTCGATCCCGTGGCCCCAACCGGAAACTATACCTACCAGGTGCAGAATGCCGACTCGGGCACCGCTTCATACACGATCACATGTCCCGGTAGCCACGATCCGGCTACGCTGACGGCTATTGGCGGCAGCAATTCGAAGACCGGCATTCAGTACACGTCAGCCAACGGTTTCTCCGCGCAGTAAGACGGAATGGATATCGTCGACACAGCTTTGAAGTTCGCACCCAGCGGTAGTCCGGCATCGTATCTGTTCGCGCTGATCGCAGGGGCCGCAACGAGTGTCGGCCCGTGCGTCGCACCTCGATACGTTGCCGTTGCCGCGATTTCAAACGGCACGCGGGCCGGCCGACTCTCGCGTTTGGGCGCCTTTGTGGCCGGAACGATAGCATTCTCCGTTGCGATTGCGTCGATCGGCTCGCTCCTCATTCACATTGCGCGGTTTTCACCACTTGTCTACTGGTCGCTTTCGTTCTCACTAGTCGTCTGCGGCGCGCGTGGGCTTTGGCTTGGTGGAGGACACGCTTGTGGTCGTCGGGACGGTTCTATCCCGAGCACGGGCGGAGCGTTTTTGCTCGGAGCTGCGACGTCAACGACCATATCGCCCTGCTGCACGCCGGTGCTGATTGCTTTCGGCGCGCTCGGAGGCGCCTCGCTCACTCCCGAACGCGTGGTCGCACTTATGGCGGCGTATCTGGCCGGACACATTGCACCCGCGTTATTGCTGTATACCAGTGCGACTGCGGCTCGCGCGATGACCGCGGTGTCGCGGGATGCGGCCGCGACGGTCGCTGCCGCCGTCACGATCGCGCTTGGGCTATACTATGCGGTGCTTGCGTGAGCGTTTCGACGGTTCGCGGGCGCACGGTTCTAACGACGTTTGCACTCATAGTGGCGGGCATATTGCTGCGCGCGCAACTGTCCTCGGCGCTCGTCACGCGAGGCGACTCGCTGGCTTATTGGGGTGAACGCTCGCAGGCGCGAGCGATGTACGCCCGCGCGCTCGTGCTCGATCGAACCAATCGTGTAGCAGCCGACCGATATGCATTTGACGCGTCGATTTCAAACAACGCGTCCGTTATCCGAAGCGGCGTAACGGTTGCAAGCCGATATCTGTCGCGAAATCCGGACGACGGTATCCTGTTGATGGATCGCGCTCTGTGCTATCAACATGAAGGTACGCTTGCACGTGCCATCGCGGATTTTCAACGCGCGGGGCGGATCGAACATGATCCGCGAGCGTTCATGTTCGCGGCTTTGGACGAGCGCACACTGCGGCACTCGGGGCGCGCACGCCGGCTCTTGAAAGACGCGATCGCGCTCGATCCAACGTTCCAACCCGCGCGCGTGGAGTTAGCGCGAACGTAGCATGAGCTGGTTATACTTTTGTTGTTCCGGCGTGCTATTTGCGTTCGTCGGTTCCGTTCACGCGAAACGCATGGGTGACGCGTTCAATGCGTTCATCTTAATTCCGTTCGCTGCAGCGGCGATTGCCGCCATAGCGGTGTCCGGGCCACGGACGACGGTTCCCGTGTGTCTCGTGCTCGCGTCCGTATGCGTTTGCGCCGCGAGCGACTCTTCGTCAGGCTATGTCTATGATGTCGTGACGTATCCCAGTTTATTGTTCGTGCTCCTCGCTTCCGTGTACGCGGGAACGCTAAGTTCCACGGCGCTCTGGGCATGCTTGTCGTTTGCTTCGCTCGCGCTGTTTGCCGTATTGACCCGTCAACGGGCGTTCGGGTTTGGTGATGTGAAGCTGTTCACCGTCGTCGGCGCCGGTTTAGGGCCGTTGTTTTTCGGCGTGCTGGGGGGCGCGTTCGTAATCGGCGCATGCGTGGTCGCGGTCGCGCTTTTGCGAGGACGCATCCGGTTCGGTGAGACGGTTCCGTTCGCGCCCTTCATTGCAATCGCGACGATTCTTTCACTTCCGTGTGAAAGGCTGCTCGGGTGAGCCGGTACCGGACACTACCGCTCGGAGTCGACCTCGGATCGTCGCGCGTTCGCGTCGCGCTCTCCGAAGCTGCCTCCGCGGACCACGTGCGCCTGAGGGCCGTGTCGGCACGCGATATCCCGGATGACGTTCGTCAGGATCGGCCGCTCCTCGCAGCGCTTATTGAGGACGTCGTCGCGGAACTCGGCGTACGCAAGCGCGCGTGCGTCACCGCTTTGGGAAGCGCTGATGCGACGTTGCGGGTCATACACTTTCCCAAAATGAGTTGGCACGAACGGCTCCGCGCCGCTCGTTACGAAGCGCAGCGGTTCGCCGCGTCAGGCGAACGTCCGGCGCTTGTCCGCGTGCACCGCGCAGTGCATCGGGACAATACGTTTGCGATCGGCGTTACGCGACAATCGGTCGTCAGCGATCGCGTCGCGCTCCTGAAACAGGCGCGCCTGCGTGTTGCCGCAGTGGACCACGATACGCTTGCACTCCGGCGCGCGATTCCGTTCGCTGATGCCGTTCTCGATATCGGAGCACATCGCTCGACACTTCACCATTACACGGCCGCCGCACCATTTTCGCAGTCGATCGCGATCGGCGGTGCGGACGTTACACGAAGCATCGCTCGCGAACTTTCAATCGACGCAGCAAGCGCTGAGCGACGGAAGCGGATATTGGGCTCGGCCGGCGCAGGCTCGGCGGTCCGGGATGAGTTGACTTCGGAATTTGCCGCAGTTATCGAGCGAGCTCGTGCGCGAGCTTCGATTGCGAGAATCGTGCTCGTTGGAAACGGCGCCCGTTTGCCGGCGCTTGCCTCGGAGATCGAACGCGCAACGGGAGCGATAACGGAACTGCTCGTTCCGCCGATCCTCCAGACGGACGCATATCCCGAGGATGTCATTCGTTCCGCTGCGCCCGACTGGATACTGGCCGCGGCCTTAACGACTTGGAGTCTCGCCGCATAATGCGCTTCAACTACCTGTATGATGCGCCACCGGACCTGATCGAGCACATGCGTGCGATTCGCTTGCCGCGCGAGTTGCGAACCCCACTCTCGGCGCTGATCACCGCAATCGCCGTTGTCGTTGCCTGGTGGTTCCTCGAACGTCACTGGGTGTCGCAAGCGGCGAGAGAAGAGGCCGTTGCCGCGCTGCGCCTGCAACAAAGCCGTCAAGCTTTCGATGCAACGAAGTTAGTGCGCGCCGACATCCAGCAGCTCTTGATGCTTGATACGCGGCTACGGGAGATTCGGTTGTCGGGGTCCGCGCTTGCTGACCGCTTAGCGGACCTCGGCAATCACGTTCCACACCAAGCGTGGCTGACGTCGGTCGCGCGCACCGAGGACGGCGTGGAACTGCTCGGGCGCGCCGAAGGCCTGCACGTCTTAAGCGCAACGGTCGCCGACCTGATGTCGAGCACGGCCGCATCTTCGCCGACGCTCATCCGTGCCGTGCGCGACGAACGGACTACGGCGATCATCTCATTCACGATACACGCAGAGGAGCGGAAAAAGTGAATCGGCGGATGGACGTCCGCGCGTGGATCCGGATAACGTGGCTACTCACCGCGGTCGTCGTTGCCGGTATTGGTATCGCGTGCATTTGGTGGCCGCAATCGGAAGAGATTTCGCGACACCACGCGCGCGCGCTCGAGTTGTACGATGAAGCGAATACGTTCGATGCGCAAACGAGGCGTGCGTCGCAGCTTCGCGCCGCGCAAAGCCGTATTACCTCAGACCTCTCACAGCTAGGCGGAACTCGTTCGGCGGGAGCGATCACTGCCGCTTTTCTTCAGTTGCTTCACGAAGAGTCGACGCGTCAGAACGTAGACGTTCGCGAGGTGGCGCCGGACACGAGCGCGCATGCCTCGCCATCCTTCGTTCGAGATGCCGCGGCAGTGAGGACCACGGACAACGTCCTTGCGACGACCGACGTCGCGATCTCTTTGCGTGGTCCTTTTCGCAATATCGTTGCTTTCGTAAGCGACCTTCCGCGTCACGATGTCTTGATCGATGTTCGCGACATTCAACTCAGCTCAACGCAGACGGTTCACAGACCACCCGTTCTCGACGTAACACTCCATACGACGATGTATCGCCTCGTATCGACGCCAACAGCAGGGAGCTCTCGTGTACGCACTCTCCGGTGAAGACCGCGACCAATTGATGCGGATCTCGCTTGCAATCGTTTGCGGCGGCTCAGCGATATTACCGTTTACCGTGCCTCCCACGTCGCCGGCTGCTCGCGCGCACGTTGTCCCGCCGACCGTTGCTATTGCCGTGCCGCGCGTACCGGGCGCCTTGCGCTTTCCCGAGATTCGCATCGACCGCGACCCATTCGTCGCCGACGATGCAGCCGTCTCGGCGCAAGCAACACCGGATCGTGTGACGAGATACGGAGCGGCTGACGAAATCGGCATCGTCTTGCCTCCGAACGCGGGCGCTCGAAGCGCGCCTCCGGAGACGACGGTTGCCTTAGGTCTGCCCGTAGTGCGTGGGATTGTGCTCGGCGATGTGCCTCAAGCACTTATCGATGCGGGGAACGGAGTCAAGGTCTATAGCGTGGGAGACCGCATCGGAAACAACGCGATTGCCTCGATCGATTCCTCCGGCGTCGTACTTTCCAACGGCGTTCGCCTCGCAATCGTGCACGAGGCGAAATGAAGGCGTTCGTTTCGATTATCCTGCTCTTAACGTTGCTGTCCGTTTCGGCGGTGGCGGCCGAAAAAGTGCTCACGCTCGACGTTCAGGACGTATACTTGTCCGACGCACTGGCTTTACTCGGAGCTGAAGCCGGCGTCAACATCGTTACCGACTCCAGCGTGAAACCCGAGCGAATCACCGTTCGACTCAAGAACGTGACGTTCGAAAACGCACTTTCCGTCATTACGAATTCTTACGGCCTTCAAGTCCGGCGCGAAGGCAGCGTGTTGATCGTCGGCGAGGCTGATGCGATGAATCGGCGATACGACGGCGCGAACACGCCCTTGGGCCCGCAGACGTTTCTATTACCGCTCGCGCATGCGAAGCCGGACGACGTTGCCAAGGAACTAAACGACGCGCTTCCTATGGGGACGGTCATCGTGGCGGACAAGCGCACACGATCGGTGGTCGTAACCGGCCCGAGCGAAACGATCGCGCGCGCAAAATACTTGGTTTCCGTGCTCGATGCACCGATCAATGCAGGATCCGGCGCACTGCCCGCAACGACGTACCGTCTGCGCTATATCCGCACCGATGAAGCCATTAAAGAACTCAAGCTGCTCGCACCCGACGGAGTGTACGTGCCGGACGACCAGCATAACAGCGTGCTGGTAAGCGGGGATGACGATGTTCAAACTGCCGCTTTGCATCTCGTGGAATCGATGGATCGGCCAAGCCCGCAGGTGATGTTTGAGGTCAAAGTCGCGGACGTCACTCCGGAGACCAAAGACTCCAATATCGGTCTAGAGTGGGGAGGAACCGACGTACAAGGCCATCCGACGCAAGGCTCCGCCACATACGCGTTTACCGGCGGTTCGGTTCCTCTGAACGTCACGCTCAATGCGCTCATCACAGAGGGACGCGCGCAAATTCTTGCAACGCCGAAGCTCGTAACGATCAATAACAAAGAAGCGGATTTATTGATCGGGCAAACGTACCCCGTAATCTATAGCACCTCTGTGCTCGGTGGACAAAACGTTCAATTCGTCGACATCGGCGTAAAGTTGCGTCTTACACCAACGATCGGTCCCGACGGTGTCGTGACCGCGGAACTTCATCCCGAATATAGCGAATTGCTCGGCCTGACGAGCACGGGCTATCCAATCATCGCGAACCGAAAGATCGACAGTACGCTTCGGGTTGCCGATTCGCAAACGATCGTGCTGGGTGGATTAATGCGGGATGTCGATAATGAAACGTTGGAGCGTGTTCCGGGGCTCTCCAGCATACCGGTGCTCGGTGAGTTCTTCAAAAATCGAATCACGCATCACGAGCGCGACGAGATCGTGTTTCTGATCACGCCGCACGTGATTTACCCCGATCAAAACGCGAAGGCGCAAAAGTGACGCAAGCCGTGGTGTGAACCGCGTCGGTTGTTGGGAAAACTCGCGACATGAAACATGAGAGTGGAATGCATGATGCCGCTTTATTACTTGCTCGCGGCGTTCTTGGTGCAAGCATCGCGGCTCACGGCACACAAAAGCTTTTCGGCTGGTTTGGCGGACCGGGTCCGGAGGGCGCGTCGCAGTTCATGGGAATGCTCGGCTTTCAGCCGGCCGATACGATGGCGCGCGTTGCTTCGTTAACCGAAGTCGCATCGGGCCTTTTGATCGCGACCGGCACCGGCGGTCCACTTGGGCCGATGCTGTTAACATCCGTGATGGTGACCGCGGTCGCGAGCGTTCACTTCAAAAACGGCTACTGGAATTCAAATCAGGGCTTCGAGCTGAACACGATGTACGTGCTCCTCGCGCTGCTCTTGGCAGTCGAGGATCATGGGCGGTTCAGTGTCGATGAAGCGATCGGCCTTCGTAAGAAGATGCATCCCCGATTGGGATGGCTCGCCGTTGCCGGCGGCATCGGGGCCGCGGCATTCATTCTTTCACGCCGGGAAACGCAGCAGCCGCAAGCGCATGCAGCGTCGCCGACGGAAGTCGGGACGTTAGGCGAGCCGGCGGACGACATCACGCCTGCGACGCAGTAGCGGGTTCCTACTAAAAGCTTAGTTGACAGACGCGTCCATCCGGTGTAGGCTTCTACTAAGTTTTTAGTAGAAGCTCGGGGAGGGCCGCAGTGTCGCGTAACAGGGTCAAATCTCTTACCAAAGCGGAGCTCCGGATCATGCAAGTGCTCTGGAGACTTCGCCGTGGCACGGTCGCGGATGTCGTCGCTGCTATGCCGCCACCGCCGCTTGCATATACGACGGTCCTCACGATGTTACGCATTCTCGAGCAAAAGGGCGCGGTAAAACGCGAACTCGAGGGACGCGCGCATGTGTATTATCCGGCGTTTGCGCAAGACGACGCCGCGCGCAACGCGATCGGCGACGTCGTGCAAGCGTTCTTCAAGAATAGTAAGACCGCGCTCGCCATGCGCCTTATCGCCGAAGAGAAGCCGGATAAGGACGAACTCGCGCGCATGAAAGCGCTCATCGCACGGTACGAGGAAGATCAACGATGATTGCGCTGCAGCCTGTCGAGTCGTGCGGTATCGCCGTGCTCGTTACGGCGCTCGTCAACGCGATTTGGCAACCCGCGCTCATCGCGGGCATTACATGGTTCGCCTTACGCATCTCACGTTGCACGAACGCAACGACGCGTCATGCCGTGTGGACCGTTGCGCTCATCGCAAGCATCTGCGTGCCGGTCCTCAGCGCGACATCACTCGTTTTGCCGCAGGCGTCCGTTCAAACTCCAGCGACGTCCGAACCCGTTCACTCGCCGGCGAAGGCACCGAGAGTCGCAAGCAAAATCACCGGGATAAGGTCCTTTCCGCTTTCGACGGCGACGCTTCCCGTCGTTCATCGACCGAAGATTGCCGTGCATCCAACGCTTGCGATGATTATCGCGGGCGTGTGGGCGGCCATTTCGCTTCTAGTCCTCGGACGTCTCGCCCTTAGTTTCTTCTACCTCGAGCGCCTCAAACGCGATGCGCTTCCGCTTTCCGTCGATCGCCGGCATGCGCTTTCGCGCTGGGATCGCGCCGAAAAAGGACAGCGCGATGTACGGATCTGCGTAACGGACGAAATTCGCGTGCCCGTTGCGGTGGGCATCTTCGACGCGATGATCCTCTTACCGAAAGACCTTGTCGAGGAACTGGACTCGACCGATTTAGATCGCATCCTGCTGCATGAACTCGCGCACGTTCGCCGTTCGGACGACTGGGTGAATCTCGTCGAACGCATCGCGATGGCGCTGCTGTTTTTCAGCCCCGGCATGTACTTCATCGCACGGCAGATGGACCTCGAGCGCGAAGTCGCATGCGACGATTGGGTCCTCGCGCAAGCTGCTGAAAATGCGTCGTACGCGCGCTGCCTGGCTCGTATCGTCGAGATGACGCAATGGCCGTACCGCGCCCTTGCGGCACCCGGGGTCTTCGTTACTCGTCGCAGCATGTCGATTCGCATCGAACGATTGCTGGCGCGTGGGCGCGATATCCGTATTCGGCTCGCGATTGTGCCGTCGCTGGTTTCCCTTGCGGCGATTGTCGCGATCGTTATCGCGGGCGGTTTCGTCTCGCCCACGATTGCTTACACGATGAGCGCTGACGTAACGGTCCCTGCGGTTCGCGCCAAGCCGGCCGTTGTTGCTGCAAAGAGCGCGCCGCGCACGACCACTACAGTGAAGACGGCGCCGAAACCTTCGCCGACGGCAACGCGTACGCCGTTGCTCGCGGCGTATGTTCCGCTGACGGCGCCGGCCACACATGCGGCGGTTCATGTCCACGTGGACGCGCGTGCGCACGCAGCGGTGCACGAGCATGTCAATGTTTCAGCCCAAACCGGCTTCGCTACTCGCGGCACGGTTACGGTTGCCGCGGCCAGTCCGGTGCCGTTCGCGAATGTCGTTGCGGACACCGGGTATCTCGACGAACTACGCGCGGCCGGCCTGACGAACCTCGATGCCGACAGCGTTATCGCGCTCAAATCGGTCGGCGTTACCGGCGACTATATCCGGGAAATGCGGGCGGCTGGGATCGGGCAGTTGACCGCACGCGAGCTCGTTGCGCTCAAGTCTGTCGGTGTAACACCGGACTATGTGAGCATGATGCGCAACGCCGGTCTGGCTGCAAGCGATGCGCGCGGCTGGACCGAACTGAAATCCGTCGGCGTTACTCCCGACTATGCGAGCGCGCTGCGAACCGCGGGAATTCGCGCGATCGATACACGAACGCTCGTCGAATTGAAAACAATGGACGTCACGCCGGCCTACATCGGCGACCTTGCAAACGCCGGTTATGCGCATCTCGCGGCGCGCGAATACGGCGAGTTGAAATCGGTGGGTGTCGACGGTGCGTACATTGAGCGCCTAGCGCAACACGGATTTACGAAGTTGCCGATTCACAAACTGGTCGAGTTCAAAGCGATGGGAATCGATCCAAAGTGAGCCGGCCACGCTACCGTACGATGATTGCAGCGCTTAGCGCGAACATATTCGTGGCCGTCGTCGCAGTCGCGGCGTTCACGGCGTCGGCGAACGCTGACGTTGCGCACGGGACATGGAATATCACGGCCGACCACGGGGCCGTTCAGCTTGAAACGCGTTGGAATTCCGGCAGCGGCCGTCACGACAACGAGCATTCTTCGGCGATCGACGCAGCGGCGCTCGGAATTTCTAAAGCACTCGCCTCGCCGGGGCAGCATGTGACGTTTAACCTACATCGCGAAGCCGGGGATTACGCGTTTGACGGCTGGTTAGGCAATGGTGAGGGCGCGGGCAATTACACGTTCGCGCCGAACGAATCGTTCTTCACGGCTCTGCGCAAACGGGGCTACGACGTGCAGACGTTGGATTACGAAATCGCATTCGGCAATCTCGACATCACGACGCAGTACGTCGATGAAATGGAAGCGCTCGGATACAAGCTGGAGGTCAATAAACTCGTTGCAATGAGAGCGCTCGGCGTAACGGCACAATACGTGCGCGATTTACGATCCGCTGGGGTCAGCGACGTTACGCAGTCGCAGGTGATTTCAATGCGCGCGCTTCGCGTCGACCGCGCGTACGTCGATGAGATCGCGCAAGCCGGCTTTCCGCACCTTTCCGCAAACGAATATGTGACGCTGAAGGCGTTACGCGTCGACGGCGCCTATATCAGGTACCTGCGCGGTCATGGTTTTAAAAACCTCACGGTCAATCAGGTCGTCACGATGAAAGCAGAGCGAATTTAGCCTTATTCCACAAGGAAAATCGAGCCGTTTAGAAAATCGTCCGGTCAATTAGCTGCCCCCCTCGAAAGGACAGTATGACCAAGAACGAGTTAGCTCGTGAGCTCGCCGAGGAACTGGAAATGCCGCGCCGTCAAGTGGTTGAGATCATCGACGCGCTGCTGGACAAATTCACCGACGTGCTCAAGTCGGGCGATAAGGTCCAGCTGACCCCCTTCGGCCAGTTCAAGGTTCGGGATCGCGCCGCTCGTGTCGCGCGCAACCCGAAGACGGGCGAACCGATCAAAGTCCCAGCGAAGCGGGTTCTGAAGTTTATCGCCGGACGTACGCTGAAGGAGGCCGTCGGCACGGCCAAGCGCGGCGGCGGAGCGGCGAAGAAGTCGTCGGCGAAGAAATCAACGGCGAAAAAGAGCGCCGCGAAGAAGGCTTCGCCACGTAAAGCGACGCCGGCCCGTAAAGGTGCGGCGAAGAAGACGCCCGGAGGCAAGAAAGGCCGGTAGTTTTCGCGCTAGAGTACGAGCCGCCCGTTCACCGGGCGGCTCTTTGTTTTTGACGATTCTCTATGCGGTCGGCGCATGCGCGCGATTTGGCTGCGCGACGCCGGTTTCAGCGCGCGATTGTTTCCCGCCCGCAGTCGCGAAGAGCCGAATCATCGCGGCGTTGAATGTCGGGATGTCATCCGGTTTTCGACTCGTTACCATCCCCGGCGACTCCACGGCCGGCTGATCGACCCACTCGCCGCCTGCGTTACGTATGTCCGTTTTCAACGATGGCCACGACGTCACTTTTCGACCGTCGACCAGCCCAGCTTCAATCAAAATCCATGGCGCGTGACAGATCGCCGCGATCGGCTTACCGGCCGCCGCAATCCGCGCGACAAATTGAACGGCTTTGGGTTCCGTCCGCAGTTTGTCGGCGTTGAGCGCACCTCCCGGCAGCAGCAAGGCGTCGAAGTCGTCCGGATTCGCTTCTTCGAGCGACATATCGACATTGAAGACTTCGGCCGGCGTGTGATGGTTCCACCCCTGCACCTGCGGTGTGTGCTCAGAAATCAGCACCGTCTTTGCACCGGCGGCGTCGAGCGCCTTTCTCGGTTCCACCATTTCGGGTTGTTCGAATGCATCCTCGAGTAAAATCGCGACCCGCATGCTCAGTAACTCTTGTCTCATAATATAGCCGTCGTACCCGCCGCAGGCGGCGTCAAAGTAGGCAGCCAAGGTAATTCGAGTGTTCCGGTATCTCACGGCCGGCGAATCACACGGACCTGCGTTAGTCGGCATCCTCGACGGGTTGCCTGCGCACATACCGCTGAACGTCGAAGAAATTAATACCACGCTCGCACGTCGCCAAGGCGGGTACGGGCGCGGCGCTCGCATGAGCATCGAACGAGATGAGATTGAATTTCTCGCCGGCGTGCGCGGCAGTGAAACGTTAGGATCGCCCATTGCGATCGTCGTACGTAATCGTGATTTTGAGAACGTTCGCGCGTTGATGGATCCACTCACGGGGAAGGGAACCCCGCTGACGAATCCGCGTCCCGGCCATGCCGACTACGCCGGCGCACTGAAATACCGGCATCGCGATTTACGTAACGTGCTCGAGCGGGCAAGTGCACGTGAAACGACGATGCGCGTTGCGCTCGGCGCGATTTGCGCGCAGTTTCTTTCGGCGCTCGGCGTCACGACGCGCAGCTACGTGCATCGCATCGGAGACGTCGCAGCGCCTGTCCTCGACGAGTGGTCGCAGCAAGATGTCGAAGCGAGCGACGTGCGCTGCCCCGATCGCGCGACGGCGCATGCGATGATCGCTGCGATCGACGCCGCTAAAGCGGCAGGTGACACGCTCGGCGGTCAATTCATCATTCAGATCGACGGTTTACCGGCAGGTGTCGGGAGCAATCGGCAACCGGACACCCGCCTTGACGGCGTGCTCGCCGGCGCGCTGATGGGAACGCAAACCGTCAAAGCGGTTGAAGTGGGGCTCGGAGCCGACGTCGCGTCGAAGCGTGGTTCGCAAGCCCATGACACGTTCGCGCTGCGCTCTTCGAGCGGCTCAGGAGAGGCAGTCGTGCGCGAAACAAATCGTGCGGGCGGAATCGAAGGCGGCATGAGTAACGGTCAGCCGGTGACGCTGCGCGTATCCGTCAAGCCGATTCCGACGCTGATGAACGCATTGCCTTCGGTCAATCTGCATGCGCGGCAAGATGCTCCGGCGACGATCGTGCGCAGCGATGTGTGCGTGGTCCCGGCGGCCGCAATCGTCGCCGAGGCGATGGTGCGCCTGGCCCTCGTCGCCCCGGTGCTTGAGAAATACGGTGGCGATTCGATGGAAGAAACGCTTGACAACGTGCAGCGCGCGAATGCCGCTGCGGCGGCGCTGTTCGCGACGGATCCGGAGGGGGTATGAAGCAACACGTCGCGCTCGTCGGCTTTATGGCTTCAGGGAAGTCGACGATCGGGAAAAAGCTGGCCCGCAAGCTGAAGTGCGCGTTCTTTGATACCGACGACCTCATCGTACGCGAACACGGCGAGGTGTCGGATATTTTTTACGACGAGGGCGAAAAGGCGTTCCGCGGCTACGAGCTCGACGCGGTGTCCCAGGTTTTCGCCGACGGACAACCGGGTGTTGTTGCACTCGGCGGCGGCGCCCTTACGCACGAGCCGACGTCGAAGCTCTTGAAAAAACGAGCGTATCGTATCTTCATCAAGATTTCTCCCGAACAAGTGGCTGAGCGGTTGCGCAAGAGCAAACGCGTCCGTCCATTGCTCGGACCGAGCCCTGCGCTCTCGAAAATTAAGGAATTGTACACGAAGCGAATGCCGCAATACGCACATGCGGATTTCGTCGTGGAAGCGGACGGCATGAGCACTTCGCAAATCGTGGATGCGATCGTCGAGTGGCTGCACAAGAAGAAGATCGAGATTTAATCGTCAACACCGATCTCGGTTATCCCGTCTGCATCGGTGACGACACACGCCCGGCGATCGCGACATTCGTGCAGCATCGCGCTCAGCGTTGCATCGTTCTTGCCGACGTGAATCCAAACGTCATGAATATCGCGCGCGATATCGGCCGAAACAAGGGCGTCGTTACGGTTCGTCCGGTTGCGCTCGGTGAATCGCGCAAACGCTTGTCGACGGTCGAACGCGTCCATGAAACGTTGCTCGAGGCCGGCGCCGATCGCGACTCTCTCGTTATCGGTGTCGGCGGCGGCGTCGCAAGCGATCTTTTCGGTTTTGCCGCGGCGACGTACATGCGTGGAGTTTCGTATATACACGTCGCGACGACGCTCGTTGCGATGGTCGACGCATCGATCGGCGGCAAGACCGGCGTCGATTTGCGCGGCGGGAAAAATATCGCAGGCGTCTTCCGAGATCCCGTCGCCGTATTCGCACACGTCGATGCATTGCAGACGCTGCCCTACCGTCAGATTCGTGAGGGGCTTGCAGAGGTGCTGAAAGTAGCGATCGTCGAGGGCGACGAATTTTACGAGTCGATCGAGGCACTCGCACCGCATCCGTTCTGGCGCTGGCCGTGGCTCGAGATCGTTGCGCAGGCGATTAAAGTGAAGACCATGATCGTTGCCGACGATCGCGAAGAAGCGGGAATGCGGGCGTTGCTCAACCTCGGCCACACGTTCGCCCACGCGCTTGAAACGGCCAGCGACTATCGCGTGTCGCACGGGGTCGGCGTGGCGCTCGGCTTGCGCGCCGCCGGCTTGCTCGCGATACGCACTGGACGGTATTCGGAAGAAGAACATTTGCGGGTTCTCGCGACGATGGCGCTGCTCGGGATGCCCCTGTCGACGTCCGTCGATGCGCGGGACGCGTTCGTCGCGATGCAGAGCGATAAGAAGAAACGCGACCGGAAACTGCGCTTCGTGCTGCCGCGCAGGATCGGCGACGTCGAATACGGCGTCGAAGCGGCCGATCGCCTCGTGAGATCCGTTCTGACGCGGCTGCAACGTTTGCCCGAATCCTTCGGGTAACGGTAACCGGCATGCGTGCCGTTGATGCGCTCGCGGCGATTCGTTCACCGCGCTTCAACCTGCCGCTCACGTACGATGCGCGCGATTTAGATCTGCACGTGGGCGACGTGGTACGCGTGCCGCTCGGAACGCGGGACGTCATTGCGTTCGTCGTCTCAGACGTGCGCGAAGCGCGCGCCGACGCGAAGCTCAAAGGTGTCAGCGAAAAGCTTGACGTGCCGCGCGCGTTCGATGAAACCGGGTTGTATCTCGCGCGCTTCATCGCAGACTATTATGTTTGCACGCTCGGCGACGCGCTTTCCGCCGTCGTGCTCTCCGCTGCCGTCCCGCGGATGCTCGATTCGTTTGCGCGCACGGTCGCACAACCGAATCCGAAGCGCTACCCGTCCGTGCCCGTGCGTTTCGTGCGATTGATTTGGGACGATATGCCGGACGGTTTTGGCCTCGAAGCCTTGTTACGCCATCCGGAAGCGCGCCGGACCGGCGATCGCGGCGCATTGCTGCGTTTCGTGCAAACGCTGGTCAAAAGCGGAGAGTTGCGACGCGAGCGTCGGCTGGCCGATGCGAGGACGCAGCAGTATCGCATTCGCGTGCTCTATCCGCGCGACGGTATGGCGCGCGGTACGAAAGCGCGGGCACTGCTCGCATTCGTGAATGAGGCGCCCGGCGTTCGGCGCGCCGATGCCGTTCTCGCCGGATTTTCGAACGCCGTGATCGCACGCGCCGTGAAATCCGGTGCGCTCCAGGAGCGTGAAGTCTCCGCAGCGCATGCGCGAACGCGCGAAGCGATCCCCGCGCCGCGTTTTTCGCCGACGGGCGAACAAGCCGCAGCGCTGCAGCGAATTGGCGGTTGGCTCGCCGCGCGCACGTTCGCCGAGGCGTTGATCCACGGTGTGACCGGAAGCGGAAAGACGTACGTTTACGTCGAGGCGATCAAGCGCGTCGTACGCGAGGGCGGCCGCGCCATCGTCTTAGTTCCCGAGATCTCTCTGACGCCGCAAACCGCAAAACGGTTCGAAGACGCTTTCGGCGACCGCGTTGCCGTTTTGCACTCCGCACTTTCGGAACGCGAGCGGTTTGAAGCGTGGCAGGCGTGCATGCGTGGCGAAATCGACGTCGTTGTCGGCGCGCGGAGTGCAGTCTTTGCGCCGCTCCGCGACGTGCGGCTGATGGTCATCGATGAGGCGCACGAGACGTCGTACAAACAAGACGGCGTTCCTCGCTATCACGCCGTAACCGTCGGGCGCGAGCGTATGCGCGCGGCCGGTGGGGTTTTGTTGCTTGGAAGCGCGACGCCCTCACTCGAGGCGTACGAGGCGGCGCGCCGGGAGCGCATCGCGCTCATCGCGCTTCGTAAACGCGCGACCGCGCAGGCAATGCCCAGCGTCGCAATCATCGATCTTGCCAAGGAATTCGAGAGCGGCAACAGGCGAATATTCAGTACGATGTTGACGCAGTCGCTAGCGGACCGCCTAGAGCGCGGTGAAAAGACAGTACTTTTTGTCAACCGCCGCGGCAGCGCTAGGTTTCTGCTGTGCCGGACGTGTGGTTTTGTTCCGCAGTGTCCGCGGTGCGATGTTTCGCTTGCCGCGCACCGCAGCGAAGGGCTGCTGCGGTGTCACTACTGCGATTATCAGCAGCCGATCCCGCCGAACTGTCCGTCGTGCGGCATGCCGACGATACGTGAATTCGGCGTCGGAACCGAGCGCGTCGCGGAAGAAGTCTCGCGCTTGTATCCGTCGGCACGCGTTTTGCGCATGGATTCCGATACGACGACGCGCGTCGGGGATCACGCGCGAATTCTCTCAGAGTTCGAAGAATCCGGCGACGTGCTCGTCGGAACGCAAATGGTCGCCAAAGGCCTCGATTTCCCGACGGTGACGCTCGTCGGGGTCGTCGCCGCAGACGTCGGGTTACACGTGCCGGACTTCCGTGCGGCGGAACGCACGTTTGCCCTCATATCACAGGTGTGCGGCCGCAGCGGCCGCGCGCGAGCGGGCGAAGCGATCGTGCAGACATATTCACCGACGCATCCGGCAGTCGTGCGCGCGGCGGCACATGACTACGAAGGGTTCGCCCGAACCGAACTTTCCGAGCGGCGCGGGCTGCAGTATCCACCGTTCGTGCGGCTCGTGTATCTGGGCATTATCTCGAGGAGCAAGCAAAAGGCGAGCGCTCGAGCGCAACGGTACGCCGAAATTCTTCGTTCGCTGGGCGGTGCGGACGTGCTCGGGCCGGCGCCCTACCCGATTGCGCGGCTGAATAACGAGTGGCGCATGCGCATCGTCCTCAAAACGCTGAAACCGAAAGCACTGCGCGAGGTTCTGCGCAAGCATATTGTGCCGTTTGCGCATACCGAACGCGATATTCGGCTGAGTATCAACATCGATCCCTAGGAGGCGGACCGTGAAAGCAACGATGTTTGTCGATGTCATCAGCCATTGGTGTTTGGTCGCGATGCCGGCGGCGCGCGCCCTCGTGTCTCTTGGCGCGGATTTCGAACTCGTGTACGCGCCGCTGAAGGACGGTGCGCCACTCGGTTTTACCTACGAAATGGAGCACTGGTTCTACACGCGTGGCACGCGCGCGTATAATATGGAATTCCGCGCGGATTGGTGCGAAGGTCCGGACGTGAGCAGCTTCACGGCGAACGCCGCCGCGTTTGTCGCCGGTCAGATTACCGGCGACCAGCTAAGTGCCGCACGAGCGATGATGGCGGCTGCGATGGAGCGCGGCGCGCTCGTTGGGCGCCCCGCGGAAGCGTACGCCCAAGCAGCGTCGTTCGCTGGTATAAGCGCCGAGGACATTGAGCGGCGTGTACATGACGCGCGCGTTGCCGAGATTCTACTCGACGGCAACAAAAGGCTTGCGGCGCTCGGCGCGGACGAACGGCCGACATGGCACTTGCAAAATGACAACGGTGACTTCGCCCTGCTCAAAGGCATCTGGCATACGGACGCCGTTACATCGGTTGCGGGCGCGTTGCAACACGATGAACGCGCGTATGCGGCCGCGGGACCGGTGCCGGGTTTCTCATAGCACTACAAATCACGAAGCGCAACCGGTTTGCCGTAATAAAAACCCTGCAGTTCGTGACAACCGGCCTCACGCAGAAACGCGTCTTGTCCCGCTGTTTCGATGCCTTCGCCGATCACCATCAGGCTCAGCGAGCTCGCAAGCGCGGTTAGCGAGCGGCAAATCGCGCGCGAGTAGTCGTCTACGTCGCAATCGCGAACGAACATGCGGTCGATCTTCAAGCATGAAACAGGATACGATTTCAAATAACTGAGCGTGTTGTACCCGGTTCCGAAGTCGTCGATCGCGATGGAAAACCCGTCGCTTCGAAGTTGCGCGAGCACTTTCGCGGCCAGTTCAACGTCGTTGATGAGCGACTGTTCCGTCACTTCGATTTGGATCTGCGACGAACGCACGCCGGCGCGCCGGGCGATTTCACGGACCCGTTCGTTGAATCGCGGCGTTTGCAGCTGTTCGGCGGAGACGTTCACATTGACTCGAATCGCACGTCTAAAGCGCTTCGAGAGCGCCGCGCTTGCGCGGCATGCCTCTCCAAAGACCCATTCGCCGATAATCGGTAGTTGACCGCTCTGCACGGCGACGTCGAGGAATGATGCCGGCGAAATCATCCCAAACTCGGGATGCTGCCAGCGAAGCAGCGCCTCAACCGCCGAAATTTCACCGGTTATCGCGCGATAGATCGGCTGGTAGTGCACCGTGAGCTCGTTGCGTTCAAGCGAAACGGTTAAGTCGCGCTCGATCCTATGCCGCATCGTCATGAGCCGCTCCAGATCGGGCGTGTACCACATAACGCGCGAACGGCCGGCCGCCTTTGCGCCGAGCATCGCCATGTGGGCGTGCGTGAGCACCGACGGTTCCGTTTGATGAACGTTGAACATCGCTACGCCGATGCTTGCCGTCAAAGCGTATTCCACTCCACCGATCACCACCGGCGCTCGCAGCACGTTGCGCACGTCCGCTACGCGGGCCTCAGCTTCGCGATGATCGCCGACGTCCATGAAGAGCATTGCGAACTCGTCGCCGCCCATGCGCGCCACGCTATCGTCGACGCCGCGCAGAGAACGAAGACGTTCGGCAATCGCGCGCAGGATCTGATCGCCGGCACTGTGTCCGGCAATATCGTTGACTTCGCTGAAGCCGTCGAGATCCATAAAGACGAGCGCGATACCGCGATGGCTCGCTTCGGATTCCGCAACGACCGCGCGCGCGTGCCGCTCGAATCCGGTGCGGTTCAGTACGCCGGTGACCGCGTCGTGATATGCGATGTATTCCAGACCTTGCTGCGCTTCCACCGCTTGCGTTTCATCGATGATGACGCTAACGCCGCGCACCGCGACCTCCGCATCGCTGACGAAATAGGACGTCTGCGATCGTACGTGGCGCACTTCGCCCGACGGCCGTACGATGCGGTACTCCAACTCGAGTTCGCGCGCATGGACGATCGCTTTCGCGCGTGCGCGCGTGAAGCGCAGCCGGTCCTCCGGGTGAATGCGCGCGACCATCTCGCCGAAATGGATCCGCCGGATTTCCTCGGGAAAACCGAAGAGTCGCGCAAATCCCGGTGTGATGTCGCACGCCTCGGTTTCAAGGTCGACCGTGTACGAGGCAAAGGAAGAGATCGCTTCCGCGTGTTCGAGCGTCCGCTGAGCGACGGCGAGTTCCGTCGAGTGAGAATTCGTGGGAGTGGCGACGCCGATAATTGCCACGGTCCGGCCCTCGTCGACGATGGCGTGGAGATGCGCCGTATACTGGACGTTGCGATGGCTAAACGTGAAACGCGCGTCTTTTCCTTGGCGTGCGGCATGAAACGCGCGCGCGACGCCTGCGGCCGGCTTGCGCCGTTCGAAGAAATGCGTTGCTTCGCGTCCGATCACCAGCCGCGGATCGATATGAAGTGCCGAAACTTTTGCTCCGGCGACGGAGCGAAACTTGAAATCCCGATCGGTGCTGAAGAAGAGCAGCGGCGCGTGAGCCAGCAATCCTTGTACTTGCGCCATGCTCAGCGCGTCGACCATGCATCACACCCCCATGCGTCCTATTCGTGCCACAAATAAGCGATCTTCTAACGCATGCGTCCGATGCCGGGGCGGACGTGAAGCGCGCTCGTCGGAAATATCAGTTGCGAGAAAAGTAAGCCCGCTACGAGCTGAACGGCGGCAAATGCGGCGTTCGCCCCAAACGTAAGCGCGCTCGAAATATTGGCCTGAAACGCGAAAAGGACGCTTTCGTAGCTCAAACTTCCCGGAACCAAAACGAGTAGCGCGGGAGCGAGCATAACCGCTTGCGGCAAGCGCAGAAACCGGGCGCCCATGTTTGCAATGATTCCGCAAAGAAACGCGGATGCGAAGGCGGACACGGTATGCACCGGCGTTCCGGCGAGCGCGTGCGAGATCAAGAGTGCCACGAAGCAGGCAGCGAATACCCACACGAAGTCTCGCGGCCGCGAATCGAGATCGATCCACAGTCCGATCGAAATGAGCACCGCCGCGACGATCCACCAGCGACCCGCGACGGCGTGAGTGTGTACGTCACCCAGCTCGAGTAACTTTGGACCGAGGAGCGCAAATCCGAGCAATGCGCCGCACGCCAGTGCGAGCAAGACGGAAAGCACTTTGCCCAAGCGCGCGACGCCCGCGACCAGAGCATTGTTCGCCAATTCGTGCAGCGCGAGCGTGAGGGAATACCCCGGAAGAAGTACGACGACGCCCGCAACAATCGAAATGTAGATGTTCGTCGGCCCAAAGAGCTTGGTGAAGAGCGCGACGATCAGCGTTCCGACGAACGCGGCGATCACTTCGAAGAGGCGGGCAACGACGGCATTGTGGATTGCGATGACGGCGATAATTCCGGTGGCCAAACCGATGCATCCGGCAACCGCGAGTTCGCGCGCACCTGCACCGAGCAGAATCCCGACGGCGATTGCAATGAATGCAAGCGCCGGAATCTGCCAGAAGACGTTAAGCCCCGGCCATTGGCGATCGATGTTGGCGACCGCGGCGCTCGCCTCGCGATAGTCGATATTCCCGGCTCGTACATCGTCGTAAATCGCGTTGAGCAGTGAGATACGGCGCAGGTTCACCGAGCCGGGTTCCAAGCGCATGAGGACGGTTTTTTGATTCCACCGCGGGCCGACCGCGATCGTGATCTGTGTGGGCAGCGCGAAGATCTGCAACGGCACGTCGATCGACGCCGCGATGACGGTCATCGTTTGCTCGAGCGAGTCCGTCGCGACGCCCGCTTCGTGCAATGCGCGCGCCATCGTGGCGATGAAGATGGCCTTCGGATCGTCCGCGATCGCGGAAATCGGCTGCGTCGGCGTCTTCCTCACGCGCACCCTATACGCGCAACGAAAAGAACCCGCCTTGGCCGCGGGTTCTTCGTATCGATCGCTTCGTTCGAGTTATTTCTTGCGCGAGGCTTTTGCTGCGCCGCTCGTTTTCTTCGCCGCAACCGCGGGGGCTGCAGCGGCGCGAGCCATCGCCTTCGCGAGGCGCGACTTCTTGCGCGCGGCCTTATTCCGGTGAATCGTGCCGGACTTTGCCGCTTTATCGAACTGGCTCTCGACGCTCTTCGCAAACTCGGGATCCTGTGTCGAAACAGCCTTCTTGAAGGTCGTCTTCAGGCGCGTCTTCACGTCTTTGTTCTGCGTCGTGCGCTTGTCGGTCTGCCGCATCCACTTTTCCGCGGCTTTGATGTTCGGCAAAAGAAACTCCTAAAAAGACCATCCGCAAACCCGGCGTAGTATATCAGCTTAGCCTACGTTCGAGCAAGATCTTGCGATAGCTGGCGTACCGGCTCTCGGGAATCGCCGCTTCGGCGACCGCCGCCTGCACGCCGCAATCCGGCTCGCGCAAATGGGTGCAGTCGGTAAACCGGCAGCGCGTGGCCGGCTCGCGCATCTCCGGAAAGCCGTCAACGAGCTCGGCCGGCTCGATTTTACCCAGGCCGAACTCGTTGACGCCGGGGCTATCTATAAGGAAACCGTCGCCCATCCGGTACAAGCGAGCCGTGGTCGTCGTCTGCCTTCCCAGCCCATGGCGCGACACGTCTCCCACGCTGCCTTCACCGCCGAGCGCCTTAAAAATCGAACTCTTCCCGACGCCCGAGATCCCCGAGAGCAACGCGTGCCGGCCCGCAATTCCCGTGCGCAGACCGTCGACGTTATCGCTCGACTTCGGGTTGACGACGATTGTGTCGTAGTTCAAGCGGCGGTAGAGCGAAACGAACTCTTCCCGAACGGACGTCTGGGCGAGGTCCGGTTTGGTGAAGACGACGAGTGCTCCGATATTCTCCAATTCCGCGAACGCCAAAAGCTGGTCGAGCGTCACGAGCCGCGGCGGCGGATCGGCCAGCGCCGTCACCGTTACGAGCGTATCGACGTTCGCCGCCATGATTTTCGAACGGCCTTCGATGGTTCGGCGTTCGAGGGTAAAGCCGCGCGGCTCGATGCGATCTACGACGGTTTTTTCGTCTTCCAGTATGCGAACGAAGACGACGTCACCGGGCACGGGCATGAAACGCTTGCCGCTCTGACGGCGAAGCTGCGCCAAACGCGGCACGATCTCGCCGTCTAGTGAAACCCACGCTGCATTCTTGCCGGTAGAAACGACGAGGGCGCGCCGTAATTCGCTCATTACAAAGAATGAGTGCCGTTCGCGTGTAACGATGTGAGAAGGATCGTGCCGGCTTTCACCGTTCGCTATACCCCAGTCCCGTGCGACGACGTTCGTTCGTCGCTCGCCGATTTCGCGCGGCGCGACGGCGCGTCACTGAGCTGGCAGGACAACGCGCTCTTCAATCGCTCGTATGCGTTGATCGAAAACGCGAGTGCGGGATTTCCGCGGACGCAGAACGGGGCAACGGTTTTCGAAACGCCGGTCATCGCTCTTGCGATACGCCCGAACGTCGCGGAAGCCTTGCCTTCCTTGGTGGATGCGCTCGCCGGTTCGGGCGCTCCGAGCGGCGTCCTTTCGTGCGAGGAAAATTCCGGCGCGCTCATTGTGGAATGGAATTTGGATCGCACGCCGGCCAACGTCGTGCTGGCACTCGCCGACGTCGAGCTCGCGCGGTTCGGTAGCGGGCGCGTGAACGCGTTGCTGACGCCGTTGCCGCTTGCGTGGTGGACGTCGATTGCGAGCGCGGGATTGCAAGCGCCCGAGATCGCACCCGATCGCGTGCTCGAGGCGCTGATCGAGGAACATCATGTCGCTCGTTAACGTGGTCAACGTGATCGGTTCGTACGTCGGCATCACCGATATGCTCGATGTCGCTGCGACGAGCGTGCTGATCTACTATGTCTTGTTGTTGATTCGCGGAACGCGAGCGGTCCAAATTCTTACGGGTGTGCTCGTCCTCGTTGGTCTGCTCGGTGTCGCGAAATTGCTCCAGTTGTATTTGCTCGGTACGATCTTGAATTTGCTCGTCATCGGCGCGGCCGTGACGCTGCCGATCGTCTTTCAACCGGAGCTGCGCCGTGCGCTCGAACAGATCGGCCGCGGCGGCCTCTTGCATATCGGCGGAGACGCCCGGAACCGGACGCGTACGGAAGATAAAGGCATTGCGATGCTCGCGCGTACCGCGTTCTTGCTCTCACGTAACAAACTCGGCGCCCTTATCGTCATCGAACAACAAAGCGGCCTGAAGGAATTCGTCGAAAGCGGCACGTTCATCGACGGACAACTCTCCGCCGAACTGTTGCTCGCGATCTTCAATCCGCGTTCGCCGTTGCACGACGGTGCGGTTATCGTGCGCCAGAACGTCATCGAAGCCGCGGGATGCTTTCTGCCGCTCGCCGAGCAAGTGCTCTCCGAGCGTCGCATCGGCACGCGCCACCGCGCAGCCGTCGGATTGACCGAACAAACCGACGCGGTCGTTATCGTCGTCTCGGAAGAAACGGGGACGATTTCGATCGCGCGCGAGGGCAAGCTGACGCGGCCGGTTGAGGAAGAAGGGCGATTGATGAAGATGCTGCTCGCCGTTACCCGGGCGCCGCGCGACCGGCGTCGATTCGTGAACAACGATTTGGTTGCACACTTCCGCGCGCGGCTCGCTCCTGCGCGCGGATCCGAGGACAACGTCCGTGGTGATCATCCGAAAGAACTTCGGACTTAAGGTCCTTTCGCTGGCGCTCGCAATCGTCGGTTGGGCCTATTTTCGCTTCGCGGCGAATCCAGCGATCGCCTCACGCTTCGATCAACAGATCTCCGTACCGATCGCTGCGGAAAACCTTCCGATCGGATACATCGCGCATTTCACGGACAAAGACGCCGTCGTCACGGTTGCAATGAAGCGCGGCGAACCGGCGATCAACCCGAACCAGGTCAAAGCCGTGCTGGATCTATCGAACAAAGGCAGCGGCGTGTACAACGTTCCGGTGCAACTCGTGGCGCCCGATATCGTCGTGCAGAGTTTGAGTCCCGCGTCGGTCAGTTTATCGATCGAGCGAATCGAGGACCGTAGTCTCCCGCTCGCGATGCATTATACGGGGAATGCGAGCAGCGAGATCGTCGTAAACGACGTGCAGCAACAGCCGTCGGCGGTGACCGTCCACGGACCGACGAGTTTGCTGTCTCAAGTGACTGCCGTCACCCTGAACGTCCCGCTCGCGCAGAGTCCGTCGGCCTTCGATGCAATGGTCCGTCCGGTCCCGGTGAACGCGCTCGGGCAGGAAGTCGCCGGCCTGGAGGTCGCACCGGATCTCGTGCGCGTACGCGTGCACTTCGTCAAAGGAATGGGAGCAGGAACAAAACCGTGAGCCGACTGTTCGGAACCGACGGCGTGCGAGGTGTAGCAAACACCGAGCTCACGCCGGAACTCGCTTTTCGTATCGGGCGTGCCGGAGCGACCGTTCTTGCGCATTCGAGTCACCGGCATCGCCCGGTCATCGTCGGCCGCGATACGCGTCTTTCGGGAACAATGCTTGAGGCCGCAATTACCTCCGGGATTACGTCGGTCGGGCGCGATGTCGTTTCGATTGGAATCGTCCCGACGCCGGCAGTTGCCCGCGTAACCGTCGCGGAAGGCGCCGCAGCCGGCGTCGTGATCAGTGCCTCGCACAATCCGATCGCTGACAACGGCATCAAATTTTTCGGTCCCGACGGATTCAAGCTCTCGGATGAGAGCGAGGACGAAATCGAACAGCTCGTCATCAGCGAAACGTTACCGCGTCCGACCGGCGTAGATATCGGCGTCGCGCGGGTATCCCAGAATTTCGGAAAGCATTATTACGACGAGCTTTATAGCGTCGGCACGGCGCTCGAAGGCTTGCACATTGTCGTCGACGGCGGATTCGGCGCGGCGTACGCTATCGCACCCTATGCCTTCAGGAAGATGGGCGCGACGGTCACGGAACTTAATTGCGAAAACGACGGATCCCGGATCAACGTCGAGTGCGGTGCAACGCACATGCGCGGTTTGCAGACGAAAGTTCGCGAGTTCATCGTAGCCGGCCAAAAAAATGTTCTCGGCGTTGCGTTTGACGGCGATGCCGACCGCGCGCTCTTTGTCGATGAAGAAGGCGAGTTTGTTTCCGGCGACCATGTGATGTTTGCGATCGGCCGCGATTTGCATGCGCGCGGTGAATTGGCCGGCGATACGATCGTCGGAACGGTCATGAGTAATATCGGGTTCGAACGCGCGCTCGAAACGCACGGCATGCACTTGCTGCGCGCCGCCGTTGGCGACCGGTACGTCCTCGAACAGATGCGCGCCGGCGCGTTTGTCCTCGGAGGCGAGCAGTCGGGTCATGTCATCGACATGCGGCGCAATACGACCGGCGACGGCCCGATGACCGCGATGACGCTCTTCGGCATTGTTGTATCCTCGAAGATGCGACTGCACGATCTCGTCGCGGACGTCGTGGTCGCTCCACAGATTCTGGTAAACGTCCGAACCCCGCACAAAGACGTGCTGAAAACCGATGACGTTCGCGCTGCAATCTCGCAAGCCGAGCTCGCTCTCCAGGGGTGCGGGCGACTATTGATCCGGCCGTCGGGGACCGAACCACTTATAAGGGTCATGGCAGAGGGCGACGATCGCAATCACATCGAGACGATCGCGCACCGGCTCGCCGGTGAAATAGAGCAAGCGGCCGCACGTTTATAGGACTGTAATTGCCCGGAAGGATACGGGGGCATTCCGATAAACCTAACGGCCCATAACAAACGGCTTTGTACAGAAAAGCTTCACATTTCTGCTGTACGAAGGCGATCACTACGCCTGCACAAGATCACTGAATCCGGTAGCGTGCCGGAGCGGGGGATTCCACGGTAGGGGTGAGTGGACCGGTCGGTCCTAGGGCGATCTTTCCGCCCGAACCCGTCAACTAACCTCGTAAGTGTTGTGAAAGAGGAGCATCTCTTGCGTCGAGCGTTAGCTGCGGGACTTTTCAGCCTTTTGCTAGCCGGATCCAACTTCGCCATTGCGCGAGCGGACATCACACCGGCGGCTGTGCACGATACGCACACCACCGTTAACGAATCTGCCGTTCAAAGCCCGGACGTTGCCGAGTGGACGTCTCATTTAATCGTTAGCGGCAACCGCGCGCACACCGCAAAGAGCGGCCAGATTCGCTCGTTTGCCGGCGGCGTGCTTGCGCGTACGTCAAAGATCGCGCGAGCGCTCACCAAGAGCGCGCTGAAGTTTCTCGGCGTTCCGTATGTCTTCGGCGGCACCGGCAGGAGCGGATTCGACTGCTCCGGTTACGTGCAGCACGTCTTTGGCATGCTCGGCATTTCGCTTCCGCGAACCGCTGATGCACAGTTCGGCGCCGGCCACAAAATCGTGGGCCGCATCAAGCCGGGCGATCTCGTGTTCTTCCAGACGTATGCACCGGGGCCGTCGCACGTCGGCATCTACCTCGGGCGCAACAAATTCGTGAGCGCGAGCTCGAGCCAAGGCGTGTCGATTTCCAGTCTCAAGGATCCGTACTGGCGTTCGCACTACATCGGCGCAAAGCGCCTTCTCGCCTCGCGATAGAAACGCACGCCTCCCGCGTCGCCGCGGAATCGCAGGTCGTCTCGGTCGCGTACCTTGTGTGGCCGCTAGCGATCTACGCTCGCATCGCTCCTCGTCCCGATCCATCGACCTGGTATCAATATCAGCTTCGCCAAGCGCTCTGGTTCGGCAATCTGTCGGCAATCACGGCGTTCGTCGCGTTAGTGTGGCCGCTCATCATCACGCTCGCCGTTACCAACGTCGTCGCGACGATTTGGGTCTACGTCCTCGCGATGCTGATCGATATTGCGCTCTTCGTTCTGTGGCTCGTTCGGGCAATCAACTATAGTCAGCGAGCCGCGCGCGGCGAACTCTTCGAAGTGCCGGTCGTCTCCAGAATCACCGGGGGTCTTCACGGCAGCATGCGCTGAGTGCCAAGCGCAAGAATCTACGCCCGACTGGAACCCCACGTGACGTGACAGGGACATCAATGTACGCGTAGTATCGTAGCCGGCTGTGCCTACGCGCACAATGGGGTCGCCGCACGAAGCGGTGACGCCATCAGAGCGACATGATGTCGCGCTTTTGGGCAATGCCGAAAACTGATGGGGTGTAGCCAAGCGGTAAGGCAGCGGACTTTGACTCCGCCATGCGTTGGTTCGAATCCAGCCACCCCAGCATTGAGACTCGCGCTGCATGTGAGTCTTTCTATTTTGGGTCACCGGCGGTTGAACTTCTTTTGCGGTGAACGCCGTGTGCGTCTTCGTCCCGGCATTTATTTCTCGGCGTGCGTCGCCCGAAATTGCACGAGTCGGCGAAGCAAATCTTCCGGAACCGGATCGGAATAGCGGAAGCGGATTGTGCTGCCGTCGACGTCGTGCTTCGCAAGTTCACTTTCGAACGCTGTGCGGACCGCTTCGTTCATCGCGTACATCGCGTAATGTTGCTTCCATGCGGCAAAATGCACGAACCGCTTACCGCGGATTTTGTACGTCGGCATGTCGTATGCGATCGTTTCTTCCGCCTCGGGAACCGCCGTGCGGATAACGGCGCGGACGCGTTGAAGCGTAAGACGAACGGCGTCCGGCTGCGCCGCGATGTACGCGTCGACCGATTCAAACGCCATTGGCGCGGCATTCCTTGCTCAGCTGACTTGCGAATCGTCCAGAAGTCGCGCTGCAACTCTTGCGCCGCAGCTGGTTGTACACCGCGGCGCAATACTCGCGTAGATCGGCCGACGGCGGCGGAGCGACGCGCGGCATGAAGCGCACGTGAGCGTCGCGTTTGTTCACCAGATGGCCGGCGTGCGTCCCAGTCACGCCGCCAAATTACGCGACGGCGTTTAGCCCGCCTGCTCTCGCGCGATGCCCGCATACCGGATGAGGGTGATCGCGGTACGCAGGTGAGCGGGCGTCTACGGTTGCACAACGATCATGGAGCATGACGTCACGCGCCGCTGCATCACTTCACATCACGAACGGTGATTCCGTCGTTTATACGTTCAAGAAGGCAGGGATTCTCGGAACCCATCTTCCGTGGCGCGACGCGCTCCACGAAGGACCCGTCCCGGGACATTTACGGTTGGAAGAGTGCAGCCGTGTCCGGGGCGCATATCTAGGGTCGCGTGGACACGGCAAACCCATTCGCGTACTGCGCGATTTCGAAGCGCGCGACGCGGTGGTTCGCCGGGCGGCTGCGTTCGACGAAGTAGTGTTGTGGTTCGAGCATGACCTCTACGATCAACTCCAGATTCTGCAGATCTTGGACGTGTTGCGCGCAATGAATCTCGAACCCGGACGGGTCTCGATCGTGCAAAGCGACAGCTATCTCGGAAGTATGACGGCCGAAGAGATTGTGATGCTTCACCCGAAACGCCGGACGGTTACGCGAGCGATGTTCGACCGTGCGTCAACCCTTTGGCATGATTTCTGCTCGGCGAATCCGGCCGCGCTTCTCTCCGCAAGCCAGAGCGAAGATCCGGGATTTCCGCATTTACGCACGGCGTTGCGACGCATGTGCGAGGAGCATCCGTGGGTAGGCGACGGCCTCTCGCGCTCGCAGCGCCAAGCGTTGCAATCCGTCGCGCAGGGCCCGGCGCGAAACGACGAAGTGTTCCGGCGTGCGCAATCCCGTGAAGAAGCGCCATTCTTTGGCGATACGACCTTCTATGCGCTTCTGCACGATTTGCGCCGCGGCCCCGCGCCGCTCGTTGAAGAGGATGGTGGTCTCTACGCGCCGACCGGACTTGGACGCCGCGTACTTGCCGGCGACGCGGATTGGCTCGAAGCCGCTCCGGCCGATCGCTGGATCGGCGGCGTGCACGTCGCCGGATCGAACCCCGCGCGATGGGACGATCTCCGCGGAACCTTCCGGACCGGCGAGGAGGCGGCAGATTGAATCTGCGCGAGCTCATTGATGAACTCGTCTCCGCCTGGCATGCGGGCGATGCGCTGCGCGCGAGCGCATTCTTTGCAGCCGACGGCGTCTATCATGAGTCGGGACATGAGCCGATTCGTGGGCGAGATGCGATCGCCGCATACTTCACGCGCTTCTTCCGCGACGGTCCACCGTGGCGGTTGACGATAGCGGATGTGTTGATTGACGGAGATCGAGCCGCAGTGGCGTACACGTTCGAGACGCAGCATGACGGCGTGTGGCAGACGCGCGAAGGTTGTGCCCTGGTTCGGCGACAACGCGGTGCGGTCGTCCAATGGCGCGAGTATCACGGATAAGGAGCGAACGATGTCGCATGACGTGTTGAGTATCGATATCACAAACGAAGGAGATGCCGTAATCTATCGGCTGCGCGGCACTTTGGACGTCGCAACGTCGCCGTCGGTCCGCGCGGCATTGATGCAAACCGCGAGTGAAGGCAATCACGAGATCGTCGTCGATTTGACGAAGCTTGAATTTCTTGATTCGACGGGACTCGGGGCACTGATCGGCGCGCATCGCCGCGCGATCGAGAACGGCGGAAAAATTCGTCTTGCGGTCGGTGAAGGCCAAATTCAACGCCTGCTCAACATCACCGGGCTGATCCGCATCTTCCCGGTTTACACCACGCTACAAGACGCGATCGGCGAAAACGATCGTATGACCGCGACGATTTAGCGATACGCTTCCTCTATCACGGTAGCGGGCTTTCGCCTTCCGGTATGAAAAGAGCGGGTCCGCAAGGAAACACGTGGGTGTGACGGATTTGGAACTCGTGCACGTTAACGTCGCTTCTCCGGCCGGTGCGTACACCGTCGGCGATCCGTCGTTCTTTCACTACATCCTGCGCTTATCTGAATTAGGGCTCGCGCTGCCGATGGACGACCGTGAAGCACTCGACATTTTGGCCGCGATCCCGCATGCGTTCGAGCCGGACGACGAGCTTGGTCCGCTCTCCGGCGCGGGTTGGCGCGTCGTGCCGGCGCAGACCGAGCTCGACTGGCCGGTGCTGGAAGCAACGCCGCAACGATTGCGCACCGCGCTCGAGCGCGCGCACGCGATTTTGTGGAGCAACGCCGCCCGCTGCGCCGTTTCCGCGCGTGAGATTACGTCGATCGAACGTGAGCTCGATGCCGTGTACGTCGTGCTGATGCGCGCGGAAGCCGCGGGCTTCACCGTCAACGTCTCTTACGTCGCGTAGATCCGCGCGCTTACCGATCGTCCTGCCGCTGCGCGGTGCGGGCGGCGAGCCGGTTTCGTTTCCTTTTACAATCCGTTCGCACGGTCTCGCGCGCCTTCCACCAGGCCGAATCGACGAACGCGCACCGGCGTACGACATCACCGTCGCACTCGACGGGACGATCGTCACATTGCGCTTTACCGAACAGGACGGGATGTTGCATATCGGCTTCGACGGTGGGCTTTCGGCCCACCACGAACGCGCGATCCGCGCGACCGCGACGCGGATGTTCCGGCTGGACGACAACCTCGCGCCGTTCTACGACATGATCGCAGGCGATCCCGATTTGAGTTGGGCTCGCGGCGGTGCAGGCCGTATGCTTGCGAGTCCGCGCGTCTTCGATGATGTGATTCGGACGATTTGTACGACGAATTGCGCCTGGTCTGCTACGACGCGTATGATTACGGCGCTCGTTGAACTTGCGAGCGGAGCGTTCCCCGATGCGGCATTGCTTGCGCGTACGCCCGCTCGGTGGTTCACCGACGTCGCGCGCATGGGATATCGCGGTCCGTACGTGCGCAAAATCGCGACGGACGTCGTCGAGAACGACCTGAACTTGGAGGTTCTTCTGCCGCATCACGGATTGGGAGAAGAAGAGGTCGAGAAGCGCCTTTTAGCGTTGCCCGGTGTCGGTCCGTATGCCGCCGCGCACATGATGCAGCTGCTGGGCTACCATCATCGCCTCATTCTCGACTCATGGACGCGCCCGACATATGCGAAGCTCGCAAACAAAAAGCGCGCCTCCGATACGACGATTCGCCGCCGTTTCGCGCGATACGGGCGATTCGCCGGACTCGCGTTTTGGCTCTACCTCACTCGTCGCTGGCACGACGGTGCCGCGAAGATCGGCCTCGATAGCGAGTTAGTGGACGAGGAGTAGCGCGGCGCCGAGCGCCGGCAGCAATACGACTGTGCCGATCTGCGAAAACTGCCACACGGTCACATCGATCCCTTCGCGCCGCAGGACGACGAGCCATAGCAGCGTGGCGAGCGAACCGGAGACGGCAAGGTTCGGTCCGAGATCAATCGCAACGAGCGTCGCGTGCGCGACGCGCGGCGTAACGCTCGCTGACTGCAGCGCGACGCCGGAAGCCAACGCAACCGGCAGATTGTTGAAGAGATTACACGCAAGCATCATGATTGCGCCGATCGAAAAGACGCCTGCAATGGAGTCGCTTCGCTCCAGCAACATACGAATCGCATCGATCGCGCCGCTGCGATCGAGCGCGCTGACGATAACGAAGAGTCCCGCGACGAGCGGCACGATCGACCACGGCGTGTGCCGTATCGCGGCGGCTGCGCTCGCCGGTGCGCGCGCGCTTATCGTGGCGAACGACACAACGGCGGCACCAAGCGCCGTGTATCCGACGTTCATACCAAAGCTCGTTGCCGCAACGAGCGCCATGGCCGAGAGGACGAGCAGTGCTGTCGTCCAAGCCGTCGTTCGGCCCGTGGCGGGCTCGGTGGTCCGATAGCTGTACCGTTCGTGAAGTTTCCGGCGGTAGAGCAGGCGCATCGCGGCATACGTCAGCAGGATTGCGGCGGCCGCCGCGAGACCGAAGCTGCGCAGCCATGGTATCAACGGCGGGAGCGCGTCGCCGAACAGCACGAGATTCGCCGGATTCGAGATCGGGAAAACAAACGACGCCGCGTTCGCGACAAACGCGCAGATGTAGAGAAACGGCAACGGCGCGCACTGCGTGCGCGCGAGCATAGCGAGCACCGCAGGGGTCAACACCACGACGGTCGTGTCGTTTGAAAGCAACGCCGTGATGATCGTCCCGGCGGCAAAGACGAGCGCAAAAAGCCGCCCCTGCGATCCGGCCGCCGCGCGCAGCAATCGGAGCGCGAGGATCTCGAACACTTGCTCGGAGCGCGCGAGCTCCGCTAAACTCAGAATTCCGACGAGAAACGCGTAGACGTCTGCGCCACGCCAGACGGCGCGCGCGACGTCACCGGGACTCATCGCGCTTGCGATTGCCGCGAGCACGCCGCCGGCGACCGCCCATGTCCATTCGGGCGTCCGGCGCGGACGTAACAAAATACCGCCTACCGCGCAGGCGCTTACGGCCCAAACGGCTGCCGTTTGAACGGATGACATCGAATTCGTCTACGCGGGATCGTCCGATACAACTGCGCGGTCGCGCAGGTGATGTTCTTCGTAACTGCGGCGGACGTGTTCCATCGTCATCTCGGCGTAAATCTGCGTGGTCTGAATGCTTTCATGCCCCAGAAACTCTTTGATCGTCATCAAATCGACGCCGCTTTGATGAAGATGCGTGGCGACGGAATGCCGCATGGTGTGCGGGGTTACTTTCCCTTCTAATCCGCTTAGCTTTACGTACGCGGAGAACACTTTGCCGAGCTGCTGATAGCTCAGCCGCCGGTGTTGTTTGCTGACGAACAACGCGCCGTCTTCGCAGCGCGGACGAACGTCGAGGTACGCCTTGAGTGCGGTGGCGGTCGCTTCGTTGAAAAACACTGTTCGTTGCTTATTGCCTTTGCCGATCACCCGAATCGTCCGATCGTCGAAATTTACGTCGCTGACGTCGATGCCGACGAGTTCGGCGCGACGGATGCCGCTAGCGTAGAGCAACTCGAGGATCGCGATATCACGGCGCCATCGCATCTCCGGCGCTCCCGCCTGCGGACGCGTGCCGAGCAGCCGCATGACATCCGTAAAGGGCAATGCTTTGGGAAGCCGCTTCGGAAGACGAATGTTCGGGACGTCGGCTGCCGGGTTGTCCGCGCGCGCGCCCTCGCGCTTCAGATAGGCGTAAAACCGTCGCAACACGGCCAGCTTTCGCCGAATCGCGGCCTCAGTGAAGTCGTGCCGGCTCAGGTGCATGACGAATTGACGCACCGACGAAGGGGTCGCGTCGCGAAGCTCTGCCCCAAACGGGCCACGATATGGCGTGCCATCCGGATTTGTGATACTGCGGCCTAGTACGAACGCGCCGAAGATCTCGACGTCCCGCGTATACTCACGTACCGTGCGAGCACCGCGACGCAATTCGAGCGTTAGCTGGGATGCGAACTCGCTAACCAGTGGGTCTAACGGGTGCGAATCCCGCCGCCTTCGATCCCCCGCCGATGGCGGCCCGTGTTTCTCCAAGGGGCACCCCTTCTCGGACGATTTTCTAACTAGCGCAAATATTGGTTTGTGCTAATTACGCTGTCCGTAGTCGCGGACCTGTCCGTCGTTCGTAAGTTGTTCACCGCTAGCGCCGCCGCGCGTACCGAGGCGCTCGATCGGCATAGCGCCCGCGCTCCACTCGGAGCATGAATTGGATCTGCGTCGCGATTGAGCCGGCCCGCCACGTTGCGCACTATCCGCTGATCCTCGAACTCGCAACGAGTACGACCGTCGGCTTTGAAGCGCGCGCACGTGACGTATTCTGCGTCGAAGCTGTTCGTCGATCACTTCGACACGGATGGACGCGCGCGTGTAATCGTACACAGGATCGTTGTGCGTATGCACGCTAGCGCGCATCTTGCCACTGTAACGGACGCTTTCGCCCTGCCGCTCGGAGAGGTGAAAGCGCCGAGCGACGGAAACGCAAACGCGATATGTTGCGCCGTTGGGCTGTCGGTCTGCTCGTTGTCGGTTCTGCCGCATGCTCGAGTCGCACACCGTATTCGACTCATGTCGGCTTGCTCGAGCCGGGTTCAACGTTGACCGTCGTCGTTGCCAATGCAAACGTCGACGTCTACAAGCCCGCGCAAGGCCAAGCATCGGATCAGTACACCGTATCGGCCACCGCACTGGACCGAGCGAATCCTCCGCCACCCGCGATCGTGCACGCGCGAAACGGCGTCGTGATTCGCGCCACGGATCCGCTCGACGAGATCCTCGTACGTCTTCCGGACGAGGTCAATCTCGTTGTTCGATCGGCGCGAGGCAGCGTAAACGTCACCGAAGTGAACGGCGCAATCGACGTCCACGGCGGCCAAGGCAACGTGCGGATCACGGTCCCCGGCGTTGCGCAGGCGCAAACGACCAATGGAAACATCGATGCAACGATCGGCGCAATCGAATGGCGCGGCACACTGAAGTTCGTTGCCGGTACCGGAGACGTGAACGTGTACATTCCCGAGACGGCGAAATTCCACGCGCGGCTGCATACGGACAACGGAACGATCGTTACGGACTTCGGCCTCCGCGGGACGTCGGCCGGCGATAATCAAACGATCGATGCGCCCGTCAACGGCGGCGGCAGCTCCGGCGTCGATGTCGAATCGCATTTCGGAACGGTTCGCCTCCTTCGTTCGGCGCCGCAAGCATAGTCGCGCGTCTATTCGTTGAGAATCGCTCCGGGATTCATGATACCCGACGGGTCGAGCGCGCGCTTGAGCGTCCGCATCAAATCCATCTCGACGATGCTTCGATGCGCGAGCAGTTCGTCTCGACGATACCGTCCGATGCCGTGCTCTGCGGTGATGCTTCCGCGGAAATCCGCGATGAGCTCGTAGACATCGGCGCCGATTGCGTCGGCGTCGGAAAGACTCGTGCCGGAGAGCAGCACGTTGAAATGAATGTTGCCGTCGCCGAGGTGGCCGAACGCGAGCACCGACGCCCCGGGATAATCGCGTTCGATCTTCTCGGTTGCGCGCGCGATGAAGTGCGCGATCGACGAGAGCGGTACGGAAACGTCGTGCTTGACGCTTCGTCCACGACGCTTCTCGGTTTCCGTGATCGTTTCGCGCCACTCCCATAATGCGCGAGCTTGAGTGGTCGTTTCCGCAATAACGATCGCACCTGCGAAGCCGCGCTCGTCGATCACGATGAACGCGTCTTCCGCAGCCGCGCGCAGCGTCGAAAGCGATGAACTCGCTTCAACGAGCAAATACCACGCATGTTGTTTCATCGGACGCCGAAGCGACGGTTCGTGCGTGAGGCGAAGCGCAAGCGCGCGATCGGGAATGAGTTCACATGCGCTCAACGTCTCGCCGAGCATGCCCTGCAGCGTCGAAAACACGCGCAGCGCGCTCTCGCATGAGTCGACTCCAACGAGCGCCGTAACGCGTTGCCGCGGAAGCGGAAAAAGACGTAGCACGGCTCGCGTAACGATTCCGAGCGTACCTTCCGCGCCGACGAAGAGCTGCTTCCAATCGTATCCGGCGTTGTCTTTGTAGAGCGCGCGCAATCCGTCGACGATCCGTCCGTCGGGAAGTACCGCTTCCAAGCCCAAGATAAGTGAGCGCATCGTTCCGTAGCGAAGTACGGCCGTTCCACCGGCGTTCGTAGAAATCAACCCGCCGATTTGTGCGCTTCCCTCCGCCGCGAGAGACAATGGAAAGAGACGCTGCGCGCGCATTGCCGCGTGCTGCAGATCGGCGAGCACACATCCCGCTTCCACAGTCGCCGCATACGCCTGCGCATCGATGGAGAGAATACGTCGCATGCGGGACATGCTCACGACGACGGCATCGCGCACATCGAGCGGCGTTGCCGCAGCCGCGAGTCCCGTGTTCCCGCCTTGCGGCACGATCGGCACGCGCGCGCCCGAACAGACCCGTACGATTTCGCTCACTTGTTCCGTCGATGCAGGGCGGACGACCGCGCTTGCGCGCCCGACGTACCTGCCGCGCCAGTCGGTAACGTATGGCTCGATCGACGCCGGATCGGTCAGAACCGCAGCTTCGCCGCATGCATCGCGCAATGCGTCGAGCAGCTGCGCCGGGGTTAAACGAGCACTCGTGTCATGAGCCGCCACTTCGTCCCTAGGCTAGGGCGAGACGCTGGGTCATGTCGAGTTCATATCGGCCGTACGGGTTCACGTGCTCCCAAATCAGCGGCGTAAGGGCGCGGTGGTCGATCGGTGTAAGCCGGCGTTTCCAATTGGGTCTGCCCAGTATCTGCTGCAACATCAGGATGTGGATGAGACGAGACAATTCTGCAGCAGGTGGAGCGAGAGCATGGTGATTTCGTGGTCTTCGTGTCGATTACTGGCGAGCTCGCCGCGCTTCGCAAAAAAGACGAAGTCGTTCGCCCCGTTCCATTGCTCGATGACGTTGACGCCCTCATGGATTTCGCGCCTGAGGGGTTCGGAATGCAGACACCGACACAGAAAGACGGTGTTGAACGCCTTACCGAGCTCCGCCAGCGCCTTGCAGGTGGGATGCTGAATCTTTGTACGCGTAAAGCGTCGCAAGATCGATTCGGTCTGCGCGGTTCCCAGTGGCAATGCTGTCGCGTACTTCACCATCCGATCGTAACTGGCGCCGAATCAACTTCCAAGCAATGCTTCGGGCGAGTACCGGTTCCAACCGTTCGTAACCCCGGCAGATTCGCGCATTGTCGTTGCTTCAGCCGTGGCCTTTCTCATGGCGTTTGGTGAAAAGGGCAGCGAATCGAAACATGATTCGGCCCGCTGCCGACGGTTCGTTAGTCGCTTCGGGCGGTTTTCAGCCGCCCATGGCCGCCCGCAGCTGGACCTGCGTCCAGGCCGGATGCTGCACCAGCACCCCGTGCCCGGCCGGGCCGGGGTAGGTGATCATGCTCGCCCGGTCCATGCCCATGCTGGCTTGCAGTCCGGTGATCATCGCCCGGCCATACGTCCACTGGTCGAACAGGTCTTCGTAACCGTTGAGCAGTGTCACGTGACCGCTGATGGCGAAGTCCGCGCAATTGCTCGCCACCGGCGCGTTGATCGCGGAGGTATCCGTTCGGCAGATCCCGCCGTTGGTGATACTCATCTGCAGCGGACCGTACGCGGTGCAGCCGCTGGACGTGAAACCGCGCGCAGGCGTGGAGCAGTAGGCCACGCCGAAGTCGTTGGCTTCTTGCCGCTCCGCCAGAAACACCGCATCGCCGATGCCGCCGGTGATGCTCCAGGGTGGGGTTTTAATATCGATGACGCTGGCGGCGACGTACTGATCGCAGTTGTTCTCGATCGCGCAGTGCAGCGTGACGCTCAGCGCGACCGAATCGGTGATCGTCGCGGTGCAGCCGCTGTTGGTTCCGTTGTTGGCTGCGGTCTGTCCGTCGTACGGAAAGATCAGCTTGGTCAAATCGCCGTCGAGCTCGTTTTTCAGCGAACCGCTCGCCGTCAGCAGCGCGGTGAACATCGTTGCTTCGCACGCCGCCGGGTTATGGTTGGGTTCGCCTTGCAGGCTGCCGCCGGGGCCCGCCGCGACGAGCAGAATGTTGTGGATCGTGCGCGCTGGATCGGACGTGGGCGAAAGAAACGCGTATTTCATCGCCATCGTCGTTCCGAGCGACCACCCCAGCGGATCGATGACGCTCGTGTCCAGCCCGGCCTTGCCCGCAATTGTGTTGAGCATGTTGTCCACGTCGCTTGCGACGTGATCTTTGGTGAGGTTGGCAACGGCGGGCGTCATGCCGACGCCGGGATAATCGAAGAGCAGCAGATGGTAGTCGTGACAGAGCGAGACCGGCGCGTCTTCAAGCGGATTGTACTCCAAGTCGAACTTGATCTTCGGGCTGTAGGTGCTGTTGGTAATCATCTCGATCGGCCAGCCCGGAATGATCTGACCCGTGCCCGGAAACATCACGATCAGGTCGTTGCTCTTGGCCCCGTCACCGATGACGACGTATTCCATCTCATCGCCGGTTGCGGGATTGGTGACGGTCTGCAGTTTGGTGCGCAAATCGCGCAGCTCGCCGATCTGGCTGCACGGCACGGATTTCGCCGTTAGCGGCGCGGGCGGTGCGCCGCCGCCGCCCGACGAGCCGCTGCCGCACGCAGCGAGAAATGCGAATAGAGGAACGACGATAAAGCGCTCGATCTTCACGATGCGCAATTCTCCCAGCGCCGGTCCAAACCCGCTCGCGGTACAACCAACCCAATTCGGACGATAATAGAAACAGATGAACGGGTTCAGCGGGTATCGCGCGGGCGCGCAATTCGCTCTCCAGTGGTCGCTCGGCGCGTTCGAGAAATTCGATGAACGCGGTGACGGAGGTCTGGCGGCAGAATCGGCGGGTCGAGAAGGGCAAGTTCCGAGCCTGCGGGGCGTCTCGAATGCGAAAAGTGCTATTTATTCCGTTTCGTGAAATGACGCCAAGTAATTCGGCGCGCCGGTATCAATAGAACGTCAGAATGTCGTTAAAAGGCGCCAGCAGTCAACAAAAGCAAGGTCGCCTTCGGCAGTGCCGGCTCATGACGCGAGTGCTCGTTTTACCCCGAGAAGCTGCTCTTTCGCCTTGATCAGCCTTACCATCGCGTCATTGTACGGTGTCGGCGTACCCGTACGCCGCCCGAACGCAACGATTGCGCCGTTGATGTGATCGATCTCGCTCGGATGGCCCGACTCCAGATCGAACGCCATTGAACTTTTGGAATCGGCACCGAGTTCGATCACTTGCGTAACGTATTGCCACGGGTTTACGAATGGCAGGTTGATCTTCAGTGCCGCCGCGACGGCCGCAGCTTCTTCTGCAAGCGATTCGGAAAGATGCGCAGCGTTGGGATCTTTGAGGATCTCGCCGCTCTCGCAGTCGAGCATCGCTGAAACGGCGTTGATGGCCGCGTTCGCAACGAGTTTGCCCCATAGATGCGGACGGATGTCATACGCCACGGACGCGCGTAAGCCGGAACGCGTCAGGAGATCGGCGACCATACGCGCCGTCGCGGGCGCAGCCGACGCCGAACCAATGATGGTATTGCCTTGTTCGGAACTGCGCACGCGGCCGGCGTCCGTCGTGAACGACGATTCGGTCGTGATTCCGAGCACGACGGGAACCGCTCCGCCGAGCGCGGTCTTGATGGCGTCTTCATTGCCGACGCCGTTTTGCAATGAGACGATGGGTGTCGCGGGATTGAGTTCCCCCGCGAAAGGCCGGAGTGCGCGCAGCGTGTCGACGGCCTTTACGAACAAGAACAGGATACCGGAGCCGAACAGTTCGCGCGCCGACGACGCAATCTTCACCGAACGCGGCGGCGCGTCGTTGACCGCGAGGCCGTCCCGTGCGATGGCGCGTGCGGTATCGGCGTTGGTCTCTAAGATCGCAACGTCACTCGTCCCGGTCAAGTGATATCCGAACAGGGTTCCCATCGAACCCGCACCGATAATGCCCACCTTCAGTCTGGCATCGCTCATTGCGCGGCGATTCTCTGATCGATTCTCTGCGACCTAGCGCAGTCCGCCGAGTAACGCTTTACGGAAACTGCGTTTGAAACCCGTACGTGAACCGGCGCACCGGCTGGTTCACTGCGCGCTCGCCGACGAAGAGTTGCAGATTTTTTGTGATGTTGAAGTTCCCGTAGACGTCGAGTTGCGGCCACTGCGGATTGAACACCCGCGCCTCCAATCCGAAGAGCCGCGCGTTGTATTGTCCGAGGAAGCCGACCTGCGAGTACAGCACGCCCGCCCCAACGCGCACCTTCGGCGAGAGTGAGTCCAATAGGACCGCGTTCGCCGTGGTTCCGTGTCCGATGTTATTTGCACCGACCATGAAGCCGGTCTTCGTACGAGGAAGCAAGATCAAATTGAGGTCGGATTGGGGTCCTCGATTCGACGTGAACAGCGCGTTCGGGCAGCAGACCGTCTGCGAATTCAATTCGCTCATGCGGAATTGAATTGCGACCAGATGCTTCGCGATCTCGGTCAACCGGCTCTTCAGCTGCATCTCTTGCGGCGTGGGACCGCCGCTCGAATTCATCGGATACGGCGTTGCGCCGGCCGCGGGTGCCGGCGTCGTGTAGGGACCGCTGGCCGGCAGCGTGAGCGCGTGTGTCGTGCCCGTCGGAACGGGATACGGCGTTGCGCCTTGGTCGATGCCGTACACGCTACTCTTCCCACCGAGTTCGCCGAGCAGCGAATTCGCGCGCTGCATCGTCGCATCGAGGTTTGCCACCGTGTTCTTCATCTGCGCTTGCGTCTGCGGATCACCGGTGACGTTCTGCAAATCGCGCGTGAGGTCAGAGATATTTTGCGTCGTGTCCTTGATATTCTGAACCGTCGCGAGCAGGTTGCCCTTGAGCTGCGGATTCGTCGCGAGCGATTCGAGCTGCGTCATCGAGACGTTGAGCGCACGGGACGTCGCATCGAACTGCACGAGCATATCGTTAATGCGACGTGAATTGAGCTTTGCGGTATCATTGAGCGTGCCGGTCAGCGAGACAATGTTCGCGCTCGCTTGAGTCAAGCTCGACTGGAGCTGCGCCGTCATCGTGGTCACCGAGCTCTTCATCGTCAGCGTGAGGTCGTTCGCATTTACCATCGCTTGCTGCAACGTATCGAGTAGCTTGGGCTCGCGTTTCTCGAGATCGGCCATCATGGTATCGAGTCGTTTGATTTCGCCTTGCCCTTGTTCGAGCAGATCCGCAATGGTCGCCGTGTTCGTTCCTTGCGGCTGCTGATCGACCGGCAGTACCCTGCGTTCGAGCAGCGCGACGGCGGGGGGTGCCGGGGTGGGACCAGTGATACCCGAGGGCCGTGGGCGCGGTACCGGCGGAACGATCAACAAATTGGGATCGCCGGTCAGCGGCGCTTGAATCAAAAAACGCGACGCGCTCGGGATGTCGACGTCGCGGTTGATCGCGAGGATAACGTCGACGGTATTATCCGGCAAGAGCGTGATGGAGTCGACTGTACCGACCGTCACGCCGCTGAAATAGACGAGCGCCCCTGAGTGTAACCCCGCCGCCGATTCGAAGTGAACGCCTATGCGATACCCGGTATGTCGCGTTCCGAAATCGGTGATGACGTAAAACACTCCGAAAAGGAGCAGTAACGCCAAAATCGCAAACGCCCCGACTTGAGCCTGCTTCGTCATTGTCGCCCTACTTACGCTGCGCACTTCCAGTTGCCTGGCGCTCGCGCTGTGGCGCCCTTCGTACGCGCTTCGGGAACTTAACCCGCTGCGGCCCGCCCCCCTCGCCGCAACCGAATTGCGCAGTGCCCGTCAAAACGCACGGAATCCCACTTGAACGAAGTTGTATTGGGGGACCCACGCGCTGTGCGTCGTGGGGCGGCGCGCAGCAACGCAGTTGCGGAGTGCCGGTTAAAACGTACGGAGATCCCACTTGAACGAAGTTCTCATTGGGGGACAAACGCGCTGTGCGTCGTGGGGGGCGCGCAGCAACGCAGTTGCGGAGTGCCGGTTAAAACGTACGGGGACCCATTTGAACGAAGTTGTAATTCGGGGGACCCCACGCGCTGTGCGTGTGGGGGGCGCGCAGCAACGCAGTTGCGCAGTGCCGGTTAAAACGCAGGGGACCCATTTGAACGAAGTTGTATTGGGGGACCCCACGCGCTGTGCGTGTGGGGGGCGCGCAGCAACGGAGTTGCGGAGTGCCGGTTAAACAACAAGGGGACCCATTTGAACGAAGTTCAAATGGGGATAGGTCCAACTTCCGAGCCTTGAATGAACTGCTGGACGATTGGATTCGGTGAGCGTTTGATTTCGTCGACGGTGCCGTAGGCGATGATCGCGCCTTCGAAGAGCATCGCGACGTAGTCAGCCATCATGTAGATCGATTGTAGATCGTGCGAAATGACGACCGCCGTGCCATTGAGCTTCTGGCGTAGCCGGACGACCGTGTCGGTGATCAAATGCGTGACGATGGGATCGAGCCCGGTCGTCGGCTCGTCGTAGAGAATCAATTCCGGCTTGGTTACGATCGCGCGCGCGAACCCGGCGCGTTTGAGCATGCCGCCGGAGAGCTCGCTCGGCATGCTCTCGTACGTATGCGCGAGCCCTACTGAGTCGAGCGCGTCGACCACGATCTTGTAAATCGCACTATCCGCGAGGCGGGTGTGTTCGCGCAACGGCAGTGCAACGTTGTCGCCGACCGTCAAACTATCGAGAAGCGCTGCGAATTGGAACGACAAGCTGATCGTCCGACGCACTTCGTTGAGCTGCGTTTCGGAAATGTGACAGATGTCGACGTCGCGCACATAGACGTGGCCCGCGTCGGGTTTTCGCAGGCCATCGAGCAGGCGCAAAATCGTCGATTTTCCCGCGCCCGAGAGACCGATGATACACGTGATTGCGCCTTCGACGACGTCGAGGCTGCAATTCTTGAGGATAACGCGATCGCCGTAGTAGAGCGACACATCGTCGAGCTTCGCCAGAACGTCGGGCACGTCAATGGGCTCCGAACAAGGCGAACGACAGAATGAAGTTCGAAACGAAAATCATGATGATCGAGAGCACGACCGCGCCGGTTGTCGAGGCGCCCACACCGGCAGCACCGCCGCGCGTGCGCAAGCCTTGATACGCGCCGATGAGTACGATGATCGCAGCAAAGACGACTGACTTCACCAGCCCCTTCAATACGTCTTCGAATCCGACCGCTTGGCGAGCCGATGCGAGAAACGTGTCGGTGGAGATATGCGCGTAGGTCTGCGCGATCCACATACCGCCGGCGATGGAGACCACGTCGCCGAACACCGTAAGCAACGGCAGCATCACCAGGAGCGCGAGGAGCCGCGGAACGACGAGAAACCGCGGAACTTCCAAGCCCATCGAAGTGAGTGCCTCGATCTGCTCGGTGACCACCATCGATCCGATCTCCGCAGCGATCGCCGCGCCGACGCGCCCCGCTACGACGACCGCAGTGAGCATCGGTCCCAATTCGCGAACCGATGCAAAGGCGACCGCGCCGCCGACGAGACTGCCGACGCCGAACTGCACGGCTTGGACCGCGGACTCGAGTGAGATGACCATGCCCGTGAAGAGCGAGGTGAGAATAACGATCGAAATCGATTGCACGCCGAGGAAATAGCACTGGCTGATCGTTTCGATGAACCTGATGCGCAGACGCACCATGAAACTCGTCGAGTCGCCGGCCAACATGACGATGCCACCGGCATACTCGAAGAAGTCTACCGTTGCGCGTCCGAAGCGATCGAGAGCTTTCACGCGTTTTGTTCCAGATCTGAGAGCTGCGCGAGCACGCTTTGCGTCGCTTCAATGCGCTTGACGGCAACGCCGCGTTCGGCCATGAGGTTGAAGACCACTTGATTGGCATGTTCCAAACGGCGGTCGATGTCGCGCAAATGCCCGCGCGCCTCTCGCTCGAACGGTGCGAAGTACCGGCGCACGGCATCGAGATACGCCGCGCGAGCCTGTTCGTCGATCGTTCCAGCCCGCATGGCCTCCTCTGCTTTGGTTTGCGCGTTCTTCATCGCGCGGTCGGTGAGATGAAATACACCGACGCGCGCGACGAGCGCAGTAAACACGTCGTCAGACATGCGCCGCGGCCACGATGGGAACGCCCGCTGCGCCGAGCACGCTTCGCTGCACCTCGAAGAGCGAACGAACGCCGCGCTCCGCGAGCGCAAGCATCGTGTCGAGTTGCTGCCGGTCGAACGGCGCGGCTTCCGCCGTTCCTTGGATCTCAACGTATTTTCCGGCGTCGGTCATGAACACGTTCATATCGGTATGCGCTTGACTGTCCTCGTCGTATGCGAGGTCGAGCATCGGCGTGCCGGCAACGATGCCGACGCTCGTTGCAGCAATCATTCCGGTGAGCGGCCATTTCGATGCGATGAAGCTGTGCGCGGCGCGCAATGCGAGCGCAAGCGCTACGTACGCACCGGTTACGGATGCTGTCCGCGTCCCGCCGTCGGCCTGCAACACGTCGCAGTCGATCCAAACGGTTCGCTCGCCTAACTTTGCGGTGTCGGTTACCGCGCGAAGCGCGCGTCCGATGATCCGTTGAATCTCGTGCGTGCGTCCACCGATTCGCCCTTTGGCGGACTCGCGTTGCGTTCGTTCTTGTGTCGCGCGCGGCAGCATCGAATACTCCGCGGTGACCCAGCCGAGCCCGCGGCCCTTCATCCACGGCGGCACTTTGTCATCGACACTAGCGGCGCAGAGGACTCGCGTGTTGCCGACGGTGATGAGCGCGCTGCCTTCGGCGTATTTGAGAAAGCCCGGTTCGATAGAAACCGGGCGCAGTTCATCGGGCCTCCGCCCGTCGGACCGAATCATATCGGCCGAAGTGTTCGCTTATTCCGAACGCGCCGCCTCGTCTTCCGTCAGTCGATCGTAGATGTGGCGCGCATACCATTGCGGCCAATCTGGATCTGCATGACCTAACCGGTGTTCGTACACCGCATGCGCGCGTTCTGCTTCGCGCAGCATGTCTGCGAGACGCGCGACCGGATTCTCTCCTAGATCCAGCTGCATGCGGCTATTGTTGCGCTTATGCTACCGGCTCGCAATACCCCGCCCACGACGAGATCGCTTGCCCCTCGCGCACCGGAACCGCGACGCCTTGGAACTCGCGGAAAATTCCGTCATGTCCGAGCAGGCGAAAGCGAACGACGTAATTTTCGTTTCCCGGCGCGCGCGAAGACCACATCGCGCGTACCAACGCCCGGTCATCGGGATGAACGCACGCAATCCATGCGTCCGCGCTGCCGCACACTTCTCCATCCGGTACGCCGGTGTAACGCGCCCAGTCACGATTGAGAAACGTGATGCGTCCGCTCGCATCGGCCGTCCAACGGATCGCAATAGAATCGACCGGCCTAGACACAATCATCGTCGAGACACCTCCACTCGAAAACCTTGTGCCCGCATGCTTGCCGACTTAAACGACGTTGCGCTGTTCCGAGCCAGCGAGTCGAATCGTTACTATTCGACGGTAACGGTTTTCGCTAGATTGCGCGGCTGATCGACGTCCTTACCTTCGATATCGGCGATGTGGTATGCCAATAACTGTAGCGGGATGACGTTGACGATGGGCGAGAGCAGCTCGTCCACTTTCGGAACCCAGAAGACGTAATCTGCAACGGAACGCGCTTCTTCATCCCCGTGGTTTGCGACGACGATGATCGGCGCTTCGCGTGCTTTGGACTCCATCAAGTTCGAGAGAATCTTATCGCGCACGCGACCGTCGGTCATGATGCCGATGACCGGCGTTTCGACGTCCAGCAATGCGATCGGGCCGTGCTTCATTTCGCCCGCAGCATAGCCCTCGGCGTGGATGTAACTGATCTCTTTGAGTTTGAGCGCGCCTTCGAGTGCCGTGGGATAGTTGATGTATCGCCCGATGAAGAGACAGCTGCGCATCTTGCGGATCTTGCGCGCGACGTCTCGGATGTAGTCCGACGTATTGAGCACGACGTCCACGGATGCCGGAAGCAGCTTCGTATTCGCGCCGATCTCTTTGAGGCGTTTGGGGTCGACCGTACCGCGCACCTTCGCCATGTACAGCGAGAACAACGTCATCGCGGTGACCTGCGACACGTACGTCTTCGTCGCCGCAACGCCAATTTCGGGACCGCCGCGCGTGTAGAGTGTACCGTCTGCGATGCGCGTTAAATGGGAACCCAATACGTTGCAGATACCGAGAATCGACGTTCCCGCGTCTTTCGCGATGCGTACGGCTTCAATCGTGTCCGCCGTTTCGCCCGACTGCGACATCGCGATGACGAGCGCGGTCGAATCGATGACGGGGTCGCCGTAACGAAATTCGCTTGCGAGTTCCATTTCGACCGGCAGCTTCACGAGCGATCGAAGCAGATACATGCCGACCATGCCGGCGTGATACGCGGTTCCGCAACCCGTAATGGCAATCTTTGAGATCTGACGCAGCCGCTCGTCGTCGATACCGATCTCCGCGCCGAGATGAACGTGGCCGTCTTCGTCGATGCGACCGGCGAGCGTCTCTTTAATGACGTTGGGCTGCTCGAAAATCTCCTTGAGCATGAAATGCTTGTAGCCGCTCTTTTCCGCGGACGTGGCATCCCACGTGACGTTGATGACGTCGCGTGCGATCGGCGTGCCGTCGTACCGCATCAGCCGGTAGCCCGTGCGTCCGACGACCACCATCTCCCCCTCTTGGAGAATGATTTCACGTCGGGTGTAGGGCAGTATTGCGGGCGTGTCGGAGGCGACGTACATCTCGCCTTCGCCGATGCCGACGACGAGCGGGCTTGCGCCGTTGCGCGCGAAAAGCAACTCCTCGGGATTGTCGCTGGAAATAACGCCGAGCGCGTACGCACCGCGTACTTCGGCGAGCGTTTTACGAACCGCGCCTTCGAGGTCACCGTCGTAGTGCAACTCGATCAAGTGCGCGAGGACCTCCGTGTCCGTCTCGCTCTTGAAGATATGGCCGAGCTCGATGAGCTTCGCGCGCAACGTCGCGTAGTTCTCAATGATGCCGTTGTGAACGACCGCGATGTTCCCGGTACAATCCATGTGCGGGTGTGCGTTCGCATCGTTCGGACGGCCGTGCGTCGCCCAACGCGTGTGGCCAACGCCGACGCATCCCGAGATGCGTCCGCCGTTCTTGAGGCGCTCGGCGAGACGCGAAAGCTTGCCTTCCGCCTTCGTTCCCGTCAGCGCGCCGCGCTCGTCGATCACCGCAATCCCGGCGCTGTCATACCCGCGGTACTCGAGCCGCGCGAGCGAATCCAAAATGATCGGAACGCTATCGCGCTCGCCGATATACCCAACGATCCCGCACATCAGGATTTCCCTCCGGTAAATCCGCGGCGCTTGCCCCTTCGGGACGAGGCGCACGAATGAAACAAACTACAGTCCTCTACCAAGCGACAAGCCGAAGGCTTTGTTACTTGATACCCTCTTTCGTCCGATGGTAAGCAATCGTACCGTCCGCGATTTCGTCGAGCGCAATCGAGACGGGCTTGTTCGGGTTGATATCGTCCTTCTCGACGAGCGGCTCGCTCGCAAAATACTCGCGGCGATCCGACGGAGGCAGCTGCTGAACGCGAATCCAGTTGTTCAACTGCCGGGCGCGTTTCGTGACGATGTTGACCAGACTGAACTTCGAATCAGCGTGCTTCAAAAGCGCGTCGAGATCTCCAAAAACCGTTTTGCTCATTCATTCCCCAAAGTCGTAAACGACTTCGGGGACCCCTTTTGCTCGAAAGGCACTCCGTACTTCGTACTGCGCGCCCCCGTCTCGAAGCCGCCGGGGCCCCCAAATTCGCTTGTAAGCGTTTGTGTCAAGTAAGTTCGACGTTCTTCAATGAATCGTCGCTGTAGCGGTGGATGCGGAACCGTTCCGCTTGCAGTATCGCCTGCAAGTCGCGTATCGCATCCTCGGAGCGTCCCTGCTCGTTGATGACGATGTAGTCGAAGTCCCGAATCGACCTCATTTCCTGATGCGCGATTTCCAACCGTTGCGCAATTTGCTCGTTTGTTTCGGTGCGGCGCGCGAGCAGCCGCTCGACGAGAACCGAAAATTTGTCCGGGACCAGAAAAATCAAGACGGCGTCAGGATACGCGGCCTTGATTCTTAGCGCGCCGTTGACTTCCGGCTTCATGATAACATCGTAGCCGTCGGTCAGCATCTTTTGCACGTAATCGCGCGGCATCCCGTAGAGGTTGCCCTCGTATTCGCGCGTTTCGATGAATTCACCGGCCCGCGCCCGTTCTAAGAATACGTCGCGATGCAAAAACAAGTAGTGCTCGCCGTCGATTTCGCCGCGGCGCGGCTCGCGCGTCGTGGCCGAAACCGAATACCGCAGACGCGGCAACCGTTCCAGCAGCGCCTCGACTAACGTATCCTTGCCGGCCCCGGAAGGACCTGAAACGATGAAGAGCAGTCCGGGCCCGGTGATCAAACAGACTCCCTAGAGGCGAGCGCGGCGAAAGCAGCATGTTTTCCCACCCCGCGGAGAGGAAACCTGGTCATGGCTCTATCGCTTGCCTCGGTGCTTGCGGAGTCCGCTCGCCGGCATCCGGAGCGTTGCGCGATCATTTTCGGCGCTCAACGCATCTCCTACGCCGAGCTATGGGAGCAGGCGCGCCGCTATGCGGCATTCTTCCGCCGCTCGGGCATTCAGCCGGGCGAACGCATCGCGGTCTTGCTGCTCAATACACCGGACTTCCCGGCCGCGTACTTCGGCGGGCTCGCCGCCGGCGCGGTCATCGTGCCGGTCCATGCACTGCTCACGCGCGAGGAGATCGCCTATATCCTCACGGACGCCGGAGCGAGAATGCTCGTTTGTGCGCCGGAACTTGCCGCGCAGGGGCGCGCCGGCAGCGACGTGGCCGGAACGGCGTTCGTCGAGGCCGGTCTTCCGCGCGATGAGCCGCTCGATCAGATGTTGCTGCGCGCGCCCGACGACGACGCGGTGGTGCTCTACACCAGCGGCACGACGGGACGGCCGAAGGGCGCGGTACTCACGCACGACAACCTCGTTTTCAATTGCTCCGTGAGTGCGCAGGATCTGTTTCAAATCCAGCCCGGCGATGTGCTCTTGGGCGCGCTTCCGCTCTTTCATGCGTTCGGACAGACGTGCGTTATGAATACCGCGTTTCGCGGCGGCGCAACGATGGTGTTGATGCCGCGCTTCGACGGCGACGCAGCGTTAGCGCTGATGGTGGAGCACGGTGTAACGATGTTTTTGGGCGTTCCGACGATGTACATCGCGCTGCTCGATGCCGCAAAAAGAATCGCGGCTCGTCCTCCGTTGCGCGCGTGCGCGGCCGGCGGTTCCGCAATTCCCGTGGCCGTGCTCGAACGATTCGAAGCGGTCTTCGGTGCGCCGGTTTATGAGGGCTACGGGCTTTCGGAGACGTCGCCCGTCGCAAGTTTCAACCAGCGTGACTTCGGCCGTAAACCAGGAACCATCGGCTGCGGCATCTGGGGCGTCGAGCTCGCGATTGCAAATGCCGACCGCGACGACCGCATCGAACTTCTTGCGCCGGATGCACTCGGCGAGATCGTCATTCGCGGTCACTGCGTGTTCAAAGGATATTTGAACGATCCGCACGCCACCCGCGCCGCCGTCGTCGACGGATGGTTCCGCAGCGGCGACCTCGGCAAAGCCGACGCGGACGGGTTCATCACGGTCGTGGATCGTAAGAAAGACTTGATCATTCGCGGCGGCTTCAATGTATATCCTCGCGAAGTCGAGGAGGTGATGATGCGTCACCCCGCCGTCAAAGCGGTCGCGGTCATCGGCGTTCCCCACGATACGCACGGCGAAGAAATCGTCGCGGTCGTCGTGCGCGACGACGCGGAAGATACCACCGCCGACGCATTGATCGCGTGGTCGCAGGAACATCTGGCTCGGCACAAATATCCGCGTCGCGTGCATTTCGTTGATGCAATGCCCCTCGGCCCGAGCGGGAAAGTACTGAAGCGCGTTCTTCGCGAGCGCGTCTATGCGCACTGACTGGCGGTTGATCCGGCGCGCGGCGGCGGAGATTCAGTCGCGCTTTGCCGGTGCTCGCGTTGCCGATGTCGGGCTCTTGCCCGACCGGCGCGTCGCGCTTGCGCTTAACCGCCGCGGCGAAGACACGCTGCTCGCCTTCGATCTCTTCGGAACGCCGCCGCTCGTCACCGTCGAACGCGATGCGCTGCCAATTGCCGCCGAACCCGGCTTCGTGCGCGCGGCCGGCGCGGCGTTGCGCGGAACAACGCTGCAAGGGGCGCAGTCGCGCACCGGTGACAGAGTTATGCGATTGTGCTTTGGTACGCGCTCGCGATTCGGTGTCGGCAATGAAGTGACGCTCTACGTTGAGCTCGTTCCACGATTCGGAAATCTGGTGCTCGTCAAGCGCGACGTCGTCGTTGCCGCGTTCAAAGAGTTCTCGCTCGCGGAGAACGGCACGCGCGCGGTGCAAGCAGGTATGCAGTACCAGCCCCCTCCGCTCGTGGCGCGCGAAGCACCGGCGGCCGACATTTCGGACGAGAGCTCGGTGCTCGATGCATTCAAACGATATCGCGATTCGAAGGTCGGATCGGGAGAGCGCGCGCGGACGATGCAGCGCCGCGCGCAGCTGTGCAAACGGCTCCACGCGCGAGAACGAAAACTGCTCGACGAGCGTCGTAAACTCGCCGAAAAACGGGCCAAGTCGCTGGCGCGCGAGTCACTGCGCGAAGAAGGCGCATCGATCTTCGCGACGTTGCACGAGCGCGACGAGAGCGAACGAGATGCAGCGAAGGAACGCGCGGCAAAGCTGTTCGCGCAATACAAAAAACTCGGCGTGTCTCTGCCGCACATCGAGGCCCGTGCGGACGTAATCGAAAGCGCGTTGCGCGCGGTGGAAGAGTTGCTATGGGAGGCGGAACGCGCCGAAGACGCTGATCTTTCGGATGTCGAGCGCGCGGTCGCGCAACTCGACGGACGTCCGGGCGAAACGGCGCGTTCGCAGTCGAAGAAACGCAAGCGCGCTCCGCTGGAAATACGTACGGCGCGGGGTTCACGCATTCTGATCGGACGCTCGCCGAGCGAGAACGCTGAATTGACGTTCCATGTCGCGCGACCGTACGATCTGTGGTTTCACGCGCAAAACATTCCCGGTGCGCATGTCATTTTACAACGCGACGATCGCAGCGATCCGCCGCCTGACGATGTTCACCGCGCTGCAGCGCTGGCGGCATTCCATTCGAAAGCGAAAGCGAGCACGAAAGTACCGATCGACTATACCGAACGCAAACACGTTCGTGCGCAGCGCGACGCGCCGCCGGGTCTTGTCTGGTACACGAATCCTCGCACGCTCGTCGTCGAGCCGCAAGCATCGTGATCGCAGACCAACGCGCTAAACGACAAACGAACGGGGCGGCTCGTAATAGCCACCCCGCTCCTCATCACGCTTGTTGGGATCCGCACCGGTTATTCCGGCAGTTGCGGATCGTCGTCGTCGGGCGTTTCGGACGCCATCGACGATGGCGGATCGCTTGCCGGAAACGAGTCGGCGTCTGTCTTGTCGTATCCGCGTAACCGGTCGTTGGATTCGGCTGCGCGCTCTTGCTGACGCAGCATCTCAGCGTCTTTCGTGTCCAGCTCTCTGCGGATGTCTCGGTCGTTCATGAGGCATGCGTTCCCGCTTACGGAAGACGCGATTCGCACGCGCCCCAGTTAATGTTGGCGATGAACGCCTCGATGTACTTGCCTTTCTCCGCAGGCTTATAGTCGCGGAACCAGGCGTGTTCCCACAGATCCATGACGATAATGGGCTCGCAGCCGGCAAGATTGTTCACGTTGTGATCGCCGATCCACGCGTTGACGATCTGATTCGATTGTGGATCAAAGTAAGCGATCGCCCAACCAATACCGCGCATCCCGCCGATCGCCGCGAACTCCTTCTTCCACCCGTCGAATCCGCCGTACGGCCCGCTCAAAAGATCGTAGAGGTGCCCCGATTGGGGCTGCGTCGGATTCTTCGTAAGATTATCGAAGTAGTATTCGTGCAGCCGCATGCCGTCGAATTCCCAGCCGAGGCGACGAACGAGTTCGGCGAACGCGGGATCCGCGCCGCTCGCTTTACCGGCTGCGCGTAACTCGCCGATGCGCTCGTTGAGCGTATTCGTGTTTTTCACGTAGCCTTCGTAGAGGCCGAAGTGGATCTGCAGCGTCTCGTCGGAAATGCCTTGGAGGCCCGACAGATCCCATTTCTTTGGTGTATACGATTGAATTGCGGTATTTGCAGTCATCAAAATCAACCAATCTCCTAGCAGAGGCCTAGGGATTCGCTCTCACAACCCTGTTCCTTCTAGTGACGATTCGCTGCTTGCGTTATGGATGATTGTCGGCAGGAAGTGCATCGGCGGGAATGGGAGCCGGCGTGCGCGTTGTTGCGACACCGCACGTAGCCGTCTCTTGCGCGACCGTCGCGACGTATTTTTGTCCTTTTGCAATTTCAACCGCGGTCATTTTGTGAAACCGCTTCGGCGGGTGGTATTCCGACCGAACGAACGACAGCCGCAAATGCCCGCCACAGTAGGTGTTCACGTCCGTTACCGAGATGCGCAGGTTTGCGCCTTTGCTCATTGCCTTGTTCGCGGCGCCGCCTGCAACGGCGCCCACCGGCCCAAGAACGCCCGCAACCGTACCCGCGCGCGCTTTCCGGCCTTGTTGTGCATCCTCCACAACGCCTTGCGCTTTGTCGCCTTCGCGGACGACGATTACGCCGTCGACTATGACGTCTTGCGTCACGACGTACGCAACACGCTCGCCGGGCTGAAACGTCGCGGAATTGACCGCATTGTACGTTTCGACGACGACCGGCGTATTTTTCGGCACGTGCGCGGTCGTCGTAGCGGCGCAAGCGAGAACCGCCAGGCACAACACGCCGGCCCGCGAACCGTTCATTTGATCAGCACTACATTGTCGAACGACCGCTTTCGCGCTTGGAACTTTTCGTGAAACGTTCCCGTTACGGTCGCCGTATCGCCGTCGGAATACTTCGATGCGTTCGTTTCGTCGATCGTGACAACACATTTCTTATCGCACACTTGGAATGCAGCTACCGTTCCCATCGGCGTCTTGCTCGTTTGGAAGTGCGCGACCTTGCCGGTAACCGTTACCGTCTGCCCTTCAAATGACGACGGGTTCGCGAGCAACGATGAAGGCGTTAGCTCCGCGGCATTGGCGGGTGCAGTGAGAACGGCGAGAAGCGAGCATGCGGCAAAAATGCTAAAGCGTGACATATAGAGCTCCTAAAATGTATCGGTGTTATTTCGACGGCAAGAGATTGCAGTCGATCATCTTGTTGAGGAGTGGGCCCGCGACTTTGTTGACGAAGCGCTGGCGCATCGCCGGGTCTTTCTTCATCATGCCGCTCGCCGAGCTTGCGCTGCCGCCGCTTTTACGCGACTTCATGAACGACTCGAATTCCGGGCACGAGTCCGACTGGATCTCCGTGACCATTTGATTGGCGACGTCATCGACGATTTTCGTTTTCATCTGTTCGCGAATCTGAGCTGATGCATTGCCGCAAAGCGACGCGCCCGCGGCGAGGGCTAATGCAACGGTGAGAGCGAGTGAGGGAAAGAACGAAGCGAATCGTTTCATTACGACCTTTCATGCGGCTGTGCGCTGTGTATGGCGTCTTTGTTTTGGTTCATTCTGATCGGTGCAAGCGAGTCCGTCTACTGCCGGTCGAACGCCTAGCCGCCCGACGCACTGTGCGGTTCCGGTTGCCATCCGCCTCCAAGTGCTTTGTAGAGTTGGATCAAGGCCTGGCGTTCGTTGTAGCGAGCTTGAATGAGGGCGAGTTCGGCTGAATATGACTGCGTGTCGCTGACGAGCACCTCGAGGTACGATGTTACACCGCCTTCGTAGCGAAGCGAGGCGAGACGCGTTGCATCGAGCGCCGCAGCCGTTGCCGCCGTTTGCGCTACCGCGGTCTTCCGGCCCTCGTCGTAGGCGACGAGCGCGTTCGAAACATCCTCGACGTCCTGATGAATCGTCTGGATATATTGGAGCGTCGCGGCTTCTTTGCCCGCCTCGGTGAATCCGACGTTCGCGTGCGCCGCTCCCGCATTGAAAATTTGCTGCACGATCTGTGGAACGATCGAAATAAAGCCTTCGCCGTACGTCGTGACCATCGCCGGAATGCGGCTGCCGCCCGCCGTCACGGCTTGTGCAGACGCGGCTCCTGCCGACGATGCAATCGTGAACTGTGGAAAAAGGAGCGCTTTTGCCTCTCCAATCTGTGCGTTTGCCGCGATGAGTGATGCTTCGGCGGCTTTAATATCCGGACGGCGCTCGATGAGCGACGCGGGTAGGCCGGTCGCGGGGACCACCGGCATCGCGATCTGCGTCAAGAGCCGGTTGCCGCGTGGAATTGGGTGAGGGTATCCGCCGATGAGGACGGCGAGGGCGTTCTCGGTCTGTTGGATCGCTTGCTCCAGCGCAGGAATCGCGGCTTGAACTTGCGCGACCAATTCTTGTGACTGGCGCACGTCTTGCAGCGTCCCGATGCCGCCCGTAAACCGCGCCGTGACCAAATCGAGCGACGCTTTCCGAGCCGCTAGCGTTCGTCGCGACACGTCGAGTTCGCTGTCGAGTTCGAGAAGCTGAAAATACAACGTCGCGACCGACGACACGACCGTCGAAAGGACGGTTTGCCGGGCGAACTCGGTTTGCAGAACCGTAGCGCGGGCGGCTGCCGTGGCGCTGCTGACGCGCCCGAACAAATCGACTTCATACGAGAGCGTGAGCAAGCCTGTCGGGACGAAGGTCGACCGCGCCGACGTCGCAGGAATCGTGCCGTTCGTTCGCTGATACGGCGCGCTCAGCCCCGCGTTGATCTCCGGGAACCGTCCGGCACCGGCGATCGTGAGTTGTGCTTCCGCTTGCTCGATCCGTTGCGCTGCAATGAGGACATCTTGATTGTCTGCAACGGCCGTCCGAAGCAATTGCTGTAGCTGCGGGTCGCGAAACACTTGCCACCAGCCGAGATCTCCGAACGACTCCGCGCTTGACGGCGTCGCAGCCGTTCCCGGGTACACGGGCGGCAGCATCGCATCCGGCCGTTGATACGGCGCGGCGCACGTCGCGAGCACCTGCAGAGAAAGAAGGGCCGCGGCAAGCAGTTTCATCGTGTCCGAGCCTTTCGGCGTTCGACGAGCGTTTCAATGACGTCGTAGAGGACCGGAATGAAAAAGATACCGAGCGACGTGGCGAAAATCATTCCGAAGAATACCGCCGTTCCAAGCGAATGGCGCGACGCCGCGCCGGCGCCCGACGCGAGCATCAAGGGAATGACGCCGAATATGAACGCGAGCGATGTCATCAATATGGGACGTAAACGCACCTTTGCGCCTTGAAGCGCGGCCTCGAACGGCGTAAGGTTGCCGCGCTCTCGCAAGTCTTTTGCGAACTCGACGATGAGAATCGCGTTCTTCGCCGCGAGCCCGATCAGCATGATGAGACCGATTTGCACGTACACGTCATTGGGCAAGTGCCATATACTCGCGCCGAAAAATGCGCCGAAGACGCCGATCGGGATTCCCAAGATCACGCCAAAGGGAATCGCCCAGCTTTCATAGAGGGCCGCGAGGAACAAGAATACGAGCACGATCGATAGCACAAACGTCACTGCTTGCGTGCTTCCGGCAAGTTGTTGCTCGTATGCGGTTCCGCTCCACTCGTATGCAAACCCCGGTGGCACTCTGCTCTTTGCAACGTCTTCCATCGCCGCAATTGACTGTCCCGAACTATAGCCGGCCGCAGTTTGTCCGTCGATTTCCGCGGTGCGGTAGACGTTATAGCGCTGGATGACGTTTGCACCGCTTGCTAATCGCGGATTCGAAAAGGTACTCAACGGCACCATCTTTCCTTGCATCGAGCGCACCATGAGCGTGCCGATATCAGACGGCGTCATGCGATACTGCGGTTCGGCCTGCACCATCACTTTCCAACTGTTGTTGAAGAGAATGACGTTGTTGACGATCATTCCGCCAAGTTCCGCTTGCAACGTCTGAAACACAGAATCGAGCGGAATGGCGAGCTGATGGACCTTGTCACGATCCAGCGAGAGGTCGATCTGCGGATAATCGATCGAGTACGCGGAGCTCACATTCGCGACTTCCGGACGTTGCATGGCTGCCGTCACGATGTCGTTTGCCGCCTTCGAAAGATCGGCCGGCGAGTGTCCCGAGCGGTCTTCGAGCATGAACTGAAAGCCGCCGGAGTTTCCGAGGCCCGGGATCGGTGGCGGTGGAATCGGAAGGATACGCGCTTCGACGTGTTTTGATGCGCGCGCGTATGCCTCCAGCAAGATAGAACGCAGCGACGTCTGTTTGCTTTTGCGCTCGTCCCACGGGTCCAGCGTTACAGCGATCGATGCAACGTTCGATTGCGTCTGACTATTGAGAACGTTGAAACCGCCGAGCGTGACGACGTTTGCAATACCCGGGATCGAACGAATGTCGCCCACGATGCTTTGCGCGACCGATTGCGTCCGCGGTAACGCGGAGCCGGCCGGAAGCGAGACCGAGAGAAAAAAATAGCCCTGATCTTCGAGTGGAACGAAGCTTCCCGGGAGCTTTAGGAAAAGGCCTGCTGCCCCGGCGGCGATCAACAGCAGCGCTAACAACATGACGGCGGACTTGCGCATCACCGCGGCGAGCGCACTCGAATACCGATCGCGAAAGCGATCGAAACCGGCGTTGAAGCGGTCGAAAAACCGTCCCAACGGGTTTACCGCGTGCGTACGCGGTCGAAGCAGCAGCGCACAGAGCGCCGGAGTCAACGTAAGCGCCACGATCGCGGACAGGATAACCGAAAACGAAATCGTGAGCGCAAACTGCTGGTAGAGTTGCCCGGTGATGCCTGCAAGAAAGGCGGCCGGTACGAAAACGGCCGTCAACACGAGCGCGACCGCGATGACGGGTCCCTGCACGTCTTCCATCGCCGCGATCGCCGCGTCCTTCGGCGCAAGTCCGCCTTCAATGTGCGACTCGGTTGCTTCAACGACGACGATTGCATCGTCGACCACGATGCCGATCGCAAGAACAATACCGAAGAGCGAGAGCGTATTGACGGAAAAACCGAGGGGCACGAAGGCCGCGAACGTCCCGATCAGCGCGACGGGAACGGCAAGCAACGGAATGATCGTGGCGCGAACGCTTCCAAGGAAAATGAAGACGACGAGGGAGACGAGGAGGAAAGCTAAGAGCAGCGTCACGAGCACGTCGTGGATCGAGGCATGCACGAACGCCGTCGTATCGAGCGTTACGTTGTACGTGAGCCCGGGCGGAAACGCCTTCGCAAGCTGGTCCAACGTTGAGCGGACCGCATTTGCCGTTTGAATCGCATTCGCGGTCGGTGTTTGATAGATCAGGATGTTGACGGCGGGCCTGCCGTTAAAATCGCTAAAGAGCGAATACGACTGCGCCGCGAGTTCAGCTCGGCCGACCTGTCCGAGGCGGATGAACGAACCGTTCGAAAGCGACTTGAGGACGACGTTATCGAACTCGGCACTCGAGCCGAGCAGGCCTTTCACGTTTACCGGCATCTGGAACTGCGGCTGCGAGCCGGAAGGCGGTAAGCCGAGTTGTCCTGCGGGTGCGAGCGCGTTTTGGTTCGTCAACGCGTTGACGACGTCGCTCGTGTCGAGATCGAGGCCCGCGAGCGCATCGGGACGGATCCAGATTCGCATCGAATAGTTTCCTGCGCCCATGAGGGTCGTGTTGCCGACGCCGTTCACGCGGTTGAGCGCATTGAGTACGTTGATCGTCGCATAATTACTGAGGAACAGCGAATCGTACAGATTATCGGGCGAGTAGAGCGTGACGATCAATAAGATCGCGGGCGACTGAGGTTTCACCGTGATCCCGTAGGAGTTTACGGCCGAGGGCAGTGTACTCTGCGCTGCTTGGACGCGGTTTTGCACGAGATTCGCGTCGTCGTTGATGTTCGATCCGACGTTGAACGTGGCCGTGAGATTGTACGCGCCGTTTGAGGTGCTGTAGGAATTGAGGTACATGAGGTTTGGGACGCCGTTGACCTTCGTTTCAATATTCGTTGCAACGGCTTGCTCGACGATTGAAGCGTTGGCCCCGGGATAAGCCGTGCTCACCTGCACGGTGGGAGGCGTTATCTGCGGGAACTGTGCGACGGGCAGTACGACGATCGCGATTGCGCCGGCAAGCGCGATGACGAGTGAGAGCACCATCGCGAAGACCGGGCGCTCGATGAAAAACCGCGACATCGGGTCAGGGAGTCCCGCCGGATTGAACGGTGACGATGCTGCCCGGCGCGATACGCGCGCTCGGCGAGAGGATCACTTCATCGCCGGCGTTCACGCCCGACTGCACGACGATATCGGGACCGTACGACGTGCCGGTTCGAATCGTTCGCAGTTGCACTTTCCTTCCCGGACCAACGACGTACACGATCGGTGTGCCTTGGTACGAAGTGATCGCACTCTGCGGAGCGATCAGCGCACCACGCTGCTGCGAAATCACGAATCGCACACGGGCGAACTGGCCGGGGCGCAAAAAGGCGTCGGGATTCGGGAAGATCGATTCCACCGAGATCGTTCCGGTCGTTGGGTCTACCGCGCGGTTGATATTCGTCGCGCGCCCCCCATACGGGTACAGTGAACCGTCCGACAAATAGAGCTGCAAGGGCGGTCCCTGTCTGCCTCGCATCGCTAGCAGACGCTTCGCGACCTTGAGATAGTCCGATTCGCTCAGTTGAAAAATCGCTTTGATCGGATCGATCGTCGATACGGTCGCGAGCGTCGAGCCTTTTGCCGGGCCGACGAGATTGCCCTCATCGACCTGCGCGAAGCTGATGATCCCCGTGACGGGTGATGAAATCGTCGTATACGAGAGATTCAGACGCGCGTTCACCAGTTGCGCTTGGGCTTCGGCGACATTGCCTTGCGCGGTCAGAACACTCGACTGCTGGGTTAATTCGACGTCTTGCACGTTTGCGCGCGCGGCGGCCACGTCGGCCACGGCGATGTCGTACTGCGTTTTCGTCTGATCGTAATCTTTTTGTGAAACAGCGTGTTTGGCCGCAAGCGGTCCCATGCGCGCAAGCTCGACTTTTTGATACTGGTACGCGGCGAGGGCTTGCGCGAGCTTTGCTTTCGCCGCTTGATCGGACACGTTGCTTTGCGCGTGCATCAAGTCGGCACGCGCCTTTTGGAGCGCGCCTTGCGCGGCTTCCACGTCGGCTTGGTATGGTTCTTGCTGGATTTGCATGAGCGGCTGCCCTCGGTGCACGAGCGAGCCGTTCTTGAAATAGATGCGATCCAGTGTGCCTTGCACGCGCGCGGTGAGATCCACTTGCTGCAATGCCTGCGTTTGCGCAACGTATTCCGCAGTGACCGGGACCGTCGTGGCGCGTACGCGGACAACACGCACCGTTTGAGGCGGCGGTTGCGCTTTGACCTGCGGCGCACTGCATGCTCCGAGCGGCAAACACAGGAGCATAGCAAGATGCCCGAACCGATGAACGATCGCCGAAGCCAATATCCCTCCGACGTTTGGACGTCCGACGTGTGGTCCGACCGTCCGGGAGAACTTACCGTTCAGCTTCGTCGGTCCCTACGGGGCCGGTGCGTCGGGCACCAACACGATCTTGCCGACGCGATCCGGCGACTCGAGCCGCTCGTGCGCTCGGGCGGCCTGCGAGAACGTGAAGAGCGAATCGACAACCGGAGCAATCGGATGTCGCGCCGGCAGCAGCGGCCAAATTTTGGCCCGCAAGCCGCGCGCGATCTCGGCCTTTTCATCTCCAGTGCGTGGACGCAAGCTCGAGCCGAAGATCGTGGCGCGTCGTTGCAAGAGATATCGCAAGTCAACGGTTGCGACGGCACCGCCGCCCGTCGCGAGGCACGCGATCCGGCCTTCGAGCGCAAGTGCTCGCAAATCGCGACCGATGTACTCGCCGCCCACAATGTCGAGTGCGACATCGACGCCGCGACCATGCGTGATTTCGCGCACGCGTTCGACGAAATCGCTCGTGCGGTAATTGATCGCAGCCGATGCGCCGAGCGCAATGGCGGCGCTGCACTTTTCATCCGAACCGGCGGTCGCGATGGCACTTGCGCCGGCCGCTTGAGCCATCTGTATCGCCATCGTTCCGATCCCGCTCGTACCCCCGTGCACGAGCACGACTTCTCCGGCGGCTAACCGCGCGCGCACGATGAGGTTGTCGAATACGGTGAAGGCGTTCTCGGGAAGCGTTGCGCCTTCGACGAACGACCATTGCGGCGGCAGTGGCAGAACCTGTCCGGCCGGGACCGCAACGAACTCGGCGTAGCCGCCGCCGTTGCACAGCGCCACGACGGGCTCGCCGACGCGGAAATCGAGGACGTCGTCGCCGGCTGCGGCGATAATGCCGGATACTTCGAGTCCAAGGTTCGGTGATGCGCCCGGCGGAGGAGGGTAGGCGCCGGAGCGCTGCAGTGCATCGGGACGAGCGACGCCCGCCGCTTCAACTTCGATCAACACTTCGCCCGGTGCAGGATGCGGCTGCGCTGCCTCGGCGACGTACAAAACGTCAGCAGCGCCGTGCTCGCGCATCGCTACATATCGCATCACCCGTGCGTTCTCGCCGAAGGTTCGAGAAACATCGCGTCGCCGAATGAGAAGAAACGATATGAATGCGAGACGGCTTCGCGATACGCGTGCAAAATGCGTTCGCGACCCGCGAACGCGCTCACTAAAACCAGTAGCGTCGAGCGCGGCAGATGAAAGTTTGTAATCATCGCATCGACGACGGCAAAAACAAAACCGGGACGAATGAAGATTGTCGTCGACCCTTCTCCCGCCGTGACTGCGCCGCGGGATTGCGCGTTGCCTTCCAGTGCGCGAACGACCGTCGTTCCCGCCGCAACGATACGCCGCCCGTCACGCTTTGCGCGAACGATCGTTTCGGCCGTCGCGGGCGGAATTTCGTACGTCTCGGCATGCATCGTGTGCTCGGCGAGGCGCGGGGTTTTCATCGGCCGGAACGTGCCTATTCCGACGTCGAGCGTCAGGCGCACGATCTCGATGCCGTGCTTGCCGATCGCGTCGAGCAGTTCGGGCGTGAAGTGAAGCGATGCGGTCGGTGCTGCAACGCTGCCGGGTTGCCGAGCGAACACCGTTTGATACCGTGCCTGGGCTTCTTCCGAATCGTTGTGAATGTACGGCGGCAGCGGCAGACGGCCCGCGCGTTCTAAAAACGTTTCGAACGGCATGGCAAGCTCGAACTGCAGCATGCGAACGCCTTCGCCGAGTTCCGACGTGACGCGTGCGATACCGAGATCGGCGAACGCGATCGTTGCGCCTGGACGCAGCCGCTTCGCGGGACGCACGAGCGCGGACCAGACGTTTGCATGCGGATCGTAGCGAGCGCCGTCAGCCGGGTGCAGTAAAAGAACTTCGACCGAGCCGCCCGTCTGCGCTCGCGTTCCGAAGAGCCGTGCCGCGATTACGCGCGTCTCGTTGAGAACCAGCACGTCGCCCGCGCGCAGCACGGACGGAAGATCGCGAAAAATCTTGTGTTCGATACCGCAGGGACGCACGACCATCAAACGGCTTGCATCCCGCACGGACGCAGGATGCTGCGCGATCAACTCATCCGGCAGATCGAACGAATACGCCGAGGCGAGATCCTCGGGGTTCATTCGCGTCTCCCTAGCTCGTTAAAACGCGGAACACGCGTATTCAGCGGACCTCTCCACGCAAGGTGAGAAGTCCGCGAGCGGCTTCGGCTGAGCGTCAGTCATGTGCGATCGTCGTTCCCGGAAGATAGAAACTCAAGATGTCGCTTGAGGAAGCGCCGTCGAGCGCCATTCCGCGTGCACCCCATTGGCAGAGCCCTACCCCATGTCCGAGTCCGCCGCCTTCAATCCTGACCCGCTCGGGCGCATCGGGCGGCGTACCGACGTTCGTGATCAGCAAGCTTGGGATGGCGCGAGGCCCTATGCGCGCGCGGAAGATTGAACCTTTGATCGATGCGACGCCGCGTTCGCACGTAAGTTGCATGGTTCGAATGCGACCGCTTCCATCGAGCGCTTCGGATCGAAGCCCGGTGAGCGCGCCGAAGGGAGCGATGTCGGCGGCAAATGCTGCACCGATCTGCGCCAACGTGATGTCACGCTTCCATCGATAGTTCGGCGAGTCGCTGCAGTGCGTGCACACGACGCCCACGAGATACGGGAAAAACGTACCGCCCCAGGCATCGGTTGACGCTTCGGTGTGCCCTCCGCAACACGACGAATACATAATCTCCGCGAAGCCGGCCTGGAAACGTAAAACTTGCGCCGCCGTCGCGTCGACGGCAGCGCGCGCGGCGGGCGTCTCACTCGCGATTCCGCCGTAGACTTGATCCGCTTCCGACGGAACGAGATCGTACGTCCTGCGCGGCGAGCTTCGCTGCAGCACGTACGTTCGCGCGCACACGGCTTGCGCTTGCAGCGCCCCGGCGGGCCACGAGGAAGGCATCTCTCGTGGAACGACGCTGTACAAATACTGCTCCAGCGCAACGGTCGTGACGATGCTGCCGTCGGGCTCTTGCAGAAACGTTCCGCGATACGGACGCCCTTGGAAGAGAAACCCTCCGACCGGCAGCGCTTGCGCGTCGCCGCGCCCGAGCAGCACACGCAACGCTTGCGTCGTCGACGACGATGCCGGGTCGAACTCGCGATCGTCTTGTGCGCGTGCGAATGCCGGGATTACCGTTGCCGCGGCCAATGCGGCGAGGAACTCACGACGCCGCGTCGACCGCACTACAACAACCGGTCCTGTTGCGGACGGTTCGCGATGATGCCGAGGTGGCGGTACGCCGCCGCCGTCGCTTTACGTCCGCTCGCCGTGCGCACGACGAATCCCGCTTTGAGCAGATACGGTTCGACGACGTCTTCGAGCGTTTCGGCATCTTCGGTGAGCGTCGCGGCGATTGCCGAGATTCCGACCGGACCGCCGCCGTACTGTTCGACGACCGTCCGCAGAAACGCGCGATCCAGACGGTCGAGGCCACGCGCGTCGACGCCTTCGCGCTGCAGCGCTTCGTCCGCAACGCCTGGAGTGATCGTCCCACCGGCGCGTACTTCGGCGTAATCGCGCACGCGACGCAGGAGGCGATTCGCAACCCGCGGCGTGCCGCGGCTGCGCGAGGCAATCATTGCGGCGCCATCGCGTTCGATCGGAACGTCGAGAACCGAAGCGGATCGCGTAACGATGCGTTGCAATTCATCGTCGGAATAGTAATCGAGATGATGCACGATGCCGAAACGTTCGCGCAGCGGCGCGGTGAGCATTCCCGCGCGCGTCGTGGCGCCGATCAACGTGAACTGCTTCAGCGGAAGTTTGATCGTCTTTGCGTATGCGCCGCGATCGACGACGAAATCGATCTGAAAGTCTTCCATCGCAGGATACAAGAACTCTTCGACGACGCGCCCCAAGCGGTGGATTTCGTCAATGAACAACACATCGCCGGCTTCGAGCGACGTCAGGATTCCGACTAAGTCTTTCGGTTTCTCGAGTGTCGGACCGCTAGTCGGTCGGAAGTTCGCCTGCATCTCTCGCGCGATCAACGCCGCGAGCGTCGTCTTTCCGAGACCCGGCGGCCCGTAGAACAGAACATGTTCGAGCGCCTCGCTGCGGCGTTCGGCCGCGTCGATCGCGATCCGTAAATTTTCGACGACGCGTTCTTGCCCGACGTAGTCGGTGAAGCTTCGCGGGCGGAGGCTCGCACCGTACACTTCATCTTCGAGCGAGTCGTCGGGTGACACCAGGCGATCCGGTTGATCTTCGCCGCCGATGAGCTTTTTGCGGGCCGATTTCTCGCTCATATCGGTTCAACCTCAGCGGGCGAACCGGCGCGCGCCTTCTCCGCCTTGTGCCGGTAGATTTGGGCGAGCAACGTTTCCGCGTCGTTGATGCCGGGCGACGTTTCGAGCGTTTCGCGAATCATCGCTTCCGCCTCGGCGCGCTTGTATTCGAGTTGAAGAAGCACCGCCGTCGCTTCCTCTGCGAAGTCGGGCATCGGCGCTTGCGGCGCCGGCTGCGCATCCTGAATGAGCAGAAACTTTGCGACTTTTCCTTGCAGTTTCGCGACGATATCGCGTGCCTTCTGCTGACCGATGCCCGGGAGGGTTTTGAGATACGCGTGATCGCCGCGATCGATGGCTCCGGCGATGTGCGACATCGGCTGGGAAAACGCGCGCGCGGCAGAACGTGGGCCGATCGATGCGACGCTCAGTAATGCCTCGAAGAACTCGCGTTCGATCGCGTTCGTGAATCCATAGAACGTGAAATGACCGCTGTTGCCGTCCATGTTGAGCACGGAAAAGACTTCGAGCGTGACGAGCTGACCGGACGGCGCGACCACTTTTTCCGCGACGCAAGGCGGGAGTACCACATCGTAGCCAAGGCCGTTCACGTCGAGGACGATGCTCTCGCCGCTGCGGTCGACGAGCGTTCCGCTAATACGTGAGAACATGATCGGAAATATTCATATACGCGAGCGCGATCGCAAGCGCATCGGACACGTCGTTCGGCTTCGGCGCCGTTGCGAGATCCAACAACCGCGTCACCATCGCATTGACTTGGTTTTTGCGCGCAGCGCCCGATCCGACGAGCGCGCGTTTCACGTGCGCATGCCCGAGCGTGTGAACCGGGACCCGCGCCTGCGCGCTCGCGAGGCACATCACGCCGCGCGCATGACCCATGAGAATCGCCGTCATGGGGTTCTTGTACGTCGTGTAGAGTTCTTCGATGACCACCACGTCGGGGCTCGTTTCCGCGAGAATGGCCCGCACTCCGTCGTGCAGTTCGGCGAGCCGCTCTTCCAACGTGCGATCGGTTCGCGGGGCGACCACACCGGCTTCGATCAATTTGATGCCCGTATCTGTACGTTCGATCACGCCGTAACCGGTTACGCGCAACGCCGGGTCGATTCCCAGAACGCGCACGTGGGGACGCCTCGAAGAAACGGCGCTGCGCGCGTCCCTAATGGTTGACTCCGTTTACGACGAGCGTCAGCCCCGATCCGGGCGGGAGGTTCGTTCCGGCGAGCGGGATCGTTCGCACGGCTTTACCGTCCGCGCCTTCCGCGCTCGTGTACTGAATCTGGGTTACGCGGTAGCCGTAGCTCATCAGGAGCGCCTCGGCATCCTGCATGCTCAAGCCGTTCGTGTCCGGAACTTCGCCGTTGGTCGAGAGCACGATCGTTACGGTCGAGTTCGCCGGCGCCTGCGCTCCGGATGCGGGTTGCTGATCGACGATATAGCCGTTGTTGCTCAGTTGCGTGCTGTATTTGACGATCGGCGTGAATCCGGCGCCGTTGAGTTCGTTCATCGCATCCTGATAGCGGTCGTTGACGACGTCCGGCACGGAACTCATTTCGCCGGAATTGCTGAGACCCGCTCCATTGCTGACGGTCGCGTGGACCGTCGCTCCGCGGTCGACCGACGTTCCCGGCGCGAGATCTTGCGCCGCCACTTGCCCGCTAGGCGCGTTCGGATACGCGGCGCGTTGCGAGGTATCCAAGGCGATCCCGTTCTTTTTTGCAAGCGACGTCGCTTCGTCTACGGTAAGACCAATGAACGACGGCACCTTCACCGACTCGGGTCCTTGCGAAACGATCAGCGTTACGATGCTCGCTTTGCGCAAGCGGGTTCCGGCCTTCGGATCCTGATCGACGACCGCGTCGATTGGCGCGTTGTCGTATTTCTTGGCGACCTTCACGTTGAAGCCGTCGTCTTGGAGGATGCGTTGCGCGTCTTGCGCGTTGAAGTCGCGAACGTCGCGTAATCCGACGGTCGGCAGACCGTTGCTGACGACGAGTTCGATCGTGGCGTTCTTCTGAACGCTCGATCCCGCAGGCGGGTTTTGGCGGATGATGTGATTCGCCGCTACCGTATCGCTGGAGGTTTTGATGAAGCGCGCCACGAGTCCGGCATTCACGACCGCCGCTTGCGCTTGGCTGTCAGTCATGTTGGTGTAGTCGCCGACTTTGATCGTCACGCCCGCAACCGGTAATGACATCGCATTGCGTCCGAAGAGATAGTAGCCGACGGCCGTTGCGAGAACTGCGAGCATCGCAAGGACGACGATCGCACCGCCGCCCATTCGCGAACGGCGTTCTTCTTCTTCGCTGATCGACGTGTAGCCGCGATCGGGCATCGGCGAGCGGCGCGGCGGAGGGACGGCGCGCAACGTTTGCGTCGGCGCATCATCGCTGATCGAATACGCAGCGACGCTTGGCCGCTCCCGAGCTTGACGCAGCGCGGTCGCGACCTCGCTTGCCGATGAGAATCGATTCTCCGGACGTTTTTGCAGTAACTTATTGACGATCGCCGCAAGCGCCGGTGAAACGCCGAGATTCTTTGTGTCCAGTGACGGCACCGGATCGCCGATGTGCTTGAGCGCAACCGTTACCGGTGACTCGCCGTTGTACGGCAAGTCGCCCGTCAACATCTGATAGAGCACGACGCCGACGCTGTAAAGGTCCGAAGCTTCATTGAGTTCGTGACCCTGCGCTTGTTCGGGTGAAATATAGAAGACGCTGCCCATGACGAGGCCGGGCTTCGTAAGCGCCATGGTGTGTTGCGAAACCGCGCGCGCGATGCCGAAATCCGAAAGCTTCACGACGTCGTCTTTGGTTACGAGGACGTTCGCCGGCTTGATGTCGCGATGGAGCAGCCCTTGGCGGTGCGCGTACGCGAGTCCGTTGCAAACTTGCGCCGCATAATCGATCGCGACGTCTTCGGGGAGTTTTCCGTCGGCGGAAATGATCTCCGCAAGCGACGGTCCATCGACGAGTTCCATCACGATGTAGTAGGTGTCGGCTTCACGCCCGACGTCGTACGTATTGACGATGTTGGGATGTGAAAGACGCGCGGCGGATTCGGCTTCTTGATAGAACCGCCGGACGAATTCCGCGTCCGCGGCGTACTGCGAGCGCAAAACCTTAATCGCGACCCGGCGGCGCAGCAGCGTATCCGTGCCGCTATACACGGTGGCCATACCGCCTTCACCCAACTTGCGATCGAGTCGATATCGGTTGTTGAAGGTCTGTTGCTCGATCAAAGTAAGGGCGACTCCGTACTAATCCTTCACGACGGCGAGCGCTTCGCGCAGCACGTTGCGCGCGATTGGGGCCGCGACGTCTGCCCCATACCCGCCGTTTTCCACGATGACGGCGACCGCGATGCGCGGACGGTTCGCCGGTGCGAAACAGACGAACCACGAGTGCGCGGCCCCGTGCGGATTCGTCGCGGTCCCCGTCTTTCCGGCAACTTGCACGTTGGGAAGCTGAGCAATCGTTCCCGTACCGCGTGTAACCACAGCGATCATCATGTTCTTCACGCTTGCAGCGGTGTCCGCCGACACGGGGCTCGCAAGGTTTCCGCTTGGTGTAACGGTGGCCGCCCTGCCGTCGCGCACGATTTGGCGCACGATGTACGGACGCGGCATGTTACCGTCGTCCGCGATCGTCGACGCGATAAGCGCCATCTGCAGCGGTGTCATCAGGAGCGCCCCCTGACCGAAACCCATCTGCGCGAGCTCGCCGGGAACGACCGACGTTTTCGGCGGCACGCGATCGGTCTGCGACGGAAGCTGAAAATCGAGCGAAGATCCGATGCCCCACTTATCGAGATACTGATAGAACAGGTCCGTGCCCATTTTGAGCGCGATCTGCGCGAAGTCGACGTTACTCGAGAGTGCGAACGCGTTGGTGAGGTCCTGGTAGCCGGTGGCTTCGCCTTCGTTGTCGTGCAGCGTGAAGTCGCCGACAACGTAGTATCCCGGATCCTCAAAGTGCGAGTCCATCGTGACCGTACCGCCGTCGAGCGCGGATGCGGCCGTGAAGATTTTAAAGGTCGAGCCCGGCGGATAGAGGCCGTCTATGGCGCGATTGAGCAACGGGCTCTGCGGATCGGCATTGAGTGATGCGAAGCTTTGGTCGAGGTCGTTCGGATCGAAGCTCGGAACGCTCGCGAGCGCGAGCACCGCGCCGGAGCGCGGATCGAGCACGACGACTGCGCCCCGCTCGTGCGCGGAAAGTTCTTGCCATGCTTGCGATTGAATCGCCGGCACGATCGTCGTCACGACGTCGGCGCCGTGCACCTGCGACGTCTTCCCTTGTACCGATGCGATCAGTTCGTCCAATTGTGCGATCGGGTCGCCCGTCGTATCGGGCGGGGTGAGCGCGCGATCGTACGCGTCTTCGATACCGCTCGTGCCGTAGCGCGCCGAGACGTATCCGAGCGTCTGCGCGAGCGATTCGCCGTACGGATAGACGCGCTGCTTTCGGACGGTATTCGCCAGCACCGTGCCGTCCGTTGCGAGAATGCGCCCGCGGCGCGAATCAAGAAGCGCGTGTCTCGGATTGTACGGCTTCGCCGCGATATCGGGCCCTTTGATCGTCATGATGTATGCTTGCCGCGCGGCGAGCAGCACGAAAAGCGCGACGAAGAGCGTCGCGAGCGCGGAGATCGCGCGGTTTGTCACAGCTCGCGCAAGACCGTGAAGCCGTCGCCGGTGCGCACGGCCATATGAGGACGCTGTGGTTCGGACTCGAGCAGAAGGTTGATGATTTTCGCCGCGGTCTCTTCGACGATTGCATTCGTCGCAAGCACGACTTCGACGTTCATCTCGGCAAGGAGCTGCGGCGCGACGTACGCGCAGGTCGGCAGCGTGTCGAAATGGCGATCCTCATAGGCGCCGTCACGCCACGGGCCACGCCGGCCGAAGACCTGCGAATGGTAATCCCATGCGCAGAGTTGCTTCTCTTTCCAGACGAATTCGTCTTTCACGCACAGGCGCCGGCACGTCGCGCATTGCACGATTGCCGCCGGGGGATGACTCAAGCCTTCCGCGATCTCTTCCGGAACGTCTTCGATGTTCAGCACCGATTCGTCGGTGAGTTTTTCGGGCAGTTCGGCGTGCCATTGCACGCGTGCGAGCAGTTCGATGTCGCGCATCGGCGCCACGAACGCGCGCTCGTCTTCCGGCGGAAATGAACGATCGACCCAATCGAGCAAACCGTGTAGCGCGATGCCGACGTTTTGCCAGCTGCTGCCGATCACGACGCCGAGCGGCGTCCACGCAACAGGAACGAGGCGCGCGGTAATCCCGCCGTCTTCCGTTCGAAAGCTATTCGTGAAGCCGAGATTGCTGCCCGAGCCGCCCAAGACGAACACGTGGGGTTCGTCTTTGAGGTCGAGCGTGCGCTCGAGCGGCGTCGAGAGCTTGCGCATTCTTCCGCGCTCCCTAAACTTCAACGCCTGCTGCGCTACGATACTCCTGCAGTGAACGCGGCGGACCGGGGACGGTTTCCAGTGCGGTGACGAGCGCTTTCGCGGTATCGAGTGACGTGAGACATGCGATGCCGCTTTCGACGGCGGCGCGGCGGATGCGATAACCGTCGGAGATTTCGCGCGGACCCTTGGCGTCGTTGATCACGAGATCTACCTTGCGCTGCTGGATCACATCGAGTACGTGCGGCGAGCCGTCGGAAATCTTGTTGATCGCTTCAGACGCGATTCCAGCCGCCTGAAGCACCGCGCGTGTGCCGGGCGTTGCAACGAGCGTGTGGCCGAGATCGGCATAACGCCGAAGAGTCGGCAGCGCTGCGTATTTCTCTTCATCGGCGATCGATACCAGAATCCGGCCACCGCTTCCCGGCAAACGCACGCCCGCGGCGAGAAATCCCTTGCGCAACGCGCCCGCGAAAGTGTCATCGATTCCGAGCACTTCGCCCGTTGATTTCATCTCCGGACCGAGAATCGTTTCGACGCCGCGCATCTTCGAGAACGAAAACACCGGCACTTTCACGACGACGTACGGAGTGCGCGGATGCAATCCGGTCCCGTATTCCATGTCGCGCAGTTTTTCGCCGAGCGCGATGCGCGTAGCCGCCGCGACCATATTGACACCCGTCGCTTTTTGAATGATAGGTACCGTGCGGCTTGCACGCGGATTCGCTTCGATGATGTAGAGATCGCCTTCGTGCACGACGAACTGAATATTGATCAGACCGCGAATGCGAAGCTCCGAGGCGATCGCGGTCGTCACGTCGACGATCCGCTGCGTCATCTCGTCGTCGATCGTCTGCGTCGGATAGACGCTGATGGAATCGCCGGAATGAATGCCGGCGCGTTCGATGTGCTCGAAGATGCCGGGAATCAGAATGTCCTCCCCGTCGAAGACGGCGTCGACTTCGACTTCCAGTCCGCGCAGATACTTATCCACGAGCAGCGGCGCGCCGGGAAGAATCGGGGGCGCCGACTCCGCGTATGACGCGAGCTGTCCTTCGTTATAGATAATCTCCATCGCCCGGCCGCCGAGGACGAAACTCGGGCGCACGAGAACCGGAAATCCGAGTTCGCGCGCAAACACGCGCGCTTCGCGGAAGCTCGTTGCCGCGCGTCCCAGCGGGCGCGCGACGCCCAAGCGCTGGAGCGCCGCGTCAAACTGAGCGCGATCTTCGGCCATGTCGAGGCTCGCACGGTCACTCCCGATGATGCGCACGTCGCGCCGCGACAGCTCAGCGGCAAGATTGATTGCCGTCTGTCCGCCGAACGTCAGCATCACACCGCTCGCATTCGTCCCGTGGTACGTCGCCTCGACTTCGTCCGGACCCGGCGGCTCGAACACGAGCACGTCGGAAATATCGAAGTCGGTCGAAACCGTTTCCGGATTGTTATTGATGACCACCGGCGATTTTCCGGCGTTGCGCAATGCCCATGCGGCGTGCACGCAGCTGTAATCGAATTCGATGCCTTGACCGATGCGAATCGGTCCGCTGCCGACGACGACGACCGCCTCGTGCGGACTGCGCCGGATCTCATCCATCTCGCCATGCGAAAGATAGTAGTACGGCGAGCGCGCGGGGAATTCTGCGGCGGCGGTGTCGACCATGCGGAACGACGGCTCGCCGGGCTCGATCGGCGCTCCGCTTTCTTCGGCTTCGACGATCGCGGCGATCTCATACAACCAAAACCGGTCGATTGCGCAGAGCGCGTGAACCCGTTCGATTGCCGCATCCACCGCGCTCGTCGCGGTGCGAGCCGATCGCACGAACGCACGGCGCAAAACCTCCGCGACGGCAAACAGCCGTTCATCGGTCGGTTTGGCGATGATCTCTTCGAGTTCGGCGATGCTCCACTCCGTGTACTCGCCGCCGGTCAACCGGTCGCGTTTGAGATCGAGCCCACGCACGGCTTTAATGAGTGCGGAGCGGAACGTGCGGCCGATGCCCATCGCTTCACCGGTCGACTTCATCTGCGTGCCGAGCAGCGTGTCCGCGAGGGGAAACTTATCGAACGGCCAGCGCGGAATCTTCACGACACAATAGTCGAGCGTCGGTTCGTACGCTGCTTTCGTGACGCCCGTAACCGGGTTCGGAATCTCGTCGAGCGTTTGCCCGAGCGCGATGCGGGTCGATATCTTTGCAATCGGATAACCCGTCGCTTTCGACGCGAGCGCGGAACTTCGCGAGACGCGCGGGTTCACTTCGATGATCGCGTACTGCGCGCTCGTGGGATGCAGCGCAAACTGAATGTTACAGCCGCCTTGCACGTTGAGCGCGCGAATCACGTTGAGCGACGCGCTGCGCAGCACCTGATACTCGACGTCGGTTAGCGTTTGCGAGGGCGCGACGACGATCGAGTCGCCCGTGTGCACGCCGACCGGGTCGATGTTCTCCATGTTGCAGACGATGATGCAGTTGTCCACGCCGTCACGCAGCACTTCATACTCGATCTCTTTCCATCCCAAGAGCGACGTTTCGAGCAGCGCCTGATGGATCAGCGAAGCGTTCAACCCGGCATCGAGGCGCTCGCGCAGCTCGTCTTCGTTGTAGACGACGCCGCCGCCGGTGCCGCCGAGCGTGTACGCCGGGCGAACGACGAGCGGATAACCCGCGCGTTGCGCAAAAACGACGCCATGTTCGACGGATGTAACGATCTCGCTTTCGGCGACCGGCTCGCCGATCTCGATCATTTTCTCTTTGAACCGCTGGCGATCTTCAGCGAGTTTGATCGTGTCGACCGGCGTACCGAGCAACTCGACACCATGACGCGTGAGGACGCCGGCGTCATCGAGTTCAACGGCAAGATTCAACCCCGTTTGTCCACCGAGCGTCGGCAAAAGCGCGTCAGGACGCTCGCGCGCAATGATCTGCTCGACCGATGCAACCGTAAGCGGCTCGAGATAGACCGCATCTGCTACGTCGGGATCCGTCATGATCGTCGCGGGGTTGGAATTGACGAGGACGACGCGGTGGCCTTCCTCGCGAAGCGCGCGGCATGCCTGAACGCCCGCGTAATCGAATTCGGCGGCCTGACCGATGATGATCGGTCCCGAGCCGATGACCATGATATTACGGCGGGCCATGCTGGGGAGGCTGGATTGGCTACGTCACGGTAGCGTGCCTCCCCACATCAAAAACAGCGCTCACACACGTACCTTGTCCTTCAAGACTGTGGACGTTGACGTGTTCGGCGAAGCGACTCACGAGAAACAAGCCGCGGCCGCTCTCTTGCAGCGGAGCGTCCGGTAACGAGGCGTCGAGTACGAAGCCGTCTCCGCGATCGAAGACGTGCAGCAACGCTTTTCCGTCGACGCAGCGTAACTGAATATCAACCGGTCCGCGCGCGTGACGCATAACGTTTCCGATCAACTCGGTGTAGATGAGCTGCGCGCCGAAATGATCGAAATCGGCCGTCCCGCTCTCGGTGGCAAGCGCAGCCAGGAATTGAGCGCGTTCCTGCAGCGCATCTTCGGGTTTGTCTGCGTGGAGATGCCACATGTACTCCGGGATACCCGCCGCTTCAGCGCGGCAATCCGCGTGCCGTCGCTCAATGTAGCGCTTCCACGCCGCTCACATGCATCAGCGTTCGCGCGCGTTCGTTGATGCGCGAACATGCGTCATGCAAGATACGTTGAGATACGCCGCGGCGACGATGCCGGAATACTCCGTCGATTCGCAGCGTTGCCGCAGCGCATGCAAGCGTGCCGTAAGCGGTACGTTCAGTGGCCCGACGAGTGCCCGCTCTTCTTTAACTCTTCAGCGAACTCGGGATTCTTTGCGTCCGCTTCTTGAGAATCGACGCCGGGGTCAGGGCGAAGGTAATGATCCGCTTGCTCGCGCGCCGGCGGGTGCGCGCCCTCGTTTTCCGTCAAGTCATCCTGAAAGATCTCGCCGTCGCGATCGCGTTTCTGCTCGCTCATATTGCAAGCGTTCCCCTTTTTCGCGCGCCTCGCTCGGGGTCTAGGGCTGCAAACGCCGGATTTTCCATTCGCGCCCTTCGCGGATGTACTCCAAGCGGTCGTGCATGCGGTTCTCGCGACCTTGCCAGAATTCGAAACGGTCGGGCGCGATCACATATCCGCCCCACGAATGCGGACGCGGAACGTCGTCGCCTTCGAAGCGTTCGGCAAAATCAACGAGGCGTTGGTCGAGCACGTCACGGCCTTCGACTGCTTCGCCTTGCTCCGACGCCCACGCCGAGAGTTGGTGGCCGCGTGGGCGGGTTGCGAAATATGCGTCCGATTCATCCTCCGGCAATTGCGAAACCGTGCCTTCAACTCGCACTTGCCGGTGAATCGCAGGCCAGTAGAAGGTCGCCGCGGCGCGCGGATTCTCCGCGATCTGGCGCCCTTTCCGGCTTCCGTAAGACGTGAAGAACGCGAGTCCTCGTTCGTCCAGTCCGCGTAAGAGGACCATGCGCGCCGATACGCTGCCATCGCGACCAGCGGTTGCAATGCACATCGCATTGGCTTCCTGAATTGCAGGTGTTGCATACGCGAGTTCGAGCCATTTTCGCAGTTGATCCGTCGGGGTTTGTGACACCGCTGATTCGAGCAGTTCGCTGCCGCTGTCGTATGCCGCGCGGCTGGATTCCAAGTTCACGGTATTCTCCCCGTTGCAAAACCGGTAATCATCGCGAGCAGCAATAGCCCTCCGGCGGCAAACGCCAACGGCAATGACATCGCAACCTCCCGATTTTGGAGCATCGTTACTCCGCCGAGGTGCGCGAGCGCAGACCGCAATTGCGAGGCGTTCTCCGCGCGCGCATATGCGCCTCCGCTTGCGTCCGCGTACGACTGCAGTGCAGCTTCATCGATCGTCGACTGCTCGCCGCCTATGACGTCTCCGTTGGGCGTTCCGATACCGATCGTATACACCGGGATATGATGCGCGCCCAAGTATGAAGCCATCTGTTGCGGATCCGTACCCGCGTTGTTGACGCCGTCGGTGATCAAAATGACGACGCGGTGTCCGGCTGGGGGAAGGTTCTGCGCGGCAAGTTGCAATGCATCGCCGATTGCCGTTGCACCGTTGGGATTCGGAAGCTGATCGAGCGAAGACTTCACCGCGGTGTGATCCGGCGAGAGCGGCGCAATCACCGCCGCGCCGCTCGAAAATGCGATGATGCCGACGCGCGTTCCGGCAGGCGACGCGTCGATGAATGCCGCCGCTGCGGTTTTCGCGGCGCTCGCGCGCGTCGGCGCAACATCGGTCGACTCCATCGAGCCGGATGTGTCGATGCAGATGAAGACCGAGCCGTCGCGTGCAGGGACCGGCATGCGAACGTGCGGCCCGGCGACCGCGAGCGCACCGAGCGTAAGCGCGAGCATCCATAGTGCATTGAACGCGTGTCCGATCCACGCGCGCGGCGCGACGGCACCGGTAAAAAACGGTACGTTCGAATACACCAGATCGCGCGCGGAAATGCGCCGCTGAGCGGCAAGAAGCAACGCAGCTACCGCAACCGCCACAACAAGCGCCGGAATGAGATACGCGGGGCGATCGAAGTTCACATCGGTTTGCGCTGCGCGCGCACATCCGCGTGCAACGCCTCCGTCAGGCCAAACGCGTCGAGTACACCGGCTGCTCCATCGCGTTCTTCGAGAATACCGGTTCGCCACCCAAGCGACCTGAACGATTCGCTGAGCTTCGCTTCGCGCGCTCGTAGCGCAGCGAGAAACGCGCGCCGCTCGCGCGCGCCGATCCACACCCGGACGCGACCCGACTCGGCGCCGCGGACCCGGACAAAACCCGAAAGCGGAAGCGTGTCGTACCACGGGTCGCGCGCCAGGAGCGCCGTGCAATCGCAGCGCGCGGCGAGCGACGCCAACAGATCGGTGTGGCGTTCGCTCAAATCAAACCAATCGCCGATTGCGAGAAGCGCCGCGCCGCGCGGCAAAACGGCGCGTGCGGTTAGCAGCGTTCGTTCGAGGTCGAATCGCGCGTCGAGCGGCACGCGCGGATGAACGACGAGTTCTGGTCCGATTCGCAACGTGCGGTCGCCGCCGGCCGCGCTCGAGTACCAGAGCTCCAGCGCTTCGCTCGCTGCGTCAAGCAGCGGACGTTTTCGGCCGACGCGCATCGAGGGAGAGTCATCGACGAATGCGGCGAGCGTCAGTGCGACGTCTTCAAGCACGACGCGCGTCTGTAAGTCGCCCGCGCGCGCCGTTGCCGCCCAATCGATACGCCGCACGTCGTCGCCGGGAACGTACGCGCGCAACTCGACGAATTCATATCCGTCGCCGCGATATGTCGTGGGAGAACCCGCTCCGAAGCGGCGCGGACGGCGTTTGCCGCGTAAGAGCGCTTCACGCAGCGTAAGCGACGCCATTACGGCACCGGCACGCTCGCGATGATTCGATCGAGCACGAGCGACGGTCCAACGTTTTCCGTGGTTACCCGAAAGTTGAATCCGATCCGATGGCGCAGTGCGAGCGGTGCCACGGCGCGGACGTCGTCGGGGAGCACGAAATCGCGCTCGTCAAGCAGCGCTTTCGCGCGCGCGAGATGCGCGATTGCGAGCGTCGCTCGCGGGCTCGCGCCATAGTCGACATACTGCGTCTCGCGTTCGCGTGTCGCTGCGACCAGTTCGACGATATACCGCTTCAATGCGGCGTCCAAGTGGATCGCATGCGCCGCCTCGCGCCACGTACGCACGTCGGAGAGCGTCGCGACCGCATGCACCGGTTGCGTTTCCGCGACGGCGAAGCGTTCGAGTATTTCGAGCTCGTCCTCGCGGCTCGGATATGAAACGTCCACTTTGACGAGAAACCGGTCCATCTGCGCCGCGGGAAGCGCATAGGTGCCTTCGGCATCGAGCGGATTCATCGTTGCCATGACGAGAAACGGGTCGGGCAAAGCGTGCGTCTGCGGACCGATCGTCACTTGGCGTTCCTGCATTGCTTCGAGCAGCGCCGACTGAACTTTCGCGGGCGCGCGATTGATTTCATCGGCGAGCACGACGTTTGCAAAAACCGGTCCGAGCACCGTTGAGAAACGACTCTCATGCTGGTCGAAAATCCGAGTGCCCACGATATCGCTGGGCAATAAGTCAGGCGTGAACTGAATGCGTTTGAACTCGCCGTCCAGAGCCGCTGCCAGCGCCCGGCACGCGAGCGTTTTTGCGAGGCCCGGCGGACCTTCGAGCAACACGTGACCGTTTGCGAGCAATCCGAGAATCAGCGCTTCCACCACGCCTTGCTGACCGACGATCGTGCGATGCAGCGCGCCGGCAAGGGCGCGCGGAGAACTCGTCAAGCTACAGATCCCACCATGTCGTTCAAGCGGTCGATCACGCGATCGATCGCGACGCCAAGGTCGCCGTCGTGCGTAAACGCCGCGCGTTCCAATGCGACCAGTAGGGCGCGCATCGGGCGCTCTTCCGGCTCGATTCGTCGCAGTACATCCGCCAGCGTTTCTTCATCGCTTGCGCCGACCATCTCACGCACCATCGTACGAACGCGCACGGCGTTTGGACGCGTTCGGTCGGCTTCGAGAACGGTTCGAGCGTCCCGCAACCGTTGCTCGCGCGTAACTTCCGCCGGCGCAGCGCGAACGGGCGGCGGTGGCGATGGCGGCGGCGAAGCAGGCATCGTGCGCCGGCGGCGCATCAGCAATCGCACGATGATTGCGGCGACCGCGAGAATCACCAGCCATCGCAAAAGCATAAAGGCAACGCCGCTCACGTCGTATGCGGCGGTCGCGCCCGCTATGCCGCCACCGACGGCGAGCGACAAGCGAGTTCGATGAATAGCGTTTTGCTTTGCCGTCGCGCGCGTCGATTGCGTCGAGCGTCGCCGGCGCAATCGAGATGACGCCGCTATGATGCGCCACGACGCGGATCCGCTCGGTATACGTCGTACCGCTCGCATCGTTTACGAGCGAATGTTCGTCGCCCAGAAGTTCAACTCCGCCAGGTACGGCAGATCGAGGTTGCGCAGTTCGACGATGCGCTCGCGAACCGTGCGCAGTGACGATGAGGTCGAACGCAACTTCGAGCTTCGGCGTTGACGTATCGGCGGAAAGCGTCAACTGTGTGACGGTCAGACGTTGCAGATCTTGCGCGGATGCGGGCGCGGAGCAATCCGACCGCGCAGCAAATCATCGCAGCGCGGTCTAACGCACGGAAGAAAGCCACTCGGCAAAGAGCCGCCGCGCATCGAACGGACCGGGCGAGGCTTCCGGATGAAACTGCACGGCCGCGACGGGAAGCGCGCGGTGACGAAATCCTTCGTTCGTGCCGTCGTTCAAGTTCGTCATCGTTTCTTCCAAATCGACGGGCAACGTGCGGCTATCGACCGCGTAGCCGTGGTTGTGCGCGGTGATCAGCACGTTGTCGCGCGTGCGGTCCTTGACCGGCTGATTACCGCCGCGGTGGCCGTATGGCAATTTGTACGTCTTCGCTCCGCACGCGAGCGCGAGCAGTTGGTGACCCAAACAGACGCCGAAGAGCGGTTTGCGCCCGAGTAACGCGCGCAGCGTCTCGATCGTTTCCGGCAAATCCGTCGGGTCGCCGGGACCGGGCGAGATGAAGATTGCGTCGGGATCGTCTTGTAGAAGTTCTTCTTCCGTCGCATTGTATGGCACGACGGTCACTTCGCTGCCGAGCGCCGTTAACTCGCGGAGGATTGCTTTTTTCACGCCGCAATCGATCAACGTGACCCGCTTGCCGCCGGACGCGCCTTCCACGTGGCGCTCGCGCACCGCAACGCTCGGCACGAGCTCTTTCGTCGTCGCGTGGCGCACGAACTGAGCCAGTTCTCGTTCCGCGCGCTCGAGTGCGTCCTCACCGACCGCGAGCACCGACCAGATCGTCCCGTGTTCACGCAGCGCGATCGTGATCGCGCGCGTATCGGCACCAATGAGCGCCGGAATACGCTGCTCGTCGAGCCATGACGGCAGATCGGCTTTCGCGAGATAGTGGGACGGACGATACGCGATCTGTTTGATGACCGTTCCGGCGACGCATGCGCGCGGATACTGCGCGGCGCTTCCCGAGATGCCGTAGTTTCCGATCAGCGGATACGTAAATGTCAGAATCTGTCCGGCATACGACGGATCCGTCAGCGCTTCTTCATAGCCGGTCATTCCCGTGTAAAAAACGGCTTCGCCGAAAGCGAGGCCGTGAAATTCAAGCCCGTGACCGTCGAATCGCGAACCGTCGGCGAGAAAGAGCGCTGCGGGCGTTGTGGTCATCCTGAAGGCTCCCTCGTTGGCCGAAGGGGCGGCGCACACCTGGAAATAACGGCGAGCGCTATGGACTGGCACTTCGCCGCGACGGCCTTTGCGACGGCGGTGACGATCATCGACCCAATCGGCATGATTCCGTTGACGGTGACGTCGACGTCAAACTGCGCGCCGCATAAACGCGGACGTATCGTCGATCAAGCCGTGTTCGTCGCCGCAATGGTCATGCTCGTCATGGGAATCATCGGGCCGGCGGTGCTCGAGTATCTTGGCATCACGCTGCCGGCCTTCGGCATCGCGGGCGGAATCTTGCTCTTCCTGATCGCGATCGACATGCTTTTCGCGCGTCCGCCCCGCACGCGAGCGACGAGCGTCGAAGAGCGCGAAGCACAGACGGGCGACAATCCCGCGGTGTTCCCGCTCGCAATTCCGATGATCGCGGGTCCCGGTACGCTTGCGTCGGTGTTTCTCCTCGTCAACCTCGCTCGCGGTAGTTTCGCCCGCTACGCCATCGTGGTCATCGCGTATGGACTCGCGCTCGCGATCGCGTGGCTCTGCATGCGCGGCGCCGCGCGGTACATGCATCGTATCGGCACCACCGGCATTCACGTGGTCTCGCGTGTGCTCGGCATCATTCTGGCCGCACTCGCCGTGCAATTCGTCATCAACGGCTTGGTACAAACGCCGCTGATCCATCGGTAAAGTAGCTAAAATACGTCCGGCAAGTCGCCTACACGTTGACGAGCCGGCCACCGACGATCGTCGCGATCGCGCGACGCGGCAGTTCCCAGCCGGCGAACGGCGTCGCTTTTCCTTTCGATACGAATTTCGTTGGATCGACCCGCCACGGCCGGTCGGCGAAGATCGTCACGTCAGCCGGTGAACCGGCTGCAAGCGTCCCGCCCGGCACACCGAGAATGCGAGCCGGATTCGTGGAGAGCAATTCGATAAAGCGTAGCATCGAGAGATCGGGCATCGCGCGGGAATACGCGCCAATCGCCACTTCGAGCCCGGTGAATCCGACGGCCGCGTGCTGGAGATCGCCGCATTTCTCGGCGAACGTGTGCGGCGCGTGATCGGTCGCGAACGCGTCGATCGTCCCGTCGCGAACCGCATCGCGCAAGATGCGCGCGTCATCTTCCGTCCGCAGCGGTGGATTGACTTTCCCTTCGGCCCCGCGCTCGCGCACGGTTTCATCGGTAAGCAGCAAATGATGTGGCGTCACTTCGGCCGTCGCCCGGCCGCCATGCGCACGCGCGTGCAGTAAAGCGTCGAGCGCGCCGCGCGTCGAGAGGTGCGCGATGTGCCAATCCTTTCCGGTCTCCGCACCGATCAATAAATCGCGCGCAACGATAACATCTTCCGCGACCGCGGGGCTCCCCACAACACCGAGCGCGCGCGAGACGGCGCCTTCGTTCATGACCGCGCTGCCTTTGAGATCTTCATCTTCGGCATGTGAGATGAAGACGCCGCGCACGTCACGCGCCTCAAGCGCGGCATCGCGAAGCACGCGCGCGTTCATCACCGTGTTCCCGTCATCCGAAAATGCGACCGCACCCGCGCGCGAAAGCGCCGCGAAATCAACGGCTACTTCACCTCTGCGGCCGCGCGTGATTGCTCCGACGGGGTAGACACGAACGACGGCATCGCGCGCAATTCGTTCCGCAAGGTCGCGCAGCACAACCGCTTCGTCTAATGCCGGGTTGGTATTCGGCATACACGCGACCGCCGTGAATCCCCCGCGCGCCGCAGCACGCGTACCCGTTGCAATCGTTTCTTTCTCGGGATAGCCCGGCTCGCGCAAATGCACGTGCATATCAATAAACCCCGGCGCCACGACCGCGCCGGAAGCATCGATCACTTCCTCGTCATCACGCGAAACGAGATGATCGCCGATTTCAACAATCAGTCCGTTCTCAATTCGCACGTCACGCAACGCGTCAAGCGGCCCCGCCGGATCCACAACCCGCCCGCCCCAAATAAGCATCTAAACAAACGCGGATAGTTTCAGGGTGTGTTGTTGGTTCGTTCTCCTCGGAAATTTGCAACTTTTTCGGCCTTCACAGGAAGTGAACTCCAAAACTTCGTTCTGCCGAAAAAGTGCGTAAGCGGAAAATCCGCACGAAGCGGATTTTCCAGCGCTTTCCGAGGAGAGCGAACCAACAACACACCCTGAAACTATCACGCCACCCCACCCATCACGCCACCCCACCCGCGCCGTTCACAAGAAAGTCGAGCACTGCCATGCGAATGAAAACGCCATGGTGCACCTGCATCGCATATCGCCACCCCGCGAAGGCGAGGACGCTATCGTCGAGTTCCATTCCGCGATTGTAGGGGCCGGGGTGCATGACGATCGTGCGTTCCGGCACGCAGTTGAGACGTTCGCCGTTCAGCTGGAAGCGTGCGACGTACTCTTCGTCGCTCATGGGCATTGCGATGAAGCGCTCGCGCTGAATGCGCAGCAGCATGATCGCGTCGACCCGGGTGATCACGTCGTCGAGATCACGCGAGATCGTCACACCGTCGCGAGTGTAGTCTCCGGGAAGAAAAAACTCGGGCCCGACGAGTACGACGTTGGCCCCCATCGATCGTAATCCGGCGATCGTGGAGTGCGCGACACGTGAATGCAGGATGTCGCCGACGATCGCGATCGTGAGCCCTTCGATGCGCCCGAACTCTTCGCGCAGCGTGAAAATATCGAGCAGCGCTTGCGTGGGATGCGCATGAGCTCCGTCACCGGCATTGATCACATGCCCGTCGAAGCTACTTGCAACGCGCGTAGGAAAACCGGGTTCGGGATGCCGGACGACGACGACCCCGATACCCATCGCGGCAAGCGTGACAACGGTATCTTCGATCGTTTCGCCTTTGGTCGCGAGGCTCAGTTCATTCGGCGACAGATTCACCACGTGCGCGCCAAGACGCATTTGCGCCAAGTTGAATGACGTGAACGTGCGTGTGCTTTGCTCGAAGAACAGATTGACCACCGCTGCGCCGCCGAGGAGCGGCCCTGGGCTTCGCGTCTCGAACGCGCGCGTTCTATCGAAGATGTAGTCGAGCTCTTCGCCGCTGAGATCGCTGAGATCGATCAGGCTACGGCGCAGCCGCAAGGACCGCCACCTCATCGGCCGGTGCTTGTAGACCGGAGAGCGACACTTTGATGCGCTCCCGCCGGCTGGTCGGTATCGTGCGGCCTACGTAGTCGGGCTGCACCGGTAACTCACGTAACCCGCGATCGACGAGCACGCAGAGACGTATCGCGGCAGGCCGGCCGAGATCGGTGACGGCATCCAGCGCTGCGCGGATCGTGCGTCCGGTAAAGAGGACGTCGTCGACGATGACGACCAAACGCCCGTTGATGTCGACCGGGATCTGCGATTCCGGCATTTCGTGCGTCACCCGGTCGTCGCGGTACAGATTGATATTCAAGAATCCGAGCGTCGAAGCTTTGCCGCTGATGCGCTCGACCTCGCTTGCGAGGCGTCGCGCGAGCGCTTCGCCGCCGCGCCGCACGCCGATGAGCACGACGCCGGCTTGTGCGTCGTCAGGTTCCAGAATCTGATGCGCGAGCCGCGCGATGACGCGCGCGATCTCGCTGCTTCCGATGAGAACGCGGCCGTCCTGCGCCGTCGTCATGCCGTCTCTCCCATTGCGGCGAGCGCCGCCTCAACACGCTGCAACTCCGAGCGATATGCTTCGAGCTTCTCTCGCTCCTTCGCAACGACTTCCGCGGCAGCCTTGGCGGTGAATTGCACGTTACCGAGCTTCTTCTCGCCACGCTCGACCTCGGAGCGCAGACGCGTCATATCCTTGCGATAACGCTCGATCAGCACGCCCTTGGGCGCGCGTCCTTCGACCGCGGCGAGCGCCTCATGCACGTCGGTGCCGGCGTCGGGAATCCACTCGATGTCCCCTGCGGTCAGTAGCGCGAGCAGACTTGCGATCTCTTCACCGACGTTGCGCGGAACGGCAAGCGTAAGCGGGGCGCGAGGCGCGAGGCGAACCTCCGAACGAAGATTGCGGATGCGTTCGACCGTCTCTTGCAGCGACGCGAAATGCCGCGCCGCAGTCTCATCGACGGGTACTTCAAGGCGATCGGGCCAGGCCGCGGTCATGATGCTTGCGCCGTCATGCGGAAGCGCGAGCCATACTTCTTCGCTGATGAACGGTGCAATCGGATGCAGCAAACGCATCGCATTGTTCCAGACGAACGAGAGCACGAACGCGCGCGTCGCGGCGTTGTCCTCCGCTTTCGTCGCCTCCAAATACCAATCACAGAACTCGTACCAGATGAAGCGCCACAACGTTTCGGCGGCCCCGCCGAAATCGAAGCGGTCGAACGCGTCGCTCACGGCGGCGATCGTTTCATGCAAACGCGTCAGAATCCAGCGGTCGGCGAGCGCGAGCGAATCGCTTTTCGGAAGCGTCATCGCAGACGGCAGACCTTCGGGAAGCGAGAGGATGTAGCGCGTGGCGTTCCAGATCTTATTATTGAAGTTGCGCGCCTCTTCGCAGCGTGACTCTTGGAAGCGTATCTCCTGGCCTTCCAAGCGCATCTGTCGTAACACGCCCATGCGGAACGCATCGGCACCGTAGCGGTCGACGAGATCCATCGGATCGATTGCATTCCCGAGCGACTTCGACATCTTGCGGCCTTGCGCGTCGAAGACGAGCGGCGCAATGAACACGGTCGGGAACGGAATATCGCCGATGAAGTGAATGCCGAGCATCACCATGCGCGCGACCCAGAGAAAGATGATCTCCCATCCGGTGATCAACACTTGCGCGGGATACCAGCGTTCCAGTTCCGGCGTCTTCTGCGGCCATCCGAGAATGGAAAACGGCCACAAGCCGCTCGAGAACCAGGTGTCGAGCGTATCGGGATCGCGCGTGAGCTGCGTCGCGCCGAAGCGGTCGTGCGCCATGCGAAGCGCTTCTTCTTCCGTCTCCGCGACGACGACGTCGCCGTTGCGTGTATACCAGACGGGCAACTGGTGGCCCCACCACAGTTGGCGCGAGATGTTCCAGTCGCGGATGTTTTCCAGCCACTGTTCGTACGTACGGCCGTAGCGCTCGGGAACGAACGTCAATCGTCCCTCCCGATATGCGTTGAGTGCCGGTTCCGCGAGCGGCTTCATCTTTACGAACCACTGCAGCGAAAGCAACGGTTCGATCACGTCGCCGGATCGTTCGCTCACCGCGACGGCGTTGCGATGCGGTTCTACCGCGACGAGCAATCCGCTTCTTTGCAGCGATTCGACAACCCGTTCGCGCGCTTGTTTGCGACCGAGGCCGGCGTACTCGCCGACATCGATGTCGTCGCCGCTGATGTTGGCGTCGAAGTCCATGATCGACGGCATGGGGAGGTCGTGGCGCAACCCGATCTCGTAGTCGGTGGCGTCGTGTGCCGGCGTCACTTTCACCGCGCCCGTGCCGAACGCCATGTCGACGGCATCGTCGGCAATAATGGGAATTTCCCGTTGCAGTAACGGCGGCGCAAGCACGGTTTTTCCGATCAGGCTCGCGTACCGCTCATCGTCCGGATGGACGGCAATTGCAACGTCGGCGAGCATCGTCTCGGGACGCGTCGTTGCGATCTCGATCGAATACGAACCGTCTTTTGACGGGTAGCGCACGTGCCACAGAAATGAATCTTGTTCGACGTGGTCAACCTCAGCGTCCGAGACGGTTGTTTTACCCTTGGGATCCCAGTTGATCAATCGCTTTCCGCGGTAGATCAATCCCTCGCGATAGAGCGAGACGAAGACTTTTCGGACGGCGGCCGAGAGCTGCTCGTCCATCGTAAAGCGCTCGCGCTGCCAGTCGGGACCGAACCCGAGCTTGCGAAACTGCTCGTTGATCGTGCCGCCATACTCGTCCGACCACCGCCAAGCCCGGTCGATGAACCGCTCGCGCCCAAGCCTCTCGCGTGAAGTGTCTTCCTTTTGCAACTCGCGGACCAGCACGGCCTCCGTTGCGATCGCCGCGTGGTCCAACCCCGGCAACCAGTCCGCATTGTCGCCCAGCATCCGGTGATACCGTGTCAGCACATCCTGCGGCGTGTATGTCGAGCCGTGACCTAAGTGCGCCCTGCCGGTAACGTTCGGCGGCGGCATCGGGATGATGAACGGCGGCCGAGCCGGATCCGGTTCCTCATGGAAGAACCCGCTGCGCTCCCAGTACGCGTAAAGCCGATTCTCAACAGCTTTTGGATCGTACGTCTTCGGAAAATCGGTCAGCGTTTCGGATCGTGCATCCATGGGAGCGCATGAGTTCCGCGCCCCGCCATGCTGACCCTAGAGCACGCCGCTAAGCGTGGCGGCGGCGTTCTTGTAGGACGGACCGAAGATCTCTGACGATCTGGGGACGGTCGGCGGACTTGTCGAGCACACGATGCGCGCCCGCCGCTTGAAACGCGCGAATGATCACGTCGCTGTGCGCGGATGAGTACACGATGACGCGCGCGTTTGGGACAAGTACGTGCGTGATACGAACCGCTTCGAGCGGCTCGTCCAGGAAATCCGTATCGATGAACACGATATCGGGCGCGTCGTCCAGCAAACGGCGAGGCTCGACCGAGTTCGTCGCATAGTCAACGTGAATACCGGCTTCCGAAAATACATCGAGAAGCGCGGGAACGAAGAGATGCTGCGGTTCGACGAGATGAACCATGTTTACCGCACGAAATTCGAAGAAAGCATCCCGGCGCATAAATCACGCCGACTCGCGTACGGCTTCCTTGGGTTCAGGAGACTGAGCGAACGAAAACACTCGCGGTACCACGATACGTTCGAGCGCTTGCAAAACATCGGCCACATCCTCGTCGTTCATCGCCGGATAGAGTGGAAGCGAGAAGATTCTGCGCCAGATCCGCTCGGTATTGGTGAGCGGTCCCGTCTGATACGATCGGTACCCGCTAAAGAGATGCGTCGGAATGTAGTGTACCGAGGCGCCGATGTTCGCATCGCGCAACGCCTCGATGAGTTCGTCCCGCGAAACGCGCGTTACGTGCTCATCGATCAGGACGGCGAACATGCACCAACTGTGACGGTCCCCGGGATTCGACGGTAGCGCTTGCACGGTCAATCCCGGAATTGCGGCCAGACCGTCGATGTAGCGTTGCGCAATTTCATCGCGCCGTTGCTGCATCGCGTCCAACCGCTTCAGCTGATTGATGCCGATCGCGGCAAGCGGATCGGCGAGATTGTATTTGAATCCCGGTGCGACAACATCGTATCGCCAGGATCCCGCTGCCGTGTACCGCTTCCACGCGTCGCGATCCATCCCGTGTAAGCCGAGAACGCGAGCCCGGTCGGCGATTTCGTCGTCGTTCGTAACGAGCATCCCGCCTTCGCACGTCGTGATGTTCTTTGTCGCATAGAAGCTATAGGCCGCAGCCTCGCTTCTCATTCCAGCCCACTCGCCGCGATCGAGCGTTCCGGCCGCATGAGCCGCGTCTTCAAGGACGCGGATGCCGCGGCCGTGCGCATACTCAACGATCTGCGCGATGTCGATTGGCCGGCCGCCATAGGGCATCGCGATGATTACCTTCGTTTTATCGGTGACTACCGCGTCGAGCGTGTCGGTCGTGACGGCGAACGTCGAAGGGTCGACGTCGGCAAAGACCGGCGTACCGCCCAACTCGATCGTGCACTGTGCACCCGCAACGAAGGTGAGCGACGGCATTACGACCTCGTCGCCCGGTCCGACACCCATCGCATTGAGCGCAACGTGCAGCGCGGCGGTGCAACTCGAAAGCGCGACGGCGTGCTTGACGCCGGCGCGTTCGGCAAACGCTTTTTCGAATTCCCGGACCAGCGGACCGGTCGTCAACCAAGAATTGGTTAGCGCGCCGACCGCGGCCGAAATCTCGTCATCGCTCAAAACCGGCTTACAGTACGCAAGGAATGTCGGTCTCACCAGGGTTCCTCATACGCATGGTCGCCCGCGCGCGTTATGGCCGCGGTATCTTGCCCTAAATCGTAGCCCAGCAAAATCGTGCCATGACAGACGCCACCGGCCCAACTCCACTTAGGACCTCTGCAGACCGCGCGGGAGAGGCGGCGCACTGGCAGCGGTCGGCTGGCGAAGTCCGCGCCGGTGCGTCAGTAGGCCCTTAGCCCTATATTCGAACGGGCCGCACGGCCTACAGCCCGGCCGCACACCGACGCAGTACCCAAAAAACACCCCATTTGGGTGGTTCCTTTTCCGGAAACATTGGGCATGATAGGCAGACGGCGTGGTTCTATACGAAGCAAAAGAGCTTGAACTGCGTCGTTGTTATGCTCGGTGATCGTTCAACCCAACGAAAGGGAACTTCGTGGTTACTTTGGACACCGTCCGGCTCTACATTATTGAAGGGCAGGTCCTATTTGCAAAAGCGCTCTGCCAGGTATTTTCCGCAGAGCGCAACATCGATGTCGTCGGCGATGGGCAGAGCATCGACGAGGAGGCCATTTCACGCGCCAAGCCGGACGTCATCGTCCTCGACATGGATGGCACCAATTCAGCGCTTTCCGAAGCTCTCGAGCGATGCCGCTTCATCGCACCGAACGCGCGCATCTGCGCGCTGACGATGCGCCCGGCTCCCGAGATCATGCAGCGATGCCTGGCCGCCGGAGCCGACGCCTACATCATTAAAGACGTAACGCCGATGGAGCTCATTCATGCGGTGAAGCTCGTAGCCGCCGGAGAGACGTACGTCGATCCTCGCGTGGCCGGCGGTTGGTTGCGGCGTCGCTCGACGAATACGAGACGCACGGATTTGAACGAGCTTTCCGTGCGCGAAACGGAAGTGATCCGCCTGATCGCGGAGGGCTTGTCTAACAAAGAGATTAGCGCGCGCTTGAGCCTCTCTGAAAAAACCATCAAGAATCACATCAGCCGGATTTTCTCCAAGCTGAATATCTACGCGCGTACCCAAGCGGCAGTCCACGCGATCAAGCTCGGCTTACTCTAACGGACGCGGACAGCACCAGCAACAACGTCGCTCGCTTTGTCGAGCGTCGTTGTTGTCGTGTTGTACGAAATGCCCGTGCGGGCCGGGATGAACAGGACAGTCAAGCAGCTTAACGCTTTTGCTATGAGTTGAACATGAACGTTTCGCGAAACTCGATCGCTCTCTTGGGTCTTGCCGTGGTGCTGATCGCCGTTACGGCACTGACCGTAGGCCGTCATTCACTTCGCGATCTTGCCTCGTCGCTCGGCATCCACCAGACCAGGATGGTTCACGAAGGACAGCCGTTGCCCGCGCTGAGCTTTACAAGCGTCGACGGCAACGCTCAAACGCTCGGACCTGCGACGATTCCCGCTCGCGTAACGGTCATCAACATCTTTACCAGCTGGTGCCCGTCGTGCAAGGAGGAAACGCCGGCCTTCGCCGATGCGGCGCGCGACGCTACGGCGAAGACGGCGTCGCTGTCATCGGCATCGATCAGGCGGAGCCGGCGTCCGCGGTGACATTGTTTTCGCAAGAGCACGGGCTGACGTATCCGATTCTGATCGATACGACGCGCGCAAGCACCACCGTGTTGGGTGCGCGCATCATTCCGCAAACGATCGTTGTAAGGAACGGCGTGGTTCGCCACATCGCCGTCGGCCCGCTCACCGAAGCGCAGATCGTAGCGCTCGCTAGCGAGGAGTAATCCGCTAGATCTGATCCCGCATGCGTCGTGCAATGCGCCTTCGGCTCACCAAGAGCGCAGAGTCGTTCTAAGCCGAAATGCGGCCGTAGAGCCCAGCAAGTCGCTCGAACTCGGCGGCGAACGTAAACCGCGGCGCGTCGCTCTTTGGCTAAGCTGTTCCGTAAACCTTCGTCGGACGCCAACCGGAGCAGCGCGTGGCCATGGGCGCGGCCGCCATTCGCAGTGACAAGCAGCCCGCAGCCGGTCTGCGTAACGATTTCCGAAACTCTTCCGATATCGGTCGCGACAACCGGCAACCCGAAGTGCAGATACTCAAATAGCTTGTTCGGTTGACCTCGCGCATTGTTCGGTGTTGGCGACAGTGGGAGGTATGCGATCGATGCGTGCGCGAGATATCTGCGGCTTCTGCTCGGCGTAGCACGTCGCGCCGGGTTGCTGCGTCATAGCCGGAAAGAGTAACTTCACCGAGGTACGCGATGGGCCATGCGCAACCACTAGCGCGTAGATATGCGGCCGCCGCAACGATGTCGTGAAACGCCCGGTTACGCATTGCACTTCTTCGTATGGAGAATGTACTGCTCATTACCGAATGGATGATTAGTGTTGCGCGCAGCTGCAACTTCGGCGGCATTAATCTGAGTGAAGTTGCGAACCAAAGCGACACGCTCTTTGCCGACGTAAGAATCATAGCGGTCGCGCATTTCGTCGGAGACGATAACCACGCCCGCGAAACGCGGTAGAATCAGCCGTTCAAGAATCGCGTAAAATATCGCAGCTGGAGCACGGACAAACTTCGGCACCCACTGATTCTGCAGCACGCGCTCGTAATCGCGGTCATGAATTTGAATAATTGAGTTTCGCGCGCGGAGCATTAATAGTGTCGCACGCCAAGCACCAACCAAGCGGCGCCGACGTAGACGTTCTCAAGATCCTAGTGGAAGCAGCGTGACACCGTCGTGCCGTTGCTCGTAATCGACCGTGGTCGCCAACTGCACGTCGTACCCGGCGGATGCCAGCGAACACACCTCGTTATAGAAAATTCGCGTATCGAGTGCTCGATGGACCGTGGTCACGTAGTATGGGGCGAACGGCCGATGCAATCATATACCAGCCCGGGGCTGTCGACAGAAGAGTGTTTGCCTGCGAGCGATCGAACGTCGCAATACGAACGCCATCAGCGGTTCAATCTGAAACGCTAGCTCTTTGAAGCTGCGCCGAGCGAACCGTTGGAATGTCGATATCGTGCCCTACCGCGCTCGCTGAAAGAGCACCTCGCATGCGGTGCGGAAGATCAGCGAAATGTCCATAAAGAACGACCAGTTCTCGACGTAGAAGAGATCGTACGAAAGCTTCTGACCGACTTCGTTCGCATCGAGTTGTCGCCGCATGTGCATCTGCGCGCAGCCCGTAATGCCGGGACGCACCAAATGGCGTTCATCGTACCGGGGCAGTTGCCGGCGGAACAATTGCACGAAATGCGGACGTTCGGGACGCGGACCAACGATCGACATTTCTCCCGCTAAGACGTTAAAGATCTGCGGCAATTCATCCAAGCTCATCGCGCGAATGACTCTGCCGACATAGGTAATGCGATCGTCCTCGCGCGCGAACCCACGTAGGTCCGGTTGCGGCTTCCGCATCGTTGCGCATCGAACGGAACTTGAGAATCTCGAACGTTTTGCCGTTACGTCCGACTCGTTCCTGACGGTAGAGCACGGGTCCACGGTCTTCGAGCAAAATCGCGAGCGCCGTCAGCGCCATGATCGGTGCAAAAGCCACGAGTGCCAAGAGCGCAATAGCAATGTCGAACGTGCGCTTGACCGTGCGAGCGACGAAGGTGCAGGCGCGCAGCGGAGCGGGAACTACGAGCGCGAGCTGCCCCTCGGTACGCAACGTCAATGAGTACGCATGCGAGACGACTCGCGGCAACGCGAACTCGACATGGAATTCTCCCGCGGCGGCCGCCATCACGTTCGGCAACAGATGCGGCGGCAGAATTTCGGTGAGGATCAAGCGATTACACCGCCAGCTCCGTGCGCGCGCAAACCAAGCGATGTCTTCCAGCGACGGCGCATTGTGCGGGGAGAAATTTTCGAGAGTGCGTTCGATGCTGTCGACGCCGAGCCGCAGGATCTCCGTCCCCTCGGGCAAGTTCAAGAGCTCGATCGCCTGCGCGATACGCCCAACGGTTCCGACGATCGCGATCCGTAACGGTTTGCGCAGCGCCTCGCGCGCACGCGCGTAGTGAAGTGCAGCGCGTGAGATGCTGACCAATATCGTTGAAAAGACGAGCGTCAGCACGAGAACCCAGCGCGACGTCTGGATGCCGTGAACGAGCGGAAAGAGCCCGATTTGCGGAATCATCCCGACAAAGAGCGCGGCAAGCGTGTAATAGAGCTCGTCTTTCGTCGTCAGTGCGGACGAGCTTCGATAGAGGCCGAAATGTTCGAAGGCGAAGAGCCAAATAACGATGCAGAGGAACGACGTGTGGAAGAACGTTCCGGCTGCCGTTCCGAACGATTCGTTGTGCAGGATCAGCGCGATCGAAAGCGCTGCGGCCGCTGAAAAACAGAACAGGTCGCTTGCAAAGAGAATCGCTGCCCAACGCCGAGAGAATACTGCCGGTCTGCGAGTCGGCCGGACGGCGCCCATCGTGCTTGCGGTACCGTCTTGCCCTGCGGTTGCGGAAAACTCGACAGTTCCGTGGAGCGCGCGAACCGGTTCGGTGATCGTTTCTACGGTTTCTACCATGAAGATCTCGCTGATAGCAATGGGGGGTGCCTTCAGTTATTACGGTAGTGTGAATACGGTGAGGCCCCAAGGGGCGGTGGTCCCCTGCGGCATTGCGACGAATGCCTAAAAAACACTAGGACCCGCGGCTGCACGACGACCGCCGGCCGGGCGGCGCCCCCGAAGGTCTCTCCGCAAACGGGGACCGACGCCCCAACGAACAGCCCGCATGGATCGGTAATGTGAGGGTTATGGGACAGTCCGTCACTCGGCGAATCCTCGTCATTACCCATTTCTATCCTCCCGAGACCGGAGCCGCGAGCCACCGTGTTGCAGCGTTCGCTCGTGAACTTGCGGACCGCGGGCACGACGTTACCGTCCTGACGACATTTCCGACCTGGCCTACCGGACGCGTCCCGGATCGCTTCCGCCGGCATCTTTTCGCGACGATGAACGATGGGCCGGTCAAGGTTCGCATGGTTCGCGCTTTCGCATCATCGGACTTCTCCAGGCGGAACCGAATGCTGACGATGATCACCGCACCGATTGCGTGCTTTATCGCTTTGCTCTTACTTCGCCGTCGATTTCACCTCGTCTGTGTCAGCTCGCCCCCGATCACACTCGCACCCGTTGCGATGCTCGCGTCGATCCTCAATCGCGCTCCGCTGGTCGCCGACATTCGCGACGTTTGGCCCGAAGTCGCAATCCGCATCGGCGAGTGGAAAGCGACAGTTTCGTCGCGAAAGCGATAGGAAGAATCGCCGACGCGCTCTATCGGCGCTCGAAGCTCGTCGTTTGCGTGACGGAATCGTGCCGCGAGGCCGTCATCAAACGCGGCGTGGATCCCGACAAAGTGAAAGTCATAGCCAACGGCTTCGACGTCGTGAAACCCGCGCTGTCCATGTCATACCATCCGCCACGCGACAAATTCATTGCATCCTATACGGGCAACCTTGGGTCGGCGATCGGCGCATCCGTCATACTGGAGGCCGCGGTTCGGCTTCGCGACGACGGCCGGTTTCATTTTATTCTTGTCGGCGACGGCGCCGAGCGAGACCACATCGCGCAACGTATCGCCCGAGAGTCGTTGACGAACATCTCGATGCTCGGTGCCCTTAGCCGCGCCGAGACTTTCGCGATTCAGGAGCTCTCCGACGTATGTATCGTGCCGTTGCGGCGCGGCGTCGAGGACAGCCTCCCGACGAAGATGCTCGACGCGATGGCGCTACGCCGCGCCGTCATCGTCTGCGCGGATGGTGAAGCGCGCCGCTTCGTCGAGCAATCGGGAGGCGGCGTTGCCGTTGCTCCGGAGGACCCTGAAGCGCTCATCGCCGCGCTCACGCGATTCCACGCCGACAAGCAGCTTCTCGGCGATTGCGGCGAGCGAGGATACAATTACGTTCGCGAACGTTACGATCGCAGCGCGCTCGCCAAACACATGGGCAATTACGTTTGCGCGTTCGTTTAGCGTAAGAGCGCTTCGCGTCAGGAACGAATCGGCCAATGCACCAATTCGCTCTTCGTCTTTCGGACGCGAAAAACTAAGAGCAGCGCGTAGGGCAGGTACATCCAACCATACGGGGACTCGAGCGCGTTTTTCTTCAGCAGCTGCCATGCGCGCGCCATGTCCCCGCGAACGCGATTATAGGCGGCAGCGCGAAAATACGCCTTCGCGCGCGCGAGCTTGATCGGGCGCACGTACTTACGATGCTTCGTCCAACGCAGCATGTCGGCAAACACATCGGGGATCGTTTCTACGTACGATCTGAGCTTCGATTGAGAGTCCGCCGTGTCGTTGATGCGGTACGTCCAGGAATCGATGAACCGCACGTTACGCTCCATCGCGATACGAAAAGCGACCAGCGTCCATTCGCAATGCGGCGTCAGCGCCTCAAAGTACAACGGACCGATGCTGGCGCTTCGAAAGACCGCACCGCACGAAGCCATCCAGTTCTTACGCTGCAGGACCGACATGCAATAGTCGCGCTCGAAATGCTTCGTATCGGTAAACACGGCGCGAATTCCGTCCGTTGTCACGTATTCGCCGTTGGTTGCGATGCAATCGAGCGATGGATCCGCAAGTAACTCCTCGACACGTCGCGCGAGCGAATCCTCGTAGAGCTCGTCGTCGTCGTCGAGAAACGCGAAGAACTCCCCGGTAACCAGCAGTCGTCCGCGCAGCGTGGCCTCGGCCTTGGCTGCTTTTGGAAGAGCGTCCCAAACGATTCGCGGATCGTCGCGCAACCAGGTCAAGACTTCCGGATCGTACGCGTTATTGCTATTGAGCACGACGATCGGCTCGACTTCGACGCCGCGCTGCGCCAGGATGCTGTCGAGCGCGCGCCGCAGCATATCCTTGCGTTCGCTGCTCGCGCGGGTTCTCACAATGACCGAGACGCGCGGGACGACCTCGCGCAACTGGTTCATGCCGAATTCAGTCGAAACAGGCGCGCAATGCGCCCATACGTCGTTTTCAACAGATCATCGTAATGCTGTAGGTCGTGCAGCCTAACAGCGAAGATTTCGGACGGAGCAATGTCCGTTTCTTTATAGAACAGGAACAGCATGATTCCGAACGCCGCGGTGTACGAAACCGACGTAGCAATCGCGCAGCCCACGATACCAAGCGGATGGATCAGCGCCAATGAAATCCCGGCGCACACAAGCGTCGATACACCCGCAATGCACGTCGTCGTCATCGGTCTTCCCATCTGCGAGACGTAGAACTGAGAAACGAACGGCATACCACAGTATGCCACCACACCCGGCAGAATGCACCGCAACGTCAAACCAGACTCGGCAAATCGAGCGCCGTAAAGAAAGACGATCAGCCAGGGACCAATAAAGAAACAAGATCACGCTCGCTGCCCGACGGCAATAATGGAATGACGTAAACAAAGCAACGTCAGTCGCGCAGACTCGCGTTTCGATAACGATGCAATCCGGCCATAAGACGAAAATGCGAGAGGACGGCTGATGAACCACATAAGTTGCCCGAGTCCGACTGCAACGGAATAGATGCCGAGCATCTTCGGCCCCAACGCCCATAAGACGATGAACGTGTTTACTTGAAAGTTAAGCGTCTGAAGCAGCATGCCGGCGGAAGCTTTCGCGCCAAACTTGACTTGATCTACGAAAACATGCCAAACACTTCCCATCGCGCGGCCCACGGTCGGCATACCGCCGCACAAGAATGAACGATCGCACACCAACCGCGGCATACGAAAGAACCCACAAGATGAAAACCGTGCCGACCTTTTGGTGAAATCCGACGCACGCGATTACCACTGCGCACATAACGAATATCCCGGGTACCAATAAGCCCTTGCACGTTCGCCCAGCGGACGTGGCCGTCCGATAGGAAGAACGCCAGCGTGACTTGATTGAAGTACGCAAAGGGCAACGCTAAAGCGGGCGCGACCAGCATGACGTCGTGCCGCCAAAGACCGAAGATCACAAACCGACTGAGATCGGAAGGACGATGAAACTGCAGAATCTCATCATCGCCGCGTAGACCGTGGCGCTGGACATCTTCTGCCTTGCGTACTGCCATGTGATCGCCGATGATTGTCCGCTGGAAACGGTCAACAAGCACGGCGAGCACCGTCGTGGCATATGTGTACATGCCTTTGCCGAGCGGGCCGATCTCGCGCGCAAGGACGATCCCGAGAATCGTCAGCGACGAACTGCGAGAAGATCCGAAAGACGAACGTTTCGAAACTCTTCGTCGACAGTTCTCGAGCGACCGGTCTCACATCGGCTGTTACACCATCGTCAGTGATTTTTTCCATCCGTGCTATTCCATTGCCGCCGCCAACAGTTACTTTCCGGCGCCGCGCTTCGCCAAAACGCCGGCAGACGCGATCATCGGGCGAATCAGCGGTACTTTAGTTTCAGCTGTTCGCCGCGACGATCGGAGAGTCGTCCGACTCAATCGGGATGTGGTAGGCTTCGTATGCCACGTAATCGGCGCGCTTGGCTTGAACTCGATTGAGCACAAACCCAAGAACATTGTTTACGCCCATCCGTCTGAGGCGCTTCATCGTGCGATTCGCTTCGCGCATGTCCGTAGTGCCTTGCGAAACGACGAGCAACGAACCGTCGGTTTTCCGCGCGAGCACCGCCGAATCGACATTCGCCGACCAGCGCTGCCGCGTCGAAGATCACCATTTCGAACGATTTCAGTGCCTCTTCGATAAGCGCGTCAAACGAGCGCGATTCCAGTAGCTTCACCGGATTCGGCGCGGGCGTGCCGCTCGTGAGCACGGCGAGTCCGCTTCGTTCGTCGATTTGCACCGCCTGTGACAGCGGCGTCTGCCCGACGAGGACATCCGAAAGTCCGCGATCGTTCGGAAGGCGAAGTTTCGCGTGCAGCGACGGCCGGCGCATGTCGGCATCAACAAGGAGAATCGGTCCTTCGATCTCTTTCAATGCGAGTGCGATGTTGATCGCGCAGGTCGATTTGCCGTCGCCTTGCATCGGGCTGATGATCGCCGAGGACCGCATCTTCACGTCACTTCGCGTAGCGGATATTGGTGACGAGTTGGATGAACGACTCCATCGCCAGCGTCTTTACCCACGATTGAATCGCTTCGCCATTGCGCAGTTCAACGAGCGGAATGGCACCGAGGGTCGGCAATCCCGAGTTCCAGTTCCACTTCACGTTCATCGCGGACGCGATTGTCGAAGTAGTCAAGCAGAGCGCGCCTGTGACGCCGAGTACACCGCCTGAGCAAAATTGCGATAACCGTATTGAGCAGTAGGTTCGGGATCGGTTGCGCGGTGCGCGGATCGGCGGGCTGAGTGATCGACACGTCGCTGATCGCCGTTTGCGCCGCAACTTGCGCGTTGACGAACTTCTGCTGCAGTGCTGTGTAGACGTCTTGCGTTGCCTTTGCATCGAGTCTGCAAACGCGCAAGTTGTTCCGTTTCAGTCGGGCAGCGCTGCAAGCTTCGGGTTCATTGTGATTTACTTGACGCGTCAACTCGCGATCTGCGCGTCGTCCGCGGCAACCTGCTGACCGGTATCCGGCAGCCTGCTGCTGCAAGCGTCTGATAGACCGGGTTCGGCACCACGTTGCGTCCCGCGACGATGGTCGACTTGTTGTGCTTCAATCGCTTTCTCCAGCTCGGACTTCTGCTGCTTCAGTGAGATGACTTGCGGATATGATCTGTGTACTGCTCTTCAGCTTGACGCAATTGAACGTCGACTTGCGAGAGCTGCTGCTGTAAATTCCAAGAACCGGATTCTGGTTAACTTGTCGTCGATCCCGGTGATCGTCGGCGTAACGTTGCCGAGTTGAGCCTGCGCGGAAGCAAGCTCTGCTTGCGCCTGCTGGCGATCGGCCTTATCCTGCCCGATCTTCGATTCAAGCGTTGACATGTTTGCGATCGTCACTTGCGTCTGCTGGTTGATGTCCGCGATGTGATTCGTTGCTTCAAAGCGCGCGAGTCGTTCTGCGGCTGCATCGTTCATGGTGTTCTGCGCTTGCGGCAACTGCTGCTTCAGCGAGTCGACGGCCATGCGGGCTTGCGACGAAACAAGCTCGCGCTGACGGTCGACGATCGCCTGAGCAAAGGCGTTGGCGATGGCCGCCGATTTCGACGCGGCTACTCCAGGTGACGCTGACGTCGACGATGTTCGTGTTCGTCACGGGCTTCACGACGACGTGTTTCTTCACGAAGTCACTTGCGCTGATGTGCAGCTTCTCTTGAGTAAATCACTCGGTCCAAGACCGGCGTCTCTTGAAACAGCTCCGCATACGTTTCAGCGCTCTGCATGCCGCTTGCAATCATCAGTGCATTCAGAACCGGCAGCCCCGCGTCCGGATTTTGTTGGGACGAACGTTGTTCCCGAGGTTCCGGAGATAAGTTTCACGTCGGTCTGGTATTGCTTCGGCCACAGTAATGTGCCGATGACGACGAGCGCAACGAAGCCGACGAAGATGCCAAGCGCCGCCCACCGCCGGCGAATCAAGAATGCGCCAGAAATGTGGCCGAGGTCGCGCTGACGCTCTTGCGTCGATCGCTTCGGCCGTACTCAGCGGCGCTGCCGACGACTGTTGCGAGCGCAGTATTCGGAGGTAGAGCCTGCACTGAAAAACTTCTCCTACGGAATCAACCGGCTGAGGATATAAATCAATCCGCCACCCAATCCGGTGAACTTACCCTTGGACTGCGGAACGTAAATCGTGTCGCCTTTTTGAAGCGCGACGTCAGCGGAACTGTCGCCGTTTTGAAGCGCTTTATAAAGGTTTACGGTGTAATTCGTCTGTTGCCCGTTGGGCAGCGTCCTCATGACGCGAATGTTGTTTAGGTCCGAGTTTGCCGCTGAACTGTTACCGGCTTTCGCGATCGCCATTGAAAGGCGGTCGCCTTCCGCAACTTGGATCTGGCCCGGATGATCTACGGCGCCTTCGACGACGACGTTAAACATTACCGGTCCTGGCACGTAGACGACGCTGCCGTCACCGATTTGCTGGTCGAGTGATTCATCGCCGTCGTGGAGCAGTCTCTGTAAAGAAACGGTACTAACGCTGCCGACGTCGTCCGAGATACGCGCATCCGGAAGCGCGCCGTTCTGATCGGCGATTCCGCCGGCGGCGGCGATAGCATCCGTCAGACGCGCATCGGAACGCAACTGATATTTGCCTGGATTCTTCACGTCACCAAGGACGAGGACCGACGGTTGACCAAGCTGCGTGATCGCGATCGTTACGAACGGGTGTTTCACATACTTTTGCAGATCGTGCGAAAACTTTTGCGGTCGCTACGGTTACGGTTTGTCCGCCGAGCTTTTCGCGGCCGAGCAGAGGATAATTTATGCTTCCGTCGGGCAGTACGGTAACGGTCTGCGAAAGCGACGGCTGATTAAAGACTTGGATGTTCAGTTGGTCGCCCGGGATGGATAACCTCTTGGCCCGTCGTCATCGGCGGCGCCGCTTGGGTGACTGCCGGCGTGGACGTCGGCGCCGGACTGGCGCTTGTTGCGGGTGCTGCCCCCGGCGCGCCGTTCACAGCGAGCGTGCCTCCAAGGACGAGCAATGCCGCTCCGGCAACGCGAACGTGTCGAATCATAGCACTATCCTACGAAAAAGGTGCCTTAGGCCGCAAAATGATAGCGGCCCAAGGACACTTGAGCAATGTGGGCACTCCGTCAAGGAGTCGGGGTACCGGTGCAGGCGCCAGCAGGGCAGGGGGTTGGCAAGTTGCCATCGACACTCTTTGATACGTTCGTGATGTCGACGTCGATGGTCGCATTAGCGGACGATCCGCTCGGAGCCCAAACGGGTACCGTCGGCCACAATGCGGTGGCGGAGGACTGTAAACTTTCGACGTCGCTGATCAGCTTTTGTTCCGCGCTGTTCGCACCGCCGCTCGCGAGGCTCTTCTTGTACCAATTCGAGATCGCATTGAAGTTCCAGGCATCGAACGACGTGTCGCTATTCGATTCGCGACTGCTTAAAGATGTAGAGCGCCGCGGCGGTCGACGCGGCATCCGTTGTGGGGCCTTGCCCGATTGCGCCGGACAAGTTCACGTTCGTCAACGGAGTCTTTCCGAGAAACTCCATCGTCCAGACCTGTGTGTTCGCGCCGCTAGATGTTGCTATAAGCATATAATTGCGACCGGGCACTGCCGTATAAGTCGGCGCCGGGGTAGCTGGGACCGCGGTGGACGTTCCCGTCACGGTGAATTGTCCGCTGGCGTTTGCCGTAACCGTTCCCGCTTGCGATGAACAACCGCACGTGAACAACAGGCTAGCATTTGCCATGCTGTGACCTTGCGTCGTCTGCAGCGTTCCGCTGACCGCCGGCGACGACGTCGGACTCGGATTCGACGAAGGGTTTGACGACGGATTGGATGATGGATTAGATGATGGATTGCCCGACGGTGCGGAGCTCGGATTCGAGCTTGGACCAACGGGAAGTGGATTCGTACCGCCGCCGCCACCACCACCGCCGCACGCTGCGAGGGTGAGGGCAAAGAGAAAAACGGCTGCGGCTATCGACGACTGGCGAACGGCCATAGTGGGAGGGTCCTCCGTGCAAAAATGCAGCGATAACTTGCTTCTATAACTTTCCACATCGGCGGAAAGTGCCGAAACGTTCGTAGAGGGTAGTCCCGAATGTCCAAAAGCCTACGCTATGCGAGGACTTTAGGGCAGGCAAGCGAGCAAAATATTATGATAGCATGAGAATGGGCCGAACTACACACCGTTTTACGCCGGAGTTTTTTAAATTGGGGGTCATCAGCGTCTCGCGGCGGGGCGACTACCGCCAGCCGAAAATCGTCGCAATATCGGGCCTCAAGCTCTTCGTTTCACACATCGCGGACTCGGCGCAGCAATTTCTTCTTCCGCAGTGGCAACCGCGTGTCGTTCAGGTGAAGTCGAAAGCGTCGCTTATGAGCGGGCTTTCTCAGCTGTGTGACGCGGACGTCTGGTATTCGATCGGTGAACCCATCGGAAATCGATGGCTGCACCGCTTTTGGCGTCTTACACGACGCCCGCGCGTCGTGCACTGGGTCGGAACGGACATTACGCTTCTTCGTGATCGTCCGCATCTACGAAGCGTGTTTTTGGAACCGAACGTCGTCAATCTGGCGGAAGTTCATTGGACGGTCGAAGAGCTCGCGACATACGGCATTAAAGCGCATATGGCGCCGCTGCCTCCTCGCATTGCTTCTGAAACGGTGCGACCGTTGCCCGAAACGTTCACGGTTTTGATTTATATGCCCCGAACCCGGAACGATGCGTACCGCAAGGCGGACTGCGAGCGCCTTATCGCCGCAATGTCTCGGGACGGGGTCCGCTTTCTCATTGTGGGTGGAGGAGATGTCTCGGTGCCCGAGGGCGCGGACGTTCGCCGGCTGGGATGGTGTTCCGACCTGCGCGACGCCTATGACGAATCGACTGTGCTGCTTCGACTCACGCAGCGCGACGGGCTTTCACTCATGGCCCTCGAGGCGCTGACGCACGGCCGTTACGTTGTTTGGACCCAACCGTTGCCGCACGTGATCTGCGCCGATAACTACGATGAAGTTGAGGCGGCTATCCGGTCTTTGCTCGCACGATTTCGTGGTGGGACGCTGTTGCCCCAATATGATGCTGCTCAATACGTTAGCACAACGTACGATACAGCTCGATGTTTACAAACGATCGGACAATATTGGAATACACACCTGGCATGTGACGTCGTGCCCGTTGCAGGGCAAGCAACATGATCGAACGTCTAAAACTCGACGAATGGATCGACTTCGATCGCAAATATCCAGCTCCGACGTTCTTTGCTCGACCGGCGTGGGCACTTGCGCTGGCGGACGCGCGCCCTAACCTCCAGCCGGAAGCGCTCCGCGTTCGAGTACGTGGAGAGTCGTTTGTACTCCCCACCGTTCGCATCAAAAGTAGCCGGCTTTTCAAGCAACGCGAAGCGTTCCCGCTAGGTGGCTATACGTGCGTACTCGATCGTCTCGGTAATCCCGCCGATGCATCCGTGGCCCAGGAAGTCGTTAGAATCGCTGCGACATCCGTGGACCGCCTTCGCGTGACGTTATGGCCGTTGGGCCCAGCCGTGCATCTTGCGGAGGCCTCGTCGCAAGCACACGAGACGGCCGTTATCGATTGCAGCGTCGGGTTCGACGCCGTTGTGGCCGGCGTTCGTGGCGTGACGCGCCGGATGGCCGGTCAGGCGGAAAGGCGCGGCGTGACGTGCGCGGTTGCGCGCGATGAACACGCGGTAAGCGACTATTATGAGCTCTTGCAAGAAGCCGCGCGCGGTTGGGGTCTCGAGCAACCGCCGATCTCGCGCAATCTTTTGGAGGCAGTAACAAAGCGCGGGGCGGGAGATGTCGAGATCTGGTTTGCTGAAGTCGATGGCGATCGTATAGCTGGCGGCGTCGTTTTCTACGGTAGTCGCGAGCTGTTCTTCTGGTCAGCCGCAATGAAAAGAGACTCTGCCGAGTACCGACCGAGTAATGCACTCAATTTCGCGCTCCTGCGCGCGGCGTGCGAACGCGGCGTGCGGTGGTACAACCTCGGTGCCAGCGAAGGACTTCCGGGCGTCGAGCGATTCAAGCGGGACCTGGGCGCTACGACCATGGAGTATCACGCACTAAGCGTACGTCGGCCGTCGCTTTGCGCTCTATCAAGAGTTGCGTTCACGTCTCGGCCGGTCGAAGATCGGGCCGGCTCGCCCCGTAGTTGCGGATACTACCCCGATCGACCCGGCAGAGCCGGGTCGGACGACAATTGCGCAGTGATAGCATCGTCTGGGAGAATCGCCGCGTAATGGTCTCTGGTTTTTTGTTACGCGCAACGGCGCCGATTCGCAAGCCAATGGTTGGCGCCTGGGCGCTCGTAGTAGCGACGACCGCGGTGGCCGGGCTGCCGCTCATTGCGATGAGCGGCAGAAAACTGGGCATCGGCCTTACACTATCAGCGGCATTCGGCCCGATTGCACTCTACGCCGCAATTGTCGCGCCGATCGTGTTCCCGTTCGGACTCTATGTGCTGGTGACGCCGTTCGACAATCTAACGACGGTTGGGACATTCGGCTCCGCAACGAAGGCATTCGCAATCCTCTCCGTATTTGCTCTTCTTCTCTACCAACTGCGGATCCGCAAGACTGCTACGCCTTCGCGTTCGAATTTGTGGTGGATCATCGTTTTTTCGTGGATGGCTTTAACCGAGATGTGGGCTATCGATCAGCAAACCGGCGTGCAGCGTCTTACGTCGGTCGTTCTGCTGTTGCTCCTTTATCTCGTTGTCGCGGCGACGCCCATAACGCGTCGCGAACTATGGATCACGTTCGCGCTAACAATCGTCGGGGGAACCCTTGCTGCGCTTTACGGCGTTCATCTCGCACGTAACGGTCTGATGATGGGCGATAGCGGCCGACTCGCGCTGGTTATCGAAAATAGCAACAGCTTCATCGATCCGAACCACTACGCGGCTTCTCTTATCACGCCGATATGCTTGTCACTGATGTTGATCCTTCGAGCGCGGTCGTGGGTGCGGGCAGTGCCCTTCGTGTTAATCATGGGCGTCATGATGCTCGGAATCGCATACGCAGCGTCACGAGGATCTGTTCTTGCCTTAGCAACGGTCTTTCTCTATTTCATAATACGGTCCACTAAGAAGATTCGACTTTTCGTGTTCGCCGGGATCGCGAGCGTTCCGCTCATTGCGCTATCGCCGTTCATCATTAGCCGATTCACCAAGGCAATTTCAACCGGCGGCGCGGGACGCCTCTCAATTTGGAGGGTTGGACTGCGTGCTCTCCACGAGTACTGGCTGCTGGGAGCGGGATATGCAAACTTCCCGTTCGCGTACGATAAGCATTTGCTTGAAGTTTTTCAACCGTATTTCGCGCAGTGGCACCGGGTCGCGCACAGCTTGATCATTTCAACGGCGGTCGAGACGGGTATCTTCGGTCTTCTGTTGATGCTCGGTGCATGGTTCGCACAATATAAGATGCTTCGTCGAATCGATCGGCACGACGATCTCTACGACGTGCGTGTTGCATTAGAAGCCGCATTGGTCGGGTTGTTTATTTGCAGCATTTTCCTTGACGTCATGAGTGAAAAGTACATTTGGCTGGCATTCATGCTCATCGCGCTCACGTACACTGCTTCCAAAGAGCGTTCCGAACACCGTATTAAGGCTGATCCCGTTCTTGAAAACACCGGATAAGCGCTTCTTCGCGCTTGCTTGGGAAGAAGACGACCTACGCGTCGTCTTTTTTTACTCATTCATAACACGGCTAATGTAGGATGACGGACGGCATCGTTTAAAGTCTCGCCTCAGTCGGTCAGCCACGTCGGCTTCCGGCAAAACTGTGCCCTTGCCTTGTCGCCTAGTTGCACGAGCAAGCTCACGCGTACTCAGGTACGTTGACAACTAATCGATTCAATCGTGGACTTCTAGTCCAACGATTTCGGCTCGCTCTCATGCAACTTTCGTAAAGAGCCGACCCAAATTTATAAGTCCTGTTGTAATGACAGGCGTATCGGCCAATATGCATTCGAAGCGAGCTGAGAAAAGCTACGCTCGAAGGTCATAGAGGGCTGAGTTCGCGCGGTTTTCTTTGGGCGTGAGTCCGTCCTCGAACAGCCTCCCAGCGGTGCGCCCGTCGCGTGAATCCTAACAAATCACTGAAGCTTAGGTACGAGCTACGCCGCTCCAATGAGCGTCGTCGGCCTTCCAGGACCTCTCGCGCCGGCGATGACTCGCCATGGCTAAGCTTTGCTTTTCCTTTTGGGAGTACACGATCACATGCGACTTCGGAATACGTTAGCAGTCGGCATCCTGGCGGTGTTGATATCCGCGTGCTCTTCTCAGAGCGCGACATCACCCGTGCTGCCGAACCAGGACCCGGTTACTGACCCCAACGTATCGGGCGCACCCTCGGCAATGTCCGACAACGGGTCGGCCTCTGCTCAAACCGCCCCACAGGACGCCTCAAACGCTATCCAAGCCGACACGATCTCGCAAACGACTACATCGGTCCCGAGACACGTCTTGACTGCCGAATACCTGGCCGGCTACTACGGAACAAAGAGAGTTTCCGCAGCACAAGCTGCGCCGTATTTGAACTGGGCACAGACGACCCCACAGGACTCCGGACCTATCCACGCGGCCGGTATAAAGACGAATTTCTATACGAATCCGAATCGGACAAAAGTCGGCGATCCGCTGCGCAACTTGGTAAACTCCACCGCATACGCAAAGACGTGTTCGAACCTCAACACGACGTACGTCTATAAGACGACTACGCAAAACATCATGGCGATCGGAAGCACGTCGTTGAAGTCCGGTTATAACAGCTACGTCAATTCGCGGCTCTCGGGGTACCACATCGACGCCGTGTTCGAAGATAACAAATATGCCTTGAGCGTTTACGGCGAATCTATCAGACCCGGTATGCCGTGCGCGTACTCTGATACGACATGGGTCACTCAGGCCAAAGAACTCACTCAGGCTATCAAATATCCGACAATCTTCAATGGATTGTCCGGAACGAACGGGCACGACGTTTCGAAGGGCGTTCAGCTCATGACGAGTCCGTCAATTATCGGCGGCACGTGGGAAGGCTGCTACGCGACATACACCACCATTCCCGAAATAACCGATTGGCGTTGGCAGGCTACGGAAAACACCGAGATCCAGGTGCAGGCAAAGGACAAGCTGTTCTTCTGCCTAGAGCGCAACGGGCTCGCGGCCAGCAGCGCGTACGCGGCACGCCTCTATACGCTCGGCTCATTCTTACTAGCGTACAATCCGAGCTATGCGGTCCTCTGGGAAGAATTTGCGACGCCAGATGGATTGCCCATCATGCCGGAAAGCCAGTTTGTTCCGCTTGATCCGGTTCGTGCGCAGCCCACTGCCATCTCTCAGCTAAAGAGCAGCTACGGGCCGTACTACCGTCAATACAACAGGTGCTATTACAAAGGCGCCCTCGTTGGAGCTTGCGCCATCGTCGTCAACGGCGACCTCGCGAGCGAGCGGTTCCCGTTGTCGGGGTACACACACACAATGCTTCTCCGCGGCAACGGCGTGTTGGATGGCGGCACGGTGTCGTTCACCGGGACGAAACCAGCCTACGACGATGCCGTCCGGTTCAGCGGTGATCGCAATTAAGTAACACCGCGAAACCCTTTTCCCGGCGAAGAACTCGATCGGCGTGCCCGATCGAGTTCTTCTTTGTTGCCATGTAAGGGATTGGTAAACAACCTATTAAGCAAGCGGCTTCGTCCGATTTCTTAATCATGAGCAGTGTGCAATTTTTACGCGACCTTGTACGTCGGATGTTTGTACCGGCATTTTTTGTCCTCGCTGTCGGCCTCGCTAGCTGTAGCGGAGGCGGAGGAGCGAAAGGCCTCCTACCCTCCGGTATTTCGCCGGCTTCGGATAGCGTAGGGCAACCTGTCGTAGCAGATGCATCCGCGTCACCGGCCGCTTCGCCAATCCCCCTTCCCACCGGTATCACGACGGTCTCCGGTACGATTGTTTTCATTTCCTCACCGCGCGTCTTGATTCAACAGGCGCTGCCCCACGGAAAGATGTGGGTTACGACGTCTGGTGCGCAGAGTTTCGGTGCGCCGCTCAACATGGGCGCTTACCTAGAAGCAAGCGGCTCACGGTCGAACTCCGGTGTGACGGCCAGTTCGATCAGCGTCTTTCCATCGGCACCTGCCGCGATTAGCGTTCAAGGAACCATCGTTGCGGCTTCCGCCTATGGTTTCACGCTTAACGTAGACGCGCAGCACTCGGCGGTGCCGATCGTTTTGAATAGCTCCGTTGTCCTTGCCGGCGGCCTGCTTGATCCGGGCGATCAAGTGAAGATCGCGGGAACTGGGTCCACAGACGTGGCGGTTACACCGGCTCAGATCACGGTTTCTGCGCCAACGCCACCGCCTGCCGTTACGACCCCCACACCGGGTCCCATTGCGCAGAAGCACTTGCTTACAGGCGACTACCTCGGTACGCCGTGGGGCACGACGAGCGTTTCTCCGGCGCAGGCGGCTCCATTCTTGAACTGGGCCGAAACTAACGTTTCAAACTGCGCTGGACTATGAAGGGCTGCCGGAATTAAGGTGCTCGCGTACATGAATCCCAATCGGACGAAGATCGACGGATCCGCTCTACACGTCCGATGAGTCGACGTTCGCTCATGATTGTTCCGGCAATCGCGTCACCACGCAGTTTAACGGTATCACTCAATACGTGATGAACGTTGAGGCACCGAGCTATCAACAACTCTATGCGAACTACGTTTCTAAACACATTGGCTCGGCGCCAGTGGACGCGCTCTTCGCTGACAACATGGGCGGGCTCACGTCAGGAAGCTACACTTTTTCAGCCCTTCCGTGCGGTTACAACGGAGAGTGGGTGGCTCGCCGGTCAGGGTCAGATAGACAGCGTTTCGTCCACGCCGGCCCTGTTCAATGGACTCTCCGCTCTGAACGGACACAACGTTTCGTCAACGCTCAATCTACTATCGGACAACGCGTTGGGCGCGAACTACGAGCATTGCTACTCCACAAGTGGCTCCAGCACGCAGTTGAAAGTAAATGGATGGCTGTGGCAGACAACGGAAAACACAGAGATCGCTGTCGCCGCTCAAAACAAATTGTTCTCATGCATGGTGCGAAATCTTAATGATGCGGCAAGTAGCGCGGACGAAAGAATCTACGTACTTGCATCGTTCTTACTTACGTATGACCCGCAAACAAGCATCTTGTGGGAAGAGTTTGGGACACCGTCGGGGTTCAACGTCATGCCGGAATCGCAATTGGTCGTCCTCGATCCCGTAGTTGGACAGCCCGAGCTCAATCAGCGGACTCCAGCTCGCCGGAGGAGCTTACGGACGAGAGTATCAGCAGTGTTACATCGGCGGCAACTTCGTTGGGCCATGCGCCATCGTTGTCAATTCAAATAGCTACGGATCAGTGCCGTTCCCATACCCGCAGTATCAACACACACTAGTCCTTAATGGCGAAGGGGTCTTGGATGGTGGTGCGATGAGCACGACCGGTGGAGCGCCTCCGACGTCGCTTCCCGCAATGGAATCGGCGATCGTCTTCCGCTAGCACGCGGGTCAAACGTACGAGGGCGGGCGATTCACGTTCCCGCCCTTTGTTCTTCAACTCGCCAGGAGCCGAGCGAGTGATAAATGGCGTCGTAGGACGCTGCGTTCGCCTCCCATGTAAGATGCTCTCGCGCGAAGGTCTCGGCGTTACGCTCAAAGCGGCTGCGAAGGACGTCGTCGCTCAGTATGCAATTAAGGGCATCACGGAGTGCGTCCACATCGCCAGCCTCGTGCACGTATCCGTTTTCGCCGTGACGGACAATCTCTGGAATTCCGCCGACGTTCGAAGCCACGACGGCTCGTCCGCAATTGAGTGCTTCGCAAACGGCTGTCGGAAGGCCCTCCGCATAGCTGGGCAACGCAAAACAATCGCAAGCTTTCAAAATTTGCGCAACGCGTTCTTGCGATACGAAGCCAAACCATGCGACATCAATGTTGAGGTGCTGTGCCCGTTCGACGATGTATCGGCGCCCTGGGCCATCGCCAGCAACAAGAAGTTTGGGCCGAAGTGTTAAGCCGCTCGTCGCGTTGATAAGATCGATGATTCCTTTGTCGGCTCGAAGGTGACCTGTAAATGCGACGACGCGCCGGCTTCGATCAATCCCTAGCGCCTCACGAGCTTGTGCGCGATCCTCGCTCGTGAACAACCGGCGATCGGCGCCATTGTAAATTACGTCGACTCGCTCCCTGCCTAAGCGGCGCAGATGCGACCCAACGAACTGCGAGACCGCGACGACGGCGGCCGCATCGCCAACTACCTTCCGACTCAATCGCTCCAGTCCGCTTCGCATCCATGGAAGCCGGTAAGTCTCAGAACCGTGCGCCGTTATGATGTATCGACGCCCCGTACATTTCGCGAGCAATCCGGATGGTAGCAATCCATGAGCGTGGACGACATCGGGCTTGAAGGCGGCGATCTCACGTTGCAATGCACCGTACAGTTGCAACGGGAGCAGTGTACCGATGCCCCAACGTCGCGGGCCCACAAGTCCCCGTAAGATCTGGACCGGTATGCCATCGACTTCGTACCGCAGTGGTAGGGTAGGATGATGGGGATTGCGGTGGCGCGCGAGGGGCACCCAGGGAACGAAGCGGATCACGCGCGCGTCGTACCCGCGGCGCGCCAGGGCCTCGATATGCCGGAGATTGAAAATGCCGTTGGAGGGACTCGAGGCAGATGGGAAGTTGTTTACGAGGTATAGGACGCGCATGACGTCTTCTTCGGTCGTGTGTCGCATCCATACTTCACATAACGACGGTCCATCAAGCTCTCGACACGCGGATCTACTACAAGGAGGTCTGTTCCTTAGCGGACGCCGGCTACCGCGTGGCGCTCGCTACGACCGTCGCGAAACCGGAGAGACACGGCACGGTCGAATTCATTCCGCTCGGGAGTCGACACGGGCCGCGTTGGCGCCGGTTAGCGCGCGATTTCCGTGCACTTCTAACGATGCTCCGCAACCGTAGTGCGATTCTTCACATCCACGATCCGGAGCTGCTTCTCGTGGCCGCCATACCGGCTATGTTCGGAGCTCGGGTAGTTTATGATGTTCACGAGTTTTATATCGAACGAATATCGTCTTCGCAATGGATCCCGGCAGCATTACGTCGCGCCGCCGCGCGGCTCTATGACTCGGCGGAGCGATTGATTTTGCCACACTTTGCAGGCGTCGTTGTCGTGCATCACTCAATGGCGCCGCGGTACCAGCGGCTAGTCAGAAACGGCAACGTATCAGTGGTGCGAAACTTCCCAAACCTCAACGCCATGGAGCTCACGGCGGCGAAACGCGCACACCACCCGCTCAATGGTTCCCCGTATGCGATCCATACGGGAGGCGCAATGCGGTTGCGCGCGTTCCATACGATCGTCGAGGCCGCAGAGAACTTGCCGCCCGCGCCTGTGCGTTGAAAATAGTAAATCTTGGTCCACTCGACTTATCCGAGTATTCGTCCGAGACGAGAAAAGCGCTGCTAGAGCGCGCCGAAGACGCAAACTCGTTATGTTCGGGCCGCGTTCCTATGAGGAGACGCAGCAGTGGCTTGCTCACGCAGAGATTGGTCTGTTGCCCTTGATTGATACGGAAAATAACCGGAACGGTATGCCGAATAAACTCTTCGAATATTCGCTCTTCGGGCTTCCGATCGTTGCAACCGATCTGGGCCGCGTTGCGGAAATTGTTCGCTCCACGACGGCCGGTATTCTGGTACCTCCGGAGAGCGGAATGCTCCTCAGCGAGGCGCTCGCGCACCTCCATACAAACGAACAGGAACGGCGAGCGTTATCCGCAGCTTCACTTCGCGCTTCCAAGGAGTTTACGTTTGCGTCCGAGTTCACTCGGCTTTGTGATCTCTACTCGAAAATCGAGGCGACGGCGTGAACTTTTCTGAATCGTTTGCGTTGCTTCAACGGATGTTTCCGCTTCGCTGGTCATTCGAGCGAGAATACCGCTTACCATCAGGCGACGCATCGCAACCCTACTACATCGGATGGGATCCCAGCCCGCGTCCAACGGGTGAGGACTGGAGCGATGCACAACTGGACAGCGACGGTGTACTGAAGACCGGCAGCTACTACAACACTGTACGGATTTCGCAATATGCGCTGTTTCATCACGCTCGGTGGGTGAAGACTCGGGATCGCGATGCTCGGCGGAGATTCCTCGATCAAGCGACACATCTAGTGAACGCGCAGCAGCATGACGGCGGCTATCCGTACCCAATTCCGCTGCCGGCGTACGGAGCTGAGAGTGGATGGCTGTCCGGCATGGCGCAAGGCGAGGCGGCGTCGGTTCTTCTGCGCGCGTACGCCGAGACGGGCGACAAAACGTACATTGAAAAAGGCCGTCGCGCGCTCGGGCCGTTACGGACCGATGTCGCGCACGGTGGAGCAGCCTACATACGTGGCGGCGACGTGTTCTTCGAAGAGGTTGCGACGAAGGCACCTTGTCACATTCTCAACGGTCATCTATTCGCGGCTTTCGCGGTATGGGAGTATGGCAAATTCGGCTTTGGTGACGACGAGTTCGCGATGCTGCACGAGAAGGCGGTCGATACGCTTCGCCGATGGATTTGGCGGTATGATGCCGGCGGATGGTCCTGCTATCATTTGGGCGCAGACGCGCACGGGCGCCGTCATTACGCGCCACTGTGGTATCATCACTTTCACATTGCGCAGCTTCGCGTTTATGGAGCGATGACTGGGATTGATGCATTTCGCCGCGTAGCCGATCGATGGGATTTTGCACTCTCCAATCTGAGAGTACGCGCGCGGGTGTGGCGGTACCATGCCCAACTTATCGCGCGCGGCGCATCGAGGCGAATAACAAACAGGCCGATTACCCCTTTCCGCCCGCTGAGTGAATTGCGCGGTCCGCAATGTACAAGCTCCACTTCGCTATAGCGCGAACGTCGATTTGTCTTCGCCGTAGCACGAAAGCATTTGGCAATCGGGGAACGTCGCACTTCGCCGCATTATCATATCTTATGTTTGCCGTAGAGCGTCCTTGGCGCGAACGACTTCTAACGCCCAATCCAGACCAGTGGAGTGTATAGGTCAGCGCACGATCGGACGGTCACGGAACGGCGTAGAGTCGGCGTTAACCTCGTAATGGGTGTTAGCGCCGGAGTAAAATTGACCCTTATATGTATGATTAGGGTGCGTCTGCTCTGGCTCCAAAATTGACAGTCGGATTGACTTGGGGTGGAATGGCCGGCAGGCGCGTCTTTTCCGCAGCGCGTTTTGGCTGGTAAGCCGAGTGCAAATGCTCAATAAGGGATCGCCGACGTCTGCGGTAACCTCGCATAAAAGGAGAACGCATGCGCGTCGTTGCGGGCGTCGATTGTCACAAGGATTCTCACACCATCGTATTCGTTGATGGAGTTGGGAAAGCGCTCTCGGAGATCACCATTGCAACGAACGCCGCAGGGTATGCGACTGCGATCGAAAGAGCACGGTCGTTTGGCACCGTTGAATGGGGTCTTGAGGGAAGTGGTTCGTTCGGACGTGGCTTCGCCGATGCTCTGCTGAAAAGCAACGCCGTCGTATACGAGGTTCCAGGTTCGTTCACTAAACGTCACCGCAAACACGCAAGCCGAAGAGGAAAATCCGATCCACTCGACGCTCGAGCGATTGCCGAAGCAGTTCTGCGCGAATCCGATCGCTTGCGGCGTTGCGAACGTCTGGATGAACAGGAAGCAGTCCGGTTACGTTATGATCGCCGCGATCGACTTGTGCGACAGCGGACGGAGGCTGTAAATCGGCTGCGGGATGCCGCATTGCGGCTGGCGATTGGACCGCTGCCCTCGAACATGACCACCGAAATTGCATTGCAGAATGCAGCAGATCTTCTAACGGGTCATCGCGGTAAGAGCTATACCGGCGATGCGCTTGCTGATGAGATGGACGAGGCCATCTCGGAAATCCGCCGGCTCAATGCAGCAGTGAATGCGCTGGAACGCCAACTGCGCCCTTTCGTTAAGCGCCTTGCGCCCGAATTGCTGGAGCTTCGAGGCGTTTCCATTGTCGTTGCTGCCGGGATCATTGGACATGCCGGCAATCTTTGCATGTATCGCAATGCCGCGAGCTTCGCGATGCGCGCCGGGGCGGCGCCCGTTCCGTGTTCGAGCGGTCGCAACGCGAGCGTCCGTGTCAACACCGGTGGTGATCGTCAGCTCAATCGATTACTCCATGTTATTGCGTTGGTCCAAAACCGCACGCGCAATCATCCGGGCCAACTCTATTATGCGCGTAAGCGAGCTGAGGGCAAGACGCATCGAGCTGCGATGCGTTCTCACAAACGGCAGCTGGCAACGGTTGTGTTTTATCGGTTGCAACCGATGCAAGACCGACTTGCGCGCAATAGTCAGATGTGTAAACCGAGACTTCGTCTGACAGTTGGCGCATGATCGCGTCGCTGAGTGTCAGATGGTTCCAATGGCGCTAAACTCAGGCTGCAAATAGCTTCTCCTTGGCGAGTTCCAAGCTGTCGAAAAATGTCTGCATCGGCGTCTTGCCGTAACACCAGCGCCCTTGATGCGTGCGTTCTATGTTGTACTCGCGCATCCATGCATCGAGATCGGCTTGCAGCTCGTCGACCGTATGGTAAATCTTCTTGCGGAATGCCACGCGGTAGAATTCGTTAAGCATCGTCTTGTGAAGGCGTTCAACGATGCCGTTTGTTTGGGGGCTCTTTGCCTTGGTGCGCGTGTGATCGATGTCTTCGATTGCGAGGTACAACTCGTAAGGATGCTTCTGGACGTCTCCGCAGTACTCGGTTCCACGATCAGTGAGGATTCGGCTCACGCGAATATCGTGCTCTTCAAAGAATGGAATGACCCGATCATTGAGCAGATCTGCTGCAGTAATTGGCGTCTTTTGCTGGTACAGCTTCGCGAATCCAACTTTGCTATACGTGTCGACAAAGGTCTGCTGATATACACGGCCGACGCCTTTGAGCGTGCCGACGTAGAACGTGTCTTGTGCGCCGCAATAACCGGGGCATTCACTCTCGAACTCGCCGTGCGCGTCCTTCTCGTTCTGCGCCTTCTCAAGTGCTGCGAGCTGCGCTTCGGTCAGAACCAAACCTTCCTGTGCACTTTTTGCTTCTAGTGCTTTCAATCGTTTCTTCATCGTCTCAAGATCGTGCCGCTGCCAAACGCAGCGCACGCCGGCGGGAGAAACGGTCATTGCACGTTTTTTGAGTTCATTGGCGACGCGCACTTGGCCGAACGCCGGCTGTTCTATTGCGAGCGTCACGATCGCATCCTCGATCGTTGGATCGATTCGGTTCTTCAGGATCGGTTTTCGGCGCGAGATTTCCGCGAGCGCGGCCTCACCGCCGGTTTCATAGAGCTCTTGGAAGCGATAGAAACTATCGCGACTAAACCCCATCATCTTGCAGGCCTGCTGCACGTTCCCCAACTGCTTTGCAAGGTTGAGCAGGCCGACTTTGGCACGAATGACTTTGCGTTCGGTGGTCAAGATCGTCTCCTTCGTCGCCGACGTCACGCTCAGTGACGCGGCAGGATGCGATGCGACCTTCGCCAACTGTCCGATTAAGTCTTAGCTAATACAGATTATAGAACGCACGGTCCGCGCCTCGTTGGTTCTTGCGCTCAACGAACACTGTCCGATGTGCTGCATCACGATCCATCGATCTATTGGTTCCAGGAATTAAACGGAACAGACCCGCTGACAGGACTCCATGCGCGCGATTACGCCGCTAACCATCATCAAATTCGACCGGCAGTAATCTGTTCGGTACGTAACGTGGGCGATCGAGACATTGTTGACCTGCAGATCGATCCAACCGCCGAGGCGGTGAGCGTACCGCCCGGACCCAACCCAGTACGGCCTCCGCAGCCGCTGCCGCCTTTCGAGTTTGGCCGGGTCGTTGCGAGCGATGTGCGGTATTTTGCGATTATTGACGCGTGGGAAGAACCTCAACCTGTTCCAATGAACGTCACGCTGCCTGGAAAAACGCATGACGGTACGCCGATATCGTGGTCAAATGCTAACCCGAAGACCGGCGCGCTTATTGTCACAGTGATTTTGAACGCGCCGGCCGGTTATTAAGCCTCCGGTCGGTACCCAGAAGCCAGTGCAACATTAAACCGCGTGCCGGTACAGAAAAGAAAAACGCCGCTCGGCTCTTCGGAATCGGGCACGCTTTTTCATTGCGGAGATGAGCTTAACCGCGACGTGCGCGTGGCGCAGGCTTCCATGTGGCTTTCCGCTTTTGATGTCGCGGACAGCCTGAGCGAGTGATGGTATCCCCACTACTCCAGGGAGGATAGGTGAAAATTTCGTTCGTTGGGTCGTCTCCCCAATTCTACTCCGCGAGCGCTCCACGCAAAGCTCTCTGCTGGAGCACGGCCGTTATCGAAACCTCGGTCGCCGAATTGCCGGCTTGGCCACAAGTTTAACCGTGCGAACGCGGTTCGCCCTCGGGCTCAACATGGCAACTCAGCGCCGAAACGCGATTGATGTCATTTTTCACGGTGCTCGCTTTTTCTGAAGCCATCACGAATTGAATGAGCTTCGGTTTGCGTTTTGTCGTTGATAGATATTTTCGGGCGGAGGCTGTGCTTTACGACCCGTCGAGCGTGTGGCTCGCACAGCGCCCGCGGCATTGCGTAGCGTCCGCCGAGAAAGCCGACATTTTGCGCAGGCGCTCGCCGCGCCGTTCGACTGTAAAAGGAGCTGAATAGACGCGAGGCGTTGGGCTAATGGACAGTCGGATCTTATTCGTGAACCGTTGAAACGATGTACCCGAATCACGCACCTGGTTGTAAGCGATGCAACGGCATTTGCGCTGGCGTTTACGGTACGTCTTTCTCGAACGTGCGCAAAGTCGCGTGTGCGCCGGTCGCACGTTGCCGTACTTGCGCGACGAACCCGCGGTCCGACGGCGCCACAGTGCCTGGGAAACCCGAATCGGGCTCGTCGCTCAGCGACTGTGATGATATCCGTTGCCAAGCTCGAGTTGGCGCACTGTACCGAAACAATACGAGACATGCACCGCGCGTTGCGCAAGCCCACCGGTCGCCACGGCCCGGCATAACCGCAAGGTTAATCGTCGTTGCCGTCGCCTTTAGCGCTACCGACGCCAGCGAACCTCGTGCCGACGGCTGCGTAACGATTCCAGCCGCGGTTGTTTGATCGTTCTTCGGATCGATGATTGCGTAACAGACGGTCAGCGTTCCAGTGCGCGTCTGACAACCGTGAACGATCATGACATCGCCGTTCGCCAGCCCGGTAGCGGTTTTGGCTGATGTTACCGGATAATTTGATGTCGTCCCAAACGGCGGCTGCGCTTCCATCCGCATGTCATAGATGTATGGTGTCATATCGGCGGGGTAGCCGCCCACCGGTGGGCGGACGAAATACGGACTGTTCGATCCAAGGCGGTCCTCAGCGCGCATGCCCGGAGCAACCGTGAATGGATATCGGCCGGAACAGTTTGTCCATGTCCAACGGCCGTACTGAGGACCTTGCGATCGAAAACAAGCAATGTTCAGCCCGTACGCGTTATGCGCAGCTCCCATCCATGTTCCGGTTAGTATCTCGACGTCCATAAGTGAATAGATATACTGACCAACACTTATTGCGCCGCCGAAGAGAAAGTGACGATGCAACCCGCTCTGCCGTACGTCGCTTACTTTGTCGATTCCGCGCGCCGAGCCACAGCTGACCGCTCCCGAGCAACTCAGGCGAATTGCCGTTGCCCCGGGCAGCTCGCGGACGTTGCCGTTCTTGAGCGTGATTCCGATCGCAGCTGGGGCGAGCACTCGTCCTTCGAACCGAAGCGTAGGATCGTACTGCACCTGCATCGCTCCGAATTGCGAACTCAACGCACTGCATGTTCCGGCAAAGGCTTGAGCGAGACTTTGCGCAACGGCTTGCGCGTCGCCATTCGAGCTTAAGCTCATACTGCACGAGCGGCCGCCTATAGAAAGCGCCACCATGCCGGTTCCCGTGCTCGCCTGCACGATGCCGAAGTCAAAATACGCATCGTCGTTCGGCGTAAGCGTTATCGTTGAAAGACCGTTGCCCGGCGGCGTATGTGAAGACGTAAAATTCCACGGGCCCGCCGCCGTATCGAACGTCGAAGAGCCATGCAGCGTCACGTACCCTTGCGCACCACTCTGACCACTACGGCTGTTCCCTTGCTCCTGGCCTTCAATGACGGTCACGTCGCCGATCGTCGCAACCGAAGCCTCCGATAATCCCGTGGTCGGAAGCAAATATTCCGGCGAATCGACTAAGGCCTTGACGATAGAAGCTGCAACGCTAGCCGGTGCAAATTTGAATGGTTGACAGAACCCGCTTGGACATGCCCACGATTCCGGGGGACGATTTGCGGCGTACGTGCTCGCCGCTCCATACATTAGGAGATATGCGCCATCGGAAGTTCGGACCATCGATGGCGCATCGTGATCGCTACGCGCGGTGGTGTAGTTGCCGTTCGGCGGCTGATTCACTTGGCTCGATTCGACCGCGGTGCCGGTGGCTTGATTCCACAGCGCAACGCCAGGCTGAACGGTGTTGTCAGCGCCGTTAGAGCCGTCCCCTGCAATTGCGAATGCACTCAACAAATAGTTTTGGTTTTGAGTTCGCAAAGCATACGTCGTCCGCGCGAGATTCACTTCTTGAGAACCCCTCGCCGTAGAAAGGGCCGCGTTCTCTTGTGAGTGCGCCTCTGCGATGAAAAGCCCCACGATGATCGCACCGCCAAGGACCGTTGCAGACAATCGGTGCATGATGCTCCTATAGACGAGAGTCGCTGCGCGCGTTCACGACCTCGTCCAAAACGTCGGCGAAACGCTTAGCCAAGTACGCACTTTCGAACGGCGCTACGGCGCTCGCTTCGACGGTCGATGAACGGCCAGCGCGCGATTCTGTACCGCTTCGAGATTGCGTGCCTAAGGCCGTCGCTATCCTGGAAACGTTGGCCGGCACCGGTCTGTTCCAAGACTTCGTCGAGAACCATCTTCGGAGGTCCGCCCATCGCGATTATTTTACGTCGTGCGCCAAGATACTCGAAAAGCTTTCCCGTATATGTGCCGCTCTCATGCGGGCCGTCAGAGGAACACCAGCAGGCGTGTTGCGGCGCGTTCCAGACGTAAAATCTGCTCGCGTGGAGCATTGCCGTGAACGCGCACGACGTCGTCCAAACCGAGCCGCGATATCGCGTTTGTGAGCCATTCGCCTTGTCGCCCGTATAGCTCTACGGCTATTTCCGAACGCGCAATTGTTCCTGATTTCAGAAGTTCAGCGAGCGTTTCAAAGAATGGGCGCGGATCTCGACCACCCTCATAGAGTTGCCCGGGGTGTAAGAATGTCGCCCGCTTTGGTTCGGCAAATGGCACACCGATCCACTCCCGTTCGGAGAACGCATTCGGTATGCTGTGTACCGCTGTACTCGGATATCGGTTACGCAAATCTTCCGCGAGTGGTTCGGAAACAATCGTCAATGCGGATGCCGTTTGAAACGTGTGAGGCTCCAAGAGACCATCGATCGACACAAGAGCCTTCGGAAAGATCGCATCGTCTCTCCGGTACCACGGATCGCGAAGGTCCGCGATCCATGGGACAGCGCCGTGCGCGCGCGCAGCCACAAGATGAGTCGCTGCGGGAGGCGATGTCGATATAATCGCGTCGAAGCGCTGTTCTCGAACTAGTTCGCGAACGGCCTGCGTGCCTGCCCGCAACCAGCCGAATCTCGAATTCGCATACTCGCCTACGGGCGTACGCCGTGCGGGCTACGCGCTGTTTAAGCTCGCTTCGCGCGCGAGCTCCGTTCGCAGATTCTCCACCGGCGGCAATTTCGCCAGC